>DS999406.1:558923-732730 GCA_000158155.1 gamma proteobacterium NOR5-3 | reverse complement strand
CGCGCGGTCGCCCAGTTCCGGTTGCCCTCGATGGTGTTGATTTCGCCGTTATGCGCCAATAAACGAAACGGCTGCGCCAGAGGCCAGCGCGGCATAGTGTTAGTAGAGAAGCGCTGGTGAAACACGCAGATCGCCGTTGTGAGCCGCTCGTCCGACAGGTCATGGTAAAAACGCGGCAGATCCACCGGCATGACCAGGCCTTTATAGGCGATTACCCGGGCAGACAGGCTGCAGATGTAGAACTCAGGGTCGTCGGCGGTAGCGATTTCGGTCTTGCGGCGCACCACAAACAACGCGGTGGACACCTCGTCCTGGGTAAGCTCCCCGGCGTCCACAAAAACCTGCTCGATACGCGGCAAACCTGCCAGGGCAATCTCACCGCAGACGGAGGTATCCACCGGCACTTCCCGCCAACCCAGCACCCGCAGCCCGCGGTCACGCAGAGCGTTCTCCAGAGCCTCGCGTCCCGCCTGTGCTGCAGCAGACTCCTGATTAAGAAAAATCTGACCCACTACCAAACGGCCAATCTGATCTTCGGCAAAGTGCTCTTTGGCCAGGGCGCGCATAAAGGCTTCTGGCATTTGCATCAGCAGGCCGCAGCCATCGCCGGTACGGCCGTCCGCTGCAATACCGCCACGATGAGTCATGCAGGTCAGCGACTGGATAGCCACCTGTAACAGGCGATGGCTCGCATCACCGGACTGGTGCGCGATAAGACCGAATCCACAGTTGTCGCGGAATTCCTCAGGACTGTACAGGCCTGCGCTCATACTCAGCTTATATTCCTTAAAAAACAGTTACTTGTGGCCAAATAATGCCAGCCGATACCTGCTGTTGCGTGCTTTTTATTGCAGGCGGGGGGGAGCAAGTTTACACAGTTGCGAAAAGCGGAACAAACCTGTTTAAGCAGCCGAAAAAGTGGCTATAAACGCCTCGAGTTCGGCCTGGGGGAGATTATCAACGATACAGGCCTCTCCAATCTGCGCCAGGAGCACGAGTCGAAGACGACCGTCTAGAACCTTTTTGTCGCGCAGCATGTGCTCGGTCCAGGTTGCCACGGACATGTCATCTGGCGGAGACGTCGGCAGAGACATAGCCTCCAACCACTGCACCAGCCGGGCAACCTCACTGTCGGTGATCCAGCCTTGATTCATGGACAGCTTCGCGGCAAGCACCATGCCTGCAGATACCGCTTCTCCATGCAGCCAAGTGCCATAGCCCTGCGCCGCCTCGATAGCATGACCAAAGGTATGCCCCAGATTGAGAATGGCCCGGACACCTCCTTCGCGCTCGTCCTCTGCCACAACCCGGGCTTTTGCAACACAACTGCGCCTGATGGCTTCGCCAAGCACGGTTTTATCGCGGGCAACAAAATCATCGCGATGGTGCTGAAGCCACTCGTAAAAGGCGGGGTCGCAGATCAAGCCGTACTTGATAACCTCAGCCAGACCTGCGGCATACTCACGGTGTGGCAGGGTGTCGAGCACATCTGGATCTATAAACACCGCCTGGGGCTGATAAAAGGCGCCGATCATATTCTTGCCCAGCGGATGGTTCACGCCGGTCTTGCCGCCCACACTGGAGTCAACCTGCGCCAGCAGCGTGGTAGGTATCTGCAGAAAGTTAACACCCCGCTGATAACTCGCTGCGGCAAAGCCGGCCATATCGCCGACCACCCCACCACCGAGAGCCACAATGGTGGTGCTGCGATTGTGCTTGTCTTGCAACGCGGTATCAAAAATCCGCCCCAGTACCTCTACCGTTTTATGGGCTTCGCCATCGGGCAAGAGAACCCGGGAGATCTGCAGCGCTGGGTCCAGGCTGGCGCACAGGCCCTCCAGGTACAGCGGCGCCACGGTGGTATTGCTCACCACAATGACCTGATTGCCTTTGATATGACGGTTCAGACGGGCCCCGTCGCTCAGCACCCCGCTCTCTATATAGATGGGATAGCTGCGCTCTCCCAGTTGAACTTTCAGTGTACTCATGGACTTGTGAACCGCGCCGGTGTAGTAGCGCGTTAAGGTAACTGCGTGAGCAGTCTCTGCGCAATCACCTTGGGGCTGCTGCTGTCGGTATCAATCACATGATCCGCAATCTCACGATAGTAGGGGTCCCGTACGGCAAACAGCTCGCGCAGAACCGATTCCGGGTCGTCACCATTGAGTAACGGACGATTGCGATCTCCGCGGGTCCTGCGAATCTGCTCATCGAGCGTTGCATGGAGGTAGATAACAAAGCCTCGGGAGGAAAGAACGCGACGGTTCGCCTCGCGCATGACAACACCACCCCCGGTGGCCAGGACCGTGTGATCGAGGAGCGTCATCTCATCGATGACCGATTCCTCGCGATCACGAAAGCCTTCTTCGCCCTCGACGTCAAAGATCCAGGCAATGTCCGCACCAGTGCGAGTTTCGATTTCCGAATCGCTGTCAGCAAAGCCCAGCTTAAGGCCTCGCGCCAACAGCTTGCCGATGGTGGTTTTTCCCGCGCCCATAGGACCCACAAGAAAGACACGATTGTAGTTGCTCACAAGCCCGGTGCCGTCGTCCGTGTCCAGCACCGAGAACGCATTAGTCGAGCAATGTGTCTGCGAGGATCCGTGGAGTGATAAAGATCAATGTCTCAGTCTTGGTCCGCTGATTTGACTCATTGCGGAACAAGGCCCCCACGTAAGGAAGATCGCCAAAGAACGGCACCTTACTGGTGGTCTCAAGATTCTCTGTGCGGAAAACGCCGCCGAGAACGACCGTCTCACCGTTACCCACCAGTACCTGAGTCGTCAGCTGAGTGGTGTCGATGGCTGGAATCAAGCCGCCCTGACCGGAAGGAACGAGGTCACCGACTGAGTCCTGATTGATAACCAGGTCGAGCAATATACGATCATCGGGCGTGATGTTCGGCGTCACGTCCAGCTTCAATACCGCTTCTTTAAACTGTACTGCAGTCGCGCCGCTGGCCGCGGCCTGCTGGAACGGAATCTCAGTACCCGACTTGATGGTCGCTGGCTGCTTGTCTCCGGTAATCACTTTAGGCTGAGACACCACCTCGCTCTTGCCTGCCGCTTCCAGTGCGGACAATTCCGCCGTCAGGTAGAGGCTGTTGGAGGTAAAGCCCACCGCAAAACCGCTGGTAGCACTACCGGAACCCAGGTCCACCAAAAGTGCGCCAGGATAGGAAAGATCCGGCTGCGTGCCATTGATCACAGAGTTGTTAAGATTCACAGCGTTAGCCGCATCTCCCGTTACGGACAAAATATTGCCATTGGCATCGCCGTCGAGGTAACCACCACCCCACTGAATCCCGAGCTCTTTTTCAAGATCCGACTGTGCAATGACAATTCGAGATTCGATCATTACCTGACGGATAGGAATATCCACCAAATCAATCAACTCGCGAATCTCTGCCAACTTTGAGGAAGTCTCAGTGACAATCAACGAGTTAGTGCGCGACTCGACAATCACCGATCCTCGCGATGATATGAGGCTTCCGCCATCTTCAGAGCCGGCCTGAAAGAGGCTCACGATATCCGCAGCGTTAGCGTAACGAATACGGATGAACTCGCTGCTCAGGGGTGCAAGTTCCGCAATCTGCTTGTTCGCCTCAATTTCCTGGCGTTCGCGCTCAGCGATCTCCGCGGCCGGAGCAACCATCAACACGTTACCTATTTGACGCTTATCCAGACCTTTGGTCTTCAGAACCAGCTCAAGAGCCTGATCCCAGGGAACGTTTTTAAGGCGTAATGTAATTTGGCCACCCACCGTGTCACTGGCTACCAGGTTCAATTCAGTGAAGTCGGCGATCAACTGCAGAACGGCACGAACCTCAATGTCCTGGAAGTTGAGCGAGATACGCTCGCCCACATAGGTAAACTCGTTACGGCGTTCTTCCGCTTCTTTTTGACTGAGCGGCTTGATACTGACGACGTATTCGTTGTCGGTCTGGTAAGCCAGGTAATCAAAACCACCGGTTGTCTTGAGAGTCAGGGCAGTGCCTCGCTCGGAGGTATCTACATCGACACTATTCACCGGCGTCGCAAAGTCCGTCACGTCATAACGACGCAGCAGCCGCTCGGGAATGTCCGTGTCCAGAAACTCAACCTTGATATCACCGCTCTCGCTGAACACGTTAACGTCTACCGAGGGATCCGTAAGTTGCAGGATCAAGCGACCCTCGCCTGAAGGAGACCGCTGGAACTGAAGATCAGAAATGCTCGAGCGAGCGTTGGCCACCGCTTCAATTTTGGTTTTTACGGTGTTGGCATCGCCTTCCTGCTTGAAGTATTCCGCATCCGCATCCTGTCCCACGGTAAGAAAGAGGCTATTACCTGCTACGCGGGTTTCGTAGGGGACAAGCTTCACAAGGTTAAGAATCAAACGGGTACGGTCACCGGACTCAAGTACCAATACACCAGTGGCGTTGCCGTAAGGCAGGCTGTAGCGTCGACGCTCAAGTTCAGAAGTTGTGTTAGGGAAGTCGATGGAGATCCGCGCCGGCTTTTCGATGGTGTAGGACTGAAGCTCTGCCGGCGGGGCTCCGTCAAAGTCCAGACGTACTTCAAACTTACTACCGGGACGCGAGCTGAACTCGATATCAGTAACAGCGGTAGCGAATGCCTGCGTCGCGCCAAAAAACGCCAGCATTGCAGCCGTCACACGTAACACGTAACGGCGCAGCACAACACGCCGGGCCTCTCGGTTTGCGCTTACAGGCTCCGCGGCACTTACAGGCTTGAGCGCCCTCGAAGTTTGCATTCCATTCATGGTCTTCACCCAGGGCGACCTACAAGCCGCTCAGTTCTATGGTGCGCGGTCGCTCTACCCAACCGTCGCTTGTGCCGTCCGTAACAATTTCCACCACGGCCAAATAGGTATCTGTCATTTCAACAATTTTGCCGTGATTGCGGCCGAGATAATTACCGACCTGCACACGATGAATACCGCCTTCCGGATCCCTGACCAGGGACCAGTTATTGGCGCCTCGCTCCAGACTACCGACCATCGTGATGGAATCGAAGGTGTACTGCTCGAGAAACTCTTTAGCGCGATTATCATCAGGCTTAATGGCACTGATCGATTGCAGCTGAGTGATTTCTCGAACCTCAATGGGCCGATCAAAAGGGCTTCGCAAACGGGTCGCGCTGTAGGCAAACGCCTCGTACGCTTTAAAAGTAGGGATCGGCGCAATGATTCCACCGGGACGTGCACGCTTTTCTGCCATGAAAGTATCAAGGTCAGAAAAGTCGCGAGACGAACAAGCCCCCAGCACAACGACAAGGGGCAAAAGAAGCGCCAGGCGTGCAAAGACTGCCACCATCAACTCTCTCCATCCTTGTAGCGATAAGTCTTAGCCGTAATGCTCATACTCAAAGCCGCCGAGTTAGCCCCGTTCCCGGTGATACTAAAGTCGTGCAAGGTGACGATGCGTGGCAGCCCTGCCATGCCACTTACAAACGCACCGAGATCGTGATACGACCCGCTGGCAACAATGGCAATGGGCAGCTCCACATAGAACTCACGACTCACTTCGGGCTGTAAATCAATAGTGCTAATTTCCAGGCCGTTGAGCAGGCCTTTATTCGTAATGTCCTCGAGCAGGCCGGGGACCTCGGTATCCGAAGGAAGCTGGCTGATCAAGGCGCCAAAGGACTCCTCCATCTCTACCATTTGCCGGCGGTAGGCATCGAGGTTCGCCACCTGAAAAGCTTTCTTTTCGTAGTCCTGCTTCAGGGTAGCTTCGCGGGCCTGGACGCTGGCGAGCTGCAACTGAAGATCTTTGACGTGATAGTAGTAACCCCCTACCAATACCAGAGCAAAGAGCAATAGGCACAGAATACCCTTGACTGCCATAGGCAAGGTGCCGATGTTGTCAAGGTTGATGTCGTTGACATCAAACTCGCGGAGCGAGCGGAGCGTGTCATCCATCGCCATCGATCAATCCCCCGACTCGTTGTCTTTCGCGGGCAAGTCAACCTTCACACTCAAATCGAAAGTGTTGGCCTGATCACCATAAGTCGGTGCAGCACGCACGGCATCCAGATTGGGATCTTTCAACCAATCTGACGCGTCGAGGCGTCGCATCAGGCTGGACACCCGATTATTTGACTCCGCAACCCCCTGCACGTTGAGGTCGATACCCCGCGACGTTACGCTGGTATAAAACACCCCGTCAGGCACCGTTCGCACCAACTGATCCAACACTCGGACGATGATGGGTCGATTACCCTGTAACTGCTGAATAACCCGCATACGCTCGATCAGCTGATTACGCTTGCGCTGCAGATCCTTGATTTCTTCTACCTGCTTATCCAACTCGCGAATGTTTTGCGTCACGTAATCGTTGCGAGCGTTTTGACTGTCAATCTGGGAATTCACAACCCGGTCGGCAAGCATCACCAGAACCACCGCGACCGCCGCCACCAGCCCAAGTATGCTCAGGAATGCGCGCTTTAACTCTTCGCGCCGGGCCTCTCTCCAGGGGAGTAGATTAATACGCGCCATCAGTCGAAGCTCCGCAGCGCCAGACCGCAGGCAATCATCATGGCCGGCGCGTCACTACCTAAAGCCACCGCATTAACGCGGGGAGAAATTGTCATCTCAGCAAAAGGATTAGCGACGACGGTAGGGGAGCCGAGCTGCTCCTGGACCAGGTCCGACAGACCGTCCATAAAGGACACGCCACCCGCCATGATGATGTAATCCACATCATTATATTGGCTGGAAGAAAAGAACAGCTGAAGCGATCGCGTGACCTGCTGCACCACTGCATCCCGAAACGGATTCAATAATTCAGGCTCATAATCATCGGGAAGGCCGCCCTGTTTTTTTGCAAGACCCGCTTCTTCCAGGGGTAAGCCATAGCGGCGCATGATTTCATCGGTGAGCTGCTTGCCACCAAACAACTGCTCCCGCGTATATATGGTGTTGCCGTCTTTAAGGACGCTGAGCGTAGTCATGGTCGCGCCGATATCGACAATAGCGACAACGCTGTCTTCTTTTAACTCAAGGTGCTCACGAATCAGCGAGTAGGAACGCTCCATCGCGTAGGCTTCGACGTCGACGACTTTTGCCTCAAGGTCAGCTCCCTCGATTGCCTCCACACGAAGATCAATGGTCTCTCTCCGACAGGCTGCGAGGAGGACCTCGACCATATTTTCGCGTTCAGCCGAGGGACCCTGCACTTCAAAATCAAGCGCAACTTCTTCCAGAGGGTAGGGTATGTACTGATCTGCCTCCAGCGTCAGCTGCGTCTCCATCTCGTCATCGGAGAGCCCCGAAGGCATATCAATCAACTTGGTGATAACTGAAGAGCCGGCCACCGCGGTGGACACCTGCTTGAGTTTGGAGCGTGATTGAGCCACTACGCTGCGCACAGCGTTGGACACGCCATCGACATCGTTGATGGCTTTTTCAACTACCGCGTCCTGGGGAAGCGAAGCTACCGAGTAACTCTCTACGCGGTACTTGTCCCCAGTGCGACTGAGCTCCAATAGCTTAACCGTCGTGGAGCTGATATCGATCCCCAACAGCGGTGTCTGCTTACGTTTTCCTAGCAACCCCAGCAAGTCGTTTTCCTATAGGCTTCAAAGACTTAGCTTTGCTTTATGTTCTTATACTTCAATATTAAGCGTTAAGATAGCCTACAATGCAATCAAAACACAAAAAAAGCATATAATTACCATCAACAAACATCCACCGCCTCGCGCGAAATCCGCTGAATTTAATGCCGCTATCGGCGCTGAACAGCAATCTCGAGCGAGCAATACAATTCCGGAGACACTGTGAAATTGCTGCGCTGGCCCTTGCGCCTTGCTGTTCTGGGCTTTTTGGGTGGCTGCTGGCTGTTTGCCGGCATCTATCTGTACCTCAGTCCCAATCTTCCCGACGTGGAGACGCTGCGCGACGTTCGCCTGCAGACGCCCATGCGCGTGTATACCCGGGACGGTGAACTCATCGGGCAGTTCGGCGAGCAAAAACGCAACCCTCTGAATTACGATCAGATCCCCCAGCAGTTTGTGCAGGCTCTACTGGCTGCAGAGGACGATGGTTTCTTTCGTCACGGCGGCATTGATTTTGGTGGACTACTGCGCGCCGTATCCGAATTAGTTCTTACCGGTGAAAAAGTCTCCGGGGGCAGCACGCTGACCATGCAGGTCGCCCGAAACTACTTCCTGACGCTTGAGCGCACCTTTATGCGCAAGTTCAACGAGATCCTTCTGGCCATTGAAATCGAACGCCGCCTGTCAAAAGAAGAAATCTTTGAGCTTTACGTCAACCGCGTGTTCCTGGGACATCGCGCCTACGGTTTTGAGGCGGCGTCTCAAGTGTATTACGGCAAGGGCATTGCCGAACTAAGCCTGGCGCAACACGCCATGCTGGCCGGCATACCCAAGGCACCGTCACGCAATAACCCCATCAGCGGCCCCGAAGCGGGCAAGGACAGACGCAACTGGATACTGCGCAGGATGGTCACCCTGGGCTACATCGATCAGGCCGCCTACGACAAGGCCGTAGTTGCCCCCGTGCTTGCATCGCAGCATGGCGCACGCATCAGTCTGGAGGCCCAGTACGCGGCAGAAATGGCCCGCCGGCAAATGGTGGAGCGCTACGGCATGTCAGCCTATAACGAGGGCTACAGTGTTTACACCACGCTGGACAGCAAACTGCAGCAGGTTGCCAGCGACGCAGTCGTTGACGGGCTTATCACCTACGACAGCCGACACGGCTACCGGGGACCGGAGCAGCAACTTCTGGAGGGCGCACTGCCACCGGACGCAGCCCTGCCACTGGAGGAATGGCTGGACGTACTCGACAACACCCCGGCGATCGCGGGCCTTGAGCCGGCGGTGGTCACTGCCATCGACGAGGCGGGGATTCAGGTATTGCTCGCCGATAGCCAGCAGGTGCGCATCGAATGGGAAAACGGACTCCGCCAGGCCCGGCCCTACATCAGCGAAGACCGCATGGGTTCGACGCCCACAGCGCCGGCGGACGTTGTAAGCCTTGGCGATCTCATCCGCGTAAAGCCGGGTGCCAGCAATGAATGGCGCTTCGCCCAGGTGCCAGAAGCTCAGGCAGCGCTGGTATCACTGAACCCCGACAACGGGGCCATCGTAAGCCTGGTTGGTGGTATTGGCTTTGAAAAAAGCAAGTTCAATCGCGCCACGCAGGCTCAGCGGCAACCGGGCTCCAACCTCAAACCGTTTTTATACAGCGCTGCGCTTAATGCCGGCTTCACCGCCGCGAGCATTATTAACGATGCCCCCATCGTCATGGAAGATCGCTCGCTGGAAGGTGTTTGGCGGCCAGAAAACGATAGTGGCCGATTCTTTGGTCCCACGCGTCTTCGCTGGGCGCTCACCAAGTCCCGCAACCTGGTGTCCATCCGTCTACTGCAGCAGCTTGGCGTGCGAAAGTTCATCGACTACGCACAGCAGCTGGGCTTTGATACGGAGGACTTTGCACCGGATCTATCTCTGGCCCTGGGCACACATGCCATGAACCCCCTGGAAATCGCCGGCGCCTACGCGATTCTTGCCAATGGAGGCTTTCGCGTGGAGCCCTTCCTGATTCAGCGCATAGATACGCTGGCGGGTGAGACGGTATTCGAAGCGCGCCCTCCCACGGTCTGTCGTGATTGCGATGAAAACGCCGCCGTCGCCGTTAACCCCAAAGAGCTATCCATGGAGGAGATCCTCCTGGCAAAACAACGCGACGCCCTGCCCAGGGCGCAGCGCGTCATGGATGAGCGGGTCAACTTCATTATCGACAGTATTTTGCAGGACGTTATTAAAGATGGCACGGGGCGGCGGGCATTAGTACTCAAACGCGGCGACCTGGCAGGTAAAACCGGTACCACCAACGGTCCTATGGACGCCTGGTTCTCAGGCTACAATCCCGATGTCGTCACTACCACCTGGGTGGGCTTTGACAACTACACGCCACTGGGTCGAAGAGAGTTCGGAGGCACGGCGGCCTTGCCGATCTGGATCAACTATATGCGTGAGGCTCTTGAGGGTATTCCCGAGCGAAGCCGCAGCCTGCCGGCTGGAATCAGCTACGTTCGTATTGATCCGGAAACCGGATTACTGGCGCCCGCGGACCAGCGCAACGCCATCTTCGAATACTTCCGTAATGAACACCTGCCGGAAGCCGGTGAGGGTGCCAACACAGG
The DNA here is from genome assembly GCA_000158155.1 of gamma proteobacterium NOR5-3. Classification (GTDB taxonomy): domain Bacteria; phylum Pseudomonadota; class Gammaproteobacteria; order Pseudomonadales; family Halieaceae; genus Congregibacter. Next base: position 722,557 of record DS999406.1, on the reverse strand, counting down.
CCCCCGGGGCACCGACGAACTCATTCAGGAAATCTTTTAGGACTCACGAGGGCAAAGTAGATGCCTTTTTGGCAGCCTGCTCGGCCTCCAGTACGCGCATTTCTCTGGCAATAGCCTCGGGGGAACCCGTGCCCCGGGCTACGATGCTGTAAATGGCGGGCACCAGGTACAAGGTGAAAAGCGTCGCGACGCTCACCCCGAACAACACGACGACACCCAGCACGTTGCGGCTCATAGAGCCCGGGCCCACCATGAGCACCAGAGGCAGGGTGCCCACAATTGTAGATACCGCTGTCATGAGTACCGGACGCAGGCGCAACACCGAGGCTTTGACAATTGCCTGCATAAACTCCAGGCCTTCATCCCGGACCTGGTTGATAAACTCCACCAGCAGGATGCCATTTTTAGTGGCAATACCAATAAGCATCAGCAGCCCGATCTGGCTAAACAGATTGAAGCTCTGCCCCGTCAGATAGAGTCCCAGCAGACCGCCACCCAGAGCCAGCGGCACGGTCACCATGATCACCGCCGGATGAATAAAACTTTCAAACTGCGCGGCCATGACCAGAAACAGCACCAGCAGCGCCAGACCAAAGGCAAAGTAAATGTCCCCCGTAGACTCTTTGTAGTCCAGAGACTGGCCCTTGTAATCGACTTTGGCATTCGCCGGCAGGTTGTCATCCACGGTGCGCTCCAGAAACGTCAGCGCGTCCCCAAGACTCACATCTGCACCCAGCGTTGCGTTAATGGTGACCGCTCGCAAACGGTTATAGCGCTGAAGCTCCGCAATACCTGCAACATTGTCGGCCCGCAGCAGGTTGGACAAAGGGATGAGCTCACCGCTGGCACTGCGCACTCGCACGTTACCAATGTCATCCGGCGTGGCACGTTGATCATCCTGGAGCTGAACAATCACCGGATACTCTTCCTGATCCACGGAGTAAGTCGTCACTTCCTGCTCGGTCATGAGCGCCTGCAGGGTCTCAGCAACATCCCGGGCACTCACGCCCAGTGATGCTGCCCGGGCCGTATCGATGCGCAGATGCACCTGCTGCTGCGTCTCCTTGAGATCCGATGTCAGCATGCCAAACAGACCGCTTTTGCGCGCCTCGTCCATAACCACGTCCCGCCAGTCCGCGAGCGTCTGGTAGTCCGGGCCCTGAAGTACAAACTGCACCGGCGTATTCGGCCCCCGTTGCCCCAGTCCCGCGGGAACAAAAGTCATCACCCGAATGCCAGGCACATCCCGCCAGGTGGCCGCCATTTGATCGCGCAGCTCAAAGGCGCTGTAGTCCCGCTGATTCCAGGGCACCATGGAGATGCGCGAGAAAGCCGTAGCCGTTGATGTGGAATTACGAAACGGCGCTACGAACAAGACCCGCGTTAGAGACCCGGATTTTTCCAGCTCCAACAACGGTGGTTGCAGGCGCTCGATAATCTCGCGCATGGAATCAATATTTGTGCCTTCCTGCGCCGTGATAATCGCCATCACCGAATCCTGGTCTTCTACCGGGACGTATTCCTGCTTCAGCTGCTGAAACAAGAGCGGCAAGGCAGCGAACGCCAGGACTACCAGCACCAGCGATAACCAGGCGTGGCCAAGAAGATAGCGCAGACTCGTCTCGTAAGCCGATCGGAGCCGGCGCATCCCACGCTCCACGACCCTGTCGAGCACACTGTGGCTGGTGTGGGCGCGCAGTATCTGACTGCACAGCATGGGCACCAGAGACAGCGCAAGAACAGACGATATACACACGGCCACCGAAATCGTCACCGCAAGCTCCACAAACAATCGCGACGATGCATCCTGCAAAAACACCACGGGGCTGAACACCGCCAGAAGCACGGCGGTGGTCGCAATTACGGCGAAGCCTACCTGTTGAGCGCCTCCCACCGCCGCAAGCAACGGGGGCTCGCCTTCTTCAACGCGGCGGTAAATGTTTTCGAGCACCACGATGGCGTCATCAACTACCAGGCCCACGGCCAGCACCATGGCAAGTAAGGTGATCAGGTTCAGCGAATAGTCCATGGCCTGCAAAGCGATCACGGCGCCCAGCAAAGACACAGGAATACAGACCACGGGTATGAGCGTTGCCCGAATGGTCCCCAGAAACAGCAATATGACGATAGACACCAGGGCAATGGTTAGCGCGATGGTGGTATAGACGCCATTGATCGCCGCACGAATAAATGCCGAAGCATCGCCCGATGATGCAATGCCCATACCATCAGGCAGATCCGCCTCCAAAGCCAACATCTCTTTATGCACCGCATCGAGTACTTCTACGGTGTTCGCATCGGACTGCTTCACCACGCCCACCGAGACGCTGTTTTCGCCATTGGAGTAAAAGAGACGACGCTTTGTGGAGGGGCCCTCGTCTACCCGCGCTACTTCGGCAAGGCGCACCAGGTGTCCGTCTTCGCCGCGACTCAGCACAAGACGACGGAAGTCACCAGCACTGCGATAACTGCGCTCTACGCGCACGGGCAGTTCCATATACTCAGAATCCAGACGACCGGCGGGCAACTCCACATTCTCTCGACGCAGCGCAGCCAACACATCACTAACCGCCAGCTGCCGGGCGCTGAGCTTTTGACGGTCCAGCCAGATACGCATGGAACGCGGCGCGCCCCCGAAGACGCGCACCGACGCTACGCCGGGAAGCACCGCGAATCGGTCTACGATGTAACGCTCGGCGTAATCGGTGATATCCATAGGAGACATGCCCTCACCGCCGACACTCATATACACCAGCGGCGTGGTCTCGCTGTCTGCCTTGCTCACCTGGGGACGCTCGGCCTCTTCTGGCAGCCGACGACTGGCTCGCGATACGCGATCGCGCACATCATTGGCCGCAGCATCGATATCCCGACCCAGCTCAAACTCCACAGTGATGGTGGAACGTCCGTCGCTACTACTACTGCGAATGGTTCGAATGCCTTCGATGCCGCCGATCTCGTCTTCTATGGGCTGGGTAATACGGGTTTCCACTACATCGGAGGCAGCGCCCTCATAGTCCGTAACAATGGACACCTGGGCCGGAGACATATCCGGATATTCTCGGGTGGACAGCTGGAGAAAAGCCATGATGCCAAACGACACCAGCAACAAGGCGATGACCGTGGCGAACACCGGCCGCTGCACAGACACTTCAGGCAACCACATACGCTTACTCCTCGTTAATGCCCAATGATGGCAAAGCGGGATTCCCCTCGGCCTCACGCACGGTAACCCCCGGGCGCAAGGCTATCTGCCCGTTTGTCACGACGCGGTCACCTGCAGAAATCCCGGAGCGAATCTCCATAAGCCCCGGCATTCGCCGGCCGATCTCCACCGAAACCCGGCGCGCGACAGAGTCCTCATCCACCACAAACACCGCGCTTTGCGCCCCGGTTTGTATCAGAGCCGTCTCAGGCACCACGATGCCTGGCGCTTCACCGAGGGACACCTTCACCGCCATCAACATACCCGGACGGAGCCGGGCATCCGCGTTATCAATCAGGGCCCGCACCGAGAACGCCCGGGTAGCAGGATCCACGCGACTACCGATCTGCGTCACCTGGCCAGAAAAAACCTCGCCATCCCAGGCCGTGCTTGCGGCACTGACGACTTCGCCAATTTTGATTTGTGACAGGTAATGCTCAGGGAGCGTGAAGTCCAGCTTCATGGGGTTAATGTCATCCAGCTCAGCAATCACGGTACCGGGAGTGAGCAGCGCGCCAACACTAATACGCCGTAAACCCAGAACACCATCGAACGGTGCTCTGATAGTTCGATCAGCGATCCGCGAGCGCAGTGCCTCTAAAAGCGCCGCGTTGGCATCAACCCGGGCTCTGGCGACGTCGATCTCGGCCGCCGTGGCGATATCCTTACCCAGAGTCAGCAGGCGATTCAGCTGTAGTTCGGTCTCTCGTAGCTTGGCTTCCGCCTCCCGCAACAGGGCAAGCTGTTCTACGTCAATCAATTCAACGAGCACGTCGCCGGCCTTAACCAGTTCGCCGCCTTCAAAATAAACTGCGCTGACCTGCTCTGTCAGCTTTGCGGTAAGGGTCACGGACTCGTTGCCAATGAGTGTTCCCACCGACTCCGCTGCCCGGGCGACAGAGGTGAGCCTGGCAACTTCGGTCTCGACCAGCACGGCAGCGGCGTTGGGACGCGTGCCAGCTGTGACATTGGAGTCATCGCAGGCGGTAAGCGCCAGACAACACACAACTCCAAACAACCATCGTTTGCCTAACATGGGGTACTCCTTGACCGGTGATACGAATCCAAACCAGAATTGCTAATTCGCGCGAGGCGCGATTATAGGCAGTATCATGGGCGCTCGGGCAGATAAATGCGGCCCTCCAACAACTCACTGCGAAAATATTATGATCTCTAGCATTAAGTCTTTGCGATACCTGTTGCTTCTTACACCCTTGGCCACGGCTTGCGCCCCTGGACCCAACCTGGAGGCCTCTGCGCCGGCGACAGCAGTGACTCACAACACTGCCATGGTGGTCACGGCGAACCCTATTGCCACCAGCGTCGGCGAGGAGATACTTCGCGCCGGGGGCACCGCAGTGGATGCGGCGATCGCCATCGAGGCGGCACTGAGCCTGGTGGAGCCGCAAAGCTCCGGCCTTGGGGGCGGCGGTTTCATGGTCTATTACCACGCCGCGGACCAAAGCCTGGATGTGTACGACGGGCGCGAAACAGCACCCGCCGGAGCTCACAGCGACATGTTCCTGAACGAAGATGGCGAGGTATACGGCTATCTCGAGGCCAAGAACAGCGGCCTGTCCATCGGCGTTCCCGGCATGGTGTCCATGCTGAGCATGGCGCACGCGGATCGCGGACGCCTGCCCTGGGGCGATCTATTGCAGCCGGCCAAAAAGCTCGCCATCGAGGGCTTTACGGTATCTCCAAGACTGCGCTCTTACTTTGAAAAGTACGGCAAGCGACTGGTACCCACCTCCGTGGAGCAGGGTCCTCTCGATGCCTACAACTACTTTTTTGACGATAGCGGCACGCTTCGCGACCGCATCGTTAACACCGACTACGCCGACACCCTCGACCTGATTGCCAATAATCCCAGGGACTTTTACCGCGGCCAGTTGGCACAGAGCATAGTCGCCGCGGCAGGTCACGCGCCTCGGGCAGGCAGCCTGAGCATGCAAGACCTCGCCAGCTATTCGGCGCGCAAGCATGACGCCATCTGCATGGACTACCGGGACCTCACGCTTTGTGGGCCGCCCCCGCCCTCATCCTGGGTGGCGGTAGGTATGGCCCTGGGCATGCTCGAGACCACGGATTTTCCCACGGGAGACGAAATGACTGACTGGGCCATGTTCACCGAAGCCCAGCGCCTTGCCTACGCGGATCGCGACTATTACGTCGCTGACGACACTGTTGTTAAGGTCCCCATGGCCGGCCTGCTCAATCGCGACTATCTGGCGCAGCGCGCTACCCTGATTAGTAAGCCCGCCATAGAAGAAATCTTTCACGGCGACCCCTGGGCGTTTGAGCCCCAGCGCAGCGCCTCCCTCTACGGACAGGACACCACCATCGACTACGCTGGCACCACGCATTTTGTGGTGGTAGACCAGTGGGGCAACGCGGTATCCATGACCGCGACGGTGGAGAGTATTTTTGGCTCCACCCGCATGGCGGGCGGCATGTTCCTGAACAACGAGCTCACGGATTTTGCCAAGCAACCACGAGATTCTGACGGTGTATTGGTAGCCAATCATCCCGCGCCGGGCAAACGCCCACGATCCTCCATGTCACCGACCATCGTGCTTAACAGCGATGGCAGCTTTCGCATGGCAACAGGGTCCCCCGGCGGAAACTCCATCATCGCTTACACCCTGAAAACACTGGTAGGTGTGATCGACTGGGGACTCACGCCTCAGGAAGCCGTCAATTTGCCCAATGTGGTGGCAAGAGGCAACACGGTTCGAATAGAGAGCGCACGAGCCTCCGCCGAGATGCTGGCTGCCATGCGGGAATTTGGGTTTACCATCAAAGAGTCTGCGGGAGAAAACTCGGGCTTAAGCATGATTCTTAAACATGAAGATGGTCAGTTGGAAGGCGGCGTGGATCCCCGGCGTGAGGGTACTATCGCGACGATTCCTGCGGGGGATACTGCGCACTAAACGCTGCGACAGCATAGCCTCCGAAACTTTATTACATCGATTTTTAGTGCGGATTCAGTTGGCTTTCACCGCAAGGCGGTCATTGAGTCTTCGGATTTCGGATTTGCCACATAAAGGCTAACGTCGCGATGGTGCCGATAACAGCGAGTGTAGTGACATAGAAGAGAATAGTCGGGTTCATGATTTGGGGTGATGCGGGGTTTACTTTTTTAAGTTCAGCTATGTAATAAAGCTGTGATCTAAATCCGCCAAACAGTCCGACAATCGGAAGTCCCGCGGCGAATACATACAAAGTGTTTATCCAGATGATCTGGAAGTTGGAAAATTCTTTGCCCGCGACGTAGGCCGTAATGGCATATGCGCTCAAGACAGAGAGCCAAATGGTGAAGTAAAAACCTGCGGCCGAGGTGTAACCTATTATCACCTCGATGAGTTCTGCTTCGCTCATTCTCTCGCCACCTCAATAGCCGATTCTTTCGGTAAGCATAAACTGAAAGCTGCGAATAGGTGCGAATTCAAACGGTCGATGCAACGTCGAAGAACACCTCATAGCTGCCGGTCGATGAAGGCAAAATGAGGTGGTTTCTACGACTGCTTACTATAAGACGAGTCAATCACAAGCTACTGATTGACGCCCGCTTCCTGCTCAAGCCATATTGCGAAATCGTTCGCGAACCAACTCTTCCGCTCCTCCCAAACAACCCTTGCTGTGCTGTTGCTGACCAACACATCGGCGCAGCCAGCTGCCCAAGCTGGCCACATATCATCGTCTACTAGGCCGTCATCGCGACGTTGGTAAACGTTTTCGCAAACCGTGAGGCGCTGCCCCACCCAAGACGCGACCTGCAGGAACTCTGAATCCGTGATGGCATCGCGACCCTGCTCAGAACGTAACAATGTGTCCGCAAACACGGGGTCTTGGAGCCAATCGTCGTTACCATTCAGGAGCGCTATCAATTGGTGATGCGATGCCCCGATTGCTTCTGCTGTACTGCGAGAAAGCTGAAACCCAACGAACAAAAGAGAAATTACAACCGCAAGCGCTCCGATGATCTCTGCAAAAAGCGCCGCCTTTTGTAGGCGTTCACTGCCATTCGACATGCTTGGTCACTTAGTTTGCCGATTAAACACGCCCGCAGGTTACCGGGTTTCTGAGAGCTGGTGAATAGCAGAGTGCGCCTAGGTCGGCCCTGGGTCATTAACTTCGGTTCCACTGATGAAAGCTGAAAGCGCAAGTTGCCGCCGAAAGCGGTCTTTAGCAACATCTCAGAACACCTCATCGCGGCCGGACGGTGAAGGTCAAATCACGTGTTTTTAGAACCGCTTTCAGCCAGGAGCGGTCGCGGCGGGCAGCAAAGACAGCCTTACTCAGGTAAGTGCCCGGCACCTGCAACAGCTTAAAAACTCCTAAAGCAATGCCTGCGATTCGGAAGTAGCGCTGCGAAGGGAAAGTATATGCATTAGTGTGTGGGCAACAGCCACCTGTAAGTGCCGCAAGGCAAGTTCAATTGCTGGCTCTGAAACAATGGCGCTAAGTCAAGACTCCCAAGAAGAGTATGATCGTCAACGTTTGGCTGGCTTATGCATCCTGCGCCCCTAGGAGGGCAGAGATATGATTTGGCAAAGTCTGGCGACTTCTATTCGCAAGCAAGACTGGCTCTCGGTCATCATCGAGATGTTCATTGTCGTGCTTGGTGTATTCCTCGGCCTGCAGGTGAATAACTGGAACGAGGAGCGGATATCTCGAGCTGATGCAGCGGACTCGCGCCATCAATTGATTTCTGATTTACGCGCGGACCTAGACGCCTTCGAGGTTCGCCAGCAGTGGTACGACGAAGTCTTTGAAGCGGCCCTACGAGTAGATAATGCGTTGCGGTCGGAGCGACCGAAAACCGTGGATGGGATGTGGCGCTTTGTTCGCGATGCATACGCTGCCAGCGGCGAATGGGTGTTCGCACCGTCAGCGCAGGTATACAAAGACCTTCAGAATGCGGGCGATCTGAACCTCATAGCTAGCGGATCGATCCAGCGAAGACTGCGTGACTATTACGAGGACTCTGCACACGAAGTCGAAGTATCACTCACCTTCAGATCAGCTTACGCTGCTACAGCGCGTCAATTGATTGAAGGCCACGTCAGCCTAGCCATCTCTGACTGTCTATCAGCCTCAACTTTGGAACCAAGCCAGCCAAGCGCCAGTCCCGGTAGCTTTTTCGGAGGCTGCTCGCAGCCCGACAATGTTGAGCTGCTCACGACCTCGGCTGAACGACTCCATCAGTCCGACGTCCTCCGAAGCCACCTGAATATGCGCCTGATTAACCTCGCCAGCGTTCGATCGCTACTTGACTACCTTGACCGTCAGGCTCGGTCATTGGTATCTGAACTAGAGGCCGTTCAATGAGTATGGCGGGCCGGCAATGTCCGCTAGTGCGGCTCTATAAGGGCCCAGAATGGTGCACGAGGTGATTGCCCTCGACGCTACACTGAAGTCTGAGCTTGGTCAGAGCGGTCATCGGCTCACGATAGTGTAAACAACTCAAAATAGGCGGAAGCGGTCTTTAGCAATGCCGTAAAGACCTATAAACTGTTCGCTATTTCTCTTCTGGCATACTGTGCCCAGAGGCAGAAAGCAGCGTAATAACTACCGCTTTACCGGCATCCTACAACCCCGGAATCGTAATCGAGTTGACTGATGTCATCAGTCTCTGGCGATCGCAGCCCATACAACAGTCGCGTTCTCGCCTCAATACTGCCCAGCAGCGCATTACCCAGCGTCAAGGCAGCAGTTGCTTTGTTGCTCGTATATTCAGTTAAGTAGTTAAGTGCCAGATCTTTGTTCCCGCTGTCAAAAAGAACATCTGCGGTCTCTTCTACCGAGACGGAATCGGCAATCAGCTGATCTTCAAACGCTGTGAGCGCCTCGGTAACTTCTCCTAAGAACTTATCGGGGTGATCGCAGGTGAAATACATCAGACGTTTGAACGTGCGTCCGGCAAACTCGGTTGCTTCCTGGATTTGCCAATCGGGTGTTACAAATCGCGTAGCCTCACCTTTCGTCAAATACCGGTGTTTTTTGAACTGCGGTAGAACTTGTTGCACGCCGATTCGGTAGGGAACAAAAGGCGTCGTTATTGACCCGGTCGCTGCCACCCAAAGAGTTCGGTTCTCTGGTCGCACCCCTGCACGAAGATGCGCGACCTGGCCATAACCTGTGGTGTCTTTGGAAAGCCGCGGGTCACGAACCACGTTTAACATCTGCCTGAGGTCGATAGGAGTCGACTGCCGCAACTCCTGCTCCAGTTCGTCCCGGGGATATTTTACGTATCCGTCTCCATAGACTGCGGTTACGTTAAATGGCTCGCCGGCATCAGGGTCGAACCACCCTTGCTGTACGGCAAATTCAATGAAGTTCTTTGATCCCATATAGCGCGGATCTTCACGAAAATTCTGGGGGATATCGCCTATGTCACCCGGATAGGACACGCGAATATCATCGGGACCGAGTCTCTCGGCAATCCACAAGCCCTGTCCGCCGGCAAAGTTGATGAGCACCCAGCCTTCATTCTCGTCGGCGAACATATGAGAATTACCGCCGTAAGTGGAGTATCCATATTCATCTATCAGCTTTCCGATGATTTCTACCGCTTCTCGGGCAGAGCCCGCGCGCTCCATCGCAATGCGCGATAGATCGCTGTAACTCGGCCCAGTCTGAGGATTTGGCGTCATCGCTACGAGCTCGGGCCGCGAGGGGGACCAGACGTCGCGTGCGGCAACGTTCATTTCGTTCAAACCGCCATTGGTTATCGGTGGAGGAAAGCCCTCAAAATCAGAATAATTCATGGTGAGGTAACGGTAGGTCTGCAATGCCTGGGGAATTTGTATGTATTTGCCCGGCATGAATGCAGTTTCGTCGACGCCCACCTTGATGGTCGAGCCCGGGGGGGAACGTTTCGCCGGAACAATCTCTAGCCAATGACTTGAAACTTCGTCTCCCGACCCTCCGATCAACACACTTCCATCGTCAGTGAGATTTTTACCGACATAAATCGCATAGCTTGCCTGCGCTTTATTCGCGCCGAGCGAGAACAGCAGTGACAGAGCGGCAACCGCGAACAAAGGACTTAGTGAATCCCTCTTCCCCATAAGTACTATCCTTAATACAGGTCAAATATTCCTTGAATTTTCTGGGGCTCACTTGTTCTGGTCAAAGCAAGCATCAGTAGAATCCGCGCCTTATTATCCTGCTGCCCCCGGGACACAATGGCAGAAAACGGGTAGTCCGGTGGCGACACGATGCGACCCTTTGGTACCCGCGAGGTAACAACAATCGGAATTCCACGCTCCGATATGCTCGCCAGGCCCGCCAGCATTCCCGCGCTCATACGGCCACCTGCGAACGTGCGAACCACCAGGCCGTCCATGGGCAGTTCGCCAAAATGCCGGACAACCGCAGCGTCCAGACCGGTAAAATCGCTAAGGACCAGGACCGTTGGTAAAGAGGCGACAGCGGAGACGTCAAATTCTGATGCTGTGGTGTGGGGCTGCAAGCTGCGGTGATAAAAACGAACACCGTCGGGATCAACGGCACCCAGATGACCAACGTTTGCCCCGCCAAACGTATGCACGCGACGGTTATCCGTCTTCCATACATCTCGGGCAGCGCTGATGTCCTCATTCATTGCCAAAAGAACGCCCTGACCTGGCGCCTCATCGCTGATTGCCACGCGAACCGCATTGATGAGGTTGGCTGGTCCATCGGCCGACACTTCGTTCGAGGATCTCATTGAACCCACGAGCACCACCGGCCGATTCGATTGCACAGTTAGATTCAGAAAATACGCAGTTTCTTCGAGGGTATCCGTACCGTGGGTAATGACGATTCCAGCTAGGTGATCATTGCTGGCATAGATTTCATTGATTCGTCTGGCTAAACGCAGCCAGTGATCCGGCGTCACTTTGGACGATCCAATAACGCTAAATTCCTCAACCTGAATCTCGGCGTAGTCGAGTAGCCCGGGAACCGCTTGAACAAGTTCTGGGCCGCGTATCAGCGGCGCATCGGTGCGACTGGCGATGGTGCCGCCGGTGGTCAGAATAAGAACTTGTGGCTTTGATTCGACTGCGTCTTTGGCATTAACCAATCCCGCACACAGAAGAAGAACCAGGACTATCGCTGTTTTCATGGTTTGCATCCGCCATTGGGCCGCCCGCTCCACAAATCCCGGGCATAAAAAAACCCGCAGAAAGTTGCCTGCGGGTTTCTAATATCGGTCTTTAAAAAGTGACAATCAAGCCACTTTTAACTGCTTTTTATCGAGCAGTTCCGCGCGCGCCAAAACGCTTCTTGAAGCGATCTACACGGCCGCCGCTATCGACGATCTTCTGCTTACCGGTAAAGAACGGGTGGCAGTTAGAGCAAACGTCAATATTGAAGTCTTCGCCGAGCGTAGAGCGGGTTTGAATTGTGTTTCCACAGCTACAGGTCGCTTTCACGTCCTCGTAACGGGGATGAATTTCAGCTTTCATGTGTATCTCCAGTGTGTTGATGCCGCCACCCGAACCCACACGCACGTCTGTTGGACTGTGTCGCGCTATGCCGAGCACCGCATCCGGGAGTCACCACCCCTTGGGGAGGCAAACGGGGCGCGGAGTTTAGCAGAATCCGCCGGCGACGCAATACGCCGGTAACAGCGGTGCACAATAGCCCGGATTAGCGCTTCGGTCGGGTCACCGCTTTGCTATGCTCGCCCCATCGTGACTCAATCAGATAAACCTATAGTTCTGCGATTGGCGGCCCCTGTGCCCCTGCGCAGGCCCTTTGACTACCTTGCTCCCGAGGACCTGAGCCCTGCACCGCTCAAACCGGGCGTACGTTTGCGCGTGCCCTTTGGCCGTCGCGAAATCACCGCTGTGCTTCTACAAACCGTTGATGAGTCCAGCGTCGATGAAAAACAGCTCCGAGCTGCGACCCGCGTTTTGGATGACGAGCCCCTGTTGGGCCCCAGCATCATGGCCCTGTGCAGTTGGGCATCAGATTATTATCAACACCCTGTGGGCGAGGTTTTCAGCGCCGCGCTGCCAAAAGCACTGCGCGACGGCAAAGGCCTCTCAGAGACTCACTGGCGCCTCACAACACGCGGCATGGGCCTACCGGAGGGCGCTCTGAGTCGCGCGCCCTCTCAGGCGAAAGCCCTCGCTTTACTGCAAAGTGGTGAGCAGGCACCCACTGCGCTCAGCGACGCGGGCGTTTCCAGCGCCGTGCTGCGAGAACTGGCCGCTAAAGAGCTCATCGAGCGCTGCCGGGGCACAACAAAAGCACCCAACCCCGAACTCAAAGAAAGCGGCCCCACTCTCGGCGAGGAACAAGCGCAAGCGATCGCCGCAGTCACACCGGGCGAATTCGGCGTTCATTTACTCCAGGGCGTTACCGGCAGCGGCAAAACCGAGGTGTATTTGCGTCTCATCGCCGCCTGCCTCGAGCGTGGCGATCAGGCGCTAGTGCTGATCCCCGAAATCGGACTCACGCCACAAACCGTGGAGCGCTTTGAAGCGCGATTTAAGACCCCGATAGCAGTACTGCATTCCGGCATGGCTGATGGCCAGCGCTTTGCGGCCTGGCAGGCGGCGCAATCCGGCAGCGCGGGCATTGTCATGGGTACGCGATCAGCGATTTTTACCCCGCTGGCGCGTCCGGGACTGATCGTTGTCGACGAAGAACACGACGGCTCCTATAAACAGCAGGATGGTTTTAGGTATTCCGCCCGGGATGTTGCCGTCAAACGCGCGCAGCTGGAGGCTTGCCCGGTGATTCTTGGCAGTGCCACGCCCTCTTTAGAATCTCTGGAAAACGCCCGGCGGGGCCGCTACCAGCATCATTTTCTGCGCGGACGTCAGGGTGGCGGCGAGCTGCCCATGCTGCAAACCGTGGATTTACGGGGCCTGCATCTTAATGCCGGAATTAGCGACTACCTGCTGGCAGCCATTCGTGACACGGTTGAGACCCAGGGGCGCCAGGCACTGCTGTTTCTGAACCGCCGGGGTTTTGCGCCGACGCTGCAGTGTCACGACTGTGGCTGGGTCGCGGGCTGCGATCACTGTGATGCACGGCTCACGGTGCATATGCGCAAGCGCTGCCTGCGCTGTCACCACTGCGCAGCGCAGCGGGCTCTGCCGCCCCAGTGCCCTGATTGCGGCAGCCGATCATTACTTACTCATGGCCTGGGCACAGAACAAACCGAAGAATTTTTAAACACCGTGCTGCGCTGCCCTGTGCATCGCGTGGACAGTGACGCCATGCGCGGCGTGGACGCCATGCAGTCCCTGCTGGAGGTGGCTCAGAGCGAAAAGCCCTGCGTGATCCTCGGAACGCAAATGCTCACCAAGGGTCACCATTTTCCTGCGGTGCAACTAGTGGGCGTTATCGACGCGGACGCTCTGCTTTACAGCGCGGATTTTCGCGGCGAGGAGCGCATGGCCCAGTTAGTCGTGCAGGTGGCCGGGCGGGCCGGCCGGGAATCCGCTGGTGGCAAAGTGCTGATACAAACGCATTATCCGGACGACCCACTGTTCGAACGATTACGCGACGGGCACTTTGAAGCCATCACCTCATCCCTGCTGGAGAAGCGTCGCTCATCAGGATTGCCGCCTTTTGGGCAGTTGATGCTTGTGCGCAGCGACGCCAGAAATGAACAAGAGGGTGAGGCCTTTTTGCGGGCGGTGAAGCGAGAGTCCCAGCAGTACCTTCCCAAAGACTGTCAGATCATTGGCCCCCTGCCGTCGGCCATGCCACGCCGTGCCGGGCGTTTCCGCTGGCAGTTGTGGTGCATGGCAGCCGACCGGCGCAGCGCTATGGCCGCAGCACATCTGTTGGTGAACCGCGCTGACGCGCTGAAAAAACCCCGGGAGCTAAGCTGGTTCATTGATATAGATCCCAGCGACGTTTTGTAGCCGACGGTTTGTGAGCGACGTTTTGTAGCCGACTGCGCAGGCAAATCTGGCAAAGCCGCGGGTGAAGCGGGATAATGCTGCCGCTCGCCCTTTGCGGCGCATCGTCTACGGAACCAGTTCATGAAAGATACCGTTGCCGCACTTTTAGGTGAGGCACTACAAACCATCATTAGCGCGCAAGGCGCAGAGATCAGCGCACCTGCGATTCAGGTGGAACGTACTCGCGACGCCGCCCACGGTGATCTTGCCAGTAACATTGCCCTAGCCGCGGCCAAGCTATTAAAAATGCCGCCGCGAGAGCTTGCCCAGGCGATTTGCGACGCCCTGCCCGAAAACACGGCCATCGACCGCACAGAGATCGCGGGCCCGGGCTTTATTAACTTCTTTTTGTCCAACGATAGCCAGGCGGCGGTGGTTCAGGACGTTCTGCGCCAGGGCGCCAAGTTCGGACACAACAACAGCGGCACCGGACGCAAGGTGCAGGTGGAGTTCGTCTCCGCCAACCCCACGGGCCCTCTGCACGTGGGTCATGGCCGCGGAGCCGCGGTAGGCGACACGCTCGCGCGCATATTGGATGCCTGTGGCTGGGAGGTGGTTCGGGAGTTTTACTACAACGACGCTGGCGCCCAGATCAATAACCTGGGCCTCTCGGTTCAGGCTCGCTGCAAGGGCCTCACTCCCGACGATGAAGGCTGGCCCGATGACGGCTATCGCGGAGACTACATTACGGAGCTCGCTCAGGCGTATCTGGCCGGTGAGAGCGTAGAGGCCAGTGACAAATCCGTCACGGCAGCCGGCGACGCGGATGATCTTGATGCCATTCGTGAATTCGCCGTGGCCTGGTTACGCCGGGAGCAGGATCTGGATCTGCAGAGTTTTGGCGTGGCTTTTGATATTTTCTTTCTTGAATCATCACTGTACGAATCCGGCGAAGTGGAATCCACGGTCGAGCGTCTGGTAGAGAGTGGTAACACCTATGTTCAGGATGACGCGCTATGGCTGCGCACCACCAGCTTTGGCGACGATAAAGACCGCGTCATGCGTAAGCAGGATGGTGGATACACCTATTTTCTGCCGGATGTTGCTTACCACCTCAACAAATGGCGCCGTGGATTCGAGCGGGTCATCAATGAGCAGGGCGCGGACCATCACAGCACCGTGACCCGGGTTCGCGCGGGCTTGCAGGCTCTAGGCGAAGGTATTCCTCAGGGCTGGCCCGAATACGTCCTCCATCAGATGGTGACGGTGATGCGTGACGGTCAGGAGGTCAAGCTGTCCAAGCGTGCCGGTAGCTATCTCACCCTGCGCGATCTGATCACCGAAGTCGGTCGCGATGCCACGCGCTACTTCCTGGTGGCACGCTCGCCAAACTCCCAGCTCACTTTTGATATTGATCTGGCCCTGTCGCAGTCCAATGACAACCCGGTGTTCTATATTCAGTACGCCCACGCGCGAGTCTGCAGCGTGCGCCGCAAGTTTCTTGAGCAAGGGCTCCCGGTTGATCTTGACCTGGACACAGTCGCTTTGGATCGCCTGGTTGAGCCCCAGGAAATCGAAGTGCTCAAGCAGCTTGCCCGTTTTCCTGAGATTGTGGCCAGAGCGGGGACCAGCGCTGAACCTCAGCAAATCGCCAATTATCTGCGTGAGCTTGCCGGAGAGTTCCACGCGTATTACAACGCGCACAAGGTGCTCATTGATGACGAAGAGCTGCGCAGCGCGCGACTCGCACTCACCACGGCTGTGGGCCAGGTCATTGCCAATGGTCTGGAGCTATTGGGTGTGTCTGCGCCAGAGAGTATGTAAGGCCCTATGGCACAGCAACGAAAAAGCACTCGCGGCGCAAGCCGGCACAATACAGCCAATCAAAGCGGCAATGGCCTGCGCTGGTACGGGGCCGGCGTGGCCACCGGCTTATTTCTAGCGTTCATGCTGTATCTGGTGACCTTACCACCAGAGGGTGGGTCGCAAGAGCGACCCAAGGTCGCCAAAGCCTCCGCGGTCACTACCGACGAGCCCGAGTACGAGTTTTTTGAGGTGCTGCCCAATCAGGAAATGACTGTGGATGTTGATCCGGCGGACATTCCCAAACCCCGCAGCGCTGGGAGCGGCAAGCAGTATTTATTGCAGGCGGGCTCGTTTCGCCAGGCCGCTGATGCCGACCGACGCCGCGGAGAACTGTTACTTCTGGGGCTCGACCCTCGGGTAGAGGATACTCAGGGCGACACCGGCCGCTGGTTTCGCGTGGTCCTGGGGCCTTTTGACAGCCGCTCAGCCATGGCCAAAGCGCGCAGCATGACTGCCCAGCAGGATATCGATACGCTGCTCATTCAGCGCAATTCGGGTTAAAGCCCACCCTGTTCCATAGGGCTCGACATTTCATCAACGCTTGAAGTTAGGCATCACGCCCCCATAACTGGAACTCACGCGCCAAGGAAATCACCGTGGAACAATTCAGAGGCACCACCATTTTATGTGTGCGCCGAGGCAACAGCGTTGTCGTTGGCGGAGACGGACAAGTCTCCATGGGCAACACCATCATGAAAGGCAACGCGCGGAAGGTCCGTCGCCTTTACAAAGATCAGGTACTGGCAGGCTTTGCCGGCGGTACAGCCGACGCCTTCACCCTGTTTGAGCTATTCGAAGCACAGCTGGAAAAACACAACGGACAGCTGGTTCGTGCGGCCGTAGAGCTGGCAAAAGCCTGGCGTACCGAGCGCTCCCTGCGTCAACTGGAGGCATTGCTGGCGGTTGCCGACAAAGAGACCTCATTGGTCATCTCCGGTAACGGCGATGTCATCGAACCAGAGAACAACCTCATTGCCATCGGCTCCGGCGGATCCTTTGCGCAGGCGGCTGCCATGGCTTTGCTGGATAACACCCAACTCAGTGCCCGGGAGATCGTCGAAAAAGGCCTGGGTATCGCCGCGGACATCTGCATCTACACCAACGAGCAGCGCACCATCGAGCAGCTTGATTACGAGACGGATCAATAACATGTCGAACATGACTCCCCGGGAGATCGTCCACGAGCTGGACAAACACATTATTGGTCAGCAGGACGCCAAGCGCGCGGTAGCCAATGCCCTTCGCAGCCGCTGGCGACGCATGCAGGTAGAAGAAGGACTGCGCGCCGAGATCACGCCGAAAAACATTCTCATGATCGGCCCCACCGGTGTGGGAAAAACCGAAATTGCGCGGCGACTCGCCAAACTCGCAAACGCGCCTTTTGTAAAGGTAGAAGCCACCAAGTTCACCGAAGTGGGCTATGTTGGGCGGGATGTTGAGTCCATCATCCGCGATCTTGTAGAAATGTCCGTAAAAATGCTCCGCGAGCAGGCAATGGACAAGATGCGCTTTCGGGCCGAAGAAGCTGCCGAAGAACGTATTCTCGATGTCTTGCTACCCGGCGCCCGGGACACCAAAGGCGATGCCACCAGCCAGGGCGACGGCACGCGGCAGCTGCTGCGCAAAAAGCTCCGCGAGGGTGAATTAGACGACAAAGAAATCGACCTTGAGCTCACAGCCCCCAGCAATGTCGAGATTAGTGCACCGCCAGGTATGGAAGAAATGACCAGCCAGCTGCAGAGCATGTTTTCCAACATGGCCCGCACCCAATCCAAAACGCGCCGACTGCCGATAAAGGCGGCCTTTGCGGCCCTGTGTGATGAAGAAGCGGCCAAACTGGTCAACGAAGACGACATCAAACAGAACGCCCTGCACGCGGCCGAACAAAACGGCATCGTCTTTATCGACGAACTGGACAAGGTCGCCAAACGCGGAGAAACCGCCGGTGCGGATGTATCTCGCGAGGGGGTGCAACGGGATTTACTGCCGCTGATCGAGGGCTGCACGGTGAGCACCAAATACGGCATGCTCAAAACAGACCATATTTTGTTTATCGCCTCCGGCGCATTCCATCTGTCCAAGCCTTCGGATTTGATTCCTGAGCTTCAGGGCCGCATGCCTATTCGCGTGGAACTTGCCGCTCTCTCTCCCGAGGACTTTCGCCGTATTCTTGTGGAACCGGATACGGCTCTGACCCGGCAATACTCGGCGCTACTGGCTACCGAGGGCATGACCCTGGAGTTCACCGAGGACGGCATTGCACGCATCGCTGAGCTTGCCTGGCAACTCAATGAAAACACTGAAAACATTGGCGCCCGGCGTCTGCACACCGTGATGGAGAGACTGCTGGAAGACGCGTCCTTTCGGGCGGCTGACGACGGTCTCAACGCGAGCGTTCTTGCGGTAGATGCCGCCTACGTCGATTCGCAGCTGTCTGATCTGGCCATGGACGAAGATCTATCACGGTTTATTCTGTAACAGGCCCCCAATGAGCGACGTTCCCCGCCCGAGCAATATCCGCCTGCGCAAGCAATCGCGCGTACTGGAGCTTGATTACCCCGATGCTCAGAGCTTTAGCCTGAGCTGGGAATATCTGCGGGTGTACTCACCCTCTGCCGAGGTGCGGGGGCATCACGGCTCCGGTGCCGTGCTGCAAACTGGCAAGCGGAATGTGGCGATCATCGATATCAAGCCGGTAGGGCATTACGCCCTGCAGCTGGTTTTTGATGACGGGCACGATACCGGCCTGTACTCCTGGGAGTATCTCTACCGGCTCTGCTCGCAAAAAGACGTGCTTTGGGAGACCTATTTAGAGGACCTTCGGGAGGCGGGAGCGTCCCGGGACCCCGACACACAGGTACTGCACTTCGAACCCTGAAACAAAGCGATGCACTACAGGCACTGTTTCAAAGCAGACTAAGAGCTACAATGCTCAATCGCATTTGGGAAGCAGAGCATGAGCGAAGAAGAGACAACCCACTTTGGTTACCGTGACGTAAAGACCGCCGAAAAAGCCGGCATGGTCCGCGGCGTCTTTGATTCCGTCGCCAGCAACTACGACATCATGAACGATTTGATGTCGGCGGGGGTGCACCGCATCTGGAAACGATTCACCATCGAGCTCTCCGGAGTGCGCCGGGGTAACCGCGTGCTGGATATCGCGGGCGGCACGGGTGATCTTGCGGCCAAATTTGCGCCTATGGTGGGCGATGAGGGCGAAGTGGTGCTTGCGGATATCAATGCGAGCATGCTCCGCGTGGGCCGCGACCGGCTTCTGGACAAGGGGGTGCGCGGCAATCTGCACTATGTGCAGGCCGACGCCCAATATCTGCCCTTCCCTGATGATCACTTTGATTGCATTACCATCGCCTTTGGGCTGCGCAATGTAACGGATAAGGATCTGGCACTGCGCTCCATGCTGCGCATACTCAAGCCCGGTGGTCGCCTGCTGGTACTGGAGTTTTCCAAGCCCCGCAACCCGCTGCTGAGCCGCGCTTACGATGCCTATTCATTTAGCGTTCTTCCTTTCATGGGCCGACTGGTAGCCGGTGATGCCGAGAGCTACCAGTACCTGGCGGAATCCATCCGCATGCACCCGGACCAGGAAACACTCAAACAAATGATGGAAGACGCGGGATTCGCGCGCTGTGACTTCCACGACATGACCGGCGGCGTCGTCGCGGTTCACCGCGGCTTCAAAAGCTAAACATGTCCGACATTCGCATGCCCACGCTCCATACCGCGGGATTGGCTGCCGCCGAAGCGGCTGCCAATGCGGCGCTGCGCCTGTCGCCACACAGCATCGAGGCGCTTAAACCCCTCGCGGGGCGAGTTCTGGCACTGGAGTGCACACGCCCGGCTATCACGCTGTATATCCATAGCGAGGCCAATGGTGAGCTGCGCCTGCAAGGGGTCCATGACGGTCCTGTGGCAACCCGGGTAACCGGCACGGCCAAGGACTTTGCGAGCCTTGCCCAGGCAGAAGACCCTGCGGCAGCGCTCATCAATGGCGGTATTCAGCTCGAAGGCAACAGCAGCACACTCCTTGATATGCAGCGCGTATTCAACGATCTGGATATTGATTGGGAAGCGCCGCTGGTATCGGGGCTTGGCGACGTCGCGGGCCACCAGTTGGCCGGCATGCTCAGCGCAGCGTTTCATTGGTCGCGACAATCCGGCGATAACCTCCGTCGTCAACTGGAAGAGTTCGCCATGGAGGAAGCGCGGCTGGCCCCCCCAAAACTGGCGCTGGAGCATTTTTACGAGGACGTGCAGCAATTGAGCGAGCGCAGTGAGCGTCTGGAACAGCGCGTAGAACGGCTGCGGCTGCGTCTTGAGCGCCTGCGCCGAGCCTCCTGATGACGAGCTTTATGCGCAGCATCGAGATCATGCGCGTAGCGGGCCGCTACCGTCTGGACGAGCTGCTTCCAGAGCAGGCCCGACATCGTTTGCTGACACCTTTGCTGCGCCTCAATCCGTGGCGCCTCAACGGTGGCCAGGGTAGCCGGGGTGAGCGTCTGCGCCGGGCGCTGGAAGATCTTGGTCCGGTATTTATCAAGTTTGGGCAGATGCTTTCAACGCGCCGGGATTTACTACCGGTCGATATCGCTGACGAGCTGGCGCTCCTGCAGGATCAGGTGCCGCCGTTTGAGTCTCAAGTTGCGGTAAGCATCATCGAGACCGCTCTTGGCGGTAAGGTGGATGCCCTGTTCGAACGATTTGATCGCGACCCCCTGGCCTCCGCATCGGTGGCCCAGGTGCACAGCGCCCGAACCCGGGAAGGCCGGGAAGTAGTAGTCAAGGTCATTCGCCCGGATATCGAGCCGGTGATCCTTAAGGATATGGCGCTGCTGGCCGTGCTTGCGCGCTTTATTGAGCGCTGGCTCAAAGACGGCTATCGACTACGCCCGGTAGAGGTTGTAAAGGACTACCGACATACCATTCTCGACGAACTGGATCTGGGACGAGAGGCGGCTAACACCTCGCAACTTCGGCGCAACTTTGCCGATGGAAGCCTGGTCTATGTACCCGAGGTCTTCTGGGACTACACCCGGCATAACGTCATGGTGATGGAGCGCATCTACGGCATCCCCGTCACCGACATGGACACACTGCGGGCAAAAGGCGTGGACCTGAAGGTGCTGGGCGAGCGCGGAGTCGAGATTTTCTTCACCCAGGTTTTTCGCGATAGTTTCTTTCATGCCGATATGCACCCGGGAAACATCTTTGTGGACGCCTCAGACCCGAAAGATCCGCGCTATATCGCCATCGACTGCGCCATCATTGGCTCTTTAAGTGAAGCTGATCAGTACTATCTTGCGCGCAATCTATTAGCGATCTTCCGCCGGGACTACCATGAAGTTGCACAGCTGCATGTGGAGTGCGGCTGGGTACCGCCGGATACTCGTGTTCAGGATTTTGAGTCCGCGATGCGCGCGGTCTGCGAGCCGGTGTTTGAACGCCCCATTGCCGAGATTTCTTTCGGGCAGCTCCTGGTGTACCTGTTTCAGACCGCGGCGCGCTTTGATATGCAGGTACAGCCGTCTCTGGTGCTACTGCAAAAAACCCTGCTCAATATTGAAGGGCTGGGTCGCCAACTTTATCCCCAGCTCAATCTGTGGGATACCGCCATGCCCTTTCTCGAAAAGTGGGTGAATGAGCGCTACTCCCCCCAGAGCATGATCAAGCGTTTACAGCAGCACGCCCCCACTTGGCTGGAACAGCTGCCGCAGCTGCCAGAAGCACTCATGGACAACCTCCAGGGGCAACGCGAAGAACAAAGGCGCAGCGCGCAGTTACTCGTCGCAGAACGGGAGGGTCGCCGAAAACGCGATACCCGGGCACGGCGTCGCTATCTTGCAGCCATGGTTTGCGTGCTCGCCGCGGGCGCCGCACTACCGCCGGTGCGGGTGATGCTTGAGCAGGCGCCTCCGGTAAGCTGGCTGTTGCTGGCAGTAGCCGCGGGACTGGCCTGGCCGAGCCAGAGCGTCTAGATCGCGGCGTTTGTGCCCGGTTGTGCGATAATCCCGCGCCTGATGACAGAATCAAACCGTCCAAGCTATCTCGACGACGTCCGCTGGAACGATGCCGGACTCGTTCCCGCTATTGCCAGGGACTGGAAGACCGGGAAGGTATTGATGATGGCCTGGATGAACGCCGAATCCCTGCGCTGCACGGTAGAGGAAGGCCGGGCGGTGTATTGGTCCCGCTCCCGCCAAGCGCTGTGGCGGAAAGGGGAAAGCTCCGGCAACACCCAGCAGCTCAAAGAACTGCGTCTGGACTGTGATGGAGATACGCTGCTGCTGGAGGTTGAACAGCTCGGTGAAATGGCCTGTCACACAGGCAGAGAACACTGTTTTTACCGCCAGCTAGCAAATGGTGAATGGCAAACCGTAGAGCCGGTCCTCAGGGACCCGAAAGAGATTTATGGAACAGGCAGCTGACATCGATGTTCTGAGAGCCTTGGATAGCGTGCTTCGGGACCGAAGAGACGCATCTGGCGACAGCTCTTATGTCGCAAGCCTCTATGAAAAGGGTCTGAACAAGATACTTGAAAAAGTGGGCGAGGAAGCCACAGAGGTTATTATCGCCGCCAAGGACTGTGCCGGAGAAAAAGGCCAGGATGCGCTGCTCGGTGAAGTCGCGGACCTGTGGTTTCACACCATGGTATTGCTGGCGCAGCAGGGCCTGTCATCATCGGATGTGGTGGCAGTGCTTGAAGAGCGGTTTGGACTGTCGGGTCACGTTGAGAAAGCTTCACGGAGCTAGCAACAGTCCAGGGCACAAACCGAACTGGAAATTACACAAGCAGACGGCAACCTAGAGAAGCAGCCGGCTGCAGTAAAAGGAGATCGTCATGGGATTGGGTGGAATCAGCATTTGGCAGTTACTTATTATTCTCGCCATTGTGGTCATGCTTTTCGGCACCAAGCGTTTGCGGAGCCTGGGCTCAGACCTTGGAAGTGCGGTAAAGGGTTTTCGCAGCAGCATGCAGGATGAAGGTGACGACAAAACAGAAGGCGAAG
This sequence comes from gamma proteobacterium NOR5-3, assembly GCA_000158155.1. GTDB lineage: Bacteria > Pseudomonadota > Gammaproteobacteria > Pseudomonadales > Halieaceae > Congregibacter. The sequence continues at coordinate 699,602 of DS999406.1, read as the reverse complement.
AGCCTGAAACCAGCGAGACTGCAAAGGACAAGAGCGACGTTTAGTTTTTTCGTCGCCCTTTCACCCGTTAAATAACGCAGTAACCTCGTATGTTTGATATCGGCTTTGCCGAACTTCTTATTATCGGTGTGGTTGCCCTGATCGTCATCGGTCCGGAGCGCCTGCCCGATGCTATTCGCACGGCGAGCGCCTGGCTCAACCGTATTCGACGGGGCTTTAACGATATCAAGCAGGAAGTGCAGCAGGAACTCCATAACGATGCGGTGATGAAGGATCTGCGGGCCCTGCGTGACACCGGCGAGGAGTTCCGTAAGGAGACCAAAGCCCTGAGCTCAGATCTGGTCGCCGGCCTGAACGTGCCAGAAGTTCCGGGGGCTGCCAGTGGCAGCGCCGAAAAGACAGATGCCGACGACTCGACAAAAACGGATAGCAAGTCCGGTGACTGATACCGAAGACGACACACCTTTACCACTCATTGCGCACCTTACAGAGCTCCGGGATCGCCTGCTGCGCGCCATTCTGGCCGTGCTCATTGTGTTCATCGTACTGTTTCCCTTTGCCAACGATATCTATGCCTTTGTCTCCAAGCCTCTGCGGGACTTGCTGCCAGACAACGCCACCATGATTGCCACAGACGTCGCCTCGCCGTTTCTAACTCCCTTTAAGCTGACTCTGTTTACCGCACTCTTTATCGCCATCCCCTACGTACTGTTCCAAATCTGGTCATTTATCGCGCCGGGCATGTACCGCCAGGAAAAACGGTTTGCCCTGCCGGTACTGGCAAGCTCGGTGTTGCTGTTTTACTTCGGCGCGGCCTTTGCCTACTTCGTGGTGTTTCCCCTGATCTTTGCGTTTTTTACCAGTGTGGGGCCGGAAGACATCGCCATCATGACGGACATCAACCGCTACCTGGACTTTGTGCTCAAGCTGTTTTTCGCTTTCGGATTGGCCTTTGAGATACCCATCGCCGCCCTCATCGCCATTTGGGCTGGCATTACCACACCGGAAGATCTCGTCAAAAAACGCCCTTACATCATTGTGGGCTGCTTTGTCTTCGGCATGCTCCTCACACCGCCGGATGTCATTTCCCAGGCATTGCTTGCGGTCCCCATGTGGCTGCTGTTTGAAGCCGGCGTGGTCGCTGGCCGACTGCTGCTGAAAAGAAAGTCACAACAAGCCGAGTAAATCTGGCGGCTTGAGCGCACCTTCCAGGGCGCTACACTGTCGATCACCAACACCATCTTTAGTTTCGGACACATCACGATGAAAAGTCTCCTATCTGCTGCCTGCCTGGGTCTTGTGCTAACGCTTTTAAGTCCCAGCCTTCTGTGGGCACAGGAAGAAACACAAAACTCTGCAGAAGACGCGGCTGAAGTCACCAACATGCGCGAAGTTCTGGAGTCCGAAAAGAAGACCGAAGAGTTCATCAGGGAGAAAACAGCCGAGATTGCCGGGAACAAGGAGTTCCCGCGTACACCCCTTCAGTTACTCCTGGTGATGCGGGATGCCTTTCAACGCCAGGACATGGAAAGGGCCGCGAGCTATCTGGACACGCGATACCTGCCCGAAGGTGTTGAAGACTGGCCTGCCCCGGATCTGATGAACGCGCTGCGCATTGTGTTTAATCAGCAGAATATCGTTGACGTCACTGCGCTAAGCGATGAGCCGGAAGGTATGCTCGAAGATGGTCTACCCGCGTATCGAGATCTCCTTGGAGTCGTTACAAAGGATGATGGAGAGGCGGTTCCTATTTACCTGCAGCGGATTCCCGATGGCCAGGGCGACAAGATTTGGAAGATCTCCAACGCCAGCGTTGCCCAGATACCCGAGCTTTGGGCTGATTTAGGTTACGGGCCTATTGCCATATGGCTTGAAACTCATCTGCCAAACTACACTGTCGCCGGACTGGAAAGTTGGCAACTCATCGCAGGAGCGATTTTCCTGGTCGCCGCCTGGTACCTTTCATTGTTGGCAAGCTATCTGCTGATGCGCGCCGCACTGCTGATACCCAATCGCTTCCCTCTTGGCATAGAAACCTTCTTTAAAGGCTCGCTTCGGATATTCCTGTTTCTGGCAATCTTTCGCCTTCTCATGGACCAACTGGCGCTGTCACTCACGGCAAGGGTATATCTTAATTCTTCCGGTCTTGACTTCGTCGCCGTCTCTATCCTCATTCTCGGCGCTATTTCCTTGCTTCGGGACTACAACATCAGACGTCTGGAGCGGGCGGGTAATCGGCAATATGTCGCGCTCCTCAAGCCTTTTACGACCATCGTCAAATTGGTAGTGCTCTTGGTGATTGGCCTGATCTGGGCGGAGCGCGCTGGTTACAACATGTCGACCATCATCGCTGGCCTGGGCGTAGGCTCTCTCGCTGTGGCGCTTGCGGCGCAAAAGACCCTGGAGAATGTCATTGGCGCGATCACGCTCTACACGGCAAGACCGGTGAACCCGGGTGATCTATGTCGGTTCGGTAACATCGTCGGTGTAGTAGAGGAGATTGGGCTTCGCTCCACTATGATCAGAACACTGAATCGCACCATGCTGGCCGTTCCCAACTCGGTTTTCTCATCGGTAGAGGTGGAGAACTTCAGTCACCGCGACCGAATACGCTATTACCAGCATATTGAACTGCAGATGGCGACGGCTGATCAGCTCAGAGTGATTCTTGGCAGACTGCGCGAGCTGTTTCTGTCCCATGCCGATGTTATGCAGGAAACCGTCAGCATCCGCCTGGAAAAAGTCGCCGCCGCTACGGCCGTTATCCGTATCGATGCGGGTATTAACACCACGGATTACCAACATTTTTTGGCTGCAGCCGAGGATTTGAATCTTCGAATGATCGAACTGGTGCACGATGCCGGCGCGGTGTTCAGTGGCCCGGGGCAGGTCTTGCAGCTTCGCGACTTTTATCAGGCATCGGATGAAAAGATGTCAGAAGTGCATGCGCAGCTGGACAGCTGGAAGAGCGAAGAAAAGCTACCTTTCCCCGATTACACCGAGGCAGAAAAAGCGGCTTTGCGCGGCGCCATCGAACTGCCGGTAAGGGAGCACAAGTCCTGACTACCTCAGAAACAAAAGCCAGCTCGACCATGGGCCCGCTGCGCGCTCTGCTTAGCCGACTTGCACCCTATCGCTGGCGCCTGGTCGCGGCTGCAATAGCGCTGGTTTTTACTGCAGGGGCCACGCTTACCCTGGGCAAGGGCCTGCAGATACTTATCGATCGCGGCTTTGGCGGCGATGACCCGGGGGCGCTGGGAGATGCGGTGCGCGTGGTGATGCTCATCACAACGGCCATTGCCGTGGGTACCTTCTTCCGTTTTTATCTGGTCTCCTGGCTGGGGGAGCGCGTCAGCGCCGACCTTCGCAGCGCGGTTTTTCGCAACATTGTGCGGCTGCATCCGGGATTCTTTGAAGAGAATCGTTCCGGCGAGATCATGTCGCGCTTAACGGCGGACACCACCGTTTTGCAGACCATTATCGGTTCGTCCATGAGCATGGCACTGCGCAGTTCTCTGACGCTCACCGGCGCAGTGATCATGATGTTGATCACCAACTTTAAATTGACTTTGTTTATTGTTGCCTCGGTGCCCATGGTATTGCTGCCGGTGATGGTTTTTGGTCGCCGGGTTCGCAAACTCTCCAGCAGCAGTCAGGACAGCGTGGCAAGCGTGGGCTCCTACGCCGGCGAGATCATTCAGAATATTCGCACCGTGCAGGGTTTTAACCGCGAAAGCGCGGAGTCAGAAGCTTTTGACTCAGAGGTAGAAAAGGCCTTTATGATTGCCCGGTCCCGGATACGCCAGCGCGCGCTGCTCGTTGCCTTTGCGATCATTATCCTGTCCGGCGGCATGATTGCCATGATGTACTCCGGGGGTCGCGACGTCATCAGTGGCGCCATGACCGGCGGCGAATTGGCGGCCTTTATGTTCTATGCGGTCATGGTCGGTTCGGGCTTTGCCACACTGTCAGAAGTATGGGGCGACGTGCAGCGAGCGGCCGGCGCCACGGAGCGCCTGCTGGAGCTCATAGAAACCGACAGCGCATTGCCCGATACCGGTGATCGGGAGTCCATCTCCAAACACCCGGCAATGGTGCTGCGCGATGTGTGTTTCAGCTATCCCTCGCGGCCCGACACACTCGCCCTGAACAAGGTGTCTTTGAACATTGAAGCGGGAAAAAGTTTAGCGCTGGTGGGTCCCTCCGGTGCAGGCAAAACCACGCTGTTTGAACTTCTTCAGCGATTCTACGACCCGCAAAGTGGTGCCCTTTTTCTTGATGGCATCGATCTTCGGGAAATGTCTCTGGCGCAGCTGCGCGCCAACCTCGCCATCGTGCCGCAACAGCCGACCCTGTTTAGTGCGGATGTTCGCTACAACATTGCCTACGGTAAGCCAGACGCCAGCGACGAAGAGATACACGCTGCCGCCCGCCGGGCGCATGCTCACGAGTTCATCGAGGCTTTGCCCCAGGGCTACGCAAGCTATCTCGGAGAACAGGGTGTGCGACTTTCCGGAGGCCAGCGCCAGCGTATTGCTCTGGCTCGCGCCATGCTCACAGATCCCAAGGTGCTACTGCTTGATGAGGCAACCAGTGCGCTGGATGCCGAGAGCGAGCACCAGGTACAGCGCGCGATCAGCGAACTCATGCACGAACGCACCACGGTCATTATTGCGCATCGTCTGGCAACCATCCGGGATGCCGACTGCATCGCGGTGTTGGACGAAGGCAAGGTGGTTGCCACGGGCACCCATGAGGAACTTTTGCAAAGCTCCAAACTGTACGCCCGCCTGGCGAAGCTGCAGTTTCGCAATGAAGCCGCCTAATAAAGGGCAAGAGGAATCATCGCATAGTGGTCAGGAAGTGCAGATGATTCTCGTATTGACTGAGCACATCGTGGGAAATCTGCTCCCGGGTCCACCCCATGATGCAGTAATCCTGACCGCCCTGGGATAAATGGACTTCCGCGCGGTAATAGCGATCGCCTTCGGCCATGGATGAGATAGCCTCCCCCGCCAGACGCTCATCCGGCATGGCATGCACGCGACTTCGAACCTCGTAAACAAAGTCTATTTCACCGCCGTTGAGCACCTCCATGCGCACTGCCGGTTGATCATCAGATCGCTCTGTCACTGTCGCAGCCACCTCATGTTTCTCAAGTTCCTGGGCAAACTCCCGTAGCGCGGGTGTGACCTGTTCCCTGAGAAACTGGCGGACGCTCTGGTCCTCGGGAAAATCCAGCAGATTCGACAGGCGGCTACGCCAGTCGCCATCAGCACCGGAAGCCGGCGAAACGCTTTGAGCGCTGCGCTGGGATGCATCCAGGGACAACGCCCGGGCAAAACCCCAGATTGCGCCCAGCAGGGCGACCGAGAACGGTAACGCACTGGCAATGGCCGCAGTCTGCAATGAAGACAGGCCACCGGCCAGCAGTAGCACTGCGGCTATGGCCGCAATCACCACAGCCCAAAAAACTCGCTGCAGCACCGGCGTATCGTCACGACCATTGGCCGACAACATATTCAGCACCAGCGCACCGCTATCGGCCGAAGTCACAAAGAACACAACGATCATCAAAAGACTCACGCCCGATAAAAAGGTCGAAAATGGCAGGTACTCAAGAAACTGAAATAGGGCCACTGCCTGATTGGCAGACACCGCCTGTCCAAGCTCTTTTGCGCCTTCATTGAGAATCAGATTGATCGCACTATTGCCAAAAACGCCCATCCAAAGCAGCGTAAAACCGCAGGGCACCAGCATCGCGCCCAGAGTGAACTCCCGAATCGTGCGGCCCCGGGAAATGCGCGCGATAAACAAACCGACAAAAGGCGACCAACTGAGCCACCAGCCCCAATAAAAAATGGTCCAGCCCCCGAGCCAGTCCGTGGGCTCGTAGGCATAGAGCGTAAACGTCTTACTGATCAGCTCACTGATGTAGATACCCAGACTTTCCAGCGTAGCGCCCAGAATGAGAATTGTGGGGCCGGCGATAAGCACCCCGATGAGCAGCAGTACCGAGAGTGCAATATTGAGCTCCGACAGGCGCTTGATGCCCGCATTGAGACCCAGGGCCACCGAGATACTGGCCAGAGCCATGGTGCCAACAATCAATATCACCTGTACCCCGGCAGACACGGGGATGCCAAAAAGATACTCGAGCCCCGCATTGATCTGCAGCACCCCAAACCCCAGGCTGGTTGCAATACCGCAGGCCGTACAAACGATGGCAAACACATCGATGGCGGCACCGGCAGGCCCGTAGATGCGCTCACCAATCAAGGGATAGAAGGCCGAGCGCATGGTCAACGGCAACCCATGGCGATAGGAAAAGTAGCCCAGCAGCAAAGCGACAATCGCATAGATGGCCCAGGCATGCAGGCCCCAGTGGAAATAGGTCAGGGTCATGGCATGGCCTGCCGCCTCCACAGTGCTTCCCTCTGCATGCGGCGGCTTCAGAAAATGCATCACCGGTTCGGCCACGCCAAAGAACATCAGACCGATGCCCATGCCCGCTGCAAACAACATGGAAAACCAACTCAAGGCACTGTAGTCGGGCTCAGAATGATCGGGTCCCAGCTTAATATCGCCAAACCGCGAGAAGCTGAAAATCATTACACTCAGCAGGACAACGGCCACCACCAGCACGTAGTACCAGCTGGCATAAGTGACAATGGCTGCCTGCACATCCTGCAGGAGCGCATTGCTCGCATCAGGAGCAATCGCCGCACCCAACACGAGCACCAGCAGAATACCGGTAGCGGGTAAGAACACCCCCCGATCAACGCTAAACCCCATGAAGTTCCCGCTCACCGGCGCTTTGTCCTTCGGCGAACCGCTCATCTAAACCCCTGTATATAAAAGTTAAAGCCGGCAGGTTACGCAGATTATCCGATGACAGCAAAGTATTAATACATCGTAAATAAACTAATTTAAAGGGCACGACGTAGATATAAATCTATATAAATCAACTATATAGATTCAATAACGCCGGAACTTCAGCAATCATATTGCTTTTGCTATAAAATGCCGGCGCTTTTGTAACGCACTATTATTGTCAGGGAGACAACATGCGGTCCAGTAACAAGCTTCAACTCGCCACCCGCGCAGCAGTACTCGCCACGGTCACCGGCGGAAGCCTTGCCAGCGCCAACGCCTTTGCCCAACTTGAAGAGATCATCGTGACTGCCACCAAGCGGTCGGCAAGTACCCAGGATATCCCCCTTGCGGTGCAGGCACTGGGCGAGAGCACGCTCAACGATATGGGCATCACCAACTTCGAGGATTATCTGGTACAGCTGCCTGGCGTAACCGCCGGCGGCAGCGGTCCCGGGCAAAGCACTATTTATATTCGCGGCGTCGCCTCTACTACGCCGAACCTCACTACCGCCGGTGTTGCAGGACTGTCGCCCAACGTCGCGCTTTACCTTGACGAGCAGCCACTAGCGCAGCCGGGTCGTAACCTGGATGTTTACGCGGCGGACATGAATCGCATCGAGGTCCTGGCCGGACCCCAGGGCACGCTGTTTGGCTCCAGCTCGCAGGCAGGTACGGTTCGCCTCATAACCAATAAGCCCGATTTCAGTGGCACCTACGGAAAAATGAAGGTCGGCACGGCCTTCACCAAAGGCGGGGAAATGAGCAACAACGTCGAGGGCATGATCAACATGCCGGTAAGCGACAAGCTTGCGCTGCGCGGTGTTGTCTACGTTGATCGCATGGGCGGGTACGTCGACAACGTTGCAGGCACCCTCAGTACCCGTGAAAGCGCCCGCTTCCGACCCGCAGGCACCATGCGTGCCAATGGCGTACCCGTCAGCGCCCAGCGCGAAGGCTTTCAGGCCGGCGCTGATCTATCCGGCGTAAACTTTATTAACGCCGATAACAGCACACGGACCGAAGACGACTTCAATGACACAACCTACGCGGGCTTCCGACTCTCGGGCGTCTATACCATCAACGCCAACTGGGATCTGCAGGTCTCACACATGCAGCAGCAGCTTGATTCCGATGGCGTGTTTTTCTCGGACCCGGACCTGGGCGACTACGAAATAACGCGCTTCCAAAACGACAGTATTACCGACGAGTTTAGCAACACGGCCTGGACGCTCACCGGACGGGTAGGTGAGCTGGAAGTGCTGTACTCCGGCGCATTCACCGACCGTCAAACAGATCAGTTGGTGGATTACTCAGACTACCTGTTCGTGGGTCAGTATCTGCCTTATTACATCTGTGACAGTTCCGTATCCTATCCGGGTGATGCCGCTCCCAGCGGCACCTGTCAGGCTCCGGATCTGTTTGTAAACAGTAAAACCGAAACCGAAGTCTCCACCCATGAGATTCGCCTCAACACGGCAGAAGACCGTCGCATTCGTGCCACCGTGGGCGGCTTTTACAGCGACCTGACCCTCACCGAGCGCAATGACTTTACCTACCCGGGATCAACCCGGGTCGACGGCTACGGCGTACAAACCGGCTTCTCTCCCAACTTTCCCTTTACTACCGGCTACATTTCAGATCCCGGCCCGTTTCCGGACGGCGTAATCTTTCGCAACGACGTGCGTCGCACGGATGAGCAAATGGGCGTCTTTGGTGAAGTGACCATGGATCTGACCGACAACTTTGCGCTCACCCTGGGAGCGCGCTGGTACGACATCGAAGTGGGCCTGGAAGGTAGTGCCAACTCCTCGTTCTGCAACCTGTTCCAGCCGGACTCAAACTCTTTCGGGACCGATATCTCAGACCTGTATAACGGCGACGGGCAAATCACCTTCCGCGGCACCTGCGATCCCGCCGCGCAGCTTACCTACACACTGGACAATATCGATGAGGCTCCCGACCAGGTAGCCGCAGCACTGCGCAATGCGCCGACCAAGGCACAAACCGACGGTGTGATCGGCAAGGTCAGCTTCTCCTACACACCGAATCAGGACCAGCTGTGGTTTGTGACGCTGTCCGAAGGCTTTCGTCCCGGACTGCTGAACCGTCCCGGTGGCGCGGCCGGACCCAACGGCTATCAGGTGCCCTTTGCTCTGGATACGGACGACGTAACCAACTATGAACTGGGTTGGAAACTCGATCTGCTGGATAAGTCTCTGCGCTTCAACGGAAGCCTGTTCTTTGTAGATATTGAGCGACTCCAAACGACGATTTTTGATCCCAGCATTACCAACCTGTTCTTCTCGGACAACGCGGCAAATGCCGAGGTAATGGGAGTTGAGGGATCGATCGACTGGGCTCCCGCATCGTTGCCCGGACTGGTCGTCACCGGCGCCTTCTCTGTGCTCGATACCGAAATCACCGAAGTACTGACACCCACCAACGATGTGCGCAAGGGTGATTCGCTGGCCTTTGCACCAGAGCTGCAGGCCACCCTTCGCGCCCGCTACAACTGGGATCTTAACAACGGTCTGCGTGCGCACGTGATGCCGCATCTGGCCTACTCCGATGAGTCCTTCAGCGATATCATCGCGATCAATCGGCAGAAGCTGGACTCCTGGATGATGCTGGGCTTTACTGCCGGTGTTTCCAACACCCAGTGGACTGCGGAAGTCTACGTCGACAACCTCACCAACGAGGCAGCGGAATTGTCCAGTAACTTTGTGAATGACCGCAATCGGGTCACTCTGGCGCGCCCCCTGACGGGCGGTGTGCGCTTTACCTGGAACTTTGAGTGAGTCAGAGCGCCCGGCATCGCCGGGCGCCACCTTTCAAGCCCAGGAGCTTATGCGCAAGGGCCAGATCCCTGACGCGCTGAACCTACTCCAGGCCCAACTCCAGCAAGACCCCGAAAACAGCGACGCCCTGTATTTTGCCGCAGTGTGCGCACGCATGAGCCGCTCCTTCACAGCTGCCCAGGAATATCTGGGCAAGCTTCTGGCCAGGGAGCCGGACAATGGCCGGGGACTTCAGGAGCAGGCCCATCTCTACAGAGATACCGGGAACACAACAGCAGCTATTGATGCATATGGTGAGGCGCTGCGCGCCAATCCGGCACTGGTGGCGTGCTATCGACAGCGCCTGGCTCTACTTCGCAGCGCCGGAAGAGAGGCCGAGGCAAACACAACCGCGGCTCAACTGCATCGTGTAGAACAGCTCCCCAAGCCGCTGCTCGCGGTGACTGACCTGTTAGCTCAGGGCCGTATTCTCAAAGCCGAACAGCTTTGCCGGCAGTTTCTTCTTCAGGCCCCGCAACACACGGAGGGCATGCGGCTCCTTGCCGAGATTGGATCACGTCTTGGCGCTTTGGAAGAAGCGCACTTTTTGCTGCAAAGCGCCTGTGAGATAAACCCTTCAGACCCGATCTTGAGAATTGACCTGATCCGGATACTCAGCAAGCGACAGCGCTTTGAAGAGTCCCTGGAACAGGCGGACATACTGCTTCGCAGTGCCCCGGACAATCTGCAGTTTCAATCCCTGAAATCTATCGAACTCCTGCAACTGGGCCACTACGACGAAGCCATTCAAGGCTTTGACCGGATACTGGGTGAATTACCCGGCGATGCAATCACGCTGACTTCCAAGGGCCACGCGTTAAAAACCCTTGGTGCCGGCACCGAGGCGATTACCGCTTACGAAGCCGCCAGTAACGCGAGGCGCGGCGGTGGTGAGGCCTGGTATGCCCTGGCCAACTTAAAGACCTATAGTTTCAACGACGCGCAAATTGACAGGATGGGAACGCAACTCGCCGGGAACCCGCCGCTGCTTGATCGCATTTATCTGGCCTTTGCTCTGGGTAAGGCCTATGAGGACCGCGAGGATTACCAGCGGTCTTTTGAACACTACACCATGGGGAACAGCCTGAAGCGAGCGCAGCTGAACTATGGAAGCGAAAGCTTTAAACGGGAAGTGGATGCGCAGTGCGCGGTTGTTACCCGGGACTTTGTGCACGCTAAAGAAGACCTCGGCTGCGACGCTGCGGACCCCATCTTTATTGTAGGGATGCCCAGAGCCGGCAGCACCTTACTGGAGCAGATTCTGGCCACCCACAGCCAGGTGGACGGCACCCGGGAGCTCCCCAACATCCTGTCCCTGGCCCAGAGACTGCGTCGCCAGCGTGACGAGCATGGGCAGACCCCGGGTTATCCGCAAATTCTTGGCCACTTAAGCAAAGAGTCACTGCAGCAACTGGGTAGGGACTTTATCGAAGAAACCCGCGTGCATCGCGGCGACGCCCCGTTCTTTATCGACAAAATGCCCAACAATTTCCGGCACGTCGCACTCATCAAACTCATACTCCCCAAGGCAAAAATCATTGACGCCCGTCGGGAACCCATGGCCTGCTGTTTCAGTAACTTCAAGCAGCTGTTTGCCGAAGGTCAGGAGTTCAGCTACGACCTTGCGGATCTGGGCCATTATTACAGGCAGTACGAACGCCTCATGGAGCACTGGGACTCGGTACTCCCGGGCAGCGTGCACCGTGTGCAGCATGAAGCCCTGCTGGAAGATTTTGAGGGCGAGCTCCGCCGGCTTCTTGATTTTCTGGGGCTTCCCTTCGAAGAACGCTGTCTGCGATTTTACGAAAATGACCGTCCGGTTCGCACGCCGTCATCGGAACAGGTTCGCCAACCACTATTTCGCAATTCCCTGGAGCAATGGCAGAATTACGCACCGTGGCTGGGGCCACTCCAAAGCGCGCTCAACAACGAGACGCATTGAAGACACTGGATTTTACTCATGGCAGATTTACTCGATGATGTGCTTGTATCGCTTCGCCGCATATTGCGCGCAACCAGCATCCATTCGCGCAAGCTGGGCCGCTCTGTAGGCATTACAGCGCCGCAGTTGATGGTATTGCGAGCAGTAAATGCCAATGACGGCTTGACCGCCACAGAGGTCGCCAACGCGGTCAGTTTAAGTCAGGCAACCATCACGGTTATCGTTTCCAAGCTGGAGGAGAGAGGGCTGTTAAAGCGAGACCGCAGCAGCGTGGATAAGCGCCGGGTACACGTCACGCTCACTGATGCCGGTCGCGAGGTGCTTATCGAGGCGCCCAAGCCACTGCAGGAGAGTTTTTCCCGACGCTTTGAGGCGCTTCCCCGCTGGGAACAGTATCAGCTGGTGTCGTCCCTGGAGCGCATCGCCCTGATGATGGATGCCGAAGACCTGGATGCAGCACCGGTGCTGACGGACCACCCCGAACTCCACTAATCCCGCCCCGGGAGGGGTCCTGCCTCAATCGAGCTAGCCGGGACGTCCAGCCCGACGCAGAAGACGCAGGCGGTCCTTGCGTTCGCGATTAACCCGCAACAGGTCTGACACGGCATCGCGATACACGCCCTGCAGCTCACCGAGCCATTCAAAGGTCAGACGGGTATTGTTGGCAGCGCAGAGAAACGGTGCCTTGAGGGGCTCATCAAGGACGATGTAACTGGCTTCGCGCAGTCCGGTCACGAACTGATCCCGGGTAATCGTGCGGCCGCTCTGATTGGCCATGCTCAGCACCTCATAGGCTTCAAAGAGAGATTCAATACTCACCCATTCGGCCACGGCCTGCCGCTCCACGCCCCGCCGCAGGCTGCGGCGGAGCTTGCGTGCCATATTGCGAAACTCCCGCTGCACGCGACGTCCGAATACCGGGTCGCCCACCGGCTTGAGCTGATCGTCTGCGGACAATTCCCGCCAGTCCGCATGGGTGAGCACGGCATCGATCGCGGGGAATACCTCCTGCTCCTCAAAGCTCATATGCCCGTAGGATGCCTGGACATACGCCCGCCCGAGCCGCACCACCTCTGATCCACTCAGCTCACCCTGGCGCCAATCCACTACCGCCTGTAGAAGCTCCCGACCATTACGCAGCATGTGGTCATGATCCTGCTCCAGGCGCCGACGGTCTTCTGCAAGCCTGTGATCAAGATCGGCGGCGTAGCTAAAAATCAGGTCTTCTCGAGGATGATGAAAACGATCCGGCCAGGTCACCATGTAATCCATGATTTCATAGACCACATGCGTGTCGACCAACTCGCTGCGCTCGATGGCGTTCAAATGATCGGACAGGAGCGCGAGAACGCTCGCGATGTGGCGGTGCTCCCCACGCAGCGCCACCAGCATAGGCGCCTCAGAGACGTCACTTTGGTATTGATCGGCGAAGGCCTGAAGGTCCATGGGCTGGGGACCTGGGGATTTACTACGTGATTTGGCTGATGCCGATCGAGTCTCACTGACCGCCATGAAAGTCACCATTGGCCGAGGATTGAGCGAGCAAGCCTAACGGGGGAGGACAGCGCGAGCAAGCCGGCTCCCGGGGGTCATCCCCGGAGCCGGCCATCAGGTCAGCTGTTGCCGAGCTCTCGCACGAGACTGCCGATGGACTCTTTTGCGTCACCGAACAGCATGCGCGTATTGTCTTTATAGAACAGAGGGTTTTCGATGCCCGCAAAGCCAGAAGCCATAGAACGCTTAAGGACAAACACCGTGCGCGCCTGGTCCACATTGATGACCGGCATACCATAGATGGGAGAAGACTCCACGTCGCGAGCGGCAGGGTTCACCACGTCATTGGCACCGATAACAATCGCGACGTCCATATTCTCCATGCGGGGATTGATCTCGTCCATTTCCAGCAGCTGGTCATAGGGAACGTCGGCCTCGGCAAGCAGCACGTTCATGTGACCCGGCATACGGCCCGCCACCGGGTGGATACCAAAACTCACTTCGGCGCCGTTCTTTTCAAGCAGCTCTGTGAGCTCTTTGACCACGTGCTGAGCCTGTGCAACAGCCATTCCATAGCCTGGAATGATAGCGACATTTGTAGCAGCTTCGAGGATGTAGTACGCATCTTCGGCGGAAATAGGCTTAATTTCGCCTTCCACCACGGTCTCTTCGCTGCTCACAGAGGCAAAACCACTAAACAGCACGTTGGAGAGAGAACGGTTCATCGCTTTGCACATGATCTGCGTAAGAATGATGCCCGAAGCCCCCACCAAAGAACGTGCAACGATCAGAATATTGTTGTTGATCGCAAAACCCGCGGCACAGGCAGCAAGACCCGAATAGGAGTTCAACAGCGAGATCACCACCGGCATATCCGCACCGCCGATAGGGATCACAGCCATGATGCCAAAGGCCAGCGACAGGCCGATCATGACAAACAGCCAAAGTGGTGTCTCGGGATTCTGGGTGAACATGTAACCGCTCACAAAGATCGCAATCACGATGACGCTGTTGACCACCTGCTGACCGCCGAACTGCACCGCCGCGCTGGAGATCTTCTCGCTCAGCTTGCCGTAAGCGACCAGGGAGCCGGTGAAGGTCACCCCGCCAATAAAGATGGAAAGCACGATGGTTACCAGGGTGAACAAACCTGCGTCACCGGTAATGGCTGCGGCACCCACCAAAAGGCTCGCCAAACCGCCAAAACCATTAAACAGTGCCACCATTTCCGGCATAGCTGTCATCTGAACCAGTCGTGACGCCGCGGCGCCGATGGCACCACCGACGAGAAAGCCAGCGAAAATCCACTGATACTCCACAATACCCTGATCAAGGAGTGCTGCAACGATAGCCAGAAGCATACCGATGGAGGATATGGTGTTACCTCGACGAGCTGTCGCCGCAGACCCCAGGAGCTTCAGTCCATAGATAAACAGCGCCGCGGCGATGACATAAGCAAATTCCGTTGTGAAAGGAGAAACGTCCACAATCAGCCCCCTCTCTTCTTGAACATCGCCAACATCCGGTCAGTCACCATGTAACCGCCAACCACATTAATAGAGGCCAGAGCCACGGCACCGGCACCCAGCCAATTGGCGAGGTCCTGCTGGCCATTGCCCGCCAGCGCTATAGCGCCGACGACCGTAATACCCGAAATCGCGTTGGCTCCGGACATGAGTGGCGTGTGCAGCGTTGCCGGCACTTTGGTAATCAGTTCGAAGCCGAGAAATATCGACAACATTAAAATAAACGTCAGGAATATCGCATCCATGATCAGGCATCCCCCGCCAGAATGTTCTTGATGGTCTCGTTAACGACCACACCGTCATGCGTAATCACACACCCGGGCAAAATGTCGTTTTCCATATTCAGTACAAACTCACCAGTCTCTTTGTCCCAGGTGTCTTCCACCAGGTTAAAGAGGTTGTTCGAGTACATCACGGACGCGTCCCGGCAAACGTAGTTGGGTAGGTTGCCAAGACCGACCACAGTCACGCCATTGATATCCACAACTTCATTGGGCACGGAGCCCTCAACGTTGCCGCCGGTCTCTGCTGCCATATCCACCACCACGGCACCGGGCTGCATGCCTTCCACCATGGATCTGGGCACAATCACCGGAGGCTTACGGCCAAACACCTGGGCGGTGGTAATCACCACGTCGGATTCGGCAATAACCGCCGCCTGGGCGTCCTGCTGCTTCTGAATCTGCTCGGGGGTCAACTCCTTGGCGTAACCGTCAGCGGTCTGCCCCGTATCGCCCAAATCTATCTCCAGGAAGGTCGCGCCCAGGGACTGAACCTGCTCAGCAACCACCGGACGAGTGTCAAAGGCGGTCACTTTTGCACCCAGACGCTTTGCGGTAGCGATGGCCTGAAGGCCGGCAACACCGGCACCAATAATGAATACTTTGGCAGGCTTGAGTGTGCCTGCGGGCGTCATCATCATGGGGAAGATACGAGGTAGGCGCGTCGCCGCCAGCATCACCATAACGTAACCGGCGAGGTTGGCCTGGGAGCTCAGGGCGTCCATCTTCTGGCTGCGCGTCGAGCGGGGAATCATTTCCATACTGATGGCTGTGACACCCGCTTCGGCGAAAGCCCGCACCAGCGCGTGCTCATTAAAGGGGTCGAGATAACTGATGTGGATGCAGCCGCGCTTCATCTGCGCTATTTCATCCAGCTCAGGCTTGCGCAGGCGCAGCAGCATGTCGGCGGAGCTTATGAGAGCAGCGCGATCTGCGACAATCTCTGCGCCGGCTTCGACGTATTCACTATCCTGGAATCCGCTGCCAACACCCATGCCGGCTTCTATCTGTATGGTGGCGCCCAGGCGGACCAGCTTTTTTGCTGTGTCTGGCGTCATTGCCACCCGGTTTTCGCCCGGGTAGGTTTCCTTAGGGACAGCTAACTGCATGTGTATTTCACCCTGTTTCGATCAATTCTTGGCGCGCTGGCCAGTCAACGTCCCAGCGCCATCAATGCCCCCAGTTTTTGAGGGGGCAAGACTTTAGCACAGGCAGAGGAGGCTTCGAAGTGCGCGGCGACAGCGCATCGCCCAATAACGGCGAGAGCTCGCCTGGCATCAGGGGCCTCCACAGAGGCCCAAGTGTCGTACCTGTCTTTCCTCGCCTTCCTGGCTTAACCGGCCTGGAGCCGAAGGAAGGGGTTCATCCAGCGGTACTTCCAGCCGGTGAACCGCAGCGGGGCATCAATCACCGCTAAACACAGACAGTCTTCGTCAGCAAAGGCCCGCGGAGCGTGGACGTCATTCGCGCTGCGATAGATAAAATCTCCCGGATGATAGCTACCGCGGTCATCGCTAAAACCGCCCTGGAGTACCAGCGTCATTTCTGAACCCCGGTGATCGTGAGGAGGGATCTCGCCACCCGCTTTGATATGCAGCAAGGAGAACTCAAACTGCGGATCACCGGTACGAATTGGGGTGATACGCAGGGCATCGGTGACTTTCTTCCAGACCAGGTCGGAAAAGTCTCCCGCCATCAAGCGACTCAACAGTGCCGGAGTTGCGTCCTGGCCACTACGCCGCGCGGGCTGGTAACTGAGCGGCGCCTCTTCATCCAGACGCGCCAAAACGCGATCCAGGAGAGCGTCACCCACCGGCTCCGGGTCCAGAGACTCGAACATAGCCGCTCCCACCGCCTGCAGTCGACTCACTGTCTGCGAGCAGCAGTGGCAATAATTAAGGTGGGCGGCCACGCAGGCCGTTTGCGCAAGGGACAAGCTGCCCGCTGCGTGTTCCGTGAGAATATCCAGTTCTGGATGATGTTTCGCCATGACTTTGTCTTCGACCCTGTATTCCTGATTCATTTATCTACTTTCCTGGGACACTTCGAACTGGGCCTGCATCTTTTGCACGGCCAGTCGGACCCGCGATTTCACGGTTCCCAGTGGTAGATCCAATTCGGACGCCGCCTCTGCGTGCGACTTGCCCTCCATATAGACCTTGGCAATGATCTGCGTCTGGTCCGCGGGAAGATTCTTCATCATTTCCCTGATTCGATCTGCGCTGCGTCGGCTCTGGAGCTGCATGAAAGGCTCTTCATGCTCCTGATCCGGACTGAAGTCCTCCGCCGCCAGAGGGGTATCGAACTTGTTCAGCCTGCGAAACATATCCGTCCGACAATTTCGCGCGATCGTATATACCCATGTACTCGCTGCAGCCTTTTCCGGATTGAAGCCACCGGCTTTTTGCCAAATTTTTAACATAACTTCCTGAACCAGCTCGTCGGCGTGAGTAGCCGACAGTGCCGATCCGGACAGGGCAAAGGCCTTGATCAGGGGCGCAAAATGGCGGAACAGCCGCGTATACGCAGCGCGGTCCTGTTTGTTGGCGATCAGAACCAGACATTCGCTCCACTCGTCTGTGCGGCGGCCTGTGGGTATGGTTTTCGCCACATCGCCCTGATCCCGACTCGTGCCTGTCTTTTCGTCCACGCCTGATCCCCTTGAATTATTGCTGTGTATACGGCCACTGTACTCCGGTTGGATGACTTTTCACCATGCGATAATCCAGGCTGATCCAGCATCCTCGACTGCGCGTAATTTTGAAGACACTATTGCGACAGCAAAAACGCAGGCTGGCGCGCTAATTTTACTTACAGGAGTCACCCTCAGGTGCACATAGCGGTAATCGGTTCAGGCATCTCAGGGTTAGCATGTGCTCACTATCTTAGCGCCGAACACACGGTCAGCGTATTCGAGGCCAACAAGCGTCTGGGCGGGCACACCGCGACTATGGATGTGGAGCTTGGCACCCGACGTTTCGCAATCGACACGGGCTTCATCGTTTTTAATGATTGGACCTACCCTAATTTCATCGCCCTGATGGACGAGCTGGGGGTCAGTAGCCGTGCTACCTCCATGGGTTTCAGTGTCCGCGACGAAGACAGCGGCCTTGAATATTCGGGCACCAACCTCGATTCATTATTCGCCCAGCGGCGCAATATTGTGTCGCCCCGCTTCCTGAGAATGGTCCGGGACATTTTGCGGTTTAATAAAGAAAGTCTCGCCGATCTTGAATCCGGCGACCTGGCCGACGATGAGAGCCTGGGCAGCTACCTGACGCGCAAAAAATACAGCGAAGCCTTCAAACGGGACTACCTGATCGCCATGGGCTCGGCGATCTGGTCGTCTGATTGCGCCAGCATGCTGGAATTTCCCGTGCAGTTCTTCGTACGGTTCTTCAAGAACCACGGGCTGCTGTCCGTGTCGAACCGTCCCCAGTGGCGAGTAATCGAAGGAGGCTCGCGCGAGTACATCGCGCCGCTGTGCCGTCGCTTTGAGCAACGTATTTACACAGGGACACCCATCAGCCGCGTGCGCAGGGACGCTACGGGAGTCACACTGGTACTTGGCAATGGCAGCGAACAGCGATTTGATCAAGTGGTTATCGCAACGCATTCTGATCACGCGCTGGCCATGCTCGACACACCGAGCGTTGCCGAACAAGAGGTGCTGGGCGCCCTGCCCTACCAGTCCAATGAGGTAGTGCTGCACACCGACACACGGCTACTACCGGACAACCGAAAAACCTGGTCGAGCTGGAACTATCGACTCGGCGTTGACGATTCGAGAGCTGTGCTGACCTACAACATGAATATTCTCCAGGGTATTTCAGCCCCGGAGACGTTCTGCGTGACGCTCAATGACACCGCATCTATCAATCCGCACCGCATACTCGGACGCTTTAGCTACGACCATCCGGTGTTCAGCCTCGCCGGCATGGCCGCGCAGCAACGCTGGGCAGACATCAACGGCCAGCAGAACACCTGGTTTTGCGGCGCCTACTGGCATAATGGGTTCCATGAAGACGGCGTGGTCAGTGCGCTTCGGGTGGCCGAGGCGATGAGCAAGCAGGCCCGCGCGGCGGCATGAAGTCCCGTCTGTATATCGGGTCGCTGCGGCATCGGCGGCACCTGCCTCGAGAACACGCCTTCAAGTACCGAGTTTTTATGCCCTATCTACACCTGGACGAAATCGACGAAGTCCTGAAGTTGAGTCGTTTCTGGTCCCGATCGCGCTTTGCGCCTGCCAGTTTTCGCCGGGAAGACTTTCTGGGCGACCCGGCAGAAACTGTGAGCGATGAAGTGAGACGCCGGATCCGCGAAGAAACCGGCGTCGAACATCAGGGTCCCATCTACCTGTTGGCCAACATGCGCTACTTCGGCGTACAGATGAACCCCATCATTTGCTATTACTGCTTTAACGAGGACGAAACACAGCTGGAATATCTGGTCGCTGAAGTGACAAATACGCCGTGGAATGAACGTCACAGCTACGTTTTGTCGGCAAAGCCCGGGCAACGCGTGCTGCGCCAGGACTTTGACAAGACATTTCATGTGTCGCCGTTTAACCCCATGGATATGCGTTACTCCTGGCGAAGCAATGCTCCGGGGGACCGGTTGGCGATCCATCTGGAAAATCACAGCGAACAGGGCCGGGTTTTTGACGCGACCCTGGCCCTCAGTGCAGAACCTATCACCGGGGCAGCGCTGCGCAGCATACTCTGGAGATTCCCCTTAATGACCGTTAAAGTAGCCGGCGCAATTTACTGGCAAGCGCTCAAACTGTTTATCAAACGTATCCCATATCATCCTCATCCCGGGACCAGCCTTCAATCTGGAGCACAATAATGAACGAAGTCAGCGTCAGCAGGATTCCCCTACTGCCCCAGGCGAAAACCTTTCGCAATCGAGCAGAACTTGCCCGGCATTTTTTGCTGCAGGCCTTGTCGCACATAAAAGTTGGCTGCGTGACTATCCATGATGGTGAAGACACCCACCACTTTGGTGATCCGGACAGCATCGGTCCCCGGGCAGAAATCGTGATTCACAATCGCGCCGCCTTCGGTAAAGTGCTGCTCGGCGGCACCGTAGCGGCGGGAGAGGCCTACATCGATGGTGACTGGTCAACGCCAGACCTCACAGAAGTGACCCGGCTTTTCAGTGCCAATATGCAGACCATGGAATCGGTGGAATCCAAGCAGCACTGGTATACCAAACTGGCGCTGAAGATTGCCCACTCCATGAATCGCAACACCCACGAGGGCTCCAAACGCAATATCTCGGCACATTACGATCTTGGGAATGACTTTTTTCGCCTGTTTCTAGATCCCACCATGATGTATTCAGCCGCGGTTTTTGAGCGTCGCGAGAACACCCTCGAAAAGGCTGCCGTGGACAAGCTGGACGAGCTCTGCCGCCAGCTGGACCTCAAGCCTGACGACCATCTGCTGGAAATCGGCACGGGCTGGGGAGGCATGGCGATCCATGCCGCAACGCACTACGGCTGCAAGGTCACCACCACGACGATCTCTCAGGAGCAGTTCGATTACGCCAAGGCACGCGTTTCGGAGCTGGGTCTTGAGGACCGTATTACTCTGCTTTGCGAGGACTACCGGGCCCTCACCGGGCAGTACGACAAACTGGTATCTGTGGAGATGATCGAAGCGGTGGGCCACGACTTTTACAGCAGCTATTTCCAGTGCTGTAGCAAGCTGCTCAAGGACGATGGAAAAATGGTCATCCAGGCGATCACGATCACCGATGATCGCTACGAGCAGGCAAGGCGCTCAGTAGATTACATCAAACGCTATATATTCCCCGGAGGTTGCCTGCCATCACTGGAGGTGATCGCCAAACACATCGCCAAAGACAGCAACCTGCAGATGGTGCATCTGAGGGACATCACCGCTGATTACGCCCTCACGCTGGCGCATTGGCGGAAACGCTTCATGGAGCGTTTGGAGGACGTTCGCAGCATGGGCTTTGATGACCGTTTTATCCGCATGTGGGAATTTTATCTGTGCTACTGCGAAGGTGGGTTTCGGGAGCGCATCATTGGTACGGTGCAGATCGCATTTGCCAAACCCGGCTACCGAAACGCCTGACAGGACCCCAGCAGGTCCGTGTTTAGCGCCGCAGCTTCAGGCCTCTTGAACTGCGGACCCGCTGCGGTGCTGCAAGAAAATACCCGGCACAATCAACGCCAGACCCACCAGTGTGGCCGGATGGATGGTTTCTCCCAGAATCAGTCCGATAAATACCAGCGATAGCATCGGCGACAAAAAAATCAGATTGCCGACCCGGGAAACATTCGTTGCGGCCCGCAAAGCCGTCGACCAGAGCAGCCAGGTAAACCCCATCTCAAAGAATCCCACGTAGACAGCACTGAGCAGCCCGCTCCCCGGAGAGGGAATGCCTCCGCCCCACAGCAGACAAAGCACCAAGGCCGGCAGCGCTGCACAGACAAAGTATGCCGCCAGCGAAATGATCGGATCCCTCCCACTACGGGCACTGAGCAGCCAGAACATCGCCCAGACCACGGTGCTGCCCAGCGCCAGTGCGACTCCGCCAGCGCTGGTGAACTCCAGGGAAAATGGCTGACCCTCGGTCGCAATGATGACCACTCCGACATAACCCACTGCAACCGCACC
The DNA here is from genome assembly GCA_000158155.1 of gamma proteobacterium NOR5-3. Lineage (GTDB taxonomy): Bacteria > Pseudomonadota > Gammaproteobacteria > Pseudomonadales > Halieaceae > Congregibacter. The sequence continues at coordinate 677,996 of DS999406.1, read as the reverse complement.
CCAATCCCGAAGGGCGAGTCGCTGTCCCAGCACCGGCATGGACAGCAGGGCGAGCATAATGGCCCAGGTGTAGTTGATCGTCTGCGCCTGCTGGGCAGGCAGGCGGTCATAAGCAGACAACACCATGCAGTAGTATAAAAGGGGGTTCAGGCAGGCCATCCCCAGAAAGAAAAGAGGTGCTTCGCGCAGACTCATCCAAAGTACACCGAGCCGTCGCTGCCAGGCGAGAGTGCCCAGCAAAGCCAGGGCCGAGACCCAGATGGCCACGCAGAGTAATTGCAGCACCGTGAGCTCGAGTAGGGCCAGCTTGAAAGCTGTTGCGGCGGTGGACCACAGCAGAACGGCACAGAGGCCCAAAAGCAAAGCGCGCCGATTGTCTTTCACCGTTGTTTCACATCCACAGCCATGTTTCTGTCCCGGGCAGTGTACTTAAGGCGGCGGCATTGGGCCGCGTTTTTAGTAGCCTCCCTGTACCACCGGCGCCTTTTGCGGCATCCTCACAATCTTTTGGCGAAGGTGATCAGGTTTTGAGCACAACGCAACACCACAATGAACGACTGACGCCGGCGCTGGCCGCCGCGCCCATCGTAATGCTTATCGCCATGCTGGCTTTATCCGTCTTCCTGTTTGGCTCCGATGCGTCCTACGGCGCCAATCAGATCGCCCTGGTGCTCGCGACCGGGATAGCGGCATTGGTGGGACAGCGCACAGGCATTCGCTGGCGAGAAGCTCAGGAGGGCATCATCGACGGCATCGGTGTAGGACTGGGTCCCACTCTGATTCTCCTTGTAGTAGGCATGCTCATTGGCACCTGGATACTCTCCGGCACTGTTCCCACCATGATTTACTACGGTGTGCAGATCCTCAACCCGCAGATTTTCTATGCCGCCAGCGCCCTGATCTGCGCCATTGTGGCCATCAGCGTCGGTAGCTCCTGGACCGTCGCCGGAACCCTGGGCATTGGTCTTATGGGGATTGCCGGGAGCTTCGACCTATCACCCGCTATCGCCGCAGGCGCCATCATCTCTGGCGCCTACTTTGGCGACAAACTGTCGCCCATGTCCGACACCACCAACCTGGCATCCGCCGTGGCCGGAGTCGATCTCTTCGAACATATCCGGCACATGCTCTGGACCACCGTACCCAGCTTCGCTATCGCCCTGACGGTCTTCGCCCTCATCGGCGGCGGTGAGGCCTCAACACCGCAGGAGATTGAGGCGCTGCAAAGCAGTCTGCAGATTGAATTCAATATCGGACTGCATCTGCTGCTTCCTCTGCTGTTGATGTTGTTTCTGGTCTACAAGCGATTCCCTGCCTATCCGGCGATCCTCATCAGCGCCCTGGCCGGCGGTGTCTTTGCGCTGATCTTTCAGCCCGACGTAGTGCAGGGACTGGCGGGGGACGAGGAGCTCTCCCGGGGCGTGGCACTGGTTAAGGGTGTGTGGATCGCGCTGTTTGCGGGCTACGAGTCCAACAGCGGCAATGAGTTTTTGGATGCGCTGTTGAGCAAAGGCGGTATGAGCAGCATGCTCAACACCGTGTGGCTGATCATCTGCGCCCTGGGCTTTGGCGGCATTCTCGAGCGCACCGGAATTATCAACTACTGGCTCCGGCGGGCCCTGCGCATGGTCAAAGGGACTGGCTCCCTGGTGGCAACCACGGTTGCGACCTGCATATCGACCAATGTTCTTGCCGCTGATCAGTTTATGGCCCTGGCTCTTCCCGGGCGAATGTATCGCGACGCTTACAAAGAGTACGGGCTGTCACCCCTCAACCTGTCACGAACGCTGGAAGATTCCGCGACCATCACATCGGCGCTCATTCCCTGGAACACCTGCGGCGCCTATATGTCCGCAACGCTGGGGGTTGCCACCGTGGTCTATGCGCCTTTTGCCATCTTCAATATTGCCTGTCCGATCATAGCGATTGCCTACGGGGTAAGCGGCATTGCCCAGAAGCCCCTGGAGCAGGCGCCCGAGGCAGGCCCGGTCGCGACACCTGCCTAGGCATTCACCGTGAGCGATGACTGGGATTATGCCGAACCTTTTGTGCGCCGCACGCAGGTCGCAGCGGCGGACGTGGATGCCTTGCAACACACCAATAACACCATCTACGTACGCTGGTGTGAAGAATGCGCCTGGGAGCACTCGGCCAGCCTTGGCATGGATATCGATGCGTACCATCGTCTCGATCGCGCCATGGCAGTGGTCGAAGGCAACTACCGCTATCTAAAGGCTTCGCATCTTGACGATGAGATTGACACTGCAACCTGGATTACCCATTGGGACAATCGTTTGACCATGACCCGGCATTTTCAGGTCCGCAGAGTGGGCGACGGCGCGACCTTGCTTCGCGCAGAGGTGCGTTTCGCCTGTATTGAGATTAGCTCCGGGAAACCCCGCCGGCTTCCGAAAGAGTTTCTCGAAACCTACGGCCCGGCGATCCTGCATATAGAGCCACAGCAGTAGGGGCGCCAAGACGCAGCTAAGCGCAAGTCCAGTCAAATGGCATTACGGCCGAAAGACGATCTGCACCGAGCTTGGCCATGAGCAAACGATCAACCCCAAGAGCCACGCCGCTGCAATCTGGCAGGCCCTCCTGCATGGCCGCAACCAGTCGTGAATCCAGGGCCCGGGGCTCCTGACCCGACAACTTTCGGAGAGTATTATCGCTGGCCGCACGCGCTATTAATTCTTTGGCATCGAGCAACTCAGCGTAGCCATTGGCCAGCTCGATACCGTCCACGTATAGCTCAAAACGCTGTGCAACAACGCGCCCATCTCGATCGACGCAGCGCGCCAGCGCCGCCTGAGAGGGCGGATAGTCACAGACAAACTGCAAACCCCGACTCGCAAGCACAGGCTCCAGCACATGACTCATGAGCAGATCCAGCCAGCCGTCGTAATCCAGCTCAAGCTCGCCCACATCCAGATGCTGTGCGGCCACCTCTTGAAGCTGCGACGCGGTGACGGTCCAGGGGTCTACGCCTAGAATCTCTTGGAAAAGGGCCTGATAGCTCATGACGTCCCAGGCGTCGCGGCCGAGACATTCGCAGACCAGCTCCCCGACTTCCTGAATCAATTGCTCCAGGCCAAAACCCGGACGATACCACTCCAATAAGGTGAATTCCGGGTTGTGCCGTGCGCCGATTTCGCCATCGCGAAACGCTTTTCCCAACTGATAAATGGGCCCGCTGCCGGCGGCAAGCAGTCGCTTCATGGCAAATTCCGGGGAGCTTTGCAGGAACATCGATGAGGGCTGTGCCTGCGACGGCGCCAGGCGCAGCGGCTCGATAGCCGGGTCAGTCACACCAAAGCGCGACAGCACCGGGGTATCGACTTCAAGAACCTGTCTGTCGGCAAAGAATTGTCGGATCCGGGCGAAAATCTCGCCTCGGGCCTGCAGTGCGGCGCGGGTTGCACCCGGCCGCCAGTCGCTCATCTCAGCTCTTGCTCGCGCGGGCGACATAATCTCCGGAGCGGGTATCTACTCGAATCACTTCGCCTTGAGAGATGAACAGAGGCACACGAACAACAGCGCCTGTGCTGAGCGTCGCCGGCTTGCTGCCACCCTGAGCTGTGTCTCCCTTGAGTCCGGGATCGGTCTCAATGATCTCCAGCTCCACAAAGTTCGGAGGCGTCACGGACAGCGGAGTCCCGTTGTAGAGAGTAACCTCACAGGGCTCCTGCTCTTTCAGCCACTTTTGTGTATCGCCCACCGCAGCGGCGTCCGCCTGATACTGCTCGTAGGTATTAGGCTCCATGAAGAACCAGAACTCACCGTCGGTGTAGAGGTACTCCATGGTCATATCCATGACGTCCGCACCTTCAAGTGTTTCGCCGGACTTAAAAGTCCGATCCCAGACACGACCGGTCTTGAGATTTCGCATGCGTACGCGGTTAAAGGCCTGGCCTTTTCCGGGCTTGACGAATTCATTTTCCAGAATGCTGCAGGGATCCCCATCCAGCATTACCTTGAGGCCAGAGCGAAATTCATTGGTTGAGAAATTGGCCATACCTGTGCACCCCTGATAATCAACGCGCGCGATCATACCGCACCGGCTTCGCAAAATCAGTGTTTCAAGTTAGCGCGATGGCCTGCAGTTGAGCTATGCTCAGTGAAATTCGCACCCGGCAGAGAAGGACTGGGCGCCATGACGCCAACAAAACATTCAGGCCTGCGTCTCCCACAGCAGGATCTCAAGAGCTGCAGTTTGTTTGACTGCACCTTTGGAGCCGTGGAGAGCTGGGTTCAAGAGCTACCCCTTGGCAGCCCCGTAAAGGCCGGATCCGGCCTTCGCAATGCGGTATCTGAGCTCAATCGCGTGACTCTCCCGCCTCAGGAACGCTTCGCGTTACTGGAGCTGCTGCGTGCGCCCATAGATACAGTGCTCTCGGCATTGATTCGGGGATGTTTGAACCAGCCCATCATTCTGGATAACGACAAACAGATTCAAGCCGATCTGATTACCGATCTGTGCTCCCTGGCGGCAGCTGGCTACACCCTCTGCGCGGTACACACGATTCAGGACAACAGCAGCGTCACCGGCGTTAACCCTGCCAAGCTCGCCTGTGAATCCCTGCACCGGGCAATGACCCTCTCGGGACAGCGCATACTCGTCGCTTACATCCTGTATCAGCCGGTAGAACTCAACGGCTGGGCGGGCTTGCATCAATTGTATTCCCTCAGCGAGCGACAACAGCTTGCGCGCCTGCCGGTAGATGACGCTCTTCGGGGCACGCGCAGCAATATTGCGCAGGAATACCTGCCCGCTTTGCTATTGGCCTGCTCCAAACCCAACCAGCTCCGGCAGCACGACATCACCGGTGCCTATCGTGCTTTTCAGGAATGGCGGGACCTTGCGGAACTGCAGGATCCAGAGCTTGGCGATGGCTTGTTCGCCGTGGACATGTTGAGTGATCAGGGGCCGGCTTTCGCGGAATTGCTGGTACGACGCGGCAGCACGCAGTTTCGCTACATCAACACCAAGGCCCTGATCGCGCACCTTGAAGAACTCAAGAAATCCCGCGGCACCCAGGGCCTGCGCGTTATCGAGTTTGATCGGGAAACACGGCTGGATACCAATCTTCTGGAGCATCTGATCAAATCTCTCGGAGAGATCAGCCAGCGTAACTTCAATCGTCAAGAGTCCCGCAGCACACTGCACATCGCCACCGGCTTAAGCAATGTGCATTATTTTGTCGCCGGAGAGCGCAGTCTCGATGAAGTCTTCCACGGCCTGGACTACGATGTTTCAGAGTTTTCCACGGATAATCAAAATCCTTTCCTGAGTCGGGCAAGTCATGGCGACAAATGGCAAGAGGCGAACGCGGAAGACGAAATAGAGGAGCATGCACCCGACGAAGAAATAGACCTCGGCGTGGCTGTCGACAAACTCTCAAAACTGACCGAAGAGCAAAACTCCCCCGTTCAAAAGCCCGTGCGCCATACGGTTTATTCTGTAAAAACCACGAACACGAGCCCCGGTGGCTACTGTGTCGAGTGGACGGATCCTCCCGATGGCATTCACATTGGCGATCTCGTTTGCATGCGCGAAGCACAGATGGAGCAGGCGGACTGGACTATCGCGGTGATACGCTGGGTAAGCCAGGTAAAGCACGCGCCCACTTTGCTGGGCCTGGAACTCATCAGCCCCCGCGGCGGCGCCTATGCGGCGCAAATCAAGATGCCCGATGGAGCGCTATCAAAGCCAATCCGGGTACTGCTTCTGCCCGAAATACCGCTGGTGGGTCAGGCGCACACACTGCTCGTGCCGCGCATGGTGTTTAAAGAAGGACAACGTATTACCGTAACCCGCGAAGAGGACTCCGCACTGGTCAAACTCAAGCGTCAGGTGTCATCCACCGGATATTTCAGCCAGATGGACTTTGAGTATCTGCGCCAGCTGGACGACGATATTGAGAGCTCCAAACGCGAGCAGTTGCCTACCGCGGCGTTTGATTCAATTTGGACCGATATCTAGCCGGCCGCCGCGAGGCACGCCCAGAACATACAACAAGGCTTCAAGGTTGCTGTGGCTCACAGCGCAGGGGGCTGTTTTACGTACCAGGGGCTTGGCGTGAAATGCAACGCCCAGGCCCGCTGTCGCCAACATGGGCAAATCGTTTGCGCCGTCACCCACCGCTACCGTGTCAGCAAGATCAAAGCCCTCGCGCTTTGCGATCTCGGTAAGCAGCAGGACCTTGCGCTCACCATCGACTATCTCGCCGTCCACCTCTCCGCTTAGCTGATCATCAATAATCTGAAGCTCATTGGCATGCACTTCATGAATGCCGATTTGCGCCTGCACCTGCTGCGCAAAGTAGTCGAAGCCGCCGGACAAAATCACCGTGTAGTGGCCCTGGGCGCGCAAGGTACGCAGCAATGAACGGGCGCCGGGCATGAGCGGCAGGTTCGCGCCCACCTCCTGAATTTCTGCGGCAGGCAAGCCCCGTAATTTGCGCATCCGCTCCCGAAAGCTACTGCGAAAATCGAGCTCTCCCCGCATGGCGCGCGCGGTGACCGCTGCCACCTCATCACCAACGCCGGCACGCCGCGCAAGTTCATCAATGACCTCGCACTGAATCAGCGTTGAATCCATGTCAAAAGCAATTAATCGCCGCCGGGGACGCTTGCTGTCGCTGGGCGCCAGCGTCAGATCAACCTCCCAGCGTACCGCCAAGGCCTGCAGGGCCTCTCGTCGGGCAGCACAGCGGAACCAATCATCCAGATACAGCTCCAAAGCCAACTCCTGCCCGGGCGCTGCCGGCGATAGCCTGCGCAGGCCGCGCAGCTCTAAATCCCATTCCGCCAGCGTCGCGGTAAGCTCCGAAGGGAGACCCGCACCCGCGGGCACAATGAGAGTAAGCACTGCGTCTGCCTGCTGATAGAGCGCCAGGTCGCCATACTCTGTGGCATTTGCAGCGCTTTGGGCCTGCCAGCTCAATCCCAACCGCGACAGTCCGGCGGCAACCCGATCACCCGGGGACGCGTCGTTCGTCTCGCTGTGCACAAGCAGAGCGGGAGGTTCCGCAAGGAATTGCACGGAGTCCGCGAGCAAGAGCTCGGGTAGCAGTTGCTGCAACGATGAATAGCGCAGCGTTGCCGACAGAGAAAAACCCGTAGTTGTCACGATGAGTGTCCGTTACGCAAAAATTTTGGCTGTTAATTCTAACTCACCGTTAAGACAACAAGACGCCGCGTGGGGCCCACGCTTATACTTTGCCGAACAGCATCCTAATGAATCGATCATGCAGCGCTTTAAAGATCTCAGTCTGAGCCTACAGCTCCCCCTACTGGCAGCCGGCTGCGCCCTGCTCGTGGGGCTGTGTCTGCTGTGGCTGGCGGCGACATCAAGCGCCTACCTTCAAAACGAGCGTGAACAGCTGTACGGGGAGTCTCTGGCCCAGCAGGTGTCTGCGACCGTACGAGAGGCGCTGCAGCGCGGCGACCTCCTCAGCGCCCGGGCCTCGCTACAACGATTTGTCGACAGCTCCCTCGCCGGCGGTATCACTATTCAGGACGTGGAGGGCATGGCCATGGGCACCGCTGGCATTATTAACGCCCCCAATCTCACCCAATACAGCGCTCCGATCCGTATAGGCGAGGATATCGCGGGCCAGGTGCTGGTCTCGGTAGACAGCAGCGCCGGGCAGGAAAGTCGCTGGCGATTTCTCTTCTCTTTGTTGGCGCTGGCTGCGGCGCTCAGCCTGCTGGTGTTTATGGCAACGCGGGTTTTTGCCCAGCGTATGGCTACCTCATTGCTGGCGCTGGATACGCAGCTCGCGCTTCCAGAAACCGTGGACCCACAATTCGACAACGAGATTGCAAGACTTCGGCGCAGCGTAGAAGTCCTCCCTCTGGACATGCTTCGGGGTCACGCCCCGGTGCCCGCTGCGGCAACAGAGTTTCAGCAGGCAACCATACTGTTTGTCCATTTAGCGAGTCTGGCGCGCTACGTGCACACTCTGGGTGAGTCAAATTTGCACCGCTATACCCGCAGGCTGCAACAAATCGTACAGGCAGCCGCCCAATGTTACCGGGGAGAACTCATCGTTTCGCGCCCCTTTGGCCTGGTTGTCAGCTTCAGTGGGCAACCTAATGCGGGCAGTGAGGCACTTCGCGCCGCAAGCTGCGCACGCCTTATCGCGCTGATCACCCTGGGCCTGCAGGAGCGAACCAGTCTGTCCCTGGAGTTGGCAATGGCTGTGGGGCAATGCGAGCAGAGTACCGACGAAGCCCGGGACATCTATCCCCAACTCCATTTGCAAGGTGCTATCGATGACTTGCGCGACGCCTGCCTGAGCCACGAATACTATCCAGCCATTCTTCTGGCTGACTCTGCGCTGACTGATGAACAGCTGACCAGTGCCGCTGTGCTTGCAGAAGATGGCAAAGACGACGCCTTAGCTACTGAGCTTCTGCGTCTCTCACCGGAACAGGAAAATCTGTTAGCGCATCAGGCCCAGATGATTGTGGAGCGGATCAAACCTCGGGAAGCCGCGACCTGAGCTCGCCAGGCGCAGCTGCTCAGTCCGCAACATCCATCCTTTCGACACGCTGAAATCCCCGGGGTAACTTGTTGCCCCGACGCCCGCGCTCTCCCCGGTAATGGTCAAGCTCAGCGCGCTTGAGGGTTAAATGTCGCTTGCCTGCCCATACCGTTAAGCCATCGTCGTCTTTCAAAACGGCCGTGGCAACGACGTACTCCTCGCGGTCTCGCGCGCGAGGCCCCGGTATGGCAATAATTTTATTGCCCTTACCTCGGGACAGACTTGGCAAATCGGCAAGAGGGAACAACAACAAACGACCTTCATTGCTCACCGCCGCTACCCACTGCGCACCTTCATTGATGGGCACCGGACTAACCACTTTGGCTCCGGCGGGCAGACTTAACGCCGCCTTACCCGCCCGGTTTTTGGTCTGCAGCTCGGCTAGCGTGGTCACAAAGCCATATCCGGCATCTGATGCCAACAGACAGCGCTGCTCGTTGTCACCCATCATCAGTCCATCAAAGCCTGCTCCCGAAGGCGGATTGATGCGGCCGGTAAGCGGCTCACCCTGTCCCCGCGCCGAAGGCAGGTTATGGGTAGCAAGCGTGTAAGCCCGGCCCGTGGAGTCGATAATCACTGCCGGCTGATTACTGCGACCTCGCGCCGCGAGCTTAAAGCTATCCCCGGACTTGTAACTCAGCGTCGCAGGGTCCATGTCATGGCCCTTCGCCGCACGAATCCAGCCTTTTTCCGAGAGCACCACGGTAATGGGATCGGCAGTCATAAGCTCCAGCTCGCTAAAGGCTCGGGCCTCTTCTCGCGATGCCAAGGGAGAACGGCGGTCATCACCGTACTTTTCCGCTATGGCGGTGAGCTCTTTTTTGATCAACGTCTTGAGTCTGGCGTCAGAGCCCAGCGTTTTCTCGAGCCACTCCCGCTCTTTTTCCAGCTCATCCTGCTCGCCGCGGATTTTCATTTCTTCGAGCTTGGCAAGATTGCGCAGCTTCAGCTCTAAAATCGCTTCGGCCTGCACATCAGAAATCTCGAAGCGCTGCATGAGCGCCTGCTTGGGATGCTCCTCGGTGCGGATAATGTGGATCACTTCGTCAATGTTGAGATAGGCGACAAGATAGCCTTGCAGAATATGCAGGCGTCGCTCAACGCGCTCCAGACGATAGGACAATCGGCGGCGCACCGTATCCCGACGAAACTTGAGCCACTGATTCAGTATGCCGTCCAGACTGCGCACGCCGGGACGACCATCGGTGCCAATCATATTGAGATTGACGCGGTAGGTACGCTCCAGATCCGTGGTCGCAAAGAGATGGCTCATGAGGCCTTCGCGGTCTATACGGTTGGAACGGGGCACAATAACCAGACGGGTGGGGTTTTCGTGATCTGATTCATCGCGAAGATCTGCAACCATCGGCAGCTTCTTGGCCTGCATTTGCTGGGCTATCTGCTCCAGTACCCGGGACCCGGAAGCCTGATGCGGTAGTGCGCTCACTACAATATCGCCGTGCTCAAGCTCCCACACGGCGCGCATGCGCAGGCTGCCCCGGCCGGTGGCGTAAATTTGTGCAATGTCCTGAGGCGGCGTAATAATTTCTGCCTCGGTGGGAAAATCGGGCCCCTTAATAATCTCGCAAAGTTCCGCCAGACTGGTTTTGGGGGCATCCAGCAGCGTGATCGCTGCGGTTACGACCTCGCGAAGATTATGCGGCGGAATATCCGTCGCCATACCCACCGCAATTCCCGTGGTGCCATTGAGCAGAATATTCGGTACCTGCGCCGGGAGCAGCGAAGGTTCATCCATGGTCCCATCGAAATTCGGTACCCAGTCGACGGTGCCTTGGCCCAGTTCCCCCAGGAGCACGTCGGCATAGGCGGTGAGGCGGGATTCGGTGTAGCGCATGGCAGCGAAGGACTTGGGATCATCCGGCGCCCCCCAGTTGCCCTGGCCATCCACCAGCGGATAGCGATAACTGAAGTTCTGCGCCATGAGCACCATGGCCTCGTAGGCCGCGCTATCGCCATGGGGATGGAACTTACCGATCACGTCCCCCACGGTACGCGCCGACTTCTTGTACTTGGCCGTGGACTTGAGGCCCAACTCACTCATGGCGTACACAATACGGCGCTGCACGGGCTTCAGTCCGTCACCAATGTGCGGCAGGGCACGATCAAGGATGACGTACATCGAGTAGTCGAGATAGGCCTTCTCGGCATACTGCTTTAGGGAAATGCCCTCGATGCCATCGTCATCGATGGAACTGGTATCACTCATTTATGGGGTCTCTTGGAGGGTCTGTGTAACTGACTTCGTAACCGGGGACAGCTCAGGTCTCACCGCCTCCCTGCGTGTCTGCCTGAGGCTCTGTTTTTACGCTGCGCTGCTGGACGAGTTGCTCGTTCAAACTCACAATGGAATTAGCCATATCGGTTAACAGGGCATGAATCGTTGCCGGATTGCTTTTGATAAGGTCCGTGAACTGGCTCGTGGGTACCTTAACGACGCTGCAGCGGCTCCGCGCTCGCACCGTGGCACTGCGATCCGCGTGGGTCAGCGCGGCCATGGCACCGAAAATCTCTCCGGGACTGATAATACCCACCGGCACATCGTCCACCAGAACATCTGCCAGTCCCGAGGTGAGATTAAACACGTATTGAGCACGCTCACCCTGGGTAATGATGATCTCGCCCGGCTCATACAACGCGAAGCCCGGTGTGGTCACCACATCAATCTGGGTCTGCATGGCGGTTAAACGCAACATCATCCCGCTATAGGTCACGAGCATGCGCGTCCACAACTTGGTCGTAACGGGACGGGCAAAAATCTGCTGCATGAACTCCAGGGCGCTATAGCTGTTCAGACTGGCGCCGGCCTCACTGCCATAATAAACCGTGGCGTCCGGGTCCCGGGCACCGGCAATATCCGGAAGCAGAATGTCGCCTTCTTCAAGCAAATAAACGGCTCGATTGGCATAACGGACCGTCAGCGTGCCACTGGCCACCAGATAAAACTTGGCAGGGTCAAATCCTCGGAAGTTGCCCGTCTGGGTGGGAGCAACCTCTACGCGAATAGGCAAAAGTTCAATTTCATCCAGCAGCGCTTGCACCAAACCACGATACTGCTGGTTCAGGAGCTTAAAATCAGCGGGTAATTCAACGCTCGCAAGCATGCTCGATCTGGCTACCGTCTCATCGATGCGCTACGAACAGCGCGGATACGGTGATCATACCAATTTCTCCCCCCAGCGAGAACAACTCAAGTGGCGGGAATCCGAGCAAATCGCTAGCATGATCGCTCCCAGGACGCTCAGGCACACAGCATGTTCGACGCTACCGGCTGGTCCTGCCAGCCCTTTTCCGCACTCAGTGGCAGTGAAGTCTATGAACTGTTGCAGCTGCGTTCAGCCATTTTCGTGGTAGAGCAGGACTGCGTTTATCTGGATCCGGATGGTTTGGACACCGCGGCCTGGCACCTGGCTTATCGCGAGAATGGAAAATTGCTCGCTTATCAGCGCTGCCTGCCTCCGGGTACCTCCTATGACCGTGAAAGCTCCATCGGCCGGGTTATTGTCGATTCATCGCAACGTGGACGAGATCTGGGTCGTGAACTGGTTCGCCGGGGCATCGACTTTAATCTTGCCAACTGGCCGGACCGGGAGATCCTCATCGGCGCCCAGGCATACCTGCAGCGCTTTTACGAATCTTTGGGCTTTGTGGTCTGCTCCGAGCCCTATATGGAAGATGGGATCCTGCACATTTACATGACCCATGCCGCGGCGCGGTAGTACCCAAATCGCTGCCAGTCAACAGGTTCTGCTGGTGAGTGTTGGAGGCTTAGGAAAAGCCCCATCGGTGCCATAGCCCCTGTCCCTGCTGCTGTCTTACCGCTCCCGCGGAGTGCGGGATGTCTTCCTGGAAGCGGCTACGGGCAAGGGCGTGCATTTTTTCGATCTCCTGAGCCTCACTAAAGCAATGGCTGAACGCCGTCGGTTTGGAGCGACAATGGCGTTCGGCTCCTGTTATCTGTCAAACTCCCAAGTGCAAGCCCTTCACAAGACAGGCAGGGAGAATCTCAGTCCACAGGAATCAGGTATTGCGCGCGTTTAAACATCCACCCACAACACATACCACTGCCTCAGAAGAGCGTCGCGTTGGTTTTGAGGTGGAGTTTTCAGGGCTCTCTCTGGAAACAGCCGTGGATGTTGTAAAAAACACCCTCGATACGACGCTCACAGACTCCACCGCGGCACAGTGCACACTGGAGGCAGAGGGTCTGGGCACATTTAAGGTCGAGGTCGACTGGGCATTCCTGAAAAAAATCTCCAGGGAATATGCAGGTGAAGACGACCCGCAATGGCTGGATTCCCTGAGCAGGCTTGCCAGCTCACTGGTGCCCATCGAGCTAGTCTGTCCTCCCATACCCCTACATAAACTCGGGGTACTGAACAGCATTAGCGACGGGCTCCGGGCAGCGGGGGCGGTAGGGACCGAAGAGTCCCTGATTGCTGCTTACGGTGTGCACGTGAACACCGAGATTCCAGCATTGGATGCAGACACCATAGGACGATACCTTCGCGCTTTTTGTCTATTGCAGTGGTGGCTGGTGGATGCGCATGACGTTGATGCTGCGCGAAAGATAAGTCCTTACATTGATTTATATCCCCAGGCTTATGTAGAGACTGTACTTGCGCGGGATTCTATGCGCATCGATCAGATTTTTGATGATTACCTGGAACACAATCCCACGAGAAACCGCGCTCTCGATTTACTTCCCCTGCTGGCACAGATTGATGCCAAACGCGTCTTCGACACGGTGAATGATGACCGGGTTAACGCCCGGCCGGCGTTTCACTATCGCATGCCCAACTGTCATATCGAACGCGACGACTGGGGTCTCACTAATGCCTGGACGCTGTGGTGTGTGGTCGAGCAGCTCGCTGAGCAGGAGGACAATATGCAGGCGCTTGCAGAGCAATTTCTCGACTCACGAAGACTTCTACTTTCCGTGGATCGAACACAATGGGTTAAAACCCTGGATCAATGGCTACACGACCACGCATTGGTGTAACCGGAAATGGTCGCCGCTGGGCGCCCAGCTGGTGGTGCACTCGGTTAGCCCTTTGGCTTGTCGGTGCTCAGGCGGTGCGTATTTCTGTGCGACATGAACCCGATGAGGAAGCCCTGCATGCCCTGATCATCGGTGGTGGAGACGATATCGGTCCGGAGCAATATGGCGAAGCCAGTAACCCCAAAATACGGTCTGACCCCGCCCGAGACGCGTTGGAAATACGCTGGATAAGAGAGATCCTGGATGAAGGCGGCCCGGTACTGGGCATCTGCCGCGGTGCTCAGCTCATCAATATCGTACTGGGTGGTACGCTCCATCAAGACGTCCGTCACCTGCGCAAGCACACTCGCAACAGGCCTGGCCTGCTCCCTACAAAAGAAGTCGTGCTTGAGCCGGATTCACGGGCGCGCGAAATCTTTGGCGCCACCGAGCTGCGCGTCAATAGCCTGCATCATCAGGCGATCAAGGAAAGCGGCGGGACCCTGCGAATTGTCGGTCGCGACCGCGACAGGCTCTGCCAAACGATTGAAAGCAATGACGGAAAACCGGTTATTGGCGTCCAGTGGCACCCGGAATATCTGTTTTATCTGCCTACGCAGTTAAGAATTTTTCGCTGGCTCGTGTCGCAAAGGCCCTGGCGCTCGTAGCCAGGCAGGGCTGCTCTAATTCGCGTGCAGTAAAAAAGTTACCGGCCCGTCGTTGATCAAACTGACCTGCATATCAGCGCCAAAACGTCCACCGGCGACCGGCGCATGCACAGCAGCAACATATGCGTACAACTGTTGGAAAAGCGACTCTGCTTCGGCGGGGGGCATTGCGGTGGAGAAGCCCGGCCGCAAACCCCGGCTGGTGTCTGCGGCAAGGGTGAACTGGGAGATAAGCAGCAGACCTCCGGATAGATCCCGCAGACTGTGGTTCATGCGGCCCTGATCATCGGAAAACACCCGGTAATTCAGAACGCGCTCCAGCAGTTTTTCTCCCAGCGCTAGCGTGTCTCCCGGCTCAAGACCCAGAAAAACCAGCAACCCCGCGTCAATACTTCCCGTGATCTGGCCATCAATCTCCACTGACGCGCGCTGCACACGCTGGAGCAGTGCACGCATGGAAGGCTAGCCTCGGGAGGCGCGCTTGCGCTCATGCTCCAGGAGCAACTTCTTACGCAGACGAATGCTTTCTGGTGTGACCTCAACCAGCTCGTCGTCCTCGATAAACTCCAGCGCCTGCTCCAGGGTGTGTCGCGTTGGCGGTGTAAGAACCAAAGCTTCATCGGTGCCTGAGGCGCGGACGTTGGTCAGCTGCTTGGCCTTGGTTGGATTCACTGTCAGGTCATTGCCCCGGCTGTGCAGTCCGACAATCTGCCCTTCGTAAACCTGAACGTTGGGATCCACAAACAGGCGTCCCCGTTCCTGCAGATTGAACAAACCGAAAGCGAGGGTTTTACCTTTCACCATAGATACCAACACACCGTTGCTGCGGTGACTGATTTCCTGATCCTTGACGGGACCGTAGTGATCAAACACATGGGTCAGTGTGCCACTGCCGGATGTCAGCGTTAGAAACAACGAACGAAACCCGATCAAACCGCGCGCTGGAACAATGAACTCCAGGCGCACCCAGCCCTTACCATCGGGGCTCATGTTCTTCAGATCTGCGCGCCGGGCGCCCAGTTCTTCCATTAACGAGCCCTGGTGCTTGTCTTCACAATCGATGACCAGCTCTTCAAAGGGCTCGTGGATGACACCATCGATTTCTTTGCGAATAACTTCCGGGCGCGAGACACCCATTTCAAAGCCTTCCCGGCGCATGGTCTCGATGAGCACAGACAGGTGCAACTCACCCCGACCAGACACTTTGAACTTGTCCGGGGTCTCACCCGGCTCAACTCGTAGCGCGACATTGTGAATAAGCTCGCGTTCCAGCCGCTCGGCAATATTGCGAGAGGTCACGTACTTGCCTTCCTTTCCCGCAAAGGGTGAGTCATTGACCTGAAAAGTCATGCTGACGGTGGGCTCGTCAACACTCAGGGGCGGCAATGCATCGGGGTTCGCAGGGTCGCAAAGCGTGTCAGAAATGTTCAGCGCTTCGATACCCGTAACACAGACGATGTCGCCGGCGCGGGCCTCACTGGTCTCAATGCGCTCAAGACCCATATAGCCCATGACCTGGAGTACTTTACCTTTGCGCTGTTTACCCTCGTGATCAACGACAACCACCTGGGTATTGGGCTTGAGAATACCCCGGCTTATGCGTCCCACTCCGATAACACCAACGTAGCTGTTGTAATCCAAGGCGCTGATCTGCAGCTGCAGGGGACCGTCGACATCGACGTCAGGCGCCGGCACTTTGCTGATGATGGATTCGAACAATGGCGTCATGTCTGCTGCCATGTCCTCGTGATCCAGGCCGGAAATTCCTTCCAGCGCCGAGGCAAAGATAATCGGGAAATCCAGCTGCTCTTCACTGGCGCCCAGGGAGTCAAACAGGTCGAACACCTGATCCACCACCCAATCCGGCCGAGCGCCGGGGCGATCAACCTTGTTGACCACCAAAATAGGCTTCAAGCCCTGAGCAAACGCTTTGGACGTCACAAAGCGCGTCTGGGGCATGGGACCGTCTACAGCATCCACCAGCAGCAGCACGGAATCGACCATAGACAACACGCGCTCTACTTCGCCGCCAAAGTCGGCGTGCCCGGGGGTGTCGACGATGTTAATGCGATAGTCGCCGTAGTTGATCGCCGTGTTCTTGGCAAGAATGGTAATGCCCCGCTCGCGCTCCTGA
The DNA here is from genome assembly GCA_000158155.1 of gamma proteobacterium NOR5-3. GTDB lineage: Bacteria > Pseudomonadota > Gammaproteobacteria > Pseudomonadales > Halieaceae > Congregibacter. The sequence goes on along the minus strand of DS999406.1, from coordinate 661,643 downwards.
TCGTTGGAGTCCATGATGCGCACCGAGTCAGCGTCGCGGCGATCCAGGGTGCCAGACTGCCGCAACAGGCAGTCCACAAGCGTAGTCTTACCGTGGTCTACGTGGGCGATAATGGCGATATTACGGAGTTTTTCGATCACAGCGATAGTCCGGCCCCGGCGCAGTAAGCGTTATCCGGCAGCTCATTAAAAGATTGGGGGGCTAAAAAAGGTCGCGATTATAGCGGCGGATTGCAAGCCTGCACAGCTACCTTAGGCGGCATAATGCACACCTCTTGACAGTAAACCCAAAGCGCCGCACCAATAAGGTGCAAATGCGCACCACGGGGCGGCATAAATTCGAAAAATCTCTCAGACGCCAGATAAAACCTGCTAGTTTTCAATCGCTTGTAAATGGCATCGCTGTGGCACAGCTCTTGCTATTTCTCAAGGCACTTTTACTGTTAAGGTGCACGACCTTCGGAACCACGTGTTTCGGAGCGAGTAGCACCACTTTTCCAACTGGAGGACCCACAATGTCAGAGAAGACTCTGAACCTGATTAAAGAAAGCGAAGCCGGATGGGTAGACCTGCGCTTCACCGATACCCGCGGCAAAGAGCAGCACGTATCAATCCCGTCCAGCGAAGTCGACGAGGACTTTTTTGACGGCGGCAAGATGTTTGATGGCTCCTCTATCGCTGGCTGGAAAGGTATCAACGAGTCCGACATGATCCTTATGCCGGATGACAGCAGCAGCGTGCTGGATCCCTTTACCGATGACACCACCGTGATCCTGCGCTGCGACATCGTAGAGCCCATGACCATGCAGGGCTACGAGCGCGACCCCCGCTCCGTGGCGCATCGCGCCGAGGAGTACCTCAAGTCCACGGGTATTGGCGATACCGCCTACTTTGGGCCCGAGCCGGAATTTTTCGTATTTGATGACGTAAAGTGGCATGCCGATATGTCCGGCGCCGGCTACGCCATCAGCTCAGAAGAGGCTGCCTGGGCCTCCAACCACAGCTTTGACGACGGCAATATTGGCCACCGCCCGGGTGTTAAAGGCGGCTACTTCCCCGTACCTCCGGTGGATTCTCTGCATGACATTCGTGCGGCGATGTGTGCGGCCATGGAGCAGATGGGTCTGCCCATTGAAGTGCATCACCACGAAGTGGGCACCGCAGGCCAGTGTGAGATTGGTGTGAAGTTCAACACCCTGATCAAGAAGGCCGACGAAGTGCAGATCCTCAAGTACTGCGTACACAATGTAGCGCACGCCTACGGAAAAACGGCGACATTCATGCCCAAGCCTCTGGTTGGCGACAACGGTTCAGGCATGCACGTGCACCAGTCGATCAGCAAGGATGGTGAGAATATCTTTGCAGGGGACGGCTATTCAGGCCTGTCAGAGACCGCTCTTTACTACATTGGCGGCATCATCAAGCACGCACGTGCGCTGAATGCCTTTACCAACGCATCCACCAACAGCTACAAGCGCCTGGTACCTGGCTTCGAAGCGCCGGTAATGCTCGCTTACTCAGCGCGTAACCGCTCTGCTTCTATCCGTATCCCCTACGAGCCAAGCCCCAAGGGCAAGCGCGTAGAGGTTCGCTTCCCGGATCCCACCGCCAACCCCTACCTGGCGTTTGCGGCTATGTTGATGGCTGGCCTGGACGGTATCCAGAACAAGATTCACCCCGGCGACGCTGCGGACAAGGATCTTTACGATCTTCCTCCGGAAGAAGGCAAGGCGATCCCCACCGTTGCGTCCAGTCTGAGCATGGCTATGGAAGCACTGGATGCGGATCGCGGCTTCCTCACAGCCGGCGGTGTATTCACGGACGACATGATCGATGGTTACATCGCACTCAAGTCCGAGGAAATCGAAAGACTCGACATGACGACGCACCCTGTTGAGTTCGATATGTACTATTCGCTGTAAGCTGCCGAAAGCCGGCGCACAGCGAGCCCGCTCTTCGAGCGGGCTTTTTTTTGGCCAATGATCTGCTACGGTGAAGCAACAAGCCTTGGAGACTCACAATGACAACACACAGGAAGGTGATCCTTGTTGCGTTGGCGACGCTGATAATGACCCCCGCCAGCTATGGCTGGGGTCAGATCTATAAGGTAATCGACGGTGAAAATGGTGTTGTCTTTACGGATAAGCCAAGCGTCATGGACAACAGCAGCAACCAAAGCGTCGAGGAAGTCGAGCTCAAAGAGACGAACACTGCCGCCCCGCTTCAAGTGCGGCCCCCATCGACTGCCAACTCGAATTCAAGCCGGGAGTCTCAGGCCGTTGAAAACCCTACGGTGAAGATCCTGTCTCCCCCCAACGAAAGCACCGTTGCCATGGGCCCGGGCAACTTTTCGGTCAGCGCGTCTGCAAATCCGGCACTATCGGCAGGCGAACGGCTCATACTCCTCATCGACGGTGTCGCTCAGGGAGAGCCCCAGTCGTCAGGCACCTGGTTTATCGAGGGCGCCCTGCGCGGCCCTCACGACCTGGTAGTACAGCGAACCACCACCCGAGGGAGGATGATCGCCGCGTCCGATCCGGTAAAAATTTATGTGCTGCGCCCTTCGATCAGGTGATCGGCTTCTTCAAGCCGGCGCAGCTGCAGTATTGCCCAGCTCGATTATCAAACGCTGATCTAACGAGTCCATATCCATGCGTTAATTTGGTGCAAAAATCTGAATTGGTACTTTCACCAATATCCAATCCAAATACAGTCACGCATAAATCGCTACTAAGTTAGCGCTTACTTTTCATAAAAGCCATGAAATAAAAGGTTTTTGAGTAGCGCCTGGAAACACGAGGACATGGCTTCATTTTTGCTTCATTATCAAGCACGTTGAGCCAAACTGGGCGTACAACAGCTTCAAATGCTGCAACAAGACATCATCGACAATATCACCAGCGGCATCATCGGCCTCGATGCGGACTATCGCGTGCGCCTCATAAACCCGTCTGCAGAAGCCTTGTTGCAGTTGTCCGAGGCAAGGATCATCGGACAAATGATCTGCGAACTGGAAAGGCCTGACGTTCCCTGGCGCGCTACACTGGATCAGGCTGCGGCAGAGGGAAGGTCTATCGTTCGCCGGGGGCTGGCACTGGATACCCGGGACGGCAAACCCACTTATGCCGACATCGTTGTCTCTCCCATGCGAGAGATCGCCTATCTGTCTTTTCTTATCGAACTCCAGCCGGTGGATCGTTTGCTGCGCATCAGCAAGGAAGAAAACCTGGCAAGCGCCCAGGAAACGACGCGCACCGTTGTCCGCGGCCTGGCGCATGAGATAAAAAACCCTCTGGGGGGCATCCGCGGAGCTGCACAATTGCTGGAGCGAGAGCTTCCTCAGGGGTCTCTTCAGGAGTACACCGGCATCATCATTCAAGAGGCTGACCGGCTCCGGGATCTGGTGGACCGGTTACTCGGACCCAACAAACAACCCGCCCTGCTGCCCCTGAATGTACATGAGGTTCTGGAACACGTATTGCAACTGGCGGTCGTCGAAGCGGGTGAGCGGCTAGCCATTGTGCGGGACTACGATCCCAGCCTGCCACCGATCAAGGGCGACCGCGCTCAGCTGATACAAGCCCTGCTCAATATTGTGGGCAACGCCCTCCAGGCGACAGACAAGCAGCCTCAGTGCGCCCTCACGCTGCGCAGCCGTTCCCAGCGGCAGTTCACCATCGGCGAACACCGTCATCGCCTTGTTTGTCAGATCGACATTATCGACAACGGTCCCGGCATACCCGACCAGCTGAGCGAAACCCTGTTTGTTCCCATGGTGAGCGGGCGCGCCGAGGGCACAGGTTTGGGACTCTCTATTTCCCAGTCCATCATTCACCGGCATGGCGGCTTGTTGAATTGCGAAAGCCGCCCCGGGGAAACCTGTTTCACCATCTATCTACCCATGGATAACTAACATGCAAAATTCCGGCTCTGTGTGGGTCGTCGATGACGACCAATCCATACGCTGGGTCCTTGAGAAGGCCTTGGTACAAGCGGATATTAACCGCGAGTGTTTTTCGGATGCGGAGTCCATGCTGCAACGCATGGAAAACGAACTCCCGGACGTGGTGATCAGCGATATTCGCATGCCCGGCATGGACGGGCTGGAGCTGCTCAAGCGAATTCGCGAGAATCACCCGGAGCTGCCGGTGATCATAACCACTGCACACTCGGATCTGGACAGTGCGGTAGCGTCCTATCAACAGGGCGCTTTTGAGTATCTGCCCAAGCCGTTTGACATTGACGAGGTGGTAGCAGTAGCAGAGCGTGCCCTGGCCCAGGTGCGCGAGCGCGGGAGAGGCGCCCCCAAACGCACGGGCAGCGGGGAGCCCACACCGGAGATTATCGGCGAAGCACCCGCTATGCAGGAGGTATTTCGTGCCATCGGACGCCTCGCACACAGCAACATCACGGTACTTATCAATGGCGAGTCCGGCACCGGCAAGGAGCTGGTTGCCCGGGCCCTGCATCGCCACAGTCCCAGAGTAAACGCGCCTTTTATTGCCTTAAACATGGCCGCTATCCCGCGAGACCTCATGGAATCGGAGTTATTTGGGCACGAGAAGGGAGCGTTCACAGGAGCCAACACTCGCCGGGAGGGACGTTTTGAACAGGCCAACGGTGGCACACTGTTTCTCGATGAAATTGGCGACATGCCGGCAGAAACACAGACCCGGCTCCTCCGGGTTCTTGCCGATGGAGAGTTCTATCGCGTTGGCGGTCACACCTCCCAGAGCACCGATGTGCGCATTATCGCCGCAACGCATCAGGATCTTGAGGGGCTCGTTCGCCGCGGCGATTTTCGGGAAGACCTCTTCCATCGCCTGAACGTCATTCGAATCCACATACCCAAATTATCCGAACGCCAGGAAGACATACCCCGTCTCATGGAATTCTTCTTTGAAAAAGCCGCGAAAGAGCTTGGCGGCGCACCCAAAATCCTCCTGCCGGAGACCCAGCAATTTTTGAGTGCACTAAGCTGGCCGGGAAACGTACGCCAGCTGGAAAACACCTGCCGCTGGTTAACCGTCATGGCCTCGGGACGAGAAATACATCTGTCGGATTTGCCGCCGGAACTGGGTCGCAATGACGAAGAAAGCGTCGGCGAACAGGAAACGCAATGGCAGGAACTACTATGCCAGTGGGCTCGCACGGAACTGGTCAGCGGCAAGCAGCACATTCTTCGCGATGCGATTCCGGCTTTTGAAAAAGCACTGATTGACGTCGCTCTGGCGCACACTCGAGGGCGCAAGCGCGATGCGGCCGAACTTTTAGGCTGGGGCAGAAATACCCTGACGCGGAAAATGAAAGAATTTGAAAGTGGCGAGGGCTAAGCGATGCTACAGGTCGCTCTTTACGAACCCGAAATACCCCCCAACACGGGCAACATTATGCGCCTGTGCGCAAACACGGGATGCGCTTTGCATCTGATCAAGCCTCTGGGATTTGCTCTGGATGACAAGCAACTGCGGCGTGCAGGGCTGGATTATCGTGAGTTTGCGAACGTTAGCGTTCACGATAGTCTGGACGCAATGGTAGCGGCGCTGGATAAACCGCGGATCTGGACGCTCAGTACCCGGGGCACAAGGTCCTATACACAAGAGCAGTTCCAAACGAATGATGTGCTGCTGTTTGGACCGGAAACGCGGGGGCTGCCGGTATCACTCATCGATGAACTCGGCGTGCACCGCTGTCTGCGGGTACCCATGCGCCCCGACAGCCGAAGCCTTAACCTGAGCAATGCAACCGCTCTGGTTCTTTATGAGGGATTGCGCCAGCTGGGTTTCCCGGGCATGGCCTGAGCAGCCATACACGGGAAATCCTTACTCGAACTTCAGGTTTTAAGGCGCTTCTGCGGCAGCCTGCTGCTGCGCCTGCTGAGCCAGTGCCTGCTCGAACAGCGCGTCAAAGCTCACCGGTGACAGCATAAGAGCCGGGAAACCGCCCTTAACTACCAGGTTATCAATTGTCTCCCGAGCATAGGGGAACAAAATATTCGGCGCTGCAGTACCCAGAACCCGACGCAATTGATCGGGCTCAAAACCAGTGATGAAGAAAATACCCGCCTGCTGAACTTCCACCAAAAAGGCGGTTTCATCTTCCATCTTTGAAGTCGCGGTGATGGTGAGCACCACCTCGAAGTTACCTTCTTCATCAATAGCATTGCTGCGCGTGTTCAGGTCAATATTGATCTTGGGCTGCCACTGCTTCTTGAAGATTTCTGGCGTAGCCGGGGACTCAAAAGACAAGTCCTTGTTGTAAATACGCTGCAATACAAACTGCTGCTTCGCGGGTTCCTGAGTTGCTGCTGCCTGTTCGTCGGCCATGGTTAATGCTCCTGCTTTTTTTAAGAAAAAGTAAAACTGCGTTGAATTCTGTCTTAACTGTTCGGGGCTGCGCTCAAAAGACCGTCGAGAAGCCCTCGTTGTTCCAGAGCAGCAAGGTCTGTGTAGCCACCCACATGCTCATCTCCAATCCAGATTTGCGGCACGGTGCGCTGCCCGGCGCGCTTGCTCATTTCCTGGCGCAGCTGTGGATCACCATCTACGGGAATATCCACGTACTTGACACCCTTGGCATCCAGCAGTCGCTTGGCTGCCACGCAGTAAGGACAAAACCGTGTGCTGTAAAGAGTAACTTCGGCGCTCATGCTGGGTCTGCTACTTGTTCACGGTGGGCAACTGAAGGCTTGACCACTCCATCATGCCACCCGCCATTTTGTAGACCTGGTTGAAACCCGCGGCACGCAGCTGTTTGCCGGCGGTAGCTGCCTGCTGCCCCATATTGCACACCAGCACCACAGGCCTGTCCTTGAAGGAGTCCAGCTCAGAACTGCGTTCCTGAAGCTTGGCCATGGGAATGTGCCGCGCCTCTACAATATGCCCCTGCTTGAAAGCAGCCGCGTCACGCAAATCCACAAATATGCCATCCTCGCGATTCACCAGGTTAATAGCCTGCTGAGGGCTCAGTGCCGGACCGGATTTCCGGCCCTCGTGGGCGACCAACATCCCGACGGCCACCGCCAATGCGGCCATAAGAATCCATTGCTGAGCTGCAAATTCTAAAAAAAGTTCCATGATCCCGTAGGTATACCGGCAAGGCACTAAGGCCGAAAAGGTCGCGAAGTATACAGTTTGACCGTAACTGGCTCCACCCCGAAGAATGCGCCCTTGGCGGACAATCGGTAGAATTGCATTCCCCGGGCGGGACGCGGGACAAACCAGCCACACTGCCCGACACACTGATACAGCGAACCGGATTAGCCGAGTATGCAAGCACAGCAAAAATCCCCTACAGTTTTAATCATTCTCGATGGCTGGGGCTACCGCGAGGAGACTCAGGACAACGCCATCGCGAACGCCGACACCCCGACCTGGGACCGTCTGTGGAATCAGGCGCCACACACATTGATCTCGGCTTCAGGGGAGGATGTAGGTCTGCCTCAGGGCCAATTTGGCAATTCTGAAGTCGGACACATGAGCCTGGGCTCAGGTCGCGTGCTCTACCAGAGTATTTCTCGTATCGACAAAGCCATCAGTGATGGCAGCTTTGACTCCAATCCTGCGTACTGTGAAGCCATTGATGCCGCTATCGCCGCTGACGGTGCTGTGCACGTCATGGGACTGCTGTCACCGGGTGGCGTCCACAGCCACGAGCGCCAGATCTTTGCTGCGCTGCGACTTGCCGCCAAAAGGGGTGCTGCAAAAATCTATTTGCACGCATTTTTGGATGGCCGCGACACGCCGCCACGCAGCGCCAAGGCCTCACTGCTGGCTGCTCAGGCATGTTTTGATGCATTGGGTAAGGGTCGCATCGCCACTGTCACTGGTCGCTACTTTGCCATGGACCGGGATCAGCGCTGGGAGCGAGTAGAGCCTGCGTACCGACTGCTGACGCAAGGCGACGCAGATTTCTCGGCGGCCACGGCCATAGAGGCAATCGATGCAGCCTACGCGCGGGACGAAAATGACGAGTTTGTAGCACCCACGCGTATCGCCGAGGCAGCACCTATCCGTGATGGCGACGCGGTGCTGTTCATGAATTTCCGCGCCGACCGCGCGCGGGCCATGAGTCAGGCCTTTGTGGAAGATGGGTTTACGGGCTTTCACAGAGCGCAGCGTCCAAAGCTTTCCGGCTTTGTCATGACCACCGAATATGCAGCGGGTATGCCTGCCGCCTGCGCTTTCCCTCCCGGCAAACTGGATAATGTGCTCGGCGCCTGGATAGCCGACAAGGGGCTGTCCCAGCTTCGCATCGCAGAAACCGAGAAATACGCACATGTCACTTTTTTCTTCAGCGGCGGCCGCGAAGACGAATTTGAGCATGAGACGCGTATTCTGGTGCCTTCCCCGGATGTGGCGACCTACGATCTGCAGCCGGCCATGAGCGCCCCCGAGGTCACGGACAGGCTTGTGGAGGCCATTAGCTCTCGCAAGTACGATCTCATCGTCTGCAACTATGCCAATGGCGACATGGTGGGACATACCGGCAACTACGCCGCCGCCGTGCAGGCCGTGGAGGCACTGGATACCTGCCTCCAGCGCGTAGAATCTGCACTGAAAGCTGTTAGTGGCCAGGCGCTTATCACCGCGGACCACGGCAATTGTGAGCAAATGCAGGATTATGAGTCGGGACAACTTCATACACAGCACACGACCCAGTTAGTCCCGCTGGTATATGTTGGCGACAAATCTGTGAGCCTCGATCCCCGGGGAGGTATTCTGGCCGACATAGCACCAACGCTGCTGTCTCTCATGGCACTGGATCAGCCGCAGCAAATGAGCGGTCGCAGCTTGATCAACCCCCTCAACAACCCGGAGTAATCATTGGCCGTGAGGCGCACTGCTCAAGCTGGTCGCAATCGGCAGGCGCTTTTCCTCGGGGCGCCCGCTCTGGCGCTGATGGTGACCTTGCTGGTAGCTGTTGCCGTGGTGCCGCAGACACGCGCCCAAAGCAGCAGCGCCGATGCCCGGGAGACCCGGGAGCGCCTGGCACAACTCGAAAAAGACATCGCCAGAATCGCAGCGGCGCAAGCCACCCGGGAGAAACAACGCAGCGGTCTGCAGGCTGACCTGCGGCGCAGCGAAGTCGCCCTGGGTAGTCTTCAGGAGCAACAACAAATCACGCGCTCCGCCATAGACAGTAACCGCAAAGAGATATCCAGACTTACCCAGGAACAGGGCAAATTGGAGGAGGCAGCCGCATCCCAGCGAGATGCAGTGGCCAAAGAAATTCGCGACGCTTACAAGAGTGGTGGAAACGATCAGCTCAAACTCCTGCTCAGCGAGGAGGACCCCCAGCTTCTGGCCCGCATGCTTGCCTACTACCGTTACATTCTCGCCGCCCGCACTGAGCTCCTGGACGCGTACCGGGACACGCTGGGCACCCTGGTAGAGACCCGGCAGGAACTCGCGACCCGGGAAGCGCAGCTGGAAGAACAGCGCCTTGCTCTCGCCGCAAGGCAGCGCACACTGGAAACCCAACGCAGTGAACGCAAAGACCTGCTGAAAAAAATCGACAGCACCTTGGCAAGCGAAGCTGCGCAGCTCGCGGCGCGGGAACAGGACCGGGAGCAACTGGAAAGCCTCCTGGCAGAAATCGACGCTGCGCTTGCGCAACTTATACCCGATGACGATGTCGAACCTTTCAGTGCTGCAAAAGGCAGCATGCGCTGGCCCGTGGAGGGTCGAATTACCAGTCGCTTCGGGCGCCCCCGCAATCAGGGGAAGATGCGCTGGCAGGGGGTCCGCTTAAAAGCGGAGCCGGGTAGCACCGTCGCTGCCATTCACCACGGTCGCGTGGTTTATGCAGACTGGCTGCGGGGCTCCGGGCTGTTACTTGTGATTGATCACGGAGAGGGCTATCTGAGCCTGTATGCACACAATGAGAGTCTCCTGCGGGAAGTTGGCGACTGGGTAACGGCAGGAGCCCCCGTCTCTACCGTAGGGGACAGCGGTGGCCAGAGTGAGGCCGGACTCTACTTCGAAATCCGCAAAGATGGAAAGCCCACCGACCCCCAGGGCTGGTGTAAAAGCTAGGGCTACTTAGCTACGGCGCCGATTACGCTACACTTACTGCCTCGAATAGGTTTCCGAAATTTGACTATGCATGCCATAAACATGACCCGTACATCACTCCACCGCTTTTTTGTCGGTGCCGCAGCGAGCCTGTTGCTGGGCAGCACTCCGATCTTTGCGCAGGATAGTACCCAGGATAGTACTGAGGAGAGTGCCAAGGACAGTGCCAGGGAGAGTACCGCCCGCACCGAACTCCCTCTGGATGAGCTGCGCACCTTCGCGGATGTCTTTAATCAGATTCGCATGGGCTACGTCGAAGAAGTCGATGACAGCACCCTCCTGGAGTACGCCATCAAAGGCATGCTCAGTGGCCTGGACCCCCACTCGGTCTACCTTGAGCGGGATGCCTACGAGGATCTACAGACGTCAACCACCGGCGAGTTTTCTGGCCTGGGCTTGGAAGTCGGCATGGAAAACGGCTTTTTAAAGGTGATCGCGCCCATCGATGGCTCCCCGGCGACGGATGCCGGCATTCAGTCCGGAGACGTCATTCTCAAGATCGATGATGTGGCTATCAGGGGACTGAGCCTTAACGAATCCGTAGAAAAAATGCGCGGCCCCAAGGGCAGTGAGATTGTCGTGACCATTGGACGTCCCGGGGAGCAGGAACCCTTTGATCTCACACTGGTGCGAGACATCATTCGCGTGGCAAGTGTTCGCGAGCGATGGCTGGAGCCAGGCTTTGGCTATCTTCGCATTTCACAGTTCCAACAAAAAACCGGGGATGATGTAAAAGCGTCTATTGAGAAGCTGCAGGCTGAGCAGCCACTGAAGGGCCTCGTTCTGGATCTTCGCAACAATCCCGGTGGTGTACTGGGCGCGAGCGTGGATGTCGCCGGATTGTTTATGGAAAGCGGCAACGTTGTTTACACCGAGGGCCGCCTGAATAACGCGGCGCAAAATTATGACGCCACCGCCGGTGATATCACCGGGGGCACGCCACTGGTTATTCTGATCAATCGCGGGTCGGCCAGCGCGTCCGAAATTGTCGCCGGAGCACTGCAGGATCACGCCCGAGCAGTGGTCATGGGGACACAGAGCTTCGGCAAGGGCTCGGTGCAAACGGTCATGCCCATTTCTGAGTCTCGGGCGGTGAAGCTCACAACCGCGCGTTACTTCACACCCAACGGCCGATCAATTCAGGCTGAAGGCATTCATCCGGATATCATTGTGGAGCGGGCAAAGGTCGAAACCTTTGACGACTCCCGTCGCGTCAGCGAGAAAGATCTTGCGGGACACCTGGATAACACCACCGATCAGGAGGCGGTAGAGGCTGAAGCGAGCAAAGGGCTTATCTCGCGAGACAATCAACTGTATGAAGCGCTGATCCTGCTCAAGGGTATTAACATTATCAATCCGCGGCAGCCCCACCTCCTGCCCCGGGGACAGCAAACCGCCGCCGCAGAAGACCCCGGCCGAGACTCCTGAGAGTCCGGCAACGCGAACCCGGCTCCCAGCCTGACATTAACTAAGCGCGAATGAGCGGCAAAACACGACTTCTGGCTGCGCTGGGCATCACGGTAACTCTGGTTGCCGCCGGTGCCTGGATCACCAAACCGCCGGGTCTTTCTCCCACGCCTCCCACTGCGGCTGTTCCCGCTGCCGTAGACCGCTATTTGCAAGAACGGGAGGCCGCCGCTGAGAAAGAGTTTGGCCTTACGCCGGGAGCACAAAAGCGTGTGGTCTGGGCCGGCGAACCCGGGCAACGCAGCGAGTACGCGCTGGTGTACTTGCATGGATTTTCCGCCACGCGCCAGGAAATAGCACCGGTCCCAGAACTCATCGCCAGAGAGCTAGGGGCCAACCTGTTCGAAACACGCCTGGCTGGACATGGGCGAGCGCAGCAGCAACTGGCCGGCGTCAGTGCCGAAGACTGGATGAACGACGGGGCTGAGGCGCTGGCGGTAGCCCGGAATCTGGGCGACAAAATCATTCTTATGGGCACATCTACCGGCGCCACGGTAGCGCTGGCCATGGCGCGACATCCGGACTTTGCGCTGGTGGATAGCCTGGTGCTGGTTTCACCCAACTTCGGGCCTGCCGGTAGCGGTTCGGGCATGGTTACGGGACCCTATGGACCGCAGCTCGCGCGACTGCTTTTAGGGGAGCGCCGGTCCTGGACCGCGGCCAACCCGCTCCAGGAAAAGTATTGGTCCACGGATTACCCCACAGCAGCGATTGTAGAAATGATGCGCCTGGTTAATCTTGCTGTGATGCTGACTCCCGAAGCCGGAGCTCCCAATGCAATGCTGGTGTATTCACCCAGGGACGATGTGGTTTCCGTGAGCAAACTACTGGAAGGTTTTGCTGCCCTGCCTGCGCCGCGCAAGAAAATTCACAAAGTAGATGAACCCCAAAGCCTCAGCCCCCACGTGCTCACCGGAGACATCCTCGCTCCGGGGACGAGCGCGGATATCGCGAGGCTGATCAGCGCATATATTGCACGGTCCTGACTAGACTCGCACCTCGATTCCCGCAGCAGCCATGTAGTCCTTGGCCTGCCCCACCGTAAACTCGCCGAAGTGGAAGATGCTGGCAGCGAGCACAGCGTCTGCACCGCCCTCGGTGACGCCATCAACCAAATGCTGCAGCGTGCCCACGCCCCCCGAAGCAATCACCGGAATATCCACGGCATCAGTGATGGCGCGGGTTACTCCCAATTCAAATCCGTCCCGGGTGCCATCCCGATCCATGCTGGTCAGCAGTATCTCCCCGGCACCGAGCTGTGCCATGCGCTGCGCCCACTCCACGGCATTGATACCCGTGGGCTTGCGTCCGCCGTGGGTGAAAATCTCATAGCGCGGCTGACCGTCCACATCGTCCACACGCTTGGCGTCGATAGCCACCACGATGCACTGGGCCCCAAACCGCTCCGATGCCCGGCGCACCAGGTCGGGATCATGAATCGCCGCCGTATTGATGCTCACTTTATCGGCTCCGGCGTTGAGCATGGTGCGAATGTCCTCGACGCTGCGAATCCCACCACCGACGGTCAACGGTATAAACACCTCCCGCGCAATGGCCTCGACCATGTGTACCGTGGTGTCACGATTTTCGTGACTGGCGGTGATATCCAAAAAGGTGATCTCGTCAGCGCCTTGCTCGTTATAGCGCGCGGCGATTTCCACGGGGTCGCCCGCATCACGGATATCGACAAAGTTAACGCCCTTAACGACGCGGCCATTGTCCACATCCAGACAGGGAATAATGCGCCGGGCAAGTCCCATCAGGCGTCCCGCTCATCACAGAATTTTTGAGCTTCGGCCAGGTCCAGGGAGCCTTCGTAAATCGCACGCCCCGTAATGGCACCCATGATGCCGGCACCACCGAGCTCCGCCAGCGCCCGAATATCGCGCATATTGGTAATGCCGCCTGAGGCGATCACCGGAATACCCCCGGCCTGAGCCACATCCAGAGTGGCTTCGACATTCACACCCTGCATCATGCCGTCCCGGGCTATGTCGGTGTAAACGATGGCACTGACGCCATCGCCGGCAAAGCGCCGGGCCAGATCCGTGGCCTGCAACGCCGACACTTCGGCCCAGCCATCTGTGGCAACCCGGCCATCCCGAGCATCAAGACCCACAATAATTTTGCCCTCAAAAGCAGCACAGGCCTCAGCCACAAAGGTCGGCTGCTTAACCGCCTGAGTGCCGATAATCACGTAGCTCACTCCTGCCTTAAGGTAGAACTCAATGGTTTCGAGTGTACGAATTCCGCCGCCGATCTGAATAGGCAGGTCCGGAAACCTGGCAGCAATCGCTGTCACAGCATCGCCATTCACCGGCGCGCCGGCAAAAGCACCGTTCAGATCTACCAAATGTAGGCGGCGACACCCCGCATCTACCCAACGCTGGGCGGTGGCAACAGGATCGTCAGAAAACACGGTGCTATCGTCCATTTCGCCCTGACGAAGCCGGACGCACTGGCCGTCCTTAAGGTCGATCGCAGGGATAATCAGCATGTTCCATTCCAATCCAAAAAGTTACTCAGAAGCTGCAATCCCGCCCGGTGGCTCTTTTCCGGGTGAAACTGCACCGCAAACAAATTATCTCTCGCCAGGGCCGCATCGGCCTTCACGCCGTAATCAAGGCTTCCCGCAAGCAGTGAGCGATCACTGGCGTGCACGTAGTAGCTGTGGACGAAGTAAAAGCGTTCGCCATTGGCAATGTTGTGCCACAGCGGGTGAGCGCGTTCCTGGTGAACACGGTTCCAGCCCATGTGAGGTACTTTCAGCCGACGGCCGTCGTGATCAGCCAACGGGCTCCCAAAGTGTCGGACTTCGCCGCCCAGCAGGCCCAGACAATCAACTCCGCCGTTCTCTTCGGAGCGCTGCATCAATGCCTGCATGCCCACACAGATCGCCAGCACCGGCTTGTGCTGCTCGCGCAGCGCAGTGTCCAACAGGGCGTCGCAATGCAGGCGACGAATCTCCGACATACAGTCGCGTATGGCGCCCACACCGGGAAACACAACACGATCTGCGCTGCGAATAAGATCGGCATCATGAGTCACGATGACCTTCTGGGCACCGACATGCTGCAATGCGCTCTCCACAGAGTGTAGATTGCCCATGCCGTAATCAATTACTGCGACCGTCTCACCCACAGTGGGTCTCCCTGGCGTGTTCTGAAAAAAAGCCCGCTGGGGCTAGAGCACACCTTTGGTGGATGGAGTAACGCCTGCCATAGCGGGATCTGCGCTCAGTGCCATGCGCAAAGCGCGACCAAAGGCCTTAAACACCGTCTCGATCTGGTGATGACTATTTGCGCCGCGCAAATTGTCGATGTGCAGAGTCACCAGAGCGTGATTCACAAAGCCCTGAAAGAACTCGTAGAACAGGTCCACATCAAAATTACCCACGGCCGAGCGAGTGAAGGGAACATGAAACTCAAGACCAGGGCGCCCGGAGAAGTCGATCACAACCCGCGACAGCGCCTCATCCAGAGGTACATAGGCGTGCCCGTAGCGCTGAATGCCTTTGCGCTCGCCCACGGCCTTGGTAAAGGCCTGACCCAGAGTAATGCCGATATCCTCGACGGTGTGGTGCGCGTCGATGTGCAGATCGCCATTCGCCTTTATGTTGATATCCATCATGCCGTGGCGGGCTATTTGATCCAGCATATGCTCAAGAAACGGAAGACCCGTATCAAATTCGGCTTTGCCGCTGCCATCAAGATTCACCGACACGGTGATCTGTGTTTCCAGCGTATCGCGGCTAACCGTAGCGCTGCGCTGTGAGCTGCTTTGTGACATGTTTTTCTCCCGCTCGCGATGGGATTCGCGAAAGCGCGCATTATAGGCGAGGCCATCGGTCAATTCATTGGCAATTCTGCCGCCGCGAGGATAGTCTCGCCACCGATTATGGACGACTTCGCTACACGCCTGCTGGCCTGGTATGACGATCATGGCCGCCACAACCTGCCCTGGCAGCGCGATGCCACGCCCTATCATGTCTGGCTGTCAGAAATTATGTTGCAGCAGACCCAGGTAGCTACGGTGATTCCCTACTACGAGCGGTTCATCGCAAGCTTTCCCGATATACATGCGCTGGCCAGCGCCGAGACGGACCAAGTCCTGCATCACTGGAGCGGTCTGGGCTACTACGCCCGGGCGCGGAACCTGCACAAAGCGGCCAAAACTATCGTGAGGGACTTCGCCGGGGAGTTCCCTGCGGATGTTGATGCACTGCAGGCCCTACCGGGGGTAGGCCGATCCACTGCCGGTGCTATTTTATCGACGGCCTTAGGCGGCAGAGCCGCAATACTTGATGGCAACGTAAAGCGGGTATTGGCGCGCTTTCATGCGGTAGAGGGCTGGCCGGGCAAAACCGCCGTTGCGGCAGCGCTTTGGGATCTGGCTGAACAACACACGCCCCAGTCCCGCGTCGCCCACTACACGCAGGCCATCATGGATTTGGGCGCAACGCTCTGTACCCGCTCCAAGCCAGATTGCCAGCGCTGCCCTCTGGCCAAAGGCTGCGCGGCGCTGGAGCTTGAGCGTCAGGGTGATTTTCCAGGCAAAAAGCCGAAAAAGACGATCTCTACCCGCCACACTCACTTTGTGATCGCGCACACCCCCGATGGAGATTTCCTACTGGAGCGCCGCCCATCGTCGGGAATCTGGGGCGGCCTGTGGTGCTTTCCGGAGGTCGAGGACGCCGCGAGCGCCGCTCGCTACTGCGAAGAAACGCTGTTTGCAGAGATAGAGGCAGTCACAGAACTACCTGCTCTTCGCCACAGCTTCAGCCATTATCATCTTGAGATAAGCCCGCTGCTGCTTACACTGTCGCGAACACCCACAATGATCAGCGAGCAGGATCAGCTGCGCTTCTGGCCGGCCGAGGAGTCACCGGAAGTGGGATTAGCCGCTCCTGTAAAACGCCTCTGGCAAGCAGCAGCTGCTGTCGTTACCGATTCACCAAAAGGAGACAAAAAACCATGAGCCGACAGGTTTTCTGCCGCAAGCATCAACAGGACTTACCCGGCCTGGATGCACCGCCTTATCCGGGCCCCAAAGGACAGGATATCTTTGAGAATGTGTCCAAGCAGGCCTGGGGAGAATGGCAGGCGCATCAAACTATGCTGATTAACGAAAAGCAGCTGAGCCTCATCGATCCCGAAGCCCGCAAATATCTGCAGCAAGAGATGGACAAGTTTTTAGCCGGCGAAGAATACGATCAGGCAGAGGGCTACGTTCCACCAGAATCGTAAGAAAGGCCTGAGTGACTGGTTTTGACGTCGGCGAGACAGGCGGCAGCCCTTTGAGCTGCTCGCGCATCTCCAGATAAGCCTCAGCACTGTTAAACGCGCTCGACGGACGCTCAAAGGGCCACCGCCTGCCTCGCCTGGTCAGTGCTGCCTCTTGCCGCTCTATCGGCAGTCATGTCCTGACGGCCGCTGGTGGTTCGACTTCGGTTTGCTCGAGCGTCCGTCGAGCGCGCTGTTTAATACTCAAGCGCCGATGGAGATGCGCGAGCAGCTCGAGTAAATCGGAGTCGAGCCGCCCAGAACCTCTACGAAGTCGCGCCGCAAAGCCTGGCCATCAGCACTTGGACTGTTAGTACATAGTCAGCGTTTTAGTCGGCAGGCTATCAATCACATCGTCTGGGACGAAGAAGTCACGGAACAGCTCTTCTCCGGGGACTACCGCATACTGATCGAAGTCCGTGACACCCGCATCGCGCAGCACAACCTCATCAATAAAGAAGTTACCCGTACACTCACCGGAAGGACGCGTGAGGATCTCGTAGGCTGAGTCGGCCATGATCGCAACCGTGCGGCTGCCCTTGCTCATGGAGTCTCCGCCCAGAACGTTCCGCACCGCGGCAGTATCAATGGCAGTGAGCGGCCATAGGGAGTTCACAGCGATACCGTCCGGCGCCAGCTCCTTGCTCATGCCCAAAGTGCACAGGCTCATACCCATCTTGGCGATGGTGTAGGCCACGTGCGGTGCAAACCACTTGGCTTCCATGTCCAGCGGGGGAGCGAGGTTCAGAATATGTCCGTTGCTGGACTTCTTGAGATGCGGGATGCAGATCTTTGAAGTGAGAAACGTTCCCCGCGTATTGATCTCGTTCATGAGATCGTAGCGCTTCATCTCAGTGGCCAGGGTAGGGGTTGGACTGATGGCGCTCGCGTTGTTAATGCAAATATCGATGCCACCAAAAGTCTCGACGGTCTTGTCCACCGCCGCCTGCACCTGTTCTTCAAAGCGGATATCGCACACCAGAGGGAGTGCTTTTCCGCCAGCAGCTTCTATCTCTTCTGCGGCGGTATAGATCGTGCCCGGTAACTTGGGGTGTGGTTCGGTGGTTTTGGCAGCGATAGCCACGTTCGCGCCATCAGCGGCGGCCCGCTTTGCGATAGCCAGGCCGATACCGCGACTGGCGCCGGTAATGAATATTGTTTTTCCTGCTAAGCTCATGAGCATTCCTTGCTTAGGCGGTTCATCCATGGAGAACCAGCCGTGGTCGGGGGGTTAATCACTATACGTCGCAGCACACGCGTACCTTGCACCTTTTACGACAAGGCGCACAATAACGGATGTTAAAACCATAGGAAAACGTATGTCAGTTTTAAGGATCACACTCGCCTTTTTATTCAGCTCACTGCTTCTGAGCGGATGCGCCAGCATAGGGGTTCTGGACTTTGACGATCCTGAAATCGAGCTTTTGGCACTGGAGCCATTACCAAGCCAGGGCATGGAGGCACGATTTCTTGTGAAACTGCGCATCGTCAATCCTAATGCCATTCCCCTGGAAGTTGACGGCATGGCCTACGATGTCTTCATTCGAGATTCAAAAATTCTATCCGGCGTAAGTAACGAAGGGCTCAAAGTAGCCGCCTACAGCGAAAGCGTTGCGAAACTAGAGGTCGCTGCGGGCATGTTTGGATCTCTAGCGCTTATAAGAGATCTTCTGTCCAATCCCGCGGATGGCGGCCTGCCATACAAACTCAACGCAAAATTGTCCCGATCAGGCCTCGGCGGAGCCATTCGCGTAAGCCGTGAAGGCACCATAGATTTGAACGCTCGCCCTTGACTGTACGCGGACCTATAGGTTTAATACGCGGCCCTTGCATAGTGGACGCGTCACGCGACCAACGATTAATGCAAAGGTATTGATGCAAAGGTTTGTGCCCGGATAGCTCAGTCGGTAGAGCAGGGGATTGAAAATCCCCGTGTCGGCAGTTCGATTCTGTCTCCGGGCACCATTTCCTGAACATCACCAGACAGCAGGTATTGCCCCACAAGCGGCTAAAAACGGCTGAAACCTCCAAAGCTATCTGAAGAACCGGTCCAGTCGGACTTGCCGGCATCTGTGGGCAATGGGAGACTCAGAGCGTCTTTTGGGGAGCCACAAACCATGCAAAGCCTTTTCTCCGCGCGCCACCTTAGAAAGCTAAGTCCCATCACTGTGCTGTTGGTCTCCATGCCATGCATATCAGCGGATGTACTTGAGGTCGGTGGCAATGGTCGTAACTGCAATATCGATGCGCAGTGCATCAACAGACTTCACCCCGATATCCCCATGGCCGCGATGGCGGACCCCGGTCAAACCATCGTCATGCATACGCGTAACGCCAGTGACTTTGATCTCGATCCGGCAAGCACCTACGAGGACCCGCGACGCGCAACAGGCAATACCGGGCACGCCTTGACCGGCCCGGTACATATTCGCGGCGCAAAGGCTGGCGATACCCTTGCAGTGACTCTGCTGGCGGTAGATCCGGGACCCTGGGGCAAAACCTGGGTGGGCAGCGGCGGGTTTCTTGCCGACAAGTACCCCACGGGTTTTGCCGCCACTTGGAAGCTCAGCCCTGATTACGCCACCTCCGAACAGATTCCCGGTGTACGCATACCCAATGGAGCTTTTCCGGGCGTCATTACCACGCTTCCGGACGCCAAACTCGTGAAAAAGTCCCTGGCACGCGAGGCGGCCATCGCCAAAGTCGGTGCCCGCGTATTTCTCCCTACGCCCGTCAATGCGACGCCTGCGGAGATTTGCGGACCTGACGGTAGTGTAAAAGATGAGTGCCTGCGGACTATCCCACCGCGGGAGCATGGCGGAAATGTCGATATTCGCTACATACGACCAGGGGTGACCTTATATCTGCCGTGCATGGTCGATGGCTGCGGTCTGGCTGTGGGCGACGTCCACTTCGCTCAAGGCGATGGTGAGGTCAGCGGCACCGCCATAGAAATGGATGCCACGGTCACACTCACCACAGCGGTGCTGGATAAAGCGCCTGCGACGGGGGTCTCGTTCACCGGACCGGCATCGACTCTTGGGATCCCCAGCGAAACTTACTTTGCCACCACCGGGCTGCCCTTTAAGTCCGAGGGAGAAATCCCAGCAGACATGGAGTACCTGAATTCAACTTTGATGGCAGAACTTGAAAGTCTGCCCGATGATATTGCGCTGGCTGCCCGCAACGCGCTCATCGCCATGATCGACTACCTGGTGGACGAGCGAGGCTACACCATCGATCAGGCCTATGTGATTTGCTCGGTCGCCGTGGATCTTCGTATCGGCCAACTGGTCGATGCGCCGAATGTGGGCGCGGTGGCCCTGCTCCCTCTGGATATCTTTGAGTAGCTAAGGGGCTTCGCCCCCATCAAAAGCTCAGGTCGCAACAAAGCCGCCATCTACCGCAAGCGATTGCCCGGTGACAAAAGACGCGGCATCAGAACACAGCCACACTACGGACTCGGCCACTTCATCGGCCCGACCAAAGCGACGCAGGGGATACTGAGCGCGCACAACGTCCTGTAGCTTTTGGTTGTCGCCCATGGAGCGATCAGCCATGTCGGTTTCGATCACTCCGGGACATACGGCGTTAACCCGAATACCCGCACGTCCGTATTCGATAGCAGCGGCCTTGGTCAGGCCCACGACACCGTGCTTGCTGGCAAAGTAAGCGGCGCCAAACGTCCCACCGACCAAGCCCGCAATGGATGCAGTGTTAACGATACTGCCGGTACCGCGCTGTTGCATATGCAGCAGCTGGTACTTCATGCACAGGAACACGCTCTTTAGGTTGACGTCGATGACCCGATCCCAGGTGTCTTCAGAGGCTTCGGTAATAGGCACTGCTACATCGCCCTCTATGCCCGCGTTGTTAAACGCACAATCGAGCTGTCCATAGACTTCAATGCACTGATCGACCATAGCTTTGACTTCTGCGGCTTTGGATACATCTGCCTGAACAAAATGCGCATCGCCTCCGCCCTGGCGTATGGCCTCCACCGTTGCGTTACCGCTTGCGGAGTCTATGTCCGACACCACCACCTTGGCGCCTTCTCGTGCAAAGGCGTGGCACGCCGCTTGACCTATTCCCGCACCGCCGCCGGTAACAAGGACAATTTTATTGATCATTCTGCCGGACATTTGTCTTCCTTATGGTGGCTTTAAATAGATAATGCTCAGTGTAACGAAACAACACAGCTGACAATCGGCTACCTGCTCGCAATCTGGTCGGATAAAACCCATGGATTGGAAAATCTTTGCAACAGTACTTGCTTCAGTTTTTATCGCCGAGCTTGGGGACAAGACCCAGTTGGCCACTATGCTCTTTGCGGCCGACAAAGAGGTCAGTAAGTGGACGGTGTTCTTCGCTGCGTCGGCAGCGCTGATACTGGCATCGGCGATGGGTGTGCTGGCAGGGAGCCTGCTGTCTTCATACATCAACGAGAAGGTGCTGCACTACATAGCGGGGGTGGGCTTTATCATCATTGGTGCATTCACACTCTATAAAGCCTAAAACACGCGGTGGTGAGCGCTACAAAGGTCCGTAGCCCAGCTTGTCTCGTCCTCTTTCGATGTCTGCTCTCATTTTTGCGAACAAGCTGTTCAGCCGCGCCTGATCATCGATGAGCGTCCAGATTGCTGAGTCCTCTACACCAGCCTGTCGCCAACCTTTTTGGTATGCCGATTCAAACAACGCGAGTGCTTCATCTTCACGGCCCTGGAGCAATCGTAATACGCCTTCCTGGTGATCGAAGCGAGGAGCTTGCAAGCCATGAGATCGAGCAAGCTCCACTTGCGCCGCAAAAGCATCCAGCATTGGTAAAGCCAAAGGATGCTCTGTGACATGCAATGCTGCCGCGGTCTCCGAGAATGGCGGTACGCCGGGAATATCATTAACAAAGACAGCCACATCACCCCAGGTGCGATCAAAATAGCGGGCAAGCTCCTCCCACTCTCCTGCATCACCCAGAACCCGAATAAAACGCAGCTGCTGACGATAAAACTCAGGCCGCTGGGCCAGCTGTTCGCGAGCAAGTGCAAGCGCTTCTTCGTGTTTGCCCAAACGCAAAAGAGCCCAAGCGTGCAGTGACTCTATGGGAGACTCCAGAACACGCTCATACTCGCCCAGATCAAGGTAGATATCGTTCAGCCGACTTAAAAAATAGTTCTGCCCGGGCTCGAGTACCGTTGCTGCCTCGGCAAAGCGGATCGCCTCTACAAAATCGCTTTTTGTCCACGCGTACACACTCTCAGCTCGCAGCCGGTTGGCATTATTGGGCGCAACCTGCTCCCAACGATCGAGTTGCTCGCGAACTGCTGATAAATCGTGGAGCCCTGCATAGGCCGAAACAAGGTTGAGGTTGGCATCGACGTAGGCGGGATCATGCGCCAGCGCTTGCTCCAAATAAACGACGCCCTCTTTTACCTTTCCTTCTGATGCGAGAAAAAATGCCAGATCGTTTTGCGCCACGGGAAAGTTTGGCTTAACGTCTATAGCCGCCCGGTAATACCGAACGGCAGCTTCATCATTATTTGTGTAGCCGAAATAGCTGGCAAGGCCAAACAACGCATCGGGTGATTCGGGGTCAATATCAATCGCCCGGTCTATCCAGCGTTTTGCCCGCGGCAAGGCCTCCTCAAAGGGGATATTGCCCCAGGCGCCCTCACCATCCGACATTTGTAGCTCGTAGTAAGCACGCCAGACCAAGGCGGGCACATAATTGGGGTCGATCTCGATGGCCCGGTCGAGCGCCCCGGCAGCGGCCTGCAGCCCCTTTAAAGTGCCGTCAGATGCGTGTTGTTTAGAGATCAGGTACAAGTCGTAAGCGTCGAGATCGGTTGCCGAAACCCGCACCTTGCTGGAGAGCTCCTTATCCTCACCCAATAGCTGCGGCGTCAACTCCTGCAAGATCGCCTTTGCAATGGAATCCTGAACACCAAAGATATCGGTGAGCTCGCCATCGTAGGTCGCAGACCAGAGGTGATAACCGTTATCGGCCTGAATAAGCTGTGCCGTCACGCGAATCTGATTACCCGCCTTGCGCACAGAGCCCTCAAGAATGTGCCCCACGTCCAGTATCTGAGCGATCTCGCGCAAATCGGTGCTTTTGCCTTTAAAGGCAAAGGCCGAGGTCCGGCCAGCCACACTCAGGCCCTTAACCTGAGCGAAGACATTGAGCAGCTCTTCTGCAATACCGTCGGCAAAGTATTCCTGATCACCATCCGGGGACATATCCACAAACGGCAACACCGCGATAGAGGGCTGACCCGCAAACGCATCGCCAGCAGGCGAGTCTGAGTAGCTGGCCTGATCATCGCTGGTAGTCGCGCCCGGTAAAAACCGGTCGCTGAGCACAATGGCGCCAAAGACGACAAGCGCAACAATCAGAATGCCATCAAGGCGACGCCCCGTGTTCGTTGCGATGCTTTGGGATTCATCCACGGACTCCGTGCGCTTAACACCTCCGGGGGTAAGTTCAAATGCCCAGGCAAAAATCACCGCCACGGGAAATCCAATCAGTAACAACAGCGCGACAAAGCCGGTCACCCACTCTGGCAGGGCAATGGCTGGAGCAAGTACATCGGTAATTTGAAGCAAGGCCCAGGACACCGCCGCATACAGCGCGGCCACGCGAAACACGTTGCGCCTTTTCAGTTCACCAAAAATCGAACTCATACTGTTTGACTCGCCACTTGATTCGGCTGACTACCGACCCCTTCAGTGTATCCTGACGTCTGGGGAAATGCTTGAACCACCCCCAACAATGTACGATGGTCAGCAGTCAGGCTTCAACAAGCAAAGACAGGCTTATATTCTCGATGACAATTCTCTCCAGGCTGTACTCCCGCCTCACGAGTCCAAGCGGAACAGCTGTTTATCTGGGCCGTGCCCTCGGTGAAATTGCGCTCATCGTGCTTGGTATTTTGATCGCCATACAGGTCGACAACTGGAATCAAAACCGCCAGGAGCGACAGCAGGAACAGCGATACATCAAAAGCCTGCTGGAGGATCTGCGCTTTGATATGACACGCAGCAGTCAGTGGTTTGATCGCTTTGACGCCAAGGTGGCTGGTTTGCAAGCTGGCAAAGACTATTACTTTGGCGATTCAACAGGCGGAGAGACACCTCAGCTTCTGCTAGACATTGGTATGGGCGGCATGGGGAGTCGCGGCCAGGCTCTGCTAGTAACCCCGACTTTTCGTGAACTCATTAGCACCGGCAACCTTCGCTACATCAGGGATGACAAAGTCAAAGCAGAGATCCTCGAATATTACGCTTATAAAGAATTCATGGAGGCGTATACGGGCAATATCCGCACTGGCTTCGCGGACTACGTGAACGCGAGCCGGCCCTTTAGTCCCGGGGGGAGTCTTGAAGATGACGAACGTGACCTGCCTATTGCCTTTGCGCGCTTTAAACGCCCGGAGTTTTTGGAGCTCATCAATCAGGAGCTGACCTTTGCTTACTCCGTCAACCGCATCATGGGCCAGCAAATAGAAGACGGCCAATCGCTCATCGCCTTACTCGAGTACTACCTCGATAGCTTTTAACGAACCGCAGTCACCGCCAGGCAAACAGTGGCTGATCAAAGTGCGCGACGCGGGTATGACGACCGAACATCGCTACCTCACGAAATTGATAAAGCATGGCGCCGGTCGGGGCGTAAATCGCGTCATCATGAAAGTTCATGGATAACACTTCGTGCTCGCTCTCTTTGATCTTTTGTAGATTCGGTGAGTCACGCCTGGCGAGTTCTTTAAAAGAGAACGGCTTTATCAGCTCGACCTCGTCAGGATTGGGCTCCAGTTCACGCCAGTCTTTGTCAGTCCACACCACCACCGGCGTAATGACATAGCCGGACCGGGTGGCATAGTCATCCAGGGTGCCCAGAACGTCGCCCGGGCCTGCGAGCAAGCCCACTTCTTCGTGAAGCTCTCGCAGCGCACCGACTATGGCAGTCTCACCCTGATCCCGCCGTCCTCCGGGTAAGGCCCATTGCCGCGAATGCGCCCTCAATGAAGCACTGCGACGCGTCACGATAACAGCCGGTCGATGTTCGTCGCGACACACGGTCAAAGTCACTGCTGCCGCTCGGCGGCGGTTTAAAGCCATCTCACGAGGCTCAAAGGCGCCCAGGTGTTTTTCCAGATGGCCGCGAAGCAGCGGGCTGTAACGATATAAATCCAGGGTCACTCTCCGGCGTGTCAATCCTGTGCGAGATGCTTTTAAACCTTAGTTGTCTAGCGCACCCGGATAAAACGGTCGCCCTTAAAGGCACCAATATAGAGATCATTACCCACAGGCATTGCCACCGTGCCACCACCTAGCTCCTCACCCTCAGAGCGATAGCGCACGCTGACCTCAAAGCTTTGCAGGTCAACTTCGACAATCTCAAAGGCTATGCTGTTTCGTTCGCCTGCTTCAGACGTAATGGCCTTTAAAAGTGCGTACAAAGAAGCATCGTGGGACGCCACCAACAAGGTGCCATCTGCTGTGAGCGTGCTGTTGTCCGGCTTTTTCACAGCGACACGATTAAGCACCTCTCCGGTCTCCAGATCATGCTCTCGCACTTCCCCACCAAGATAAACATTGAGGTAAAAGCTCTGTCCGTCGCCGCTCAGCGTAATACCATTGGGATAGGCACCCTCGGTGTGCGGAATTGCGCTGTACCCTGCCTGGGGACGCCAGCGATAGACCCGACCAGAGTTCATTCCCACAGAGCCTAAAAGCATGCGGGGTAACTGCATGGAAGCGGTGATGGGGTCTGTGGCGATAAACCCCCCATCAGGAAGGCCCGCAACATCATTGAACTGCGCATTCTCGGCTGCCATCACGCAGCCCCGCCAGTGCAAACGGGTTGCATCGTTGTCGCCCGCGCTTGCCTCAAAATACTCTATGGATTCGCGCTCATGATGATTCACCACCAGAAGCTGCCATTCCCCGCTGACTCGACGGGACAGATCAAGATCGTGACTGAGGATTTCTTTGGGCAGGTTGCAGGTGGTGTCACCCCAGTTCTGGCCTTGGGTTACCGCCTCAAGCCGGGTTTCTATGGGCGCAACAACCTCGCTTGCCAGCGCAAAACCAAACAGATGTTTCGCCGGCGCCATGGAGCTAATGATTAACAACTGATCTTGGAAGAGAACTATGTCCTCTGGAGCGTCTATGCCGCAAAAGGCATCCACTCCACTGACCGACGGGGGATCAGTGCACACTTCGGCAAAGGTGGCAGGGCTGAGCAACACAGCTACCGTAAAACCAAATCCAAAACAAAACTGAAGTGCTCGTTTTTGCATTCTGTTGACTTCCTATGGGTAGGTACACGGCATGGAGCTGCTATTAGTCGGCGGCCAAGTCGCTCTCTAACAAGTCTTGCGCAGCCTGCACGCTCACTGGGGGAGTTTGACGACTTTGCATAAATCGCTGCCGATGTTTGGTGGTCTGGCCGCTCGCGCGCTTGCGCCAGCGCCGAAAGCTGGCCGGCTTTAACTCTCGCCGCATGACGCGGATCACCGCCTGTTCATCAAGGCCCGTGCGCTCGCGAATCTCGTCAAAGCTCACGCGATCGGCCCAGGCGGCCCATATCACCCAGTCACTGGAATCGGCGGGCGGCTCAGGCTTTCGCGTCAGCGTGTAGGGTCTGTCGCCCGAACGAGCCATTAAGCCACCGCAGGTGACGATCCGGGATCATCGCCATAAGCCAGAAAATTAAACGCCCGGTCCCGCTCCTCGGTGCCAAAGGCGCGCATGTCAATGTCACGAAACACTTTGTCCTCCCAGCTAATCACGTTCTGGAGCCATTTTTTATCAGTAACCACGGCGATCCTCTTAAACAAAGACACGCCAAACTCCGAGAGAAACTGCATTTTCTCCATAATCGCGTCGAATTCCACGCCATTAAAGCCTTCGATTTCCTGGTACACCGATACCTTGCCATGCACCTCGATTTTTCGCCGCAGTGCATCCAGTGCGATGCGCATGTCCTCTTCGGTGACCTTGCCACTGATGCGCCAGGCCACAGCATCTGCAACATCAAATTCCACAAACTCGAGCATCATTATCCCCTTCTGGCTAACACGCCGGGCTGCATCCCGCCCACTCTCAGCTTAGACCATGACAACGGTTCGCTCCTCGGAAGTATCAGGATGCTCGCTCCGAGAAGATGCACAGCATGTTCAGCGCAAGCGTTGCGCCGGCCAGGGCCGTGACTTCTGATACGTCATACGCAGGGGCAACTTCAACCAGATCCATTCCCACCAAATTGAGGCCACCAAGACCGCGCAAAATGCGCAAAGCCTGCGCTGTAGAGAGTCCACCCACAACCGGAGTACCGGTGCCCGGCGCAAAGGACGGATCAAGGCAGTCGATATCAAAGGTCAGGTAACAAGGGTTATCGCCCACAGTTTCTTTGATCTTTGCGATCACGTCAGCCGCGCTGCGGTCGTGGACCCAATCGGCGTCATAGACGTTGTATCCATGAGTGTCAGGGTTATGGGTACGCATACCCAGCTGTATGGAGCGCGAGGGATCTACGGTGCCATCCTGGGCCGCATGCCAGAACATGGTGCCGTGATCGATGCGTCCCGCTTCGTCTTCCCAGGTGTCAGAATGCGCATCAAAATGAATTAGCGACAGGGGCCCATGCTTTGCCGCGCAGGCTTTTAGCATGGGGTAGGTGACAAAATGGTCGCCACCGAGGGCAAGGATCGCCGTATCGGTCGCGAGGATGTCCCGGGCCTGCGCTTCCAATACTGCCGGGACCTCTGCGGGTAGCCCCGGATCAAATCCAAAATCACCGTAGTCAATCACCGAGATGCGGTCAAAGGGGTCAAAGCCCCAGCCGTTGACGGCCATTTCCCAGGACAGATTGCTTGAAATGTTACGAATCGCCCGAGGGCCTAGTCGCGTTCCGGAGCGATTGGTCGTTGCAAGGTCGTAGGGTATTCCCACCACCGCAACGTCGATACCTTCAAGATCCCGGGTATATCGCCGGCGCATAAAGCTCGTGGCGCCACCGTAGGAAGGCTCTACGATTGTGCCCCGGTCACTTGCGCGCATAAACGCCTGATCTGTCTTGAACTCCATAACTGTTTTCCTAAGCTGTTTTCATCATTGGTTCGAAGCATAACGCCCTGAGCGCGGCAAGGGCGAGCGCCACCGGTCTACGCATTCCGCTGGCTCCGGGCAAAGCGTAGAATGTGCACAGGCCCAGGCAGTCGGTACTTCATGCTCAAAATATTGCTAATCAACGGCGCGGTGATCGCCCTCGCTGTGGTGATTCACTACGAGTTCCTCTACCAGTTCACCATGGTAATGCCGCGGCTGCGTATCCGTCATCGATTTCGCATTCTGCTGGGCGTGTTTGCGGCACTCACCGCCCACACCATCGAGGTCTGGATCTTCGCCACGGCGTACTACCTCATGGACAAAACCGCCACCTGGGGCGGCTTACAAGGCAGTTATGATGGATCCTTGTTAAGCAGCGTGTACTTTTCTTTCACCGCGTTTACAACGCTGGGCCTCGGTGATATCGAACCCACCGGAAACGTTCGTTACCTGGTGGGGCTTGAGTCCCTTACAGGCTTTGTACTTATCACCTGGACGGCGTCTTTTTTATATCTTGAAATGACGCGCTACTGGGACAAGGACTGATACGGAAATCGCTATGACAACACTCAATATTCGAGAAGCCACGCCCAGCGATGTCGAGGTGATTCTGCAATTCATCACTGAACTGGCGGTCTATGAGCGCGAACCCGATGCCGTTCTCGCCACCGAGTCACATATCCACAACACGCTTTTTTGCGAGGCGCCAAAAGCGTTTGGGCTGATCTGTGAACAGCAGGCCAGCAAGGACTCAAGCCCTGTAGCAATCGGTTTTGCGATTTACTTCTTTAACTACTCAACCTGGTTAGGCAAGCATGGACTTTATCTTGAGGACTTGTACGTCACACCCGAGGCCAGAGGTCTGGGCGCAGGCAAGTTATTGTTAAAAACCCTGGCAAAAATCGCGCTGGATAATGACTGCGGGCGCTACGAGTGGAACGTACTGCGTTGGAACACACCCGCCATCGAGTTTTACGAAGCCTGCGGGGCCAAACCCTTAAGTGAATGGGTAGGCTATCGTATGGATCGAGACGCCATCGAGGCTTTTGCCCACAGTCCTGAGTAGGCTTGACCTAGCTCTCCGTGGATTCATCGCCAGCGGGCCCCACCCAGGCAAAACGCGGTGTGGGCTCACCATCGACGACCACATTCTCCTGAAACATTGCCAAGGGGCGAACCCATAAACCCCGTTCGCCATAAAGAGGACGATACAGGGCCAGGTATTCTTCGGTTTCCGAGTGTCTGGCCACGCCGATAACCTCGTAGTCTGCGCCTTTGTAATGCCGGTATCGCCCGGGTTTTAACGTCATGAAAGCTCCTTAGTTACTTTAAAAACTGCGGCAAACCGTATCGATTATGCGATAAGTCACGAAAAACACCCATCGCAGGACGCAGCAGTCTCTCTATAATGGGCGCCATGCCTATCGATAGCGTTATTGAAGACAAGCGACGGCTCTTCTGGCTCCTGCAACTTGGAGGCTGGAGCAGCTGGGCGGCTACCTTTTATCTGGGCATCATCGTTTGGGGCGAGCCCCCGGAAAATTATCTGCTTTATCTCCCCATAATTGTCTCAATAGGTATGTTTATCACCCTGGCTCTGCGCTGGGTTTATCGCGTGACCTGGGATCGAGCTCTGGGAACCCGGGCCTTTGCAATTTTGGGGGCATCCTATTGTGCTGGCGTGGTCTGGGTGCTTTGTCGCTCGGTGTTGTTTTACAACTTGTTTCCGGAAGAGCTCGAGAAACTCGAACCCGAGCGCCTGAATACCCTCGCCATGTATTTCAGCAACTCCATCTCTGGCGTCTCGGTGATGCTGGTGTGGAGCGCACTGTACTTTGGGATCAAGTACTACCTGCTAAGTCAGGAGGCAAAAGAGCGCTATCTAAAAGCCATCTCCATGGCCCATGAAGCTCAGCTAAAAATGTTGCGCTATCAGCTCAACCCTCATTTTCTGTTCAACACGCTTAATGCCATTTCAACGTTGATCCTCGATAAAGATACCGAACTTGCCAACGGCATGGTCATGAAGCTGTCGCGATTTCTACGCTACTCTCTGGACAATGATCCCATGCAGCAAATCACCGTTGCAGAAGAGATCGAATCTTTAAAATTATATCTGGATATAGAAGAAGTGCGTTTCGCAGAGAGGCTCACTCTACACTTTGCCATCAGCGAGGCAGCCGAGCAGGCGCTGATGCCATCACTACTCTTACAACCGCTGGTAGAAAACTCCATCAAGTACGCAGTATCCCGATCAATCAATGGGGGGTCCATCGCCGTCTCCGCCAGTATTGAAGATGGCTGCCTGCAGCTTGCTGTTGCCGATGACGGTCCCGGGCTTGATCTGCGCCAGGGCCGCCTGCCCAAAGGCGGTGGCGTGGGGCTTGCCAATACCCGGGAGCGGCTCACACAGATTTACGGCGACAAACAAAGCTTTCGCCTGAGCTCTACTGAGCCCCACGGCCTTACTATCACCATTTGCATACCGGTCAGCTATGCCACCGAGGAGGCTGCATGAGCACCTTATCCGCGATCATTGTGGACGATGAACACCTTGCGAGACGGGGGCTGTCAGTCCGTTTACAACAACTACCCGAAGTAGACGTCATCGCTGAATGCGCCAATGGCCACGAAGCCCTTCAAGCCGTCGCGCAGCACAGCCCGGACTTACTGTTCCTGGATATACAAATGCCAGGTATGGATGGCTTCGAGGTGGTGGAGAATCTCCAGGGTGACGACATGCCCATGGTGATTTTTGTGACGGCTTACAACGAGTATGCCGTGGATGCGTTCAAGGTCCATGCTATCGACTACGTGCTCAAACCTATCGAGGACGATCGTCTGCATGAGGCGGTTCAACGAGCGGTGGCCCATCGCGAACAGGAAGCAAGCACCTCAGGCAAGGAAAAGCTGGTCAAACTACTTATGAGCATGACCGGTGAAAGCGCTGCCGGCGTGGAAGCCATGGTCGAAGGTAGCGGGGGTAAGGGAGACAGCTGGCCCGAGAAAATCACCGTCAAGGACGGCAACGATATCCAGTTCATTCGTGTTACGGACATCGAATGGGTCGATGCGGCAGGCGACTATATGTGTATCCATGCCACAGGCAAAACACACATCATGCGCATCACCATGAAGCAGCTCGAGGGCATGCTGAACCCGGCAGTTTTTTTGCGGGTTCATCGCTCGACCATCGTCAACAATCGCTGCGTGACCGGTGCCCAAACCCTCACCAACGGTGAATACCTCCTCAATCTGGAGGGCGGCACACAGTTAAAAGTGAGCCGAAGCTACAAGGATCGTATTAAGGAGTTTCTGGTCAGCTAAAGCTCAGCACCGGGGCGCCCGCAATGCCGGACGCACTTTTGATGCAGCCAATAAGCGCCGCTTCAACACCTTGATCCTGCAAAGCTCGCCGGGCGTCCTCGGCTTTATCTGCCGGGAGCGCCATTAACAGGCCGCCACTGGTCTGGGGATCAAACAGCATCTGAGCCGCCAGGGGCGCATCCGCCGGCAGCGTCCAACGCCCGGCCAGGGCCCGGCGATTCGGCTCATGCAAAGTGCTGAATATGCCTTCAGCCATCGCCTTCAAAGCACCCGGCATGATCGGGAGTTGATCCAGATTGAGTTCAGCGCAGAGCGTCTCATCAAGCATCTCCAACAAATGCCCCGCCAAGCCAAAGCCTGTAACGTCGGTCACAGCCGTCGCATTAAAATTCCGGGCATGAAGCGCCGCAAGAGCATTGCTGCGCTCCATGCCCGACAACGCGGATTCGATCTGTCCCCCATCCATACGGCCCTGCATATGCGCCGCAAACAGCGCGCCGCTTCCCAGTTTTTTACTCAGCAGAAGTTTGTCACCCGGCCGGGCGCCACGTTTGCGCAAAGCCGCGTGCCCAGGAGCCAACACTCCATTCACCGCAAAGCCTAGCTGTAACTCCGGCCCCTGCATGCTGTGGCCCCCGTGCAGAGCACAGCCCGACTCGCGAAACACCGAAAGGGCACCGTGCAAGACCATACGCAAATCCCGATGCAGCAACGGGGCCGCCGCAAAAGGCAGGGTCACCAGCGCCAGTGCAGAGTGAGGCTGGGCACCACTGGCATACAGATCAGAGAGCGCATGCTGAGCCGCGATGCGACCCATACGCCAGGGATCATCTACCAGCCCTCGAAGAGCATCTAACGATTGCAAGACAGACTGCGTGGTTTCCAGCGGCGCAGTGTCATCAAGGACTCCCGCCTGAGGCATCAAATCTGGATACAGCTTACGTAGTTCTTGCAGCACATCATGCAGCGCATCGCCGGACACTTTTGCCCCGCAACCGCCGCAGGGTGCCTGCTGCGCAGCGGTTTCCCATGGCTTACGGGCTCTTTTGGGGGGCGTCATTTGTAGTGTCGGCAAATCGCTAAAACGCCGCATAAACTCACGGTCGATCCGATCTTTCCAGCGCCAAACCCAGGCGCCACTCACACTCAGCCCATTGCGCTGCGCAACGGCCGACTTGGGGCCCAGCGCGAGCATGGACAGAAATTCCGTCTGCGGCCTGTGCTGACGCAGGGCCTCCCCTGCAGCAAACAATCGAAGATTGTCGGCAAGCACGGGCCCCTGCCGTACCGCGTAGACACCCGCCTTGGGTCTGGGATGTCGATACTGGGTGGCAATATCACCGGCGCCAAACACGTTGGGATATCCGGTACTTTGCAGACTATCCTCAATCTGCATAAAGCCCCGTTCATCTACCGGCAGACCGCTGTCTTTGATCCAGGGTGCGGCAGCAGCACCGGTACACCAGATCAGGGCGTGGTAGTTCGCGGCCTGTGCCGACTCAAACTGCAGCTGAGTATTGGTGACCTGACTTACTCGATGACCACAGTGCAGCGACACGCCCCACGCCGCCAGCTGGCGCTCCACAGTGCGCCGGGCGCCTGAGGTATACCCTGCCAATATCTGCTCACCACCGCAGTACAGTGCAATAGAGGGTTTGTGCTCACTCAGGCGATGCGCAATGGCCAGGGCAATCTCAACACTGCCAGCGCCCCCGCCCACAATGGCAATGCGCTGATCAGACAAATCCTCGGCTGAGGCCAGAGACTGCCAGCGGCTCCAAAGTCCCGCGACCGGCTTTACCGGCACGGAAAACTCCCGCGCGCCGGGCACCGAATCAAGCTCAGGTTCGGAGCCTATATCGATAGACAGGATGTCGTAATCCACCTGTCCCCGGGCGCGGCAATGCAAGCGACCTGCCCGGGGATCGAGAGATTCCACCGTATCTGTTAAAAAGCGCACACCCGCCCATTGGCACAGACGCAGTAGATCGATATGCGTGTCTTCAAAACCATAATGGCCGGCTAGCAAACCCGGCAGCATCCCCGAGTAGGGCGTGAATGCCGCGGGAGAAATCAGCGTGATACGAAGACCTGCAGGCCGGGACATGGCGAGTTGCCGAAGTACCAGCACATGACTGTGACCCCCGCCGACCAGAACGAGGTCCTGCTCCGCCGGCTCGCTAGTGAGCACTGAGTCTCTCGCTAAGGTATGCGTGCAGCGCAGCGCGATCGCCGCTGCACAGACGGCTGCCCTCACGTTTGGATAACTGATAGGCATACATGGGGTCGTAGTAGTCAACCAGCATATGTCGTATCCAGTCCCGGTGCCCCTCGGCATCGCCCGTGCTTTGCTGAGTATCAAATGCCGATTGCATGAGCCCGGCGATGTGCCGATAACGTTCGCCTCCCAGACGCTTCTGGGTGCGCTCAAGATCGCTGAGCAATCTGTCCCGGTGCGCAGCCAGTCCCGCCTCACCATAAACCTGCCTAAAGCGCTCACCGAGATCAAGGACATAGTCCTCAAAGACAACCTGAACACGCTCCTCAACGGGGTACTCAAGCACCACAAGCGGTGCCTCGCTCATGCGCATGCGCAGCGACGCCGGCAGGGCCAGCCGGCCAATAAGCTGCCCCTCGTCCTCAAGAATCACCGGACCATCACTTTGCGACAGCTTCAGCAGCGCAATGGCAATGGCATTCTCAAAGTCGATCTGAGTAGGCTGCTCTTCGATCAGTCGTCCGAAAGCCGAACCGCGATGCTTTGCCAGCCCTTCCAGATCGATAGCTTTGGGAAGCGCTTTGACAAGACGGGTTTTTCCTGTCCCTGTCGCGCCGGCGACAAGAATAATGTCTGCTCGCTGGGACAGCGCATTGAGAGTATCGATAAGAAAACGGCGCATCGCTTTGTAGCCGCCCGTGATTCGCGGGTAGTCCACGCCGCTCTCACGCAGCCACTGCTGCACCAACTGGGATCGCAGACCGCCGCGAAAACAGTAGAGGTAACCATCGGGATGATCTTTGGCGAACTGTTTCCAGCTAGCCAGTCTTTGTTCGCGCACATCGCCAGACACCAACTGATGGCCCAGCGCGATGGCGGCTTCCTGTCCCTGTTCCTTATAGCAGGTCCCTACGGCAGCCCGCTCATCATTACTCATGAGCGGCAGGCTTTGCGCAGTGGGAAAGGCGCCCGCCGCAAACTCTATGGGTGCGCGGGTATCCAGCAAAGGCGTGTCTGCTAAAAACAGACGGGCGTAGTCAGTGCTGTCACCCCGCAATGTCATAGGCTACCCGTTGTCTTCGCCACCGAAGAGCGTGATGAGACGATCCTGTATGGCCGTCAGCGCTGGCGCCATGATCGCAAAATCCGCATCCATTCGAGCCAGGCGATCTTCGTCCATCAATTCATCGTTCTCCTTTACCAGCGCATCCGAGAACTTGATGCGCCGAAGACAAAGATCATCGCCCAGCACAAACTGCATCTGCTCCTTCCAACCCAGAGCAAGTCGCACAACCTGTGTGGTCCCCTGAAGATGCTGCCGAACCTCGTCGCTGTACAGCTCGAGACCACGACAGCGTATCACTGCGGCCTGCTCACCCATATCGCGAAGCTCACATTCATCCCGGGCCTGCAGGTCCTCGGGCAGGCTGGAGTTAGCCAGCCAGCTGGTCATAGCGGCAGCTGGCGCATGGGCAGTCTGCGGCAACAATACCGGAAAGCTGCCCACACATTCGCGTAACAGGTTCAGAGCTTCTTCGGCGCGTGAGGCACTCGCAGAATCCACCAGCACCCAGCGAGCCTGGGCATCGATAATCATACGCAGCTCGGCATGACGGCTGAAAGCGCGGGGCAGGCAGTCCTGCACCACCTCGTCTTTCAGGGAGAGCTTTTCTTTGCGATAGACCTTTCGTCCCTGCTGCGCTTCGATACCCTCCACACGTTCCTTTACGAGATCACGCACCACGGAAGGCGGAAGAATCTTCTCTTCGCGGCGCAGACACAGCATCAAACGACCATCGGCAGCGTGCACGAGCGTTTGTGCGCCCTCACCAAGCGCAGGCACCCATCCCACAGATAAAGGCTGGGCGGGGGTGCAGGCTTTGAAGCCCCGGTTAGACAGCTTTTCCTCAAGTTGCTCGGCAGATAACTCAAGGCCGCGAGTCATGCGGTAGGCCCGCAGATTTTTAAACCACATAGCTAAGATTGTCCGGCGAAAGGGCGGCACATTCTACACAAGCAGTCTGCCAATACCACGACAACAACACGCAAATGCCAGTCCTGCTACATGTGCCGTGAGCCCGGACTTGCCGCAGGCCGGGCAGCTGCCTAGTATCAGAGCACTTTCGTTTAACAGGATGACTTCCATGCAGTATCTGCACACCATGGTTCGCGCCCGCGATCTGACAGAAACACTGGACTTTTATTGCAACAAGCTGGGCCTGGTAGAAACCAGCCGCTACGACAGCGAACAGGGCCGCTTTACTCTGGTGTTTCTGGCCGCTCCCGGGGACATCGACGCATCCGGGGACCGCCAGGCTCCCATGGTTGAGATTACCCACAACTGGGACCCGGAAGACTACGATGGCGGCCGCAACTTTGGCCATCTCGCCTATCGGGTGGACGATATCTACGCGACCTGTCAGCAACTGATGGATGGCGGCGTCACCATCAATCGACCCCCGCGAGATGGTCACATGGCTTTTGTACGCTCTCCCGATGGCATTTCCATCGAACTGCTGCAGGCCGGCGACTCCCTGGCCCCTCAGGAGCCCTGGGCATCCATGCCTAATACCGGCAGCTGGTAAGCGACGCCTGTGAAGCAGTCCTTCACCACGCAGCTCATTATCCGGGTCACCCTGATGGCCGCGGTGGTGATAGCTGGAGGACTTTTCATTGACTACTCCCTGTCCCGGGACCGGCTTGTGGCAGGCCTCGAAGAGGGCGCCCGCAGCTCCATCTCTGCGGCGGTGCTGCGCATCGAGGAACTTACCACCGGTCTGGAAGGCGCCGTACGCTTCCTGGCAGAGGCTGTCGACGAGGTTCCCGATGAGGCCAGGATCGACACGGTGCTGCGCAGCGTCATCGACAGCAATCCGCATATATTCGCCGCAGCAATCGCCTTGGATATTGAGCATGCTGGCGCGCCCGAGGGGCTCGCCCCCTACCTCTATCGTAACGGCAGCAGCCTGGTACGGACTGATTTGTCGAATGCAGACACGCCCTACTGGCAAGAGCCCTGGTTTGCCAGCATCAGGGACTCGGGGCGCGCCGCCTGGGTAGAGCCCTATTTTGAGCCCACGGGTGCAAAGGTCGAAATGACCACTTTTTCTGCGCCGCTCCATCGCAACGATGCCGGTGGCGCAAAAGTTTTCATTGGCGTTGCGACCATTGATCTGCGTCTGACAGACCTTTATGACTACCTCGATGATCTGAGTATCGACAAAAAGGGCTTCGGGTTCCTGCTGACGGCCCAAGGCACATTAATAGGCGCGCCCGACGGCAGGGTCATCAGCGCACCGCTTGGCGAGGTGCTGCATAGTGATGGCGTCTCCAACTGGAAAGACTGGCTCAAGGACGCCAGCACCGAGCCCCGGCGCGCCCTGGTCAACTGCCCGCAAACTGCCGAGCGTTGCCAGCTCCGCGTCGCAGACGTACAGAACAGCAAGTGGAGCGTCGGCGTTGTTTATTCTGAAGACGCTCTGTTAAGCCCTCTGCGTGATTACCAGCTGCGGGTACTGATCGTAGGTGCCGGGATGCTGGTTCTTATAGGCATGGTAGTCAGCATAGTCACCAAGCGTCTCACCGAACCGCTCCTGGCGCTGGCGACGGCCAGTCAGTCTATCGCCAGAGGCGAGCTCGACGTGCCTCTTCCCGCACACCGGGGCGACGATGAAGTCAGTCAACTGGTCGGCGCTTTCGACAGTATGCGACAGGACCTGGGTCACTACATCCGCGATCTGGAGTCCGCAGCAGCCCAGCGAAGCAGAATGGATGGCGAGCTGAGCGCAGCACATGAGATTCAAATGGCGATGCTACCCCAGGGGGGCAAAGCAGAGCTGCATACAGACGCAGTGGATCTTTGGGCCAGGGTGCGTCCTGCGCGCGCTGTAGGGGGCGATTTATATTCTTTTCATCAGACAGGCCGGCGGCTACTCATCAGTATTGGCGATGTATCAGACAAGGGTGTACCCGCGGCCTTGTTCATGGCCAAAGCCATCAGTCTTATCCAGCAGTGGGAAGTCCAGCCTGCCACGGTCCCTCCCGAAATCGCGTTACAGCAGCTTAATGAAGGATTAACGCGAGACAACGACAACTGCATGTTTCTCACCCTGTTTATGGGAGTCCTGAACCTGGATACGTTAAAACTCCACTACGCCAGTGCGGGACACGGCGCACCGGTGCTACTGCGCGAGGGTGAGCCAAGCATGCTCGAGCAGCAGCGTGGTCCGGCACTGGGACTTCGCGAAGGGCTCAGCTTTCCCCTGAACGAATTGCAGCTGCAAACCGATGACCGCCTGGTGATTTATACCGATGGCTTTGATGAAGCGCAGAACACCGCAGATGACATGCTCGGAGAAGCAGCCCTATGCGAGATCCTCGCCGGCCCGGACAAACTACCCCTGGATGAGGCGGGCGCTGCCATATTTGCTGCGGTGGACCAGTTCACTGCCGGTGCACCGCAGTTTGACGATATGTCGCTGATGCTTCTTGAGGTTCCAGGCCAGCGGCGGTCAGCCCTGCAGTCAGAGCACCAGAGCCTGGAGATTGATGCAGCATTGCCTAGCCAGGCTGCTCGCTGGCTCGAGGATCAATGGCGTGCTCAAGGCCTTCCCGACAGTGCACTCCGTGACATGCAGCTAGTGCTTGAGGAGGTTGTCTGCAATGTGCGCGACCACGCTCAGACCGGGGATAATGCGACGCTCAGCCTCGGGCTGGAACGCTTTGCCGATCGCGTAGAACTGGAATGCATCGATCCCGGGCACGCCTACAATCCGCTGGAGGACGCCGAACGCTCAGCGCTCGGAGAGAGTACAGAAGAGGCCAGTATCGGAGGTTTGGGGCTACATCTCATAACCCGACTAACCACACGACAGTCCTATCACCGCGAAGACGGTCGCAATATACTTCGCTTGCGTATGGACCTCCCCGTTTGGGAGCAAAACGGACCCGACACCGCCACCGGAGATTGAACAATGAACCTGGATACCAAGCTCCACGAGGATCGCGACAAGTCCCTGCTCCGCGTTTGCATGATTGGTGGACTCAACACCGACACGGCACCGGGCTTTGAAGCAACGCTCGCCGAGGCTATCACCGATGACTGGCAAATGGTTCTTCTGGACATGAAATCCCTGGACTATGTCAGCTCCGCGGGTCTGCGAGTTATTTTTAAAGCCGCAAAGCAACTCAAGGCCGCCGGCCGCAGTCTCGCGGTGGCAAACCGGCAGCCGCAAATCGAGAAGGTCTTTGAGATACTTCAGGCATTACCTGATATGGCGGTGTTCTCTAACGATAGCGAGCTGGATGAGTATCTCGATGCCATGCAGGCGAAAGTGAAAGGTCGGGACGCTCACTGAGGCCCCGCTTCGCGATAGCTCGAAGCTGGCAGGCTTTGGCCCGAGGCGTAACTGCTACTTTTTAAGAAACCGCAGTATCCACTGCGCCATGCGCTCTGTCGCCGGCTGCTCTGCAAGAGAAGCAATGCCTGACTGATAAACCGGCTCTGTGACGATTTCCCGCCGAAAATCCATAATGGCTCTGGAGTAGTCATTCACAAATTCCGGGTGCCCCTGCATGGTCAGAATATGCTCGCCAATCTGACAAACCGCATTGGGACAAAAGTCACTGCTGGCCAATACTCTAGCGTCAGGAGCGTTCTTTGTTACCTGGTCCTGGTGAGTGACCAGAATCGGAAACTCCAGGTCTCCATCATCAAACCATTCCGGACGTTCGGTAAACCGGTGGTGATGCATACCAACGCCCCAGCCAGCGCTCGCCTTTTCGGTGCGCCCGCCCAGAGCCTGAGCAATAAGCTGATGTCCAAAGCAGATACCCACGAGCTTTTTGCCCCGCGCATCAAGTTCCCGCACAAAACGCATCAACGGCTCAATCCAGGGTAGATCGTCATACACGCTGTGGCGGCTACCGGTCATGAGATAAGCGTCCACCTCGTCAATCTCATCAGGATACTCACCGAGACGAACATCGTAGGTCACAAACTCAAGATCAGCGTCGCGACTTCCCAGTAGCCTGGCAAACATATCCGGATATTCTCCGAATTCCTCGACCCACTCTTCGCGCACGGCATCAGTTTTTAAAATTCCTACCTTCACAAGTTGCATCCAGATAATAAGTACAGGGACGAGTCTACGAACCGAGGTCACTGGCTGTCTATATCCCGGTAGAGGGAGAAGAGGATTGGGTTACCATAGACCCATGAAGAATCCTGTCTTTACCGAGCCGCGGCACCGTGAGTTTTTAAGCCGTATTTTCACGCGCAGAACTCCTTGTCCTGTGCTGTTCACGTTGTTGATGTTGAGCTGTCTTGCGGGCGGCTCCCACAGTCCTGGTGTCGCGGCAGATACCGCAGGCGCCACCTTTGTGGGCGGTGAAACCTGCATAGGCTGCCATGAAAGCGAACACAGTCAGTGGCAGGGGTCTCATCACGATCTCGCTATGCAAAAGCCCGGTCCAGACACGGTACTAGGAGACTTCGATAACGCCAGCTTTGAATACTTTGGGAACACAACCCGGTTTTATACCCGGGACGGCAACTACTTTGTGCGCACCGATGGACCCGATGGCAGCATGACCGAATATCAGGTGGCCTGGGTTTTTGGTGTAGATCCGCTGCAACAATATTTGTTGCCTATGGAAGATGGCCGACTGCAGGCTCTGGCCATTGCCTGGGACAGCCGCCCGGCAGATGCAGGCGGACAGCGGTGGTACCACCTGTTTCCTGAGGAAGAAATCCTCTACGACGACCCGCTGCACTGGACCGGACCCTATTTAAACTGGAACACGCGCTGCGCCGAATGCCACAGCACCGATGTTCAAAAGAATTATCAGGCCGGCACTCGAACCTTTGCCACCACCTTCGCCGAAGCGGACGTCAGCTGCGAAGCCTGTCACGGCCCCGGCAGTCAGCATGTAGCGCTGGGGCAGCAGGGGCGCCTTGGCAGCGGCGCATCCTCGGGATTACAGACGGATCTGAGCGCCCGGGGGCAGTGGTATTTCCCCGAGGGCGAATCCATCGCGCGGCGCAAAAGCCCACTGGCCAACCAGCAGCAAGTGGATAGCTGCGGGCGCTGCCATGCCCGTCGCGGTACTCTGGGAGACTACGAGCACGGTAAGCCGCTGTCTGATACCCATCGACTGTCCTTACTGGGACAGCCCCTGTATCACCACGACGGGCAAATTCTGGACGAGGTCTACGTGTATGGCTCCTTCATGCAGAGCAAGATGTCCCAGGCAGGGGTCGTCTGCGCAAACTGTCACGAGCCGCATTCCAATAAGCTTCGGGCAGACGGCAATGGTGTCTGCGCCCAATGTCATAAGGCTGATGTCTATGACTCATCACAACACCACAATCACCCGGCAGAGTCAGCCGGGGCGCAGTGTGTAAATTGCCACATGCCCGCACAAACCTACATGGGCGTTGACGCACGTCGCGATCATTCCATGCGTATCCCCCGCCCGGACCTGAGTGTGATGATCGGAACGCCAAACGCCTGCACCCAGTGTCACCAGGACCAGTCGTCGCAATGGGCACTGGATGCGCTGCGCGACTGGGGCAGCAATTTCGGGAACAGTAGCGATCACCCGGCCGTCGCCATGGCCGCCTTGCAGCGTGGCGATAGCCGCAGTATTCCCAGCTTGCTCGAGCTTGCCGGAGACGAGAACGCCGCCCCCATTTGGCGCGCCACCGCGCTGGATCGCATCTCCACAAATGGAGGGCAAGGCGCCCTGCAGATTGCCCAGGGACTGCTCATATCGGACGACCCGCTCCTGCGCATAGCTGCGGTACGGGCATTGCAGCCTTTGCCACCCATGCGCCGATATCTGGCTCTGGCGCCACTGATTAAAGATCCCGTCACCGGGGTACGCATGGAGGTCGCCGTAAGTCTGGCTGCGGTTCCGCTGAACGAGCTGAGCGCTGAACGACAAAAATCACTGCTGGCTTTATTTAACGAATACAAAGCCATACAAAATCAGCATCTGGATATGCCCGCCATCAATATGCAGTTGGGTATTTTCAATGTCACTCGCGGCGACTTTCCCGCAGCGGAATCCGCTTACCGCGAAGCGCTGGCCTTAAACCCTCAGCTCATCTCCGCCTATCTGAATCTCGCTGATTTGTTACGGGGACAAGGACGGGAGGATGAAGCAAAAAGCCAGCTGGAAGCGGCCCTTGCGGTCAGTCCCGAGAGCGGCGACGCCATGCATGCTCTGGGTCTGCTGGAAGCGCGGGCCGGCCAACGCGAATCTGCCCTTAAGTGGCTTGGCAAGGCCGCTGCGATAGAAACCGCTGGTTCGCGACATCGTTTTGTGTACGGCGTAGCTCAACACGACTTTGGCGATGCGACCGGTGCGCTAACCACGCTGGGGCAGCTGCACAACGCGCTACCGGCGGATGAACAGGTCTTGCTGGCGCTGGTGAACTACAGTGCAGAAAGCGGCAACAGTGATCTCGCCGCACGCTACGCGAAAAAGCTTGTCACTTTGGCGCCACAAAACCAGAGCTACCGGCGTATGGCCGCGAGCCTGGGACTCAACCTCTGAGCTGGCGGCCTGACGCAAAAAGAGTTCAGGCAGGGGGAGTGAAAACCAGCTGTCCTGACACGGGCACGGCAGTACTGATGCTCTTGAGCCCTGCCACCTCGCGAAGAACTTCAATGCCCCCATCCAGACCGAAGTCTGCCGCCTTGACCACGATGGGCTCACTGATGACTACCTGCAGGCCGCCGTCATTCAACCGGGTTACCAGCACCTCGGCGATGTAGGACTTTTGGGCGCCGTGAAGATCAACCTCGATCTCTATGGACGTATCGCGGGTGTCGCCCACGGGTAACTCTGTGAGAGAGGTCGGGACTTCCGCTCGCAACATCGCAGCGGGAAAACGCACGGTCTCAAAAAGCAGCTCGCGCATACGCTGATTACGTATCGGCACCAGAGTCTCAACGCTGTCTAAATCCAGAGCAACCTGCGCAGCGCCGGTATCGCTGATACCACCGGTGATGGCTCGAAAGTGATGCAGCTCTGCAACACTGGCATTCTTCACCGACATGAACTGCACGGCAGAGCGCTCGCCATCAAGCTCCCAGTCTGCAAGGACGCCGGCGCTGGCAGCGAGGAGTAACAGGGCGCCGGACAGGGTGGCGGCAGTTTTTGGCAGCAATTTCATCACGTTATCTCTCTTGGTGGTCCAGTAGTACGCTAAAGGCTAGCAGCTTCCGCCATGATTCGCAGGTCACCAGCTGACTCAGTGCGAGCTTTGCCACTGTGCAAACTCTTCTGCCGTGGCATAGGAGGTTTGCGTACCTTTGCCAGTGACGCTGTGCGAGGCGTAACTCACCGCTCGACCCAGTGCCGCTGCAACGTCTGTGCCCGCCGCAAGCTCTGCGGCAAAGCAGCCAATAAATCCGTCTCCGGCGCCGGTGGTATCCACAGCGCTCACCGTGGGCGCACTCACATGTTGTCGCTCACTACCATGCATCCACAAGGCACCTTTGTCGCCCAGAGTCACGATGAGATTTTTGAGTCCTTTGGCCAACAGTGAGCTTGCCGCCGCCGCGATCTCATCGTCATTGCCCACAGGCATGCCAGTGAGAATCTCCAGCTCCGTCTCGTTGGGCACAAAGTAATCGCAGCGACAGGCGTAATCGATATCCAGCTCAGTGCTCGCTGGTGCAGGATTCAGCAGTACGGGAATGCCATTGCTATTGCCAAATTCGATGGCGGCGTAAACCGTCTCCAGCGGTATCTCGAGCTGCAAAATAATCATGCTGCATTGCTTGAGTTCATCCGCCGCGGCGTCAAGGTCAGCAGGCAAAAGATGCATGTTGGCGCCGGGAATAATCAAAATACGGTTCTGCGAGTCCGCGTCCACCCAGATCGGCGCTACGCCGCTGGACACGCCGGGAACCTTGGTCACGTGCTTGGTACTGACGCCATATTTCTCGAAGTTTGCCAGAGAGTTTTCGGCAAAGGCGTCATCGCCAACGCGGCCCATCATCAAAACCTCCGCGCCAAGTTTAGAGGCGGCCACAGCCTGATTGGCGCCCTTACCCCCGCAGCCCATGGCAAACTCTTTAGCGACGAGTGTTTCTCCAGCCTTGGGTACCGTATCGGTATAGGCAATCAAATCGACCATTACCGAGCCAATCACAGCAATTTTCATAAGCGTACTTCCGTTCTTATTCGATGCGCGACAGTGTAGCCTAACCGACCCTAAATTCGACCACATCAAGGGCGTCTTACATGGATAGCAACAGTTACGATAATGCGACGATCGCTGCGGCCATCGATCACACGCTGCTCAAGCCCGAGGCCCGCGCAGTGGACATCGATCGCATTTGCGACGAGGCGCTGGAGCATCGCTTTGCGGCAGTATGTGTAAACAGCCTCTGGGTGCCGCGGGTGGCAAGGCGACTGTCAGGAAGTACCGTGAAAACCTGCTCGGTGGTGGGCTTTCCGCTGGGAGCATCTCTGGCTGCGGCCACCGCAGACGAAGCTCGCATTGCCATAGATGCCGGGGCCCATGAGATCGATATGGTGATGTCCATTGGTGAAGCCCTTGCGGGCGACTGGGACGCCGTACGCGATGGCATTGCAACGGTCATGGCGAGCTGCCAAGGCATCACGCTCAAAGTGATTCTTGAGACCTGCCTGCTCACCGACTCTCACAAACGCCTGGCCTGCGAGGTCTGTCGCGATCTGGGTGTAGCGTTTGTAAAAACCTCCACGGGCTTTAGCACCGGAGGCGCCACGGTAGCGGACATTGAGCTTATGCGCAGCGTCGTCGGACCAAATATGGGCGTAAAAGCCTCTGGGGGAATCCGGGACCGCGACACTGCCGTTGCCATGCTCTGGGCAGGTGCCAATCGTCTGGGGTGCAGCGCCGGCGTGGCGATTGTTACCGGTGGGACAGGGACAGAGATCTACTAGATTTTTTGCGTAGTAGCGAGTCTGGAGCGCGATACAGGCCACTGCATTCGGGGGGCCCAAAAAGCGCCATCCATGGCAGCTCGGCGGCGTCCATACCCATAAAACAGGGGCAGACTCTCCATGGACGCCGACGCCCCCTCATCGCAGCAACCTGTATCGCGCTCCAGACAGTGCAAAGAGCGAGCGCCTTACCTCGAGTAAACGATTAACCCAAGACCAACGAAGAACAAGGCGAACATCGCGGTAATCATGCTGGATGTGCCTGCCGGCGCGTCTTTGAACTCTTTCCAGATAAACACGCCCCAGA
Source organism: gamma proteobacterium NOR5-3 (assembly GCA_000158155.1). Classification (GTDB taxonomy): domain Bacteria; phylum Pseudomonadota; class Gammaproteobacteria; order Pseudomonadales; family Halieaceae; genus Congregibacter. The sequence continues at coordinate 616,911 of DS999406.1, read as the reverse complement.
AGGCCGCGACCATGGTGGCGCCTTGACCCAGACCGTAGGAGATTGCCGGTCCTGCAGCGCCGGAGGCGATAAAGCTAAAAGAAAAGCCTACACACCAGATCGCTCCGCCAAGAATACCGACCAGATGCAAGCGCGGGGTGCCTTTGCTGAAGTACTCGCCAATAGGGGCAACTTCGCCGGAAATTGGCTTATACATAAGGGGTATCAGCCAGATGATATTCGACACCAGCAGGCCTACGGCAAACACCACACCGGCGCTGTAAGGCGTCATCAGGCCGGCTTCAGGATTCGCAAAATCCATAGAAATAGACGCGGCAACAAAACGATAGAAAAAGCCCATGGCAATACCTGCGATCACGGAAATCGCAAGCCCCTTGCCTACGGAGCGGCCTTCATCCTGGGGAAGACGCGCGTAAATCATGGCGCATACAATAATCGCGGCCGTCACCAGGGCGACCCCGGCAAACAAAAAGACCGGGTCTCCTACGGGAGCGGCCATGTAGTTCGTCACAACCCCAATAACCAGCGCCAGACCGATAGCCACGGGGAAAGCCACGGCCATTCCGGCGATATCTATCGCAGTGACCAATAAGATGTTGGCCAGGTTGAATACAACACCGCCAATCAAGGCAGAACGGATGGCATCAGTACTCGCCTGAGAGATATCAGGCATAAAGGCTCGGCCTTCTTCGCCGGTAGAGCCGATGGTGAATGCAAAAAGCAGGGTAAGGAGCAAAACACCGAGCGAGTAATCCCAGTAGAACAACTGAAACTGCCACTCGTTACTGGCAAGCTTCTGGGTGTTTGCCCAGGATCCCCAGCAAAGCATGGTGATAAGGCACATCGCGACGGCGATGGTATAGGACTCTACGATGAGCATGGCGGGTTCTCGTTTTTATTAACCAAGGGCCGCCATGATCGGGCTGCGGGCTTCAAGTTTCAAGCGCCACAGCGTCTGAATTTACTTCCTAGTCTTTGCTGAATTCCAGTCTCAGCTCTTGCGCCGCAAGGACCATGTTTCGAAGTTTGCCATAGGCAGACTCCGGCGGCAGGTATTTCATGCCGCAATCCGGAGCAAGCACGATGCGGTTGAAGTCCATGTGGCAGACCGCCTTTAACACGCGGTTCTTGATGGTTTCCACATCTTCTACTTCCGGCGTGGACAAGTCTAAAACTCCCAGCAAAATATCCTTGTCTGAGAGCGACTCGAGCACGGTGCAATCGAGATTACTCTGAGCCGTTTCGATTGAAATCTGATCGCAGCAGGCGCCAGAGAGCTCAGGCAAAAACGAATAACCCTCCGGGCGGGCATGAATAAGTGCGGCATACCCAAAGCAAATATGCACGCAGCTTTTACCGTCAATACCTTCCAGCGCTTTGTTGAGCGCCGCCACACCATACTCCCGAGCCTGTTCCGGTCTGGCCTGCATATAGGGTTCGTCTAACTGAACGATATCGGCTCCGGCGGCGAGCAAGTCACGCACTTCTTCATTGACTGCTGCGGCATAGTCCATGCCGGCGGCGGCCTGCGATCCGTAATAGTCATCCTGCGCCTGCTGCGACATAGTGAACGGCCCGGGCACGGTAAACTTGATGGGTCGATCAGTAAGACTCCGTAAAAGCTCCACAGTTTCAACGCCGACCGCGTGCCGACGACGGATAGGGCCCACAATCCGCGGCACATAAACCGGCTCACCGCTTCGATCTAGTGCTTTACCCGGGTTATCCAGATCTATGCCATCGAGCGCATTGGCAAAGTGATTGGAGTAACTTTCGCGGCTGATTTCACCATCGCCAATGATATCCAGACCCACTGCTTCCTGGGCAGCAATTGCCAGCCGGGTGGCGTCGCGCTGTGCTTCATCAAGATACGCCGGGGCTACCCGCCACAGCTCTTTGGCCCGCGTACGAGGAGGGAATTGCCCCGCCAGCTTTGCGCGATCTATGAGCCACTCGGGCTGCGGCAAGCTGCCGACAATAGCCGTGGGAAAGATGGGTAGAGTCATGCTGTCTCCTTAAGCGTTGGCGACGGCGCCGATGGCGTCTGAGTAATCAACCAGCTTGGATTTATAGGTCTCTCTGGGCAGGGTGTTGTAAGGCACAAAGCTGATATCCGTAGTCACCAGCAAGCGAGCACGGATTTCATTGGTCATTCGCTGGCGCAGGTCTTCCGGCGCTTGAGCTGTGTCTTTGCCCAATTCGATAACAATAGGCAGTGGAGGCGTCTGGAGTACGCCCTGCTCCCGGGGACGCACCTGCAACATACCCGAAACTTCTGGCGTAAAGTCGTCCAGCAGGCTCCGCACCGCCGTGGGAAACAGGTTTACACCGCGCACAATAAGCATATCGTCCGTGCGACCGACACAGCGGATTCGCGGCCCCGTCCGGCCAGTGGGATTATCCTTCATGGTCACGACAACATGATCCCGGCTGCGAAATCTCAGCAGCGGCATGGCCTCGCGGCGCAGAGCGGTGTAAACCAGCTCACCCTCTGCGCCATCAGTCCATTCCTTTGGCTCACCGCTTACCGGGTCAATCAGCTCCACATGCACAAAACCACGGGGCATGAAGTGCATGCCCTCGCCATCTTCATCTTCTGCCCAGGCGGAAAGCGTGATATCCCCGATCCCCATGGACTCCCGTACCGTGCAGCCAAACGCTTCCTGAATCTTGCCGCGCACCATAGGGTCGCCGCCGCCGGGCTCACCGGCAGTGATCATGTTTTTCAGCCCCAGGGACTGGGTGTCAATGCCATGCTGGTGGCACCAGTCGATGAGATACAGGCCATAGGAAGGCGTACAACTGATTCCCGTAGCGCCCAGCTTCTGGATAGCAGTGACCATCCGTTCGGTGTTGCCTGTGCCCACCGGAATCACGGTGCAGCCGATCTTGTCGAACCCGTAATACACGGCACCGGCGACAAAAGGCCCGGCGTTAAAGCCCACTACTACCTTTTGGCCGGCGCTAAAGCCCGCGGCGGTATACCCACGCGCAACGTTGGTAGCGTACATATCAAGGTCGTGTTCGGTGAGCCCCAGATAACATGGCACGCCCGTCGTTCCACTGGTACTGAACACACGGCGCAACTTTGTAGAATCCGCCGCGAGGTGCTCACCAAAGGGCGCATGAGTAGCCTGAGTTTCCCGAATCTCGTCTTTTTCGGTAAACGGGAGCTTAGCGATGTCATCAAGACCACCAATCTGATCCAGGGATGTGAACCCGGCATCAGCCAGCTTCTTCTGGTAAAAACCTGAGTTCTCCAACAGATAGGCAATCTGTTGAGCGTAGGACTCTTTATCGAGCTCGTACTGCGCTGAAAGAGGGCGGGTTTCGATCTCTGGATCGTAAATCATCGCGATTGTCATCCATATCCTGGCGGCGCTCAGGGCGCCGCACTTTTATTTGTTCCAGCGGCTTGCGCAGGCCGCGACGTGGGCACCAAATGCCTTGGCAGTTTCGAGATCAGCTTGTGTTGGGCCGACGTCAGGGCCAGCATCAACGGCGGACTGTGCCATTGCGCCAAGAGACGCTCCCAGACGGTTCATATCATTCTCGGAGCCGGCGGTACTGTTATTCCCCGGCATTTGATTCAGGTTGACCCAGAGCATGCCGTGCTGCGCCGCAAGGGTAATAAACTGCATCAGGGTGTTCTGCTTGTCACCGTTTTGCGACCCGGAGTTTGTGAATCCCGCCGCGAGCTTCATGGCCCAGCGTTGCTCCATCCAGCGCTGCGAGGTCGCTTCCATAAAAGCTTTAAACGCAGCGGAGGCGCTGCCCATGTAAGTCGGGCTACCAAACACCATGGCATCGCAGGCATCCAGCGCATCCCAGGCCGGCGCATCCGCTGCCTCAAGCTCAGCCACGGCAATCAGCGTGGACTCAACACCATCTACAGACCCGGCACCTTCGGCGACAGCCTTTGCCTGCTCGAGCGTATGTCCATAGCCACTGTGATAAACAACACAAACGGAGTAACTCATTAGCTGAATCCTTTTTACTATCGGTGAAACTGTGTGTTGTTGGGCGTGTGGTCACCTGCCAACCAGTTGGCAAGCTCTTCATGGGCCTGTCGTTTACGCTCTGCGTTAATTGCATCTACATCGTCATGGTCAACCGTAAACTCGACCAGCAGTCCTGACGGATCCTTCACGTACAGCGAGTAGCAGTAACCGTGATCCAGAATATAAGTCTCTGGCTCACTGATGCCGGCAGCGGCGATGCGATCACGAATCGCATCCTGGGTCGGCTGGTCAACCTTCATGGCCAGATGACGAAAAGCTGAAGGCGCCAACTCCGGACCGAACTCCGCCTGATCTTCGCTATCGGCAAACTGGAAAAATGCCAGGCAAGAACCGTCACCTATGTCGAAGAAACAGTGCATGTAGGTTCTTTCTCTGCCAAACAATTCGGCTTTTTCTGCCCAGGTTGCCACGAGGCTGTAGCCGATCACTTCTTCATAGAACTTGCGAACGGCTTCCATGTCGTCAGTGACATAGGCGTTGTGATGAAGACTGCTTTTGATCTGTAACGCTGAGTTCATGTTTTTCTCCTTTTATCTTAGGCGTGACTTTGACCTAGAAACGCTTGCTGAATTCCAAGCCATAGCGCGCGGGCAGTGCAGGCCAGATAAAGCCGCCGGGGGAGTACTCGGTGTTGTACTCTTCGTCCAGAACGTTTTTGCCCCACAAGGTTACGGTCCAGTTGTCGGCGGCTTCAAAACCAATGCGCATATCCAACAAGTTGATCGGGCTTCGCGAGGTGATATTGTCCGGCTCCCACCAGGTCTCACCCGTGCGCGAAAAGTCGGCACGAGCGACAAACTCCATGCCCCCGAACATATCCACAGGCTGGCGATAAACGCCGCCGAGATTTACTGTGTATTCGGATACAAGAGGCGCCTGGTTGCCAACCTGTGAAGGGTCTGCCGCTTTCTGGATTTCGCTGTCGGAATAACCAAAGCCTACGTAAGCACTGAAGTTGTCCGTAAACGCAGCATTGGCCTCAAGCTCAAGCCCCAGGTACTCGGTGTCGTCGATGTTACCCAGGTTCTGGGTGCTGGTGCCTGCATCAAAGTAGAAGAAGTATGCGCCTTCAAATTCTGTGTAATACAAAGCGACAGATGCACTGGCGCGCCCATCCCAGAAGGAGCTCTTTGCGCCGATCTCGAAGGTGTCCGAGATTTGCTCATCAAAGATATCGCCCACACCTGGAGCCGGTACCGCTTCGCCTACGCCCGTCTGGTTAAACCCGCCACTGCGGAATCCGCGGCTCAGATCAGCGTAGACCGTCATGTCATCGTTGGGCTGGTAACGCAGGGTAAATTTAGGCTGCAGGGCATCCCAGCTTTCGGTGCGCTTCTCACCAAATACAAGGTCCAGACCCGATGTGTTGTACAGCGGAGGAGTGAGCGTGGTGTTCTCGCGCTCATCGTCGTCATAGCGCAGCGAAAAGCTGGCCTCCATCTTGTCGGAGATGTCATAGGCAATCTGCCCGAATACGGCCCAGGCGAAGTTATCCTGACCATCTGCGAGTATGTTCAGCTGAGGGCTGGGATCACTGGGGTCTACGAATACCGAAGGACGAAACTCTTTTTCGACATCAAAGACACCGAAGCCTCGGTCAATCTGGTTGCCCGTCGAAATGTAACGGTCGGTCGCAATGGCATAGGCACCTACGATCCAGCGCAGACGCTCTTCTGCGGGAGACGCAAAACGTACTTCCTGGGAGATGGATTCCACTTCCAGATACTGGTTCTGGCTCAGATCCGTGAACTCATCTCCCGTCAGGAATTTGATGAACCCGCCAAAGGGATCGGAGTTAAATGACGAACGTTCGCGAGGAAGAAAATTGAACTGATCGCCGGAGAGCACTTCATTTACATCATCGTAGGCAGTAATGGCGGTAAACGTGCCCGCATCGGTCATCCACTCGAACTTCAGACTGGAGCTGACAAATTCCCGCTCGTTGTTGCCGGGGTTATTAACCTGCACCGGGAGAAGATCGTCAGCTTCGGGGGCGATACGGAAATACAGTGCCTGGGTATCCAGCTTCGAGTAGCTGAGACGGAAGTCCGCATTAAAGGTGTCGCTGATGTCCCAGATTAGGCGCAGGCGAGCCGAGGCGTCTTTCACCGGATCCGCTTCTTCGCCCAGTATCGGATTGTTGATGAAGCCATCGGTGTCCATGTAGGAGCCCGAAAGCCGATAGCGTATGTTGTCAGTAATTGGGCCGCCAATGGTGCCGCGCACCTTGTAGCCAGGGCCACTATCCACACCCGCCTCGATGCGCCCCTCGAACTCATCGCCGGGCTGCTTGGTATTGATAGTTATGGCACCGCCAATAGCGTTGCGCCCGTACAGTGCGCCCTGAGGTCCCCGAAGGACTTCAATTTGCTCGATATCGAATAGCTGCTGATTAAACTGTGTTGGGTTGGACATCAAAACGCCATCGATCAGCACCGCGGCAGACATCTCGCTGTTGCGGGCTTGCGACACGCCTCGAATGTTCAAAAATGAATTACCGGCGTTCTGAGTCTGCACCAAGGTCACGTTGGGGGTGAGATTGATGAAATCCTGGGGCGTTGATATGCCGGCAGACTGGATCTCAGATTCAGTGAAGGCACGCACGGATACCGGTGCGTCTTCCAGCGTCTCGTTGCGCTTCCGCGCGGACACCACGACTTCTTCGAGGGCGTTCTGGGCATAAACTTCTGGCGCGCAACAAGCAGCTGCCACCATTAAACCAATGGGCTTAAGGGTACTTTTCATACTTATTCTCCACATTTGATTTTATTGTTAAGCTGGCATAGCCTAGTTTCTTCGCATAACGAAATCAAGTTCGGTATGCGAAATAAATTAAAAAACATCGTTTCCCGGTATGAAGCATGGGTATCAGAAAAGTTCTGCATCGCCATAAGCTTTGACCTAAAAGGATAAAATAGTGGAAAAACAAGCGGTTACATCTATTTGCGGCTACGACGCGGACAGTATCTCAATCCGTGGCAAGGATCTGGTAGAGGATCTCATCGGCAAGCGCAGCTTTACCGACGCATTTCTTATTCAGGCACTGGGAACAGAACCGGATGCCCGCCAGAGCCAAATCGTTAATGCCGTGCTGGTGACTATCATGGAGCATGGCCTGGTCCCATCCGCCGTGGTAACACGGCTAACGCATTACGGCGCGCCAGAATCGTACCAAGGTGCCATCGCCGCCGGCTTGCTGGGCGTAGGAGACCGTTACGCGGGCACGGCAAGCGAATGCGGTGCGCTGCTGGAAAAAATAGTGGCTGCCGATGATAAGGATAGCTGCGCTCAGGAAATCGTGGCGGACTATCGACAGCGCCGGCGTCCGCTGCCGGGCTTTGGCCATCCCATTCATCACGACGTAGACCCGCGGGTAAAACGCCTGCTGGAAGTCTGCAGTGAAGCATCCTGCGAAGGGCAACATATTGCGGCCATGTACACATTAGAGTCAGCACTGAACCAGGCCCTGGGTAAACAACTGGTGACCAATATCAGCGCGGCCATTGGTGCGGCGCTCGCAGAGGCTGCAATACCCTCAGGCATGATGCGCGGGATAATTCTCGTGGCGCGCTGTGCGGGGCTGGTGGGCCATCTCTTCGAAGAAAGCCAGCAACCCATCGCCGACGATATGTGGAAAGGTGCACAGGAGCCCATAAGCTATGAGCCCTGAATCGCAATGGTCCTGGACTTCCACAGATATTCAGAACCCCGAAGACGGCGCGGCTATACGCTTACACGAGTGTGGGAGCGGAGAGGTCCTTTTGCTGGTGCATGGCTGGACGCTGGACTACAGCTCTTTCGACTCACAACTGCCTTTAGCTGAACACTATCGACTGGTCACTTATGATCGTAGAGGTTTTGGCGAGTCTGCTGCGGCGCCAAACCTGGGCGCCGAACCCGGCGATATCGATACCATCATCGACTCACTGGGAGTAGAGCGCGTCCACCTCCTGGGTGTGTCCCAGGGAGCGCGCATCGCTCTGCGCTACGCGGCAGCAAAACCCGAGCGCCTGCTTTCACTGATCTTGCAAGGTGCGGTGGTCGATGGATACACAGCGCCCGTGGAAGATGAGGGCGCCATTCCCCTGGGTCATTACGCAGAACTCGTTGCGCAGGGCAAACTCTCTCAAATGCAGGATGAGTGGCTCGCGCACCCGCTTATGAGCAGCGATACTCTGGATGACAGGCAAAGGGCAGCATTAGAACACTCCGTACGTGGTTACGGAGGTCAGGACCTACTGTCGGCGCCTTCAGGGCCAGCGCCCCCGGCTATTCTTAAACAACTAGCGAACATGGCTACACCTACGCTGATCATTACCGGTGAACGCGAAACAGACGCTCGCAAAGCGCACGCGCAACAGCTTCGTTTGAGTATGCCCAACGCTCGAGAAATGACTCTACCGCGCTGTGGCCACCTCAGTAATCTCAGCCGAGCGGACGCCTACAACACCATTACGAAACGCTTTTTGGGGTCGCTGTAACGTCAGGAATCTGCCGCTGCAGTAATGGAGTTCACCAGCATGGGATAGCGCTGCAGTTCAATCTCGATCTCCCGAGCCGCGCGGCGTAGCACCGGCAGGCGGGTATCAAGCATCTCCTCGGGCTCAACGCGTGAGGTCGCGGTAGAACAGTTGATCGCGGCAATCACCTCACCATTCCCCGCTCGAATGGGCACAGCCACCGAGACTATGCCGTAGTCCAGCTCATCCTGAATAGATGCGTAATCGTTCTGGGCTGCTTTTTTAAGGATCTGCGCAAGGCGCTTGCGGTCAACAATTGTCTTGTCGGTGAACCGTTCAATTACCGTATTCTTGACGTATGCATCAATAAATTCCCGCGGTCTGTGGGCAACCAGAATTCGGCCCAAAGACGTTGCATGCGCCGGAAATCGTGTGCCAACACCGGCAGCGAGGCGCACCATGCGGTTGGTCGATACATGCAGTAGATAGAGCACATCCGGGTCTGAAAATACCGCCAAGGACGAGCTATCACCGGTTTCGTCGCGCACGCTCTGCAGGTGCGGACGCACAACTTGCTCCAGGTTCATAGATTCGAGATAGGCAGAAGCAAAGCTCATTACTTCTGCAGTAAGAAGAAAGCGCTTCTCGCGTTTGGCAACGTAGCCGAGCTCAACCAGAGTGTGCAAACAGCGGCGGGCAACAGCGGGGCTCAGCCCGGTCGCAGCTGCCATCTCCGAGAGCGTCATCTCTGCTCGTTCTCGAGAGAAGGCCCGGAGCACCGACAGGCCCCTCTCCAGTGTGCTCAGATACTCACTGTCCCGTGTGGGTTGGGTCATTTCTACCTCATCAATTCGCTGCGAAAGCGCTCAACATCCCGCGCACTATACGCTGCATCAACATCAAGATTCCCCCACACCGGCGCTGGCCAGCAGGGGTCATCCTCACGACGCCCAATAACATGCAGATGTAGCTGCGGTACGACCAAACCCAACGCCCCAACATTTACACGAGGGTAGTGCAGCGTCTGCTTGAGATAGTGACCTACCTTGCTTGCCTGACCCAGAAGAGCATTGCGCTCATCTGCCGGTAGATCCAACATATCGACTACATCGGTGTGCGGCACAAGAATGAACCAGTGCAGCGAGGCATTGCGATGCAGCAGCAGCTCCGCACACGAGACACGCCCTATAAAGTGACAGTCTTGGGCAAGCGTAGGATGAAGCTGCCAGTGTGTAAGCTCAGTCAATTGATTTCCAGATTCATTAAAGAACGGGTAAGCATTCTCCGGTGCAATGATTCCAAGGTCAAAGGACCTGACCGGCAGAACACGCTGTGACGCAATTCACAGTTTGCACTCGGGCGCAGGCCTGAAAGTGACCGGGATCACGCTCAATGGGGCGAAAGAATGCGCCGAAGCTGCTCGTGAGACTCAATAGACCCATATCCCTATCAGAAGTACCGAATCATGCGTTACTCAAAGTTTATTGCCGGCCTCACACTCGCTACCTGTTCAAGCCTGGCCAGTGCAGGTCTTGTTATTGATTCCATTAATGTGCAGATGGTGAGTACGACATTCACCGCAAGACATCTCGGCGGGACTGACGAAGAGCGTTACACAGCTGCTTTGAATGCCTTCGAATCCAGTGAAGGCTCTGTGTGTAGCCAGGATCTCGGGGCTCTTGAGGGCGTTAGCTACAGCGGCACCTGTGGCGGCGGCAAAAGAAACTACGGTGCTTTATACACAATCACCGGCAGCTTGAGCGGCGGTGCCGAATTTCAATTCGGACTAGATTGGGGACGAGGCGGCTTCATTTTTGCGGACTCGGCAGGCGCCCCTCTGGACTACTTTAACGAAGACATTTGGTGGTCCAAAAACTGGGGTAACTCTGACGTAAAGAGCTATGTGCTCGCCGATGCCGGTGACTTCTCCCTTACCCTCCTGGGTTTTGAGGGCTGCTGTGACGGTATCAACTCCGCTCAGTACCGCACTTGGGAAACGCCCGAGATTTCTTCATTTAGTGAAAGCCCACAGATACCCGTAGGCAACGCTTCCGAGTGGTCTACGCTGGAAGTGAACGCCGTTCCGGTCCCCGGCTCCTTGCCTCTGATGGCCGTGGGCGCTCTGCTTTTATGGCGCCGCCGTCAGTCGTAAACCACGGCCTCAATGATCGCTAAGTGATCATCGACCCCGGCGCGAAACGCCGCTTCACTGATACGCTCGTCATTCCCGTGAATTCGAACCATTTCGGACTCGGGTATGACCGTGGGCGTAAAGCCATAGCTGGCGATGCCGGCATCGCGCGTAAAGTGACTATCGGTAAAACCCGCTGAAACCGAGGGCATCACCCGTGAGCCCGGGTGACGCTCGGCGGTGATGTCGGTAATCGCGCTGTACAGCCTGGAGCCGGTATCAGTGATCGCCGGCGAAAACGCCATGAGCACCTCGACTTCGACGCCGCTGGGCGCCACGATCTGCCTGACCTCCTCCACAAAATCATCCACCGCTTTGTCGGGAAGAATACGGCAGTCAATCTCTCCCCAGGACTCCGGGGGAACAACGTTGATCTTGTTAGACGCAGACAAGCGTGTGAGCGAGCAGGTATCCCGCGTTAGCGCATGCATAGGAGGCGAAAATTTTTGCAGGCGAGTCAGAAACTCAGGCTCTTCAATTGCCTCGGCCATATTGGCAAAGTACGGGGCCCATTCTGGCTCTGCGCTTTGCGCAATGCTTCGAAACATGGCATCGACGGGTGGAATGATCCGCGCCGGGAAGGGATTGGTACGCATCAATTCCATGGCCTGCACCACGCGGGTCACAGAAGATGTTGGATAGGGCATAGAACCGTGCCCGGGTTTGTCTACGGCAGTAAGTCGCAGCCAAACGGGTACCTTCTGAGTAAGCTCTACCGAGAATATGGTCTCGCCCTTGGCGGTCAATCGCCCACTGCCGCCTTCATTCAGTAGCAAGCCGGCGTTATCAAATACCTCAGGGTGATTCTTCAGCAGCCAACCCGCACCAAACAATCCACCGGCCTCTTCATCGGCCGTGGCCACAAACACCACATCGCGATTCAGCGGCTTGCCCGCACGATGCAAGCTCAAAAACGTAGCGAGCTGGGTGATACCGGTGCCCTTCATATCAATAGCACCGCGACCCCAGATGTAACCATCGCGGATCTCTCCCGACAGAGGATCCGTGGTCCAGTACTTGGGATCGGCGGGTACAACGTCGGTGTGTTGCAAAAGAATCAGGGCGGGTTTGTCGCCACCCTCAATACGCGCCCAGATATTGCCGCGACCCGGCGCACTCTCTGCCGAGCCCCAGGAGATGCCCTCGGCATCAAAGATCTTGCTGTAAAAATCCACGGCCCGGGACTCGTTTCCGGGCGGGTTGATGGTATCGATTTTCAGAAAAGCCTGTAGCCAGGACACCGCTTCATCATCAAGGGTCTGGGCAGTGACGGGCAAGGCCGCCGCGAGCAGCACGGCAAGCGAGCCCCGCCCGACAGATTTCGCCAACGTCCGAAAGAGGGTAATGCCTAAACCTGTTGCGAAATCTTTGTGCACCTGAAACTCTCCTGGCCCTTTGGCTACGTCATGCTGTGGATTGATCGCTCTCGCGCTTTGTGTCAACTTCGACGCGATACTTGAGAACCGAGAAAGTAGCCTATCTACAACAATTTGGCGAACACTGTGAACACGATAAGGCGCAACCATGTCCGAAGGTAGACCGATTGGTCAGTACATTACTGAACTCGTAGTGGTGTTTGTAGGTGTTGCCCTGGCGTTTGCCGTAGAAAACCTTCGCGAGGATCTCAACGAGCGCGAGGTGGGCGAGGAGTATCTTGAAGGCTTTGCTCAGGACCTGCGTTTGGACCTGGCTATGCTTGAGCAAGAACAGAGTTCTCGGCAAATTCAGTTAGCAAACGGCCACCTGCTTCTTGAACTGATTGATGAGCCCGATGCGTCACCGGCCGCTTTTTTTGGCGCCTACTACGGCTCTCTTGGGGCGCGTGCCATCGCACCCAACCGCAACACCATGGATGAGGTTCTCAACTCCGGGAACCTGCGGCTCATAAGAAACAGCGATGTTCGTGCCGCGCTTTTGGAACTGTACGCCAGCTACGAAAAGATAACATTCCTGGAGGCTCACATAGCGCGAGACTTCGAAAACTATTTATACGACCCGACGTTCTCCACCGTACGGCTGAACTTAACAGGTCCATGGCCTGATAACGCCGAAAACCGCCTCGCTATGGATACACTGAGGAATAATCTCATCATCCAAAATGGGCTTCGGCTGCTCGTAGGCAACGTGGCATATCCCGGGACAGGTCTGCTTGCAATGCTGGAAGACGCTCAATCTCAAGTAGTCGCTTTGCTGCAAAGCCTGTCTGAAGAGTAGATCATGAAAAGGACGCCACCCGCCGCTGGCATTGCCGTTGGTATCGCTATCGGCGTCGCCATTGGAGCAGGCATAGACAATCTCGGGGCCGGGATTGCCATCGGCATAGCGCTCGGCGTGGCCCTCTGACAAAGGTAAGCCACACAAGATTAGTGCAGCGCAGAGTACCGATAGCGTTCTTGCCAGTTTCCCTCGTTATCCCGCTCACAGGCCTCTTCGGTGTCACAACGAATCTGGTGTGCTTTTATGTTGATCGGCACATCAAGCGCGCTTAACTCCTGCTGGACTAAGGCGCATAGTTTGAGGTCTAACTGAATGCCGCATACCTCATGCAACTCCTCATCGGTGCCGAACACACTCACAATCACCAGGGAGTTTGGAAAATCCCTGTAGTTAACAAAGTGGGTTATCCACACAAAGCCGGGGATGGCCTTGAGCGCCGAGTCACATACCCGGGTGAGGGCCGCTGTCAGCGCCCGTTCCGTTTTCCTGTCGGTTTTTTTCACGACCGCTGTGCATCCAGCATCAGTTGGATTTTGCTCACGGTGTTCAGGTTGCGCCCCGTAGCAGAAACACCCAGGCAGGACTCGATCCTGGCCACAAGCTTGGAGCGGCCGATGCCGTCGGGTGCGTGGAGATAAAACACATCGCCTTTAAGGGCGTAGTTTTCGGAGGCGGCAAGGAGTGATTTCAGCTTCGCCTGATCTACCTTTGGTGAGGTTGTACAAAAGTAGATGTGTACCATATTGCCGGGAGCATCGAAGGGGTTATTAGCCAACGCAACGCTAAATCGCTCTTCACTAAGAGTCAGCACATCAGGCTCGAATCCAAAAGCGCTTGCGATCAACGGCCCAATCTCATCCGAGGGATCATGATCCGCGCCAAGGGCCACATTACCGCTTTGAATATAGGTCTCTACATTTTCGTAGCCTGCATCCTGTAAGCGCAGTTTTAAATCTTTCATGGGAACCAGGTTTTTGCCTCCCACATTGATGCCTCTTATCAGTACGACGTAAGTGCTCACTTCTACGTCATGCCCCTACGGTTAATACACTGACTCGCAGTGTCGGTGATCTTGGGCAAGCTTGTCTATCAGCATCTGAGGGCAGCGTCCATGAACGAAACCTGAAGAGGCCGTTCGAATTTACTCCAGTGATTGCCGCGCGATGTTATCCCACCGGCCGGCCTATTCATGCTGATGCAGTCGCACGAATCCCCTGTTGTTAAAGCGCGGGCATCGGCCATCAAGTCATAGCCCCTAGACTCTGTATCTCCAACAGCACCTCGTCGATAAAGCCCTGCAGGGCCCCCGGTATGGGCCGGTCCGAGAGCGTGGCAATAACGCCAGGCGAGGCAATGTGCGACAAGTCCGCGATATGCAGCATGGAAAAGTCTGCTGAAGACAGGTCCGGTGGAAAGGTATTGAACAGGCTCGCAGTAACAGCATCTGTTTCTTTCACGATACGGCGAATGACGGTTAAATCGTCGGCGCGTAAAAACAGGTCGTGAAGCTCTTCGCTGGAACGCGTCGTGCTGTACTGCTCTCCCAACCAATCGAGATACCAGCCCGGGAGTTTCGGTACAAGAAGTGGGTAGGGCAGAACGTCCTCGATATACAGGGCTGGCAACCGGGTTAAGGGGTGATCCCGCCGACAGATAATCACGGGAGAGGACAGAGCAAAAGACTGCGTGTGAATACCTGAGTGCACATTTTCCAACCGGGAGCCCACGTAGACATCTACGTTGCGCGCGAGCAAGTCCTCCTGCAATTCGTCCCAACCGTGGGTGCGCAGGCGGAAACGCAGCTTGGGATATTTGCGCAATAAGCGCGCGAGCGCGGGAGCCACGATCCTGTCCGCCATCCATGGATCAGAGCCGATCACCACTCGCCCACTGTTGAGGTTGCTCAAAAGCTCTACCTCTCTCCGCGCCTGATCGATGTTGCCCAGCGTCGTCCGCGCAGTGCGAGCGATGATCTCCCCAAACTCCGTGGCATGCACCCCGCTTTGCCCCCGCTCAAACAGGGCTACTCCGTAGTCATCCTCAAGACGGCGAATACTCACGGATAGTGCGGACTGGGTCAGGCCCAGCGATTCGGCGGCACGCCGATAGTTTCTATGCTCGCAAAGGGCAAGGACATGCCGCAATTGTCGGAGAGATTCGGTCATGACAAAAATTTATTGATTTTATGAATTTAATGAATTGGACTACAAAATGGCGCCTGTGTCATTGTTCATCAGCCGAATAAATCTAAAAAGGATGCACCCATGTCACTTCAAGCTTTGAGCGCTGATGGTCAGACCATCACCTATACCGATCGGCGCCGCTGGTTATGGTCCCTTTCACTCTTCTGGCCGCTCATGCCTGCAATCTCCTGCTGGTTGGCGGCAGGCTCTGGTCAGATGATCTGGTTTTGGGGAACCTTGATCGTGTGGTACTGCCTGGTACCCATCGTTGATCACCTGCTTCCTACCGACAAGAGCAACCCCCCGGAGGAAGTCGTACCCCAGCTTGAGGCCGACCGTTATTACCGAGTGCTGACCTACCTCACTGTGCCCATCCATTACTTCACGCTGATTTACACGGCCTATGTCGTGGGCACCCAGAACCTTCCCTGGCACGCCATCCTTGGACTCGCGCTCTCTGTGGGCGTAGTCAACGGCTTGGCCATAAACACCGGGCATGAACTTGGCCACAAGAAAACCACCACAGAGCGCTGGTTGGCAAAAATTGTTCTAGCGGTAGTCGGTTACGGACACTTTCTTATCGAGCACAATCGCGGCCACCATGTTGATGTGGCTACGCCGATTGATCCGGCTAGCGCCAAAATGGGTCAATCAATTTACGGTTTTGCGACCTGGGAGATCCCCAATGCGGTGCGCCGAGCATGGACATCCGAGAAGAGCCGTCTGGCCCGCCAAGGCCGTGGTGGCCCCTGGACCCTGCAAAACGAAGTACTACAACCCACTTTGATCACGGTCCTACTTTACGGAGGTCTGTTGCTGGCTTTTGGCTGGATCATGGTGCCCTACCTCTTCCTGCAGGCACTGTGGGGCTGGTTTGGGATTCTCACCAGCGCGAACTATGTTGAACACTACGGACTGCTGCGCAAGAAGCTGGAGAACGGACGCTACGAACAGTGCCAGCCACACCACTCCTGGAACTCAAACCACATCATGTCCAATCTGATTTTGTTCAACCTGCAACGTCATTCCGATCATCACGCCAATGCCACTCGCCGCTACCAGAGTCTGCGCAGCTTTGATGACTTACCGGAACTGCCCAGTGGTTATCCGCTGATGTTTGCCATCGCGCTGATCCCACCACTGTGGTTCGCCCTGATGGACAAGCGTGTAGTGGCCTGGGCAGGGGGTGACCTGTCTAAATTGAATGTGCTGCCCGCAAAAAGAGAAGACCTAATGGTGCAGTTCGGATCTGGCTACAGTACCGGCGCATGAGCTGGATCGGCGTTGCATCAGCACTGGATCAGCACTACAGCACCTCGGCCAGATCACCCTTGGTCTCTAACCAGGACTTGCGATCGCCGGCGCGTTTTTTGGCCAGCAACATATCCAGCATTTCGTTAGTCTCGTCGCCTGCTTCCAAACGCAATTGCACCAGACGTCGGGTGTCCGGGCTCATGGTGGTCTCTCGAAGTTGCAGTGGGTTCATTTCACCCAGACCCTTAAAGCGCTGCACGTTGACCTTGCCGCGCTTCTTTTCCGCTTCTATGCGATCCAGAATGCCCTGCTTTTCGGCCTCATCAAGGGCGTAGAACACTTCTTTGCCAATATCGATGCGATACAACGGCGGCATGGCGACATACACATGACCTGCCGACACCAGGGGCCGAAAATGCCGCACAAATAATGCGCAGATCAGCGTGGCAATGTGCAGACCATCGGAATCGGCATCGGCGAGGATGCAGACCTTGCCGTAGCGCAGACCTGACAGGTCATCGTCAGCGGGGTCAATCCCCAGGGCGATGGAGATATTGTGCACTTCCTGAGATGCCAGAATCTCCTGAGAATCGACTTCCCAGGTATTCAGGATCTTTCCGCGCAGCGGCAGAATCGCCTGAATCTCGCGATCCCGTGCCTGTTTTGCGCTACCGCCCGCAGAGTCACCCTCGACCAGGAATAGTTCCGTGCGGGAGATGTCCTCACCGGAGCAGTCCGCAAGCTTTCCGGGTAAGGCAGGGCCAGCGCTCACTTTTTTGCGCACAACCTTTTTTGCGCTGCGCAGACGGCGCTGGGCCGTATTGATGCATAGTTCGGCGAGGGCTTCGGCATCGCTGGTGTGCTGGTTCAACCATAGACTAAAGGCATCTTTGGCAACGCCGGATACAAAGGCCGCAGCCTCCCGGGAGCTCAGACGTTCTTTGGTCTGTCCTGAGAACTGCGGATCTTCGAGCTTGGAAGACAGCACATAACTACAGCGCTCCCAAATGTCATCCGGCGCGAGCTTGACGCCCCGGGGCAACAAGGAGCGAATCTCGCAAAAGTCCCGCATGGCGTCCAGAAGACCCGTGCGCAGACCATTGACGTGCGTACCACCCTGGGCCGTGGGGATCAGGTTTACGTAGGACTCGGTAATCAGTTCACCGCCCTCGGGCAGCCACTGCACCGCCCAATCAACGGCTTCGGTGCTGCCGCTAAAGCTGCCGGTAAATGGCTCGGTGGGCAGCGTTGTAAATCCATCTGTGGCCGACAGTAGATAGTCGGTGAGGCCGTCTTCGTAGTACCACTCTTCTTTCTCGTTTTTCTTCTCATCAAAAAAAGTAACCCGAAGTCCCGGGCAGAGCACAGCCTTGGCGCGCAGTACATGTTGCAGCCTGGGCACCGAAAAATTAATGGAATCAAAGTACTGGGGATCCGGCGTAAAACGCACATTGGTGCCGGTATTACGCTTGCCGCAGGTATCAATCACCTCAAGTTCCGAGGTCTTTTCGCCGCCGGCAAAGCTCATCTGGTGAACCTCACCGTCCCGGCGAATGGTGACCGTCAGTTGCTTTGACAAGGCATTCACCACGGACACACCAACGCCATGGAGACCACCGCTGAACTGGTAGTTTTTACTGGAGAACTTACCCCCGGCGTGCAGGGTGCATAAAATCACTTCGACGCCGGGCTTCTTTTGCTCGGGATGCATATCCACCGGCATTCCGCGTCCATCATCACTGGCGGACAAAGACCCATCGGTATGCAGCACCACATCTATCTGCCGCGCAAAACCCGCCAGTGCCTCATCGACACTGTTATCGATGATCTCCTGAGCCAGGTGATTGGGGCGTGTGGTGTCGGTATACATACCGGGGCGTTTGCGCACCGGTTCAAGGCCTGTGAGGACCTCAATAGATTCAGAAGAATAATCGCTCACTGCGGGAAAATCGCCTGATTGGAAAGACCGCGGCATTGTACACGGGAGGACTCAAAAACGCCGCAGAACTGCACTGCGCCGGCGCTTAAGTGGCAAAAAAAGTCTAGAGGTAGCCCGAGGCCTCCCGATCCACAGGGAAGACCTGTGAAACGGCACGGGACACGTCAGTTCTGATAGTCCCATCGGCGTCCAGTTCCAGCCAGCGGTAACCGGGAGCCCGGGTATCCACCGCAAAATCAACCTGCTGGGGAAGAAACTGCACGCAGGTCGACGGAGTGCACAGCAACCGTAAGTCTTCGCACTGCTGATCCAACTCCTGATGCACATGGCCCCACAGCACTGCCCGAACCCGAGGATAGCGGCCCAGGATCTCGAAAAACGAATCCGCATCAGCCACCATTTGCTCGTCAAGCCAATCACAGCCAATGGGAACGGGCTGATGATGCAGGCAAATCAGGGTATGCAGCTCTGCTTCGGCGCCCGCGTTGAGGCACTCTTCCAGGCGCTGCAACTCGCCACGCCCCAAATGACCCCCGACTTCGCCGGGCAACTGGGAGTCGAGCATGACGATTTGCCAGGCACCGACACGAATTTCGCCGGGAACACGCTCAGCGCCCCCAACATCAATCATCACATCACGAAGATCGTGATTGCCCGGCAGCCAAAAATGCACGGGACTGACCTGATCAAAATAACCAATTAGCCGGCGATAGGCATCGCCCGCACCAGAGTCAGCAAGATCCCCCGTGCCCAGCACAAAGTCAGGCCCGGGAAACTCTCTCTTAACCAGATCGACAATCGCCTGAAGGGAATAGTCGGTGTTCAGGCCCAACAGCTTACCGCCATCATGCGTCTTTAAATGGGTGTCCGTGAGCTGCACTACGCGGACGGTCTCGCCCTGCACACTCAGTTCACGAACACTGTTTTGAATATCACTCATGAATACATCGCCCCTAGGCGTGTTCGGCCCCGGGCTTTAACAGTCCAGCCAGATCCGCCTGACCATGATGCAGGCAGTGAGACAGCCAATCCGCTAGAAAGCTATTTTGTTGGTTTTTTTCGTCCTGCTGGTGCATGGAAGGGTTTGGATAGACGTAACGACCCTGGGTTTTTCCAGCGGCCTGAAATCGCACGACCTCGATCATTCCCGCGTCGTGATAGGCCCGGACTTCCATGACCAACGGCGTTAACCAGTTCAACTTGGCATCATTGGCACTTTCAACGCCAGAGAGACCAGAGACACCAGAGACACCAGAGACACCAGAGACACCAGAGCCCGGATAACTCTTGAGCGAAAATAAGGTGGTGTAACGGCTGCGTTCTATAACTTCGATGTGCACTTGAGCGCCATCTACCGAGAACCGCCTGCTATTGCGGCTCTCATAGTCCGAAAACAAACGCAGCATCCGCGCGTAATTGGCCTCGCACAGGGCATGTAATGCGCGCAAATCGACTTTATACGAGCCTTTTATCACCGCTTATCTCGTTTCCTTTGTCATTTTTGGCCACCTGAGCGTGGTTATCGCTCACTGGACACCCGCTTTTGGCAAACAGTAATACACGATTTGCCGTGAACCAATACCTTAGCTTGTCACGTATTTCTCTTCGACGCGCTGCGCCTACGCAGGCAAAATCGGTCAGTTGCAGCTTAAACACGATGGGCTGCACGTGAGATGCTGGTGTGTTATCGAGTGTAACACCTAAGATTGTTGCCAAGTGTGACAAAGGAATAGTCACTATTGCGCACTGCGAAGTAGTCGTCATTACTGGTAAAATTTGCGCGGTTTTATTCCGCATACCCAAGGATTTCATTATGCATGTCCCCGGCAAGGTGCTCCTCGCATCTCTGACGCTTATGGCCGCCACCGCCGCGAACGCTGAGTCGCTGCGTGATATTTACGAGTTGGCGCTGGAAAACGACGCGACGCTCAAGGCGCAGCAAGCGCAATATATGGCCGGCCTCGAGGACGAGAACGCTGCGTTTTCAGTACTGCTGCCCCAGGTCACAGCGACTATAGGCACGCAAAACACGGATACCAACACCACCAGTCCGGGCATCATCGGCTTTGACAATAACGGTATTCCGGTGATCGGCGATACTTTTGACAATACCGATGTGGACACAGACAGCTTTCAAGTGTCACTCCAGCAGGCGATTTTCAACCTCCCGGCATGGTTCTCGTTTCAATCGGGCAAAGAGCTGTCCAAGCAGGTCGAAGCAACTTTTGCGGCGAATCAGCAAAACCTGATCGTTCGGGTGGTGCAGGCCTACCTCGCTGTATTACGCGCGCAGGACAACCTCCGGGCGTCCAAGGCCCGGGAAGAGGCCTTTGGGCGTCAGTTGGAGCAAAATCAGCAGCGCTTCGAAGTGGGCCTGATTGCCATAACGGATGTTTACGAATCGCAGGCAGCCTTTGACCTGGCGCAGGTTGATCGGATATCCGACGAGAATTCCGTCGCCGTGGCCCTGGAGAATTTGAGCGTGCTTACCGGCAAGAGCCATGACACGCTGGATGTGCTGGTAGAGGGTTTTGACGTCAAAAAGCCAGAACCGGCAGACCGCAGTGCCTGGGTTGAGTTCGCCCTGGGCAACAACTTCAATCTCAAGGCATCGCAATACGCCGAAGAAGCGGCCAGACAAAATGCCAAGGCCCGACGTCTGGCGCACGCACCAACGATTAGCGGTAGAGCGCAATACCTAGATACCGAGACCGACGGTACGCGTTTTCAGGATCCTGCGGGTATTTTTAACTTTCCGCCAAATCAGGAGCGCGATCAGACTTTATGGGGCGTCGAGCTCTCTATGCCTCTCTACACGGGCGGTGCGATCAGCGCCGAGCGCCGCCGTGCAGCACAGCAGTTCAACCAGGCCCGGGAGCAACGCATCAACCTCACCCGCCAGACAGTGACCGATGCCCGCTCCCTGCATATGACCGTGGTTAATGACGTTGCCCGGGTCGCTGCACGTAAACAGAGCATTCGGTCGTCCAAGAGTGCCCTGGATGCCACGCAGGCAGGGTATGAGGTGGGCACTCGGAACATTGTGGACGTGTTGAATGCCCAAAACATACTGTTTACTGCGGTTAGGGACTACGCCAACAGTCGCTATGACTACATCGTTAATACACTGCTCCTCAAAGAGCAGGCCGGTCTGTTGAGTCCCGAAGACATCATTACGCTGGATAGCTATATGGAAGCTGCCGCCGCCCCAACCAGTTCAGCTATGGGCACCAAGTAGAGACTTTACGCCGGTAAGCAAGGCGTTTAGCGCGCCTCGATTTTTCTCAAGCACCATCAACGCCGCCGCTCCCCGGCGGCGTTTTTCGTTTTCATCCCCCAGCAACAGCTCGAATTGATCCACTAGTTGAGCTTCATCAGCACAGCGCTTCAGCCCTCCGGCCTCGCTAAGTCTTTCGGTGATGTCCTCAAAATTGAACATTGAAGGCCCGCACAGCACCGGCATGCCCCAGGCAGCCGCTTCCAGAGGATTATGTCCGCCTCGGGAGATAAAACTCCCGCCGATAACGGCAATGTCTGCCACGCCAAACAATTGGGACAACTCACCCAGAGAGTCCAGCAGCACCAACTCGGTATCTGCATCCACGGACTCTGACTGAGACCGGCGCGCAACCTGCAGTCCCGCATCCATGCAAAGCGCATATACCGCATCAAAGCGCTCGGGATGCCGGGGGGCAAGGAGTAAAAGCGCACTGGTCTGCTGCTTTTTAAACGCAGCAAAGGCAGACAGCGCCAGGGCCTCTTCGCCCTCATGGGTGCTGGCAAAGATGATCACCGGTCGCTGGGCGAGCGCCCATTGCTCCCGTAAGCCCTCCACTCGGTCCCGAATCTCATCATCGAGCTGCACATCAAACTTGATACTGCCTGTCACGCTTATGCGCGCGGGATTCATGCCCAGCTGCAAAAAGCGATCGGCGTCAGCGCTGCTCTGCGCCCCAAGCCAATCCAGTGCGCCAAGCATCTCGCGGCTGGTACGCGCCAACCGGGCATAGCCTGCAGCAGATCGAGCGGACAAGCGGGCATTGGCCAACACAATCTGGCAACCCGAACGCTTGCTGTAATGCAGCAAGTTCGGCCACAGCTCGGTCTCCATGAGGACCAACAGCCCGGGGTCTGCGCGCTTTAAAAACCGCTTCACCGCGCCCGGCGTGTCCCAGGGCGCATACACATGAAACACCCGATCGCCAAACAGTCGCTGCACCTGCTCAGAACCCGTTGGAGTCGTGGTCGTAACAAGCAGGCGATGCCCGGGAAACGCCTCGAGCAGACGCTCTACTAAGGGCCGCGCTGCGAGAGTCTCTCCCAGGGAAACAGCGTGAATCCAGATGCAGGGTCTGGCATCGTCTGGAGGAGAAAAAAAGCCAAAACGCTCCAGCAGACGCTGACGATAGGCCGGCGCGCGACGCGAACGCAGGAGCATACGCAGCACCATAAAGGGCAGTAACACGATGAACAGCGCACTATAGGCAATGCGAATCACATCAGACGCTCAGATCAGGGCGGGGATTCACAGCATAACGACCAAACCCTGCGCAGACCACAGCTTGCCAGTGGCAGCGGGTATCGGTAGTGTCATCGCCCCAGCAAACTTGGACTGTATACCGTGTCCCAGCCCCCCACATTATCGCTCCCCATCGATATAGACGCCGTCAAAGGATTCCTCTCCCATGCCGAGGGAGAGGCGCTTTTTCGCTGCGCTACAGAATTAGACCACGCGGCTGCGGCCGTGGAGATCGGCAGCTATTGCGGTAAATCCACGGTCTATCTGGGCCTTGGCTGCCAGGCGACGAAAAGCACTTTGTTTGCTGTGGATCATCATCGTGGATCCGAAGAGCATCAACCCGGCGAGATGTTTCACGACCCCGAACTCCTCGATGATGCCGGTGCGTTCAGCACCCTGGCGAGCTTTCGTCGCACCCTAAGCGCGGCGGGGCTCGATGACACAGTGATTCCGGTACTTTGCAGCTCGGCGCAATTTGCCCGGGTCTGGCAAAGTCCCGTGGGATTGGTTTTTATCGATGGGGGCCACAGTCTGGATGCCGCATTGCTGGACTACCGCAGCTGGGCCGGCTTGATCAAAGCGGGAGGTCGCCTGGCGATTCACGATGTGTACCCGGGATCTGAAGCGGGAGGGCAGGCCCCTATCACCGTCTATCGTCTGGCCCGGGCATCGGGACTGTTTCGCGAGATTGTGTCCGTAGACAGCCTGCGAATCCTCGAGCGGCTCTAAGGGCTAAACGCGGCCTTATTTGGCGCGGCGCGCAGGCGCTGCTGCAGCGTCGTCGAGAAGCTCAACCCGGGTAAAAATATTCGCCGCGGCCGTATGCTGGGTCAGCGCATCGGCAGCGAGCAACACCGCTCCGGCAGTCCAGGTAGGTCGCTCGTCGGGCCACAGCAGGTCCTGTGCAAACTGATAGCCTGTCCAGTAATCGCCCTCATCGCTGCGCCACTGATGCAGCCAGCTGTAAAGCTCCACCGCGCGAGCATGGTCCCCGGCAGCCAGTAAGGCCATGACCAACTCACAGGACTCTGCAACGGTTACCCAGGGTTCTTCGACCACACAGCGACAACCCATGCCATCTTCGACAAAGTCACTCCAGCGCGAGGCCAAACGCTCGCGGGCTGCAGCACCGGTGATAACTCCCGTAAGTACCGGGTAAAACCAGTCCATGGAATAGCGCGACTTGCTTTCCCAGGTTCTGTCAAAGCGCTGGGGACGATGACGAAGAGCATCGCCAAGGGCACTGCGCGCCTCGAGAAAGTTCGGTCGCACCTCGCCAAGCGTCGCAGCAATGTTGTGCGCGCACTCCAGACTTTTATAGATAGAGCTGCAGCCGGTAATCAGCGCATCGCTGCGCGGCGTACCGTCCTGATCTACCGCCCAGTCGATGTCGCCATGCTCAGACTGGAGAGAAATAACAAAGCCCATGGCGGCATCAACCACCGGCCACAGCTTGGCGAGAAACTCACGATTCTGGCTGATCAAATAGTGATGCCAGACACCGGTGGCTACATAGGCAACAAAATTCGACTCCCGGCGCTCACAGTTGTCGGGAACACCGTTGCGATAGGCCGCCCACCAACTGCCGTCGCTGAGCTGCTGATCTGCGAGCCAGCGATAGGCACGCTCAGCGGCCTCCCACTCGCCACCGATAGAGAGACCCATGGCCGCCTCAACGTGATCCCAGGGATCCGCATAGTTGCCCGGTGACCAGGGGATTTCACCGTTTGATAGCTGGGCATCGCGAATCGACGCAATGGTCGGTGCGAGAAAATCCCGGGGGAACATGCCGGCGGTGAAGTAGGGGCCGCTCACTCGCTGCCCTTTCGAAAATACATGACTACGCTTTTACCAAGAACGGGGTTCAGCGCGCGCTCAAGCACACGCGTAAGGGCTGGTTGGCTCATCATATCCCAGACCAGCAGACGATGATATTGACGTACGAGCCAGTTGCTGTCCCGAGACTTCCAGAACAAACACTGCAACCACCAGTAAATACTGTGCAGAGCGTGAGCGCCGTGTTCAAAATACAGCTCAAAGCCCTGTTTTTCGATATCCAGACGCAGTTTTTGACGGTTAAATATGCGCAGATGTCCGCCTGGCACCTGGTGATAGTCCCGCGACAGACTCCAGCAGATGCGCTCACACCAGGCCCGGGGAACGCTGGCACAGAACCGTCCACCGGGCTTGAGCACGCGGGAAATCTCCGCCAGAGCGCTGCGGTAATCGGGAATATGCTCCAACACTTCACTACAAATCACCGCATCAAAACTGGCATCGGCAAAAGGCAGACGCAGGGCATCGCCAGCAAGCAGCAAAAATAAAGCGGAATCCTCCGTGGATTCGCCACGAAACTCTTCCATGCGCTGGCGCGCCGTCGCCAGATCCTCAAGCGATAAATCGACACCTACCGCATCCACGCCATCGAGCGCGCAGGCTGCGATGACATGACGACCTTCGCCGCAGCCCAAATCCAGTACCCGCTGCCCGGGCTGCATAGGAAAGTAATTGCGATCAAGCGTTTGCATCGGCAATCACTCCCCGGTAATAGCTCAACATTTGCTCACCGCAGACGGTCCAGCTGAAGGTGTTCAAAATACGCTCCCGACCCGCCTGGGCGAGGCGTCCCCGCTCGGCGCTGTCCTCAAGAAGACTGGCAATCGCCGCAGCTAAAGCATCCGCATCGGCGGTGGGCACGATGACGCCGGCATCCGCAACGATCTCGGGCAGGGCGCCGCCGTCCGTAGACACCACCGGAACACCGCAAGCCATGGCTTCTCCGGCCGGGAGCCCAAAGCCCTCGTAAATGGATGGAATCACTGCCAGGGTTGCCTCGGCGTAATGACGCACCATCTCTGTGGTACTGATCCCCGAGACAAACTGCACGCGCTGGCGAATCTGCAATCGATCCAGCAGTTGCTCCGTTTTGCCACCGGGCTGCGGCCGCCCCACCACCAGCAACTCCAGGTCCGGATAGCTAGCAAGCAAGGATGCGTAGGCCTTCAGCAGGTAGCGCAGCCCCTTGAGCGGCGCATCAGCAGAGGCCGTAGCCATCAGTCGGTTATCCCGGCGCTGTATGTGCGGGTGCGGCCTGAATACAGCGGTATCGATGCCATTGTAAACAAGATCGATCTTGTCCAGCGTCAAACCAAAATCTTCGGCAATATCCTGTCTGGATTGCTCGGACACGGTAATGACGTGCCGTAGTCGACGAACAACCTTGCCCTGCATGGTCAAAAACGAATGCCAGCGACGCACCAGTAAGCGCTCGTACCAACTGCTGGCAGCGCGAAGCGCAATACGCAGATCGTGGGTGATGGGGTGGTGCACCGTAGTCACCACCACAAAACCCTCCTCCTGAAGCTTGAGCACCCCGTAGCTTAGGCTCTGATTGTCATGAATAAGGTCGTAGTGGCGACCCTCACTGCGCAGATACTTCCTCACCCGCCGCCCAAAGGTATAGGGCTCGGCAAAACCGCCGCTGAGCTTGCTCAGCCACTCAATCATGTCCGTCAGGGACAGCAGGTGCCGGGGCCTCAAGGAGCCGAGGCCATGAGTGAACAGGTCCAGACTGGGGATATGAATCAGCCTCACCCGGGGGTCGAGCTCCGGGTAGGGTGGGCCGGAAATTACGTCCACCTCATGGCCTGCCTCGATCAGGGCCTTGCTCAAATAGTGCAGATAAATACCCTGGCCTCCGCCGTGGGGCTGACTGCGGTAGCCAAGCAGGGCAATGTGCAAAGGACCCGACATGGTGCTCCGAAAGGGTGAAATTTTTTGGGAAGCCGCGCATTGTATACACCGCTGGTCGTGGCACAAGCGCTGCCGAAACGATTAGAGCACGCCGCGAAGGCGGCTTAATAGCGCTCCGGAGCCCAACTCCTGCACCAGTTGCTGGTAATCCCGCTCGTCGTGCGTCACGCGATCAGATTCTCGATTTTCGTAAGAGGCGCTGAGATTAAGCGCGCACAGTGGCGCCCCATGACCGTCTCGCAGCATCTGCAAAGCTCGATCGCCGGAACCAAGAAGCTCCGCCATAGCCAGGGGAGACAACATGCCCACGCGCTCCTCGACAGAAAACGCGACGATGTTATGCCAGGCAGTCAGTAACTTTGGACCAATAAACTGAGGCACCACCGGAGGCTCTGCGCGCTCCAGTAGCGCCTCGGCACGGTCAATGTAAAACGCCAGCGTGGGGGAGCCGGCCGCAAACTGCATCCAGGCGTTGTGTATTTTTCGATAACGCCGCAGCCTGGAACCGTCTTGCTGGATCCAGCACTCGCGGCCAAAAAGGTCCCCCGAATCAACCGGAATAAAGTCCTCAAAAACCAAAAGATCGGCATCGCACCAGATGGCCCGGTGGTAGCCTGACTCGAGCACCTCGCGAAGCCAATAAAGCCTTGCAAGGTCTGCTAAAACAACCGTTTGCGCGGCGTAGCGCTGCCGGAGGGTGGACGGCAGCCGTTCAAACAGCGCATCACCCTCAAGCCGATAGTCAAAGCCCCGATGAGACGCCCAGCGGCGCACCGACTCACAACAGCTCCCCATCCAACCGGTAAGCCGATCCGATTGATGCGACTGAAGTACGATGGTTTTCAGATCCTGCCTCCCGGCTGCTGTGATTCAAGTCCCAAACTCGTGCAAAACTACTCTGGCAAGGGCTGCCCCGCACGACAGCACCCAAGCCCGACCGATATACTAGAGCTTTCTGGAATACCTGGGGATGTAAAAGTATGAGCGGGACAGCCTACAAAGGCATCATTCTCGCCGGCGGTTCCGGCACGCGGCTTCACCCGCTCACCAGCACAGTCAGCAAGCAGCTAATGCCGGTTTATGACAAGCCGATGATCTACTACCCCCTGGCGACCCTGATGGAAGCCGGTATACGCGATGTGCTGATCATTACCACCCCGCGGGACCAAAGAGCCTTTGCCGACCTGCTTGGCGGCGGGCAGCAGTGGGGCATCAACATCAGTTACGCCGTGCAACCCAGCCCCGACGGCCTGGCGCAGGCCTTCATTCTCGGCGCCGACTTTGTGGATAACAGTCCCGTGAGTCTGGTTCTGGGCGACAACATTTTCTATGGCGATGGCTTTTCGAAAAGCCTGGGACATGCCGCGCAACGAAAAAACGGCGCATCGGTGTTTGCCTACTACGTCAACGACCCGGAACGTTACGGCGTTGTGGATTTCGACAGCGACGGCGTAGCCAGCAATATCGAAGAAAAGCCTGTCAATCCCCGCTCGCACTATGCGGTTACCGGTCTGTATTTCTACGATAACGACGTTGTAGACATCGCCAGGAGCATCAAACCCTCTCCCCGGGGCGAGCTGGAGATCACCGACGTCAATCTGGCCTACCTCAGACGCGGGGACCTGCATGTGGAAGTCATGAGCCGTGGCACAGCCTGGCTTGATACGGGCACGCACAATTCACTGCTGGACGCGGCCAACTTTATTCGTGTGGTGGAAGAGCGACAGGGCCTCAAGATCGCCTGTCCCGAAGAGGTCGCCTATCGCATGGGCTACATTGATGCGCAGGCCCTACAGGCTCTGGCTGCGCCCCTTATTAAGAGCGGATATGGGGAATACCTCATGGGTCTGCTGCGCGAGGAAGGAGCCGTGCGAAATGCAGTTTGATCCCACCCCCCTGGCGGGGGTTTATCTGTTAACACCCTCGGTGTTTGGTGATGAGCGCGGGTTCTTTGTGGAAAGCTGGAATGCCGAAGTGTTCCGCGACGCGGGCTTTGATCTGAACTTTGTGCAAGACAACCATAGCCGCTCTGCTCAGGGAATTCTTCGGGGACTGCACTATCAGACCAATCATACTCAGGGAAAGCTGGTGCGCGTCACCTCGGGCAGCGTGTTTGACGTCGCCGTCGATATGCGTCGCGACTCGCCCACCCTGGGACAGTGGTACGGCGTCACCCTGGATGCTAAATCACAGCAGATGCTCTGGGTACCGCCAGGCTTTGCCCACGGCTTTTATGTGACTTCGGAATTCGCGGACTTCCAATACAAGTGCACCGACAAGTACGACCCCAAAAGCGAAGTCAGCATTGCCTGGGATGATCCCAGCATTGGCATAGAGTGGCCGTTAATAGAAGGTAAAGCACCGTCTCTGTCTGCCAAGGACCAAACCGGCCTGGCCTTTGCCGACGCTCCACGACTTCCCTGACGCTAAAACTCAATTCCTGACACCTCAAACCCCTAACACGACCCCGATAGTCGAAAAGTCACACTACCTTCCAGCTCCTCGCCAGCACTGAGTAATATGGGTGCTGGCACCTCGGGCAATCGCCGCGTCGCCATTGCTCCTGTTAAATGGGTCACGGGTTCGACGCACAGCAAGGGCTGATTTTTCGGCCGAAAAACATGCAGCGCAGTGAAAACAGGATCGGCTGTTAACTCAAGCTGCCGATCGCTCCACCGCATGCGCAGCTTCTGCTTCCATCCATGGAAATCACTGTCCATTCCCGGCGCTGGCAGCTGACCCATCGCCAGTTCCTTACACTGAGGTGCTCCGGATAGATAGGCTGTAGGTAGTCGCGCCTTATCAACCGGCAAAAAAGCTTCGGTATCCGCCTGAATGCTCAGCAATCCGGCACTGGGAAAAGCGGGATGCAAACCCAGGCCCGCGGGCATCTGTCCCGGACCCAGATGGGTCAGCTTTAAATGCATGCGCAGCGCCCCCGGCGCGAGAACACAATGGAGTTGGGCACGATATTTCCAGGGCCAGGGGTCGTCGCAGCCGTCATAACTGAGCTGCAGGGAGTCTGACTGCACACTGTCGACCGTCCAGGGAGCCTGCCAGGCGTATCCGTGAATGGGATGTGCCGATAAATCCTGCCGGTTAGCGACGAGCCGGTGCCCGCCACATTCCAGCGCTCCGTCAGTAATTCGGTTGGCAAAGGGAATAAGAGGAAAGCAGGCGGGCACGCCTATGGATGCGGCCAGCGCCGGATCCACCAGCCAATCAACCCACTGACCATGGCAGCGCGATTGCAGCGCCAGCAGCGCTGCGCCAGCTTGCGGGGCAAGCTCCACACGCAAATCAGTGTGCTCTATGCATACGGTGTTCATGGCCTTACTCGAGCTGCGATGAGAGCGTGTCCACAGACGCGTGGAGCGCTCCTAACCCTAAGCCTGAACCAGCGGGCGCCACCAGCTTTCGTTGTCGAGATACCAGTCCAAGGTGCGCTCGATACCGGTCTCAAAGGTTTCTGCAGGCGCATAGCCCAGCTCACTCATGATCCGGCTCGCATCAATGGCGTAACGCCAATCATGTCCGGCTCGATCGGTAACAAACCGAATAAGGCTGCTCGCTGATTCGCCGCGACACTGGGGCGCGTCGGGATAGCGCTCTTTGAGCGAAGGATCGCTCGTAAATCTCGCATCGAGGCGTTCACAGAGCAAATTCACAATGGCCAGATTGTTCCATTCATTGTTGCCGCCAATGTTGTAGCTTTCGCCAACCTCTCCTTTGTTCAACACCAGATCGATGCCGCGACAGTGGTCCTCAACATAAAGCCAGTCCCGAATATTGCTGCCGTCACCGTAGACCGGTAACGCCAGGCCGCGCAGAATGTTGGTCATACACAGCGGGATGAGCTTTTCGGGAAAGTGAAAGGGGCCGTAGTTGTTGGAACAGTTACTGGTAGTCACCGCAAGGCCGTAGGTGTGATGATAGGCCCGCACCAAATGATCCGATGCCGCTTTACTTGCCGAGTAAGGTGAGTTCGGCTGATATTGCTGGGCTTCAAAAAATCCCGGCGCATCCGGCGCCAAAGAGCCGTAAACCTCGTCGGTAGACACATGGTGAAAACGGTGGGGCTTGCCGTCTCCACCGAGCCATACGCTGCGGGCTGCTTTGAGCAAACTGTGTGTGCCAATGATGTTGGTTTCGATAAACGCATCGGGACCGGTGATGGATCGATCCACATGGCTTTCTGCCGCAAAGTGTACGAGGGTATCGACGGACTCGTCGCTTAGAAGCTGCGTCACCCGTGACTCATCACAGATATCAGCATGGACAAAGCTAAAGTTTTGCTTAGCCTCCACGGCGGCCAGATTTGCCCGATTCCCCGCGTAGGTCAGTGCGTCATAGCCAATCACCCGGTCCTCAGGATGGGTGTTCAACCAGTAGTGCACGAAGTTTGAGCCAATAAATCCGGCAGCTCCAGTCACCATTAAGGTCTTAGCAGCCATGCTCGGCCTCCTTGAGTCGTGTAAGAACCGCTCGCAACTGGCTACGCCAATGCGTCGGCGGTATTTCAAAGTCCTGCCAGCTGCGGGTTTTGTCCAGCACGCTGTAAGCCGGGCGCTGTGCCGGGGTGGGGTAATCCTTGGTCCGGATGGGCTTTACCGCTGCCACCTTGGGCAGCAGGCCCAGCGCAAAGGCTTCTTCACCAATGGCCAACGCAAAGTCATACCAACTGCAAACGCCCGCATCGCTCCAGTGATAAATTCCGGAAAGACCCGGACGATGGGCCGCTGCCCATAAGGCCCCGGCCAGTGACAGCGCATCTGTAGGTGTACCCACCTGATCCGCCACCACGCTGATTTCATCGTGGGAGCCGTGCAGCCGCAGCATGGTGCGCATAAAGTTCTGTCCGTCGTGGGAATACACCCAGCCGGTTCGCAAAATCAGACAATCTGCTCCCGAGTCCAGTGTTGCCTGCTCACCCGCGCGCTTACTTTCACCATAGACACCCAGCGGCGCCGTGGCAGCGTCCTCGGGGTAAGGCGAGCTGCGCAGACCATCGAACACAAAATCCGTAGATACATGAAAAAAGCGGATGCCTCGTGCCGCGCAGGCGCGCGCCAACGTACCCGGCGCCTCGGCGTTGGCAGCAAAGGCCGCGGCTGACTCTTCTTCTGCGCGATCCACCGCGGTGTAGGCCGCCGCATTAATCAGTAAATCGGGACGCTGGGCATCGAGCGCCGCTTCCACGGCGGTGCTGTCGCTGATATCGCAGTCAGCGCGGCTAAGTGCGCAGAGCTCGATGGAAGGCGGTGCGCTCAAACACAAAGCGGAGCCAAGCTGACCCGCCGCGCCGCTAATCATCACTTTAGACAATGGGTTGTCAGGCATGACCAGGGCTCATTGCGCGGACTCGCGTCACCGCTTACTCCGTCTGAATATGAGCATCCAGCCAGTCTCCCAGCTCACCGAACACCTGTGCCTGCTCGGGCTCATTAAAAATTTCGTGGTACAAACCAGGATAAAGGCGCAGCGTTTTATCCGGGCTGCCTACATTGTCAAAAAAGTGCTGTGAACCGCTGACCGCCGCCATGACATCACCCTCGCCGTGCATCACCAGCACCGGCAGCGTGATTTCGCCGCGACGTTTGTCGAGGTTCGCCATGGCGGCAAACAACTCAACGAGCAAACGCGCTGAAATTTTACCGCTATGAACCAGAGGATCCTCCTTATAGCGACGCACCACCTCGGGGTCACGACTGACTTCACTGGCATCGAGCTGCAGGGCACCGAGTTTAGGCACGATAGACGCCAGAACTTTGTTGATAAAAATCGCCAAGCCACTGGGAGGCACAGGCACCTCAAAGGCAGCGCCAGAGAACGCTGCCCCTGCAAATGCTGACTGTTTTTCCAGGAGGTAATTCCCTGCAATCAACCCTCCCATGCTGTGTCCGATAATAAAACACGGAACACCTGCATAAGCGGTCTCAATCTGCTTTCGCAAAGCATCCAAAGCGGGATAAAAATCCTCAAACTTATTGATGAAACAACGATGACCCGGGGTCAGACCGTGGCCCGGATGATCAGGCGCAAAGCTTGCTATGTTTCGCGCTGCCAGGGCCTCTGCCACATGCTGATAACGCCCGCTGTGCTCACCCAGTCCATGTACGATAAGTGCTACCGCACGCGGTGATGGCACATCCCAACGGCGATAGAAAACACCGCTGTCCAAGGTCAGTTCCTGTACTGCGAGGCCAGCGGTTTCACTCATAATCTTGTCTCTTGTTAGCTTGGGACGTATGCCTGCGGTCGCGAATCATGCAACAGGCGTCAGCCACTGCGAATTTTGCGGGCGATTTCCGCGCACCGCCTCGAAATACATCGACTGCAGCTGTTCGGTGATCGGGCCCCGGCTGCCGGTACCAATTTCCCGACCATCGAGCTCCCGGATAGGCACCACCTCTGCTGCCGTACCGGTAAAGAACGCTTCGTCGGCGACGTACACCTCATCCCGGGTAATACGACGCTCTACAATCTCCAGTCCCAGCTCTTCGGCAAAAGAGAAGATTGTCGCCCGGGTAATACCGTCCAGACAGGAGGTCAGTTCCGGCGTGTGAATCTTGCCGCGACGAACGATAAACACGTTTTCACCGCTGCCCTCGGCAACATAACCCTCATTATCCAGAAGTAGCGCTTCTTCTGCGCCGGAGTCCAGTGCTTCGCGCAGAGCCAGCATGGAGTTGATGTAGTTGCCGTTAGCCTTGGCCTTGCACATGGTGATGTTCACGTGGTGCCGGGTATAGGAAGACGTACGTACCTTGATACCCCGGGCCACGGCTTCGGGGTCCATGTAAGAAGGCCATTCCCAGGCAGCTATCATCACGTGGGTCTTGAGCCCGTCAGCACGCAGCCCCATGCCTTCGGAACCATAAAAACACATGGGTCGCAGATAGGCCTCTTCCAGGTTGTTCTCGCGAACGACGGCGCGCTGCGCCTCGTTCAGGGTTTCCCGGTCATAGGGCATATCCATAGTGAGAATTTTTGCGGAGTTAAAAAGGCGGTCTGTGTGCTCACGCAGCTTAAAGATGCAGGTACCTCGATCGGGCGTGTTGTAGGCGCGAACACCCTCGAATACGCCAAGCCCGTAATGCAGCGTATGCGTCAGCACGTGCACCTTGGCTTCGCGCCAGGGAATCATCTCCCCATCGAGCCAAATAGTGCCGTCGCGATCCGCAAAATCCATGTTGTTCTCCTAACTGACTATTTATATTTTCCGTTGGACTTGAGCACATTCTCAACTCCCGTCGGTACTTATCTCGTCTACCTGAACGCCGGCGAAAAGCGACTCCCAGGCAAGCTGGACGCTGCTACGCTCCGCAGAAAACTGCGTTGTAGGCAAATTCCGCGTCTGCTGCTGAGGCGCCGTCTGCTGAAGAGCCAGCTGATGCGTTGCACTGCGCAATTCGAGGTAGGCCTGCACCAGGGCCTGGCACTGTTCCTTTTGCAAATAACCGCTGCGTGCCAGCACTTCCAGAATTCGCACATTATCCGACCAGTCGGCCAGAGACGGGTCCTGCGACGCCCAGGCAAGAACCGCATATTGCACCATAAATTCGATATCCACGATACCGCCGAAACCCTGTTTGAGATCAAGCTCAGAGTCATCGACGGTCACCTTGGCATGACTGCGCATCTTCTCTCGCATGGACACCACTTCCCGGGCCAACACCGTGGTATCACGATGGGCACAGAGAATGTCCCGGCGCAGCTTGTCGACCTTGTCTGCAAGCTCCTGGTCGCCCGCCACCGGACGCGCACGTACCAAAGCCTGATGCTCCCAGGTCCAGGCGTCATCGCGCTGGTAACGCTCAAAGGCAGAAAGCGTCGACACCAGCAATCCCGACGCCCCCGAGGGCCGCAGGCGCATATCAACTTCGTAGAGCTGCCCCAGACCCATGCGTGTCTCAAGAATATGGATCATCTTCTGCCCCAGACGGATATAGAAGGTGGCGTTATCGATGGATCGTTCGCCATCGGTGTAACCACCAGCGGTCGCATCAAAGATAAACACCAGATCCAGATCCGAGGCGTAGCTCAACTCGATCCCTCCGAGCTTGCCGTAGGCCAACACCACAAAGCCCCGTCCCGTGCCTTCTCGGGAAGGTTCACCGTAACGCAGGGCAAGCTGGGCCCAGGCAAGCGCCAACACCTGCTCCAGGCAAACTTCAGCGATAAAGCTGAGCTTGTCGCTAACCTTCATGAGGGGCAGCCGGCCCGACAGTTCGCTCGCTGCGACGCGCAATACCTGCGAGGCCTTAAAATACCGCAGGGCATCCATATGGCCTTCAAGATCATCTACGGTCAATCGAGCCAACTGCTGGCGAAGCTCGGACTGCAGCGTTTCTCGCTCGGGCGCGGTGTATAGGCTGGCGCGGTCCAGGAGTTCATCCAACAGTGCCGGACGCGTAGTGAGTTGTTCTGCTATCCAGGGACTCGCGCCACACAGTGCTGCCAGGTCTGCAAGCGCCGGCGGGTTTTCGATAAGCAACAGCAGGTAGGCACTGCGCCGCGCCACAGCGGTCACCAGAGGCAATGCCCGCTCCAGGGCCTGGTCCGGATACTCAGACTCCGCGCAGGCTTCCAGCAACAAAGGCATAAACCGGTCCAGACGCTCGCGGCCTTCTGTCTGGAGACTTTGTACTCGCCGGGATTCAAACAGGGTACGCAACCGCGCGGCAAGCTCGTCTACCTCTTTGAAACCCAGGTTTGAAAGCTGCTCGGGGTCACACTCAGCGCCCCACAGACCGGCGCTCTGTGGCGCCGGCGTGGAATCTTCGGCCTCGGCGATGAGCGCCGCAAAGTGTTCCGACACGCAGAGACGATGAGCATCAAGCACTTTTATAAATGCCGGGTAATCCGCAAAGCCCATACAAAACGCCAGCGCCGCGCGAGCCTGCTCATCCTCGGGAAGCTCCTGTGTTTGCCGATCCTCCCAGGCCTGAATCGCGTGCTCTACATCACGCAAAAACAGGTAAGCAGCCTGCAAATCCTGAACCACCGCCTGGGGGAGGCAGCCCAGATGGGCGCACTCTGCAAGAACCATCGATAGCTCCCGGCGCTGCAGCGTGCTATCTCTGCCGCCGCGAATCAGCTGAAAGCACTGCGCAATAAACTCGATTTCGCGAATCCCGCCGCTGCCCAGTTTCACATTGCCTTGCAATCCGCGACGGCGCACTTCCGCCACAATCAGTTGCTTCATGGCGCGCAGGCTTTCTATAGCGCTGTAGTCCACATAGCGGCGGTAGACAAAAGGCTGCAGGCAGGCCATGAGAGATTGACGGTTTTTCATCGGCCCGGTAACAGGCCTCGCCTTGATCAGGGCATAACGCTCCCAGTCCCGTCCCTGCTCCTGATAATAGGCTTCCAGTCCGGCAAAGCTCTGCACCAGAGACCCGCTCTCCCCATAAGGCCGCAGACGCATATCCACGCGAAACACAAAACCCTCGGCGGTCACCGGATCAAGCAGTGCGATGAGCGCTCGGCCTACACGGGTAAAAAACTCCTCGTTACTGATGGAGCGCTTTGCACCCTGTGTGTTACCGCGCTCGGGATAGGTAAAAATCAAATCGATGTCAGAGGACAGGTTGAGTTCGTGAGCGCCGAGCTTGCCCATGGCCAGCACCACAAGTTCCTGATGTTCGCCGCTTCGGGCTCCCAAGGGCCGGCCGTACCTGGCTTCAAGTTCTGCGGTGCAGTGCTTCAAGCCCAGCGTAATGCAGGCATCCGCCAACCAGGAAACGTCTCTGGTAGTTTCAAGTGTGGGGGCCAGTCGGTTGAGATCACGCCAGATAATGCGCAGCATCTGCCGCTGGCGAAAACGTCGCAGCACCACGGCAGCGTCATCCTCACTGCGGGCAAGTAGCTCCCGAAGCTCAGACTCAAGGACGCCGTCGCGCAAGGGCGTTTCAAACTCCCCGGCGCTACAAAGCTGCAGCAGGAGCCAGGGTCTGCGGCGCAGGGTCTCAGCAACATAGCGGGACCCGGCAAGCACCGTGGCCAGCTGTTGCGAGAAACCTGTCTGCGCCAGCAGTGCCTCCAGGGCCGTACGCTGTGCCGGCGTTGCCGCATCTACAATAGCGGTCCAGGCCTGCGCAACCGTGCCCTGGAGAGGCTCAGGCAAAGAAGCATGCTCAATCATCTGCTCGTTGCCCGGGGCCAGAAGCTAAAACCAATCGCAGCCATGGTCTACTGGCTTATCGCAGGGGCGACTCGCAGCACCTCTTCCACCGTGGTTTCTCCGAGTGCCACACGGGCCGCGCCACTGACGCGCAAGGACTGCATGCCCTCGCTAAACGCAATACTTCGCAGGCGTGAGGTGTTGATGTTGGTCACAATTTCTTCCTGCACCGCCGGGCTGTTCACCAGCACTTCGTAAATGCCCCGACGACCGCGATAGCCGGTGTCGCGACAGGTTTTACAGCCCACGGCTTCGTAGATCTCTTTAGGAGCAGGAATATCAAAAGGCTGCACCAACTCTCGCCAGCCATGGACGTCCGTCGGTTTGGCCCGCTTGCAATCGTCACAGAGGATGCGCACCAGACGCTGCGACATGACGCCGCGCAGAGTTGCCTTTACCAGATAAGCCGGCGAGCCCAGTTCCAACATGCGCGAAATCGAGCTGGGCGAATCATTGGTGTGCAAAGTGGACAATACCAGGTGGCCGGTGAGCGCCGCCTGAATCGCCATATTGGCGGTCTCCAAGTCCCGGATCTCTCCAATCATGATGATGTCCGGGTCCTGACGCATTAAGGTCCGCACGCCGGTGGAAAAGTCTAAGTCAATGGCGTGATTGACCTGCATCTGATTGAAAGCGCCCTCGACCATCTCGATGGGGTCTTCGATAGTGCAGACATTCACCGCGGAGGTGGCCAGCTGCCGCAGGGTCGAATACAGCGTTGTGGTTTTACCCGAGCCCGTGGGACCGGTCACCAGCACAATGCCATTGCCCGTCCCGGTCATCGCGTGCCAGCGCGCCAGATCTTCATCGGCCAGACCCAAAGCTTCAAAGCTTTTTTGTAGCACCTGAGGGTCGAAAATACGCATGACGAGCTTTTCGCCGAAAGCTGTGGGCAGCGTCGAAAGACGCAGTTCCACTTCTGCGCCTTCGGGACTGCGGGTTTTAAGGCGTCCATCCTGAGGCCGTCGTTTTTCCGCAACATCCATGCGCCCGAGAATCTTGATACGGCTGGTGACCGCAGCACAAACCTGCTCAGGCAGCTCGTACACGGTGTTTAAAACGCCATCGATCCTGAACCGTACATGGCCGACATTACGCCGCGGCTCTATATGTATGTCACTGGCACGCTGCTCAAAGGCATACTGCAGCAGCCAATCAACAATGCTGACAATGTGCTGGTCATTGGCGTCGGGCTCCCGCATGGATCCGAGCTCGAGCATCTGCTCCAGGTTGCCGATATTCCCCGCGGTGGCTGCTTTGCCCGCCGCTCGTGCGCCGCGCACAGAGCCGGCCATGGTGTAAAACTCGGCGGTATAGCGCTGCAAATCGCGAGGATCTATAAGCACCCGGCGAACCTGCTTGCGCAGAACCTGCTCCAGATTCGCCTGCCAGGAGCGCTGATAAGGCTCGGCGCTGGCGATCACCACTTCCTCGGCGCTGACATCGACCGCAAGAATGCGGTGTCGCTCGGCAAATGCCCGGGACATTACCTCCGCCACCTCCGCCACCTTGATTTTTAGCGGGTCAATCTCGATCACCGCCTGGCCCGTACGGGCACCCAACCAGTTAAGCAGTGCTGTCATATCCAGCGTCTGTCCTGGGTTTTCCAGATCTTTAAGCTTTTGCTCAGAGAGAAACACCAGCGGGCTGATAGCGCCCGTTGACAGGCCCTGCAAACGACGGAGATCTCCGGCAGCGATGCGGCCATCGCTCAGCAACCCCTCGAGCAGGGCCTTAAGCGTAAGCAAGCGCTCTGATGGCTCGCTGGATCCCGGCTGAAGCATGCAAAAAAACCCCTGTTTTCAAGGCTGATAGCGCCAGCGCATGCTATCACAGGCCGAAGTAACCACCGGCGACTAAGCAGGAATAAAGTCATATAAATAGTAAGGTTATATTTCATAATTTGGTAACAAGACAGATGACATAATGAAGCCCTATACTCCGCAGCTTCGGGAGACTAGAGATTTCGGTTTCATGACGAGTCCTTTGGGCAAGCTATTTGGCAGATCCCCCATCGAGCCTATCCAGCAGCACATGCAGCTCGCGCAGGAGACCGTGCAGCTTCTGTGTGAGCTATTGGCAGCCAGCGCGGATCAGGACTGGACGCGGGTTGCCGAGATTCACAGCGTCATCGATAGCACCACCGCCGAGGCGCGAAAGCTGCGTCGGGAGATACGCCAGCATCTTCCCCGGGGCCTGCTCCTTGCCATGCCTCGACCCGATTTGCTTGAGCTCCTGGATATTCAAAATCGCATCACTGTTTGCGTGCGGGAGATCGCCAGGCCCGTTGCACTTCGGGGTATGCAGTTTCCTCCAGCGCTTCAGACTATTCTCGACAAATTATGCAGCCTTCTTGCGGCAACGGTGGGTGAAGCGCTCACCGCCATCCGGGAGCTTGATGAACTGATCACTCAGGGATTTGGTAAACGTGAGCGCAGGATCATGGAGAAGATGCTGATTTCTCTGGAGCGCCAGGTGAGGCGCTGCGATGCGCAGCAGCAGCGCCTGGTACGACAGCTCAGCAAGACCGAGGATAGTTTTCCCGTCCTCGACGCAGTTTTTTATTACCAGATCGCCGCCGCACTTGCCCAACTGGCAGATGCCTGTGGAGAAGTGGGTGAGCAGCTAGAACTGCTTTTGGCACGCTAACCTGAACTGAAGCGACGGATATTCGATCTTGGAAATTATTGCTGCCTATGGCCCCCAATTTTTGGGTCTTGCCTGCATAGCCGGATTTTTCATGGCCTGGGGTATTGGTGCGAATGACGTAGCCAATGCCATGGGAACCTCGGTGGGCTCCGGCGCGCTGACAATCCGCCAGGCAATCCTCATCGCTATCATTTTTGAGTTTCTCGGTGCCTATCTCGCCGGCGGCGAAGTCACCGAGACGATTCGCAAGGGCATTATTGACCCGAGTCTTTTGGAAGGGTCACCGGAACTGCTGGTCTACGGCATGATGTCAGCCCTGTTTGCAGCGGGTACCTGGCTACTCATTGCCAGCGTCCGAGGTTGGCCGGTCTCCACAACGCACTCCATCGTCGGCGCTATTGTGGGCTTCGCCGCGGTGGGAATCTCCATGGATTCAGTGAACTGGAGCCAGGTAGGCACCATCGCTATGAGCTGGGTTATCTCTCCGGTGCTCGCCGGCAGTATCTCCTTTGCGTTATTTATGAGCGTCAAAGTACTTATTCTGGATAATGACAATCCCTTTATCCGTGCCAAACGGCTCATCCCGGTCTACATGTGGATAGTGGGCTTTATGATCTCCATGGTGACGCTGCTTAAAGGACTGAAGCACCTCGGTCTGGAGCTCGAATACGGGCTGGGATCAAAGTTCGCAAATGCCATGCCCCTGTCTTTTGCCGTGGGTCTTGTCGTGGCGATTGTCGGTGCACTGCTGCTGCGAAGAATTCGTTTTGAAGAGAACGAGGACAATCGCTTTGCCAGCGTAGAGCGGGTCTTTGGCGTACTAATGATGTTCACCGCCTGCTCCATGGCTTTTGCTCACGGATCCAACGATGTCGCCAATGCTATTGGACCCCTGGCAGCGATAACCAGCGTTGTGCAATCCGGTGGCGCGGTAAATGCGACGGCGATCATGCCTGGCTGGGTTCTCCTTATTGGCGCCCTGGGCATTGTTGCGGGCCTCACAACCTATGGATGGAAAGTCATAGCCACCGTGGGCAACAAAATCACCGAGCTCACGCCCTCCCGGGGTTTTGCGGCCACCCTTGCGGCGGCCACCACGGTAGTCTTTGCTTCGGGCACTGGATTACCCATTTCCACGACCCATACCCTGGTAGGCGCAGTGCTTGGCGTCGGTCTGGCCCGGGGTATTGCAGCGATTGATTTACGGGTCATTGGCTCCATATTCCTGAGCTGGCTCATCACCCTGCCTGCAGGTGCCATACTTGCGATTGTTTTCTTTTTTACCCTCCGCGGCATATTTGGCTAAACCCTGAGAACACTCAACACCGGTGGCAATCCCGCCATACCCTCCCTATGCTCGCACTATGACAGACCCACACAATTCGCCCATTTCCTGGTTTCGCAATACCGCGCCCTATATCAACCGGCATCGCGGCTCGACCTTTGTGATCGTGATACCCGGGGCGGTACAACAGAGTGCTGTGCTGCCACGACTACTCCAGGACGTTGCCCTGCTGAGCAGCCTTGGTGTGCGCCTGGTGCTGGTGTTCGGCAGTCGGCCGCAGATCGATCGTCGCCTGCAGGAGCACGGCATCCAAAGCACGCTGCATCGGGGACAACGGATTACCGACAGTGAGTCGCTCCCCCATGTCCTTCAGGTCATCGGCGCCCAGCGCATAGAACTCGAAGCTCTACTGTCCCTGGGCCTGCCAAACTCACCCATGCAGGGTGCCAAACTGCGTGCGGTGTCGGGCAATTTCGTGATGGCTCAACCGGTCGGCGTGGTAGACGGCATCGATCATCAGCTCACGGGCCGGGTGCGGCGAATTGATAGCGAAGGTATGGAATCGTTGCTCGTCAGCGGTAGTCTGGTGCTCCTGTCATCTCTTGGCTATTCGCCCACCGGGGAAGCCTTCAACCTGAGTCTTGCCGATGTCGCCATCAGTGCCGCCCGGGATTTAAAAGCGCATAAGCTGATCATTCTCGGCGCCAGCGCCGGCGTGCATGACCACGACGGATCTCTCATAAAGCAATATGCAGTGGATCAGCAGGCGGACATAGCGCCAGCTGACGAGGAAGAAGCCCGACTGCTGCGCATGGCCTGCGCGGCCTGTCGTGCCGGCGTCCCCCGCAGTCACATTGTCAGCTTCAAAGACCCCGATGCTCTGTTGGCTGAGCTCTTCACCACCGATGGAAGCGGCACGTTAGTAGCGAGCAGTCCTTATGAACAGTCCCGCTGGGCCAGCATTAGCGATGTAGGCGGCGTTTTGGAACTCATTGCCCCGCTGGAAGAGTCCGGCGTTCTGCTCAAACGCTCCCGGGAATTGCTCGAGGCCGAAATAGGGCGCTTTCGGATTCTTGAACGGGATGGCCGCATCATCGCCTGCGCCGCGCTATATCCCTTTCCGGGAGAACAAAGCGCTGAGCTGGCGTGTATTGTTTCGCATCCGGAGTATCGCGGGGAGCAACGCGCAACACGATTATTACAGGAGCTGGAGCAAGAGGCGCTAAGTCAGGGTCTCACCGACGTGTTTGTATTGACCACCCAGACCGCGCACTGGTTTTTGGAGCAGGGCTTTAGCGAAAACTCTCTCGATACCCTGCCACCAGAGCGTCAGGCTCTTTACAACCTGCAGCGCAATTCCAAGGTATTTTCCAAAACGCTCACGGCGCGCTCCTGACCCTCAGAACCGTGTCTCAAAAGAGCTTCATCAAAAGCGGCTCGTCAAAGAGGTAGCAGTGCAGCCTTATGTTAGTTCTTCTGCTGACTGATAAGCAGAACAAGATCGTCGCGGAAGCCGTCAATCTTTTTACGTAAACGACTATCCTGTTTGTCGCTGCGACTGTTCACCACATCCACGATGGCCGCCTGCACCACGGTAGTGTTGTGGTCGTAAATTGCCTGAACTTCGGGGTCCAACCGGGCCTCCCAGTCGCGAACAATCCCCCTCACGCGCTGCTGCCAACCCGCTTTGCGCTGAAGCGCCTCGGCAAGTTCCGCCGTCCAAGCGCTGCGCTCACGCAGCCAGATCGCATCTGAACGCAAAAGCGCTCCCGCGGCTACGCGCAGACGCTGCAACTGCGATTCGTCTAACCGACCCAGATAATCTTCGAGCGTCTCTTCGAGGCTCTCAAATGCATCTTCGACCACCTCCTCGTCATCACGATCCAGATATTTGCGCTCGTACTTGCTTTGTTTCTTGTCCATCACCGCAATGAAATCGTCAATCTGCTCCTGACTCAGGTCGTCGCCAAGACGCAGAAGAAGTTCGAGTCCGGGATCGCGTACTCGAAACCATGCCTGCTCCGCGCGATCGGCGTAGCTTTGCAGTCTGGCCACAGTCAGCGGTGAAGCGAGATCCCCATGAAGATCCTCGGCTAAGTCGTTAAGGAAGTTCAGGTAGCCGGGCAGCTCCTCACTACGGTGCCACTGCAGCAGCTCCCCAAGCTCGACGTCCAATTGCTCAGACTGCGTTCGATCAAGATCAACATAGCGATCCAGATACCACGGCAGAATAAAATCGAGCCTGTTATAAACAAATGTCGTGCTGCTGCACGCTGATAAAAGAAGCAGCAGAGGCCAAAGTAAATGCCTTCGCCAGGGCCGCTGCAACCCCTGCCCGGCTTGCAAGCTCCCGGGAATACTATTCGTACTCAAAACCATCGGTGGCAAACAGCATTTCGGGATTGCGGAAACACTTGAACTCAAGGTGATTCCCCGCCGGGTCACGGACAAAGCACGTCCGCTGCTCACCGCGACGACCGGCAAATCGCGTTGTCGGTGCGATGGCATAGGCCACTTTCGCCTCGGTCAACCGGCTCTGCAGTGCATCCCAGTCGCTCCATTCCAGTACCACACCAAAGTGGCTGGCAGGAACGGCTTCTCCATCCACCGGGTTACGCGCCACCGCAGGCAGATCTTCTGTGGCGACCTTATGCACAACCAACTGGTGCCCATAAAAGTCGTAGTCAATCCAACGGGGTGAGGAGCGACCCTGAGGGCACTGTAAAACCTCACCGTAAAAACCCGCTGCTGCGTCAAGGTCGTCCACCGGCAAGGCCAGATGAAAAGCGGTACTTGGCATGATGATCTCCAGATCAACAGAAAGTGTGGAATATCTCCAGGACAAGAATGATAACCAGTCTTTCGCCCAGGGGAAGCGGCACGTGGCATTTAGCCTGTGCTAATGTGCGGCGTTTGCTCATGGTGGCCAGGACATGCTCGGTTTAGAGGAACTTTCACAGCGATTCGTTGATGCGGTTTGGGGCACACCGCTGGTGAGCCTGCTGCTCGGGGGAGGCCTGTTCTTTCTGTTTTACTCCAAAGGCCTTCCCTATCGGCACTTTGGTCATGCCGTGGGCATTATGCTGGGCCGGCATGATACGCCCGGCGAAGCGGGAGAGTTGTCCCACGGCCAGGCGCTGGCGGCGGCGCTGTCAGGGACCATGGGCCTTGGCAACATCGCCGGGGTTTCTCTGGCGATCGTCGCTGGCGGACCGGGCGCCGTGTTCTGGATGTGGGTGTCGGCGCTGGTGGGCGTGGCCACCAAGTTTTTCACCTGCACCCTGGGCGTGATGTATCGCGGCGAAGACGGCCTGGGGCAGCTACAGGGCGGACCCATGTACATCATCCGCGAGGCGCTGCCGCGAAAATATTACCCTCTGGCTATTCTCTTTTCGGTTGCCGGACTTGTGGGAACGCTACCGCTCTTTCAG
Organism: gamma proteobacterium NOR5-3; assembly: GCA_000158155.1. Taxonomy (GTDB): domain Bacteria; phylum Pseudomonadota; class Gammaproteobacteria; order Pseudomonadales; family Halieaceae; genus Congregibacter. The sequence goes on along the minus strand of DS999406.1, from coordinate 572,822 downwards.
GCGAATCAGCTTACCGCTCTTGTGGGTGACACGGTGTTTGCCGGAAACATGCCCGGCTGGGGCGGACCGGCGATCGGGCTTTGCATTGCAAGCCTAGTCGCCGGCGTCATCTTTGGTGGACTGCCGCGGGTGGCCAGCGTCGCAGTCGCGGTTCTCCCGAGCATGGTAGTGATCTACATGCTGATGACCCTGTATGTCATTGTCAGCAATGCATCCATGGTACCCGCGGTCTTTGCCAGTATTGTGAGCGAAGCGTTCACACCCCAGGCTGCCGGTGGCGGGTTTATAGGCACCTTGCTCATCGGCATCAGTCGCGGCGCATTCTCCAACGAGGCCGGCGTCGGCACAGAAGTCATGGCACACGGCGCGGCACGTACCAATGAACCCATTCGTGAAGGACTGGTTGCCATGCTCGGACCGGTAATCGATACCTTGCTGGTATGTACCTGCACGGCTCTGGTAATTTTGCTCACGGGACAATGGCAGGTGCCCGGTGAGCTGTCCGGGATTACGCTCACTGCCAATGCCTTCGTGGGCGAGATGGGTCAATTCGGTTTGATACCCCTGGCGTTTGTCACACTCATTCTCAGCACCACAACAATGTTCACGGGTTGGTACTACGGGGCAAAGTGCTTCGGCTTTCTTTTCGGCGCACACCTGCAACATCATTTTCGGTGGGTGTTTGTAGCCACTGTGATTGTAGGCGCCAGCGTAAGCATTGATATGGTGTTTAACGTTATTTCCGGGGCCTATGGTCTTATGGCCATTCCGACCATGGTGAGCACGTTGCTGCTCGCCCCCAAAGTAATGGCCGCTGCCCGAGACTACTTTACTCGCCACCCCTATTGAAGCGGCGATAGGGAAAGCGCGGAGCGTCAGGCAGCCGCGCTGGTAGCAAGCCCGGGAGAACGGCTGAGCGCGCCAAGAATGGCCAGCAGGGACGCCTGCACGATGTCGTGGCTGCGGCCTACGCCGCAGCTGCGATCACCATCAATGTTGAGCTGGATATAGCACACGGCTTCTGCATCGGCGCTTTGGGACAGCGCGTGCTCGCTGTACTCCACCAATACGATGGACTTACCGACAAAGCCTTCCAGAGCATCAACAAAAGCCGCCACAACACCGTTACCCGTGCCTGATATTTGCCGTGACTGGGCGCCGTCCTGAATCGTGAGCTGCAGTTTGTCCACGCCGTCTGCACGACTCAGCTGATAGTCATTCAAGCGCCAACGGGGCGAGTCGGGTAAGTAAGTTTGCTCAAACAGGCTGTGAATTTCCGAAGAGCCGACCTCGCCCTCGGTGTCCTCTGCGTACGCCTGTACCGTGGCACTAAAATCGATCTGCAGCCAACGCGGCAAATCGTAGCCGTGATCAGCCTGCATGACATAGGCAACGCCACCCTTGCCGGACTGACTGTTAATGCGGATTACCTCCTGATAAGAGCGACCAATATCAGCAGGATCGATGGGCAGATAGGCCACTTGCCAGGGCTGGCTCTCATCATCTTCTCGCCGGGTAAGACACTTTTTGATCGCGTCCTGATGACTGCCGGAAAAGGCCGTAAACACCAGCTCTCCCGCGTAGGGGTGCCGCGGGTGTACCGGCAACTGGGTGCAGGCCTTCACGGTTTCGATGATTTCATCCATGCCGGCAAGGTCCAGTTGCGGATCAACACCCTGGCTGTAGAGATTCATGGCCATGGTGATGATGTCCATGTTGCCGGTCCGCTCGCCGTTACCCATGAGCGTTCCTTCAATACGGTCCGCACCGGCCATAACGCCTAATTCTGCCGCAGCAACGGCGCAACCCCGGTCATTGTGGGTATGCAGGGACACAACAATGCTGTCACGCCGGGCAACATGGTCACAGAACCATTCGATCTGATCGGCGTAGACATTCGGCGTGCTCATCTCCACCGTCGCCGGAAGATTGATGATGACTTTTTTCTCCGGCGTGGGCTCCCAGACACGGGTCACGGCGTCACAGACCTCCACCGCGTAGTCCAACTCAGTGCCGGTAAAACTTTCCGGCGAGTATTCAAAGGTCCAGTCAGTATCGGGATAGCGACTTGCGTAGTCTTTAACCAGACGCGCACCGTTTTCAGCAATAGCCTTGATGCCCTCGCGATCCAGGCCAAACACCTGCTCGCGCTGCACGGTAGATGTGGAGTTGTAGACATGCACGATGGCCCGAGGCACGCCTTCGAGTGATTCAAAGGTTCGGGCAATCAACTCTTCTCTGGCCTGCGTCAGCACCTGAATCGTGACGTCCGCGGGGATACGATTGTTCTCGATAAGATTGCGCACAAAGGCAAAGTCGTGACCCGACGCTGAGGGGAATCCCACTTCAATCTCTTTAAAACCAAGTTTTATCAGTAAGTCCCACATGCGCGACTTCTGCGCAGCGGTCATAGGCTCAATCAGCGCCTGATTACCATCGCGAAGATCAACGCTACACCAGCCCGGTGCACGGCGAATCTGACGATCAGGCCAGCGCCGGGCGGTCATCGGTACAGGTGGAAAAGCGGGGTATCGGCGGTAATCAAAGCGGCTCATGTTCAATTCCAAAAATTTATCACTTAGCAACGCGACTCATTTTAACAGCGAGCGATGCTGCGCACATTCGAACCCGCAAACAGGTAGTAAAAGAAAAGGCTGGCGACGTTGCCCGGCAGGCGTACCTTGTGGGCGTGGCCGACGATGGTAAAGGGGTAACTCACCAACGGCGGGGCAACGTTTGCACCAGAGGAACGAATTATAGGGCGGATGGAGTAGTGAATTACTGCAAAGTAACATCTAGTTCTCTGCTTTAGTAGCTATTATCTCTATATTGTTAATAAATTTGAGCTAATATAGCCATTCATATCCGAAATATTGGAGTGTCAAAGTTTGGCCTCACCTGAACTGGATCGCCTGGATCGACGCATTCTGGAGCGCCTGCAGGCCGACGCGCGCATCAGCAACCTGGATCTGGCCGCCGCCGTGGGGCTATCCCCCACGCCCTGCGCCCGGCGAGTGCGACGCCTGGAAGAGTCGGGACTGATTCGAGCGCATGTCACCCTGCTCGATCAGCAGCAGCTCGGACTCACCCTCACGGCGTTCATCAGTATCAGCATGGATCGCCACACTCCGGACCGGTTCGAGGCATTTGAGGAAGCTGTGGGTGACTACCCGGAGGTTGTGGAATGCAATGTCGTCACGGGTCAAAATTCCGACTATCTCGTACAGGCGGTGGTTCCCGATATGGCGTATTACGAGCGCTTTCTGCTCGGTCGGCTAACGCGTATTCCCGGGGTGACCGGGGTGCACTCGAGCTTTGTGCTGCGCCGGGTGGTCCAGCGCACGGCGCTGCCGCTGGAGCACACGGCTCGAGAGGATTGAAAAGCTAGCGCGACAAACCTGCCAAAGGCCAGGACGGGATCTGTGCACAGCCCAGTTCCTGATACTCACGCGTCACGAAATGCTCACTCAACCCGTTATTGTCCAGATACAGGTCCACATAGAGCGCGCAGCGCAAACGTTCGGGCAGGGTATCTTCCTCGGCCAGACGGGTCTTAACATCATCAACAGTGACCGTAATGCGCTCGGGGCGCACACCGCCATCGTCTTTACCGTCGAGTAACATCAGCAGCGGTTGATCAACACTCCAACCCGGCCATGCCACTTGCCCGGCGCTTCTTCCGCTGCCTGGACGCCCACTGTAAGCAAACCCTGCCCAGTAATCGCGCATGGCTCTCCCCAGGGCCTCCCGCTCCCGGCGATTACCCTCATAGAAGACGCCGGGAACCACTCGGCTGATTAAGGGGCCAAACAGAAAATCCAGCTCCAGCGCATGAGCAGCGCCCAACAGCTGAGGCAAATCCACAAGCCAGTTCTTGCGCATGCTGTCCCAGTCGAAGCGGTAGGCAAACAGGTCAACCTGTGAGCGGCTCTTGCTGATCAGCGATAGAGGAAGATCTACCCCCGAAGCCTTCCAGGCATCGCTGTGAAAGCGATTCAGAAGCTCATAGCGCTGGGCATCCTGCACGGCAGGTATGAGCCCAAAACGCTTTCCCGTGTGTCGATCCGAGAGGGCAAGAAACAGTTTCATCTCATCGCGGTTGCTGCCCACCATCAAAGGCACCTCGTTCCACCGCGCAGGATCACTAAACACTTCTGTCAACGGGTCTTCGGGCAGCACCACGCCATCACGGAACAAGGCCGGCGCAGCGTACATACCAGCAGAGGTTTGAAGTGGCGCCAATAACTGATCGACACTGAGTTCCCGCAGGTATTGCGCAAGAGCGGTAGCAGACATCCGGTCAAGTCGCTCAGCGCCGCCGGCTGCAGCGTCCTCCTCCAGCCAGGCCAGCGTCAGTGCATGCGACCCATTGGGGTGCCCGGGCTGTGGGTCGTTGGCGGGCTTTTCGGCCCGCGCCCTGGTGAACGTACCCGGGAACCCGCTTTGAATGATTGCGCCATGAAATAGACCCGATGCCAGTGGCGAGGCCAACAGCCCATAGATATTGCGGCCACCGGCGGATTCCCCGAACACCGTGACTCGTCCAGGGTCGCCCCCAAAGTTTGCGATATTACTTTGCACCCATTTCAGGGCTGCAATCATATCCAGCAATGCAAAGTTACCCGATGCATCCTCCGGGGAGACGCCCTCACGAAGAGCTGCGTGGCTAAACCAGCCCAAAGGACCCAGGCGATAATTGAGGGTAACCATCACAACGCCCTGCTCTTGCACAAAAGCAGAGCCTTCGTAGGGGATGGCCGAGCCTATAGTGTTCCCCCCACCATGGATGTACACCATGACCGGCAAGGCCGCGTCTTTTTCCACGCCGCCCGGGGCAAACAGGTTTAATGACAGGCAGTCTTCGTTGCCGATCAGGGTGCCGGACTCAGCAGTGGACGCGGAAAGGGGGCTGGCGAATTGCGGACACACCGGACCAAACTTCAAGCTCTCCCGGGCATGGAACCAATCTTGCGGGGGAGTGGGGGCGCGCCAGCGTTTCTCGCCCACAGGCGCTGCGGCATAGGGAATTCCCAGCCAAACCTGCGCACCCTCCGGGCTGATACCGCCAAGCACCGGGCCGGACGCGGTGTCGCGCAACGTGGACATGTCTGCATTCACAAATAGTGGCTCGCCACTGCGATCCGTGCGATCCAGAAACAGTCCACCGACGACTAAAACCAAGCCTGTGATAAATACTAGCCAACGCATTCAACAGTCCTCCGTGCCGTTACTGTAACGCTAGCAGAGGCCGCTTAGAACTCTGACTTCAAAAAGAGGACTCACTCCCGGACTCGGCAGATAGCTCTCGGGCCATGGCAGTGGTGTAACATTTACTCCGCAGCGCTCGGTCTTGTGCTCCCAGAGGCCATGGCTATGACCATGGAGCACTTCCCAAAAATCGCTGCAACCAACTCGTCCCTGTTTGGCTTTTTACAAATGGGGCTGTCGGCGGTGATCACCGGAGCAGTAGGCAGCGTATTAATATCATCACCGCTACCCATGATCATCACCATGGCGGTGACGCAACTGCTGGCACTGCTGTTGATCGTCTACGGCAAAGCGCAGCACCGGAAATATCAACCTCTTCGCAACGCAATAACGGAGAACAGCACAGCATGAAAATCGGCATTATCAGCGGCAGTCATCGCGAAGACTCCCAAAGCGAAAAAATCGCTCGCTACGCTGCAGCACAGCTGGAAAAGCAGGGGTTGTGCGATGAGACCTATCTGTACAGCCTCGCAGACAACCCACTGCCCTTCTGGGATGAAGGTCTGTGGAGTGGCGATGCAAAATGGGAGGAAGCTATCGGCGAGCTTCGGGCAGAGCTAAAAAGCTGTGATGGTTTTATCGTGGTCACGCCGGAGTGGCACGGCATGGTGCCCGCAGGACTCAAGAACCTGTTTTTACTGTTTCCCGGAAGCGGCGAGTTGGCACATAAGCCCGCCCTGATTATTTCTGTATCCGGTGGAGCAGGCGGCGGTGCCTATCCCATTGCGGAGTTGCGTATGAGCAGCTACAAAAACAGCAGAATCTGCTATCTGCCGGAGCATTTAATCGTGCGCAACGCGGCACAGGTCTTCAATGAGGACCGTACAGAAAACGATGATGATCAGCAGGGCTATTTACACGCGCGACTCATCTACTGCCTGGAACTGCTTGGCGAATACACCCAGGCGTTTCAGCAAATTAGGGCCAGCGGGAAGGCATCTCTGGAGACGTATACCAACGGCATGTAACCGCACGGCGCCATGGCTCTAAGTCAGTACAGTAGAGTGGCGGGAGTAAGTGACGAAATAAAGACGGGAAGCGAAGCCAAAGCGGCTTAAAGCCCCCGCCGCAGTAATGCGGTGGGGGCAGAGTCGATATCAGGAATCCGCTTGAGATACCTGCATTGCGCGTTCTTTCTCGATAAGAAAATCAGCGATTTTCAGCATATTCGCCTGACTGCCGGCCTTTCGCGTGCTGATGCGATACTTACCGGCCACCATAAGCTCCGGTGTTCCGGTAATTTTTGCAGCGCGAGCCCGCGCATTCGCCTGACGGGCCTGGCTACCCACACCAAAAGAATTGAAGGCTTTAGAAAAATCCTCGCGCGCTACGCCGTTCGCCGCAAAAAGATCAGCGAGCTCGTCCTCGTCCGCCAAACGCTTGCGATCAACATTGATGGCCTGAAACAGCGGCATATGCATTTTGTCCATCACGCCCAGAGCTTCTGCGGCGTAAAAGGCTTTGGCATGCACCTCCATCAGCGCATTCCACATAGCGGGAGAGCCTGTGAGAACAACGTCATCAGCCAGACCTTTCTTCCACTGCGACAGCTGCGGCTCAAAGTTATAGCAGTGCCCACAGCCGTACCAGAAAAACTCCGTGACCTCGATCTTGTCCGAGCTGCCACGGATAGCCGGTGAAATAACATCGTAATGCTCACCTGCCACATAATTTTCGTCCTGAGCTTGAGCGGTCAAAGCAGCAAACTGCATAGCCAGCGTCGCAAAAGCTGCGAAGCAAATACGCTTGAACATGGTGTTCTCCAGATTTTCTAGATGATGATTATCAGACCGGCATCCTAACGAAAAGTTCGTCGTTTTGGCACTACCCGTCTGCTGTCGTCGCTTCCCGGAAAGAAAAACGGCCCGCAAAGCGGGCCGTCAGTCTGTGTTCACAAACAGCGAGAGCTACGCCTTACTGCAGGCCTGACACATAGGCCGCTACCGCCTGAATTTCCATGTCAGAAAGACCAAACGCATTGCTGCGCATGATCTTGATATCACCATCGGTTACGCGCCCGGTGGGGTCTTCGTAGCCTTTGCGATAAGCCTTCAGCTGCGCTGCAACGTAGTCTGCATGCTGGCCACCCAACGCCGGGAAGCCTGCAGGCGCGTTACCCGCCCCGCGAGCGCCGTGACAGGCAATGCAGGCAGCAACATTACGATCGGCTACGCCAGCGCGGTAGACCTTCTCACCCAGTGCGATAAGCGCCGGGTCAGCTTTTTCTACACTGCGAGGCTTGCTGCTGAAGTAGGCGGCAATATCAGCAAGGTCCTGATCTGACATGTTGTCGACCTGCCCTGCCATTTGCGCTACCGGGCGCAGACCGTCACGAATATGCTGGGTCTGCTGCAGCAGGTACTTCTCACCCAGTCCCGCGAGCTTGGGGAACATGGGGACCATGCTGTTGCCATCAGCACCGTGACAGGCGCCACAGGTAACGGCTTTCTGCTCACCTGCAGCGGGGTCACCCTTAAGGATGTCCGCGGCCTGCACACTCACTGTGCTAGAGACTGCGCCAAAAATGAACGCTCCGAGAATGAGCAGCTTTTTCATAACAACAGGATCCTTACTCTTAAGTGCTGGCTGTTTATTCAGCCGGCGTAGACATGTACTTGATCAGCTCCATGTACTCTTCGTCAGTACAGTCAAAACACATGCCCATAGGGGGCATAGCGTTCAAGCCGTTCTTGACAGAGGCCATCAATGCATCCATTCCCTTGGCCAGGCGCGGCTCCCAGGCTGCGGCATCGCCGACCTTAGGTGCACCCGCGACGCCAGCGGCGTGACAAACAGCACAGCTCTTGCCGTACTTTTCCATGTTCGGCTCTGCCTGAGCGGTCATGGCAAATACCGCTACCGCAGCGGTTAACAATAGTTTCTTCACGGTAAACACCTCCAAATGGTCTAATTCGGCACCCTTTGCGCAGGACTAAAACCTGTGCAATAGGCCACCCATATTTCCTGCCCCCCCTCGAAGAGGGCGCGCTATTATACTCAAGATGGATACCCCAACAAATCACCAAGATGAGCAAGTTTTGGACGAGCCGATTAGCAAGCCGGTCTATCGCAAGGCTGAGTTTCTAACCAGCGCCGCAAAAGTGAGCCAGTGCCCGGACGATAGCGGCTGGGAAGTTGCATTTGCCGGACGCTCAAACGCCGGAAAAAGCAGTGCAATCAATAGCTTAACGCAAAATCACAAGCTTGCCCGTACCTCCAAAACACCGGGGCGTACGCAGCTCATCAATTTTTTTACGGTAGGTGAGCAGCAGCGGATTGTCGATCTGCCAGGCTACGGCTATGCCAAAGTACCGCAAAAGCTCAAGCAGGACTGGACCCGTCAGATGGAGGCCTACCTGCAAGAAAGACAAAGTTTGCGCGGCTTAATTCTGCTTTCGGACTGCCGCCACCCCCTGCAACCCTTTGACCTGCAAATGCTCGGCTGGGCAGCTGAGGCAGAAATGCCGGTACACATGCTCCTCACCAAATGCGACAAGCTGTCCAACGGTGCGGGAAAACAAACGCTGCTTAAAGTCCGCGGCAAGGTCTCTCACCTGGGCGACCTGGTGAGCTGTCAGCTGTTTTCGGCCCTCAAGCATCAAGGCCACGGCGAGCTCATCTCGGTACTCGATCACTGGCTCACAGACACCACAGTCTTTGACGACGACGAACCCGCAGAAGACTCCGCCTGGGCGTAATGCCCGCTGATTGCTCGCGACGCCACCGCGACTAGCCTGCTCATCAGCAGAAGACACCGCTCACTTCCCGAAAAGACTTGGGCGATCGGTACGTGAGCGGTATCTCCTACTGATTCGCTACCGCCGTTCCACGGTGCCGGGCGAGCAAGCGCGGGACTGTTTCGCGAAGCGTAGAAGCGCCAGCAGCGAGCGGAGCAGTCACGTGATTGCTCGCGATGCCGCAACGACTGGCCCGCTCATCAGCAAAAGATACCGCCCACTTCCCGAAAAGACTTGGGCGATCGGTACGTGAGCGGTATCTCCTACTGATTCGCTACCGCCGTTCCACGGTGCCGGGCGAGCAAGCGCGGGACTGTTTCGCGAAGCGTAGAAGCGCTAGCAGCGAGCGAAGCAGTCACGTGATTGCTCGCGATGCCGCAACGACTGGCCCGCTCATCAGCAAAAGATACCGCCCACTTCCCGAAAAGACTTGGGGGATCGGTACGTGAGCGGTATCTCTTACTGATTCGCTACCGCCGTGCCACGGTGCCAGGCGAGCAAGCGCGGGACTGTTTCGCGAAGCGTAGAAGCGTAAGCAGCGAGCAAAGCAGTCACGTGATTGCTCGCGATTTCACTTCGGATACAGAGGTGGATGGAATTTCGGGCAAAAAAAGGCCCGGTTGCAAAACGAGGAGAAAAGCAACCGGGCAGTCAGGGTCTCTCAGGGGTATAGAACGATGGGAACCATGTTAACCATCGTTCAGTGACCATGCACTTCACTTCATTGTCACAGTAAGTTTGAGGACCCCGGTTGATAAAAGTTCCAACCGGGTCGAAAAAAGTTTTAGTGGGCTTCGTCCCAGTTGGCACCGCGACCGGCTTCGACGAGCAACGGAACGGCCAGATCTGCTGCAGCAGACATCAAACGACACAGCTCATCACAGACCGGATCCAGTTGAGACTCTGCCACTTCCAGCACCAGTTCGTCATGAACCTGCATGATCATCTTGGCATCGACGCCATCGTCGGCGATCCACCCATCTACTGCCAGCATAGCCATCTTGATGATATCGGCGGCGGTGCCCTGCATGGGCGCATTAATCGCGGTACGTTCGGCGGCTTGCTGGCGCATTTTATTGCGCACGTTGATCTCTGGCAGATACAACCGTCGGCCAAACAGGGTTTCCACATAGCCCTGCTCGTGCGCCAAGGCCCGCGTGCGGACCATGTACTGGCGAACACCGGGGTAACGCTCAAAATATACATCGATGTAGCGCTGAGCCTCGCCGCGATCCAGATGCAGTTGCCTGGCAAGACCGAAGGCTGACATCCCGTAGATCAAACCGAAGTTGATCGCCTTGGCTTTGCGGCGCTGCTCGCCGGACACCGAATCCAGGGGCACGCCAAAGACTTCGGCCGCCGTGGCACTGTGAACATCCAGGTTCTCTCTAAAGGCCGCCAGCAGACCGGGATCTTCGGACAGATGCGCCATGATGCGTAATTCAATCTGTGAATAGTCCGCCGCCACAATCTGATAACCCTCAGCGGCGATAAATGCCTGCCTGATGCGGCGACCTTCTTCGGTGCGGATCGGTATGTTCTGCAGGTTCGGATCTGAAGAGGACAGTCGCCCCGTGGCTGTTACCGCCTGGTGGTAGGAGGTGTGGATGCGTCCGGTATGCGAATTGATCATGCCCGGAAGCTTGTCTGTGTAAGTAGACTTGAGCTTGGACAAGCCCCGATGCTCGATAAGCAGCTTGGGCAACGGGTAATCCAGCGCCAGTTCCTGCAGCACTTCTTCGGCCGTCGATGGCGCGCCCTTGGGTGTTTTTTTCAGTACCGGAAGCTCCAGCTTCTCAAACAGAATCTGGCCCAACTGCTTGGGAGAACCCAGGTTAAAAACCTGGCCAGCGACATTATGGGCCTCTTCTTCCAAAGCCTGGAGGCGCTGACCGAGTTCGCGACTGTGCTCCCAGAGCCGTTCTTCGTCCAACAGTGCACCGCAGCGCTCCATACGCGACAGCACCGGCACCAGAGGCAGCTCAATGTCCGTCAATACACTCGCCAGACTCGGGGTCTCCTGCAGCTTTGGCCACAGAGTCTCGTGCAGAGCCAGAGTCACCTCTGCATCTTCGGCCGCATAAGCCGCCGCTTCCTCAATACCCACCTTGTCAAAGGTGATTTGCTTGGCGCCCTTACCCGCTACGTCTTCAAAGTGCGTTGTACTGCGCCCCAGATACTTAAGTGCAAGGCTGTCCATGTCATGGCGCGTGCCAGTGGAATCCAGCACGTAGGATTCGAGCATGGTGTCAAAGGCAATGCCCTGCATGGCAATGTCATAACGCGCGAGCACACTGGCATCGTATTTAAGATTCTGGCCGAGCTTGGCCTTGTCCGGATCTTCGAGTAAAGGCTTAAGCGCCGCCAGCACCGCATCGCGATCAAGCTGCGCCGGCGTGCCGGGATAACTGTGCGCCAGGGGTACGTAAGCAGCCTCACCGCGCTCCACCGCAAAGGACAGGCCGACGATTTCAGCCTCCATGTAATTCAGGCTGGTAGTTTCGGTATCAAAGGCAAACAGAGGCGCCGCAGACAGTCGGGCCAGCCATTCGTCAAAGCTGTTCTGATCAAGCACCGTAACGTAGTGCTGCTCCCGGGTATCGACCTCGGCCGGGGCATCATCAGCCAGGGCCGCACCTTCGAGCTCATCAATCCAGCCTTTGAATTCCAACTCCTTGAATAAATCGAGCAGTGCAACATTGTCCGGCGGAGCGTTTTCAAGGTCCGCATACACCAGAGGCAGCTCTAGATCAGTGGCGATGGTAGCCAGTGTGTAGGAGAGGTAGGCGTTATCGCGTTCCTTCTCGAGCTTGGCGGCCATGGTCTTGGCCCCGCGAAAAGGCAGACCCTCGATTTGATCCAGAGACGCGTAGATTTGGTTCAGCCCACCAAGGCCCTGCAGCAAACCCAGCGCGGTCTTCTCTCCCACACCGGGAACACCGGGAATGTTGTCGACCTTGTCGCCCATGAGCGCAAGAAGATCAATAATCAGCTCCGGTGGAATACCAAACTTGTCGACAACGCCCTGAGGATCCATAACGGTGTCGTTCATGGTGTTAACCAGGGTGACGCGCTCGTTCACCAGCTGGGCCATGTCTTTATCACCCGTCGATACAATAACGTGGCAATCAGCCTCGCTCGCCTGACGTGCCAGGGTGCCAATGACGTCGTCGGCTTCTACACCCGGCTCGCACAAGAGCGGCAAGCCCATGCCCCGAACAATGTCATGAATCGGCTGCACCTGCTCACGCAGATCATCGGGCATGGGCGGGCGATTCGCTTTGTATTCTTTGTAGATGTCGTCGCGGAAGGTTTTGCCTTTGGCATCAAACACCACCGCAATAGTGCTGTCAGGATAGTCTTTCTGCAGGCGGCGGAGCATATTGATCACGCCTTTGACCGCGCCGGTCGCCACACCCTTGGAGTTCGTCAGCGGCGGCAGCGCATGATAGGCGCGATAGAGGTAGGACGAACCATCAACCAGGATCAGTGGCGTCTTGTCACTCATATCAATGGTCCCAGATGTAGCGTGCCGCGCGATAAGTTACTTTCATTTTGGCAAGATCCAGAGGCGCTTTAAAGAACCCGTGATAATGCCCCCGGGGGTTAATCAGCACGACGTTCGCGCTGTGATCAACCTGATAGTCCTCGCCTTGACCGGCAACCTTGCGAAAAGGTGTATTCAGCGCCGTGGCAAATCTGAATACATCTAAAAACTCTCCGGTCACCCCGGTAAAGTCCTTATTAAAATAGGGCACATAAGTCGCCAGCTGCTCCACCGTGTCCCGCGCCGGATCAACGCTGATCATCACCACCTGGGTGTCTTTGGCCTCGGTGCCTTCAAGCTGACCCACAAACTGATCCAGAAACGCCATAGTAGTAGGACAGATGTCCGGGCAGTAGGTAAAACCAAAGAAGAGCAGAGTCCACTGATCTTTTAGCGACGCCGGTGTAAAGGGCTCGCCGCGGTGGTCCATAAGCGCGAAGTCCCCGAAGTCCCGGGGCGGATCCATAAGATAAAGGCCATTGGCCTGAAGCTCACCATCGGACATTAATCGCGGCTGACCAATGCGGTGAATAAAACCGGCCACCACAATAAGCATAAAAGTCAGTACCAGGACTACGGTCAGCCGAACCCCCCGGCGCTGACTCTGATCCCGACTGGCAGTAGTGTCAGTCATGCGGGGTAGGCCGGCAAAGGTACGAGATAGTGATCTAGCAACATAATCAGGAACAACAGCATCAAATAGGTAATGGAGTACTTAAAAGCATAGATCGGCGCTTTGGGGTTTTTTTCGCGCCAGATCTCGATGGACCAGTAGAAGAAGCGCAGCCCCAGCACCACCGCTCCCGCAAGATAGAGCCAACTGCTCAGACGGGTAACAAAAGGCATCAGCGTGATCAAAAACATGATGATGGTGTAGAGAATGATATGCAGCTGCGTAAAGCGCACGCCATGTGTGACCGGCAGCATGGGGATGTCCACCAGGGCGTACTCTTCCCGGCGATGAATCGCCAGCGCCCAGAAGTGCGGCGGCGTCCACGCGAAAATAATCAGTACCAGCAACAGAGCATGTCCGTGAACTTCACCGGTTACCGCGGTCCAGCCCAAGAGAGGCGGCGCCGCCCCGGCGAGGCCACCGATCACGATGTTCTGTGGTGTCGCCCGCTTCAAAAACAGCGTGTAAATAAACGCATAACCCACCAGCGAAGCAAAGGTCAGCCAGGCGGTGAGCGCGTTAATCCAGATGAGCAAAATCGCCATTCCGGCCACGCCTAAGGTCAGGGCAAAGATGATCGCATTGCGATTGCTCACCCGGCCCTTGGCCAGAGGTCGATTGCGGGTGCGTGCCATACGTTGATCGATTTTCTGATCGACAACATGGTAACCGCG
>DS999406.1:527185-558683 GCA_000158155.1 gamma proteobacterium NOR5-3 | reverse complement strand
AAGACTCATGCCACGCTGTTCACGGGCCACGTAGGCGGCAAAGCTTTCGGGAAGCGGTCGCTGGTCGCTAAGTGCGTTGACGTCCAGAGTAAGCTCGTCCAACTCGGCGTCGGTAATCATCAAGCGCTGAGCGCGTCCCATTTCTTTGCCCAGCGCCATATGAATCTGACGTACCTCGTACAGTCGCGTCTCGCAGGCGGCATCGCAGCTCGCACCGCGCTGGGGTATGACCAGAGTCCACTGAGCAGAGGTGCCCGGCGCAAACACCGCGCCGCCGGCATCTCGCCAACCGGCCTCGCCTGCCTGCCTGGGGGGCTGCACCAGCTCACCGCGATTAGCGGTACCCAGAGCCCCGACAAGATCCAACTGGCCGTTGGCCACGAAATACCACATCCAGCTGGCGGCCAGCACCACGATCACCGGTATGCCGGCGATCAAAAGCAGGGTCATTCGACCGCTACCGGGCTGGGGTACTGTGCTTTGATTTTCTACGCGACTCACGCGCTCAGTGCTCCTTTGTATCTATGGAATCGGGCGAGCTATCCCCCCGACGAAAACTCAAAATATTGCTGCTACGAAACACAAAAATCAGTAGCAAAGCGGCGGCCATGGTAAACCATTGCAGCGCATATCCCTGGTGTTTTTGCGGCGATACATTGACCACGGGCCAGTCCCGACGAAAGCCCGTAGCGTCGTCCACCGCTAAACGCAGCTCCGTAGCAAACACCGGGGCGCCCAGCTCATCCTGCAGTAAATCACGCAAAGCTTGAGAATCAGCGGTCTGCACCAGCAGCGGCCACTGAAGCCCGGCAAACTCATCCTGGGCCAGCAGATAGGGCTCCCCCGGGGGCACATAGGCCTTAGCGTTGAGCGTAAAGTCGCCCACCGGTACGTCGATTTGAGGAAGACTGCGACGTGAAGAGTCTCCCGGGACCCAGCCGCGATTGAGCAGAACGTATTGTTCACTGGGCTGATCATAGAACAGCCCGTACACATCGTGACCGTAACGACCATCGCGAATCTGGTTATCCAGCAAAATGACGGCGTCCTGCACATAGTGACCACTTACTGTCACTTTACGAAATGCCAACTCCGCGCCAGCAACGTCGCGCAGCGTTGTAAGGCTCACCGCCGGCGCCATAGCACGCTGGCTTTCCCGCAGGGCAATATCCGTCTTCTCTTGCGCACGATCGAGTTGCCAGAACCCCAGGACAATCAGGGCAGGAAACAACAGCAGGGTGGCCAGCGTGGTGCGCCACTCCAGATCAAGCTTCAGCGCTGCCATGGTAAAAGAGTCCCCAAGACCGGTTGCCGTGAGGCTCCGCTATACTGTGGGCCTGGCTTCAACAAGGTACAGACTGTGCTGAAATTCTTGATCGTCCTTTTCATGATAATGCTGGTGGGAAGCCTCGTCAGTGGTGCGTATTTTCTGATGGTTGATCAGGGCGACAAAACAAAACGCCGCACACTCCATTCACTGGGTGTACGGCTGGGATTGGCGGTGGGTTTGATGAGCTTGATTATTTTTGGTGTTGCGACAGGACAGCTTGGTCATCGCAACCCCTGGGATAACGGCCCGCAAGGGGCCACTACCGGGCAACCTACTGCAGAAAAACCGTAGGCTGTATCAGAGGATATAAACAAACAGAAAAAGGAATACCCAAACCACGTCGACAAAGTGCCAGTACCAGCTCGACGCCTCAAATCCAAAATGATCGCCGGCGGTGAAGTGCCCGCCACGCAGGGACCGCATTAGCTGAATGGCCAACATGGTCATACCCATGAATACGTGGAAACCGTGGAAACCGGTCAGCATAAAGAACGTGGAGCCGTAAATCCCAGAGTTCAGTGTCAGGCCAAAGTGGGCGTACGCTTCGTAGTACTCAGCAACCTGCAGAATCACAAACAAAACGCCCAGCGCCACGGTGGCTGCCAGCCAAAGATTGAATTTCTTTTTGTTGCCGTCGAGCAAACCTGTGTGTGCAATGTGCACAGTCACCGACGAAGACAGCAGAATGATGGTGTTCCAAAGGGGCAGCCAGGCATACCAGTGATGAGCTTCGGCAAAGGACATACTTTGCTTGGCACTGGCAAAAGCCCCGTTGTTAGCAATCAGCTGACTTGCGGCGCCGCCAACGGCTTCCTGGGGTGTCTGCATCATGGGCCAGCTGAACTGAAAGCCTTCCCAGAGCAGGTAGTTCATACGGCCACCCTCACCCTCTGCGGCCAGCCAGGGACCTGCCAGATTGCGAACGTAAAACAACACGCCGAAGAACGCGGCAAAAAACATCACCTCAGAAAAGATGAACCAATACATGCCAAGAACATAGGACTTTTTGAGCTGGCCACTGGCCATCCCGGCAATGTTTTCGCGGATAGTTGTACGAAACCACACAAACAAAGTGGCCGCGAACACAAATAGTCCGGCGTAGAGAATGGTTGGGGACGCTTCGCCCGGCTCACCAAAAGTGAGGCCATTAATGAAGTTAGCGGCACCGAAAACGCTGAGCACAAGTCCGATCGTCGCCATAACGGCGAGCGAACTTTTCTCCGGGACGTAATACTTTTCGTAATCTGTGGAGGTCTGGCTTGTCATTGAATTTTTTCTCCAGTTAAACCGTCGGTCCCCCTGACCGACAGCCGTTAGCGTGCAGCGACGGCGCCCTGCGCCATATCTGTCACATCAAACAGGGTATAGGACAATGTGATTGTCTTGATATCGTCCGGCAGCTCGCGGTCAATAATAAACTGCAGCGGCATCTCGGCAGAGGTGCGCCCATCCAGCGGCTGCTGGTTAAAGCAAAAACACTCTGTCTTGTGAAAGTATTCTGCAGCTCGAGACGGCGATACGCTCGGGATTGCCTGGGCAACCATCGCCTGTGGCAACGGGTTGCGCGCTAGGAACACGGTGTCGTTAGACGCTCCGGGGTTCACGTGCATCATGGTGGTCGAGGGTCGAAATTCCCAGGGCATACCATCGTTGTTCGTGGCCACAAACTGGATGGTGATTTCCCGGCTTTCGTCCACGCCAGCCTGCGCCGCCGTGTAAACCTCACCCGAGGTCTTACCGTTGATACCCAGAGCATCGCACAGCACGTTGTACAGCGGCACCATGACCACGAACACAAAAGCAAACATCGCCACCGCGACCGTCACCAACTTGATGACGGTATCGATGGATGGATTGGCGCTTAGCCGCAACATGATGCCGTTTAGCTACTCAGTGTCCGATTACGAATGCGCGTGCGCAGGATCGATAGTCGGTGGCACTTCAAAGGTGTGGTAGGGCGCGGGTGTAGCTACCGTCCACTCAAGACCCTCTGCACCGTCCCAAACTTTATCATCGCTCACCGGCTTGCCCGCTACGATGGTCGCAACCACGTTGTAGAGGAACAGGATTTGCGATCCACCATAGATGAACGCACCGATGGACGACATCATGTTGAAATCCGCAAACTGCAGCGCATAGTCAGGGATACGACGTGGCATCCCCGCCAGGCCCACAAAGTGCTGCGGGAAGAAGGTGATGTTGAAGCCGACGAAGGAGATCCAGAAGTGGGTCTTACCCATGGTCTCGTTGTACATCTTGCCGCACCACTTGGGCAGCCAGTAGTAAACGGCAGCTGACATGGAGAATACCGCACCGGCAACCATTACATAGTGAAAGTGCGCCACCACAAAGTAGCTGTCGTGGTACTGGAAGTCCGCTGGCGCGATAGACAGCATCAGACCGGTGAATCCACCGATGGTGAACAGCACCAAAAAGCCGATGCAAAACAGCATGGGTGTCTCGAAAGACAGCGCGCCGCGCCACATGGTGCTGACCCAGTTAAAGACCTTCACACCGGTCGGTACCGCGATCAACATGGTCGCGTACATAAAGAACAGCTCACCCGCGACAGGCATGCCCACGGTGTACATGTGGTGTGCCCAAACGATGAATGACAGGAAGGCAATGGCAGCCGTGGCATACACCATTGAATCGTAGCCAAACAGCGGCTTACGGCTAAAGGCGGGAATGATCTGAGAAACCACACCAAAGGCCGGCAGGATAATGATGTAAACCTCCGGGTGTCCGAAGAACCAGAAGATGTGCTGGAACAACACGGGGTCACCGCCACCGGCTGCTGAGAAGAAGCTGGTGCCAAAGTGAATATCCATGAGCATCATGGTCACCGCCCCGGCAAGTACAGGCATCACCGCCACCAACAGGAAGGCGGTAATCAGCCAGGTCCATACGAACAATGGCATCTTCATGTAGCTCATGCCGGGTGCACGCATGTTCATTACCGTCGCGATAATATTGATCGAGCCCATGATGGAGGACAGACCAAGAATGTGGATCGCGAAGATAAAGAAGGTCACCGAGGGCGCTGCATAGGTGGTAGACAGCGGCGCATAGAATGTCCAACCGAAGGCGGGCGCACCACCTTCCATGAACAGGGTAGATGCAAGCATCAGGAACGCAGGAGGAAGAATCCAGAAACTCCAGTTGTTCATGCGCGGCAGAGCCATATCCGGCGCGCCGATCATCATGGGGATCAACCAGTTCGCCAGACCGACAAAGGAGGGCATGATCGCCCCGAACACCATCACGAGTCCGTGCAGGGTGGTCATCTGGTTAAAGAAAGCCGGCTCGACAAGCTGCATACCCGGTTGGAACAGCTCTGCGCGAATAATCATCGCGAAAGCGCCACCGAGAATAAACATTGCGAAGGAAAACCACAGGTACATCGTGCCGATGTCCTTGTGGTTGGTGGTAAACAGCCAGCGGCTGATGCCTTTAGCGGGTCCGTGTGCCATGGTTAATACTCCCCTCAACCCTTCTTGTAATTAAATACATCAATGGGCTGAACCATATCGCCCATATTATTTCCGAATGCGTTGCGCTGGTAGGTGATCACCGCCGCCATTTCGACGTCGTTGATCTGACCACCAAAGGCCTGCATCGCTGATCCCGCCACACCGTTGATTCCGATGTTCAGGTGCTGCCCGAGCTCTCCCGTCGCCACCGGAGAGCCGGCGATCGCGTTACCGACGCCACCTTCACCGTTCGCACCATGACAGGCCAGACAGGCTCGTGCGTAAACCGCTTTGCCACGCTCCATAAGCTCATCCATGGTGAATGTCTGCGCCATCAGCTCACGCACCTGCGCCGCTTCCTGCTGCTTTTCACCTTGCCACTGGGCGTACTCTTCCTGGCTCACTACCTTAACAACGATGGGCATAAAGCCGTGGTCCTTGCCGCACAGCTCCGCGCACTGGCCGCGGTAGATACCTTCTTCTGTTGCCAGGGTCCAGGTCTCATTAATAAACCCGGGCACCGCATCTTTTTTGACTGCAAGCTCAGGAACCCACCACGCATGAATCACGTCGTTAGCAGTGACCAGAAAGCGAACCTTGGTGTTGACGGGAATAACCAGGGGCTCGTCGACCTCAAGAAGGTAGTTCTCGTTTTTGTCCGCCGAGTTGTAGATCTCGGACTGCGGCGTTTTGAGGTTGCTGAAGAAGGTGACATTTTCGCCATCTTCTGTCAGATATTCATACTTCCACTTCCACTGATACCCGGTGACCAGAATATCCATCTCGGCATCTTCAAAATCGTAGATCTCAAGCAGTGTGGACGTCGCAGGAACCGCCATGCCGATAAGAATCAGGAAGGGCACTACGGTCCAGGCGATTTCGACCTTGGTGCTCTCGTGAAACTGCGCGGGCACCACGCCGCGGGATTTGCGGTGATAAATGATGGAGTAGAACATCACCGCAAAGACAGCGATGCCGATCACCACACAGATCCATAAAATGATCATGTGAAGATCGTAAATTGACTGGCCGACCGCGGTTACACCGGGGGCCATATTGACTGTGCTTCTTGTGCCATCAGCGGCCTGAGCAGGCCCCACAGACAAAACCAGTGCCAGTGCCGAACTAACCGCGGCTGCGCCTTGTACAAACGCTCGGTTGATTGCTCCCTGCATTACCGGGTCTCCATCAATCTACTGTGTCGTCGCGTTCCGGAAGCAATAGCGCCCGGAACTCCAAATCTATTGTTATCGGCGAATTCGGGAATATTCAGCCGTCACACCACTCCATAAGAAACCCGTAAAATACGCGCGCCTACGTGCAATGTCTGCACGATTAACCGCGCAGACAGATCTTCGGTGTGTGTTTTTTCGCCAGCTGTAAACCATGATTCCCCCGGGTTTACATGACTGACGGCGACAGGCTGGTTAGAGTTGTAGTAGTTGTGGCACGTGACCACTTCCCCCTGAAGCGCGGCGATTATAGCGAAAGCTTCTCCATAAACCTACTAACGCGCTGATTTACAAGCGATTTAGCAAACGCGCAAAGGAAGCCCTCTTGCACCGGCCTAAACCCCAACATATAGCGATATCCAACAGCCTGGACGCCAAGATATGGGCTATTGCCTGGCCTGCGATCATCGCAAACATTTCTATTCCTGCGCTGGGTTTAGTAGATGCGGCACTGCTTGGGCACCTTGATAGCCCCAAACATCTGGCCGCGGTCGCTGTGGGCGGGGCGGTCCTGTCATTTTTATATTGGGGCTTCAGCTTTCTGCGCATGGGCACAACCGGCGAAGTTGCGCGGGCAAATGGTGCCAAAGACGAGACCCGGGCACTGCTGGCGCTGGGGCGCTCAGCGCTCATCGCACTGGCGCTTGCAGCATTACTTCTGCTGTTTCAGGGGCCCTTGCTGTCACTGGGCTTTGCGATTATGGGGACCCGAACAGAAATCCAGCTTCCAGCGGAGAATTACGCGGGCCTGCGCTTACTCAGTGCTCCGGCGGTGTTACTGACCTATACGGCGGTGGGCTGGTTCATCGGTCATCAGGACACACGCTGGCCCATGCGCATTCTGATAATCACCAACCTGATCAATATCGCGCTCGATGCTCTGTTTATTCTGGGGCTGGGGCTTGCCAGCACTGGCGCAGCCATCGCCACCGTCATTGCCGAGTATGTTGGCCTGTTCATCGCCATCATGGGGCTTAAAAAGCAGTGGGCTCCGCTGTTGAGTCAAACGCTGTGGACAAAACTGCGGGACCTCAAACCTTACCTGCGTCTTTTACACAGCAACCTGAATCTGTTTTTTCGCACCCTCACCCTGCTGTTTGCCTTTGCTTTTTTTACTGCAGCAGGAGAGAGCCTCGGCCCCGAGGTGGTGGCCGCCAATGCAGTAATGATGCAGTTTTTGATGTTTGCGGCATTTGCCATGGATGGCTTTGCCTATGCGGCAGAGGGTCTGGCCGGTGAGGCACTGGGAAGCGGCGACACCGGGCGCTTCTTTGCCGTGAGTCGGCGCTGCGCTGTGTGGACCGGCGTGTCGGCCCTGGTTATCAGTGCACTCATTTTGTTGGGCAAGCCCTGGCTCTTTCCTCTACTGACCGGCTTACCGCAAGTGCTGGCTATCATGAGCACCCAGGGCCTGTGGCTGGTTGCCCTGCCGCTTATTGCAGCGCCAAGCTATTTACTGGATGGTTTATTTATTGGCGCCGGCGCCACAAGGGCAATGATGCTGAGCATGCTGTTTAGTGCGCTTTTGATCTACCTGCCCTGTTATTACGCGACCACCGGGCTTGGGAATCAGGGTCTGTGGCTGTCCTTCGCGGTGTTTAACGCCAGTCGCGGTATCACTCTGGCGGTGACCTTTGTGTATTTCACTCGTCAGCGTCGCTGGCAGCATTGGAGCCGGGATCCAACAGCCTGACCACCTGAGCCGGGGTTTCCACCCGTCGCGCCGACGCTCGGCTCACACGGGTTTTGACTTCTTCCACAGCAGGTGCCTCCGGCCTGCCTTCACTAAAACCACAGGCAACACACTCGCGCTGATCGCTATCCAGATCGACAACGATTTTGTCCATTTCGGAGCAGCGGGGGCATACGGCTCCGGCGATAAAACGTCTGCGACTCTGAAAACCGCTCATTTGTTATTCCTCAAAATCAACTCTCCCTTATACACACCAACACGCCGAGATCATGAATACGCGTCCCATAACAGGAGCCGGTGGTCTGCATCGACGTTTACGGCCACAATAATGCACAACGCCATCATTACCAGGGACAACCCACGCCGTGCACAAGCATTACAGCAAAACGAGTCTTCGCAGCTTTAAAGGACATACGCCCCAACTGGGTAAACGGGTTCTTATTGATCCCAGCGCCGTTGTCTGTGGCGACGTGGTTCTGGGGGACGATGTGTCGGTATGGCCGGCAACGGTCATTCGCGGCGACATGCATTCTATTCGCATTGGTGCACGAACCAGCGTTCAGGACGGCAGCGTCCTGCACATCACCCATGCCAGTGACTTCAATCCTGCCGGCTGGCCGCTGACCATTGGCGAAGAAGTCACTATTGGGCACAACGCCACTCTACACGGATGTACCCTGGGCAACCGTATTCTTGTAGGGATGGGCGCCGTGGTCATGGACGGCGCCGTGGTAGAAGACAATGTTGTCATCGCCGCCGGCGCGCTGATCACGCCCAAAAAACGGCTGGAAAGCGGCTACCTGTATGCCGGCACACCGGCGAAACAGGTTCGCAGGCTCACCGACAAAGAGATGGCGTTTTTTAGCTACAGCGCGGGTAATTATGTGCGCCTAAAAGACGAGCACATCGACGAGCTCGACAAAGCGGCCGATTAATTCAGGCCGCTGCTGCCAACACACCGCGCAGCTGCTGGATGACCGGCCGGGTCTCTGGCCGCTGGCGGTGCCAGACATAAAAAGCTTCCGCCGCCTGCTCGACCAGCATTCCCAAGCCATCACTTACCGCCCAGGCGGCGTTGTGCGCAGCCCAGCGCATAAACGGCGTAGGTTCTGCTCCATAAAGTAAGTCATAACAACAGCAGCGCTCGCTCAATATTCCCGGAGGCAGTGTCGGCGCCTCACCCGCAAGGCCTGCGCTACTGGCATTGATGACCAAATCAAACTGCCGGTCTGCCAGAGTCTCGTAACCACCTGCCGTAACCTTACCCAAAACCCCAAACTCTCGCGCCAGGATCTCGGCGCGCTCTACAGTTCGATTAACGATATGCACAGAGGTCGGCAGTTCGCGCATTAAAGGCTCCAGCACGCCGCGCACGGCACCACCGGCGCCCACTATGAGCACACGCATTCCCTGAACCCGCCAACCCAGGTTGGCAACCATATCCCGCACCAGACCTACGCCATCGGTAGTGTCGCCGTGCAGCACTCCCTCGGCATCGCGCCACAAGGTGTTCACCGCCGTGGCTCGCGCTGCGCGGGGCGTAAGGTCGGTCGCCAGCGCTGCGGCCTGCTCCTTGAAGGGGACAGTGATGTTCAAGCCGCGGCCACCGGCATCAAAAAATGCCGTCACTGCACGATCAAAATCATCAAGCTCGACTCGCAGGGCGCGATACTCCAGATGCACGTCGCACTGCTGCGCAAAAGCCGCGTGTATCAAGGGCGAACGACTGTGTTTGATGGGATTGCCAAACACTGCAAATCGCAGCTTGTCGCTCATGGTGCGGCTCCGGCATCGCCCAACTGCAGCCAGTCACGACCGGTGAGAAAGTAATCCGTGAGCCGCGCTTCTTCAGTGCCTGCCTCGGGCTGATAGGCATACTCCCAGCGAACCAGAGGCGGCAGGGACATCAAGATGGCTTCGGTGCGGCCATTGGATTGCAGGCCGAACAGGGTGCCGCGATCAAAAACGAGGTTGAATTCCACGTAGCGGCCGCGACGGTAGAGCTGGAATTGGCGCTCGCGATCGCCGCAGGGCGTGTCTTTACGACGCTCAAGAATGGGTCGGTAAGCGTCGAGGTAGGAGTCACCAATAGCCCGCATAAAGGCAAAACAGGTTTCAAAGTCCCAGCTGTTCAGATCGTCATAAAACAGGCCGCCAACGCCCCGGGGCTCATCGCGGTGCTTGAGATAAAAATAATCGTCACACCATTTTTTGTAGCGCGGATACACGTCATCGCCAAAGGGCGCACACGCATCGGCGGCAGTGCGGTGCCAATGCACACAGTCTTCGTCAAAGCCATAGTAGGGGGTTAAGTCATAACCGCCGCCAAACCACCACACCGGCTCTTCACCGGGCTTTTCGGCAATGAACAGGCGCACGTTCGCATGGGAAGTAGGGGCGTAAGGGTTACGCGGATGGATGACCAGGGAGACACCCAAAGCCTGATAGCTGCGACCGGCGAGCTCAGGTCGCACCGCTGTAGCGGATGCGGGAAGCGAGTCACCCATCACATGCGAAAAGTTAACGCCGGCCTTTTCCAGCACCGCACCGTCCACCAGGACGCGGCTGCGCCCCCCGCCGCCTTCGGGGCGATCCCACTCCTCGACGCTAAAATCTGCCTTGCCGTCTACCTGGGCCAAACCTTCACAAATACTGTCCTGAAGACCCAATAGATACTGTTTAACCTGATCGATCATCTCGCTCATAGCGCTGATCCTTTTATTAGAATGAATGTCAGACGGGCAGCTAAGTTTCTAGGCACGAAACACCTCGTCAGTAAACACGTCACGAATGGTCGATGGCCGTCCTGCGGCAGCTACCTGTCCCGGGAGCAAGCCATCGAGCCTGGTACCAAAGTAGTTGCGTACCGCCAAAAGAGTCTTGGGGGCGGGCTGACCCGCCACGTTTGCAGAGCTGGACACCAAAGGTCCGCCATACACACGGCACAGCTCTCTTACCCCCGGATGACCGCTTACCCGCACCGCAACACTCTCAAATTTGCCATGCACCAGGGCTGGGACCCGCCCATGGTGAGGTACCAGCCAGGTGTTGGGTCCGGGCCAGGACACACGCAACTTTTGCCGAAGCGCTGGCGCAAGGTCCGCAAGCAAAAACTCCAGCTGAGATTCATCGCCCGCGACCAGAATCAGGCCTTTGTGCGCAGGCCGTTGTTTTAGATCCAAAAGGCGCTGCACCGCGCTCCCACTGAAGGGATCGCAGCTTAAGCCCCACACCGCTTCGGTAGGGCAGGCAATCACACCACCACCGGCCAGGACGTTGGCACATAAACGGGTGCGAAAATTAGCGGCAGGCAACATACGACTCGAAGGACGGTCCGGGAGAACGGGCGCCGATTCTAGCAACTGGTTCAGGGCTGGCAAGGCTTGCAGTCATCGCGACAATAGCGTCCATCAATAGTACAGAGCCAACCCTGTATCTCCAGATCGCCAAGCACAGCCAGTAACTCGGAAGTTTGCATACCCGTACTTTGACGAAGGTCACCGAGGGAAAGACCCGTATCGCCGAGCAACTGCAGGATTTGTCCGCCGCGGCCCTCAGGCATTTTATGTGTCGCATCCGAGTAATCGGCAAGACCGGGAAACAGCCTGCTGAGCTCTTCCAGCGCAGTGATGGGTGTAGCCCCGTCGCGAAGCAAGCGCAGACAGCCCGCGCCCTGCGCGTGAAAAATTGACCACGGCAGTGCGTACACCTCCCGACCCTGTTCCAGCGCCGCCGCTGCCGTATGTAAAGATCCACTGGGCAGAGCCGCCTCTACAATAATCGTCGCCTGCGCCAAACCACTAATGATGCGGTTGCGCCGGGGAAACAGGTGTTTTGAGGGCGGCGTGCCTGCGGGCAGCTCGCTAACCAGGCAGCCCGCTTGCGTAATGTGCTCTGCCAGCTGTCGGTGGCGCAGCGGCGAGGGGCGATCCACACCCGAGGCCAGTACCGCGACGGTCTGGCCTGCCTGCAACGCGCCTCGATGAGCCGCTGCATCAATCCCCAACGCAAGGCCCGAACACACGGTGTAACCGGCCGCCGCGAGACGCTCAGCGATACATTCGGCGGCTCGCAATCCCCCGTGGCTGGCACGACGACTCCCAACGATCGCTACGGTGGGACGCAACAGGCACTCAGGGTTGCCCCGACAGAACAACCAGGGCGGCGGGTCAGGGACCTCGCGAAGCGCCGGGGGGTAGCGACAATCGCCAAAAGGAATAAAAGTGCCGCATAGCGTCTGGGCAGCGTTTGCCTGCGCGCCCCCGAGGTTGCGTCGCGGCCAGCTTTTTCGGACCGCCATAAGCCTGCCCTGCGAAGCCTCGGGCAACGCACCGAGCAGCTCAGTTGCGCGCTCCACTTGCCAATCCGCCGTGAACAGTGCCTGCGGCGTGCCGTATTCGCGCAGCAGAGACCCCAGACCCTGAGTTCGGGGCCCGAACCAGCTGATAAGTGTGAGGTAGTGTTCCCGCGTCATGTCATCCATGACGCAGGAGCTTACGTCAGGGGTTTTTAACTTTGTCCATCACTTTCAGCGGACGGTTGGATTTGAGGACCAGGGCATAGCTCGCCTTTTCTGCGACCTCAAAAACCATGGCAAGACCGGCACGAACATCCGGCAGGCTGACATTGGTTTGCGCGATTTCATCAAACACCACCGCACCGGTTTGATAAATAGCCAGCACGTGGCCCACCTCCAAACCCTCGCGCTCACCCTTATTGATGACCACAATATCCCAGGTCCCTATCTGGGTAACGCCACCGTCAACCTCAATCATGAAGGCGTCTTCAATAGCCACATCGGGAGCCCGGGGCTGAAAGGTTGCGTCGAGAATTCGCTCGTCCATGGGCAGCAGACGGTCACTGATGCGAACCTCTTCGGTCACCCGGGTGACTTCCAGCTCTACCACCGGATCCGTAAGGCTACTCTTGGCCTGCGCATTGCCAATATCCTGGGCCTGATAGCCCAGCAGCTCCAAAGTGATAGGGTCTCGGTAGACGTCGCCGGCGCGATAAATACCGTAAGCGCGCTCACCTTCGGGGAAGTAGCCGCGGCCATAAATCGTGTCGCCATTGGCGGTGATTAAGTGATCCTGTCCTCCGGCCACCACATAAGAGGAGGACTCCAGCAGGTCCGGACCGATAATGCGGTGACGCATCAAAAACGCGTTGATGTGATCCAGAGGAATCACCGGAATGGCCAGATCCAGTGGCGTGACGCGCATATTCGGCGCAAGCTTCACATCGCGGCCCCGCGCAAGAGACAAACGCGGGCGACCGTCAACATAGCTCAAATACAGCGTGTCACCGGGGAAAATCAGGTGGGGGTTATCAATCTGTGGATTAACGTCCCATACCTCCGGCCAGAGCCAGGGCTGCTCCAAATACATATCAGCGATACCCCAGAGCGTGTCGCCTTTTTTAACGACATAGCTTTGTGGCGCATCCGCACGTACCGATGCTTCCTGCGCCAGGCTGACACCCGGTAGCAACAAAGCGCCTATAAAAAGAACACTGACCCACCATCCGCGCAGGGTAGGGCTGTTCTTGCGTGAAGCTGAGGGGGTGTCAATCAGCCATTTTGTCATTGGTATTTCTCCCGGGCACGGAGCTAGTGCAGTGTTCGCACATTAATCTCCACGTTATACTATCGCAGTCTACGGTAGAAGTTAGATTGATGGCAGTCCTCGATATTCTTGAATTTCCCGATCCGCGTCTGCGCACGGTGGCGAAACCCGTGGAAGTCGTCGATGACGCGCTTCGCACTCTCATCGATAACATGCTCGAAACCATGTACGCCGCCTCGGGTATTGGTCTGGCCGCGACGCAGGTGAATGTGCACCAACGCCTGCTGGTGCTGGACACCTCTGAGAATCGCGACTCGCCCATGATCTTTATAAACCCCCAGGTAACCATACTCGACGACACCCTGGGCAGTTATGACGAAGGCTGCCTGTCCGTTCCGGGCTTTTATGAAGAGGTAAATCGTCCTCGCACGATCCGTGTTGAGGCGCTGGGCCGCGATGGCAAGGCGTTTAGTCTGGAGCTGGACGGCCTCACGGCTATCTGTCTCCAGCATGAGATCGACCACCTGGATGGCAAGCTCTTCGTTGACTATATCTCGCCGCTGAAACGCAACCGCATTCGCAGCAAGCTCGAAAAAGCCCACCGGCTGCGGGCCTGACCGCCCAGTGCCTGCGCTGCGCCTGGCCTTTGCGGGCACACCTGACTTTGCCGCCGTGCATCTTGCAGGGCTTATCAATTCATCCCACGAGCTGGTCGCTGTACTCACACAGCCCGATCGACCGGCAGGGCGGGGCAAAAAAGATCGCCCAAGCCCGGTCAAGGTGCTAGCCGAAAACCACCAGATACCAGTGCTCCAGCCACAAAGTCTGCGCAACCCCCAAGCGCTTGCAGCCATAGCCGAACTGCAACTGGACGCTCTTATCGTGGTGGCCTATGGACTGATTCTGCCGCAGAACGTTCTGGATCTGCCGCGCTATGGCTGTCTTAACGTACACGGGTCTTTACTGCCGCGGTGGCGCGGCGCGGCGCCCATTCAACGCGCGGTAGAAGCTGGCGATAAAGAAAGCGGCGTCACCATCATGCTTATGGATGCGGGCCTTGATACCGGCCCCATGCTTGCCCACGGACCTTGTGCCATTACCGCGCAAACCAGCAGTGGCGATCTTTACGGGCAACTCGCAACAATCGGGCCGGGACTACTGCTGCAGGTACTCGAAGATCTGCCTGCGCGCCTTGCCACCGCCACCGTTCAGGATGATGCGCAGGCCAGTTATGCCGCCAAAATAAGCAAAGAAGAAGCGCTCATTGACTGGGCCGAGCCTGCGGCAGTCATTGCCAGACGCATCCGAGCCTTTAATCCGGCTCCGGGTTGTTACAGTTTTTTGGAGGGACAGCGCCTGAAAATCTGGGCCGCGCAGTCCGTGGAGCACGGCGCAGAACGACTGCCGGGAGAGATTATCGCCAGCGATGACAGCGGCATCAGCGTGTGCTGCGGCGACGGCGTAATTCTCCTGAAAACACTGCAAATGGCCGGCTCCAGGGCCATGCAGGCGAGCGAGTTGCTTCGCGGCCACAGTGAACTTTTTGCCCCGGGCAAGCGCTTCGGCACACAAGTCCAGCCATGAAGCCCGGTGCCGCGGTGCGCGCCTGTGCCGCCAGAATCATTGCAGAGGTATTGCGCGGAGATTCTCTGGACCGGGCGCTGGAATCACATTTGACGATACTGCCGGGCCGGGATCAGCCCCTGTGCCGCGAGATTTGTTTTGGCACCCTGCGGCAATATCCACGACTCGATGCCCTGTTGGGCCAGCTGCTGCAGAAACCGCTGCGCGCCAAGGATCGTGATGTACACGCTCTCGCCCTCGCCGGGCTCTATCAGCTAACGTCCATGCGTATCCCGGCTCACGCTGCGGTAAGCGCCACCGTGGATGCGGCTACGGTACTTAAAAAGCGCCAGCTGTCAGGCTTACTCAATGCCGTGTTGCGCAGATTCCAGCGCGAAGAAGAGGCGCTCCTTGCTGCGCTGAGCGATGCTCAGGCGTCAGCACACCCCGACTGGCTCTGGAACGCTCTGGGCCAGCACTGGCCGGAGCATCGCGAACAAATTGCCCGGGCAAACAACAGCTATCCGCCCATGACTCTGAGGGTAAATCTGTCCCGGGTAGATCGAGACAGCTATCTACAACAACTCGCCGATGCTGGAATCACCGCGCACCCGGGACGGCTGAGCCCTGCGGCACTCACCCTGGAGCAAGCGGTTGATGTCACGCTATTACCCGGCTTTGCCGAGGGTTTGTGCAGTGTGCAGGACGAGGCTGCGCAATTGGCCGCGCAGTTACTGGCGCCCCGGCCGGGGGAGCGTATTCTGGATGCCTGCGCCGCACCGGGCGGCAAGAGCTGCCACATCCTTGAACAGCTGCCATCAGACGCCAGCCTCACGGCCATGGACATCAGCGAAGAGCGCCTACACCGCGTTCAGGAAAACCTGGATCGCCTGGGGCTCGCCGCGACCTTGATTGTCGGCGATGGCGGCCATCCGCCCACCGCATTGGTCGACCGTGGGCCCTTTGATGCCATGCTGCTGGATGTTCCATGCTCCGCAACAGGCGTCATTCGTCGCCACCCGGATGTCAAAGTCCTGCGCCGCGAAGAAGACGCTGTGAGTTTTGCAGCGCAGCAAAGGGCAATTCTGAATGGACTATGGCCACTGCTGGCCCCGGGCGGACGCCTGCTTTACGTCACCTGCTCCCTCCTGCCGGAAGAAAACAGCCAGGCAGTGGCGGAGTTTCTTGCCCGCCAAAGCGATGCCTCAGAAGAGGCGCTCCATGTGGCAAGTGCTCAGGCATGCGCCCAGGGTCTACAATTACTCCCGGATGTCAGCGGCACTGACGGGCTTTACTTTGCCATGCTGCGTAAACGCTGAGGCTTATTCCATGGCTGCGTTTAAGCGGAGAATTTCCACTATCAGACCTGTATTGCTGCCGTTGATTGCAGTACTGTGCAGCCACCGCAGCGGTAGGGTCATAGCGGCATGAAAATCATCATTCTCGGTGCCGGTCAGGTAGGCGGAACGCTCGCAGAACACCTGGCCAACGAAAAGAACGATATTACGATTGTCGATACCGACAGCGAGCGCCTGCGTGCCTTAAAAGACAGTCTGGATATCGGTACTGTCACGGGCAGCGCATCCCACCCGGATTCGTTAAGAGAGGCCGGCGCCAAAGACGCCGAAATGCTGATTGCCGTCACCAACAGTGACGAGATCAATATGATGGCCTGTCAGGTGGCCCATACCTTCTTTCGCACACCCCGCAAAATCTCCCGGGTACGCTCCCAGGCCTACCTGGACCATCAGGAACAGCTGTTTTCACTGGAGAATATTCCGGTGGACGTCATTATTGGCCCGGAACAGTTAATCACCTCGTCCATCCGACAGCTGATCATCAATCCGGGCGCTTTACAGGTACTGGATTTTGCCGAGGGCCGCGTGCAGCTGGTGGCGGTCCGGGCCGTGCATGGCGGGCCTATTGTGGGCAAGGAGCTCAGCACCATTCGCGAGCACATGCCCAAGGTCGACACCCGGGTAGCGGCGATTTTTCGCAAAGACCGGGCGATTATTCCCAAGGGAAACACCGTTGTAGAAGCTAACGATGAAGTGTTCTTCATCGCCGCGAGCAAACACATTCGCCAGGTGACCTCCGAACTGCGCCGCGTCGACAAGCCCTACAAGCGAATAATGATTGCCGGAGGTGGCAACATCGGCGCGCGCCTGGCGCAGTCCCTGGAGACGGATTTCTCCGTCAAGGTTATTGAGTTCAGCCGGGATCGCTGTCGCGTGCTGTCAGAGCAACTCAAACACACCCTGGTTATTGGGGGCAGTGCCGCTGAGCCGGCGCTGCTGGCCGAAGAAAACATCGACCGTACAGACGTTTTTTGCGCACTGACCAACAACGATGAATCCAACATCATGATGTCCATGCTGGCCAAACGCATGGGCGCCAAGAAAGTCATCACACTGATTACCAATCCCGCCTATGCCGAGCTGGTGGGTGACGAAATCGATATTGCGATATCACCGCAGGAAATCACCATCGGCAGTCTGCTGACCTATGTACGCAAGGGTGACATCAGCGCCGTACACGCGCTGCGGCGCGGCGCGGCAGAAGCGATTGAGCTGGTGGCTCGCGGCGATGCTTACTCCTCAAAAGTCGTAGGCCGGCGCATCGAAGAGATACCGCTGCCCGAGAGCGTCACCATCGGCGCCATTGTTCGCGGCGAACAGGTACTCATCGCCCACCACGATCTGCTGGTTGAAACCGACGATCACGTGATTCTGTTCTTGGTTGATAAACACAAAATCCATGCGGTGGAGAAACTCTTTGCCGTGGGCTTTGGGTTTTTCTCCTAGGCTATCGCGTGCACCTTTCCATCAGTCTGCGCATTCTCGGGCTTTTGCTGACGCTGTTCAGCGTCACCATGCTGCCCCCGCTGTTAATCGCGGTTCTGGCCGATGATGAGACAGTCACCGGGTTTTTTTCGGCCTTTGCCATCACCCTGATGTCCGGTGCGCTGCTGTGGCTGCCTTTGCGTGGGGTCAAACGCGACCTGCAAATCCGCGATGGATTTTTGATCACCGCGCTATTTTGGACGGTACTGGGGCTATTTGGCGCCCTGCCTTTTGCACTCACCACGTCTTTGAATATGGATGTCACTGACTCCATATTTGAATCGATCTCGGGGCTCACCACCACCGGTGCCACCGTGCTTACCGGTCTGGACGATTTGCCCGCTTCCATTCTTTTATACCGGCAGATGCTGCAATGGCTGGGCGGCATCGGCATCATCGTGGTAGCGGTGGCAGTACTGCCCATGCTCGGTATTGGTGGCATGCAGCTGTATCGCGCAGAGACGCCCGGCCCCAGTAAAGACAGCAAGCTTACGCCGCGCATTACGGAAACCGCCAAAGCGCTGTTCTCCGTTTATCTGGCGCTCACGGTGCTTTGCGCAGCTGCTTACAGTCTTGCCGGCATGTCAGGCTTTGATGCGGTCTGTCATGCCTTTGCCACCGTTGCCATCGGCGGCTTCAGCACCCACGATGCCAGCATGGGCTACTTTGACAGTGATGCGATTTATCTCATTGGCACGGTGTTCATGTTTATTTCGGCACTGAACATCGGCTTGCATTTCACGGCTTTTCGCCGGCGCAGTGTGGCGGGTTATTGGGAAGACTCCGAAGCACGATTTTTTGCCGGTGCCATGGCCGTCTGTGTGGGAATCACCTGTGCATACTTAATGTTCTCGGAAACATTGAACACTCAGGAGAGCCTTGTACATGGTCTTTTTCAGGCCGTGTCCATCACCACCACGACCGGCTTTGCGACCCAGGACTTTTCGATCTGGCCCGGCTTTCTACCGATGATGCTCCTGATGTTCTCGTTTATGGGCGGCTGCGTGGGATCTACCGGCGGTGGCATCAAAGCCATGCGTCTGATGTTGATTTACAAGCAGGGAATACGGGAGCTCAAGCAGCTCGTGCACCCCCATGCTGTTATTCCATTGAAAGTCGGAAACAGACGGGTAGAAGCGACAGTAGTCAGTGCCGTATGGAGCTTTTTTGCGGTCTATACCTTTGCATTTATTGTGATCATGCTGGTGTTGATGGCAACTGGCCTGGACTTCATCACTGCATTCTCTGCGGTGGCGGCGGCGCTTAATAACCTGGGGCCGGGCCTGGGATCTGTGGCCGCTAACTACGGCGATATCGGCAGTTTCGCCAAGTCGGTGCTGTGTTTTGCCATGCTACTGGGACGACTGGAAGTCTTTACGCTGCTTGTATTGTTTACGCCGATGTTCTGGCGTAACTGAGTCACTAACCGCGCTTGCCCGTACCCCGGGACTTTTTAATCAGCTCGTAGGCCGCCTGAATTTCCTGGGCCTTTTCTGTCGCGAGCTTGAGCATGTCTTCGGGGACGCCGCGCGCGGACAGTTTGTCCGGGTGGTTTTGGCTCATGAGTTTTCGATACGCGCGCTTCACTTCGTTGTCTGGCGCCTCTTCACTCACACCTAATGCCGCGTAAGCGTCGGACAGCGTGGGTGTATCGGGGTGCCCAGGTTGTTGATGAAACTGTTCCTGCGCGGTGGCCATGCGCAGAAACTCCTCAACCGCCTGAGCGCTATAACCCAGAAGACCGCCGATTTGCAGCAGTGCCGAACGCTCACCGCTGTGTAACTGTCGATCAGCCAGCGCGAGCGTCACGAGGAACAACATCATGGTTTGCTTGAGCGCCGGGTGAGCACCGCCGGCCAGTAAAAAGCGTTGCACCGTATCGTCTACAGAAAAACCGTCATCACCGCCTTCTTTAAACAGCAAAATGGCGTCATGGCGCTGATCATCAGATAAGCCGAGCTGGCGAAAGATTGCTTCGGTATGCGCAACTTCATCTTCGGAGATTCGTCCGTCAGATTTGGCGACATAGCCCATGAGCAAAAACGTGCTGCGAAAGAACTGCTCTTTGACCTTCTCCAGGTCGGCCGAGCCCATGCCCAGAACACCAGCCAGCCCCCGGTCAAACATATGCCCCAGCACGAGCCCAAAGATGAGGCCGGGAAACCCTGCAACAAGTGCACCCAAAACGCCCGCAATCAGCTTACCGAGAAACATGCATAACTCCGCCTAAGTAAATAAGGTAAAACGAGAGGTGTCAGTCCGTGTTTGGCTTCCAGTCTCGCGCATAGTAGTCCACGGGGCCCCGTGGCCTGACGCGAAACCGTTTGTATTCCCACTGATACTGCTCGGGGGACATGCGCACGCAGTGCTCAACGCCATCATTGAGCGCTTTTAGAGAGAGCTGCAGATCATCGCTGTAAATGGCGTCATGCGCAGGAATGTAATGCAGGCGGTAACCACCGGGAATGCGCTGGGCAAAACCAAAAAATGCCTGGGCTCCGCTTTTTGCCAGAAGCTTACTGGCCAGCGTCATCGTGAATGTAGGCACGCCCATAAACACACTGTTCTCGCCAGACTCCACCACCGGCGGAACCTGATCCGGCAAAATCCCTGCGATACCACCGTTCTTAAGGCACTTGACCAACTTGGCGAGACCTCTGGCATCCGTGGGTACCAGTACAGAGCCCGAGCGCTGCCGGGCCGCGCGCACCATGTTGTCCAGCTGCTGCATATGGGGTGGCTCATACAGGGCGACAGATTCCCCCATTTCAGAGATATGCAGCCCCACAATCTCCCAGTTACCCAGGTGCGGGCCCAGCATCATCACACCGCGTCCACTGGCAAGCGCTTCGCGCACCGCAGCGTCACCTTGGATCTCAAGAATATGGGCCCGCACCTGATTCCAGGGTCGATTCCAGATATAGCCCATCTCAGCGGCCAGTTCACCGGTGGCCTGCAGGGAATGTTTTGCAAGCTGCTCTTTTTGGGAGTCCGAAAGATCAGGAAAAGCCAGACCAATATTTCGTTCGGTGACCCGCCGGGGGCTTCCGCCCAATAACCAGGCGAGTCTGCCCAGACTACGACCGATAGCCCGACAGACTCCCAATGGGAGCAAGGAAGATAACCAGAGTAAAAATGTGATTAAACGGCTTTTCACAAATCGCTATGTCAAAATTGGTGCGTGGCTTGTGGCTAAGCTGCGTATTGTGCCGCTGTTACTGACGGTATACTACGGGCCTTTTGCACCTCGCACAGGAATTCGCGTGAGCCAGAACCTCGAACAAGCATCAGACACCATCAGTTTTCAGGATCTTATTCTCAGATTGCAGCAGTTCTGGGGGGATAAAGGATGCCTCATCCTTCAGCCCCTGGATATGGAAGTGGGGGCGGGCACCTTTCACCCTGCCACCTTTTTACGCTCTTTGGGTCCGGAGAGCTGGAATGCCGCTTACGTGCAGCCCAGTCGGCGGCCCACAGACGGCCGCTACGGCAAAAACCCTAACCGGCTGCAGCATTACTATCAGTTTCAGGTGGCTATGAAGCCCTCACCGCCGGAATTCCAGGAGCTGTATCTGCAATCCTTGCAGGCACTGGGCATCGACACACTCACCCATGATGTTCGGTTTGTCGAAGATAACTGGGAATCGCCGACTCTGGGTGCCTGGGGTCTAGGCTGGGAAGTGTGGCTCAACGGCATGGAAGTCTCGCAGTTCACCTATTTTCAGCAAGCCGGAGGCATTGAGTGCTACCCGGTCACCGGCGAAATCACCTACGGCCTTGAACGTATTGCCATGTATTTGCAGGGCGTGGACAGTGTTTATGATCTGCTTTGGACGCACAGTCCGCAGGGTCCCGTGCTCTACGGTGATGTGTTTCATCAAAACGAAGTGGAAATGTCGCGCTACAACTTTGAAGAAGCCGACGTGGACTTTTTATTCTCGCAATTTGATCACTGCGAAAAGGAGGCGGCGCGCCTCACAGAGCTGGCATTGCCATTGCCGGCCTACGAAATGGTGATGAAGGCATCGCATACCTTTAATCTTTTGGATGCCCGCCATGCGATCTCGGTAACCGAGCGCCAACGCTACATACTCCGCGTGCGCACTCTGGCGCGTGGGGTTGCTCAAGCTTACTTTGATGCCCGCGCAGCGCTGGGATTCCCCATGGCAGAACCGGGTATTCGCGATGAAGTCCTCGCTCAACTCAAGGAGGCCGCAGCATGAGTCATCAGCCTTTGCTTTTGGAGATTGGCTGTGAAGAACTGCCTTCGAGTAGTCTCGAACAACTGGGTATTGCACTCCACGCCAACGTTGTCGCGAAACTTGCCGAGAAAGGCCTGAGCCACGGCGCAAGTCATTGGTTTGCAGCGCCACGTCGACTGGCCGTGCTTGTCGATGACTTAGTGGACCAGGGCGCCGACGAAACCAAAGAGGCGCTGGGCCCACCGGTGGCGCAGGCGAAAGACGCCGACGGCAACTGGACCCGCGCCGCCGAAGGCTTTGCGGCCAAGCAAGGCGTTTCTGCCGATGATCTGGAGCTGGTAGATACGCCCAAAGGACAGCGCCTGGGATTCAAACAGGTGGTCAGCGGTGCACAAACGCGAGAGTGTCTGGGGGAGCTTGTAAACGAAGCTATCGCAGATCTGCCCATTGCAAAACGTATGCGCTGGGGTGCAGCGCGCAGGGAATTTGTAAGACCCGTGCATTGGATTGTTCTTATGTACGGAGATGAGCATGGCTTTGGTAATGTGCTGGGCATTTCCAGCGGCAACATTTCTAAAGGACACCGCTTTCATGCACCAGACCCTATCGAGATTAAGTCAGCCAAGGAGTATCCGTCGCTCATGCGCAACGCATGGGTCATTGCGGACTTCCAAGAGCGTAGTCATCTGATACGCGAGCAAGTCGACGCTGCTGCTGCGGCTCTTGGCGGTCAGGCATTGATCGATACCGACCTTTTAGGCGAGGTCGCAAGCCTTGTTGAATGGCCCGTGGCGCTGGCAGGCAGTTTTGATACCGCATTTCTGGAGGTCCCTGCAGAGGCGCTAATCTCTTCCATGCAAAGTCATCAGAAGTATTTTCCGGTGGTCGATGCCAGCGGCACCTTGATGCCGAACTTTGTCACCGTGAGCAACATCGAAAGTAGAGACCCCGGTCAGGTGATCGGCGGTAATGAGCGGGTCATCAGGCCGCGGCTGGCAGATGCGGCGTTTTTCTTCGAACAGGATCGGCAGCATTCCCTTGCTTCACGAGTATCCCGTCTGGGAGCCGTGGTGTTCCAGAAGCAGCTCGGATCCCTGCTCGACAAAACACAGCGCGTGCAACGTCTGGCCGGAGAGCTTGCTGCTCTTACCGGCGCCGATAAAACGCAGGCGGAACGCGCGGCAGAACTGTGCAAAGCCGATTTGGTGTCGGACATGGTTTTAGAGTTTGCGGACATGCAGGGCATCGCCGGTGCTTACTATGCGCGCAACGATGGTGAGGATTCGGCGGTGGCCGATGCCATCGCTCAGCACTATTGGCCCACCCAGGCGGGCAGCGAATTACCCCGGGGTGATGTTGCGGTAGCCGTGGCGCTAGCCGATCGTCTGGACACCCTGCTGGGAATCTTTGGTATCGGTCAGCCTCCCACAGGATCCAAAGACCCGTTTGCGCTGCGCCGGGCCTCTATTGCCGTGCTTCGCATCATGATCGAGAAGCAGCTCACGCTGGATTTACGCGACTGTCTGGCCATTGCCAAAGCAGGTTTTGCCGAGGGCGTTATCAGCGACGAGGCACCCGAAGCGGTCTTCAACTATATGCTTGACCGACTTCCGGCGCTGTATGAGAGCGACAATATTCCTATTGAAGTTTTCCGGGCTGTACGCGGTAGCGGCAGCTCCAGACCCAGTGATTTTGACCGGCGCGTTCGCGCGGTACAGGCCTTTGGACAGCGCCCGGAAGCCGAGGCTCTGGCGGCGGCGAACAAGCGGGTGAGCAACATACTGGCAAAAGCTGAAGATCGGGATCAAGGTCTTGAAGTAAGCGCACACTTACTTAAAGAGCCACAAGAAACAGCACTTTCGGAAGCAATCGCGGCAGCCGCATCGGATAATGTGAACGCCTTGGCGAATGCTGACTACGCTTCGGCTTTAAGTCGACTTGCAACGCTTCGAGAGCCCGTAGATGCCTTTTTTGACGGGGTCATGGTCAACGCCGAAGACCCTGCCCTAAAGGCGAATCGACTGGCGTTATTGGCGCAGCTTCGCGAGCAATTCATGCACATCGCAGACATCTCACAACTGGCGGGCGGCAAGAGCGAGTGAGGACGTCACCGCCGGATAATCACCAGGAAAAGCTTTGATCGAGGCGGCGCTCAACGACCCATCACTGCTCTACGCCATGCTGGGTCTTGTCTGTGGCGGCGTTATCGCCTGGCTGTGGCGCGGTGCTGAATTGTCGAAAACCCGGGGCGATCTGGAGGAACAACGAGACCGCCTGCAAGAGCTGGAAATTGGTCACGCGAGTCTTTTGAGCGAGCGGGAAATTCTGGCCGAGCAGTTTGAAAAGCTCAGCGTCAGGGTTAGCGAGCTTCAGCGGGAGCGAGACTTGTTGTCGTCAACCAACGCAGGATTGAGCGCACGACAAAGCGCCGATCAAGAAAAGCACAAAGAGCAAATGGAGCTGCTGGAAAACAGCAAACGGCAGCTGGCCATGGAGTTTGAAAACCTCGCAAACCGCATCTTCGAGGAGCGTGGAAAGAAGTTCAGCAGCGATAACCAACAGTCCATGGAGTCGCTACTCAAACCCTTTGGCGACCAGATCCACCGGTTTCAGTCACGCATCAACGAGGTGCACGAGCAGTCCATTCGCGGCAACGAAGGCCTCGCGGTAGAACTGCGCAACATGATGGGTGTGGGTCTCAAGATGAGCGACCAGGCCGAAAACCTGGCCAAGGCACTCAAAGGAGACAAGAAAACCACGGGTAACTGGGGAGAGGTGCAGTTAGAGCGCACTTTGCAGCTGGCTGGCCTTGAACCCGGGAGTCACTACGAGGCTCAAAGCAGTTTTCGTGATGCTGAGGGCAAGCTGCGGATTCCGGATTTCGTGATCAAACTGCCGGACGGCAAACATCTCATCATCGATAGCAAAGTGTCGCTGGTTGACTATGATCGTGCGGTGGCCGCCGAGACGGATGAAGAGCGTCATGATGCGCTCAAGGCCCACGGACAGGCATTGAAGCGACATATCGATGACCTGTCTGCAAAGGACTATTCTTCACTCAGCGGTATGAACAGTCCCGAACTTGTTTTTATGTTCATGCCCATAGAGGCGGCATACATTGAAGCGCTCAAGTTTAATAAAGAGCTCTTTAATGATGGCTATCGCAAGAATGTCATTATGGTGTCGCACACCACCTTGCTACCGATGCTTCGCACAGTTGCCAGCTTATGGATTTCCTATCGAAGTAATGAGGAGGCCCGCGCCATCAGCGAGATGGCGGGAGAGATTTACAACAAAGTCTGTCTGGTAGGACAGCGACTGGAAGACATGGGGAAAACGCTCAACACCACAACGGACAAATACAACAAAACGGTGACTGCGCTGGTAGGAAAGCAGGGCCTCTACGGAAAGGTGGAGCGCTTTAAGAGTACGGCAGCGAATGCGAAAGGCGAACTACCCAAAGCGGCCACGCAGCATCCAACGATTGAGCATGATCGTCTCGGGGTTCTGAGTGAACCTACGGCGCCAAAACTGCCGCCAAAAGCGCCAAACGATGAGTCCGAAGCCTAAGCGTATACGGTCTGTTTATCAGCGGGCACCCCACTGCACAATGTATCGCATGACCGCACGTCAAACCCCGAGGCTTGTGCTGCTTTCTCGCTTATTCCAACATGAGGCCACACCTGGATCACCGCGACCCGATGAAAAGACCGTCACTCAAGCAAATCGAATACATCCTTGCTGTTGCGAAGAGCGGTAGCTTTCGCGGGGCGGCGGACGAATTAGGTATCAGCCAACCCACGCTCACCGCGCAGGTCGCCCGCGCAGAAGAGTTGTTGGGGGCAAAACTCCTGGAGCGTTCTCGCAGCGGCGCTTACTTCACACCCGTGGGCCGCTTGTTTGAACCCCAGGCGCGCCGTGTGATCGAAGCCATGGAAGAACTGGGTCAACAGGTGGGAGATTCCAACGCCAACGAGAAAGCCACCTACCGTTTAGGCGTCAAGGGCACGCTGGGACCTTACCTGTTACCGCAAATTCTACCGGCATTGCGAGAAGCCCACCCCGGGCTGCGGTTTTATGTGCGGGAGGATTCACCCCGGGGCCTTGAGGAAGGTATTGCTCACGGTGAATACGATCTCATCATCACCTCGCTGCCAATCAATATTCCGGACCTGGTACAAGAGCCACTTTTGCGCGAAAAAATCCTTTTGGCGGCACCTAAAGATCACCCCCTGTCGCAGGTTCCCGTATGGGGGGGTAAGGATCTTTCTGGTGAGCAAGTACTTACTACAGAGCATGGCCATCAATTCGCAAGGGAAATCGAAGCGGTGTGCAGTCGACTGGGAGCAGAGGTACTTAGAGACTACGAAGGAAGCAGCTTGGATGCGCTGCGCTTAATGGTGGTTATGGGAATGGGGCTGGCGTTTCTCCCGGCCCTTTACGTCGAGTCCGAAATCAACGCAGAAAGCGGGCTTACGGTAAAGGAGCTTGATGATGAGTCCATTGCCCGACTGCACGTGCTCGCCTGGCGACCAAGTAGTCCGGCACGGGGGTTTTATAAGGTACTCGCCAAAGATATGCGTTCTATTATCGGAGCCCGCTTAGGTCACGCCGTGCAGGTGTTAGATAGCTTATAACGGTGATACGGCCGCCACCGCCATCTCTCCCGGAATCGGGTCCGGCAGTTTCATCGTGGCGCAATTACTCAATCCCAGCGCCGGTGGGCTTAAAGAGAGCGTCAGCGGTGCAAATTTCTCAAGAACATTAAGGCCCAGAAGATTGCGTCCGGATCCGGGGACAACAATCACCTCGGTTGGCCCCAGCTCACAACCCTGACCAAGTCGTAGACCCGTGATCTCGTAAACATTCAATTTGCGAGTGCGGCCGTCCGCCATACGTGCAGCAACCTCTCGGGACTTGCGCACCGTTCCGTGATCACGGATGCGGTCAAAAAGGGCGCTATTGATGGTCGCCATTGCTGCCCCCGTGTCTAGCAGGAAGGTGGCCGACTCACCGTCAACATCCAGGGCTAACTCCAACGCGCCCCCTTTGCCAGCGCTCAACGGAAAGGCAACCGTCTGTTGCGCAAGTACGCTCGACGCTACAGCCCAGAGTCCCGCGACGCAAAGAAGTGCCTGAAAGTACCTACCCATGGCGTTAGTAGCTGCAATTGTTGAGCCATAGGTTGATAAAGCCTTATTCCACGGTGGTGCACGGATTGTTGCGTCTCCGTATTGCAGACCGACTGCCCCACAAACGCGCACCGGGCGCTCGCCTACAGTGCGAAATCATCGCAAACACGCGGTTTTTACTAATTAGTTGTGCTCAATTAACATTGGTAACGTAGGTTTGATAGTAAAAATCTATCGATAATTCTCATTGGTTTGCTCAGGTGTTAGGCAGCCAGGCGCTATGATTGGTCATCCGTCCGGGGTGGTTAATCAAGCCCTGCAATACAACTAGACAGTTTCGACAATGACCATAGAGTAGGGGGTTCGATTCAGTGAAGAAATCAAATGCAATCTTTAGTGCCTCAACATTTCTCGCCGCAACCGTACTGGCTGCATCAGGCAGCGTTATCGCCGACAACACATCATCCATGGACAACATCGAGTATCGCTGGGAAGTCGACATGCGTGGCAAGCCGCCTTACAAGCGTGAGCGTGTACCGGTAAACACCGTCGATATCGCTGCGATGGAAGTAATTGACGCCGACGTAGAAACGGAGGTCGTTTGGCAGACCGACTTTACAGGTCGCCCTCCGTTTAGCCGCAAACAGGTTGAACTGCCGATAGTGGATGCGGCGTCTATGGAGATAATTGAAGAAGAGCCAAAAATCACCAGTTTTCGCGGGCGTCCACCCTTCAACCGGCATCGCTGATTAGTTTTTCGATCAATCAGAGCAACCCTCCCCTCGGCGCTATCCTCATGGAATAGCGCCTTTTTTTATGCCTCACGCTAAGGCCCCCAGTAGTTGAATAAAACCACAAACGCCTAAGGCATTTCTAACATGCGATACTCACAAGACACCTTTTAGGCGGTTTGGCTTAAGGACAGACACATGGACCTCGCGACAATCTGGGTCACCCTCACGAACTGGGCTGGCGCTTATTCATGGCAGGTCATCGTCACGCTCGCCATTGTAGGTCTTTATTTTCTGATCAATCGACTCACCCTCCCAATCCTCTCTCGCAGTGCAGATAACGCGCGATTAACAGAGAGCTCGGGCGATCGGGCGGTGGGCATAGCCCGATTGTTGACCGGAACGCTGTGTGGATTGGCAATAATGGTGGTTTGGGGCGTGCAGTTCGGCTCGGTACTGGTGTTTGCGGGTACGACTCTGACACTTCTGGGTGTTGCACTGTTTGCCAGTTGGTCGATCCTGAGCAATATCACCGCGTACTTTGTAATATTGCTGCACCCCACGTTTCGCCGCGGCACATTTGTACGCATTCTTGATGCCGACAATTACGCCGAATGCTACATCGCCGATTTAGGCTTGTTTAACTTAAAGCTGATCACCGAGAATCGGGAGGCCATTGTTTATCCCAACAACCTCTTGCTGGGCCGGCCCTGTGTGATCAACCCCCGGGATCGCTTGAGGGGGGTGGGCAAGTTGCCGCCAATGCCCGTGGCAGCGATACCCGGCGGCGATGAGTAAACAGAGCGGGCACTAAAGCTAGTTACACATCCGGAGGTTGCCTGAGCACATGTGGATTAACCAGATTACGATTGGATGCACTGACTACGAAGAGTCCGTTGCGTTCTACAAGTCTATCGGGCTCGTTCAGATAGTCGACTCGCCGCCGCGTTATGCGCGTTTTGAGTCTTTAAGTGGTGATGGTGCCACCCTCTCTTTGCACAGCGTGGATAAAAACATCGCGCAAAATACCGTCGTTTACTTTGACCACGCAAGCGAGGAGGCCCTGGCAAGTCAAGTCCACACGTTGACTGCACGAGGGTTAGTACTGCGACAAAAAATTACGGATGAAAGCTGGGGGTGGAAAGAGGCTCGAATAAAGGATCCCGCAGGAAACGAACTATGCTTCATGTTCGCCGGTGAACAGAGGCGGTTTCCGCCATGGCGCGTAGATGGACGGAGTTCTTAACTCAGTAAGACTACTTATTGATCCAATACATACTCCGCCAACGCCAGGGCCTCAGCATCACTTAGCCCCGCCATAGGCGGCATGGCCATTGCACCCCACTTGCCGGCGCCGCCATTTTTTATAGAAGCGGCCAGGGATGTTGCCGCGTCATCTGTCCCGGTGTACTTAGCTGCAACTTCTGTAAAAGACGGCCCAACTATCTTTCGATCCACCGCATGACAGCCTGTGCAGGCATTCATCGCCAAAAATGAATGACTCTGGCTAGGAGCGCCTGATCCGGGCTTTTGTTCCGTCTAGCGTCAGAGAAAAATCCGGGGCAAAGCCGCCACGAAATGTTCCCTGGGGGTAAGCCGGGGCAGAGGGTGCATCATCAATCTGTCCATCGGGCAAGCGCAATCGTTTGCGCGAATCCCAAAGGCAAAAGTCGGCTGCCGGATTAGTGGGCTTTGGCGCAGGCGGTGTTTTAGGGCTCTACCTTGCCGGTGATTGGTTCCCCTGGAGCATGGTTGGATTAGGGGCTGGGTTCATGATACCCGCGGTACTTCGAGGGCTTTTCGCGTTGCGAGCAAATTAGCCCGAGTTTGCTGCGGCTCCTGACGGCAACGACCTTTAGCGCTAAGACAGCGACTGCTATGAGATGTTTTGAGCCATTGCTAAAGAACGCTTCCGATTAAAAGCTAGACATGTCGCCGAAGCTTACTAAATGCATAGCGCCAGGTATGAGCCGCGCAGCCTTAGCCGTATCGGCTCCATGGCTTTGTCAGACCGTCTTTTTCTTGAAGCCAACCGAAGGCCGCCTTTAAGAACGCTTCCGCATTTTCGGTCACCGGCAGCCCGTGGCACATGACGACTGAGCGGGGCCCCCATTCCAACAAACGGTGCAGGCTCGAGCGGGCCTCAAGATGACGCAACAGAAACGACTGCCGGTAATCCAAAGGCGTTTGACCGTGCGGAGCCAGCACTCGGCCGAACCGAGCGACTAGCCGGTGAAAGCGAGAAAGTGTCCCAGGATCAAAGTTCTCCACTAGATCCCCGAGGATGAGGGTTCTTGACGGAATATGGAAGAAGACAACTTCATTGAAGATCCGGCTACCCTTGAAGGTGAGTTGGTCGACTTCCTTTGCCCAAAACGTTTCCGGGCTGTCACCAAGCTCTCCATAGAAAGATAGGTCCGGTCGTTTTTGAGCAAGGCCGGGTGGTGAAAAGCTTAGTGCCTCCGGATACGCCGCCTGCCAGTTGGACCAGAACAGGTGGTGGATCTTGTTGGGAGAGACCAAGTACTTCGGCTGTCCCAATGCTTCTACGGTTCTCCTTATCTTCGGCGTCAGTTCAATCGGTGAGTGAATCAGGAGGTTGTTGTCAGCGAGTCGAACAATCACCATGCGCGTCGGGAACGGCACCGTGAACCATCGGACGGCCGGGCCATCAATGATCCATAAGCTGTCAGAAAGCTGCACTGGGTCGCTCACATTCACTCCCCTTGGTTTTAGGGCTAACAGCGAATTAACGCGCACAGGGTCACAATGGCTTTGCTACCTAACACCCCAGCACTCCCTCGTCATATCTAGCAAAACGTAAGCTAGTGCAGAACGTTGCGCAAGTCTTTTAATGTAAGGTCTGAG
Source organism: gamma proteobacterium NOR5-3 (assembly GCA_000158155.1). GTDB lineage: Bacteria > Pseudomonadota > Gammaproteobacteria > Pseudomonadales > Halieaceae > Congregibacter. Next base: position 528,052 of record DS999406.1, on the reverse strand, counting down.
CGCGAGGCAGACATCGGCCGATCCTGACCCGAAAGCGGACATGAAACTGGTCGAATTCGCTGCCTGATTTCGGCCGCTATGAGGTCAGACTGTGTGAAAACTCCTCAACGAGATATGATCTGACTTTCTCGCTGAAGAGTTGCTGCCATGAGTGGATTCATCGAGGGCGAAAGCCGATCACAGGCCACGCTGTTTCCTGAACGCATTGATGATTACATCGCAGAAGATAACGCAGTTCGCGTTATCGACGTGTTCGTCGATGATTTAGATCTCTCCGGTTTGGGTTTCAAAACGATCCCCGCAGTCACAGGTCGGCCCGCTTACCACCCGGCCATGATGTTGAAGCTCTATATTTACGGCTACCTCAATCGTATCCAGTCCTCTCGTCGGCTAGAGCGTGAAGCCGGGCGTAATGTGGAGCTGATGTGGTTAACAGGCAGACTGACACCGGACTTCAAAACCATCGCCGACTTTCGCAAGAACAACGGTGAAGCCATTCGCCTGGTGTGTCGAGAGTTCGTCATGCTGTGCCGCAAGCTCAATCTGTTTAGTGATGCCTTTGTGGCGATTGATGGCAGCAAATTCAAAGCGGTGAACAACCGCAATCGCAACTTCAGTAAAGCCAAGATCAAGAAACGCCTGGAGCAGATCGACGACAGCATCGCCCGCTATCTGGGTCAGATCGCCAGCGCCGACCGGCGCGACAGTGAGACCAGTCACACCAAGACCGATCGACTGGAAAATAAAGTCGCGGCGCTTAAGGAGGAGATTCAGGCACTAAAAAAGCTCGAGGTCCGGATGCTGGCAACACCGGACCAACAAATATCCCTGACTGATCCCGACGCCCGCGTCATGTCTACCGCGGCG
>DS999406.1:463142-527165 GCA_000158155.1 gamma proteobacterium NOR5-3 | reverse complement strand
AGACACAAACCTCGAACAACCAGGCCAAAGGACTGTTTGCTCGGGCAGACTTCGTCTATCAACCGGAAGATGACGAATACGAATGTCCGGCCGGCGAGCGATTGATCTATCGGTACACGAGCGAGCAGCAAGACAAAGCGATTCGTCGTTACTGGTCATCGGCCTGCTCACAGTGCGAGCTAAAACCAAAATGCACGACGGGAAAGCAACGCCGCATGGGACGCTGGGAACATGAAGAAGTATTAGAGGCCATGGAAGATCGGGTGGACCGACTGTCGAACTGCATGCGCATTCGCGGTAGCACAGTGGAGCATCCCTTTGGCACAATCAAATCCTGGCTCGGGCCGACGCACTTCCAGATGAAGACACTCAAACATGTCAGCACAGAAATGAGCCTGCATGTCCTGTCCTACAACCTCAAACGGATGTTGCAGATGTTTGGTGTTGTACCGCTGATGGCAGCGATAAGAGGCTAAGCAGCCTCATTTTGCGCCTCGAAATCCATCATCTGAGGCCGCATATTCGCGACTCTGAGCGACGCACTTTGAAGCCCCAATAATTGCCAAGGAAACCTGCGATGCCGCAAGGGCCTCTCATTGAGTCGAGCGGACCTGCTGTGCGCAGTAAATCGGTGCGACAAGTAGCAAAGCGAGTTTTGACACAGTCTGAGGTGATAAGGGAAGTTGCAACGCAGGCCGCTATAACTTCACTACTGCGTTCTGAAATGTGCTGAAACAGCGGCCAGTGATCTTACCCCCCGAATCAGCTCAAGACTGAATTCAGTGTTTGAGGCGCAATAGGCAGCCTTGTTCGCGAACACCGCGTGAGGTTTTGCCCCGAGAGCCAGCCCTGGGCAGGGCTATGCTAGGCTCCCTCTTTTGCATGTTCTCACGCGGATGCTCTTCATGAATTATCTTCACCTCCGCCCGGCGCTGCGCGGCGTCCTCGCACTATGGGTCGTCGTCATTTTGTTGGTAACGACAGGATGCGCAAAACGGGCGCCAGTGGATCCGCCCGCGGCGTCTGAATCTGAGTCAGAGCCCTCAACAACAACTACAGCACCAGAGACTGATGTCTGGCTCCTGGCGCTGGTGCGCGAGGGCGATACGCTGCGCGCCGAATCACCACGTAACATCACCCAGCGCCCCGGCTACGACAATCAGCCGTCCTTCACCCCTGATGGGGACCTCATGTTCGTGCAGATGGAAGGCGGACGAACGGACATCTGGCGCTGGAATTCCGCCGCAGAACGCTCCACCCGGGTTACAGCAACACCCAATCAGGGCGAGTACTCTCCCACACCGATCCCCGGCACCGAAAGTGGGATCAGCTACATCCGGTCGCCGGACGACAGCAGCGGGCGGCTGTGGCGCACGCCGCAAGAGGGCGCCACTGCAGAAATCATTTTTGCTGACATCGGGCCGGTGGGCTATCACGCCTGGTTCGATGCAGACTATGTTGCGCTCTGGCGCCTGCAGGACCCGTCGCTGCTTCAGCTTGTAGAACTTCAAACGCAGGCGACAAGAACCATTGCCACTGCTGTGGGACGCTCACCTCAGTCGGTACCCAACCGCAGAGCGGTCAGCTTCACACGCACGACAGACAGCGGCACGCTGATTGAAATTCACGATCTTGACCTGAATCGCACCGATGCACTCACCGTCCTGCCCGAAGGCGGCGAGTTCCACGCGTGGACGCCCGATGGGGTACTGCTGAGCTCTGCCGGATCCGGGGTGTTTGCCTGGCAGCACGGCAGCTGGCAGCCAGTCGTCGACCTCGCTGATCTGGGACTGACATTGAGCCGGCTGGCCATCTCGCCTGACGGCACCCGCATGGCGCTGGTTGCTGAGCCCGCGGAGTGAGCCGCTAATTGAGGACGCTATGCCTGCCTTCTAGTCGGAGCGGCACTTACGCCACACCACAAGCCGATTGTTAGCAGGCATCGCAATATCTTGCTGCAAAGCATATCCGGCATCGGTAGCAAGAGAATCCACCCATTCAAAATCACGGATGCCGCTGCCTGGATCCCGATCTTTTAACCAGAGATCAAAGTTCGCATTGGATTGCGAGGTGTACTGCCCCTCATAGTTAAAAGGACCGTAGACAATCAGCTGCGAACCCAATGCTCCCTGAGCGGCACAAACACTAAACAGCGTTTGCACCAGTTCCCTGGACACAATGTGCAAGGTATTGGCGGTGTACACCGCATCAGGCCAGGGTGAGGGCCAGGGACCCTGACAAATATCGACCGCGATCGGTGACAGAAGGTTGTCTAAAGCCGCCAACTCGCAGCGCGGGCGCAGCGTATCCAGCGACCCGGGGTGCTCGCTGGGTTGCCACTGTAAATGCGGCATGGCCGCTGCAAAGGCACAGGCATGTTGTCCCGTGCCGGCACCAATCTCCAGTACGGAGCCCGCATCAGCCAACAGGCGGTGCAGCTCCTGCAGAATGGGTTGGCAATTGTTTTGCGCAGCCTGGGAAAAGGGCAGATCCACGACGACTAAACACGCATATCAAAGTCGGCAAAATCCGGGCTGCGCATATGCCACCAGTAGGCCAATGTTGATCGCGGCCAGTTGTTGGTTACTTTGCCCGCGGCGTTTTTGTACCAGCTTTCGCAGCTCGCCACCCACACGGTCTGTGCCAACTCGCCCTGCATACGTTCGCTGTAAGCCATTTGAACGTTCTTGTTTACATCCAGCGCGCGAAGCTCATGGCTCAACAGCTTATCGATGCAGTCAACAACGTAGTCGACCTGGCGCTCCACCATGAAGATGATCGAGTTACTACCCAGGTTGGTATTGGGCCCATACAACATAAAGAAGTTCGGAAAGCCGTGGGTACACACCCCGCGATAGGCCTCGGCACCGTCGCGCCAGGCTTCTTGCAGCGAGATGCCGTTCTCGCCCGTAAAGTCCACAGCACTGTGCATCTCGGAGGTGTTGAATCCGGTGGCATAGATAACGGCATCCACCGGACGATCGACGCCGTCTTCGGCGCGAACACTGTTTTCACTCATGCCCGTGATGGGGGAGGTAACCAACTCTACGTTGTCTCTGACAAAGGCGCCGTAAAAGTCATCAGAAATCAAAATGCGCTTACAACCCAGACGGTAATCCGGGGTCAGCTTGTCCCGGAGCTCCTGATCTGCAATTTCCTCTTCGCGATAATCCTTGCACCACTTTTCCCACTGCTTAAGCAGCCAGGTAGAGCTGTTGCGCAGCACGGGATAAAACAGCCACTCGCCACGAAAATACACCATGGCTCGCGCCGCTTTTTGCGCAAAGGGTACATAACGAAAGACCCACTTCTCCCAGTCTTTGTAAGCCCGGTCATCACGCTTGATCACATAGTTTGCGCTGCGTTGATACACATATAGCTGCTTAACTTCTTTGGCGATATGCGGAATAAACTGCAAGGCACTGGCGGCGTTTCCAATCACCGCCACACGTTTGCCGCTCAGGTCGTAATCGTGATCCCAGCGCGCCGAATGAAAACTGTGGCCCGCAAAACTGTCGCGGCCGGCAAAGTCGGGAATGTTCGGTCGATTGAGCTGACCCAGGCCACTGACCACGCTGCGTGCCGTCAGTGTTTCGCCGTTAGCAAGACGAATCTCCCAAAGGCCAGCCTCTTCCTGCCATTGCGCGTGCTCCACCTCGGTACTTAAACGCAGGTGCGGAAGCAGGCCAAACTCTTGGGCACATCGCTCAAAGTACGCCTTAATCTCGTTGTGCGGTGAAAACTTGTGGGACCAATCGGGATTCGGCGCAAAGGAATAGCTATAAAGCACCGAGGCTACATCACAGCAGGCGCCCGGATAGGTATTGTCGTGCCAGGTACCGCCGACCTCAGGTGATTTCTCAAGAATCACAAAGTCAGTAATGCCGCGCTCCCGAAGCTTGATGCCCATGCACAGGCCCGACATACCTGCGCCAATGATCACTACCTGATGGGCGGATGTCTCTGGACTCGGTTCTGCGCTGGCATCCAAGCTCATGATGCTTTCCCTGTCATTAATATCACTATGGTGGGTGGTGCAAAGTATTGGCTGAAACTAGCTTGCCGGCGCTTCGTCCCGGGTAAACACCAGTTCCCGCGCGCTGGACTCGCCAGCGTTGTAGCGATAGCCAGCGACGCGATATTTCTTGAGCGCCGCCACATCATTGATTTCTCGATCGATAATGTAGCGGGCCATTTGTCCCCGCGCTTTTTTGGCAAAGAAGCTGATAATTTTATATTTGCCGTTCTTGAGGTCTTTAAAGACCGGGGTTATTACCTCTGCATCCAGAGCTCCGGGCTTAACCGCCTTGAAGTATTCATTGGATGCCAGATTAAGCAGCACCGGAGTGCCGGTCTTTTTGAGTTGCTTGTTGAGACTCTCGGTCAGAGAGTCTCCCCAAAAATCATAGAGGTTCTTACCACCACTATTGGCAAACTTCAGGCCCATCTCCAAACGATAAGCCTGCATGAGATCCAACGGTCGCAGTAATCCATACAGTCCCGAGAGGATACGAAGATGCTTCTGGGCAAAGGCAAGCTGCGCGGCATCCATAGTCTCGGCTTCCAGGCCGGTATACACGTCGCCCTTAAACGCGAGGATCGCCTGCCGTGCATTATCTTTGTCAAACGGTTGATGCCAGTCCATAAATCGCTGATGGTTCAGCGCGGCAATGTTCTCGGACACGCCCATCAACGATCGAATGTCCGCAGGATCCAGACGTCGGGCATCCTCAATCAGCGCCTGGGAGCGCTCCAGAAACTCCGGCTGTGTTGCCTTGCGAGTGGTGACAGGCGAGTCAAAATCAAGAGTTTTGGCCGGGGAAATTACGCTCAGCATTGTCCATATCCTTGCTAGCTGATGAAGTGAGTTGTCATTCGCGTTTTAGCTGGGTTCTCAAGGTGTTAGGTAAAGAAGAGACCACGCGGTGGGCTATGATACCCTCGCCTTCCGGCATTAAGAAAGGCAGCAAACAGGTGCTTAACTGGGCGTCTCTGATACAGACGGTGGACCGCTTTACCCTGCTATTCGGTCGCTTGCTGGCCTGGTGCGCTTTGGCCATGGCATTACTGACTGCCGCTATTGTCATTTTACGCTACGGGTTTGCTACCGGCTCTATCGCCATGCAGGAAGCCGTCACTTATCTGCACGGCAGCCTTTTTATGCTCGGCGTCGCCTACGCCCTGACATCGGGCGGCCATGTGCGGGTCGATATCTTTTACCGTCAGTTCAATGACCGCCAACGCGCCTGGGTCGATGCCCTGGGCGGCATCGTCTTTTTGCTGCCCCTGTGCGCGGTGATTGTGATTGTGAGCTGGGGCTACGTCGGTGAGGCATGGAAGATTCGCGAAAGCTCGCCGGAACCGGGCGGCATTCCCTATATGTATGTGCTCAAAACATTGCTGCCGCTGATGGCGATTAATCTGGCCATTGCCGGTATCGCCGACATTTTGCGTAACGCCCACACCCTGATTCGTCACGAGAACCCGTAATGGACGGTTACATAGCCCTATGGATGTTTGCGGCGGTATGCGGCCTGTTAATGCTGGGATACCCCGTGGCATTTACCTTGGCCGGTACTGCTCTGCTTTTTGCCGCGGTAGGGACCATTGCCGGCAACTTTGACCCGGCGTTTTTGGAGGCGCTGCCAGGACGCCTGTTTGGCACCATCAGCAACGTGACCCTCATCGCCGTACCTTTGTTTGTCATGATGGGCGTCACACTTGAGAAATCGAAAGTGGCCGAAGAGCTGTTAGAGAGCATGTCGGCACTGCTGGGTCGGCTCCCCGGGGGACTGGCCATCTCTGTGGTACTCGTGGGTATGCTCCTGGCGGCAAGTACCGGTATTGTTGGCGCCACCGTGGTCACTATGGGCCTGTTATCGCTGCCGAGCATGCTGCGGGCAGGCTACTCGCCGAGCGTCGCAACCGGAACGATCTGCGCCACCGGTACCCTCGGGCAGATTATTCCCCCGTCTATTGCGCTGGTGCTCCTTGGCGACATTCTCTCCAGCGCCTATCAGCAGGCCCAACTCCAGCTTGATGTATTTAACCCGCAAACCGTATCGGTGGGGGACCTGTTCGTGGGCGCCATCATTCCGGGTCTGCTGCTGGTCAGTCTCTACTGCATCTACATATTGAGTATGGCGATGTTTCGTCCCGCGAGCGTGCCGCCGGCACAGACCCGCAGCATGTCTTGGACCACGCTGTTTCATGGACTGATCCCGCCGCTCATCCTTATTGCGGTCGTGCTCGGATCCATTCTCGCCGGGGCAGCAACGCCCACCGAGGCTGCCGGTGTGGGTGCGACGGGCGCACTGTTTCTGGCAGCCATGCGGGGCGAAATCAATCGCTCAAAGCTGCAGGAGATTGTTACCAGCACCCTGGAAACCACCGCCATGGTGTTCATGATTCTTATCGGAGCGGCCGTGTTTTCATTGGTGTTTCGGGGCTTTGGCGGCGAAGAACTGATTCAGGCATTTTTTGCCGACCTTCCCGGCGGCGTTTTCTCTGCCACTTTACTGGTGATGGTGGTGATCTTTGCATTGGGCTTTGTGCTCGACTTCATTGAGATCACGTTTGTTGTGGTCCCCATCGTTGGCCCGATTTTGCTGCTCATGGGTGTAGACCCGGTATGGCTAGGCATCATGATTGCCATTAACCTGCAAACGTCGTTTTTAACGCCACCCTTTGGATTCGCGCTTTTCTATCTTCGCGGCGTGGCGCCCGACAGCGTTCCCACCTCCGCGATATACCGGGGCGTGATACCCTTTATTTTGATTCAACTACTGGTGCTAGCGGCACTTTGGATGTGGCCATCCCTGGCAACCTGGCTGCCATCGCAGCTATGATCCGGACCGGGTTGATCGCAGGCCAAAACACATGAATTTTCATTAGATAAAGCAGAACCACAGACCATGAGCGACATCGACTCCACACCATTGCCCCAGGGCGAACTTGCCCTGCAAACCATTGCCATGCCGAGAGACACCAATGCGTCCGGTGATATTTTTGGTGGTTGGTTACTGTCGCAAATGGACCTGGCCGGTGCGATCACCGCAGGAGAAGTGGCAAAGGGCAGGGTGGCGACAGTCGCCATTGATGGCATGGCTTTTATCACACCGGTGCAGGTCGGTGCCGTGGTGTCGTGCTACTGCGATGTTATCGAGATCGGGCGATCGTCCGTTCGCATTATGGTAGAGGTGTGGATTAACTCTCCCCATGACGGCGAGCCCATCAAAGTGACCGAGGGAGAGTTTGTGTTTGTGGCCATCGATGAGCAGCGACGCACCCGGACCATTACTCACAACTGAGTTTTCCGGGACCCCGAAGCAACAAACCCCAGAGTAGTCCAAGCCTTACTCTTTAATCAGTGGCCCCATAAGATCCCGGCGCGCATTGATATAAGACTGCTCGGAAATCTCGTGATAGGCACGCACATCCGTCAGAAATGCCTGGAACGAAGCATTCACCTTGGCGGCCATAGGATCCTCAGCAATCAACTTTGCCATGGCTTTCTCGCTACCGCGATAAAGAGCCTCGAGTACGTCGTCAGGCAGGCGCCGAAGCTTGACGTTGTGCTGCTCGATCATCTCGCGAAGCGCGCGATTGTTGCGCGCCGTGAATTCATCAAGCATGTCCTGGTTGGCCGCCCGCGCGGCGTACTTAACAATGGCCTGCAAATCCTCGGGAAGCGCCCTGAGCGCTTTTTCATTGACGATGAACTCCAGCATGGAGCCGGGCTCGTGCCAGCCGGGATAATAATAAAACTCCGCAATTTCATGGAGCCCCAGCGCCAGGTCGTTGTAGGGTCCCACCCACTCCACGGCGTCGATCACACCGGTCTGCAAGGCGGTATACACCTCACCACCCGGGATGCGCACCGCCTCGCCCCCGGCTTCGCTAAACACCTCGCCCGCCAGACCCGGGATGCGCATACGCAAGCCTTTGAGATCCTCCAGGGACTTAATCTCGCGATTGAACCACCCGGCCATCTGCACGCCGGTACTGCCGCCGGCAAAGGGCACCAGACCCGCTGGGGCATACACTTCCTGCCACAGCTCCATGCCGCCGCCGTAGTGCAGCCAACCGTTCATTTCCTGGGCGTTCATGCCAAAGGGAACAGCGGTAAAAAATACCGAAGAGGGGATTTTGCCCTTCCAGTAATAGCTCGCCCCATGCCCTACCTGCGCGACGCCGGATGACACCGCGTCAAACACCTCAAACGCGGGGACGATCTCACCCGCGCCGTACACCCGAACGTCCATGCGTCCTGCGCTCATCTCGCGAATCATTTGCGCGAACACTTCCGGGGTGTGTCCAAGACCGGGGAGGTTCTTGGGCCAGGTAGTCACCAGCTTCCATTCAATACGCTCGCCACCCTGGCCTAGCTCGCCGGCATTACCCGGCCCCGCAGCACGATCGTCAGTCACACGCTCGAAAGCCCAGAGCGCGATAAGCAACACCAGTGCTGCGGCAAGCACCAACACTGCCAGAGCCTCGCGATTGAACCCCTGTGATTTATTCATTCCGCTTTCACCCCAGAACCCCTGGTGAGGGCTTCTCACTGTTTTAATTATTCAACCATTCCTGGTTTTATTATGGATACTGCGTCGTTAAAGCGCTTGTAGTTTCGCATACTGCACCACCAGCCATTTTGTGCCTTCGGCGGCAAAGTTGACCTCGACTCTTGCGTTGCTGCCCCGGCCCTCAAAGTTCAGTACCACACCTTCTCCGAACATCTGGTGATACACCCGCTGCCCGAGGTTAAGTCCCGTGTCCGCAGCGGGCGTGCTGCCGGACAACTGACTCACCGGACGGCTGATCTTGGTCTGCAGTCGCACCTCATTCACCAGCTCTGACGGTATCTCACGCACAAACCGCGAAGGTGGGTTGTAGCTGTCACTGCCATGCAGGCGACGACTCTCGGCATAGGTGAGAATCAATCGCTCCATGGCGCGGGTAATGCCTACATAGCAAAGTCGTCGCTCTTCTTCTAAACGGCCAGGCTCTTCGATGGACATACGGTGGGGAAACAGGTTTTCTTCCATGCCGGCAAGAAACACCAGCGGGAACTCCAGACCCTTGGCGGAGTGCAAAGTCATTAGTTGAACACTGTCTTCGTGAGGATCTGCCTGACCTTCGCCGGCATCCAGTGCCGCACTGTCCACAAACTGCTGCAAAGGCGATAGCTCATCACTCTCGGGAACAAAAGTCCGCGCGGCGCTCACCAGTTCTTCGAGGTTTTCGACGCGGGCCAGGCCTTTCTCGCCTTTTTCCTTCTCGTGATACGCAATCAGGCCGGAGCGGCGCACCATCTGATCCACCAGCTCCTCGAGGGTCATGGGGTCGGTGAGGGTATCAAGCTCATCCACTAATACCCGGAATCCGTCCATAGCCGTGAGTGCCCGGGCCGGCAGTAGCTTGTGCTCCTGACAAACCGCGATGGCCTGCCATAACGAGCATTGGTTCTCTCTGGCGGTGGCTCGCAAAATATCCAGAGTCTTGCTACCAATACCGCGGGGCGGGGTGTTAATCACGCGCTCAAAGGCGGCGTCATCGCCCCGGCTGACCAGCAGTCGCAGGTAAGCCATGGCATTGCGGATTTCCAGGCGTTCGTAGAATCGTTGCCCCCCGTAAATGCGGTAAGGCAGGCCACTGCGCAACAGGGCCTCCTCCAGTACCCGGGACTGCGCATTGGAGCGATATAAAATAGCTGCAGAGCGCCGCGTTTGACCGTTACTCACCCAGCTTTCTATTTGCTCGACAATAAAACGCGCTTCGTCCTGCTCATTGAAACCGGCGTAGAGCTGGATCGAGTCGCCGGTCTCGCCGGAACTCCACAGCTCCTTGCCCAGCCGCCCGCTGTTGTTGGCAATTACGCCATTTGCGGCCTGCAAAATGGTCTGTGTAGAGCGGTAATTCTGCTCCAGACGCACTAACTGCGTCCCACCAAAATCCTCACCGAATCGCTGGATGTTCTCGATCTTGGCGCCGCGCCAGCCGTAAATGGACTGATCATCGTCGCCCACCGCCACTACCGGTATCTGATTGCCCGCCAAAACGCGGAGCCAGGCGTACTGAATGGTATTGGTGTCCTGAAACTCGTCCACCAATATCTGGCGAAAACGTCCCTGGTAATGCGCCAGCACCTCGGGTGCTTTGAGCCAGAGCTCGTGGGCCCGCAATAGAAGTTCCGCAAAATCGACCATGCCGCCGCGCTCGCAGGCCTCTTCGTAGGCGGCATACACGCGGAGCATGGTTTTGATATACAAATCGCCCAAAGGCGGCTCGATGTGGGCGGCGCGCAGGCCCTCATCTTTTTGCGCATTGATATACCACTGCGCCTGCTTGGGCGGCCATCGCGACTCATCCAGCTGCAGCTCCCGGCAGACACGTTTTACCAGCCGTAACTGATCATCACTGTCGAGAATCTGAAAGTTCTGCGGGAGGCGCGCCTCTTTCCAATGGGTCTTTAACAAGCGGTGCGCCAGACCATGAAAAGTGCCTACCCACATGCTGTGCGTGGGGATTTGCAACATGTGTTCGATGCGCCCCCGCATTTCCCGGGCAGCCTTATTGGTAAATGTCACGGCCAACAGCGCATGCGGTGACAAACCTTCGGCGCGAATCAGCCAGGCGATACGATGCACCAATACGCGGGTCTTTCCTGACCCCGCTCCGGCAAGCACCAGCATATTGCCCCGATCCGCCGCCACGGCTTCGCGTTGCGCGTCGTTAAGTCCCGTCAAAATATCACTTACGTCCATTTGCCCATTCTAACCGCTTCCCTTGCCGGGCTCACGAAAAAGGGCAATCGCGAGCGTGACCGCTTATGCTCTGCTACTATCGACCGCAGGCCACAGCCGGTAGCTAAAGTTAATGGCACAAGACGATAAAGACCCGGAAAAGGGGTCCTCAGCCGGGGACCAGAACGCTCAGGATGAAGACTATCGTGAGCTATTTGTAGATCGCGATGACGACAGCAGTTCGCCGTTTATTGACAGCGACTATGGGGATGATTTTCCCGGATCCAGTGATGAGCCGGAAGACGTCGATCCAGGCTATGCCGCCTTCGCCAGCGAGCTCGAAGATCCTCTCGCCGACTGGCCCTCCCCCGATGCGCCATTGGATGAGCTGCCCGAGATTCGTCAGCACAAAGAGGCATCGGACCAGCAGGCGGCCACGCAGTCCTTTGAGCCAGGGTCCAAAGCCGACCTGTACGCAAGATCCCCCAATGTGGAAGTTTCCGGCGACGAGCCAGACGATGAGGTTTTGTTGTCCTTTAGCAGCGAAGACCTGGCCTTTGACGACACCAACGATAGCGCCGACACCAATGCACCGGATGTGGTGGATGCCGATGATTTCTCAGCGCCCGGCAGCTATGAGGAGTTCCAAACCGCTCTGGATGAGCCTGAACAGCCAGAAGCCGTAAAGGCAGAAGCACCACCGGATGAACCTGCTGCGGAAGCTACCCCGGACGTAGCAAGCTATGACGAGCCCGATCTTCCCACGGATAATTTCCCCATTGACGATGACAGCGCCGAGGAGACCTTGCCAGAGCAAAATGAGGCCTTTGGCGAAACACCCGAGAACTTTGAAGAAGAATTTGTTGACGATTTTCTCAACGATCTTGATCCACCCCGGGAGGAAGATGAGCTTCCGGCGGTTGATGACTTTGAGGACGACTTCGATACGCCCATGGCAGCCGCAGCGAGTGTCGCAAAAAGCACCGTGGAAAGCACCGTGGAAAGAGCCGCACCCTATCAAGCCCCCGCTATGAACGACGTCAATACCCCGGCGAATCCGCCACCGCCGGTGACAAGTGCGGCGCAGGATGAGGACGACCGGGGATTTCCCCTGGGTATGATCGCTGTTGTGGGTGTCGCTTTGGTGCTGCTGGGTATTGGCGGCTATGGCGTCATGCAGCAACGCAGCGACATGCAGGCAGAAATCCGTGATCTCCAGGCTAAGCTTGCCACCACCATCAGCCCCGAAGAGGCTGAAATGGAACGCGAGCGCCAAAGACAGGTCCAACTACAGAATGAATCTTTGAATACCGAGCTGGAAGCGCTGAGTGCAGAAAACAGCGCGCTTACGCAGCAGTTAGCGGAACTTGAAGCTCTGCAGAGTGCTCAAATCAGTGCGGCACAGGAAAAACGCGCACAGGAAGAAGCCGCGGCAAAAGCCGCCGCTGAGCGTGCGGCACAGCAAGCAGCAAAGAAGAAGGCGGCCGCGCAATCAAGCACGACCCCGGCAAGTAGCGGGGCGACCGCAAAAGGACCCTGGTTTGTAAACTTTGGCTCCTACGCCGATCGAACCATTGCTGAGCGCTGGGCGAAGAAACTCACCGTTGATAGCGGCGAGGTGGTGGTACAAACGGCAAGTGCGGGTGGCAAGACCCTGTACCGGGTGCGCGTAATAGGGCTGACCAGTCAGGATTCTGCCGAGCGTGTTGCCACAGCGCTGGAACGGCAATATCAACTGCCCAGGTTATGGGTAGGAAAAAACTGAACATAGTAGGTACGCCATCATGAACAACACCTTAATCAATCCTGCACGACTTTCATTCTCGTCGCTCTTTGCGGCGGTGCTAGGCCTTTACCTAAGTGCGACTGTGCTGACCCCGGTCGCCGCCGTGGCTGACGACAGCTGTAACCAGCCCGACCGTCCGAAAATGCCTAACGGCGCTGAAGCCACTATGGAAGCCATGCTGGCGGGACAGAAAGCCGTGAAGGCTTTTCAGGCAAGCAACATGGAATATATGCAGTGTTTGGAGCGTAAGTATTCCGCAGCAGAAGCCACGGCAAAGAATGCCAAAGACGGCACCAAAAAAGCAGAAGCCCGGGCGGACTACGCCAAATCTATCGACGCCTACAACGCAGCGGTATCTGCAGAAGAGGCGGTAGCGGGTGAATTCAATATTTCGCTCAGGGCGTACAAAGCGGCGAACAAATAGCGCTGCCCTACCAGGCAGTGCTGATTACTCCCGGGACTTGTGCGCGGGATACACAAAGGTGTGATGCCACCGGTGCGAGCCAAAGACTCAGACCAGTGTAAGGCTCGGTGCATCCAGCATAAAGCGTGAGCGAAAATTGCCCGTCAGAGATCCCGTGGACCGGTCCGCAGCGTCCACAATAGCCAGCAGCTCATCCATGAACACCTGATCGGGCGCAGCGGCCAAGGCATCCAGATCAATGGGGCAATTAGCCTGCACGATGGCAAGATCCTGACGTAAGCCATCGCGATCAAAAAGACCCAAAACGCGGACTACGCGACTGGAGATAGCCGACACGGTAGCGTGCTCATGCGCGCTGAGAACCTCGTCATAACCGCCGCGCTGCCGCGTCGGTGCCACACTGTCTATCACTGTATCCCTACCTTCTCTCATTGTACTCACACCCGTTAGCTGGGAAGACTCTGCCGCGCGTTAGCGGCTTTTGCTAAATAGCGCATACCACGCAGTGTCAGCTCGCACACTAGCGAGATCATCGCTAAGTTGCTCACTTGAAAGAAGAAATTGTGGCGCGGGTCGCAGAATCAGCGCTCCACGACAACTTAATCAGGCATAAACAGAGGTGCGGCCGGCGGCTCAATCATCGTCGCTGCGGCCGCTGGCAAGATAGAGCAGCGGACCAAAAGAACCCAGAGCCAGCGTCATTACCACCCAGGGCCAGGGGTTGCGTCCCCGGGCGCGGGCGTGGGGCACAAGAAATGTAAGTAGCAGGCCCAGAGCGATGACCAGGTCGACAAAGACCTGCCATCCCCCGGGACTTTGATGAAAAGCAAGAATCCCGGTAATTCCTCCGTTCATCAACGCCCAGGCGGTGAGCGCAGCAAAAGGCACAAGGATGAGTAAGGCAAGGGTTCGTCGGTTCATGATGCATTCTCCGTATTGGCTGTGTGTAAAGAACGGCGTTGAGACCGTAGATTGACGGTCGCCATGTTGAGGTTCAATAACGTGAGAGGTCATTGAATTCATTCATGGTGCTCATGCACACTGGAGTAATCACCACACCGTGTACCGTTAGTAGTCTCACCACAGGCGCGCCGGGGAGCGACGAGTGACCAGCATGCAAACCACGTTTCCTACCCTGTGTAAGCAATGGCGACAGCGTCGCCACCTGTCACAGCTGCATCTGGCTGAAACAGCCGCCATTTCCCAGCGCCACCTCAGCTGGCTAGAGAGTGGTCGCAGTCAGCCCAGCCGGGAAATGGTGCTGAAAATCGCAGAGGCCCTGGAGGTGCCCCTTCGGGAGCGCAACGTGCTGTTGCACGCCGCTGGTTTTGCGGCGCAGTACCGCGAGTCGGGGTTGGCGGAGCCGCACATGGCGCCCATCAGAGGCGCCCTTTTAGCTGTGTTGGAGCATCACATGCCGTTCCCCGCGGTTGTGGTGGATCGCAAGTGGAATCGCGTGATGGCCAATAGGGCAGCAGACGGTCTGTTTACCCTCGCGGGGGCAGATCCTGTTGGTGCGGCAGAGCCCTTTAACCTTGCAGCCGCGACACTGGCGCCGGAGGGACTACGACGCTATATCAGCAACTGGGAAGAAGCCTTGCCACTGTTCATACAGCGCTTGCGAAGCGAGGCGCTTGCGTCGGGGCAAGCATCGATAATCGCCCATGTGGAGGCCCTTATTCGCAGCGCGGGTGAACTGCCATCAACGCCGGGCACACCGGAACCACTGCTGCCGGTGATGCCTCTAGAGCTGAATATCGACGGTTTACGGCTGTCACTCTTTACCGTGATGTCGACCTTTGGAACGCCCCAGGACATCACAACAGACGAGCTGCGCATAGAGGCCTTTTATCCGGTAGACGATGCCACCAGCACATTTTTCAGAGAAGCTATCGCGTCATGACAACTCTCTACATTACCGGCGCGGGCGTGAGTGCAGAAAGCGGGATCCCCACCTTCAGGGGCGAGGACGGCTTTTGGACCATCGGTAGCCGAAACTACACCCCGCAGGAGATGGCGACCCGCGCCATGTACCAGGAGAACCCATTGCAGTTTCTGCGCTGGTACTACCAGCGTTTTGCGACCTATCGCCATCACGGGCCCAATGCGGTGCATTACTGGCTGGCCGACAAAAACCTCATCACTCAGAACATTGACGGACTGGATGGCAAAGCGGGCAATGAATCCTATATTGCTATTCATGGTCGCCTGGATCAGATGACCCTGTTCCATGATCAAAACTTTGCCGATCAAATCACACCAATCGCCACGCCCTGGGACAAGGTGGACGACAACCATCTCGATGAAAGCCTTTTTGAGGTATTCAAGATTGCTAAACGCCCAACGATCAATGAGTCCTTCAAACCTTTCGTGCTGTTGTTTGACGAGTACTACACGGAGCTCTACCGCATCTCTGAAGCGCAAAGACGTATGCGCAATGCAGATCGCATGGTGTTTATGGGTACCTCTTTTAGTGTGAACATCACCATCATGGCCCTGGAAACAGCCATGGCTCGGGGCATCCCTATCGAGATTGTGGATCCGGAGCCGGTAGCCGTGCCCTATGACAACACGACTTATCACGCGATGACCGCCATGCGTTACATCAAGGAAATCGACGCTTAATCCCCGTATAATTCCGCCGCATTTAACAATTCCCCGCGGTATGTCACTGATACAACAAGCCCGAAAAAAGCGTCGCCCGGTCCTGGCCGGGCTCGCTGTAGTGTTCTATTTGTTCACCGCTGCCATCGTGCCGCCGGGACACATGGCCGCAGCCCTGGGCTCGGGAACCGCCTTTCACCTGTGCCCCGGGGACGCCAGAAGCGCCTTCATTATTGATGCACTCGCGGCCGCCTCCAAAGCCGCCAGTAAGCACGATCACCACAACCACCATGCCACGCACGCGCCTGAACACGGCGACCACGGTGGTGGCATCAGCGAAACATCTGCTGACGCCGGCTGTATCTTTGCCGGCGCAGGTATCGCAATTGCCGGTAGCCTTGGCAGCGAAGGTGACAATACGCCAGGCACCCTGGCACTGGCGCTACCACAGCCAACGGCCGCATACCGATCCGGCGCCTGGTTACGACCCCCTGTTCGTTCGCCTCCCGCCTAATTCTCCCCGCCAGTGTCGCTGGCATACAAACCACCATCCTATGTCCGCTCGGCACACCGCCGCAGTGGATTCGTTTGCTGTGCGTGTAAACGCACATCAGGGAGATTCTTATGAACAAGCTCTACCTATACGGCAGCCTGGCTGCGGTCCTGGCAACACCCCGGGTGTTCGCTCAGGAAATTGAAGAACTATTAGTTACCGCTCAGCACGACTCGAGAAGTATTGATGTTACCCAGGCGTTGAGTGTCTCACCCGATGCCGCTCAACTACTGCGAGACGCACCGGGCGCGAACATCGCCACCAACGGACCCATTACCGGCATTCCCCAATATCGAGGCCTCTTTGGCCCGCGTATATCCGTGTCGCTGGATGGAAGCCTGCTGGCTCCGGCCGGGCCAAACTGGATGGATCCCCCTATATCCTATGCAGTAACAGCGCAACTGGAAGCGCTGGAGATTTACCGGGGCATAGCGCCGGTGAGTGTGGCCCAGGAGTCCGTTGGCGGAGCTATTGATGCCAAAACCCGGCGTATGGATTACACCGGCAGTAAGGACTTTGTCGTTGACGGCAGACTTGTGGGCAACGTGCAGTCAGCAAATGCTGCTTATCAGCTGGATGCGGACGTACAGGCAGCCAACGACAGTCACCGCCTGAAAGTCGCCGCCATGTTGCAAGATGGCGACGATGCGGAGTTTCCCGGCGGAACTATTCTGCCCAGCAGCTACGAGCGTGAACGCTATGATTTGGGTTACGGGTTTCGCTGGGGTGATCACAGTATTCAGTTTGATTACGGGTATAACGATACCGGCAACGCCGGCACGCCGGCCCTGCCTATGGATATCGACTACTTCGAAGGTGATCTGTACAAGCTCAGTTATTCCTACAAGCCGTCACAAGACCTGGAGCTCCTGGGGTCGGTATACAGCAGTGAGCTGAATCATGGCATGACGAACTATCACCTGCGGCCAGCGCCCGCTGCACTGTCAGCATGGCGCCAGAATATTGCCGATACCAGCAATCTGGGATTCAACCTCCAGGCGTCCTTAAGGGATGATTTTGGAACCTGGCGTGCCGGTATCGATGGCTTTACCGAAGAACATAACTCAAACATCGACAATCCCAACAACTCGATGTTTTTCGTTGTGAATTTTAATGCCGCACAGCGCAGTATTTTTGGAGCTTATCTGGAGCGAGAGCACAAGCTTACTGAAGCCTTAGGTGCCGAAATAGGTCTACGTGTCAATCGCATAGAATCAGATGCAGGAGAGGTGAACGGGACTCCCGCCATGATGATGCCGCCGGCGCAGGCTCTTCGGGACGCGTTTAACGGTGCCGAGCGCAATCAGACCGATACCAATGTCGACGTTGTGGCAAAGATGAACTATGCGCTGACCAAGCAGGTGGCCCTGTACGCCGGTCTGGCCCAAAAACAGCGGGCGCCGAGCTACCAGGAGCGCTATCTTTGGCTGCCTTTAGAGGCAACCGGAGGCCTGGCCGATGGTCAACTCTACGTGGGTGATATCGCGCTGGACTCCGAAACAGCACGTAATGTCGAGTTTGGCGCAGACATCGCACACTCCCGCTTCAGTATGCATCCTCGCGTGTTCTACTACCGCATTGATGACTATATTCAGGGAACACCCCTGGCGGCGAACGATCCGGCAACAATGATGGTACGCATGATGAATATGGCCAACGGGACTAACCGTGCCGATCCATTACAGTTTAACAACGTGGAAGCAGAGCTCTACGGTTTTGATATGGACTGGAGCTTTGCCCTGTCAGAGAAAATCGAACTGTCAGGCCTGGTCAATTATGTTCGGGGTAAGCGGCGGGATATTGATGACAACTTGTATCGTATAGCGCCACCCAATCTGTCACTTCGCGTCAGCTATAGTGGTGGGCCCTGGACTGCTATGGTAGAGACGGTCGCTTACTCACCGCAGGACGATGTCAGCGACACCAATCGAGAGCAGACTTCTCCGGGCTATGCAGTGGTGAACTTAAACAGCACCTGGCAGCTATCTTCGTCGCTACAGCTTGCTGTGGGTGTCGATAACCTGTTTAACACGGAATATGCGCCCCATCTTGGCGGCTACAATCGAGTCAGAAACCCTGATGTGGGCATGCTGGAACGTTTACCCGCTATGGGTACTAACGTGTTTGGGCGGATGCTGTATCGGTTCTAGCTGAGTAGACATTGCATCAGCAGAATTATAAGGGGCTTGGAGCCCCTTTTTTGTTCGGTAATCCCCAATAACAAATGATCAGAGAGACCGTTGTCAGGAATAACGGTACAAGGTGTTCGCTAGAAAAAATTATGAAAGAATGGGCGTGCCTTTTTACATGAAGCTGTCTTGCCTACGTCTTGCTAATAATCCTGACACTGCTAGCACCCTGGTTTTTGGGTTATCACGCCTTAGCGACACTTTTTTCGCGGTACCCGGCTGCCCATCGCCCCTGGGCGCTCTTACTGGGTGTTGGCTACTTTGTGGGCATTTTTGTTTTCTACGGCGTTTTTCGCGTATCGATACACTATCTTGCTTATAACAGTGCCCTTTGGCTTACCCTGATCATCGTGGCGGCGCTAACAATACTTCTTTGGTTAGCGGGACGGCGAGCCAAACGGGTTCAACCTGCACCGGCAAATGAACCGAGCCGGGGCGCAGATACTCAGGCAGAAAAAACCCGGAGCTATTTGTACTGGGGTTTTTTAGCGCTGTGTTTTGTCCATTTGGCGTTCTGTTTTATCGAAGTATTTTATCGCCCGGTTTTTCCCTGGGACGCCTGGCTTAACTGGATGTATCGGGCTAAAGCCTGGTATCTGTCCGGCTCCATCACCGCAATGGACCCCAGCATTCAATGGGCGACAGCAGCGCCCAGCAACATCTACTCCGTTGCAGGACATCATTATCCGGTGTTTGTGCCGTTCACGGCGCTTTGGAGTGGCGTGGCGCTAGGTGGATGGGTTGAGAACCTGGTGAGTCTGCCCACGTTCGCCTGTGGTGTTGCCCTTGCCATCGCCATGTTTGGTATTTGCCAAAGCCATGGTCTGTCGCGAACCGCATCGATTATGGCGAGTTACCTGGTGCTTTCAGTGCCTCTTATTGGCGCCCATATCTCACTCGCAGGACAGGCTGATATCTGGATGGCAGGTTTTACCGGTATTGGATTTGCGCTCCTACTCGTGGGTCTTGTACATCGACGCTACCTGCAGGTTTGCCTGGGCGTCGGGTTATTGGTCATGGGTGCGCAGGTAAAGGTAGAGGGGGCGGTATGGTTGTTGAGCGGCCTTGCGCTCACGGCAATAGTGCTCATGCCAAAAACCATGTCAGCGGCGGCCCTTTGCGCGGTTGCGGCAGCCGCGGTAGGCCAGATTAGCGGCACCACAATGATCGAACTGCCACTGCTTGGAAGACTCGGGTTTGATGAGGATTATTTGTATGCCTCGGTTCTAGGACGTTTTACCTTGCAGACCTTCGAGCTAGGCAGCGATTACCTTCGCAACTTTCTTCTAGGCGGTAGTTGGCACTTATTATGGACGGCCGTGCTTGTCTCACTTGCAGTCGCGCTTTTCACTATTAGGCAACGAAGCGCTCGAGTGATCCTGGTGTTTGCCGCGACCGCGGTGAGCGGCCAGGTGCTGATCTTCTTTTTTACCGAGCAGGGCGCCTGGGCAGACGATTGGACTGCTATCAACCGACTACCCCTGCACTTTGTGCCTGCGCTAATCATGGCCTTGTTTATTACGGTTGGCGCAGTACGGCCGTCACTCCACAGCCAAGGCACTAGAGTCCACCAGCAAATAGCGGGATTTAATTTCCGGGTATTTGCCTACACGGCGCTGGCGTCGCTCATCATCACTGCGGGTCTCTTTACTGCCTTTTTGAGTTCGCACTCATCGGGCAGCGCTGGCCCTGCGCTAGCGCGAAGCGGCACACAGATGCGCCTTATGGTGGGTCGCGGCAATGCGCCGACCGGCTCAGCTATCGTCAATATCGATCGCTTTGACGGAAATATCGCTATCGCATCTACCGGACCCATCAGCCGCAGCGCCGATGACAGCGCACTGGTTCATCTGCGAGCCAGCGGCTCCAACAGAAATGAGATCACGCTGTTTTGGCGCGATGCGACGAGCAACGAGCTTTTCTCCACAAAAGAGCCAGGCATTGGTGATGTGTACGTCGACCTGAGCAGCGAGCCCGGCTGGGGGGGTCGTGTGTCGGAGCTGGGTGTAATTTTTTATGACGATGGCGGCAGCATCACCCTGGAGGAGTTTGGCGCCGAAGCTGACTCCCTGTCGGTACGATTGCGACAGATGGTGGCGGACTGGCGCTGGCAAAGCAGTTGGGATCAGCGCTCTGTGCATTGGCTGAGAGGAGGACTTGGCGAGTCGCCAGCCCCGCTGCCGCTGTTTATCATGGGCTGGCTCTTAATCGCAGCGCTGCTATGCCTGCTTTTAGCGCGCAGGCGTAGTAACAGCTTCGCTATTTTTGCTGCTGTAGCCCTGCTGTGCTGGCTCATGCTGGATGCCCGATGGCTGCTCAACCGCGGCGCTCAGGCGAACCTTACCGTGCATGAATACGCCAAGCATGATCAGGCGTCCCTCAAGTTTGGCGACGATGTGTTGACTCAAAAGGCCGTAAAAAGGGCTACCTCAGACATGCCCCAGGCGACCAATAGCCCCGCAGCGCGATTGCTGATTGGGACTAACAGCAAACAGGACATGCGCTTTCAGATGCTGCGCGGTAAATACCATGCGCTACCGGTACCCGCGCATGTGCACGAGCGTGATTTTAACAGCCTGCCCTTCGAGCTCGCTGACCGATTGCTAGTGCTTAAACAGCGCTACTCTGGGGACGGCGGTCTCGAGACGATATCCAGTGACGACGCCATCCAGGTCGCCGCAAGTAAAGGACGCAGTGCCCGGCTTGCCTGGGAAGATGAGGAGGCGTATTTGTTGGTGCTCGGCGGTAGTTCTAAGTGAACGTACTGCATATCGGCAAGTATTTCCCGCCTTACCGGGGAGGGATGGAAACTTACCTTCGGGATCTCATGGTGGCATTGCAAAACCAATCGGTTACTGCGAACGCTTTAGTTCATCAATCAACATTGAGTCTTCGCTCATCTGAAGAAACCAGCACTGGGTCCACTGCGCCAATGAAGATTACCCGGGCGTCGGTCTGGGCCCGCGTACTGTTCACACCGATCAGCCCGACATTCCCCTTCTTGCTTCGTAAATTAATCAAAAAGGATCGTTGCGAGATACTGCATTTACACATGCCCAATGTATCGGCTTTTTGGGCCTTACTATTGCCTTCAGCCCGACGTCTCCCTTGGGTTATCCATTGGCACTCTGATGTTTTAAGCTCTGAGCATAGCCTCGGCCTTCGGCTTTTTTACAGACTCTATCGGCCGTTTGAATCCGCCCTATTGCGCAGGGCCGCAAGAATCATCGTAACCTCTCAGCCCTACCTGGAATCTTCAATACCTCTTGCGGCTTTTAAACATAAATGCACCGTGGTGCCCCTTGGGATTCGGCCTCTCATTGGTGATTTAGAGAAAGAAGCCACTCAGGCGACGACAACGCAGAAGACCCATGACGGAAGCGCAATCGACAGCAAGACAGACATGACGCCATTGCAGGTATTAGCGGTGGGCCGGCTCACCTATTACAAAGGCTTCGACTTTTTGATCAGGGCTCTGGCGCAAACTCCTAACACATTGCTCACGCTGGTAGGCACTGGAGAGAAAGGTCCAGAACTGCGGCAACTGGCCCAAGATTTAAAAGTTTATGAGCGCATCAACTTTTATGGAGGCGCCACGGAGCCGGAGCTTCTTGCTCTCATACAAGGTTGCGATTGCCTGTGCCTGCCATCTATTGAACGCACCGAAGCCTTTGGGGTTGTGCTGCTAGAGGCTATGAGCTGTGGCAAGGCCTGCGTTGTCTCAAATGTGCCGGGCTCGGGTATGGGGTGGGTGGTCAGTGATGGCTGTACAGGACTGCATGCGACACCGGCTGATGTAGTATCACTGGCCGAGCAGCTGAAATCCCTGCGAGACAATGAGGACATGACAAAGAGTTATGGGGCGGCAGGCAGTGAGCGTTTCAATCAGCTGTTTTGTATCGATACATCCGCAGCGGCGGTAGCTGCCACCTACCGTGATATCCTTTAAAAAATCGGACATGTGACCGAAACGACCTTAAGCTCCATAACTCACCACGTGCGATATCTACTAAGTCTTTGAATTACAAAAATACATTATTCCCATCGTCACTGTTAGACGTACATTTGCTCAAATGTTTCGCCCGTTTTAGAACGAACAGAAAATGTTGCGCCGCAAACCGGTTTAATCAAATAAGTACTTTATGAATACACGACAATATTTTGCGCTTGTTGACGTCCAGGCGCGCATGGCGCTGAAATCCGACGCCTCACGGTATTTTTTTGGCTACCTGTGGTGGATTCTCGAGCCACTACTTTATGTCTGTGTTTTTTATGTGGTTTTCAACGTGATTCTAGATTCAAGAAAAGCTGATTTTTTAGTTTTTCTTATGTGCGGCAAACTACCATTTGTGTGGTTTTCCAAGAGCGTTAGCCAGGCCTCTAACAGCATAGTCAGCAACGCTGGCTTAATTGGCAGAATAGATATCCCCAAAACCTTGTTCCCCATGGCAATCATCCAAGAGGGCCTCTATAAGCAATCTGTGGTTTTTTTATTACTGTTCGCCGTGTTGATTGGATACGAGTACATGCCGTCTTTACAATGGCTGTGGCTTATTCCAATCATGGCTGTTAACTACCTGATAATTGTTGCCTGCGCGCTGATTGGATCTGTGCTCGTATGTTTTATGCGGGACTTTTCGATGTTCATTAGTCTGGGCATGATTTTTTTGATGTTCACATCTGGCATCTTCTGGGACGTACGGGGGCTGAACAACGCAGAAATGACTGAGCTGGTGCTAACGTATAACCCCATCGCGTTTATTATCGATGCGTATCGGCAAGTCCTTATGTATCAGCAAATACCTGACGCGTTTATGTTGATAAAGATTGCCCTTCTTTTTGGCTCAGTAATAATGCTCATGGTTTACGCGATGCGACGTTTTAGTAGATTCCTCGCACTCAAGGCCCTAACCGCATGAATAACCTCGATGACAAGGTAATGCTTGAGCTGCAGGATGTCTCACACAATTACCATGCTAAGAAAGCGTCGTTTGATCATGGTATTCATCATGTATTGGATTCGGTGTCCCTCAAGCTTTATCGTGGCGAAACCCTTGGCGTGGTCGGGAAAAACGGCTGTGGAAAAACCACGATTCTAAGGCTAATGGCGGGCATATTGGACCCCACGGAGGGCACAATACGCCGAAGAAGCAATGCCTCAGCGGCGCTACTGTCTATAGGCCTGGGGTTTAAACCCAATTTATCAGGCCGATCAAATGCGACCCTGTCAGCGATGCTGCAAGGAGCCACCCAAAAACAAGCGGAGTCGTTGCTGGAGGAGATCAAAGCTTTTTCTGATCTTGGGGACTCCTTTGAAGAACCCGTAAAGACATACTCGTCGGGTATGCGCTCAAGACTTGGCTTTACCACGGCGCTTATGACAGATGTGGCCATTCTGTTAATAGATGAAGTGCTGGCGGTAGGGGACGCGCAGTTTAGAGGCAAGGCCGAAGCGGCGCTTAGGGATCGAATCGCAGGTGACCAGACCGTTGTTTTTGTTTCGCATTCAGCCCCTCAAGTCGCATCTGTGTGCGACCGCGCAATTTGGCTAAACGACGGAAAGATCGCAGATGAGGGTTCAGCCAAGTCTGTGTTGTCCAGCTACAGGACATATGTGAAGTCCAACGCGGGGTAAGTTAAGCTTACCGTTCAAGATATCAAAGGAAATTCTCGTTACTTTAGCGAACGCCCCCGCGGCGCCACCCATCTATATTACTGGCGCACCAAGATGCGGATCTTCCTGGGTCGGGGAGATTCTGGGTGGTGTAAAAGGGACGCGATATGTTTACGAGCCCTTTAACCTAAACTGGGTGCCCGCACTTCAAGGCGAATTGTCCTACTTTCGCTATTTAAAAGAAGGTTCTACAGCATCGCCCCAGATCGAGGAGGCGGCACAACGTGCCTTTGCGGGTAAGCAAGCAAGAAAACAACTTATCAGAGCCGTATATCGGGGATATTTAAAGGCGGCTATTCGGCCTGCTGACCGTGTAATAGTAAAGGATCCGACAGCGCCGTTAATCACCGCATGGCTAGCCGAAAAGTTTGGCGCACTACCGGTGGTTATCATCCGACATCCCTGTGGCTTTGCGTCATCCATCGGCAAGCTTGATTGGGAAGTCAGTCTGAAGCACTTTTTGCGACAGCCCAGACTAATGAATGAACACTTGGCACCTTATGCGGACGTTATGCAAAAGGCAGGCTCTGATATTTGGACAACTCGCGGCGCGGTTTGGGCCGCCATCCACCGCGTATTACTGAACCAGATCGAGACCCACCCTAACTGGATAATATGCCGCTACGAAGACCTTTGCGGCAATCCCGAAAAGGAATTTGGGCTGTTAGCTGACTCGCTGGGTCTACACTTGGGCCGCGCAGACAAGAAGCGCATTATTGGCAAGAGCAGCAGAAATAACAGTGATCCCGGCAGTACTTTCAAAGTAAGTGCTGACATGCCGAACGTCTGGCAAAAGAGACTCAGTCCGGGCCAAATAGACGCCATCGTCGGCGTAACACGTGAGTTTGGGTTCTCTGACTACGACAAAATACTGTAAGAGTCTTTGGGTGCTACCCGCATGCTCTTCGTCCCGCGGATAGCAGCACATCCAAGGTTTGTGACGCGGCCGTTTTCCAATCAAAAAAAGCGGCTCTCGCGAAGGCGTTGCGCGACAGACTATTGTGAATATCTTTGTCTGTTAACACTTTGGCAAGCGCGCAGGCGATGCTGTCGACGGAGGTGGGGTCGCACAATAACGCTGCATCACCACAGACTTCTGGGAGTGCACCGCGATCGGATGCCACAACCGGAAGCCCGTATTGCATAGCTTCTACCGCCGGCAACCCAAAGCCTTCATACAGTGACGGAAAAACAAAGCAGCTCGCACCGCTATACAGATCACCAAGCTCGGCATCACTAACGCGCCCCTTGAACAACACATCCTCCGACAGAGCCAAGGAGTCCGTGATGTTTTGGAGGTCTAGATCGCCCCAACCATCGGCCCCGACGATTACGAGTTTTTCTAGGATTACATGCTTGGCCTTTAATAATGCGTAAGCCTGCAAAAGTCGCGGCAAGTTCTTACGGGGCTCGGGTGTTCCTACCGACAGCACATATGAGAACCCTAAAGACGCCGCAGCTACACGCCGTTGTGGGATGGCGCTTAGTCCGCCTGAATAAATAACGTGAACCTTTGAACCTACAGCGGGCCAAAAACTCTTTACTTCGCTAGCGGTAAACTGCGAAACGCAAATAATACTCGTAGATTGTTTAACAGCACGGGGCATCAACATCATTTCGAGTAATCGTGCGCCGGTGGGCATAGTACCCGGCAACCTCTTCCAGACGGTATCGTGAATCGTCACAACCTGGGCCGCAGACCGAGTAAACTGGATCGGTAAATGATGTCTCGGCGACCAAAAGACATCCACCGCGTCCAACTTCATCCATTGCTTGTAAGTATTTTGAGTGTAAATAAGACTAAGTGGCGATTTGGTGTGTGTGTTGCCACAGCGAACAGTCACGTTACTTAAGTTACCAAGCGTTGTCTCGATGGCGCTGTTTGAATACAAGAACCATTCATGGCCCGTAGTGGTCATCTGTTCTAGCAGCGCGGATGTATAACGGCCGATACCGTTGAACGGTGTAGCTAATGGCCTTGCATCGACGCCAATTCGCATAGGGCTTACATCTGCCCCCTGGAGGACGAACGTTCACTCTCGCCGTGGGGCTGTAACCCTTCGTCGCTCAGCCAATTGCCAAGGGGGGCGAGTGTTTCAGACCAATCGAATCCTCGAGCAAAATCACGCTCTTTGGCACCATCAGATTTTTCAGCCAAGGCCCGCGACACTTCGTTGATAAATGTGGGGATGTCGCTGACCAGCCGGGCCGGACTTTGCAGACTTTGTAGCTGCCGCCAGTGTGACGCTACCACAGGCAAACCAGCAGCCATGTATTCATAGAGCTTTAAGGGGTTTACATCATTTATAAGCTCTGGAAATCGATTGGCACAAAAAGGTATCAAACCCACATCAGCGGCTGCCAGGTAAGCCGGTACCGTATCGTGAGGCTGGGGCCCCAGAAGTTTCACGTTAGCTAAGGACGCGTAACGCGGTTCCGGCGCGTCTACTGGCCCTATAAGCAATATGGTTAGATCCGGCCGGGCCTGCGCTAGAGCAACAACAGCATCATGGTCGAACCAATAGCTTATCGCGCCTACATAAACAGCGACCGGCCCATGCATGTCTGACAGCACCGTGCTCGGGACAGGGGCATCACTAAAGCGCGAGAGGTTAACTCCATTCGGTAACAAGGAGGGTGCCCGTGCGCCTTTTGTTTTTGCATAGTCGAGCAGGCTGCTAGAAGCGGTAAAAACTTTGTTCACGGACCGTATTATCTGCGCTTCGCTGGCAGCGCAGGCCGCTCCATTACCCATAAAGCCGTTGGTGTTGTCGGCAACCCGATAAGCACTGCGTTGATAGGACACATCGTCTAACCAAAACGGCTGAAAAGGCGTGTCCAGTAGAAGTAGGTCCACGTTGGCAAACCCTTGTGAGGCCACATTCGAGACAATATTTGGAATTGTTGTTTTTTGCCAATGGTCGATCACCAACGCCGATGACAAAAGCGGGCGGCTATCGGGGGCCACCAGCGCATACGGCACGTAGTGCCAAAGACTCCCATCAGATGACCACTCTCCACCTAGTGCGTTATTGTTTTTACGCTGATTAAGATCCTCAGTGAGAGGAAGAAGTCGATGCAGCGGAGTGATAGGTGCAGAGATATAAGCCACCTCAAAATTTTGCTGCAGCAGGTATTCTACGATGTAGTGCGTGCCAACCTTACTGACACTGTGCCAGTGATGAATGCCGGCGACGAGAGCCTTAGGCTTGCTCACGATAGACATCGTTAGCAGGTTTGTTCCAAGTTCCAGCTACGCCATTTCTTTGAACAAAGCCGGTCAAAAAAGTTACCTCCTCTGTCGCCACAAACCGCGCGTATCAATAATGTGCTTTGCGCTCAAATCGAACGATGTTGGCACATCAGCAAATTGGTTGTGATCTACCAGTAACAATACCACGTCGGCTTCAGCGACAGCCTGCGCGACATCACACAGCTCTATGTTGCCATGGTCCGATAACGTTGCAGGTAGTTGCTCAATATGAGGCTCTACGGCTTTTACGCTAACGCCGCTCAATTTGGCTAGCCTCATACAGATATCGACGGCCGGACTTTCGCGTAAGTCGTCAATGTTGGCCTTAAACGAAAGACCCAAGCACGCAACGACTGGCCTTGGTGCACTGCTTAGCGCGGCCTCGACCTTTGCAATCACGTAATCGGGCTTTTGATCATTTACATGACGAGCCTGGCGAATCAGTCGCGCATTCTCTGGTGACCCTGACACTAAGAACCAGGGATCAACTGCAATACAGTGGCCACCTACGCCCGGCCCGGGCTGCAACACATTTACCCGGGGGTGGTGATTAGCAAGCTCAATCAGCTCCCAGACATCGACACTCTGCTCTTCTGCCAATATCGAGAGCTCGTTAGCAAAGGCAATGTTTACGTCTCGAAAGGCGTTTTCGGTCAGCTTTGCCATCTCTGCCGTTGCAGCCGTTGTAGCAAGGCATTTTCCATCAACAAAGGTTTTATAAAGACTGATCGCTGCTTGGGTGCAAGACTCACTAATGCCACCAACAACCCTATCGTTCTCTACCAACTCCTCAAGTACTTTGCCCGGTAAAACACGCTCTGGGCAATGCGCAACATTTACATCACAGTGCTCTGCGAATTCGTGAGGAAACTTCAGGTCGGGGCGTAAGTCCCCCAACCATTGAGAGAGCTGCTTGGTAGCGCCAACGGGCGACGTGGACTCAAGTATCACCAAATTACCCTTTGCTATGTGCGGTGCTATAGATTCTGCCGCTGACCTAACAAAAGAAAGGTCGGGTTTATGGTCTTCAAGAAACGGCGTGGGGACCGCCAAAATAAATACGTCTGCTGGAGCTACATCTAGGCTGACGGTCAAAGCGCCGGACTTTATTGCACCGCTGACAACGATATCGAGCCCTGGCTCTACGATGTGGATAGCGCCATCGCTAAGCGTCTGTACAACGTGCTCAGAAACGTCAACACCATGGACTTGGTGGCCGCGAACCGCAAGAATCGCGGCCGTAGGCAGGCCAATGTAACCAAGGCCCAGTACCGAAACATTACTCAAAATCAGCCTCCACAATGGCCTTTACAATTCTCTGTGCAGCTTGCCCGTCACCGTAGGGGTTGTGAGCCCGAGCCATAGCTTGGTATGCATCTTGTGAACGCAGCAAGTTTTGCGCTTCGGATACAATTTTGTAAGGGTCCGTGCCTACCAGCAAAACAGTGCCCTCATCAACAGCTTCAGGACGTTCAGTGGTATCACGCATAACTAGCACTGGCTTACCGATACTAGGAGCCTCTTCCTGAATTCCACCCGAATCGGTCAAAATAATATGAGCGCGATCCATCAGGTAGACAAACGGTAAGTAATCCTGCGGCTCTATAAGATGCACATTGTCACGCCCGTTTAGTAATTCATAAACCGGCTGCTGCACATTGGGATTTAGGTGCACGGGGTATACAAGTTGGAGACTCTCATCCGCTGCGAGGTCTGCAATTGCCTGACAAATGTTAAGAAAACCCTGACCAAAATTCTCTCTTCGATGTCCGGTTATCAATATCAGGCGTTTTGAATAATCGAGAAATGCAAAGCGATCGGCCAAATTGGCCGCCAGAGCCTCGTCGCGTTTGAGCTTGCTCACCACTGAAACTAGCGCGTCAATAACCGTATTACCGGTTACTACGATTGAGCGTTCAGTCACGCCCTCATCCTGTAGGTTCTTCTTGGACAGGGAAGTCGGTGCGAAGTTTAGAGCGGCTATGCGGCTGGTGATCTGCCGGTTGATCTCTTCGGGCCACGGCGAATAAATATTATGTGTGCGAAGCCCCGCCTCTACATGGCCTACGGGAACTTTTTGATAGTAAGCAGCGAGCGAGGCCGCCATGGTGGTTGTCGTGTCACCGTGCACCAGCACGATATCTGGCTTGGCATCAGCAATAACGGCTTGCAAGCCTGTAACCACCTTTGCCGTGACCTCTGCAAGCGTTTGGTTGGGTATCATAAGATTGAGGTCGTAGTCTGGCTGGATGTCGAAAAGCTCGAGAACCTGGTCGAGCATTTCTCTTTGTTGCGCAGTCACGCAAACCAGGCCCTCTAACTGCTCACTGGCAACAATAGCTCGAACGACGGGAGCCATTTTGATTGCTTCTGGCCGTGTGCCAAAAACGCTTAGAACTTTCTTCATACGCTATCGAACTTCTTTCTTGGCAAGGCGGCATAAGGCCGAGTATGGTAAAGGAAATCTTCTTTTCCGTCTTGTCTATAATGCG
Organism: gamma proteobacterium NOR5-3; assembly: GCA_000158155.1. GTDB lineage: Bacteria > Pseudomonadota > Gammaproteobacteria > Pseudomonadales > Halieaceae > Congregibacter. Next base: position 497,445 of record DS999406.1, on the reverse strand, counting down.
CATCTCTTTACAAAAAACGATTAACAAGGCGATTGAAAAGCTTTTCAAGTCGGCGATCGATGGAAATCGATTTGTACTATTGTTGCTGCGCTCCAGCGCGTTTCTTTGGCGTGCTCCGATGGGCGTGTTCGAGTTTAGGCGCGGCAATATCAGTGCGTCATTGAGGTATCTCGAGAATGCCAAGCTTCACGTTAATGCTTCCAGATTGTGTCTAACTCGAGCCCTAGAGATACAGAAAGTTCTAGATAGCGGTCCGCAATGTTCCAAGCCTCCAGTGGGCTCGAAACCCTTTAATGGGAAGGTGCTGCTTTCCTGCCATAGCAACGGACATTTTCATAAAAATGGCTATGCAATACGTACAAGCCAGATAGCCAATGCACTGGCGGATCAGGGGATCGAGGTGTTCGCTTGTACCCGCCTTGGATATCCTTGGGACCTCTTCGATGTAGAAATTGAAGTTGGCGCGGAGTACACAATTTATGAGCATTTAAAATACAAGCATTTTTATGATCCCCGAAAACGGATATCGGGGCCGGAATCTGAATATATAAATGAATACGCAGATTTACTGGCTCAGGAGGCAGCTCTGCGCGGTGTGACCGTTATCCACGCCCATTCCTCATACGTGAACGGACTGGCCGCCTGTATGGCAGCAAAAAAAATAGGCATTGTGGCAGTTTACGAAATGCGTGGTTTGTGGCATTTATCCCGAGCAGTAAAGGAGCCGGGGTATTCAGCCACGGAGCACTTTCGATATTGTCAATCGATGGAGCTTACTGCTGCAAAAAGTGCGAACAAAGTCATAACCCTTAGTAGCGCGATGAGAGATTGGTGTGTAGAGCACGGCATCGATTTCGCAAAAATTACGGTAGTCCCGAATGCCATCGACAAGAAGTACACTGAAACAAAAAAAGTTGTAAAAGCAGAAGAGGAGAATACCTTTAGGATCGGATTTATTGGTTCCGTTACAGAATATGAAGGCGTGGACGACGTAATCAAGGCTATTTCACAACTCACGCCTAGAGGTTACGACATAAGCCTCACAATAGCTGGCGACGGATATTATCTGCCCGAGGTCAAAAAGTTATGTAGATCACTCGGACTTGAAAGCCGAGTTAATTTTGTCGGCAGAATATCTAGAGATAAGGTAAGCGAGCTTTACAAGAATATTGATCTTGCAGTAGTTCTCCGAAAGAATTCACCTCTAACACGATTAGTTCCGCCGCTTAAGCTGGCGGAAAGCATTTGTGCTGGTGTGCCAACGCTGATTACGAATCTACCCCCGCTTACTGAAGTCACAGGAAGTGACATATCACAACTCATTGTTGAGCCTGGCGACATTGAAGGAATCGCCGTTAGATTGATTACATTGATGGAAAACAGAAAGAATTTGACTGAGATTGCCCAGCAGCTTCAGCAGCGAGTTGAGTTTCATTACAACTGGAGTGCAAACGGTAAGCTATACAACGGAATATATACTGAAAGCTGCTTGGCAGCCTCCAAGCACTGAATGACTCCGCTGCTCGAGTAGCGCCTAATGCATCGCCAGTTGTAAACCAAAGCGACGGGTAGATGCTATGTTGAGCCGGGCTGACCTATCCCCCAAGTTAAAACCATTACTTGGATGAGATGCCCAGAATTTATGCTGCTTGCCTCGCAAAGGCAACCGGCGGTAAATAGTTCAGCGAGCTGTGCGGTCGAACGTTGTTGTATTGGTTTTGCCACAGCATGATTTCGGTCTTTGCGTCGTCGAGTGAGCGGAACCAATGACGGTTTAGGCACTCGTTCCTGAACTTGCCGTTAAGGCTTTCCACAAAGGCGTTTTGTGTTGGCTTACCTGGCTGGATAAACCCAAGCTTTACGCCGGACTCTTGGCTCCAGAAAAACATCGCTTTACTGGTACATTCCGTGCCGTTGTCACAAATGATTTTTTGCGGTTTTTCCCGGTCTTCGAATAGCTCACTTAGAAAGCGAGCGACCTGCGAGCCAGTGATAGAGACAGCGACGAGTTGTCCGACCATTTCACGCGAGAAGTCGTCAACGACATTCAGTACGCGGAATCGTCTGCCACTACTTAGCTGATCTGACACAAAGTCTATCGACCACCGCTGATTAACGCGTGACGGCACTTCCATTGGTTGCCTTGGTCGCTGGAGCTTTTTGCGCGTCTTAGTGCGCACCTGAAGCCCTTCCTCGGTGTACAGGCGATACGTGTGCTTCTTATTCACAACGAGACCTTCGTTCTTCAGGATCCCGTGCAATAACAGGTAGCCATAAGCTGACTGCTCAACCGCCAGAACCTTCAGTCGGGACCTTAAGGTATCGTCACGAGCCGGCTTCGACTGGTACCGATAACCTGATCTGCTAACGCCCGCCAACTTGCATGCTGTGTGTTCGCTCAAATGACAGACCTTAATCATATGAGTCGCGACATGCTTCCGCGCGGCAGGCGTTACCACTTTTTTGCAGCACGTCCTTCATGGCCTCGGTCTCGAGCAGCTTCTCCGCCAAAAGCTTCTTCAGCTTGCTGTTCTCTGACTCAAGCTCTCTTAGGCGCTTGGCCTCGTTTACCTCAAGCCCGGCGTACTTACTGCGCCAGTTGTAGAACGTGCCCGTCGATATGCCGAGCGAGCGGCAGATATCGTCAACTTTGGCACCGGCTTCATGCTCTTTGATAGCGCCAATAATCTGTTCTTCGGTGTATCGCTTCTTCATCGTGAAATCTCCATGGTGCTAGATTAGCTGGAAATTTCATCGTGTTCATGGCGTTAACTTCGGGGGATAGGTCAGACCGAACACCGCCATTGGCGGCGTGCCGCCAAGGCAGTTAATGATGGCGGCTTAACCCTCTACCCAAAACAGCGGTTATACATGGGGGGATTACATGACCAGCCCACGCCATCGGTGGTTGGGGGCCAGGACGCTGTGGTAGCGGGTGAGATTGACCCTGGGTTTGGCACCACTGCCGTCAATCCGGCGATGAGATCCACCGGATCGAAAGCCACTTAGCTCATTATATAACGGTATAATAGTGGGATGAAAGTCGCAGTCCTACAATCCAACTATATCCCCTGGAAAGGCTATTTCGACATGATAAACAGTGTCGATGTGTTCGTTATATATGATGTTGTGCAATACACTAAAAACGACTGGCGAAATCGTAATCAGATAATAGCTGGCGGGAGGCCGACATGGCTCACCATACCGGTTCGGCAAGAGCGTCTGGAACAGCGCATCAACGAAACTCGAATCGCAGACCTCCGTTGGGCTAAGAAACACTGGCGGACTATCGAACAAAGCTACTCCAAGTCTCCTGGTTTCGCGCAATTTGGAAACAGCATTGGTGATTCGTTGGTGGGGTGTGCGAATGAACCGCTACTTAGTTCAGTCAATCTGAAGATGATTAATATGCTTTGCGGTCAAATGGAGATTGATACAAAGATCATATCGTCTGACGAATTCGATCTTCCCGAGGATCGGGTGAACAGGTTGGTACATATTTGCAAGGAACTAGGTGCAGAGGAATATGTTTCTGGGCCTGCTGCACGGGTTTATCTTGATGAGGGCCGGTTTCACCAAGAAGGCCTAAAAGTTAGCTGGTATGAGTATGCCGGCTACCCCGAATATGCACAAAGGTCCGAAGACTATAGCCACTTTGTGAGTGTGTTGGATTTGTTGTTCTGTACGGGTAGTAATTTTCGTAGTTTCATGAAGAGTTTTTAGAGTATGCAGTTGTCCATCGTCACCACGCTTTATAACTCGGCCGCCTATATTGATGAGTTTTATCGGCAAATTATTAGTCAGGCAGAAACATTGTGCGCTGACTTCGAGTTGATATTTGTTGATGACGGTTCACCGGATGACTCCCTTGCGGTTGCAGTTGCTCTTACTCAACATGACGGTCGGGTAAAAGTAATTGAGTTATCCAGAAACCACGGCCACCATCGAGCGATGATGATTGGCCTTGAGCATGCCTGCGGAGATTTGGTATTCCTGATAGATGTAGATCTCGAAGAGAAGCCCAAGAACCTGTCTTTGTTTTGGAAGCGATTGCATCAGCAGGACACCATAGATGTGGTTTATGGTACTCAGCCCGAGAAGAAAACGCCATTTTTTAGAAAGACGTTAAGTAAGTCCTTTTACACTGTGTTCAACGGGTTGTCGCCGATTAAGATATCCGATCGTGCGCTGGTCTCTCGCCTTATGACCAGAAATTACGTGCAGTCGCTGCTGCAATATAGGGAGCGCGAAATATTTTTGCCAGCTCTTTGGGAAGACGCTGGATATCGTCAGGTTTCAGTTGAGGTTGACAAAGAGTTCAACGGTAACTCTTCATATACATTGACGAAGCGCATAAAGTTATCTATCGATGCAATAACTTCATTCAGCTCGACACCGCTTTCTCTCATATTCTATTTAGGCACAGGCATGTCTTCGATCGCAGGGTTAGTTGTGATTTACCTGGCATTCAGACACTTTTTTCTGGATCAGTCGGCCACAGGCTGGGCATCTACCATTGCCTCTATTTATCTTACCGGCGGTCTGATTATTTTCTCGCTGGGAATTATTGGCGTTTATTTGTCGCGAATATTTCTGGAAGTAAAGCAAAGACCCTACTCAATTGTTCGAAAAATTCATGGAAGTCTTAAAGATGAGTAACAGCCAGAAACCATCAAGAGAAGAAATACTCCAGGCTAATAAAACCGTCCACGCGTCACTTGCGAATAGTGGTGAGTACAATCGCAGCCCACATTTTCGTGAAGAGAATCAAGAGAAGGTTAAAGCCATTCTTGCAGGTCTTGTCGATGGAATAAGCAAGGATAGAATTAAATCACTGGATCTGGGGTGCGGGACCGGGTTCATTGTTCATCTGCTGGTGGGGATGGTGGACGAAATTCATGGTGTTGATATCACCGATGACATGATGAGCCAGATTGATATTTCTTCTGGCACTGTATTCTTAAAGAATAGCCAAGCAGAAAATACCCCTTATGACGACCAGAGCTTCTCCTTGGTAACGGCATATTCATTTCTAGATCATCTCGAAAGCTACGAAGAGGTATTTAAAGAGGCGTTTCGAGTATTGGAGCCAGGCGGTGTTTTTTATTCGGACCTAAACCCCAACAGACACTTCTCTAAACTGATGCTTTCGCTGGAAGAATCACCCAGTGCCTCCATGCCCGAAATCGTTGCACGCGAGATCAAAGGTATGTTGCACAACGGAGCATACTACGAGGAGAATTTTGGCATCAGTGAAGAGACTCTGAACAACGCCGAACCGCTTAAGAGCATTAGCCATGGCTTTGATCCGGATGAAGTGATAACTGTAGCTAGAGAAATTGGGTTCTCCAGAGCCAGGTACGAGTATGACTGGTATTTGGGGCAGGCAGCGGTCATGCATCAGCAAGAGTCAGGCGACCACCAGGCAATAGACGCCTATTTGCGCATGGCACTCCCTGCTACTCGCGGGCTCTTCAAATATCTGCGTTTCGTACTTGAGAAGTAGGCCCAAATGACTTCCGAAGAGCTAGTGGCGCAATTTGAGAGTGAAGGGGCTATTGTTGTTCCAAATGTTTTAGCGAGATCTCAGATCGATGTGCTTAAGTCCGAGTTGGAACTTGCGATAGCAGAGGATATTGATGCCCGTCCCGATGTGTTTGATAAAGGGATGGTTCACAATTGCATGTTCAGGGGTAAGGCGATGGCTTCAGTCCTTGAAAATCAGATTATGAACGAGTATCTGGCGCGGTTACTGTCGCCAACCAGCATCATCTATGCTTATCAGTCCTCCTCGGCACCACCAGGAGCTAGTAATTATGGTGGTCGCATTCATGTGGACAGTCCACGCTTCATTCGAGGCTACCGTACCAATCTTGGAGTTATTTTCCCTCTGGACGACTTTACTGAGGAGAACGGTGGCACGCTGTATTGTAAGGGTTCGCACAAGCGTGAGGAGTTGCCGCAAGAAGAAGAGTTTTATGAACGGGTCTCAGTAATAACCTGCTCTGCGGGAGACATGATTGTGTTTGATGCTAGGCTGGCACACGCGACCGGTGTCAATAGAACTTCCGAAGCAAGGCACGCACTTACTATAAATTTTTGCCGGTCATATATGCGCCAGCGTTTTGACTTCTGCCGTATGGCAGAGGCTCAGCAAGAGCACATTAAAGCCCTCAATCTGGATGGAAAGAGACTTTTGGGTATGAACGTGCGGATGCCCGTTTCGCTTTCTGAATTTTACCTGCCAGAAAGTGAGAGACTGTATAAGCCAGGTCAAGGCTGAGATAGTGAAACCACTATTTGTTTTTGGAGACACCGATTACGCGTTATTGGCAGGTGGCTACTTTGAACGGGACACCAATTATAAATTATTGGGATACACCTTGGACGGCGCGTTTTTGGCGGGTCGAGACTTGCTTGATGGATTCCCTTTCCTAGCCTTTGAGGCGCTGGATAGACTTCACCTTCCAGAAGATACTGCTGTGTTTTGCGCCATTGGCTACCGCAAGATGCGGAGCCGAAAGGTCGTATTTGAACGCATCGACCACAAGGGCTTTGAGCTCCCCAATTTTGTTAGTGAATGTGCCTTCGTCGATCCTTCAGCGAAGCTAGGCCGCAACAACATAATTATGCCTGGCGCAGTGATCGAGAGGAACGTGAGTCTTGGCGATAACAACATCATTTGGAGTAACACAACTATTTGCCATGACACAAAGATAGGAAGCCACAATTTTTTCGCTGCTAACTCTACAGTTGGCGGAGGATGTACCGTAGGTGAACTTAGCTTCTTTGGGTTTAGTTCTACAATTATGCAGGGACTTCTTCTGGGCGATGAAAGCTTAATCGCGGCAATGTCGTATGTGAACAAAGATACAAGCCCCATGAGGCAGTTTCGGGGTATACCTGCCCGAGAGTATTCTTGCCACTCAAAGACGGGTATTGAAATAAGTTAGATGCAGTTCCGGACTGGGGCGCTGCTAACCGACTCGGCCTTTAGTTCTTTGATGATTATCATACGAGGCTTAGATCATGGATCTTCCGTTCAATAAACCTTACATGACAGGAAAGGAGTTGTCCTATATTGCAGATGCTCACTTCAATGGTCAGCTCGCAGGCGACGGCCCTTACACTCGGCGTTGCCACCAGTGGATCGAAGAACAGAGCCTCTGTGAAAAAGCCTTGCTCACGCACTCATGTACAGCTGCACTGGAGATGGCAGCGCTACTGCTGAACCTCGAGCCCGGCGATGAAGTTATCATGCCGTCATATACATTTGTTTCTACGGCGAACGCATTTGCCCTTCGAAAGGCTGTTCCCGTTTTTGTAGATATTCGGCTTGATACCCTTAACATTGACGAACAAAAAATTGAAGCGGCAATTACGGAAAAGACCAAGGCGATCGTGCCTGTTCATTATGCTGGAGTTGGCTGCGAGATGGACACGATAATGTCTACGGCAGAACGATTAGGCATTAAGGTGGTTGAGGATGCGGCTCAGGGTGTTCTATCAAGCTACAAAGGTAGAGCGCTAGGTTCGATAGGGCATCTTGGCGCATATAGTTTCCACGAGACTAAGAATATAATCTCAGGAGAGGGTGGCGCGTTGCTGATTAATCACCCTGATCTTTGTGAAAGGGGTGAGATAATTCGCGAGAAGGGTACGGATAGAAGCCGCTTTTTTCGAGGTTTAGTCGACAAATACACTTGGCAAGAGATAGGCTCCTCTTTTCTTCCGGGGGAACTAACCTCAGCTTTTCTTTGGGCGCAGCTAGAAGAAGCTCGAGAGATTACTCTCGCTCGATTGCAGATATGGGACATCTATCACCGACTGATCGAAGGCCTTGAAAGGGAGGGCTATCTTCGGCGTCCGGTAGTGCCTGATGAATGCGAACACAACGCGCACATGTACTATGTGGTGCTATCTGATGGTATCGATAGGTCGCGTGTGCTGAGCGAACTGAGATCTGCCGGAGTCGGCGCTGTTTTTCACTACGTCCCCCTTCATTCCTCTCCGGTTGGGACGCGGTATGGTAAGAGCAAGGATGATCTTGAGATATCCAACTTTGTATCGGAGCAGCTTATTCGTCTTCCTTTTTGGGTTGGTATGACACTGGAGGAGCAAATGTTTGTTGTTGACGAACTCGGCAAGGCTCTAAGTCAAGGCTGATGCTTTGTAACTTTGGACGGTGCTTTGGTTCTCTTTCCGAAATTCATAGCCATTCGAAAAACTAATCGAGCACAGTTTAGCTCTATTCCGATAAAGCCGTTTGTTAGGAAATAGTAATGGCACAGAAAACGACAGGGCTTCATGGAATCTTAAGCAGCCCAGCGATCTATGATTTTTTTCAGAATGTCCTCGGGGCAAGAAAGTTTCGGCAAACATACGCGCAGGAATATGTAACTGCAACCACGGGCGAGAGAATATTAGATATTGGGTGTGGTACTGCTATTATCCGAGAATTTTTGCCAGACAAAATTGACTATGTCGGATGCGATGTTTCAAAAGACTATATCTCTGCTGCAAAGAAAAGGTTTGGTGGTAGAGGAAATTTTTTATGCCAAATGGTTGATGAAATTACCATAGAAGAGTTGGGACAATTTGATGTTGTTATGGCAAATGGGCTCATTCATCACTTGGATGATATCGAGGTGAGCAGCCTTTGTAGTCTGGTGATTGCTGCCTTGAAGCCAGGTGGCAGATTTGTCACACACGACCCCTGCTTTTCCGGTGAGCAAGGGCTTCTGGCCAACTTTCTGATAAGTCGTGATCGTGGGCAGAATGTGAGAGACAAGCAAGGATATCTCTCTCTGGTTGAGCCTCACTTTGAGCAAGCTTCTATTGACGTTCGACATGGTCTAGCCAGAATTCCATATACGCATGCAATTTTGGTTGCTCGTAAACGCGGAGCGGCAAATGAAATGGAAAAGGATGGCTAACTCGGGAATTTACACGATTACTGTTTGTATTGTTGCATTGAGTCCGTGTGACATGGGGCTAGCGCCGTTTTTTACTGCAGACCTTACGCTTCTCCCTGTGGGACTAAAGCTTGCCGCGTTCCGGGAGCTTTGATTGTGCCTGTGATGCCATTGCTTGTTTGCTAAGGTGGCCAAAGTGGAAAGGCCCGACGCCTTAAAAAATGCGAAGAAGTGCAGATTTTTGAGCCAGGATTGGCGTTATTTGCGTAAAAGCTCTCGATCCTTTTTGTGAGAAATCTCAAAGATCATGGGTGTTGATAAGGCAGGCGGAATGACTTTTATCAGGTTTAGCAAACGAAGCTTGACCAGAGCTCGATAGATTCGACCTGCAGTTGAACTGCTATGTCTTTTTGCGAATTCTGAATCGTGTCCAATTCGCAAAAATGCGTTGTACATTACGTGCTTGGAAAACCTGATTTTTAGTTTGTAGCGAGTGGCGATCTTCCGCAGTTGAAAGTAACTCAAGAAATTCAAAGACTCCCACAAGTCTAATTGACCATTTATCTCTTCAGGCCAAACCAACGAGGTAATTCTAGGCCAAAACTTGACGACAGGCAGCCCAAAATGAGGTTCATAGGGAACTACATAATTCGGGCAGGTGTGAATCATTTGTCCGTCCGGGGCTAGAACATTTGCTAGTGCTAAGAAAGCTTCATTGATGTCAGGTATATGCTCAAGTACGTTGTTACTAAAGATCAAATCAAAATGACCATTTTCAGCAGGATCCAGCTCCTGCGCAGTTATATCCAGTACTGCAAGGTCCATGTTTTGGCTTGACTCAAGTATAGAGTTTTTTAAGTCATTGAAATGGTCAAAACCACCTTGGGCCGGTTCCAGTGCGATTATGTTGTAGTCTTGAGAACGAAGGAAAAGGCTCAGCAAACAGAGGCCCGCGCCAACTTCAAGGATGCGCTTGTTTTTACCAAGATAGGGTTCAATCACGGGAAGCGTCACACGCGCTTCACTACTATAGACTTTAACTAGCTTGAGCAGATCCGTGCTATTGCGTCTGCTTCGAGTTGTGGATAGCCGTTCAGTAATTTCCTCAAAATTAAACTTTGCAATGAATGAATCAAAATCGTTAACTATTGCTGCCGTCATTGCTTGACGCTCATTAACAATACGCCCGCAATAATGAACGCGGTTCCGATAAGACTCGTTCGAGTGATTGATTCATTAAGAAACATGTACCCACTAATTGCTGTTGCTAACGTTAGACAAGCAATCATATATGGATAGGCGAAGGACAGATCGAATCTTGACATGATCGCAAGCCAGACTAAAGAAGCAGCGAACGCAGAACCAAATCCAAGAATTATGAGTGGATCGAGCAATACCCTTGCCAGATATGCCGCTTTCTCTACAAATGTTTCTGGAATAGTCCCATACTTGGTTAGCGCCATTTTCACCAACAACTGCCCTGTCACTGTAAACACAGCTACTGCAAGGAACGAAAGAGTATGCATGTAGTTCATTGGCCCCTCACATTTTGAACGAACAGATCAAGTCCTCTGTTCATCCGTGCTTTATTTTGCCGAAGAATAAAAATGGTGCATGACTGTGACCTATCCCCCAAGTTAAAACCATTACTTGGATGAGATGCCCAGAATTTATGCTGCTTGCCTCGCAAAGGCAACCGGCGGTAAATAGTTCAGCGAGCTGTGCGGTCGAACGTTGTTGTATTGGTTTTGCCACAGCATGATTTCGGTCTTTGCGTCGTCGAGTGAGCGGAACCAATGACGGTTTAGGCACTCGTTCCTGAACTTGCCGTTAAGGCTTTCCACAAAGGCGTTTTGTGTTGGCTTACCTGGCTGGATAAACCCAAGCTTTACGCCGGACTCTTGGCTCCAGAAAAACATCGCTTTACTGGTACATTCCGTGCCGTTGTCACAAATGATTTTTTGCGGTTTTTCCCGGTCTTCGAATAGCTCACTTAGAAAGCGAGCGACCTGCGAGCCAGTGATAGAGACAGCGACGAGTTGTCCGACCATTTCACGCGAGAAGTCGTCAACGACATTCAGTACGCGGAATCGTCTGCCACTACTTAGCTGATCTGACACAAAGTCTATCGACCACCGCTGATTAACGCGTGGCGGCACGCCGCCAATGGCGGTGTTCGGTCTTTCGTTATTGTATTGCCAAAGCCATTGTGTGGCTAAATTCTGCGCGTGATCCAACGAAACAAAGGAATGTAAATCGAGCCACTCGTGTCGTACCGTGCGGTTGAAGCGTTCGATATAAGCGTTTTGAGTTGGCTTACCTGGCTGGATATACATCAACGTAATTCGTTGCTGGTTGGCCCATGCCACCAAAGCCTGCGAGATGTATTCCGGACCGTTGTCGCAGCGAAGTGCCTCAGGCTTGCCGCGCCATTCAATAATCTGATCGAGCGCCCTTATCACGCGTGGCGCCGGCAACGAAAAGTCCACTTCAATTCTCAAGCCTTCTCGATTTTAGTCATCGATGACGTTGAATGTTCGAATCGTTCTGCCATCTCTGAGTCCATCCGACATAAAATCCATAGACCGAACCTGGTTAGGAGCCCTGGGCACATCCAGCTCACCGGGATAATCTCGCCGGATCCTACGCCGAGGCTTTATCCGTAAGTTGAGCTCCAACTCACGATAAATACGGTAGACGCGCTTGTGATTCCAGCTGTGCCCCTTAACGTTCCGCAGGTACAGAAAACACAATCCAAAGCCCCAGCGCTTGTGCGTCTGCGTCAGGCGCAGCAGCCAGTCAGCTACCAGCGCGTTCTCACCATCGAGCTTTGCTTGATAGCGAAAACACGTCTCACTGATGCCGTAGACGACGCACGCCAAGCGAATGCTGATCCCGTGCTTCGCTATGCCCCTCTTGGCCATCTCGCGCCGTGCGGATGGCCTTACAGCTTGCCCTCGAGCGCCTCCTGTCGCAACTCCGAGATGATTCGCTCCTCGGCATACATTTTCTTGAGCCTGGCGTTCTCTGCCTCCAGTTCCTTCAAACGCTTCATCATCGACGCATCCATGCGCGCCGTACTTTGCGCGCCACTTGTAAAAACTGGCCGAACTCATCCCGTGCTCTCGGCATAAGTCTGTCATCGGTGTACCGGCTTCGGCTTGCTTCAATATCGCCAGAATCTGGCCGTCGGTAAATCGAGACTTCTTCATACATAACTCCTCGTGACATCATCATAAAAGTCTCTACTCAAAACCTCGATTACTTTCTGGGGGGATTACACTCAAGATCGAATTTGAAAAGGGTTACCATACCAAGCTGAGGTTAGCAGACATACACGCACCATTCGTAGGTATTAATGTAATGAACCACCCCCACCCACGCCGCTAGTCCGGCGAGGTCTTCCAGACTAGATTGAGTCTGCTGGACCTTAACCTTGGATGGGAGATCGACATGACTATTAATATGCTGGGCATCGATATTGCCAAGAGCACTTTTCAACTACACGGCGCTGATTGTTCGGGCAAGGCTGTTTATAAGAAACGTCTGACCAGAAGCGAACTAGCTGCCCATATCGCAAATCTACCCGCATGCACCATTGTGATGGAGGCCTGCGGCGGAGCTAACTACTGGGCCCGCGTGTTTCAGGGCAATGGGCATTCAGTGAAGTTAATAAGCCCTCAGTTCGTAAAACCGTTTGTTAAAACAAACAAGAATGACGCTAACGATGCCGAGGCGATCGTGGAGGCAGCCAGTAGACCCTCAATGAACTTTGTGCCGATCAAGCAGGTTGAACAACAGGACATACAATCAGTTCATCGAATACGCACTCGAGTTGTTAAGAACCGAACAGCGCTAATCAACGAGATCAGAGGCTTGTGCTTGGAGTATGGTGTCGTTCTTCGTCCTGGCGCCGCAAGCGTCAAATCGTCACTCTGCGCGGCCATTGCCAACAGTGATAACGAGCTGACTCCCTCATCACGCGAGTCGATGCAGGCGCTTTATGAGGAATTGGTCGATATCGAAGTCCGAGTGAAAAACCTGGACTCAAGGATCCGGCAATTATGCCGTCAGAACGAGCGCTGCCAGCGCATCCTGGAGGTCCCGGGTGTGGGTGAATTGACGGCCACAGCCATTGTCGCAGCCGTCCCCGACCCCAAAGAATTCCGCAACGGCCGCCACATGTCAGCCTGGTTAGGGCTGGTGCCGAGGCAGTCTTCCAGCGGAGACAAGCGGGTGCTGCTGGGGATCAGTAAACGAGGTGACCGGTATTTACGTACGCTGTTGATCCACGGGGCCAGGGCAGTGTTAAGCCACTACAAAGACAAGGATAACGACTATACCCGCTGGGTGGGTAGGAAAAAGGCGAAGTTAAGTCACAACAAGGCCGCGGTAGCCTTGGCCAATAAAAATGCCAGGATTATCTGGTCGATGTTAGCTACGGGGGAAAGCTTTAACTACGGAGAACACGCAACCGCTGCTTGATACGCAATATCAAATAGCTTCCTTTAACCAACCGAAAATTATCACGAGTTTGCTACAGTTGATTTGAATGATGGTCTATAGGTTGCACCGGCTCTTTTAGAACCTGGAAGTTGTCACGGCCCCTTGAGGCCATGGTATTGATGAGGTGGAGGAGCGCGGATTTACATCAGGGCACAAGCTTGGCTTGCACGCCGAATATATGACTGCAACTCAAACCTATGACATCCATCGCAAATCAGCTTGCAAAAGGGGGTGGTTCATATATGGACTACTTAAGCTGTATCCATCATGTCATGGCCGCATATTGAGAACGAGGAAGTTTTCTAACAGGGAGATACTCTTCTCGGATCATCGGATAGCAACAAAGCGAATAAATGTTGTCGATGCTTTGGCCCAGGACTCTTTATCTCTGCTACTTTTTGCTTGAACCATTATTGTCAGTGTCACTGCTCCATCCATGGGAGCGATGCCAGAATGTTCGAAATAATAATGGGACTCTGAGTTAGTAAGATCTAGCTCTTCAACAAGGGTCTCGTTAATGTAAATCTGATGCGTAAAACTTTTTCTGGTGCCAGAGTCTTGGTAGGGATGGTGGAGGTAGCCAGAGATTAAAAAGGGCTCGCCAGGGCCAATTTTTCTCTCGTCGAAGCTGTATGTGCCAGCTACGAAATCACCCTTCTCATACGGCACGGGAAGCTGAAGAGTCGCAGATGTGTAATCCCGATGAAAACTGGCTTCCGGTACACCTACTAGTACATTTTCGTAGTTAACTGCCGGATTGTTGCCAACAATACGTACATCGCGAGCATCCGAGAGAAGAAGCTTTGAAGTTGCCAGGACATGGTAAAGTCCTCCCAGCACAACCAGTAGCGAAATCGCAGAAAACGTTATCCATTTAACCAAAAAAAACGAGTGTAGTTTCGGGCTAGATGTAAGTGAACTATGTTCTAGAGAAAGACCGCTGATTGGAATTGCAAGCAGACAAGGAGCAAAGAAAAGGTACCTCGGTTGGACCTGTGATATGAGTCCCAAAGCTAGTATCGTAATAGCGACTACCAAGAGCGGTAACTGTATCTCAAGTCTTGCCTGACGAGCATTAGTCGATTGCGAAAAGTAGCTAAGAAAGCTTGCTAAGCTCAGTACCGAGAAAAATGTGAAATAGATATGATTAATCGCTCCCAAATATCGCTTCAGCAGTCTTTGATGCTGCGTGGATAAGTCTTTCATCTTTCCATAATAGAAGTTGCCTTGTATACCGCTGGCCATTAAACGCTTCAAGCGTAATACAAAATTTTTCACTTTTCCGATTGGGTTTCTATATGCGTCAGTTATGGCAAATGCATGCGTGTAAAACTTCGTGTCATCATAGTCAAGATCGGTAGAGAGGGTAGAGTGAAACCGTATACATGGGCGAAGTGTACCGTCATTCATTGAATTCATATCGCAGAACCATGAAAGCGTGTTGTAAATGATTGACGGATCTTGTCTATCGAAGAGCACACCTTCATTAGTGAGAGTGATCTTCGAAACTGTTACGAAAATCAGCGGTATAGATACAGCCAGAAAAATCCTCCTCCCGCGACCACTTTTTGCGTTGTCTTCTTTCGCTGTCGCGATGGTACACAACCAGTAGATCGCCGTAGAAACTACCAGAACTGGATAAATGCCACGCTGAATTTCAAGGGCCAATCCAGTCAAAGACAATACGAGTAGAAGGCCAATAGCAGAAAAAACTGGCGTTTTCCTCGGCAGGTTCACAAACAGGTTGAATAGGTATATGTAAACTACAAGGTAGAGTGCAGCGGGGATATCGTGGGTTGGAATCCAGGAGGCAAAGTATGTTTCTGGATTGAGCGCGATCAACCAAAAGGTTACTAGCGCCGCGCGATACGAGATCCAGCTGGCCGCAAGCAACGAGCACAGCAGGCCCGTAAGCGTGAGCGCAATGATATTAAACGTCTTCCACACTGCATCGTCATGCCCGAAAACGACAGAAAGAGGGTACAGGGAGGAGAGAATCCGTTCTTGTTGGGGACTGTTAGGCGTTACCCATTGGCCGCGCTCTGACAGAAATTTCGCGTGTTCCCACATTGTGGCGAAATCAGAGTAGTAGGCCTGATCCATTGAAAACACTGCGAGATACCTGGCCCACAAGACGGCGAGAACGCTAAGTAAGATTAGAGGAAGAAACAGCCTTTTGCTTACTTGCTTCGACAGGAGCACTGGTAGAGAAACATATAGAATCAGGCCAACAAATAGAACAGTAGGTATTAATGTCTCGGCTTCCGAATACAGTCGTCCGGCGAAATACGAGGTTGATACTAAATACGGTAGTATTCCGCCCATTACGAAAATCGCCATTACTCCAAAGGCTATAACGTGACCAAAGAAAGGCTTTGAAGGGAGGCTTGGCACGTACTGCATTCTAGTTTTCCTGAGTTGAGCTAACTTATTGAGTCGTGAAAAATTGAGCAACCCCGCTAATCAAAAAGACTCTACAGAGTGTGGCAGTACGGGTCACCGTTTGTACCAGTGATCAATAGTCTAGCCGCAAGACTATTCATCACTGTACATTATGACCTATACCCCGAAATTAACGCCATGAACACGATGATTTTTCCAGCTAACCTAGCACCATGGAGATTTCACGATGAAGAAGCGATACACCGAAGAACAGATTATTGGCGCTATCAAAGTGTAATGACCCAGTGAATAACTGCACATGGTATTTTTGACCCAAGGAGGGCGATCACCATGATGCAAGAACCGGAAATCAAGCGTTGGACAGCCAAGCGCAAGGCAGAACTGATACGGCATATTTACAAGGGACAAACGACGGTTAATGACGCTGCCCGTGAATTTGATCTCACGCCGTCAGAGATAGAGCGATGGATGCAAGATGCCGAAGCAGGTATGGAGAATGCGCTCAAAGCCAATCCCAAGGACGTCACAGAACAATACGAGAAGCAGCTCAGCGAACTTAAGGAAGCCTACGGTGAAGCGATGCTGGAGCTCAAATTTCGAAAAAAGCTACAGCGCCATCTCGACTCGACCGAGGAGTCGTAAGACGTCTCATCGACGAGATGGCGAGTGAGGATTCACCGGTTACAATCAGCAAGGCCTGCGAATGGGCTGGTTTTTCTCGGCGATCGTTTTACTACCAAGCCAAACGGCGTGCGAGGAAGATCAATGAGACGCTCGCGGCGAGCATCAAGCGCGTGATCGATGCGCTGCCTTACGCGGGCTACCGGACTGTCGCCTGGCTGCTGGGCGAGAACAAGAACACCGTGCAGAGAATCTTCCAACTCAAGGGCTGGCAGGTCCGCAAGCGCCGATCCGGGCACAGGCCGCGCGTTCAGGCCCTCCCGTCGGTAGCCAGTCGGCCCAATGAGCGTTGGGCGACCGACATGGCACGCGTCTGGTGCGGAGCGCAATATCGTTGGTGTGCGCTGACGCTGGTGATGGATTGTCATACGCGTGAGCTACTGGGATGGCGTCTGAGTCGAACGAGCAACGCGCAAGCGGCCGAGGCCGCTTTGGAAGAGGCACTGATTCACCGCTACGGATTGCTTGGCAAAGCGAGGGACGACCTCACTATTCGCTAAGACAATGGTCTCGTTTTTACGAGTCGTCGCTTTACGAGAACGGTATATCGCTACGGATTGAAACAAAAATTCATCAAGCCGCATACGCCTCAGCAAAATGGCATGGTCGAGCGGCTGATTCGGACTGTTAAAGAGCAGTGCATTTGGCTGCACAACTTCGCATCGCTGGATGATGCGCGGCAGGCACTGGCGATCTGGTTTCAGTATTACAACGAGGAGCGTCCGCACCAGGCGCTGAAGATGCAAACTCCGCGGCAAGTGTATAAACTAGCCGCCTAACTGTGCAGTTTCCGCTGGGTCATTATGTAACCCCCCCAATAAATAGTCGAGGTTTTAGGTAGAGACTTTTATAATGCTCGACCAAGGAGAGCGGAATGAGACAGTCTCGATTAACCGACAGCCAGATCCTGGCGATATTGAAGCAAGCCGAAGCCGGAGCGCCGGTCACAGATTTATGCCGCGAGTACGGCATTAGCTCAGCTACTTTTTACAAGTGGCGCGCCAAGTACGGCGGCATGGATGCCTCGATGATGAAACGCCTTAAGGAGCTCGAGGCAGAGAATGCTCAGCTCAAGAAGATGTACGCCGAGGAGCGGATTAAGTCAGAACTGCGGCAGGAAGCGCTCGAGGGAAAGCTATAAGGCCATCCGCACGGCGTGAGATGGCCAAGAAGGGCATAGCGAAGCATGGAATCAGCATTCGCTTGGCGTGCGTCGTCTACGGCATCAGTGAGACGTGCTTTCGCTATGAAGCAAAGCTCGATGGCGAGAGCGCGCTGGTGGCTGACTGGTTGCTACGCCTGACGCAGACGCACAAGCGCTGGGTCTTTGGATTGTGTTTTCTGTACCTGCGGAACGTGAAGGGGTACGGCTGGAATCATAAGCGTGTCTACCGTACTTATCGCGAGTTGGAGCTTAACTTGAGGATCAAGCCTCGACGACGGATACGGCGCGATTATCCCGGTGAACTGGATGTGCCCAGGGCTCCTAACCAGGTCTGGTCTATGGATTTTATGTCTGATGGACTCAGAGATGGCAGAACGATTCGAACATTCAACGTCATCGATGACTAAAATCGAGAAGGCTTGAGAATTGAAGTGGACTTTTCGTTGCCGGCGCCACGCGTGATAAGGGCGCTCGATCAGATTATTGAATGGCGCGGCAAGCCTGAGGCACTTCGCTGCGACAACGGTCCGGAATACATCTCGCAGGCTTTGGTGGCATGGGCCAACCAGCAACGAATTACGTTGATGTATATCCAGCCGGGTAAGCCGACTCAAAACGCATATCGAACGCTTCAATCGCACGGTACGGCAAGAGTGGCTCGATTTACATTCCTTTGTTTCGTTGGATCACGCGCAGAATTTAGCCACACAATGGCTTTGGCAATACAATAACGGAAGACCGTACACCCCGATTGGCGGCGTGCCGCCGAGGCAGTTAATGATGGCGGCCTAACCCTCTACCCAAAACAGCGGTTATAAATGGGGGGATTACATGCCGTAAACAAAAAAAATATAAGAAAAACCATGTTCCCTGTAGAGTAGGTATATGTCAGAACTCTCAGGGGCGAGACACTCCAAAATCACTTTTGTGTCGAGAGTAAAAAAGTGTCCCTTGGTCTTAACTGGTTTTTCGTAATAAGGCATGGATATCACTGCCTTCTTTCGAGTAACAGACCTAATTTTTTTTGCCAATTCATCTAGTCGGTTGAGGTCATTGTGCTCTAACACCTCAAAGCAAAAAGTATAGTCGAAACTTTGACTGATACTGCTAATGTCTGATTTGATAAATTGATAGTTAATTGACTCAATTTTTACGCCCGAATACTCTTTGATGTCTACAGCGCACACTTTTTTTTGTGGCGTTTCACAAAGCATACCAGTAAACAGCCTTCGTCCAGGACCGATATCTGCTACTGAATCTGAGTAGTTGCCGTCTATAACTTGTGCTGCCAAATCGAGGCAAAACTGGGTACGCTTTAGCTCGCGATCACTGAACTTGAAGCTGCTTTCCAACTCTTGCTCATAGAACTTACGCAGTTCGGTTTCCACAACGACATCCTCGATGTGATGTAGTTGGCACGATATTCCATTTGTAAGCATTCTTTTTAAAACCTAAGATTGACCGGAACTTATGAGATCAGCGCCCCAATTCTCTCGAATATCATTTGCCCTGTGTGGCCCCAAGTTCGGCCAGAGGCCACATATTCACGACCACTCTTGCCTAGTTTTTCTCTCAGAGCTGCATCCACGATAAGTCGCTCCAGCCCTTCTGCAAGAGCGCTTACACTGCCCTTCTGAAAATGCAGGCCTGTATTTTCGTCATCGATGATTTCAGCGAGCGCCCCTACGCTTGAAACTATAACAGCTTTCTCCATTGCAAGAGCCTCAAAGGGCTTCATGGGAGATACGATTTCAGTTACCGGTTGGGGTTTTCTGGGAAAGGGCGCTATATCAATCAGCGAGTAATACTCCGGCACCAAGTTCGGTTCCACGCGTCCTGGCGTGATCAGCCAATCTGCATAACCGGCTTCTGCCACAATAGTTCGGATTTTCTCCGTAAGTGGCCCTTCGGTGCTATGCAACACATTTTCAGAGCCGACTAGCAATAGTCTAAATTCGATACCCTTCTTCGCGAGCAATCCGCAAGCCTCTGCAAGGTCATCCAGGCCCTCATATTGTACCCAAGAGCCAACGTAACCAATGCATACCACATCTTCAGGGATGTTTAGTTCTCGAGCGAGGTTCGTGTTCCTTGGTCGAAGTTCGAACTCACCCAGGTCGCATGCATTAGGCGCCAAGTGAATTTTTGACGCGGGTATGCCCCTTGAAACCAATTCGCTCTTCATTCCCCTTGTTAGCGTCAGTACTTCGTCTGCCAAGTCCGATGTTGCTGTTTCCATATCGACTAGGTGGCGAAAAGAAGCGGTATCCTCAAACTCGGGATCTCTCGATATTCGGGTGATTTCCCATAATCCACGAACCTCATAGATAGTTGGAATTCTTAGCTGCTTGGCGGCGAGTATTGCAGGTAACGCTGTTTTATAATTTGAAGCCGCCATAAGTACTGATGGGCGGTAAAACTCAAGTTGGTCTCTCCACGCTACTACACATTCAGCCAGATAGTTCTGCTCAGGAGGCGCTTGCTTTGGGCTGAGTATGCGATGGTAGGCGATATCGTCCAGCGAAAAATTAGTTGCCGGATCGGAATGACTATAAGTCTTCAAGTCCATAGGATAACCAGGTCTGGTTAGCACCTGCACATCCAGTCCTAAACTCTTCAGTGACTTAGCAACGCCGTGCCCTCTGGTTGCGTAACCGCCGCTCGAGTACGGCAGAGAGTTATGTAGCGCATAAATAAGCCGATTCTCAACGGGGTCTGTGGAGATATCAGTGATTGGCAGCCTTGATATTAGGCTGTCCAACTCGGTTTCTTCAATAGCCCTACCAGGAGGTGTGTATTTTTTGTCTTTCTTATGGGCTGACTGCTGCCTGTGAGCTAGAAAAACATTGATCAGCTTGAAAGGAACAATTGGCCAAACCCATGGTTTAGTGATGTTATTGGCTAGTATTTGTCCAGCCTCAAAGCTGGCAGAGGATTTAACCAGATCTCGACTATCTTTGAATATATTGGCCTTGCGACGTGCATAGTCAAGTGAGTGAAGTAGCTTCTTGCGCTGGACCTCAAGCTCGGCCAACCTCTCCCGATGGGCTCGATTTATCTGCTCAGTTTTTTGGCGGGCCTGATCCGCTTGCGCTGCAAGTTGAGATGTATGTTCTGCCTCAGTTTTTTCAAGAGCAAGTTGGCGTTCAACATCCTTGGCTTCAGTAATTTCTTGGTTCCTTAGCTCGGTATCAGAAAGCCGCTTTTCGAGTTTTGCTAATTGCACCTCATGATCGTTCTGTAGTTGTTGTACTTTGGCATCATGTAGCCTATCGCTCAAACTGACGATTTCGCTGGCTAGTTTAGCGGTCTCTCCTAGTTTGAAAAAACCTTGGTCGTTGCTAGTCGGTAAAGATAATTCCTTTTTTATGGTCGCGGTTTCAGTGGCAGTTAGTTGTGCTTCTCTTTTTAGATTAGCCAAGAGATCTTTATTGTCTTTCTGCAACTGGGTTGTTTTTCTTTTAAGGGCATCGATTTTCAGTCGATATCCCTCTTCTAGCTTCAGGAAGGCAGATTCCATAGAGAAAGCCATCTCTAATGGTAGTTGGTCCTTCTGATCTCTGGGCTCACTTCGCTTGGTACCAATAAAACCTACCCACCTTACATTGCCGAGAAAGCAAACTTCCTCAATTTCAAACAAAGGGTCTAAAAGCTCAAATAGCTTGGTGCAATAAAAAGTCTCTTTGTGATCGGGATACGGATTGATGCCAAAAGGCACCGTGATAATAATCCTCCCACCTTTATCTAAAAGTTCCCAGCTTCGTTGAACAATAGCGCCCGGATCGAGAAGATGCTCCAGCACTTCGCAAAGGAAAATACAGCTAAAATTGGCTTCCTGAAATTCGGGCGACAGAAAGTTTTGCGTAGAAAAAGCAACGTTGTTCTGAGTATCTTTCGATTCAGATTTGAGTTTTTCTTTTGCAAAATCTATGGCGCTTTGGTCGAAATCTATACCTAATACACGCTTCCCTTCTCGACCCAGAAGGATAGACGAAATCCCTTGAGAACAACCCAAGTCTAATATTCGTTCGCCATGCGCTCTACTGCATGCCCAGTGAATACGCTCCCGGGTGTGTGCGCCAAATTCAGCTCCCAACTCGTTCATAAACGCTTGATAGACTTTGTCTTGCATTGTGTTTTTTCCGATGTTATTGCGTAAAGATCAGACCTGGTTTTTGGAGCTGATAAATATGACTTAGGTTTCTTTCCGGCTCGTGTTGCAATTACTGGATAACTCCAGCTTTTTAAGGTCCGCCTCTAGCATCGCTATCCGCTGCACCAAACGCTGATTGCGCACTTCCAGCTTTGATTTTTCAATATCAATCAACAAGAACTTCAATGTGATCATCGCAATTGCGAGCGTAACCGCGAGTATGGGTGGGTAAGCCACGCCCAGCCTCGACGCTAGTTGGTCAATGAGAGATGGGGAAAAACCCAACAGTGCAAAAGCAATAGCAACCAGAATCCACACGAGGCCATTACTAACATGCATATGGTCTCGGCGAATCAGGAAAATGATAATCGCTGAGATTGACGCCCCAATAATTCCGGTAGTCAAAGCCACCATCACTCATTACCTGCGTTATTCATTGAGAGCTCGAGGCTGATACTTCTGGACTCGCGATCGTTTAGTTAAACCAAGTAGCAGTGTTTGGCACATGTAGTAAACGACGGTGGCCCAGGAATAAAACACTCGTGACTTACCATTAAGGCGTTGGCGCATGTTTATTTTTACATCTACGATCTTCAGTCCATGCGACTGCATAAGCAGTAGCACACCAATGTCTTGGTAATCCAGGAGCGTTGCCCTCCACTCAACCAAAATACCAAGAGCAACGAGATTGTAGACTCTAAAGCCCGACGTAATGTCTTCCAAACGAAGCCCAGAAGCACGCTTCATAAGCACCCATGCCACCTGCCGTAAGGTTGTGCCACGCTCGGTGCAGGCCCCTATAGCCACATCAGCCAAACCGTCAGCCACGGGCTGCATTAACATTGCCAGTGACTGCGCTTCATGCTGCCCGTCTGCATCCATAGTTATTGCCATTTCATAGCCATGTCGCAGGGCGTATCGCATACCTGTCTGCGTGGCACCCCAAGCTCCTAATTGCGCTGCCAGCGAAATGACCGTTGCTCCGGCATCTTGAGACACCTCTGCAGTGTTATCGGTACTACAATCATCTATGACAATAACTGCGTAGTCGCAGACGTCCTTTATCTCCCTGATCACCTCGGCAATGACATCAGCCTCATTAAAAGCGGGTATCAAGACAATCGGGAGAGGAGGTTGTTTTGAGCCTTCTGTCATATCTCTGGCAGCAAATATGGTTAACGTGCTAACGCTACGTCTTCACCGAGGTTGGTAGCAGTTCCTGCGGATCGGTCTTTTGTGAAAACATTTACTAGCTGCTGTCTTCTGAGATCAGGCACTGGTTAAGTTTATCAGGGTTATCGCAAAAAATACGCAGACAACCCGTAAGGGCTTCAACGTCTGAGGAATCGACAACGGCCCATATGTACCGTAGATACCCAGCCTAAGCAGGCCAGGGTAGGCCTCGCGCAAAAGCACTTACGCCTTACTATGGAACCCAGCCCTACTCCACCGTCACCGACTTCGCCAGATTCCTCGGCTTATCCACATCCGTACCCTTCTGCAATGCCACGTGATACGCCAATAACTGCAGCGCCACGGTGTAAATCACCGGCTGCAGGACCTCGGGCGTGTGGGGCATCGCCAATACATGGACGCCCGGCTCATCTTTAAAGCCCGCATCCACATCGGCAAAGACATACAGCTCTCCACCGCGGGAGCGCACCTCTTCGAGATTCGACTTGAGTTTATCCAGCAAGTCATCATTGGGTGCCACTGCCACAATGGGCATATCTGCATCCACGAGTGCCAAAGGCCCGTGCTTTAACTCCCCGGCAGGATAGGCCTCGGCGTGAATATAAGAGATCTCTTTAAGCTTTAGCGCGCCTTCCATCGCCACGGGATACTGAATACCCCGGCCCAAAAACAACGCGTGATGCTTTTGTATGAACGCAGAGGACATGGCCTCTATCTGTGGATCGATTTTTAAAGTCTGCTTAACCAGATCGGGCAACAGCCTTAAACCTTCCACAAGCTGCTGTTCACGTTCTGCGGTCAATCCACGATGGCGACCCAGCACCAGGGCAAGCATCAAAAACCCAACCAGCTGCGTGGTAAATGCCTTGGTCGATGCCACACCGATCTCGATGCCCGCACGGGTCAAAAACGCCATGTCGCTTTCGCGCACTAAGGAGCTGTTATCCACGTTCGCAACTACCAGACTGGCCACAAACTCCCCAGGCGCCGCGTGCCTGAGTGCTGCCAGTGTGTCGGCGGTTTCACCACTTTGCGACACGGTCACCAACAAGGTACCCGGGTGAGCCACGCGCTTGCGATAACGGAACTCGGACGCCACCTCCACCTGGCAGGGAATGCCGGCTATGTCCTCCAGCCAATAGCGCGCCACCAGACCTGCGTGGTAACTGGTACCGCAGGCGACGATCTGAATAGCCTGGGTTTTGGCAAAGGCCTTTGCAGCACCTTCGCCAAAAATACTGTCATCGATTTTTTCGCCCACGGCTTTGGCAAAGGTCGCAGCCAGTGCCATAGGCTGCTCGTAAATCTCCTTGAGCATGTAGTGCTCAAAGTCACCCAGGTCAGCGTCCTCGATGTCACCCGAGATACGCTTCATCTCCCGTTGCACCGGCTCGCCGCCCCGATCATAAATAGCCAAGCCGGCAGCGCTACATACCACCAGATCGCCTTCGTCGAGATAAATAAACCGATCGGTCACCTGACGCAGCGCCATAGTGTCCGAGGCTAAAAAGTGCTCACCAATACCCACGCCGACAACCAACGGACTGCCGGAACGCGCGGCAACCACCTCTTCGGGGCAATGGGTATCAATCGCCGCAAGGGCATAGGCGCCGTCAAGACGCGATACGGTGTAGCGCATAGCGTCGAACAGGCTAATCCCTTCGTTGACTTTACTGTGGAGTAAGTGAACGATCACTTCGGTATCTGTAGCAGACACAAAATCATAGCCGGCGTCGCTTAATTCCTCGCGCAAGGCTTGGTGGTTTTCGATAATTCCATTGTGGACAACCGCCACCCGCTGCCCGGAAATATGCGGGTGGGCATTGGCCGCCGACGGCTGACCGTGAGTTGCCCAGCGAGTATGCGCAATGCCGGTACAACCAAGAATAGGATTGAGCGTTTGTGCTTCTTCAAGGTTAGCAACCTTGCCCTGATACTTATGTAACTGAAGGCGATGCTCATTGTCGATGAGCGCCATACCTGCAGAGTCGTAGCCTCGATACTCCAAACGCCGCAGGCCTTCGAGAAGGATTTCTGATACTTCGCGCCGCGCCGTCGCAGCTACAATTCCACACATTGATTAGTCTTCCCGCTCTGGGTTTTTGTCATCTTCCGCCCGCTGTTTGGGCGTCTGCCATCCATCGATATTGCGTTGCTTGGCCCGGGCTACACCCAAAGCGCTGTCGGGAACATCTCGAGTCACCGTAGAGCCCGCACCCACAAAGCCGCCCGCTCCAATTTCTAAAGGTGCAACCAGGGTGCTGTTAGAGCCGACAAACACGCCATCGCCCAGTGATGTTGTGTGTTTGTTAACACCATCGTAATTACAGGTGATGGTGCCCGCACCGATATTGACGCCCGCACCCAGCCTGGCATCACCGATGTAGCTCAAATGGTTGACCTTGCTGCCGGTACCAATAATGGCTTTTTTAGTCTCTACAAAATTGCCTATGCGAGCGCCATCGGCCAACACCGTGCCAGGACGCAATCGCGCATAAGGACCCACCGAACAATCCTTTCCCAACGTGCTGTCATCAATGTGACTCATGGGGTGAACCTCTGTTCCTGCGGCAATAGAGCAATCGCGCAATACGCAGTTAGCGCCAATACGTACACCTTCACCCAGGGTCACCTGTCCTTCGAATACACAGTTCACGTCAATAGACACATCGCGTTCGCAGTGGAGCTTACCCCGAACATCAATGCGTGCCGGGTCGGCCAAAGAAACACCGCCGATCATTAGCTCCTGAGCCGCGCGGCGACGATAAACCGTCTCGGCCTCTGCAAGCTGCACACGGTCATTAATGCCCATCACTTCGCTGGGCTCGTTTGCCCGCAGCGCGGCAACGCAGTGTCCTTCGTTCACCGCCATGGACAGCACGTCGGGCAGGTAATACTCGCTCTGGGCGTTGGCGTTACCCACTCGAGGCAGGTAGTCAGCAAGGAGCTTGGCGGGGTAGGCGAGCACACCCGTGTTGATTTCATTCACCGCGCGCTGTTCCTCGGTGGCATCTTTGTGCTCCACAACACCCTGCAGCTGATCGCCGCTATCACGAAGCACCCGGCCATAGCCGTCAGGATCGTCAAGCTCGGCGGTCAAAAGGGCAGGCGCATTGTCTACGAGATCTTGCAAGGTTGTCGGGCGCAGCAAAGGCACATCGCCGTAAAGCACCAGTACCGTAGAATCAGCATCTACCCCGGGCATGGCACAAAGCACGGCGTGGCCGGTGCCAAGCTGCTCCTCCTGCATCACCCAGACAATATCCTGGTCAGCCAGTGCCTCACGAACCTTTTCGGAGCCGTGGCCAATAACCACATGTACGCGCACAGGCCGAAGCGCTCGCGCGCTATCCAATACGTGCGCAAGAAGAGGGCGTGCGGCCAGAGGGTGCAAAACCTTGGGCAATGCGGAGCGCATACGCGTCCCCTGACCCGCCGCGAGAATGATGACTTCAAGCTTCATAGTAAAAACGCCCGGTGACCCGGCCTTGTTCCCTATTCCAACACACGATAGTACCGGTTGGACCACGCTTTACAACGCGACTAATACCGACTGGTTCACAGCTTTAAACACTGGCAGACAGGGACCAGCAATCACTGGTAGCCTCGCAGGTATTCACTTTATTGACGGAACACAGCGTGAACCAAGACCAGAAACTTATCGTGGGTAGCGAAGAGTGGTGCTCCTTTCCAAGCCTTGGCATTCCTGCAGTTAAGGCCCGCGTAGACAGCGGCGCAAAAACCTCCTCCTTACACGCGTTCAACATCCATATGTTCAACCGCGGCGGCGAAAAGTGGATTAGTTTTGAGGTACACCCTATCCAGCGAAACCGAAAAACCACGGTGCGCTGTGAAGCGCCGGTAGTGGACCGTCGCTTTGTGAAAAGCTCCAGCGGGGATCGAGAAAAGCGCTACGTCATTGCAAGTACGGTACACATAGGGGGCTCCAGTTTCGACATCGAGCTGACCCTGAGCAACCGCGACACCATGGGCTATCGCATGCTCCTGGGTCGGGAGGCGATGAGTGGTCGTATGTTGGTGGATCCCGCGGCCAGCTTCAGTGTCGGTGACCTGACTCCTACGCAACTTCAGCAAATGTACGGTGTGGCGAACGAGCCTTCATCGGGTCTGAAAATTGGCCTTCTGGCGTCAAACCCCGAGCTCTATAGCAATAAGAGAATCATGGAGGCCGGCGCGAATCGCGGGCACGAGATGGTTTTTCTGGATATTAAACAGTGCTACATGAAGCTCGACGCAGAAACACCAGAGATTCACTATCGCGGCGGCTGGATTCTTAACGACTTTGATGCAGTGATCCCGCGCATCCGTCCACAACTGACCTTTTATGGTTGTGCGCTGACCCGGCACTTTGAAAGTATCGGCGTATACCCCTTAAACAGTGCGTCGGCCATCAGCTACTCCCGAGACAAACTGTACTCCCTGCAGTTGCTGCAGCGTAAGGGGCTGGATATACCCACCACGGGATTTGCCAGCTCTCCTATGGACACCTCAGAACTCATCGATATGGTCGGTGGAGCGCCACTTATCGTGAAGCTGCTGCAAGGTACCCAGGGCCGCGGCGTAGTGCTTGCCGAAACCCGTAAAGCCGGCGAGAGCGTTATCAATGCCATCAAGTCGCTCAACGCGAATTTGCTGGTGCAGGAGTTTATTAAGGAAGCCCAGGGTCGGGATCTACGTTGTTTTGTCATCGACGGCAAAGTGATTGCGTCGATTGAGCGCCGGGCAGCACCCGGAGAGTTCCGCGCTAACCTTCATCAGGGTGGCACGGCTGCCTTGGTGCGAATCACCCCGGAAGAACGAAAGCTGGCGATAAAAGCCACTAAAACCATGGGTCTGGAGGTGGCCGGGGTCGATATTATTCGCTCAGCGAAAGGTCCATTATTATTGGAGATCAACTCATCCCCGGGCCTTGAGGGTATAGAAACGGCAACGGGCAAAGATATCGCGGGAGACATGATTGCCTCGGTGGAACGCGCACTGAGTTGGCGACCCAAGAAGTCCAGCGAGCACTAGGCGCCGCACCCCTAAAGACTTAAAACCCAAAAGCCAGACACAAAAAACCCCGGCATTGCCGGGGTTTCAGTATGACGCAGTCAGCAAATTTAGCTGCCACGCCCCGATCGGTTGCGCATCTTGCGAAGTGTCGCCAACTGCGCAGCGGCTTCTGCCAGCTGAGATGACGCACGACCGTAATCGAAGTCTCCCGTTTGGTTAGCCAGGGCCTGCTCAGCCTCACGTCGTGCGTCTTCCGCCGCCGCTTCATCGACGTCATGGGCGCGAATCGCAGTATCAGCCAGAATCGATACAACCCCTGGCTGAACTTCAAGGAACCCGCCGGATACGTAGTACACCTGCTCTTCGCCATTTTGCAGGGTAATGCGAACAGGTCCGGGCACCAGCGCTGACAGCAAGGGCGCGTGCCCATAGTTCACGCCCAGCTCGCCGACTTCGCCGGTAGCGACCAGCGACTCCACCAGCCCCGAGAAGATTTCTTCTTCTGCGCTGACGATGTCACAGTGAATGGTCATGGCCATACTCTTACCTCTGCGTGCCTATGCCTGTAAACGACGCTGATTACAGGTTCTTGGCTTTCTCGACGGCTTCGTCGATGCTACCAACCATGTAAAACGCCTGCTCTGGCAGGTGATCATACTCGCCGGCAAGAATCGCACTAAAGCCTGCGATGGTGTCTTTCAGAGACACGTACTTTCCAGGCGCACCGGTAAAGATCTCTGCCACGTGGAAAGGCTGAGACAGAAAACGCTCAATCTTACGAGCGCGATCTACCGTCTGCTTGTCTTCTTCAGACAGCTCGTCCATACCGAGAATGGCGATGATGTCTTTGAGCTCTTTATAACGCTGAAGTACATTCTGAACGCCGCGCGCGGTGTCGTAATGCTCATTACCAATCAGCAGGGGATCCAGCTGACGAGAGGTAGAGTCCAGGGGGTCTACTGCCGGGTAAATACCTTTAGCAGCAATATCACGCGACAGTACTACCGTAGAATCAAGGTGCGCGAAGGTCGTCGCTGGCGATGGGTCCGTAAGGTCATCGGCAGGTACGTATACGGCCTGGATCGAAGTAATAGAGCCAGTCTTCGTCGAAGTAATACGCTCCTGAAGTACGCCCATTTCTTCAGCCAGAGTAGGCTGATAGCCCACCGCTGATGGCATACGTCCAAGCAGTGCCGATACCTCGGTTCCTGCCAGGGTGTAACGATAAATATTATCGATGAACAGCAGAACGTCCCGGCCTTCGTCGCGGAACTTCTCAGCCATAGTCAGGCCAGTCAGCGCGACACGCAGACGGTTACCGGGGGGCTCGTTCATCTGGCCATATACCATGGCAACTTTAGAGTTGGCGGGGTTTTCAAGGTCTACAACCTTGGATTCCTGCATCTCGTAGTAAAAGTCATTACCCTCACGAGTACGCTCACCAACACCGGCAAAAACCGACAGTCCTGAGTGCTGCAAAGCGATATTGTTAATCAGCTCCATCATGTTGACGGTCTTACCAACACCCGCACCACCGAACAGTCCAACCTTACCGCCTTTGGCAAAGGGACATACCAGGTCGATAACTTTAATGCCGGTTTCCAGCAGGTCATCCGACGCTGACAGCTCTTCATAGGTAGGCGCTGCCCGGTGAATAGAAGCACGCTCCTGCTCACCGATAGGGCCGCGCTCATCAATAGGGTTACCGAGCACATCCATAATGCGACCCAGAGTTTCGTTACCCACAGGCACCGCGATAGGCGCACCGGTGTTATCGACACTCAAACCGCGGGACAAACCCTCGGAGGAGCCCATGGCAATTGTGCGAACTACCCCATCACCAAGCTGTTGCTGAACTTCCAGAGTGATGTCTTTCTCTGTGATTTTCAGCGCGTCATAAACCCGCGGTACAGCATCGCGGGGAAATTCCACGTCGATAACCGCGCCGATGATCTGTACGACTCGTCCGCTACTCATGTGCGTTCCTCTTCTTGCAAATTGTTCGGTCGCAGCCAGCAGGTTGCGCTACCGATTATTCTGTTGCCTGTATCGTCCGGACCCAGTGTCAGGACAATGTTTATGTCTAGCTAATTGCTGCTGCGCCGCTGACGATCTCAGACAATTCCTGAGTAATCGCTGCCTGGCGAGCTTTGTTATAAATAAGCTGCAGCTCGTCGATGATGTCACCGGCGTTGTCTGTGGCGTTTTTCATTGCGAGCATTCGTGCGGCCTGCTCACACGCGGCATTTTCAATCACCGCCTGGTATACCTGGGATTCTATGTAGCGAGTCAGCAAACCTTCGAGGAGGTCGCGAGCTTCGGGTTCATAAATGTAGTCCCAGTGATGCTTCATCTCTTCACTGTCTTCCGCCTGCAGCGGAAGCACCTGCTCAACCGTTGGCGTCTGAGTCATGGTGTTAACGAACTCATTGCTGACCAGAAACAGGCGATCGATCTTGCCTTCTTCGTAGGCGTCGAGCATTGTTTTTACGCCGCCAATAAGATCTTCCAGCGACGGGTCTTCGCCAATATCTCGCGCGACCGCTATCACGTTACCGCCGTAGCTGTTGAAAAACGCAATGGCTTTGCTGCCAACCAGAGATAGATCAATTTCAATACCCTGATCGGCCCACTCTTTCATGGCTCGGATGGTTGCCTTGAACAGGTTCATGTTCAGGCCACCACACAGGCCGCGGTCCGTGGAGACGATGATAAAGCCTACGCGCTTAACCTCGCGCTCTTCCATGTATACGTGACGATACTCAGGTGCAGAGTTGGCGATATGACCAACGACCGATCGGATGCGGCGCGCATAAGGCTTACCAACTTCCATGCGATCCTGGGCCTTCCGCATTTTACTTGCGGCGACCATTTCCATCGCACTGGTGATCTTCTGAGTGCTTTGGATACTCGTGATCTTGGTGCGAATTTCCTTGCCGGCTGCCATCGGTGCGTCTCCGGACTCAGTAAGTCTGCGTGGACTTGAACTTCTGAATCAGCTCCGAGAAGCTACCCGCGATTTCATCGTTGTAATCGCCGGTATCAACTATCTGCTTCATCAGGTCACTGTACTCAGCATGCGCAAAGGACAGGAGTGCGGCTTCAAAATCACCAATCTTGGCGACTTCAACGTCCTGCAGGTGTCCTTCGTTGGCGGCGTACAGCATCAAACCCATCTCGGCAATGCTCTGCGGAGAATACTGCTTCTGCTTCATAAGCTCGGTGACACGCTCACCGTGGTCAAGCTGAGCCTTAGTAGCATCATCCAGATCTGATGCGAACTGCGAGAAGGCCGCGAGCTCTCGATACTGCGCCAGGGCTGTACGAATACCACCGGATAGCTTCTTGATCACTTTAGTCTGGGCAGCACCACCGACTCGAGATACGGATATACCTGCGTTCATCGCTGGGCGCACGCCCGAGTTGAACATATCGGTCTCAAGGAAGATCTGACCGTCGGTAATAGAAATCACGTTAGTCGGTACAAACGCCGATACGTCACCGGCCTGGGTTTCAATAACGGGCAGAGCCGTCAGTGAACCGGTTTTACCTTTAACCGCACCGTCGGTGAACTTCTCGACATAATCCGCATTAACACGGGCAGCACGTTCCAAAAGACGCGAGTGCAAGTAGAAAACGTCTCCAGGGTAGGCCTCACGACCTGGAGGTCGGCGAAGCAGCAGTGAAATCTGACGGTAGGCCCAGGCCTGCTTGGTAAGATCATCGTAAATGATCAGCGCGTCTTCGCCACGATCACGGTAATACTCACCCATGGTGCAACCGGCGAACGGCGCAAGATACTGCATAGCGGCGGGATCAGAGGCGTTAGCGGCCACAACAATGGTGTGGTCCATGGCGCCGTGCTCTTCGAGCTTGCGCACAACCGACGCTACAGAAGAAGCCTTTTGCCCGACAGCAACATAGACACACTTAATACCCGTGCCTTTCTGGTTGATGATGGCGTCAATCGCGATCGCTGTTTTACCAATCTGGCGGTCGCCAATGATCAATTCACGCTGACCACGGCCGATAGGGACCATCGCGTCAATAGCCTTCAAACCAATCTGTACCGGCTGATCAACCGACTGCCGCTCAATAACGCCTGGCGCTACTTTCTCAAGTGCATCAGTCATCGCGGCATTCACGGGGCCTTTGCCGTCAATAGGGGTACCCAGCGCATCAACAACGCGACCCTGAAGCTCGGGTCCGACGGGGACTTCCAAAATACGACCGGTGCAACGACAGGACTGGCCTTCAGCCAGCTTCTTGTAGTCACCCAGAACAACCGCGCCCACAGAATCACGCTCGAGGTTTAGCGCCATACCGTAGACACCGCCATCAAACTCGATCATCTCACCGTACATCACGTCGGTCAGGCCGTGGATACGGATGATGCCGTCGGTTACCGAAACAATGGTGCCGACGTTACGGGCTTCGCTGCTGACGTCCAGCTGATCGATTCGCTGGCGAATCAGATCGCTTATTTCAGATGGATTCAGTTGCTGCATTATCTGTTCCTCAAAAACTAGTTTGTCAGTGCTTCGGCCAGCTTGTTCAGCCGTCCCCGAACACTGCCATCAATAACCAGGTCACCTGCGCGAATCAGTACACCGCCCAAAAGACTGCTGTCGATACTGGTACTCATAACCACTTCGCGGTTCAAGCGCTTGCCGAGGGCCTGGGATATGCGATCGCGAACCGCATCGGGCACCTCAAAAGGCGAAACCATTTCAACGTCGACACTTTGCTCGCGTTGCGCTTTAAGCTGCGCAAACTGCGTCAAAATATTCGGCATCAGACCAAGCCGGCGGTTTTCTGCAAGTACGTGCAGGAATCGCTTTCGACTGTCGCCCAGCTCATCACCAAAAAGACCAATAAAGGCCTCTGCCTGCTTCTCGGTTGTCAGTGATGGATCACCGAGAAGATTACGAACAGCATCGTCATCCACCACAACCGAAACCAGTTGCAGCTCTGATAGCCACTCGTTCAGGGCATTCTCGGTGCTGGCGTATTCAAACGCCGCTCGAGCATAGGGCCGTGCAAGAGTACTGAGCTCTGCCATAAATCAGACCTAAAGTTCGGCGGCGAGCTTGTCGACGATATCGGCGTGAGCCGATGCGTCGATAGAAGCGCCGAGAACTTTTTCAGCACCGGCCAGAGATAGGGCAGCGACCTGGCTACGGAGTTGTTCCCGCGCACGGTTACTTTCTTGCTCAATCTCAGCCTGTGCTGCTGTCTTAACACGATTAGCCTCGGCTACCGCAGCGTCTTTTGCTTCGTCAACAATCTGACTGGCACGACGATTAGCGGCATCAACAATGCCGGCTGCTTCGGTTTTGGCTTCTTTCAAGCGCTCAACAGCTTTCTCTTGAGCCAGTTCGAGATCATGGCTCGCCTTATCGGCGGCTGCCAGGCCTTCAGAGATTTTCTGCTCACGCTCCTGCATCGCGGCCAGAATAGGTGGCCAGACGTACTTCATACAGAAGACGACGAAGGCTACAAACGCCAGCATTTGCCCGATGAGGGTAAGGTTAATATTCACTACCTGCTCCTTGCGAAAACACGCAGACGGCGGATGCCGTCGTGGGATAAGTAATCCGGCGTATTAAGCCGCTGCACCTGGTGCAACAACGAAGATCAGGAACATCGCGATACCCACACCAATAATGGGAATCGCATCTACCAGGCCAGCGCCGAGGAAGAAGGTAGTTTGCAGCTTGGGAGCAAGCTCCGGCTGACGTGCAGAACCTTCAATCAGCTTGCCGCCGAGAAGGCCTACGCCAATAGCAGCACCAAGACCGCCCAGGCCCATCATGATTGCAGCAGCAACGTAGATCAGTTCCATTGTGTTCTCCTAAAGTCTAAAAGTTTCTAAGGTTTCGTTTGTAAATCAGTAATGTTGTTTAATCAGTGGTCTTCGTGAGCCATGCTCAGATAAACAATCGTCAGCACCATAAAGATGAACGCCTGCAAGGTGATCACCAGAATATGGAAGATCGCCCAGCCAACTTGCATCAACGCCGCTGGCAACATCCACATAACGCCAGCGCTGAACAAGGCGGCAATCAAAATAAAGATCATCTCGCCGGCGTACATGTTGCCGAAAAGTCGCAGCCCCAGAGAAAAAGGCTTTGCCAACAGCCCCACAACCTCCATGAACAGGTTTACGGGGATAAACAGCGGGTGATTAAAAGGGTTAAGCGTCAGCTCTTTAACAAATCCGAAGCCCTTCACCTTGATAGAGTAATAGAGCATCAGGATAAATACGCC
>DS999406.1:395557-463053 GCA_000158155.1 gamma proteobacterium NOR5-3 | reverse complement strand
CGAAGAGCATCAAGGTGTGAGGGATCAGGTCCACAGGCAGTAAGTCCATGAGATTCATGAGGAAAACCCACACGAAGATAGTCAGCGCAAGTGGCGCGATCATGGGGTTACGGCCATGGAAGGTATCTTTTACGGTGTTATCAACGAAGCCGACGACCATTTCGATCGCGTTGGTTAGCCCGGTGGGGACATCCGAAGAGGCTTTTTTGGCGATGCTGCGAAACAGCCAGCAAAACAGGATTCCGAGACCGATAGACCAAATCATTGAGTCTATGTGGATGGCATTGAACCCCATGGCGGCAGCTTCTTCGCCACCGTGAGCCATAGTCCAGACGCCGCCATCCTGCACCGTGCTGCCGTCGTGGCGATGATAGCCCCCGGGGAGTTTTCCATAGGTGAGGTTCGTCAGGTGGTGGACGATGTAGTCGGAAATTGTCTGAGATTCGCCTGCCATCTGTAACTTTGCCCTGCGCTCTTCCTATGACCTTCGTTTATTTGACTCCCGTACCCAGGAGCCAACCCTCTTTTTTTGCCGTGCTTTTCTGTCGTACTTTTCTGTAGTGCTTTTCTATAGCGCTTTTCTGTAGCGCTTTACTGTGCTGCTTTGCTAACGTAAATCCCGTAAAAGGCGGATTCCGTCAACAATCTGTATTACCCAAAACACCCCAAAACCAAGAAATACCAGTTCGGGTTTTTCCGGCTTTAAAACCGCAAACACCAGTGCAAACGACACTGCACTGAGTACAAACTTTCCGCCTTCAGCTGCCAAACCCGCGCGGGCTGCCTGCTGCGCGCTGCGCCTGGCGGCGTTATTCACCCGAAGCGCAAAGTAAGCCTGTGGCAACAAAGCGCATAGCGCGCCGTACACCAGCGACATTGCACTGGGTAAACCGGCGACCCAATACATAATGGGTGTACCAGATAACAGCAATATCAACTGAATCAGGGTGGTCCGCAGATACTGCGGCCGAGGGGGCGTCTTTTGCGCGGCCTGGACAGCCTTTTCCCCCACCCTATCTTGCGCCACTAAAAATACGTCCTGATTTGGGCGGCGCGCATTATAGAAGCTAAACCTGCTGCATTCAAGTTAGTGGGGACCGTGTTTTAGGAAAAACCCCTTGTTTCACATCTACTTGCAAACCAAGAATGGGTCTCTAAGGCTCTACGTTCTAGATAACTATGTCCATAGCTATGTCGAAAATAATGCGACGAAAGATCGTTGTACGATAAAAACCACCATATCTGGAAATCGAGCGTTACAAATATCTATATCTGGTGGGTAGCGATCAGGCTACTTCAAATGGCTAAGAATGCCGTCGAGCTCGTCGAGACTGCCGTAGTTAAGGATTAATTTACCTTTTCCGTTGGCACTGTGTTGAATATGCACGGCACTGCCCAGCTTTTGCGACAGTTCATCCTGAAGACTACGGATATTGGGATCTATGGTTTTTGGCTCGGACTTGGGTTTATCTGACTGTAATTGACGAACCAATGCCTCTGTCTGACGAACAGATAGGCCTTTGGCCACCACTCGGCGTGCCAACTGTATCTGTTGGTCTGCGTCCAGCGTCAACAGGCAGCGCGCGTGGCCCATATCCAGGTCACCGTGTTCCAGTAGCGTACGAACATCGGACTGCAAAGACATAAGTCGCAGAAGGTTGGCCACCGCAGAGCGTGACTTACCCACTGCATCGGCTACCTGCTGCTGCGTCATGTCAAACTCATCTTGCAGGCGCTCCAGGGCATACGCCTCTTCAATGGGGTTGAGGTCCTCTCGTTGAATATTCTCAATGAGGGACATGGCGATGGTCGCCTCGTCGGAGACGTTGCGAATAAGCACCGGAATGCTGTCCATTCCAGCCAATTGCACGGCCCGCCAACGGCGTTCACCGGCAATAATTTCAAAACGTTCATTGGCGATGGGTCGAACAACAATAGGCTGCATAACGCCCTGGGCGTTAATGCTGTCTGCAAGCTCTTGCAAAGCGAAGGGGTCGAAATCCCGTCGGGGCTGGTATTGACCCCGTTGAATCAGATCGACCGGTAGTTCCCTAAGAAGGCCCTTTTCCTCAACGGTAACTTCCGTAGCGCCGGGGTCTGCCGGCCGACTGCTACCCGCCAACAGGGCATCAAGTCCTTTGCCAAGACTGCGACGTTTAGCGGCCATATTTAAGCTCCCGTGCCATTGGCTGAGCGAAGACGCTCCTCGCGACGAATCATTTCACCGGCTAGCGCCATATAGGCCCGGGAACCACGCGAATATTTATCGTAATGCATCGCCGGTACGCCATGACTCGGTGCTTCTGCCAGGCGAATATTACGGGGAATAACGGTTCGGTAAACCTTGTCGCCAAAGTGCTCGTGCAACTGACCCGAGACCGCATTGGTAAGGCTGTTCCTGGGGTCGTACATGGTCCGCAGGATGCCCTCTACCTCCAATCCGATATTCACACTCGATCTCACCTGTTCAACGGTATCAAGCAACGCCGATAAACCTTCCAGGGCAAAATACTCACACTGCATAGCGATCATAACGCCGTCGGCAGCGACCAATCCATTGAGCGTCAGAAGGTTTAATGAGGGGGGGCAATCAATCAATATGTAGTCGTAGCTTCCCTGCACCTGACCAAGAGCGGCGCGTAAGCGGCGCTCCCGTCCATCAACCTGAATAAGCTCGACTTCGGCGGCCGTTACATCACCATTAGCCGGCAGTACATCAAAGCCGCTTTCCGGAGGCGTTTGTATCGCATCACTGATTGCACAAGCCTGCACAAGAACGTCGTAGGTGCTTCGCGTCAGCGAATACTTGTCCACGCCGCTTCCCATGCTTGCATTGCCCTGCGGGTCTAAATCTACCAGCAGCACGCGCTTGCGCATGGCCGCCAGCGACGCCGCCAGATTTACGCAGGTAGTGGTTTTACCCACGCCACCCTTCTGGTTGGCAATGGCTATTATCCGCGCCACAATCCCGCTCTCTCTTGTGTTTCTTTTGATCCGATCATTCTGTTTCTCTATTGGCGCAGGGCCGTATGCGCAGTAGACAACGGTCTTCGGACAGTCCCGGTACCTGTAAATCTACGGTAGAAACCTGAAACGCTGCAGATTCGATGCGCTGTAGTTCTTCGTCGGGATGTTGGCCCTTCATGGCTAAAAACTCCCCGGCGGGAGACAACAAATGCTGACAGCTGGATATCATATCACCGAGCGAAGCAAAGGCTCGGGACAGAACCACATCAAAGCCCTGAGCGGGAACGTAGTCCGATACGCGGGACTTCACCACATCAACATTACTCAAGCCAAGTTCTGACACCGCGTGGACCAGAAAGCGGGTTTTCTTACCATTGCTATCAAGCAGCGTGAAATGCAGGTTTGGTAAAGCAATGGCCAAAGGAATGCCCGGCAATCCGGCGCCAGTACCTACGTCGATAAGTCGTTGACCCTGTAAATGCGGATACACAGCAAGACTGTCGAGCAAATGCCGGGTAACCATGGCGCGTTCGTCGCGCACCGCTGTCAAGTTGTAGGTCTTGTTCCAGCGTGACAGCAGTTTGAGGTAATCCAGCAGCAATTGTTGCTGGGCGGTGCCAATCTTAAGCCCCAGGCTGTGTAAACCGTCGCTTAACCTGTCATCCAGCACGGATTAATGAATCTGCTGCTGTACTTTGGGTGCTTCGGGCACTTGTGAATCCAGCGTCTTTGCCGACTTGCCCTGTCGACGCTTCATATGCACTAGCAATAAGGAAATCGCTGCAGGTGTAACGCCGGGTATTCTCGATGCCCGTCCAAGCGTCTCGGGTTGCTGCGCGATCAGTTTGTCACGTACCTCGTTGGACAAACCCGAAACCTGCAGATAGTCCATGTCACTTGGCAAAGTCAGGCCTTCGTAGCGTCGAACGCGATCGATCTCATCCTGCTGTCGATCAATATAACCCGCGTATTTGGCCTGAATACTTACCTGCAGCGCTGCCTGCGGGTTACTGATCCCCAGAGAATCCAGGGCAGAAATATCTGCATACTCAAGTTCCGGCCGTTTCAATAGTTCAGCGTAGCTGTATTCCCGGGATAAGGGCTTGCTGAGTTTGGCGTTTAAGCTGTTAGCCGCGGGACTACCGGGATGCACAAAACTGCGAAGCAATCGCTTTTGTTCCTGCTCGATGAGCTCGCGCTTTTCGCTGAACTGCGCCCAACGCTCATCGTCGACCAGGCCCAGTTTCCGTCCTTGTTCGGTAAGACGTAAATCGGCATTGTCTTCTCGTAACAACAATCGGTGTTCTGCCCGGGACGTAAACATGCGATAAGGCTCTTTCGTGCCCAGGGTTATGAGGTCATCAACCAGGACACCCAGATAAGCCTCATCACGACGAGGGCACCAGGGCGCTTCTTCGCGTATGGCAAGCGCCGCATTGATACCCGCTAAAAGACCCTGTGCGGCAGCCTCTTCGTAGCCGGTAGTGCCATTGATCTGGCCTGCAAAGTACAGCCCGCCTATGGCACGGGTTTCCAGGGATGATCGTAAATCCCGAGGATCAAAAAAATCATACTCAATGGCATAACCGGGGCGGGTGATGTGCGCGTTTTCAAAACCCTGGATACTGCGCACGAGCGCCATCTGCACATCGAAGGGCAGACTGGTAGAAATACCGTTGGGATAGAGCTCGTTGGTCGTTAAACCCTCGGGCTCCACAAATACCTGGTGCGATGTCTTGTCAGCAAAACGCTGAATCTTATCTTCAATGCTGGGACAGTAACGGGGTCCTTCGCCTTCGATAACGCCGGTATACAAAGGGCTTCGATCCAGGCCTTCACGAATAATGTCGTGAGTGTGTTGATTGGTATAGGCCACCCAGCAACAGCGTTGGTCCGGATGCTGATCGGGGTCACCCAGAAATGACATGACCGGTCGCGGCTCATCGCCCCACTGGGTTTCGAGGCTTGCCAGGTCAATACTGCGCGCATCCAGACGCGGCGGCGTGCCCGTTTTTAAACGTTCTACACGCAGGGGTAGTTCCCGCAAACGTGCTGCCAGAGTGTTTGAGGGAGGATCTCCGGCGCGGCCTCCTGCTGACTTGGTCAGGCCAATATGCATCTGGCCACCGAGAAACGTGCCGGTGGTCAATATAACTCTGGGTGCACGAAAGCGAAGCCCGGTTTGCGTTACCACGCCTTGAACAGCGCCGTTCTCAATGATCAGGTCATCCACGGCTTGCTGGAACACCTGCAAGCCGGATTGCGCTTCGATGATGGAGCGAATCGCGTTTCGATATAAAACACGGTCGGCCTGAGCTCGGGTAGCCCGCACTGCGGGACCTTTTCGGCTGTTCAACACCCGAAACTGAATACCCGCCTGATCCGTGGCTTTGGCCATGGCGCCGCCAAGCGCATCGATCTCTCGAACAAGATGGCTTTTCCCGATGCCCCCAATGGCAGGGTTGCAGGACATCTGACCCAGAGTGTCTACCGAGTGCGTGAGCAACAAGGTGGCACAACCCATCCGGGCGGCGGCAAGAGCGGCTTCGGTGCCGGCATGTCCGCCACCGATGACAATGACATCGAAGTGTGTGGGATGGTCCATTGGTTGATTGTATCTGCTATCGAGTTCGTGCCGAAGGATGATGTATTTGCGAGCGCTTGTCGAAAGTTATCGCGTTGTCCGGTTTTGTTTTAGGGCCGCGGATTATAAGTTTCAAAAATTGTCCTGCAAGGTATTAGTTATATAAGTTTAAAAGTACCTTTATATAGGTATGTTTATTTATAGTAATTATTATTAAGGGCGCCTGTTTTCGGTATAACTCTAATTTAGCGAATTAAATCAAGTGTTTAGATTAGTTATAAGCCTGTAAGTAGAGTCTGTAATATCCATGTAATAGCGGATGACCAATCGGGGATAAAAGTGTCCTCCGGGATCCCATGCACCCTTATCCCCTGTTGCGTTCGCAGCCATACAGTTGTTGTGTCCTGTTTTTAAACATCGCCGCGTGATAGCGCTCGACAATCGTCACATACAGCGAAATTCCGGGATAACGCTGTGCATGGCGCGGGGAGACGCTGTTTGTACCACTGTATGATTTTGGTCTCTGTGGATAAGCCCGGTAGAACCGCTTACTTACCTATGCAGAAGCTGCTGAAGATTTCGCCCAGTAGTTCGTCACTGCTAAACGACCCGGTGATACTGCCAAGACTGTCCTGCGCGTAGCGTAAATCTTCAGCAATCAACTCGGCGGCACCGTGCTGCTTTAATTGAAATAAACCCTGGCGCAGATGATGTGCGCAATCTTCCAGCGCAAGTACGTGACGCTCGCGTGCGCTAAAGTCCGACGAGTCGCTGTCGCTCATACCAGCGGCGCTGAGCAGGTGTTGCCGCAAAAGAGCGATACCGTCGCCACTGCGGGCAC
This sequence comes from gamma proteobacterium NOR5-3, assembly GCA_000158155.1. GTDB lineage: Bacteria > Pseudomonadota > Gammaproteobacteria > Pseudomonadales > Halieaceae > Congregibacter. The sequence goes on along the minus strand of DS999406.1, from coordinate 456,661 downwards.
TTAGGGAGATTTCGGTGACATCTTTGTCTCGATCAATGAAGGCCGGTGTTTCGCTCAGATCACACTTATTGCGAATCAGCGTGATCGGCACTGCCGGCGGAAGGTCCCCTTTGTAAGCTGCAATAAGAGTGGTCGAATCCTTTGTGTTGTTTATTTGACTACTGTCGATAACCAGAAGAATGTGGTCTGCCGACTGCATCTCTGTGCGAGCCCGCCTAATTCCTTCCTGTTCAATGGCGTCAGCAGAATCGCGCAGACCTGCGGTATCTACGATATGTAGAGGTAAGCCGTCGATCTGTACGTATTCTCTAAGGACATCGCGGGTAGTGCCGGGAATGTCCGTAACGATGGCGCTGTCCTGTTCGGCCAGCTGATTAAGCAGGCTGGACTTCCCGGCGTTAGGCGCACCGGCGATCACCAGCTTTAGCCCATCGCGAAGGGTTCGACCACGGCGGGCTCCGGCTAAAAGACTGTCTATGGACGCTTCAATAGATTCGAGGCGCTCAAGTACGTCACTTTCGGCAATGAAGTCGATTTCTTCTTCGGGAAAATCAATAGCGGCCTCTATAAACACCCGCAGGCGGATCAGTTGCTCGAGTAAAGCGTCAACCTGCGTTGAAAAAGCACCGCTTAGCGAACGGCTGGCGCTACGAGCGGCAGCTTCAGTGCTGCTGGAGATCAGGTCTGCAATAGCTTCCGCCTGCACCAGGTCAATCTTGTTGTTCAGGAAGGCTCGCTGACTGAATTCGCCGGGGGCGGCCTGCCGCGCTCCAAGGTGGATGCACTCACGAAGTACCGTGCGTAAAAGAACGGGACCACCGTGGCAATGGAGTTCAGCGACGTCTTCACCGGTAAAAGAATGGGGTCCGGGAAACTGAAGCAGTAAACCCTGATCCAGAACGTCACCGTGTCGATCATGAATCTGAACATAGTGAGCCTGTCGGGCTTTGGCTGTGACTCCTGTTACTGCCTGAGCGACAGAAAAAGCCTTTGGGCCGGACAGACGAATGATTCCCACGCCCCCGGCACCGGGACCTGTGGCAATGGCAGTGATGGTATCGCTGTCGCCGACCAGAAGGCTCACGACAAAAGGTTCAGCTTTTGGCGCCGGCGTTCTCTATCTGCCGGGTGATGACGTACTGCTGAGCCATGGACAGCAAGTTGTTAACAACCCAATAGAGAACCAGACCCGCCGGGAACCAAAGGAAGAAGAAGGTAAAGATCACCGGCAGCCACTGCATGATCTTGGCTTGCATGGGATCGGGTGGCGGTGGGTTCAGCTTCTGCATAAAGAACATGCTGGCGCCCATCATCAGGGGCAGTACAAAGTAAGGGTCCATGACCGACAGATCATTGATCCACAACATAAAGGGCGCCTGACGTAACTCGACGCTTTCCATGAGCATCCAGTACAAAGCGATAAACACAGGCATTTGCACCAGGATAGGCAGACAACCCCCCATGGGATTGATCTTCTCTTTACGGTAAAGCTCCATCATTGCCTGGGACTGTTTCTGTTTGTCGTCAGCATACTGTTCGCGGATATCGGCCATCTTTGGCTGCACCCGTCGCATGTTGGCCATTGATTTGTAGCTGGTAGCAGAGAGCTTAAAAAACACGGCTTTGATCAGGACCGTCAGAAGAATAATGGCAGCGCCCCAGTTGCCTACCAAAGAATAGATCTTGGTGAGCAACCAGAAGAGCGGCTGGGCTACCCACCACAACCAGCCGTAGTCCACGCTTAACTCCAGGTACGGTGATATTTCTTGAAGACTGTACTGGTCTTTTGGTCCTGCATAAAAGCGAGCACTCACTTCTCGTGTGCTGCCTGGATCGACATTGATCGCGGGACTGGTAAACCCAGCGATATTGAAACCGCTGTTGGTGACGCGCGTGCTGTAGGTGTGCGTTTGCTCTGGCGCAGGAATCCAGGCGCTCAAAAAGTAATGTTGGATCATAGCTATCCAGCCGCCCGAGTGTTGTTCGCGAAAGGGCTCTTTGCGCATGTTGTCAAAGCTGAATTTCTTGAAGCGATCATCGGCGGTTGTGGTGGCTGCACCGAGGAATGGTTGCATGCCCATACCGCCTCCACCATTGGTTACGGCGGCGCTGCTGTCGCGTTTAATTTGTCCGAAGAGGTTGCCTTGCCACTGTTCGCCGCTCTGATTATCAATGATGAACTCAACATCAACGACGTAGCTGTCGCGCTGGAAGTTAAAGCGTTTCGTGACCTTAACGCCTTCATCGTTGCTCCAAAGTAAATCCACCTGAAGGCTGTCGGCAGATCCCAGATCGTAGCGAGTTTGTGCCGTACGATAGGTTGCACGGCTTTTACTATCGATACCGTCGCGCCCAATAAGGCCGCTTTGTGCGACATACACGCGTCTTGAGTTGTTCTCCAGGAGCACAAAGGGAGTTTCGGGGTCATCGATTTCAGCCAGAAACTTGGCCAAGGCGACCTCGACGATATCGCCGCCGTTAAGGTCTATCGCGACTTGAAGACTGTCCGTGTAGACCTGAACAATATTGCCCGTGGACGTCACCGCAGCCGCAGAAGTGCCTGCGTCAACAGAGGCGCTGACAGCAGGAATATCGTCGATATCGGCAGCGGTAGAAATGCTTGTGTTGCTTAAGGTGTCGTCCGGCAAGTCCGCTGGGAGATCGCTGTTACCCACCGCTTGCGTTGTCGCACTATCTGCGTTGCTGCTATCGGCTTGAAAGTCGGGACTGGCGGTTAAGCGGGTTTCGGTAACCACCACCTCGTCTTTGACGGTTTTGAAGTTAACCCACTCCGTCAACAGCATGAATGACAGAAGCATGATCGCGCCAATAAGCAACGTGCGTTGGATATCCATTAAAAATCAGTCCTGATGGTGGCAGGCGGTCGGAACAGGATCTGCACCGCCTTCATGCCAGGGGTGACAGCGGAGAATTCTTTGGGCAGCGAGTTTGCTGCCTTTCAGAGCACCATGCTCTTCGATGGCTTCTATGGCATAGCTTGAGCAGGTGGGGTAGAAGCGGCAGTGGTGTCCCATAAAGGGGCTGAGTATGAGTTTGTACCCACGAATCAATGTTTGAAGGAATGTTTTAAAAAAACGGCTCATGACGGGCTCGCAGATAGCCCTAAACGAGCGAACTGTTTTTTTAGTGCTTCCTTTATATGGGTACTACTTGCATCACGGGCACCGGGCCTGGTGAGCACCACAATATCCATAGCGGGTGTCTCTTGCGCAAGCACTCTAAACTGCTCGCGTGCCAGCCGTTTGATGATGTTTCTTTTCACTGCGGTGGGTACGTGCTTTTTGGCAACAGCAAGACCCAGTCGATGTTGGGCAAGGTCGTTATGTCGAGCTAGAAGAAGCAGCTCTTTTTGTCCCGCTTTATGGTCTGGGTCTTTAAAGACCTGACTGTAGTCGGCCGCCGTGAGGAGCCGTTGACTGGGCCGAAACATTGCAGCCACAGTAACGGCCCGCTTCTGCCGCGCGAATCAGGCTTGATCGAAATCAGGCTGCGAGACGCTTACGACCTTTTGCTCGGCGACGTGCAATAACGGCACGGCCACTTTTGGTTGCCATACGGCTACGAAAACCGTGGGTGCGCTTGCGCTTTAAAACGCTGGGCTGAAAAGTTCTCTTCATGATCCTACTCGCTTAAGTCTCAGTACTGAACTAAGTGTCCGTAATACAAGCCCGAGGACTTGCTTTTCGAACATCTGGTCCGTTATTCGGTTAATGCCGGTGGTGCTGGCAAAATTGGGCCGCGCATTGTAGTGAATCGGCGTGGGTTATTCAATGCATGTATTGATGAATGGTTTGGGACTTTTGCCGTATCGCGAGGGGTCAAAAAACACCAGCGACAAACAAAGTTTTGCACAGGGCGACAGAGTGAGTGCTGGCGCGGGTCCAAGCAATCGGTAAACACTTTTCCCCAAAGATAAACACAGGTTATCCACAAAAAACGAGTCCCGGAAAAACCACCGCTGGATTTCCGATTTTTTGCACGATTAATTGTAAGATGTTGATTTAAAACACATTACTGACTTTATTTTTTTTGTCTTGGGTGTGGATAAGTCGCCTCGGCGCGGTTATGATGAACGAATCGACGGTGCCCGGCCCCGGAATATTAACAATGCTGTCCACCGGGTAAGGCAAGTCGTTACGAATCAGTAGTCAAGCGCATAAAAAGGTTATCGAACGCTGCAAAGTCGCAAAAAAAGAGCGGCTGGCGGTTCGGGGTGATTTGATCGTTTACCAGGGCGTTGCTACTGATAATTGATAAAAACCATGAGAATTGACCGTCTGGCGGGGTCCTCCCGAGTAGACGGCAGAAGAGAGTGAACCTTGTCAGAAGCAATTTGGGCACATTGCAAAACGCGTTTGCAGGACGAATTACCACCACAACAGTTCAACACATGGATACGGCCGCTGCAGGCGACGCAGACAGATCAGGCTCTGCAACTGCTGGCGCCCAACCGCTTTATCTGTGATTTTGTCGCTGATAAATACGGCGAGCTTATTGAGCAGTTGTTGCGTGAGGTACAAAGTGGTGAGGCAGAACTGCAGTTGGAGATTGCGGCAGGTTCATCTCGAGCCACTGCAGTTCAGGCTGTACCGCTGGCATCGACCCCACCAGTCTCCCGGGGACCCGCACTCGCGGTTGTTGGGGGAACCGAGTCGATCACGGTGGGTGATCCACAGGAGTCTGTACCGCAAAGCGATACACCCGCTCGAGCAGCACCGTCCCTGGTAGAAACCACGTTGCATTATGGCCAGGCAAGCAAGTCAGAGGTGCATGAAGCCTTACAGCATCAGCACAACCTTGTTAGTAACTACACGTTCAGTAATTTTGTAGAAGGTAAATCAAATCAGCTGGCCCTGGCCGCAGCAAATCAGGTGTCGGAAAACCCCGGCGGTGCCTATAACCCCCTGTTTTTATATGGTGGTGTGGGGCTGGGGAAAACGCACTTGATGCACGCCGTGGGTAATGCACTGAAAATTAACAAGCCCAACGCTCGAATTGTGTATTTACACTCCGAGCGATTTGTTGCCGATATGGTAAAGGCCCTGCAACTGAACGCCATTGCAGACTTCAAGCGCTATTATCGATCCGTAGATGCACTGCTGATTGACGACATACAGTTTTTTGCAAAAAAAGACCGCTCGCAGGAAGAGTTTTTTCATACCTTTAATGCCTTACTTGAAGGCGGTCAGCAGATGATCCTTACCTGTGATCGCTACCCCAAAGAAATTGATGGCCTTGAAGAGCGTCTTAAGTCACGGTTTGGTTGGGGCCTGACGGTGGCCGTTGAGCCTCCGGATCTTGAGACCCGGGTGGCGATCCTGATGAACAAAGCGAGCCAGGCGCGGCTTGATTTACCGCCCGACGCTGCGTTTTTTATCGCGCAGAGGATTCGCTCTAATGTTCGAGAGCTGGAGGGCGCGCTTAAGCGGGTGATAGCGAGCGCTAACTTCACCCGGCGGCCGATCGATGTCGATCTGGTGAAGGAAAGCCTCAAGGACTTGCTTGCGCTGCAAGACAAGCAGGTGAGCCTGGACAATATTCAGCGCACTGTGGCGGAGTATTACAAGATTAAGGTGGCTGATCTTAACTCCCGGCGGAGGAATCGCTCGGTAGCCCGGCCGCGGCAGGTGGCTATGGCGCTGGCCAAGGAGTTGACGAATTACAGCTTGCCGGAGATCGGTGATGCCTTCGGCGGTCGTGATCACACAACGGTATTGCATGCCTGTCGCAAGATTCGAGAGCTTCGGGAAACAAGCTCTGATATCCATGAAGACTATAAAAACTTACTGCGACTTTTAACCACCTGATTCCGGGTTCGCACTCGAGCGCTATGACCCGTAGATTAGTGTCCGTAATTCGGCATTTTTCATAGCCACGTTATGGGCATGATGCGCTAAACTATGGCGGTTTTTTATGTCGTACGCGGCTGATTTAAGGATTTTTGATGAAATTCCGAGTTTCTCGTGACGCATTGCTCAAGCCTCTAAACCTCGTTGCCGGGGTCGTTGAGCGTCGGCAAACGCTGCCCGTTCTATCTAACGTGTTGTTGAACCTCGATGGGGATCGTCTGTCGATCACCGGCACGGATCTGGAGGTGGAACTTGTCGGAAGGGTGAACCTCGAGTCAGAGGGTGACGCGGGTGAGATTACCTTGCCGGCGCGAAAGCTTGCGGACATCTGTAAGAGTCTTCCAGACGGCGCTGACCTTGAGATTTCAGTCTCTGATGGCAAGGCCACCGTGCGCAGCGGGCGAAGCCGCTTTACCCTGGCGACTTTGCCGGCACGAGAATTCCCGAATATTGAAGATAGTATCGGAACACACCAATTCACCCTAAAGCAGGGACAGCTTCGTCGTTTAATTGAGCGAACCGGCTTTGCCATGGCGCAGCAGGATGTGCGCTATTACTTAAATGGTATGTATTGGGAGCTTCGTGCCGGTCGCTTGCGCGCCGTGGCGACGGATGGGCATCGGCTGGCTATCTGCACTTTTCCCGGAACGCTCAAAGATTTAGAAGATACCCAGGTTATTCTTCCCCGAAAGGGTGTTCTTGAGTTATCGCGCCTCATGCAGAACGATGATGAGGACGTCACTATTATTCTGGGCAGCAACCACCTGCGTGCCACGACCACCGAGTTTACCTTCACGTCCAAGCTCGTGGATGGCAAGTTTCCAGATTACGAGCGTGTGCTTCCCAGAGCCGCCGATAAAATTGTGCAAAGCTCAAGAACAGAGCTACGTCAGGCGTTTACCCGTACCGCGATTCTGTCAAACGAAAAGTATCGCGGCGTAAGACTTAAGCTGTCTAACGGTAGTCTCGAAATCGTTGCAAACAACCCCGAGCAGGAACAGGCTGAAGAAAACTTGCCCGTGAATTACAGCGGGGACTCTCTCGAGATAGGTTTTAATGTCGGTTATTTGCTTGATGTGCTGGGTGTGTTGAGCGGAGACGAGATACGCTTTTCGCTGTCCGACCCTAATAGCAGTGCGCTTCTTGAAGAAACCGACGGCGGTGACTCTCTTTACGTTGTAATGCCTATGCGGCTTTAAGCCGCTCTGGCGGAGGGGCGTGCCCCTGTTAGCCTCCCTTAACATTCACCACCTTAGAAATCTCACTGAGGCCAGTCTTGGCCCGTTGTCGCTGCATAATGTTATCTATGGCATTAACGGCAGCGGTAAAACCAGTCTTCTCGAAGCCGCACATATACTGGGAACGGCGCGTTCTTTTCGTGCGGGTGGCGCAAAGTCACTGATTACCCATGGCGAGCAAACTTATGTTGTTCAGGGAAACCGTGAGTCGCCAGGGGGTGGCTGTGTTTCTTTAGGGGTTCAGCGGCAAAAGGGCGGGGGCATGAGTCTGCGGGTTGCGGGTGAGCCGTCGCGCTCGGTATCGCAACTGGCTGATGAGCTGCCGCTTTTACTGATCAACGCAGATAGTTTTGATCTTTTGGTGGGTGAACCTGCGAACCGCAGACGGTTTATGGATTGGGGAGTGTTTCACGTGGAACACAACCTGCGTGATCACCGACGCCGGTTTCAGCGGGCATTAACACAAAGGAATCATCTTCTTCGCCGTGGTAAACTAGACGCTTCGGAGCTCGAGGTGTGGACGCGAGACCTGGCGGTTCATGCAGAGCTCGTATCTGCAGGCCGAGACCGTTTTCTGGCGGCGCTTAAAGAGGTTTTTGAGCCCCTGGTCAATGAGTTAGCGCCCGAGATCGGGCCTGTTGATTTGGCCTATCGCCGAGGGTGGGATGCAAGCCTTGGCTACGCAGACGCCTTGCAGCGTAGTTTAGCGTCTGACCAGGAGCAGGGGTTCACGCAGTCAGGCCCACAGCGGGCTGATATTCGTGTGACCGTAGGTGGTTATTCGGCGGCAGATACCTTGTCGCGAGGCCAGCAGAAGCTTTTGATTTGTGCTCTAAAGCTTGCCCAGGGCCAAATATTGGCGGGGCAGCGGGGTGGGGTTTTATATTTAATTGACGACTTGCCGTCAGAGTTGGATGCAGAGCGCTGCGAGCGCGTGTGCAGGGCTTTGGCGGCGATGCGGGTACAAACACTGATTACCTGCGTTAGTCGATCGGCTATTCCGGTGGAGTGGCTGGGTTCTGGCGCAGAGGTGGCGATGTTTCACGTGGAACAAGGGCGCGTAACGCTTGTTCCAGATGCGAATAATCAATGAAAAACGGCTCAGGCCGCTAAAACACTGGAGTAAGTGCAATGAGCGATGCATCAGAAAGCTACGATGGATCGAAAATCAAGGTTCTGAAAGGCCTTGATGCGGTGCGTAAGCGCCCGGGAATGTACATTGGAGACACGGATGATGGCACCGGCCTTCATCATATGGTCTTCGAGGTCGTAGATAACTCCATTGATGAGGCCCTGGCCGGCCATTGCGGAAAGATCCTCATAACCATTCATCCGGATGAATCTGTGTCTGTTCAGGACGATGGCCGAGGTATTCCCACAGATATGCATGAAGAAGGCGTATCTGCGGCAGAAGTCATCCTTACTGTGCTCCACGCAGGGGGCAAGTTCGACGATAACACCTACAAGGTCTCAGGGGGCCTGCATGGTGTGGGCGTTTCCGTTGTTAATGCGCTATCTGAAGAGCTTTGGCTCACCATTTGGCGTGCTGGTCGACGTTATGAGCAGCGCTACGTCCATGGGGTCCCGCAAGGTTCTTTAGAAGACGTGGGTGAGGCCGATAAAACCGGCACACTTATTCGTTTTAAGCCTTCAGCAGAAACCTTTACCAACATTGAGTTTGAGTTCGAAATACTCGCAAAACGCCTGCGAGAGCTGGCGTTTCTGAATTCTGGCGTAGAAATCCTTCTTGAGGACGAGCGTTCAGGAAAAGAAGACCGTTATTTTTACGAGGGTGGCTTAAAAGCTTTCGTCGATTACCTGAACCGTAATAAAACCCCGATGCACAAGGCGTTTCACTTTCAGGCTGATACCGAGGACGGCACCGCTGTGGAGGTTGCTCTCCAGTGGAATGACTCTTATCAGGAGAATATCTTTTGCTATACCAACAATATTCCCCAGCGTGATGGCGGAACCCACCTGGCGGGATTTCGATCGGCCCTTACCAGAACGCTTAATGCCTACATAGAGCGTGAAGGGTTGGCCAAAAAAGCCAAAGTGAATACAACAGGCGATGACGCCAGGGAAGGTTTGACGGCTATCGTGTCTGTGAAAGTGCCGGATCCCAAGTTTTCGTCGCAAACCAAAGACAAGCTTGTGTCGTCTGAAGTGAAAACCGTGGTAGAGCAGACGATGAACAACCGTTTTAGTGAGTATTTGCTGGAAAGCCCCGGCGAAGCCAAGGCGATTGTTACAAAAATGCTCGATGCGGCCAGGGCGCGCGAAGCGGCCCGGAAAGCGCGGGAAATGACCCGCCGCAAAGGGGCCCTGGATATCGCAGGCCTGCCGGGCAAGCTGGCGGACTGTCAGGAAAAAGATGCCGCGCTTTCAGAGATTTACCTGGTAGAGGGCGATTCAGCGGGTGGCTCTGCAAAACAGGGTCGGAACCGGCGTTTTCAGGCGATTTTGCCACTCAAGGGCAAGATTCTGAATGTGGAGAAGGCGCGCTTCGATAAGATGCTAGCGTCTGTCGAAGTCGGCACGCTGGTCACCGCGCTCGGTTGTGGCATTGGTAAAGAAGAGTTTGATCCCGACAAGTTACGTTATCACCGCATTATCATTATGACGGATGCGGACGTGGATGGTTCGCACATTCGTACCCTGCTGCTGACCTTCTTCTTCCGGCAGATGCGTGAGTTGATTGATCGTGGTTATGTGTATATTGCCCAGCCGCCGTTGTACAAAATCGCCAAAGGTAAGCAGCACCAATACCTTAAAGACGACGCGGCGCTGGCTGAGTTTCTTACGGCTCAGGCGCTGGATGGTGCTGCGCTTTATGTAAACGCAGAGGCCCCGGGAATTAGCGGAGAGTCCCTGGCAGAATTGATTCGCCAGTACCAAGCGGTGGATGCGATTGTTAAGCGCCGCAGCCGTCATTATCCCGAAGAGCTTATCTGGGAGTTGGTTTTTGGTCCAAGCCTTAATGGCGACGACCTTACTGATAAGGCTGCTGTGGAGCAGTACTGCGACGCAATGAGTGAGCGCTTACTTACACTAAAAACCAAGGGAACAAGCTATTCAGTTGTTCCAAGGTCGGATGATCAAGAAACCTGGTATCCACTGGTGCGGATGCTTGCTCACGGTGTGGAGCGCCCCATAGCGCTCAAACCAGAGTTCTTCAGATCAAAGGACTACGCAGCGATGGCGGCACTTGGCCAGACGCTTAATGACCTCATTGACGAGTCTGGTTACTTCCAGCGTGGCGAAAAAACCCTCCAGACCCAGGACTTTGTTGAGGGCTTGGAGTGGCTCATGGCAGAGGCGAAAAAGGGTTACTACATTCAGCGCTATAAAGGTTTGGGTGAGATGAATCCTGAGCAGCTCTGGGAGACGACGATGGACCCCGAAAGCCGTCGTATGCTCCAAGTAACTATCGACGACGCTATGTTGGCAGATGAGATTTTCACGACGCTCATGGGCGACCAGGTGGAGCCTCGTCGGGAGTTTATTGAGCAGAATGCGTTGTACGTTTCGAACCTGGATGTTTGACGCCGGTGTTGTTGGTTCTCACGCTATTTGGAAATTTATCACCTTAAATGAACCAAAAACCTAACCCGTTTCCTTATAAATCAACGGGTTAGGTTTTTTTATACCTGTTTTTAATCAAATTTAGGGAAGATTTCCTCCCACCGACACGACAAATCCGACCTTAATTCGATAGGTCGTTGCTGTTGAGTTTGAATCGTGGAGTTGTTGCTCACTTTATTTGGAAGTTCAGCACCACATTTGACCTGGACTGCGGTTTTTTAAGGCAGGTCGCTCCTGCCTACAAACACTACAATTCGAGAAACGGCAACTCACACCTGCGAAAGCGGGTTCTGGCGATGTCGCAAAACACCTCAGACTGTGTCAAAACTCGCTTTGCTACTTGTCGCACCGATTTACTGCGCACAGCAGGTCCGCTCGACTCAATGAGAGGCCCTTGCGGCATCGCAGGTTTCCTTGGCAATTATTGGGGCTTCAAAGTGCGTCGCTCAGAGTCGCGAATATGCGGCCTCAGATGATGGATTTCGAGGCGCAAAATGAGGCTGCTTAGCCTCTTATCGCTGCCATCAGCGGTACAACACCAAACATCTGCAACATCCGTTTGAGGTTGTAGGACAGGACATGCAGGCTCATTTCTGTGCTGACATGTTTGAGTGTCTTCATCTGGAAGTGCGTCGGCCCGAGCCAGGATTTGATTGTGCCAAAGGGATGCTCCACTGTGCTACCGCGAATGCGCATGCAGTTCGACAGTCGGTCCACCCGATCTTCCATGGCCTCTAATACTTCTTCATGTTCCCAGCGTCCCATGCGGCGTTGCTTTCCCGTCGTGCATTTTGGTTTTAGCTCGCACTGTGAGCAGGCCGATGACCAGTAACGACGAATCGCTTTGTCTTGCTGCTCGCTCGTGTACCGATAGATCAATCGCTCGCCGGCCGGACATTCGTATTCGTCATCTTCCGGTTGATAGACGAAGTCTGCCCGAGCAAACAGTCCTTTGGCCTGGTTGTTCGAGGTTTGTGTCTTGGGCACGTAGGCCGTAATGCCCGCGTTCTCGCAGGCCAGTATCTCAGCCCCACTAAAGTAACCACGGTCCGCCAGCACTGACAGGTCTTCGCAGTCGAGCGCCGCTTTTGCTTGGATTGCCATGTTAGCCAGTTGCGAGCGATCGTGTCCGATGTTGGTGACTTCGTGGGCTACGATCAAATGGTGCTCGGTATCGACAGCAGCCTGCACGTTGTAGCCGACAATCGCTTTGCTGCGCGCCGCGGTAGACATGACGCGGGCGTCGGGATCAGTCAGGGATATTTGTTGGTCCGGTGTTGCCAGCATCCGGACCTCGAGCTTTTTTAGTGCCTGAATCTCCTCCTTAAGCGCCGCGACTTTATTTTCCAGTCGATCGGTCTTGGTGTGACTGGTCTCACTGTCGCGCCGGTCGGCGCTGGCGATCTGACCCAGATAGCGGGCGATGCTGTCGTCGATCTGCTCCAGGCGTTTCTTGATCTTGGCTTTACTGAAGTTGCGATTGCGGTTGTTCACCGCTTTGAATTTGCTGCCATCAATCGCCACAAAGGCATCACTAAACAGATTGAGCTTGCGGCACAGCATGACGAACTCTCGACACACCAGGCGAATGGCTTCACCGTTGTTCTTGCGAAAGTCGGCGATGGTTTTGAAGTCCGGTGTCAGTCTGCCTGTTAACCACATCAGCTCCACATTACGCCCGGCTTCACGCTCTAGCCGACGAGAGGACTGGATACGATTGAGGTAGCCGTAAATATAGAGCTTCAACATCATGGCCGGGTGGTAAGCGGGCCGACCTGTGACTGCGGGGATCGTTTTGAAACCCAAACCGGAGAGATCTAAATCATCGACGAACACGTCGATAACGCGAACTGCGTTATCTTCTGCGATGTAATCATCAATGCGTTCAGGAAACAGCGTGGCCTGTGATCGGCTTTCGCCCTCGATGAATCCACTCATGGCAGCAACTCTTCAGCGAGAAAGTCAGATCATATCTCGTTGAGGAGTTTTCACACAGTCTGACCTCAGAGCGGTCATCGACTGAGGGCAGAACTCAAGTCGCTTAGCGGCCGCAATCGGCCAAGTGAGCATTGCTAGCGCCGCTGGTCGAGAAAGGTCCGTAACCGGGTAAGCGGCTCGAGCAGCGCCTCGAAGTTAAGGTCCGGCGCTTCGGCGGCAAAGAGACTGAGGTATGGCGAAAGGGCGTCCACGGAGGTATCGCGCACGGCCTCGCCCGCGGGGGTGATCACCACGAAGCGCGACCTCAGGTCGTCGGGGTCCTGCTCGAGATCGACCAGCGCCTTATCCCTGAGGCGCCGCACTGTGGACGTCATGGTCGGCTGGGCGACCTGAAAGGCTGCCGCGAGCTGGCTCGTGGTCTCACGACAGCGCAGTCGCACGAGGCGGTTCAACACCCCAAACTGTGCCGTCGTAACGCCCGGTGGCAGCACCTGCGAGAACGCGGTGTCTGCTAAGTGGGCGATCATCGTGATTTCGCTCATCACCTTGAACAGCGCCGGATCATCAGGAAGTCCAGCCTCTGCGAAGCCTCCTCGACTCAACTGGGCCCTGCGTGCGTCCATCAAGTCGCCTCGATCAGTCGAGTCTCTAGCTGCCAGCGCGGCGCCGGCGGGGGGCTGCTAGCGAAGCCGAGGCGGAACAGTCCGTGCACGCGCTCCCCTTCCGGTGCCAGGAGCGCATGTACACGGTCTAAGAGCGGCGCCATGGGCGCGAACTCCTGAAGTGCCTGGCTGAGCGGCTGAAAACCCAGGCCCTCCCGGGTCGCCGCCAGGTGCAGCCGCAGCCAGCGCCGTCCGGCATCGAGACGCTCCACTTGGCTGTCGCCCCTACCGAGCAACCAGCCGAAGACCGGGCTCGACTCGATGGCCTTGCTGTAGAACGTCTCGACCTGCCCGTGGGCCCAGCTCCCGGGGCTATCCATAGCGGTTCGAGACAGCGGACCGGCGAGCCGGGCGGCTTCGATAGGAGCCCCATACAGGGCGATGCCATCAGGATTTGCCACAACCTCGGCTGCGCCGATCCGCGTTAGCGTCGTGCTCTCGGCTCGGGTGGGCGCATAAGCGTGCTCCACCGCCCAGCCCTCCAGACAAATTTCGCGAAGCGCCGCGTGGCGCTCTCCGCCGCTGCTGAACCCCGTCGCGTCCTCAGCAAAAATACCGGCTAGGGTTTGCTCGGCGGGCACCTCCGGCGAGAAGGGTTTTCGGACCGTGCGGCGCCGCAGCACCTCGGCAAAGAGTGGATCGGCCGCTGCCCCGGCGGCAGTGAACCGGACACGGGCCACGGGGCGGGAATCGAGACGTCCAACCGGCGCGCCCTCCGGAAAAGGTGTGATGTCGGCCGCGATACCTTCCTTTGCAGCAGCCATGCGCAGGAGTTCAAGGAAGGCACCGAAACCAATGACGATCTGACGGTCCAGTGGATCCGTCCGCGGCAGACGCCGGTCGAGTTGGCAGAACACCTGCAGCTCATCGTTGCCCTCGAGGCGGATCAACCAGGGTTGCCGGTTGTGCGGGTTAGGGGCCAGGATCGCAAAGGCCAGTGCATCAAGACGCGGATCACCGAAGCGTTGGCCGGCGCGCAGCCAAGGCTCCTGCGCTGACGCTACCGACGGTGACAGGACCGCGTAAGCGCTTGCGCCGGCGCCAATGACTACGGCACTCGCGCCGGCGGCCTGAAGCACGAATCGACGTGTCAACATGGCTTTAGTCCTCGTCACGGAACATATACATAGATATCTATGTATAAGCCGGGCCGCCATGTCTGTCAAGCGACAGAGGCGCCCATGCTCGACGCGCGCGGGTGTCGATCATCAACGAATACATCAGGCTAATTAATGAGCGAGCCAATAGAATGAACTCGCGAATGGCGGCAGTCGGTAGCCGCCGTTTCACCCAAGCCAGCCCCAACTTCCGTTCGTAGACGAAAGCGGTCCTGAGCGATGTAGCCTAACGCCTCAAGACTGTTGTTCGTGTGTGAATCAATTATTTTGGGATTTTGACTCTTGCGGGTTTCATGAAAACGACAGTTTGCTTCATCATCGAGTTTTGAAGGAGGACGGAATCTTTGAGCAAAACTTACATCGACGCGACTGATGAATCAGCGTTGAATTTGTTTGCCCGGAATATTAGCGGTGAGGTCGTTATGCTGAGAATCTGCTGAGATTCAGGGCGGTGGCCGATTACGCTGACTTTCCAGATCTGGCTCCGCAGCGGGCGATTTCAGGTCGAGAGGCGTACCAGCGATATATCGATCATACGCTGCCTTTTTCACAGGATTCTGGCGGGGATATTGAGTTTCTGGGCGAGGGAGGGAAATTCTTTGTCGGCCCGCAGGACGAGCGCTGGTATTTGCTAATGCTAATTCGTCAGGATTCGCTGCAGAGCTTCATTGCTTTTGCGACGAATGAAGCCTACATCGCGGGTGTTGGTCATCGAACGGCTGCGCTGGAAGACTCGCGTCTGCTGCCGTTAGAGCGATACCCAAGCCATAACATTAACGGTTAGACATATTAGGCGAAGTTGATCTCTGGGCACTGCCTCAGAAAATGTCAGGGTGGTATCTAGCTCAGTGCTGAATCCAGCCGATCTAATGACTATTTTTGGCCACCAGCAGAGGTCAGGTCCGGGATGCGAGCAAACGTAAGGTTTCGAACACAATGTAGAAAAATGCGCTACTCTCCTTTGCCAAAGCGGCTGTTCCGGCCTGCCCCGCATAGATAAAGTGAGCGACATTCATGTTCGACGAACCCGGCTTTCCACCCGAAGCTGACCTGGAACACTCTGCAATTGCGCTTGAAACTTTCGTGTACTGCAGTCGTGCCTCCGAAGGCGTCGGTGACGAAGAGGTCGATCGCCTTATCGAGTTCTCTCAGCGCCGCAATGCCGACCGAGGCATAACCGGGATGCTGGTTTTCGGCAGCGGCGTCTTCTTCCAATGGGTCGAGGGGCCGCCCACCGAAGTGCAAAACCTGGTCGCGACTCTTCATGGTGATTCACGGCATCACGATATTGTCCAGCTGGACCGAAGTGTCGACAAGCGCGAGCGTTTGTACCCCGGGTGGGAGATGGAGCGGGTCGAAGCCGACGACATTCGCGCAGTGCTGCTGGACGCGCTCGAGAGCACCGAAGATGAAAGCAACGTTGCGGCACTCAAACGTATACTCGAACACCTCGCGTCGGCACCGCTGGCTTCGCTGGGACGAAGTTAATCAGGTCAGTATTCTGAGAAGCACATAACCTGTCGACGCATCTGTGTTTTTGTCAGCAGGCCGTGCAATCAAGGGTCTAGCCGTTTCCACTAAGCTCCACAGTCTGCATCACATGCTCAGCCACAGCTTTCATTGCCGAATAATCCTCGGGTAAGTTGTACATCGATTCGAACAGCGCCAGTCCCTTCTCGTCGTACTCGGCAAGGTAAGCAAAACTTTTTTTGTGCCCGAGAAACCAAAGGTTTCTGAGTTCAAAGTAAAGTTCGAGCAATTCAAATTGCAGCCATGTCCGTCGGTACCTGGAGTCGGTATTGGCCGACTGCGATCGCGACAGCATTTTCTCTATCCACTCGCAGTTGTGTCGCAACTCACTTTGTGGTCGAGGGTCCGGGCCTTGTGCGATTTTTTCTCTGACTGCCGTCAGATAAGCGTCACCGAGGCTCTTGTTATCAACCACAGCGATCCCGTCACCAAAGCGCAGCGATTCCTGAGGAACTTCTTCCAGCGCAGAGCTCGGGTACACCCAGGCATCCAAATAGACACCCTGAAAAAGTCGAGCATCCTTTTGTTCAACGGCATCGTCAGAAAAGCAGGCGAAATCGATATCGCTTTCAGGGCCTGGCTCTCCTCTGGCGTAGGATCCATACAGGATTACCGTATGGGGGTGATACTTTCCACAAAGGTCGTCAATTGCCGACTGAATCAAATCGTCCATCGATAAATAACCATTCTTGGTAAAGTCAGTAGGAACACTCTGACCATTTCATGATTAATCAGATTCGCGTTGTTTGTCCACGTGCGAGGTAGTCAGCCTCATGCGCTTCTCGGATTACTACCGGTATCAGTGTCCCCTGCTACTAGAACTTAATCGCCCTGCGCCTCTTTAAAGGGCAGCAGACTCATGGCGTCCTTGCGGTATTCCTCCACGTGGGCCTGCTCCTGTTGCGTAAAGTTACCCACGGCGGCATCAAGCTCGGGGCTTGCGATCCAATGGCAGGACAGCGTGGTCGTCGGCTCAAAGCCACGCTGAATTTTGTGCTCGCCCTGAGCACCGGGATCAAAGCGCTTGAGACCGTGACGAATACAGTAGTCGATACCCTGGTAGTAGCAGGTTTCAAAGTGCAGACAGTCGTACTCACGGATACAGCCCCAATAGCGGCCGTATAGAGTTTCGCCATCGCAAAAGTACAGAGCACCGGCCACCGGAACGCCGTCTTCCTCGGCCAGCGCCATGAGCACCTGCTCTCCCATGTTGGCGGCGACCTCCAAAAAGAACTCCCGGGTGAGATACCCACCATGACCGCTGCGTTTGGCAAAGGTCATCTGGTAAAAGCGATGGAATACGGTCCAGTCGTCTTCGCTCAACTCGGTGCCATTGCGCATGGTGAGCGTCAGGCCCTGCTCGCTGACGCGGCGGCGCTCCCGGCGCAGGGATTTGCGTTTGCGACTTGAGAAGGTATCCAAAAAATCATCAAAGCTCTCGTAGCCCCGATTGAACCAATGAAACTGCACCTGATGGCGCGTATGCATACCCGCTGCGGCAAGTGATCGAGCGTCTTCGGCGCGAGGAAACAGCACATGCCAGGACGATACGCCCAGACTATGGGCGAGCGCCGGCATCTGCTCCCGAAATGTCGCCCAGAGAAACGCCGGGTCTAAATCTTCGGCGTAAAGTAGACGGGGACCGGTTGCCGGTGTGAAGGGAATTGCCGTGAGCAGCTTGGGGTAGTACTCCAGGCCCATGCGCCGCCAGGCGTCCGCCCAGGCCCAGTCAAACACGTACTCCCCGTAGGAATGGGTCTTTAGCCAGGCCGGCAGTATGGCAAGCGTACGGTCTTTATCTTTCAGGCGAAGGTGTGCCGGTTCCCATCCGGCTGCAGCGGTGGTGCAATCCGCCTGCTCCAGCCCCAACAGAAAATCGTGGCGCAAAAACGGATAGTCATCGCGGCGCAGTGCTTCCCACTGGGTGGCGGGAATGTCTGCAACGGAGCCAAGCACCTCTAATTCGAGGTTCATGAGCGATCCCGCAAACTCAAGCCGGCATCGCGTAGTTGGCAACAATACCCAGAAAAATCGTTACGCCGACCCAGTTGTTGTGTAGGAATGCTTTGAAACATGCCGCCTCATCGCGTTCGCGAATCAAGTACAGGTGATAAGCAAACAGCCCGGCCGCTACCAGTAAAGACAGATAGTAGGGCCAGCCCAGCCCGAACTCTCTGCCTGCCAGGACCAATGCTGCAAGACACAGTACCTGTAATACGGCGATAACACTGCGATCGGACTCCCCAAATAGAATCGCAGTGCTTTTAATACCGATTTCCAGGTCGTTTCGGCGATCTACCATGGCGTATTTGGTGTCGTAGACCACGGTCCACAGTACGCTGCCGGTGAACAGCAGCCACAGCGGCGCAGGTAGGCTGCCTTGCTGGGCCGCAAACGCCATGGGAATGGACCAGGAAAAGGCGAGACCCAGCACCACCTGAGGAAGATGGGTGTAGCGCTTCATTAACGGGTAACAGGATGCCAGGAGTAGAGCGGGCACCGAAAGCAGGATGGTTAGCAGGTTGGTCATGAGTACCAGTCCAAAGGCCAGCAGACACAGCACGACAAAAAACGCCAGCGCTTCGACTACCGTGACATCGCCGGTGACCAATGGCCGGTTCCGGGTGCGCTCAACCCCCCCATCGAGATTCCTGTCCGCCAGATCATTGATGATGCAGCCGGAGGAGCGCATAAGCAGCGTACCCAGAGCAAAGATCACCAGGAGCTTGATATCCGGCACGCCCTCAGCCGCAATCCAGAGCGCCCACAGGGTCGGCCACAGTAGCAACAGCGTGCCAATGGGTCGGTCCCAGCGAATCAGACGCAGCAACGCCGACAACTTGCTGGGCGAATCAGTGGGCAGTGTGGTGCTGGTGTTCATTACGGGGTTGCTGTCTCTGTCAGGACCGGAATCGGCCAATTGTAGCGCTGACTTGGCCTCGCCGGGAGCGGTGCAGGGGTGTTGCGGATTTCCAGCGGGGAAAATCCTCCAGAAACACCTCACTGACCAGTATGGGCTTGGCCGCTACCGCAAAACAGGAGCGCCGCGCCCAGGCTTCGTTATGCTGATGCAGTGATTGTGGCAGATAGGCGTCATTGCCAGCCAGCAAAGCGACCTGGAAGGGGCTTCGCCGCATGTCGGGTCGCGAGAACAAAAAAGCACCCAGGCTCTTATTGTGTAAACGCCGCAGCCTGAGTAATGGACCATCGAGCGTACTTGCCGGAAACACCGAACGCGCATAGACCACCGCCTTGTCATCCAGGCGCATAACAATCTGACGCACCATGGCCAGCTCTTTAAGAGGCATGCGCAGAAGCCTGCGTTCGTCCGGACGCGGGGCTTCCCAGCGCTGATGCCAGCGTTCCAGAGAGAACTCTTTACCGGTATCGAGCAAATGCTGGGTCAGCGAGCCGTCATCGAGCAGCCAGCTGCGCACCGGCGCCAGTATTGGCCCGGAAAGCTGTTCTTCGCGTCGCCAGTGCGGGACGCCTGCGTTGCGGTGTGCTTGCTCAGTCATAAGGGTTTAGCCGGTGGGGAGGCCGAGAATGCGTGATGTTCGCTCTGCATGCAAGCCGCCCGCGTGAGTTTTCAGGGCGCTTGTGGGACGTGCTAATCTTGCCGCCCACCAAGCAAACGCATCCGCAATAAGGAGCTCATCAGCCATGCGCAAATGGGAATGTATCGTCTGTGGACTCATCTATGACGAAGCCAAAGGCTGGCCTGATGACGGCATAGCGCCGGGTACGCGTTGGGAGGATGTACCCGAGGATTGGCTGTGTCCTGACTGCGGGGTCGGTAAAGAGGATTTTGAGCTTTTGGAGGAGGCTGTCGAGGACGACGCGCCGCACCATGAGACCCCCGGGGCCGAGGCGCAGCCTGCACCGGTAGTGATTATTGGAACAGGCCTCGCGGGTTATGGCATTGCGCGGGAGTTTCGTAAGCACGACAGCGATACGCCGCTATTGCTGATTACCGAGGACGATGGCCGGGCGTACTCCAAGCCCATGCTTTCTACCGGTTATACCAAGAACACCGATGCCGAGGCTCTCACGCAGAGTGATGCGGGCACCATGGGGGCCAACCTCAATGCCAGCGTCTGGACCATGACCCGGGTGCAGGCGGTGGATACCCGGCGCAAGGTACTGCGCCTGGCCGATAGAGAGACCGAGGTACATTATGCCGCGCTGGTGTTCGCGACCGGTGCCAGCGTGATACGTCCGCCTCTGGGAGGCGATGCTCTGGAGCGCGTGTATTCCGTTAATGACCTGATGGATTACGATGATTTTCGTACCGCCATGGAGCGGCTTGCGGTCAAGCGCGTAGCGATTATCGGCGGCGGTCTTATTGGCTGCGAGTTCGCGAACGACCTGCTCAACGGCGGTTTTGAGACTGATGTCATTGATCCTCTGGAGCACTGCCTGCCTACACTGCTACCCGAGCCCTGCGCCCGGGCGTTGCAAACCGGGCTGGAGGCCAAGGGCGCGCGCTTTCATTTCGGCCCTTTGGTGACCGAGGTGAACTATCCCCCGGGCAGCACTGACTACGTCCAGGTTTCACTCAGTGACGGCCGCATGCTGGATGCAGATATTGTGGTGTCTGCCGTGGGGGTGCGTCCTAATATCGAGCTTGCGAAGGCTTCCGGCATTGCAGTGAATCGCGGAATCGTGACGGATAGATATCTCAAAACCAGTGCTGCCGATGTGTATGCCCTGGGCGATTGTGCCGAGGTAGAGGGACACGTTCTGGTCTATGTCGCTCCGCTTATGGCGGCGGCTCGAGCCCTGGGCAAGACGCTGGCGGGCGAGCCCACACGGGTGAGCTATCCGGCCATGCCCGTCACGATAAAAGTACCGGCCTGTCCCACGGTGGTGGCGCCGCCGGCGATCGATGCCGAGGGCGCATGGACTTTCACGGTGGATGGCATGAGTACCCGGGGCGAATATCGCAACGCAGCGGGTGAGCTACTGGGATTCGCGCTCACCGGTGATGCGACCAAGGACAAGATGGGCCTGCAGAAGATGCTGCCCCCTATCATGGCCTGAGTCTGAGCCGGCTAAGCCGCTACTAGACGTTGGCAAAAGCCTGACGATCTCCGGCCCAGCGCCGGATCAGGGGTTGAACGAGCTGCGGCTGTGATGCCTGGAGCGTTTCGGCCATCGACTGGACCTCGTCCAACAGGTGTTCGTGCTCCGGTAAGCGCGCCACGCGAAACTCCATGAGACCGGTTTGGCGCGTGCCCAGGACTTCGCCGGGTCCCCGTTGGCGCAGGTCTTCCTCGGCAATGTAAAAACCATCATTGCTTTCGCGCATGACCTGCAGACGCGCGCGACTTTGCTGCCCGAGCGGCGATTGATAAAGAAGCACGCAATGACTTGCGGCACTGCCCCGACCAACGCGACCTCGCAGCTGATGCAGCTGGGCCAGACCCAGGCGCTCGGGGTTTTCGATGATCATGAGGGTCGCATTGGGGACGTCGACCCCGACTTCGATCACCGTCGTTGCCACCAGAAGCTGATATTCGCCGGCTTTAAAGGCGCTCATGACCGCATCTTTTTCTTTGGCCTTCATACGGCCGTGGACCAGAGCAACCGCAATACCATCCAGCGCATCGGCCAGTTCCGCGTAACTGGATTCGGCGGCCTGCGCCTGGAGGCTGTCGCTGTCTTCGATGAGAGTGCAGACCCAGTACACCTGACGACCCTCCCGACAGGCATGGGCAACGCGTTCGATAATTTCATCGCGACGCTGATTGTCGATGAGCACTGTACCTACCGGCTGTCGCCCCGGGGGCAACTCATCAATGATGGAGCAGTCCAGATCAGCGTAGGCGACCATGGATAAAGTTCGAGGAATCGGCGTTGCGGTCATGATGAGCTGATGCGCCCGGGATTCTCCCGCGGTTTTCTCACTGAGCGCCAGACGCTGGTGTACGCCAAAGCGATGCTGTTCATCCACGATGACCAAACCCAGCCGTGCAAATTGGACGCCGTCCTGAAACAGCGCATGGGTACCGATAACCAGGGATGCTTCACCATTTGCAATGGCAGCCAGCGCCTGCCCGCGCTTCTGTCCTTTAACACTGCCTGCGAGCCACATCTGCGTGATGTTTAAATCGGCAAACCACGTGGCAAAGTTTCGCCGGTGCTGCTCCGCCAGCAGTTCTGTGGGTGCCATCACCGCAACCTGATAGCCACTGGCAATAGCCAGAAGCGCGGCGGCGGCGGCCACAATGGTTTTGCCGGAGCCGACGTCGCCCTGCACCAGGCGCAGCATGGGTTTGGCCGTGGCCAGATCCGCCGTGATTTCTTCGATCACGCGATGCTGAGCCCCCGTTGGTTCAAACGGCAGCGCTGCAATAAAGCGCTTTTTGAGACCCTGCTTGTCTTCGAGTATGGGCGCCGCCCGCTCCCGGCTTCGTGCTCGCAGTTCACGCATAGAGAGCTGATGGGCCGTGAGCTCTTCCAGCGCGAGGCGCAGCTGGGCCGGATGCGAGCCGTCGCGCAGGGCCTGTAAATCGGCCCCGGGTGGCGGACGGTGTAAAAAGCGCAGCGCAGAGCTCAGGTCGTAGGTATTGTTCCGCGCCGGCAGCAGTTCCGCCGGTGGGTTCTTCGCCAATATCAGCAAGGCCTGATCCGTGAGCTTGCGCCACTGCCCCTGGCTAACACCTTCGGTACTGGGATAGATGGGCGTCAGTGAATCTTCGTTGCCGTCGTTTCCAAAACTGCGCCGGTACTCGGGGTG
The DNA here is from genome assembly GCA_000158155.1 of gamma proteobacterium NOR5-3. Lineage (GTDB taxonomy): Bacteria > Pseudomonadota > Gammaproteobacteria > Pseudomonadales > Halieaceae > Congregibacter. Next base: position 433,978 of record DS999406.1, on the reverse strand, counting down.
GATCATCTCCGCCTGGGCAGGGCCGCGGCGCACGGCGCCAAAACAACGCAGGCGATCCCCTTTTTGCAGTGCGTTTTTCTGTGCCATGGAAAAGTGAAAGAAGCGCAAGGTCGCGGTGCCGGTACCGTCCTGCAACTTCACCAGCAGCGAGCGTCGCCGGCCGCCCCCGCTCACACTCACCAGAGCAATCTCTCCTTCAATCACGACCTCGGTGCCGTCCTGTAGTGCACCGATGGGCGTCACCTGAGTTCGATCCTGATAGCGAAGAGGCAGGTGAAAGAGCAGGTCTTCCACACTGCTGATGCCGTAGCTTCGCAGGCGCTGTGCTAATTTGGGGCCCACACCGCGCAGTGACTCCAGGCTTTGTGTGACAATTCCGTTCACGGTATTGCCTGCGCTAAAGCGTGGGCGGGTAATGGGGCAGGCTTTCTGGAGAGAGCGTTGTGCAGCGTAAAACTATAGCTATTGTTGGTTTTGGCGATCTCGGTGAACGTCTTTGCGGGGTGTTGCCACCGGCTCACTGGCGCTGTGTTGGCCTGCGACGCTCTGCGAACGCGGTACCGGCGGGCGTTGAGAGTGTGTCCGTGGATCTTCGTGATGCCCACAGCCTGCGGGTGCTCGAGCGACTGCAGCCCGATGCATTGGTTGTTGCGTTGAGCCCTGCCGATCGCAGTGCTGCGGGGTATCAAGCCGGTTTTGCGGAAGCCATGGCAGGCATCATTGCGGGACTTGGAGAGCACCGGCCGAGCCGCGCATTTTTTGTCTCCAGCACTCGTGTCTATAGTGAAGCCCGCGGTGTCTGGATCGATGAGAGTAGCCCGACGGCGGATGACGACCCGCATGTCATGGCCATACTGCGTGCAGAGCAGCGTTTTCTTGAGGCTGTGGATACCGGCATCGTGCTGCGCGCCGGTGGGCTCTATGGTCAGGGTCCCGGCCCTCTGCTTAAGCGCGTCGCAGCGGGCAAACTCTCCCCTACCGAGCCGCTGCGCTATGGCAACCGTATTCATCGTGACGATGTGGCGGGTTTTATGGCCGCCGCGCTGGCGGGAACCCTGACGCTGGATGCCAGGGTCATTAACCTGGTGGATGATGCTCCGGCTGCGCTGCAGGAGATGGAAGCCTGGCTGTGTGCCCAGCTGGGTGTTCCCTACGAGCCACCGGGTCCGACACCTGCCAGCGAGACAGTGGCCCACAAACGCATTGGCAATGCGCGTCTGCATGCCAGCGGTTATGTGCTGCAGTATCCCGACTATCGAACCGGCTATGGGGCTGTGCTCCATCGCTGGATGGCGCACTCAGAGCGCGAGGATGGCCTCGATCTCCACTGATACACCTTTAGGCAAAGCCGCTACCTGCACACAGGCTCTTGCCGGGTAAGGCTCGTTGCAGAAGGTTTCCATTACGGCATTTACCGCAGCAAAATCCTGCATATCAGTGAGAGAAATATTGATCTTTACCGCGTCGTTGAGGCTACCACCGGCGGCATCGGCCACTGCCGCAAGATTGCTAAATGCCTGGGTAGCCTGCGCCGTGACATCACCTTCAACGATTTCCATGGTTTCGGGAACCAGGGGAATTTGCCCTGATAGCCAGACGGTGTTGCCGACTTTGACCGCTTGAGAGTAGGGTCCGAGGGCCGCGGGGGCCTTGGGCGTAGCGATAATGGCGCGATTACTCACGGTTTGCTCCTGTTGTTTTGTTAATACAGCCGCAGCTGTTAGTTGCGCACGCGGCTCACTCGCCGCACGCTGTCGATGCCCCGAAGGCGCCGCATGATACGGGCAAGATGCACCCTGCTTTCTACGTGCAGATCCAGGTCGACATAGGTGAACTGATAATCCTTGTCCGTGGAGCTGATTTTGTCGATGTTCACATTCATGCTGTTAATGCGGGTCGCGATGGTGGCAATGGCGCCCCGGCGATTTTCCGTCTCTATGCGAAGCTCTGCTAGGAACTCGCCTTGCACCTGATCATCCCAGCGCAGGGGAATCCACTGTTCAGGTTTGTCACGCAGTTCCGCCAGGTTGCGGCAGGTCTCGCGGTGCACAATAACACCGCGCTCAGAGCTGATGTAGCCGGCTATGGCGTCGCCGGGTAATGGTCGGCAGCAGCGGGCATAGCTCACCATAAAGCCTTCGGTGCCGCGTATCGCCAAAGGAGAGTCACTACCGGGCTGGGGTGTGGGCCCTTCGGTGCTTGTTTCTCCGGCAAGCTGTGAAGCAACAACGCCCGGCAGACGTTTTCCTTGAGCCAGATCGGCCAGGAGCTCGTCTAAAGTACTCAGGCCTGCACTTTCCAGGTAGTTTTTCAGGCGTGCTTCGGATAATTCCGCGATGTTCAGTTCAAAGCCTGCCAGGGATTTATCCAGTAGCCGGCGACCCAGGGCAATGGCGTCTTCCTGAGTTTGATTTTTGAGGTAATGGCGAATGTTACTGCGCGCCTTGGCGGTAATCGCATAGTTAAACCACGATGGGTTGGGGCGTGCGCCATTGGCAGTAATCACCTCTACGGTCTGGCCGCTGCAGGGGCTCGGACAGGGGCGCCAGGCGTCGATTAATTCGACAGGCAACGCAGGTGTTACCCAGTTCCGTGTGTACGGCATAGGCGAAGTCCACCGCCGTTGCGCCCCGGGGCAGTTCCATGATGCTGCCTTTGGGGGTAAAGATGTAAATCTCATCGGGGAAGAGATCTATCTTGACGTTCTCGATGAACTCCAGGCTGTTGCCTGCGCGCTGCTGCATCTCCAGAAGGCCCTGTACCCATTGGCGGGCGCGGGCATGAGAGCCTTTAGCAGTGTCTGAATCGGTTTTATACAACCAGTGCGCGGCGATGCCGTTGTTCGCCATATCTTCCATTTCCCGGGTGCGAATCTGGATTTCGATAGGCACCCCATGCATCCCCATGGTCACCGTGTGCAGTGACTGATAGCCGTTAGCCTTGGGTATGGCAATGTAATCCTTGAATTCTCCGGGCACGGGCTTGTATAGCGAGTGGATGCATCCGAGCACGCGATAACAACTGTCCACGGAGTCCACGACAACCCGAAACGCATAGATGTCCATGATTTCGGAGAAGGACTTCTTTTTGGCGCGCATTTTTTTATAGATGCTGTAGAGGTGTTTTTCCCGTCCGATGACGGTGGCTTCGTGCCCGTCCTGTGCCAGCGCGTTCTCGATCTGGCTGCGCATCTTGTCTACCAGTTCCATGCGGTTGCCGCGAGCCGCACGACGCGCCGCATCGATTCTGCGCGCGCGCATGGGGTACAGGGCGGTGAAACCCAGGTCTTCAAACTCCATGCGTACAGAGTTCATTCCCAGGCGCATGGCAATGGGGGCGTAAATATCCAGGGTTTCTTTGGCGATACGCCGGGCTTTGGCGGTGGGCAGCACGCCCAGGGTACGCATGTTGTGAAGCCGGTCTGCGAGTTTTACCAGAATTACCCGAATGTCCCGGGCCATGGCCAGGGCCATTTTCTGAAAGTTCTCGGCCTGTTTTTCTTCCAGGGTGTCGAACTCGATCTGGGTCAGCTTACTCACGCCGTCGACCAGTTCTGCTACTGCTTCGCCAAATTGCCCTTCAATGGCCCCTTTGTCGATGCCGGTGTCTTCGATGACGTCGTGGAGCATGGCGGCCATCAGGCTCTGATGGTCCATGTGCATTTCGGCGAGAATGCCCGCGACGGCCAGCGGGTGTGTTACGTAGGGTTCGCCGCTGCGTCTTTGCTGCCCAAAATGGGCCTGTTCGGCAAAGTAATAGGCGCGTCGCACCAGGGTGCTTTGTTGTTCGTCCAAATAGGAGCGCAGGTTGGCATCGAGTGAATCAATGGTCTGCATAGTCGTTCGCGGCCGTTACCGCGCAGTCTTCCCGAGCCGGAGGTGGCTCTGAGGCGAGCTTGAAAGCAGCGTGCTACCGTTAGTGTAGCCGCTGCGATCAGTCAGGAGCTTAAAAGCTTTCGCTTGCACCCATTACTTCGGCGAGTTCTTCCTCGGCGTCCAATTCGTCTTCACGATTGAGCATATCCGGTGTTACCAGTCCCTCGGCAATTTCGCGCAAAGCGATAACCGTAGGCTTGTCGGATTCTTCCTGAACCAGGGGCTCTTTGCCGCCGGTGGCCAGCTGACGAGCGCGCTTGCTCGCAATCATTACCAGCTCAAAGCGGTTGTCTACGGACTCGAGGCAGTCTTCTACAGTTACACGTGCCATATTTCTTCCCAACGGTAAGTTTCAGTAAGCCCTCAAAACAGCCTGACAGACTGACTTTGAGTCGGGACACACGAACGTGAGCACCGAAAAGCCGGCCATTATAGCCCAAACTCTCCCGTATATGCGCAGTTAAAATCGGTAATCTTGCGCTGTATCGCCCGCTCTGGGCCTCGGTTGCAGCAGGCTTTAGCCGAGCAGCGCCCTAAGCCGCGCACTGTGGCGGTGAGCCTGTTTGTCGGTCTGCAGGCGTTGGGAGCGCACGATGGCCTGAAGTTCCCGCAGTGCGTCGTCGAACACATCGTTAATCACCAGATAATCGGCTTCCACATAGTGCGACATTCGGACACGGCGGCGGCCATGCGTCGTTCAATGGTGTCCAGGTCATCCTGGCCCCGTTGGCTCAGCCGCTCACGCAGGGCCTCTTCACAGGGTGGCAGTACAAATATGGAACAGGTTTGCGGCAGCAGACGTTTGACCTGGCGGGCACCCTGCCAGTCAATTTCCAGCATGACGTCAGCATCCGAGGCGAGTTGCTCTTCGACAAAATGCTGTGAAGTCCCATAAAGATTGCCAAACACTTCCGCATATTCCAGAAAAGCGTTTTTTTCCAGCATGCCTTCAAATGCCGGCCGATCGCAAAAGTGGTAGTTCACGCCATGGGTTTCACCGGGCCGAATCGGCCGGGTGGTGTGTGACACGGAGACTTGCAGACTCGGTTCGGCGTCTACCAGCGCTCTGACCAGGCTGGTTTTGCCAGCACCGGAAGGCGCGGAAATCGTGAACAATGTGCCTGATTGTTGTTGCATGCTGATGTCGGTCCCCAGGTCGGGTCTGGCTGCGGCAGAGGGCAGATTACGGTAGCGCGGGATTTTTTGCGACTGTATTGCGTCGCTTTTTGCATGGCTTTACTCGATGTTCTGCACCTGTTCGCGCATTTGTTCTATCAGTACTTTCAATTCCACTGCACTTTGCGTGGTCGTACTCGTTGTAGCTTTCGATGACAGTGTATTGGCCTCGCGGTTGAGCTCCTGCATCAGGAAGTCCAGACGCCGCCCACAGGGACCGCCCTTGTTCAGAATTCTGCCGGTCTCGTCGATGTGGGCTTCAAGGCGATCAAGCTCCTCCTCGACATCAGCTTTATGCAGGAGCATGACCAATTCCTGCTCGATACGGCCTTCGTCCAGAGGTTGTTCCAGCTCCTCGAGACGCCGGCGCAGTCTCTCTTCCTGTCGCGTTCGCAGTGCGGGCAGCGCCTGGCGAAGTGTTTCGACCTCCCGGGCAATGCCGTCCAGGCGCCGGCGCAGGAACTCTTCCAAGTGCTGTCCCTCCCGCGCTCGATTCTCCTGAAGGGTTTGCAACGCGGATTCAAAGAGAGGCCAGGCCGCGTTTTGCACACTTGATTCTGCGAGCTCTTCGGCCTGACACACGCCGGGAAACTGCAGCAGGGCCAGCGCGTCGGGTGCGCCGGCATCCACAGATCGCTCCCGCACGTCAGCCAGCGCGGTGAGCAGCGCGCCAAGACGCTCCTGGTTGATTTCTAATGTGTCTTTGCCTGCCGCGTCGATGACTCGAATCTGACAATCGACCTTGCCGCGTTTTAAGGTGCTGGCAAGCGCCTCGCGAAGCTTTGGTTCCAGAGCCCGAAGGCTGTCTGGCAGCTTAAAGTGGCAGTCGAGATAGCGATGATTGACGCTGCGCAGCTCTACCACCAGCGTGGTGGGCGCTGAGGCAGTCTCCCGGGCGAAGGCGGTCATACTGTGCAGGGTCATCCGACGGGTCCTTAGTATTAATCGAGCGTATGGTGGGCCTGATGTACCTCGGCCTGCGTGCTGGCAGCGTATACTGCGCGCTTTCATGTAAACAAGGAATTTTCCAGATGCCAAGACCCAGCGGCCGGGCCACCGACCAACTGCGCGACATTTCCATCGAGCGCCAATTCACCTGCCATGCCGAGGGTTCGGTTCTGGTGAGCTTTGGCAACACCCGGGTGATTTGTACCGCGAGCGTCGAAGACAGCGTGCCGCGGTTTTTGCGTGGCAAAAACTCCGGATGGATTACCGCCGAGTACGGCATGTTGCCGCGCTCGACCGGTTCGCGCATGGGTCGGGAGGCCGCGCGGGGCAAACAAGGTGGTCGTACCCAGGAGATTCAGCGGCTTATCGGTCGATCTTTGCGCGCCGCGGTGGACTTATCCAAACTCGGTGAGCACACGATTACCCTGGACTGCGATGTGATTCAGGCGGATGGCGGGACCCGTACCGCATCTATCACCGGTGCGTTTGTTGCTCTGGTTGATGCCATCAACGGGCTGCAGCGTGACAAAAAGATCAGCACCGATCCCCTGCGTCACTTTGTAGCCTCGGTTTCTGTAGGCGTGTATCAGGGAGAGGCGGTATTGGATCTGGATTACATCGAAGATTCCAAAGCTGATACCGATCTGAATGTGGTCATGGCTGAGCACGGTGAGTTCATAGAGGTACAGGGAACCGCGGAGGCGGCGCCTTTTTCACGCACCGAACTTGATCAGATGCTGGATCTGGCCAGTGGAGGTATTTCGACACTGATTGAATGCCAGCGCCAGGCGTTGGCTGCCGGCTGAGCCTCTGCCAGAGCCCCGGCCAGCACCCCGGCCAAAGCCGGACTCAAAAGCGGGCGCTAGAGGTCGATATCGTAATCGATGATCACCGGCGCATGACGGGAAAAGCTCTCGCCCGTGTAGATTGCGGCGTGCTCGACGCTGTATTGCAGCTCTTCGGAGATAATTTGCAGGTCGATGCGCCAGCCGTCTTCACCACGCTCCCGGGGCCAATAAGTGTAGGCATCGCTGTCCGTGCTTACCTGTCGAAACGCGTCTCGATAGCCGCTGTCGAGTAATTCGTCGATCCACTGACGTTCTTCAGGCAGGAATCCCGAGCGGTTGCTGTTTTCGGCACTGTTTTGCATATCTGCCGCGGTGTGCGCAATTCGCCAGTTACCGCAGATAACAAACTTGCGACGCTTGTTGCGCACCTTCTCCAGGTGAGCGCCCAGCAATGAGAAAAACTCGTTCTTGGTGGTTTGCTCGTCAGCGTTGCCATCGCTGGCCACCGGTGCCAGCAGACAGCCGATAGAGAGCTCGCCATAGTCCGCCTGAATATAACGCCCCTGCATATCAAAATCCGCAAAACCCAGGCCGGTCATAATGGCCTTGGGCAGCGTGCGGCAGTAGATCGCAACGCCGTTATCCTTACCGTTAACGTCGTCAAAAAAGTAGGCGTTGTAGTCGCTGGGGAAGAAGACATCATCCTGTAAATCGTATTCAGAGCAGCGGATATCCTGAATACAGATGAAATCGGCATCCTGGCGGGCGAGCCAGTCGTAAAAACCCCGTTTGGCGGCTTCACGCAACCCATCTGCGCTGAAGCTGATGATTCTCATTGTGAACCTCTAATGTTTCGAGGCGCTATGATACAGAAACGACAGATGACAGAATACACTGTCAGCGTAACTTTCCACTCACCGCCTGGACCCGCCATGCAAGCCTACCAACGCGATTTTATTGATCTGGCACGACGTTGCGACGTCCTGCGATTTGGTCATTTCACATTGAAATCCGGCCGCCAGAGCCCCTATTTTTTTAACGCAGGCGCCTTTGACAGCGGCGCTGCACTTGCGGCTCTGGGCCGCTATTACGCGCAATGCATTGTGGATTGTGGGGTCGAGTTCGATGTGCTTCTGGGCCCCGCCTATAAAGGTATACCGTTGGCGACCACCACGGCTGTGGCGCTGGCCGACCATCATGGTCGCGACGTTCCCTTTGCCTACAATCGAAAAGAAGCCAAAAACCACGGTGAAGGCGGTGTTCTGGTCGGTGCTCCGCTACAGGGTCGCGTGCTGGTGATCGACGATGTGATTACCGCCGGTACCGCGGTCGCCGAGGTGATTGAGATGATCAACGCCGCGGGTGCGGAACTTGCTGGCGTGGTGATCGGTCTTAACAGGCAGGAGCGGGGACAGGGTGAGCTCTCTGCTATTGAAGAAATCGAGCAGCGCTGGAAGGTGCCGGTATACAACATTATCGCCATGCAGGATCTCATTAGTTATCTGGAAGATGGTGAGAGCAGCGATGGCGATGTGCCCGAGGGGGCATTGGCAGCCCTCAGGGCGTATCGTACGCAGTATGGTGTCTGACTTGTGGTGCACCTCTAGCGGGCCTATATTGAACAGATGATGGCTTTTCGTAGCAGGTATTTTCTTGTCGGACTGATATTCCTTATCGGCCTGACCGCCCAGCAGGCGTCTGCCCAAAACCGGCAGATGTACCGCTATATCAACGCGGAAGGTAACAAAGTCGTTGGTTATCAAGTGCCACCGGAGTTCGTGGCCAACGGCTACGATATCCTCAGCGCTACCGGTGCCCTGGTTTCAGTGGTGCCAAGAACCCTTGGAGCCGGAGAGCGCGAGGGCATGGATAGCGAAGCCCGACGAGAGCGTGAGGCAACCGAGGAGCGTGAACGGTTGCGACGCTGGGACGAATCGCTGCTACTGCGCTACAGCACCATCGAAGATATTGAGGCCGCGAGAGACCGGGAGCTTCGGGACCTGCGCATCCGCGTCAGCATCTTGAAAGGCAAGTTGCGGTCCTTGAAGCAGCAGGTGGAGAACTACCAGGCCCTGGCGGCCGATCAGGAGCGTTTGGGCAATGCCGTGAATGTTGAGCACTTGTCGGCCATTGACGACCTTCAGGCCGAGATTGCCGCGACAGAGCGTGCTGTGAGTGATCGACAGCAGGAAATTGCCAGGGTAGAGGCCAACTACCAGAAAGACATGGACCGCTTTGTCACGCTTCTGGATGTTGTGGAGATGCGTAAGTCCATGTCCGCCGCGGAGAACTAGGCCTGGATAGCGCCGCCGGGTAACCCGCCGCCCCGCGCGCTACGAATTGGTTTCTGACGGCCTCTGGAGCGTATTTTGAGCCGTGTTTTGGGCCGTGTTTTGGGCCGTGTTTTGGGCAAGAGACGGCACCTCTCGAAAGAACCCCTGCATAAGATACGCATATTGCTGTTCCCAGCCTGCGCTGGGGCTGCGCTTGAACTCGCTGCGTACGAATTGAGAGATTCGACCCTCTGCGCAGGCCAGCAACAGGTTTGCTGCCTCGGGTAGCGCGAGCATGGGTCGCAGGCTCTCTCTTAATTCCGCTTCTCTGAGGACCTGGCGAATCTGTGTTTCTACCCGGTCCAGGACCTGATTGACTCGATGGCGCAGGCGTTGTGTTTCTCCGGTGAGTGCTTCGCCGGTGAGTACGCGACTGATACCCGGGTTGCGCTCGGCAAAAGTGATCAGCAGGTACAGAATATGATTGCAGCGCGCGGTGGCCCCCTCCTCTTCCTGCATTATCAGCGTGATGCGCTGAAACAGCGTGTCCTCAATGAACTCAATGAGCTCCTCGAACATTTTGGCTTTACTGGGAAAGTGTCGGTACAGCGCGGCTTCAGAAACGCCAACTTTGGCCGCCAGACGTGCGGTGGTGATGCGGTCGCCGGGATTGTCTTCCAGCATTTGCGCCAGGGCCTCTAGTATCTGCTGACGACGCTGGACATTTCTCGGCATAAGAGGCTCATAAACTGGCTGGAACCCGCATCCTAGCGATTGCCCTGCATCGGGGCAATACGCCATGGCAAAAGTGTTGTTTATAAGGGCTTAATCTTCCCCACGGCGAGTAATCTTGGTTCCCATACCCTCGTCTGTGAATATCTCCAGCAGTACCGCGTGAGGAACGCGGCCATCGACAATATGCGCTGACGCAACGCCGGACTTCACTGCATCCAGGGCGCAGCTAATCTTTGGGAGCATCCCGCCATGGACTGTGCCGTCGGCAATCAGTTCATCCACTTTTGCGGTTGATAGCCCGGTCAGTACAACGCCGGAGCTATCCAGCAGGCCTTCGACGTTGGTCAGGAGCATCAGTTTCTCTGCCTGCATGACCTGGGCGATTTTACCCGCCACGAGATCCGCGTTGATGTTGTAGGTGTTGCCCTCGTCATCGGCGCCGATGGGCGCGATCACAGGAATAAAGTCACTATCGAGGATGACATCGAGAATTTCCCGGTCGATCTGCCGTACTTCACCGACCTGACCGATATCAATGATCTCTGCGGCATCGAGTCCCGGAGAATGGCGGGTGGCATGCATGCGTTGGGCGCGGATGAGTCGGCCGTCTTTTCCTGAAACACCAATGGCTTTGCCGCCATTTCGACTGATAGAAGAGACGATTTCTTTGTTGACGCTGCCCCCCAGCACCATCTCGACTACGTCCATGGTTTGGGAGTCAGTCACGCGCATACCGTCGATGAACTCGCTTTCGATATTGAGTTTCTTCAACAAGTCGCCAATCTGGGGTCCCCCTCCATGGACTACCACCGGGTTCATCCCTACCAGCTTCATGAGGACAATGTCCCGGGCAAAGCTCTCGTGCAGGGCCGGATCAACCATGGCATTACCGCCGAACTTCACCACGATGGTGCGTCCGGTAAAACGCTGGATATAGGGTAGGGCTTCAGTGAGAACGCGGGCAGCGTTCATAGCGGAGTCCGGGGTGAGCGACATGCTGTGTCCTTGAGTTTGAGGCGTCCGCAGAGCGTGTCTAGAACGGGATTGTGAGGTCCGGTGCTACCGCGGCGAGTTGTTCCCGAAACAAGCTTTGAATTCTTTCAAGCCCCGCTTCATCGCCCGCTTCAAAGCGTGCGGTGAGCGCCGGGCCGGTGTTGGAGGCCCTGAGTAAGCCCCAGCCGTCCTGAAAATCCACCCGCAGGCCGTCGAGGTTGTTGGGCTTTCCGTCGGCAAAGCGCGCAGCGTCAGCGAACTTCTGCATCAGGGCAAATTTTTCATCGTCGGGTACGGGAATTAAAATTTCCGGGGTGCTCACATCCACGGGCAGATCGGCAATAAAGTCATCGAGGCTCTGATCCTGGGATGACAGTATCTCCGCCAGACGACCCGTTGCGTACATTCCATCGTCGAAACCGTACCAGCGCTCACCAAAGAAAATATGTCCGGAAAATTCACCGCCGAGCAGCGCACCGGTTTCTACCATTTTTTCTTTCATCAATGCATGACCTGTCTTCCACAATACAGGACGGCCACCGAGCCCGGTAATAAGCTGGGCCAGATTGCGGCTGCACTTCACGTCGTAGACCACGTCTGCACCCGGGTTTCGGGTGACCACGTCTCTTGCAAAAATCATCATGAGCGTATCGCTGCGGATGATCTTGCCCGCACCGGTGACCACCACCAAACGATCGCCATCTCCGTCGTAGGCGACGCCAAAGTCCGCCGCATTGGAGAGCACCTCGCGCACCAGAGCGCTGAGGTTGTCTTCGTTGCCGGTATCGGGAGAGCGATTAGGGAAGCGTCCATCGACTTCGCAGAACAGCGGAATGACTTCGCAGCCAAGCTCCTCCAGCAGTGCCGGGGCAATATGGCCCGTAGCGCCATTGCCGGCATCCACAACAATTTTAAGCGGGACGGCGATGGCAATATCACTGACGACTTCGTCCAGGTATTCGCTGATCACATCGCGCTGGATCTGGTGGCCCGTGCCCTTACTAAAGCGGCCCGTCTGCGCAATATTGCGGATTTTCTCGATGGTGCCTTCGGCAATGGTCTGCCCTTTGAGCACAATTTTCATGCCGTTGTATTCAGCGGGATTGTGGCTGCCGGTGATCATGACACCGGATTTGGCTTCCAGTAACGCGGTGGCAAAGTAAAGCAGTGGAGTGGGTACCAGACCGATGTCGATGACGTCTCTACCTGCCTGCAAGATCGCTTTTTCCAGAATGCCTTTGATGCGACTGCTGCTGGCTCTGCCGTCATAACCGATGCACAGCGTTTGCTCTCCCAGTTCGCCGGCGATGGTGGCAATGGCGCTGCCGATGCGAAACACTGTTTCATCATCGAGATCGGTATCTGCGACTCCGCGAATATCGTAGGCGCGGAAAATGTTGGGTGGCAGTCCGTGGGTGGCGGGCCCGTCCACGGAGGTCATGGCGGCATTACTGGACGCCGCGGTATGTGTTTCCATGGCAGGAACGATGTTGCTGGTGTTGCCCATGCGCGTCCGGCGCAAGGTCAGCTTCCTGAGGTCTTTGGCCAATGGGACCAACTGTGGAATGTGCACCGCCAGCGCCGTGCGATGTTCGGCGCCGTCAACGATGCGTGATATCTCACTTTCCAGAGCTTTACTACTGCGCTGCAATGCAAGAAAAAACCCGATCAGACAGCAGGCAACAAGCAAGGCCAGGATTTCGTAGGGTGGGCGGACATGGCTGCTCGCCTCGTCGATGAGTGCCGCGGAGGGCGTAAAAAGAATCCGCCAGGGCGTTTGGTCAATCTCAGCCCGACTGGCATCGACATCAGCGCCTGAACCCTGACTGGTAATACGGACATCGCGGTCAACACCCTCACTGTAGACCCGTTGCTCGAGAACAAATTCACCCACCGTACCCCGGGGATAGCTCAGCATGTCTTTGAGCGTGCCCGCATCGAGGGTTAACAGCACTACGGCTCGACGTGACGGTATCCGTGGATGTGTGGCCATCTGTGCAAGCGATGCCAGCCACTGCCCCTCAAACTGATAGGCCTCCGGCTCTGCCGGTTCGTTGTTGCTGACACGTCTGACGAGGTCAACTTCAATGTGGTTACGCAGTCCTTCAAAGCCGCCATCAAGGTCTGCTGTCCCCATGTCGCTCAGAGGGAGCAGGCGCAGGCTCACGGCCTCGGGAAAATAATCCAGCATGGCTTGTTCGACGAGACGCATGTCGGCGGGGTTTTGTTCAGCAATGGCCTGCAGTGCCAGAGGCGAGCGAACGGCGGACTCTACCCGGGCGCGGAGCATCGCAATGCTGTCGCCGATGTAGCGGGCTTGTTGCGCCGCATAGTTCTGGGAAACCTGCTGGATAAGCGCGGATTTCTGCCCTGGCGCCTGCAGCAACGCGAGATAGATGATCGCCAGAAGCAGCGGTACCACAATAGTCGCAAAGCCTGTTAAGAGAGAGGCACGCAGGGCGTTCCCCTGCGCATTAACGCCATGGCTACTGCGCTGTTCCTCGGTCAAGGCTTTGCCCGGTTCTGATTGGTTTTTTCCGGGTAGATTGAGCTTCATCTGAGCAGTCCCTAGCGTCTGCCGCCGAGCAGGGCGTGTTTGTTGTGTGGACTCATAATAGACCCTCGAGCGCTGAACTGGAATCAGTCGCTGGCGCCGATAATCCTGCCTTAACGCTGTTTAAGTTTGGCGATTTGCGCAATCACGATACCCGCCAGCACGTCTTTAGAACATTGCTCGACACTCAGCTCGCCGTTGCTATCGGCCTCTCGCCAGAGCAGCAAAGCCGCGTTGTTCTCACTGTTGAATCCAATGCTGCTGTCGCTGACATCGTTGGCAACGATCATGTTCAAGCCCTTGCGATCAAGTTTGCCCAGCGCATGCTCACGCAGCTTTTCTGTTTCGGCAGCAAAGCCCACGCTAAAAGGTTTAGCGCTGTGGCCGGCAACGCTGGCGAGAATATCGGGATTGCGGGTGAGCTGGAGGGACATTTCTTCGTTGGATTTTTTTATTTTTTGTTCGGATTCCACCATGGGACGGTAGTCGGCGACGGCAGCGCAGCCGATAAAAATGTCGCAGTTTTCTACCAGATCCATGCAAACATCCAGCATCTCCCGGGCGGTGGTTATCGGGTGGCAGTGCACACGATCCGGCACGGCGAGTGCTACGGGCCCGGAGACCAGCTGCACACTGGCACCGGCCTCAACGGCCGCGCGGGCAAGGGCATAGCCCATCTTGCCGGAGGAATGATTGGAGATGTAGCGGACCGGGTCCAGTGGTTCGCGGGTCGGTCCTGCGGTGATCACCACGCGCTGGCCCGCTAATGCACCGCTGTCGAACAATGCCGCTGCGTGCTCCGTGATAATCACCGGATCCAGCATTCGTCCGGGACCGATATCACCGCAGGCCTGCTCACCACTGTCCGGCCCGGCGAAGTGCATTCCCCGGGCCGCCAATGTCGCCAGATTGTCCTGCGTCGCGGCGTCTTTCCACATTTGCTGGTTCATCGCTGGCGCCAGTAGCATGGGTGCTGCTGTGGCAAGTGCAACCGTGGTTAGCAGGTCATCCGCCCGTCCTGCTGCGAGGCGTGCGATGCAGTCCGCGGTAGCCGGAGCAACCAGCATAAGATCGGCCCAGCGGGCCAGTTCGATATGACCCATACCCCGCTCGGCTTCCTCATCGAGCAGGCTGTGATGCACCGTGTGACCTGAGAGCGCCTGCAGGGTCAGAGGGGTGATGAACTCCTGAGCGCCGCGCGTCATGATCACGCGTACCTGGGCCCCGCAATCCTGAAGCTTGCGCACGAGTTCAGCTGATTTATAGGCGGCGATTCCGCCGCAAACCGCCAGAAGCACCCGACGATTGTTTAGATGTCCCATTAGCCTGCATACCTTGGGAAGATAAAGCTCGTCGGACGATAACACTTGCGCCTGTGGATGACACGGGCTGCGCTGCGATGAGGCACTCAGGGAGGAGTGGTGTATGGCGATATGTGGAGCTTTGCTCAGTGAGTCTGCGCGAGACAAACTGCTGGTACGCGGCCCTGGGTCGCTGTCCGACGCAGAACTACTGGGGTTGCTGCTACCCCGGTGGAGCTCAGGGCAATGCCTCACCCAGCACGCTGCGTCATTGTTAAAGCGTGCGGACGGTCTTGCCGGATTACTTGCTGCAGACCAGCGGGAGTTGCTCGCCCAGCCGGGACTCGGGCCGGCCACGGTGTCACGTTTACTGGCAGCGCTGGAGCTTGCCAGGCGCTGCGCCCAGCAGCCGCTGACCCAACGAGACGTGATGAGCAGCCCGGAGCGCACCCGTCGATTTTTACAACACCATTTAGGTACCCGGCCCCGGGAAGTGTTTTGCTGCTTGTTTCTGGACTCCCAGCATCGGCTTTTACATTGCGACGACCTGTTTCTGGGTACGCTCGACGGTGCCGCTGTATACCCAAGGGAGGTGGTGGTGCGCGCACTGCAGTATCGCGCTGCGGCGATAATATTGGCGCACAATCATCCCTCGGGTCTGACTCAGCCATCGACGGCGGATCGCAGGATTACCCAACGTTTGTGCGATGCTCTGGCACTGGTAGACGTACCGGTGCTGGATCACGTTATTGTCGGCCGCGGTAAGTGTTACTCTTTTGCAGAAGCCGGATTGATTTAGGCGCAGATGCTTGGAATTGACCTTATCGGCGGTTCGACCCCGTTTTGCTCGAGCGTCCGTCGAGCGCGCTGTTTAATGTTCCAGTGCCGATGGAGATGCGCGAGCAGCTCGAGTAAAACGGGGTCGAAGCGCCTAGAAAGCCTACGAGCTCCAGGAACCAGTCCTCCACGAGTCAGCGATGAACGTAACTTTATCGCCGGTCTTTGCTTGCCCGGCGGGGGTGCTTCTGGTATAAAGTCGCGCTCCGCGAGCTGGGGGGCTTCCCTTGATACACCCCAAAACGCGTAACTTATTGAAATTTAGTGCTTTTGCCTGAGTAAGCAACCATCAGTGGTGCTTAGCAGCTCGGGTCCAGCGAGGAAATCATGGCCAGAGTCTGTCAGGTCACCGGTAAGCGACCGGTAACCGGTAACAACGTATCCCACGCAAAGAACCGTACACGTCGCCGGTTCCTGCCTAATTTGCACCAGCATCGTTTCTGGGTTGAGTCCGAAAAGCGCTTTGTGCGTTTGCGTGTCTCCAGCAAAGGCATGCGCATCATCGACAAGAAAGGCATTGATAGCGTTCTTGGCGAACTACGCGCACGTGGCGAAAAATTCTGAGTACGCAGCGAGACTTTCTGTAAGCTCGACTCCCTGTAAAAGATTTGAAGAGGTAGCATCATGAGAGAAAAGGTTCGCATGAACTCCAGCGCGGGTACCGGGCATTTCTACACCACGGACAAGAACAAGCGCACCACTCCAGACAAGCTGGAAATGAAAAAGTATGATCCCGTGGCGCGTAAGCACGTGATGTATAAGGAAGGCAAAATCAAGTAAGGTTTTGTTGTCCTGTTGGTGTCTGAGTGTCAGACACGGCAACCGTAAAAACCCTGGCAATCGCCGGGGTTTTTTGTACCTAACGCTTTTTGTTTCCGTATCTAAGTCAGGGAGTCGCGTTCATGCCTGAACTACCCGAGGTTGAGACGACTCGCCGGGGCTTGCGTGCTCACAGTGAGGGTCGCCAGGTTGTTGCGGTGACGCTTCGCGATACCCGCTTGCGCTGGCCGGTACCCACTTCGTTACCACAGATGCTGCGAGGCCAGTCTATTCTTGCGCTGGAACGTCGTGCGAAATATCTCTTGTTTCGCATGGACCGTGGGACCTTGTTGGTACATCTGGGCATGTCCGGTTCACTGCGGGTGCTGCTTGAACCCCTGGCGCCTGCCAAACACGATCACATTGATATTGAGCTCGATAGCGGTGCGCTGTTGCGCTACAACGACCCTCGACGCTTTGGCAGTTTTCAATGGTTCGCCACCGGCGAGCCTCTCGCGCCCCTGGGCAAACTGGGTCCAGAGCCCCTGTCAGATGACTTCCATGGGGGCCGCCTGTTTGACCTCTCCCGGGGGCGTAAAATCGCGATTAAGCCGTTCATCATGGACGGAGCCACTGTGGTGGGCGTTGGTAATATTTACGCTAGTGAGGCCCTGTACCTGGCGGGCATACGTCCCGATCGCGCCGCCAGCCGCGTATCCCGGGTGCGTTACGAGCTCCTTGCGGGCCACATAAAGCAAGTACTTACTAACGCTATAGAGCAGGGTGGGACTACATTGCGTGATTTCGTGGGAGGCGATGGAAAGCCTGGTTATTTCGCTCAGCAGCTCTATGTATACGGTCGATCGGGAGAGCCCTGCAAGGCTTGCGGGACGACGCTTCGCGATAAAGTGATTGGTCAAAGGGCGAGTGTTTATTGCATAGCCTGCCAGCGCTGATCTGGGTACACTTGCGCAGAGCTCAGCCAGCCCCTATTGCGGAGGAAACAACGTGTTAGCTCAGATACTGCAAGTAAAACGTCAGATTGGCCTGGTCCTTGTTGCGCTTTTGTTAGCGCCATCGGTATTCGCCCAGAGCTCTATCGATGAAAAACCAAACGCGTTTGCCATGGCCGGAGATCTGGTTGTCGCACGTCCTATCGGCCTGGTAATGACGGCTGTGGGCGGCGCTGCTTTTGTTGTCTCTTTACCCTTCACCGCCATGGCAGGCTCAGTTTCTGAGTCGGCAGAAAACCTGGTACTGGGTCCGGCAAAAGAGACCTTTGTGCGCTGCCTGGGCTGTCGGGTTTCCGGTTATAGCTACAAGGACGCCGAACGCCGCCGGAATCGCAAAGCAGAAGAAGCCGAAGCGGCCGCTGCCGAGCGCTAAGCACGGCCGCGCAGCGTTGCGCGGCGCTTCGGGTTTTTCTGGTCGTTAGTGCGGAAACTTACGGGTTAGCGCGTCACTGACGTTGCTCGGTACAAAGGGCGTGATATCGCCTTGCAAAGCGGCGATTTCGCGCACCAGCGATGACGATATGTAGGACAGATGTTCGCTGGGGGTCAAAAACACGCTCTCGAACTCCGGGTAAAGCGCTCTATTCATGTTCGCCAGCTGAAATTCGTACTCAAAGTCTGCCACGGCGCGCAGTCCGCGTAAGACGCAGCGGGCGTTTTCGCTGATGGCAAAATCCGTAAGCAGATTGCTAAAGCCTTTTACCTCAACGTTGTCGATGCCCGCGAGTGCGTCGGCGCACAGGGCAACGCGCTCATCCAGCGTAAACAGCGGTGTTTTCTTCTCGCTAAACGCAATGGCAACAACCACGCGATCAAACAGCTTCGCCGCGCGCTCCACCAGATCGACATGCCCATTGGTGATGGGATCAAAGGTCCCGGGATAAATAACAGTTCGGTTGTCCACGGTGCGTATCCGGCGAAGAAAGAGCAGAGATACTAAACAATCGCCACCCCCCTCTCAATCAAGGCGTTTCCTTGCGGTAGAGCTCGTAGACCACTCCTGCGCTTTTTTTGCTTCTATATTGCTGCCAGTGGGCCGGGATGCAGGGGCTTTGAGTCGGCGCATACTCCAGATAGATCAGTGCATTTGGACTCAGTAATGGACTGTCTGTGAGCTGCGTTAGAGCCGCGTCCAAAAGATTACTGGCAAAGGGCGGGTCGAGAAACACCAGATCAAAGGGATCCTGTTTTCCTCTTGCGAGGAATTTGCCTGCGTCTTCGAGATGTATCTCGCCGAGGGAGCCGGCATTGAGGGTTATCAGTGCCTGCCTGAGTAAATCAGCGGCGGGGCCCTGATGCTCCACAAATTGGCAATGCGCTGCGCCCCGGGAAAGCGCCTCCAGGCCCAGGGCCCCGGT
The DNA here is from genome assembly GCA_000158155.1 of gamma proteobacterium NOR5-3. Taxonomy (GTDB): domain Bacteria; phylum Pseudomonadota; class Gammaproteobacteria; order Pseudomonadales; family Halieaceae; genus Congregibacter. Next base: position 415,368 of record DS999406.1, on the reverse strand, counting down.
GCCGGCGAACAGATCCAGGCAGCGCGCCCCCACTATGTCAGGCGCGAGCCAGTTAAACAGCGTCTCGCGAATGCGGTCTGCGGAGGGGCGCAGGCCGGGAAGATCGGCAACGGGCAGCTTTCGGCCCCGCCACTGACCCGCAATAATCCGCAGCTGCCCCATCTTTTTTGTCGCCCCCAAGAACATACTCCCGTCGCAGCCTTAATCCCCGCGATGATACGATAGACACCCGGTGACAACACACGCGCGAGTCAAACGATTTCAGTGATGAAGTTTTTCAAATCCAAGTCCAAGGATGCCAGGGAAGATAGTTCGCCGGACCCTGATCAGGATCAGGTATCTGCAGTCTCTGCGCCTCAGGCGAGCAACCAGGCGAGTAACCAGGACAGTGATCCGGAAGCTGCCGGGCCAGGGTTTTTCGGTCGTTTAAAGCGCGGTCTGGGTCGTACCAGCGACAGCCTTGCTGCCGGTGTTGGCAACCTGTTTCTGGGTCGAAAAACCATCGATGCCGATTTGCTCGAGGAACTGGAAACGCAGCTCCTCATGGCGGATGTGGGCATTGAGGCCACCAGCGAGATTATCGCCCACCTTACGGACCGCGTTTCGCGCAAGGAGCTGTCTGATCCCGAGGCGCTTATGCAGGGTCTTCGGGATGAGTTGCAGGGTATTTTGCAGCCCTGCGAAAAAAGTCTCGATGTGAGTGCGGGTTCGCCCTTCGTGATTCTCATGGTCGGTGTTAATGGAGTGGGTAAAACCACCACTATCGGAAAGTTGGCACGACGCTTTCAGGACGAAGGTCGCTCGGTCATGTTGGCCGCGGGCGATACCTTTCGTGCCGCGGCGGTGGAGCAGTTACAGCATTGGGGTGAGCGTCACGACGTCCCGGTGATCGCCCAGCACACCGGTGCTGACAGCGCTTCGGTGATTTATGACGCGCTGCAGGCGGCTACCGCACGAGGCGTGGACGTTCTCATCGCGGATACGGCGGGTCGACTCTCTAATAAAAGCCACCTCATGGAAGAGCTGAGCAAGGTGGTGCGGGTGATGCGCAAGCTCAATCCTGACGCACCCCAGGAAGTGATGCTCGTGCTCGATGCGGGCACCGGACAAAATGCCCTGTCTCAGGCGTCTCAGTTTCTCGAGGCTGTGGGAGTGACGGGACTGACACTCACCAAGCTCGATGGCACGGCGAAAGGCGGCGTTATTTTTGCCATTGCCCGCCGTCTAGGCTTACCCATTCGTTTTATTGGTGTTGGAGAGTCTGCTCTGGATCTTCGTCCCTTTGTGGCCGAAGAGTTTATTCAGGCTCTGTTTGATCGCGATTGACCTTCGCCATGACCCAGCCATGATCAGCTTCGAGCGCGTCAGCAAACGCTATGACAACAGCCATGATGCGCTGCGCGAAGTCAGTTTTTCCATCGATCAGGAAGAGCTGGTGTTTCTCACCGGACATTCCGGTGCGGGCAAGAGCACACTGCTGCGCCTGATTATGTTGATGGAGCGGCCCAGCCGGGGACGGGTGGTTGTGGCCGGCGCCGATCTGGGCAAGTTTCGTCGGGGCAGTATCCCCCGGCACAGGCAATCCATCGGGGTTGTGTTTCAAAACCACAAACTGCTCATGGATCGACCGGTGTTTGACAATGTGGCGCTGCCGCTGCAGATCGCCGGCTTTGAGTACCGCGACATCAATCGTCGGGTGAACGCGGCCCTGGATAAGGTGGGCTTGCTGGACCGGGTGCAGGCCATGCCTCTGAGCCTGTCCGGCGGAGAACAGCAGCGCGTGGGTATTGCCCGGGCAGTGGTGGGCCGACCCTCGATTCTTCTGGCTGACGAGCCCACGGGTAACCTTGATCCGGAGCTGTCAGCCGAAATCATGCAGTTGTTTGTGGACTTTAGCCGGGTCGGTGTGACGGTGCTCATCGCCAGTCATGATCTGGCGCTGATATCACGCCTGCGACACCGGATTCTGACCTTGAAGGAGGGTCGCCTGGTGTCCCCGGCGATCTCCATTGATGGCGCCTAAAGCGGCCAAAGCCTCAGCGGGCAACGCGCGACCCCGACAAATCCGTTGGGCGCAGCGCTGGCGTGGCTGGCGCCGGCACCACAGTCAATCCGCTGCTGACAGCCTGGCCAAGGTGTTGCAACAACCGGTTTCAAGCGCCATGACCTGGTTGGTGATTGGCATTGCCATCGCCCTGCCGACGGGCTTGTGGGTGGTGCTGGACAATCTGTCACAGCTTTCCGGGCAGTTAGACCGACCGGCGCAATTGTCGGTATTTTTACAAATGGATGCCCAGGCACAGGACGCTCGGAGTCTGGCTCTGACACTGGCGCAACGCGATGATATCCACAGCGCAACGTTCATCGATCGTGATCAGGCGCTCACGGAGTTTGTGCAGCGTTCCGGCATGGGCGAGCTTGCCCAGGGCCTTGCTGAAAACCCCTTGCCTCACCTGCTTCTCATAGACCCGGTTGCAGCATCGCCGGACACGCTGGCGGCGTTGCGAGGCGAATTGGAGGCCTTGCCCGAGGTTCAGGAGGCGTTGCTCGATACCTTGTGGTTGCAGCGCTTACAGTCCTTGATGACGCTTGGGCGGCGCGCCGTGCAGTTACTTGCCGCCTTGCTGTTGGCGGCGGTGGTGCTGGTGCTGGGGAACACTATCCGTCTGGCTATTGAGAGTCGCCGCGATGAGATCGTCATCGTCAAGCTGGTGGGTGGCACCGACGCTTTTGTGCGTCGCCCGCTGTTGTATACCGGACTCTGGTTCGGTTTGGGCGGCGGCGTGGTAGCCGCTATCCTGGTTGCTCTGGGAACGCTCTTGCTCGCAGCGCCGGTGAATGCGCTGTCTGGCGCTTACCAGAGCAGCTTTATGCTTCAGGGTCTGGGACTCGTCAATAGTCTTCAGTTGGTATTGCTTGGGGCGTTGCTGGGACTTGCGGGCGCCTGGCTTGCGGTAGCGAGGCATCTTAAAGCTATAGAGCCAAGGTGAGTTTTACGAGCGCCACATATAACCAAACCGAATAACCAGCACAATAAAGGGAACTTTCCTGGATTTAGCACTCTAACATTGAGAGTGCTAGAATCCGTTCCCCGTTGTGGAGTAGGCCGTGACAGAATTAATGACCACACCAATGACAACAATTTTTGATGAGCCCTTAGGCGCTGACGACCTTGCCCTGGAGTCTGGCTCAGGCATGCCCATGCTTGCCGTTGACCAGATGGTTCCCGGCGCCAATCTCGCTGCTTATGTGCAGGCGGTTGCCCGTGTCCCTGTGCTCAGCCCTGAGCGGGAGCACATGCTGGCAGAGAAGCTTTTTTATGACGGCGACGTGCAGGCTGCGCGCGAGTTGGTCATGTCGCATTTACGCTTTGTGGCCCATATTGCACGCAGTTATCGCGGCTATGGTCTTTCCGAAGCGGATCTGATCCAGGAAGGCAATGTGGGCTTGATGAAAGCGGTAAAGCGCTTTGATCCCACCAAGGGTGTGCGACTCGTGTCGTTTGCCGTGCACTGGATCAAGGCAGAAATCCACGAATATATTTTGCGCAACTGGCGCATTGTGAAAATCGCGACCACAAAAGCCCAGCGCAAACTGTTCTTTAATCTGCGTAGCGCGAAGAAGTCTCTCGCCTGGCTGAGTGCTGACGAAGCTCAGGCGGTAGCCAATGACCTTGGCGTTGATGTCCAGGAAGTCCACCGTATGGAGGGTCGTCTGAGCAGTCACGATGTGGCCTTTGATGCGCCTGCAGGCAGCGACGATGACGAAGGCTGGCAGGCTCCGCAGTACTATCTCGAAGACCGCTCGGCAGACCCTGCTATTGATGTAGAAGACAGCGAGTGGCAGGCAGACAGCCAGGCTCAGTTACACGCCGCGATCGCAGATCTTGATGAGCGCAGTCGCAATATCCTCGCCCAGCGCTGGCTCACCGATGACAAAGCGACGTTGCATGAATTGGCCGCGGAGTACGGCGTGTCCGCAGAACGTATTCGTCAGCTCGAGCAGGCTGCAATGAAAAAGATTCGGCAGGTATTGATCGCCTAATCATTTTTGGTGATGCGTCGGCGCTTCGGCGCCGAGTTTCTATCTGCTCTCTTACTGGCACTCTCACTGGTACTACAGATGGCACAGCTGGCATTTTTCCTGGGGTCGCTCGGGGGTTTACTGGGAGTGGCCTTTGGCGCTTTCGGTGCGCACGCTCTCCGTGACCGCCTCGATGCTTATTCTCTCGGCGTCTTTGAGACCGCCGTGCAGTATCAGTTTTATCACAGCTTCGCGCTGCTCGCCGCGGGGATGTTGCTCATGCAGTTCCCCTCCTCTGTGCTTCTTAAGTCCAGCGTGTTTTTGTTTCTACTGGGCATGGTGCTGTTTTGTGGCAGTCTTTATTTATTGAGCTTTTCAGGTCTTCGTTGGCTGGGTGCAATTACGCCCCTGGGCGGCCTCGCATTCATAGCGGGCTGGGCATGTCTTGCCGCGGCTGGTTGGCAGTTGTTGGGCCAGTAATCCTGTGACTGAAACGCCCCAGGGCCCCCAGCGGCGCATCAAGAGTTTTGTGTTGCGTGCAGGTCGCATGACCGAGGCGCAGCAGCGGGGCTTTGACGAGGGTTGGCCGCTCTGGGGCATAGACTACACCCCGCAGTTGCTTGATTTCGACGCCTTGTTTGGCGAAACCGGCGAGCGGGTGCTGGAGATCGGCTTTGGTATGGGGCAGTCCCTGGTGGATATGGCCACTGCGCGACCCGCTACCCAGTATCTGGGGGTTGAAGTTCATCGTCCGGGTGTGGGGCGGCTGCTCCACGGGGCTCTGGAGCGCAAGCTCAGTAACATCCGGGTCATGTGTCACGATGCCGTGGAAGTGTTGGAAAACTGTATTGCGCCCGGGTCTTTGCAGCGCGTACAAATCTTCTTTCCGGATCCCTGGCACAAAAAACGCCACCATAAGCGACGCCTGATTCAACCGGCTTTTACCGAGCTATTGGTGTCACGCCTGAGTCCGGGGGGCGTATTGCACCTTGCCACTGACTGGGAGCCCTATGCCGAGCATATGCTTGAAGTACTCAACGACTGCTCGTCTTTGGAAAACTGCGCCAGTGATGGTGGCTATGTGCCGCGTCCCGAAGAACGACCGCTGACTAAATTTGAGCTTCGGGGCCAGCGTTTGGGGCATGGCGTGTGGGACTTACTCTATCGCCGGGCCTGCTAGCCTCAGGCGAAAAACGCACCCACAACATCATCCAGAAAGCGACGTCCCAGATCCGTGGTGCTTATCTGATCTTGTTGCTGACTCAATAAACCCTGATCTACGAGCTGTGTCACGGTGGCGCTTATTTGCCGGCCGTCTAATCCCGTGCGCGACTCGAACAAATCCCAACTGAAGCCCGCCGAAAGCCGCAACGCGTTGAGCATGAATTCCCCTCGTCGGTCGCTCTCATCGAGCCAGCGCACAGCCCGGCGTTCAATCCCTCCGGCCGCCAGGTAATCCTCGGGCTGCCGCGTTTTGCTATAGCGAAAGATGTCCCCGTTTTCGGCACTGAGTTTGCCGTGAGCCCCGGCACCGATGGCCAGATAGTCACCAAAGCGCCAGTAGTTGAGGTTGTGTTGGCACGCCTGCCCCGGCTGAGCCCAGGCTGACACTTCATAACGCTCATAGCCTGCCGCAGTGAGTAGGCGTGCACCTTCTTCTTCGAGGGTGCCCAGAATGGCTTCCGCAGGAAGCTGCGGTGGATTCGAATAAAAGCGCGTATTCGGTTCGATAGTAAGTTGATACCAGGACACATGCGGGGGCTTAAGGGCAAGGGCGCTGCGGATGTCCGCCAGTCCCTGATCCAGACTTTGCTCCGGTAATCCATGCATAAGATCAATGTTGTAGCTGCGCGCGCCACAGCTGCGCGCGGCGGCGGTTGCGCGGCGCGCCATGTCACTGTCGTGTATGCGACCCAGAGACTTCAGGCAGGCATCATCAAAGCTTTGTATGCCCAGAGAGAACCGTGTGATGCCCGCCCGGGCGTATCCCTGAAGACGCGCGGTTTCCACACTGCCAGGATTGGCTTCCATGGTGACTTCCGCGTCTTCGGCCAGGCCCGCGCTGCGCACGGCGTCCATGAGCCGGGTAATAGCCTCTACGCTGAACAGACTCGGCGTGCCGCCGCCAATAAAGACGGTCTGGATCTCGCGCCGCCGGTCCCGGGTTTCCTGAAGCAGATCTTCTATGAGCGCGTCGGTGTAGGCCGACTCGGGGATGTCGCGGGTCTCGTGAGAATTGAAGTCGCAATAGGGGCACTTGCGCTCACACCAGGGGATGTGGATGTAGAGCCCGAGCTGGGGCGCTTCCATGAAAAGCGAAGCGCTCAGTGCCGGCCGAGCAGCGCGAGCATATCCGCGGCGGCCAGGCCACGGTGACTAATGGCGTTCTTCTGGGCAGGTTCCAGCTCAGCGGCGCTGACACCGTGGCTGGGTACAAAAAAGAGTGGGTCGTAGCCAAAACCGCCATCGCCCTGAGGCGACCTGAGAATAGTTCCTTCCCAGCGACCCTGGGCGATAAGTGGCACCGGGTCCCGGGGGTGTCGCAGAAGTACCAAAACGCAGTGAAAACGTGCCTGCCTCGCGTCATCGGGGACGTCGGCCATAGCGTTAATCAGCTTGCTTTTGTTGGCTTCGTCGTCGCCGTCACTGCCTTCGGCGTAGCGTGCAGAATGCACCCCGGGCGCACCCCGCAATGCATCCACCTCCAAACCCGAGTCGTCGGCAAGCGCAGGTAGTCCTGTCTGAGCGGCCACTGCCCTGGCTTTGAGAATTGCGTTTTCTACAAAGGTCAGTCCGGTCTCTTCGGCGGGTATCACGCTGAATTGAGACTGGGGACGCAGATTGACCGGCAGTTGAGCGAACAAGCGAGCCAGTTCTGCGACTTTGCCCTGATTGCCGGTAGCAACAACGATGTCACCGGAGAGGGTCAGGCCAGGGCGCGTTGCGATAGCATCAGTCATTGATGTACATCTGTTGCTTGAATTCGAAGCTCAGCGCTTCATCGGAGCCTTCGGGTGTAAAGTTAAGCTCAAAGAACCGCCACTCCCGATTGATGAATTTGAACTCACCGATGTAATACAGCGCGGGGCCTTCGCGCACTTCAATAAAGTCGAAGTTCACCTGTGACTGCATAAGGTCCCAGCTGCGTCCTTCCAGGGACATTTGTCGCGCGACGGTGCTGCCATCATCCAGATGCTCACGCAAAGACAGGTTGATGATGGCGCGGCGACTGCCTCGGGCAAGGCCATACTGCGCGGCTACGGCGGGCTCAATAAAGGTCGTGTTCACGACGCTATAGTGCAATTCATAGTCGCCGAAACGCTCGGACAATTGTGCCTGGGCTTGTCCACAGAGCAGCAGTAAAAACAGCGCCAGTGGTGCCAGACATTTTTCCTGCCGGAAAAGGCCTGCCAGGTCGACTTTGTGAGTCTTTGTAACAGTCATAGTGGTCACCGGCTGATGTGGTAGATGGCTGTTGTTGCAAACAGGTTGGGCCAGCGGCGGGCCAGGCTGGTTCCGCCCTCATCACCGCCGATCATATCCCGCCCCAAAATACGTATCCCCCGCTGACGGCACAGGGTCTCAAAGTCGCGCACCGTGCAGAAATGGATGTTTGGGGTGTCGTACCAGTTGTAAGGCATGAATTTGGAAACCGGCATACGTCCCCGCGTTGCCAGGTGCACACGGCTCCGCCATTGGCCGAAGTTGGGAAAGGTCACCACGCACTCCCGCCCTACCCGAAGCATTTCTTCCAACACCTGATCCGGGTACTGCACCGCCTGCAGCGCATGGGCCATCACCACCATATCAAAGCTCTGGCTGGGAAAATTGGCCAGACCATGGTCGAGGTTTTGTTCGATGATATTCAGGCCACGACCCATCGCTGAGGTAATCGCGTCGGGATCAATTTCAATGCCCATGACCCGGGCATGACGTTCCTTTTGTATCAGCGCGAGGAACTCGCCGTTTCCACAACCGAGATCAAGAACACTGGCGCCGGATTTTATCCAGCGCAAAATGTGGGTGAGGTCCTGGCGCATCAGGCGTCTACCCTTTTCATATAAGCTTCCAGCACGGCGAGATAGCGCGGTATGGGTAACAAGAAGGCATCGTGACCTTCATCGGCCTCAATTTCCGCATAGCTTACCGGGCGCTCTGCCGCCAGCAGAGCATCGACGATTTCCCGGGACCGGGCCGGAGAGAATCGCCAGTCCGTGGAGAAAGACAGCACAAGGTAGTCACAGCGTGACCGGGAAAAAGCCGTGATAGCGTCGCCGCCATAGGCCGCTGCCAGATCAAAGTGATCCAGTGCGCGGGTCATGAGCACATAGGTGTTAGCGTCGAACACCGATGAAAACTGTTCGCCCTGATAGCGCAGATAACTTTCGATCTGAAACTGCGGGGCGTCTGAGCTTTCGTCATCCGGATGACTTGGCTGGAGTTCCCGGCCAAAGCGCGAAGCCATGGCATCGTCCGAAAGATAGGTGATGTGGCCCACCATTCTTGCCAGGGCAAGGCCCTGGGTGGGCTGCGTTCCATCGCGCAGATAGTGTCCATTGGCAAAACCCGGATCAGACATAATCGCGCGGCGGGCAATCTCGTTAAACGCGATGTTCTGGGCACTGAGTTTCATGGCTGCGGCAATCACTACGCAATGTCGCAGGCGATCGGGGTAACGTAGGGACCATGCCATGGCCTGCATACCCCCAAGACTACCTCCGACTACCGCCGCCCAGCAGTGAATACCCAGGCGATCCGCCAGGCGCGCCTGCGCATCGACCCAGTCATCAACCTGTGGCTGGGGAAAGTCCGGCCCAAAAACCTGGCCGCTTTCCGGGTTCTCTGTGGTCGGCCCCGTGGAGCCGTGACAGCCGCCGAGGTTGTTCAGGGAGACGACAAAGAAGCGCCGGGTATCTATGGGCTTGCCGGGTCCGATGCAGGCGTCCCACCAGCCCGGCTTACGCTCGTTGTCGCTGTGATAGCCGGCGGCATGGTGGTGCCCGGACAGTGCGTGACAGATCAGAATGGCGTTGCTGGCATCGCCGTTAAGTTCGCCGTAGGTTTCAAAAATCAGCTCATAGCTTGGCAAACGGCGACCACAGGCAAAGGTGAGCGGCTCATCAAAGCGCTCAACGCGGGGACTAACAATGCCAACGGAGTTTTCCTGCACGGGGCACTCTGGCCTTAGATGCCCATCACCAGAGCCGGATGAAGGCCCAGACCCGCGGCAAAATTCCGCAGGGTGATTTGCACGATGTTAATCATGATGAACACCAGGATGGGGGAAAAATCCATGCCGCCCATAGACGGCAGCATGCGCCGAAACGGCGCCATGACCGGCTCGGTAATCTGAAACATCAGGTACGCGGCGGGATTTGAGGTGCCGGGCGCTATCCAGCTCAGGATAATCATGCCCAGGAGCGCGAAAAAGTAGATTTTCACCAGCAGGCCCACTACGCCGATCACAGACCAGGCCAGCAGTAAGCTTACGGGGGGTAAGCCAACGCCGTTTAGCAATAGCATCGCGACAATACCCAGCAACTGTATGACTACCGCAAGCAGCAGTGATGCAAAATCGAGCCGGCCCCGGGCAGGAATCAGGCGTCGCAGGGGCACCACGACGGGATTGGTTGCGCGCACCAGAAACTGGCAAATCGGGTTGTAAAAGTCCGCAAGAGACAGCTGCAGAATAAAGCGCATCAGCATAATCAGCAGATAGAGCCCGAGTACGGTCTGGATCAGGTATACGAGGATTTCGTTAATCGCGTTCATGGCCTTCCGTTGTTGTGATGCGCTGGCTTAAGGGTTTGTGGGCCTAGGATAGTTCCCGGCCCATTTCTTCAGAGCGTGCATAGCAGTCCTGCATGGCTTTGCTCACGATTGCTTCCAGACCGGCGGCACTAAACGCCGCTACTGCCCGCTCCGTTGCGCCCTTGGGGCTGCAAACCCGGCGGCGAAGCTCACCGGCGTCCACATCACCTTCGGCGAGCATACGACCCGCACCGATGCAGGTTTGCGCACATAATGTACGCGCGGTTTCTTCGTCCAGACCCATGCGCCGGGCTTCGGCAATCATTGCTTCCATGAACTGGAAGAAGTAAGCGGGTGCCGAGCCTGCCACTGCCGTGACGGCATGTAACAGCGCTTCTTCGTCTACCCAGCGTACCAGCCCCACGGCGCGCATGACCTCTTCTGCGCGCTGTCGATTTGCGTCGCTCACCGACGCCCGGGCAAAAAGGCCGCTGGCCCCTGCGGCCAACTGCGAGGGCGTATTGGGCATGCAGCGAACGATGTCGGCCGCACCGCCGATCCAGCGATGCAGACTGTCCGCGGCTACTCCGGCGGCGACGGAAACCACCAGTTGATCTTTGCAAACCACCGCTGCAAGTTCTTCACAGACGCTTTGCATGATCTGTGGTTTTACGCCCAGCACCACGACGTCTGCGCCCTCTGCCACGCTCAGATTGCTCTGCGACAGGTTTACAAGGCCCATTTGTCGAAGCTCGTCCAGAGGACCGTCACTGGGATTGCTGGCACTGATAGAACGTGGATCAGCGCCACTGGCAAGCAAGCCGCTGATGATACTGCGTGACATATTGCCGGCGCCGATAAATGCCGTGGTAAATGCGCTCACGGGATCGTCCTGAATCGCTGTGAATTAAGGCGCGCCAGTATACATCCTGGCCAGTGGGCGCTTCACCTTTGTCGCGCCCCGAAGATGGCCGTACCAATGCGCAGCATATTACTGCCGGCTGCTACCGCAGCTTCGAGGTCGGCGGACATACCCATGGATAAGGTATCCAGCGAGGGATATTGAGATTGAGCCTCGTGAAACAGCGTTGCCATCAGGTCACAGGCCTGTTTTTGCGTCGCAAAATCGTCGGACGCTGCGGGAATCGCCATCAAGCCGCGCAGTTCCAGATTTGGGAGCCCGGCGGTCAGGGCAAGGAGCGGTGGCAGGTCTTCGGGAGCGACGCCGGACTTGCTGGCTTCGCGGGACACGTTGACCTGGATGCAGATATTCAGCGCCGGGAGGTTTGCATCGCGCTGCTCGCTGAGTCTGCGCAGGATTTTCTCCCGATCCACGCTGTGCACCCAGTGGAAGCTGGTGGCTATGGGCCGCGTTTTGTTGGATTGGATGGGCCCGATAAAATGCCAGGTAAGTCCGAGATCCTCGCAGGCGGCAATTTTATCCAGCGCCTCCTGCAGGTAATTCTCCCCAAAGTCTGTAAGTCCGGCGTTTGCCGCCGTACGCACGGCCTCTGCCGACTGCGTCTTGCTGACGGCCATGACGCGAACACTCTGCGGGGGGCGATGGTATTTTTCCACCGCATTACTTACCTGCTGGAGCACCTTTGCTATATTGGCGGGAATAGAATCGTTGTTCATGATGCTATGTTAGCCGAGCCTGCCTGAAGCAGCACCATTGCATGGGACTTTTGCGTTGAGTTCCTGCAATAGACTGTCGCAAGACCGGGCCATAGGCAGATAGCGCATAGTGTGACCAATGTGCCTTGTAGATTAATAAAGGAGAAGACGGGCGGCTTATGGATATTACCGAACTGCTGGCGTTTAGCGCCAAACAGGGAGCGTCGGATTTACACCTTTCCGCAGGCCTTCCGCCAATGATTCGTGTTGATGGTGACGTTCGTCGTATCAACCTGCCCCCGCTTGAACACAAGCAGGTGCACGATCTGATTTACGACATCATGAACGACAAGCAACGCAAGGACTTTGAAGAATTTCTGGAAACGGACTTTTCTTTTGAGGTTCCCGGTGTCGCGCGCTTTCGGGTCAATGCCTTTAATCAGAACCGCGGTGCCGGCGGTGTGTTTCGGACCATTCCCTCCAAGGTCCTCAGTATGGAAGACCTGGGGATGGGGCAGGTGTTTCGCGACATCAGCATGATGCCCCGGGGCCTGGTGCTGGTGACCGGACCCACGGGCTCGGGAAAATCCACCACGCTTGCCGCCATGATCGACTTTATCAACGATCATAAATACGAGCACATTCTTACCATTGAGGATCCCATCGAATTTGTTCACGAGAGCCGGAAGTGTCTGGTGAACCAACGTGAGGTTCATCGGGACACCCTGGGCTTTGCCGAAGCACTGCGCAGCGCGCTTCGGGAAGACCCGGATATCATCCTGGTGGGTGAGATGCGTGACCTGGAGACTATACGCCTGGCGCTCACCGCCGCCGAAACCGGCCACCTGGTGTTTGGCACCCTGCACACCACATCCGCGGCCAAGACTATCGACCGGGTTATTGACGTGTTCCCCGCCGCCGAAAAATCCATGGTTCGTTCCATGCTCTCCGAGTCATTGCAGGCCGTGGTTTCGCAGACTTTGATGAAGCGCACTTCCGGTGGGCGGGTGGCGGCCCACGAGATTATGCGAGCGACTTCCGCGATTAGAAACCTCATCCGTGAGGATAAGGTGGCGCAGATGTATTCCGCTATCCAGACCGGTCAGGCTGTAGGCATGCAGACCATGGACCAATGCCTCAAAGAGATGGTCGACAAGCGAATTATCTCCAGGGATGTGGCCCGTGAGAAAGCACGCATGCCGGAAAACTTCTAGAACGCGGCGAGTCCCTGGCATACCTCGTTACAAAGCTTTGGAGCATTGCTCATGAAAATTGACGAACTGTTGGCGAAGATCGTGGAGGCCGGCGCTTCTGATGGCTTTGTCACCGCCCGGGCCGCGCCATCCATCAAAGTCGACGGCGAAATCCGCGCCATTCGAAAAGAAGGCCTCACCGAAGAGCAGACCCGGGCGCTGGTATTGGAGACTATGTCGCCATCACAACAAGCCGACTTTATGCGCGATCAGGAATGCAACTATGCCGTGTATTCCGAGAAACACGGGCGATTCCGCGCCAGCGCCTTTGTGCAGCGCGGTCAGTTCGGTATTGTTTTACGCCGCATTAAAGACGAAATTCCAAAATTTGGAGAGCTGGGTCTGCCGCCGATTGTTGCGGAGCTTGCCATGGCCAAGCGCGGTCTGGTGATTTTTGTGGGCGGTACGGGAACCGGTAAGTCCACGTCGCTGGCGGCAATGGTCGGGCACCGCAATCGTCATAGTCGCGGACATATTCTCTCCATTGAAGACCCCATCGAGTTTGTCCACGATCATGCGGGCTGCCTGGTGACCCAGCGCGAGGTGGGCATTGACACCGATTCCTTTGAAACAGGTTTGCAAAATGCCCTGCGCCAGGCGCCGGACGTGATTCTCATTGGTGAGGTGCGCTCCGCCGAGACCATGGCTCACGCCCTGACGTTTGCTGAGACCGGACACCTGTGTCTGTGCACCTTGCACGCGAACAATGCCAACCAGGCTATTGACCGGATTTTGAGTTTCTTCCCCGTGGCGCGACACGATCAGGTGTTGATGGACCTGTCCTTGAACATGAATGCCATGATCGCGCAGCAGCTACTCCCCAAAGCTACAGGGGAGGGTCGGGTGCCGGTGATGGAGGTCTTGCTCAACTCACCGCTCATTGCCGATCATATTCGCAACGGACAAATTCACCTGGTCAAAGAAGTGATGGCCAAGTCCACAGAGCAGGGTATGCAAACCCTTGATCAGTCTCTGTTGGCCAAGTACTGCGAGGGCGAAATTACTGCCGAGGAAGCCATACGCTGTGCTGACTCTGCCAATGAAGTACGTCTGGGTATCAAGATGTTCGACAAGCGCAACAGCAGTTATACCTCCGGGGTAAACCTGCAGGTCGATCGCTAGCCCCGGGTAATCCGGGTCACCTTTGGCGGAGCCAATCCCGCAGAATGAGTTCTGCGGCCAGATCATCCACCGGATGCTCCCGGTAATCACCGCGGTGCCCCGCTTCTTTTTGCTGCTGCTTGACCTCGAAGCTGCTTAAGCGCTCATCCACCATCTCGACACTCAGACCCAAACGGCCTTCGAGGCGGCGGGCGAACTTTCGCGCTCGCTGTGCAAACTCGCTCACTGTGCCATCCATATTAAGAGGGTCGCCTACCAGTAAAAGGTCGGGCTGCCACTCCTGACACAGCTCGGTCACCTCGGCCCAGTTCGGCTGGCCATCCCGGGCGCGAAGAATCGAAAGAGGTTGAGTGGTCCCCAGGTCGGAGTTACCCACGGCCACGCCAATCTGGCTCAGACCATAGTCAAAGGCGAGTACGCGAAGAGCCGCAGCTTTACCGGTCACGTCAGGCGTGACCCGCCTGGGCGCTCATGAGATTCATATCGATACCCAGGGCTGAGGCGGCGGCTGCTACCCGATCTTCAATGGCGGTATGAAAAATGATGCGTTTGTCTGCGGGCAATGTGAGCCAGCTATTGTTGGCGATCTCTTCTTCGAGCTGTCCCGCGGACCATCCGGCGTAACCCAGGGTCACGACAAAGTCCCGGGGGCCCTCTCCGCAGGCAATGGCCTTGAGCACATCCCGTGAAGTGGTCAGTTGCACCTCGTCCGTGACGCGAAGGGACGAGTCCCAGCGTTTGCCTCCGCTGGGGTGAAGTACAAATCCATGATCGATCTGCACGGGTCCACCGGCGAGTACCGGTTGGTCACGAAAGTGCGCATCGGCAGCAATATCCAGATGATCAAAGATCTCGCCGAGGGATAAATCCAGCGGTTGATTGATAACCAGACCCATGGCACCGGCCTCGCCGTGTTCACAGAGGTAAGTGATGCTGCCGCTAAAGAGACCGGCGTCCAGGCCGGGCATAGCCAGCAAAAAATGGTCCCGCAGACAGTCGCTGCTCGATACCTTCAAGATGTTCTCTCCCGCCAAAGCGGTGCGGTGCTGCCAAGTGGAGTTCGCCGGTGGCATAAAACGCGTAATACAACGCTAATTTGAGCTTAGCGGGTTTTGTTCGAATTGCCATGTGCGCACTATTTCCAGTTTGTCTGTGGTGGCCCGCAACTCGTCGGGGAAGGGGGAATAGGGCGCAGCCAGGCGTACGATACGCATGGCCGCTTCGTCCAGCACGGCGTACCCCGAGGACTGAAGAATTTGAATACCCTCCAGACTGCCATCGCTGCGCACCGTAACCAGCATCTCAAGACTCCCGTAGATGCCGTAGCGCAGGGAAGCCTCGGGATAATACTGATTGCCCACGCTCTCTACCCGGGATCGCCAGTCTGCAAGATAAGCGGCGTCGACCGCGGCCCGCGCTGATACTGCGGTCAAGCGGCGTACTCTCGGCTGATTGGAGTACTGCTGACGCTGCGCATTGAGGTCAGCCTGAAGCTGCGCGAGTTTCTGGCTCAGCCGCGCCAGTTCCCGTTCCGCTTCGGGCAGGTCTTCAAGGTTCTGCTGCTGCCCAGTACGATCCACAATCTTGCGCTGGGCGTTTGTAGAGGTCACCGCTGGCGCGGCCAGTCGCTCCCGTCCGGTGTTAGCCGTGGTCTGACGCTGAGCGCTCTCTGCCACCGGCTGTGGTAGTGCGCTCTGTGATCCCGATGCCCGATCCCTCAGCGCTTCACTACCGCTACCGGTCTGGTCGGCCTGGGCGATGTGGTCTGCGGTAACCGGCCTGCGTCCCGGCGTTTGAACCAGGGTGACTTCTACCTGATAGCGCGCTTTCTGGCCCCGCCAGACATCAAAGCTGACACCAAAGATCACCAGCACATGCAGCGTGCTGGCGATGAGAACCGCCAGCATTAATCGGTCGTTGCTGTCGGCTACGGCAGCGGTCATGTCCTAGGCGCGACTGTTAAGACGTTTATCGATGGCAGTCATGAGCTGTCCGGCAATGTCTGTATCGTAAGCGGCGTCAATTTCCCGGATGCAGGTAGGGCTGGTGACGTTGATTTCCGTGAGGTAATCGCCAATAACATCCAGGCCTACAAAGATGAGACCTCGCTCTAAAAGAGACGGGCCTACCTGTGCCGCGATCCATAGATCCCGCTCGGATAGCGGCTGTGCGCGCCCGGTGCCTCCCGCGGCAAGATTGCCCCGGGTTTCGCCTTGAGAGGGAAGCCTGGCCAGACCATAAGGTACGGGTTTGCCTTCAATCATCAGAATGCGCTTGTCACCGTCTTTGATCTCGGGCAGGTAACGCTGCGCCATAATGGTTTGTTTGCCGAACTCCGTGAGGGTCTCAAGAATCACATTCAGGTTGGGATCGTCCTCTTTCACGCGGAAGATCGAAGTGCCGCCCATGCCGTCCAGGGGTTTAAAAATCACGTCGCCATGGGTTTTGTGAAAGGCTTTGAGCTGTGCGGTATCACCGCTGACCAGCACCGGAGGACAACACTCGGGGAACTGTGTGGCAAACACCTTTTCGTTGCAGTCACGCAAGGACTGACAGCGATTAACAATCAATGTGCCAAGTCGTTCTGCGGCCTCAAGGATGTAGGTCGCGTAGACGTACTCATTGTCAAAAGGCGGATCCTTGCGCATAAGAATCACGTCCAAATCCGCCAGGGATCGATGGCTTGCCTCACCAAGGCTGTACCACCGCTCGGGATCCCGAAACACCTGTAGCTCGGCCATACGCCCCAGCGGTGCGCCCTGATCAAGAGACAGGTCTCCCGGCTCCATATAGAACAGGGACCACCCGCGGTCGGCGGCGGCCCAGAGCATGGCCATGGTGCTGTCTTTTTTGTAGCTGATAGCGGAGATGGGGTCCATCACCACGCCTAATGTAAAGCTCATGCGCTGATCTCTATGTTTAAAGCGCCACCCTACGAAATGCCTTCCATGGCCGCAAGCATCACGTGCTTAAATCGCCCCAGCGTGCCTGTGCCACGGCGAGCCCGGCCAGGGGTGCGGTTTCTGTGCGCAGGATTCGCGGTCCGAGCTGGAAAGCGGTAAATCCAGCGTCACAGGCGCCGGCAACTTCCTGGTCGCTCAATCCGCCCTCCGGCCCTACCAACATTATCAGCGACCGGCATTGCTCAGGGAGTGGTTCAGCGTTTCCCAGAGGGTGCAGAACCAGGCGCAACGAGGCGTCCTGTTGTGCAGCTCTGCTGAGCGTTTCCGCATAGGAGACCGGTGCCGCAATCAACGGGAGCCGGTTGCGCCCGCATTGCTCACAGGCGCTGATGGCAACGCGTCCCCAGTGCTCCTGTTTTTTTGAGAGCCGCTCCCCGTCCAGACGAACGCCGGTGCGTTCGCTGATCATGGGCCAGATTTCGCTCACCCCAAGTTCCGTGGCCTTTTGCACAACGGTATCCATGCGATCGCCCCGGGACAGGGCGATAATAAGAACGGTATCGAGAGGAGATTCCCGGGGTGGTTCCGATAGATCGTGGAGGCTCACCGACACCCGGTCTTTATCGATGGCTGTAATCAGGCCGCGGGCTTCAACGCCGTTGCCATTAAACAGACACAGGGTGTCCTCGACGCGCATGCGCAGGGCTTTTGCGATATGCCGGGAGGGCTCTTTTTCGAGCACGATGCTGGCGCCCTCGCTCAGCGCTTGCGCGGTGAAAAAGCGGGGACGCAGCATCGACGGAAAAGCTTAGAGACCGAGATTTCTGCAGATCTGCAGAGTCGGTTGGGTCTGGTTCATAGTGTAAAAATGAATGCCCGGCGCACCGCTTTCCAGTAGTGTCTGGCACAACTGGGTGACCACATCGATGCCAAAGGCGCGGATGCTGTCCTGATCATCGGCAAAGCCTTCCAGACGCTTGCTGATCCAGCGGGGAATCTCTGCACCGCAGTTCTTCGAAAAACGTGCCAGATTGGCGTAATTGGTGATGGGCATGATGCCGGCATAAATAGGCTTATCGATGCCCAGCGCAGCGCAGCGATCAAGGAAATAAAAGTACGCTTCTACGTTGTAGAAGTACTGGGTGATCGCGCTGTCTGCTCCGGCATCGAACTTGCCCTTGAGGTATTGAATATCGCTTTCGTAGCTCTCTGCCTGGGGATGGATCTCCGGATAGGCAGCAACCTCGATATGAAAGTGATCCCCGGTACGCTCGCGAATAAACGCCACCAGTTCGTTGGCGTACACCAGTCGGGCACCGCCTCCGGCACCCGACGGTAAGTCGCCTCGCAGTGCTACCAGACGATTAATTCCCGCGGCTTTGTAATCCTCAAGCAGTGCGCCGATAGTGGCTTCATCATCCAGGCCGAAGCTCAGATGAGGCGCTACCGACAGGCCCTGCGCGTTCAGGCCTTCGACGATGCCCCGGGTATTGTCTCGAGTTGATCCCCCGGCACCGTAGGTCACCGAGAAAAACTCGGGACCTATGGCCTGTAACTCCGGGGTAGTGACGTTCAACAGCTTCTCGCGTCCCGCATCGGTCTTGGCCGGGAAATACTCGAAGCTGATTGCTGCGGACTTGCTCATGCTGACCTCAGTACTTGTAGTCCTGACCTTTGAAAGGTCCTTCTACCGATACGTGGATGTAGTCGGCCTGCTCCTTGGTGAGCTTGGTCACCACACCGCCAAAGCCTGCCACCATGTGTGCGGCAACTTCTTCGTCGAGCTTCTTGGGCAACACTTCAACCTTCACGGCGGAGGGCTTCATGTTGTCTTCCAGATCCGCAAAACGACGCTCAAACAGATAGACCTGAGCCAGTACCTGGTTGGCAAACGAGCCGTCCATGATGCGTGAGGGGTGGCCGGTGGCATTACCAAGGTTAACCAGTCGACCTTCTGAGAGCAGGATCAGATGATCGTTGGTAGCCTGATCGCGATACACCTTGTGTACCTGCGGCTTGATTTCTTCCCAATGCCACTCGCGACGCATGTAAGCCGTATCGATTTCATTGTCGAAGTGACCGATGTTGCAAACCAGCGCAGCGCTCTTGAGCGCAGCCAACATACGGGCATTACAGACGTTGTAGTTACCGGTGGTGGTCACCAGCAGGTCAGTCTTTTGCAGCAGGTCGCGGTCGATGCAGGCGTCGGTGCCATCATCAATACCATCGATGTACGGCGAGACTACTTCGTAGCCGTCCATGCAGGCCTGCATAGCGCAGATAGGATCGACTTCGGTAACGCGAACGATCATGCCTTCCTGACGGAGAGACTGCGCGGAGCCCTTGCCCACATCGCCGTAGCCGATAACCAGGGCACGCTTGCCTGACAGAAGGTGATCGGTGGCACGCTTGATCGCGTCGTTCAGGCTGTGACGACAGCCATATTTGTTGTCGTTCTTGGACTTGGTAACAGAGTCATTCACGTTGACCGCAGGTACTTTGAGTGTCCCGGCCTGGAGCATCTCATACAGACGATGCACACCCGTGGTGGTTTCTTCGGTGATGCCGTGGATCTTGTCGAGCATCTCGGGGTACTTGTCATGCAGGATGGCCGTGAGGTCGCCGCCATCGTCCAGCACCATGTTGGCATCCCAGGGCTGACCGTCTTTGAGAATGGTCTGCTCGATGCACCACTCATACTCTTCTTCGGTCTCACCCTTCCAGGCAAACACCGGTACGCCAGACGCCGCAATCGCTGCCGCCGCGTGATCCTGGGTGGAGAAAATGTTGCACGAAGACCAGCGCACTTCAGCACCGAGGTGGTTGAGTGTTTCGATCAACACGCCTGTCTGGATAGTCATGTGGATGCAGCCCAGAATCCTGGCGCCGGCCAGCGGCTTGCTGTCGCCGTACTGCTCGCGCAGGGCCATCAGCGCAGGCATTTCACCTTCGGCGATCTCCAGCTCCCGGCGACCCCAGTCTGCAAGGCTGATATCGGCGACGCGGTAGTCGGGGGTGTTGTCTAGCTTGGTTACGGTGCTCATGTGGTGCTCCCAGTTGTTACTTTAAAAATGTGTGTGAATTCGTTTAGGGTAAGGAAGAGCATGCAGTGTGAGTCGGAGGGCTTGGTCGTGGGCGTCAA
>DS999406.1:330465-395537 GCA_000158155.1 gamma proteobacterium NOR5-3 | reverse complement strand
CTCCGGCTTACTCTGCATGCGGCTTGATACTCAAAGCGCCGCCTTCAAAGCTTCTGCTTTATCAGTACGCTCCCAGGTAAAGTTCGGCTCTTCGCGACCAAAGTGTCCGTAAGCCGCAGTCGCGCGGTAGATGGGACGCTTGAGGTCCAGCATCTCGATCAGGCCCTTGGGTCGCAGGTCAAAATGCTCCCGCACCAGGTCAACAATCTTTGCGTCATCAATGCGCCCGGTACCGAAGGTATTGATAGAGATCGAGGTAGGTTCGGCAACGCCGATGGCGTAAGAGACCTGGATTTCGCAGCGGTCTGCCAGACCCGCGGCAACGATATTTTTGGCAACGTAGCGTCCCGCGTAGGCGGCCGAGCGATCCACTTTGGAGGGGTCTTTGCCCGAGAAAGCGCCACCACCGTGACGAGCCATGCCGCCGTAGGTGTCGACAATGATCTTGCGTCCCGTGAGCCCGCAATCACCTACCGGTCCGCCGATGATGAACTGGCCCGTGGGATTAATGTGGTAACGCGTGTCTGCATGTAGCCACTCGGCGGGCAGAACTTCCTGAATGATCAATTCCATGACCGCCTCATGAATCTCTGGCTGGGAGATATGGGCGTCATGTTGCGTGGATAACACCACGGCATCGATGGCGACGGGCTTGCCGTTGTCGTAGCGCAGTGTCACCTGGCTTTTGGCGTCGGGGCGCAGCCAGGGCAATGTGCCGTTCTTGCGCAGTTCGGCCTGTCGTTGAACCAGCAGGTGCGAGTAATAGATGGGTGCGGGCATAAGCACGTTGGTTTCGTTGCTCGCATAGCCAAACATCAGGCCCTGGTCGCCGGCGCCCTGCTCTTTGCTCTCGTCCTCGTCAACGCCCATGGCGATATCGTGGGACTGCTTGCCAATGGCATTGAGGACCGCACAGGACGCGCCGTCAAAGCCCACGTCTGAGCTGTCATAGCCAATATCCAAGACCACGTCCCGGACGATTTCTTCAAGGTCCACGTAAGTGCTGGTGGTGACTTCGCCGGCTACAACGACCATGCCGGTCTTCACCAGCGTTTCTACGGCGACGCGCGCATCGGGGTCATCAGTGAGAATGTGGTCCAGCACCGCATCGGAGATCTGGTCCGCCATTTTGTCCGGGTGTCCTTCGGAGACTGACTCCGAGGTGAAGATGCCGTATTCGCTCATGCTTGTTTCCTGTAAAGATCTAAGATGTCATTTTTGCCGCGCCAAACAGGCGCAGTTGTAGCTTGAATCCGTTGCGCTGCCCCAGATAACTGCTGGTCAGTTCTACAAGGCCGGCCGATGCTGCCCAGTCTTGTATCATTTGGGGTGCGAAGCCCAGCCATAGGTCACCGCAGTTCTCGCGGGTCCAGCCCTGACGATGCTCGCAAAGCTCAGTGATCAGCAGTGCGCCCCCTGGTGCCAGAGCACTCGCCGCTTCGTGCAGCGTTGCAGCGGGGTCCGGCGTGTGATGTAACACCATATTGATCACAATCAGGTCCGCCTGCAGGGACTGCAGTGCGCTATGGCCGGTATCGCCGAGCAGGAATTCAATGTTGTCCAGTCCCCCTGCCGCTGACCGGGCGCTCTCGAGCATGGCAGGTGCGTTGTCCAGTGCAACAACGCGTTCGAATTGCCCACTCAGGCGCGGTAGAAGCCAGCCTTCCCCGGGTCCGACCTCCAGCGCTGTTGACTGCCTGGCCACGGGCAGCGTGTCCAGAAGTTCGTTAACCGCCGCCGCGTAGCGTTCCGGAGCTGCAATAAGGTCCTGCTGCTCGCGAAATCGCGCGGCATTGTCGGTAAAGAAATCAAGGGAGTTTTGTTCCCGCTGGCGCTGGAGTGCCTGGCGACGGGCTTCTTCGGCATCATCCAGCTCCAGTGCATCGGCGGCGGCCAGTAGCGCCTGCTGCAGTGCGGCAAAAGGCTCATCGCCTGCGAGTTCACGGCGGCGATAAAAGATGTGGTTGCCGTCCCGTTGGCTGCTCAGCAGGCCCGCAGCGCTCATGAGCTTCAGGTGGTGGCTCAGCGCCGGCTGGCGCACGTCGAGCACGGAGCAAAGTTCTGATACATCCATGGCGTCGTGTCGCAGGAGTCGCAGCACGCGCAGGCGCAGGCTGTCGGCGGCGGCCTTGCACAGGCCAGCGAGCACGGCCTCGGCGTCAGGCGCGCAATCCGTGGACAGATTTGTAGACACGACGGAATTCATAGCGCGCGAAGTTTAACAGCAAATCAATCTATATCAAGGAATTTTGATATAGATTTTGGGTCGCGTTTTGAGGCGCCTGCCAGTCATTGTTTACCCCCGGCGCCGCTTGCCCGATAATGCGCGCCCCGCGATCACTCCTCAGGAAGCAACATGCCCAGCCAAACAGATCTCGCGAACGCCATTCGCGCCCTCTCTATGGATGCTGTCCAGCAAGCCAACAGTGGCCATCCCGGCGCGCCCATGGGCATGGCCGATATTGCCGAAGTGCTGTGGAACGGGTTCATGCGTCATAACCCGCAGAATCCGGACTGGCCGAATCGCGATCGCTTTGTGCTCTCTAATGGGCATGGCTCCATGCTTATTTACTCCTTGCTGCATCTCACGGGCTATGACCTGCCCATGACGGAGTTAAAAAACTTCCGCCAGCTACACAGTAAAACTCCGGGCCACCCCGAGTACGGTTACGCGCCCGGTGTAGAAACCACCACCGGCCCCCTCGGCCAGGGCATCAGCAATGCCGTGGGTATGGCGATTGCCGAGAAAGCACTCGCGGCCCAGTTCAATCGCGGCGACCACCAGATTATCGACCACTTTACCTACGTTTTTGTAGGAGATGGCTGCCTGATGGAGGGCATTTCTCATGAGGTTTGCTCGCTTGCCGGAACTTTGGGCCTGGGTAAACTCATCGCCTACTACGATGACAACGGCATCTCTATCGACGGTGATGTGGCGGGATGGTTCTCTGATGACACGCCCAAGCGCTTCGAGGCCTATGGTTGGCAGGTGATTGCCGGCGTCGACGGCCATGATCCTGTTGCTGTCAAGGCAGCGACCGAAGCGGCGCGGGCAGATAGTTCCCGTCCGACACTGATTTGCTGTCGCACAGTCATCGGTAAAGGTTCGCCAAACAAGCAGGGTACGGCAGCTACCCACGGGGCACCGCTGGGGGCCGACGAAATCGCTGCCACCCGCGCGGCGATTGGCTGGGAGCATCCGGCCTTTGTCATTCCCCCGGATATCTACGCAGGATGGGACGCCAAAACGGCTGGCGCTGAACATGAAGCGGCATGGAGCGCGATGATGGACGCTTATCGCGCCGAATACCCGGAGTTAGCGGCAGAATTAACCCGTCGCCTTTCCGGCCAGTTGCCCGACGATTTTGCGGCCAATGCGCAGGCTTATGTGGAGCAGTGCCAGGCTGCGGGCGAGACTATCGCCTCCCGCAAAGCCTCCCAAAACGCGATTAATGCGCTGGGTCCCATGCTGCCTGAGTTCATGGGTGGCTCGGCAGACTTAGCGGGTTCCAATTTGACTCTCTGGTCTGGATCCCAGGGGCTGAGCGCCGATGACGCCGCCGGAAACTACATTTATTACGGCGTTCGTGAATTTGGCATGTCGGCGATCATGAACGGCATTGCCCTGCACGGGGGCTTTATCCCCTACGGCGCGACGTTCCTGATCTTTATGGAGTACGCCCGCAATGCCGTGCGCATGGCCGCGCTTATGCGCCAGCGCTGTATCTTTGTCTACACCCACGACTCGATCGGTCTGGGTGAAGACGGTCCTACGCACCAGCCGGTGGAGCAGTTGACTGCGCTGCGCGCTACTCCCGGTCTGAATACCTGGCGTCCCTGCGATGCGGTGGAGTCAGCCGTGTGCTGGAAGTCTGCGATCGAACGGCAGGACGGGCCCTCGGCTCTGGTGTTCTCCCGTCAGGGTTTGCCCCATCAGGAGCGAAGCGCCGAGCAGCTTGCCGATGTGGCACGCGGAGCTTATGTACTGCGCGACTGCGATGGCGCCCCCGAGGCGATCATTATTGCCACAGGTTCGGAAGTTGGACTGGCCATGCAGGCCGCCGATGCACTGGCAGATCGCGCGATCCGCGTAGTCTCCATGCCCTGCCCCGAGGTTTTTGAGCAACAGGATGCGGGCTATCGGGAGTCGGTGCTTCCCAGTGACTGCCTGGCCCGGGTTGCCGTGGAAGCGGCACATGTCGACTACTGGCATAAGTATGTGGGCCTTGATGGGCGCATCGTCGGTATGAGCACCTTTGGCGAATCCGCGCCGGCCAATGAGTTGTTTGAGCAGTTCGGGTTTACCGTGGATAACGTCGCTGCCGTGGTATCCGAGGTGATGGAAGCGATATAAGCGCATGCTCAGAGTCGCCATCAATGGCTATGGACGCATCGGTCGCACGGTGCTCCGGGCGCTGCAGGAGAGTCCGCATCGCGGGGCTGTGCAGGTGGTGGCTATCAATGAGCTGGCGGACGCGACCACCGTTGCCCATCTGACGCGCTACGACTCAACGCATGGACGGTTTCCCGGGACTGTTGAGCTGCGCGATGGCAGTTTGCTCATCAACGGACAGCAGAAAATGCTTCTGCGCGAGCCCGATGCTACCGGTCTTGATTGGACCGGCATGGGCGTGGACATGCTGCTTGAATGTTCCGGTGCGTTTTCGGATCGCGCCACTGCTGAGCAGCACCTGAGTGCCGGTGCCCGGCGGGTGCTTTTTTCTCAGCCGGCGGAGCCGGATGTGGATGCGACCGTGGTGTACGGCGTCAATCATCAAAGCCTGCTTGCACAGCACCGCATCGTGTCGGCGGCCTCCTGCACCACCAACGGGATCGTACCGGTTATCGCAGCCCTGGATGCGGCCTTTGGCATCGATTACGGCACGATCACGACCATTCACTCCGCCATGAACGACCAGCCAGTGCTGGATGCCTACCACAACACGGATCTGAGAAAGACCCGCGCCGCAGGTCAGTCCATCATCCCGGTAGATACCGGCCTTGCGCTGGGCGTTGAGCGCATATTGCCCGCTTTGGCGGGGCGTTTTACCGCTCAGGCACTGCGCGTGCCCACGCTGAATGTATCTGCCATGGATCTCACTATCGTTACCCGTCAGGACGTGAGTGTGAGCGATGTTAACCGCGCCCTGTCTGTTGCCGCGGCCAGTGGTTTCAAGGGCGTGCTGGGTTATACGGAAGAGCCGCTGGCGTCCTGCGATTTTAACCGCGACAGTCGCTCCAGTATTATTGACGCCTGCCAGACCCGGGTGAGCGGTAAACGCCTGGTTAAAGTACTTACCTGGTTCGACAACGAATGGGGCTATGCTAATCGTATGTTGGATGTTGCCCGTTACTGGTCCGATCTCTCTGCCGAGGAGGCAAACACATGAGTCTTGCAGTGCAGCGAATGAGTGAGCTTGAGCTCACCGGAAAGCGGGTTCTCATTCGCGAAGACCTGAACGTTCCAATAAAGAATGGTCTAGTGGCCTCGGACGCACGAATTCGCGCCGCCCTGCCGACTATCCAGCAAGCGATGGCCGCCGGCGGTCGTGTGATGTTGATGTCGCATCTGGGCAGGCCGGTGGAGGGCGAGTTTGACACCCAGTTTTCCCTGGAGCCCGTGGCAAAACACCTCAGTGCCCTGTTAGAACTTCCTGTGCGCCTGGTGGCAGACTGGCAAAGCGGCGTTACCGTTGCGGATGGCGAAGTGGTGCTATTGGAGAACGTCCGTTTTAACGCAGGTGAAAAGAAGAACGCTGACGATCTGGCGAAAGCTTATGCGGCGCTGTGTGACGTATTTGTCATGGACGCCTTTGGCACCGCACATCGTGCTCAGGCCTCTACCCATGGCGTTGCGCGCTTTGCCGCGAAAGCCTGCGCGGGCCCCCTGTTGGCCGGAGAGCTGGAAGCACTGGACAAAGCCCTGGCGAACCCCGAGCGACCTATGGTGGCGATTGTTGGCGGATCCAAAGTCTCCACAAAACTTGAGGTTCTGGATTCGCTGTCTGACAAAGTGGACCAGCTTATTGTCGGTGGCGGTATTGCCAACACCTTTCTTGCTGCGGCGGGGCATCCCGTGGGTAAGTCACTGTGTGAGCACGAGCTGTTGGACGAAGCGCGCCGTATTGGTGCCAAGACGCATATTCGCCTGCCCACCGATGTGGTAGTTGCCAATGAGTTTGCCGAAAACGCCACCGCGCGCACCTGTGCTATCGATGATGTGGGCGCAGATGAGATGATTCTTGATATCGGCCCGGAGTCTGCGGCAGCCATGGCGGCCCTGTTAAAAGATGCCGGCACGATCCTCTGGAACGGGCCGGTGGGTGTATTTGAATTCGACAGCTTTGCCGGCGGCACGGAGACCCTGGCCAGAGCTATTGCGGACAGCGTCGCATTTTCGCTTGCCGGGGGTGGCGATACCCTGGCGGCCATTGATAAGTTTGGCATCGCTGACAAGGTTTCTTATATATCTACCGGTGGTGGTGCCTTTCTTGAGTACGTAGAAGGTAAGGTACTTCCTGCGGTGGCGGTGCTTGAAGAGCGCGCCCGCGAACAATGAACACTCGACGATGAACGACGACGAAGGTCATTTAACGCCTGCGCCGAGCCCGGTAGTACCTGTTACTACCGTTTTGAACCAACAGGGAGAACACACATGGCTTTGATCAGTCTGCGCCAACTGCTGGATCACGCCGCCGAGCACGACTACGGCGTTCCGGCCTTTAACGTGAATAACCTAGAGCAGACCCGGGCCATCATGGAGGCCGCGGATGCGACGGACTCCCCGGTGATCATGCAGGCCAGTGCCGGAGCCCGCAAATACGCCGGAGCGCCCTTTTTGCGGGCACTCATGGAAGCGGCCATGCGCGAGTTTCCGCACATACCGGTGGTGGTACATCAGGACCACGGCATGTCGCCGGCGATCTGTCAGCGCTCCATTGCCCTGGGCTTTAGTTCGGTGATGATGGATGGATCTCTGGGTGAAGACGGAAAGACTCCCATGGATTTTGACTACAACGTGAATGTCACGCGTACCGCCGTTGCCATGGCGCATGCCTGCGGCGTTTCGGTGGAGGGGGAGCTTGGCTGTCTGGGATCTTTGGAAACCGGTGAGGCCGGCGAAGAAGACGGCTCCGGCGCGGCAGGCAAGCTCACCCACGATCAATTGCTCACAGACCCTGAAGAAGCTGCCGCCTTTGTGAAAGCGACGGAGGTGGACGCGCTGGCAATTGCCTGTGGCACCAGTCACGGGGCCTATAAGTTCAGCCGCCCTCCCACGGGCGATATTCTGGCCATCGATCGAATCAAAGAAATCAATGCGCGCATACCCGGCACCCACCTGGTGATGCACGGCTCCTCATCGGTGCCTCAGGATTGGCTTGAGATTATTAATGAATACGGCGGCGAGATCCCCGAGACCTACGGCGTCCCCGTGGAGCAGATTCAAGAGGGTATCCGCCACGGTGTGCGCAAGGTCAATATCGACACTGACCTGCGCTTGGCCTCCACCGGGGCCATTCGTCGCTTTCTCGCCCACAACCCGGCGGAATTTGACCCCCGTAAGTACCTAAAAGAAACGCAGGTAGCCATGCGTGACATCTGCATAGCGCGCTACGAGGCGTTTGGCACAGCCGGCAATGCCAGCAAGATCAAGGTTTTGTCGCTGGACACCATGCAGCAGCGTTACGACGCCCGGGAGCTGGTGCCTAAGGTCAACTAACTCCTCGTTTGGAATCGGGTGCTGCACAGGTGCGGTACCCCCGGGTTAAGCCTTGCCCTTGTGGACTTATTGCCTAGCCAAGCCCCTGTAGATGCAGGGAAGTTGATACGCCCTCAAAGAACATCTGTACGGCGATAATGACCAGAATCATGCCCATGAGTCGCTCCATGGCCATCAAACCGCGGTTACCCAGCGCTTTGAGCAGCAGCGGCGAGGTCATCAGTATGCAGGCCGAGACTGCCCAGGCGCCCACCAGCGCGATGGTCCAGTCCAGCATCCGTGTGGGGTCTGTATTGACCATGAGCATGGCGATGGCCAGTGATGAGGGGCCGGCAACTGCGGGGATCGCAAGGGGGACGATAAACGGCTCTCCGTCAGGCGTATCCCCCAGCAGGCCATAAGGCGACGGGAATATCATGCGAATGGCGATCAAAAAGAGAATGATGGCACCGCCAATACTGATGGATTCCTGACGCAGCCCCATGGCTTCCAGCGCCGCGCTGCCCCCGTATAAGAAAAGCAGTAACACGCCCAGCGCGATGAGCAGTTCCCGAAAAATCACCCAATAACGCCTTTGCCCGTCCACGTCTTTGAGCACCGACAGGAATATAGGCACGTTGCCCAGCGGATCCATCACCAGAACCAAAGTAATAAAGGCGCTTAAAACGGTGTCCACGGCGATATTTCCTGGTTGAGGCTGGCTAATAACGCCGACGTGTCGGCCTGCGGCCCCGGACGCAGACTGGCGGGCGCGAGAGTATAAAGACTGGCTTCAGCTGTCGCTACAACCGGACCTCCCGCTTTGGCGGGCTTTTGTTAGAATCGCCGCTTCGCAATATCCCCAGGCAGCAGGATCACTATGTCATTTACCCACCCTACCATCGCGGGCAGCTGGTTTGCCGTCTTCCTACTTATATACACAGGCACGGCCGCCGCGGCAGACGACGACTTTCCCGGCTTTGAAAAGCTCATGAGTAAACAGGAGTTTGCCGACACCGGGCTGAAGAAGCTGTCCGGCGATGAGCTCGAGGCGTTGAACCAGTGGTTGATTCGCTACACCGCCGGTGACGCACAAATTCTGCAAACCAGCAGCGAAGCCGTGCGTGAGGCCGAAAAGGACTTCGCGGTAGAGAGTCAGATCACCGGAGACTTTAGCGGCTGGAGCGGCAAAACCGTATTCCGCCTGGAGAACGGGCAGGTCTGGAAGCAGCGCCTGTCCGGGCGCTACCCCTACCGCGGCCCTGCCAACCCCAAGGTGGTAATCACTAAAAACTTTATGGGCTACTACAAGATGACGCTGGTAGATGTTGATCGCAGCATCGGCGTGAGCCGCGTTCGTTAGCAGTACAAACGCTTGTCTTAACTTCGCAAAAGGCACGAATTAAGTGACCTAAGTCCATGAATCTTGTCCGCTCATTGACCCATTCATGTGAATTTTTCACACACCAACTGGTGGCAGAGTGTGTAATATCTGCCGCAGTTGGTAAAACCGAGCCGTCAATTTTACGGCCATGGCCAACATCTCACTTCACAGGGGAATTATTATGTTGCATAAAAAACCGCTAACCATGGCGGTCAGTGCCGCCGTCGGCGCAGCGTTCGCGATGGGAATGGCTCCGGTCAACGCCCAGGAAGAGCAGCTGGTTGAAGAAGTAGTCGTAACCGGTTCGCGTATTCAGCGTGCCAACCTCATCTCTTCAAGCCCGGTTACTCAGCTTGATAATGAGCAGCTTCGGCTTACGGGTGTTACCCGAATCGAAGATGCACTGGTAGCCATACCTGGCATCCAGTTGGAACAGTCGTCTGGTCAGGCTATTGAAGCGACCGGTACCGCCACACTTGAGCTGCGACGCCTCGGCGCCAGCCGCACGTTGGTTCTCATGAACGGCCGGCGCCTTCCTACTCACTCGCCAAGCAGCACGACTTCCGCCGCCGATATCAACCTGATACCTGGGCAGCTTGTGCAACGGGTAGAGGTCCTCACGGGTGGTGCATCATCGACTTACGGGGCTGACGCCGTAGCTGGCGTTGTCAACTTCATCATGATCGATGATTTCGAGGGTATTAAGCTCGATTATCAGTACTCTCAGAATCGACATGACAATTCCGCTGGCGACGTACAGCGCGCCGCCGCAGCTCTCAACCAGCCGTTCCCCACTGGTACGTCCAACGATGGTGCGATCAGCGATGTAACACTGATGCTTGGTGGTAATTTCGACAATGGCCGAGGCAATATGACGGCGTTCGCCACCTACCGTGAAATCGAGGGCGTTGAGCAAGGACAGCGCGATCACTCTTCGTGTCCGGTACGTGGTCGAACTGCAGACACTTTGGTGTGTGCGGGTTCTGGAACCAACTTATCCGGCTCATTCGCTCCGGTAATTTATGGCGCGGATGGTAAGGTAGATAACGTCGCCTCAGCGTCGCTTCCGACTTACAACGTCTCGGGCGATCAGTTTAACGAGGGTTTCGGTCAGCTGTTTAACTTTGCCGCGCCTTCTTATTTTCAGCGTCCCGATGAGCGTGTCACGGTGGGTACCTTCGCGCACTATGACCTGAACGAGCATGTAGAGGCGTACACCGAATTGATGTTCATGGATACGTTGTCAACTACTCAGTTCGGTCCGTCCGGTACATTTTTCCGGACTAATGCGACAGTTAATTGTAACAACCCGTTCCTGTCGGCGCAGCAGCTGGATATTATCCGCGACCCCACCCGCGACGGCCAAAACTTAGGTGGTTGTAATGCAGGTACGCCGCAAGGAGACGACACCTTTATATTACCCCTCGGGCGTCGCGCTGTTGAAGGAGGTCCCCGTACCGGAGAGCTTCGACACACAACGTACCGCGGCGTGTTTGGAGTGCGCGGAGACATCAACGACACATGGCGCTACGATGCGTCATATCAGTACTCCGAAGTTAGCATGCAAAATTACAATTTCAATTACGTATCTTCGTTCAACGCCGTCAAGGCCCTGCAAGCATTTGAAAATGAAGATGGCGATATCGTCTGCGTCGATCAGTCCGAGCAGAATGCCACTTGCGTACCTTGGAATATCTTTGAAACAGGCGGCGTAACACCCGAAGCCTCTAATTTTGTCGGCGTACGGACTTTTGAGTCGGGCAACACCGCACAAGAAGTCTTTATGGGCTATGTCCAGGGGAGCCTCGGTGACTACGGAGTGATGTCACCGTTCGCTGAAAGTGGTGTCGAGTTGGTTGTCGGAGCGGAATACCGCGAAGAGCAGCTGTCTTACGTGACCAGCGAAAATCTCAGGAATGGCGACGTCGGCAACCTTGTGAACACTAACGGACGTTACAATGTCAAAGAGGTTTACTTTGAGGCGAGCGTACCTGTGGTAGAAGACGCGCCTTTAATGCAGTCGCTTGTATTGGACCTCGGATATCGCTACTCAGAATATGATTTTGGCCCTACTACCGACACCTACAAGCTTGCGGGTTCATGGCAGATTTACGATGACTTGAAGCTTCGAGGCAGTTACCAGCGGGCCGTACGCGCGCCCAACCTTGTGGACTTGTTCCGCCCTCAGGTAGGTTCACTCTTCCCGATGACTAACGACCCCTGTGACAAGGCTAACCCGGGCGATGCCGTCAGCATAGAAGGATTCACTTTTGAGCAGTGCGCGCGCACCGGTATAACGGAAGCCCTGTGGAATGGGGGCGGCGCTGTTTCGAACCCGGCATCACAATACAACGACATTGAAGGTGGATCCCCGGATCTGCAGCCTGAGGAAGCCGACACGTATACGGCCGGCTTTATTTTCACACCAGGCTTCATTGACGGGCTTTCCGTGAGCGTTGACTATTACAGCATTGAAATCGAAGGCGCGATTCAAGGTATCCAGGCGGCCACTAGTCTCAATCAGTGTCTTCTAACAGGCGAATCTACATTCTGTAGTGCCGTGAACCGGGATGACAGCGGTAGTCTGTGGTTTGGTAACCCCGCGACTCTCGATAACAGTATCGATGCTCGAAGCACCAACATCGGCTTTCTCTCTACCGAAGGCGTAGACGTAGAGATTAACTATAGCTTTGATGTTGGCAATATGGGCACGGTAAATATTGCGAATATCGCTGGATTTGTTATGAAGTTTGAACAGCAGGAATACCCGGGAGCCGCATCGCTCAGATGTGAAGGAGTGTATGGATTGGGCTGTCAGCTCCCGACGCCTGAGCTGAAGAATCGCATGCAGACAACCTGGGTCACTCCCTGGAACCTCACGGCAAGCCTGATTTGGCGATATATCGAAGGTACTGAAGAGCTGATCTCGGGCGGCGGCCAGGGGCTGGATCTCGACGATATGAGCTACTTTGATATTGCCGCGACCTGGGATGTTAACGACTGGGCGCAGGTGCGCTTCGGAATTAACAACCTGCTGGACGAGCGTCCGCCTCGGGTTGTCCAGGGTGCGACGGACTTCGAGAACGGTAACACCTACCCGGGTATGTATGACCCGCTCGGTCAGTACTTCTTTGCTGGATTTACTGTCCAGTACTAAGAGCTGACTGCAGTACTCGAGGGCCGACTCTGTCGGCCCTTTTTTTTGACTTTTTTTCGTCGGCTTTTTGCATTTTTAGCCTAATACCTGGTTTTCGTGCACACTTGCCAGCTATGAAGTGTATTTGTCCGAATGTTAGCGAGCTTTTTATCAAGTGACACCCACTGTCCCCCAGCAGTTACAGCAGGCCCAGCTACTGCTGCAGCAAAACCGTATAGAGGCGTGCATACAAAGCTGTCAGCAACTCCTGCGGCTCGTGCCCAACGAAATCAAAGCAATGCACTTGCTGGCCAGCGCTCTGCAAAAAAGCGGTCAGCTTGAGTTAGCGGACAAAGCTTTCACAGATGCGCTCCGGATTGCCCCCAAAACCCTGGCGCTGTTGCTTGGCCATGCCCGGGTGCTTAGGGATCTTGGACGCTTCACTCAGGCTGAGCGCGCCCTGCGCAAAGCGGTCAAACTAGGCCCCCAGAATGCCGGGGCCTGGCGGGCTCTTGCGCTGTTTCTGCTCCATCGGGAGCAATTGATAGAGGCTGGCCGAGCGGTAACAAAACTATTGAAATTGGCGAAAGGCGATCCCGCGTCCTGGGAGCTAGCGGCGGCCATCGCGCAAAAGCGCGGTGATCTGGAGGCAGCTTTAGCCTATTGCCGCACCGGCCTTAAAGGGTCGCCGAAGGCCCCGCGCCTGCACTATTCCCAGGCCCAACTGCTGCGCCAGGACTGCGATTTTGGAGGCGCCGCTGACGCTTATGGGAAAGCCCGGCATTGCGGGTTTGATTCTCCTGATTTGTACCGCAACTGGGCTGCAGCATTGTTGGATGCGGGTGACATTGGTGCGGCGTATCAAGTGGCAAAACAGGGTGCCGGTCGATTTCCCGGCCACGCGCTTTTGCAACGCTCCGCCGCACATCTGCATTTCTCCTCGGGTGAGCCCGAGGACCCCTTGGCCCTGCTCAAAAACGCAGCCGCCGCTGAGCCAGTAAACGCTGCGCTCTGGGAGACTCTGATACAACTTCTCAAGCGCCTGGATCGCCACGACGAGGCGTCCAGCACCCTGACCCATGCCCGCCAATTGGGTTGCCCGGACACGCCGGGTATTCTTGCGCTGGAGGCGTTGGATCTGGCGCGTAACGGGAGTCTCCGGGAGTCTATGGGTCTTTTTGAAGCGCTCCTGTCGCGGTTTCCGGAGCAAAGCTCCGTGAGTCATGATTTTGCCATGCAGCTGTTGATCGCCGGTGAGCCGGATCGGGCAGAGCAGGTGTGCGCCCAGGCGTTGCAGCGCAACCCCTTTGACCAGACGATGCTGGCTTACCGAGGCACGGCCTGGCAGCTTCTCGGGGATAGCCGGGAGCACTGGCTCATGGACTACGAGCGCATGGTGGTCCCGGTAGAGGTGCCGGTGCCGGCTGAATTCAGCGACCGCGGTGCCTTCTTCGCGGCCCTGCGCGAGGTGATCGAAAGCCTTCATCACAGCAACGCCCAGCCCCTTGAGCAAAGCGTCCGGGGTGGCACCCAGACCAATGGGTTTCTATTCCGTCTCAAGCATCCGTTGCTCGCCACCCTTGAACAGCAGATTCGCGTTGCGGTGGCGAGTGCTATCGCTAGTTTCCCCGATGATGGGAGGCACCCCTTCTGGGGCCGGAGGCCGGCGCATCCCCGGGGCGATGGAATGACGTTTTCCGGCGCCTGGTCGGTGCGCCTTCGGGATCAGGGGTATCATGCCAACCATATACACAGTGAGGGTTGGATGAGTTCGGCCCTGTATATTGCTTTGCCAGACGAGGTTCAGCAGGGCGAGGGTACTGAAGGGCATATCCAGTTTGGTGCTCCCATGGGTGAGCTCGGCCTTGATCTTGCGCCGTGCCGGGTTCTGAAACCCGCGGTGGGTACCCTGGTACTGTTTCCCTCGTACATGTGGCATGGCACCCTGCCCTTTTATTCTGAGCAGCCGCGCATTAGCGTGGCCTTTGATCTTCTTCCCCAGCCCTGACTTTGGCCCCCAAGGACACCCGGTGACCACCATGAGAACTTTGCAGGAACTGCTTAACGAGGGCTCCATGCTGCTGCAGGCGCAGCGGATTGA
Organism: gamma proteobacterium NOR5-3; assembly: GCA_000158155.1. Classification (GTDB taxonomy): domain Bacteria; phylum Pseudomonadota; class Gammaproteobacteria; order Pseudomonadales; family Halieaceae; genus Congregibacter. The sequence continues at coordinate 381,217 of DS999406.1, read as the reverse complement.
CGAGGCCCAGGTTCTAGCCGCCAGCCTTGTGACGCGTTTTCCCGAGCACGCGGAAGTGCGCCTGTTTGCATCCGATGTCAGTAGCTTGCGAGGCGATGCGGTGGACGCGCTTGCGCATCTCGATGCTCTCCCCGAGTCGGTCGCTGCCCACCCGCGAATCTTTATTCGCAAGGCCGAGTTGCTAATTGGAGACGGGCGACGAAAGCAGGCTCTGGAAGTGGCTCGAAACGGCCTGCCCTTGGATAGTGTCAATGAGCAGCTCCTGTGCCGGCTTGCCCGGATTTTTCTCGATCTGCTTCAATTGTCTGACGCCCGGGATTGTCTGGTGGCGGGCCTTGCCCGTCTGCCGGGGAACCTGTCGGTGCTTTACCTGCTCGCGGTCGCAGAATGCCAGCTCCAGCACCCGGAGGAAGCCATGGGTTACCTGGACGCCGTTCTGCAAAAAGAGTCCCGGCACTCTGGGGCTTTGCACCTGCGCTCACGATTGCGACCTGCGATGCCAGAACTCAACCACATCGCAGAGCTTCGAAGCATCTTGGATGCCAGCGGTGCTCCAGCCGATACCGACGCCGCCACTAGCAATGCCGAGAGGCAAACCCGGGCGCTAACCCACTACGCCATCGCCCTGGAGTCTGAAGAAATCGGCGATTATCAGGAGTCTGCGGCCGCTTACCTGGCCGGAGCCCGGGAATATCGAACAATGCTGTCTTATAGCGCTGCCGTTGAACTGGGCGCCCAGGCGGATATCCGGGAGCGCGTTCTCGCAGCGCGGCTGGCCCAGCTGGATCTTAGCACCAGTACCGCAAAACCGGTGTTCTTAGTGGGGTTGCCCGGGGCCGGGGAGCCGCGGGTCACGCGCTTGCTCACCCGGCACAGCGCTCTTGCCCCGATTGGTGAGTACGGCGATTTCAAGCGACTGATGAGTACCCTGGTATCCAAAGCTGCACCTGAGGAGACTTCTGACGCCGAGGCCTGTCTGGCTATCGATTTTGATGAGCTTGGACGTCGCTATCTTGAAACCCGGCGCGAGGCGATGGCTGACGGTCAGGAAATTTTAGACAGCACGCTATACCAGTTTCTTTATATGGGTTTTATCACTGCGGCCGTGCCCGGGGCGCGTTTTATTCATCTTTGTCGGGACCCGGTGGATCATTGCTACGGGTTATTCACAACGCTCTTTTTTGGCGCGCACAGCTACTCCTACGATCTTGATGAGCTGGTTGATTACTACCTGAGCTACCACCAGCATATGGAACACTGGAAAGCGCTTTTCCCCGATCAGATTCTCGACGTTACCTACGAAGACCTGCTCCAGGACATGCCTGGGCAGGCAGCGCGGATCCTCGAGCATTGTTCGCTGGAATGGGAAGATGCCGTGCTTGATAGCGACGGCCCGAATGGTCCGGAAGTTCGGGAAGTTGAGGTCGGTGCCTGGAGCCGCGGGGGCGCTGCCTTTGAAACCGTTGCGGCACGCCTGCGCAAGGAGCTTGCCCAGGGCCGGTGAATTCGCTTGGTCAACCGGAAATGTTAATGTCTATCAGCCTCCGGGGCTCGAAAACCAGTCGCTGTGTGTAGTAAGAAGCGCTGATACCAGCTCGCGTTCCGCGGCACTCAACAGGGGGTTCCAAATATCAAAGATCATGATGACCCGAGTTGAGTCCGCATCGTTCCAGGCTTCGTGCTCGATGGTGTCATCAAAGACCCAGGCCTCCCCCATGCGCCATTCCCGTACCTCATTGCCCACCCGGAAACCAGCCGGTCCGGGCAGTACCAGCGGCAAGTGCACCAATAGTCGCGCGTTGGTAGAGCCCGTATGAGGGGGAATTCGTGTATGGGCCGCAAGGGCGGAAAATAATGCCGTGGGCGCAAAGCCGGGTTGGTCGGCCAAGGGTAGCTGCTCCAAAAGCGCGGCGGTCTTAGGGCAGCGGGCGATCGACTCCTGCTGTGCTTCTCCATCTTTCCAGAGCCACAGAGAGCTCCATTCCTGGGAATGATTGAGGGGTTTGAACTGGTTCTCCGGAGTGCCATGTGCATATTGCACATAGGGTGTAAAGCCCGGCAGGCCCGCATCGAGGAGGGTTTGGAGCTCACCCCGAATATCGTCTGTGGCCGCTTCCAGGCTTTCAAGCCAGGGGAAATGCTCCCGGTCAAAAAACGGGATGGCCGGAAGCTGAGGGTAATGCACCTGCACGGGCTCAGCGTTGTACACCCGTTTGGTGCCGGCAACGATATCCATGCACTCCGTAAAGCGTCCGAGGGCTTGTCCCTCATGCTTCTCCAGCAACGGTCCCAGAGCATTGCGGAAGTGTTCGGCCATGGCCTGAGCCTGCTGGTCGATGAGCTCTCTTGCGTGCTGTATGGGCGCAGCCAGAGAGGGGGGCATATTCGACTCCGGCGGGGCGATGCTCAGGGCGTTGCGATAGATCTCCACAGCGTTACGAACCCGACCCATCTGCTCGAGGATGGAGCCTTTGGAGAGCAGAGCCATGAACGTATAGGGATCAATAGCCAGCACAGCGTTTAGATTTTTAATAGCCGCGGGATAATCACCCAGAGCCCGGTGGGCAATCGCCAGGTTCATGTAGAGGTCGATATTATCCGGATAGCTTGGCGCGGCATTTTCAAGCATTGCCAATGCGTCCCGGCCGTTGCCTCGACGCACCAGGCCCTGCGCCTCGGTGATGATTTTCTGTAACGTGTTTGGGTCTGCCATGGGGCCTAGTACCTGATTTGGTAGTTACGCTCAATGTGTGGTGTGGCGACTACTTCACCATTATCCAGACTTGGGCGAAAACGCATATTCCGCAAATAGTGGTAAGCCCGAGTAATGGCCGACTGCATGTCCTTGTCCGTGACTTCTGTGAGGATCTTTATGTCTTTGGCTTCCCCGTGCCGGGATACGGTGAAATCCATACTGATCTCTGCGGTATTGAGCGTTCCAAGAGGTACCTGGCCAGGCTTAAACACATCGGTGCGGGGCAATTCCAGGGGAATTGAAAATTTCTGTTGGAGCCAGGCTTGGGCATTTTCCTCATCGACCATGATGTCCCAGACTTCTTCATACAGCCGTATGGCCTTGGCGTAGCGCCGATGCCACTGATACCAGTCGGCCAGAGCAAGACGGGCAGCGGCGTGTTCCTCCGGGCGGCTCTCGGGATTGGCCTGGAGAATCTCTTCCTTCTGCTCCAGAGCCTCCAGTCCATAGCGAAAATTGTGATCCCGTATGCGCCAAAAGCGCAATTGTGCATCGCTCGCAAGTTCAAAGTCTGTGGGCTGCCGAGCGTCTGCCCGAAACCCTGTTTCCTGTTCCCCGGGATACACGGAGATCAGGTAAGACAGTTCAATACGACCCTGAAGATAGGGGAGGAGATCCGGGCTGTTTTTTCCCTCGGCTTCTTCGAGCTCTTCAATGGCTTCTTCATATAAGTCGTTCAGGCCGACCAGGCGAGGGTATCGCTCTCGATCAAGATCCCCGAGATAGGCGACGCGCATCCAGTTCGCGTAGCGGAGGGTGGCCTCTAGTCTTTGCGGATTGCCTGGATGCTCTCTCTGGAAGCTCTTTACGCGGAACAGATAGGTTTGCTGTTCATCAGCAGCCATAAAGTTGCCCTGGCTAATATAGGCAGCAATCAGCTGTTCCAGCATTTCTTCCTGGGACGGGGCATAGAGCCCCTCGCTAACCCGGGCCAGATGAATGCTCCGCTGCAGATATCGGATGGCTTCACTACTGCGATTTCTGGTCAGATACGCATAGCCGAGGTCAGCGAGCGGCCTGGCCAGCCCCGAACTCATGGGGCCTTCCTGCTGCTCGAGGCGCTCGACCTCCGCCAGCAGGTCTTCCACTGAGGCGCTAGGATCCGCGGGTGTGGACAGGGAGAATTCTGAGTGGTTTAGCTGATCGCTCTTGCGATACATAGTTGCGCCGTAGTGCGTGGCGGGCGGCATTTCAGGCGCGATTGATGAACAGCATTGGGGGCGACCGGCGTCCACGACGGTCGCCTCTGCTGATGAGGCAAACACCGGGGAAACCACTATTACAAAGATAGCCGCGGTAGTTATCCGAGCATTGGCCGCCACTGTTGCCTCCGCTATTACTGTAGATCGGTCTATTAAAACAATACCCGACACCGTAATGTAGTTTCCAGCGCCGTCAGTTTCTCGAGGGCGACTTCTGAGTATTCCGCGTCAATATCGATAACCACATAACCCACATGCTCGTTGGTCTGTAGATACTGGGCCGCGATGTTGACCCCAATTTCTGAAAAAATGTTGTTAATTGCACCCATCACGCCAGGAACGTTCCTGTGTATATGAAGTAAACGGTGGCAGCCGTCATGCTCTGGCAGCGCCACTTCAGGCATATTAACCGAACTTGTGGTGGTACCGTTGTCAGAATATCTCGACAATTTCTCGGCAACTTCAGCCCCGATATTAGCCTGAGCTTCCATGGTGCTGCCACCGACATGCGGCGTGAGAAACGCATTGTCAAAGGCCCGCAGCGGCGATACAAACTCGTCGTCATTGGACCGGGGCTCTACGGGAAACACATCAATTGCCGTCCCACGAATATGTCCGGTTTCCAGTGCGGCGGCCAGGGCATCAATATCCACCACGGTGCCCCGGGAGGCATTGATTAAAATACTGCCTTGGGGCATCAGGGCGAGTTCGCGCGCCCCGATCATGTTGTGGGTGGCGGCGGTTTCCGGGACGTGCAGGCTCACCACATCGGAGTTGGCCAGCAGGGTATCCAGACTCAGCACCTGCTGGGCGTTGCCCAGGGGCAGGCGGTTGATCACATCGTGAAACTGCACGCGCATGCCTAGGCCCTCGGCAATAATGCCCAGCTGCATGCCGATGTTGCCGTAGCCTATGATGCCCAGGCGCTTGCCGCGAATTTCATAGGAATGCGCCGCGGACTTCTGCCACTCTCCGCGGTGCGCAGCGGCGTTCTTGGCAGGCAGGCCCCGTAGCAAAAGAATGGCTTCGGCGATGACCAGCTCAGCAACGCTGCGGGTATTGGAAAACGGCGCGTTAAATACCACGATGCCGCGGCGCGTAGCCGCATCGAGATCCACCTGATTAGTGCCGATACAAAAGCAGCCAATGGCGATGAGTTTGGGTGCCGCAGCGAGAATCTCTTCGCTCAGTTGCGTGCGTGAGCGGATGCCCACAAAGTGCGCATTGGCAATCGCTGCCTTGAGTTCTTCCTCAGGCAGGGATTTGCTGTGATGCTCAATATTGAAGTACCCGGCGCGATTGAGGATTTCGATCGCCGAGGGGTGTACGCCCTCCAGCAGCAGGATGCGGATTTTCGTTTTTTCCAGGGATTGCTGCGCCATTTTTGGATAACTCTCGGGTAACTCTGCAGGGTGTTTTGAAATGATAGTCTCGCAGCATAGCGCCGCGGCGGCGCATGGTAGCATACGCCGCCGCGGCATCTGGAGCCCGCGACCTGACCTCGGTATTTTCCCGGAGAGCCCCTTGCTAAGTCCCCAACAACTCGAATCACTGGCGTCGCTGGTCGACGAAAAAGGCCTGCTTACTGACAGCGAATCCTGCCTCCGCTACGGGCGCGATTGGACCAGAGTACATAGCCCCAATCCCGCAGCGGTGGTGTTACCCGCATCCATAGAACAGGTTCAGGCCATTGTGCGCTGGGCCTGCGCAGAAAAGGTCGCGCTGGTGCCCTCAGGCGGGCGCAGTGGTTTATCCGCCGGCGCCGTGGCCGCCCAGGGTGAGGTCGTTATCGCTTTGGATCGTATGAATGACATCCGCGACTTTAACGCCACGGACCGCACCGTGTGCTGTGACGCGGGGGCGGTAACCGCGCAACTTCAGGAGTTTGCCGAGAGCCAGGGGTTGTTCTATCCCGTGGATTTTGCCTCCAGCGGCTCCAGCCAGATTGGCGGCAATATCGCGACGAATGCCGGTGGCATTAAGGTGATTCGCTACGGCATGACGCGCGACTGGGTGGCGGGATTAAAAGTGGTCACCGGCACGGGAGAGCTATTGGACCTGAATCGGGGGTTGTTAAAGAACAACGCCGGTTACGATTTTCGGCACCTCATGATTGGCAGTGAAGGGACCCTGGGGATTATCGTCGAGGCCACCATGCGCCTGGAGGCCCAGCCCGCCGAGCGCGCCGTCATGGTGTTGGGCACCCCGGATATGGCGTCGATCATGGAGGTGCTTCGCGCCTTTCGGGACTGCGTGCGCCTGGAGGCCTTTGAGTTTTTCTCCGAAGAGGCGCTGGCCAAAGTTGTCGAGCATCAGGGACTGGCGCGACCCTTTGCCACCGCAAGTCGCTACTACGCGTTGCTGGAGTTTGAAAAGAGCGATGAGCGCGCCGAAGTCGCCGCCATGGAGTGCTTTGAACGCTGCGTAGAAGAGGGCTGGGTCGAAGACGGCGTCATGAGCCAGAGCCTGGCTCAGGCCAAGGCACTGTGGCGATTGCGGGAGGATATCTCAGAGACCATCTCGCGATGGACGCCCTACAAAAACGATATTTCGACGATTGTCTCTCGCGTGCCGTCACTATTGGAGGAGGTTGAGGGGTTGGTAAGCGCCAACTATCCCGATTTTGAAATCATCTGGTTCGGTCACATCGGTGATGGCAATGTGCACCTTAACATTCTCAAGCCCGATGCCATGCCCATGGAGGAGTTTCAGGCGCGCTGCGGATCCGTGAGTAAGGGTGTGTTCGAGTCTGTGGCCCGCCACGGCGGGAGTATTTCGGCGGAGCACGGTGTGGGCTTACTGAAAAAACCTTATCTGGCTTACAGTCGGTCCGAGGCAGAGATTGCCCTCATGGCGCAACTCAAACGGGTGTTTGATCCGGCTGGAATTATGAATCCAGGAAAGATTCTGGACGCTTGATATCGCGCACGCCTTCGGCGGTGCCCAGTAGCAGGCGATCGGCGGGGCGCAACGCGAACAGGCCATTACAGACCACACCGACAATCCCGTTAATCTTTGCCTCTGTGGCCAGAGGCTGAGGGATAGCGAAATTGTAGATGTCGAGGATCACGTTGCCGTTATCCGTGACCACACCCTCCCGAAGCACCGGGTCGCCGCCGAGTTTGACGAGCTCCCGGGCAACGTGACTGCGCGCCATGGGAATGACCTCTACCGGGAGCGGAAACTCCCCCAGGGTGTGCACCCACTTGCTGCCATCGGCGATGCAGATAAATTCCCTGGCCACCGCCGCGACAATCTTCTCCCGCGTGAGCGCCGCACCACCGCCTTTGATTAGCTCCAGGGCCTCATTGCATTCGTCGGCGCCATCGATGTACACCGCCACCTGATTCACAGCGTTGAGGTCATACACCGGAATGTTGTGACTTTTGAGGCGCTCGGCACTTGCCTGCGAGCTGGCGACGGCGCCATCAAAGAGGTGCGCGACATCGGCCAGCAGATCAATAAACATATTGGCGGTAGAGCCGGTTCCAATTCCCAATATGGTGTCGGGTTCGAGCTGCGGCACAATGATGTCGAGTGCTGCCTTGGCAACGCTCAGCTTGAGGCTGTCCTGATCCATGGGTATCTCGCGGTGAGCCTGAGTTTTCTTAAGTGTACCCGTGCAGACGCAGAGCTGGGAGCCTGCGTCTTAGAAACTTTTGCCCACTTGTTGCAAGAGTCCCCGAAACGCGGGCTGCAAGCTGCCTGCCGCTGCTTTACTATGCGTGTTTTACCAGTTGACCCTTGCTATGCCTGAGTCCTACATCAAGCGGATTCTCGACGCGCGCGTCTATGACGTGGCGCGGGAGACTCCTGTGGATCAAGCCATGCTGTTATCCAAGCGATTTGGCAACAGTATCTGGCTGAAGCGCGAAGATCTGCAGCCGGTATTCTCATTCAAGCTGCGCGGCGCCTACAACAAAATGACGCGCCTGAGCGCAGCGCAGCGGGCGCGGGGCGTTATTACCGCCTCTGCCGGCAATCACGCCCAGGGCCTGGCGATGGCAGCGCAACGCATGGGGGTTTCCGCGACTATCGTGATGCCGCGAACCACGCCGAGCATTAAGGTTGATGCAGTTCGAGGCCGGGGAGCTCATGTTGTTCTGCATGGCGACAACTTTGACGAGGCTTCCAGGCACGCTCAAAAGTTGATGGAGCAAAAAGAACTGACCTACGTGCACCCGTTTGATGATCCGGATGTGATCGCAGGGCAGGGCACGGTAGGGATGGAGATTGTTCGGCAGCATCAGGAGCCTCTGGACGCGGTGTTTATCCCCGTGGGTGGCGGTGGTTTGCTGGCGGGCATGGCGGCTTATATTCGTTACGTATGGCCAAACACAAAAATCATCGGCGTAGAGCCCGAGGACGCTGCCTGTCTGAAAGCAGCCCTGGAAAAGGGGCGGCGGGTCACTTTGCCCGAGGTGGGTTTGTTCGCCGATGGCTGCGCGGTGGCTCAGGTGGGTAAAGAAACTTTTCGCATTATTCGTGAGACGGTTGATGAGGTCATCACCGCGAGCACCGATGAAATGTGTGCGGCAATCAAGGATATCTTCGAGGACACCCGGGGCATTGCGGAGCCTGCCGGAGCATTGGCTTTGGCGGGGCTCAAAAAGTATGTAGAGCGCGAGGGCGTCCAGGGGCAGCAGTTACTGGCCGTGCTCAGCGGTGCGAATACCAATTTTGATCGACTTCGATATATCTCTGAACAGACCGAGATCGGGGAGAAGCGCGAGGCGGTGATCAGTGTCACGATCCCGGAGCAAGCCGGGGCTTTTCGCAAGTTTTGCAGCACTTTGGGGCGACGCAACATCACTGAGTTCAACTACCGGTACAGCAGTGACCAGGACGCGCGGATATTTGTCGGTCTGTCTGTGGAGCCCGGCGGCGATGATTTGCGCACTCTCCTGGCCCACCTTGCTGACAAGGGTTATGAGAGCGAGGATCTGACAGACAACGAAATGGCCAAGCTCCACGTGCGCTACATGGTAGGTGGCGTTGCGCCTGAAAGTGTCGCCTCGGAGCGCGTGTATCGTGTGGAATTTCCCGAGCGGCCCGGAGCGCTGTTGAAGTTTTTGTCGGGGCTGGGGACTCGCTGGAACATTTCTCTATTCCACTATCGCAATCATGGTGCAGCTTACGGAAGAATTCTGGTGGGTATGCAGGTGGGCCCTAAAGAGCGGTCGGAAGCGCGCGCCTGCCTGGACGCCATTGGCTATCGCTACTGGGATGAGACAGACAACGCAGCCTATCGCCTGTACCTCGGGCGTCCCGACGCTGGCCGCTAATACACCTGGCCTCAGACGTAGACGGCTTGCTCTATCAGGTATTCCATGCCATATTTGTGACATAGTTACAAAAAAGCGTACGTGGCTTAAACTTTGCTGCACGCGAATGACAGTTTATTGGTCTGCCACCATAGAATTTATTGACAGGATATTGTGTGAAACAGCGCCCTGACATGTTGTTTGTCTTAACTGCGGTCTTTGGCTTAGGCGTGGTGATTACATTGCTACTCCCCATGTCTGCGAACTCATCTGTAGAAGCGCCCGCGTCACCTTTGCAGGCAGGTGTCATCACTGATCGCTAGCTACACCCTGTAAATCGCCTGACACCACTTTCCGTAATAACGCCATGGAGCGGTTGATCCCAGGCCTCTCGTAATTCGTCCAGCGCATCTTCGTGCTGACAATCGTAGGCAAGCCCCAGACGCAGCGCACCGCTGCCATTGTCCTGCGCCAGAAACCGATCGTAGTAACCCCCGCCCATACCCAGGCGAAAGCCGCTGGTGGTCCATCCAACTGTAGGTAATATCAGTAGCTCGAGGATGCTTGCCGCCACTGGTTCACCCGGGGGCTCCCCAATGCCATAGCGATTTGCCTGAAGCGGCTCGCCTGCGTGCCAGGGGCAAAACTGCATGCCCGAGGCGGTGATTATCGGGAGATACAGATGTTTACCCGCTTCCCATGCTGCCTGCGCGATGGCCCGGGGGTCGAGCTCACCGTCGTTGCATAGATAAAGCGCTATGTGCCCGGCCTGCCACAGCGGATCGTTGCCCAGCTGTGTTGCAACGCGCAGTGAGGCGGCCTGAGCGCGGGCGCTGTCGATGCTGCGACGTTTTTCCCGCAGGCGCCGACGCCACTCAGAGCGAGACACGTTGTCGCCGCTCACGGTACACACCCGTTAGGTGCGGGCCCTGGCGCCGGCTGCCGGTGTGAGGGCTGGCTCGTCTTATTCAACGCGCTAACAGCTGAACTGCCAGCCGAAGTGCCAGCCGAAGTGCCAGCCGAAGTGCCTGGTGAACGAAGAGCGGGACAATTGTGTTGATAAATCGCGGACATAAAAATCGGTACCCGGAGCACCGCTGACGGTACGGCCCTTGAACCCGATGGTTCAAGGTGGTGGCTTCCGTGACGCATAAGGCTTCCCGGTCATGCCGGACTTGCACACCAACGTCAACGGTCACCCCCGGTTAACGCTTATCGGCTCGAGGACAGAATGTCTGGCAAATGCACCAGGGACCGTAGTGGAGTATAGCGTATCTGAAAGAGGCTGAGTGCCAGGCCCCCGGGCTTGATTCAGCCTATTTCGAGCTGGCGCAGCTGATGCAGCGCTTCATCGAGTTTCGCGTTCAGGCTGGACAACCCCGCAGGATCCGCTACCTCGTTGCCTTTGGCGGAGCCCGGGTTGCTACTGTCGCTGTCTTTAGCGGCGTCACTGGCGACCCCATTACGGGCTTGCAGAAGCTCATGACTGATATTCAAAGCTGCCATCACGGCAATGCGCTCGAGTCCGATAACTTTGCCCGTGGCGCGGATTGCACGCATTTGCTCGTCCAGATGCCGGGCAGATAGCAGGAGTTCTGCTTGCTGGTCTTTCGGACAGGCTACCTGATATTCCTTTTCCAAAATGGTGACAGAAAAGGTGCTTGCGTTGGCACTCATGATGCTGCCTCCATGCTGCGCAGGCGCTGTAAGGTGGCTTCGACCCGTGCCCGGGCCAGATCATTCTTGGCGATCAGGTCTCTACGCTCCTGCTGGAAACCCAGGTTTTCCCGCTTCAGGGCCTGATTCTCGAGGTTGAGCTGGGCGCACAGAGCGATCAGTTGATCGATCTTGTCTTCCAGGGTTTTTAAAACATCATCGGACATGCAGACATAACTTGCGTGACGCGGAGGGTTGTCGGCACTATAGGGTCCGTATTCAGACAGGTCAACGGCGCAAACGCGCTCTGGAAATCACATTGTCTATCCTCGACCCACATCCCGCCGACTCCATCTCGGCGTTTTTTGACGATCTTGCCAATGCACTGCTTGAGCAAGGCGAAATGTTGTCCCCCGCGGAATTGCATGGTTGCCTCTGCGGACTCCTCGGCGGTGGCCTTCGCGGTGGCGAAGCAGCACTCTTGGCCGAACTGGAACAAACCCTGGATATCGCTCTTCACGGTTCTTTGGCAGACGACGTCGCCAGTTTGCGCACCACAGCCATCGAAAGCCTCGGCGAGGGCTCTTTTGACTTTCAGCCCCTGCTCCCGGACGACGAGTTGGAGTTGTCGCAGAGGATTGAAGCCATGGCGCAATGGTGCCGCGGTTTTCTGAGCGGTTATGCCCAGGCCCGGGTGAAGTCCGAAGGCCAGGGCGAGGCGGTCCTGCCTGATAGCGCAGAGGCTTTGCGCGACTTTGCGGCCATTGCCCAGGCTGCCGTAGACGATGATGATCAGGACAGCAATGCCGCCGAGGATGCCTACTACGAGTTGCTGGAGTATCTGCGCGTGGCGGCCATGAACGTTATGTTGGACGCCGGTGTTGGCGGTGATGAGCCCGCTCCCCCTTTAAGCGATCGATGAACAATGACTGAAGCCCAGTCGCTGTCAGAGCCCGAACTTTCAGAACGCGTGGCTAACATCCCTCGTGGGGATTTCCGGCGTCGGCGACACCAGTTACTGGGTATGCTTGAGCACAACAGTATCGCTATTGTCACCGCTGGCTCGCTGGCGACGCGCAGCCGGGACACGGAGTTTCCTTTTCGTCAGGACAGCGACTTTCATTACCTTACGGGATTTCCCGAGCCCGACGCCGCCGCGGTGTTTCTCCCGGGGCGGGAGTACGGCGAGTATGTTCTTTTCTGCCACGAAAAAGACCCGCGCGAAGAGCTTTGGAACGGCGAGCGAGTGGGTGCAGATGCGGCCTGTGAGCGCTATGGCGCGGATGATGCGTTTCCGCTGAGCGACATCGACGACATTCTCCCCGGGCTGATCGAGGGGCGTGATCGGGTTTACTACTCCATGGGTCGCAGTCGGGAGTTTGATGCCCGGGTGATGGCCTGGGTGAACAGTATCCGCAGTAAAGTCGCCGCCGGCGCCGTTCCCCCGGGCGAATTTACGGACCTGGATCATTTGTTGCACGAGCAGCGGCTGTTTAAATCCGTGGCTGAAATACGCCAGATGCGTCAGGCGGCTGCCATAACCGTGCTGGCGCATCGTCGTGCCATGCGCCAGTGCCGTCCCGGTATGTACGAGTACCAACTGGAAGCAGAGCTGTTACACGAGTTTGCGCGTCATGGTGCTCGCCACGCGGCCTATCCCAGTATCGTCGCTGGTGGTGCCAACGCCTGCACCATGCATTACATCAACAACCAGCAGCGTTTAAAGCGGGGCGATCTTGTGCTGATCGATGCGGGCTGTGAGTACCGCGGTTATGCAGCGGACGTCACCCGTACCTTTCCCGTGAGCGGGCGCTTCAGTAAAAGGCAGCGAGCGCTGTATGAGCTCACGCTGGCCGCGCAGCAGGCGGCTTTTGATGCTCTGGCGCCCGGACGAGACTGGAATGCCGCACATTCTGCTACCGTTGATGTGATTACCAGCGGCCTTGTAGATCTTGGCCTCCTGCGGGGCAACGTAAGCCGGCTCATCGAAGAGGGCGCGTATCAGGATTTTTATATGCATCGAGTGGGACACTGGCTGGGCCTGGATGTGCACGACGTGGGCGATTACCGCCCCGGGGGCGAGTGGCGACAGTTGGAGCCGGGCATGGCACTCACGGTGGAGCCGGGCATTTATGTATCGCCGGATAACCTGAATGTTCCCGCCGCCTGGCGGGGTATGGGCGTGCGTATTGAGGACGATGTTGTGATTACCGCACAGGGCTACGAGTTGCTCAGTAGCGGCTTACCGCGAACCAGCGAAGAAGTAGAGGAGTGGATGCAGTGAGTGCTACGGCACCGCATATTGTCATTGCCGGGGGCGGCATGGTCGGCCTGAGCCTGGCCTTGCTGCTGCATGAACAACTGCCCGATGCTACCCGTATCACCCTGGTAGAAGGGCGGGCGCTGCCTGCACCGGGAGATGCTCCGGGAGGCTATCACCCGTCTTTTGATGCCCGTTCTACTGCGCTGAGTTACAGCACCGCCACGCTGTTTCGTGAGCTTGGGCTTTGGAACGCTCTGCTGCCGGGTCTGGCTGCGATCAATCAGATTCACGTGTCGCGACGCGGCCGCTTTGGAAGCAGTCTGCTTTCCAGCGCCGAGCAGGGTTGGGATGCATTGGGTTGGGTGGTGGAGAACCCCTGTCTTGGCCGGACGCTGCTGGCAGCGGCACATGACTGTCCGCGCCTGAGCCTGCGCTGCCCCGACCGGGTGACCGATGCCACGCCCCGGGGCCCGGGTGTGCGGGTCAGCCTAAACCAGGAAGAGATTGACGCCGACCTGCTGGTGATAGCCGATGGTGCAGAGTCGACGCTGCGCGAGAAGCTCGGATTCCTCACGCAGCGTAAAACCTACGGCCAGAGCGCGCTCATTGCTAATCTGGCTTTCGAAAAAGATCACGGCGGCTGTGCCTACGAGCGCTTCACGGCTACCGGCCCTCTGGCGTTACTGCCGTTGCCACCTTCACAGCAGGCGCCGCATCGCATGGCTCTGGTCTGGACCCTGGCGCCGGCCGAGGCTGCGGCGCTTGAGATTGCCGGGCTGGAGGTTTTTTCTCGGACACTGATTGATGCCTTTGGTTATCGGTTGGGTCGGGTTCTGCGCGTGGGGGAGCGTCATAGCTATCCGCTGGCCCTCACCGAGGCTCTGGAGCAGGTAAGACGGGGCTGTGTGGTCCTGGGTAACGCGGCGCATGCGCTGCATCCGGTTGCGGGCCAGGGTTTTAACCTGGCGTTGCGTGACGCGGCAGCGCTCACAGCTACGCTGGCGCAGGCTGTGGATAAGGCCACCGAGGTGGGTGATACCGCCGTGCTGGCAAGCTACGCCCGGGACCGTCAGCGGGACCAGGCGCAAACGATCGCCGCCAGCGATGGATTACCTGCCTTGTTTATGGTGAGCGATCCCTTGCTGTCCCTGGGCCGGGATCTGGCTTTGTCAGGGATGGATATGTTCCCGCTGCTGCGCCGGGAGTTTGTGCAGCAAGCGGCGGGTATGGCGGCGCTGGAGTCTCGACATGTCTGAGGCCGGCTGTGAAAGTGTTGATATCGCCATCGTCGGCGGTGGTATCGCCGGCCTGGCGGCGGCCGCCGCTTTGGCGGGTTCTGGCCGCAGCGTGGCGGTACTGGAGGCTCGGGAATTGCCTCAGACTGTGCCGGTGTCAGGGGATTTACCTGAGGATTACGATGCCCGGGTCAGTGCGCTGACGCCACGATCCATCGATTTTCTCAAGCAGTTGGGTGCCTGGCCGGCCATCGAGGGCGCGCGCTGCTGCGCTTACCACCATATGACTGTTTGGGATGCGGAGGGTACCGGCCGCATCGAATTTGACGCGCAGGAAGTGTCTGCAGAGTCTCTAGGAACGATTGTTGAGAATCGCCTGATTACCGCGGCGCTTGCCTGGAAAGTTCAGAGTCTTGGTGGTGTTCGCGTTTTGGCGCCCGCGCGCCTGTCTGACCTGAGTCGTGAAGATCCGGAGCCGGTAGTGTTGCTGGAGGACGGAACGCGGCTGCGATGCCAACTGCTTATCGCTGCCGATGGCGCTCTCTCGCCTACTCGGGAGCTTCTGGGTATGCGTACCCGGGAATGGGAATACGGGCATCGAGCCATCGTTACCACCGTGGCATTTGAGAACCGTCATCAGCACACGGCCTGGCAGCGATTTTTGCAGACCGGGCCTCTGGCCCTGCTACCTCTGTCCAGTGTCGATGACCGGCTGTGTTCTATCGTGTGGTCTATCGAGGAGCATTTGGCCGATGAGCTGTTAGCCAGGTCCGACGCAGCTTTTGCCAAAGCGCTTGGCGAGGCGAGTGAATATGTCCTTGGCAACGTCACGGCCTGTGCGCCGCGCAAGGCTTTTCCCTTGCGTCAGCGCCATGCGGTGGATTACGTGTTGCCCGGGGTTGCGCTGGTGGGCGATGCCGCGCACACGATTCACCCCCTTGCCGGGCAGGGCATTAATCTGGGCCTTGCCGATGTGCAGGTGCTGGCAGAGGAGCTGAACACGGCATTTGCCCGCGGTCTGGGGCCGGGTCGCATGGATGTGCTGAGTCGCTACCAGCGCCGCCGCAAGGGAGATAATCTTGCCATGATGGCGGCGATGGACGGGTTCAAGCGGCTGTTTGAGCAGGATGCGCCGCCGCTGCGCTGGTTGCGAAATACCGGTATGCGCACGGTGGCGGGGCTACCGATGGTGAAGCGGCGTATCATTCGCCAGGCTATGGGCGTGGGCTGAGTACCGGGCTTGGCAGCATTGGCGTTTTCGCGTTGAGTTTTCATGGTCCGCAGCTAAAATAGCGGGCTCTTCACAGGTTTTTCTCTTTTCAGGGGTAAGTCAATGAGTCAGGTTCTTCCAGAGTTGCGGTTTGCCCGCAGTCACGAGTGGGCGCGGGTGGAAGATGATGGCACCGTTACGGTGGGCATCAGTGATCATGCGCAGGAAGCATTGGGCGACGTGGTGTTTGTGGAGCTGCCTGACGAAGGTGCTGAGCTTGCTGCCGGCGACGAGGCGGGCGTTGTGGAGTCGGTAAAAGCGGCTTCGGATATCTATGCGCCTATCAGCGGTACCGTGGTTGCGGTGAACAGCGCGTTGGAAGACGCTCCGGAAACCGTGAACGGCGATCCCTATCATGATGGCTGGTTCTTCCGCCTGCAGCCCCACGATAGCGACGAAGTGCAAAGCCTGCTTATGGACGCCGAGGCTTATCAGGCACATTGCGCCGAAGACGAGTAGCCGAAGGCTCTAAAGACGAGTGTTTACCGCCAACTATTTACAGCCAACTATGCGCGGTAAGTACGATTTGCCGACTTCGTAGACGCTTTGGGCGCTTCGACCCCGCTTTACTCGAGCTGCTCGCGCATCTCCATCGGCACCCGAGCATTAAACAGCGCGCTCGACGGACGCTCGAGCAAAACGGCGCCGAAGCGCGACGCGTCGTCGGGCTATGTCTCAGTCAGCACAAGGCCTGAATCTAGCACTGAGCAGGCGAGGCGGGCGGCAGTCCTTTGAGCGTCCGTCGAGTGCGTCTAACAGTGCTGAGGCTTGGCTGGAGATGCGCGAGCAGCTCAAAGGGCTGCCGTCTGTCTCGCCGGCCTAAAGGCTCATCAT
This sequence comes from gamma proteobacterium NOR5-3, assembly GCA_000158155.1. Lineage (GTDB taxonomy): Bacteria > Pseudomonadota > Gammaproteobacteria > Pseudomonadales > Halieaceae > Congregibacter. Next base: position 364,738 of record DS999406.1, on the reverse strand, counting down.
GAAGCTTTCAGACTGATGAAGCTCTAAGACTCATCTGCGGCCAACCACGCTCGCTGCCATGCAGAGCCAGCGTGGGGTCCGGATCTACCAGGACCGGATTGTCGACGATTTCCAGCAGGGGCAGGTCGTTGTGTGAGTCGCTATAGAACCAGGCGCCCTCTAGCGTTTCATCCTCGCTTGCCAACCATTCCCTGAGTCGTTGTACCTTGCCTTCGCGATAGGTCAGGGTGCCTGTGGGATTGCCGGTGAGCAGGCCATCTTTTATTTCTACGGCGCAACCGAGCAGTTCGTCGATCCCCAGCAGCGCAGCGATGGGTTTTGTCACAAACTCATTAGTCGCGGTAATAATCAGTAGCCGGTCGCCCTGGTCGCGATGCTTCTGGATAAGCTCCTGCGCTGCAGGCAGCAAAATAGGTGTGATGCAGTCGCGAATGAATCTGTGCTGCAGCGCCTGCAGGTCCTGTGGAGCGCGTCCGGCCAGCGGCGCGAGCGCAAAGTTCAGGTAGGCCGTGATGTCCAGCTCGCCGCGCTGGTAGTCGGCATAAAAGCTCTCGTTGGCGGTGCGAAAAGTTGCTTCGTCTACCACGCCTTCAGCACAGAGGAACTCTCCCCAGAGATGGTCGCTGTCACCGGCGATCAGGGTGTTGTCCAGGTCAAAAATAGCCAGCGTCATGGGTTGTCCTAAGCAAGATGAAAGCAGGAGGGAGAACTGCACGGGAAGCAAGGGTAGCGAGCTGCCAAATGTGTGGCAATTCTCAGTACCGCTTATTTGTGGAACAATCGTCGACCAGCTGTCATTTCGGACACCATACTCATGATCGATGCGCAGGGCTTTCGGCCCAATGTCGGTATCGTCATCACCAATGATGACGGACGTCTGCTGTGGGCGCGCCGCGTGGGTGGCCGCAACGCCTGGCAGTTTCCCCAGGGCGGCATCAACGATGGCGAGAAACCTGAAGAAGCACTGTACCGCGAGCTCGAAGAAGAAGTGGGCCTGGCGCCAGAGGCCGTAGAGGTTCTGGGGAGTACCCGGGGCTGGCTGCGGTATCGGCTGCCCAAACAATATCAGCGCAAAGGCCAGCAACCGCTGTGTATTGGTCAGAAGCAAAAGTGGTATCTGCTGCGTATGCTGGCGCCCGATGATGCGGTAAGCCTGTCCCATAATGTAAAACCCGAGTTCGATCACTGGGAGTGGGTTTCCTACTGGTATCCCCTGAACGAGGTGGTGTACTTCAAGCGTGAGGTCTATCGCCGCGCCCTGAAAGAGTTGGCGGTGCCTCTCCAGGGTGGCTTGTCGGCTGGTAAGCGGGGCAGCTGAGCATGCTTGCGGTTCTGCGCAATATCGTCCTTGAGGTCAATGCGGCCGAGTCACTGGATGAAGTACTCGGCATCATTGTGTCCCGCGTGCGCATGGCCATGGGTACCGAGGTGTGCAGCGTTTACATCCGGGATCGCAACGAAAGCCGCTATGTGTTCCGCGCTACCGAGGGACTGAACGCGGATCAGGTGGGGCATCTGTCGCTTGCGCCCGGTGAGGGTCTGGTGGGCCTGGTGGCCGAGCGCGGGGAGCCAGTGAACCTGGAGGATGCGGAGCTGCACCCCAACTTCCAGTTGCTGCCGAATATTGGCGAAGAGTCTTTTCACGCGTTTCTGGGTGTGCCCATCATCCACCAGCGCGATGTGCTCGGTGTTTTAGTCGTACAGCAGGCTCGTCGTCGGCGTTTCGATGAAGCAGAAGAAGCGTTTCTGGTCACTATGTCCGCGCAGCTTGCGGGTGTCATCGCGCATGCCCGGGTCACCGGGGAGGTGCCCGACGAGAGCAGCCCTGAGCGCACCCGTGCCTACGCGCGTATCAGTGGTGCGCCGGGTGCTCCGGGCATCGGTATTGGCACGGCGGTGGTGATGTCACCGGCAGCAGACCTTTACGCGGTCCCCCGGCAGTTAAGCGACGATCGCCGCGGTGAACTGCGGGCATTCAAACGGGCGCTCTCCCAGGTGCGCATCGATATTGAATCCGTTGCAGAGAACCTGCGCGACAAGCTGAGTCCCGAAGATCTCGCCTTGTTTGATGTGTACATCGGTATTCTTGATGACTCAAGAATCGGCGGTGAAGTGGCGTCCCTGATTAAGTCGGGACTGTGGGCTCAGGGCGCTTTGGCGCAGGTGATGATCGAGCACATCCGTCATTTTGAGGCCATGGAACATAGCTATCTGCGCGAGCGCGCCGTGGATGTGAAGGACCTCGGGGAGCGGGTTCTGGGCTATTTACAAGCCGATCAACGGGATAATCAGGTGTTCCCCGAGAAAACGATTCTGGTGAGTGAAGAGCTCACGGCGTCCATGCTCGGAGAAATACCCAGGAACCGTCTGGCCGGACTTATTTCGGTGCGCGGCTCCAGTAACTCGCACGTGGCGATTCTGGCTCGCGCTATGGGTATTCCCACGGTCATGGGTGCGGTGGATCTGCCGTACAAGCGTCTTCGCGATATGTCGGTTGTTGTCGATGGCTACAACGGCAATGTACACCTCAATCCCACCCGGGCCGTTATCCGGCGGTTTCAGGAAATCGCTGATCAGGATGCCCAGCTCAACAAGGGGCTGGAGAGTCTTCGGGACCTGCCCTGTGTCACCCTCGATGAGCAGCGCCTGACGCTCTGGGTGAATACCGGGTTGATGGCGGACGTCGCGCGGTCACTGGATCGCGGTGCCGAAGGCGTAGGCCTGTATCGCACCGAAGTGCCCTTTTTGATGCGCGAGCGCTTCCCGTCGGAGGAGGAGCAGCGGCAGATTTATCGGGAACAACTGGAGGCTTTTGCGCCGCGTCCAGTGACCATGCGAACCCTGGATGTGGGCGGTGATAAAGCCCTGCCCTATTTCCCTATCGAAGAGGCCAATCCGTTTCTGGGCTGGCGCGGCATACGCGTCACCCTGGATCATCCGGAGATTATGCTTGCCCAGGTGCGCGCCATGCTCAAGGCCAACGAGGGTCTGGGTAATTTGCGCATCATGCTACCGATGATCAGCAACATACCCGAGTTGGAAGAAGCGCTGGAGCTGATTTATCGCTGTCAAAGGGAGCTCGAAGAAGAGGGCCTGGAGATGCCGCTGCCACCGATTGGTGTCATGGTCGAAGTGCCCTCAGCGATTTATCAGGCCCGGGCACTGGCGCGCCGTGTGGACTTTCTGTCGGTGGGGAGTAACGACCTTACGCAGTATCTGCTGGCCGTGGACCGCAATAATGCGCGGGTGTCGGATTTGTATCACGCCTTTCACCCGGCGTTGCTGGAGGCCCTGATACAAGTGGCCCGGGGCGCTCACGCCGAGGGCAAACAGGTGAGTATCTGCGGCGAACTGGCGGGTAACCCTATGGCCGCAGTGCTGTTGTTGGCCATGGGTTACGACATGCTGTCCATGAACGTCACCAGCTTGCCCCGGGTTAAGCACGCCATTCGCTCTATCACCGCCAGTGACGCGCAGGTCCTGCTGGAAGAGGTGCGGCAGAAGGAAAGCGGTCAGGCGGTGGAGGAGTGCCTCAGCGCGTTTTTCCACGCGCGGAATTTGCAGCAGATGATGCCCGCGCCCGTGGATTAGTCCGGGTTTTGTGTGTTCAGCTCAAACGTGTCGCTGCCTGCAAGTTCTCCCCGGGCATCAAAGCGCTGCTCCTGAAATTCCAGCAGGCCATGAGCGTGCTGACGCAAGGTTGTGCAGCAGCGAGTGCCGTAATGCTCGGTAACGATAAATTGTGCAGAGAGTTGCCGGGCCATTTCACCGTCGAGGTTTTGTTCCAGTAGGGCCTGAGCGTCTGCCAGGCTGCGGTCGCCAAGACAGCTGCGCAGCGCATCATGGTCGGGTGCGTCATGGCCCTGCAGCGCGTTGTGAAGTTGTTCGCGAGCCCGCCGAACTTTGGGCCAGGGTACATCCAGGGCTGCATTGCTCAGGGCGTAGATTCCCGGGGCGAGTGCCCGCGGCGGTGTTTTGTCTGCTGCGTTGCCATGCAGATACCACAGGCTCTGGCGATCACCGACCAGAAGATTGAATCCTTGATAGTCCCCGATGCGGTCTGCGATCTCTGCCAGGTAGGTTTCGGGCGATGCACCGCCAGCAAGGAAATTGTGCGTGAGCTCTCCGCGGGATCGCAAGGCGCTGCGATCCCCCGCTGCGGGATCGCGGATATTGGTGATTGCGGCGATGCGTCCGCTGCGACTGACGCCCAGCCAGGTGCCGCCTGCCTGAAGGTCGCGCCCGGCCAAGACTTCGGGACTGTCTTCCCAGTAGGTGGCGCCGGACGCCGGACGCGCATGAAACTCGTCGCGGTTGGCGGCCATCAGCAGCGGCAGTGCCGGGTGCTGTTGCCAGGCAAAAACGATGAGACACATGGACCAGTCGCTCCATTGGTTTGTACATAGGCCAGCGCTGCCCGATAATGCCGGCCTTGCGTGGCGTCGCTGTTTACGTTGCAAAATCCAAGTACCGATGCGGTACTCACCTTGACATAGTACCTTGACACGACCGTTCCCTGGCTTCCCGGAAGCGCCTACACAATGCTGACCTACCCCGAAATTGATCCCGTTGCCCTTGCCCTGGGCCCCGTACAGATTCACTGGTACGGCCTGACCTACCTGGCCGGGCTGGCCTTTGCCTGGGGTCTGGCTGCCCGTCGCAGCACCCGGGCGGACTCTCCTTTGGGGCGACAGCAGGTGGATGATCTGTTGTTTTATGCGGCCCTGGGCGTGGTTCTTGGGGGGCGCATGGGCTACGCCATTTTTTATGGCACCGAGCGGTTGGCTCAGGATCCCACCTGGTTGCTCCGGGTCTGGGAGGGAGGCATGTCCTTTCACGGCGGCATGCTGGGGGTCATTCTTGCAACCTTCTGGTATGCCCGCAGCCAAAAAATCGCTTTCGGGCCTTTGCTCGATTTTGTGGCACCTTTGGCGCCTCTGGGACTAGCCCTGGGCCGCCTGGGCAACTTTATCGGGCAGGAGCTGTGGGGGCGCGCCGCCGATGTGCCCTGGGCAATGGTGTTCCCAAGAGACCCCCTGCAGATTGCCAGACATCCGTCTCAGCTATACCAGTTTGCCCTGGAGGGACTGCTGCTCTTTGGGATTCTGTTCTGGTTCAGCTCCCGGGCGCGACCGACCTGGGCGGTCTCCGGCGTGTTTGCCCTGGGGTATGGCGTGCTGCGCTTTGCTGCGGAGTTTTTTCGCGAGCCCGACGCGCATCTCGGGATTCAGGCCTTCGGATGGATGACTCGAGGCCAGATACTTTGCGTGCCCATGATTCTTCTGGGACTGTATATGCTCTGGTATGCCTACGGGCGCACCGGTGCGCGTTCATCGACACATTGAGGGAGTAGTCATGCAGCAATATCAGGATTTACTCAGGGACATTCTCGATAACGGCGTGCGCAAGGAGGACCGCACCGGCACGGGCACGTTGTCAGTTTTTGGTCGCCAGTTCCGGCACGATCTCGCTGACGGTTTTCCTCTGCTCACCACCAAGAAGCTGCATTTGCGCAGCATTGTTAACGAGTTGATCTGGTTTCTTAATGGCGATACCAATGTCGCCTGGTTGCAGGAGCATGGGGTCAGTATCTGGAATGAGTGGGCTACCGATACCGGTGACCTGGGCCCGGTTTACGGCAAGCAATGGCGAGCCTGGCCGACCAAAGACGGTGGAGAAATCAACCAGATCGACTACGTTCTGGATTGTCTGAAAAACCGCCCCGACAGTCGGCGGATTCTTTTCCACGCCTGGAATGTCGAATATCTCCCTGATGAGTCACTCAGTCCGCAGGAAAACGCCGCGGCGGGGCGCATGGCCCTGCCGCCTTGCCACCTGCTCTATCAGTTCTACGTTGCTAACGGGCGGCTGTCCGCGCAGCTGTACATCCGCTCCAGTGACACGTTCCTGGGTTTACCCTTCAATACCGCCAGTCTTGCCGTACTGGTGATGATGCTGGCGCAGCAAACGGGCCTCGAGCCCGGTGAAATCATCATCAGCACGGGTGACTCTCATCTCTACCTGAATCACATGGAGCAAGTGCGTGAGCAATTGTCCCGGGAGCCCCGGCCGCTCCCAAAGCTTGCGTTATTGCGCAGGCCCGAAAGCATCTATGACTACCGCTTTGAAGATTTTGAGCTCAGCGACTACAACCCGCACCCTCACATTCCTGCTCCGGTGGCGGTGTGAGTGACTTACCCATTGCCCTGATCGTTGCGGCCGCTGATAACGATGTCATTGGCCGCGATAACGCGCTGCCCTGGCAGCTGCCCGGCGATCTTGCGCACTTCAAGCGCACGACCATGGGTAAACCCATCCTCATGGGGCGGCTAACCTATGAATCGATTGGCAGGCCTCTTCCGGGACGGACAAACATCGTGATCAGCCGCGATCCGGGTTATTCCGCAGCGGGGGTGCGCAGCGTGCAAAGCCTCGAAAAAGCGCTGGAGCTTGCAAAGGACATAGCCGTTATCGACGGCAGCAGTGAGCTGATGATCATTGGTGGTGCACAGATCTATGCGCTTGCGCTGCCCCTGGCCAGTCGAATTTATCTGACGCGGGTTCACGTTGAGCCAGCGGGAGACGCATTTTTACCCGCCATTGACTGGGCGCACTGGAAAGAGTCGGGACGCCAGGAAAACCCTGCTGATGGGTCGGTTCCGGCTCACACGTTTCTTGAATACACGCGACAGACGCCTTTACCGACGGTAAATTACCCAAAAAACGTTACCTAGGCGAGTAGGCGTGTTACCTAACTACCCAGATTATCGCCGACTTGAAGATCGCAACATCAGTTGTTTGAAATGAGACATTTTATCTGCTTATATCTGTCGCCCGGTCTACGACTAATTCAGTTGGTCCATGTCCGACATTTGGTCTCAACTGCAATCAAAAAGAACAGTTCACATTTCTCTCGACACAGGAAGCACAATTCCCATGACTAGCTATCGACTGAAGAATGTGCTGCTTGTCGCTGTAGCGTCACTGTCCGCCCTCGTGGGTCTGGCAGCGTCGGCTCAGACAAGCACACTCGACGACATACTCGAGGTCAGTGCCCAGAAAACCCAGGCAGCCCGCGAGTCCCAGGCGAAGGTAGATCGTCTTGCAGACGAAACCCGCAATCTGCTTGACGACTACAAAACAGTCATGAAGCAAATTGATGGTCTGCGCGTCTACAACGCACGTCTGCAGCGCCAGATTGATAACCAGGTGCGTCGCATCGCGGATATCGATTCATCTATCGACCAGGTCACTATCATCCAGCGCCAGATGACGCCGCTGGTGATTCGTATGATCGACGGCCTCGAGCAGTTCGTTGAGATGGACGTGCCCTTCAACCTGGAAGAGCGCCGCCAGCGCATCGAATTCCTCAAGACCAACGTTGATCGCTCTGATCTGACCGTGGCCGAGAAGTTCCGCCAGGTGCTGGAGGCTTACAACATCGAGCTTCAGTACGGTCGCGGCTTTGAAACCTACAGCGACACCATTGATCTTGGCACCGGCCCCCGGGATGTGGACTTCCTGCGCATCGGTCGAATTGCTCTGGTCTATCAGACATCTGACGGCGCCGAAGCGGGTGCGTGGAACAACAACACACGGAGCTGGGAGCCCCTGGCTGCCGGTGACTACTCTGCGGCCATCCGCAAGGGTGTTCGTATCGCCAAGAAGACAGCCACCATCGAACTCCTCAACATGCCCATCGCTGCACCGGAGGCGCAATAATGAAATCGCTTAACAATATGGTTTCCGCTCTGGTACTGGGCGGTTTGGTTGCGATGAGCAGTTCAGTCTTCGCACAGGACGAGGCAGCGCCTGCCGCGGCGCCCGAACCCGATCTGCGAGCTGAAGCTGCCGCGAATATGGGGCAGTTGCTTGAGTTTGTGAAGCAGGGTCAGGTGACCGATGCGAAAGCAAATCGTGCCCGTGAGCAGCGCTTTGCCGCCGCTAAAGCTGATCAGGCCAAAATGCTCTCGGACGCTGAAGCTGAGCGTACTCGCGAAGAGCGCCGATCAGCACAGTTAGAAGACACATTTGAAGCAAACGAACTGCTGATTGCCGACAAGCAGGCTCAGCTGCGTGAGCGTTTGGGTGCCCTCACCGAACTGTTTGGACACCTCACTGCGGCTTCCGGTGACCTTAAGTCGAATCTGGAAGTGTCACTGGTGTCGTCACAATATCCCGATCGCGGCCTGTTTTTGCAGGACCTGATCGACAAGATGAGCACCTCTGATCGTCTGCCGAGCATCGAAGAGATCGAGCGCGTGTGGTACGAAATGCTGCGTGAAATCACTGAGACAGGTAAAGTTGTTTCCTTCACTACGGAAGTGGCAACGGCCTCTGGCGAACGCGCTCAGCGCGACGTGGTTCGCGTCGGTGCGTTCAACGTGATTGATACCGATGGCAACTATCTGGCCTATGACAACAACAGCCTGGCTGTGTTGCCCCGTCAGCCTGCCGGTAACTATACAGGCTGGGCAAACGAGTTGGCGAACGCTTCCGGCGGTCTGCACCAGTTCGGTATTGACCCTACGGGTCCCACCGGCGGGTCTTTCCTGGCGGCGATTATCGATAGTCCGAACCTCGAAGAGCGCTGGCATCAGGGCGGTTACGTTGGCTACGCCATCACTGCCGTAGGTATCTTTGCATTCCTTCTCGCGATCTTCCGAACTCTGGTTCTTACCGGTGTGAGCGCCAAAGTGAGCAAGCAGCTCAAGTCTGACAAGGCCATGGATAACAACCCGCTGGGTCGTGTCCTGAAGGTTCACGAGGACAATCCAAGCATGGATCTGGAGACTCTGGAGTTGAAGATGTCCGAGGCCGTGATGCGCGAGACACCGAAGCTCGAGTCCGGCTTAACCTTGCTGAAGATCATCGCCGCGGTAGCCCCGCTCATGGGTCTTCTCGGTACGGTGACGGGTATGATCGTGACCTTCCAGGCCATCACCATCTTTGGTGCAGGCGACCCGAAAGCAATGGCCGGCGGTATCTCCGGTGCATTGATCACCACGGTTCTCGGTCTGCTGGTAGCTATCCCGACGGTTCTGCTTCATACACTGGTTAATGGTCGCGCCCAGCGCATCATCCATGTGTTGACCGAGCAGGCGACAGGTATTGTTGCTGCGCACTCCGAAGCCAGCTCCAAGTAAGCGGGAGGCTGCTAAGCATGGGAGGCTTCCTGGAAACCATTCTCGCCTTTATGGACAAAGGCGGGAATGTGCTCTGGCTAATCGCGATCCTGGTCTTTGTAATGTGGACCCTGATCTTCGAACGGCTTTGGTTCTTCACCTTTGTCTGGCGTAAAGAAGTATTTGAGACTATCAACGCGTGGGAGGCGCGCCCTGAGCGCAAGTCCTGGAATGCCAAGCAGATCCGGTCTCAGCTGCTTTCTATCAGCCGCGAAGATATTCAGGCAAACCTGCCGGTCATCACCACCCTGGTCGCACTGTGCCCACTGCTCGGTCTGTTGGGCACAGTTACAGGCATGATTGAGGTGTTTAACGTGATGGCAGTTACCGGCGGTGGTGATGCCAAGTCCATGGCCGGAGGTGTTGAGCGAGCGACAATTCCCACCATGGCGGGCATGGTTGCTGCGCTGTCCGGGTTGTTTGCCAACACCTATATACAGCGCGTCGCAGATCGCGAGCAGGAATTGCTCGAAGACCAGCTGACTTCCGACCACTGATCTTAGAATCGCTGGGCCGGACCAACAGGTACTTATTACATGCGCAAACTAGTCAAAAAGCAGGAAGATGAAGGTGCCGAGATCGATCTCACGCCCATGCTGGACGTGGTATTTATCATGCTCATCTTCTTTATTGTTGTTGCTTCGTTTATTAAAGAAGCAGGTATTGAAATTAACCGCCCGGACAACACCAACTCAGATCCCTCAGATGCCACCAGCATATTAGTGCGCATTCAGGCTGACGATCAGATTTGGATGGAGAATCGCCGGGTCGACGCGCGCGCTGTCCGAGCGAACATTCAGCGGCTTTTAGCTGCGGATCCCGAGCAGGCAGTCAGTATGAAAGTCGATAAAGGCGCCAAAGCCAAAACCGTGGTTGATGTCGCTGACGCGGCGCGCGAAGCGGGGGCCGGAGCGATCAACTGGGCTAGCGGGGAGCGTAAGTAAAATGAGCTTGCAAGAGAGCGCTGCCAAACGAAAAGCTGCCGACGGAGAAGCAGGACAGATTGACCTGACGCCCATGCTGGACGTTGTGTTTATCATGTTGATCTTCTTCATTGTGACATCTTCTTTTGTGAAGGAGCCCGGGATTGAGATCTTTAAGCCCCAGGCTGCAACAACGGAAGCTTGCTTACGCGGTACGATCATTTTTGCTGTTGATAGCAAGGGCGATATCTACTACAACAAGAACAAGGTGCCTATGGAACGCGCCTCCCAGATGGTGGAGATCGCCAAAAAGGAAGCGCCCCAGGCAAACATGGTGATCCAGGTTGATGAGGACACGCCGGCTTATGTGGTTGAGGATCTGTATGACGCAGTCCGGGATCAGCTAACGTCCCCCCCCTGTATTTCCACGGATGACGAGGCGTAATCGTTATGGGTAATTCATTTGCACGGGCGTTTATCGGAGCAGTGGTTGCGATACCCGTAGTGTTTGGTCTCTTTTTCTTGATGCAGAGCCTTATCGACAAAGACTACGAACAAGATGACACGAAGGCTCGCAAGATCGCCGATATCGTCGTGCCAGAGCGCGAGATCGAAGTGAACACCAAAGAGGTTAAGCCGGAAAAAGTCGAGGATCCTGAGGAGCCGCCACCCGAACTACAGCCACTGGAACTGGATTTTGATACTGATCTGGATGTGGCGAACATTGCACCTAACGCCGGTGTGCAGGTGCAAATCAGTAGCAGCGGCATGTCGTCTGGTGATGGCGAATATCTCCCCATCGTAAAGGTTGCGCCCATCTATCCGCGACGCGCGCAGACCCGGGGCATTACCGGCTACTGCATCGTTGAATACACCGTGACCAAGAGTGGCTCTATTCGCGATCCCCTTCCGGTTGATTGCCAACCTTCTGGCGTATTTGAGCGTGCATCCGTCAAGGCTGCAGAGAAGTTTAAGTACAAGCCGCGTGTTGTAGACGGAGACGCGATTGAAGTAGCCGGCGTACAAAACAAGTTCACCTACGAACTCGAGCAGTAAGCGGGAGATCATCGAAGCCATGTCTATGAATTTCACAAAACGCGCCATGTATGTGGGTGTAAGAAGTTTTCTTCTGGCGCTTCCGGTCGTGGCGGCACAGGTGGTTGTGTCACAGACGGCCGTCGGTCCGGCTTTGAGCGGTATCGCTGCTGCGCAGGCGCAGGATGCCCAGCCCAGAGAAGAGCAGGAGACTCGACGAACGCCGGCCTTGCGTAACAAGGTGTACGAAAAACTGGCAGAAGCTCAGGAAGCCGCAGAAGCCAAGGACATGGCTACAGCGGCACAGGTTCTGGATGCCATGCTGGCGGGTCGTCGGGATAACGAGCTCAACAGCTACGAGTTGGCGAACGTGTACAACCTTTATGCGTTTATTCACTATTCCAACGAAGATTTCACGTCCGCACTCCAGTCCTACGAGAATGTCATCAAGCAGCCAGACATTCCTCTGGCCATGGAGATCAACACCCGTTTTACCGTAGCGCAGCTGTATTTTGTGCAGGAGCGTTGGGCTGATGGTATTGCTGCCATGGAAAAGTGGTTTGCGATGACGGATACGCCCAACGCCAGTGCCTACGTCTTGATGGCGCAGGGTTATTACCAGCTTAAGGATTACGACAAGGCGCTGACGAATATCAACATCGCGATCGATGACTACGACAGTAAGGACAAGATACCCAAGGAGCAGTGGTACAACCTAGCGCGTTTCCTTTATGCCGAGAAGAACATGATCGACGAAGCAACGGCGACCTTGCAGAATCTTATTAGGTTCTATCCCAAGAAGCAGTACTGGGTGCAGCTGAGCTTTATGTATTCCGAGCAGAACAAAGAGGCCCTGCAGCTGGGAGCGATGGAGACGGCTTACGTCCAGAATATGCTGGAGAAGGATGGCGAGTACCGCAACATGGCCTCGCTGTTTCTGAACGCCGAAGTGCCTTACAAGGCGTCTTTAGTACTGCAAGAAGGTTTGAAGGCAGAGATCGTTCAGGATAATTCCAAGAACTGGGAGTTGCTTGCCGGTGCGCTGCGCCAGGCGCAGGAAATCGATGATGCGATTCCTGCCATGGAAAAGGCCGCGTCTATGTCTGACGATGGCGACCTCTATGCCCGTCTGGGCAACATTTACCTGGATGCCGACAAGAACGAAGAGGCTATTGAGGCGATTACCAAAGGCTTGAAGCGTGGGGGCGTCAAGCGCGCTGACAATGCGAATCTAGTGCTGGGAATGGCCTACTTCAACACCAAGCAGTATGCAAAAGCAAAGGACGCTTTTCGCGCTGCGGGTCGTGATGAGCGGTCCAAGAAGTACGCTGACCAGTGGATGAAGTACATGAATTCGGAGCTTGAGCGTCAGAAGAGCCTGGCTGCAGAGGGCTGATGCCGAGTAAGCGAGGCCACTGGAAAGCGTAAGCGTTTTTCAAGAAGCACATAACGAACCCACCTCTTAGGTGGGTTTTTTATGCCAGCGTGATAGATACCGTAAAGGGCGCCAGTAGCCCGTCGCAGCTATTGCATACCACCTCGCCAGACAGTGGTTTGGCGCAGGGTCGATGCATGAGGTTCATCGGCGGACCCAGGTCCTGGGGATCGCACCAGCGGTCTCCCCATTGAAGCAGCGTCAAAAAGTAAGGGAACAAGTCCCAGCCTTTGGCGGTAAGGTGGTACTCGCAGCGGCGCGGCCGTTGTTGGTAGGCCTGTGCCGCAAAAATGCCCTCGTTTTCCAGTAACTTGAGACGGTCACTGAGGATGTTGGTGGCAACGGGTAACTCCTTGAGGAAATCATCAAAGCGCGAGTGTCCGTGGAACGCCAAGGCAATGATGTTGGCAGTCCATCGATCACCGACCAGGTTAATAAGATTGCGATACACGCTGTGTTGGCTTGGCACCCGGGACGAGGAAAGGGATGATCGCCGGCGGACTTTCTTTTGTCGTTGATCCCAGGTGGCGCCGGGTCCCGGGCTGTAGCGTACTTCGCGGGCATTAATGGCTCCATTACAGGATGCGCAGCGCATCCACGGTGTAAACGCTTTGCCGCAATCTGCATGTATCAGTTGTATGGCGTCCAGCTGCGGGGTTCGGTAGTACTTTCGCTCCCACTCGATGGCCATCATCGCTGAGGCATGCAGACGAAGTGACTTTTGCGTCAGGTGATAGCTGCTGAAGCGGTGGCCAGCCTGGGGAGCTCGCTTGCGCAGACAGCCAATGACTTGCAGCCACTTTAAGCGGTCTGACAGCACACCCCGCGAAACACCGGTGGCGTTGAGCATTCCATTGAAGTTGTTAATTCCCCAGAACACTTCCTGGATAATCAGCAAACACCATTTGTCGCCAATCTGATCCAGCGCGCGATTGATAGAACTTGCCCGAGTATACAGTACCGAGGGCGAATCAGAGTTAACGTCGGCTCCAGGCCGTCCGGTATTAGCGCTCACCACGCGCCCAGGTTGCGTGGAATCCTGACGGTACCCGCTGGGGCATCCTTACCCGTGCCACAGGCCCCGCCTCAATGTCTTGCGCATCGAAGACCAGACACCAGGACGACCAATCCTTGCTATCGGTGACCAGCGTAATGACGTAACCGTCATCCTCGCCGCTGGCACGGGTGGCGCCGGTTTTGGGCGCGTAGACGGCCTCGCTTCCAAATACACCGGGTCCGTAGCTCCATTCCCAGCGGCGTCCACTCTCGTTGTCGTATTTCACGAGTCCGGTAAATCGCAGTGTATGCCCGCCTTCGTGCAGCAGAGGAATACGCTGGTGGTAGGCGTAGCGGGAGTACACTCCGTGGAACAGCGGGTTGGTTTTGTTGAACTCGGTATTCAGGTCATCAAGGGAGCCTTCGCGCACCTCACTGGTCCTGAGGTTGAAGCGCCAGCGATAATTGTTCGCCTCGAGACGCATATAAGCGAGCATATGGGAGAGTTCGCCTTCGTCCTTGCTGGCGTTGGGCATGGGGTTGGTGGAGCGGCAGCCATCCATGATGACCCAGTCGCCGTCCTCCCAACAGTTGCTGGTGTGCAAAATGTAGCAAGGCTCGCACTCAAACCAGCGCACGGCGTCGCCATTCCCGTAGCGTGGCGCTATACCGAATCGGGTAGGCATGTCTTTGTGAAAGGTGAGAACCCGCAGGTGATGTTGACGAAGTACGTCCATGTTATGAAAAAACGGCAGGTCATGGAGAATGGCATAGTTGTCGGTAAAGCCCATGTCATGGGGCAGGCGTGGACCCGGCAAGTCCACCGCTGTTTCATGGACGAGTTTACCGCTCGCATCGGCTACGCCGTAGGTCATGTAAGGCGGCTCATCACCGTAGTCAAAAAACATCAATTCGCCGGTGGCCCAATCGAGTTTGGAATGTGCAGACATGCGACGGTGTTTACGCTGTGGGACGTTAAAGTCGCCTAAGGTGTCCAGCGACTGCGTGTCCAGCGCATAAGGGTTGCCGGCGTTGTACCAAAGACTCACCAGCTGCTTTCGGTAATACAAAATGTCCGTATTTGACGTGTCTTTGATGCCAAAGGGGGACACGCTGTAGTCAAAGGGCCCCATCACCCCCGGGGATATGGATTTACCGCTGGCGTGCTCGCCCTTTAGCGCATCGGTTTGTACCCAGCGATTACGGTACGCCACCTGTCCATGATCAAAATAGACGCCGTGAACCATGCCGTCGCCATCAAAAGGGTGATAGCGGTTTTTGGGTGGTAGCAATGGGTTGGGGCCATTTCTAAAGTAGGCTCCGCGAAGGTCCGCAGGGAGCTCTCCCTCTACCTCAAGACTCTCTTTGGCGATTTCATGGACCGTTGGCGCGTAAGGCCCATGCAGATAGGGGTTATCAAGCTCGTAGATCCAAGCAGGCGCATCATCAAATTGTGTTACCCCGTCGACGCATTTGTCGACCGTCGGGAATTCCATCATCAGTTTTGCCATATGTCCCACGGTCTGATCCTTGGTTTTCGATGAGCTAATTCTGGCAGTATAACTTTGAGGTATGTTTATGCAAGTAATTGGCCCTGGGTCCTTGCGGGGTGTATTTTGCTCACCTAGACTGCGGTCTCTAATAACAGTAAGACCCGTGGACACCACGTAAATGAGCGATGTACTCAGCGGTTTGCGGCTGCCGGTATTTCAGGCGCCGATGTTTCTTCAGTCCGGGCCAGAAATGGTGATAGCCAGTTGTCGCGCCGGAATCGTGGGTTCGTTTCCATCGGTCAACGCGCGGTCCTTCCAGGATCTTGAGCACTGGCTCACGCAAATTACCGGCTCAGTCTCTGCGCACGATGCCCCCTGGGCAATGAACATCATGATGCATCGCTCAAACACGCGGCGCATGGATGATCTGGCGCTTGCCCAGGTGTTCAAAGCGCCCATCGTGATAACGGCGCTGGGAAGTCCCCGCGATGCTATCGAGCGCGTGCACGACTACGGCGGCCTGGTGTTTGCAGATGTGATTGATATGGCGTTTGCAGCAAAAGCCATTGAGGCCGGTGTCGATGGCCTGGTGCTGGTTGCTGCGGGCGCCGGTGGGCATACGGGGCAGCAGTCCGGCTTTGCCTTTGTCGAAGAGGTTCGCCGGCATTTTGATGGGCTGGTGGTACTGGGCGGAGGGATCAGCACAGGCCGGGGTATTCGGGCCGCCGAGATTCTCGGCGCTGACTTTGCCTATATGGGGACACGCTTTATCGCCAGCGACGAAAGCATGGCAGAGCCTTCCTACAAGCAGATGGTTGCTGATAGTTCGGGTGCGGACATCGTTTGCTCGGACGCACTGACAGGGGTAAAGGCCAATTGGCTTCGCGCCAGCCTGATCGCCGCGGGTTACGATCCTGAGAACATGCCATCCGGTGGTGACATCAATGTCATCGAAGCGGCAGGCGATGCGCGCCGCTGGCGAGATGTCTGGTCTGCCGGGCAGGGCGTGGGCGCCGTTGATGAGATTCTGCCTATTGCTGCCATCGTAGATCAACTTGAACGCGAATATCACGAGGCCTGCAGGATCCAGACTCATGCTCCGAAACCCTAAGCATCGCTTACACACTTACACCGAGGCGGGACTGTGGGGGGATGAAACGCTCCACGGACTACTCGCCCTGAATGCCGGCACCCACCCCGATCGCGAAGCGGTGGTGGACCAGCCGGACAAGGATTCGCTCATGGGCGTGCCGCCCCGGCGGCTCAGTCTCCGTCAGCTTGAGCAGGCAAGTAGTGCATGTGCGTTGGAGCTTGCCAGGCGCGGCATCTCCTGTGGCGATGCGGTGGTGTTGCAGCTTCCCAACACCGCGGAGCTTATTGTTCTGTACTACGCGCTCAGTAAGCTTGGTGCCGTAATTTCGCCCATTGCTGTGCAGTATGCGGCCCATGAGATTAGTCATTTTGCCGATGAGTTGCAGCCCGCTGCCGTTATCACCCTCAGTGCATTGCGCGGAGCAGACCTGGTCAGTCAGGCCCGGGAGGTGCTGCCTGATGTGCCCGTGTGGGACGTACTTGGTGATCTGAATGTTTTTGCCGGTGCCGACGAAAGCTCTGCGGTACCTGCAGGTGGTTGGGCCAGCGATGCCAACGCCATCCTGACCATCGCATGGACTTCCGGCACCACGGGAACACCCAAGGGTGTTCCCCGCACGCACAACATGTGGATGGCTCAGGGCCGAATCACATCCCATGCTGCACAGTATCAGGACGGTGAGCGCTTACTGTCGCCGTTTCCTATGATTAACATGGCGGCCCTGGGAGGATTTTTGTTTCCGGCAGCGCTGTGTAATTGCACCTTGGTGTTGCATCACCCATTGGACATACCCCTGTACCTTCGCCAGTTGCAGGAAGAGGCGATTAACTTCACCCTGGCGCCGCCACCGCTGCTCAATCGATTGGCCCAGCAAGCGGACCTCTGGAAGCAATTTGATTTTTCGGCGCTGCGGATTATCGGCTCGGGTTCCGTACCCTTATCGCCGGCGATGATCGAAGTCTTTGAGCGGGATTTTCAAAAGCCCATCATCAATTTCTATGGATCCAACGAGGGTATTGGCCTGATCAGTACCCCCGAGAACTCACCGTCCCCAGCAGACCGCGCTCAGCTGTTTCCCCGCCTGGGCGCAGCAGATACCGATTTTTCGAGTTACGCTCCCAATGCCATGCTGACCCGCATTGATGACCCCGAGACCGGCCGTGTTATCGAAGAGCCTGGCGTGCCCGGTGAACTCTGCGTTGACGGTCCCGGTGTTTTTGACGGCTATCTAAACCATGACGGCGTCGATGTATTCACCGAAGATGGTTTTTTTCGAAGCGGAGACCTGGTCGAGATTTGCCCCGAAAAGCCCAGTCATTATCGTATCGTTGGTCGCTGCAAGGACATTATCAATCGCGGCGGAACAAAGCTGTCGCCCAGCGAAATTGACAGCCTGCTTGAGGGCGTGCCCGGATTGGCAGAAGCGGCAGTTTGCGCCTATGCCGACGCTGATCTGGGTGAGCGCGTGTGCGCCTGCGTGGTTCCCCTGGAGGGTGGCGAGGCGCCTACGCTTGAGGCATTGACCGGCTATCTCACAGAAAAAGGCCTCGCCCGTTTTAAGTTGCCCGAGCGACTGGAGATTTTTGCGGCTCTGCCACGTAATCCACTGGGCAAGGTAGTACGAGGCGAGTTACGCAAGCAGGTTGAAGCACGATGATGGCTGTTGTGCATAATTTGAACATTGCAGGAGCACAAGAATGACCGCAGTTTATCTATTGGGCGGTGCCCAGACAGACTTTGCCCGGAACTGGAATCGTGAGGGTCTCGATATTTACGCCATGTTTCGCGAAGTGCTGGAAGCTGCGGTGGTGGATGCGAACATTGATCCGGCGCGCATCGAAGTGGGGCATGTAGGGAACTTTGTCGCGGATTTATTCTGCGGTCAGGGGCTCATGGGTGGCTTCTTTGCGCACGTCTTTCCTGAGTTATCCGGGATTCCTACCTCGCGCCACGAGGCGGCCTGCGCGTCGGGCTCCATCGCCATGCTGTCGGCAATGCGCGATATCGAAGCAGGGCACTACGATGTGGCCTGCGTTCTGGGCATCGAGCTTATGCGTAATGTCGATGGCAAAACCGGGGCGGAGCATTTAGGTGCGGCGGTCTGGCAGGGACAGGAAGCAACCGATTGCGATTATCCGTGGCCATTTCTGTTTGATCGCATCAGTGCGGAGTACGAGAAGCGTCATGGTTTGCAGCATGAGCATCTGGCACGTATCGCCGAGATTAATTTTGCCAATGCAAAACGAAACCCCAATTCCCAGTCGCGGGACTGGCATTTTCCTGAAGGCTGTTTCGGCGAGGACGACAAACTCAATCCGGTGATTGAGGGACGGGTGCGCAAGCTCGATTGCGGCCAAATCAGTGACGGTGCGGCCTGTGTGCTCCTTGTGAGTGAACGGGTCGCCAAAGAGCATGCCCACAAAAACGGTCTTCGGCTTGCGGATATTCCTCGGATCAAGGGCTGGGGACATCGCTCCGCGCCTTTGTTGCTGGAACAAAAGCTTGCGCTCAGCGAGGGACAGCCTCTGCTGTTTCCCCACGCGGCGGACACGATTACCGACACCCTGCGTAGGGCCGATGTGGCGCATATCCTGGACCTGGATGGACTGGAGACGCACGACTGTTTCACCATCACGGAGTATATGGCCCTGGATCACTGTGGTCTCACCGCGCCGGGGGAGTCGTGGAAGGCGGTAGAAGATGGCGTGATAGACGCTGACGGTACCTTCCCGGTGAATGCCAGCGGTGGACTCATCGGTCTGGGGCATCCGGTGGGGGCCACCGGTGTGCGCATGGCACTGGACTGCGCCCGACAGGTTACGGGCAGAGCCGGTGCCGCACAGATATCAGGCGCCGAGAATATGCTTACCTTTAACCTCGGCGGTAGTACCACCACCTGCGTAAGTTTATTGGTCGGCGTGGGCGAATGAATGATGCGCTGATCTATGCGGGGGTGAGAAGCCCCCGAGGTCGAGCCCGGGATGACGGCGCACTGCATGAGCTCACTCCCCACGCGTTACTCAAGCAGCTGTATATCGGACTGTGCGAACGCAGTGGTCTACTGCCGGAGGATGTCGAAGACGTCATTCTTGGCTGCGTGACCCAGCATGGTGAGCAGGCCGGCAATATTGCCAAGGCCTCCACCCTCTATGCCGGTTGGCCGGACAGCGTACCGGGTATCACCGTGAGTCGTTACTGTTCATCGGGCGTGGATGCTATTGCCCTGGCTGCGCTGAAGATCAATGGTGGTGCCGCCGACTGCGTGATCGCCGGTGGGGTAGAGATGATGTCCCGGGTGCCCATGCTGGGCGATGCCGCACGAATCTTTACGGACCCCGAGTTCGCTTTTCGCTGCAAAGTTCTCATGATGGGCAGTGGTGCCGATCTTATCGCCAGTCGCCTGGGCTTGACCCGGGCAGATGTTGATGCCGTAGCTTTACAGAGTCAGCAACGGGCTGCCGCTGCGCGCGATGCCGGCTATTTTGCCCACTCAATCCTGCCCATCGATACAGGCTCCGGCGTTGCAGATCGCGATGAGTGCATCCGCGATGACACAACGCCTGAGAGTCTTGCCGCGCTTTCTCCCGCGTTTGCGCGTCTGGGCGAAGCGGGGGTTGATGACTATCAACTGGCTGCAAATCCCCGGCTCTCAAACATCGAACACCTGCATACCGCCGGTAATTCTCCCGCCATGGCCGATGCCGCGAGTGTGCTGCTGTTGGGAAGCCCACAGCAGGGACGCCGTTTATCGGTAAAGCCTCGGGCAAGAATTACAGGAAGTGTCACTGTGGGTGCCGATCCGCTGCAGGTACTCACAGGCTGCGTAGAGGCGACCAAAGCATTGCTAAAGCGTTACGGCCTGACGAGCCAGGATATCGACTTGTTCGAAATTCATGAGGCGTTTGCGGCCACCAGTGTCATGGCCGAACGAGAGCTGAGCCTGGATCCCGAGCGCCTGAATGTGAACGGCGGCGTTATTGCACTGGGACATCCTATGGGCGCCACAGGCCCCATTATGGCGCTCACACTGCTGGATGAAATGGAGCGCCGGGGTCTCCGTCGTGGGGTCGTTGCGGCCGCAGGTGCGGCCGGTTCGGGAAGTGCTTTGTTGATTGACCGTGACTGCTGATTGTCTCAGGGTGCTTTAAAACGAAGATCACTATCCGCTGCCAACCAGGCAAAAACAGCAAACGCCGCTACGTTTTGATCCAGATCATGGGGATTGATCTTGTCCAGAGTGTCATCCGCCGTGTGATGAAGATCAAAGTAGTCATTGCCATTTTGATGCAGCCGCAACGAGGGCATCCCGGCTTTTACCAGCGGTGTTAAATCAGGACCTGCGCCCGGTGCGTCGCTACTACCGGGTGCGACGCCAATGGGTATCAGCAGTTCGGCGATTTTATTTACCAGAGGCTGAGCTTCTGGGCTGACCTGTGACGTGAGCTGCCAAATGCGGCCCGCACCAAAGTCGCTCTCGCTACCGACGATTTGCTTGTCCAGATCTTTCCTGTGTCGCTCCAGGTAGGCATAGCCACCGAGCAGTCCCGCCTCTTCGGCGCCCCAGAGTATCAATCGAATGCTCCGCTTTGGGCGCTTGCCACTATCGAGGATCAGTTTGGCCGCTGCGGTAGCGATGGCAACACCTGCCCCGTCATCGATGGCGCCGGTACCCAGGTCCCAGCTATCCAGGTGGCCGCCGATGATGACGACTTCATCGGGTGACTCGGTGCCGCGGATGTCCACAATGACGTTACCGCTTTCCACTTCGCCCAAAGAGCGTGGTTGCAGGTTCAGACGGACCCGCATGGTTTCGCCCCGGGCATGGATACGTTCCAACTGATCGGCATCGGGGTTAGACAGGGCAGCGGCGGGGATCTTGTCTATCGCCGGGTCGTAGCGCATTGAGCCCGTGTGCGGCATGCGGTGTGAGTCAGTACCGATAGACCGAATAAGAATCGCGATGGCGCCCTTGCTGGCGGCGATGCTTGCTCCGCTGCGACGCAGGCGACCATGAAATCCGTAGGACGAGCCATTCTGGGTTTTTTGCATGGCGTGGGATACAAAGGCGATTTTGCCCGCGAGGCTCCCGGGTTTGACAGCTTCAAGATCAGTGAGTGTCTGGAACACCACGATGTCTGCTTCCAGACCCGCCTCGGGTGTGGCGACGGAGCCCCCCAGCGTCGTCAGAGACAAAGGCTGCGGATAGGGACTTACCAGTTCGGCGCTCTCGGATCCGCGTGCCCAGGCTTGCATAGTGAAGGGCTCCACTCGAACGCCGTCAAAACCCAGGGCCTTGAGTTTAGCGACGGCCCAATCCCGTCCCCGGGCTTCGGCATCGGTTCCGGCGAGCCGGGGCCCGACCTCGGTGGTGAGTGATGCAACGATACTGTAAGCCCTGGAGCCTGCCATGGCCGCGTCCCGAAGCTCTTTGGCGTGTGCGACACTGCCTTTACTGAGCCCCAGTTCAGCGTCCTGGGCAAATGCCGGACTGGTCGCGATGGCGGTGATGGCTGCAAAGCACAGCAGCGCCTTGAGCGAGATGTTAGCGAACTTGTTCATGGTTATTCCCTTAAAAGTGCAGACGGATAGTTTGCCATGCCTTGATTCATCAAAGTGACTGCCCGAGGCTGTTTTCATCCCTTGCGGATGCCGAGGCGGACCAGGCCGGTGGCATGAACCCGGGGCTCACCATCGGGATTGTAAACGGTGGCCTCTGCAAAGAGATTCTTTCCGATGCGACTGGTGGCCCGGGAGGTCACGTAAAAGCCCTCTTTCTCTACGGGCAGGGTCAGGTCTATCTGCAGGTTGCGAGTTGCGAAATAGCCCAGTTCGGCAAAACGCAGTCCCGTGAGCCCCAGAATGATATCGATAACGCCGGAGGTCACGGCACCGTTGACAAAGTCCTGACCAATGCCGCCAAGGTGATAGGACTCGATTTTTGACACGTCGCCACGAGGCCGATCGGGATCGGACAGGTCCACGACGAGTCCCAGGCGCTGTACAAACTCCATTTCATTGAAGGCAGACTCCACCGCCCGCCAGTCACCCTGACTAACCAGCAGTCCCATAGATGTTTGCATAATCTGTCACTACCTTTTTGCGAGTTTCCAACAAAAAAGCCCCGTTTCCGGGGCTTCTGACCGAATCTCAAGAACTCAGTGGGGTGTTCGTAGTACTGTCAGACAGCAACCACGTCCTCTGCTTGGGGGCCTTTTTGACCGTCCGTGACTGTGAATTCTACTTTCTGACCATCAGTCAGTGTTTTAAATCCATCACCTTTGATAGCACTGAAGTGAACGAAAACGTCTGGGCCGCCTTCACGCTCGATGAAGCCAAAGCCTTTGGATTCGTTAAACCACTTTACGGTACCGGTTACTGTCGACATACTTTTTTACCTTTAATTTACTCCGCTGCCTTCATGGCTTGCTCTGCATGCTGCAGTTTAATAGCGATGTTGGCTGTAGCGGCTTTATATAGTGCTTACACCGGACAGGGACATTCATTACTCTCTTTGTTCCATGCACGCGCCAAAGCTGCAGGCGCCATTACCAGACAGCCGAAGGAGGACAGGGGAGAATATCCCTTGCCGTGTAAGGCGTTGGAAGTGAGCGATCGCAGGATCTGCGCGGGCGTGGCGTAAGATTTCTTGTTCAACAACGTATGTACTTTTCGTTCTTGTGTCTCTATCTGGATGAACCTGCTGTTCAAGACAGCACGCCAAGTGTAGCACTCCCGATAGGAATGCGCTGCCTGTATCAAATCAAGCCATTAACGGTAATTTTTGTGGTTTAGAGGCGATGCAAACCGCCCGCGTGCAGGCCAGGTTCACGCCAGTGATTTTCGATAGCCAATTCGTGTGTGTCCCTTGGGGAAGTCATGGAAACGCGTGAATTCGCTGTACCCGAGTTTGGGGTAAAAGTGCTCGGCCTCCCAACTCTGTGTCCATAACCAGACACCCTGCAACGCCTGCTCCTGCGCAAAGTTTTCGGCAGCTCTTACCAGCCTGCTACCAATACCCTGACCACGGTGCGTGGGGGCGACCCAGAGATCATCGAGGAACATCCAGTCCCAGTAGATTTCACCGACAAGTGCGCCAGCGAGCTCGGTTTGTTCATCGTCGGCGGTCCAGCTCAAATTGCGAGCCCGGTACGGCGGTGCTTGCTGTTGCACCGCGTAGTCCTCAAAGCCACGTGTCACGATGGCTTGTTCTGCGCTTGTGAGATTGCTCTGTCGAAATCTGATGTTCATGGGAGTCGTTCGCAACCTGCTATTTAAGACCTTGTGCATCGGCTAGCTGCCCGTTTGCTCTAATTCAATCGCTTTAAGTGCCTGCGCAGCCTGTTCCAGCAACTCGTTGAATGCTGGAATCCAAAGCGCATGCATACCTATCCAGTAACGCAATTGACCCAGCAATTCAGGTCTTGCACGAATGCGATCTAACATTTCTCTCGTGCTTTCGAGGGGCATGGCTGGTGGGCAATCGACAATCAAGTACTCTAATGAAGCCTCGACACGGTGGCACTGCCCCCAGAGTTGCTCGTGGGCCTCGACCGTAATCAGTTCGCGAAAGCTAACGCGGTACTTAGGGGCATTGTCGATACTCAGATTCGCAGTGGTGCTCAAAGCGTAGTAGTCATCAACGGCCGAACGCACCGCCATTGATTTAGGAAAGCCGAGCCGCTGCATCTCTTCATACACAGTTGAAGAAACAGCGGGTCGAAAGGCTTGGGATGCAACAAAAAAGTCCACAAGAACTCGCCAGCAGTCTTCGTCACAATCACGGTCTGACTGCAAGAAATCGAGCGCGCGCTTTCCCGAAGAAACCACGTCATTCATTGCATCTACTGTGCCTGCCGTGAACTTTGCGTTACCCGAAATTTCTTCATGAAGTTCAGCCAGATACTGAAACTCTGACGCCTCCAACGCTCTGAGGTCACTCCACTCCTGAACCTGGAGACCAACGTAAACACCAAACACAACGATGACAAAATCTATGCCCACGGCAAACCAGTTCTGGTCCTTTACGTGTTTTGTGAGGCTGCGGAGAATCACAGGAGGTCTATTCCTATTAGGTCGTTTTGGCTAATTTCGATGTTTATTAGAGCATAGCGAGAACGACTCACGCTATGCGAAAGGGATCTCTGATGATGTCTTAAAACAACTCAAGGCGGTCTTCAGGGCAAAGCAGAATCCGATGATTTTGACGACCGCTTTCGACAGCCAGGGACGGCCGTCCTATTGTTGAAATTCAGTTCACCGCTTCCAAACGCTGCCAAAAATCCGTGTGGCCTACCTCGTTGGTCATTTCATCGACCATTTTCACGAAGCCTTTGTTGAAGTAACCGCTGCAAAGTGTCCAGAGTTCGCGGTTTCGAGGAGTCCCAAGAACGAAAAAGATGACGTCCCGATAGCTAAGCCAGGCATCGCCATCAAGAGCACCAGCTTCGTACTGCAACCATTCGTGCTCACGCGCGCGCATCTGCGAAATGAGCCAGAACATTAACTGTGTTTTCTCTTCAAAGGTTGGTGTGTCGGGTCCTGACATGGAACGTCCCAGTCCTGGGAAATCAATGAATTTGTAAACCCCTCCCTGATCGGTAGTGAGCGCCACCTGCCGGGCCTCTGATAACAATAGCTGCGTCCCTTGTCTGACTTGTAGGGCCAAGTAAATCAGGGTGATGACAACTAACACTACCCCAAGAATTTGCGACACGTAGGACCATTCCTCTAGCGTCATTTCAATAGCCTCCGTTGCCATTCGCTGTAGCAAACTAGCATACGATCGCTGATGCAGGAACGTCTGTCTCGGCTCGGAAGCAGACATCTCGGTTGGTCGAAATCGAACGACTCGAAATAGGCGAGGCTGTGTGAAAACCGGCTCCAGCGATAAGCACTGTAAAAACAGTACTATTCAATGGTCTCTCCATCACTCAGCGGGCATGTCAGCGGCGCGATATTGAAGCAGGTCTTTATGGCTAAAATTTCTTGAACGCCTGTAATGCCGTTTACGCAGCCCTCGAACAACGCAAAATAAGGCTAAATACAGCTCTTAGGCTCGTATCGCCTCCATTAACGGCACCACGCCCATAATGCTCATCATTCGCCGCAGATTGTAAGCCAGGACATGCAAGCTCATCTCCGTGCGGACATTCTTCAGCCGCCTCGTCAGGAAGTGAGTCGACCCCATCCAGGCTTTGAGTGTCCCAAAGGGATGCTCTACCGTTTGCGATCGTACCGACATGGCATCAGGCGTATTGCGTAATTCCTGCTCCATAGTGTCCAGCAGGTCTTCGTGTTCCCAGCGCCGTATCCGGCGCTGCGCGCTCGTCATGCATTGTGATTTTAACGCGCAGTTCCTGCACACCGAGACCGGTGCAAAGTACACATGCAGCACGTTGCCTGCTTCAACTGTGTTAAACCGCCGCTGCAATATTTCCCCAGCCGGGCATCGATACTGATCTGCTGCTTCCTCGTAGTGAAAGTCTTGTTTGCCAAAACGGCCCGCCGCCTTGCTGCCGGACGTCAGGATTTTAGGGACCAACACTTGGATACCTGCGTCGTAGCAGTCTTTTATGGCTCTGCCTTTGTAATAACCTCGGTCGGCCAATACCTTAATCTCGTCTTGTTGCAGCGTGTGCTGGGTCAGTCCTGCTAGCGGGAAGAGTTGATTCCTGTCAACGGCGGCATTGGTGACGTCGTGCGCAACGATCAGCTTGTGCCTTGTGTCGACGGCCGTTTGAACGTTGTAGCTCACTTGTGAACCCATGCCGCCTTTCTTCATCAGGCGGGAATCCGGGTCGGTCTCAGAGATTTGCTGGTCGGGGTGCGCGAGTACATCGCGCTCACGCTTTTTTAATTGCTGCATTCGCTCCTTGAGCGCAGCAATCTTGTCTTCCAGTTCCGGCACCTTTGTATCCCGCACCGATGGCTCGTCCTTGTCGACGTCGTCCAGCAGCGACAGGTATCGCTCGATGTGCTGCTCTACTCTGGCGATGCGGCGCTTCATACTCGCCTTGGTATCGTTCCGATCCTTGCTGTTGACCGCTTTGAACTTGCTGCCATCAATAGCCACGATGGCTTGGGTGAACATCTCCATAGAGCGGCATAGATCAATAAACTCCCGGCAGACGCGGCGTATGGCTTTGCCGTTGTCCTTCCTGAAATCGGCAATGGTTTTGAAGTCCGGCATTAATCGGCCGGTGAGCCACATCATCTCGACATTGCGCTGTGTCTCGCGCTCCAGCCGGCGACTGGATTGAATCCGGTTGAGGTAGCCGTACACGTAGATCTTTAACAGTGATGCCGGATGGTAGCCAGGGCGGCCGGTGGCTTGCGGTTGAACTCGCTCAAAACCCAGATCAGCCAGATCGAGTTCCTCAACAAAGGCATCAATGACTCTTACGGGGTTATCGTCTGCGATGTAGTCATCGAGCCGTTCGGGAAATAACGTGCCTTGGCTTCGATCTTCGCCTTCTACGAAACGCTTCATCAGAATCTCGAGTTACTACGACAGCGGTAGCATATCTCGAAGCAGCGTTTTCACACAGCCTCAGGCTAAAGCGGCCCTGGGTCGCCTGCAAATGTGCACTGCATAACCAACACGAAAATTAACAGCTCGTTCAGCCTACGGGCAGAATCTTCATAATATTGGTATCGCCCGGGGTGCCCATGACCTCACCTCGCGTGAGCAACAGCGAATCGCCCTTCGAAAGGAGGTCGTTGTCGCGTAGATACTCAATGGCGCTGACTTCAATGTCGTCATGCTCGAAGGAACTGGCGTCGAAGTACAAGGGAATGACCCCCCGACACAAGCTTAGCCGTGAGAGCGTGCGGGGTTTATTGGACAGCGCAAAAATAGGCAGCCCCGAGCTGAGCCGCGACATAAGTAGCGGCGTCGTTCCCGACTCGGTAAGAGAGGCGATACCCCGAACATTGCCGTAGTGATTGGCCGCATAGATCGCCGACATGGCAATGGTTTCCTGAGCACTGGCAAACTGTCTTTCCAGACGGTAGCGTGAAGTGCGCGCCACCGGATGACGCTCTGCGCCCAGCGCGGCATCGGCCATGGCTTTAACCACTTCTACCGGGTATTCGCCAACGGCGGTTTCTGCAGACAGCATGACGGCGTCCGTACCATCAAGAACCGCGTTAGCTACGTCAAAGACCTCGGCGCGCGTGGGCATAGAGTTGCTGATCATGGATTCCATCATTTGAGTCGCTGTGATGACCAGTCGGTCCATGCGCCGCGCCCGGGAAATCAGATCTTTTTGTATACCAATGAGCTCTGCATCGCCCACTTCTACGCCCAGATCTCCTCGGGCCACCATGACGCCGTCTGAGGCCTTGAGAATCCCATTGAGAATGTCATCGTCTGCAACGACCTCGGCACGCTCAATCTTGGCGATCACCGCTACGGATAGATTCTGCGCTTCAAGCAGTGACTTGGCGTGCTCGATGTCTGCAAGGCTTGATACAAAAGAGATCGCCACATAGTCCGGTGCGATACGATCCAACCCTGCGATATCCTCGATGTCTTTGTCGGTGAGTGCCGGCGCTGCAATACCTCCGCCCAGGCGATTGATACCTTTGCGTGATCCAAGTTTGCCGCCCACGATCACGGTGCAATCTACCGCTGACTTCTCCACATCGTCGACGCGCAATCGAATGCGGCCGTCGTCCAGTAACAGGATGTCACCGCTTTGAAGGCTGTCCAGCATGGGCAGATAAGTAAAGCCGACTCCCCGCTGATCGCCACCATCCTCCGCAATGCCGCTGTCCAGCCTGAAGCGATCGCCCACACTGAGCTTGATGCTGTCACTACTAAAGCTGCTGATGCGGATTTTGGGGCCCTGCAAATCAGCCAGGATGCCGACGTAGCGCCCGTGTATCGCCGATTGCTTACGAATACGTTCTGCGACTGCCGCGTGCTGGTCGATAGAGCCATGGCTGAAGTTCAGTCTGAATACGTCCACACCGGCTTCCAGCAGTTGCCCGATAGCTTCTGCGCTTTCGCTGGCCGGACCAATGGTTGCAACTATTTTGGTGCGTCGATTTACTTTGGTGCTCACGTAATTTCTTGCCCTGTTCTCATTTGTAAGGCTTTGCGCTGCCGGCTCGGTAGCCCCTGAATCACCAGAGCGTAGGAGTTGTCGATCATGCGCTCGATTTCACCTCTGGGGATGCTTTGGTCAAGGAGCACCGTATTCCAGTGCCGTTTGTTCATGTGGTAGCCGGGCAGTACCGCGTCGAAGATATCGCGAAGCATCAGTGCTTCATTGGGCTCGCATTTGAGGTTCATACGCGCCACGCCATCCTCGGTTCCCAGTGTTGCAAACATTTTATCCAGAACCTTAATGACCGCCACCCCGGGGCCAAAAGGGTAGTCTTCCCAGGCCTCCGGACGTGCTAACAGATAATTGCGCGCGTCATCGTAGTTCAAGGTAGAGACTTTAAAAACATCAAGACTTTCATTGTTTGACGTTCAAGGCGAGGGCTTTGTTGTGTTAGCGAACTTTTCGCTGAGCGCCCGGCTGCGATCAGGAAAGTCGCTAAAGACACCATCTACCTGCAGGTCTTCGAAAAACAGCTGATGCAGTGCTTCAAAACTATCAATTCCCGGTGGCAATTGGTCCGCACGAAACGTGTAGGGATGAACAACCAGGCCTCGCGCGTGAGCGCGGCTCGCCAGATCCGTGATTTGTTGCCCGCCTTGATCGTCTACGCCCAAATAAAGCTGCATCAGCCACGGCCCGATGCCATCGGCATATTCGGCCACGGCGTCCAGGCCCGCGTCAGTGCGCATAGCGTCAAAGTCCACGCTGCCGCTTTCGTCCCAGGCGTTCTCGGCGATTAACTGCACCAGGGGGAGTACAGTTTTTAGCTCGTATTTGAGTTGGCGAAGCGCGTCGGGTTCAAAGCTTTGCAGAAACACCCGATCTTTACGCTGATCCCAGCCACTGTCTTTGAGCACCTGCATCACCGCCGCAGGAAGGTCCTGTCCCTCACTGGCGTGAAAGGCGCTTGCCTTCATCTCTACGTAGAGTCCCGCCTGATGCTCGCGACTGCGGTTGAGTCCGTCGATGAGCGCGATTTCTTCTGCGAGTGTGGGCACCCCGGACAGTCCCTCAATGGCCGGAAAGCGGTGGGGGAACACGGCTTCTCCATTGGGGGTTCGGCGCTCATGAGCCTTCAGGCGACGAATCTCCTCCAGAGTGAAATCAATCGCATAGAAGCGGCCGTCGGCCCGTGCCCGATCGGCAAACACCTCTGCCACATTGGTGGTGGAGTCCAGATGAATGTCGTGTAGAACAATGGGCGTGCCGTCGCGAGTGAGGACTACGTCCTGCTCGATAAAATCCGCACCCATGGCATGGGCCATGGCTTTGGCGGGCAGCGTGTGCTCGGGAAGGTAAGCGCTGGCGCCGCGATGGGCGATGACGATCGGTTGTTCGGTTGTCATGGTGCAACCCCCCTGAGCCAAAATGCAGAGCAGGCTGATACTCCTGAGGGTAGCAACACACCGTGCGCGAGTCGTTACACGCTGTTGCACGGTGTGACCTGGCTGCGTCAGTCGATACTCTTACTTTTTGACCTGCATCTTGATGGTCTTTTCCGTAGCAGGCCCATAGGGAGGCAGCATGCCGCCGAGCTTGCCAATGTTGAAGCGTGACTGGCGGAAAACAGCTTTGGCGTGACTGAAGGTCTTGAACCCGTCATGACCATGATAAGCGCCCATGCCGCTGGGACCTACGCCTCCGAAGGGAAGCTCTTCTTGCATGATGTGCATGATCACGTCATTGATAGTGACGCCGCCGGAGGTGGTGCGTTTCAGCACGGCTTCTTCTTCGTCCTTGTTCTTGCCGAAGTAGTAGGCGCCCAGGGGCCGTGGATGTGCGTTGACGTAATCGATGGTCTCCGAGAAGTCCTTGTAAGTCTTGATCGGCAGGATAGGCCCGAAGATTTCTTCTTCCATCACCTTGCTGTCCTCCGGTGGATTGACCACCAGCGTGGGTGGAATCTTGAAGGTGCCCTGCTGTGAGGCAAAGTCCTCGTTCGCCGGATTGATGGTCGTCGTGGTTACACCGCGCTCGGCAGCGTCGGCCAGGTAGCTGTTGAGACGCTGGTAGTGACGCTCGTTGACGACCGAGGTGTACTCCGGGTTGTCCAGCAGCTTGGGATACATCTCTTCGGTAACAGATTTAAGGGCGGCAACAATCTCGCTAAGACGCTCCTCGGGCACCATGAGGTAGTCCGGCGCCAGGCAGATCTGTCCCGCATTCAACGTTTTGCCCAGCATGATGCGCTGCACCGCCATGGTCAGATCGACGTCGCGGGAAATAATCACCGGTGACTTTCCGCCAAGCTCCAGGGTGACCGGTACCAGATTGCGCGAGGCGGCGGCCATGATGTGTCTGGCGATGCTTGTAGCACCGGTGAAGACCAGGTGATCGAAGGGCAGTCCGGAAAAGGCCTGTCCGACCTCGGGGCCGCCGGTGAAAATTGCGACTTCTTTTTCATCCCAGGCGTCAGCGACCATTTCCGCCATGACCTCTGAGGTGGCGGGGGTGAACTCAGAGGGCTTGACCATGGCGCGGTTGCCTGCGGCCAAAACACCGGCAAGGGGACCAAAGGTCAGGTTCACGGGGAAGTTCCAGGGAGAGATGATGCCTACCACGCCTTTGGGCTGGTACTCGATAGAAGAACGGCCACCCAGCAGGTTCACGGGGAACATGGTGGGACGTTTTTCACTGCGCATCCATTTTTCCAGGTGCTTGTGGCAGTGCTTGAGCGGCGTAATGGAGGCGGCTACGTCCGTCAGCAGGGTCACTTCCCGGGGGCGGCAGCTAAAGTCGGTGTTGAGCGCATCGATCATCTTGTCCTGATACCTGATGCACACATCAATACCGCGGCTTAGCCGATCGCGGCGGGTAGCGGCGCTCACGCCGCCTTCCGCAATATAGTCGCTTCGTTGTGCTTCAAGAACGCTCTGCATGAGCATTTCGGCATCGGCGACGTTCGCGGCTGTCTGAGGTGCATTCATTATTCTTCTCCAGTAGCAGTAGTTAAACCTAGCCTCCCAGTATAGCCGTGATTGAGTGTTTTTTGAGCAATTTGTTCTTGGGGACTCTGCGCAGAGGTACGACAAAAGTCTGACTCAACTTACTGCCGCCTTGTCACAGGCGTATTGCGATGCTAGAAAGCGCCGATGCAAAACAGTAGCGAAAACGATACTCGAACACCGTCCCCACCTTTTGGATATTCGCGGGTCTGCACGCTGGAACCCGAGGAGCAAATTGCGGCGGTGGCGAAGTTTCACGCGCACCAGATTCGTCCAAACCGAATCGCCTATCGTCTGGGTATTGATATCGCTTTGGTGGAGGCACTTATCGCCGGCGAAGTCGAGACGGAACGTTTTGCTGCAGCGGTGGCGGCCAATCGCAAGCAGCGCTACCAGGAACGCATCAAGGATTCGTCCAAGCGTCAGGGTGCCGGGCGTTACGAGCTTCAGCAGCAAATAGAAAAAGACTTTCAGCACGAGCTTGCGATTTCGGCGCCTTTGGGCACTTAAAAGCGGTGACCTTGAGTACTTGTCTAGCTACCGCCCGGCAGGTTGGAACCGCACCAAGAATGCCACTGATCAATTTAACGAACCGGAGAGAATTATGAGAATAATGCATGCGCTGACGCCTGCACTGCCGAGGACAATGGCATTAGTGTTTTGCCTATTAGCCGGTGCTAATGCATTCGGCGATCACCATGAAACGAAAGGCGATAAGGCGACTAAAACTCCGGAACCCCTGCATGTACAGAGCACGGGCTCGGTAAGTATCGATGGCCAGTCTTTTGAATACACAGCGACCGCGGGGACGCTGGAAATGAAAGACGACGATGGCAATGAAATCGCTCACTTTGGCTATACCGCCTACGTTCGCAAAGGTGGAGACAAAAAAACGCGGCCCATCCTGTTTGCCTACAACGGTGGCCCCGGCTCCGCCTCCATGTGGCTACATATGGGAATTCTTGGCCCCCAGAGGACCCAGGTCGAAGATCTTGAGTTCAATACAGAAGGACCTTTTGTCCGCGTGAACAATGAGTTTTCTGTGCTCGACAAAGCCGACTTGGTCATGATTGATCCCGTTGGCACTGGATTTTCTCGCCCCGTGGGTGATGCCAAAGGCGAGGACTTCTGGGGGGTGGATAAGGACATCGAGTCCGTTTCCAATTTTATCGTTCGCTATGTCTCAGACACCGGGCGATGGCAGTCGCCAAAGTACCTTCTTGGCGAGAGCTACGGCGGTGTCCGCTCCGGCGGCGTGGCATACAGGCTGTTGACGCGCCACAGCATGGCGCTCAACGGCGTGATTCTGGTGTCGCCCTACATGGACTTTCTCGCGGGGAACGCGGGTGGCACAAATGACCTGCCCTACATCAATTATTTCAGTACCTACGCCGCAACCGCCTGGTACCACAACGCTATTGATAGCCGCCCAGACGACGTTATGGATTTTATCGCTGAGGCAGATCGTTTTGCCCGCGGGGAATATGCCGCATTGCTGTTAAAAGGGCATCGCGCCACGGCAAAAGAGCGTCAGGCCGTGTTGGCGGGTATGGAGCGCTTTACCGGTATCAGCGCTCAGTATTGGGACAGGGCCAACCTGCGTATTGACGAGCAGCGTTTCGCCAAAGAGCTGCTGCGCGATCGACGGCAGACCGTAGGACGTATTGATTCTCGCTTTGTCGGCCCGGGCATTGGGCACAATGGCGAAAGATTTCGTTACGACCCGTTCTTTCCTTCCGTCGGTCCTGCTTTTTTGGCCACGTTTAACGACTATTACCGTGAGGCCCTGGGCGTGAAAACGGATCGTGCGTATGTGGGCTCGGCGGGTCTGTGGGCCAGCTGGGATCAGCGCCACGCACAGCCCGGTGGCGGTACGGAGCCCGTGCCCAATACGGCAGTGGATCTGGCCTATGCCATGACCCAGAGTCCACATATGCGGGTACTGGTGCAGCAGGGACTTTATGATCTGGCCACGCCTTATGGTGCTACGCAGTATTTCATTGATCACATTGATCTGCCGGCATCACTGCGAGAGAACCTCAGCCTTGAGCTCTACGAAGCTGGACACATGATGTATCTGCATCCGGCCTCTATGGAAAAATTCCATAACGACCTTTCAGCGTTTATCCGCGATTAGCGGATCGACGGGCCCGTTAGCCGCCGCAGATTTTGCGAAACCCTGCTGCCGTGAAAGGAATCATATGGTCATAGGCGGCTTGAAAGTCCGCGCTGTGACAATGCCCCCGGGATAACTTGTCGATTCGGCCGGTGTTCGCCAGGGTCAACGTGAGTGCGCCAGAGAGATTGTGATAGCACCAATAGATATCCGCCTCGCTGGCTTTGGGGAGGGCCTTTTTCAGCGCTTCGATGAACTCCTGCACCAGTTCGTCAAACAGCGAGGACATCATGCGCGGGCCCCAATAGGGCGAGTTGTTGATGTAGGCGATAAGTGCCAGATAGTGCCGCCAGCCCTCGTCCCCGGTTTCCTGGGTGATTTCCAGAGGCCTTAAGAACGCTTCAATGATCTGCTCAACGCTGGGGCCTTTTTTTCCCGAAGACACCTGGCAGGCATGTAATGCCTCCCGGCGCGCACCGTTGAGCAGCTCTGCCCGGCGGTTAAACACTGCCTGAAACAAGTCCAGCTTCTTACCAAAATGATAGTTTGCCAGGGCAACATCGACACCGGCGGTGGTGGCTATCTGCCTGAGCGTGACGCCGTCGTAGCCGTGCTCTGCGAAGAGCTCTTCCGCCGCATCAAGGATGCGCTCACGTTTGGGGATGCTGTTTTTTTTATTCATTGCGGTTCCTGTCACCCGGCGCCATTTGTAAAGGCTCTGCTTTGGGGCCTTCCGCTTGCGCATTCAACGCTTGTTGAATAGTCTGTCAGAAATCGCAGGGAAATGACAACCATGTCTGCTGAGTTCTTCAAGTATGCTTTGACTCTCGCTTACGTCGCTCTCGTGTATTGGTTGTCCTATGTGGGCATGCGACGCACCAGCAGCGTAGAAGGCTTTGCCATTGGCAATAAGGACATGAGTCCCTATCTGGTCGGTAT
>DS999406.1:229775-330005 GCA_000158155.1 gamma proteobacterium NOR5-3 | reverse complement strand
TGGTGCTGTTTGTTCAGGGCTTCAAATATTTTCCGGGGATCCCCTGGGCGCACTCCAGTCCGTGGGGGGCAGCTATGCCCAGGCCTTTAACGACAGCAGCAATCTGTATTTTGATTTCTTCTCGGTGTTTGTCAGCGGCTTTGTGGTGACCTTTGCGCTGATGTTACAGCCGCATATTCTCACCAAGGTCCTGTATCTGCGCAGTGACAGGGATATCGGTAAATTCATCGGCACCACGGCCGTAGTCGGCACATTGTTCACCCTGATGCTAATGATCGGATTTTATGCGCGTCTGGCAGGTCTTGAGATCGATGCGCAGGATACGGTTGTGCGCGAATACCTTCTGCATGAGTTTGGTAGCTCCGCCTGGGGCGAGTATGTGTTGGTGTTTATATTTCTTACGCTGCTGGCTGCGGGAATGAGCACCCTTGATGGCATCCTGGTCGCGCTGTCGGCCATGGTGGTTAACGACATCGTTAAGCCTCTTGCGGGAGAGAGTAGTAATGGACTGGTGTTGTCGCGCTGGGTACTGGTGGCCGTGGGTATTGTAGGCGTGTTGCTGGCCTGGAATCCGCCGCCCCTTATTGGTTTGTTTGCGCAAAAAGGCGTGTACGGCCTTGCCGCCGCGTCTTTGGTCCCCGTGCTCTTTGGCGTGCTTCTGCGCCGCCACATTCCCCTGTGGGTCGTGGTCGGCGCGGCGGCACTGGGGTTGAGCCTGCATCTGTTTTTCAATCTGGTGATGGGCATCGCAAACCCCGCGATCTCGGCGAGTTACGGCATTTTCGCCTCCCTGGCCTTCGGTTTGTTCGGTCTGGCCGTTACTCGCGGTGAGGCGAGTCGCCACGGCGGTGATATGTAATATTCACAGCTTGACAGTTCAACAACTGTTGAATAACCTGCAGATCATTCAACGGTTGTTGAATAAACAAGACTCAAAGTGCCGCGACACACGGCGCTCATATAACTAATAACGTTACAGGTGTCCGCCATGTCCAACAGAACTCCCGTCCGTAAACCCCTCATTGCCGCAACGACTTTTGCATCACTGTTGTTATCGGCGGCTGCATCACCGCTGGTTTCTGCACAGTCGCAAGAGCCATCGCTGGCTCTTGAAGAAGTTCTGGTAACCGCTCGACGCAGGGCAGAAAACCTGCAGGACGTGCCTATCGCTGTGACCGCGTTGAGCGGAGACGCGTTGCGCCTGGCCGGTGCTCAGGACCTTACCGAGCTTGCGCAGTCTATTCCCAGCGTTACCCTCGAGCCATCGCGAGCAACCAACACAACGCTCACCGCGTTTATTCGCGGTGTCGGTCAGCAGGACCCATTAGCGGGATTCGAGCAGGGTGTGGCTCTGTATCTGGATGACGTATATCTGGCACGCCCTCAGGGCGCACTGCTGGATATCTATGACGTAGAGCGTATCGAGGTGCTGCGTGGACCTCAGGGAACACTGTATGGACGTAATGCGGTGGGCGGCGCAATCAAGTATGTGACCCGCCGATTGTCTGACGAGGTGCAGGCCAACGTCCGTGCTTCCTACGGTACTTACAATCAGGCTGACCTGGTGGGCACCGTGTCTGTGCCTGTGAGCGATAGCTTTCGGGTAGGTGCCACCGTCGCCTCTTTCAACCGCGATGGCTTCGGCGACAACCTGTTCACCGGTGGTGAGCAGTATGACAAAGATATCTTTGGATACCGACTGTCGGCTGAATGGGAGCCTAGCGAAGACATTCTGGTTCGCGTCGCCTATGACAATACCGATGATCAATCGTCGGCAGTAGCCGGTTGGCGGCCGTATCCCGGCGCCATCAGTGGCACTCCGTCGCCGAGCAGCGTGTTTGATACTAACGCCGGCGCCAGTGTCCTGCCGACCACCGCGGGCATTAACGGCAATAACCAGGTGGAGTCCGAAGGCTGGATGGCCTCGGTCGATTGGAATGTCAGCGATACCATGACGCTGCGCTCCATTACCGCAGGCCGCGAAGATTTGACCGAGTCCGTTATCGACTTTGACAGCCTCGCAAGCCCCGACTTTGATGCGCCGGTTATCTACGACAACGAGCAGTTCAGTCAGGAATTCCAGCTGCTGTGGAACACCGACCGCGTAAATCTTGTGCTGGGCTACTACTATCTCGATGCCGAGGCCTCCAACGATTTCGATGTGGTGCTGGGCCTTCTGGCGCCGGGCGGACTGACCGCGTACACCGGCGGTACTGTGGAGACCAAATCCTGGTCGGTGTTTGGTGATCTGACTTATGAGCTCACCGATCGTTGGTCTTTGTCTGTGGGCGGTCGCTATACAGAGGATGAGCGAACTGCCGATATTTTTCGGGGCACCTACCTTGGCACCGGCTCACCCTTCTTTGGCAACGACAGCGCCATTTTGCTGGCTGCAACCAGCGACTATGAAGCCCAGCGAACCTACTACGACTTCTCGCCGCGGGCGAACCTGAGCTATGCCCTAAGTGATGACATCAAGATCTACGGTGGGTACAGCCAGGGCTGGAAAGCGGGGAGCTTCGATCCCCGGGGTGCCAACTTTGCCACGCCAGCGGTGGAACAGGGCTTTGACCCGGAAGAGCTGGATTCCTGGGAAGTGGGCGTTAAATCGACGTGGTGGGGCGGTCGGGCTATTACCAATGTTGCATTGTTCTACAGCGATTATCAGGATATGCAGATTCCCGGATCGGTGGGCGTAGATAGTGATGGTGACGGCGTCAACGATAGTTTTGTAGGTACCGTGACCAACGCCGGACAGTCCGAAATCTCGGGTCTTGAGATCGAGGGTAACCTGCTCTTTACCGAAAACTTCAGCATGCAGTTTTCTGCCAGCCTGCTGGATGCTTCGTTCAAGGAGTATCTCGTCGGCGGCGTAGATGTCTCCAGTGATCGAGATATTCAGAACACGCCAGAAGAAATGGCCTTTGTTGGTTTGAGCTACAACACGGACCTGGCAGGCGGCACGTTACTGATTAATACCAATTACTCCTACAAAGGTGATGTGCAGCAATTTGAGATTGCCGCCGCGGATATCGATCAGGAAGCTTACGGCCTGTTGAACGCCAGCATCGTCTGGACCAGTGGCGATGAGCGCTGGCTGGTGGGTCTGCACGGCAAGAACCTGACGGACGAAGAGTACCGTACGGCAGGCTATTGCTTTGGAACCAGTGGCTGCCCCTCGGCTCTGGGTCTTGAGAACAACACAACGGTCTTCTTCGGCCCGCCCACCACGGGCTTTGTCACCGTCGAATACCGCTTCCAGTAAACACTTGCCTGCATCGCCTCCCTTAGGGGCGGTGCAGGATTTTTTCTGGAGGATCTTGTGATGCGCGAATTCCCTTCGCTGTCTCCTCTGTTGCCCGAAATCCTTGCTCTGCATGGGCGTTGGCGAAACGACAGGCTGGCGGTGATCGCTGACGATACGGCAAAGACCTGGTCAGAATTTGTCGCCGATAATCATCGCTTTGGTCATGGGCTACTCACTGCGGGCATACAGCCCGGCGATCGTGTGGGTGTCTTCATGGTCAATGGCTATGCCATGCTCACCGCTCTTTTTGGCACCCTGGCTTCCGGCGCGGTATCAGTGCCCCTCAATACCTCGGTATCCGATGCAGCGATTGTTGCCATGCTCAGTGATGCAGGTATCAGTACCTTGGTTGTGAGCGATGAGTACCGAGGGCGCTTTGACGCTTTGTTGCCCCAACTGCCGCAGGGGCTTTTGTGCATTAGTGACACAGCTGCGCCGGGGTGGCAGTCCATGGAGCGACTGGCCTCGGGGCAGCCCAATACGCTCCCCAAGGTGTTGCTAAGTCACGATGCACCGCTGAATATTATTTACAGCTCCGGGACCACCGGATTGCCTAAGGGTATCTTGCATACTCACGGCGGACGGCGCGACTGGGCCTATGATCTGGCCATTGCCCTGCGCTACCACAGTGGCGCCCGGACCCTTTTAACCATTGGTTTGTACTCGAATATATCCTGGGTAGCGATGCTCTGTACCTTGTTGGCCGGGGGCACCCTCGTTGTGCATTCGCGCTTTGAGGCATCGACGTTTCTTGACAGCGTAGAAGCACAGTCCATCACCCACACGGCAATGGTGCCCATTCAGTTTCAGCGGGTTTTGGAGGCGCAGGGCCGGTCCCCCCGTGATCTTTCGAGCATGCAGGCCATGATGAGCTGTGGGTCTCCGCTTCATGAGGGACTCAAGCGAGCATTGTTTGACACCTTTCCCTGCGGGATTATCGAGCTTTACGGGCTTACCGAAGGCATTATCACGACGCTGGATCCCGAGGACGCACAGGGGCGCTGGTCATCGGTAGGCAAGCCGCTTGTGGGAACAGATCTGCTGATTGTCGGGGACGACGATAAGCCCTGCGCTGTCGGTCAGGCCGGGGAGATCGTATCGCGGGGCCGCATTACCATGTCCGGTTACTGGCAGCGTGATGATGCCAATCAAGCGGCGCGCTATGTCGACGCCGCGGGGCAGGTCTGGCTGCGTTCGGGCGATATCGGTTATCTGGATGCCCGGGCTTTTCTGTACATTGTGGATCGCAAAAAGGACATGATTCTGTCCGGGGGGCAGAATATCTACCCTCAGGATATTGAAGCGGTGCTGATAACGCACCCGGAAGTCGAGGACGTCGCCGTGATTGCCGCGACCAGTGAGCGCTGGGGTGAGACGCCCATTGCCCTGTTGGTGATGCGGGATTCAGGCTGTGATATGACTTCGGTAATGGATTGGGCCAATCAACGTTTAGGGAAACAGCAACGACTGGCGGACTGCATCCCGATCGAAGAGTTGCCGCGCAATCCCAATGGCAAGATACTCAAGCGCGAACTGCGTAAACAGTATGGAGACAAGACCTATGCCTGAGATCAGCGCGGACTGCGATTCACAATACAAGGACCTGTGGTACGACACTGCCGATGGTTTGCGCCTCTATGCGCGGGATTACCCGGGCCCCGATGGGTCAGCGCTGTTACCGGTGCTTTGCATGCATGGCCTGACGCGAAACTCAGCCGACTTCGCCTGGATCGCAGCGCACCTGGCCAAAACCCGGCGGGTTATCAGTGTTGATCAACGCGGGCGTGGCCTGTCGGCCTATGACAGCAACCCGGCGAACTACACGCCGGTGACCTACGTCGGCGACATGTTTACCCTGCTGGACAAGCTCGCGATAGACAGGGTGCTGGTCATCGGCACCTCTATGGGTGGGCTGATGTCCATGCTCATGGCCAATATGCAGCCTGAGCGTTTTGCAGCAGTGGTGCTCAACGATATTGGTCCCGAGCTTGATCCCGTGGGTCTTGAGCGCATTAAGAATTACGTGGGCAAGCACCCTCAGATACGCACCTGGGATGATGCCGTGGCGCAGACCCGACAGATCAATGAGGGCGCCTTCCCCCGCTACACCGATGAAGAGTGGCTGCGTTTTACCCAGGGTCTGTATCGTGAGGTAGAGGGTGTCCCTGTGCTGGCCCATGACGCGGCGATAGCGCAGGCAATGCTCGACGCAGATACCAACGCGGTGCCCCCGGACCTGTGGCCGCTGTTTGCGAATATGGCGGCTATGCCTCTGCTGTTGGTGCGCGGCGCGCTGAGCGACTTACTTGCCATGGATTGCGTTAAAAAAATGCAGGAGCTCTCCCCGGGCCTGCAGGTCGTTAACGTTCCCGAGCGCGGTCATGCACCGATGCTCGATGAGCCGCTTGCTGTTGCGGCCATCGACCGGTTTTTTGCAGAGGTAGACCCGGGCTGAGCTAGCACCCGGTCCCGCTAAGTTCACTGGGACCGGGGCGGCGGTCCTGCTAGAGTGCAGCCCCAGACAGCAGGAGCTCACATGCGCAAGATAATCGTCGGAATCAGTGGTGCCTCGGGCATAGTGTTGGGCTTACGGGCTCTGCAGATGCTGAGGCAGGCGGGCGTGGAATCACATTTGGTGATGAGTAAGTCCGCTGAGCTCACGCTGCATCATGAGTTGTCCATCAGTGCCGAAGAGCTCAAGTCTCATGCCGACGTGGTGTATCCGGTAAAGAATGTCGGTGCGGCCATCGCCAGTGGCTCGTTTATCACTGACGGTATGCTCATCGCCCCGTGCTCGGTCAAAACCATGTCAGAGATCGCCACGGGTGTGACGTCTACGCTACTTACCCGTGCCGCAGATGTGGTGCTCAAGGAGCGTCGTCGTCTGGTGCTTATGGTGCGCGAAACGCCCCTGCACACCGGGCATCTGCGCACCATGACTTCCCTGTCCGAAATGGGCGCGGTGATCGCGCCACCGGTCCCGGCGTTTTACACCGGGGTGGAGACCCTGGATGAGTTCGTTACCCAGAGTTTGGGTCGTAGTCTTGACCTGTTCGGGATTAACGATACCTCTATCAGCCGCTGGCAGGGCTGAGCATTAACGCAGCCGCTACACCGCAGGTACAGCCCGATTTTCGTCGCCACGGACTATTGCTGTTTGCCGTAGTACTTTTGGACATGATCGGCTTTGGGATTGTCATTCCCATTCTGCCTTTTCTGTCGCCGCGGCTCGGTGCCAGTGACTTTGATATCGCCATGATTATTGCCAGCTATGCGCTGTGCGCGGGTGTGGCCGGGCCCTGGTGGGGAAAGCTCTCTGATCAAATAGGGCGCAAGCCGGTGCTTATGATCTGCACCAGTGGTGCGGCGGTGGGTTATCTGATCCTGGCCTCGGCAGAGACCTTGACGATGATTTACGTTGCTCGCGCTTTTGCAGGCCTCATGGCCGGTAACTTTGGTGTTGCCTCGGCGATGATGGCTGACATCACCCCACCGGCAGAGCGCGCTAAAGGTATGGGCATGATTGGCGCGTCATTTGGACTGGGTTTGGTGCTCGGGCCGGTGCTGGGTGGTCTGCTGTCCGGTCCTGATGGTAGTTTTTTTATTCCCTGCCTGTTGGCCGCCGTGATGTCAGTGTTAGCGGTGATTGCCGCATGGCTTTTTCTTCCGGAGTCGCATCACCGCGACAAGAGCCAGCCGCGAGACGGCGCTGCTAAAAAACAGTCACTGTGGAGTGTACTGCGCCAGACGCAAAGCCGATTACTCATGTTGCAGTACCTGTGGCACACCAGCAGTGTGAGCGCCGCGACCTATCTGTTTCCCCTGTGGGTGTACGCATGGCTGGACTGGAGTGCCCGGGAGGTGGGTATTGTGTTTGGTGCGCAAGGGGCGCTCATGGCCCTCACTCAGGGCCTCTTGATGGGCCCTCTGGTGAAACTGTTGGGTGAGCTGCGCCTGCTGCGCGTATGCGTGAGTATGTTTCTGGTCGGCATGGTTCTGACTGTCTTAGCCAGTGGCGCTGTCGCGATGGTGGGCTCGGTGCTGGTGGCGCTTACCGGTGCGACCCTGTGTATGCCGGTGCTGAACTCCTTTGCCAGTCAGCGTAGTGCTCCGCAGTTGCGCGGAAGAATGATGGGGGCAGCTGGCGCAGCCTCGGCCTGGGGGCGCGTGTTGGGTCCGTTGCTCGCAGGTCTGCTGCTGACTCTGGGGGGCTTTCGTCTCGCCTGGTCTCTGCCCCTGGCCATGGTAGCCATGTACTGGCTGTGGGCTTTTAGCCGCTGGCCAAAACGGCCGGTCCCCGCTTTCGACTAAACACCGGCATCACATAAAATTCTCCCCCGAAATTTCGACGTAACAATCTAAAAAGGTGAAAGGCATGGCAGATTCATTGTTTGATTTGAGCGGCAAAATCGCCCTGGTATCCGGTGCGAGTCGCGGGATTGGTGAGGCGATTGCCCGGTTACTGGCGAAGCACGGCGCGCTGGTGATTGTCTCGAGTCGCAGGCAGGAAGACTGTCAGGCCGTTGCAGACTCCATCGTCCAGGCCGGCGGCAAGGCTGAGGCTTTTCCCTGCCACGTAGGCCGTATGGAGGATATCAGTGCGATTTTTGCGCATATTCGCAGCACCCATGGCCGTCTGGATATCTGCGTCAACAATGCGGCAACCAACCCCTACTTTGGACATGTCCTCGATACGGATCTCGGCGCCTTTAACAAGACGGTGGAAGTGAATATCCGTGGCTATTTCTTTATGTCCGTCGAAGCCGGAAAACTCATGCGCGAACACGGCGGAGGGGCCATTGTGAACACCGCTTCTATTAACGCGTTGCAGCCCGGACCTATGCAGGGCATTTACTCCATCACCAAAGCCGCCGTGGTGAGCATGACCAAGTCCTTTGCCAAAGAATGTGCGCCCCTGGGGATTCGTTGCAATGCGCTGCTTCCCGGACTGACCAAAACCAAATTTGCCGGCGCGCTGTTTGAGCATGAAGAGATTTACAAAGAAGCGATGACGAAGATTCCCATGGGACGCCACGCGGAACCGGAAGAAATGGCCGGCACCGTGTTGTATCTCGTGTCCGATGCCAGCAGCTACACCAATGGGGAATGCATCGTTGTGGACGGGGGCCTCACCCTCTAAGCCTCTCGCAGGTAGGGGAAGCCACCCTCTTTGATATAGAGCTCACAAGGCGTATTGCCTTCGGGGCTCAAAGAGCTTCCCGGGGGCAGGCGAAGCCAGCAGTGCTCCGGGTAATCACCGAGGCCGTCAGAAAACTCACCGTCGAGCACAAATAGTTCGGCGCCCTGGGGAAACTTGAGTTCGCCGACGCTGCCTGGCGTACTCCAGCGCTCCAGGCGCATATGGTCGCTAAAGGGTTCCTGTGCGTAGAGTTTCTTCCAGCTCACGCCCGGACGCACGCTTGAGCGCCATTCGCTTTCGTTGGTGTCCAGGGCAACATGCTTGCGCGTGTCACCGGGAAACTGCCGCAGCTTGACGAACAGCAGGCAGCCATCGGTGGAAAACGGTGCATGACTAAAGCCCTCGGGATTGAGCAGGTAAGTGCCCGCCGGCCAGTCACCGTGCTCGTCAGAAAACACGCCTTCAAGGACAAGAATTTCTTCGCCCTCGGGATGTGCGTGAGCGGGAAACTGGCTGCCCGGTTGATAGCGCACAAGAGAGGTGACCTGGCCGCTCTCGGCGGGGCCCACGCGGTGCAGACGCTTGCGTAACACCTCGCCGCCGGGGCTCGCTTCCCAATCCTGAGTACTACTGTTTACGGCGATGCGACTGTTGAGATCACCGTGCAGGGCGCTTGCTGTCATGTTCATACCTTTAAATCATCGATCCCAGTTGGACGTTATACCGGTCAAAGTGTTCCCCTGGTTCACAGGAACCTTTGTGTTACTGCGCGGCTGCGATAAAGTGCGCGCATGCCTAAGATACTCGTAACACATCAACTCCCCGGCCAGAAGATTCACCAGCTGCCTGACCATTGCGACATGAACGTCTGGATGGGCCCTGGTCTCCTGCCCGCTGCGGGTCTGCGCGATGAGCTTGTCGGTTGTGAAGGCTTGCTCTGTCTCCTCACCGATCGGATTGATGAGGCTTTGCTCGACGCCAATCCCGGTTTGCGCTTTATCGCGTCCATGTCTGTGGGCGTTGATCATATTGATCTGGCAGCAGCCACAGCAAGGGGAATCCCCGTGGGTAATACGCCGGGCGTGCTGGTGGAGACCACCGCCGATGCCAGTTTTGCATTGTTGCTGGCGGCGGCCCGACGTCTGGTAGAGGCGGACCGATTTGTGCGCGGCGGTCACTGGCGTACCGAGAATGCCTGGTCGCCGGAGTTTTTCACGGGCAAGGATATCGCCGGTGCCACGCTCGGTATCGTAGGTCTCGGTGAAGTGGGGCAGGCGGTGGCTCGTCGTGCCGCAGGTTTTGGAATGAAC
Source organism: gamma proteobacterium NOR5-3 (assembly GCA_000158155.1). Lineage (GTDB taxonomy): Bacteria > Pseudomonadota > Gammaproteobacteria > Pseudomonadales > Halieaceae > Congregibacter. The sequence continues at coordinate 320,248 of DS999406.1, read as the reverse complement.
GTGATCGCCTGGAACCGCACTCCCCGCGCTGTCCCCGGAGTTGAGGCTGTGGAGCTGGACGATCTGATGGCGCAGAGCGATTTCGTCAGTGTGAACGTCGCCCTGGGCGAGGAAACGCGCAATCTCATTGACGCCCGGCGACTGGGCTTGATGAAGCGCGACGCCGTATTGGTGAATACGGCTCGCGGTGGCATTGTTGATGAGGTGGCTCTGGCGGATGCTTTGAGTCACGACAGGCTCGCTGCAGCGGGCCTGGATGTCTTCGAGCGAGAGCCTGTTCCTGAGGACCACCCTTTGTTGAGCCTGCCTAACGTTGTGGCAACACCGCATATTGGCAGTGCCACGCTGGCCACCCGGGAAAAGATGGCAGACATGGCCGCAGCGAACATGCTTGCAGCCTTAGCGGGGGAGCGCATGCCCAGCTGCGCCAATCCTGAGGTCTATGGGGCCTGAACCCGGGGCTCGGCGTTTGTCAGCGATGCTTTGATTAGTTTTGGCGATTTGTTGGCGCTGAGCACGCCAGATTTCGAGGTGCCCGGCGCTGTGCCTGACTGCCGCTTGTTCGAGGCTCACGGTTATCGTTGGCTGTGCAGTTCCGCCGGCGCCATCCAAACGGCACTGTGCCTGAAGGACCCCGCCGCTCTGGTACTCCCTAATCATCGCGCCATGATGTTGGCAGCTTTACTTCCCGAGCAGGTGTCGGCGGTACTTGATCTTGGGTGCGGTGGTGGTGGGTTTCTCCGTCATCTTCGGGCCTGGTCGCCCGCGCCCCGTCTTTCAGGCGTCGAAATGAGTGGTGAAATGTTGCACGCGGCGCGGGAGCACTTTGCGCTGCCCCCAGAGCAACTGATTCATGTCGGCGATGCTATGGACTTTCTCGGGCGTGACAGAGCCCACTATGATCTGGTGCTGTGCGACCTGTTTAACGACCGCACTCCACCACAAGCTCTGCGCGATGAGCTGTTTTTTGCGACGTTGGCTCGGCGTCTCAATGCCGGTGGAGCCATTGCGCTTAACACCTTGCCGGAGTCGGCGGCCGCTCTTGTGGATATTGTGAATGCGGCGCAGCAACACTTTGCCGGTGTGGGTATCGTGCAGATGACAGAGCTGGGGAATGTCTTACTGTTTCTACAGGAAGAGCCCCTTGTCGACACCCCGACGCTGGAAAACCGCCTGGCTCAGTCAGCCTACAAAAAGGATTGTGAGGTGACGCAGGCCTTGTCTGCGCTGCGCCGAATCCCGCGCTAGGTTCGAGACGCCGTCGGGCAAGAACCGCGCTCAGCGTGCTGCAGGGAGTGTTGCCAGTCCCTGGCGAATAGCCTGGCGCACGGCGCCTATGTTAACTTCGTTGGCATCGCGAATGAGTGAGCTCACTCGAACCTGCCACAGTGGATCGCTTGTCTTGTTGTCCAAAAACACCAGCATCAGGTTTCCGGTTTGTTTGTCTGCCGCCAGGGCGTAGGCATTTATTGCGATGTGACGGTCCTAGCCGCGCTGGGATTCACGATACTGGGACGGGGACAGGCCCACCGTTTGTCGGAACATTCTGGAAAAGTACAAAGGGTCGACATAACCCAGGTTCGCAGCAATGAACTTCACGCTGTGTTGCGTGCTGTCCAGAAGACGGCAGGCGGCCTCCATTTTCATATGCAGGAAGTGGCGCATGGGGGAATAGCCTGTCTCTGCCTTGTAGCGGGTAGCGAAGTGCTGCGGCGTGAGTCCCGTGAAGGCGGCGAGTTCTTGCAGTGATAGCGAACTGCTGACGCGTTCGCGCATAAAGGATTGCAGCTCCAGAAGACGCATCGCTCCCATGTTCTGTCCTCGCTGTCGATCGCGGCAGAGCGCGAATTCAGCCAGAAGGTGACGCAGTCGATTGGCCGCGCCGATAAAAGCATCCAGCCGGTAGCCGGTACTGCCTACCGTCAACATTTGCTCGAAGCCCGTGAGCAACGAAGGCTCGACACCGCTGTGAATGCGGTAACCGTCCTCTATGAGCAAATGTTCGACGAAGTCCTGCGCGTCCCTGCCTTGAAAATGCACCCAATATAACGTCCATGGTGTGCGCTCATCTGCGGCGTAGCTATGTGTCAATCCCTGGGGCAGGACCACCGTATCGCCGGCGTCCACAGACACCCTGCCCGCGGGGGTCTGCACCCAGCCGCAGCCCTGTGTGCAAAACATCAGCAGATTGTCGTCATGCCTTTCCCGATGCATAAAGTGCCCATCAGCATTGGGGTAGTAGCCCATAGCCGCGGGATAGCAGCCGGCAGTCAGAGGGTGTTTGTCCAGAGCGTCCAGCAGAAACCCGGGCGTCAGAACGCGTGAAGCAGTGGCGGACAGGGGCCAGTTCGAAGGGCGGCTCACGGCGATGCCTCCAAAGGACAATAATCTTAATATTATCCATGTATTTGCGGCTTTCGTCGCTACTTCCAGGCGCCCCGGCCTGCTACATTAAACGTTGACCGTTTTTAACTTTTGAGAGTTCCCATCATGACCCGCAAGATTCCTTTGTATATCAACGGCGAGTTTATGCACGGCAGCAGTGACACGACCTTGCCGGTAACCAGCCCCGCCACCCAGGAGCTCCTCGCCGAGGTGACTTTTGCCACCTCTAAAGAGGTGGACTTCGCTATGGCCAGCGCCAAAGAAGCGTTCGCCACCTGGCGTGAGGTGCCGATTTCAGAGCGAGCGCGCTTAATGCTGCGTTATCAGGCCCTGCTGAAAGAGCATCACGATGAGCTGGGCGAAATTCTCGCCAAAGACACCGGCAAGACTTTTGAAGACGCCAAAGGTGACGTCTGGCGCGGTATTGAGGTGGTTGAGCAGGCCGCCAATATCGCCTCATCGATGATGGGCGAAACCGCCGAGAACGTGGCCGGCGGCATCGACACTTATAGCTATATGCAGCCTTTGGGTGTCTGCGTGGGTATCACGCCTTTTAACTTCCCGGCCATGCTGCCTCTGTGGATGTTTCCTCTGGCGATTGCCTGCGGGAACACCTTCGTGCTCAAGCCCTCCGAGCAGGTGCCCATGACGCCGGTGCGTCTTATCGAGTTGTTTATTGAAGCAGGAGCGCCCAAAGGTATTCTCAACATGGTGCATGGTGGCGCGGAGCAGGTCGATCAACTGCTCAATCACCCCGATACCCAGGCTGTGTCTTTTGTGGGTTCGTCACGCGTTGGCGAGCACGTCTACAGCACGGCATCAGCGGCCGGAAAGCGGGTGCAGTGCATGATGGGTGCGAAGAACCACATGGTCATCATGCCGGATGCCGACAAGAATGCAGCGCTCAATGCACTGGTCGGTGCCTCGGTGGGCGCGGCGGGTCAGCGTTGTATGGCTATTTCGGTAGCCGTTTTTGTGGGTGAGGCGGCTAACTGGATTCCCGATCTCAAAGCACGTCTGGAAAAAGTACGTCCCGGAGCCTGGGATGATGCCGGCGCCGCTTACGGCCCGATCATCTCGAAACCCGCGCATGCCCGGGTTCTTGATCTCATCGCCAAGGGCAAGGCCGAGGCCAACTGCGTACTTGATGGCAGTGATTGCAGTATCGAAGGCTTACCCGATGGTAATTGGGTGGGGCCCACCATGTTCACCGGCGTGACGCCTGAGATGACCATCTACAAAGAAGAAATCTTTGGCCCGGTGCTGTGTTGCATGGAACTTGAGACACTGGGCGACGCTCTGGCGGTTATCAATGCCAACCCCATGGGCAATGGTACTTCCATCTTCACCAGCTCCGGCGGCGCGGCGCGCAAGTATCAGCATGAGGTAGCCGTCGGACAGGTAGGCATCAATATTCCTATTCCCGTACCGCTGCCGTTCTTTTCCTTCACTGGATGGCGCGGTTCTTTCCGTGGAGATCTGCACCCCTATGGTAAGCACGCTGTGCGCTTTTACACCGAGACCAAGACCGTCACGGCACGCTGGCGCTATGACGAGTCGGAGTCAGGCAAGCAGCCCAATATGAGCATCAATCTTCGTTAGGGCGGCGCTATGGACTTTTCTCTGAGCGATGAGCAGCAAGCCTTTGTGGACAGTGCCCGGGCATTTTCTGAGGGCGTGCTCGCGCCGAATGCCGCCCTTTGGGATGCTGAGTCGATTTTTCCCAAAGACGCGCTTGCGGCCGCCGGAGAGCTTGGGTTCATGGGCATGTATACCCCCGAGGATGCCGGAGGTCTGGCACTCTCCCGTCTGGATGCGAGTCTGATTGTTGAGGAGCTGTCGCGCGGTTGTACCACCACGGCGGCTTTTCTGACCATTCACAATATGGCGACCAGTATGATCGGTCGCTATTGCAGCGCTGCGGTGATCGAGCAGTGGTGTCCCGATCTGGTGATGGGAAAAACGCTGGCGTCCTACTGCCTGACAGAGCCCGGTGCGGGCTCGGATGCCGCATCGCTGCGCACCCGGGCTGACAAAGACGGCGACGATTACCTGGTTAACGGCAGCAAGGTGTTCATTTCTGGCGCCGGTGAAACTGACGTACTTGTGGTAATGCTCCGCACTGGCGATGGGGGCCCTAAAGGCATTACGGCCTTGCTCATCCCCGCGGACGCCCCCGGTATCACCTACGGCAAGAAAGAGGAAAAAATGGGCTGGAACGCGCAGCCCACGCGCATGATTAGCTTCGATAATGTGCGCGTTCCCCAGGCCAATCGTCTGGGCGCAGAGGGCCAGGGCTTTGCCATTGCCATGGAAGGATTGGACGGCGGGCGCATCAACATCGCGACCTGCAGTGTGGGCACCGCGCAGCAAGCACTGCAGGAAGCGGCTGCCTATGTCGCCGAGCGTGAGCAATTTGGTCAGGCCATTGCCGAGTTTCAGGCTACGCAGTTCAGGCTTGCCGACATGCTCACCGAGGTCGTCGCAGCCCGACAAATGGTGCGGCTGGCGGCCAGCAAACTCGACCGTAAAGACGCCCAGGCCAGTACTTACTGTGCCATGGCAAAACGATTCGCCACGGATCTTGGTTTTCGGGTGTGTAACGACGCGCTGCAACTATTTGGGGGTTACGGCTATATCCGCGAATACCCCATGGAGCGTCACTTGCGCGACACCCGCGTACACCAGATATTGGAAGGCACCAACGAAATCATGCGCGTGATCATTGCCCGCAGGATGATGATGGACGGCGCACTGGAGGTTATCCGATGATCAGCAGCAATTCCCCCAAGCTCCTCGTGGAGCAACAAGGCCACACGGCCCTGGTAACCATCGACAATCCGGCAGCCAATACCTGGGATACCGAGAGTCTCCCGGCGCTACGAGACCTGGTTGCAGATTTGAACGCGCAGCCCGATATTTATGCATTGGTGCTCACCGGTGCAGGGCAGAAGTTTTTCTCCGCTGGTGCAGATCTTAAATTGTTTGCCGACGGCGATCCCGGAACCGCGGGGGCCATGGCGCGTTTGTTTGGTGAGGCCTTTGAGGCGCTGGCTGATTTTCGTGGTGTGTCTGTCGCTGCCATCAATGGTTTTGCTATGGGCGGTGGTCTGGAGGTGGCACTGGCTTGTGATATTCGCATCTGCGAGCAACAGGCGAAGCTCGCCCTGCCTGAAGCCCGTGTTGGGCTACTGCCCTGCGCCGGGGGTACGCAGCGTCTGGCTCAGTTAGTCGGAGAAGGCTGGGCCAAGCGCATGATTTTGTGCAATGAGCGTATTGATGCTGTTACCGCAGAGCGCATTGGCCTGGTGGAAGAAGTGGTAGAAACCGGCTCGGCGCTGGAGCGTGCATTGGCACTGGCCGCTCAGGCAGCTCAGCAAAGCCCCAGCGCGGTATCGCGTTGCAAGCAACTGATTCACAGTGCCCGGGACAAGGCTATTGGCGACGGCCTTGCTGCCGAGCGTGATTTGTTCGTGGAGCTCTTTAGTACAGAGGACCAGCGCGAGGGCGTTAATGCCTTTTTGGAGAAGCGCGAGCCGGAGTGGAAGAATGCCTGAAGCCGTATGGGTTCGCGTTGAGTCGGCTGCCACCGGCAAGTTGGGCCGCCTAACGCTCAATAGCCCCGAGACGCTCAATTCTCTGACCCTGGAGATGGTTGATCTGGTCCAGGCCGCGCTCGATGAATGGCGGGACGATCCGAGCATTGCCGCGATTGTTATCGACGGTAGCGGCGAAAAAGCATTCTGCGCCGGCGGCGATGTGCATGCGCTGCATGCCTCGTCATCGGGTACCCCCGGCGGCCCCTGCGAGTACGCGGAGACGTTTTTTGCGCGGGAATACCGCATGAACTACGCGCTGCACACTTATAGCAAGCCTATCCTTTGCTGGGGACATGGCATTGTCATGGGCGGCGGACTGGGTGTGATGGCCGGCTGTTCCCATCGGGTAGTCACCGAAGCAACCCGCATTGCCATGCCCGAAGTGAACATCGCGCTGTTCCCGGATGTGGGGGGGAGCTGGTTTTTGAATCACATGCCCGGCGCCAGCGGGCGCTTCTTGGCGCTCACTGCAGCGTCGGTGAATGCCACTGACGCCTTGTTCTGTGGTTTGGCCGATCGATTTATCGCTGCCGACCAGAAAGATGCGGTGATGTCTGCTTTGCAGGCGGTGGACTGGGAAACTGATACCAGGGCCAATCATGGCCACATGCGTCATGTGCTGCGCGGCTTTAGCGATAGCACAACGGTTGATTTGCCCGCGGCTCAGGTAGAGGCGCATCTGCCGGCCATTAACGCCTTATGTGATGGCGATGATATTCACGATGTCATTGATCGCATCACCAGCCTGGACACCGAGGATCGCTGGTTGGCCAAGGCGCGCGATGGCTTGATTTACGGATCCAAGTTGGCGGCGCTGTGGATTGACCGTCAGCTGTTCGAAACACGTCACAGCTCTTTACGCGAAGTTTTTCAAAGCGAAGTGCAGCTCGGCACAAACATCATGCGGCATCCGGAATTTGCCGAAGGCGTACGTGCGCTACTCATCGACAAGGATCGAAGCCCGGCCTGGGCCTACAGCGATTCCCGCGCCGTGCCGGCGGACCTACTGGAGCAGTTCTTTACTGCGCCCTGGTCGCAAAACCCCCTCGCCAATCTTTAAGCGTTTTTAAGGAATACAACGATGCAACAACGCATAGCTTTTATTGGTCTTGGCAACATGGGTGGCCCCATGGCGGCAAACCTGCTGGCCGCTGACTTTGCGGTGACAGTGTTTGATCTTTCTGATGAGGCTTGCGCAGTGCTGGCGGAGCGCGGCGCCAGGGTTGCTGGTTCTGCCGCGGAGGCTGCGCAGTCCACAGACTTTTTGATCTCTATGTTACCTGCGGGTAAGCACGTGGCAGGGCTTTATCTGGGTGACGATGGTTTGTTGGCAATGCTGGATGCAAGTACTACTGTACTGGATTGCTCCACCATCGACGCCGAGACCGCCCGAAAGGTTGGCGAAGCAGCGGCTGCACGCGGTATTGGCTTTTTAGATGCGCCGGTGTCCGGCGGTGTTGCAGCCGCGCAGGCAGGCACACTGGCGTTTATGTGCGGTGGTGATGCGGATGTGTTCGAAAAGGCTCAGACGGTCCTGGACGTGATGGGGCGGGCAAGTTTTCATGCCGGTCCCGCCGGTGCAGGCCAGGTCGCAAAGGCCTGCAATAACATGTTGCTCGCAGTCCATATGCTCGGTACTTGCGAGGCTTTGGCCATGGGTGAGCGCCACGGGCTGGATCCTGCGCGCCTCTCCGAGATCATGCTCGCAAGCTCCGGCCGCAACTGGTCTTTGGAAGTCTATAACCCCTGGCCCGAGGTGATGGAGGGGAGTCCGGCAAGTAAGGGCTATCAGCCGGGCTTTATGGTGGACCTTATGGCCAAGGATCTGGGTCTTGCGATGGATGTCGCAAAAACTGCCGGTATCGACAATCGCATGGGGCAGCTCGCCCAGACGCTATTCAGTGAGCATCAAGGCGCGGGCAACGGTAGTCGGGACTTTTCCAGCGTACTTGAGCGCTATCGCAACGACTGCTAGGCCAGCGTTAAGTCACGGCTTGCCCACTTACACGCGGGGCCTTGTCGTTTGCAAGATCTTGAGAAGTAAGAAACCAGCGTAAGTCATCACTCCGGTGCTGCGTGCACTCCAAAGCGGCATCGGCCAGTTGCTGAGCGTCCGCTCCTGCTTGCAATACGTCCTGTGCTTCGCGCAGCAGCGCAGCAAAGTCCGGCATAGCAGGCTGTACTGCGGTGGCAACGTCGTCAGTGTTGGCAGGGTCTAATTTCACTGGAAGAACGCGGATCCCTTCGCGGTGACGCCACAGGCCCGACTGCGGATCCAGACAGTAGCTGGCCAGAAGCCTGTGTCCATGCTCGGCAACCAGTTCGAGCGCGCTCAGCAGATAGTCAAACTCCGCGTCGCCGATAAAGTAATTAAAGCTGAGCCGCACCCAGCCCGGGCGCAGAGCGACATGTCCGTTCACAATTTGCTGATCCAATGCCTTGGACTGATCGTCACTTAAGTTAAGCAATCGATGCCCATAGGGGCCGGCACAGGAGCAGCCGCCCCGGGCCTGAATCCCAAACAGGTCGTTGAGCAGCGCGACCACAAAACCGTAGTGAAGCTCCCGATTTTGATGCGTCATACGCAGCGAGAAAATCGCCAGACGCTCGGCGTCTTTGGGACCCAGAACGTCAATGTTGGGATGGGCAGATAGCCGCTCCATGGCGCGATGCACGTAGCCTTGCTCCAGCGCTTCGATGTTGGAGACACCGACCGCCTGTTGCAGCCCTATGACCAGGCCGGCGCGGACAGATTCCACGATGGCGGGTGTTCCGGCTTCTTCCCGTCGCTCAATATCTGCGAGATAGCGATGGCTTTGTGGAGAAACGAAACCGACGGTGCCGCCACCCACAACGGCGGGCACGGCATTGTCGGCAAGCGCTGCTTTGATCGCCAGAATTCCCGGTGTACCCGGGCCACCAATGAACTTATGCGGGGACAAAAACACGGCGTCGATCTCGGCGCCGGGAGTGTTCATGGCAATGCTGACGTAGGGGCCTGCCGCAGCAAAGTCCCAGAACGCCAATGCGCCCGCCTGCTTCAGTAAGCGGGTGATACCGGTAACGTCGCTGCGAATGCCGGTCACGTTAGATGCCGCCGAGAAACTGCCGATGCGCAAAGGCCGATCTGCATATTGTTCAAGCGCGATACTCAGCGCTCCTTGGTCGATGCCGCCTTTTTCGTTCAGTGGGATAGGGACCACGTCAGCGATGGTTTCCCGCCAGGGCAGCTCGTTGGAGTGATGCTCGTAGGGGCCGATGAAGATCACTGGTCTTTCGGCAGCGGGTATTTGTTTGCTGAGCCCGTAGCGCTCATCCAGTTCCCGCGGCAGGCGCAGATTAAGTATCTGGATTAATCGGTCTATTGCTGCGGTGGCGCCGGAACCGCAGAAAATCACGCGATCCTGCTTATTGCAGCCCAGAGCCTCTGCAACGATCTGCCGCGCCTGCTCCCTAAGTGCGGTGGACTGAGCGCCGGTAAGTGAGCTCTCGCTGTGCGTGTTGGCATAAAACGGCAACACGGTGCGTTGTAGCTGCGCTTCTACAAAACGTAAGGCGCGTCCCGATGCGGTGTAGTCCGCGTAGACCAGCGGCTTTTGGCCAAAAGGTGTTTGCAGGGGCAGGTAGCTGCCGATCACGGATTCGCGGATGCGTTGGATGAGCTGATCGTGCGCCATAACTGTGAACCGCTGTAAATAAAGCTCCAATTTAGTCGCAATCAGGCGCGACATTGTCGACTTTTTAGCCAATATTTTGCGTTTAAGCGCGACGATTGACCTAAAATAAGCGGTAAATATGATAAAAATGTCGTTTTAGATGATTTCTGATGAAGTGACTGTATATGAGCGTGCCCTTAGACAGTATTGATCGGCGCATCCTGCGTGCCCTGCAAAGAGATGCCTCGCTATCTCTCGCGGATCTTGCAGAGCGCGTGGCGCTATCGCGTTCGGCCTGTGGTCGACGCCTGCAGAAGCTTGAACAGGCCGGCGTCATGCGCGGTCGCGTCACATTACTCCATGGACCCGCCGTGGGTTTACCGCTTACTGTGTTTATCACCGTGCGCACCAGTCAACACAACGCCGCCTGGGCAACAAAATTCTCTGAGGTGGTGGAATCGATTCCCGGCGTGCTGGAGGTGTATCGCATGGCCGGAGATGTGGACTATTTGATCAAGGCCGTAGTGGCGGACATGGGAGACTACGATCGCTTGTATCAGGAATTGATCAAGGCTGACTTACTCGACGTCAGTGCGAGCTTTGTGATGGAAGAGATCCGTCACAGTACGGCGTTGCCGATTTAGCAGGCACTGCTGCTGTAAACCGAGCACGCACTTAAGTATCAACCTGAGGCCGATCTCTAGATACCAATGGTTTTTACCAAATAGTAGATGGGTTTCAGGTTAGCTGTTCAAAACGCGCACAACCCATTTGTCCTGCCCTATTTTGTTCCTGGCATCATCCGCCTGGAACTCGAGAACGTCGAACCCTTTCATCATTTGGTTTCTCACGTAGTCTGTAGGGTGATAGGCAAGGTAATGTTTTTTCCCGACGCGATAGTGTCCCTTTGTTACAAGCTGTCCGGCTTCAAAAGCAGCGCGTTGTGGCCCTATTAGTTTGTGCAGCCGGCTCTTACCGTGAGTGGTGAATATAAAAATACCACCGGGTTTTAGTAGGCGTCGTATCTCCTGTATCCAAGCGTTTTGTGCGTCTTCGGAAAGGTGAGTGAATACCGAAACTGCATAGATCGCATCGAAACTACTGTCCGCATAGGAAATAGGCGGCATTGCTTCATTGAGAATAAATTTGAGGTCAGGTATCGCAGATTGGCACCAATCTATCGTGTCTCTATTGTAGTCAGTGCCAATAATAATGCTATCGCTCGAGCGGATCAGTGGCTTCAGATGTCTGATTACGCGTGCAGGGCCACAACCCCATTCCATTATGTGTAGGCCATTTTGCTGATTGACGTAGCTATTAATGCTGTCGCCAATGGCGCTCGCAACGTCAAAGCCGATTTTTTGGTAATGCTCTGCGCTAGTTGTGTTGTAGGCTTCAAAGGCCAACAAATCGGGGGGTAAGGCAAACTCCGGATTATCAATCTTGAACTGCCTGTTCAGTTTCGCGTTGCGCTGTTGGTCACGGGCAAGCAGGACACGGTCAGCGGCATCAAGAAGTCTCAGTGTTCTCAGAAGACTCGCGACTGGTTGCCGTATAAATTCGTTCATTAGAACCCTTAGATTTTTGATCCAAACGTTAGCTTCCCGTTGCGTGCCGGCTTGTAATTTGACCGCTAGCGAGCGTTTAGACGTTGATTTTTAAGACCGATAACTGCAATTTCGGTTTCAAACCTTATTCGATTTAAAGGGAATAATCACGAAGCTTAAGCGCGAGCAAGTTAAAGGAAACTCGACCTAGCCCTATAGTCAACTCCGCATCCTCTGACGCACTAACTTTCTTGCTCACTCATGAAAGGCTCTATCCTGAACAGCCTCCGGCGCTGCTATCGCAGGATACACCTCGTCGAAGGTTTTAAATATTGCCTCCAGAGGCAGGTCGTTGAAACTGCCGCGCTCGCGTACATACTCCATGTGCCGACGGCCGCTGGTGTCGTAGGGGTGCATCAGGGCGCCGTGCACCGCATCGAACTCCAGAGGCGCAACGCCAAAGCGCTCGCAAAGTTCGATGTTAAAGGCGGTGGATAGCTTTACCCAGCTTCCGTTTAGCCAAAGTTCGGCATAGCCATGCCAGGCAAAAAGGTCCGTACCCATGCTCTCGCTGAGCTTGTCGCTGGTCAGGTGGTTGAGCACATCAGCAAAACCCAGGCGCGCGGGGATGCCGCGAGCGCGAGCGCAAGCAGTCAGTAGTACGGACTTGGGTACACACCAGTTACTGCTGCCTGCAGCAATAGCGCTGGCGCGGTAGGCTGCAGGGTCGCGAGAGACCTGATAAGGGTCGTAGCGAATACCGTCACGTACTGCGTAAAACAGTTTTTCGGCTACGGCGACCGTATCCTGAGTGTCCCCAGCGGCCAGCGATGCGTAGCGCCGTACCGCATCACTATCGCTATCGAGGAACCAGGTTGGGGACAGGGTTTGTGGGTCGGAGGTCATGGTTGTCTCCACTATGGGTGCGGCAACAGGGTAACGTTTTGCCAAGCCCGCCGCGATATGCGACCTATTGCTGGATTTACCGAGCGAGCGGTGTGGACCTTAGCACGCGGCAGGCGATAGCCGATTGTTTACAGGCGGTTGCCGAGAGTACGATACCGCCCTTCCCCGTGGATTTCATACAGGACCAGACACATGCTTCTTCGCCGCGAGATAGTAGCGACCAGGAACAAACCGAGACGGTACTGCGAAGCGCTATCCAGAGCGCATTGGATCTCGTTTCACGGCGCAGCGCTCTTGGCGCTGATGCTGCCGTCGCTCACCGCGCAGGCCGAGATCATGCCTGGCAAGCCCGATGCGATTGTCTGTTCGGTGAAGGACCCAACGGGCGTGCTCCCCTGGGAACAGCTGGTTTACTACGTCAGCGCCCGCATGTCTGATGGCACGACCTTATACAAGACCCTGACATCCGATCCGGTCGTGCTGCTGGTAAGCGACGCGGGCATTATCAACGGCGCCAACCTCGCCGACTGCCACAACCGCAACGTCAAGTCACTGCAGGAGGAGGGCAGAGCCTTCACGCTGACTGGCAGAGCTGATGGCTGAGTCTGAATAATTGTCAGGAGTTCAGGCCATGCACCCCAGGCTTAGCGGTGATCTTCAAGCAAAGCCGACGCGGCCTCGATAAGACGCTCTGCATCAAAAGCACTGGTACTGAAAATCTCTCCATAGCGTTCGCTTTGCAGGTAGTAACGATCAGAGTCAGGATTGTGCAGCACGGCTAGTTGGCTGCGTTGCTCATCGCTGCCCATGGTCATTCGCAGTGCTTCGCCTGCGCTGGCAGCATCGTCATCCGCGGAATCAACAAGGCCGCTGATTTGCAAATTAGCCAGCACCTGAGTCAGCGCTGTTACTTTGTCTTCGTCGGAGTCCTGATTGTCACTGCGTGACCAGCGGCCATCCTTGAGCACATACTCCACACCGTAGAGCGAAAATGCCGATAGCGCCTGCTGTGCCAGGAGCCGCGTATCTAACCAGCTGTCGATATCGACGGGAGCATCGATGCTACTAAAGGGCAGCACAAATACGGCGTTTTCACTCTCGCTTCGCGCGTGTATTTTGCGCAGTCCCGGGGAGCTCCCCAGATAAGCGGTGGCTTGTGCGCCAGCGCTACGCAGTGTGATTTTGCGCTGGAAGTTCGTCTGTGACACCTCAAAGCGCGTGGCGGCTGTGCCGCTATCGGCAATGGGAAATCCCGGATCCTCGTCAAGAAGCACCCCAAGTAGCGCGTTCACCTTGTTCTTGTCGGCAGGGAAGCCCAGGTCCAGGCGCCAGTCCTGTGCGTCGCGCACCAGCACCAGTGTGGCACCGTCGTTGTTTGACAGCTCCACACGATCCACGGCGTCCGCGGTGACACCGGTGATCAGGGACTCTCTGCTTGTGGGCGCTTCTCCCGCGGGCCAGTAAAGCACTGCTACCAGAGCGAGCTGTGCCACAAAGAGCACCGTGAGCACACGCAGCATCATAGGAGCACCTCGCGTAGCTGCACTTCCCGTCGTCTTCCAAGCAATCGCCACAGGCCATAGATCAATAGCAGGAACAGTAAGGCGGCGCCGTAATTACCGTATTCAATAGACGCCTGGGTGTTCTGCGGCAAGGACGGCAAGGTGCGATTGAAATGCGCCCGGGAGCGGATGTTCATAAGGCTGCTGTCTTCCAGGGCCCAGTCTATGGCGTTCAGAAGAAACTCAAGAGGTCCAAAATACTGCGTGCCCGATGCAGCGATGATGCCGCTAAGCACCTGGTCGCTGGCAAAGTCATTGGAGCTCACAAGAATCAGTCTTGTAGAGTCGGGCGACTTGCTGATCAAGGTGGAACTCGGGGCCTCGACCTTTGCATCATCAGCCTGATCACCCGCGCCCGGTGCTTCGGGCACCTGATCAAAGTAGCTGGTGAATTCGCCTTGAAGCATTACGCCGATGGTCGCGCGCCGGCGGCTTTTTCCAGCTCCACGAAAGCTGCTTTGGCCGGCGTCATCCAAGCTGGGCATGACATTACTGGCATCCGAGACCCAGGCCTTATCCGAGCTGCTCAGGAGTGTCTGGCTGGTGATCCCCGGGCGCAATTCAATACTCAGTGGCGACGCCCAGCCCACGGTCAGGTTGGGTAAGCCCTGAGTGATAGGGTGCTCGGCATTCAGCCCATCATCACGAATGTCCAGCAGGTAGGGATAGTCCACAAACTGCATGTCGCGAAATTCGTAGGCGCCTACTTTCCGCACTACCGGTAATGGAAACGTCGACTGTCGTTCATCGAGGATCACTGTCTCTTCGATGCTGATGCCCTGATGCGAAAGCCAACCCGTCAGGCCGCTATCGACGTTGCGCAATCTCAGCTCTGTTCCCATGGTTTCGATAGAGCGGGGTGAACTGACCACAATCACCGTGCCGCCGCTCATGAAGTATTGATCCATAGCGAACAGCGATGGGGTGTCCAGCGCCTCGGGAGCTATCACTATGAGCAAATCTGCGCTGGAATCGACGCTGCCATCGGCAAGATCCTCCATCACGATACTGTGATCCTGGCTGATCACCTGTTGCAGTGTGCCAAAGCTATGGCCTTGAGGTGCCCTGCCGTATTGACCCTGGCTGCTCGCAGGCAGTGCCAGTGCTACGGTGCGCGTAAAGCCGCTGGCGAAGCGTCGCAAACCGGCCTCGAGCGCGTCCTCAAAATCCGAAGGATCGAAGCCCCCGGTGGGAAGCTGGATTACCTGGTGGTCGTCTTCCAGCGTCAGGTAAAAGTAAAACTGATTTTCGTCGCCCAATGCTGTGACCATGGGTTGAAAACCCCATTCATCAAGAATGCGATCTGATTCGGCGCCGCCGTTCGCCTCTGGCTCAATGAATTCGATCGCAAACTTGTTCTGGGACCGGGGTATCAGTGCTTCGGCTGTAGCGCGGATGGAGTCGCGATAGTCCACCAGCAAGTCAGGAAGCCGGCTGTCGCTCGATACATAGGCGCGCAGCGTCACGGGCTTGCTGATTTGATCAAACAACTCGCCACCGCTGCGATAACGATATAAGACGTCGCGGATAGCCCGGGTGACATCAAACTCGGGGTTACGCAGCAGTACCTCGGGTTGACCCTCTATCGCGGTTTTAACTTCTATAAAGTCCGAGAAACCCAGTACTTCGTCTTCATCGCCGTACTGCACCAATACATTGAAATAAGCATTCACCAGAGACGATTGGTAGCGGTCGGCGACCTGGAAGGGCGTCGCCTGAATGTTGTATTCCTCATTGGCCTCTTTTTCTGCGGCGCCATCCTGTGCCGGGTCGACAAACTCCACCCGTACGTTGCCTTCGCCGGCTACCGCGTATTCCCGCAGCAGATCTCGAAGCTGGGGCACCAATGGCGCGAGCAGGGGATGTGAGCGCTCACTGAAGTAACCGCGGATCAGAAGGGGCTCCTCCAGCTGTGACAGCAGTGTTTCACTGGGTTCGGACAGCGAGTAGAGCTTGCCCTGGGTAACGTCGGTGCGCAGATAGGGAAGTTTCTGTAACCACAGCCCACCCAGGATCAGATTGCATATCACCAGCGATATGCCCAGACGCCAGGCACGATGTCGGGCACGGGCCTGCTGCGACCAGCGGCCGCGCTCCAGGGCATAGATGTTCAGGGCAAGAAAGGCGGCGGTAACAGCGAGGTAGTAATACAGGTCCCGAAGGTCGATAACGCCGCGGGTAATGCTCTCGAAGCGGGATCCGGATCCCAGCAGGCGCAGTATCTCGGCGGCGTTTCCACCAAAGAACCCCAGCAAAAGATCACTGCCCAGAAGATACAGCAGGCCGCAGACGGCGACACTGCCCATGAGGCTGACGATGGCGTTATCGGTACGAGAAGAGACAAAAAGACCCACTGCCAGGTAGCTGCAGCCGAGTAGAAAAGCCGCCAGATATCCGGCAAATACCGGGCCCCAGTCCAGAGTCGCAATACTGCTGACGGTAATGGGTAGCAAGAGTGTGGCCGTCAGAGCGATGGCCAGAACCATGGCGCAGGCGATGAACTTACCGATCACGAACTGCCAGAGGGGCACCGGCAGTGTCAGCACGTGCTCCAGCGTGCCGCTGCGGCGCTCCTCACTCCAGCTGCGCATGGTCAGCGCTGCGCTGAGAAAGATCAGCAACAGCGGCATCCACTCAAACAGCGGGCGAACGTCGGCAATGTTCCGTGCGAAGAACGCCTCTACCCAAAAGAATACAAACAGGCAGATCGCCATAAAGCTGGCCAGGAACAACCAGGCGACCGGGGAGGCAAAGAACAGTTGTAGCTCTTTGCGGGCGACTCGAGACAACACGCGATCAGGCTGCATGACTGGCTCCCGTCTCTTGAACGGCCTGGCGGAAAATATGCTCCAGGTCTCGCCGCAGCGGCGTGAGGGAATACAGTTTTGCGCCGCTTTCTACCACGGTGCGACTGATATTGCCGGCTGCGGTATCCATAGCCGCAGTCTCGTGCAGGCCCAGGCAGAAGCTCAGCTTGTTGTCCGCGGCATGGAGTAATTCCACCGCAGCGATCTGCGGCAAACGCGCAAGCAGGGTTTCAAGCTCCGCGTGTTCATCACTGGCCGTCAGCAGCAGGTCGCGACTTTCGCGCAGCGTAGCCAGCGGCGAATCCAGTGCCAGCTTGCCGTTGGAGAGCACCAGCACGCGGTCACAAAGAGCATCCACCTCTGCATGATGTGGGTGGATAAAATGACCGTGGCACGACTTGATAAGTCCCGTACCAGTTCCCGCATGTGTTCATTTTGCTGGGGATCCAGGCCATTGCCCGGCTCATCCAGAATCAGCAGTTCGGGCTCCCCAAGGATCGCCTGAGCTACGCCTACCCGTTGCTTAAAGCCCCGGGAGAGCTGTCCGATGGGATCAAAGTAGCGCGCACCCAGTTCCGTGGCATCGACGCTGTAACGAATAGCGCGGCGTTTCTCGTCACCGCGGAGGCCTTTCAAGTGGGCCGCGTAATCCAGATAGTCGGCGATGGACATCTCTGGATAAATGGGCAGATTTTCCGGGAGATAGCCCAGTCGTCGTTGAATCTCCCGGGCGTCGGTGCTCAGATCTTTGCCGCCGATCAACACGGTGCCGGAGGATGGCTCCAGATAACCACTGAGCATTTTCATGACGGTGGTCTTGCCTGCGCCGTTGTGGCCGAGAAGTCCGACGATCTGACGCTCGTCGATAGAGAATGAAACTTGTTGAACCGCGGGGGTCTTGCCGTAATACCGAGTAAGTGACTCTACGTCGATCATGGCCTTCCAGTGTCTTGCTGATGATTAATAAAAGCTGATCTGAGCTTGCCTCTACGGGAGCAGGAGTTTAGCAATAAAGATCAGCAGTACAACAGTTACGATACGCCGAATCCAGACTTCGCCACCCTGTACCGAGAAGCGTGCGCCGAAGTAACCGCCCAGCGAGTTCCCCACAGCCAGGGCCAGGCCAAACTGCCAGTGAATGGACACTGCCGCGGCGAACACCACGATGGCGAACAGGTTGTAGGTCAGCGCGATAAAAACCTTGTGCATATTGGTGCGCACCAGATCCAGACCCATGACCCTATGCAATATGGGCATGAGAATGAAGCCCACGCCCACCTGGATGAAGCCGCCCCAACAGCCCGCGCCAAACATGAGCACATGCCCAAGGATGAGACGCTTTCGGGTGAGGGGCATGCCGCCGGTGTCATGTTGTTTGCCGGGCATTTGCATCAACACAAGCACGCCAATCATTACAATCGCGAGGACCCGGTCGAACCATTCACCGTCCAGTTGAACGCCCACCATAGCACCGAGGATGGCGCCGGGAATGGCCGCGGCCGAGAGTGTCAGGCTCAGGCGAAACTCCGAGAAGCCCCGGCGAAAGAAGGTCCGCACCGCCACAATGTTCTGGGCGATAATCGAAATGCGGTTAGTACCGTTAGCTTCGGGGCCAGAGAGGCCCAGAAACAGCATAATCGGCACCGTCATCAGCGAGCCGCCGCCGGCTATGACATTCAGCGCACCGGCTATGATGCCCGCGCCCGTGAGCAGTGCCAGTTGCCACAGTTCTACATCCACGATTGATTGCATCCGTTAACCGGCACCCGGGACTGATTCGCTAGTCGTCGGTCCAGGGCTCTCGCATGGTGACGAACTCTTCGGCAGCAGTGGGGTGGATGCCGATAGTGCTGTCGAAGGTCGCCTTGGTGGCGCCGGCTTTGAGAGCGATGCCAATGCCCTGAATGATTTCCCCCGCATCCGGGCCCATCATGTGAACGCCCACCACGCGATCCGTGGCGTCGTCGACAATGAGCTTCATAAAGGTTCTTTCATCGCGCCCGCTGATGGTGTGCTTCATGGGTTTAAAGGTGGACTTGTAAAGCGTGATCTCGCCGAATTCGATCTCTGCGGCACTCTCGGTGAAACCCACGGTACCGATGTTGGGCTGACAGAACACCGCCGTGGGAATGAAGTCATAGTCCACATCTTTTTCGATGTTGCCATAGTGGCGTCTGGCGAAAGACATGCCCTCTGCCAGTGCCACAGGCGTTAGCTCCATGCCGCCGATGACGTCACCCAGGGCGTAGATGCTTGATTCCGCCGTTTGGAAGTACTCATCCACCTCAATAAAGCCGTGTTTGGTGAGCTTTACGTCGGTGTTTTCAAGGCCCAGCCCCGCAAGGTGCGGCCGCCGCCCTGCAGCGCAGAGAATGGCATCGACCTCCATGGTGCTGCCGTCTGTCAGTTCGACCTCTAAACCATTGGCGACACGCTTCGCACTGACAATGTTGGTTTCAAAACGCAGATCCACGCCGGTTTTACGGATCTCCTGGGCGGCATGCGCGCGAATGTCGCTGTCAAAACCACGCAAAAACAAGGGTCCTCGGTACAACTGGGTTACCCGGGAGCCCAGGCCGTTGAAGATGCCGGCAAATTCCACCGCGATGTATCCGCCGCCGATAATCAGCAGACGCTTGGGAAAACTGTCCAGATCAAAAATTTCATTGCTGGTAACCGCCAGGTCATTGCCCACAAACTCGGGCTTGTAGGGCCAGCCACCAGTGGCGATGAGGATTTTCTTGGCGGTGTAATGCTGCTCACCGACCGCAACGGTGTTCGCATCAATGATGCGTGCGCGTCCGTCAATGAGCGTGGCATTGGCGCCATCGAGCATGTTGCGATAGATGGCATTGAGTCGCGCGATCTCGGTCTTTTTGTTGTCGCGCAAGGTGCTCCAATCAAAGTGTCGATCACCGCTGTCCCAGCCGAACTCCCGGGCGTCATCAAAGGCCTTGCCGAACTCCGAGGCGTAGACATACAACTTTTTGGGTACGCAGCCGACGTTTACGCAGGTGCCGCCCATGTACCGGTCTTCGGCGATGGCAACCCGCGCGCCAAAGCCAGCGGCCATGCGCGCTGCGCGAACGCCACCGGAGCCTGCACCGATGACAAACAGATCGAAATCAAGATCACTCATTGCTGTTCCTCCTGGGGGCGGGCATTCTAACAGGCCTCGGCCGATTAGTTTCTTAAAGCTGGGACAAACACCATACGGAGTAGTTGCATGAAGAGATTAGCCCGGTTGTTGGCATTGGGTCTGGTAGTGGCGTTGATCTCGGGCATTTGGATAGCCCGGGGGGCCATGCAGGTCGCTGTGGGCTACAGTGCCAAACAGCTATGTTCCGCGGTGTTTGTTTCCGGTTTGCCTCAGACCTTTGCGAAGGACCGGGACATCTTGCCTCGCATGGCGATTCTCGGGCCGTTGCGGGGATCTCTCAAAATGCATACCGATACGTCCGCTGGTCTTGTGTCCGCATCATTGCTTGGCGTCAGTGCCAACGCCGTGCATATCGCCGGGCGGGGCTGCACCCTGCACGCCTCAGGTACCGGTGTTCCACCCTTGTCACCCGCTGCGGTGACAGATGTGGGCCCCGGCGTACCGGATAACTGGACCAAGGCCGTAGATACTGCCTTTGATGAGCCAATGTCGGCGGCGGGTGCCAGAAATACCCTGGCACTGCTGGTTGCCAAAAACGGCGAGCTTATTCTGGAGCAGTACGCCGGTCCCGTAACGGCACAGACCCGCTTGCAGGGTTGGTCCATGAATAAAAGTCTCATGGCCTCCTGGATAGGCATGCAGGCCCAGCGCGGAAACATCGACCCTTCACAGCCGCTGGTGAGCCTGCTTGCGGGGAAGGCTGATCTTCCAAAGCTCGATCCCCGACTGACGCTTCTGCATCTTCTGCAGATGGAGAGCGGCTTGGATTTTGAAGAGGTTTATGGGCCCGGTAGTGATGTGACGCGCATGCTGTATACCGCGCCGGCTATGTGGAAGGTGCCCGCAAGTGTTGGCCAGGCCTTTGCGCCGGGAGAGCACTTTTCCTATTCCAGCGGTGACACGGTGTTTGCCAGCTATCTCTGGCAGCGCTCCGTCGATGAGCCCTACCAGGACTGGATTGCCCGAGAATTTAGCGCGCAACTGGGTATCACGTCCCTGGTCGCCGAAGCGGACGCCAGTGGTGTGCAGGTTGGCTCCAGTTATGCCTACCTCACCGCGCGGGATTGGTTAAAGGCAGGGCAGCTCTGGCTGGACGCCTGGCACGGGCGATCAGCACTTTTGTCGCAGTCCTGGTTGCGCGACTCGGTAGCGCCAAGACCCTCAGATTCCCGGGGTCAGTATGGTCGTGGATTCTGGCTGAACACCGGTGGCGTGGCTTTTGAGGGTTTGCCCGACAGTCTTTTTTACGCCGGCGGCAATGCGGGACAGTACGTAGTAGTGATCCCTCAGTGGGACATGGTTGTTGTGCGACTGGGTCTTAGTGATCCGGGAGTGGATACAGGCATGCACGATTTTTTACGAACTCTGGCTGCGCGCCGGGGGCAGGACGAATGACGGCAATGGATCTCTCAGCTATTTATCGCTATCCCATCAAGTCAGCGCGGGGTCACTCTTTAGAGTCCGCGGTGGTCGACAGGTTTGGTGTGTCTGGCGATCGGCGCTGGATGCTGATTGATGCAGACGGACAGTTTTACAGCCAGCGTCGGCTACCGTTGATGGCGCTGCTTGATGTTGCCAGCGTCGAAGGCGGCCTGCGCCTGGGCTTTGCCGGCGACAGCATTGAACTGGAAACCCCCGGTGCACAATGTAAAGAAGTGTCTGCTACCGTGTGGGAGCACACCATGCTGGCCCGTTCAGCGGATGCGCCGGTGAACAACTGGCTCAGTGAGCACCTGGGTGAAGACCTGCGTCTGGTGTTTTTCCCCCAGGATGCAAACCGTCCGGTGGACCCGGCCTACCTGCCCGATCCCGAGCAACCCCGGCATGTGAGCTTTGCAGACGGGTTTCCGTTGCTCATCATTACCCAGGCATCATTGGACGACTTGAACACGCGGTTGCCTGAGCCGGTACCCATGGATCGCTTCCGTCCTAACCTGGTGATCCATGGCGCTGAGCCCTATGCCGAGGATGGCTGGCGCAAACTGCAGGTCGGTGCAACGACCCTTGCTGTTGTTAAGCCCTGCTCACGCTGTGCGATTCCCTCTATTAATCAGCAGACCGCCGAGCGAGATTCCAGTATTAATCCCGTGCTTGCTGACTATCGTCGTCGAGATGGTGTTGTCTACTTCGGTATGAACGCAGTGGTGATTGCCGGCGATGGTTTTTCAGTGGGCGATGTCGTCGAAGTTCTCGAGTAGCCGCTAAATTTTCTGCAATTATACCAAGCAGGTTTGCACCTTCCTGCTGGTACACTGCGCGCCAAATTTTTAGACTTACCCAGAAACACGCGACATTTTGCGAGGCCTCGCCATGAACATACTCAACAGCCGATCTTTATCGGCTTTTATTACTCTTGTTTCCGCATTACTGCTAGCTGGCAACGCTGCGGCCGTTGATCGCATTGAATTGCGCGACGGATCCATTGTTATGGGGACCTTTCAAGACGCTGATGGCGGCAAGGTGAAGATTGAAACCCTGTATGCCGGCACGCTGGAGATTGATCAGTCGGCGATTGTGGCGATGACGGTTGAGTCTGATTTAGTGCTGCAGATGGATGACGGCAGCGTTCTGAAAACACCCACTCTGGAGGTTGCCAACGAGCAGCTAACCCTGGAGCAGCAGGCGAACAAAAGCTATGCGCTGGCTGAGCTAACACGCATTAATCCAGAGCCCTGGGAGCTGGGTGATGGTTACAACTTTGGTGGTCTGGCGAGTTTTGGCTACGACAGCCAGCGTGGTAACACCGACACCGATGAACTGAACTACCGCTTTGAGACCCGTTGGGAAAGCCTGGTCGATCGTTATCGTGTAGAGGCTTTTGGTGAGATAAACGAAGCCAATGGCATCAAGAACGCCGAGAACTGGACCGCCAGGGCTCGCTATGACCGGATTCAGACAGGCAACTGGTACTGGGGTGGTGGTGCTTCCGCCCAGCAGGACCTGTTTGCTGATTTGGACTTGAGAACATCCATCGGTCCCTATATTGGTCGCAAATTCTTCACCGACCCGGTGTTTCGCTTAGAGGCTGAAACAGGTTTTGCGTATATCACAGAAGATTTTATTAGCGCCGAAGACCGGGAATACATTGGTAGTACCTGGGACGTCCACATGGACAGCAACTATCTCGGTGGTGATTCCCGTCTGTACATCGATCACAAGGGCATCTGGAACCTGGACGAAGCGTCCAATGTTGTTCTGAACACCACCTTCGGACTGGCCTTCCCGCTACTGTACGGCGTAGAGGCGTCCGCCGAACTGGTGCTTGATCTGAACACCGGCGCGGTAGAAGGGACTGAAGAGCTCGACCAGACCTACCGCGTTCGTATCGGTTATACCTGGTAGCCCGGCCCTTAAAGCCTTGCCCGGCGCACCGCTGCGGCAAGGCTGTCGAGAACGGGCAAGGTGTCTTGTAATGACAGGCAGGCGTCGGTGATGCTCTGCCCGTAACGCAAGGACTCTCGCGGCCCAATGGCCTGATTGCCCGCCACAAGATGGCTCTCCAGCATTACGCCGCGTAGCGCGGACTGTCCCTGCTCGATCTGATCGCAGATATCTGCTGCCACAATCGCCTGACGTTGGTGGTCTTTCTCACTGTTACCGTGACTACAATCCACAATAACCCCGGGTTCGAGCTCCGCTTTAGCCATAGCGGCCGCTGCTGCAGTAACCGAGGCGGCGTCGTAATTGGGCCCACTGGCCTTGCCGCCACGCAAAATGAGATAGCTGTGGGGGTTGCCGGTGGACTGCAAAATAGCGGGAGTGCCTTCTCGGGTCAGTGATGGAAACCAGTGGCTGTGGTTGGCACTGCGAATCGCATCGATGGCTACGCCCACATCGCCGTTGGTCGCGTTTTTAAAACCCACGGGCATGGACAATCCCGAGGCAAGTTCCCGGTGGATCTGGCTTTCGACGGTTCGAGCGCCAATGGCGGCAAAGCTCACCAGGTCCGCATAGTACTGACCAAAGGTGGTGTCCAAAAACTCACTGGCGGCGGGTAAACCAATATTGGCGACGTCCCTCAGAACGTCCCGGGCGAGGCGCAGCCCTTTGTTGATATGGAAGCTGCCATCAAGGTCCGGATCATTGATAAGGCCTTTCCAGCCCACCACCGTTCGTGGCTTTTCAAAGTACACCCGCAGCACGGGCAGGATCGCGTCCTCAAGCTCAATACAATGGGATTTGAGCGCTGATGCGAACTCCAGCAGCGCTTTTGGGTCATGTACCGAGCAGGGGCCCACAATCACCAACAATCTGGGATCCTGACCGGACAGAAGGTCCTCAATCTGCCTGCGGGCCGCACTGACTGTGGCCGCCTGCGTATCAGAAAGCGGCTGCTCGTCGGCGAGAACCCAGGGTGTTATCAGGGGTTGCGCCTGACGGATGCGGGTATCGTAAATCGGTTCAGTCATGATCGGGGCCGTAACGTTTTAAGGCGCGCATTTTGCGCTGCGCGACTCTTAGTCACAAGTACGGGTCCTGAGTCCTTAGGTCCGGGAGTTGGCTGCCCGCTCGCCGAGCATGCGCTGCAGGTCCGCTACGCGAGCCCTGCTTATGGTGATCCGTGTGGAAAAGAGCAGTGCCAGCACCATGCCCGGGAGGGACCCCAGGCCAAATGCGATCACCAGCCCGTTGAGTACGGAGTCATCCAGCGAACCCGGCAGCATGCCGGCCTCAAGCCCGATAAGATCCAGCGCCAGGCCACCGTATAAAGGACCGAACACCGTGGCGAACTTCTGGGCAAAATTACTGGCCGCAAAGAACCCGGCCTCCTGACGCATGCCGTGATCCCACTCATGCTCATCGGTAAGGTCTGCGATGATGGACTGGGTTTGAACGCCGCGCATGAGAAAGCAGTACATAAACATCAGCATGAAGACCAGATTCAGGGCAAACAAGAGGTCCCCGTTGTCCGGGAGTAATCCCAGCATATGCAGCGGATACAGCCACAGGCAGTTAAGGATCAAGCCTATGGTGGAGATTTGTAGCAGCTGATACTTCTCAAGGCGGCGTCCCAAAGGACCGAGGCTGAGCATTACCAGTCCTACCGCCAGGAGACTGGGCAGGGACAAGATGATTGAGACCTCTTTGGCATCAAACTCCCAGTAATAGGTCCAGACCAGCATGTTGAGCGCCGACACCGCGCCGAAGCTTGCCATCACCGACAGTTCAAAACCAATCAAATAGCGAAAACTACGATTTCCCAAAGTACGAAGAAGGTCCCGGGTGAGTGTGTTACCTGCGCTTCGCGGAGGAGGCATGGGCTGCGTATCAGAAGGCTGCGCATAGCGGCGCGTTCCAAAGGTGGTGATACTCGCGAGCACCCAGCACACGGCACAGGAAAAGGCCCCATAGACAGGATAGTTGGACTGCACAAAACGACCATCCTCGCCACCGCTTGACTGAAAAATCAGGGTAAGCGCCACGGCCGGTACCAAAACCGCGAACAAGAACATGTAAGCCAGACGGGCCCCCAGAATCTGGCTGCGACCCTGGTAGTCGCTGGTGATCTCGGCAGATAGCGCAAGATGCGGGATAGAGAATGTTGTGACGAACGTGCGTATCCAGATAGACCAGAACAACAGCCAGGCAGCCAGGAGAGCGTCAGATTCCAGCAGCGCAGTGGGTGGCGAGAACAGACCAATGAAACCCAATCCCAGGGGAACAATGCTCCATGCCATGTAGGGATGGCGTCGGCCATGTTTGCTGCGCAGGCGGTCCGACAGGGTGCCCACAAGCGGGTCCGAGATGGCATCCCAGATCAGGCTGAGTGCGACAATCAGGCCGGTCAGGCCCCCGTTAAGCCCCAGCACCTGCGTGTAGAACAGCAGGATGAACATTGTGTAGGCCGCTTCTTTTACAGCATACACAGCGCCCCCGGCGCCATAGATCAGCCGGATACTTAGTGGGGGCATGAGGTTACCGCAGACATTCTTGGAGTCTGTGTTGCCGTGCGGAATAAGTAAAGTATTAGCCATCCCCAACCGGCGTCGCTGCGTATGGATGACACAGCCATGTAAAAGAGGACAAGCAGATTCATGCCTGAGGGCCCGGAAATACGTCGAGCGGCGGATCGTATCGCTGATGTGCTCGTTGACCGCACCATAGAAGAGGTGGTTTTTGCCTTTCCCGAGCTGCAGCGATTCGGTGGTTTACTGACGGGCCAGCAAGTCCTGGACATTGAGACGCGCGGCAAAGCCTTGCTGACACATTTTGATAACGACTACGCAATTTATTCGCATAATCAACTCTATGGCGTCTGGAAAATAGCCAAACGGGGAAAAATGCCCGCTACCAACCGCTCCCTGCGCCTGGCGCTGCATACAGCCACTCACAGTGCCTTGCTGTATAGCGCTTCGGATATCAGCGTATGGGCTCGCGAGGAGCTGGGTATGCACCCTTTTCTGGCAACGCTGGGCCCCGATTTACTCTCCGCCAATCTGAGTTGGCAGGACATCAGTGAACGTCTGCAGATGCCGCGATTTGCGGGACGTTCCTTAAGTGCGCTGTATCTGGATCAACATTTTATGGCGGGAAGCGGAAATTACCTGCGTTCAGAAATTCTGTTTTGTGCGGGCCTGCATCCCAGGCGCCGGCCCCGCGACCTGACCAGGGCGCAGCGCGGTGCCCTGGCCCGGGAAACCTTGAAGCTCCCCCGGCGCAGCTATGAAACCGGTGGCATCACTTTGCCTGTGCGTTTAGCGGCGTCGCTTAAAAAAACCGTCAAGGGATTTGAACGCCGACGCTTTTTTGTTTTTGGCCGTGACGGGAGGCCGTGCTATCAATGTGGTGACACGATCCTTCGGGACAGTATGGGCAGCCGCCGTATTTACTGGTGTCCCACCTGCCAGCCCCAGCCATGACTCCCGGTGCAAAGGACCTGTGGTTTCTGCCGCTGGGAGGATGCGGGGAGATTGGCATGAACCTGAATCTTTATGGTCATGATGGTGCCTGGTTAATGGTCGACTGTGGCATCACCTTTGAACGGGACTCCACAAGAATCCGTCCCCGGGTGCAGACACCGGATCCCCGGTTTATTGTTGAGCGCAAGGACGCATTGGCGGGCATCGTATTGACCCACGCCCATGAAGATCACATCGGCGCGCTGCCTCTGCTGTGGGAACGTTTTCCGGTGCCTGTGTACACCACGCCATTTACGGCAGAAGTATTGCGCCGCAAAGCGGCGGGGCGCGGAGGCAGGGTTCCCAGCCCGCTTATCGAATGTCTGCCGGGTGAGGAGCAGACTATTGGTCCCTTTGATGTCCGTTGGCTCCCCATTACCCACTCCACACCCGACACCTGTGCGCTGCATATTCGCTGTGCTGCGGGCAGTCTGCTGCACACTGCGGACTGGAAGATTGATGCTGCTCCACAGGTAGGTCCAGCGTTTTCTTCAGCGCTTTTTAGCGCCGCCGGGGATAGCGCGCTTGATGCCGTGATCTGTGACTCCACCAATGCGGTGGTGTCCGGTCATTCGGTGAGTGAATCCGCCGTGCGGGACGGGCTGTTAAAAGCGGTAGCAGGCTGCGAGGGTAGGGTGGTCGTCGCCTGCTTTGCCAGCAACATAGCAAGACTGCACAGCCTCTTTTATGTAGCGGAGAAAACCCGGCGCTATCTGGGCCTGCTGGGTCGTTCATTGCAGACCATGCACTCGGCGGCATTGAGCGTGGGCCTGTTGGAGCGCTCAAAGCGTTTGATCGAGACAGGGCATCTGGGCTACTTGCCCAAAGACGAGGTGTTGATCGTTGCTACCGGTAGCCAGGGAGAGCACGGCGCTGCTTTACAGCGTCTGGCTGCAGGCTCCCATCCTCAGCTGGAGCTGGAATCCGGCGATACGGTGATACTGAGCTCCCGGGTGATTCCTGGAAATGAGGAGTCGGTAGAAAGACTGCTGCAACGTTTTCGTGCTCAGGGCATCCAGATTATCGACGCAGATTCTGCGGCGGCGCCGGTACACGCGTCAGGGCATCCCTGTGCCGACGAGCTTGCATCCATGTACCAATGGTCCCGTCCTCGATTGGCAGTGCCGGTGCATGGGGAGCAGCGGCACATGCAGGCTAATGCCAGGATCGCCCGGGCAAATGGCGCTGCTATGGCGTTGACGGGATCGAATGGCGATCTATTTTATCTGGCGCCGGAGCCGGGTATGCGACGCAAGGTGGCGACTGTGGGGCGTTTGGAGCAGGACGAGGAGGGGCGATTGTCAGCATTGCCCGCGGTGACATCCTGAAGGCAATTGTCCGCAGGTTTTATCGGTGTGTTTCGCGCCCCAGCAGATGCACCGGAGCGTAATCGGATTCAGGGAAGTTCGGACTTTGCAGAGGGCTTCTTGTCCGCTTCTCCGGAAGGGCGCTCCCCGCTGAGTATGCGGTCATAGCGAGAGCGCAAGTGCGTGTGCTGTTCCACATCGCTCAGCGCATCGAGACGATCCTTGGAGACAGGTTTTGACGCTGCACCTGTATCCCTCCGACCCGGTAAATCCGCAGCCCGCGCTTCACCGTCCTTGCTGACCTTTGCACCGCTTCGAAACTGCAGCAGAACAAATACCAGGGAGCCGTAGACGATCACGATCTTTGCGATGAGCGCATAGATCAGGGTTCCCGGATGCTGCTGGGCAAGATAAACCCTCACGTCGTCGTAAATCAGCGAGCTTACAAAAGCGAAGAGCAGTACGGCTGCAGAGCGGGTGAGCTTGTCACGGTGCTTGCCCAAAAAGTACAGCAGCGACGAGTATTTAATAATGCGAAAAAGAGACATCTGCGTCAGATACCGATGTTGATGCCCAGAAGTAAGGCTACGATCCCGAAGCCTTTCCAGCCGAGACCTGACCATATCTCCTTTTCTTTTTCTGCCACCAGATACTCAAGATCTTCCTGCGCATATTCCGCTTCATTGCGGCCCGCGTGAATAATGTCCTGACGAACTTTAGCCACGGCGGCTTCGCGCAGGCGTTTGCGTACGGCTTTGGGCATGCGGGGTTTTGATCCGCGGTCCGGCTCAGTCATGGTGTAAGCCCTGTCTCCAATAGTTACAACAGCATACTTAACAGCATAGTACCGGCTTCATAGCGGATACAACCGATGCGTTGCACTGCATGGAATGCCTGCGCTCGATGGAGGGCTTTATGCGATAAAGCGATGCTTAGTGTGGAATGTGTTGAGCCTGATCAAAAAATGACCGTTACAAATCCTGATTTTCTCCCTACACTGGAGATGGGGTAAATCAATAACACTAAAGGTACCGCGTATGTTGGAAAAAGAATTGGCTCAAGCTACCAAGATGGCAGAACAGGCGAGTAAGCGTGTAGAGCAGCTTCGCCAACGTTTGCTAAAGGAAACAGAGCGGGCACACGGCTCCGCAAAGCGAGAACTCGCCTCGGTGAAAAAGAAACACAAAGTGGCGAATGACCGCCTGAAGAAAGCCCGTGCCTCGCTGCGTAAAAAGGGCAGCAGTGCAGACAGAGAACGGGTAGACGCGCTGATCAAACAAGTACAGGAGCTCAGTGATACGGTGAGCCAGATTGCCAGAGCCGCCTATGACTACGCGGAAAAACTGGTTCCCATGCGAGCGGATCTGGCCCTGGAAGCTCGCAAAGCCCAGGCCGCCAATCAGGCCGCGGCTATGGTAGAGAAGGCGGCAGCGCGACGAGCCTCGGCAAAGTCAAAAGCAAAGTCAAAAGCTAAGCCAAAGACCAAAGCAAAGGCCAAAGCCAAAGCCAAGACCCCACGCAAGGCTGCAGCCAAGAAATCCGTAGCCCGCAAAGCGCCCGCTAAAAAGAAAGCCCCTGCCAGAAAAAAGGTAGCGGCCAAGAAGCCGGTGGCAAAAAAGAAAGCGCCCGCTAAAAAGAAGGCTCCAGCCAGAAAGAAAGCGGCCGCCAAGAAGAAAACAGCAGCGCGTAAAACAGCAGCGTAAGGGTAAGCAACCCCGCCGGTACGTTGCCGGCGGGCCTTAGTCTTTAATTACGGGCTCACAACCTGAATGAGCGCTCCTTGCTCCGAGTCCGTGAGTAGATAGATATCGTCTCCAAAGACCCGGATATCGCGAATACGACTATCGAGTTCGCCAAATAAGGCCTCTTCCCTGACGACTTTGCCCTTTCGCATTTCCAGTCGCCGAACTTCCTGATCGACCAGCGCACCAATAAACAGACTACCGTGCCACGCAGGAAAATTATTGCCGGCATACCAGGCCATTCCCGAGGGCGCGATGCTCGGGACCCAGGTCCACAGCGGGTCTTTGAACCCCGGTGCGCTTTTAAACGGCGAGACATAAGCTCCGCTATAGTCCACACCATGGGTGACGGCGGGCCAGCCGTAGTTGGCCCCGCCTTCAATGAGATTCAGCTCATCGCCACCCCGGGGGCCGTGTTCGTGGAGGTAGATACTTCCGGTACCGGGATCCACCGCGAGTCCCTGAGGGTTGCGATGTCCCATAGTCCAGATGCGGCTCGGCTCTCCCTCGGCATCCAGAAGGCCTGCGGGGCTGCCGTCATCGTTGATTCGAAGCACTTTGCCAAGTTCACTGCTGAGGTTTTGCGCTTGCTCGCGATGTTCGAATCCATCGCCGGTGGTGAGCAGAAGTGTCTCATCTTCGAGAAACAGCATTCTTGCACCGTAGTGTTGGGGTGTGGTTTTGTTGGGTTCTACGCGGAGTATGCGTTGCCCCTCACTGAGTCTTCCGTCTTCGAACTTCGCTCTGAAAACAGCTGTGCCATTTGCGTTTTCCACACCCTCGGCGTAGCTCAGGTAGATCAAACGGTTCTTCGCAAACTTGGGATGCAGCACGACATCGAAGTAGCCGCCTTGCCCTGCGAACACCGTGGCTGGCGTTCCCTGGAGCACGTGCCGATTGGCATTTTTGTCGAGGTGAATAAGCCGGCCTTCGCGTTCGGTAATCAAAAAGCTATTGTCCGGGAGCCTGGCAATGCTCCAGGGCCAGCGTAAGTTGTCGGCTACGGTGAGCAGCCGATAGTCGTCCTGTGCGCTGCCTATCTGCGCGCCGAGGCAGAGCAGGGTGACGATCAGTGCGCGCCCATACTGCAGCAGTGGTTTCCGCAGCGCCGACACGGCATCATGCGCGCTGGGCAAAGAGGGGAGAATTCGAATGTTACGTGCGGTCATGGTGTTTTTTCCTGCGGTACTGGGTGCTTATGTCGTTGGCAGCATTTTTGCCACACAGATCATCTTAGGTGAGTTACAAGCCATGGCGATGCCCGTTACTTTACGCGATCGCCTGCACGCGAGCTGGCACGATCTCCTTGGACTCACTACCAGCTATCTCCCGTTGATGCTCATCGCTTTTCTTGTGGCGATGCCCATAGCGGCCGGCTTAAGCCGGTACCTGCCCCGGGCCCGGCTTTATCTCTATGTTCTTGCCGGAGCCACGGCTATTCTGGCGCTGCATCTCATGATGAAAGCGGTTTTGGGGCTTAACGGCATCGCAGCGGTAAGAGAGCCCCTGGGTCTTGCCCTGCAATGCCTCGCCGGCGCGTTCGGCGGCTACCTGTTTTATGTCTTTACGGGTCGAGCGCACCGCTGATACCGGCAGCGCGTCGGGCTTCTGCGCGTTTGAGCTCCTGATTGGCGACATTGCGGTAGGTCAGGTAGTAGCGAAAGATATTGGATACGTATTGGACGGTTTCCCGACCGATATCTTCGGCGGCTATGATTTCAACATTATCAAACCATACATTGGGGTCGTAGCCCCTTTCCTCGGCCTTTGCGCGCAGACGAATCATGCGTGAGGGACCCGCGTTGTAAGCACCCAGCGCCAGCAAAGCCTGATTCAACGGCGTGATCTTCGGGTCAGAAAAATAACGGTCCCGAAGGTAGTCCATGTACTTGATGCCTGCGTGTATATTGGGCTCCACCTCGTGAATGTCTGGAATGCCAACACTTTTGTCCGACGCCGTGGTGGGAAGTAGTTGCATCACACCGACCGCTCCGGCGTTGCTGCGGACGCTCTGATCCAAACGCGATTCCTGATAACCCTGGGCTGCTGCGAACAGGTACTCCATCTCGTAGAGATCGCCATATTTTTTAAATAGATGCTGCAGATCGTTGAAGCGCTGATAGTCCTGGTCGCTCAGAGCGTTGCCGGCCCAGTCAAAATTGCGGACGTAGCGGTTGATGAGAATGTTGCCAAACAGCGTGCCTGCGCGGTTTTGCTTGAGAAAGGCATCTACTGACGCTTTCAGCAGTGGACTGTCTTTTCGCATGGCCCAGGCCGTGCGGCCACCCTTGCGAAACACCAGATCCTCGCGAACCACCAGATCATTGAATACGCCCTCCCATACCTGCGGCTTGTAGTCATCCACCACCGCCCAGGGCAGAAGTCCGGCATTGACCATTTCGATGAGGTCATCGTCTTCTAAAGAACCGGGCATGACTTCGATATCTACCGGAGCAAGCCCCTGGGCCTTGAGGCGGGCGTTAAGTGCTTCAACGCTTTCTTTGTAACTGCTGCTTTCGCGAAGATAGACGGTCTCTCCCGAGAGATCCTCAAGCTTGTCGATCTGCGGTGCGCTGGGACCGGTGACCAGTATTTCATTGAGGGGTTTGCTCGCGGGGATGCTGAAATCGACGATTTCTTCCCGTTCGGGAGTGATCGTCAGGCCCGCAGAGATGAGGTCGCCGCGACCCTCGAGTAAGGCAGGAATAAGCTGGTCTCGCGCCACGGGGATTACCAGCGTGTAAACTTTGATGTGTTTGCGCTGCGGGTTCTGGTTGAGATGCTCCTCAAAGCGCGCGGCCATTTCGGCCACGATGCCCACACCTCGACCCTCTTCCAGATGGAAGCGCCCCGGACCATAGACGGTGAGAATGCGCACAACCCGATGTTCTTCCATGACATCCA
This sequence comes from gamma proteobacterium NOR5-3, assembly GCA_000158155.1. GTDB lineage: Bacteria > Pseudomonadota > Gammaproteobacteria > Pseudomonadales > Halieaceae > Congregibacter. The sequence continues at coordinate 287,774 of DS999406.1, read as the reverse complement.
GGTCACCGAGCCGGCGTCGCTGCCCGGGGGCTTCAGGGTTCGCGGCGGGGTTGAGGTCTCCTGCGGGTGCTGGGTTGCTGCTGGTTGTCTGGTCTTCCCCGGTGGAGTCTGCTGTCGCCATGGCTGTGACCGGCGGTTCCGAACCGTTACTTTCCAGTGACTGGCTATCTCCACAGGCGCAGAGCAGGCCCGTTGCCAGCAGAAGCATACTGAACTGTTTTATTAGTTGCAGATTCATGGTGCTGTCGCTTTTCGTTGCAGGAAGTTTGAGGCAGGTATTCTGCCATTACTTTGAGTGCTTGCGCCTGCCACGCCGGGAAAGGCCAACAGGTACTCAATGGAAAAGTTCAGGTCGTCACGATTGCGATCAAAGTTTACGGTCAGTGGTTGATCGATGGTGAGGTAGGCGCCACAGGCTTCACCCTCGTCACAAATCAGCAGATCGTTGTCCAGATCGGTGCCCGCAAAAATTTGATAGCTTCCTGCCGAGACGTCGGGGAATGAGAATTCATAGCTGTCGCTATTGGTCTGTACGGCGGTTTGGGCGACGACCTCGTCTGTTGCGGGATCAAACAGCAGCAGATAGACGATGCCAAGTTCGGCGTCCGTGGCGTCGGTCACGGATAGAAGAACGCGCACAGAAAGCGCGTTGGCATTGGAGCTTGCGGTAAGATTACCTTCATAGATGCCCGGTGCCAGGCCGTCTCGATCCACGGTAACCGCATAGCGCCCCAGTCCCTGCTCATCCACGCTAATGGCGCTGGTGGTGATCCAGGCATCATTGGATGCCAGGCGGACACTTTGCAGATCGCCACCGCCGCTGTTTCGCAAAACGATTTCCAGCTGTGTGCGCGATGAGCTGAAGTTCAGCGCGCTGCTGGAACTACCCAGTCGGGGTTCGCTGTCGGAGCTGGTGCCGGCTTCTGCCAGCGCGGCCTCGATGGCTTTGCGTGCATTGATTATGCCGTGGCCATAGAGGTTGTCGCGCCCCGGGCTGCCGATATCATCGCTGAGGTCGCCCTGTGCAAGCAGCCTGTTTACGTCGCTGGCGCTGAGGTTTGGATTAACGCTTTTCATGAGCGCCATCACGCCGGCGACATGCGGCGCAGCCATGGAGGTGCCGCTCAGGAATGTATAGGCAAATTCACCGTCAGCGCCGCCGGTGCTGAGCACCCCGTCCGGGTAACCATCACCGTTGAAGTCCTGACTTCCATCACCGCCCGGTGCTGCCAGGTCAATCGCGCTCCCGGTATTGGAATAGTTGGTGATCTGCTGCTGGGTATTCACTGCGCTTACCGAAATCACATTGTCGTAGCTTGCCGGATAGCTTGGGGACGTACTGCTTTCGTTACCCGCTGCGGCCACGACAATAATGCCCAACGCGTTGATTTCATCGTAGAGCCTCTGGGTGCTTGCACTGAAGCCACCGCCACCCAGACTGAGATTAATCACCTGCGCAGGAGCGTCGGGAAAAGTGCCAGAGTCGTTCTCCAGTCCCGCGGCATAGCGCACGGCCTGATTGACGTCATATCCCGTGCCGCCGCTGGCCGCCAGGGCTCTCAAGGGCATGACCCGCGCGCCATAAGCCACGCCGGTAACGCCGATGCCGTTATTACCCCGGGCTGCGATGGTGCCAGTCACGTGGGTGCCGTGAAAATTCACGGCAGCGGGATCTCCGCCGCCTATGGTTTCTTCGGGGTTGGGGTCGATTCCATCACCGTCGGCGGCTTCCCGGGCATCGCGTATAAAGTCATAACCCGCTACCAGCTGTCCCTGGAGATCGGGATGACCGGACAGTACACCGGTATCTACCACAGCGACGATGACGCCGGGGTCGCCAACGGTGGTTTCCCAGGCTCCCGGCACGCTGATCAACGGGTAATGCCACTGCAGCGAGTAGGCTTCGTCGTTTACCGATGCCGTGGGCCGCACACGGTAGTTCGGCTCGGCACTCGCCACGCCCGGGGAGCGCGCCAGGCGCTTGATACTGATCAAGGTACGCCAGCGTTTTGCCAGTTCTGGCTTTGCGAACTGCTGATAGCGAAAGTGCTGCCGACCCAGGCGGCGGTTAATCAGCTGATTGTCCTGGCCCGCGTCCTCCAATGCCATGAGGCGAGCCCGGCGGGGGCCGCCGCCCAGTTGACGCATGCGCAGGCGGCGGGCAAATGTCTCTGGCGACTCGGTCTGCGCACCGGACTGCGCATAAGACACAATAAGCTGACCCGGGATTACATCCTCATAGGCCGGGCGGCTCACCGGGACCAGACTCGAACCAATGGCCAGGGTGTAATTGGTCGCTCCCGAGAAGATGGATACGTTGACCAGATAACTGCCGCTCTGATCAATGACAAGGCTCTCGCTGGGCCCGGTTTCTATGGAGAAATCGACCAACTCTCCGGTGGCTGTATACAAATACAGATCGGCGTCAGCGTCCTGAAATTCCGCCACCAATAAACTGATGCTTTGCCCTTCAAGGAGGTCTACCAGAAAGTAGTCTTCCGTATCACCGGCGACTTGCGACCGGCCCTCGGCACCTGCGCCGGGTTCATTAACATAGCCCCCTAGCGTTGTGGGGTTGGCGATTGACTGAGGCTGCGTGGGATCATCATTACTCAGGAAGGGGTTGAAAGGGTCGTTGGTATCGCCGTCCAGGCTCTGACTTGCCGAGGGCTCGATGCGGCCACTGAGTGAAACCTGCTCTGAGAGCATAGCCGCGCTGACGGTGACGGTCACGGAGTCGCTTGCCGTCGCGCCATCATCGTCGGTAACGATCAGGGTAAAGACCAGCTCCCGGTCTTCGCCAAGACTCGGGGCAATAAAACTCGCCTGAGACTGATCGGCGCCTTCGAGCTCTACCGTGGGGCCTTCGCTTTGGGACCAGGCGGTGCTGACAATACTGCCGTCACTGTCGCGGCTGTCCCCGGCGTTGAGCGTTACCAGTTCACCGGCACTGACGCTTTGCGCGACACCGGCTTCTGCTACCGGAGGCACATTGGCAGGCGGAGGTGCCGTACTGCTGCCTCCACCGCCTCCACCGCCTCCACCACCACAGGCACAGAGCGCGCAGGTCAGTGCGGTAACGGCGAGTGCTTTGTAGCTATGGCGTCGAGGGTGCATAGGTGCAACGGGCTAGGGGTGCAGCAGGATCTTACCCATGTGAACGCCGGACTCCATATAGTCCTGCGCCGCCTGAGTCTCCTCTAGAGGGAATTCTTTGTCGATAACGACTTTGATGGACCCATCATTAAGGTGTGGGAACAGCTGCTCGCGGATCTCGCGCACCATCTGCGCCTTTTGTGCCTCGGACTGCGCACGCAGTGTAGAACCCGTGAGGGTCAGCCGTTTCATCAGCATCGGGAGAAAATTGACCTCGGCGTTAAAGCCACGCAGAAAAGCGATATTGACGATACGCCCCTCGGGTGCGGCAACTTCAAAGTTGCGGCCAATGTAATCGCCGCCGACCATATCCAGAATCACGGATATTCCACCTTTCAAGCCCAGTGCGTCGAGTCCCGCAACGAAGTCTTCCTCTTTGTAGTTAAACGCTTTTGTGGCTCCCAATGCCTCGATACGGCGACATTTGTCGGCGCTACCGGCGGTGCTATACACCGTGGCGCCCATGGCTTTGCAAATGCCCACGCCTAGGGTGCCGATGCCGCTGGCACCGCCATGAATAAGCACGTTTTCGCCTGCCTTGAGACCGGCTCGTTGAAACACGTTGTGCCACACGGTGAGCAATGCTTCGGGTAGCGCAGCGGCCTCGCTGAGACTGTATCCCGACGGTACCGGGAGGGTCTGGGTTTGTGGCGCTATGGCGTGGCTGGCATAGCCACCACCATGAGTGAGGGCACAGACTTCATCGCCCGGCTTAAAGTCATGCACAGCTTCACCGCAGGCCAGCACCGTACCGGATACTTCCAGTCCCATAATCGGCGAGGCATCTGCCGGTGGTGGATATAGCCCTTTGCGCTGCAGCACGTCGGCGCGATTCAGGCCCGCTGCAGCCACTTCGATGAGGACCTCTTCGGCACCGGGCACCGGTGCACGATCTTCTCTTACACAGAGACTGCGGTCGGCCTCGTTGATATGCACATAGCGGCGCTTGATGGCTGTCATGGAGCGTATTCTCCTCCTGCTTTAGTTGCTGTGGAATCAGGTATTACCAACATCGCATTGCACGCGCTTAAGGGCAAGCCATCTTCGCTCGCTGAGGACGATACGAATTGGTACCCTTCGCTACTTTCGCGACCAGGGCTTGAGCACAACGATGAATAAAATTAAAAACGCACTTCTCTTTATTCTAGCCAAGATTCTTACGGCTTCATCTCCGGGGGCGACCTATCTGGCTTTTGCGGGTTCCGGCAGCTCTGCGCAGCTTTGCGCTCACATCCGCCGTTCAGGTTTTAAGCGGGTGTTAGTGGTTACCGACAAAATGCTCAGGGAATTGGGGATCGTTGATCGGGCTCTGGCGGGCTTTGCGGGCGCGGATATCGATATCGCGTTTTACGACGGGGTAGAACCGGACCCCACCTTTGATCAGGTTGCCGCAGGTTTGAGCGAGTTAAAAAAGCACAACAGCGACGTGGTGCTGGCGATCGGCGGTGGATCATCCATTGATTGCGCCAAGCTCATCGCGGCTAGAGCCACCAGTGACGAAGATCCCCGCAACTGGATTGGTTTCGGTAAGGTTAAGCACGACGTGCTGCCTCTTTTTGCGATTCCCACCACCGCCGGCACAGGTTCAGAGGCGACCATGGGAGCGGTGATTTCCGATCCGGTCAGTCATGAAAAGGGCGTTATCTCGGGCTCTGGTCTGGGTATGGGGGCCACTGCGCTGGATCCGGACCTGCAGCTGGGTATGCCGCCGGCGATTACCGCCGCAACGGGCATGGATGCCTTGACCCATGCTGTAGAGACCGTTATCTGCCGCTGGGATCGGGGTACCAGCAAAGAGCATGCAAAACGCGCAATCCGCATTATTTTTGAGAACCTCAAGCGTGCCTATGATCAGGGCGATGATGCCGAAGCTCGCGAATCCATGGCCCTGGCTTCCTATTACGCAGGTATTGCTATCAATCAGGTCAACGTCGGTTCTGTGCATGCTATTGCGCATCAGCTCGGCGGCAAATATCACATTCCCCATGGCCTGGCGAACGCGATGGTGTTGCCCCATGTACTTAACTACTGCGCCGCCGAGGCCGAAGCTCCTCTGGCAGAGCTTGCACAGCTTATTGGTGTTGCGGCGCCGGGACAAAACGCCCGGGATCAGGCCAGAGCTTTTATTGATGCGGTTATCAAACTGCGCGAGGAAGCGGGTATCCCGGCCACCTCCGAAAAGATCAAAGCCGAGGACTTTGATTATCTTGTGGACCTGGCTGTAGCCGAGGGCACGGGGTATTTTCCGCCCAAGATGCTGGATAAGGCGGGTGCGCGGGATATCCTATCGAAGATCGCCGGTTAGTCCGGCAGGGTCTCAGCGCTGCGCGATCCACTGGGCGCAGCGCGCCAGCCAGGCTTTGTAATCCTCGGTGGGACCCATGGAGCAGGCAAAACCGTGCTCGGAGTCAGCATAGTGCTCCTGCTCCACTGCAACACCGGCGTCGCGCAAGGCGTCAGCCATGGCCATGCCTTCATCCCGGAGTGGGTCTCGTCCTGCGGTGCATAAAATCGCCGGTGGGAGTGTTCCCAGCGCCGCGCTGCGGATAGGAAAGGCGCGTTGGGTTGCCTCGGCCTCGGGGTCTGTGTCGCCCAGATAGCTATCCCAGAACCAGCGCATCAGGTCACTGCTCAGAGCCTGTCCCTTGGCGCAATCGATATACGAGGGTGATGGCCGACTGTAGTGGTCAACGACCGGATAGGTGAGCAACAGTCCGCTGAGCCTGGATTTGAGTGCCTCGCCTGCCTCAAGTGCCGTGCAGAGCGATAAATGCCCGCCGGCACTGTCGCCTGCAAGCACCATACTGCCATTGCTGGGACCAAAATCTGCGAGTCCCTGAGCGATGGCGGTGGCGGCAGCCAGGCAATCGTCCTGGGCGGTAGGGAACCGGTGTTCCGGCGCCAGGCGATAATCCACCGCAATGATCGAGGCACCCGACGCATCGCACAGCGCCTGACAGTAAGCATGATGCGTTTGCAGGTCGCCAATAACCCAGCCGCCACCATGGAAGTAAACCACCAGAGGACGCTCGGCGGCCTGCTCGCCCCGGTAGAGATGTCCGCGCAGGGGGCCGGCCGTTGTGGGTAACTCCAGGGCTCCCACAGACGCATGCACATCGGGCGCATGCCAGGCCTGCCGGGCGCTAAAGCGATAAAAGGTTCGGTAAAAGCTGACTTTGAGCTTTTGCAGCATGGAGAGTTACCTCGGTCATCTAGTCGTCATCAAGATCAATGGCATCGGGGTCCTGCACATACCAATAAACCCCGTGCTCGTCGCTATGCCGACGTATTCTGCGCCGACCGAGCAGGCAGTTCAGATGCGCAAGCGTTTCGCCGGTAGCCAGGCCCAGAGAGCCTTTACCGATCTCGCGTTTAAACAAAGCTGGAAAACAGTCCACCGCACGCTTGGGCTCGGCGAGTAGTTTGAACAGAGCGCTGAGGTCCTCTTTGTGCGATTCCAGTATCTGGGTCAGCCGTACGTGCAGTCCCATGAAGGGTGCTTCGTGGGACGGCAGCACCAACAAGTCTTCGGGCAGGCGCTCTCTCAGGCGCGCTCCGGAGCGTAGCCAATACTTTAAGGGGTCGCCCTCGGGCTCGGTGGGAAATACCGAGACATTGGGTGTGATGCGTGGCAGCACCTGATCGCCGGAGATAAACAGTTTGAGCGCGGGGCAATACAGGCAGAGATGTTCCGGGGAATGCCCGCTGCCTTCCATGATTTGCCAGTAGCGGCCGCCGATGTTCAGGGTCTCAAGGTCCACCAGGCGCCGGTAGCGATCCGGTAACGGTGACACGGCTTTACCGAAAAATCCAAAGCGTGCTTTGTACTGCTCCAACTGCTCTTCGTCGTAGCCTGCCCGATGATAGAAATCTACCGCGACCTGTGGCGCTGGCCGGCCGGTGTCCGCCACTAAAGAGCGGCACATGAGGTATTCAGCGCGGGACATCCACAGATCACAGCCAAAGCGCTCACAGATCCAGCCCGCCAGACCTACGTGGTCAGGATGCATGTGTGTGCAGATGACGCGGGTGACCGGCTTGCCGCCCATAAATCCCTCGAAAAGCGACTCCCAAAGCTCCCGGGCATCGGGCAGGTTCAGGCAGGTGTCTACAATGGTCCAGCCGTCGCCGTCCTCCAGTAACCACAGATTGATATGGTCCAGGGACATGGGCATGGGAAAGCGCACCCAGTAAACACCTTCAGCAATCCGCCTGGGCTCACCCGGCTCGGGATTCACGCCACGGCCCCAGGGGTATTGCAGGCCGCGATAAATTTCCAGGGCTTCTTGATGCATAAACGGTAGAGAGTACAGCTGAAGGAGTGCGTTATAGTGGTGTCTGTGGGAGTGACTGTCCAGTTGACTCTCGCTGATCTTTAATTATTGATCTGGCGTTTCAGGAGGAAAAGCGGTGTCCACCGCACTGCGCGACAAGAATCTCAGCAGCCTCGACGGGCAGGACTATGACGTTCTCATCGTCGGGGGCGGCATTAACGGTGCGGTATCTGCTGCAGCCCTGGCCGGCAAGGGCGTGCGCGTTGCGCTTATTGATCGCGGCGACTTTGCCAGTGGAGTCAGCTCCAACTCCAGCAATCTGGCCTGGGGCGGGATCAAGTATCTGGAGACCCTCGAGTTTCTTCTGGTCAACAAGCTCTGTCGGTCGCGCAACGAGCTTATGCGCGCCTATCCTGCGACCGTCAAAGAGATACGCTTTTTTACTACCATCCAGCGCGGCTTTCGCTTCTGGTCCTTCTTTGTGTTCCTCGGTAGCGTGCTGTACTGGCTCATGGGCCGCTGTAAGACCCGCGCCCCGCGGTATTTGTCTCCCCGGGCGATTAAAAAACTCGAGCCAGAAATCAATACCAGTCGAGCGGCAGGCGGCCTGGAGTATTCGGACTGCTACCTCTACGACAATGATGCGCGTTTTGTCTTTAGCTTTATCCGCCGGGCACTGGATATGGGCTGCGTGGCAGCCAACTATGTGAACCTGGATCAGGCGACCCGTCGTGATGGGGCCTGGGATTGTCGCCTGCGCGATTGCGAAAGCGAGCAAACCTATTCACTGCGTGCCCGGGTTGTGGTCAACGCCTGCGGTCCCTGGGTGGATTCTCTTAATACCATGCTGGGCGTTGAGACGCAGTACCGGCACTTATTCTCCAAGGGTATTCACCTGATCGTTGACCGGGTCACCGACAGCCGGCGCGTGCTGACCTTCTTTGCCAGTGATGGGCGACTGTTTTTCCTGATTCCCATGGGTCCCAAGACCTGTATTGGCACCACGGATACACCGGTGAGCGATCCCTCGGTAGGTGTCACCGCCGAAGATCGACAGTTCGTGCTGGACAACGTTAATCAGCTGATTGATTTACGGGAGCCTATTCGTCCCGAGGATGTCATTGCAGAGCGGGTAGGCGTGCGTCCTCTGGCGGTGACCGGCTCTCAGGGCGCGACTGACTGGGTGCAACTTTCGCGAAAACATGAAATCGAATCAAACAGTGAGCTTGCGCATATCAGCATTTTTGGCGGAAAACTGACCGATTGTCTCAATGTCGGTGAAGAGGTGGTGGACGCGGTCGCTGCGCTGGGCGTCCATGTGCCAAAACCGAAGGCAGACTGGTACGGAGAGCCCCGAGGCTCCGTGAAGACCTTGTTTATGCAGCAGGCGAGCCAATTGGGCCTGGATGAAATGACCGATCCCGGATCCTCCGAGCCTTTGAGCGAGCGTTTCTGGCGACGTTATGGTGAGGCAGCGTTTCAGCTGCTGGATCGAATCCGCGAAGCCCCGCACAGCGTGGAGCTACTCATTGAGCATGCAGAATACACCCGCTGTGAGATTGAACTCACCGCCCGAAGAGAGATGGTGGTGCGCCTGGAAGACTTTATGCGTCGGCGTTCAAAAATCGAGCAGGTTGTCCGTGCCGAGGATATTCGCAGTGCCCCGGGACTGCTCGAAGCCAGTCGGATCCTCTTCGGCGATGCAGCACAGGAGCGTCTGGCGGAGTATCTGGCGGCGGTGGATGAAGCCGCGGATAAGAGCGAGATCCTTTAGCTGGCGCTTCTGCCCAGCAAAGACTCACGGATTTCTGGGCGGGTGCAATCATCCGATAGCCAGATATCGACAAACTCCTGACCGAACTCCGGGTCTTCCATATGTCCCAGAACTTCGCCGTTGCGGCGAAAGGTACTGCGGTTGGTGCTGTCCAGCTCCAGACTGAGTACATCACCTGACTCAATGTCTGTCCAGATATTGGCCAGCTCACTGCGCCATTGCTCCTGCCGCGGATGATTGCGGCCCATGTTACTCCATTCCACTAGCGTTCTTTCGAGCAGAGCATCGGCTTTGACATCCAGTAGATACTGGATTTCCAGCTTGAGCGGGCGTTCTCCATCAGTGTACTCCCCACTTGGGGTGTACAGACGGGAGTCGTAGACGGACCAGAATAGAAACTTCAGGCGCGCTTCGCCCACCTTTTGCAAAGAGGCTTGTTCGGCATGGGCCGGCGCGCTGTTCGAAGCGGATTGGTTCATCCACATTTCACTGGATTGCGCCGCAGCGGTCAGCAGAAACATGAGCGGAATAAGCCCGGCAAGCGCTCGGCGGGCGTTGTCAGCTTTTGATTTGGACATGGGTAACACGACTCTTTCAAAGGGCCTGATGACTTACTGTTACGGCATCTCCGGCTGATTAGATTGATCGGCTCTTGAGTGTTCAGCGGTGTAAATCATCAGTTCCCCGAGAGATAGCGCGAGCACTACGCCAATAATTACCTTCCATTGGGGGCCGTCTTCTGGTGTCACCATAAAGAGCGCTATGGCAATAAGTAATATCAGCGCGCAAAGTGCCGCGCATATGAAGGCGCCGGCCGGTCCCCCGGGCACTCTGAATGGCCTGTTCCGCTCACTGTCCACGGCTCGCATACGCAGGAACGCCAATACCATTCCCACATAGGGCAGCATGAACAACACGGAACTGAACGCGAATAGCGACCAGAACAGGTCTTCGTTGTCGCCGGCCATGAACCCGTACCCCATTAGCGCCAGGGTGCTTACCAGACCTGTGAGCAGGGCGGCACCGACCGGCGAGCCATTGCTCGGTAGCTCCACACCGAACCAGGCGGGCAGCTCTCCTTCCAGTGCGGCCTCTGCTGCTGCCCGGTTTGCACCCATGGACCAGGCGGCGCAGCTTGAAAAAATCGAAAAGAGAAAGCAAAAACCGAGGAAAAGCACCAGGGTGTGAGCACCCGTCATACCGGCAAAGGACAAGCGCAGGGTGTCTATGAGAGCCTCCACAAGATTGATGTCGGCAGCCGGTATGGCGGCAAGGACTGCCAGAGTGCCCAGTACGGAGAGCACCAGGATAATCACTCCAGACCAGAGGATGGCTCGGGGAACATCCCGCTCGGGGTTGCGCATTTCAGCAGATCCCGCGCTGACTAACTCGAAGCCGAGCATGCCGTAGACGATCGCCGGGATAAACTGCAGGCCCTGGCCCCAGCTCGGCGTCATACTTTCAAGCGTGATCGGATTGGCCATTTCGTTCATGGAAACGTAACGCCAGGCGCCGGCGACCACGCCAAAGAACAGCAGAAACTTTGCGACAGCACCCAGGTTCGGTATCCATTTTCCAAAGCGCAGCGCGACGATATTGACCGCCACCGTGAGCCAGGTGATTCCAATGGCGAGGGCGATTTGCAGCGTGAAAGAGGCTTCGGCCGCGAAGAGACGGTTAAATACACCGGCAAACAAAATGAACATTGCGGGCAGCCACAGCGCCATGTTCACCCAGTAGCAGAAGGTAATCCGCGATGCCCAGCGGCTCCCAAAAGCGTTGCGCACCCAGGTATAAATGCCGCCCTGTTCCGGATAGCTGCAGCCTAATTCCGCGCTGATTAATCCCATGGGTAGAAAGAAAACCAGTCCCAGAATGATCCACCACGCGATGCTTGAAGCACCCGCTGAAGCGGACGAAGTCAGAATATCCGGCAGCAAAATGGCCGTCACTGTAAACAGCAGCAGGTCGCGCTGACGGAGTGTTTTGGGGTGTTCGATGTGGTCGGTCACGCGGACCTCACTGTGCGGTAGCGTCGCAGCGAGGTTAGCATGCTGCGACGCTCCCGCTAGAAAGAATCAGCCACTGGTGCTTCCCGCCATCGCAACTCGCGATGACTCCCTCGCCAGACAGAAAAAGCCACTGGCTCGCGAATCACCGCGAGTTGCGATGGCTACCTCAGAGCTGAGCGCCTGTTCTGGCACAGAGCACTAGGCCACCCGGCGTGCTTTCAGACGAGCGAGTGGCCGTTTCTTTCTCGGGAGCTGAGAGTGCGTCGGGTGGCCGACCCAGTGAGCGTCAGCCCAGCCATAGCGCTGTCAGACGAGCGAGTGGCTGTTTCTTTCTCGCGAGCTGGCAGTGCTATGGCGGGCCGGGTTAGCTCAGCAGTGGTGATCAGCCGACCTTGTAATGCTGCGCTGTGGCATCCAAAGCTGCGGTGAGCTTCTCCATGAGATAGTCGATATGAGAATGCTCGCAGATCAGCGGTGGCGCCATGATCATGGCATTGCCGGTCTGGCGAACCATAAGGCCCAGGTTGTTTGCCGTATCACGGCAGAAGACCGCGCCGGCGGAGTCCTCTGCGAGACGCTCGCGAGTCTCTTTGTTGCGCACCAACTCAATGGCTGCAAAGCATCCCCGTCCACGGACCTGTCCCACCACGGGGTGATCCTTCAGTGTCGCCAACTGGTCTTGAAAATAGGGCGCGAGATGCGCAGCCGCGTTCTCGACAATATTCTGCTCTTTGAGGATGGCCAGTGTGGCCAGACCCGCGGCGCAGGATGCCGGGTGTCCGGAATAGGTCAGGCCGTGGGCAAATTCGCCGCCGCTGGCCATGAGTACGTCCGTCACTTTGTTGGACACCAGTACGCCGCCTAAAGGCATGTAACCGTTGGTCACGGCCTTCGCAAAGGTAATCAAATCCGGCTGCATGCCGTAAGTCTGACTGCCCCACCACTGGCCGGTGCGGCCAAAGCCACAGATGACTTCGTCGGCAATGAGGAGTATGTCGCGTTCGTTGCAGATGCGCTGAAGCTCTGGCCAGTATGTGTCCGGGGGGATGATGACGCCGCCCGCGCCCTGCACCGGCTCCGCTATAAAAGCAGCGACGCGATGCTCGCCCAGCTCATCGATTTTGGCTTCCAGCTCGCGAGCCACCCGCAGACCAAAGCTGTCCTCGTCTTCGCCGGGCTCAGCATTTTCGAACCAATGAGGCTGATTGATGTGATGAATGTAATTGAGACCGATAGCCTGTTCATGCATCGCCTGCATACCGCCCAGAGAGGCCGCCGCAACGGTGCTGCCGTGATAGGCGTTCTTGCGGCTGATGATTAATTTCTTTTCGGGCTTACCCAGCAGATCGTAGTAGCGGTGTACCAGGCGGATATTCGTGTCGTTGGCTTCGGATCCGGAGTTCGTAAAGAACACATGGTCAAAGCCCTCGGGCGCGACACTGGTCAGCTCCGCCGCCAGCTGCACTGCTGGCTGGTTCGAGCAGTTAAAAAAGTTGTTGTAATAGGGCAGTTGCTGCATTTGATCAAACACGGCCTGCTTGATGCGATCCTGGCTGTAGCCCAGGTTGCAGCACCACAGCCCCGACATGCCATCAAGCATGGCGTTACCGTCGCTGTCATAAATGAACACGCCCTCTGCACGGCTGAAAATACGGCCATCACCGTGTGCATAGCTGTGAAAGTCGGTAAACGGGTGCAGGTGGTGGGCCCGATCAAGGGCTTTGAGGCTGGCAGTGTCTACGGTGCTGTTCATAGTAAGTATCCCGGTCATTGTCGCTACTGGAGTCGTTGCCAGTGTGGCGGTATCTGCACCACGCGATGCTATAGTTTGCGAGTTTTAAGAAAGCAAAGTGTGTCACAGCAGCAGGTTTCTGCCATTAACCCAAAGGTGTTGCCAAATGTCATTGTCGTGTTCGTCCATCCTCGGTGATTCATGTCATGAATAAATCAGAGCTTCTTGAGGGGTTTCTGGCAAATCATGCTGATATCGATTTGTTCGAAGTGGTGCTCACGGATCTTTCCGGCGGGCTTCGTGGCAAGTGGGTAACGCGGGATAAGATCGCCAGCGTATTCAAGGGGCAGTTGAAACTGCCCATGAGCGCCGTGGTTTTTGATAGCTGGGGCAGGGACGTGGAGGAGTGGGTGTTTCTCGGCGGCGACGGCGACGGTTGCTGCGTTCCCGAGCCCAGGTCCCTCGCCGTGATGCCCTGGGGAAAACGTCCCATGGCGCAGCTGCTGGTGAGCCTCGATCAGGAGGATGGTACAGCTAATCCTCTCGATCCCCGGCGAATTCTCGGCGCAGTTGAAGCGCGCTTTCGCGCAAAAGGTTTGCAGCCCGTAGTTGCCAGTGAGATGGAGTTTTTTCTTCTAGATCCGGAGCGCGATGCCCAGGGTCGGCCGCAGCACACCCAGCGCGATAGCGTGGGCGGTGCTCTTGGACGCGGCGAAACCTACGGTCTGGAGGCCATGGCCGAGGTGGATGAGTTTATGCACGCAGTGCAGGACTGCTGTGCCCTTCAGGCTCTGCCGGTGGATACCTTAGTCACCGAGAGTGCACCGTCGCAGTACGAGATCAATCTTCTGCACGGGCCGGATGCCTTATTGGCTGCGGATCAGGCGTTGCTGCTTAAGCGCGCTATTCGTGGCATTGCCCGAAACTTCGGGCAGGTCGCCACGTTCATGGCAAAACCCTTTGGTGACCTGGCGGGCAACGGCATGCACATGCACTGCAGTTTGCAAGATCAGGACGGCAAGAATCTGTTTGATGACGGCAGCCCCACCGGGAGTAAGCTGTTGGGTCACGCCATAGCCGGCTGCATGGCGACCTTGCCCGACATTATGTTGCTGCTGGCGCCCACCATGAATTCCTACCGTCGCTTTCAAAAGGGCATGCATGCGCCTTTGACCCCGTGCTGGGGCTATGAGAATCGCACCGTGGCGCTGCGCGTGCCCGCCGGTCCTTTAAAAGCCATGCGACTGGAGCATCGCGTTGCCGGTGCGGATGCGCAGCCGCATTTGGCCATTGCCGCGCTTTTGGCGGGCATGCTCTACGGCATCGACAATGAGTTGGAGCCATCAGCACCCATAGAAGGTAATGCCTGGGAGCAGCTGGAGCCCAGCTTGCCACAGCACTGGAACGATGCCCTGGATGTTTTCCGGCAATCACGATTTGTAGCCGACTATCTGGGTTCCTCCTTTCAGGAGGTTTACAGCCTGCTAAAGCAGCAGGAGATTGATGAGTTCGGTCGCCATGTCACCCCTTTGGAATACGATACCGGTTTGTAAACTTCAGTAAGCAGTGAGCGTCTTGTTTGCTCTTGTGGGTACCGATAAGGTCCAGTCACAGGAGCGATGGTCTTTTGGGAGGGGTCATGAGCTATTTCAGCTGTGAAGAAGCCGAGTGTCAGGAGCAGAGTAATCATATACGTCTGCGCATCAAGCCCCGGGAAAAGAACCTGGGAGAGTTCAGCGTTCGCAGGGTATTGCCCGCAGCGCGTCAGCGCATGGTCGGGCCCTTCGTGTTTTTCGATCAAATGGGTCCTGCGGAGTTTCCGCCGGGTAAAGGCATTGATGTCAGGCCCCATCCGCATATCGGCATCGCAACGATTACCTATTTATTCGAAGGGGAGATTTTGCACCGGGACAGCCTGGGGGTTGTGCAGCCCATTCAGCCGGGTGCTGTTAATTTGATGACGGCCGGGAGCGGCATCGTGCATTCCGAGCGACCCGGCGAGGATCTTGATCAAACGTCGCGATTACATGGCATCCAGTCCTGGATTGCGCTGCCTGCTGATCAGCAGGAAATACCGGCCGACTTTGCGCACTATCCCGCTGCCGATTTACCGCAGTGGGAGGCCGGGGGCGTTACTTTTCGGCTGATTATGGGGGAGCTTGCGGGTCATCAGTCTCCAGTTAAGACCTACTCGCAAACCTTGTATGCGGATCTTGCTGTTACCGCAGGAGCCGAGACGCAGATCAGTCTCAAGGAGCAGGAGCATGCCCTGTATGTTGCTGAGGGTGCGGTGCTCGTAGACGGCGAGGAGGTGAGCGCTGGCGTGATGGTGGTTCTTGAGGGAAGTGATGACTTACTTCTTAGCGCCTCACAGAGCGCCCGGGTACTGTTGATTGGTGGAGACACGCTGGGTGAGCGTCACATGTATTGGAACTTCGTGAGCGATAGCTCCGAGCGCATCGAGCAAGCCAAAGACGATTGGCGCGCAGGCAACTTCCCCGGGGTTCCCGGTGACGACGAGTTCATTCCGCTGCCCGGCGAGGAATGACTCTGTGATCTCGCGTCGGCTGCTCGTGCTGTTTGCCCACCCCTCACCGGGTCGCTCCGAGATCAACAGCCATCTCGCTTCCATTGCGAAGTCGCATGTGAACACCACGTTTGTCGACTTGTACGCCGAGTATCCGGATTACCGCATTGATATTGATAAAGAGCAGCAGCGACTGTGCGAGCACGATGTCATCGTTTTTCTGTTTCCCTTGTTTTGGTATTCCACCCCGGCTCTGCTGAAAGAGTGGCAGGACCTGGTTTTGGAGCATGGCTTTGCTTACGGTAGTCAAGGAACTGCTCTGGCAGGGAAGTACTTTTTGTGTGCCTGCAGTGCCGGGGGAGCCGCGTCGGCCTACGGCGCAGCCGGTTATAACCATCATAGCCTCAGAGAGTTGCTCGTGCCTCTTGAGCAAACTGCAACGCTTTGTCATATGCGCTACATCCCGCCGTTTGCTCTCTTTGGATCCCGTACGGCGGTAGAGGAGGGGCGCCGGGAGGAACACGTTCAGGCCTTTGCCGCAATGCTTGATCATTTGGCTAGCGAGCCTTTGGAGGTCTTGATTCGCAGCGACGTATGTACGGTCAATGAATTGCTCCTGAGCTCTGATGTGGAGTCAACCGGGTGACGGGCCTACTGCTGGATGTTTTCGTCTATCTGGTAGCGGCGGTTATCGCAGTGCCTCTGGCAAGACGGTTTGGTCTTGGCTCTGTCCTGGGCTATCTGGTCGCGGGTGTGGCCATCGGTCCAGTGCTTGGCCTTGTGGGCTCCGAAGAGAGCGTGAACATTCAGCATTACGCCGAGTTTGGCGTGGTCATGATGCTGTTCCTTGTAGGGCTGGAGCTTGAGCCTGCCATGCTCTGGCGCATGCGCGGCCGCCTCCTGGGCTTGGGTGGTCTGCAGGTGTCCGTGAGCGCCGGAATTTTCGCTGCGATTGCCTGGAAGTTTGGTCTTGATTGGCGCACTGCGATAGCAGTGGGCCTACTTCTGAGCCTCTCATCGACGGCCATTGTGCTGCAAACCTTCCAGGAGAAAGGACTGAATAAGTCCGAGGGCGCCCACAGTGCTTTCTCCGTGCTCCTGTTTCAGGATATCGCCGTTATTCCCATGCTTGCCCTCATTCCATTGCTGGCTATCCCTGAATTGATGGACTCCAGCGGCGGTGATGTCCAAGGTGCGCATCATGATCTGAGCCTTGTGGCGGGACTGGCCGGATGGATGTATGCGCTGGTGGTCCTCTCATCAATTGCCGCTGTGGTAGTCGCGGGACACTTTCTGACCCAGCCGCTGTTTCGTTTTATCGCCGCGACGGGTCTTCGAGAAGCCTTTACCGCTGCGGCGCTGATGCTGGTGATCGGCATTGCGCTGCTCATGAATCTGGTGGGGCTCTCGCCGGCGTTGGGGACTTTTCTGGCTGGTGTTGTGCTGGCTAATAGCGAGTTTCGACACGAACTGGAGAGCGACATCGAGCCCTTCAAGGGCCTGCTTCTGGGTTTGTTCTTTATAACCGTCGGTGCAGGCGTGCAGTTTGGCGTCTTGGCGGAGCATGCGCTGCTGGTCATATCGCTGACGCTTGGGGTGATTGCTCTTAAGGCCAGCGTGTTGTTTGTGCTTGCCCTGTTGTTTAAGGTGCGTCGCGCTGATGGCTGGCTTTTTACCCTGAGTCTCGCGCAGGCCGGCGAGTTTGGTTTTGTGTTGATCAGCTATGCATCGCAAAACAGCGTGCTTCCTTCAGATTTGGTGCCGGTGCTGCTGCTGGTGGTGGCACTGTCGATGTTTCTTACGCCGCTGTTGTTTATCGCCTTTGATCGACTGGTTTTGCCGCGATACACCGCAAATACCGACTCGGGGGAAAGCGATGAGATTGATGAGCGGGGACCGGTGATCATTGCGGGCAGCGGACGTTTTGGTCAAATCATCAATCGGATTTTGCGCGCCAATCAGATTTCCACGGTGGTGCTTGAACGCAGCCCGGAGCAGATCGATAACATGCGACAGGTCAACATCAAAAGTTATTTCGGTGATGCCACGCGCCCGGATCTGTTGCATGCCGCAGGGGTAGACGAGGCCTCGCTTTTTGTCGTGGCGATTGACGGAGAGGAGCAGGCCATAGCACTCACGCGGCACCTTAAGCATACCCACCCGAAGCTTAAAGTGCTTGCTCGTGCTTATGATCGCGGCCACTTGTATGCCTTGCGTGAAGCGGGCGCCGACTGGGTGGTTAGCGAAACTTATTATTCTGCTTTGCAGTTAGGGAAGCAGGCTTTGCGCGCGCTCGACTATCACCCGTTTCGAGCCGAGAACCTGGCTGCTTCTTTTGACAAAGCAGAGTCTCGGGGCCGTGATGCACTTTACGAGCAGTGGCTTAAGAAAGACGAAGGTGAGCGTTTTGGCCGAGGCTTTCAGTCGCTGTATATCGAATTAGAGGAAGCACTGCACGGTTTAATGCTTTACGACCGCGACGATGGCCATGCGCGCAGCGAGCGAGGTTGGGCGCCGCCGCCCAAGGGATATACGGACTCGCTGGACGACTGAGGTCCACCCGATGCCTAGAGGTTTTTGGGCGCAGGCTTTGCCAGGTAGCTTACCAGCGTGTCGCCACCGCGGTAGTTGCCCGCACTCATCAGCGAATCCAGAAATAGATAAAAAAGTTCGGCCTGGGAGCTTACTTCGAGCTTAGCGTAGGCATGTTTGCGATGCAGCTTCACGGTTTCTACTGATATGCCCAGGCGTTGAGCAACAGATTTTGTGCTGTGACCGTGCAGTACGAGGTTAATCACCTGCGTCTCACGCTCGGTGAGCAGGCTGGAGCCAAAGTCGTCCAAAGCCAGGTGTAGATGCTTGCGTATGCCCTCGCCCGATCCGCTCTCGGATGCCCAATGCTGACGGCAGAGCTCCTCTACGGCTGCTTGCAGGCTGCGCAGCGTGCGCAGCTGCGCCTGACTGAAACGTCGTTGTTGGGTACGCCCCAATGCGACGTTGACAAAGGCCTCTTTGCCAACTTCGATGAGGAACCCACACTCGTCCGAAAAGCCGCAGTTTCTATACCAGCTGTGGTAATACTCACTGTCACGAAAGCGTTCGGGAGCCAGCTCCTTCAACAGGAAAACACCAAAGCGGCGATGCTCTGTGGCGGCTTTGTAAAATGGATCGAGCAGAAACGCCCCGGCCAGAAAACGCTCCATTGTGTCTTCGCTTCGCGACTCCGGGGTCTCGCGATACACCAGTGCGGGGAGGTCGCCGCGCGCGTAGTAGAGCACGGAAGCATCGTCGATCGGCACCAGGGCGCGCAGCCCCATGATCAATTCTTCGGCAAAGCGATCGCTGCGCAGCGCGGGCAGGCACCTGGCAACGAGCTTCGACAGCGCTGCGAGCTTGTCGTCCAATAAGGCGTCAGCAGAGGGGTCGTGTTTGAGATCAGCTTTTGAGGCCAAGATGCGCGCCTAGTCTTTGAGTCAGTAAGCAATGGGCTCATCATAGCCCTGCCTCGCTCTGTGAGGAATATGCAAGCTGCCGTGAAAGCCGGCGTACCACTCCTTCGGTATGGCGATGGTCGCCGATGTGGCGCATCATTAACACCCTTAACTATGCACGGGACACGCGAAGCATGGCAGTAAAAAAGATGGCCTGGGGAAAGCTGGATTGGAAAGATCCCTTCTCTTTGGAAGCTCAGCTCACGGACGAACAGCGCATGGTGCGCGACACTGCGGCGCAATACGCGCAGGCAAAGCTTCAGCCCCGGGTTAAAGAGGCTTTTCGCAACGAAAACACCGATCTGGCGATTTTTCGGGAGATGGGTGAGCTGGGGCTGTTGGGCTCGACTATCGACGGTTACGGCTGTCCCGGCGTGGACTACACCAGCTATGGTCTGGTAGCCCGGGAGGTCGAGCGCGTGGATTCGGGCTATCGCTCCATGCTGAGCGTTCAGTCATCTCTGGTGATGTATCCCATCTACGCATACGGGACTGAGGAGCAGCGCGAGAAATATCTCCCAAAGTTAGCCACAGGAGAGTGGATTGGTTGCTTTGGTCTGACGGAGCCGGACTACGGCTCTGATCCTGGCGGCATGGTGACCCGGGCACGCAGTGTAGACGGCGGCTATCGCATCAGCGGCGCCAAGATGTGGATCAGCAACAGTCCGGTGGCGGATGTGTTTGTGGTCTGGGCCAAGACCGATGATGACGTTATTCGCGGCTTTGTGCTGGAAAAAGGCATGGAAGGACTCAGCGCACCAAAAATTGAGGGCAAGCTGGCTCTGCGCGCATCCATCACCGGTGAGATCGTGATGGATGAGGTCTTCGTGTCAGAAGAGCAGTTGCTCCCCAATGTGCAGGGCCTCAAGGGCCCCTTTGGCTGCCTGAATAACGCGCGCTACGGCATTGCCTGGGGTGCGCTGGGTGCCGCAGAGGCCTGTTGGCACGCGGCCTTGAATTACACCCTGGAGCGAAAGCAGTTTGATCGGCCGCTGGCGGCCAACCAGCTGGTCCAGCTCAAGCTTGCCGATATGCAAACCGAGATTGCCCTGGGTCTCCAGGGTTGCGCCCGGGCGGGACAATTGATGGATGCGGGCGCCATTGCCCCGGATCTGATTTCGCTGATCAAGCGCAATTCCTGCGGCAAGGCACTGCATGTGGCCCGCCAGGCCCGGGATATGCTGGGCGGCAATGGGATTTCGGACGAGTATCCGGTGATGCGTCATATGATGAATCTCGAAGTGGTGAACACCTATGAGGGTACCCATGACATTCACGCGTTGATTTTGGGACGCTCGCAAACGGATATTCCCGCCTTCTGATGACCGCTCTGGATGGTCTGCGCGTTCTGGATCTATCCCGGGTACTTGCCGGCCCCTGGGCCAGCCAGACGCTTGCGGATCTGGGTGCCAACGTCTTAAAGATTGAGCGTCCGGGCAGCGGTGACGATACGCGGGGCTGGGGACCTCCGTGGTTAGACAACAGCGAAGGTGAGCCCGGCAGTGAGTCCGCATACTTTCTATGCACCAACCGCGGTAAGCGCTCTGTCTGCATCGACATTCAGTCGCCCGAGGGGCAGCAACGCCTGCGAGACATCGCGGCAACGGCCGATGTGCTCATTGAGAATTTCAAGGTGGGCGATGCTGCGCGTTACGGTCTTGATTACCCCGGTTTACGTCGCGAGAACCCCAGACTTATCTATTGTTCCATCACGGGGTTTGGTCAGACCGGACCCCTCGCATCGCGCCCTGGCTACGACTTTTTGGTGCAGGCCATGGGTGGTCTCATGAGCGTTACCGGTGAAGCTGACGGCCGCCCCGGTGCGGGTCCACAAAAAGTCGGTGTGGCGCTGACGGATATTATGACCGGGCTTTACGCAAACATTGGCATTCTCGCCGCGCTTGCGGAGCGCGAGCGCTCGGGCCTGGGGCAGCAGGTCGACCTTGCGTTACTTGATGTTACGGCCGCCACTTTGGCCAATCAGGCCAGTAACTTTTTGGTGGGGGGACTGACACCCACGCGCCTGGGTAATGCGCATCCCAACATCGTGCCTTATCAAAGCTTTGCAGCCCGGGACCGGGAGTTCATTGTGGCGGTGGGCAATGATGCACAGTTTGCCAGGCTGGCAGTGTTGCTGGAGCGACCTGCCTGGGCCACCGATCCCCGCTTTGAAAAAAATGCGGCGAGAGTGGCGCATCGAGACACCCTGGTTCCCTTGCTGGCGGAGTGCTTCAGGACTCGCGATGCCGCGCACTGGCTCGCGTTGCTGGAAACCGCAGGTATTCCCGCAGGCCCCATCAACACCATTGCCGAGGCATTGAGTGAGCCGCAGCTCGCCGCCCGGGATATGATTGTGGATTTGCCGCACCCGGACAATGCGGAACTCAAAGTGGTGGGTAGTCCCATCAAGTTGTCTCGCACACCGGTTTCTTACCAGCGCCCGCCGCCGCGTCTGGGAGAACATGACGCAGATCTCATTGACGATCCCTGGGGCGACAGTACAGGCCAGGTTTGTGATAAAAGTCCGTGATCGTTACCTGAGGTGTGATCGTTGAAAATTCTGCTCAAAATTCTCGCAAGCTTTGGCGTTTTGCTGGGGTTAGTGGCGCTCTATGTAACGTTCTCGCACCAGCCGGAGCCGTTTACTCAAGGGAGCGAAAGTGAGGCGCGCCTTGCTGCCGGGCCCTGGTCCGTGGCCAGGCTTGATGAGGTTTTTGTCGATCGTGATCGTCCCACCCAGGCGAATGGGGACTATCCCGGTGACGATCAGCGTACTCTGAATGGCAACGTCTGGTACCCCTTTGAGGCCGAAGCCGGGCCGCGACCGCTCTTGGTATTCAGTCACGGCTTTACCTCGGCCAGATCGAATGGTGCTTATCTTGCTGAGCATCTTGCCAGTCACGGTTTTGTGGTGGTCGCCGTGGACTATCCATTGACCAGCATGCGGGCCCCCGGGGGTGCGTTGGTTGAGGATGTAATCAACCAGCCGGGTGACGTGAGTTTTCTTATCGACACGCTATTAGGTTACAGCGCCGTGTCGGGTCATGCGCTCTCGGGCAAGATCGACCCTGCGCGCATTGTCGTGCTGGGCATTTCCCTGGGCGGTTTAACGTCCACACTTGTGGGTTTTCACCCGCAGTGGGGTGACCCCAGGGTCGGTGCTGTGCTGTCGATTGCGGGCCCCAGCAACTTTTTCACCGCCAGGTTTTTTGCTGCCGCGGACGTTCCATTCATGATGCTTGCGGGAGATCTGGATGTGTTGGTGCCCTACAAAAGCAATGCCGCGCCTATACCCGATAAAAAGCCGGGAGCCGAGTTAGTCACAGTCAGTGGTGGGTCCCACACAGGATTCTCCGGTGGCACAGCGCTGCTGCGCGCCATGGACAATACGGATGCCATCGGCTGTTGGTCGGTGGGTCGCTATATAGACCCCAATGAGCAGAGTCAGTGGCAGGGGCTGTTTGGCCCGGAGGACTTTGGCATTGATTACAGTGCACCCAACGAACTGTGCACCATAGATCCGCTACCTAAAACCATGAATGTTCTGCGTCAGCAAATGATTGCCCGGGTGGTGATTACCGCGTTCTTTGAAGCGCATCTGAGCTCCGACGCCGCTGTGCAGGGTGCGGCGGCGAAATTTTTGAGTACCACGGGCGCTGCGGAAATCCCCGAGCTTGGCTATACCCGAAGCGCGGCGAATGACACCCGGGGTATGCTCGCCGACAGCTAGCGGACGATGGTGATTGGTGTGACTTTGGCCATGCGCGCCTGGGGATTCAGAGCGCGCATTTCGGGTACTAATGCCGTTAAAGCCGCCTGACGATTTTCTGGTGCGGGGTGGGTGCTCAAAAACTCCGCGGGGCGACTTTCTGACAGACCGCCCATCTTTTGCCAGAGAGTAACCGCAGCCTGAGGGTCATAGCCTGCGCGGGTTGCGAGCTCGATACCGATCTGGTCAGCTTCAGACTCCGCTACGCGACTGTTGGGCAACTCCAGCGCCAACTTGGCCGCAAGTGATGCGCCAGCGAGTGTCGCCACATGATTGTCAGAGGCTATGCCGGCGGCAAGTACGCCAACATTAATCGCCATCGCCCGGGACATACGCTCGGCTGTGTGGTTGGCCAGCGCATGAGAGATTTCGTGACCCATGATCTGGGCAAATTCATCATCCGTGAGTTTCAACTGCTCAAAGAGACCCGTGTAGGCGGCCATGCGTCCCCCGGCCATACACCAGGCATTGACGGTCTCGTCATCATCGATGATGGCAACACTCCACTCCCAGTCCGCAGAGTTGGGATAAAGCGCAATCGCTTCGGTGACGATGCGTCCGGTGATGGTCGCTACGCGATCGGACATGCGGGGGTCGTCTACCAGTTTGTTCTCTTGGTTCAGTTGACCCACAGTGCTCAGGTACGCCGCTTTGGATTCCACGATGGCGGACTCCGGCGATATGAGCATGAACTGGTTGCGCCCGGTAGGGCTGGTGGTGCAGGCGGCAAGCAGACTCGCGGCGGCGGTAGCCAGCAGTGCAGTGCGAAGGTGCTTGCCTAACGATAAATCGTGCGTCAAACGCATGGGTCTGTCTCCAGCGTATTCCAAAATTGAAGTGTCACTGACTTTGATCGCGCTGAGGCCTGATAATTCCCCCCTGCAGCGCGAATGAATAACGCGATTAGCGCTTGTCGCCCAGTGCTTCGACTCGCGCTGCAGCCTCAGCTTCCCAGGAGGTGGCCTGGAGCATGACGTGAAACAGCTGATTTTGTTCTATAGCGCCCATCGCGCCCTCGGCGCCCGGACCGTTGGCATACACCGCCACATCTTCTCCGCCATGCGTTTCCGAGTTAAGAGGAATCAGCGCTTCCTGGTGGTAGCCTGGCTGTGTGGTGTCGATGGTACTGATGTCTTTGCGACCGGTGCTCGGCGGCTCTGCGTAGGTACTGTCAGCGTTCAGTTGCTCGCCGTGGTCGCGAAAGCCTCGACCGTTCATGTAGCCAAGAGTTGTGTAGGGGAGGCCGTTTTCGTCCAGTGAGGGATCGTCACTCCAGGCAGTAACGACCTTGCCGAGAATGGGGTTGCCGCGGCGGGGGTACCCGGCCATGGTGAATACATGGCTATGGTCGGCGGTGACCATGACCAGGGTGTCATCGGAATCGATGTTGCGCATGACCGCGGCGACGGCTTCGGATAATTCGACAGTGTCGGTTAGTGCGTTGGCAGCGTTACCCGCATGATGAGCATGATCAATACGCCCTGCCTCAACTACAAGTAGAAAACCCTCATCATCGTCCTGCAGCAGTTGCAGTGCCTTGAGCGTCATGGCGGTGAGTGATGGCTGGTGTGCTCCCGGCTGGTTGCGCTCAGATGCGTAGGCCATATGCGAGCCACTAAAAAGCCCCAGTAGCGGCACATCGCTGGCAGCGCCCAAGCCTGCTTTGTCGCTGATATAGTTGCCCTTGGGGTAGGCTGCCTGCCATTCATCGATGAGGTTGCGCCCGTCTTTGCGGCGGCCACCGTCCACAGAGCCAGGCAGAAAATGCCGCCGTCCGCCGCCCATGGCGACTTCAATACCATCGCTGGCGCCTTCGCCGAATTGGGTGTTCAAGCGGTTTTCTGCCGCTAAAAATTGCGCCGCTATATCGGTACAGCCCTGCGCTTTTGCCTCGTCGGGCATCTCACCATCATCCTCCCAGTCGCGGTTAACGGTTTTTGCGTAGGTGGCCGCAGGCGTAGCGTGGGTCAGACGGGCGGTGCTGATAACGCCCGTTGATTTACCGGCCAGTTCCGCTATGTCCAGTAGGGACAGCAGTTCAGCGCCCTGGCCGCTCTGGCAGTTTTCCTGGGTGATGCGTTCATCAACACCAAAAACACCAATCTTGGTTTTTACACCGGTCATGATGGCACTCATGGTGCCCGCGGAGTCCGGGGTCTGGGAGTCTACGTTGTACGTCTTCACCAAACCGGTAACCGGAAACTCTTCAAAGCTCAGGCGATTCTCTTCGCCGGGGTTCCCTTGCTGTTGTCCTGCGAGAATCCGCGCAGCGGTGATGGTAGAGATGCCCATGCCGTCACCCAGAAAGAGCACAATATTTTTGGCTTTGCCGTGCGTGGGAGCACGGCTTACGCGGGTCTGGGCGTCCGTGTACCAGGCGCTGTTGCGCTGGTAATCAGGAATGGGCGATGAGGTCACCTGCATGGGACTCCGCGCGGGTTTTGCATCACCTTTGGGGCCGGAATCCTCGACCACGGTGATACTCATACAGCCCGATACGAGCAGGGCCAGGGCAGTGGAACAGGTGACGCGCATCATGTGTAACATTTCTCCAGAGTTAACAATTGAACAGGGCGATCATTTAGCCGGGTTCGGACTCGGCGCCTGCGGCGGTGCGCAGCAGGCCACGATAGGCTCCCCGGGCATTCGTCTCTCCGCTTACTACACGGTAAACATCCCGGGCGATGGGCATATCGATGCCATATTGCTCCGCGAGGGCCATAACGGCGGGTGCACTTTTAGCACCTTCGGCGACCATGAACATCTCACTGGCGATCTGCTCCATGGTTTTACCTTTACCCAGCTCAATGCCCACGTGTCGGTTACGACTCTGAGGGCTGGTACAGGTGGCAATCATGTCGCCCATGCCGGCAAGGCCGGAAAAGGTCTCGGCGCAGCCACCCATGGCAACACCCAGGCGGGTTACTTCAGCCAGGCCGCGGGTAATCAGCGCGGCGCGGGTGTTGTCACCGGCCCCCTGGCCATCACCCATGCCCACGGCAATAGCGATAATGTTTTTGAGCACGCCACCGAGTTCGCAGCCGATAACGTCGGTGTTGGTGTAGACCCGAAACAGGCCGCTTTTGAACACTTTTTGTAACGAGCGAACGATAATGTCATCGTCCATGGCAATTACGCTGGCGGCGGCTTGCCCGGCCATGATCTCCCGGGCAAGGTTGGGGCCTGTGAGCACGCCTACGGGGTGTCCCGGGAGTATTTCGGTGATGATCTCGGTCATGCGCATGCGTGTATCAAGTTCCAGGCCTTTGGTGAGACTGATCACGGGCACCCAGGCGCGAAGATGCTTTTTGACCTCCAGAAGTACGCTGCGAAAGTTCTGCGAGGGTATTCCCATCACGACAACGTCCGCATTGGCCACCGCCTCACCGATGTCATTGGTGGCGCGAAGACTCTCCGGGAGGGGGGCATCGGGCAAATAGGTTTGATTGCGATGCAAGGTGTTGATTTCTTCAACGGTGGCCGGGTTCCGGGCCCAGATGGTGACCGGCGCATTGCGGGTTGTCAGTGCTGCGACGGTGGTGCCCCAGGACCCACCTCCCAGTACGGCGATTTTCAGATCGCTCATTTTATTCTCCTTATTATGACGAAATGACGGTTCGGCTTAACTGCTAGCTCCCCGCTGACTTGGGACGCGCCTTAGGGCGAGCCTTGAGCCGAGCCTTGGTAGTGGTTTTGGGTCGAGCTTTGGCCACCGTTTTGGTCTTGGCTTTTGCTTTGGCGGGCGACTTTGCGCTCACCTTCTTTTTTGCCGGGGCTTTCTTTGCGGCGGGTGCTTTTGCTTTGGTTGGCGCTTTTCTTTTTGCGCCAGCTTTTGTTGCCGCCTTGGTCGCCGGCTTCTTTTTAGCTTTGGCGGCCGTAGTTGTGGTTTTGGACTTTGATGTTGCGGGTGCTTTTTCTTCTGCTTGCCCCAGAGACTTCAGAAACATATTCCGAACTTCCCGGACGTGGTCATCGATGGTCTCAGTAGTCCAGTTACTGGTATCGACCGGCGGCAGTACATCGACCTCTACCGTTGCAGGGCGGAATATAAAGTCACCCTTGGGCGCTACGTCACCGGCATTGCGAATCACCACCGGCACCATGGGAACGCCGGCCTGTATGGCGAGGTGGAACGCGCCCTTTTTAAAGGGCCCAAGATTGGGTGATACGGTGCGTGTTCCTTCGGGAGCCAGGGCCACGGACTTGCCTTCATTGCGCATGGCGTCAACCAAAGGCTTCATCGCCTCAATGGCGGAGGCCGCATTTTTGCGGTCAATCATGACGACGCCGCCCATCTCCAGCACTTTGCCGATGACAGGCATCTTTTTGATTTCTTGCTTTCCGACGCCTGCCATGTCGCGGCGCAGGAGCTTGGCGCCGATCACGACGTCCGCTTTACTCTGATGGTTAAATACGAATACCGCAGGGCGCTCCTTCCAGAGGTTTTCTTCGCCATTAACGCGAAGGTCCAGATTAATCAGGGCGCTGGCGGTATCCGCGAACAAGTTGATAGAAAAGTTGGTTGCCTCGCGACGGGAGCCGGTGAGGGCATAGATCGGCAGGCCCGCGGCAAAGGTGGGGACCAGACTCACCGTGGCCGCCACGGAACGGACAAACTGGCCCAGCGTCGGGCGACCGCGACTGCCAAAGCTGGCCGTGGGCCAGTTGTTATCTCTGGCTACGGCGCGGAGCTTGTCGCTGGGATTGAGGGCTATGGGGTTGCCGATGCGTTCCAGCAGCAGCTGATCATCGGTGCTGTCGGAGTAGAAAAACGCCTCATCCAAATCGCCGCCGACACTGTCGGCAAGCACTTGCGCGGCATCGACTTTGCCCTGGCCAAAGCATGTGGGTTTTACGACGTTACCGGTAAAGGTGCCGTCTTCAACTTCGAGCTGGGTGCACATTACGTTTTCGATACCCAGATCTCGCGCTGCAGGTTCAACCTGATAGGGCGTGGCAGAGCTAATAATGCCGACGGTGTGGCCCTTGGCGAGGTGCGCGTTGATAAGTGTGCGGGACTCGGGATAAATGAGCCGGGCGATTTGCTTGGTGAAGAGGTCCTCACCCAGATCCACATAGGCCTGCTCTTCGATACCCCGCATAAACTGCGTGGTCACGGCCATCATCCCCGAAAAGCCAAGGTTGCCCAGACCAAAGTTAGTCATGGCGCTGGCAAGTTCAAGAAAGTCGCGAACAGAAAGATCCCCGCGACGCAGCTGCTCGCGGATAAAGGCGATGGCTGAGTATCCGGAAATAATCGTTCCATCAAAATCAAAAATGGCGCAAATCTCGGGCCCATCGGGACTGGCGTTGATTGCGTCGAGTAAAGGTTTCACGGTACTGCTCATCAGCTGAGGATCCTGTGCTGTGATTAATCGCGGAACGTTAAAGTCTAGCATGTGAATATGGGCACGGTAGGCACAGATTTAAGCTCTGCTAGACTAGACATTCGCTGGAGAATTGACGTTTTTGGAGAGGTCTATGAATTACTTTGTGACGGGCGGTACGGGTTTTATTGGGCGTTTTTTAGTCCCCAAACTTCTGGACCGTGGTGGCAAGGTGTTCTTGCTGGTGCGCCCCGGCTCCCTGCCCAAGCTCGAAGCCCTGCGAACGCTCTGGGGAGCGTCTGAAGAGCAGGTTGTCGCGGTAGAAGGTGATCTGGGCAAAAAGCGTTTGGGTGTTAAGCCTGCGTGGATAAAGCAGCAGGCGGGGAAAATTGATCACTTTTTTCATCTGGCTGCTATTTATGACATGAAGGCTGACGCCGAGAGTCAGCGCGTCAGTAATGTGAACGGCACGGCGCAGGCCATCGCGTTGGGTAAAGCGTTGCGAGTGGGCTGTTTTCATCAGGTATCGTCTATTGCCGCTGCGGGTCTGTACGAAGGCACCTTTACCGAGGACATGTTTGAGGAAGCCGGCGCTCTGGACCACCCGTATTTCCTGACCAAGCACGAATCTGAAGGCCTGGTGCGCAAAGAAACAGCCATGAAATGGCGCATCTACCGTCCTGGCATGGTGGTGGGGCATTCTGAAACCGGCGAGATGGATAAAATCGACGGCCCGTACTATTTCTTCAATCTCTTAGACAATCTCAGCAAAGTCACGCCCGAGGGCTTGCCGTTGATCATGAATAAGGCGGGGCTCCTAAACATCGTTCCCGTGGACTTCGTAGTCAATGCCATGGATCACCTCGCGCATCTCGACGGTCAGGATCACCAGTGCTTCTTTCTTACCGATCCCGAGGGTATCCGTGTCGGGGATTTGCTTAAGGCCACTATGGCTGCCGCACATGGTCCCAAGCTACGCTCACTCAACATCGGTCTGCTTGATAAGGCGACCAAACTGGCGGGCGCAGGAATCAGTAAATTGCCCAGCGTAAAGTCGCTCGGGGAGAAGGCCGTGGCGCGCCTGGGGATTCCGCCGCAGGTCATCGGGTACATTAATTATCCGACCCGTTTTGATTCCACAAAAACTCAGGCGTTTCTTGAACCTGCGGGTATCAGCTGTCCGCCCTATGAATCCTATGCGCAGGTGCTGTGGGACTACTGGCGGCACTTTTTGCGCGGAGACAACGATACCGTCATCCGCGAAGTGGACGGCTTGTTCAACGAATTCATCGGACGTCCCACGCTGGCAGTGCTGCGGCGCAAGGTAAAAGGGCAGGTGGTGATGGTCACCGGCGCCACCAGCGGTATTGGTAAAGAGTGTGCTCTGCGCCTGGCCCGGGCGGGCGCTACTGTGCTGCTGGTTGCCCGCACCGTGGAGAAGCTCGATGAGACCCTCAAAGAGATTGGCGGAAAAGGCGGTAATGCACAGGCCTACTCCTGCGATGTGTCCAGCCAAAAAGACTGCCAGAAGCTAGTCAAAGATGTGCT
This sequence comes from gamma proteobacterium NOR5-3, assembly GCA_000158155.1. Classification (GTDB taxonomy): domain Bacteria; phylum Pseudomonadota; class Gammaproteobacteria; order Pseudomonadales; family Halieaceae; genus Congregibacter. Next base: position 258,164 of record DS999406.1, on the reverse strand, counting down.
GAGAGATCACGGGCATGTCGATATTCTGGTGAATAACGCAGGACGCTCGATTCGGCGCTCTGTGCGTCACAGCTATGATCGCTTCCATGATTTTGAGCGCACCATGGAGCTGAATTACTTTGGCGCGTTGCGCCTGATCCTCGGCTTTTTACCGAGCATGGAAGAGCGCGAGCACGGGCATATTATTAATATTTCATCCATTGGCGTGCTCACCAGTCCGCCGCGTTTTTCTGCCTATGTGGCGTCCAAATCAGCGTTGGATGCTTTTAGTCTCTGTGCGGCGCCCGAGTATGCGGCTAATAACGTGTCCTTTACGACGATTCATATGCCGCTGGTGCGTACGCCCATGATTGCGCCGACAAGTCTGTACAAGGCCTTCCCCACCTTGTCGCCGGAGCAGGCACGGGATCTTGTCATCAAAGCGATCATTTCCAAGCCCAAGCGACTTAGTACAGGTCTTGGTGTAACCGGTGCGGTTGCCCAGGCGACCATTCCCAGCGTCACCGAAAAGTTTTTGAGCCAGGCTTACGCACTGTTTCCTGACTCCGCTGCAGCAAGAGGCCTCAGTGACGAGGAAGCCGCGGCCGAACGAAGCAGTGTTCCCTCGAGTAAACTTGAGCTTGCTCAGAAGATGTTTGCGCAGGTGATGCGCGGCGTGCACTGGTAAATGATGCCCAAGGGCCGATAAGGAGATTTTGATGAACAAGCACGCGCGGTTGGCCGCAGCGCTACTGGTGCTGCCTTTGCAGCTCTGGGCTGCGACTCTGATTCACAACGTGCAGGGCTACACCATGCATCACGGTGATCGACTGAGTTTTGCGGCGCTGGAGTATGAGGACGGTGTGGTGACAGTGCTCTACGAGGATGAAGAGGCGGCAGCGACCAGTACCGCAAAGGAACGAATCGACGCAGGGGGGCTCACGTTGCTTCCCGGTCTCATTGATGCCCATGGTCATGTTGCAGGTCTCGGGGCGACGCTGGCGAGCGTGGATCTTACTGGCAGTGACAGTGAAGCCGAAGCAGCTTCGCGGGTTGCTGCCGCTGCACAGGACGCAACAGACCGTGCCTGGCTGTTTGGCGCAGGATGGAACCAGGTTTTATGGGCCGGAGGTGAGTTTCCCAACCGCGCGTCGCTCGATGCGCTGATTCCCGACCGCCCGGTGGCGCTCAACCGGGTAGATCGCCACGCGCTGTGGGTGAATAGTCGGGCCCTGGCGCTCGCGGGTATTACTGCGGGCACCCCGGATCCTGCCGGGGGCCAGATTGTGCGCGATGCTGAAGGTGAGCCTACGGGGATTCTCATTGATAACGCGATGCGGCTGATCGCAGACGCCTTGCCCGAAGCGACGGTAGCGAGCAAGAAACAAGACCTGTCCCGAGCCATGGAGTATCTCGTGAGTTTGGGTATGACCGGCGCGCATGATGCGGGCTCCACCGCCCTGGAGGTTGATGCTTATGACAGCCTGCTGGCGGACGGGGACTTTCCTATGCGTATTTACTCCATGCTCAGGATGGCTGACCCACTCATCGAAGAGACCTTGGCGGCGGGCCCGCGGGAGCTATCCAACGATCGCTTTGTAGTGCGTAGCGTTAAAATTTCCGCCGACGGAGCCCTGGGCTCGCGGGGTGCGGCATTATTCGAAGATTATTCAGACGATCCGGGTAACAAAGGTTTGCTGCTTTTGTCGGATGAGGTTTTGTCTGCGCAGATTCGCCGATCTGCAGCGCTGGGCTTTCAGGTCAATGTGCATGCCATTGGTGATCTGGCCAATGCCAAAGTATTGGATGAGTTCGAGCAGTTAAATACGGAGCCTGCGCAGCGAACGCTTCGCCATCGCGTAGAGCATGCGCAAATCTTGCGGCCTCAGGACATAGAGCGCTTTGCTGCCTTGGATGTGATTGCGTCGGTGCAGCCCACTCATGCGACCAGCGATAAGAATATGGCAGGTGACCGTCTGGGTGAGGAACGTCTTGAGGGCGCCTATGCCTGGCAGACTTTGTTTGAAAGCGGCGCAAAGCTGGCTGGCGGATCTGACTTTCCAGTCGAGCCGCCGAATCCTTTTTTTGGACTGCATGCGGCGGTGACCCGTCAGGACCGGGATGGTGAACCCCCGGGGGGCTGGCGCGTAGGAGAGGCGCTCAGTCGTGACAAGGCACTGTCACTGTTTACCGAGGACGCGGCTTACTCCGCACACGCCGAAGAAAAGGTCGGGCGGCTTTTGCCCGGTTATGCAGCGGACTTTATTCTGGTGCGGGATGACTACTTCACCGTGCCCCGGGAGCAGATCTGGCAAAACAAAGTGCTGTTAACAGTGGTTGCCGGCGAGCCTGTTTATCGCGCCGCGAAAGCGCCTAACTTGGTAGAGCATCCCTGAGGAGTCCGTCCGCCTGTACGGACTTTACGCAGTTCTTGCCGGCTCGTTTGGCCTCATAAACACTCTGGTCGGCTTTCTTCACGAGCGCAATGTGATCGCGCAGCGCCGGGTCGCGTGCCGCCACGCCGACGCTGACGCTTCCACTCCATACGCCTTCGCCAGCGATGACGCTCAGTCCCGCAATCGCAGTCGTCAGGCGTTCCGCACGAACCAGTGCGACCTCCAGAGCGGTGTTCGGGCAGATCATGAGAAACTCGTCGCCGCCAAGGCGCGTCACCAGATCACCACCGGTGCAAGCAAGTTTAAGCTGCGTTGCCAGGATCTTGAGGACCTGATCTCCGGCATCATGTCCGTAGCGATCGTTGACCTCCTTGAAGTGGTCAGCATCGATCATTATGCAGGCAAGGGGGGTGTCTGCGATTACGGAGTCATGCCAGGCATCTGTTAGAAATTCCATCGCATGGCGGCGGTTGGGGAGCTGGGTGAGGGTGTCTGTATGCGCCAACTCGTCCAGCTGTGTGTTGAGTTCAGTCAGCGCTCGAGTTCTTTCGCTGACTTTAGCTTCGAGAGACTGGTTAAGCCGCATGAGTTCGCGATTGCGTGCCGAAACCTGCTGAAACAAAGCATTAAGTGCAGCCAGTAGCGGCCCCGTCGCATCATTGGCACGCCGCTCTTCGTCCTCAAAGGCCTGGTGTGGAGAGGCGCCTTTTTCTATAGCTTTTATCTGGCGCGCCAGATTCTGGTCGGAACCAAGGATGTGATAGGCCAGCCAGTGCGTGAGAAACTCCAATAAATGGCTGGCGGCATTGGGGTCAGTCGCCATGTTTGCGTGAATGTACTGAACTTCTTCAAGAAACTCTTTGTGTCGGTTTAAGTGTGCTTCCTGATGCCGTTCGTCGACCTTGGCGGCGCGCATCATGCGTTCTTCTTCTGTAAAGTGGTACTGCGTGTAGCTGAATAACTGTTGAATGATCGATGCAATTTCTGCGGTATAAGCACTGTCAGATGAGATGGCATCGCCTAATTCATTGATGAGGCCCACCAGCTTGTGATGCTGCTGATCGACTTCACCCAGTCCCGTGACGAACACGTCGTCCCAGTGGAAAGATTCCATATCGCCATACCGCTTGGTTACCGCTCTTATCTCAGTTTAGAGCGGTTTTGGAGCCTTTGCAGAGTTAAATGTGGCCAATTTGATGGGTATCACGGTTTGGGGCGCAGGCGATTCCGGGTTGACCCGGGTGGTGGTGGTGCAGGTCTGTGGCAGGACCCCTTGAGCCGTGGCTGTGCCAACCGTATAATCCGCGTCCCTTTTAGGACCATAGCTCAGTTGGTTAGAGCGCTACCTTGACATGGTAGAGGTCGGCGGTTCGAATCCGCCTGGTCCTACCAAAAACCCAAACCCGCCAAATGGCGGGTTTTGTGTTTTTGGAGGATTAGGTTTCGGTGAGAACCGCTGTTCGATAAATTGCGCAGCAATTTAGACGCGGGAGCACAGCGACGGCGCCCCGCAGGGATCACAACAGGCCCTAGCCTGTTGTGATCAATCCGCCTGGTCCTACCAAGGTTTCCATAAGTCATTGATTTTTTGGAGAATCGCACCTGCCATGGTGGACACAATTAGCCCTCTTTAGGGTATTGGTCTATTTGCGATTAACGGAGTAAACAATGATGACGTTCAAATTTGTCGCAGAGGCATGGATAGCCTCACGAGAACATTGCACCGACTCTTTGGGCCGCATCCAGTTCTCGGTTCAGCGCTTTGGCCCCATACCTATCGATAAAGTCACAGAAGATGATGTAGATCGGGCACTTGTATGCCTAGTAAATCGTGGCAAGCTTAAGGGCGGTCGTGGCAAGTCTAGTGTTGCAACGCCAACCGGAGAGCCTTTGTCGGGGGCCACAGTAAACCGCTTCGTCTATACGCTGGCAGGAATCTTCAAGTACGCTCGCAAGCTCCGTGTCTTGCCCTGATCGCACGTGCCTCCTACGCGAGGTGTTGAAAAGGCTCCCGAAAAACCTGACCCTGAGAAATACTTTCGTCCGGAAGAGGTCGAGCGACTCTTAAGGTATTGATCTACCAAGCTATTTGAGCCCACTTTGTGGTGACGTTTGTCTCAGCCCACCACAATACCGTGGATCGCGCGGGGGGGGGGGGGGGGAAGAGCATTAATATTTCGTATTACGCTTACTGTATCGCTTTATGGGATTTCGTGTGCTTAGTTGCACTCAGCTTGTTTTGCGCTATCCGCGTCAAAAAACTTCGCTTGATTAGTAGCCTCAAGCAGAATCTGGCTTTGACATATGAATATACAGACGGCTCCAAGCATAGGTTAAGGTTTAAGAAAGCATACGATTTGTAATCGATTCTACCTACTTGTCTGTTTGGTCTGCCATGAACAAAACATGCAGGTCCCAGCTCTTGCATTGTTTTCCCCCAGTGGCCGAGCCGGCTTTTCCTGTTCCTTCTGGCGCAGGTGGTCCAAGATCCGGTCGAGGGCCTGCCCCGCTTTATCGGGCATGACGTCCTGGTCCTCGATACACGCGAGAGCCTGGCCCGCGCAAGAAGCGAGTGCTTTGGGCATGACCCTGGCAGGTCCACCGCAGCGGGCGCAGACCTCGACAAGGTGAATCGACGCGAAGCGTCGAGAGAGGGTGCCCTGGGGCATGTCTATATTGCACACGTGCTTGAGTCGCTGAGCCCAAGTCATGGCGGCATGGCAGTCCTTGCCCCATATGAATGCAGGTAGCCGGCCATGAGGTCTGCTCGCGCATCAACAGCGACGTGCCTTAGGATCTGAGCAGGCAGAGTTTCTGATCCACGGAGTCCAGTAATCCCGGGATCGCGAGAATGTTCTCCCGGTCCTTGTCCTTGTCCGACTCGCTCAGTGACTCCCAGGGCACGAGGTCGGGGTGCAGCATCCTGTCCTCATCCCTGGTGTCGCCGTAGCTGTATCCCGAAAGGTATTTGTCGGCCATCCAGCGTCGGTGCTCCAGCTGGGCGAGCTTTTCCAGCATCTCGTTGCTTGGAGGGAACTCTGTGTCGGGGTCCGCTGCATGCCTGCTGAGCGCGGTGCAGTTGCAAAGCCTAAGCTTCACGTCCATATGCGAAGCAGCATTCTGATTTGCCTTCTTTTTGTGGGGGGGCAGTTCGGACCAGGGTGCGACAGAAGCGTTATCACTCTCGCCACGAACGGACTGCGCGCGCAGGTAGGCGTAGTGCAGCGCGCGCGCCATGACATCCAGCTCGTCGTTGACGACAACGTCGATGGATAGCGTGTAGTCGAGGGTTTCGAAGTACTCGATGGGCTCGTGATCCGGAAGAGCGCGCTTGTCCGGCTCAATGGGCAGGAAGTCATCGTCGATGATTTCGGCGAGGGTGTTCTGCTGGTTGAGACAGACCACGAAATTAAGCGGCGGCCGGCCCATCAGCCGCCGCAGCCGGTTCAGACGCCGGGCCGACAGGATGCCTTCGACGTCGTTCTGCATGGCCACATAGCAAACCTGGAACGCGCTCTCGGTCTGCATGGCGTACCACTTATCCTCGTGTAGCGTGAGGGGGTCTTCGAATAGGAAGTCAATGTCCACGACCTCCCTGAGATGCGGGAAGCGATAGAGGAACCGGTCCGTGCTCTCTTCCCGTTGTCCGCGGCAAAGGACCGTGATTTGCGGTTTGCGAAAGTCCGTGTAGTGCGCGGTGAGGGCAATCTGCAGGATGAGTTCCCGCGCCAGCGCCTCAAAGCCGATGATCAGCACGTGCATGCGCGGGTCATCCTGGCTGTGAGGGCGGTGATAGAGGTCCGGCGCGCAGACGCGGAAGATGTTTCGCGCCATGGTCTCCCTGCGATTGAAAAGGAGGATACTGAAGCGCGTCGAGTTGGTCTCAAAAAAACTGTGTTTCTGAAAGACCTCGAAGATGTCCGGCGTGTCGACGCAGATGAAACAGCGCAGCGAGATGCTCGGCGGTTCATCTCCAATGCCTTTCTCCCGCTTGGCAGCGATGCGCTCCATCTGACTTACTTCGCGTGTTTTCAGGGAGCGCGTGATGCGTTCTGCTGTCTTTGCGATGGCGATATTCACCTTGTCATCGCTGGTGCAGAGGAACACCTCCTTCGCATAAGCCACCTGCGCTCGCATCAGGACGAGCGGGTCCATGGCGTTGCCACAGACAACGATTGCGCCGTAGCCGGCAAGTTCAGCAGCCAGCGCATTCTGCGGATCAAGGTCTACCACGACCACGCGCTTGTCGCTGTTGAAACAGTAATCCTTCGCAATGCGAAAGCCTGTCTCACCGACGCCGCAAACCACTACGAAACGTCTCTTGTAGAGCAGCAGCGTGTAGAGTGATACCTGTTCTCCAACCTTGCTCCATACCGCCAGCGCCGCGGAGTAGAGAACGATCATCGGCGCCATGGCGCGCGCTACCTGCAGATACAATGGCCAGCCGGCCGTCGCGTCCCCGGCCTCGAAGATGAACAGCTGAAGGCTAGCGTAAACGACGTCCCAGGGAGTGTACTGCCCCTCTTCGCTGCCGAACTCCAGGACCTGCGCGTAGCCGATACAGCCGAGGACAAAGCAGACCAGCGCGAGGAGGCCGATGATCGTCCACTCGTGCCGCGCCACGAAGCTCTTGCGTTTTTGTAGGTCTTCCCGAACTTCGCGGCGGACATCGGGGTAGAAGGTGGGAGCAGTCATCGGAAGCTCTCTACTTGAATATCGAAGGGCGCGTCACGCGATACACTAAGCGCAGCGCCCGAAGAGTTTTAGTGGGCCTGCGGTTCGCCCCGGCGCACCGCGACGGGAAGCGTGGCTTCTCATGTTCCACTGGACTACTGCTCATCGCTCTCTATCCAGGCGCGATAGGCCGCTTTCTGTCCGGTATTGCGGTAGAAGCGCGCAATGCGTTCCTGGGCGCCACGCAGGTAACTCGGGCTTGCTCCGCCGTGGTCGCGCATCAGCTTGTAGCCGGAAGTGAGCATCAACTCAGCCTGCTCCCGATCCCCCTGCGCTGCGAACACGCCACCGGCAATATTGCTTGATAGGCCCGCCAGCCAGTGATCCTCGCCGTAGGCTTTGGGCAGGGATTCAGCTGCGAGCGTAGCAAGCCTCGCGGCTTCCTCCAGGCGATCGGGATAGCGGGTGAGGAGGTCCGCGTAGAACATCTCGGCCAGGGCGACTCTCGGGTGATCTGCGGGCAGGCTCGCCCTCAGCCCCGCCACTGCCTCCGCGAATAGCGCGTCGGCTTCATTGTAGCGACCTGCCTCAGCGAGCCAGCGCGCCTGAATGGAGGCTTTGCGGGCCACTTCCGGGTGTTCGTTCCCGAGCGCGGCTTCGAGGAGGCGGAGAGATTCGCCGTTGGCGCTGATGGCGTCCTGCAGTTTGCCCTGATCGTAGTAAACGAAGGCGAGATTTGTCTGCACCAGTCCAACATCGGGGTGTTCCGGGCCGAGGAGATCGATGCGCATGTCGAGGGCTTTCACCATGCGCGATTCCGCGCGCTCGAAGGCGCCGGTCTGGGCGTAGAAGTTACCGAGGTTTACGTTGGCCGTTGCAACCACCGGATGGCTCTCGCCGTAGAGTCGCAGCGCGATGTCCAGCGCCTCCTTATACAGGCGTTCACTTTCCTCAAAGCGTTCCTGGTTGAGCAGCAGGTTTGCGAGATTGTTGAGGTTTTCCGCCACATCCGGATGTGGCTCATCGCCGAAGATCTTTCTTCGCAGCGCGAGCGCTTCCCGGAGGTAGCTCTCTGCATCTTCAAGGTTGCCCTGGTCGAAGAGGTTCAGCCCCAGCTCTTCCAGCGCGTCGGCGACTTCGGGGTGCGAGGCGCCGAGTCTCTCCCGGCGCTCCTCCAGTACCCGCTCCAGCAGCGGCTGGGCCTCCTCGTAGCGTCCCATGCGGAAGTAAAGCTCTGCCAGACCGGCCCAGACGTCCGCGCGCCGCGTTTCCATCGTCTCCGTGGCCGTTTCCACACGCTGCAGCGCCTCGTTGAACAGCGCTTCTGCGTCGTCCAGCTCGGAGCGCAGTGTCTGCACGTCGGCAAGATTGAGGAGGCTCGTGACGAGCTCCTCGGTGCTGATTTCCTCGAGATCGCGGCGCTTTGTGAGAGCCTTGGCCAGCAGCTCTTGGGCGTCGTCGTAGAGCCCGAGATTGGTGTAGACGTCGCCGATGGTGTCCATGAGCCTGGCCTGAACCACCGGCTCGCTCGCAAGCTCCGACTCGATGCTCGCCGCGCCGGCCGTGAGAATCTCATGCGCGGTGATAGAGCGCCCACGCGCTTCGCCGGGGTCGGAAACTTTGAACAGGTCCACGAGGAAGCTCGTCGTGCGCCGTGCGGTTTCCGCTTCGGTCTCGGCCCGTTCCCGCTGCAGTTCTGCCTCGTTGCGGGCGATGATTGCGGTGGTGGCGAGGCCTATGGCAATCACCATGCCGGTGGCGGAGGCGGCGCTGATGAACGCCATGCGCCGGTTGCGGCGCTGCAGCTCCCGTTGGCGAAGCGCATCGAAGCCTACGCCGAGGAGCCCGGCAATGAGCTTGAGTTTGGCGGCTGCCTTGCCGTCCTTGCCGGGCCGCGCATCGGCGGCGATGGGCTCCGCCGGCTTGTCCGATACCTCGCCGTCTTCGCCCAGCTGGAAACGCAGCGCGTGAGGGAAGCACTCCTCGTCTTCGCGACCGGGAATAGCAGAAGCGTAGGGCTCGCCACCGACGATTAGGCAGAACACGCGGTCGGCCCGGCCGAGGCGCTTGAAGGCTTTGATTTCCTCGTTGACCCAGTGCGACTTGGCGGAGGCCGGGGATGCGATAACGATCTGGCAGGCCGAATTCGCCAGAGCCTCGTTCAGCTCAGCGCCGAGGTCGGTTGAGCTTGCAAGTTCGTCGCGGTCGCGAAAGACCGGCGCGAAGCGCGCGGGCATCGGCCCCAGGCGGGACTTGCCTCCCACCAGGTACTTCGGCACGCGGTAGCTTTCGAGGGATCGATGCAGCCAGGACGCCCACTTTTCATCAGCGTGGCTGTAGCTGATGAAAGCACGGTACTTGTAGTCTGACCAGTCTGCCATGGGGGCCGGTGGCTGCGATTTCGCTTCAGCTTAAACGGCGCAGGCGCTTTAGACAACGCTAAGCAGTCGTGACGACGCCCGTGCCGTAACTTCCCGCCGGCGTCGGCGTGAATCTGCCCCGGTGTAAGGAGCGTGGAGGGTGTCCGACCCGACGGTGCCCAGAAACCGCGGGTCGGGAAACCTCGCAGTCAACCACCGCTGGGGCGACGGCGGCGCCTGGCTCAAGGTTTGACCAGATCCTTGCGTGCCAGCTGGCCGAGGATGTGGCGCACCTGTGCTTCCAGGTCGCCCCGGAAGTTTACGGGGAACCACTCTTCCCGGTTGGGCGTCTGGTTGTACTGCAGGTATCCGACGCTTCCGTCGGGATTGAAACCATCAATGCTCGAATAGCAGCGTGCGTCGAGTACTGAGCCGTCGGCATTCAGTACATTGAAGGCGCTGTATAGGTCTCCGCCTTCCTCCAGCCAGTTCAGCAGCTGTGTCAGCTTGGCCTCCACGTTACCGAAATTACCCGCATTGTAGCTGTTGCGCACCTGATCGATGTACAGGCTGTTGCCCTGCGTCTCTGTGGGGTCAGGGAAGAGCTGCGAGATCAGGTTCTGATCGGCCACCACACAGGCGTTGCGTCCAGCTAGGACGATCGTCGCTTCAAGCTCGTCTATCTCATCGCGGATGATTGCGTAGTACTGTTCTGCACTCAGCCCCTGCCAGTACGCCAGATCGTAGAGCAGGTAGGAAATGTCACGCCCGCCAGTGCGGTAACTGCCGCAGCTTTCAAGCGTCGTATCGCGTACGACAACATGACGATTGGCGTCGATCAGCGTCTGCGTCTCGTCCGCGAACACTTGTATCGGGACTTCGTCACCCCGCGGCAGCCACGCAGCCACCGGCTGAAAGCCCGGGGCGTTGCTGTCACAGAAATAGGCGGTGTTTTCGGGGTCGTCCACCTTGCTGTTGACCATTGAAATCAGTACGCCGGTAGAGAAATCCTTGGCGACGTTGAGGATCTCGAAAGTCGGTTTGCCGGTGACGACGTCGGGAATACCGCAGAGGTACCACGGTATGATGATTTCGTCGCCGCGCGTCGTGATCAGTCGCAGATTCGCCAGGGCCAGTTCCGTGATAGTGGAGTCGGCACAGTAATCGCGCGGATCAAGCACCTGTAGAGTCTCGTCCACCTGGGCCGAGCCGGCCAGCCCGGGCTCGTTACTGAATGTGGTCACGTAGCTGCCGTTACCGAACCAGTCGATGGTGCAGTCATTCAGGTTCGCCTGACCTCCTTCCCCCGTGTCATCACCGGGGTCGACGGGGCAGCTGAGAATATCGAAGGCCAGATCGCCGGCCAGGGTCATGTTGAATTCCCAGCTCTTATTCGCCGAGTCGGAGGTGAAAAAGTCAACGCGACCTCCAAGGTCGAACTGCGACACGCCGTTGGCGCCGAGTCCCATCTGAAAAACCGACCCTTCCGCCATCGCGAGATTACTGACTATGTCATCTGGCGAGGGATCTCCGGGATTACCGGCACTGATATCGATCAGGTTGCCCGCGATGGTCGTAAAGCAAAGCCACTTGGCGCCGAACGGGTCGCCCGGATCTGCGTACTCCGGTTGGGTCTTCCACTTGTTGGGGTAAACGAGGCTGTCGACAAGGGCGGGTTCATCGCAGCGCTGTGCACCGCCAAATGTTACGTCAACCTCCCAGGCGGTACCGCTTTTGTTACCGGCGAGGGTGCCGACGAGTTGCGCCGTGCCCGCATCGGGATCGTATTTGAGGATAGTGCCGGACTGGAAGCCGAAGTCCTTGTCTCGCGGCAGGCAGGCTTTCTCGCCATTGGCGCACTGGGAGTAGTAGTAGACGTCATTTGTGGTGAGGCCGTAATCACCGTTGCCATCGGACACCGGTATATCGTCGGTGCCGTCCGGATTGAGATCTAGCCCGATAACATCGGTAATGCCAATGACATCGATATCGCCAACACTCTGCGCTGTGCTGCTGACACTGGCAAACGCGAGGACCGCTGACAGCGTCAGAGCGCCGAAAGGTAGAGGTGCTGCGGGAAGGTAGCTACTGCTTATGGATAGACTGCTTGCGTTACGGTAGATCACTGCTCACGCCTCCGCGTATTTGTCGCTTGTACTCGAGATACCATCGAACACGGGGCGCTGTCGGGTCAAATAGAGTGGCAGCGCGCTGTGAACTCTGAGCAAATGTATCGTCACCCATGCATGCTAGACCATCTTATGTGAACGTCAACTTGTTTCTCTTGCCTTGCAAAAACTGCGCTAAAGTTTTGGCGCCCCAGACTTCCTGCTATTTTCGATGTCAGTCGTGTGATACTGTTCACAGTGATGATCGGCATGTGTAAAGAAAGTTGACAGCAGTTCCTGCCTGTGAGTTCGCGGCCGCATGCTATCCGGCCCCGCCGTGACTCAGAGCCGGAGCAGTGCTAAAAGAGATGCAGCAGTCCGCCGCGGTCTGTTAGCGTGGCCTGCAAATCCGGCGGTAGCCGGTTCGCTGCGGGTCGCGTCGGAAACAAAATAAGAACAACATAGGGATGCCGTTTTTATGTCCGCCAAAGGACCGATTTTCATCCTGAGCATTGACGGCGGTGGCGCCCGCGGTGCCATACCAGCGACGCTGCTGCATCATCTTGAAAATCACCACGACATCACGATCCGCGACGACTTCGATTTCTTTGCCGGCGTCAGCACCGGCGGCCTGGTGGCGGCCTATATCGCCAAGAATGCGGGATCCCTCGAGGCCCTGGCCAACGAGAGCTACTCCGCCCGCGTGCTCAGCGACATCTTTGACAAGTCCATCTGGGACAAGATGCTCGACCGCATGCAGAACCAGCCGAAGTACGACGGCAAGGGCAAGCGCGCCTATATCGACAGCATCATGGGCGACATGCACATCAACGAAATCGTCGACAAGCACCTGCTGATTCTTGCCTACGATTTCATGAACCGCGAGCTGGTCACCTTCAAGAACAACCGCGGCCACGACGCTACCTACAATCCGTCTCTGGCGGAAGTATGCGACGCGGCCTCCGCAGCCCCGACGCTCTATCCTCCAGTCGCTACTGCTGCCCCGAAGCGCCGCTGGCTCGTGGACGGTGCACTCGCCACCAACGACCCGAGTCACTGCGCGATCAGCGAGGCGCTCGCCATGGGCTACAAGCTCGGGGAAGTGTGGATGGTCTCCATCGCAACCGGTTCGCCGGTGCACGACCTGAGCCAGGAGGATCGCGACAGGATCGGCGCTGCGTCGCAGGAATGGGGAATTTTCGGCTGGCTTCGCAACGGATTGTTTGACCACATGATGACGGCGAGCTCGACGGTCAGTGCTCACCACTGTCAGGAACTGCTGGGCGAGCGTTACCTGCGTATTCGCGGTGAGCTGCCGCGAAAGCTGATGCAGCTCGATAACACGAGCGAGGCCAGAATCGAGGATCTCAAGTCCTACGCCTTCGCGTGGTACGAAGAGCATCTTGAGGACTTCCAGGAGCTGCTGAAAGGCGTCCGGGAGGCGAGGGACGCGCATGCCCGGAGCCAGTCGACGGCCGGCAGCAGTGCGCAGGCATAGGTAAGCAGATGACGAGGGGAGATTACACTTGAAGTACCGGATGCTTTTGCTTGTGCTGTCACTCACCTTCAGTGCGCTCAGCTCCGCTGATGACCGTGCTGTCTCTAGCCTCGGGCGGATTGAACCGCACAACGGCGTACTGCGCCTGGCCGGCCCCTCCGGTGGGGGCGGCATCGGCGGCATCGCCGTTATCAAGACGCTGGACGTCGAGGAAGGGGACTGGGTGGAAGCGGGCCAGGTCGTCGCTACCCTGGATAACTTCGAAGTGCGGAAAGCTCAGGTCGCGCGCCTCGAGGCGATCGTCGAAAACGCCGAAAACGAGCTGAAGCGTCAGAGCAACCTGTCTACGACCGCCGCGACCAGCCAGTCACGGCTGGACAGCGCTGAGATGGACCTTGCGGTGGCGCGCGCCGAGTTGCTCGCCGCCCGCGCGGAGCTGGACATGGCCCGGGTGCGGGCGCCGATCAGCGGCCAGGTGATCAAGATTCACACTTACCCCGGCGAGCGGGTTGAGAGTGACGGCATTCTCGAGCTCGCGAAAACGGATCGAATGTACGCAGTGGCCGAAGTCTACGAGACGGACATCGCGCGGGTGCGTGAGGGGCAGCCGGCCACGGTGATGGCGCCGGCCCTGGCCGAGCCCCTGACCGGTACCGTGGAGCGGATCGCCCTGCAGGTTGGCCGTATGGATGTTCTGGGTACGGACCCCATCGCGAAGACCGATGCGCGCGTGGTCGAGGTGTTTATCCTGCTTGATGACAGCCCGGCAGTGGCCCAGCTGACCAACATGCAGGTCGAGGTGGTGATCGGTAACTGATGGCTAAACCGATGCTTCTCGGCTGGCGCCAGCTCTGGCATCAGCCCATGCGCCTCTTCTCCGCCGTGCTCGGTATCACCTTCGCGGTCATTCTCGTCTTTGTTCAGCTGGAGTTCCGCGAGGCGATCTACCAGAGCGCAGTGCGCTACCACGTTTCCATGGACTACGGGCTGGTAATGCTGAGCCCCAAGACCGACTACCTCATTGCCGCGCGGCAGTTTCCCCGGGCGCGCCTCTTTCAGGCCCGCGGCTTTGACGGCGTCGAGGCAGTGTCGCCGGTCTACCTGGACCGCGGCAGCTGGCGCAACCCGGTGCAGCGCAGCGCGACGAGAACCATCTTCATGGTCGGGGTCAATCCCAAGGATCGCGGTTACGACCGTCTGCTGACGCCGGAGCAGAAAGAGCTGATCAAGCTGCGCGATCATTTGATCTTCGATCGTATGAGCCGCCCGGAGTACGGCCCGGTGGTGGAGAAAGCCGATGCGGGGGAAACCGTCGAAACGGCGATCAATGACCGGGAAATCATCATCGACGGCGTGTATTCCGTGGGGACATCCTTCGGTCTCGACGGTGGGGTGGTCTCCTCGGACCTGAACTTCCTGCGCGTGTTCCCCGATAGAAAGTTCTCTGCGATTGACCTCGGCCTGATCCACCTGGCACCGGACGCGGATCCGGAGGCCGTGCGCGCGGAAATCCAGGCGGCAATCCCCAACGACGTGATGGTCATGACACCGGAGGAATTTCGCGGCAAGGAAATCCGCTATTGGAACAAGACCACCCCCGTTGGCTACCTCTTCGCCTTCGGTGCAGTTATCGGACTGGTGGTCGGCCTCATCATCGTCTACCAGATTCTCTTCGCGGACGTGCAGGATCACCTGCAGGAGTACGCGACGCTCAAGGCCATGGGATACCGGCAGTCATACCTGCGCGGTGTGGTGCTCCAGGAGGCGGTGATCCTGTCAATCTGCGGCTTCGTTCCGGGCATGCTCATATCCAACTTCGTGTTTTCCAGGGCTGTGGACGCGACCCGCTTGCCCCTCGAGATGACGCAGGAGAACGCGCTGACAGTATTCACACTGACGTTGGTCATGTGCTGCGTGTCTGGGATTTTCGCCCTGCGCAAGCTCGGCGCCGTGGATCCGGCGGAGGTGTTCGCATGAGTGACGGCGCACCGATAGAGCTCAACGACGTTTCTTATTTTTACGGCCGGGGTTCCCTGCGCAAGCAGATTCTTTTCGATGTCAGCGTTGCTGTGGAGCCTGGTGAAATCGTCATACTGACCGGGCCCTCCGGCTCGGGTAAAACCACTCTACTCACGCTGATCGGCGCCCTGAGGTCGGCGCAGGAGGGCAGCCTCAAGGTCTTCGGGCAGGAGCTTCGCGGCGCCAGCGAGCGGCAGCGCATCAAAGTCCGCCGGCAGATCGGCTACATCTTCCAGTCGCACAATCTGCTGCGCAGCCTCACCATCGACCAGAACGTTTCCATGGCACAGCGCCTGACCGCGCGCGGCAGTCGCTCGGGTAAGGCGCACCGTCGGGCTGTGCTCGAGCGCGTGGGACTGGGGGAGCACATCAACAAGCACCCGGCTGCCCTGTCCGGTGGCCAGAAACAGCGTGCGGGTATCGCCAGGGCACTGGTGAACCATCCCAGCGTGATCCTGGCCGATGAACCCACCGCGTCCCTCGACAAACATTCCGGGCGCGCTGTCGTCGACCTGCTGCAGGAGCTGGCGCGCGAGGACGGTGCCGCCGTTGTCCTCGTGACCCACGACAATCGCATCCTGGACGTCGCCGATCGCATACTGCACCTTGAGGACGGCAGGATGCAGAGCAGCGCCGAGGCCGTGGCGGAGAGCACCAGTCGCATGCTCAACCTCCTGGGCCGGCATGCGCCGGACTCCTCGGGCTATCTTGCGGCGTTTGCCTTTGCCCTCGCCCGGGTGGCGTGGGCGGACAACAAGGTTCTCGATTCCGAAAGGCAGGCGGTGCGGCAGATCCTCAGCGAGAAGGTCGGCCTGGGGCCCGGCGAGGTGGATCTGGTGCTCGAACTCTCGCTCATTCAGCACCGGGCTGGGCGGAGAGACATGGCCAGCATCGCCACAGAGCACAGAAAGGAAGAGCGCGACAGGCTGTTCCTGGAGTCGCTCTACGATATAGCGCGCGCTGATAATCGGGTTGCTGTGGAAGAGGTCAGGGAGATCGAAGCCATTGCGTCGGAGTTTGGTATCGGCAAGGAGGTGCTTCGTGATCTGGCGCAGCCCCCCGACACGGCGGAACAGGAGTAGTAACAGATCGCACCGGGTCTTCCCAACCGGTGTGGGCATTCTGTCCAGCAATTGGGACCCACCCGCAACTGTTGCCAAGTCCCGGCCTTGCAGCCCGCGATCGCTCCTGCGTATCTCAGCATTCAACAACCATCGATCTGGGAGCGTGTGATGCAATTCTTCACGCGGCACGCGCTGCCGAGGGCGCCGCGCTCGAAGAAGTGGTCGTGACCGGCTCGCGCATCACGCTGTCCGGTGGCTCGGCTGTAAGGATAGGAAACATTGACGGCCTATTGAGAGTAGACACCCTCTCTGATTGTGTAGACTGGGCCTGCAGACCTGCCGAAGTTCACTGCTAATGACCCGAAAATCCTGTTCGTGGCTTTGGGCATGCCATTTCTATCCGGACAATTCTGAACAGGCGCCCGCAACCGATTCTGCCGTGCGGATGTTCCCGGCTTTCTTGCTGCTGGAGTGTTGAGCGGGAGTCCTTCCCAACATCAAGAGAGGGTGCACTGGGGCAGGTCGATATTGAACACGCGCTTGAGTCGCTGGGCCCAGGGCCCAGTTCATACCTGATAAAGCGGGGCAGGGAGTGCCGGCAGAGCGTTGCCGACTTTGTGACTGTATCGCGGTTCCGCCGTGGATCTCCATTTTGCGGAACGGTCCAAGTTGAGGCAGCGGATTGAGTAGCACCACGTCCAAAGTGAGCAATAAGAGCTTTGTGGTACATCAGATTCGACGGTCTACGTATGCGGAGCGAGTGCGATGCTTTCCGGGGCGGGTGGTAGATATCGGTTAAAACGATTCCTGGCGCTGCGTCACGTTTGGCTTGTAGCCAATCATAGCGGTTGATAACGTCCTCCGTGTATCACCGTGGCGCTCAGTGTAGTTGAGGTCTTGGCATGGTAGAGGTCGGCGGTTAAGATCCGCCTGGT
The DNA here is from genome assembly GCA_000158155.1 of gamma proteobacterium NOR5-3. Classification (GTDB taxonomy): domain Bacteria; phylum Pseudomonadota; class Gammaproteobacteria; order Pseudomonadales; family Halieaceae; genus Congregibacter. The sequence continues at coordinate 241,131 of DS999406.1, read as the reverse complement.
CCTACCAAAATGTAAAACCATCGGAGGATGGCGGGGTTTTCTGTGTCGTGCCATGCCCAAAGCATTCGCTGCGCTCATGGGGCAAGCTTTCCCGATAGGGCGTCTTCAGAGTCTAGACCACCTTGCCGGTGGAGCTCAGTGAGAGACGGCGATCCGGTAAGCTGTCTAGTTCTCCATCTCCCCAATCAGAAACTCGGCCGTCCTCTCATAGGCCTTCAACCAGTTACGGTGTAGTAGAAAGCCGTGCACTTCATCCGGGAATACGAGTTGCTCCACGCGTACCTCCCGCTCACGAAGTTTCCGCGCCAGTCGCGTGGTCTGCGAGAAGAACACGTTACGGTCGTCATCCCCGTGGATGAGGAGCACGGGTGAGCGCCAGCCGTCGATGTAGTGAAACGGTGACGAGCGATCGGCAATGGCCGATTCTTCGGGAAAATCATTCTTGTTATAGCCCGGTACGAAAATGCGGATGCCATCGTTCCAGTCGTGCACGCCATGAATGTCCACGCCGGCGGAAAACATCTCTGAAGCCTGTGCAAGTGCGTGGGCGGTCAGGTAGCCCCCGTAAGATCCGCCCCAAATCGTGATCTTGTCCTGATCGACGTTTGGGTGGTTCCTGAGGAAGAGGCCGGCACCGATGACATCGCGAAACTCACTGTTGCCGGTCGCGCCATAATCCAGGGCCTCCCGGAACGCCATGCCATAGCCGATACCGCTGCGATAGTTGAGAGCCAGCGCAATGATGCCTCGCGATGCAAAGTACTGACTCAGGCTGTAGGCATTGTGATAGTAGCCGCGCATATGCCAGCCGAGCAGCATCTGCCGTCGTGAGCCGCCATGAAGGAAGATAGCGACCGGCACTTTCTCGCCCGGCTCGAGACCCTCAGGCAGAAACAATTGCGCCGGCGCCTGCTTACCGTCGGTCGCAGTGATTTCGACCGCGATGGGCGTGACGAGATCATCGGGGAAGCCTGCCGGAAGCGTGTCCGTAGCAAGACCCTGAATTTTGCCTTTTCGGCTGATGACCGCCGCGCGGGCAGGCGTCGTGGCGCCTGAGCGGAGAAACGCAATACCTCCGTCCGCAAGCGGGGCCGGAGCCCATTCAATGCCATCGCCGGATGTGAGTTCTCGGGGCTGCCCGCCACCGGTGTCCACCTGCCAGAGATGGCGCCGATGGATATCGTCCTGGTTGGAGGCGTACACCAACGAGCGACGATCGCTGGTCAGCGCGGCGTACTCAATCTCAAACTCGCCGGGTGTCAGGTGCTTGGGCTGACCGCCCTTTGCCGCCACCGAATAGAGCTGGTTCCAGCCATTTTTTTCCCAAAAGAACAGGAGTCGGTCATCTGCGGACCAGAAAAGCTGCTGGCCGCCCTCAATGCCTCTGTGGACACTGCCGTGTCCTTTATCCGCTCTCCAGACTTCGACGCTGGTGCCAGTGTCGGGGTCTGCCACGCGTATGGACCAGGGCAGGTCTTCCCGGATCGGTTCGAAGGGAAAGTGGTCAGACGCGGGCGAGGGCAGGCGCAGAAACGCGAGCTGCCTGCCATCCGGGGACCAGGTGGGTGACAGGTCGCGGTCCACTGACGGTGAAAGCCAGACGATCTCGCCCTGCCCGTCGTCGGGCGTCCAGACGCCAATATAGGAGTGCGTGCCACGATTGCTGCGAAACAAAAGTCGGCTGCCGTCAGGTGACCAGGCGAGGCTGCCAATGCTGCCGCGGGCCTGAAAGAGCGCTTCAGGCTTGGCTTCAGGATCGTCGAGGGCTATTGACCAGACTGTCCGCTCGTTCACGTAGGCAATTTGTCCGCCGGAAGGGTGGACCGAGGGCCCCGATCCATTATCTAGCTTGCGGGCCTCGCCTCCATCAACGGCAATAACATAGACCGCATGTTCTCCCCCCCGGGTCAGGCTGGCGGGGTTGGGCAGTTCGCCCGCGGCGTTAGGACTGCCACCACGTATAAAAACCAGCCGCTTGCCGTCAGCTGTGAATTTGAGATCTGACACGTTGATGCCATCGTCATCGGTAAACGCTGTTATTTGACGCGCACTGTCGCCCGGGCCGCCTGCGTACCAGATGTTTCTTACGCCCCGGTCGTTCAGTACAAAAGCGAGGCCTGGCGTATCGGGGGCGGCAACAATCTCGGTCGGGAACGGTGAACTCAGTATCGACGCGATGGAGAACTGTTCATCGCGGATATCGGATACAGCCGCGGACGAGACAAAGATGCCGAGCAGTAGAGCAAATCGAAGCATTGCTGAACCCTTTCATAGCCTGATGTGTTGTCCTGGCTAACGTTATACCGCGTTCGTCAGGTTTTTTCAGTCAGACCATGGGAGCGACGGACAGCTTGGCTGCTGCCTGCCCGATACCCTACCGGTACTGCTGCGGAATCGCCTGCGTCTGAGTCTGAGCCCGGCGCTGCGTCACGTTTGCTTGCAGACGATCAATCCGCCTTGACCTACCGACAACCAAGGACGGGGTTACGTATCGCGCGGACTAGCCGGTAGGACTGAACCTGAGTTCCCCATCCCTGCGCACCAGCCAACCGGTAATGGGATTGAAGTGATAGGGCCCGGAGCCTGGGCCGCGCTCCTTCATGATGTCGCGTAGCGTCGGCTGCACATAACCGGTTTCGTCGATAGCCCGGCTCTGCAGTTCCGTGGCCTCGCCATCCCAGAACCACGGTAGCGTAAAGCGTGTGTGGGACTTTGACAGCACTGGTCCCTGCATCCGGGCCGGCTGCCAGGTCTTGCCGCCATCCGTGCTCACTTCAACGCCTTGTATTTTTCCGCGCCCGCTCCAGGCGATGCCACGTATTTCCTGCCAGCCCTTCGCAATCGTTGCCGGATAGGAGGGCGCAGTGATGATGGATCGGGCGTCGACTTCAAAACTGAACTGACGGATGGTGCCGTCGCGCATGGGTTCTGTGTATTTCGAGGTTTCCTGACGGCTCATGACCGGCGCATCGGTGATCTCGAGGCGTCGCAACCACTTGACGTTGGTGTTGCCTTCCCAGCCGGGAACGAGCAGCCGCATGGGGTAACCCTGGGCGGGACGGATGGCTTCTCCGTTCTGCGCATACACAAGTAGAACGTCGTCCAAAGCCTTTGCTAGGGGGATGCTGCGATTGAGGAGCGGTGCGTCGCCGCCCTCGGCAATGATCCAGCTGGCACCCGGCTTTACACCGGCCTCGCGCAGGAGTGTCGACAGGGCGACGCCGGTCCATTCACTCTGGCTCGTCAATCCGCAGATCAGGTGCGGGGGCGATTCTTCACCGGCAAAGGGAAAGTAGTTTCCTGAGCATTCGATAAAACAGCTGCGCGTCACCGATGGAAAACGCTTGATATCGGTCAGGCTGAACTTGAGCGGTCGCTCGACCATGCCGTGTAACAGCAGTTCGTGGGATTGGGGGTCCAATGCAGGTATGCCGCCATGGTGACGTTCGAAATGCAGATCCGAGGGCGTGATAGTGCCCTCTAGATTTTCATGGGGCGTGAACGACACGATGCCCATGGCCGGCACCCGGGCCTGCTCGGCAAACGGCGAACGCTCTCCGAGGGGTGAGGGCCCAGGGCCAAGCCTGCGCACCGCAGCGCTGTCCTCTGCGGCCAGGGATACACCGGCTATGGCCGCACTGGCAGAGCCGACCGCGGCGCCGACTGCGGCGCCGAGTAGTTGGCGCCGATGCAAAAGCAGGGCATCGTTGGAATGCGAGCGGCTCATAGATCACCCCCGGATACACGCCGGTCTTCGCGGTAATACCGGGCTGCGGGCATCGCAATGGCCGATAGGCTTGTGGCATCAAGGCTGCTGTCTGCATCCAGAAGCCCGTTTAGATACAACACATACGCTGTGCTGGCGTATACCTCGTCGTCGCTCAGAGAGCCGGCACTATCAAACGGCATGGCGCGACGAATATAGTCAAACAGCGTGGTGGCGTAGGGCCAGTAGTTGCCGACGTCATGAACGATCGTGCGATCGGCGGCAAGCTCGTCGGGCGGGACACGATTGCCGCCGGCCAGCGCTGCGGCTGAGGCCCCTTGACCCTCGCTGCCATGGCAACTTGCGCAGGCCTGGTCGTAGATGATTTTTCCCTGGGCGACGGTCGCGCCGCCGCCGGGCAGGCCATGCCCATCAGGCGAGACATCGATATCCTGTGCAGCTATATCCTCGGTGGAGGCAGGCGTTCCCAGGTTAAACCGTGTCGGGTCTTCTGCATGCGGTTGAAGGGCCACGGTGATGAGCGCCAGGGCTGGAAGAAGTCTTGCGATTTGCCGCAGCCTTCCGACGTCGCGTTGCCTTAAGGCGCTTTTCATCATGGAGGTATCCTGCATATGAGTTTCTTACCGGGAACCATGCCCCATAGGCCTACCGTGTCGCAAGCAGGGCGAAATTCAGCAGTGCAGTAATTAGCGAGACACTTTCGGAGTTGAACCAAGCGATCTTAAACTCCAAAGACCATTCATAATGTACCTGAGGTCTAGAGCATTTCGAATGGTCCCAAGCATGAACACTGCTTCTCCAATTTCCTGGCGCGCACACCTGAGGGCTGTTGTGCGCCTCGGTCTGCCTCTGGTCGGCAGCCATCTGGCGCAGGTGGCTATCGGCGCGACTGACACGCTGATGCTGGGCTGGTACGGGGTTGGCGCGCTTGCCGCCGGCTCCCTCGCGGCTGCTGTGTTCAATCTGCTGATGATTGTGGGGGCGGGCTTTGCCTTCGCCGTGATGCCCCTCGCTGCCGGCGCGGCGACGCGGGGTGACGATGATCAGTTGGCCGGCGTGACTCGCATGGGTTTCTGGTTGTCGGCACTCTACGCTTTACTGGTACTGCCTTTGATGTTCTGGTCTGGATCTTTGCTGTTCTCCGGCCAGGATCCTGCTGTGGCCGCCGGAGCCCAGGGTTTTCTGCGCATCGCCTGTTGGGCCATGTTTCCGGCGCTGTTTGCCATGGTTCTCAAGAGCTACCTGTCGGCGCTGGAGCGCACGCGCGTCATCTTGGTTGTGACCATTATGGCGGCTGTGTTCAACGGCATCGCCAACTGGTTGTTGATCTTCGGGAGCTTCGGATTTCCCGAGCTGGGTCTGGAGGGTGCGGCGATCGCTTCGTTGATCGCGCACAGCGCGACGCTTGGCGGTCTGGTCGTGTATAGCCGCGTGTCGTCCCGGGCCTCCCGCTGTGGATTGTTCGACGGTTTCTGGTGGCCCGACTGGGCGTGCTGTCGGCAGGTCTTCAGCCTGGGCTGGCCCATCGGTATCACGCTGTTGGCCGAGGCCGGTCTGTTCGCGTTTAGCGCGATCCTGGTCGGCTTGCTCGGCGAGACGGTGCTGGCGGCACACGGCATTGCCATCCAGCTCGCATCAATCAGTTTTATGGTGCATCTCGGCCTGAGTCAGGTTGCCACGGTCCGGGCAGGGCAGGCGATGAGCCTGGGGGATCCCGTGTCTTTGCGTCGCGGTGCCGTCGTCGTCGCCGCCTGTTCTGTTAGCTTTTCGGTGTTGGCGATCGGGGCCTTCGTGTTCTCGCCGGAGTTCCTGATCGGCCTGTTCCTATCTGCAGATGATGCCCGCTCGCCGGCGATCGTGCCCATCGCCATCACGCTGCTAACGGCAGCGGCGCTGTTCCAGCTGGCCGACGGCGCTCAGGTCGTTGCTCTGGGCCTGCTTCGCGGGGTGCAGGACACCCGTGTGCCGATGATTATGGCGGCCGTTATTTACTGGTGTATCGGTGCGCCGGCGGGCTATTTGCTGGGCTTTAATGCGGGCTTTGGCGGGCCCGGCGTGTGGTTTGGCCTGGTGATCGGATTAGGATTGGCGGCGGTGGCCCTGTCGCTGCGTTTTATCTTCCGGCGAGGTCCTTCAGGCCGACAGCAATTAGCTCAGCGGTAGGCCCACCAGGGCCGAAGCTCGCAAGAGAAGACTAGCTGGTCGCGCGTCAAACCGCGCCATAGGCCAGCATCGCATCGGCAACTTTGATAAAGCCTCCAATGTTCGCGCCATCTATGTAGTTGACCGACCCTTTTTTGTCTCCACCGCTGGAGCCATAGGCGACACACTTTTTATGGATTTCCTCCATGATATTTTTCAGGCGATCGTCCACCTCTTCACGGCTCCAGACAAGGCGCTGAGCGTTCTGACTTTGCTCCAGGCCCGATACGGCAACACCGCCAGCGTTTGCAGCCTTTGACGGGCCAAAAAGCACGCCAGAGTCCACAAAGGCATGAGCGGCCTCTAATTCTGTGGGCATGTTCGCGCCTTCGCTCACGGCGCAAACGCCATTCTTGATCAGTGTCTTTGCGTCGTCGAGACCAAGCTCATTCTGCGTTGCGGAAGGAAAGGCGATATCACAGGGCACGCACCAGGGCTTTTTTCCCTCGTGATAGGACGCGGACTTATACTTCTCGGCGTACTCGCTGATGCGCCCCCGTCTTACTTCTTTGAGATCCTTGATGAACGCGATTTTGTCTCCAGAAAATCCATCGGGATCGTGAACAAAGCCTGAGGAATCCGACATGGTGACAACTTTGCCACCGAGCTCCAGTGCTTTTTCTGCGGTATAGATGGCAACGTTACCGGATCCGGAGATTACGCAGGTTTTATTTTCCACGCTGTCGTTAACGTGATTGAGCATGTTCTGGCAAAAATAGACGCTGCCATAGCCCGTGGCCTCGGTGCGGCCAAGGCTGCCGCCAAAGGCCAGGCCTTTGCCTGTTAGCGTGCCGACAAAGCGATTCTCCAATCGCTTGTACTGTCCGAAGAGATAAGAAATTTCTCTCGCACCAACGCCAATATCGCCGGCAGGGATGTCTCTGTCTTCGCCAATATGTTTATGTAGCTCGGTCATGAGCGCCTGGCAGAAGCGCATGATTTCGCGGTCGCTTTTGCCTTTGGGGTTAAAGTTTGAACCGCCCTTTGCGCCGCCCATGGGCAATCCTGTGAGACTGTTTTTAAAAGTCTGCTCAAATCCCAGGAACTTAAGAACGCTGAGGGTGACGCTGGGATGAAAGCGCAGGCCACCTTTATAAGCACCAATTGAGTTGTTGAACTGAACTCGCCAGGCGCGGTTTGCACGGATGTTGCCCTCATCGTCCTCCCAGGTGACACGGAAGATAATGATACGGTCCGGCTCGGTCATCCTCTCCAGAATTTGCGCTTTCTGATATTCAGGATTGTCCAGTGTGTAGGGCATGACCGACTGGATGAACTCGTGCACCGCCTGATGAAACTCGGGCTCTCCGGGATTGCGTTTTTCCAGTCCCTGCATAAAAGCCGTGACTTCTGGTGATACTGCTTTGCTCATGGGGAGCCTCGGTTAGTGCGCTTCAACTTTATGGTGTCAGAGAAATACCGTTTTCAGGTTCTTTCAGATCACAAGGCTGTGGATTCCGGGTATTTATCAGAGGGTGCGTTGTTAGTCTTTATCAGCGGTTTCCCTGGCTTCTTTTCGCGTCAACCAACTCGTCCATACGCTCAGCCAATCTCAGATCGAGGTCACTCAGACCGCCGGTATCATGAGTGGTCAGGGTCACATCAACCGTCCTGTATACGTTGAACCATTCTGGATGGTGGTTAAGTTTCTCGGCAACAATCGCAACCGATGTCATCCAGCCAAAGGCCTCGACGAAATCACGGAACTTATAAGTCTTTTTGGCATGCCTGTCCGCGACATCCCATCCGGCAGAGGTCAATGCGGCGCGTCCTGCCTCAGTTAACTCGGTACTCATTGTTGCTCCTTTGGATTAAAGCTGGCATCCGGTCAGTGACAGCCTTACAAATTGTTGCAGTGACACCTATGTTCCCGCAGGAAATTCCGCTATGGACGATGCGCGAGCGTGTTATGGTCCCATAGTACCGATATCCCTCGTGCACGGTAGGCTCGGCACAATACGGCGTATCAGCATGACGCCGAGGGGCGCTTCTCGTTCTGCCGGTTTGCGCTCGGACCCGAGTAACTGCTAGTGAGCTAAACCCGAAGAGTGCGCGATCTTGACTCAGCATGAATACGTATTTGTCGCCATCTCCATCATATTGGGACTGGCGCTTACTCGCCTGCTGGGACACATGGGCGGACTCATTCGCGCGCATAAGCGCATAAAGTTTCACTGGGCTACGGCTTTGTGGGCCATGTCCATCATGTTACTGACGCTGCAAATGTGGTGGGTAGGGTGGGCACTTCGGGACTTTGCCCAGTGGACCATCATTGATTTTCTGTTCCTTGTGGCTGGCACCATCTGTATTTATGGCGCGGCGGAACTTGCCCTGCCGGTAGAGGACTATGACCTGGCAAATGATCTGGAGCTCAATTTTCTGGATCACAGCCAATCCCTGGGCCGGGTATCGGCGGCATTTATGGTGGGTTACTTTGCCGTAGGCCCGTAATTCAATATCAGACTACTAGACAACGCTTCCGTGCCCTCCATCGCCTTGGCGAGTCTCGGTGCATTGTTAGCAATGGGTATCGTTGTTAAGCCCGCGTGGTTCAAAGTCTTAAGCGTACTCATCGGCCTGTACTCGCTGTCAGTTTTATTGCTGACGGCGTGAGTCAGTCAGGTGCTTGCAGATACGCTACTTCAGCAATCGCCTCTTTGGGTCAAAATAGGCGATGATGCTTAGCTGTATTGAGAGGGCAAAGGTAGCGGAATGATCTCAAGCACACGATTTAGCTTACTGATGTTGGTCGGAGTACTCACCCTGGTTTGGGTTTCGGAGTCCAATGCCCGATGGACTAACCGATACCCAAAGCTGGATGACTTCGGGCATCAGATTTATCTGGAGCAGCATGAGCTTCCCGCGTTTGCCAACGGACCCACGGACCCCGCTCCGTCGCCAGATGGCAAGACCATTGCTCTAGCGGCTCAAGGCTGGCTTTGGCTCCTGGAAATCGAAACCGGCATCGCAACGAGAATCACAGATAGTGCCGCCATAGACTCGCGTCCACGCTGGTCGCCGGATAATAAGCATCTGGCCTTTGTCAGGGACGATGGTCAGGACACTGCGGTGCTTGTGCTTGAGGTGGACAGCGGAAAAATAGCGGTGATCAATAGCCCCGGCATTGAACTGGACCCGGAGTTCAGCGCTGATGGTGAGTATCTCTATTACTCTTCTGGCGCATCGGGCTCTTTGAGCATCTGGCGCTATCATCTGGCTTCCGGCGCCGAGCAGCAGTTGACGGACTTACCGCATGTGGAGCGCAACATAAGAAGGCTGCCGGGACGCGACAGCATACTTTACCTGCATGGCTCCCGCGCTTATCGCTCGCTCCGATTGAGAGACTTTGTGTCGGGGGAGGACAGCGTCGTACATCAGGAGACACTGACCTACCACCTGACCTCGGACGCTCATCCAACGCAAAGATTGGCGGTGTACAGCGCCCCCATCAATGGGGATTACCACCTCTGGACCATAGACCTGGATGACCCCCGTGCCCGCCACCGCCTGACGGACGGTACACGTTATGCCCTGACACCTGCCTTCAGTGCTGATGGAAACTCGATTTATTTTGTAGAGGCCGATGCACGACGCCAGTTTGTGCTCAAGAGAATCCGTACCTATGGCGGCGTCAGCGAAAAGGTGAACATCACCGAATGGCGCTATGGCGCTGCTACCGGAAACGCCATGCTGCGAGTAAGCGCCAAGAATGGCGAAACCTTGGCGGCACGACTGTCGATCGAAAATGAAGATGGACACCCCGTCGCGTCCAATGATGATGCGACTTATACCGATCCAAAGACCGGTAGAAGCTATTATTACAGTGGCGGTGAGACCATGCTTACGCTCCCAGTCGGTCGCTATACGGTGACGGTTGCCCGAGGGCCTATGACCGCTGTCGTGTCAAAAACTCTCGTGGTCAAAAAAGGCAAAACCTCCGAGCTCACTATAGTGCTTGAGCCACTTTGGGATGCAAAAGCGGCGGGCTATGTGTCCGCCGATCACCACAATCACCTGAACGGTGATGGCACCAGTAGGGCAAATCACGAGCAAACACTCAGAATTATCAAAGGTGAAGACCTGGATCATGTCGCCCCCATGACCTGGAACCGCTGGGAGCGTCGAATTGACGGCGAGATACTGGGCCTGCAAAGCGAAGACTCAGGATATGTGGTAGATCAGGGGCAGGAGGTGCGTTCGCACTTTCATGGCCACATAGGCCTCAACGGCGTTGACGTGCCCTATGCGCCGTGGTTTTTTGGTCCCAACAACCCGACGCTGGGTAACCCTGACCTTACCAACGGAGATGTGATTGCTTACGCCAAGTCCGTAGGCGCGTTGCCGACTTATGTGCACCCCGGCTCCGGTGATGACGATCCGTTCAGCGATGTCAGTGCGCTCATGTTTCCCCTGGAGTTCCCTTCAGACGCCATACTCGAAGACGGGGTCGGGCTGGAACTTGTCACCGGTTGGGACAAACCCACGGGAGCTGCCCAGTTGTGGTACCGCCTGCTTAACATAGGAAAGAATGTGCCGGCGATGTCGGGTACCGACGCCTGGGTGGATTTTTATCGAACCCCCGCCGTGGGTACTGCTCGCAGCTACGTGCGAGCCGAGGGCACTGACCAAAGCTACGATTCCATTCTGGCGGCTGCATTCGCGGGTCAGGGATTTGTCACGACGGGACCGGCTCTCATCTTTAAGCTTGGGGACGGTAGCCGACCTGGCGAAGTGACATCTTCCGGGGAACAAAGCTGGTCCCTCATGCTCGCAAGCACTGTCGCTATAGATACCGTTGAAATTATTGTGAATGGCCAGGTTGTACAAACGCTGGCCGGGCTTGCTGCGGGCGAGAAAACCACGCTTAGCGGTACCCTTAATTTACCGGGTGGCGGTTGGGTCGCTGCCAGAGCCTATAGTGACGTCCCATTAGAAGACCCATGGCCAATCATGCACAAAACACCCTTTGCACACAGCGCACCGATTTGGATCGACTCCATCGGAAGCACTGAAAGCGGCGCGCAAAAAGCTGCTGCATCAGACCTGATGCGCGCGCTGGATGCCGTGGAGTCGGAGTTTAAACAGGCCTATGGTGATCAGCCCATGGAGCGGCTTATGACTCGCATTGAGCGTGCTCGCGGCGTGCTGAGCGCGATGCTGGAATGACGCTGGAACTAACGGCTGGAGCGAATTGAATAAGGGTTCACACAAACACCAGCCGCGCTCGTGTACCGGTTGGACGTCGCTCAATAATGATATCGCCGCCGTGCGCCGTCATTATCTGTCGGCTCAGCGAAAGCCCGATGCCGCTGCCATCGCGCTTGGTAGTGAAGAACGGAATGAACACCTCGTCCAGCAGGTCCTGCGGTATACCCGGCCCGTTGTCCTCTATATCTATCAAGGTACGGCCATAGTCGAGGCGTGCAG
>DS999406.1:197371-229755 GCA_000158155.1 gamma proteobacterium NOR5-3 | reverse complement strand
TTTGGTCTTTGAGCGCCTCAATCGAATTCTTTATCACGTTGATCAGTACCTGTTCGATCAATTGCCGATCTGCGGTAATAGTCAGGGTTTGAGGTTGCACTGATACATTTGTTTCGATGCCATGCAATGCCTGCTTCTCAAGATTGATAAGGTCGCGAAACATATCCGCTACGACAACTTCAGAGAGTTCCGGACTCGGCACCTGCATAAGCTCGCGATAACGTGTTACGAAATGTGTGAGACCGGAACTGCGGCGGCCGATGGTCTCAATGGCTTCCCGTATATCGTCAATCGCGGGATCGTTACGCAGCGTAGTGCTTTCATCGAGCATATTTGCTGCGGTTTCGGCGAGTGAGCTCACCGGTGTCAGCGTATTCATGATTTCGTGGGTAAGCACGCGAATCAGGTTTCGCCAGGCGCTGCTCTCCCGGGCCGACAATTCACCTGACAGGTTCTCCAGAGAGTACAGCCGCTCCACGGCACCATCGCGGCGAATTTCAGATACGGACACACGCAGCTCAGCAGGAACACCTCGCAGGCGCGTTTGTAGCAGGCGCTGCTGGCCTGCCTCAATATCACGTAGTGCGCCGGGTAGATCGGGCGCCAGCGTTGCCAAATCGTCGAGGTGTCTCAGACTAGTCAGCCCGGTGAGTCGCCGCGCCGGGTTATTGACGATGGAAAGGCTGCCATCAGCCTTGGCGGCCAAGAGCGCGACGGGCACATGACGTACCACGGTATCGAGGTAGCCAGCCTGCAGTTCACGCTCGGCGTTAGCGGTCCGAAAACGCGCAAGGATGCGGTTAAAGGCATCTCGTAATTCTCCGTCAAGGTCCTCTTCAAGAAAACGCTGGGTAAAGTCCTCGTAGGCGACAGCGGCGAAGAAGTCCTCCAGGGCGTTGACGTGGGCGTGCACAGAACGAATCAGAAGAAACACCTGCAGTGCCGCAACCATACCCAGTATCAGTGGTACAGCGCGGAAATCTGTGCCCGTCAGGGCAGATGCAAGCAGCGAAAGCGTCACCGTCAGCAGCAAAATCTGAATAATGGTGATCCAACGAAATCTCTGCCGAAAGCGCTGCTTCACAGACCAAACTTTTCCATGCGTCGATAGAGTGCAGCACGGGTGATACCCAGAGCCTCGGCCGCCCTCGAAACATTCCCCTCGTAGCGCTGCAGCGCCGTTTGCACCAGCCTGCGCTCATTGTCCTCGAGGTTGAAGTTGGCCGTTAGGTCGTCGAGTTGTCTCGGGGTCAGGTCAAAGTCTTGAGGGACGAGGGTGTCACTCTCACTCATGATGACGGCGCGTTCTATGGCGTGCGACAACTCGCGGACATTCCCTGGCCAGCCCCACTGCCTCAAAGCCTGCAAAGCGTTTGCTGATATCTCTTTGACTGGCAAACGGTATCGCCGCGCTGCCTGTACGGCAAAGTAATGTGCCAGCTCGGGTAGATCCTCCAGACGCTCTCGCAGCGGCGGCAGTTCAATGGAGATGGTGTTGATTCGGTAGAGCAGGTCCTCACGAAACTCTCCGCGGGCAACCATGTCCTCCAGGGGCTGATTGGTCGCTGCGATGAGTCGAATATCTACATCTATGGAGGAGTCCATACCCAGCGGTGTGACTTCCCGATTTTCCAGTGCGCGTAATAGTTTTGTCTGCAGTGAAAGCGGTAGATTTCCTATCTCATCCAAAAAAAGCGTGCCGCCACTCGCAGCCTGAAAGCGTCCTGCGCGGTCGCTCTCTGCACCGGTAAAGGCGCCGCGGCGATGGCCGAACAATTCGCTCTCAAAAAGGTTCTCGGCGAGGGCACCCAGGTCGACGCTGACCATAGGCGCAGTTGAGCGAGGGGAGAGCCGGTGCAGCTCCTGGGCGATCAACTCCTTTCCCGTACCATTCTCACCGCGAACCAGCACGGTGGCATCGGTGCTTGCTACTCGCTTTACAACTTTCATTACCCGCTGAATGGATGGGGCCCCGGCGATCATTGTGCCTCCCGGCGGGGGCGTGGTGAGTGCGCTGAGTTGGGCTCGGGTATGCCGCAGATTCGCAGCAACGCGCAGCGTTGCGACGAGCCTGTCGTTCTGCCAGGGCTTGAGTACAAAGTCCGTAGCGCCATCGCGCATGGCGGCAACCGCTGTGTTGAGATCACCGTAGGCAGTCATAAGCACCACCACAGCAGCGGGGTCGCGCTGTCGAATTTCTCCCAGCCAGTGCAAGCCTTCCTTGCCGCTGTTTCTGCCGATGGCGAAATTCATATCCAGAAGAAACACATCTATGGACTCGCTGGCAATCAAGTCCGGAATCATGCCGGGATCAGTCTGGGTTATCACGCGCCCGAAATACTGGCGCAGCAATAGCCTGGCGGCCGTTAGCACGTCTTCATCATCGTCGACGATGAGTAGGGTGGTCTTGTCGGTCATAGTGGAAGTGTAGCCTTTGAGGTGTCCGAAATCGAACACCTATTTGCATTAGTGAACACTTGTTCCAGCGACTATGTGGCTAAGTTGTTGATTTTATTGGGAGCGTTGTTGGACCGATCCTTGCGTTACATTGTGTATGAATAAACAAACGCAAGCTACGTCCAGCATGGATCGCCCGATACAAGGCCGATCTCTTCCCCGTTGGCTCATACCCGCTGTCATCGTTGCGGCCCTGGTCGCTGCCGGCGTCTGGTTTGCTACCCGAGATTACTCAACAACGTTCACCCTGGACGGCCAGCGTATCCGAACCGATACCGTCACTACTGGTACCTACGAGGATTACATCCCCCTGCGGGCGATTGTGGAGCCTGGGCGCAGCGTATATCTGGACGCCATTGAAGGAGGGCGTGTAGAGCGTCTACTCGTTGAAGAAGGGGTCATTGTTAGCCAAGGTCAGCCGCTGCTTGAGTTGAGCAACACCACCTTGCAGCTCGATGTGATTGGTCGCGAGGCCGAAGTTAGCGAGCAGCTGAATAACCTGCGAAACACCGAACTGGCCATCGAGCAAAATCGACTCAGTCTGAAAAGTGACCTGGTTGAAATCGACTACCAGATGGTGCGCCTGGGGCGACTTGTTAAGCGCTATAAAGAGCTTGAGGGAAAAGAGTTTATTTCTCGCAATGAGTATGAGGATGCGGTGGATGAACTCGATTACTGGAGTAAGAAGCGTGAACTCACGCTCGCCAGCCAAGCTCAGGACGAGCGTATTCGCATTGCACAAATGCAGCAACTGCGAGCCTCCGTTTCACAGCTGGAACAGAATTTGATACTGGCGCGTTCAAACCTGGATAACCTGCTGGTTGTAGCGCCGCGCGGCGGGCTGCTCTCATCCTTTAATGCCGAAGTCGGCGAATCAAAAGCCCGAGGTGAACGGCTGGGACAGATCGATGATGTCGATCGTTTTAAAGCCACCGCGTTGGTTAACGAGTTTTACCTCAACCGGGTTCGCGTAGGTCAGCAGGCAAGATTAGAGCTTGATGGCAAGGCTTACACGCTTGAGCTGAGCAAAATTTATCCGGAAGTTGCCGGCGCTCAGTTTGAGGTGGATCTGCGCTTTGTAGACGACGCTCCTAAAAACATCCGCCGAGGACAAACCTTACAGCTGCGCCTGATATTGGGTGATACCGCGGAGCAGGCCACACTGCTTAGCAACGGGGCTTTTCTTAACGACACCGGCGGCGCCTGGGTTTTCGCGCTAAACCCCGACCGCAGCGTAGCAACGCGTCGCGAGGTGCAGCTGGGTCGGCGTAATCCGAATCAAATTGAAGTGATCTCGGGCTTACTGCCCGGGGACGAAGTGATTACGTCCTCATACAGCAGCTTCATAAACGTTGATCGACTCTTCATAGACCGCTAGGCAGGAACAAAAAATGATCGAGATGACAGACCTATGCAAGGTATACCGGACCTCCGACGTGGAGACGACCGCGTTGGATGGCATCAACCTACAAATCGAAAAAGGCGAGTTTATTGCCGTGATGGGCCCGTCGGGTTGCGGCAAGTCTACGCTCCTGAATGTGCTGGGAATGCTGGATTCCCCCTCTGCCGGTACCTACACCCTTCAGGGTGAAAGGATTTCGGGTCGCTCGGAGCAGGAGCTGGCTGTGTTTCGCAAAGAACGTCTGGGCTTCATCTTCCAGAGTTTCAATCTCATCGACGAATTGTCTGTGCGCGAAAACGTTCAGTTGCCATTGCTCTACCAAAAGGTAAAGCCCGCCGAACGCGAGCGCCGTGTTATGGAAGTTCTGGAGCGCGTGAATATTGCCCACCGGGCTGACCACCGGCCCCAGCAGCTCTCCGGTGGCCAGCAGCAGCGGGTCGCGGTCGCCCGAGCAGTGATCAGTAATCCAGCGCTGATTTTGGCGGATGAACCGACAGGGAATCTCGATAGCAGCAACGGTGAGGAAGTGCTCGCTCTGCTAAACGATCTGAATCGGGACGGCACGACCATCGTGATGGTCACCCATGATCCTGCCCACGCAGACCATGCGACTCGCGTCGTCAATATGCTGGACGGACGTATCCTTTCTGAGAATGTGATGGCGAGGCAGCAGATGGACGAGGTGTCTCATGTTTCTTAACTATCTGAAAATCGCCCTGCGTACTATCGGCGCCAATCCGCTTTTCAGCGTGATTAACATTCTTGGCCTCGCGATTGGCCTGGCGTGCTGCATCATCATCACGGTATTCGTGAATTACGAGCTTTCCTATGACAAGCATTGGGATAACGCCGATCGTACCTATCGAGTCACTCGCGACTTTTTTGGTAACGACCTGAAGCTGGCCAGGATCGCGCCGCCCATTGGGCCGTTGTTACAGGACGACTTTTCTGAAATTGAGGACATGACCCGGATTTTTCAGCCCGGGCCGTTAAACATCACTCACGGCAGTGAAACTACCGTTGAGGAAGGCATTGTTATTGCAGACCGCAATGTTTTTGAGTTCTTTAACCTCGAATTTGTTGCGGGTAGTCGGGACAGCGCACTTGCTACACCCAATAACATGGTGCTGTCTGAGCGCGCTGCGCATCGCTACTTTGGTAGCGAAGATCCCATTGGCAAAAGCCTGAATCTCATGGGGCAAGTGGAGGCGACTGTTACCGGCGTATTCAAGGATCTTCCAGAAAATACGCACATGGCTTTTGAGATGGTGGCCTCCATCCAGGCCGTTCCAGGCTTCATGGGTGCAGACGAGCTGACAAACTGGGGCAGCAATAACTACTTCACCTATATCCGACTGCCGGCGGGCTATGATCCCCAGCGCCTGAGCTCCCGCTTTGATGATTTTCTGGTGAAGCATCGCGGCGTTGATGCACCATCAGGAACTGCGCTTGGTATGCAGCGCCTCACGGATATTCATCTGACCTCAAACAGGGACTCCGAGTGGCGGACTAATGGCAGCCTGAGCACCGTCTATACCTTTAGTGCGGTTGCCATGGTGGTACTACTCATCGCCTGTGTGAACTTCATGAACCTGACCACCGCACGATCGACGCAGCGCGCAAGGGAAGTCGGAATCCGCAAGGTGGTCGGGGCCAACCGGGGCCAGATTATTCGTCAGTTTCTGGGTGAGTCGGTGTTGTTAACCGCATTTGCCATGCTATTGGCCGTGGCGCTGGTGGAGCTGGTGCTACCGCCTTTCTCCGCCTTTCTCGAAAAGCCGCTGTCTTTTTCACCGGCAGATCCACAAACTCTGCTGACCTTGGTGGTGGGTACGGGACTGGTAGGACTGTTGGCCGGATCGTACCCCGCGCTCTACCTGTCTCACTTTCGGCCCGTCGATGTCCTCAAGGGCGCCGCGTCGGGGAGCGGATCGGCGATGCTGCGCAAAACACTGGTGGTGTTTCAGTTCGCCACGTCCATTGCTCTGCTTATCGCCACCGGGGTCGTAATGGCTCAGATGCACTACGCAAAAAATCTGGATCTCGGTTTTGATCGGTCACGTAACGTCGTCATGAGTCTGCCTTACTTTGTCGATCTTTACGAAATCTACGACCCTTTGCGTACGGAGATGGAGACGCATCCTGGTATAGAGTCTGTGGTGTATTCCTCGCGGGTTCCGAGCATGCAAAACCTCGATGGATCGGGGTATGTGGCACAGGGCAAGCAAATGGTGATGGACAATATCCTCGCCATGGCAGATCTGAAGGTTGACGCCCACTGGTTTGAGCATTACGGCGTGACTTTTCTGGCGGGGCGCACTTTCCGGCCCAACGAATTGCGACCAGAGGAGCCATCAGACGATAAGCCTGTGACTCAAGCCTGGGTTATTTTGAATGAGTCAGCCGCGCGTCGTTTTGGCTGGAGCCCACAAGAGGCTGTGGGTAAAGTTATCGTTCAGCCCCTTAGTCGCGAGCTGGACAGATTAGTAAATCGGGAAGTTATCGGCGTGATCCCCGATCTCTATTTCTCCTCACTCCACGACGAGCGCAAGGCGACGATTTACTCGGAGCCACATACGCGCTACGGGAGGCGACTGTCCGTCAAGTTGGCACCGGGAAACCCACAGGCAGCTATCGCGCACATGGAATCCGTATGGAAGCGGGTGCTTCCCAGCGACCCCATTAGCTGGGAGTTTCTCGACGACCGCTTTGATGCCCGCTACCGAGCGGAAGGCAAACAGGCGAAACTGTTCGGAGTGTTTTCTGCCTTTGCAATATTTGTGGCTACTCTGGGCTTGTTCGGCCTCGCTTCTTTTACCACCGAGCGACGCACCAAGGAAATCGGCATACGTAAAGTTATGGGCGCCTCGGTTGCCGACATTGTTATTTTGCTGACCACGGACTTCACACGTTTGGTTGTGATCGCCAGCGTCATTGCATGGCCCTTGGCGTTTTACGCGATGAGCCAGTGGCTGACGCGTTTTGCCTATGCAGCACCGGCCTCTGAGTGGGCCTGGCTGTTCATTGCTGCAGCGTTCGGTGCGCTGATTATTGCCTGGTTAACTATTGCCTATCAGGCCGGACGAGCCGCGCTTACCCGTCCGGTGTCCGCCCTGCGCTATGAATGAGACTGCACAGATCTTTGTTATCGCCACCCCAATCGGCGTATAAACCCGGTAGGCACAACGCCGGGCCAAAGGTGACCAGGTGTGCCGATGACAAATTCTCACTGCCCGCGACTCAACGACGCAACGTGAACGTGCGTAAGTTGCTATTGAAACAATTAATCAAATGGAGAAATACGCAATGCCCCAATCAGACCGCTTTGCAGGCAAAACCATTATTGTTACCGGCTCCTCAGGCGGGATTGGCGAGGGTATCGCCCGGCGTTTCCATGCAGAGGGCGGCAACGTCATCATCAACGCGCGCAACGCCGAGAAGTGCAAAGCGGTTGCGGCGACCCTTGATCCGGCGCGCACATTGGTTGTCCCTGGCGATGTCAGTAAGAGCGCCTTTGCCAATGAGATCATCAGCGCCGCTGTAGAGCGCTTTGGCGGGATCGATACGCTTGTGAACAACGCGGGCGTGGGCGGCGCTTCTATGCTGCACAAGACCGACGATGACGAAATTGATCGCATCATCGATATCAATGTGAAAGGCGTGATGTTTCTCTGCCGGGCCGCGATACCGCATCTTCGCGAGGCCAAGGGCTCGATCATCAATATTTCCAGCGTGTCGGGCATCGGCGGAGACTCCATGATGCCGGTGTACAACGCGTCCAAGGGTGCCGTGACTAACCTCACGCGCGGCCTCGCACTGCAGGTCGGTGGCATGGGCATCCGTGTCAACGCGATCAATCCCTCAATCACCAGATCCGATATGGTGGAGGGTATAACCGGCAACGACGCCTTAATGAAGGCTTTTATGCAGCGAGTCGCATTGGGACGTATTGGCGAGCCTGAAGACATCGCAGCCGCCGCAGCATTCTTGGCGAGCGAGGATGCAAGCTTCATTACGGGAGTAAATCTGCCCGTCGATGGCGGGGTGAGCGCCTCTAACGGTCAGCCAAACTTTTTGGCGTTTATGTAGTTGGTGCGCGCGTGTTGAATCGCACAATGCTGCTGATTCACTGATGCAGCGATCGAGCCTGAGTGTTGTCATCAATCCGCTCTATCGCGCCACCCGCAGGATCACGAACTTGGTGTTCGAAGCTACCAACTCGACCTTGCCAAATAGCCTTTTGAGCGCCGCATGGTAACCCAGATGTCGGTTGCCAATGACCCATAGCTCACCACCCGGTCGCAGCACCTCTCGCGCCTGCCTGAACATGCGTTGAGCAATCTGGTCCCCCACCGCCTGCTGCTGGTGAAACGGCGGATTGCACAGCACCAGATCCGCCGAAGCAGCCTCGAAGCCATCGAGGCCGTCGCTGACACAAAATGCAGCCGCCCGTTCCGGACCGAACACCCGGTCGAAGTTTTCTCGCGCAGATGCCACCGCCATGAATGACTCATCAACAAAATGCACCATCGCTGCAGGATGCTGCGCGGCTGTGTGTAGACCTACCACGCCATTGCCGCATCCGAGGTCAATAATGTCCTGTGCCTGCGGTAACAAAGGCAGGTGCTGCAGAAAGAAGCGCGTCCCTATGTCCAGACTGTCGCGGGAGAATACGTTGGCATGGTTGCTGATAAGCCACTCTGTGCCTTCCAGCTTGTACTGCACCGGGTAGGGATTGCCCGGCGCAGTGAGTGTCAGATTCGGAGTCACCCGGATCAGCTTGGCCTTCTTCCAGGCCAGGGCCGTGTCGGTGGGGCCCAACAGTGTCTCCAGCAGGGTCCACACGCTGCGCGGTAGTATCTTGACCATACCGGCAACCAGCACCTGGGTATCCGCCGTCAGTAATGGTCGTAGCGTTATAAGCTGATGCTCCAGTAAAGCCAGCGTTTTTGGTGCTTTGATCAAAACCAGGTCCAAAGGACCGACTGGCTGCTCCAAGCTATTGAGCAAAGTTACTCCCGCCGGATCGATGCCATTGGCCACAAGGTTGTCGCGCGTGGCTAGCTGGCTGAGAAAAGAATCGGACGAGCTCTGCGGCGTCCAGAGAGCAAGCGCAGTCGCCAGGGCACCAAAGCTGTCGTTGATAATCAGCATGCGCGCATCGGTGTCCGGCCGTAGCTGCTCGGCAACCTCGCGCAGCAGATACTCGTCTGCCGATTCCCAGGCGCGGAGTAGTTCGTTGCGACGTTTTGGGCGACGTTGCAATGTAAAGCGGCCCTGGGGGACCTGCATGGCGGTTTCGATAGATTCCATGACCAACCTGATGTGGCGCAGGGGACCGACTCTACATGCCTGGCCGCAAGGGGCAAGTCGGGTCGGCACTACGGCGCGCGGCAATACTCGCTCTGGCTATTCCAGGACTTCGATACGATCACAGCTGCAGATTATCGAACTCCGTAAGTCGCATCAGCAATTCGTTTAACGGCCGCTCGACCTGTTCCCGCGTATCCGCTTGCGTAAGCTGATCTATCGATTCGACAATGGCAATCCAGCAACGCATGTGCCGTGTACTGAGCTGCGCGGCAATGTTAATGAGGTCCCGGGCAAGTGGCAAAGTAGAAATCGCGACATGCTTCAAGGAGACGAGCGTCTCGATGCCAAGCTCTGCCTCGGCGAGCAAGCCTGTTAAGCGCTGCACCACCAGAGGCTGGGATTCGAGATCCCGCGAGGTCGCTGGCTCCCTCTCTGGACCGACAAAGGCCAGGTCGAGATGAGATAGAAAGTCTCTCAAAGCGCTGCGCAGACTCAACCAGAGCTCGCGACGGCGGTAGTAATCCCGCAACTGTTGCACAAAGGTAAAGAGTCCTACAAGGAAGAATCCCTCAAGGCAGAAGCCAATCAACTCCGGCAGCAGGTTCTCCCGAAAAGCATTGTCATCCGCCTGGGACATAAACAGTACATAGAGCCCTATGCCCCCAATCCCGAATATTACCAGCGGCGCCGCAAGCAACCAGCGGTTCACTGCGCATCCTCCGCTTCGTTTGCAAGCGCCTCAACAACCCGCGCAATCTTGCGGGCCTCCTGCGGCGTAAGATCCACCGGTAGGCTATGCAGGTAGACAACACGCTCAGCCCCGAGCGGAATCGGTATAACGTCCGACCGCTGCCTGGGTGCAGTCAGACGCACCGCCTCCAACGCCCGCTCCTCGGGCGTCTTTGGAGCCAGTTGAGCTTTAGGTCGCGCGGTATCCTGGCTAACGGTAGTGGAGGAGGAAACAAACTGGTTAGGTGATTCCACAAAGCGGAAATAATCATCGAGTGCCCAGCCAAGCCGCTCAGCGTATAAATCAACAACTTCAGCCCGCAGGCCGCCCCCCTGGGTATCCAGGAACCGCGACTTAAGGGCATCAATGTCGAGGGTGCGTAAATCCGCCGCCTCGCTGTCTGAGAGTTTGGCAAACAGCGTTTGCGCAGCGGCCCGGCGGCTCTTCGCTGCCGAGGGCGTTATCCGTCCAGCGAGAGTCGCTTCCCTGAGAAATGCCAGCAAGCCGTCGCTCGAGTAATCCGTGCTCATGATAGTCCTGCAACGCTAAAGCGCTTTGCCGTGAGATTTACAGTAATTGTGCCGCATAAGGACCTGTGTTGGCTCGAAGTTTTACGCGCACTAAACGGCTTTGTTTTTCAGCGCGCTTTGCATGGCCAACACAGGCCTGATCGGGCCGCTTTGCCCGGGGTCGCGGTGGCGGTTGCTAAGCCTGAACTGCCACGTAGCGCTGTTGATCAGTGCGCTGTACGCCTTACAATGGGCCTACTCGGCTGTTGTGAGAATATCCCGTGATTGAAGCCCCTATCCCCCATAATGAATCCGCCCGCATCGAAACGCTGCGCGCCCTACGGATTCTTGATACCGCGCCGGAAGAGCGTTTTGATCGCATCACGCGGATGGCAAAGCGCATGTTTGGTGTGCCGATCTCGCTGGTCAGCCTGGTCGATAGTGAGCGCCAGTGGTTCAAGTCCGCTCAGGGACTCGATGCGACAGAGACTCCCCGGGATATTTCTTTTTGCGGCCACGCGATTGCGGGAGACGAACTGCTCTACGTACCGAACGCCCTTGATGACAAGCGCTTTCACGACAACCCCCTGGTTACTGCAGAGCCTCATATCCGCTTCTATGCCGGCAACCCCCTCATGGCCGCGAACGGTCATAAGGTGGGAACGCTGTGCCTGATTGACAGCGAGCCGCGGGAGCTGGACGACGAGGACAAGCTGCTGTTGGAGGATCTGGCGGTTATGGTGGAGCAGGAGATTGCTTCCCTGCAAATGGCAACACTCGATGAACTTACGGGGATTTCCAACCGGCGGGGCTTCAATATGCTGGCGCTGCACGCGCTGTCGCTCGCCCGGCGCCATGGCTTGACCGCGACGATGCTGGTGTTTGATCTCAATAATTTCAAGGTCATCAACGATACCTTTGGTCACGCCGAAGGCGATCGGGTACTGGCTGCGTTTGCTGATTTATTGAAGGAAGCTTTTCGGGATTCCGATGTATTTGCCAGAACCGGTGGCGACGAGTTTGTGTCGCTGCTGGTCGATACTACCGCCGAGGAAGTCGCGGGTGTCGAGCAACGCTTCCGGCAGGTGATCGATGAATATAACGAACGCGAGAAGCGAGGTTATGACATCGAGTTCAGCGTTGGTGCTGCAACGCTACAGCCGGATGAAGAGCTGGACAGCCTGATGGATCGCGCGGACCAATTGATGTACGTGGCTAAGCGAAAGTCTGCAGGCGCTCCCGGTGCGACCGGGGAGCCCACACAGGTTGCCAGCACGGACGTCTGATGGAGACAGTGAGCCGGCTGCCAGTGAGGCGCCATCAGGCCAGGTTGCGGGCAGCGGCGGCCGTCTCCTGCTCATCTTTAACAGCGGCAAGGTCCTCGCGTAAGGAACGCGCTGCCATCAGGTAGTGGAATGCCGACCACAGGTTGACTAAGGTAACCGCGCAAAGGGCGTAACGCAGACCCTGGGCAGTAGCGAAACCCTCGTCCATGCCGCCGGTCACAAAGGATGTCCGGAACATATCGCTCAACCATCCCGCCAGCGTGGGCCCCAGGCCAAGACCAATAAGGTTGATTATCAGAAGTAGAACAGCACCTGCCAGAGCGCGTTCACGAATGCCGGCGAGGCTCTGGGTCATGGTGAAGGTGGGGCCGAGATACATATAACCGAGCAGCTGCGACGGGAGTATCAACGCCAGGATGAGAAGCTTGTTTGGAAGCAGGTAGATGCACAAGGCAATCGGTACGGCCAGCAGCGTCGCAATGCCGGGTACGAGCATGTAATAGCGCTGATCATTGCGTTGACATGCGACACGGTCAGACAGATAACCACCAAAATATATGCCGCCCATGATGCCTACGGCAGAAATCATGGAAAGCGCGAAGCCGACTTCGGAGACGGTCATGCCGTGGGAGCGGATCAGGAACGCAGGCACAAAGGACCCTACACCGTAGCCGGCGAAAGCATGCAGCGCAGCAGCGAGCGAAAGATGGCGGAAGGAGCGTCGGCGCCAGAGCGCCGTTAAAGCCTCGGCAACCGGCGGCGGTTTGGCGGCCACACTGATGTTGTCCGAAAACCCGCGGGGCGGCTCCCGCAGCGTCAGCTTCAGTAATAGTGCAAGCAGTACACCGGGTATGCCGACCACAAAAAACGCCGCGCGCCATCCGTACTGCTCGGCGACGACACCAGACACGAGATAACCCAGAAAAATACCGCCGCCGATTCCCATGGAGTAAATCGACATGGCCCGGGCGCGCTTCTGTGGCTCGAAATAATCACTGATCAGTGAATAGGCCGGTGGGCTACAGCCGGCCTCGCCGATACCCACGCAGATCCGGGCAATGAGCAGATGAGAGAAAGATTTGGCAAACCCTGTAGCAGCGGTAGCTGCACTCCAGATTGCAATAGAAAAGGCGATGATATTCACACGGTTACGCTGGTCAGCCAGGCGGGCAATGGGAATTCCCAGCGTCGAGTAAAAAAGCGCGAAAGCCAAACCGCCCAGCAGTCCCATTTGCGTGTCAGAAAACTGAAACTCCTGCTTTATAGGCTGTAGCAGGGTGGTGAAAATCTGGCGATCGAGGAAGTTGAAGACATAAACGGCAAACAGCAGCCAGATGACGTAACGCTTGTAGCCTTCACTGGCGCTAAAGTCAGTGTTGTTGGACACAATCGGGGATACCGCTTCTGGCGTTGCCGCGCTCACTGCGTCAGCATCGGCGCTCGTGATCGCATCGCCCGAGCGTTCCACGGCTGGCGTGGACGCGGGTTTATCAGTCATCAGATCTCCTGGCTGTTATGAGTTGGTTTTACCAAGCGAACCGCAGCATACACGGGGCGGGGATTTTACCCAATATAATCGGGGCGCATTCCGCTAAAACCGCTCACTCCCGCGATCCTCCGCAGCCAGCTACTCGCCGCCGATCTCTGACCAGGGTATGCGATCCTCCTCTCCGCCAAAAAAGTCCATATCGAGCAGCGAGCGGTAAAGGGGTACATGCACACTCTCTCCTCGGACAGATCCGTCCAGTGCCGCCTTGAGCTCTGCTGCCAGCTCCGCGTATCTTGCTATGAGATTTACTGACTCGCCGGGGTCCTCATCAACGTTATACAGCTCTAGATCGCCTGACTTAAGCGCCAGCAATTTCCAGGGAAAGCGGTAAAGGGCTTCGCCATCCATGCCGTTGATCAAATAATCGGGCGCTTGAATAAACTCTCCCCGGGTCAAGCCGGGCCACTGGTCGACTCCTGCAGATTCTGTGGTCGTCGCTGTGGGTAAACCGTTGGCGTCGATATCCGTGGCGGATAACAGTGTCGGCAGCACGTCTTTTACAGTGACCATCTGAGTGATGCGTTCGGGGCTTAGCCTGCCTTTCCAATAAACAAAGGAGGGGACTCGTGCGCCGCCTTCGTATATCGACTGTTTGCCCTTGCGATGCGGGCTGTTGTCACTGCCGCCATCCAGGGCGTTGGTGCGAATGAATTCGAGTGTTTTCGGAAACAGGGGTTTGCCAAACCAATCTTCCAGCCGCTGGGACATCGATACTAATCCGCTCGGCATGGCGGTGCGGTTGAGGCCGCCGTTATCGCTCATGAACCAAATGAGGGTGTTTTCAAGCATACCTTCGGTGCTCAGCGTCTCCATGAGTTGACCAATGGCGGAATCCAGTTCCGTCACCATTGCGGCGTGAATCCGCCGATTGGGATTTTCAATGTGCGCGTACCGGGCAAGCGTATCGGCGGGCGCTTCGTTAGGTAAATGCGGTGCGTTAAACGCGGCATACAGGAACAGGGGTTTTTCCGGGTCACGTTGCTGAATCAAACGGGTAATTTCAGCAGACTGCAGGTGGGTGCTGTAACCTTCTTGGCGCAGTGTTTTACCATTGCGCTGCCAATCCAGGCCCCCACCGTGGACGTGGTTCCAATAACCTACGCCGCCCGTGAGGTTTCCGTAAAAGTGATCAAAGCCCCGGGCCAGAGGACGATACTCCGGCTCGTAAAAACCCAGATGCCATTTCCCGACCATGAAGGTTTGGTAGCCCGCATCACGAAAATAGGCCGGCATGATTTTTTGATCAAGCGCCAGGCCCGTGGGATTTAACTTGGACAACGGGGAGTAAATGCCCAGTGATTGGGACGACTGACCACTGAGCAGCGCCGCTCGTGTGGGACTGCAAGCGGTCTGCGCATAAAACCGGTCCAGCTCCAGTCCTTCTGCCGCTAATTGATCGATATGCGGCGTATGAATATCGCTTCCGTGATAGCCCACATCATTCCAACCCATGTCGTCTGCAAGAATGATGACCACGTTAGGGCGGACGATGGCCCCGGGGCTTGCCGAAGACCGCGTTTGCGCCCCTGTCTGGGCGGCAGCCAGCACAGTTACGCTGAGAAAAATCAGCGCGATGCGTGACCCGGGAATTTTTATAGTCATTATGCTGGCCCCTTTGAATCAAACGGTTCTTCGCTACCGGCTATGCCGGTGCTCAAAAGCCTATGGCCTTACCGCCACCACAATGTCACCAAGTTGGCTGGCCCGATAGCGCACGGTGTCGCCCGGCTTTAGAAAGTGCCCAGAGGCCAGTTCATTGTCAATGAAGGCAGGGATCGCGATTTCCATAAGACTCTGCTGGCTTAAGGGCCCACCTTTGAGTAGGTAGGCGAGTACAATTTCGATGTAATCGTGCCGGGACGGCGGAGTAAAGATAACGCCTTCGGAGGTCCCCGACATCAGGGTCATATCGCTGTCAATACGCTCATTCGGTGTGAGTTTGTAAAAGGCCTCATCGTAATAGAAGCGTCGTGCTGTCATGTCGCCGAGCACTTTTTCTGTAAGCCCCCGAAAATCAAGAATCATTTCACTTCCCCGGGCGTCCTGACGCGCCTCACCGTTGACGAAGGTCATCATGCGGATATCCGCGACGAATGTGCTCCAGTCTTTTGGAATCAGCAGAAATGGACCGGTAGGGAGGAATCCGGGGCCACTCTTTGCGTCGCTAAAGCCATATCCCGAGTCGAGGTTGTCCGCATCAGCGAGCTCCAAAAGGGCTATGCGGTCGGTAAAGTCTGCACAAAGAAAAACGCCTTTTACGGCAGCATCAAAATCCTCCAAGGAAGTAATGGGGCGATCAAAGCGCATGCAAAGCTCGACTTCATAGTCCAGTAGGCTACCTTCGGGGGCGGCAACGCTCGTCCGAGCGGCTGTGGCGGCTCCGAATTTTGGGAAGTTAAAAACCGAATTGCTGGACGCCTCTGCGGCGTGCTCGGGGAAGTTGGTTCCTATGCCCAGGTGTCTTGTGCCCCTGGGGCCCGTGGGCAGGAGGCTCGCGATATCAATCACCCGGCGCTGCCTGGCTTGGGAAAACGCGGTTTTGAGCTGCGCGTCTTCGACCGAAGCTAGCGCGGAAAACGGATCGCTGACCGGCGCTGCTCCCAGATCCGCAAGACTGATGCCAGTCACTTGCGAGCCCTCAAGCGACTCTACAAGCAAAGTGACAATGTCGCCATTTTCAGCAGTGTACTGGGCTAGGGTGAGTGCCGTGTCGGGGTCTGCGAGGGCCGGATTGAGTGGCTCGCTTTCCAAACTGGCGACATTGAACTTCGGATCGGGTGATGTTGCCCAGGCAATAAAGACCAGCATGGCGAAACCGACCGTGATGAATCCTGAATATCGTAGGGTTTTTATAAGCATAAAAGAATCCGTCCGTTTTACTATTTGCGATCAGGAAGTTATGGGCCTCTTCGCTCTTCAGGTCTCATTCTCTGATCGATCATGGCGGCCCATCCAATCTCTAAACAGGCCATGGGGGTCGTACTTCTCCCGAAGGGCGTCTAACTTTGCGAGGTTTGCATCAGCCATAAAGCGTGCAGGTCTGCGGCCGAGATTTTCGTCCGCTAACTGGATGCCCCGGGAATGTTCTTCCATGTCTTTCATACAAAGCGTCGCCCAGTTCTCATATTTTTTATCATCTTCCGGGCGGGTCCATTCTCCATAAACCGCAAGATAGCTGTTGGACTCCAGAGAGAAAGCCATGTCCGGGCGCTGTGTCGGCGGCTGCCAGTTAAGCCACAGGGAATGACTCGGTGCCGGGGGCATGGTTTTTGCGATGTGCTTCAAACCGGGCAGCAGCGCATCGATGGGTGCATCGATCCAGATATTATCGGTACACCAGCGCACATCGGGGGGAAAGTGTGTGACGTTCGCTACCAGGGACATATGGCTGGTACGCATCGGTATCAGTGGCGTTGTGAAGCTCGCCAGGCGGCGTATGGGACTGTCCTCAAGAAACCGTACGGCCTCTTTACCCGCTTTCCGGCTTGGAGCGAGCACCGGGGCGATGACCTCGATGCCCGGCTTAAAAATCCCCATGGCCCTGGGTGTCATGAGCATCTGCAGCTCTACCGATCGGGCCACATCCGGGCCGATTTTTTCGATCCAGCGATAAACCGCCTCGAGGTGCTCCTGCGCGAATATCTGCATTTTTATGCCGCAGAACGCGGGCCGGGGGTGGAGCTTGAGGTGATAGCGCAGAACCACGGCAAAAAAGCCGGGGCCGGCGCCCCGGGCAGCCCAGTACAGATCCGGATTCTCTGATTCACTGGCATGGACCTGGCGGCCATCAGCGAGAATGAGGTCAACACCGATCACGCTTTCGGTGGCTAGTCCTAACTCCCGGCTGCCCCAGCCAAACCCACCCTGAAGAAGAAAGCCACCCAGGGCGACGTCGGGCGCATGAGCGATGGGAAAGAAAAGCCTGTGCTTTCTTAAGGCTCGATCAAGGTCCAGGCCCCAGCAGCCGGGGCCCACTTTTGCGACCCTTGCCTGCGCATCAATCTCGATGTGATTAATCCTCGCCATGCTCAGCAGGAGGCCGTCCTCGCGAAGGTGATTCTGAGCCCAGGAGTGGCCCCCGGATACAATACTGACTTTCCAGCCCTGACTCAGCGCCCGTGCTAAAGCAGCTTTGATGTCTGAGGCGTTGTTGGCTTCCACGAGGACCTGCGGTCTGGCGCCGGCATCGCGTGCGTTAAAACTGGTGGCGAGTACGGCCGCATCGAAGCCTGATTCGCCGCGCTCCCGGATGCGGCCCTGTCCCCTCGGTCGCTTCACGATTTGCCCGGTGTGGAACTGGCGCCGAATTGTGCGTAGAGCTCTGGCAGAAACCCCGCGAGATGAGCCATCTCCTGGGCGTTGTGGACCAGGAGCTCCGCCGGATCGGGTAGCAGTAGGCGAGTGACGGGGCGGAGTGTGTACATTAATGCACTCGACAGGGCGTGGCTGTGCTCGCCCAGCGCCGAATTCTCGCCGCCGAACCACATACGCGATCGCATTTCGCTGCCACCTTCAACAGGGCGAATTTGATGTAGCAGCCATCCACCTTTCAATGGCGTGCCGGGTATGCCCACCCGGGCGCAGATGGCGATCTCGCCGTCCTCGGCCAGTCGCGCTTCATCGAGCCCCATAACAAGGGGGCGGACAAAACTAATCGCCGCTTTTGCGAGGGTGGGTCCCAGGTACTCGGTGATGAGAGACGTGCGACCGATATAGCGCTCGTCGCTCTGGCCGTCAGCCCACTTTGCTTCTATGTGCGCCCTAGGGTGCCAGAGCTTGTACCGTTGGGCCTCGCAACCGTGCCAGCCAAACCACCAATCCCACATCTGCGGTGAAACCCTCGGCATATCTGTGAGACAGAAAACGCGTATGGACAGATCGGGAGCGCGGGTAAATCCCGTCTCCAAAGGCCAGTATCCGGGCTGCTGTATACGGGCAGCTTGGCTTGCGGGCGGCAAAAGCTCATGTGCCTGGGCACCGACCAGCAAAGCCTGGGCCACTTGCTCCTGTAGGGCTTCCATGTGGGGATTGTAAAAATCCGCAAAGGGACTGGTATGGAGATCCTGCTCCGAATACCCCAGGTTGTGATTCGGCATGTCGTCAGCTTCCTGTGAGAGCGACGGACTGATAAGCGGCATCCACAGCGCGGTGCGATGCATTGCTGCAGTGCTGCAGCAAAATCCCACACCAGGCACGCCTTACCTGTCGTATGCTCTCTTGATTCGATAAAAACTCAGCTCCCCACATGCCCAATACCGCCAGAAGCTGAACACCCAGGTAACGACCCAGTTCCCGGGTGTTTGTATCGATCTGTAGCTCGTTTTTTGCGGCCGCATGTGTCATCAGCTCCTGGCACATCGCCACTACGCGCTCGACATTGGTGCTTCGGACATCCGGATGAGCAGAGCTCATTATTCCTCCGTATACCTCGCGATAAAATTTTTCGTCAGAGTCAAAAAAGGCTTCGATATGGTCGAGCGTCGCGAATAGTTGCTCCATGACCAATTGCTCATCGCGCAGCGCCAGGGCGTCGCCTGGGTCGAAGCCGGCCCCTTCGAGCAGAGCGATCAGTACATCGGTTTTTGATCCGAACAGGTTGTAGGGGGTTCTCAGGCTGACTCCGGCGTCTTCGGCCAGACGACGCATTGTTAGTTTGTCGATGCCTTCCGTACGAATGATGCGCTCTGCTGACGCTCTGATGCGGGCGCGATTCTCTTCTTTTGCTTGCTCTCTTCGGCTCATAGCTTCTTTGTAATTATTTTTATAACACGTGTCAATAATATCTTTATGAGATGTTCATAATCCTTTCTCGCGCTTTAGGGTATGAAAGTGGCCTCCGCCCCGGCAGGCGGTGACCGTGTGTCGGCCGCAACAAGGTCGCGGTCTGGTTTGAGAGCGGGTTGTTCAGCCGCAAGCAGGCCGCCCTGTGCACCCTGATTCTGATCTCCGAACGTTCTGGGGTATCTTGAGGGGCTCTAATAGTGAGCCGGGTAAGGAAACAAACATGCCACCGAACTGCCCCGGGTGTCAGTCACCCTATGCCTACGAAGACCGCGACCTGTGGGTTTGTCCCGAATGTGGCGAGGAATGGTCCACAGAGTCTGTATCGACGCCTGTAGAAGGGGCGCCGATGGTGAAGGATGCTAACGGCAATCCCCTTACTGATGGCGATTCCGTCGTGGTCATCAAGGACCTGAAAGTGAAAGGTTCGTCGTCGGTGGTCAAGGTCGGGACCAAGGTCAAAAACATTCGGCTTGTTGAAGGCGATCACGACATAGATTGTAAAATCCCCGGCATAGGCGCCATGGGACTCAAGTCAGAGTTTGTCAAAAAAGCCTGAGCCGTCAGCACGGACTGGGTAGTCGCGGCAGCTATTGTGAGAGCCGAGCTGCGTTATCATCCATGGCAAGTCAGCTGCTGTGTCGATCAACTGTAAAGAAGGGGGTTTAAAAGTGGGTGTTGAGGTTCAAGGTGTTTTTGGTTTTCTAATTCTGATTGCGAACGTTTGGGCGATTATTAGCATTGTGCAGTCAGCTGCGGGTACCGGGTCGAAAGTGCTTTGGTCGGTGCTGGTCCTGGTCTTGTCGGTTCTTGGATTAATCATCTGGTTCTTCGCTGGCCCTCGCAGCAAAGCTGGCTAGCGGGCCTGTACTGTTTATGAAAAACGCCTTGATCCTCTCGGGCGGCGGCGCCCGAGCTGCCTATCAGGTAGGTGTTCTCAAGGCTGTTGCAGAGCTACTTCCAGAGGGTGCACCGAATCCTTTTCGAGTTATCTGCGGTACCTCTGCCGGAGCCATTAACGCGATAACGCTCGCGGCGTACGATGGCAGCTTTGCCCGAGCCGTAAAGAATTTAGAGTCTGTGTGGATGGAGCTGACGCCGGAGCAGGTTTATCGCTGCGGCTGGGGTGCAATGGCTGGAAGTGCGGGCCGTGTGATGCTCTCCTTGGTGAATCGTGGAGTGGGTGTCGGCAAGCCTATCGCATTGTTGGACAACTCCCCCCTGCGTGACTTAATCAAACACACCATCAATTTTGAAAAAATAGATCGGGCCATTGCCCGAGGCGACCTGGATGCTGTTTGTGTCACGGCTACGGGGTATCAATCTGGCCGTTCGGTATGTTTTTATCAGGCAAAGGCGGTCACCGAAGATTGGATCCGCTATCGACGTAGTGGTCGACGGACTTTGCTCAATGCCGATCATCTTATGGCCTCCTCTGCTATCCCGACGATGTTTCCCGCTACGCGCATTGAGTTCGAATACTTTGGGGATGGTGCAGTCCGTCAGCTTGCGCCGTTGAGTCCTGCGCTGCACTTAGGCGCTGACAGACTCTTTATAGTTGGTGTAAGCGCTAATCGAGAACAAACGCAGTCCAGGGCACCCGCCAAGCCAACGCACTCGCCATCCATGGCACAGATTATTGGTCATCTGCTTAACAGCGCGTTTATCGATAGTCTTGAGAGTGATATCGAGCGACTGGATCGCATCAATAAATTGGTGGGGCTGCTACCTAAAGAGAGTTTGGATGAAGGGTCAAATCTTCGTTACATCGAACGGCAAGTGATTTCGCCGTCAGAGGAGCTGGACATGATTGCGGCTGATAACACCGCATCGCTGCCGTCTAGCGTACGTTTTTTACTCCGCGCTACTGGCGGAACTGAAAGTGGTGCAGGTTCTACCGCCGCATCGTACCTGTTATTCGCCCGGCCCTTTGTCGAGTCGCTCATTACACTTGGCTATCGCGATGCCATGTGGCAGCGGGCTGATATTAGCCAGTTTCTTGGGGTGGACGAATCGGTTAGTGCCGGATCAGTCGTTCTTTAAGGTGGGGCGTAACGTTCGCAAACGATTCTAAAGGGCAGCTTTCTTGGTAGGATGCCCGTGGTGACCTGTCCGAGGAGTCCATGAGTTTATGATTCGCCTATGAACAAATATCTCGCAATTATCGACATCAAAATGCTGTTTCTCGGCGCAGTCTGTATTGCGGTCACCTACGCCTGTTTCAATTACAACTTTGCCTACGATTTAAATATCACCATGTTCAGCGTGGCGGTGATTTTCCCTCTGGTATTCACTATTCGCGAGGCCTTTAAGCGGCGGGACAACGCGCTTAAGTTTTTAAGCCAGTTCAAGTCCGGGTTGTGCTCTGTGCATTACTGCTTTGAGCAGTGCAAAAAGCTCAGCGAAGAGCAGCGCGCAGAAGTGGCTCAGCTGCTTGATAAGGCATCTTCGCAGTTCTTTGATGCTCTGGGGTCCGAAGATGCCGACATCCGTCCGGCCGAGGATACGGTCAATCAGATTATTCATTTTATCAAGCGCAATGACGCCGTGATCTCAAACGGTCTTGCGCTGAAGATTATTCGCTTTGTACAGGAAGTGAACGATGGCATGGAAAACACCATCAGTTTAAAAATGCATGGCACGCCCATCAGCATGCGCGCCTACTGCCTTGTTTTTGTGTTTCTATTCCCCTTTGTTTTTGCGCCCACCATTGTCTATCACCTGCCCGATGCTCCGGTAGTCATTAGTTATGGCTTGAGCCTGCTGCACGGCTTTATTCTCATCGCGCTTTACAATGTGCAGGTCCAGATGGAAAACCCCTTCGATCAGATAGGCCTGGACGATATTCAATTGGATGAGTTTCGTTTTCGTGCGCTTTCGCCTGCCTGAGCCTGTGAGCGTCTGGTCGAGCAGCGATAAACACCGGGATTTTTTAAAGGAGTTTGATGCGATGTCACGACTACTGCTAACCATAGGCCTTTTGTTCAGCTCCAGTGTTTTTGCAGCCCCATTGTTTGACAGCGACGAGCTGCTGGCCATCAGCCTGTCCGGGCCCTTTGAACTTATCGACCGCGAGCGCGACAAAGAAAAAGAGTATGTCGGGAGTCTCAGCTATAACGACCCCGAGCGTGGTCCTACTACGCTTGATGCCAAGTTTTCAGTGCGAGGAAATTTTCGTCTGCGCAAGGACATCTGTAGCCACGCGCAACTGTGGGTCAATTTAAAAAAGAGCCAGGTCAAAGGAACCCTGTTTGCCAAGCAGGACAAGCTCAAGCTTGTAGTTCAGTGCAAAGACTCTGATCGCTACGCCGAATACATTGGTCGCGAGCAGCAGGCGTACCAGATATTCCAAACGCTCTCGGATCTCAGCCTTGATACGCGCATGCTGAAGGTCACCTATGCGGACTCCGATGGTGGAGGCTCCCGGGAGCAGCTGGGATTCTTTATTCAGCACCAGGATCGTCTCGCCAAGCAAAACGATATGACTGTGTATAAAGAAATTAAGGCCGACAAGGCTCGCCTTGATCCTGACCGTAGCGCGCTTGTCGCATTGTTTATGTATCTGGTGTCGAATACCGACTATTCATTTATCGCGGCGGCGCCGGGTGAGACCTGCTGCCACAACATCAAACTTTTAGAGGCCGAAGACGGCGTTCTTTACCCTCTGCCCTATGACTATGACTCCACGGGTTTTGTGAACACCTCTTACGCGGAGCCGGCCGGTGGAATCGGGCAGAGCAATGTTAAGCAGCGCATGTATCGCGGTTATTGCGGTCCAGAGGAAGTGACCGCTCAAGCCATTGCTGTGCTGCAGTTAAAGCGCGACACCATTGATGCCATCGTCGCGGATACCACTTACGTGTCGGCCAAGTCGGCAAAGCGGACGCAAAAGTATGTGGATAAATTCTATGCGGTGCTGGATAACCCGAAGAAAGTACGCCGGGAGATTATTGAGGAGTGTCGATAGCTATGGCGCTCGGCTTGTGTCCCGCTTTGAGGTTTCGTCCGGCCGGGCGCATTGGCAGTGCCCTGACACTGTGCCTGCTGCTTATGACCGGGACATCGGCCCTCGCCGAGCAATGGGACTGGCAGGGCATCGACCGTGTCGTCGCCATTGCCGATCTACATGGCGATTATCAAAGCTACATCACGGTACTGGAGCAAGCCGGTCTGGTAAACGGTCGTGGACGCTGGACTGGAGGCACGACGCACCTTGTGCAACTGGGTGATGTTCCTGATCGCGGTCCCGATACTGCCAGGATCATTGAACACCTTATGAAGCTTGAGACGCAGGCAAAAAAGGCCGGCGGCAAGGTGCATGCGCTCATTGGCAATCACGAAGTCATGAACATGACCGGTGACTTGCGCTATGTGCATCCCGGAGAGTACGAGGCGCTTAAAAGCCGCCGGTCCCGCCGCTTGCAGGATGATTACTACGCGCGGGTTGTGGATTTTCTTTCCAATGGGGAGAGCCCCGTGGAGATCGATGAAGCATTTCGCGAGCAATGGCTCAAGGATCACCCCTTGGGTTATGTGGAGCACCGTCAGCACTGGCTCCCCAACGGCGAGTTCGGGGCCTGGGTGGCAGGTCACAATACCGTGGTGCGCATAAACCGGAGTTTGTTTGTTCATGCGGGCATCAGTCCTGATTATCTTGATCGGTCTATCGGGGACATTAACGATGCGGTGCGCGCCGAGCTTGCTAAGCCTAACGCCGCTGATCTGACGATTGTCGTCGATGAGCGAGGTCCTCTTTGGTATCGGGGACTGGCCCTGGGAGACGAGTCGCCAGAGGTCGCCGTGGAAGTGGACGCGCTGCTGAAGTACTTCGATGTAGATCGTATAGTGGTGGGACATACGCCCGGGTACGGCACGGTAGTGCCGCGCTACGACGCGCGGGTGATCGCGGCTGACAGTGGTCTTGCGCAGCACTACGGAGGGCATTTGGCGAGTTTGTTGATCGAAGGCGGCAAGGTTTACACCCTGCAGCGCGGCCAGCAGGTGCCACTCCCGACCTCAGATGCAGGGTTGCTGGATTATTTTCGGGCGATTAACCAGATCGAGCCTGATGTGAACAATCTTCTGTATCGTATAAAGCAACTTGAGGGGGACATTCCCGCCCAGTAAATCACTGCTTTGGGAGCAGGCTGCTGCGTGCCCTTATCCAGCGTGGTTTAAGCGGTAAAGCGCGCGTGCGTCTTTACCCGCCAGGCAGACATTGGAGCACCCGCTCCATATCGTGATCGTCGTTGTAAAAATGCGGCGACAAACGAACACCCTCTTTACGAACATCAAATTGCAGCCTGGCATCGCGTAAGTTGTCGGCAAACTGATCCTGGGCGGATTTCAGGTCTAGCACCACGGTGCCGCCGCGCTGCGATGCCTCGGCGGGGGACGCAAGCCAGTCCGGGTTGATCTGAGTACAGACCTGATCAATGAGCGCTCGGTTGTGAGCTTCGAGGCGCTCGAGCCCGATCTCCAGCAGTGACTCGATAGCATGCGCGGCAACCAGCGCTGGTGCTACGCTGGGAGTGCCTCCCCAGAATCGCAGCGCGTCGCCGGCGTATTCAAAGTGATGAATATCAAACTCAAAGGGATTGCGGTGAGAAAACCATCCCACGTCTGAGGGCTCGCAATCCGCAACGCGCTGGGGGTTAACCCACATAAATCCAGCGCCCGGGCCGCCACACAGCCACTTGAGACAGGAACCCACAATAAAGTCTGCATCCCAGGCTCGGGCGTCGATAGGACGAACACCAATCGATTGCGCGACGTCCACCACGCTGATGGCGCCGATGTCGCGGGCCATGGCACAAAGCGGTACCAGGTCATGACACTCGCTGGTATTGGAGTGCACGTGGGTAAATACCACGCAGTGCACCTGCTCATTCAGGTAGCGGGCCCAGACAGTCGGATCCAGCGTGTTTTCTGAGCGCGGAATAATCACCAGCTCGAATCCCTGACGCTGCGCGACAGATAGCACAAAGCCCAGAGAGGGGAATGCCCTTTCGGCGATGAGCAGCTGCTTCCGACCTGACTGCGCAGGCAGCGAGTTCAACACCTGACTCAAACCCGACGTGACACTGGGCTGAGGGCAGATCATGCCAGGCTCGTGATTGATGACCTGTGCCAGGGCATTGCGAAACCGGTCAAAGGCGGTCATCCAGTGCGTCCAAACCTGATCGTCGCTGGCTACCCAGGGACCGAAAAGTCCGTCGGTGAGCGCTTCGGCGGCGTTAAGCGGTGGTAGCCCGGCCGAATGGTTGAGCAGATAGCCGCGACCATCGGGCCATCCCCGGGCAAGTGACTGGGAATCCGTCATCAGCTCGCGCTGCCCACTGCTTTGCGGATAGCCGCGATATCTTTGTAGCGACTTCGGATATCGTCCCGGGGCGCGGCGGTGCGCAAATCCCGAAGCTTCTGCAGGGCGGCCATCAACACCTCCAATGGCGGTCCACTGGCCGTGATATGGGCCATATGCTTCTGGTCCAGCGCTGACGAAGGTCCTTCGATAAAGCGTTCTACCAATTGATTATGGTGCTGGGATGCGGTGCGGCCGTGGGCTTCACAGACCTCTAAAAACAGGCGTGCATTGTGTTCAAAGTAGTCGCCGCAGCTATCCGGCGATTGCAGTCCCAGTAAGATCTGATTCAAAAGGCTTTCGCGGCGCATGCAGTCGCGCAGGCGCGCCTGATCCTCGGGCATCATGTACAGGAATTTGTCCACCAGTAACTGCGAGTAGGATGGATCCTCTGCCTGGCATAAACCCAGCAACAGATCGATCTCATTGATACCGGCAAAGTCCCCCGCATTGGCGCCGCGATACTCGCTTTTGCCTACACGGTAGGGCTTGTAATAGGGACGCACGGAGTAAAAGAAACGCGCGGGATCAAGTTGCTCAAACAGTAACTCATTATATGCAGCCACATCGCTCAGAGCCTGGCGTGCCGCGATGAGTAAGTCGCCGGTCACCGGGTGTGTGATACCTAAAGGCACCGTTCGCGCCAGGGCATCTGCCGCGCGTTTGTAGGCAAATATGCCCCGGGTATTGAAGTCTAAAAACAGGAACTCGTCTTTGAGTCGGGTAAAGCTGCGGTAGACGCCATCACGGGCCAGGTTGTGGGTAGACAGATGACTGGTAGCAAAGCGCGGCGCGACACCCAGCGAGGCGCCGATGTGCAAGGCCAGCCCCGATGCTTCGATGAGGGGTGAGCTTTGCTCCCGGGAAGGCTCGGTAATTTCGTGGCGCCGACAGGCACCCATGTAAAGGCCTACATTGCCCAACAGCGCAAAAGCCGCTTCGAAGCCTTCGTCGGTATTGCCCTCGTTATGCAGGCCGATGATGTGGGACCGCCCCTCGTCGTGCAGCAGTTGGCGCAGCGTATCGCCGCCCAGACTCACATCTGCCGGATCGTCCTGCGCAAAGTACAGCTCTTCAAGCTCACTGTTAATCTCTATAAAGCTTGAGCGAATCCAGTCGTCGAAGCGTTCTGCGTTGGCACTCATGCCGCAGTTCCTTATTCGGCGTTGAGGTTATATTTCATGATACTGCCGTGGGGGCCGGTTTTATCGCGCTCCAGATCAAATACATCGTCCGGTGGAATGCTCATTTGCATCTTAATAGTCGCTATGGCGGCGCGATCTGCCGCATCCATCTGGAAGGCAAACACTTCTTTATAGCGATCTACATGCGCAGCGTTACGCGAACCAATGATGACCGCAGCGACCTGTGGCTGAGCCAGCACCCAGTTCGATGCCACGCTGGCAATGGTGACGCTGTGCTTTTTGGCGATGCGATCCAGGGTTTGAAGTAGCGCCTGAAACAAGTCCCAGCCTCCAATCTCATCGATCATAAGCTTGTACTTGATGAGCGAACGATTGCTAAACGCCTGTGGTTCAGCTTCGCCGAGCCAGCGCTCACTCAAAAAGCCCCCCGCAAGTGTGCCGTAGCACAGCAGGTGCATATTGTGCTCGGCGCAGAGTCCCAGCAGTGCTTTTTCGGGCCTGGGGTCCAGCAGCGAGTACTGCACCTGCGTCGTTGCCAACTCAATACCGGCGTCCAGAATTGCCCGGGTGTTTGCCGTATTAAAGTTGGTTGTTGATAAGAGCTCGATTTTGCCGGCCTGTTGCAGTTCCTGGAGCCAGGCGGCGGCTTCTACGGCGCCGGGAGCCGCGTAGTTCCACCAATGGAACTGCACCATGTCGAGTCTTTCAAGATGGAGGCGCGTGAGGGATCGATCAATGATTGCCTCGACATCGGATTTTTTAAGCTGGCCCAGTTGGTCATAGTCCGGCACGTACTTGGTGTGCACGCGAATGGACAGAGGGTCCTGGCGGTTGGCGTTGGCAGTGACAAACTCGCCAATCATGGCCTCTACGCCGGTGTAGATGTCGGCACAGTCAAAGGTATCGATGCCGCGCTCTACAAAGGCAAACATATCGGCAACGGGATCGCTGGAGATTACCTGGCTATGACCATCGGAGAGTTGCCAGCCACCTTTAATAACCCGGGATATCTCATAACCCGGTCTCAGGGCGAAGCGTGCGATCATTCTTTCCATGGGTTGTTCTCAGGCAGTGGTTCGATGGTCGTGTCTGAGCGCGTGAATACCTGTTTGCCGATGCGACTAATGCGAAATCTGGCGCCGCAATGGGGATCCGGACAGGCAATGACGTGATCGGTGGCCATCCAGTCGTATTCGTTGAGCGGCCGCTGTTTGGTCGGTAGGAGGGGCAGCAACGCCGAAAGCGCATAAAGAGAAAATGGTTTGTCGGTTTCGAAAAAGAGATTTTCTCCGCGCACTTCGAATGAGCTACCAAGCTCGTGGCCACAGACAAAAGGCTTATCGCCTTCAATGGTTTCGACGCGCAGGTCATAGAGAGTGAATCGGGGTTCTGTCATGCGGCGGTAACTACCTTTTTGTTACTGTTTATGGGCTGATGACGGGAAAGCTTCGGCCGTCAGACAAGGTAAATGTGGAATCAAGCAGGGTCGCCGAAAGCGCGAAATCTCGCCTATTTTGCACCGTACCACCGTCACTTTCTGCCCAGAGGATCGCGGTCATGGTGAGTTTATCGCCATCTTGTTCATATCTGCCGTAACCGGTTACGGCACTGTCGGCGTCGCCAACCACTAAAATGAAGTACTCGCCGGTAAGCGCCAAATTGCCGTTCGCGAAGGTCACAATCTGCGTGTTCTTTGCGTCATCCAGATGTTTGAATGTCTGAATAGTGCTGGTGCCGCCACCGAACTGCAGGGTCAACTCGTCCCCGTCGCGGGTGACCTTCAGGTCATGCTCCATTTCTCCGGCAGAGGTCAGGGGGGTGTCACTCGCGGGGTCCATGCTGAGCGTTTGGTTTGAGCGTAAGCGAAGTCCAGCACCACCGGCCCAATACGGTCCGGCATGCGCCATAGAGCCTTGGTCGGCAAAGGGCTCGCCTTTAAAAATGCTCTGCTGTAGAAACATGTTCTCTTTGATCAAAAAAATTCCCGTAAGCGGCAAGGATTCGCCGTCGCGGGTAATCAGGTCGGTGTATTCCCAAAGGCCTTCGGATGCCTGCACGGACACACTGTTTCCATCACCAAGGCTGTCTGTCGCACTGATAACAAGCAGGCAGGGGATAACTAATTTTTGAAGAAACTGCCGCATTACATTGACCTCAATGCCCAAAATTTCAGAACTGGAAGCTTAGCATGGGGCCTCATGTCTGTTTGGGAGACGGCTAAAACGCAATATTCAGTCGCAACATCTCAATGCGACTGTTCATGACCGAAGCAAACGCATACTATCCAAGGCAAAGGCCGTCCACCAAGAGCCTTGCCCGCCCAGCGGAAAAATCAGTACACCTTCGAAAATTATCAGGAACAGTAAAATGGGGAGCTTCAAAATGGAAAAGGGTTTGAGACTGGGTGTATTTTCACCCTGTGCCATGGCGGCAGCGGTATTTTCAGCGTCAACGGGTATTAATGTTGCCGTGGCACAAAATGCGCCTGCGTTGGAAGAGGTGGTTGTGACCGCTCAGCAGCGTGAGGCAAGCCTGCAAGAGGTGCCTATTTCTATCTCGGCGTTTAACCAAACCGATATTCAGAAAAACATGTTCCGCGACGTCACGGATTTTGTCGCCCGCACCCCAAACGCCAGCTTTATCACCAGCGGAGCCCGCTCCCGCCGGGAAATCAGCATGCGCGGTGTCACTAACTTTGTGGGTGCGAATAACGCCCGGCGAACCTCCTCGTTTGGCTTTTATGTCGACGGCTTCAACTTATCCAGTAGCAGCATTAACCCGCCGATTATGGATATTCAGCGCATCGAGGTGCTGCGGGGACCCCAGTCGACGTATTTTGGTGCTAACGCCCTTGGTGGCGGCATCAGTGTGACTACCAATGCACCGAATACTGAAGAAGTTGAAGGTTCTGTGATGGTCGATTACGGGCGCTTTGACAGCATGGATATCGAAGGCGTGGTTAACGTGCCTATCATCAAGGACAAGCTGGCGGCGCGGGTCAATTACAAGAATTTCAGCACTGACGGCAATATTGAAAATATCAATCCCCAGGGTGGCGGCAACGACGCGGACTATGAATACGTCAGGGCCACGGTGCTGTGGACGCCTACCGAAAACCTGTCTGTGACGCTGAACTACAGCGATGCCAGTGAGGATGTGGGCATGCGTGAGGGCATCCCATCCGGAGTCCTGTCGAGCTTTGGTAATGTGCTCTACGGCGATACTGCAGATCCCGATGGGGTCGGTTTCTTTCCGCAAAACGACAGCAAAGTTAACTTCAATGCACCTCAGACCGTCGGCACCGAATTTGAGTACGCCATTGCTCGCGTCGACTACGACTTTTCGGACATGCGTTTTACCAGCATTACCGGTTACATGGAGTCCGACTTCTTCCTTCGCGGAGACATTGATGGCGGCAGCCTGGATTACTTTCAGGAGTTTCGCACCATACCCAGAGAGAGCATCACCCAGGAATTCCGTCTGCAGAGCATGGATGATTCCAAACTGCAGTGGAACGTTGGCCTTTATTATTCTGACGACGAGGGCTCCATTGACAACAAAACCTTTGTTGGGGCGGCGGAGATTTTCGGTATTCCTGAGGGCTTTTTGATCGACAGCGAAGAGACCTTTGGAAGCTCAGAGGTGTATGCGGTGTTTGGGCAGTTGAACTACGCCCTGAGCGACCGCCTGACGCTTACCGTGGGTGGCCGTTACAGTGAAGAGACGATCTTCGCAGACATTTCAGGCTTTGGTGGTGGTGTTTCCCAGGAGCAAACCTCGGAAGAAACCTTTACGGACTTCTCTCCCATGGCCTCGATTCGCTACGACCTGAGCGATGATTCATCGGTCTATGCGACGGTAGCCAAAGGCTTTAAGTCCGGCGGCGCCCAGGTCACCAACGATCCCGCGGTGAACAGCTACGACCCCGAGGAGCTGTGGAACTACGAGATTGGTTACAAAGCGGAGTATCTCGATCGAACCCTTCGTGTGAATGCGGCAGCTTTTTACATGGATTGGACTGACCAGCAGACATCGCAGCAGTTCTCCGGCGTGGATGAGAACGGCGATTTCTTCATTTTTGGTGCCGTAGGTAATGCTGATTCGGCCGAATCCTACGGGGTGGAGCTGTCCGTCACGTCGGCGCCGGTGGCCGGGCTGGTGATGAATCTCAATGTCGGTTGGCTCCAGGCGGAGTATCAGGACTTCACCACGGTGATTGATGGCGCGCCTCGAGTGTTGGACGGACTCACGGTGCCTAATTCACCCGAATGGACGGTCTCCGCAGATGCGGAATATAGTTTCCAGTTAACGGGTGACCTCGATGCATTCGTGCGCGGCGAGTATATCTATCGGGATGAGATTCGTTCATCCATTGACTCCCTGATTCGTGAAGGCTTTCCCTGGGTGGTTCCCGCCTATGACATCGTCAATATTCGCGCTGGTATAGAGCACGAAAACTACACGGTGGCGTTCTATGTTGAGAATGCTCTGGACGATACCTACTTCACCAATTCCTATCAGAAGGCGTTCATGGGGGGGCTGCATATCGAGCCGGGCGTTCAGCGTTATGGATTGCGAGCCAGGTACAACTTCTGAGTTGTTAATAAGAGCCTCGCGCGGTGTTGGCGCTCAGACCACGGTTAGCAGCAGGCGGATCGACGAGATCGGCGCGCCTGTTGCTCCCCTGGGCTTTGCTCATTTTGCTGGGGCACTTTAACGTTGCATTTGCCAATGCCAATGCCAATGCCAATGCCAATGACGCGTCCGGGGTGCTTGAAGATCTTGTTTCCAGTTACGTTCAGTCCTGGCGCAACTTCTATCCGTCGCAGGCCTTCGCTTATGGCGACGTTGATAGCGCGGCGGCCTTTGAGGACTTCAGCGAGGAAAGGCTTAACCAGTGGCTGGCATTGAATGCCGCCACAGCGGACTATTTAGACACCGTACTGGCTGGCGGGATATCCGCTAAACCATCGTTGCATACCGACGCCCTGGTGCTTCGGGCCCAGGTAGAGGACGAGTTGGCTAGCTGGGCCGAAGATGCGCCCCTGTCGCAGCAGCCCCAGTGGTACGCCGAACAGATTTCCCAGGCGCTGACGCATTTATTGGTTCGAGATCAGCTTTCTGCGCAGGCGCGCAGCGACGCTCTGGTTGCGCGCCTTGAGGGTGTGGAAAAGCTGAGTCGTCTGGGGGTTGCTTCTCTTGTGTCAGGCAATGCGATGCGCACCCGCAGAGCAATGCGCGTGCTTGAGGGGAGTCGGCAGTTTTATGACGAGGGCTTGCGTGAGTTGGTGGCTGTCTGGCCGACCGCATCCCAGGGTGAGAGCGCTGATGACGCCATTGACGCTGCGATCATTGCCATGGGTGATTTGCAAAGGCATTTGGAAAATACCGTTTTGCCTGTGGCAAAAGAGCAGGCGGCTATCGGAGTGGACGTCTATACCGCCAAGCTGCACAGACGAACCTCGGGGCTTTACACGCCAAGCGGTCTTCTTGCTGCGGCCGGTGAGGAACTGCGCAGCGTCCGGGGCTTGATGTACCAGCAGTCATCACGTTGGGCCCGGGCCCACACCGACGGCGCAACACGATTTCGTTTGTTAGAGCTGACCGACGACGAACGACTGGCAGCGGCGATCGAGGCCATGGAGGCAGATCGTCAAAACAACAGCGCAGACTTTTTGGCGAGCTTTACCCAATTGACCTTTGCTGCGGAGCGCTTTGTTGAAGCGCAGCAAATAGCTACGATTCCCAAGCCAACAACATTGCTCATCGCGCTGTCGCCACCTCACTTTAGTGGTGCGGCGGTAGGCGGGGTGTACCCCAGCGGTCCCTTCGATCCCCGGGCAGACACTTT
>DS999406.1:14083-197340 GCA_000158155.1 gamma proteobacterium NOR5-3 | reverse complement strand
AGAATGCGACACGTGCTTACGTCAGCGTACAGGTAAATACCGCCGGCTGGGGTGAGGCACAGGTCTTGCGTTTCGCCCGGGAAGAGGGCCTGTTGGCGCCGCAGTTCGCGACCAATTTATGGCAGCGGGTGGTGAACTCTCCGCTACAGATAACCGACTACTTCACCGGTTATCGAGCCTTTGGCCGTCTTTACCGTGAGTATCTTGAATCTGCCGATGATGAGCCGACCTACCTGTGGGTAGATGCGGTTCTGCGGGCGGGGCCGCTACCCATGACCCTGCTTGAGGCAGAACTCAACCGACCGAATACGCCCTAGCCCTGTGTTGGGGGCGCCGGTGAACAACAGGAACGTAATTATGAATATCGCAGTAAAAACCCTGGGTCTTATGGCCTTCCTGTCCAGTTTGGCTTTCACGCAGGTCGCTGTTGCAGTCACAGCCATCGTGGGAGGGAATGTCGTGAATCTGGACGGCGGTGCTGCGCTTGAAAATGCGGTGATCCTTGTTGACGGAGAGCGGATTACGAGCATTGGTCGTCGCAGCGATGTTGCTATCCCTGACGATGCGCAGCTCATAGATGCGTCGGGCAGGTGGCTGATCCCCGGGCTCATGAACATGCATGTACATCCGGGTTTGATATTGCCGGGAAAAATGGCGAACGAGCTGGCCGATGAAACCGACCC
This sequence comes from gamma proteobacterium NOR5-3, assembly GCA_000158155.1. Taxonomy (GTDB): domain Bacteria; phylum Pseudomonadota; class Gammaproteobacteria; order Pseudomonadales; family Halieaceae; genus Congregibacter. The sequence goes on along the minus strand of DS999406.1, from coordinate 196,657 downwards.
GGCGTTAGCGCTGCGCATGGCCGCGGCAGCGCGTGGGATGCTGACGGCTGGTGTGACCACCATTCGTATTCCCGGTGACGATCGGCATGCAGATCTCGCGTTAGACCGTTCCATTCGCAAGGGTGAGTCTGACGGCCCGCGTATCTTTTCTGCGGGTGAGTCCCTGATTATCACCGGCGGTCATGGCTCAAAGCCAGGCGTTGTCTACGCCGATGGTCCCGATGAATTGGTCAAAGCGGCGCGGCAGCAGATCAGCCTGGGTGCGTCCTGGGTAAAGATCCTGATTTCCGGCGGTATTGCCACCGATGGCGGTGATATCGCCGAGGCGCTGATGACGCCCGAAGAGATCAATGCCGTGGTGGATGCGGCGCATCGCTATGGTGCCAAAGTTGCGGCGCATTCGGGGTCGTCTATGGCCACCACTGTGGCGGTGGATGCCGGGGTGGATAGCATTGAGCACGGTTACACCCTGGATAAAAAGGTATTGCAGAAGATGCAGCGCGCAGGCACCTGGCTGGTGCCTACCATTGTTGTCAGCCAGCCGGCGACAGCTCCCTTTTTTGAGCGCATTGGCTCGCCGCAGTGGTATCTCGAGCGTCGCGACTCTGTGGGTAAACAGCACTGGCAAGCCTTGCGTACGGCTATTGATGTTGGTGTAAATATCGCTCTGGGTACGGATCAGCTTCCCCAGGAGCCGAACGACGGTACGACGGCGACGGTGCGCGAGGCCGAGTACTACGTCGAGGCGGGTATGACGCCTTTGCAGGCGCTTCGCTCTGCCACTGTTCAGACCGCCAGGATGCTGGGCGCAGAGGATTCCATTGGCTCTTTGGAAGCGGGCAAGTATGCAGATATCGTCGCGGTAAGTGCTGATCCCAGTGCCGACATCAGTGCGCTTCGCAGCATCAGCTTTGTCATGAAAGGCGGCAAGGTGTATCGCGACGATGACGGTCTCGCCCAATAGCCAGCGCAGACCAGGGCCCGGATAACTCGGTAATGATTCTGCGTGTGTTCAGCAACCTCGTAGGCCCCGCCGCGGTGATGGCTGCCGGGACTATGGGAGCGGGCGCTGTCGCCTCGTTTTTGCTCGCCGGCGCCTGGTTTCGCTACGATCTTCTGTGGGTAATTCTGGCAATGCTGCCGGTGTTTGTAGTCTCTGTAGACACGGCATCGCGCATTGGTGCGCTGAATCCTGATGAGGGAATGTTTGCGCTGGTGCGCAGTCGGATCAGTGCCAGCCTCGCCTGGATTATCTTGCTACTCATCGTGCCTGTGCACTTTTTGGTAACCATGGGGCAGATCTCGGTCATGTCATCGGCGTTTATGGCGCTGTTGGGCTTGCCTGTCGATTCGATGGATGGATCACGCTCTCTCGGACTTCAGGTACTGCTGTCAGTACTGCTGTCCGCTGCGGTTTTGTGGCTGGTGTTCTCCCGGGGTTACGAGCGTATGCAGCGGGTCATGACCCTGCTTATGGTGTTGATGTTTGTGTGCTTCTTTGTGGTCGCGCTGCGCGGCCTGGTGGAACTGCCGGCGATCCTTGCAGGTTTTGTCCCGTCACTACCGGCGGACCTACCGGTACCGGGCAGCGATACGCCCCGTGTTGCCACCAGCTCGATCATTGCCATGGTGGGGGCGGCGGTAGCGCCGGCGGCATTGTTAGGGATGCCGTATCTTTGCGCCGACGATGGCGGCAATCGTGAGCAACTGACTCAGGCCTTTCGGCAGGCGATCATCAATATGGGACTGATCTTTGGCGCTTACGCGGTGTTCGTCGTCATCGCCGGAGGCTATGCGCTGTATTCTCTGCCCGATCACGCGAGCTTTGCCGACGTGGGGCAGGCTTCGGCGGTGTTCAGGGATGCACTCCCCGGCGTTTTCGCCACCCTTGGACCGACAATATTTTCTCTGGGCTTGTTCACAGCGGCGATGACCACGCTGGTCGTCGCGGCGCAGGTCACGATTTATTTTATGTTGGATATGGCCGGGCAGGAGTGGCGTTTTTCTGCAGACAACACGCTTTATCACCGGGTGCTCACTGTGTTTGTGATTGCGGCCGCTGCTTTGGCGCCATTTTGGGACTTTCCCGCCTTACTCAAGGTCATTCTGCTTATGGGCATTAACGTTGTCGTTATCCCTCTGGCCTTTGTGATTGTGATTCTGCTGGCAAACAACGATAGCGTCATGGGGCAGTTCAAGGTCGAGTGGTGGCGCAACGTCATTTTGGTGATTGGACTGACAATTTCTATCGCGCTGGCGGTGGACAAAGCGCCCCACTACTATCATTTGTTGCTGGGCTGATATTCCGTGTAAGCATTAGCAAGAAACAAAGCTGTCTAATACTTCAAGCCGCAATGCCATTAGACTTCCCGCCTCATGAGCATCAGCGGGTAACGAGTGGATATTCTCGACAAAAAAGATCTGGAAGCACGTGCCGACAAGGTGGTGGAGCAACTGCACGCCTATCTGGATGCGGGCAAAAAAGTGTTCACCACCAGTTCCTTTCAGTCCCAGAGCCTGCCCCTGCTGCATATGATCAGCCGGGTGGATCGTGATATTCCCGTGTATTACACCAACACGGGTTTTCTGTTTGCGCAGACTATTCGTTTTGCGGACCAGCTGGCGGAGCGCCTGGGTTTGAACGTGATTGCCCTGCGCCCGGAGGTACCCAAGATCAAGCAGCTGGATCGCGAGAAGCGATTCCTGTACGCCTCGGACCCGGACCATTGTTGCTATCTGAATAAGGTGCAGCCGCTGGAACCGGTGCTTCGAGAGCATGACATCTGGGTAAACGGGGTGCGTTCGGATCAAAGCTCCGTGCGCGCTGCGATGCAGGTAGAAGAGCCCGCCCAGCATGGTTGCACACGATTTCACCCCATGTTGGGCTGGGATTCACGCATGGTGTATTTCTATCGTAAAAATCACGACCTTCCTGAGCACCCCATGGAAGCACAGGGTTATCTCAGCATCGGTTGTGAGCCCTGCACCATGAAGGCCTTCGGCGAAGGCAACTCTCGAAATGCGCGCTGGTTTGGCATGAATAAAACCGAGTGCGGTCTCAATACAACCTTAGTATCAGGCGGCAACTGATGAAAGTGATGGTGACCGGAGGTGCCGGCTATATCGGCAACGAACTGGTGTATCGGCTCTCGGCTGAGCCCAGCATTAAAGATATTCTGGTTTACGACAATCTGTGTAAGGGCAACTACAACCTGTTTACCGGTTTGCGCAAGGTGCCGGGAAACAATGTGCGCTTTATTCAGGCGGATATTCTCGATTCGCGTAGTTTGCGCAGCTGTATGGAAGGCATGGATGTAGTGATTCATCTGGCGGCCAAAGTGGAGACGCCCTTTGCTGATCAAAACGCCCATGACTTTGAGCAGACCAACCACTGGGGCACCGCCGAGGTTGTTTACACCGCCGAGGAAGTGGGCATTGGCCGTTTAATCTACCTCAGCAGCCAGTCGGTGTATGGGCAGGGCGAGGTTGCCAGCACCGATCATCCCCGCGTTCCCAGCAGTTACTACAGCATTTCTAAAATGCGGGGCGAAGAGCACGTCATGCGGCTCATGGAGAAAATCCCGGTGCAGCTGCTGCGCTGCGCCAACGTGTACGGATACTCCAAGAACCTGCGCTTTGAGACCACGGTGAATCAATTCGTCTTTGATGCACATTTTACTAATCGCGTGGCGATTCACGGCGACCCCGGCCATACCCTGAGTCATATCAGCGTCTATCGCCTCGTGGAGGTACTCGCGCGCATGATCAAGCGCGAGATGGACTCGGACGTGTATAACCTCTCGCATCGGGATTTTTCTTCCATGGATCTGGTCGATTCACTCAAAGAGCTGTACCCGGAGCTTGAGACGATCTTTGTGGATCAGCATATTCCCCTTTATGATCTGACCATGCGCTGCGACGAGCGCCTGCAAGAGATGCTCCCCGGAGGATCCACCATGGCCGAAGATTTGGTAAAGTTCCGCGAGCTGTTCACCTTCTAAATAGAGGATTTCTCTATCACCGCCCTAGCTCTGAAAGTTGATATTGTGTCCGACGTCGTATGCCCCTGGTGTGTCATCGGCTACAAGCAGTTCGAAAAAGCCTTAGCGGCCTTGCCCGGTCGCTTTGATGTGAGCGTGCATTGGCGACCCTTTGAATTGAATCCGCAAATGCCGCCAGAAGGGCAGGACCTTAGGGAGCACATCGCCCAGAAGTACGGTTCCTCTGCCGAGCAGAGTCAGCAGGCCCGGGCGCGACTATCGAGCATCGGCGACTCCCTCGGGTTTCACTTTGACTACTTCGATGGCATGCGCGTGGTGAATACCTTTCGGGCGCATCAGTTGATTCATTGGGCTGACCGCCAGGGTAAACAAACCGAACTGAAGCTCGCTTTATTTTCTGCTTTTTTCAGTCAACGACAAGATGTCAGTGACGATGCGGTACTGTTATCCGTCGTCGAGAGTGTGGGTCTATCCAGGGCTGAGGCAGCAGACGTGCTTACAACGGGTAGCCTCGCTGAGGACGTTCGCGAGGATCAGCGCTGGTGGTTGGATCGGGAGATTCACGCGGTACCGGCCTTTATTTTTAACGATAAATATTCTGTGCTCGGTGCACAGGAAGCCAATACCTTTGTGCGAGTCCTCAACAAGCTCGAGGCGAAAGCAGCGGCCTAGCTGCTGCGGAAATTTCATAAGAAGGTAGAAAAAAGGCATAGCAAAAAGTACCACCGCGCCTGATTCTGGATTTCCATGCTACTGATATCTCCCTGTACGGTTATCAGAAAGGCCGCTTCTTCCAAAGTTGTTACGATCATCACTGCTAACTGCCGGCCCATCAAAATCGATAGGTCAGCCCGATCTGTAGCGTGAAGGGCTCGTAATCAAAGCCGCTGATCACACCGGCGTTGTTTTCGCCCTCAAGGTCGATACCCGTGATAGCGCCGTAGCGCAACTCGCCGTGGGCTGCCCAACGCTCGCCGAGGGAGTAGGTGCTGCCAACAAACATCTGTAGCCCAACATCGCCGTCGCTGGAAAAGGACCGCTCCGGTCCATTGCCCTCCAGGTCGATATCCACCTCCTGGATCCAGGCCAGGCCGGCGCCCACGTAGGGTTCCCATGCCCCGCGCGGCGCGAGGTAGTAGTAGCCGTTCAGAAAGAACGTATTTGAGGCGTAGTTACCATCGCTGAACGAGGTTCCATCGCCAAATTCCGTCTCGGAATCGTTGCTCCGGTATTCCCAGGCCAGTTCCACGCCGAGTCGCTGGTTGTAGCGGTAGCCCACACCGGCCCCGGCGGTAAATCCACCCGTGGTGCTCACATCCACAGTGTCCCACGGTGTTGTGCCCGGGAAACCATCAATGGTTCCGTCCGTATCGGCCAGGCCGCTGTAGCCACCCCAGGCGCGGGCGAACCAGCCTGCGGGGTCAGCATCCTGGGCGAGCGTGCCCGGCGCCAGTAGGGCGATGGCAAGGGTGGTGGTGGCGGTCACGGCCGCGTAGTCTTTGATTTGCATGTTCGGGTCTCCTCATGGGTTTTCGTACAGCGGCGTCCATCGCGCTGCACTTCCTAATCTACGGCCCAAAAACAAACGTAAGTACATGAAAAGCAATGTTTTGTACGAGTGGGCAGGTTTTTGTATGAGTGGGCAGATCGCGCTGTGACCGCACTGACTGACATCGGTGATCTCTCCCCGCGGCGATACTTTTTTACAATCGCCGTGGTGCTTGGGTTGCTATTCGCTTTCACCACCAGCGACGATCAGGGCGGACCTGGACTGTTCCACAGCCTGCTCCTGTGGCAGTTGCAGAGCTGCCTGCCCATGGCTCTGCTGCTGATCGCGCATATGGGCTGGTCCCGGTTCCGCTGGTTTGAGAAAACAGGCCCGTGGGTGCAACTGCTGGTTTCGGGTATGACGGGATCGCTGCTGTTCTCTCCCCTAGCCCTGCTCATCGATGTGGTGCTAATGGGCGATGACGAAGCCCTGTCTTTGTCTGAGATGGCCGGTGAATTTTGGAACCTGTGGCCGCCGGTGACGCTCACCTGGCTCGCGATCAATGCGCCGTTTGTCTTCGGTTTGCGGCTGCGCGGTGCCGGCGTGAGTAGTGCGGACGACACGGTACCGGTGGACAGCCCGGAAGAAGGTTCGCCATCGCCCGGCATGCTCGCGGCGGAGCGCGGCCTTGAAACAGTGCCATTTATGTCGCTAATTGCACCGGATATGCGTGGCTCTGTGCTCTACCTGCAGGCGGAACTGCATTACCTGGCCGTCATCACTGAGCGTGGGCGTAGCCTGATCCTCTACAATCTGCGTGACGCGATAGCTGAACTGTCGGCGGTTCCCGGTCTGCAGACCCACCGCTCCCACTGGATTGCCCTTAGTCAGGCAACTCGCGTGCGCCGACTCGGTCGCCAGGGCGTCGTAGAGATGCGCAATGGCGATGAGGTGCCGGTCAGCAGGCGACGGATCGATGAGGTGCGGCGACTGTTGGAGTCCCATGCCTAGTCGCCGTTCCGGACTCTAGGCCCCAAAGGGCGCAGAAACTGACTTTGGGAATTGAATCATCTATTACAACCGGGCATTTCCGGGGAGCGCCATCAAATCCGGGCTTTCATGAGACATCGGCCTAGCTGGCAGCCTTCAATAGCCCTTCGCTATGAGCGTGCTCAAGCGTGGCATCAAGCCCGATACCCAGTTTTTCTACCAGTTCGTCGATCTGTGCTTTGGTGATGATCAGTGGTGGGCAGAGCGCAAAGGCGGTACCCGCGACGGGTCGGCCGATAAGTCCTGCCTCGGCGCAGGCATTGGTCAGGAACCCGGCAACCGACGGCGGGAATCCCTCACCCGTTGATTTGTCGCTTACAAGCTCAAGAGCAGCGATCAATCCTTTGCCGCGAACTTCACCTACCAGCGGGTGATCACTAAAGACCGAGAGCTTTTCTTGCATGTAAGCGCCGGTCTCGGCGGCTTTTGCAAAAATATTATCCCGATCGTAAATCTCCAATGTCTTTAGAGCCACAGCACAGCCTAAGGGGTGACCCGAGTAGGTGTAGCCGTGACCAAATACGCCGACTTCTGACACGGGTTCTACCAACGCCTCGTAGATATCGCCCCGAACCACCGAGGCACTGATGGGTACGTACGCCGAGGAAAGCTGTTTGGCCAAGGTCATGAGCGCAGGCTTTTCGATGTTCATGGTGGTGCAGCCAAAGTCGTTGCCGGTTCGCCCGAATCCGCAGATGACCTCATCAGCCCAGAACAGGATGTCGTGTTTGTTCAGCAGCGCCTGGACTTTCTCGTAGTATCCGGCAGGCGGGACAATGACGCCGCTGGCACCGGTGATGGGCTCGGCAAGGAAGGCAGCAATGGTGTCTGCGCCCTCGGCAAGAATGAGGTTCTCAAGATTGCCAACAATGCGATCGACAAAAGCGGCTTCGGTTTCGCCGGGGTTGCGACCCTTGTAGTAATGAGGATGGTCTGTGCGCAAAATTCCCAAGGCATCCACCGGAGCATCAAAGTGCGTGAGGTTGGCGGGCAAACTGGTCAGTGCGCCAGAGGCTACGGTAACGCCGTGATAGCCGCGCTCCCGGGTGATGATCTTGCGCTTCTCGGGTCTGCCGGTGGCGTTAGCGTAATAACGCAGAATCTTGATAAAAGTATCGTTGGCATCACTGCCCGAGTTGCCAAAGAAAATCTTGGCGTTATCTACCGGCACCATATCCCGAATCTTGTCGGCTAAGGCCATCATCGTAGGGTGGGTCTTGCCACCGAAGGCGTGGTAGTAGGACAGCTGACCCATTTGCGCCGTAGCGGCATCGATGAGCTCCTGATTGCCGTAACCCAGCGATGTGCACCACAGTCCCGCCAAACCTTCGAGGTACTGTTTGCCCTTGTTGTCGTAAACGTAAACGCCTTCGCCACGCTCCACAACGATCTGTTCCGTGGCTTTAAAATTAGTAGTTGGATAAATGACGTTGGTCATGGGTTTTGCCTCTTGTCTCAGCCGTGTACCGGCTTGCCATTGATGCCGTGCATACACTCCATAATAGCCTCAGAAATCGTCGGGTGAGCATGCATCATATGTGCTATGTCGTCGGGTAATAGTTCGGAAGATTTGGCTAATAGTAACTCGTGAATGAGCTCTGTGGCATTGTGCCCCACAATATGAGAGCCCAGAATTTCGTCGGTCTTTGGGTCGCATAACACCTTCACCAAACCTTCTGGTTTACCGATGGCAATGGTTTTGCCAGCCCCTTGATAACGAAAAATTGCTTTTTTGAAAGCTATACCCTGTGATTTCGCCTGGTCTTCGCGTAATCCGAACCCCGCAACTTGCGGTTCACAATAGATGGCAGAGGGCACCAGTTCTGGGTTCATGGGTTCGGCGCTGTCTGGTAGGCCACCGGCTATGTGGTCCACCGCGCGTTCACCTTCAGCAGATGCCACATGAGCCAGCGCCGCGCTGCGGACAATGTCGCCGATAGCGTAGACCGTAGAGACGGCGGTGCGGCCCACACTGTCTACTACGAGATATCCACGGTCGTCTGTCTCAAGGTTGATAGCGGCTAGGCCCAGATTCTGTGTATTGGGTTGGCGGCCAAAAACCACCAATGCTCGCTCTGCTTCCAGGGTGCGCTGCGAACCACTACCGTCTACAAGCGTGGCAACAATACCGGTGCTGTGGCGCTCTAAGGATTGCGCCCGTGTGCTCACGCGGACATCAACACCCTGCTTTTTAAGCGCAGTATGGAGAACTTCGCAAACTTCAAAATCTTCTGCAGGCAGGATGTGCTGCTGTGCCTCCACCAGGGTGACATGAACGCCAAAGCTTGCCATGACAAAGGCAAACTCACAGCCGATGGCTCCCGCGCCCAGGATCAGCAGGCTATCGGGGAGAGTTTTCAGAGCGAGAATGCCAGTGGACGACAGAACTCGATCTTCATCGAATTCAAAGCCCGAAACTTCCATAGGACGAGAGCCCGTCGCAAGCATAATGTGTTTGGCTTTGATGACATCCGCATTGTCGATCTTGAGCTCTGTGGGGCTCACAAGCTCTGCGGTGCCGGACACATAGTCCACTTTGTTTTTCTTGAGGAGTCCTGCGACACCACCGGTTAGGGTTTTTACTACTTCCCGGGACTGTTGTTGTACGGCGCCATAGTCCAGAGAGCTTCTGTCGACGGTAACGCCCACGGATTCCATGTGTGAGAGGCTTGCGAACATCTCCGCCTGATGAATCAGGTTTTTGGACGGAATGCAGCCCCAGTTCAGACACACCCCTCCGGGGGCGTCGCGCTCGATAACAACGACCTTGAGGTTTTTTTGTGCGGCACGCACGGCAGCTACGTATCCCCCGGGGCCAGCGCCCACAATGGCTAGATCGTACATTTTGTTACCTCAGGCCAGCAGTAGTTCGGGGTTTTCCAGTGCGTCATGCAGTGCGCTCATGTAACGCGCGGCCGGATCGCCGTCCAGAGCCCGATGATCAAAGGTAAAAGACAGGGGAAGCATGGTGCGGATGCGCTTTTTGCCTTTCACGGGAACGATTCGCTCGATGGGTGTAGACGGTCCCAGCAAGGCGACATTGGGTAGGTTGAGCACTGGCGTGCTCATGAGCCCCGGCGGTCCGATGCCGGCGGTACTCGATAAGGTGATCGTTGAGCCAGACAGCTCGTCTGCTGTGGCTTCGCCGCTGCGCACGCGTTCAATAAGCGCTCGCATGTGTTTATCGATTTGCACAACACCCATTTGATCTACGTCGCGTAGTACACCCACGACAAGAGCGCTGTCGTACTCACTATTCCCGGGCATTGATATCGCGATGCCCATGTTGATGTTCTCGTAAACCGAAATCAGATCGTTTTCTAAGCAGGCGTTGGCCATCGGTACCTGTCGAATGGCATAGACCATGGCTTTAATGAGGAACGCGTTAAAGGAGACACGTGTCCCCAGTGCGTCTTCTCTGGCGACAAAACTCTTTCGCATCGCGAGCAGCGTGGTGATGTCCGATTCCCAGTTTGAGCTCAGTTGCGCTGTGGACTGCAGGCTTTCCTGCATACGAGAGGCGATGGTGCCGCGCATACCTTTGAGTGGTACCTCGGCTAGAACTCGGGTGCCGCCTCGACTGTGCGATGTCCGAGCTTGTGATTCCTGAGCCGCAATTACATCGCGTTTGACGATGCGCCCTCCCGGCCCGGTGCCGGTAATGTCCCCGAGATTCAGTCCTGCATCAGCGGCGATTTTCTTTGCCAGCGGTGAGGCTTTGATGCGCTGTGGTTTTGTCGCAGCGCCCACGGAGCTGGCGACGGCTGGAGCCTCGACTTTGCTGTTGGCTTCATCGGCGCTCTCGGACGTGCCCGATGCGACTTCTTCATCCGGCGTCGCCAGGAAGTAGGCGATCAATGTCTCGCAAGGCACAGTCTCTCCGGCCTCTACAACAATGTGTAAGTAGCCGGCCTCGGGTGACTCAACGTCGTAGGCGACTTTTTCGGTTTCTATACTGGCCAGCGCCTGTCCTTTTTCGACGTGGTCACCGTGGCTCACCAACCACTCGGCGATGGTGCCCTCGTTCATTGCCATTGCCAGCTTTGGCATTGTGTAGTCTATTGCCATGACAGTTCTCCCTTAGGCGCAGACTGCGCGGACGGCAGCCTCAATGCGTTCGGGGTTGGGGGCAACATACTCTTCCATGTAGCCGCCGGGCACGGGCATGTTTGGCAACGTGACGCGAATCACCGGCGCATCAAGAAGATCAAAACCCTGCTCCATCACTCGCGCGGACACCGTGGCCGCAAAGCCACCGGACTCCCAGTCTTCGTCGACAACGACCAGACGGTTGGTCTTTTCGAGCGAGGTTAATAAGGTCTCCATATCAAACGGTACAAAGCTGCGCGGGTCGATAACCTCAATAGAAATTTCGTCTTTTAGTTTTTCGGCAACCTCCAGGGCATGTTGAAGCTGCAGTGAGTTAGCCAGAACCGTTACGTCGCTTCCTTCGCGTTTTACGTCTGCAGAGCCCAGGGGAACGATGTAATCGTCGCCGACATCGGGCACTTCACCTTTTTGCATCATGATTCCCATGTGCCAGGGAATGACGACTGGATTGTTGTCACGAATCGCAGCCTTAAACATGCCCTTGGCATCGTAGGGCGTCGATGGCATGGCGACCTTGATGCCAGGATGGTGGGCAAACGTGCCATGGATACTCATGGCATGATCATTCGCCAGGCGTTGCCCAGTACCCACGCCAGCGGTAATCACTAGCGGGAGCGGGTGCTGACTGCCATGCAGGAAGTGGTATTGCCCCGTGGTTACCGAGCACTCGGAAAACGTCACATAAGAAAAGCCGCCGAACATAAAGTCACAGATCGGGCGCATGCCTTCCTGCGCTGCGCCAAAGGCGACACCGTACATTCCCGACTCGGCGATGGGTGTATCGACGATCCGTTCGGGACCAAACTCGTCTACCAATCCTTTAGTGTGCGGAAAAATCGCGCCGCGTACGTCCTGGCCAACAACAAACACATCATTGTCGGCACGCATTTCTTCTTCGATGGCCTCTCTGATGGCATCGATAAATGTAATTGTTCTCATCACGCGCTCCTTTACTTGGCGAACACGCCATCCATGAGTTCTTCTACACTTGGCCGAGCAATTTCGCTGCTGTCAGCAAAATCTTCAACCCCCTGAACTTCGGCCTTGGTTTCTTCGATGATTTGATCAATGGCTGCCTGGTTCAAAAGTCCTTCGTCTAATACTCTTGCCGTAGCAATGCGCACAGGCTCTCGCTCGCGCATGCTGGCGTGCTCTTCTTCGCTGCGCTCCTCCCAGCCCGACAAATCAGGCGTGCCGATATCGTGTTCGTTAAAGCGCAGGGTTTTAGCCTCGATAAATGTCGGGCCGTCACCTTGTCGCGCTCGAGCGATCGCCTCAACGCAGGCCTCCGCAACCGCAAAGACGTCTTGCCCATCCACGATGGTCGAGGGCATGCCGTAGCCGTCTGCGAGGGACGAGATGTGTTCTTTGGGATGCATTTCCATGGCGGTGGAAAAGATGCTCATGCCATTATTTTCACAGAAGAAAATAACCGGGAGTTTCCAGTTTTGAGCCATAAGCATCGCTTCGTGAGCCCGTCCCTGACCGTAAGACCCATCGCCGGAACAGTTCATCACGACCTGGCCCTGATTGCGTCGCTTAGCTGCAAAGCCCCATCCCACCACCGGTGCGAAGTTGTAGCCGATGAAGCCGGACATCATGTAAACCTTGTGCTCTGGAAAGCTGAAGTGGAATGCAGAGCGACCCTTGCAGCAGCCGGTATCTTTACCCGTGTGTTCGGCAAGGTAGTACTTGATATCAATACCTTTACTGAGCATGTGCGTGATGCCGTGCCCCCGGTGATGTGGCGACAGGTTGTCGTCCTGATTGAGAAAGCTGGCAGCGGCGACACCGGGCGCGATCGCACCTTCTGCTGGGTGATAAAAGCCAATGAGCTTGCCCTGCATCATGCGGCGATACATCATCCGATTGAACTCGTCTGCGCGGATGAGATTGCGATACAGGGTGGTTTTTTGTTCTGTACTGAGCGCCACCGGACCACCTCTGGAAACTTGTCTTATGAGCACTGATAGTGGCGCGGGGACAAATTGACAACAATGGACCCACGGGCCTAGTCTCTGTCATTTCCGGCCACAGTCAGTGAGCAGCGTGGAAGCCAAAGAGCTCAACAGTTACGTTCGCCATACGCTCCGGGTCCTTGAGGATCAGGATATCGATGTGCGCCCCCTGATTGAGGATTTCGGTATCGATCTGGCGGCGTTAGACACGCAGGAGGATCAACTCTCGCAGTCTGATTACAGCCGCCTGCTGGGCGAGATTATTGCTCGGCACCCTGATCTGGGTCTCGGGTTGCGGGATGGTCGCGGGGTAACGTTGTTGGAGCACGGCCTGCTGGGTTACGCCATGTTCGCCAGCCAGAATCTGGGGAAAGCCATCGAGCGGCACAGTAAGTATCAAGATGTCATTGGCGCAGCGCTGCAGACCAGTTTGTTTGTAGAAGGTGGGCTTGCAAGTCTGCGCGTTGTTCGAATAGTTCGCCCGGAACTGGTCAATACCCCCGCCAAACTACATTACGAAACTGAGCGTCTTCTTGCTCAATGGGCCGAGATTGGACCGGCCTTTGGGGAGTCAAGGCAGTGGTACTCGCGCATTGATCTTGACTATCCCGCGCCCGAGTATATTTCGCTTTACGAGGAGGTGCTCGGGCCAAACCTTCACTTTGAAAAAGCGCACACGCAAATTGTTTTTCCCAGAGTTCTCCTGGAACTCCCCTTGAGCTTTGCCAACGAGCAAGCGGCAGCGCTGTGCGAGCAGCAGTGCGCGGCGTTGCTGGGACAGATGCAGGCTGTGCAGGGGTTTACCGGTCAGGTTCGAAGGCTGCTGGCAAATGCTCCCGGCCATCATCCTTCTATTGAAGACGCGGCGGGCAAGCTTGCCATGAGTGAGCGGTCCCTGCGGCGGAGGCTTAGCGAGGAGGGGACCACGTACAAAGAAGTGGTGTTGGATTTTCGCATGGAGCTTGCGTCCAGCTATCTTCGTGGGCGAGAAATGACAATTCAAGAAGTCGCCTTTCTTGCGGGCTACGCCGATGCGTCAAACTTTCACAGGACCTTTAGTCGCTACTACGGTGCGACCCCCGGAGAGTTCAGGGCAGGAGAGCAAACCGCGGCTCCCACCGGTCCTTGATCAGCCCTCGCCAGCGATTGCGCCAAATAGCGGCAAGCCGAGTCCCGCAGACATCCCGCCATCGACGCGAATTTCTTGTCCGGTGATAAAGGTAGATGCGTCGCTAGCCAGGAAGTTGTAGATTCCTACGACTTCGTCCTGATGTCCCATGCGTCCAAACGCGTTGAGAGTGCTGAGAAATTGTGCGGTGTCGTTACCGTCATCGGCGACCATCATGCCCGTGTCGGCAATGAGCGCCGGGCAAACGGCATTTACGCGAATAGCTCGCGGTGCATTTTCGATGGCACTGGTGCGTGCCAGATACGCGCCCCCGGCTTTACTTGCTGCGTAGACTCCCGCCCCGGCATGCGCAATACCCGATCCGGCTACCGATCCTGTGTAGATGATTGAAGAGCCGTCGGCCAAATTTTGTGGGGCGTGCTTTAAAGCATAGAACGCGCCTTTGAGATTCAGGTCGATGAGCGCATGCATGCCAGCTGAATCGAAACTCTCGATGCTGCCTTCGTCGTCTGCGGTGCCGGCATTGATCACGAAGATGGAGAGTGCACCCAGGATATCGTGTGCGGCACCGAGCATGTCTATGACCTGCTGTTCATCGGTGGCATCACACTGAAAAAAAGTCGCTCCAATCTCGGCGGCGATTTCTGCGCCGTTTTCTCGTCTGCCGCTAATGCCCACCGTCGCGCCACTGGCCAAAAAACTTTTGGCGACGGCCAGTCCGATACCTGAGGTGCCACCGGTGACGAGGGCGACTTTTCCGTCTAACGAATACATAGAGAATCCTTGCGTAATTTTTATTGTTGAGTCCACAGGTAAACTTTGCCGCATTGCTTGCCGACCTGAACGTCGAACGCCTCACCAGCGCGGGACATGGGGAATTCGTGGGTCACCATCACATCAACCATTGCCTGTACCTTTGGATCACACAGTGCTCTGACCAGACGTTCGCGATCCTTGGCACGAACATCATGTTGTCCGAATATCGTATGTGCAGGATCAATAACGTGATGCAACGGGCTAAGCTCTAAATGCGCGCCCGGTGTATGCCCACTAAAGTTGATCTGGCCGTATTTGCGCACGGCTTTCATGAGTTTTTCCTGATAATAGGTAACGCCGGACCCATCGATAGCGACGTCAACTCCCTGACCTTTGTAACTCAGCGCTCGCACCTGCTCCAGCCAATCAGGGTCATCCGGATTGATCACGTGCTCTACGCCCATGCGGCGCATTAAATCGATTCGATAGGGGTTTCTTGCCAGCGCGATAACTGTGGCATTGCGATATAGCGCCGCAATGATGTGTCCCAGTGCTATAAAACCGACGCCGCCCACCAGCACTGTGTCGCCTGCTTTTACGTCCATCGCTTCCTGATTGGAGAAGCCCACGCCAAAAGAGCAGTTTGCAGAGGCCGCGTAACGAAACTCCAGTGCATCGGGAATACGGATAAGGTTTGCCTCCGGGGCTATGCGATAGCGTTCCATAGCAAATCCACCCGAGGGGCTTTCGTTGCGGTTCTGTATACCGCGCATGGCGCTGCCGTCGTTGCCGCGGATGTCCGGGTCATTGGCGTCGCAATAGGTAGGTGATAGCGCCTGGGTGCAGGCGTGGCAATGTCCGCAGTGATCGCCCTGAAAGACAATGACCCGGTCACCCACGGCGAAGTTGGATCCCGGAAGTACATCTTCTACCGTCCCCACACCCTCGTGTCCCAGATGCTGTGGATCGTCGTGAAACTCAAAGTCGTGCTCTGCCCAGATGCGTGAACCTTCCAGGCAGATCGGAGCGATTTCCGTCTTAATGATCGCGTAGCCGCTTTTGATGACGGGGTAGGGGCGCGCTACCAACTCAAATTTCCCCGGCTCTGGGATGGTGAGCGCAATGTTGGTCTTAGCTGAGGGCGACATACGCTTTTCTTACCCGGTTTTTATTGTCTGAACACAGTGTAGGGACTACCGACAATCGTATTAATGATATTTCTGTTTTATTGCATGATACTTTAGTCCGAAGCGAGTATGGCCGCAGATCACCCTGAAACTGTCCTCTGAGGCCATTTGCCAGTGCCTTGCGGCTCACTAGTCTGGGGCTCTGGTATTAACGACGCAGGAAGCGCTATGACAGATACACGCGATTTGAATTACACCCTCCATCATCTATGCATTTATGACGATAAGCCGCGGGATAATATGTTCCCCTACTTGCGTTGGCATCATGGCATTACCAACTTTTTCTCTGGTGCGGTATTCCACGTTACCGATGAGGGTCATTCGGACTACACCTTTATGGGTTGCGGCGGCCGTGCCTATCAAATTCAGATAGAAGCACCTCCCTTTCAGTTTGAGTACGAGCGCAACTGGTGGCGCGACCATGGCCGCGGCTATAACCACATTTGCTGGGTTACGTCGGACGCCCGGGCCTCTATGGATCATTTGCTGGCTAACGGGGCTACCGAAGTTATGCCCTTTGAGGAGTTTCCTACCTACGACGGCTTCGTGGTGCATGACCCCGAGGGTCGCTGGATTGAGATCATGGAATACACCAACGACAACTTCCGTGTACAGGAATTCACGCATGCACCCTCCGGGGAGTGTGGCCTGGAGATCGTGGGCAATGCTGAGATTTGCCGGGACGTTGACGCCATGGTGCAGTGGTACGAGCAGGTGATGGACCTACGAGTGCTTGAGGTCTTTGAAGAGGGCGAGGATAAAGTTGTGGTTATGAGCGACCGGGACTACGACCCCGTGGGACGCCGGAGCCTTTTTATTCTGCAAAACGCTCGTCAGGATTTTGAGAAAGTCCATATGGCTGAGCATGGTCCCTATATCTCGTCGATTATTTACCAGGCCAAGGATGTGGATCGGGCCTGGGAAGACGCTTTGTGGGCAGGTATGACGGAAGTGCGGGCACCGGCAACAGATCCTTTGACGGGTCTACGCACGGCTTATCTTGCTGAGCCCTGTGGTGGCAACGTGATCATGCTTACCGAAAACTATGCACCGGCCGCCGAGCTGGCAGCTGCGGCCTGAAGCGATGATTCTTGGCTTTGCTCATCCCGCCATTGTTGTCTCTGATCTTGAGCGTGCGCGGGATTTTTACAGCAAGGCTTTTGGGTTTTGGGTGCTCAGCGACGAGGGATGGAGCGACTCGCCAGAGCTCGACGCGGCGATTGGTAGTCATGACTCAAAGTGTCGCGGTTATATGCTCGCCGGGCACAACTGTTTTTTGGAGCTTTTCGTGTTTGCGCAGCCAAGCCAGACCGGTCCTGATCCTGCCGCATTGGGGCCCCACGAGTTGGGACTTCGGCATCTCTCCTTTTTTGTGGACGCCGTCGATGTCGAATACAAGCGGCTCATGACACTGGGTGCGCAGCCGCTCGGAGAGCCACAAACTTCGGCGGGTATTACGGCAGTGTATCTTCGGGATCCCGATGGCAACATTATCGAGTTGTGTGAATGCCCCTCGCCGGATGAAGATCTTCGAAAGTTGCCAGGCATCAGCTCATTACAGGAACACCACTAATGTTTAATCTTGAAGGAAAACGCGCCTTTGTTACCGGTGGATCCAGTGGTATCGGCTATGCGGTAGCCACTGCTTACGCAGAACGTGGCGTGCGTGTGGTAATTGCTGACATCGCAGATGCCTCCCACGCTGCCGCAAAAATCGGTGCCAGTTATGTGCATTGCGATGTGTCGGATGAAGATAGTGTTGCCGGTGCGCTTAGGGCGGCCAGTGATTTATTAGAGGGCCTGTTGGATATCGTTGTGCTCAACGCCGGTGTCGGTGATGTAGGCCCTGAGCTTAAAGATACGGACCAGGCTCTCATCGAGAAGGTCACTAAAATCAATTATTGGGGTGTTGTCTACGGACTGAAGCACGCGGGCGCCGTTATGAATGATGGTGCGTCGATTATCAGTACCTCTTCCATGGCAGCATTCATTAATGTGCCTGGTGCAGCTATCTACTCGGCCAGCAAAAAAGCGGTTGTGAGCCTTACGGAAATGGCAGCACTGGAATTGGGCAACAGAAGTATCCGTGTCAACTGCGTGTGCCCGGGTTACACCGATACCGCGATGGGAAGCGCCGAAGAGGGCCGCGCGATCTGCGAAGCCTTCACTGCCCTGGGTAGGCCAGCGACCGTCGATGACATGAGTGGCGTCTATGTATTTTTAGCCGCGGACGCGAGTCGTTACATGACCGGGCAAGCGTTAAAGGTAGATGGTGGTTGGTCCTGTGGTCCTACCAGCGCGCTCCTCGAGCGTATCACCGGTTCGGCAACTGCTCCGGGCTGATAAATGACCCTAGAGCCCAGCTACCGCTCCAGTCGAGAGGCCGAAGAAGCCCGGATCGTCGCGATTTGGTTGGAACGGCTCAGAGATACCTTAGCGAGCGAAGCCCATAGACCACTGTATGTCTCGGCGCTTGCCCAGGCTGGAGTAACTGAAGCAGCGTTACAAACTGCAGAAGGTCTGCGCCAGCGCGATCTTGATGCTGTCTTGATAAGCCTGCGCACACAGATTCCTGATGTGACCTTGCGACTTTTTGATCAGGCAGAAATTCTTGATTTGGGGTTGGTGGGTTATGCCGCGATTAATAGTGATTCCGTAGGCGCGGCAATCCGGGTTATGTATCAATATCACAGCCTCGCATCTGATCGTTACACCGATCAGCTGAGCATCGACGATGGCGTGGCCAGGGTCAGCCCCACACCGCTCCCCGGTCATGCGGAGGACTTTCAAAACATCTGTGAAGACAGCTTCAGCGGTAACTGGCGAGCATTGAAGTTACTGTTGGGGCCGCTCGCTGATGCCGATGAGATATCGCTGCATCTGGAATACCGGAGCCCCGATTATGCCGAAACCTACAACACCATATTCGGTCCTAATTGTTTTTTTGATGCGGACTACACCGGCTTGGAGTTTCCTGCAGCGTGGCTGGACTTGCCTGTGCACCGGGGAAGTGGTGCGCTCTCTGAGGTATACACCGCGATGTGTCAGCGCGTGCTGGGTCTTGGCGGCGCTGCAAAAGACCCGGCCCAGCAGGTTCGACGCCTTCTTTTAAGCCGCGCTGGTCGGAATATGCCAAGCTTGGAAGCCGCGGCGCAGCAATTACATTTGACTCCCGGACAGCTCAGAAAGCGCCTGTATCGCGAGGGTACTAGCTACAAGCGGATTGTCCTTGAGATACGTATGGAGCTGGCGCGGCATTACCTGTTGGACACTGGGCTGTCAGTGCAGGAAATCGCCTACCTTCTGGACTATTCGACTCCGGCACCTTTCAGCAGAGCATTCAAGCGTTACTGCGGTCTTGCACCGGAGTATTTTCGGGATGCAAACGCGATTCAGTAGCGCGCACCCCGGGACACAAATGTAATTCAATGGGCCTTAAATATCATTTTGTGAAATGGCATGTGCTTCTAGTCTTAACTCAAGACAAAAGTAATACCACCCGGGGATGCACACAATGAATAAAAAGACCACACTGTCAGTCGCTGTTGCAATGGCGAGCTTTGTCGGCGCAGACGTCGCGCTGGCGCAACTCGAAGAAGTCATTGTTACCGCGCAGAAACGCGCACAGAGCGTGCAGGATGTGCCACTGGCGATCAGTGCATTCAACTCCGATGAGCTTGAAGCAATGGATGCCAAGGGTTTTCGGTCTATTGTGCTAAGCACCCCGGGACTGTCTGGAAGCGCGGACTCTGATACTCAGAGCGTACTGACGATCCGTGGCATCGGAACCGGCGCCTTTAGTCCCGGTGCTGATAACAGTGTGGGTACCTACTTCAATGAAGTGCCCGTCAGTCGAAACATTGGTGGTATGGGTTATCTGGACGTCGAGCGCGTCGAAGTGGTGAAAGGCCCTCAGGGCACACTTTTCGGTCGTAACACATCCTCAGGCGCGATAAGCGTAACCAACAGCTTCGCCTCTCTTGAAGAAAACTCTGGCTCGCTTCGCGCTTCGGCGGGTGACGAAGGGCAGTTGCTATACGAGGGTATCGCCAACTATGTCGTATCCGACAGCTTCGCCGTCCGCGTAGCCGCTCGCCACGACGAGCGAGACGGCACTTATCAAAACGGCGTTACCGGCGATGAGCTCAATGGCCGAGATCACGACCAGGTGCGTCTTGGCTTTACCTGGGCCGCGAGTGACTCTGTATTGGTGAACGCCTATTACGAAAACTTCCAAATGAACAACCGCTGGCAGATGGTCGATAACTTTGGTGTGTGGGGCAATGATGTATTTGCAGACACGATCAATGTAAATGGCCAGCCAGAACAAGAAATCGATGCAGATCTAGCGGTGCTAAAGGTCAGCTGGGATATCAACGACACGCTTTCCTTCACGTCCACCACGGGCTACTACGGCAGTGACATCGTAGCTATTCCCACAGATGCTGACACCGGCGATGTACCGATCGTTGATTTTATAGAGCCTTGGGATCTCGAGCAGTTCACTCAGGAGTTTCGCATCAACGGCACCGGGGATCGTATCAACTGGTTTGTGGGCGCAAGCTATTACGAGGAAACAGCGCGGGCTATTAGCGCGGTAACGATCTACGAAGATCCCGGTCTGGACGTTCTGTTTGAGGACGAAGGCCTATGCCTTGTGGCTGAAGATTTCGGCCTAGCCTGTGGTGTGCATGTTGAGAATAGTGACGCAGAGAACACCACCACCAGTTACGCTGTCTACGGTGATGTGACCTGGGACATGAGTGATCGTCTGGCATTGACGGTTGGTGTGCGTTACACCGACGAAGAAAAGGACATGAGCCTCAATACGCCACTCACAGACTCCACCACAACGGCCCTTATCGGTGCTGTCACCGGTGGTGCGAACAATGCGATTTTTAACTTCACTCCCGGAACTATTTCGGACTCAGAATCATGGACATCCTTTGATCCTCGCGTCGCACTGGATTACAAGCTGTCTGATGACACGTTGCTGTATGCGAGCTACGCCAAGGGCTTTAAGTCCGGAGGCTTCAATCGTCAACCAACAGCACCCGGTGCGACGTCTATCCTGGCATTCGATCCAGAAGAGAATGATGCTTATGAGATTGGACTCAAGGCGGAGTTTCTTGATCGTCGCGCGCGCTTGAATGTGTCGTTATTCATGTACGACTACACGGATTATCAGCTTGAGACCAACGACAATGCGTCGATTCTTATTCAGAACGTCGCAGATTTGGAGACCTCGGGTCTGGAGATTGATGCCACTTGGTTGATCAGCGACAGCTTCGATTTGCGCTTCACTTATGCTTATCTGGATGCCGAGTTCCAGAAAGGTGTTATTGAGGATGACGCCGGTGGTTCTCTGGATCTTGCGGGCAATCGTGCATTGCGCGCACCAGAAAACACCTATTCTCTGGCTGCCACATGGAACGTCACCGAAACTATCGATGCCCGAGTCGATTATGCCTATGTAGATGAGATGTTCTTTACCGCAGATAACTCTACGGACCTTTTGGCATCGGACTACAGCCTGATCAATGCGCGCCTGGACTACAACAGCCCTTCAGGTTGGGGTGCATCGCTCATAGGTGAAAACCTGGCTGACGAGGAGTACATCAACGCGATGATTAACTTCCTGTTGCCAATGTCCGCTCCGGGTTACGGACGCGCGATCCGAGCTGAAGTTCGCTATCAGTTTTAAGTTTACAGTCGGCGCTTTACACCGACCTATAGCAGGAGACCCGCCTTGTGCGGGTCTTTTTTTTACCTGCGGTAGCCGATACGGTTGCTTCATATGATGCGACTCCCTTCCCCAAACGCGCTGCTTGCCATTCTCATTGGCTCGATGATGTTTCTTTACTGGCTCATTATGCCGGTGGTGCTGGGCTCTCTTGCCGACAGTCGTGGTTACGCCGAGGACTCCCTGGGTGTGTTGGCCAGCCTGTATGCCGCAGGTACGTTCATCACCACTACCTCCAGCATGCTGTGGATACAGCGCGCTAACTGGATCTGGTTGATCCGCGGCGGGGCCTTGATCACCATAGTGGGTTTTGTGGTGGTGCTGTCTGATGATTCCTTTGCTGCCCTGGCAAGTGGCCATTTTATTGCGAGTCTTGGCCTGGGGATTGCCTATGCCGTAGTAATGGCGCTGTTGGGTGAAGAAAAGCAGCCTGCCCGAGGCTACGCACTCGTGTTTTTTTTGCAGATCGTGTTTGGGATAGCCGTGAGCACCTTGCTGACGCGCAACGTAGAGCCAGTTCAGGTATTGCCTACGGTTGCAGTCATCATGATCTTTATTGGCCTTAGCAGCGCGCTACTTGCAGGAAGGTTGCCGAGCTCCAGCAGTAAGATGCTCCAATCCACTGCGACCTTGGTCAAGCGCACTTTGTTGCCACCACTACCTGTGGTTCTGGGGCTTATGGCGATACTTCTGGTGTTTGTTGGTGATGCGGGCATTTGGGTTTTTCTTGAGCGCATAGGCCACGCGCAGCACAGTACCGAGGTCGGTGGTTTGCTAGTGAGTGTGAACCTCGGCGCTGGGGCGGTGGGTTCTCTTACGGCGGTGTTTCTCGGTGAACGCTGGGGCTACCTTTGGCCCATGGCGATTGCCATTGCTTTGTCCGTCATCTCCGTTGCGATGTTTAGCCTGATGGGGTCGGTCCCGGTATTGCTGGCGGCGTCCTTTGTAAACGGCTGGGCCTGGAACTTCGGCGCGGCCTATCGTATGGGGCTTGTATCCAAGCTCGATACCACTGGTCGATTCACCGTGCTTATTCCATCGATGCAAACTCTGGGGAACACCCTGGGCCCTTTGATGGCGGGTATGCTGATTGTTCGAGGGGGCTATCTCGTTGCGTTCACGGTCACCGCATTACTTTGGATCGCGGCGTTCGTCTCTTATTACCCCGCTTGGCGGAGCTACATAAAACATGACACAGACCGACAACAAGCAGCGTAACTCCTTTGATCGTACGCCGATTATTCTGTCGGCTTTGGCGATATCGGCTATTGGCGCACTGTTTTACAACGTACTGCCGCTTTACCTGGGGTCTGCTCAAGACTTTCGCGATCTCAATAATCAGCAGACAGGCTTTATCAGCTCGGCCTTTTTTCTGGGTTACAACCTCACCACGGTGTGGGCATTTTTTTGGATTCGGCGCTGGAACTGGCGCTGGGTTACCGCGGTAGCGCTGCCCATCGCTTTGCTGGGACTCCTGGCTGGAGGGTATGCCGCGAGCTACAGTATTTTGCTACTGAGCACTGCGGTGGCTGGTGGTGGTTTTGCTGCGCTTTACGGAATTGGCACGACGATCCTGGCCGATACCAGTAATCCCGCACGCTGGTACGGCGTCAAGATTGCGGCCGAGGCTTTTCCTGGCGCCGTGCTGTTGTTTGTTATCCCATCTGTGCTTACTCCCCTGGCGGGGTTCAATGCTATGGCCCTGGGCATGGGGGCCGTGGCCCTGCTACTGACGCCACTGCTGTTTTTATTGCCAAAGCAGGGGCGGGCAGAGCTTGAAGGTACCGCTGAGCAGGAGGCGCTTGACGCAGGTGATGCGTCCTTGGATCGCACTGCGATTCTGGGCGCGCTGGCAGCGACGTTCGTGTTTTTCTCCGCGGCATCCGGTATGTGGGCGTTCATTGAGCGTATCGGGGCAAACGGAGGCTTTAGTCCTGAGAGCATAGGCCTGCTGCTGTCGATTACCTTGCTGTGTGCAACCGGTGGCTCCCTGCTTACAGCATGGCTGGGAGAGCGTTTAGGCAATACCCGTCCTTTTTATGCGGCCTGCGCCGCGTTTTTACTCTCACTCCTATTGCTCGGCACATCGGGCGGATTTGCAGTGTTTGCCACAGCCACCTGTATTTTGACCTTTGCCATTGGTATGGGTCTGCCTTTTGCCATAGCCGAAGTCGCAGAGCTCGACGCGGATGGACGCTTTATCATCCTTAGCGTACCGGCTATTGGTATGGGGGCGATGTTTGGCCCTGGCATATCTGGGACTTTGGCAGACTTTGCCGGATTTTCATCGGTGTTACTCGCCGCCGGAGGGGCGATATTCATCGCCGTTGCGCTAATGCGGTTTTCCAGCGGTCGCAAGCCGCGCTAATCCCAAACCAGTCCCATCGAACACTGCAAAATCACAGCTCAATCGACTCTGAATCGATACTACAGAGCCATCCATACAGATTTAGTCTTCAGGTAATGGTCGAGCTGCTCGGGGCCGAGGTCTTTGCCAAAGCCCGATTGTTTCACTCCGCCAAAAGGTGTGTTCGCATCAATCATGTCGTGGGTATTGACCCACACGGTGCCCGCTTCTAACTGGCGCACCAGGCGGTGTGCACGAGATACATCCTGTGTAAACACGCTGGCGGCCAGTCCGTAGATATTGTCGTTAGCCAGAGCAATGGCTTCTTCTTCAGTATCAAAAGGAATGGCAACCAGTACCGGACCAAAAATCTCTTCCTGCACCACGCGCATTTGATTGTGACAATCGGCGAGCAAGGTGGGTTGAACAAAGTAGCCTTCGCCTCCTGGGTCCTCGCCGCCGCAGACCACCCGTGCGCCTTCACTCTTGCCGATAGCGATGTATTCGAGCACCGACGCTTTTTGTCCTGCAGAGATGGCCGGCCCCATCTCGGTTGCCTCGTCCAGTACATGACCGACCACCATGCTGGCGGCGCGCTCAGCGATCGCCGCAACGGTCTGTTCGTAGATATCACGCTGTACGTAGATTCGGGATCCAGCGCTGCACACCTGTCCAGTATTAAAAAACACGCTTTGTTGCGTCGCATCCACAACACGCTGGATATCGGCATCGGCAAATACCACCATAGGAGACTTGCCCCCCAGCTCCAGAGTGACCGGGTTGAGGTTAGCGATGGCAGCTTGTCCCACGCCGATACCCACCGGGGTCGAACCGGTAAAGGACACCTTGTTAATGTCCGGGTGATTCACCAGTGCCTCGCCAACCACCGACCCGCGGCCCAGAACAACATTGAAGGCACCAGGTGGAAGGCCTGCTTCGAGGCAGAGTTCGGCAAAGTAGAGCATGGAGAGCGGGGTTAGCTGGGCCGGCTTGAGCACAATGCTGCAACCTACGGCCAGTGGCGCAGCCAGCTTCCAGATCGCCATATTAAAAGGCCAGTTCCAGGGCACAATGGCGCCCACTACTCCCACCGGCTCCTTTAAGGTGTAGGCAAAATGCTCGCCGGGCACGGAGACGCTGCGGGTGGCGCCGTCAATCTTGGTTGCCCAGCCGGCCATGTAGCGCAGCACATCAATAGAGCCGCCGATATCGACTTCTTTGCAGCCTGCGATCGCCTTACCGGCATCCAGGGATTCTATCTCGGCGAGGGTCTGGAGATTTTCTTCTATAAGATCAGCAAGACGCATCAGCACTCGTTCGCGCTGTACGGGAGTCCACTGAGACCACTCGCCGCTTTTAAACGCGGTGTTAGCCGCGGCAACGGCAAGATTGACGGTGGCAGTGTCTCCACAGGGTACTTCTGCAAGCAGGCCGCCGGTTGAGGGCTCCAGCACTGCCATGGATTCTCCAGATGGGTGCCACTCGTTAGCAATAAAGTGGGCTTTGCTGCGCGCCAGGAATGCGCTGGTGGCTTCGGTTACGCCCTGGGCGTTGATAAATGTCGTTACTACGTCATCCATAACTATTACTCCTTTTATTCTGTCCGCAGGCTGTATTTCTGATCACCCTAAACAGCTTCGGCAATGGCTTTGCCTAGTTCCTCGGTGGTCGCGCTGCCCTGCATGTCTGGCGTGAGGCAGGCGCCTTCTTTGAGGACGTTCTCAATGCTTTGCATGATGCTGTCGTGCACATCCTGCCTGCCAAGATGAGCGAGCATCATCGCGCCAGACCAGATCATGCCTATGGGGTTGGCGACGCCCTGACCGGCGATATCGGGTGCGGAGCCATGCACGGGTTCGAACATCGAGGGGCCGCTGCGCTCTGGATTAATGTTCGCCGAAGGGGCAATGGCGATGGTGCCGGTACAGGCCGGGCCAAGGTCCGAGAGAATGTCCCCGAACAAATTACTGCCCACTACGACATCAAAGTGATCCGGCATGCGCACAAAATTCGCGGTGAGAATGTCGATGTGATACTGATCTACAGTGATTTGTGGGTACTGCGCAGACATTGCTTCAACACGTGAGTCCCAGTAAGGCATGCTGTGGATGATGCCGTTGGATTTAGTCGCTGAGCTGAGATGTTTTTCGGGTCTACTTTGCGCCAGGTCAAATGCATAGCGAAGCACGCGATCTACACCGCGACGGGTAAATACACTTTGCTGCACCACCACCTCTTGCTCGGTGCCTTCGTATTGAATTCCCCCGATGGCTGAATACTCGCCCTCGACGTTTTCGCGTACTACCATAAAGTCGATGTCACCTGGGACACGTCCCACCAGCGGGCAAGGAATGCCTTCGAAGAGTCGCACGGGACGCAGGTTAATGTACTGGTCGAATTCCCGCCTTATGGGAATTAGCAGGCCCCACAAAGAGACATGGTCCGGAACACCAGGAAAACCCACTGCACCCAGATAGATCGCGTCGAAGCTTCGCAATTGCTCGATGCCGTCCTCGGGCATCATCGCGCCATGCTTGGCATAGTGCTCGCAGGACCAGTCAAAGCTTGTCCACTCAAAGCTTACGCCGTGTTTTTTGCCGGCAGCCTCTAATACTCGAACGCCCTCGGGCATAACCTCTGTGCCGATACCATCACCGGGGATCACGGCAATTCTAAATGTGCTCAAGTTTGTTCTCCGCCTTTTGGGTTGGCTAACTTTGGCTGTAGACGATGGACATCACAATGTATACACAGGCCCAAGCTTTGTCTTTTCCGGCCAGCTAACCAACAGGCATTACCTTAAGATTGATCTAGAATGATGGCATACCGCTGTCTAGCGCTGCCGCAAAATCGTGGGCCACGATGACTTCAGTATTCGCTTGTCTATCCAGAGCGCTCAACCACAAACGGAGTTCTTCGGTACGCGACGTGTTCTCTGGAACAAAGAGGGTGCTGTATAGCCAGCCCTTGCCGGTGTTGCTCATCAGTTTGCTCTTAACGTTTGAGATATCGCCACTCATGAGCCACAGGGTGCCATCGATATGTGCCGCAAAAAGTGTCGAACCCGGTGTGTGGCCACCAAGACTCACTATTCCAAGTCCCGGGAAGTCGCTGATGCTTAGCAGACCGTCGCCGTCCAGTACCGTTGGCTCTAAACACGATGAAGCGAGTTGCTCGGCACTCTCTTTGGTATGCAGGTTGTGCTGCGTTGCCTGAGCCACCGTTTGATAGCTGCGGGCTCCGGGGCCACGCGCGGCGCAAAAAGCATCGATGCCTTGTACATGATCGGCGTGCAAATGGGTAAAGCCCACCCCATGCACCGTACTTAGCTCTGCCCCTAAAAGCTCTGCAACGTTGCCGTGATAGTTGACCGGCCCCATGCCCGGCGACATCTTTGCGACAAGTTCGCCAAACTCTTCGCTGGCTTGTTGATCCATAGCTGCATCGATCATGAATCGGCGCCCATTAGCCCATTCGAGAATCACCAGGCTGTGCCCCAAGACTCTTTCGGCACCGGCTTGAGAGGATGACTGTGCGATACGGATCGTAGTAGGCCCACCGGGGACGTTTGCCAGAGCTCGCAGCTCCGCCTCTGTGGGT
Organism: gamma proteobacterium NOR5-3; assembly: GCA_000158155.1. Lineage (GTDB taxonomy): Bacteria > Pseudomonadota > Gammaproteobacteria > Pseudomonadales > Halieaceae > Congregibacter. The sequence goes on along the minus strand of DS999406.1, from coordinate 169,287 downwards.
AGCGTTGGTTCAATGCCTCGAATCTGCAGGTGCGCGGGACCCAAAAACGCGGCGAGACCAGCTACGCTCAACAGCAAGACAATGACAATGACTCTAATAATCCAGCGCATTGGGATCCCCTTAGGTTTTCTTTGTCCTCGCAGGCTAACACGCGTGTATCGAGCAGTGGGTCGACTGTGATTATGGTGCTGTATTTTCTGTCATTGTCGCTATAGTCTGGTGAGTCTTAGCGAGTTGCCAATAGAGGAACCCAGAATGCTCAAATTAATGGTTAACGGTAAGTCCATGGAGGCGGATGCTGATCCATCGACGCCCTTGTTGTGGGTCCTGCGAGACCATCTGGGTCTTACCGGTACAAAGTACGGCTGCGGCATTGCCCAATGCGGTGCCTGTACCGTGCATATTGACGGCAAGGCAATACGCGCCTGCGTGTACCCCGCCAGTGCGGCGGCCGGCAAATCCATCACCACCATAGAGGGTTTGTCCGAGGATGCCAGCCATCCCGTGCAGCAAGCCTGGGTAGAGATCGATACCCCTCAGTGTGGCTACTGTCAGCCCGGCATGATTATGGCTGCCTCTGCCTTACTGTCCGAAAACCCCAATCCCACGGATGCGGACATCAATCAGAAAATGACCAATATTTGCCGCTGCGGCACGCTGCCGCGGGTGCGAGAGGGCATTCATCGGGCTGCTGCCATCGCCGCCGGTGATGAAGGAGCGCAATCATGAATATCAGCAAACTGATGGGTGCCGCAGAAGACGGTCACAACGAGAAGTCAGGCGTTGTGGATATTAGCCGCCGACGTTTTGTGGTTGGTTCTGCAGCCGCTGGCGCGGGACTGATGGTGGCTATGCAATTGCCTTTGGGCAGCATGAGTGCACATGCGCAAGATGGCGCGACAGAAGTAAACGCCTGGGTCTTGATTGACCCCGATGACACCGTGACGATTCGTATTGCCCGCGCCGAAATGGGGCAGGGCACGCTGACCGGCCTTGCGCAGTTAGTTGCCGAAGAGCTTGAATGCGATTGGGATAAGGTGAGCTGGGAGTTCGCCTCACCGGCGGAGAGCCTGGCCCGCAAACGCGTCTGGGGTAGCTTTGCTACCGGTGGTAGTCGCGGGATTCGTGGCAGTCACCAGTATGTGCGAGAAGGCGGCGCCCTGGCCCGCGAGCTGTTGATTATGGCCGCGAGCAAAGAATGGGGTGTGCCTGTCGCAGAGTGTACTGCGAAAAAGAGCGTTGTGACCCACACGCCCAGTGGCGCGACCATGACCTACGGTGAGCTTGCTGCGACGGCGGCGACGCTGAGCGCACCGGACTCTGTAACCCTTAAAGATCCCAAGGACTGGGCCCTGGTGGGGCATTCCGTGGCGCGGCTTGATACCGTGGACAAGGTCAGCGGCAAGTTGCAGTACGGTGCCGATGTGATGCTTCCGGGCATGCTTCACGCTGCTATTCACGCCTGTCCGGTACACACGGGCAAGCGCAGCAGCTACGACGCCAGTAAAGCCAAGACCATGCCCGGGGTGCGCGCGGTGGTCGAAGTCGGCGATGACGCCGTCGCGGTAGTCGCAGACAGCTGGTGGCAGGCCAAAAAAGCCTTGGATGCGGTTGAGATTGAGTGGGAAACCGGTGAAGCGGGCAAGGTGACCAGCGAAAGTATTCGCCAGATGCTCGAACAGGGCCTCACGGCAGATGATGCGTTTGTGGGCAACGAACACGGCGACGTGAAAACAGCCCTGGGCAAATCCAGCAAGACGCTCACCGCTGATTACAGTTATCCCTACCAGAACCATGCGCCTATGGAGCCCATGAATGCTACGGCCTTGTGGACGGCGGATCGCTGTGAAGCCTGGGTACCCACGCAAAACGGCGAAGCCGCGCTTGAGACTGTTGCCACTGCGGCGGGTTTGTTCCCGGAGCAGTGCGAGGTGCACCGCATGATTCTCGGCGGTGGCTTTGGTCGTCGCGGCGCGCATGATTTTGTAGAGCAGGCGGTGGCGATTGCCAGGCAGATGCCCGGCACGCCGGTAAAACTGCTTTGGAGTCGTGAGGAAGATCAGCGACGGGGTTACTACCATCCCACCACTCGCAGTCGCATGACAGCGGGTATCGATAGCAACGGCAAGCTCGATGCCCTGCATGTGCGTATCTCCGGACAGTCGATTCTGGCTTTCTTCAGGCCGGCCCTGGGTGAGCCGGAAATGGACCCGGTGGTGTTCCAGTCCATGGCGCCCGAGGGTGACCACGCCATGATTTACTCGGTGCCCAATCTGCTTGCCGATCACGCCATGCGTAACACGCATCTGCGACCCGGGTTCTGGCGTGGCGTGAACATTAATCAGAATGTCTTCTATATGGAGAGTTTTGTGGATGAGCTTGCCAGGCAAGCTGGCGCGGATCCTCTGGATTACCGCCGCGAGCTGTTAAAAGAAAGCCCGCTCGCTCTTGCTGTACTTGAAGAAGTCGCGAAAAAAGCCGGTTGGGGCCGAAAAATGCCCGAAGGTCATGGACTGGGTCTTGCCGTTTGCAAGGCCTTTGGCAGTTACGTGGCCGGCTGCGCCGAAGTCGCCGTGGTCGATGGCAAGCTACAGATGAAGAAGATCTGGGCGGCTACTGATCCGGGTTTTGCGGTGAACCCGCAGCAGATTGAGGCGCAGGTTGGCGGATCGTTTGTTTACGGACTGAGCGCTGCGCTCTACGGCGAGATGACGGTCAAGGACGGCGCTATGGTGGAGGAAAACTTCGATAGTTATCCCTCTCTGAAGCTCGCTCAGATGCCCGAGGTAGAGGTAACTGTTATGCCGTCCGGTGGTTTTTGGGGTGGGGTAGGCGAGCCGACGATTGCCGTTGGCGCGCCCGCAGTGCTTAACGCCGTGTACGCAGCAACCGGGGTTAGAATCCGTAATCTGCCCGTGAAGGATCAGGCGCTGGCTTAAACTTTTGCGGTGCCTGGGCCCCTTTTAGGGGTTCAGGTCACTGAGAAAAGGTCCGTCTACGCAGATGCGGCGCCCGTCGGGCGTCGCGCAGGCACCGCAGATTCCCACGCCGCATTTGGTCATGTAGTCCACGGCGCTGAGGATCTGCTCCTCTTTAACAAACTCGCGCTCTACCGCTATAGCAGCTCGAACCATGGGTTCCGGACCGCAGTTGTAGAACACGAGCTTTGCCAGCTCCGCTTCGCTCATGCCCGCCAGGCGCTCGCGCAGCATCTCGGTCACCCGGCCGTGATAGCCGCGGCTGCCATCGTCGGTGGCTACGTGTAGCTCGGCGACTTCGGCGCATTCATCCAAAAAGTACAGTCGGTCTTCGCTGCGTGCGCCGATAAAGAACTCCGAATTGCCAAAATCCCGGGCGATTTGATACACCGCCGCCAGTCCCGTGCCGCCGGCAACGGCCATGATGTGTGCATCGTCCGGCGGCGCTACGGGAACGCCGTGGGGACCCCGCACATAGGCCTCGGTGCCGGGCGGTAGGTCCATCAGCGCATGGGTAAACTGGCCCACGTCGATGACCACCAGAGTGAAGGGCGTGTCGACCAGAGCCGAGAACGGCTTTTCGCCCAGGCCCGGAATCCATAGGTAGATGAATTCGCCGGCCTGAATGTTGATGGGGCGGTCAAAGGTAAGCAGGGCGATGTCTTCGCAAACGCGTTTGTTTTCAACCAGTGTCACGGGCTCAAACTTCATGTCGATGTCGTAGCGAACCATGGCCTCGGCAAAGTCCGTTTTGCGCTCAAGGTCCTTCTCCAGCTGCGAGAAGTATGTGCCAATCTCCTCGCTGTTCATGCCGGTAAGCGCTGAGCCCACGCCGATCACATCGGCGCCAGCCTTAAAGGCTTCATCGACATCTGATGCGCTGGAGAAGCCACCGCAGCCAACGATGGGTAAATCGCTGACTTCGCGTATCTCCCGGATGCACTTAAGTGCGATGGGCAGTACGCCCTTACCGGACATGCCGCCAACGCCATTGGATAGCACCGGCTCGCCATGGGAGGAGGTATAGCCGGGACCCACGGTATTGATGGCGCAGAAGCCGTCAGCACCAGCGCCTGCTGCAGCCTTGGCGATGGCGCCTATGTCTGGCGTGTTGGGTGTTAACTTGGGAATTACAGGTACATCTACGGCGGCTTTTACCGCAGCGACGATTTCTGCGACGACCACCGGGTCCTGTCCCATGGCCATGCCATAGCCGCTGGCGTGGGGGCAGGAAAGGTTGAGTTCCAAGCCATCGGAGAACGGAGCGAGCAGCTTGGCGACTTCTACAAACTCTTCGACGCTGCCGCCGAATATTGAGGTCAGCAAAAAGCGATCGGCGGGGACTTTGAGATCCCGAATGCCGGCCAGGGCCGCTTCGGCGCCGGGGTTGGTGAGGCCCACTGCGTTTACAAAGCAGCCCGGTGCGTACTGGGAGTAGACCGGCTCGCGGTTCCCCGCGCGGGGGGCCAAACCAATACTCTTGGTAGTAATGACGCCGATCTGCGGCACGTGGTCAAAAAAGTACTGGATGATTGACGGTGCGGTCGTCACGATTCCCGAGGGAATCGTGAAGGGACCGGATAGGGTTTTGCCAAAAAATTCGATGCTCAACGCAGCTGCCTTCCAAGATTGGGGGGTTGGGCGGATGATAAAAGCGTGATTATACGGCGCGTGGGCGCTCAGGTCCCGCAGAAGGTGCGCGTTACCCGCTCCTGAGGCTCGGCCGGCAGCGCCAGGTCTCTATCGTCATTGCTATAGCTCGTTGCGTCAGCCAGACGCGCGACTAAACGATGGAACAGCGCATAGTCGCCGCTTTCGCCGTCTTCAATCGCCCGCTGCACAAGATGGTTGCGCGGTATGAACGCCGGGCTTGCCGCAAACATCCGGGTTTGCCGCTCTCCAGGGTCTCCGTCTTCGGTCTGCTGGCGTTGCATCCAGCGCGGCAGCCACTCCAGTAGTTTTTGGCCGGGGGAGAACAGCTCGCCTGCCCCCGTATTCCTGGCACCCGGATTGACCTGGTCGGCTAAAAATCGGAAAGCCAGCGTAAAGTCCGCCTTGTCTTCCTGCAGCGCGCTAAAGAGGTCATCCGCCAGCGCGATGTCTGACTCATTCATCGCACTCAGCCCCAGTTTGTCCGCAAGACCCGTTTCATAGGCGCTCTCAAAAATCTGCGGAAAACGCTGGAGGACCGTTTTGGCCTCGATTACTGCGGTATCTGTATCTTCATGAATGAGCGGAAGCAGTGTTTCGGCCAGCCGTGACAGGTTCCACTGGGCGATACCGGGCTGGTTGCAGTAGGCATAGCGGCCCTGCTGATCGATGGAGCTAAACAGAGTCTCTGGGTGATATTCCTCCATAAAGGCGCAGGGTCCGTAGTCCACCGTCTCACCACATAGCAGCATATTGTCGGTATTCATAACTCCATGCACAAAGCCCAAAAGCTGCCAGCGAGCGATGAGCTGGGCTTGCGCCTTGATCACCGCTTCAAGGAGCGCTACCGCAGCGTTGTCGGAGCCGAGACGTTCGGGGTAGTGGCGCTCGAGTATGTAATTCACCAGCGTTGCCAGAGACTGCCGATCCTCCCGCGCGGCAAAGTACTGCATGGTACCCACCCGGATATGGCTGGAGGCGACCCGGGCGAGTACGGCGCCGGGGGCAATGCCATCGCGAACTACGCGCTCGCCGGTGGTCACTGCCGCCAGCGCTCGCGTTGAGGGTACGCCTAAGGCCGCCATGGCTTCACTCACAATGTATTCGCGCAGCACAGGGCCAATGGGGGAGCGGCCATCGCCACCGCGGGACCAGGGGGTTCGTCCGCTGCCTTTGAGCTGCACATCGTACCGATGTCCGTTTTTGTCCAGAATTTCGCCAAGCAGTACGGCGCGGCCATCGCCCAGTTGGGGATTGAAGTGACCAAACTGATGACCCGCATAGGCAGCGGCGGTCGGTTCGGATCCTTCGGCGATACGGTTACCCGCCAACACCTCAATACCCACGGCCGTTTCCAGCCATTTAGGGTCGATCTGTAGCTGTTCAGCGAGGGGACCGTTGACCTTGATCAGCGCCGGGTTTTTTACCGGGTCCGGTGCTGTAACGGTGCCAAAAGGCGAACCCAGCGCGGCAAAGCTGTTGTCAAAAGCAATAGACATTAAAACTCCGAAAATCTGCCAGTGGAATGGGCTTGGCTTGTAACCGCAGCATGGTTACCCTTCTGGGCTCTCACGGCAACCTTCGCCATGGAGAATTCAAAGGAGATAGCGCGTGCAGTTGGTGGATCAGGACGGGCAGAACGCAACAGATGAGATGGCCGATAAGGAGTGGCAGGACAAGGTCGATGACTTTGCCTGGGATGTGCTGTTTCGAAATGCCACGGTTTTTGACGGCAGCGGGGAGGCACCCCGGCGTATGGATATTGCGGTGCGCCGAGGGCGTATAGCGGCAAAAGGAACAGCGCTTCCCGAAGGCCCGGCGCGGCGTACTATCGATGCCAGCGGCCAGTGGTTGATGCCCGGCCTTCTGGACATCCATACGCATCTGGACCTGGAAGTTGATCTGGATCCACGACTGACTGAAGTGGTCCGCCACGGGACCACCACGGTGCTTTTTGGGAACTGCAGCCTGGGTACCTGTTTTGGCCACCAGCGCGATGACAGTGGTCAAGACCCCATCGTTGATTGCTTTACCCGCGTAGAGAACATTCCCAAGCCGGTGTTGCGCAAGTGTGTTGACGCCATCAGCTGGTCGGATACCGGCGGCTATATGGATCATTTTGCGCAAATGCCACTGGGTCCCAATGTCGGCGCTTTTGTTCCCCATTCCATGCTTCGCGTAGAGGTCATGGGCATGGAAGCGGCTATTAGCCGCGATCCCACCGAGCAAGAGTTCCAGCAGATGGAGTCACTCCTTGAGCGGGCCATGCAGCAGGGTTATCTGGGACTGTCTACCGACGGCTTGCCCTTTCATTACCTGTCCAATGAGCCGCACACGGACAAGCGTATTCCCACACAGTTTGCCAGCTTTAAGGAGCTGCGCCGTTTACTCAAAGTGGTGCGCAAATACGATCGGGTATGGCAAACGACACCAATTATCGAGAACCGCGCCACGGCGCTCCTGTACTTTGCGCTGACCAGCGGACGGCTGTTTAAAAAGACCCTCAAGGTTTCTGCTCTATCCGCCATGGAGCTGGTGCTGGCGCCGCGGGCGACCAAGGCATTTCTGGGTTTTGCCAAGCTCATGAATAGCTGGTTGTTTAAGGGCAGTCTGCATTTTCAGGCGCTGGGGACTAACTTCCGCGTCTGGTCCGACGGAATTGTGAGCCCGCTTTACGAAGAATTACCCTCCACAGCGCAGCTCATTGCCCTTGAGTATGACGATGCGGAAGGGCGTCACGCGCTCATGCACGATCCTGTGTGGGTAGAGCAGTTTAAGCGTGACTGGATGCACGGACGCACCGGGGGCGACTGGGCCAGTTTTAAGGCGAAGCTGGGCATGCCGGATCATCTGGTGATTCGCGATATGCACCGTCTGGTTTTTGATGGAGCACCGGTCAGCGATTGGGACGGCGAGAGTTTTGATCAGGTTCACCACCGCTTACTTCGCTTCATGGACGGTGATGCAACTCAGGCTCGATCCGAGGCCGAGCGCGAGGCTTTTAGTTCTTTGGAGCAGCGCCCCGTGGACGACGCGGACTTTATGCTGTTTCTTATGCGCCGCTACGACAAGGGTTTTCGCTACTGGGCCGATGTATCCAATATCGGCAATCGCGCGACCATGGACTACCTCATGCACCCTCAGGCGCTGCCGGGCTTTAATGACTCCGGCGCGCACCTGACGAACATGGCATTTTTTGACGGTAACCTGATGTCTCTCAAACTGGCACAGCAGCATGGGGATGCCATGGTCGCCAAGATGGTCAAGCGTCTTACCCGCGAACCTGCGGAGTTTTTTAATATCGATGTGGGCACACTGGATCTTGGTGCTCAGGCTGACATGGTGCTGATCGATCCCGAGCAACTGCGGGACTGGGACTGCAATGACACACGAGAGTACATATTCCGGGATCTGTTCGGGCATCACCAAATGGTTAATCGCCCGCCGGCTATTGTTCAGGAAGTGATGATCCGGGGGCAGTTGGTCTGGGAAAACGGTGAGTTCACCCAGGTCCTGGGCGAAGAGACGCTGGGCAGGGCGCTTCGCGCAGCCTAAGTGTAAAGTTCAGGACAAAGCTGAAGAAGACCGCTTTGTAACCTCCGCGGCATGGGGCGTTTTTTCTCTAAGGGCCTGGGCCAGCAGTTCGTAGGAGCGCACCCGTGCCTTGTGGTCCCAGGTGGCAGCGGAGATCATGAGCTCGTCAGCACCGGTGGCGTCGATCAATGGCTGGAGTTTTGCCGTAATCGTCTCCGGAGACCCGTAAAACGAGCAAGCCAGCATCGACGATACCTGGGCCTTTTCGGCACCCGACCAGAAGGTCTCTATATCGTCAATGGGCGGCGGCAGTTTGCCCCGGCCCCCGCGCACCATGCGGGTGAAGGTCTGTTGCGTCGAGGTGAACAGCCGCTTCGCCTCTTCTTCTGTATCAGCAACGATCACATTACAGCCGACCATCACGTAAGGTTTGGCCAGCTGCTCTGAGGGCTCGAACCGTTCGCGGTAGATTTGCACCGCCTGCATTAGCGCCTGCGGCGCAAAATGCGACGCAAAGGCATAGGGCAGACCCAGTGCCGCACCGAGCTGCGCGCCAAACAGACTGGACCCGAGTATCCACAGCGGCACGTTGGTATCTTCGCCGGGAATAGCATGGAGAGTCTGGTGCTCCTGTGGCGGTCCGAGCAGGGTGCGCAGTTCAATCACGTCCTGCGGGAAACGCTCCGACGACTCGGGACCGCGACGCAGCGCACGCATGGTGTGCTGATCGGTCCCCGGTGCGCGGCCCAGGCCGAGATCGATGCGTCCTGGGTACAGCGTCGCGAGGGTGCCGAACTGTTCGGCGATCACCATAGGCGAATGGTTGGGCAGCATAACCCCGCCGGCACCCACTCGAATGGTGCTGGTGCCACCGGCAACATGACCGATGCACACGGCAGTGGCCGCGCTGGCAATACCCGCAAGATTATGATGCTCGGCGAGCCAGAATCGATGATAGCCGGCAGCCTCGGCGTGCTGTGCGAGGTCAAGTGCATTGGCGAGTGCGTCGGCGGCGGTGAAGCCTTCGCCGATATTGGCCAGATCAAGTACAGAGAGTTTAAGCATGCAAACAGTCTAGCGCAGGCGCAGCCTCATCGTCGTCGCCTTTGAATGTTGGCTAGGGCCGCTGCCCAAGCGCTTGTAGGTCCGCTAACAGATCCTCAATAAAGGATCGCTTGGAATGGAGCACCTGTATCGAGATGCCGTCACGCGATATGCCTTGCCGCAGATAGGCGCGCATTTCGGGGTGAGCAACAATGTCTGCGAGAATCTGCTCTGCCTCAGCTTGCTCGAGCCCCAGGTCGCAATCGGCTCTCAGCTCTTCCATGATCCGCTGGGCCGCCGAGATCTGCGTGCAATTATCCCTGATACGCGTCTGCACATAGACCGGCATCACTCCGCGCAGCTCCAGGCGATAGCGCTTTACTTCGGTGAAGAAAATACTTAACTGCTGTCCGTAGTAGCCCGACAGCCTCGACGCCAGTGCGGGATCGGCAACCAGATCAATAAGGCCATTATTGGAGAGCGCATCGTAAGCGCCGCGCACCGACGTTACCGGAATCACATTGGACGCCTGATAGAGTGCGACGATGAGCTCTTGCGGATTCGCCGCTGGTGTTTCACTCCAGGCCGTCAGTGCGGTCATCGCATATTTTTGCACTTGCTCGTGATAGGCAGTTAGCTGGTCAACGTCATCACGCTCGACGGTGAGGTCCGCAATCAACTGTTCTCGATATTCGTTAGCCTTCTGTTGATCGAGGCGCTCATCGTTCCAGCGATCGAGCTGAAAACCAACAAAGAGACCAGCGCTAAGCAGGACCAGCTCCACAGCAGCCGTAAACCAGTCATGTTGGCGAAACGAGCGGGCGACGCGAGCTATGATCACTAGTAGTCTCTTTCCACAATGATGGAGCAACCCGTCTACTGTATTTCACAGTCAGGAAAACACAAGCTGGTAATCACCCGCGGACAGATTGGGGTTGCCTGCACGCCGGTAACGAGTTGGAAGCCAAAGTAGTCAGCGCGGGTTGATCACTCAGCGCTCGGTCAGTCGAGGACCTCGATCAAACACGCTGAAGTACTCCGCAAAAAATGCCTCCGCCTGAACGCGACTGGCCACCTGCGTCACGCTGTTTGTGTTTGCCGCAAAGGATGTGACCCCGGGAGTGGGCTCACTCTGGAGATTCACGTCTACGGTCCCGGCGGTAAAGTTGCACAGGCCGGGGTTAAAGAGCACCGCTGCGGCAAGCGGGTCATGAAAATGCAGAAGCTCGCGCTCGGCGAACCATACCGACGACCAATCCAGCACAACCTCCAGCAGTGGGTCCTGTCTAAAGTGTCGGGCGACGTCCGCCGGGCTCATGCTGACCTGCCAGGTAATGTCCAGGCCTATGGCAGTGATCTTTGGGACGCGGGCAGCAAATACCTGCTTGGCCGCATGGGGGTCTACGATGATGTTCCACTCGGTAGCACCCCAGGGCGTTGGATAATCAGAAAACTTGCCGCCCATGATAACCAGCTCTGCCAGAAGCCCCGGTATCTCTGGATCGCGTGCAAAGAGCGTGGCTATATTAGTCAGGGGCCCAACTGCCAGCAGTGTGATTTCCCGAGGGTTCGCTCTAATGGTCTGTCGTAAAAATTCTATGGCCTGATCATTGACGAATTGCGGCTGAGCCCCCTGGAGTCGTTGCGTTTGCGGGGCTTCTTTTTGCATCGACTCGACAACTAAAGGTGATTCGGCTCCCGGATAGATCGGCGCTTCGACGCCTGCTGCGCGACAAAGCGCAGCAGCCAGCTGAGCACGACCCTGAGCATCGCCGGTGACCGTGGTGATGCCCAGCAGCTCACAGCGCGGCTGGCGAAGCAGGTAGGCCAGGGCTACCGCATCGTCGATGTCACTGCCGATGTCGGTATCCAGAAGAACCTTGCGGCGACTATCATCTGCGGGCGTTGATCTCGCTGAGGAGCTGAATCCGCCGACCAGTAGAAGCAGCAGGCCTGCGCGCGTGAACTGGCGTCGTCGTATCACGGTCTTGGCAAAGCTCCCTGTGGCTTGGGCACGGCTTAAGGTCCGGGATCCGGACCAGGAAAATTCATGCTAATGCCTCAGTATAGCGGCGGGTCCTTTGGAGAAAAAAGCGCTAAGGTCGTGCTATAAAACATCGGCAACCAATAACGAGGAGAACTTTATGCCAGCGAAGATCAGCGGCAAAACTGCGCGAGCCCTTTCCAGCAAAGCGATTGCCAGCGTCTCGCTGATTGCCGCTATGGCTGCATCGACGGCTTTAGCCGTCGAAAGGCCCGAGCCTGGAGAAGAGGGCATCGCGCCTGCGTTGGCGGCCGGCTTTGCTCCACCCAAGTTGGCGCCGCTAAGAGGGGATGAAGCGAAGGGCCCCTTTGATCGCTTGATCATTAAAAACGCGATGTTGGTGGTGGGCAACGGAGCACCACCGAGAGGGCCTGTGAGCATCGAGGTTCGTGGTGATCGTATTTATTCCATTGGCGGTGGGCATTCAAATGATGCTGATGTTGCCGGCGCCGAGGTCATCGATGTGAATGGTGGTTATGTGCTGCCCGGCTTTATAGATGCCCACACGCATCTTGGAACCCCGGGACATGCTCAGGCCGGGGCGCTTACCGATTCAGAATACGTACTCAAGCTGTGGCTCGCCCATGGTGTCACCATGGTGCGCGATGTGGGTGCGGTGATGGGCCTGGGTTGGACGCTGAAACACCGGGAGCTCGCTGCCGCCGGAGAGATCAGCGCACCGCGCATGCGTGTGCATGCGATGTTTCCTCCCTCGACGGCTACTGCCGATGAGGCTCGAGACTGGGTCAAGGCCGTACGTAAGCGCGGAGCTGACGGCGTGAAATTTCGGGGCGCTCGAGCCGAGCCTTTTGCCGCTGCCATGGAAGAGGCCAAGCGTCTGGGAATGAAGACCTCTTATCACCATGCGCAGTTATCAGTGGTGCAGACCAATGTTCTTGATAGCGCGCGTTTGGGCCTCGATAGCATGGAGCACTGGTACGGTCTGCCCGAGGCAATGTTTGAGGACCGCGTTATTCAGGACTACCCCCACGATTACAACTACAGTAATGAGCAGGATCGATTTGGTGAAGCGGGCCGCCTGTGGATGCAGGCCGCAGCGCCGGGCTCCGAGACCTGGCAGCGAACGCTTGCCGAACTGGTGGATCTGGACTTTACACTCTCACCGACCTTCACCATCTATGAGGCTAATCGCGATCTGATGCGAGCGCGCAACGCCGACTGGATGGAGGATTATGTGCCTTCCTACATGGAGCGTGCGTTTGAGGCGAATCCGGATATTCACGGTTCCTATTTCTTTGACTGGACCACTCAGCGAGAAATCGATTGGAAACAAAACTTCGGACGCTGGATGGAGTTTGTAAACGACTACAAAAATGCGGGCGGGCGTGTTGTGGTGGGCTCTGACGCAGGTTTTATATACAAAGTGTACGGTTTTTCCTACATCCGGGAGTTTGAGCTGCTTCAGGAGGCCGGATTTCATCCGCTTGAGGTTATCAAGGCGGCCACCCTGGACGGCGCTGAGCTTTTGGGCCTGGACCAGGAGATTGGCACCGTTGAAGTGGGTAAAAAGGCCGATCTGGTGATTATGGACGAGAACCCTCTGGCTAACTTCAAACTGCTTTACGGTACGGGGCATCGCCGACTGAATCGCGAAACGGGTTTGGTGGAGCGGGTGGGCGGCGTGCGCTACACCGTGCGCGATGGGATTGTGTTTGACGCCAAAATGTTGCTCGAGGACGTGCGTGAGCTCGTCGCTGCAGAAAAAAGTGAACGCTAGGGTCTTTTTGCCGTCCGACAGATAAGGGCTTTTATGACGTATAAGCTCAAATCCTGTCAGTACGGAGTGTTGTTATGCGTGTGATCCGAGTTTATGTCGTTTTATGGGTGGCACCCCTGATGTTGCTGGGTGCCTGCACAACCACCGATGAGATTATCATCGACCGAAAAGGCGTAGACATGGCGCGTTACGCCGCCGATAAGGCAGAGTGCGAAACCTACGCAGATGAGGTGCGCACCGGCGAAAAGGCCGCTCGCGGTGCGGCTTCAGGCGCCGTTGTTGGCGGTGCGGTGGGAGCCATTGTTAGAGATAGCACCGAAGGTGCTGTGCAAGGGGCCGGCGTTGGCGCTGTAACCGGTGGCGCGCGAGGTATAGCCGAAGGTGCGCGAGACGAAGTGCGGGTCGTCAAGCGCTGCCTGAGCGGTCGGGGCTATCGCGTTCTCAACTAGTCTCGCTGCAAGAGCTTTTTGAACAGCTTTCCGGCCTCGTCGGTGGCCTTGCGCTTAAGCTCACCCTCAGCCAGATCCTTGACGATCTCTGTGGTGTTAACCCCACACCAGCTTGCGGGGTCGCCAGCCAGGTTGCCTTTACACTCCACGGGCCAGCGTAAATCCGCGTAGCGCTCGTTGATTCGGCAGGCGGGATCGAGTTCGCCCAGCGCCGCTGAGAGTTGGGCTCGGAAACTGGCCCGTAAATCCTGCGACTCCAGGTTTAGCGTGCCCTTGCCGCTGAGTCCCACGGCCGGTAATTGCGCCGTCAATGGGTTTAGCGTTGCTACACCGTCAGCCAATTGAATCTGGGCTTCCAGCGCATCAAAACGGGTGTCTGCAGGAAACTCCGCACTCAGCGAATCCTGATTTACCAGGGCAACGCCCTGACAGAACATCTTCTCCATGGCGATGCCCGCAAGCGTAATGTCTTGGGTGGTAAAGCTTATGGGCCCGGTGAGAGATTGGCTTAAACTGTTACTGCTCTTGCCGGTTCCGGTGAGCGACCATTCCAGATTGGCGGTTCCGCGGGCCTGCATGCCCAGTTCCATGGCCGATACCGCCTGGGCAACGTTCAATCCCGTAACCCCGCCTTTGGTAGTGAGAGTGGCAAGGTTATAGCGGCCGTTAAACACGGCTTTAAACCCAATATCGCCGCCATGTACTTGGGCAGACACCGGATCGAGAGTGGCAACGCCGTCGACGACACGCAGCGTCGCACTCACGTCGGTTAGCTCGTGGACGTCCAATACCACCGTGTCGATTTGTAGCTTGGCGCGGGTATCGACCATGCGCAGGGCGTGCAGGGGTAGAGGCATGTCATCACCCGATGCTTCCGGGCTGTTTGCAACGTCGGCTGTCGCTTCGGGGCCGGCTAAAACCAACAGGGCCGGATTGAGCTCGGTGAGTGCCAGATTTGCATCAATCTGAGGACTCTCGAAACTCGCATAGCGTACCGTGCCGCTGCCTTTGAGTTTACCCGTCTGCAATTGAAGGCTCAGGTCGGCGATCTGGGTATCCAGAGCGACCTTACCGCTTAGGCCCAGGGTAAGAGGGTCTGCGGTGGCGCCCGTAATTCGCACGTTCAGGCTGTCCAGGCTTAGCGTCTCGGCGTTCAGATCTGTTCTGAACTCGCCCGCAAGCGCAATCTCCATAGGCGGGGCTTCATTGCCAGAGGGAATGATGATGTCGATAGTCAGGGGCACCGGGCGACCGTCGAGATTCAGGTCACTCGCGGTGAGCTGCCTAAGCTGCAGCTCGCTAATGGGTTTACCCTGGCTATCGACAGTGATGACACGAATATTGCTCAAGGATACTTCGCCTACCTCCAGTGCCAGCGGTACCGCCAGTACGCTGGCGGCGGCCTCTGACTGTGCCTGTGTGCGAGCTTTGGATCGCAAAGCATAGAACTCGTCCAGCTCGGAGTTACTGAGGGTGGCCGTATCGATGGCGACAGCCTTTGCTGCCTCCTCGTCGGCGGCTTCGGTGGTGAGCGTCAATCCATCAATCTTGATGCTGTCGACTTCAACGCTGCTGCGAAACAGCGGCATGAGCGCAACACCGGCGGACAGAGACTTTGCGACTACTTGTGTTTGGCTATCCGGGAGCTCGAGGCTGACGTCCCTGGCTGCTAGCGCCACCTTGGGAAACAGCGACAAAGAGGTGTCGCCACTGACGGTCAGGATCGCACCGCTTTGCGCCTTTATGCGTTCGGCAGCGATATCCACCAGAGCTTTTTCATCCAAAAAAAGTGGCACCAACAGTACCGCTAAAACCAGTAGTACTGCCGGGATTCCCAGTAACCAGAGAACGATGCGCATGAGGTATTTCCCTTACTTTAAAAGAGCACGTTACCTGAGCCTAGCAGACCTCCGTCCGAACCGTTAGCTAGGCTTGTCGATAATCGTCAAGCGCCTTAAGACCACCGCGAAGCAGTTCATTAGCTTCTGTGAGGTTCTCGTCGGTGGCCGCGATACTGCTATCGCGCATTTGCTGCTCAAGCATGGCGAAATACATGCCTGCCCTTGCTAACCCAAGACTTCGACAGGTGCTGGCCAGGGTATGGGCCTCCCTGACAATCGCATGCAGATCCGCCGCAGCGATGGCCGCAGAAAACTGCTGACGGCGACTGTTTACCTCGGCTTCAAACTGCTCCAGAACCGCCGTCAGGCTGGCCTCGCCTATTTGCGCCCGCAATTCGTCCAGAACGTCGGTTGCCAGTGTTGGTGGAGCATCTACTTCCTCCTCGCTTGTCATGGGGGCGGCTATGGGGTCTTTGCGTATTCCCGGACGTTCAGATTCGGTCTCGGCGTCCAGCCAGCGGTTAAGTTGTTCTGCCAGGCGGTCTCTTACGATGGGCTTGGTGAGATAGTCATTCATGCCCACCTGCAGGCAGCGCTCCTTCTCCTCACTGCTGGCGTAGGCCGTCAGGGCAACCACCGGTAGTACGTCTTCGCTACGTTCTTTGCGGATCAGTGTGGTGGCTGCTACCCCGTCCATTACCGGCATATTGAGATCCATAAGCACCAGATCAAAGGGCTTACTCAATGCCTTTTTTACTGCTACGGACCCGTCGCAGGCTTCTTCGACGGTCACACCAAGAGATTCAAGAATGAGGCGTCCAAGGAGCATATTGGTCGAGTTATCGTCTACCAACAGGACTCTTCCTTTAAACCGCGCGGGAACATTCTGTGTCTCCGGCATAGTGTCCAGGGCGTCCAGTGATTCCTCGCTGCCTACCTCCAGAGGTACCTCAAACCAAAAGAGAGAGCCTCTGTCGATATGTGAGGCTACGCCCAGCGTGCCATGCATAACAGCGACATAGCGCCGCACAAGATCCAAACCCAACCCTGTACCGCGCTCTTGTGACAGGTTGTCGTTCATGCCAGTCCAGAAAGGCTCAAAGATACGGGGTTTATCGTCAGCACTTATCCCGCTGCCGGTATCCTCTACCTCAAATCGGACGGCGTCCTCGGATGCTGATGGCAGTGCGCGAACTGCGACGCTACCGCTATCTGTAAACTTGATGGCATTGGTGACGAGGTTTAACAGACATTGCCGTAATTTGGATTTGTCGCCGACATACAGATCACTGAGCAGTGGACTTACAGACCATGACAGCTCCAGGCGTTTTTCCACAGCGCGGGCTCTGACAATATCTGTTACTGAACGCAGCAGCGTGTTTAGCTCGAAAACCGTTGCATCAAAGACCTCTTCGCCCGCTTCGATCTTGGAGATGTCCAGCACGTAGTTGATTACGTGCAGTAGATTACGCGAGGAACTGCTGGCTAATCTCAACAGGTCTTGAGCCTGCGCGCTCATGGGGTGATCGCCCAGCAGGGAAAGCGCGCTGACCACACCGTTTAAGGGGGTGCGCATCTCATGGCTCATTCGTGCAAACAGCGCATTTTTGGCCATTTGGGCGGATTCAGTGTCTTGCTTGGCTTGTTGGAGTTCGCCGTTAAGTTTTTCGAGATCGCTGACCATGCGTTGTTCGGTGGTCATGAGAAACAGCTGATCAAGCTGCGAGTCCTGCGCCGAGAAGTCATTCATGCCAAGTTTGATATCAGGGCAATGGGCATTCATCCAGAATACCCAGGGGGAGCCGCAGAAACATAAAACCGGCGTTCCTTCCCAGGTGGTTTTCACCATTTGGCCGCGCATGGCAAAGCGCTCGTCAACGCTCTTTACCAAAAACAGGGAAGTCAGGTGCTTGCGCACTTCGGTTACATTGCGCGCCCCCGCAGGCCGCAGTAATTTGAATAGGTCGAAAAACCGCGAGCCTTCGCTCAGCGTCGGAATATGCCGTTTGGGTGTTTCGCTGCTATAGAGAATCTCGCCGTCATCATTGATACACATGATGACGGTGAACAGCTTCTCCAGCTGTTTCCAGGAAAGACGGGGCTCTGTGTTCACTGAATAATTAGTTCAAATACGCTGTGTGTGCCTTCGCCGTCATCATCAATAGACACGGCAAGAATTTCGAGCTGATCACCAAAGTGATCGGCCAAACCGCCTAACAATCCGGTGACAAAAGAAGTCAGACCCTTACGCTCAGAGTAGTAGTGGACGAAGTATCTACCAGCGTCCGGATCTACATCTTCAACGCGAAACTCCGGAGGCACATAGTCTAAAAATGTGCTGGCGATACGATCGTGTAGCGCATTCAGATTGTGTAAAAAGCCGACGGTATCGTTGCCGGTTGCATCCATAAGCGGCGCGAAGTTTCGCGTGGCTATGGCATCCACCCAATGTTTGCCGAACATCTCCATGCAGCTGTCTATGGGCGCCTCCAGAACCTCTGCGGCGGCGCCGGCCAGCCTGTAGGTGGTCTCGTCGTCGTAGCGGCGCATGGTGAGGAAGGAGTCGTCGGACACGCCTGAATGCTGATGTACAGCTTTCCAGCGCTCCTCGCCGAAGTGTGTGATTACCATATCCTGAAGTGCGCTGTTGATCAGACCGTACACTTGTTAGCCCTCATGATTGTTGTCGTCAATCCATGCCTGACGCTTACGATAGAGCGTCGATGGCGCCACTTCGAGTAAACCCGCGGCGCGATTGATATTGCCGTCGCAGGCCGCCACTGCCGCTTCGATAGCGCGCTTTTCTACCATCCATAACGGCTCGATAGCGCGTCGCTTTGCAAGCTCTCCCTGCTCGGTGTCGCTATGGTTCCCTGTGTCCCCGCCAGCACTCTTCGGTGTGCTACTGCCGGATGGGGTGGCCTCCAAACTGTCGATTAAGCCTTGATGAACATTCAGAGCCAGCATGTCGATCTCGATCTGCTCTCCCTGGTTGAGCACGACCGCCTGCTGAATAACGTTTTGGAGCTGACGGACATTGCCCGGCCAGGCGTAGCGGAGCATCTGTTCTTCGGCAGCGGACGAAAACCGTTTAAAGTCTTTAGACGCCTGAGTCGCATAAACCTCGAGAAAGTGCCGGGCAATCAACAAAATATCCCGGTCGCGCTCGCGCAGTGGCGGCAGTCTCAACGGCACTACGTGCAGTCGGTAGAACAGGTCTTCCCGGAACCGCCCTTCGCGCACTTCAACCAGGGGATCTCGATTGGTCGCGCAGACAAAGCGCACATCCACGGTTTCTAAAGTATTGCTGCCGACCTTGCGAAAGGTGCCGGTCTGGATAAAGCGTAGTAGCTTCTTTTGCAGGTCAAGATCCATTTCACAGATCTCGTCCAGAAACAGCGTGCCGCCATTGGCAACGCTCGCCGCGCCCTCACGCGCAGAGCTGGCGCCGGTGAAGGCACCCTTTACATGACCAAAGAGCTCGCTTTCCATGAGCTCGCCGGGAATAGCACCGCAATTAATGGCGACGAGCTCTTTGCCCGCGCGGTTACTATGAGCATGAATTGCTTCTGCGGCCAGTTCCTTTCCCGTACCGCTTTCTCCGACGATGAAGCCCGTAGCATCGCTGGGCGCCAATGAATCAATGGTCTGATAAACGGTTTGCATGGGGTTGGACGCGCCGATAAAACCGGCGTAATTCGAGCGTTGTTTATTCGACAACTCTTCGATGCGCTTGCCAAGATCAAGCTGGGCGGCAGCATTGCCCAAGGTCACCTTCAGACGCGCAGCATCAAAAGGTTTTGTGAGGAAGTCCGAAGCGCCCATCTGGATGGCATTGACCGCCATATCCGAGGTGCCATGTGCGGTCATCACCACCACTTTAGGTGGCTTGTCCAGGGCCATGGCGTGCTCAAGGAAATCAATACCGCTGCCGTCGGGAAGCTCGATATCTAACAGCACCAGGTCTGGGACAAAGGCGTCGAGCGTGGCATGCGCGCGTCCCAGAGAGTCCACCGTGACAGTCTGGTAGTTTTCATCTTTCAGATAGGCGTTATAGATCGCAGCCAGCGACGGGCTGTCCTCAACCATCATTAGCTTGAGAGCGTCCGTCATAGAGTGGGTCCGATGAATCTCAGGTTCGCATTGATCATGGAGTTTGGGCCAAACACGCTTCAGGCGTCCAGTATGGGGAGATTATGCGATGGTGCAAGAGCGTTGTTACCGGCGACGCCGGCGCAGCGAACACGGTGCAGGCTTGCCAGGGCAAGAGCGAGACTTCCCAGAGTGATGCCCTGGGCGTAGGCGAGCCCCGGATTGAGGGCCAGGTTAAACGTTTGCGCCGTCATGAAGATAAACATGCCCCACAGTAGTGGGTTGATGCGTCCGTCTGCTGCTCGACAATCCATGTTCGCTGACCACAGGCACAGCCATATCTTGCCGTGCATGGTGAGATACAAAATCAGTCCCACTACACCGTATTTGTAAGTCACGCCCATGAGGCCCAAGTCCGAAGGGAAGAAATACGGCGCGACAATTTCCTGATAGGACAGACCGTAGGCGCTGTCTTCACCTGCGCCGAGTATGGGATGCATGGCGATGTGTTCCATGGCCTTAAGAAACGCCTTGGCGCGGATACTGCCGCCATCAGCCTCCATAAAGTTGTCTACCGCCAGAGATCCGACGACGGGAACCGCGAGCACCACAAGCGGCGCCATCACCACAATCAGCTTGAGCCGGTTGCGATGCGACAAAAGCAGGGGATACAGCATCACCGAGAGGATCATGGTCGCCAAAGTAGAGCGAAACAGCACGATACTCCAGATGTAGGCCGCCAGAGCGACACTGGCGAATGCCGCCGTTTTAACGGCCTTGCCACGGGACTGCATGATCAGAGCCAGCGCTCCGAGCAGGGCAACCATAATGGCAAACAGCGGTGGTTTCAGGCGAAAGCCACGCCAGGCATCGTAGGTGACAAGGTTACTCACCGTATGATCCGAGGAAAAAAACGCAGCGCGAAGATCCATGGTGAAGTAAAACAACAGGTAATTAATCATCAGGGCAAATAGTGCAATCCAGATGGTGCGCTCGACGTTTTTCAGGGGTAAACCACATCGACACAGCAGATAAATGCCCGGCCCCATAAAGGCCAGAAGAAACTCTCTTGCGGAAAACGCGCTGTACAGCACGCTGCCTGAATAGTTGAGCACAAATACAATACTGCTGATGCCGATGATGCCCCCGATAAGTATCAGGGGGCTGAGTACCCAGCTTCGCCACTCCTGGTATTGCAGCCGAAAGAGACCCTGCCAGCAGCCCATGACAAAGAGCAGCAATGCGCAGGCAATACCCAGCTCCTGTAAACGGTTTGACAGGTAATAGCGCCCGCCCTGGCAGCCCGCAAAAGTGGCCATGAAAATCGTTGCGTAGATCAGTGGATTGAGGCTGATCTGAAAAGGCGAGGCTGATGTTGGTGCAGCATTCATTGGACGATTCGTGGCCTGCTAGGATTCGATGTGATCTCCCGGGCGATGACGCCCGCATTCCGCCATTGTCCCTTCAGTAAACGCTTGCCGACGTCCAGCCAATTGCTGACGGTGCAGCGCCAGAGGTGCTGTGGATAGTAGCGCTGCATAAAGTAAATTCTGCTGCGGAACATGTGTCGATCGGACGTCAGCGAGGGGCCCCGATTCCAGCTGCGTGAGCCGATGCTGCCGCCTTCGCGGTGATACAAACGCGCGTCATGGGCCACGATAAGGTCGAATCGACCCGCTGCGCGAGTAAACCAGTCGATTTCTTCATAGTAGAGGAAGTAGGCTTCGTTCATCAGGCCTACGGTCTCCAGAAAGTCACGAGTCAACAGCATAGAGCAGCCCGTGAGGTAGTCCAGCGTTTGTTCCGCGCTGCTGTGCGTGTGCAGCTCGCTTTCCTTGAGATAACGACCTTCTGATTCCATGGCCCGCCCCCGGCGGGCGTCAAAACGGTTGCCGCCAATGCATTGGATAACTTCTGGATTATCGAAGAAATGAATCACCGAGCCGCAAACAGCCGGCTCGGGGTGATGATGCAGTCGCTCACGCATCTGTGTCAGGCAGTCTGCCTCTACCAGGGTGTCGTTGTTGAGCAGCCACAGATGTGTCATGTCACCCTGTGCCAGCGCTAAGCGCATGCCCACATTGTTACCCGCCGCAAAGCCCAGGTTGTCGGCATTATCGACCAGCAGTAGTTGCGCGGATGCGTCTGCTTCACCGGATTCGGCCTGCGCTCGCGTCATGCGCTGCACTGTCGGCTTTGCCAGCGCGTAACTTTGCAGTGCTGCCAGGCGGGAGCGCACCGGCTTGTCTGCGCTGATATGGCCCGCAGCCCAGGATTCAATGTGTGCAAGACTGTCGTCACAGGACTGGTTGTCGCACAGTATGACGCGCGCGCCCCGATGGATATCCGGCAGCAGACTCTCGAGGCAGGCGATGCTGTCCCGCCAGCCATTCCAGTTCAGCAGCAGAATATAGACGCCGCGCAGATCACTCACTGCGATTCTCCTTGCTGATACGCTCCAGTAGCTGTCGATCATTGATAATTTCGGCAGTGCTGTGGACTTCTGCCATGCGCAGCATCTGTTTGATGTTGTGTCCTGCGCCGCTGAGGAATACCGCAGAGCCGTTGGGGCCCGTGTGGGTGAACAGGGGGATTAACTCAGCGATGCCGGAGCTTTCCAGTAAATCCACGTTGCGAAAGTCGATGATGCAATGCCGATCACGCACGCTATCGAGCAGGCATTCCACAAATCCAACTTCACTGAGAGAGTCACGGTTGATCCGTCCGGAAAGCATGACCAAAGTTGAATCCTTCAGGGCGTAAGACTGGCAGGCAAAGGAGGCAAAATCCGTGGGGCGGCTGGCGAGACGATCCAGGGTGCCTTTGTTGTCATTCTCAAGAAGATCCATAAGTCGCGCCGCAGTGAGTTGTCGGCGCAGCTGTGATGACATGCCCATGAGCTGGATGTTTGCCCGCTGGGTTTGCAGAAGACTGGCGAGGTTAAACAGCTCCTGCTGCGCGTTCAGGGCAATGTGTTTAACAGCACAAAAATCCAGGATGCGCAGTTCCGTAGCACCTGTTTCCTTGGCCAGGTCTTCAACGATGCGCTGCAGATACTCTGCGCCAATGCGGCGCGGCAAAGGTAAAAGAGCGATAGACTGATCCCGGGACGACCACAGGCGCCGCCAGGGTAGGGCGCCGGGCCCGGGTACTTCGGCTTTTCCAAATCGGAAGGTCTGGGCAATGCGTTGCATGATCACCGGCGCAGCCAGAGCACTTAGCTTGAACAGGCCCTTGCTATAACGCTTCCACAGACGAGCCGGATCCTGAAGGATGCGATACACCCACTCCAGATTCATGCTTTGCCAGATTGCAGGGGCACGGCGAACCGTGCCGATAACAAATTCGAAAGTACCACCAACACCAATAGAAACCGGTGTTTTAAGCTGCTTGCGATTGCGGTTAAACCACAGCTCCTGCTTGGGGTTGCCCAGGCCCACAAGCAGAATGTCCGCTTTGGATGCGTGGATTTCTTCAAGCAGCGCGCGGTCGTCCTCGGCGGCAGAGGCCAGATCCCGACCGGTAGTTTTTACAAAAGGTGCAGCGGTTCCCGCGATACGCAGACCGGGGTAGCTCGACTCCAGCACACGACCAGCCTGTGCGGCAACGCCTGCGGCGCCGCCCAGAAGAAAAATCGACAGACCTTCTTGCGCGGCGCGTGCAGCAATAGCTGGCACCAGGTCTGAGCCACACACCCGCTCCTTGATAGGCCTGCCCAGTAGTCGGCTCAGCCAGACGATGGGGAATCCGTCGGCGGTCACCAGATCGGAGCTGCGCAGCACCTCCAGCAGTTCCGGGTGTCGTGGGCGGGATAGTGCCGTGCCCAGACAGTTGACGAGGAAATCCGCATTCAGTGTCGATACCAGGCGTGCGCGACCATCCTTGGATGACGCCATAGCGATGATCCGCTCAACCGCGCTGTCCAGAGTCAGATTGTCCACCGGGATACCCAGGGAGTTGAAGCAGTCGCGGCCGGGGTTGTAAGTAAGAGTGCTCATGGTGATTCCTCAGGAAATATCTGTGCGAGTGGCAATTTGGTTATGCAATGCGCGGGCCGTCTGGAAGCTGTTCCAGAGCTGAAGCAAAAGCGTGATGGCCAAGACTGCGAAGACAGACAGCATCAAGCCAACGATACCGCCGACGACGATCTTCTTCTTTCTGGACATGTTTACGCTGCGATAGGGGCGTGCGGCGGGATCGATGATCTCCAGCACATACTCTTCCCGGGCGTTGGCTAACATCATGATGGCGGTCTGTGCCTCAATCAGGCGGTAAATCGACTTCTGGATTTCCACCACGTCTGACTGACGGAGCTTTTCTTCGAGAAAAGCCTGCTTGCGGACCACTTCCTCGGTGGTGCGGTCACGCATGTATTCGTTAAAGGTGTCGACGTACATGTTTGCCCAGTCCCGGGGTAGCGTCGGTTCCTGCCAGCGCATGGCTACAGTAACGATGTCAGTTTCTTCATCCACGGTGATCATGCGGATCTCATCGCGAAAGCGCGTAAAGCTCTCACCGATGTCCGGTGTGAAACCGTCTTTCCAGGACTGTGTTTCTTCGGACCACTTAGCCGGGTAGAAGTGGCGATAGATGTTGTGCGTCTCCAAAAAGTGCAGTGTGAAGCTGCGTGATCGCAGGCGTGCCAGCATCACTTCGGCGTAGTTGTCACGGGTGGTACCCATGACAAAGCCATGCTCCACCAGGGTCAGTACTTCAGATGCGCGACGATCATCGGGAGACACGCCACCGGGATCTGAGATGTCGACAATGCTGACCTTGGAGCCGGCCACATAGCTGTAGGGTGTGGTCATAGATAACCAGGTGCCCATGCCTGCGCCGATAACGAGTGCAGCGGCGAGTATCCACTTTGCGCTAAGCAGTGCGTTCACAAAGGGCATCAAATCGAGGCTCGCGGCCGCTGTTTGATGTGCGGGGACAACGTGGTTGTTGTGGGTCATTGACTCGTCTCCGTTCACAGTACGATGCCGGCAAGGATCGCCGCCTGAGCAAGCGTGCTAACCCAGCTCTGTGCTTTTTCTGTGGGATTCATCCGATCAACGTTAATAGGCACATAAATGCGGGCGCCGGGCATAACGTTCTGGCGTGCGATGCTGCGCGAGCTGCGCTTGCCTTTCAGGTTCAGGACTTCGCCGTTGGCCTGAATGACATAGGTGTGGTCCACACGACCCAGTACCGTGGATCCACCAGATAGCTCCACATAGTCCTTGATGCTGCGGGACTCGTCGTACAGGTGTGAGGTCGCAACATAGACCTGACCCGCTACCTGTACATGGTTGGGTGCGCGAGGAACCATCAGATCGTCACCGTTTTCCAGAGCCAGGGCGTCGCGGCTGCGACAGCGCTGGACCTTGTCCAGATTTATCACCATGCGGCCCGTTGCTTCTGCACGCTCCAGCTGTTGAATAACTTTAAGGGTGTCCTGCTTACCACCCCATTCCCGGGAGGCTTTTTCGTCATTAGCAAAGGAGTGGGACAGCGACAGCTCAACCATAAGGTCATCGAGTTGATCGTGGAGCTCATCCAGCGTTTGCTGCTGGATGTCCAGTACAGACTGGCGCGTAAACTCTGCGCCAAAAGCATAGGCGGCCTCGGTTAACCCACCGGCGCGACGCAGCACTTCGCACAGCGTCTCGCCGGGACCAATGGCATACACGCCGGGCTTGTGGATTTCGCCGCGCAATGTCACCGATGCGGTTTCGCTCCAACCGCTTCTCAGGCTTACCGCCAACTGGTCCCGGGCCGTGAGTGCCGGGTTGATCACATCGTCGGTGTAGCGCTGCATAAACGCGGTTTCGGCGGCAGCGTCGAGCTCACCACGGTTTAGGCGATGCAGGTCCGCGCAGAGTGTCATTAGCTCGCGGGTCTCCAATGACTGATGCTGCAGCACATTATCTGTCGCGTTGCGACGGGACAGCTGCATGCTGAGGCCGTCAGCACGGCGTGACAGGCCGCGTGCAGTACACACAAGATCGCTGGCTCGCATGCCGTCGACCAGTGGGTATTCTCCAGGGCTCAGAACCTCTCCCAGAATACTGACAACACGCTCTACCTCGCCATAGCGCGCCTGATCTTTCAGTCGCTGTATTTCATCGGCAAGGAGTTGGCTGCGAGTACCGTTTTCGTCAAGGAAGTAGAGTCGATCACCGGCCTGCAGCAGTGGATTGGCGTCGCTGCCGGGATTCAATTGTGCGGCCGCAACACTAAAAGATAGCGCCTTGATGTTAAGGCCGGGCAGCTCGGTTCGAACGATCATGCCGTGATTGAAGTCGCCACCGCTTTGCATGCCGCCGCCCAGATTCAAGGCGTCCATCAGGCGGGCACCCTGGGCGAGGGGAAACCGACCACGGTGGCGGACAGCACCCCGGAGCTCCAGCAAGTTTGCTGCTCGGGGGTCTGTAGCCTGACGTGCAAACTTGTCGCTGAGTCCCGCAAGCGAGTCTTCGCGATTCTCGTTCATACGGAAAAGCCGAATGCGATCCCGAGCTTGAAGTAAGTAATCACTATCTTCGCCTGGCGCCTGCAAGGCAGATTTCGGCGAGATGTAAATCACAGAGCTTTGCAGCGTCCGACGATCTTCCCGCTCGATGATTGCAAAGCGCATATCTACGCCGGGCAATAGGGCCTGGGTGCCGCGCAATAAGCTTGATACACGCATGCCCGCTTCGAACTGATAAGCGCCAGGGCGTTCCACGTGACCATCAAGCATCACTACTGCATCAAGCCGGTCTTCCAGGGGCAGGATTCGCAGCACATCGCCCGAGCGCATTTTGGTGGCGAGAATCGCCGCCATGTTCTGCTCTGTGCCCCGGGTATGAAAGTCGATGACCGTGCGGCTTCCGCCTTTCTGGATCCGTTCGATCAGTGACTCGCCCAGCGATGCAGAGGGCAGTAAACCTCCGGCCATATTCAGCACTTGCTTTAGCGTGCTCTCGCCGCGAAGTTCATAGATCGCCGGACGTTGCACCTCACCACCGACATAGACGATGTCGCCAATGGCGGGAACAAATATCGTATCGTTATGCTGAAGAAAAGCGTCGCTTTCGCTTTTGCCCGCGAGCAAAAGTTCATAGAGATCCAGGTGAGTCACAATCTTGCCGTCGCGGATGAGTTGAATATCACGCAGCGTGCCGGTTCCGGCGATGCCGCCGGTGGTCAGCAGTGCGTCGATGAGGCTGGAAAGTCCGCCGATGGTATAGATGCCGGGCTGCTTTACATCGCCCGCCAGGCGAACCTGAATGGTGCGCAGCTTTCCCATGGTGACGACGGCCCGGGCACCGATCATGCGCTGATCAAATCCACTGGTGATCAATGTCTCTGCGTCGTCAAAGTTCAGGCCGCCAACCGTGATGGGGCCAAACTCAGGGATCAGAATCTTGCCTTCGCGAGTCACAACCAGGTTGTATTGAACATTCCGCTTGCCGAAGAGCTGAATGACGATGTTGTCTCCCGGCCCAATACGGTAGTCAGAGGGAACCGGAATACCTTCTACCGGGGCGAAGGTGCTGGGCGAGCGGTTGAAGATCGAATAGCCAAACTGCTCGATCTCATCGGTCAGTGCCTGGTCCTGAGAGCCTTCCTCCAATGACAGGGCCTGCTGCTTCTCCCGCGCCAGGGCTTCCAGGCGCGACTCTTCGTCACTAGTGGCCTCTACCGGCGCCGAGATTGGCGAAAACGGAACGCTTAGGGGCTCGTCCTGTCCTGTGGGAGCCGCCTTGTAATAGGCTCGGTTTTGCGTGACCTGCAGCGGCTCGATAAACGGCTGGTAGTTGTCCTGTGCGAAGCTCGGTGTGCCATACAGGCTCGTCAGTACCAGTGCGGCGCTTATACAGCGGCAGATGGTAGAGCGGTTCTTGAGGCTTTCAATCGAGTGTGTCACGGGTCTGTACTCTGAATACTTGTTACCTTAAACAGAGCAAGTGCGGTGCCAAATCATTTTATTTAATTAAAACAATGGGTTATTGGTATTTTGGTGGGCTCCCAGGATTGCGTATTGCTTAATGCATTGCATATTGCGATCACTTTAGTTGCAAAATGCGGCACTTTGAGGCGTTTTTCGCGCAGTTCAGGCTGCTCGATAGTCAGCAGACCACGGTGGGCTACTGATTCCCAGTGCCTCTATGCGCTTTGCGTCTTCGGCAAAGTGCTCACGCAGGGCTTGCTCCGTTGACGCATCGAGCGGCAGTGGGTCTTTGCGCTTGTGGCTATTCCAGCGCTCGTAGAGAAAGCGAATACGACCCTGCTGCTGTGGCGGTAACAGGCTCCACAAGCCGCTAATGATGGTGCGCTCGCGCAGCCAGACGCGCAGGCCGTGGGGTACGCGTGCACCGCCGCCGCCTGCATGCATCACCTCGCCCAGGCCGCGAGGCTGGAATTCGCCAGACAGATCCAGGAAGGCTAACACCCGCTCAAGAACTCCCTGGGGGTCAGCCTCCAGTTCGTTTGTATAAAGCACCAACATTTGTTTTTGGGCAAAGTGCTGGCGGTAACTTTCCAGAATGCGGCCGTACTCGCTCCACACCAGATAAAAATCGCTCTCTGATTCGTAGCCATGGGTGTGGGTGGGCGCCGCACCTTTGCGTGCGCTGTGCAGTGCCTCAGCGGACAGCCTGTCAATCATAGCTTCATCAAATGAGCGGGCCTCTGTGTTGCGCCGCAGCGCCATGCGAAAGTGTGAGCGACTGCGATCAATGGGGTCGCGCAGCACTGCGATCAGTTTGGTGTCGGGCATGCGTGCCGCCATGCGCCGGGGAATGTCCTCATCAGCCATGTACTGGGGGCTGGCTTTGCCCCAGAGTTTGCCATCGGCCCCGCCGTAATATTGATCTGCAAAAGCGCTCCATGCTTCTGGCCCGCAATCTTCATTGGTGAAAAACGGCAGCTCCTTTTCGATCGGCATAGCGATGCCCGGGTGCTGTCTGAGTAGCTCAAAGAGCGTGGTGGTGGCGCACTTTTGCGCGCCGATGATGATGAAATCCAGGGTTTTCATAGTGATTGTGACTCGAGATTGTTGATGTGGCGGCGAACGGCCAGAAAGCTGCTGATGTTGCGCAGCGCAATACCGCCGGCGATGGCCGCCGCGATACCGTTTGCACCAAAAGACAGACCCAGGGGGGCGGCGATAAGCGCGGTCGCCGTACAGCTTGCAATGAGCAAACGAAATTCAAGGTGCGCGGCACCACTCATGTTGAGTAGCACGCCGGACAGCCCGGTGGCTGCGTTCAGTAGTTGCCCACCGCAAAGCAGCAGCAGGAGAGGCAGCAAGTCGCCGGGACGAAGACTGAAAAGCTGCGCCAGCGGCTCCGCCAGGGCCAGCATAATCGCCGCTGCGGGGACAAAGATCGCCAGTGATATGCGCTGGGTTGCTGCCAGTAGGGCTCGAAGCTCCGTGCCATTTGTCGCCGCCGCGGCGCGTGCAAAGCGCGGTGCATACACCGCTGACAGGAGAATCAGCAAGGTGGTGATTACGTTCAGCAGCTTGTGCGCCACAGCGTAACGCCCGATGTCCTCAACTGTGACCAGCCAGGGCATGATCAGAAAGGGCAGTTGCAGGAATGCGATATTCAAGAGGCCGTTGAGCCAGAAATGCAGGGATTCGCCGCGTACGCTGATAGCGGCTACTGGATGGCCTGTGTTAGCGGCTGTACGGTTGTCTGCACCACGGCATCGCTGGCGCAGGGATAGCGCCATCAGGACAAGACCCAGTAGCAGTCCGGCAACTGCTGAGCAAAGAATGGCAGTCTGGGATACGGCCACCACGCCGGTAGCGATGAGTGCGCAGAGCCCCAAAATCGTTACCGGCATGACGGTGTTTTCCAGCGTCACCGCCCACATTGCCATGTCCAGAGCCTTCAGGGTTTCTGCGAGCAGGCGTGTCAGTGCAAACAGGGGTGCCGAGATTAAAATTGATGCCAATAGGGGGCCGGTTTGCAGGCCCAGCGCATCGGCAAGTCCGGAAAAAACAAGCACCAGAACAAAGGCGGCCAGTGCGGCTGCGTACATCAGGACGTTATTGCTGGCTCTGATGAGTCCGCGTTTGATCGCCGAGCCTTTATTCCTGTTCAGGGAGTGATCCCGCAGGGCGCGAGTAGGCTCGCCGGCTCCTACGAGTTCGCCCAGAAGGCTGCCCCAGGCCATATGTAGTTGTAGCGTGCCGATTCCCGCAGGTCCGGCTAAGGCGCCTACCGCGATTTGCACCGCCATCTGGGCAGCCATTCCCGTTCCGCGGCTGAGCGCCAAAGTCCCGGCCCGCCACATTTTGCTGGCAAACCGGTGCTCTATTGCGGCCATAGTGTCAGCGCTGCTAAGCATGCTGGAGCATTTCTGACGAACAGCGGTTGTTACTCAGTTCTTTGGCATGCTTTTCTAAAAACACATTGTCCAGAGCGTCATGCATGCTCGAGAACAGCTGGCGCCAGGTATAGCGCTCACCAATGAGCCGTCGCGATTCGTCGCGCATACGGTTCCAAAGCGTTTCATCAACAAGCAGCTGCAGTGTAGCAAGCGCCATGTCGTCGGCATTTGTCGCAACGCTTAGATGCCGATTGTTAGCGTAGTCCACGCCTTCGGCGCCTACTGGCGTTGTGACCGTGGGGATTCCCCGGGCCATGGCGTCCAGCACCTTGACCTTCATGCCGCTGCCAAACAGCAGTGGTGCAATGGATACACGGGAGTCTCTATAGATTTCCTGGAGATCCTCTACAAATCCGCGCAGACGAATATTGGGGTAGATGGCGACCGCATCGATCAGGCGCTGATCGGGGTTTTTGCCCACGATGTCGAATTCCAGATCGGGGTGCTCCTGCAGCAGTCGCGGCCACACGCTTTCAATAAACCACAGCAGGCCGACGACATTGGCTTCCCAGCCCAGCAGGCCCACGTACATGAGTTTTTTGCGTGTCGCTGAGAATTCCAGTTGGGGAAGTCTAAGCTGACTGTCGTCTCCCAGATGGTAGGTGTGCGAGATCTTGCTTGGACTGATGCCGCTCTCTACCAGGGTTTCGGTGTCGTTGGGGGATGCAAAGACCAGGTCTGCCCGATGTGCGATCTTTTCTTCGGCACGGCGCACACGCCGGGACTCGAGTAGCGCGGCAATTCGAAAGGCCGGGTTGCCCGGGAGTCGCGCATAGCGATCCCAGATCTGGTGATAGGCATTGTGCGCGTGATACACCACCATGCCCCGATAGTTATCGGGCAGGTAGGCTGAGACTTCGTAATGGTCCAGAAAAATCACGTCGTGTGAAGGCGCAAGACGTCGAACCTGCTGTGCCAGGGCGGCATCGTAGCTACGATGCACGTTGAGCGGCGTACCCCGAAGATAGCTGCCCAGCAGACTCTTTGCGGACCGGGATACGTCGATTCGGCGATGCACGTGCTGCACGCAGGGGGACTGCTTTTCGAACGCGGGGCGATAGTCCGCATCGTCAAGTTTAAGAGGCGACACCAGAGTCACCTCGTAACGCTCCGCCAGGGCTTCGAGTAGCTTCAGGCTTTTGACCTTGCCACCACTTTGCGGAGGGTAAGGAAGTTCGGGAGTGATAAACAGTAGCTTTTTCATAATGCGAGCCCCTCCATAGGGCGCAAGCTTGAGGCATTCAGGTCGCGCACAATGCGCTGTTCGTCCTGATCGCTAAGTCCGAGATTTGATTGAAGAAGAACGGCGACAGCGCGTTCCGCCAGTGGGTTTGTACCGTTTGCCAGGGCGTCGGCTTCTTCCTTGAACCAGCAGCAATGGACTGGATCCTGGTCACAGGAGAAGTGGCCGCTTTTGTCGACGCCCACAACGACATCGACATAAGCCCCGTACAAAATGTATTCAGAGACTTTGAAAGCCCGGGCTACGCCCTGATACCAGGGACGGTTGTGCTCCCGCTCCAGATGCTGCTGAAGCCCCTCCAGGTGACTGCGCCGCCAGGTGATGAGTTGACCGATGTAGTCATGGCCAAAGTACTGCTTGTTTGTGCCAATCAACTCGGCCGCTTTGTGGTGCCACAGCAGGTGTTCGCCGCTGCTTTTTGCCCCTGCGATGCGGTGCAGGCGGAGTTGGCCATCGCGGAATACGTTTTTTTGGCTAAATGGGCGAACGAATTGCAAATCCGAGTCGGCAAAAATGATGTGCTCTGCACTGCTGACAAAGTTCGCTGACAGCTTGGTCACTTGCTGCATAACCCAGCCCCGAACCGGCCAGGCGAGGCTATCGAGCCACCAGCGAGTGCTTTTGGGAAGCTGCCAGAATTTGCCGGGAACGACATCCTCTACGGCGACAACGTGTCGGCGCCCGTTGGACAGTCTGCGAAACAGGGCGACGTCTCTGGCAGGTACGACCAGCCAGTGGGCAATGTCGCCGCTGACCCAGCGATCCACGGAGCGGCACAGTCGCTCGCAGCGTTGAAAGTCGGGTGCATAAGAGCAGGTGATCATGCTGAGCTCTTCGTGATGTGTTGGCATGGCTTAGTCGTCCGGTGGCATTCGTGCCATACACCATGCAGAGTACGTGCCAGCATCGCTTTTTTAGCAATAAACTCAATAATATCAATGGTTTATAGATTTTTTTGGCGTTCCTGTCATGTTGTGATGAGGCGGCTGCGTAGCGGCATTTCGTTTATGCATCGCAAATTGCAATTTTTTATGCGAATTCGTTTGTGCGCCGCTATGCCGTAATTGAGGCGAATGAAAAAATATCTATATAAAACAGATATTTAAAAATAATTAAGCACATGGCACGAGGGTTGCCCTAGAAGTTGTATCGAACGCACACGACTTTTGGAGTTCCTATCATGACCACCCTTATTCGACCCGGTGAGATTGTTACCGCCGGCACACAGGTACTGGCCAGCAGCTACACCGGTTGGCTCCGTGATGCCCACGACGGTGTCTATCCCTTTATAAAGCGAGGCATTGACCTGGCGGTGAGTTCGCTGGCGTTGCTGCTGCTGCTTCCTTTACTCCTGCTCACGGCCCTGACTGTGAAACTGGAGTCTCCGGGCCCGGTGCTGTTTTCTCAAACGCGTATTGGTCGGCGCGGACGTGCATTCAAGTGTTGGAAGTTTCGCTCTATGTATACCGATGCAGAGGCGCGCAAGGCAGAGTTACAGGCGCAAAACGAAATGGACGGTGGGACCACCTTCAAGATGAAGCGCGACCCGAGGATTACCCGCGTTGGCCGTTTTATCCGCAAAGCCTCTATTGATGAGCTGCCCCAGCTGTGGAATGTGTGGATCGGCGAGATGTCTCTGGTAGGTCCGCGCCCGCCGGTCCCGGCAGAAGTTGCACAGTACACGGCGATGGACCGCCTTCGACTCTCGGTCAAGCCAGGCATCACCTGCATCTGGCAGGTTAGTGGTCGCAGTGACATTCCTTTTGATGAGCAGGTTCAGCTTGATATTCGCTACATTCACGAGCGTTCTTTGTGGTTGGACATTCGCTTGCTGTTTGCCACAGTGCCCGCGGTTCTCTTCGCCAGGGGTGCGTACTAAGTTTCTGATCTGCCGCCACTGTTAGACTAGGGGTCACTGCAAATGAGCCGGAGAGTCCCTCAGCGTGGAGGCGTCTACAACACACTGTCGTAACTGCGATGCGCTCATCGATGGGCAGTACTGCAAAAGCTGCGGCCAACGCGAAGGCCGGGGTGATCTGCACTTCGCTGAGGCGGCGAAAGATATCCTCGGCGATGTGTTTACCTGGGATTCCCGCGTGTGGCGGACGCTGTTTCCCTTATTGTTCCGCCCCGGTTTTTTGAGCGCCGAGTTCAATGCGGGTCGGCGCATGCGCTATATGCCACCGTTTCGCCTCTACATCGTAGTTTCCTTCCTTATGTTTCTAATGATCTCTCTGACGGCCGGAGATGCGGTTGTCTCTGGCGAATGGAACGAGGAGTCCACTGAGTCGGTGGTGACCCTCGGCGTCGACGTGGATGTAGATGCGTCTATCGCAGCAGAGGCCGGCAGCGATGCGTCAGACCAGGATCAAGTCACCATCAATCTCATGGAGGATGGGCCGGCTTGGGTGCAGGCACTGGAAAAACGCATGGAGGCCAATGCGCAGCGAGTCAAGGAAGACCCCCGGGAGTATGTTGATGACCTGCTGGAGCATCTGCCGCAGGTGATGTTCGTGATGCTGCCCCTGTTTGCTCTTCTGCTGAAGCTGGCCTACTTTTTTTCGCCCTATCACTACCTTCAGCACCTTGTATTTGCGCTGCACTACCACACCTTTGTTTACCTGCTCTTTCTCATTTCATCGGCTATCGAGGCCGTCAGCTGGAACATTGACGGTCTGTTTTCTATCGTATTGATTGTTTACCTGCCCCTGGCACTCCACCGGTGCTATGGGAGCAGCTGGGGTGCTGCCATCGGTAAATCCCTGGCCTTACTGCTCAGTTATACGATCGCGTTGTTTATAGGAATGGTGGCCGCCGCTATTGCTGTGTTGGCCGCTATGTAGCGCTCTGGTAGCGTTTCTCGATGTGTCGCGAGAGGATGCGCTTTCTCTCCCGTCGGACAACAGAGTCGTCCTTTAAAGCCCAGAGCCTGTCTCGGGCGCTGCGATAGGTTTCACTAACATCTACAATCGGTGGGCTGTAGGCTTTGGTATCGAGTCCATAGATTATCTGTTCCATGGGACTGAGATCCCAGGGTCGATGGATCATTGGGGCAGGAACCTCCGCAAGCTCTGGTACCCATTGGCGAATAAACACTCCGTCCGGGTCATGTTCTTCAGACTGTTTTACCGGGTTATAGATGCGGATCGTGTTGATCCCGGTGACCCCGGCCTGCATCTGAAGCTGGGCAAAGTGAATGCCCGGTTCAAAGTCCAAAAATAGTCCCGCAAGATGCGCCGCGCCAACACGCCAGTCCTGCCACAGGTGGTGTGTCAGAAAGCTCACCAGCATCGCCCGGGAGCGAAAGTTGATGTATCCCGTGGCCGCCAGGCAGCGCATGCTGGCGTCGATCAATGGATAGCCCGTGTTGCCTTGTGCCCAGGCTCTCACGCGGTCTTCGCAAAATGCTCGTGGGTGCGCAAGATACCCGCGATTGATGTCTTCGTGTTCCATGCGACATTCCATTTCAAACTTTTGAATGAAGTGGCAGTGCCAGTGCAGCCGCGATTCAAAGGCCTGGAGTGCCCGGCTTGGCCCGCCGCGATTCTGCGCTTCACCCAGAGCCTGGTACACCTGTCGAATACTGAGATTTCCCCAGGCCAGATACGGCGATAGCCTGGAGCAGCTTTCGCGACTCGCCAGAGGTTTTGAGATGTTGCGAGCGTAGCCAGAGACGCGCCGCTCCAGAAAATCCCGCAGCGTGCGCCTGGCAGTGCTTTCGCCGCCGGTTTGAAAATCTTTGTGGCTGGCCGTCCAGCTTTGCGGTGGGTCTGTCAGATGAAAGGCCTTCAAGGTGCTGCCAGCTGCAGCGTTGCTATAAATCTCTTGGGGATTTGTGGTGTCGCAGGGTGTGTTCATCTGCCGGCCCCAGTCGCGGTTCCAGCCCTTGCGATTGCAGCGACCCCGCTGCACACCATTGCTGGGGAACTCTTCCCAGGGAATGCCGTGACTTTGCAACATGGCGGCGACATCCCGATCCCGGGCAAAGGTTTTTGCCAGACCGGTTTCTTCGTAAGAATAGACGCGCTGCAGCTGCCCGTCTTGCAACAGCCTGGCGAAGATCTCCCGGGGGTCGCCCAGGCAGACATGCAGGGCACTTGCCTGCGGGCCGAGAGAGCGCCTCATATCCTCCAGCGACTGCCAGACAAAGCGCCAGTGTCGATCGCTGTAATGCGGGTCTGACAGCAGTTCAGGTTCAAAGCAATAAAGCAGCAGTGTCGATGAGCCTGCCGCTATTGCCGCGCGCAGCGGCGCGTGATCCTGCAAGCGCAGGTCCCGTTTTAGCCACACCAGGGTATTCACGCGCGCCGGGCCTTACGGTCTTTCAGGGTCTGTCGCTCATTGCCCGTTGCGGGCGCGGCGGCCGAAGAGGCAAAGGGATTGTTGACAGGCTCACCGCTAAGACCGTCGAGCAGTTGTCCGGCGCCGAGGCGCAATGATCGGATGGCGATGCGATAGGTATCCCGGTCAAAAATCAGATCGCAGTCCCGTTTGGCCGCCTGGCGCGCACGATCCCGTCGTTCGTAGGTTCCCAGATAAGACCAGTGATGGAGTAAGTGGAACTGACGACGCGGTTGCAGTGCCTGTGCCTGTTCTGAAGATTTACCTACCGCGACTCGTTCCTCTTCCAGCAGTACCGGGCCTGCAAATGGCCAGGCCGCAATCCGCTGCTGTTCAAGCGCCGCCAGCAGGCGAGCGTTGTGATCCTGTGGACTCTCTTTACCCGCACACGCGCCGCCACAGCGACCAATCTGATGTTGGAAACAGGGCCCCCGTCCTCGCTCGGCGCCGAGCATGCGCAGGCACAGACCGTGTTCCCGGGCGAGGCTGCGCAGGGAGTCGTCGATATGCCGGCGGGAGCGGAACAGGCCAAACACGGATTCGATGCGTTCACCTGCCGGGCAAAAGTCGCTGGGCAAAACCTGCAGAAACCCCTCGAGGTCTTCTTGCAGGCGCTGGGTCCAAAGTTTGCGGCTCCGACGCTGGCGCCGATTGTAAAGAGGGGCCTCGGCTTTAATCGCCGCATTCTCTATCAGCAGTGCGCCTACTTCCCCGGCGGTCAGCTGGCAGTCCACACGATCTACCGCTGTCATCATGCGTTGCTGACGACCGGGCTCCCGCGCGTCAGCAAAGTGGCTTTTCAGGCGCGTGGCGATATCGATACTCTTGCCGATGTACAGCAGAGCATCATCTTCGCTGTAGAAGCGGTAAACGCCGGGGCAGCGAGGGGCCGCATCCAGTGCTTCACCGTTACAGCTGAATCGGGTTTTGTGTCGATCGATGAGCATCAGTCGTGAGTTTTTTCTTCCGGCGTTATGGTGCAGGAATTCTCCCGCGAGGACTTCAGATGAATGCTCTGCGTCCACCTTTTGTCAGCATGGTCGCAGATTCAAGGTCGTTTTATGTCGGTTTATAGACGAATTTTGAGTGCAATCGCGGCACACTGTCGGCTTATGCGACAGGTAAGAGGTGGAATCTATGAAGGCAACGCTCAAAGACCTGCGGTCCCTGCAGGTTGATCGTATTGTTGTGGAGTCTGTGGATCTCAGCCTGTATATCGCTCACGCGGATGTTGAGGGTGAGCGCCGTCTGATTGTCGGTGGCGACGGCAAGCCTCTAAAAACACGTAATCTTCTGGATATGAAGTCAGCGCTTGCAGGTTTGCGCGGTGTGGATATGGTGTTGATTCAGCGCAGCGCCTACGACGAAATGGTGGGGCAGTCTTTTGAGCCTGCTGACAACGCTTTGGAGGTTTCTCTGGCCCCGGGTTTTGAAAGTCTGCCAAGCTGGCAGCATTGATAGCGGATAGCGGATAGCGGCTCGGCGCCGCTTTGCTCGGGCTCCGTCGAGCGCGCTGTTTAATGCTCTGTTGCTGATGGAGATGCGCGAGCAGCTCGAGCGAAGCGGGGTGGAGCCGCCAATGCGAGGTTGAAGCAAGTAGAGACAATCCTCCAAGCCGGCAATGCAGTTTTCCTAAGCCTCGGGATATTGCCGAAGCGTCAGGGTATTGCCGCGCTGCGTGAATTCAATGTATTTGAGAAAGCTCATGCCCAGTAACACCTCGCGCATCTGCAGGCCCGGTGTGATCGAAGCTTCGACATTCTGTAGCCGGATATCGCCCACTGCCACTTCTTCAAGACGCGTCAAATAGCTGCGCGTGCTGCCGTTGGCTGTATTGGTGAGTATCGCTCGCCCCCGGGGCAGCGACAGGCGCTCGGCCAGTGCGGCGGGTATGGCAACGCCCGTAGCGCCGGTGTCGAGGAGAAAAACGACATCTTCGCCATTGATGGTGCCCGCGCTGACGTAATGCCCCATGCGGTTTCGGCGCAGCTCTACCTCGCGAACGCCTTCTGCCGTCACAGCCGTATTAACGCTGCGATTAGGGTTGCGCTGCCGATCCAGTGCGTCGCTGAAATACATCATTAACAGCGCCATGACTGACAGCCAGGCAAAGACCTGCATGGTGCGGCCCATGCGCCTGCGCTCATGTCTTGGATCATCCACCTTAAGCTTGCTACCTCTTGTGCGTGTTGGGTTGGTACGTATGCCACACAACATAGACCAGTTTAGCGGCGCATAGTTGCTGCCCCGCGATTGTCTTTCGGCTGGTATGATCAGACCTGACCGGTTTAACTCAATGCATAATAAAAATCAGCCGCGCATCCCGCGGTGATAAGGGCCTTACTATGACAAGCCTGCCCTGGCAGAAATTGAAAGCGAGCGAGCGCGTTATCGCAGTACTGGATGTCGCCCATGGCGTTGAGCAGAATGAGCTCGAACAATTTTTGCGCAGTTCCATCACCGAACATGCCATTGGCGCCGAAGTGCATGAGTGTGTCGTACCTATCGTGCGCGATCGTGAGAATCCTGCCACTACGGCATTGTTGCCGTTGCTCGATTTACCCGGCGACACCATGGTGCTGCCTTTACGGGTGGTGTGGCGAACCTCGTTGCAGGAGAAAAGCACTCGACCGCGTCCCCGGGACCTTTTGTTTGGCAATCCCAGGCGGCCGGGCCCATCCCGTTCTCGACGCATCCTGCGCCAGCATCCCGAGCGCGTGGTATGTATCGCGGGAGAGCCAGCGACTATCGATCAGTTACGGGATCGGTTGCAGCAACTACAAGGTACCGACGTAGGCACCCGCGCTCTAGCATCTTTTGTGGCCGGGCAGGCGGGACTGGCCCTGGATGTAGCTGAGCGTCGTTTGCAGGGCAGCCGCTACAAGGTGCCACGGCGGGTTGCGAGCAATTTGCTGGCCAGCGCGAAGTTTCGCGCTGCGCTCGAGCTGGTGTCTACTGAAACGGGTCGCGGCATGGATGACCTGGTGCAGGAATCCGAGGAAATTATGCGCGAGCTCATTGCCCGGCCGCAGCCGTTTTGGCTCGATGTCATGGCGCAGCTCAATCATTGGATTATGCGTCTTGGTTACGACGCTGACGTGGTAGTAGACAAAGAAGGCCTTGAGCGCGTCCGGCAATGGTCTCGCGAATACCCTACGGCCTTACTGTGGACGCACAAGACACACGTTGATGGGTTTGCTGTTAACGCCATGTGCGCCGACAACGACTTCCCGGCACCCCACATTCTCGGGGGGGTCAACATGGCTTTCGCAGGCCTGGGCTTTATCGCCAAGCGTGCCGGCGCCATTTTTATTCGCCGCAGCTTTCAGGATGACTTGCTTTATAAAGCCGTGCTTCGACAGTACATCGGCTATTTGATGGAAAAGCGATTTCCGCTGTCCTGGGCGTTCGAAGGCACCCGTTCCCGGGTCGGTAAGTTGATGCCGCCACGTTACGGTCTGCTTAAGTACGTCATGGATTCGGCGCATGCTACCGGCGCCGAGAACTTACACATCATCCCTATCTCTATCAGCTATGACATGATCGGGGACGTTAAGGACTATGCTGCGATGGAGGGTGGGGCTACAAAGCGTCCGGAGAGCCTGAGCTGGTTCATCGGCTATTTGCGCGGTTTGCGTCAGCCCATGGGGAAGATCTACTTCAATTTCGGGGAGCCGGTGGTGCTCCCCAAGGCACCGTCTCCCGACGACCCCAGAGAGTTGCAGCGCGTCGCCTTTGCCGTGGGAGTGGCGGTTAACAAAGTGTCACCTATTACCCTGCCGTCAGTGATCAGCATGGTGTTGTTGGGTTCAGCCCCCCGGGCGCTGACCACCGACGAACTGCGCTCAGAAGTTGTGGCGCTCACGGACTGGGCACGCAAGCGGGGCATTACGCTCACCCGCGACCTTGATGAGCAGGACCCCGCACAGGTGTCTGATCTGACGGACAAAATGATCGCCAGCGGCCTGCTTACCCGTTACGACGATGGCCCGGAGCAGGTGTACACCATTGCCGCGGAACAGCACGGCGTGGCTAGCTACTACCGCAACATGGTGATTCATTACTTCCTCAACAAATCCATCATCGAGTTAGTGCTGGTGCATATGGCGCAGCTTGAGCAAACCGGCAGCGACGCTTTCTGGGAAGAGGCGGAGCGTCTTCGCGACTATTTTAAATTTGAGTTTTTCTACGCGCCCAAAGAGGAGTTCCGTCGGGATGTGAACGACGAGCTATCCCGTTACCAGCCAGCCTGGGAGGCTGCCCTTGATGAGCCCGCAGCGCCTGGGGCGATTTTCTCGCGCTTGCAGCCGCGCATGGCCCACGCAGTACTACTGCCCTTTGTTGAGGCCTATCGCGTGGTTGCAGATGTGATCGCCAGCCAGCCTGTGGGTGATCCTCTGAGTGAGAAAGATTGCGTTCAGAAGTCTCTCGCTTATGGTCGCCAGGCCTATCTGCAAAGGCGTATCAGCTCCGAAGCATCCATCGGCAAGTTGCTTT
This sequence comes from gamma proteobacterium NOR5-3, assembly GCA_000158155.1. GTDB lineage: Bacteria > Pseudomonadota > Gammaproteobacteria > Pseudomonadales > Halieaceae > Congregibacter. Next base: position 129,465 of record DS999406.1, on the reverse strand, counting down.
TCAGTAACGCTTACCGACTATTGGACAATCTCGAACTGGTGGACGGTGAAGGGGATGATCTTGCAGAGCGTCGCCTGCAGCTGGCGCAGAACTTCCGTGAATTACAACGACGCATTGAACGTGTCCGCGCGGCAGCATTGCCCTGATCTGCGTTTAAATAAAAAAGGCCTAGACCTATGCACCAGTTGAGCCCACAGGACGCACAGTTTCTTTACGCAGAGACCGAGCACAATCTCACCCACGTCACGAGCGTCGCGATCTACGATCCGTCTACGGTTCCCGGTGGCCAGACGGTGCGGTTCACCGACATTATTGCCCATGTGCGCGAACGCCTGGCCTACAACCCGGTGTTCTTTCGCCGCCTGCTACGACTCCCGCTGGAAATAGACTATCCCTACTGGGTAGAAGACGAGTACTTCGACCTTGAGTACCACATGCAGCATGGCCGCTTGCCGGAGCCGGGGGATTGGCGGCAGTTTTGTATTCACATGGCGCGCTATCACAGTCGTCCTTTGGACATGAATCGTCCCCCCTGGGAGATCTTCGTTGTCGAAGGCCTGGATCACGTCGAGGGGCTCCCGAAAGGTTGCTATGCCATTGCGACAAAAATCCATCATGCAGCCGTGGATGGCGCATCGTTAATGAAATTCTTTGCGAGCATGGCCGACGGCGACAATCTCGGTACCCCACTGGTCCCTCTGGAAGAGGTGGTCGTCGGGTCCGGAGAGATTCCTGCCATGCCCGCGCTTATTTCCCGCGCGTTTAAAAACAATTTACGTTCACCGCTACGCATTGCCGAAACCGTAATGCGTGCTGCGCCGGGTTTGATGCAGGCGGCACAGGACTCTGTGGCAAAGCGCGATGAAGACAAGCATCCGGTGCCGCCCACGCGCTTTAACGTGGATCTGTCCCCACACAAGATGTTTGATGCCCGCGTGGTGCCACTGGATGACCTTAAGCGTATTCGCCAGCTCCAGCCCGGTGTAACGATCAACGATGTGGTGCTGGCAATTTGCGCCGGCGCGCTGCGCCGCTATCTGTCTCATCATGGCGAATTGCCGGATGAGTCCCTTATTGCCTGGGTGCCCATTAATGCCCGGCCCAGTGGTAGTGATGGCAAGGATTTGCCGGGCAACAATATCTCGGCCATGACGACGCCGATCTTTACCGACGAGGCTGATGCCCTTAAGCGCTTACAACGTATTCAGCAGTCTACGCGGGCGAGCAAAGAAGCGCGTTCTGGAATTTCGGCGCGGCTGATGACCGACGTGACTCGACATGTACCGGCGGCAACTCAGGTATTGGCCAGCCGTCTCATTTTGCGCAGCGGCGCTGCGGCCAAAATGTGTAATTTGTTTATCTCAAATGTGCCCGGCCCCCAGATCCCCATGTACATGAACGGCGCGCGGATGGTCCGCAGTGTGGGTCTTGCACCACTGGCAGACGGCATGGGTCTTTTTATAGGCACACCCAGTTATGACGGGCAGATGAGTTTCAATGTGATTTCGACCCGGGAGGTATTGCCGGACATCGAGTTCTTTATGGACTGTATTGAAGCGTCGCTGGCTGAACTACTGGCGCTGGTGGACGTAAAGCCGCCAGCGACTAAAAAGCGCGCCCCGGCTAAGCGTGGCAAAGCTGCGGCAAAGAGCGCCGCGAAGCCCGCCGCAAAAGTTGTAAGAAAGACGCCTCAGGCTAAAGCTCGGCCGAAGGTAAAGGCTCGGCCGAAGGTGAAGGTTAAGTAGCACCCTCTGCGCGTAGCTACGTTTCTTGAGCTAGCTCAAGAAAATCGCACATAGCTATGTGATCGTCTGTTCAGGCGGTTGTTAGTGAGTATGCTGAAGAATTCCAGTGTGTGGATAAGGCTATGCTTCAGGACGAGTTTTCTCTGGCGATAACGGGCTCTGGCGGTGCCGGCGTGATGTCCGTGGGCGAATTGCTGTTGCAAGCCTGGGCCGAAGAAGGCGGCAGAGGCCTGCTGAGAAAGGCATTCGGGCCACAGATTCGCGGTGGCGAGGCGGCGGCCTTGCTCAAGTTGACCTCGCATCAGCGCTATACCGCGTCCTCAACGCACAACTTGCTGCTGGCTTTTGACTGGGAGAACTTCAGTCGCTTTGGTGACGAGATTCGTCTTCAGCCAGACAGCATCGTGCTCTGTGAAAACCCGGCTGATATGCCGGATTCGCTGCAGGTGCTGCAGCCACAGATAATTTCGCTGCCCTTTAAAGAGTTGGCTAAAAACGCCCATCCCGAGGGTCGACTGAATATGCTGGCACTGGGTGTCTTAGGCGCTTTGCTTGGTATCCCCGTTGCGACACTGAAGTCCCTGGCAACCCATAAACTTGCCGATAAAGTCGAGGATTACCGGGACGCCGCTGAGGCCTGCATTGATGCGGGCGTTTGTGCGGCGCCGGATTTAGCGCCGGCTCTCCCCGCGGCAAAGGCAGAAAAAGGCTGGTATATCAGCGGAAATCAGGCGGCTGCCTACGGCGCCTTAGTCGGCGGTGTACGGTTTGTGGCGGCTTACCCCATTACCCCGGCGTCGGATGTCTTGGAATATCTGGCGGCGCCCCTTGAGAGAATGGGCGGTGCCTTGGTGCAGGCCGAAGATGAACTGGCCGCTATTAATATGGCCCTGGGAGCAGCTTACGGCGGGGTGCCGGCTTTCACTGCCACCTCGGGGCCGGGTCTGGCTCTGATGAGCGAGAGTATTGGTCTGGCCGTTGCCAGTGAAACGCCGGTAACGATTCTGGATGTGATGCGCGGTGGGCCTTCTACGGGGATTCCTACAAAGTCCGAGCAGAGTGATTTGAACATCGCGCTTTATGGGCTGCACGGTGATGCACCCCACCTGGTGCTCGCCCCTTTGTCTATTTCGGACTGCGTGTTCACCTGCGCCTGGGCTGTACAGCTGGCACAGCGACTGCAGACCGCAGCGATTGTTCTGTCTGATCAGTTTTTGGGTCAGTCCACCGCCATTATTGATCCGCCCCGGGAGCTGCCAGTCATCGAGTCGTCTTCGCGTGGTTCGCGGGGAGACCACTATCTGCGTTACGCAATCACCGATGACGGCGTTTCTGCGCAGTCCATCCCCGGAGATCACGATCAGCGTTTTACCGCAGATGGCCTTGAACACAATGAGCGTGGCACACCCAGCGCTGGCGCCCTGGATCACCAGCAGCAGTTGGATAAGCGCGCTCGCAAGTTGACGGCACTGGATCCAGGCGACGATTGGGGTGAGACCCATGGCAGGGGAAGTGTGGCGCTGATTTGTTTTGGCTCCGCGGCGGCGGCAGTCACCACAGCGTATGACCCGCTGACAGCTGCCGGGATTGATTGCCGGGTCATCGCACTTCGCCTGCTGGCACCGTTGCCGTTGGAGCAACTGATGGAAGCATTGGATGGTTGCACCCGCATCATCGTCATCGAGCAGAATCACGGTGCGCAGCTGCTGCATTATCTGCGGGGGTATCTGGAGTTCTCGGGCTCGTTTCACAGTGTCGCGACGCCGGGCCCCGTGCCTCTGTCTCCGGCGACTATTGTTACCGCTGTCAGTGAGGTTCTGGACGATGAATGAATCGCTAGCAATGAAACCGCGGGACTACAAATCCGGTATTAAACCTATCTGGTGCCCGGGCTGTGGTCACTTCTCGGTGCTCAATGCCATCACCAAAGCTGCTGCTGCCTGCGGTCTTGCCAAAGACGATACGGTGTTGGTCTCGGGCATTGGCTGCTCGTCACGTTTACCGGCCTACGTCGACAGCTATGGTTTTCATGGTGTACATGGTCGCGGCCTGGCGGTCGCTCAGGGCCTGAAGGTGGCGCGGCCGGATCTTACAGTGATTGCTCTTGGGGGAGATGGTGACGGGTTTTCTATTGGTGGAAACCACTTTATGCACGCCTGTCGACGAAACGTAAACATCACCTACATTGCCATGGACAACGAGGTCTACGGCATGACCAAGGGGCAGGCGTCACCGACAAGTCCCGAGGATTGGGAGGGTAGCAAGCTCACACCTCACGGGCCCGGCGTGCGTCCTTTCAAGCCGGCGGCTATGGCTCTGGCATCGGGTGCGCCCTGGATAGCCCGGGGCTACTCAGGCAATCCTAATCAGATAGCCCGGCTACTGGCAGAGGCGATGGCGTTCCCCGGGTTTAGTTTTTTGCATGTCCTGTCCCAGTGCATTACGTTTTGTCCGCAGCAGACGGACTGGAAGGCGATTGTGAGTGACTTTGAGGAAGAGCCACTGAGTCGTGCGGATGAGGCGGCGGCACTGTTTTTGTCCGAGGACGGCTTTAAGACCGGGCTGCTCTATCGTGAACCGCGCGCTATATGGCCGCCAGAGGCAGCGCCCGCCGAGGATGCTAAGCTTGTACTTCGCGATCTTGCCTCGGTGTTTCAGCGATGATGACAGACACGTATTTGACCTTTCTGGCTTACTCCACGGAGTTAGAGCAGGAGTCTCAGGAGCGTTATCTGGAAATAGCCGAGTCCATGGCGACACATGGTAACGACGAAGTCGCCGGTTTCTTTCATCGCATGGCGGATGAGGCGGGGAATCACCTGGCTGAGGTCAGCCTGCTTTGCGAAGGCGCGGAGTTACCTCCAATTAAAGCCTGGGAATTTCAGTGGCCTGATGCGGAGCCCCCGGAAACCACCAGTTACGAAGCGCTGCACTACCGCATGAGTCTGCACGATGCCATGACGCTGGCTTTAGCGAATGAACGCGCCGCAGAACAGTTTTATCGTGACTATGCGCACAACAGCACGGACGCAGAGGTTATCAACACGGCCAATGAGTTTGCTGATGAAGAAAAGTCTCACGCTCAGGCCCTGGAACTAATGCTCGAGGACGTGCCGGTAGTCAGTGAACTGGCCCGCGAGGAAGATGACCCTCCCATGATGCCTGAGTAGCTGAATGCCCATGTCTGATGATTGCACCCGATCACTGCCGCCAAGCACATCGGCATACAAACGTGTCAGCGCATTTTTGCTGGTCATAAGCCTGTGTTTACCCGTGCTGGCCTGGTCACAAAACCTGCGCCTGACGCTAGCAGCCCAGCCACCCACAACTGGCCAGATCAGCACCCGCGACCCCGGCAATCTCAGTCTGACGGTGATGTCCGGCAGTCGCGTGAGTTTTGCAAAGGCCAGTGGTCGAGATTATCAGCTGCAGGCCAGCGGAGGATTTTTCTGGACCCAGGTACAGGAGCGCCCCCGGGATGCCGACTCTATTGCCTTAGCCCCTACGGTGAAAGAAGACGGGAGCATCGAAGTGCGTGTGGATGTATCCCGCAAGGCTTCCGACCGGGCACAGAGTTACAGTTCGACCTTGCTTGCGCAGCCCGGAGAGTGGCTGCAGCTCTTGGGTCCCGCGACGCAGCAACCTCGCGGTACCAAGGTGTACGGCACACAAACGGTCTCTCGGGATTCGCTATTTTTGTTGGTAGAACAGTACTGAGCTATCGCGGTTTACATCCGGTGGATCCATGACGAGAAGGAGCAGCGGGCAACAATTCTGTTGACCGCGGGCACCTCCAAGCGCACTTTCGTAGTGGCCGGGCGGCGGCATATCCAAAGCGACTGGACTATCGCTTAATCAGCGATTGCAGTGCTAAGATTTCGCCCAATTGAACCCGGACGCCCTAAACATGCTTGCTATTACACCTCTGGCGGGTGCCCTGGGCGCACAGATTCATGGATTGGATCTGTCGCAGGATTTAAGCGAGGGCGATGCTGCCAAACTGCGTCAATTGCTTAATGAATACGAGGTTATTTTTTTTCGCGATCAGGACATCAGCGGGGAGCGGCAGCGCGATCTGGCCCTGGCGTTTGGGCCTCTTCAGGTACATCCCGCGTACAAGACCGTCGAGGGTATTCCCGAGCTCACAATTCTCGAGAGCACCCCGGAAAATCCCACGAAGATCGAAGCATGGCATAGCGATATGACCTTTCGAGAGCATCCACCTATGGGGACGGTGCTCAAATCTGTGGTTGTGCCTCCCAAAGGTGGCGACACCATGTGGGCTAGCATGACCACCGCCTACGACGCGCTATCTCCGGCGATGCAGAGCTTTCTCGGCGGACTAACAGCGGTGCATGACTTCAGCTGGGGGTTTAAGGAAAGTATCGCCGAGCCCGGAGGTCGAGAGCGATTGGCGGCTGCCATAGCGGCGAACCCGCCAGTGCGCCATCCTGTGATTCGTGTGCACCCCGAGACGAATCGCAAAGTGATATTTGTAAATTCATTGTTTACGACGCACATCGAAGGTCTGGCGCCCAGCGAAAGTCGGGCGATTCTCGAGTTTCTGTTTGCGCACGTCACCACTGTTGAATTTACGGTGCGATTTCAGTGGCAGCCCCATAGCATCGCTATTTGGGATAACCGCAGCACGCAGCACAAACCGGTAAATGACTACTTTCCGGCACATCGTCGCATGGAGCGCATCACCATCGATGGCGATAAACCTTACTAGCGGGGCCCGCTGAAGCAGGCTTTTTATTGTTTGGAGTCTAATGACACATGGACGTATTCAGCGAATCCAGTGTGAAAGAAACCCCTTCTCCGCCTCCGGTAACGATGCAAGCCCGAGAGGTGTTTAACACCAATAATTGAGGTCATTGCCGCTCATCTGTGGGCGCTCGCAAAATTCATCGCCCGCAGGTATCCGTAGGATCGTACTCAAACCAATGACCGGTCCGGTTTACTATCGCGACCAGCGATAACATCACTGGAACCTCCACAAGAACACCTACCACAGTCGCTAGAGCGGCTCCGGAATTCAAACCAAAGAGAGAGATGGCCACCGCAACAGCCAACTCAAAAAAGTTCGATGTGCCAATCAGGCAGGCGGGTGCAGCAATGTTGTGAGGCAGCTTCATGGCTTTCGCCGCGCCGTAAGCTATCGCAAAGATGCCGTAGGTTTGGATCAGCAACGGGATCGCGATAAGGAGGATCACCACCGGTTCATTGATGATCTTTTCGGCCTGGAAGCCAAACAGCAGCACAACGGTAGCCAGCAGGCCAATCACCGACCACGGTTTTAGTCTGCTGACAAACGCACCGACTTGTCCGTTGCTTCCGTTTCGCTCAAGGCGGCGACGCGTGAACGCACCTGCCACCAGGGGAAGCACGACGTACAAAGCTACCGAAAGCAGTAACGTCTCCCATGGCACAATAATGTCCGTTACACCCAGCAGCAGGGCTGCAAGCGGGGCGAAGGCAAAGATCATGATGATGTCGTTGACTGAAACTTGCACCAGGGTGTAGTTCGGATCGCCGTCGGTAAGCTGGCTCCATACGAATACCATGGCGGTACAGGGCGCCACACCCAGCAGTATCATCCCCGCGATGTATTCTGATGCGGATTGAGGATCAACCCAGTCTACGAAAAGCACCTTGAAGAATATCCAGCCCAACGCCGCCATGGTGAACGGCTTGATCAGCCAATTCACAACCAGCGTTAGAACCAGGCCCTTGGGCTTTCTGCCAACGTCTTTAATCGCCGTAAAATCGATCTGCACCATCATCGGGTAAATCATTACCCAAATGAGAATAGCGACGATCAGGTTGACATGAGCGTACTCAAACTTCGCGATGCCCTGAAAGGCGCCAGGCAGCAGGTTGCCCAGCAAAATCCCGACAACAATGCATAGCCCCACCCAAACCGACAGATAGCGCTCAAACAGTCCCATGACTATCATCTCCAATTCGCTGCAGTAACCCGGCTCACTGTGCAGTGGAGATAGGTGCTTCGCACCCCGCCAGCAGCTGTCTGGTCCGGTGTTCGATCGTTGTGATCACCTCGCTAAGGACGCTACGGCCGGCATTGTGAGTGCACACAAAGAGCATCTTTATCAGTGTTTGGCTGTTTCCCAGCGGTCGGCGGTGCGCTCCAAACGCTCGCAGGCCTCTTCCAGGCGTTCTGTGAGTTGTGCCGGGGTTTTCGAGCGATGGCTCTGGCTAAGGCCCTCCCACAGGGGTTCCAGCAAGGCGTCCACGTAGCTATCTAGACCTTCGGTGCCGTGGCGGTACATGTGCGTGCGCAGGCCGTATTCGAGGGTGCCAAAAAACAGATCCCGCAGAGGGCGCGTCTCAAGATTGCTGCGCAGATCCCCTCGTTCTATACCCTCGCGGACCGCCCGGTCCAGGTGGCCAACGTAACTCCGGTTGAGGTCCCGAAGCGGCGATTGTTTGTCCTGTCCCAAAATCTCCAGATCAACTCCGACGTAGACCTGCAGCAGGCGCATCATCAGGGCACTGTCCGCCGCCAATGAAGAGACATGATGTACAGCAAGAGCGCGCAAGCGGCCCCGGGTGTCCATGATGGTATCGAGTATCTCTGCGGCGCGGGGGTTCAGCACTTCGTTATAGAAGCGATCGAGAATGCCCAGCATGAGCTCGTTTTTACTGCCAAAGTAGTGAAACACCGTGCCTTCGGACACGCCTGCCGCCGCCGCGATTTTGCGCGTGGAGGTGGCGTGGAAGCCGGCCGTGGCAAACAGCTTGGTCGCCGCATCAAGAATGCCGCGCTCGCGTTCTTCCAGGCGCTCCCGGGACCGGCGTCGGGCGTTGTCAGTCATGGATGTCCTCATCAGCGTTCATTACGGCAGCATAGTGGGTCAATATTCCGGGGTAAATATAGCATTGAGCAATACTTGATAAATATTGAGTATTGCATAATATCTTGATCCCGCAGTGTTGGAGTTTAGGCTGTTATGACAAGCAAGAGCAGAATTCGTATCGGTGGCGCATCGGGTTATTGGGGCGATGCTGCACTGGCGACACCGCAGCTTTTGGCTTCTGGCGATCTCGACTACATCGTTTACGACTACCTTGCCGAAGTCACCATGTCGATTATGGCCCGAGCACGGACGGCAGATGCGAGCAAAGGCTACGCCACGGATTTTGTGAGCGCGGCCATGGCTCCCAACCTGGCTCAAATAGCTGCTCAAGGCGTAAAAGTGCTGGCCAATGCGGGCGGGGTGAATGCCCGGGCCTGCGCCGACGCTCTGCGCGCGGTGATTGCTGATCAGGGCCTGAACCTGAGAGTTGCTGTGGTCCTGGGTGATGACCTTTTGCCCCGAGCCGCCGAATTCAACGACGCCCGCGAGATGTTCTCTGGAGAGACTTTTCCGGATACGGCACGTGTGGCGAGCATCAATGCATACCTTGGCGCCTTTCCTATCGCTGCCGCTCTCGATGCGGGCGCTGACATTGTGATCACCGGCCGCTGTGTCGACAGCGCGGTGACTTTGGGTGCCTGTGTCCATGCATTTAACTGGCAGCGCGATGATTTTGATCGCCTGGCTCAGGGTAGTCTGGCAGGACACATTCTCGAATGCGGTACGCAGGCTACCGGTGGCAACTTCACGGACTGGGAAGACATCATTGATTTCCTCGGGTCTGCGGGTTATCCCATCGCAGAGCTTGACGCCAGCGGCGACTTTACCGTGGGCAAACCGTCTGGCACCGGCGGCCTGGTGAGCGTGGGTACCGTAGGCGAGCAAATGCTCTATGAGATTGGCGATCCCGGCGCCTATTTTTTGCCAGATGTTGTGTGTGACTTTACTCAGGTAAAGCTGGTGCAGTCAGGCCCGGATCAGGTCAGCGTGAGTGGCGCCCGGGGGCATGGCGCGCCGTCAACCTATAAGGTGAGCGCTACCTGGGCAGATGGCTACCGCGCTGGCCAGGTCTGGACCATGGTGGGCCGCGATGCACGCAAAAAAGCCGAGCATCTGGCAGCCAGTGTTTTTGCCCGCACTGAGGCAACGCTTGCCCAGGCGGGTCTTGAGCCTTTGAGTGAAACCAGTCTCGAAGTGATCGGGGTGGAATCACACTTTGGGGCCGCGGTGCGTTACTTTCGCAGTCGCGAAGTCGACGTAAAGCTGGCGGTGAAGCATTCCAGTCCCAAGGGCGTGGGAATCTTTCTTAAAGAGATGGTGGGGCTGGCGCTTACGGCGCCTCCGGGGCTCACCAGCTTTGCCGGAGCGCGGCCAAAACCCACGCCGGTGGTGCGTTTGTTCTCCATGCTGATTCCCAAAGATCAGCTGCAAATCGCTGTTGAGCTTGATGGACAGGCCCTTCCTGCGCCAGAGCCAGAGCTGGGCAGCGTCACTGATATACCGGAGCCAGTGAGCGTCCCGGTAGCTGATGCTTCACCAGAGGATGTGGTTCAGGTTCCCCTGGAGCTGCTCGCCTTTGGGCGCAGCGGGGACAAGGGCGATAAAGCCAATATCGGCATTATGGCTCGGCATCCGGACTTTTTGCCCTGGATTGCTGCCAAGCTCACTCCGGAGTCAGTCGCGAGCTACTTTGCGCATTTTCTTGCACCGGGACAGTCCACGCCGGTGGAGCGTTTTTATCTACCGGGCAGTGATGCGTTGAATTTTCTTCTTCACGAGGTATTGGGCGGAGGCGGTACGGCGAGCTTGCGGGCCGACCCTCAGGGCAAAGGTTATGCGCAGCTCCTGCTCACCGAGAAAGTTGCTATTCCCCGCGCTCTAGCCGCGCAGCATCAGTTACCCATTCCTGAATAACGCTCAGAGACCCAGCTTATGGCATATCAGGCACAGCCTTTTCGCTCATCTATCAATAACGCCAGCGAAGCATTTGCGCGCAATCGCAGTGATCATCTGGCGCTGATCGAAAAAATGAACGGGATTCTCGAGCGTTCCCGCACTCTGTCCGATGCGGCGCGGCCACGCTTTGAAAAACGCGGCCAGCTGCTGCCCCGGGAGCGTCTGGCAAGGCTTCTGGATCCGGGATCGCCCTTTCTCGAGATCGGGAATATGGCGGGTTATCTCCTGGACGATACGAATCCAGAGACATCGGTTCCCGGTGCGACGCAGATCGCCGGTATTGGCTATGTGCAGGGCACGCGCTGCATGATTCAGGTGGATGATTCGGGAATTAATGCCGGTGCGATGACGCGTACCTCAACCCGCAAGGGTTGTCGCATCATGGATATTGCGCTGCAGCAGAAACTACCGTTTTTGCATTTGGTAGAGAGCGCGGGAGCGAATCTTCTCGAGTATGAAGTAGAGATGTGGATGGCCGGCGGGGGTATTTTTGCGCGGCTGGCCAGACTCTCTGCAGCGGGACTGCCCGTGATTACGGTGCTTCATGGTGCATCGGCAGCCGGTGGGGCGTACATGCCGGGGCTCAGCGATTACGTGGTGGGCGTCAAGGAAAATGGTAAGGCGTATCTGGCAGGCCCGGCACTGCTAAAGGCCGCCACCGGTGAAGTCGCAGATGATGCACTGCTTGGCGGCGCAGCTATGCACGCCCGGGTGACCGGTCTTGTGGAGTATCTGGCCGAGGACGATGCCCATGGGCTGCAGTTATGTCGTGAGGTAGTGGGGCGCATCAACTGGAATCGACGTTGTGCGATGCCGCCAGCTGCAGAGTTCGAGGAGCCGGTGTTTCCGCCCGAAGAGCTGTTGGGCGTAGTTCCCGTCGATTATCGTCAGCCCTACGATGCGCGGGAGGTGATTGCCCGATTAGTCGATGGGTCGAGTTTTACCGAGTTCAAGCCTGCTTACGGCATCACCTTGCTGTGCCTGCAGTCGAGCATCCATGGCATGCCGGTGGGCATTGTTTGTAATAACGGCCCCATTGATCCGGACGGTGCCACCAAGGCAGCACAGTTTATTCAGCTGTGCGATCAGTCCGACACGCCGTTGCTCTTTGTGCAGAACATTACCGGCTACATGGTGGGAACCCAGTACGAGCACGCGGGCATGATCAAGCACGGCGCCAAAATGATTCAGGCGGTGACCAATGCCCGGGTGCCGCGCCTGACCTTGATGGTGGGAGCGAGTTTCGGTGCAGGAAACTACGGTATGTGCGGTCAGGGTTACGACCCTGACTTTGTGTTCTCCTGGCCGAATATCCAGATCGGCGTCATGGGCGGAGAGCAGGCAGCAAAAACCATGTCCGAGGTGTTTCGTGCAGGCGCTGCTCGCAAGGGGCGCGAAGTCGATGAAGCCATGCTCAGTGCTCAGGAAGAGAAAGTCATCGCTCACTATCATCGCCAGTCCGACGCTTTTTATACCTCGGGACGCATGCTGGATGACGGTCTCATAGACCCCCGGGATAGTCGCAAGGTCATCGCTATGGCGCTGCAAACCTGCTGGGAAGGGCGCCATCGCCAGGTCAGCCCCAACGCCTTTGGCGTGGCCCGAATGTGATCGTCCCAAGAATCTAACAAGGAAATTTTATGCTTCCCGCCGTTGAAAATTTATTGCTCGAGCCGCAAGGCGACACGCTCACCATTTGGTTCAACCGCCCGGAAACGCGAAACGCGCTGTCCAGCGCAATGGCCGATGAGTTGGCTGCGGTGCTTGAGGCACTGCCGGCGTCCGAGTTTCGCTTTGTGGTGTTACGAGGCAAAGGAGGGGCATTTTGCTCCGGCGGTGACCTGAAGATGTTTCGCAATGTTTTTCAGGCGGGCATGCCCCGAGAGGACATTGTGGCTTTCAATGCCGACTTTGGCCGCATGATGGTGGCGATCAAACAGCTGTCGCAGTTGTTTGTGGTGGTCATCGAAGGTGCTGCCATGGCCGGCGGATTGGGAATAGCCTGCCTGGCTGATGTGGTAGTGACTACCGCTGATGCCAAATTCGCGCTTACCGAGGTCACCCTGGGTATTCCTCCCGCCCAGATCACGCCGGTGGTCATCAGCCGAATCGGCGCCTCGCAGGCGCGCAGATTGCTTTTGACGGCGCAGCGTTTTGATGGTGTTGAGGCGCATCGCCTGGGTTTTGCGCATTTTGTAGAACCGGATCTGGAGGCGCTGGAGTCGCGCTTGCAGTCGGTGCTGCGGGATGCGCATCGCGGAGCCCCCGGCGCAATTAAGCTCACTAAGCAGATCATCTCTGCCAGCGAGAGTCTCGAAGGGGCCGAGTTGGTGCAGTTTGCCGCAGAACGCTTTGCCGACGCCATGCTGAGCGATGAGGCACGCGAAGGCATGCAGGCCTTTGCCGAAAAACGACCTGCCCAGTGGGGTTCCAGCAAGACTAACGAAACCGGGAGTAAAAAATGAGCCGACAGTTTGACAGCGTGCTGGTCGCCAATCGCGGTGAGATCGCGGTGCGCGTGATACGCAGCGCTCAGGCAGCGGGCTATCGGACCATTGCCGTTTACTCTGAAGCCGACGTCGATGCGCCGCACGTGGCGCTCGCCGATGAAGCGGTGTTGATCGGTCCTGCTCCGGTAAAGGAATCCTATTTAGATCCTGCGCGTATTCTTGATGCTGCGGCGCGTACCGGGGCGCAGGCCATCCACCCCGGCTATGGTTTTTTGTCGGAGAACGCGGAGTTTGCCGCCGCCTGTGTAGCGGCAGGTTTGGTGTTTATCGGGCCTTCGGCCGAGGCTATCGAACTTATGGGTAACAAGGCGGCGGCAAAGCGTCGCATGCTGGATGCCGGCGTTCCCTGTATCCCCGGCTATCAGTCTGAGGATCAGTCCGATGCGGCATTATTGGCCGCCGCGGATGAAATCGGTATGCCCATCATGGTCAAGGCTGCCGCCGGTGGCGGGGGACGCGGCATGCGTTTGGTCAGTCATATGGATGAGTTTTTGCCGGCTTTGGAGGCCGCGCGCTCAGAAGCGGAAAACGCCTTTGGCAGTGGTGAACTGATCCTCGAAAAAGCCGTGTTGCAGCCAAGACACGTAGAGATTCAGGTGTTTGGTGACTCCCGGGGCAATGTGATTCATCTGGGGGAGCGCGATTGCTCTGTGCAGCGACGGCATCAGAAGGTGGTGGAAGAGTCGCCCTGTCCCGTGATGACGTCGGACTTACGTGCAGCCATGGGCGAGGCGGCGGTCGCTGCGGCCCGCAATATTGCCTACGTGGGCGCAGGTACCGTGGAGTTTCTTCTCGATCGGGATCAGCGGTTTTACTTTCTGGAGATGAATACCCGACTGCAAGTCGAACATCCGGTCACCGAGCTTGTGACCGGTGTTGATCTGGTTGATCTGCAGTTGCGCGTCGCGCAGGGGGCGGCGCTTCCCTGTACGCAGGATGAGGTAAGTCTGCGCGGGCATGCCATAGAAGTGCGACTGTATGCCGAGGACACGGTGAATAACTTTTTGCCGGCGAGCGGTCTCGCGCTGGCCTGGGAGCCGCCGCAGGGAGAGGGAATACGCGTAGATCACGGTCTCTTTCCCGGGCAAATGGTGTCGCCGTTCTACGATCCTATGGTCGCCAAGATCATCGCCTATGGTGAGGATCGCGACACGGCGCGGCGCCGACTGCTTCGAGCCCTGCGCCAGACCGTGTTGTTTGGGATCGCAACTAACCGGGAGTTTCTCATTGATGTGCTCGAGCGCGAGAGTTTTGCCAGGGGCGAAGCGACGACGGCGTTTATCGAAGAGGAGTTTCCCGATGGTGTGCGGCAGTCGCCGCCGCTGGCGCAGGATCTTGGTATTGCGGCGCTGTTGCAGTACCTCGAGGCCGAGGAGAATTCTCTTGATGCGCGGGTGTCGGACGATGCAGTGCTGTCCGGCATGTCGGGTGCGAGGAGCATTGCCAGTAACTTTGCCTACAGCGTAGACGATGAGCTGCAGGCGGTGAGCGTGTTAGCCCAGGGCTCGGATTGTTACACCGTAACCGTCGGTGAGGAGCAACTTGAACTTGAGCTCATAGACAGCGCCGGGGAGGGTTCGTTGCGCCTCGCTGTGGATGGGGTTCAGCAGGACATCGCTTACGGTTTTGTGGGCTATGCCACGGTGGCGTTGCAGCGGCGCGGACGTACTGTTGTCTTGTCCAATGCACTCGGCTTGTCAGCGACAGATCGCGATGCCGAGGGTTCCGGTGCCGTGCTTGCACCCATGCACGGTAATCTTCTGACCATTAAGGTTGCGCTGGGTACGGTGGTGTCCCGGGGTGATGAGCTGGCGATCATGGAGGCCATGAAGATGGAGCACCGCCTTCTGGCTCAGGTTGATGGTGTGATCAGTGCCATCCACGGTGTGGAAGGCGAGCAGATTGCCGCTGGCGCGCTGGTACTGGAGATTGAATCTGCGTCACAGTAGCGCTGCGGCTACAGCCGCGATGTGAGACGACCTAGCTATTAATCTCTGATCGCCAATGCGCGTTGCTGGTATCGCCCAGGAGATTTTCCAGAAAATCCACCGCTGCGGTGATACTCGCATCGCTGGTAGGCGCGATGTCTTTGCCGGATTGTTCCGTGGAGAGCGGCATTGTCAGTCTGAAACTGGGTGGCAAGGTACCTTGCCGTCCGATCGTCGCCAGCGCATGCAGTAAGTCTGAGGGCAATACGGCATCGGCGACTGGTAGGATAGGTGCCGATCCACCGGTGAGTATTTCATTAAACTCAAAAGGCGCTTTGCCATGCATGCTGGTGTCAATGAAAATCGCCAGATCGTTGGGGCGTAAGTCAAGCGCGTGCTCCAGACGAAGCGCGTCATCTTCAATCAGTGTGAGCCACCAGCTGTCAGCGATGGAGCGCTCGCGAAGCTCTTCCAGTAGTTTGGACGCAACGCGGGCATCCGCCTCAGAATCCGCTCCATAGGCGATGATCAGTATTCGGCGCAACGGCTTATTAGCATTTTTGGTTGCGTCGTTGTCTGCACTCATGCGTCAGCCCCTTAACAACAACGAGGCGCAAGTATAGACCAACAGGCCTGCTTAAAAACCCAGCAATGCAAAGGGTCTTATACTTGACTAAAATAGTAGGGAATGAAACACTTCGCGGCCCTCGATAGACCCACGAGATTTTAATTATGCGCCTCACTACCAAAGGACGATATGCCGTTACGGCCATGCTCGACCTCGCTTTGAATGAGGCCCGGGGGCCTATCCGGTTGGCGGCTATTTCTGAACGCCAGGGTATCTCCCTGTCCTATCTTGAACAGCTGTTTGCACATCTTCGACGTCAAAATCTGGTGCGCAGTGTGCGTGGCCCCGGTGGCGGCTACCGCCTCAAGCGGGGCGCCGAAGACATCAGCGTTGCCGAAGTGATCTCTGCGGTCAATGAAGATACCGACGCGACGCGCTGCCGGGGAAAGGGTGATTGTCAGGAGGGCGATACCTGTCTGACGCACCACTTATGGATGGACCTGTCCGACCGCATTAGAGATTTTCTCACTGACATCAGTCTGGCTGATCTGGTAGCCCGCCGTGAGATTCAGGATATCTCCGATAAGCAGATCATGCGCAACCAGGCCGAGGATGAGTTAGCCGGAATTCTTGTGCGTACTGCCTGAATTCGGCTCAGGATCACAAAGGAATACAGAATGTCTCAAGAAGTAATTGATAGTCGCATCGATAAGGAATACTCGGCTGGCTTCGTTAGCGATATCGAATCCAATACCCTGGCCGCGGGCCTGGACGAAGATGTTATTCGCTTTATTTCAGCAAAGAAGAATGAGCCCCAGTGGCTGCTGGAATGGCGCCTGGAGGCCTATCGCGACTGGCTGGAAATGGAAACGCCCGAGTGGGCACACGTGCATTACCCGCAGATAGACTTTAAGGCATTGTCCTACTACTCCGCGCCCAAAAGTATGGAAGACGGTCCCCAGAGCCTCGATGAAGTTGATCCGGAGCTGCTGGAGATTTACAACAAGCTGGGTATTCCTCTCCACGAGCAGGAAATGCTCGCCGGCGTTGCGGTCGACGCGGTGTTTGATTCTGTCTCTGTGGCCACAACCTTTCGCAGCAAGCTTGCCGAAGCCGGAGTGATTTTTTGCCCGATTTCTGAGGCGGTGCATGAGCACCCGGAATTGGTGCGCAAGTACCTGGGTAGCGTTGTACCGCGGCGGGACAATTTTTATGCCGCGCTTAACAGCGCTGTGTTCAGTGACGGCTCCTTTGTTTACATCCCCAAAGGCGTGCGATGTCCTATGGAGTTGTCGACCTACTTTCGCATCAACGAGGCCAAGACCGGTCAGTTTGAGCGCACCCTGATCATTGCCGATGAGGCGAGTCACGTGAGCTATCTCGAGGGTTGCACCGCGCCTATGCGCGATGAGAACCAGCTGCATGCCGCGGTGGTGGAGCTTGTGGCTCTGGATGACGCCGAGATCAAGTATTCAACGGTGCAGAACTGGTACCCCGGTGACGCCGAGGGTAAAGGCGGCATCTACAACTTTGTGACCAAGCGCGGCGTGGCACATACCAATAGCAAGATTTCCTGGACCCAGGTTGAAACCGGCTCCGCGGTAACCTGGAAGTATCCCAGCTGCATTCTGCGTGGTGACAACAGCGTTGGGGAGTTTTACTCCGTGGCACTGACCAACAATATGCAACAGGCGGACACTGGCACCAAGATGATTCATCTGGGCAAGAACACCCGCTCTACGATCATTTCCAAGGGTATTTCTGCGGGTAAGAGTTCCAATGCTTATCGGGGGCTGGTCCGGATGAGTCCTCGTGCCGAGGGTGCCCGGAACTATACCCAGTGTGACTCATTGCTCATTGGTGATCGTTGTGCGGCGCACACCTTCCCGTACATAGAGAGCAGAAACCCCAGTGCGGTGATAGAGCACGAAGCTACGACCTCGAAGGTCAGCGATGATCAAATGTATTTATGCCAGCAACGCGGCCTCGACGCTGAAAAAGCGGTGTCGATGATTGTGAATGGCTTTTGTAAGGAAGTGTTCCGGGAACTGCCCATGGAATTTGCCGTGGAAGCCGGAAAGTTGCTGGAAGTGAGCCTGGAAGGCTCGGTCGGATAACGTGACGCCAAAGAGCGTCGCTGTAGGAGTGGTAAGAGCATGTTAAAGATCGAAAATCTGCACGCGCGGGTGGAAGGCAAGGATATTCTCCGGGGCCTGAATCTCGAGGTGGGCGCAGGAGAAGTACACGCCATCATGGGTCCCAATGGCTCCGGTAAAAGCACCCTGGGCCATGTGTTGGCCGGGCGCCCTGGCTATGAAGTTACCGAGGGTTCCATTACTTTCAATGGCGAGAACCTGCTTGAGCTGGATACGGAAGAGCGCTCTCGCGCGGGTCTGTTCCTGGCTTTCCAATATCCGGTGGAGATTCCCGGCGTCAGCAACATGGAGTTTTTGAAAGCCTCGGTGGATGCCGTGCGGGAGCACCGGGGTCTGGAGGCACAGGACGCTGTGAGTTTTATGAAGCGCGCCCGAGAAGCCAGCAAAGCCGCCAATTTACCGGCAGACTTTTTGAAGCGGGGCGTCAACGAAGGATTCTCCGGTGGCGAGAAAAAGCGTAACGAGCTGATTCAGATGATGCTCCTGGAGCCACGGCTGTGTCTTCTGGATGAAACCGATAGCGGCCTGGACATTGATGCCCTGCAGGTTGTCGCGCAGGGTGTAAACGCTATGCGAAGCGACGACCGGGCTTTTGTATTGGTGACCCATTACCAGCGCCTGCTGGATTTCGTAGAGCCGGATCGTGTCCATGTACTCGCCGAGGGGCGCATCGTGCGTTCGGGAGACAAGGAGCTTGCCCTGCATCTTGAAGATAAGGGTTACGCCTGGCTTGAGGATGAGGTCGCCTGATGTCCAGCTTTATGCAGCAACCGCTGGCGGAAGCCACGCGGCGCGTACCGCACTGGCTACAGTCGGTGCAGGCTCGAGGTCTCACGTTCTGGGAAGGTGCGTCTATGCCCACCCGGCGCACGGAGAACTGGAAGTACACCGGTCTTTCAGCACTTCGCGATGACTATGCGCTGGCCGATGCCGAAACTTCTCTGGAGTCTCTGCCAGAGAATCTTGCAGCGGGCTTTGGCGGATCCCGACTGGTTTTCGTAGATGGTATTTATCAGCCGGCGCTTTCAAATACAGCGCACGCTGACGGTGTGCAGGTTTGTCGATTTGATGATGCCAGCGAAGCGCAGGCAGACAGGATCGCCGAGCATCTGAATACGTCTTTGGATGTGGAGGATCACCTGTTCGCGGCTCTCAATACAGCGACGCTGCGCGATGGTGTATTTGTGGAGATTGCCGCGAATGCGTCGGTGGATGCACCGGTGGAAGTTTTGTATTTGGTGAGTGCCGCAGCCGCCCCCATAGCCATTAATCAGCGTTTGCTGGTCCTTGCACAGACAGGTGCCTGCGCGACTATCGTTGAGCACTTTGTGTCTTTGGATGCGGCGAATGAGAGTTTCTGCAACGGCATGACGGAGCTGTTGCTCGCGCCTAATGCCAGGCTCTCCCATTATCGTATTCACGAAGAATCCGGAAACGCCGTACATATTGGCGGCGTTCATGCGCGGTTAGACCGGGATGCGCATCTGGAGAGTTTTCATCTGGCGCTGGGGAGTGTTCTCAAGCGGTTTGATTTAGTGGTGAATCATGCCGGGCCCGGGGCCTACGCGTCGCTCAATGGCGTCTATCTGCCCCGGGGTGATGAGCACATTGACTATCACACCACCATTGAGCATGCCGTGCCGCATTGCGATACCGATGAGGTCTTCCGAGGGATCATCGCGGATCGTGCCACAGCCGTCTTCAACGGACGGATCCATATTCATCCTGATGCTCAAAAGACCCGCGCTGAGCTATCCAACAAAAACCTGCTCACGAGTGCGGAAGCGCAGATCAACAGCAAGCCCGAACTCGAAATCTATGCCGACGATGTGCAGTGTGCCCACGGCGCGACCGTGGCTCAGCTCGACGAGCTAGCCATGCACTATTTACGCACGCGAGGCGTATCTCGGGATGAGGCAGAAGTGATGTTGAGCTTTGGGTTTATCAACGAGCTCATCGAGGCTTTGAAGCTGGAGCCCTTACGCAACTATCTACGTCCGGTGCTGGCGTCGCGTTTTGCCCGGGAGTCAGAGCTTGCGAGGCACCTGTTGTGAGTTCTCTTAAAGCCGTCGCTGAACCGGGATTTGATGTGGCGCGAGTGCGCGCTGATTTTCCCATTCTTCGGGAAATGATTAACGGTCAGCCATTGGTGTATCTGGATAATGCGGCCACTACGCAAAAGCCCGAAGCTGTGATCGACGCTATTGCAAACTACTATCGCCACGACAATGCCAACGTGCATCGTGGTGTGCATACTTTGTCAGATCGAGCTACGCGACACTTTGAAGATGCCCGAGAGAAGGTCGCCGGGTTTTTAAACAGTCCTTCCAGCCGGCAGATTATCTGGACGCGGGGCACCACCGAAGCGATTAACCTGGTGGCTTATAGTTGGGGTATGAACAACCTCAAAGCGGGAGATCGGGTGTTGGTGTCCTGGCTTGAGCATCACTCGGATATTGTGCCCTGGCAGCTAATCGCAGAGCGGGTGGGTGCCGAAGTTGTGCCAATCCCCGTTACCGCTGATGCTGAAATTGATCTGGATGCTTTTGACGCCTTGCTGGATGAGCGGGTAAAGCTTGTGGCGGTGAATCACGTATCCAACGCCATGGGCACCATCAATCCCGTGGAACAGATATGCGCAAAAGCCCGGGCCATGGGCGCGGTAACGCTTGTCGATGGCGCGCAGGCCGTGGGTCACTGGGATGTCGATGTTCAGGCTCTGGGCTGCGATTTTTACTGTTTTTCAGGTCACAAGCTTTTTGCTCCCACGGGCATTGGCGTGCTGTGGGGTCGAGAAGAACTACTTGAAGCCATGCCGCCGTTTTTAGGTGGCGGCGAGATGATTGAAACGGTGAGCTTTGCGGGCACCACTTTTAACACGCTGCCCTTTAAATTTGAGGCCGGCACCCCCAATATTGCCGGGGCGGTGGGTTTGGCGGCGGCCATAGACTATTTGTCGAATATTGACCGAGTCGCTGCGGCGGCTCATGAAGACGCTCTACTGAGCGCGACATTGGAAGCAGCCGCGCAGATACCGGGTTTGCGGCGTATTGGTGCGCCACAGCATAGCGCTGGCATTTTCAGCTTTATTCTGGAGGGCTGCCATCCTTCAGACGTGGGTATGCTGCTTGATGAGCAGGGCATTGCCGTGCGTACCGGCCATCACTGCACGCAACCACTCATGGCGCATTTTGAGTTGCCCGGGACCGTGCGCGCTTCATTCTCGATGTATAACAATCGGGATGACGTGGATAGATTGATTGCAGGGTTGAAGAAGGCACAGTCCCTCTTCGGCCCCCGCTAAGCAGGCCTGTGTCTGTCTGGCGAACAGGGGAGTAAGAGATAGTGAGCGTCGAAACATTTGAAGTCGAAGGTCCGCTGCGGGTCACCGCAGCGGCATCCGAACACTTTCGCAGCAGCCTTGCGTCGGCTGGTAAAACTGCGGTGCGTATCAGCGTGCAGGAAAGTGGCTGCACGGGTTTTAAGTACGTGATGGAAGAAGTCGACGGCGGCGAATCCGACGATGCGCAAATGGCGCTGGATAATGGCGTGCAGCTTTTTGTTGCCGCCGATGCTCTGGAGTTTCTTCGCGGCACCGAGCTCGACTTGAGTCGTGAGGGCATCAATAAGGTTTTGAAGTTTAACAATCCCAACGTGGTCGCTGAGTGCGGCTGCGGCGAAAGCTTCAGCGTAGCGTAGCCATGTCATCACAGGAAAGAACGCTGCTGACCGTGCGTCGGGAAGTGCAAGGTCGGCTGGTTCCAGTTGGTGATCCCGTGACCGTGCCTGCGGATAGCTTTGTCACTCTTACGCAGTCCCTGGGCGGTAACTATACGATTGTTCATAATGGCAACATGGTGCGCATTGACGGTACTGATGCCGATGCTCTGGGCCTGGAGGCCTTAACGCTGAGCTTCGAAGCGCCCAGCGATGGACAAATCAGTGAAGAGCAGGTTTGGGAGGCGTTGCATACGGTTTTTGATCCGGAAATCCCCGTGGACCTCGTGAACCTTGGCCTGATCTATCGAGTTGAAATAGATCAGGAGTTGCAGTCCGTTAACGTGGTTATGACACTCACAGCACCAGGCTGTGGCATGGGCCCGGTTTTGGTGGGAGATGTCGAGTATCGCCTGCGCATGGTTCCATTTGTCAAAAACGTCAGCGTAGAGCTGGTATTCGACCCGCCCTGGAGCCGGGACATGATGTCCGAAGAGGCGCAGCTCGAAACCGGTATGTTTTATTGATCCTGCGTTTACATCATTTTGACTGAGTTGTTATGACTGCCTCCGTAAATCCCTTTGGTGTTTCTGTCACCGCCGATGACATCATCGAAAATCTTGGTTTTTTTGACAGCTGGGAAGATCGTTATCGCTACATTATTGATCTGGGTCGGGAGCTACCTGCTATGCCCGAGGAGCTGCGCAGCGACGAGCGTTTAGTGCGCGGTTGCCAGAGCCAGGTCTGGATAGATGTCAGCGAGGAGCAGGAACGTCTGCAGCTGAGTGTTGATAGCGATGCATTTATCGTCAAGGGACTGCTGGCGGTGGTGCTTGCGGCCCTGAACAACAAGTCACCATCAGATGTCCTCGCTTTTGATATCAATGCCTATTTTGAAGAGCTGGGCCTTATGCGTCATCTTTCGGCGACCCGAGGCAATGGCCTTCTGGCGATGGTTGCACGAATTCGCGATGAAGCCACTAAGCGCAGTGAGCCCCGGTAAAGCTTCAAACCTTCCCTCTAAGTATCTCTCGCTTTTAGTCGCCGCTCCGGCGCCCAGCGTTTAATCAATGCAGCACTGGTTGTTGCCTGAACCAGAAGGCTAAACAACACTACCCCAAACACCATTGACTGAACCGTATACCAGTACTCCAGTTCTACGGGCAAGGAGAGAGCTAAGGCCAGAGCAATAACTCCCCTTAGCCCGCCCCAGACCATGATGAATTGCCAGGGCTTTGGAATAGGGCGTCCGGTGAGCCCGGTAATAACGCCGCAAGTTGTTACCGCGCAAAGCCGAGCGATCAAAGCCGCGGCGATGGCGATGAGCATTGCCAGCCAGTGAGATTCGAACATGCCCAGAGTGATGACCAGCCCCATGATCACAAAGAGAATGCTGTTGAGCAGTTCGCTGGACCATTCCCAGGTATGGGTAAGTCCACTGGCAACGGTGTTCTCCACCTCCTTGAGAAATCGCCGGGCGATGAGCGCAGCTATCATCACCGCCATGATGCCGGACACTTTGAAAAAGTGTTCCGCCAGCAAAAAGCTTCCAAACGCCGTGAACAGCAAAACAATAGTGGTGCTTGATGGACGGCCCAATAAAAGCAGCAAAATGCTCGCGAGCAGCCCGGTGACCAGTCCGAGGCAGGCGCCGCCTAGAAAAACTGCGGTAAACAGGCTGACTCCGTTGCCGTGCATCACCTCGGGCGTCAGTGCCATGGTGAGAACCAGAGAGAACAGCACCACGGCCGTTGCATCATTAAACAGGCTCTCGCCTTCAAACAGAGTCGCCAGATCCTGTGGTGCCCGCGCAGCTTTAAGCTGATCAATAACAGATACGGGGTCCGTAGCGGCAAGGATGGCGCCAGTAAGCAGTGCGGCAACCCAGGGAAAGCCAACGGGGTGATTGATGCCTATAAAGGCAAGTGCCGCTGCGACTACGCTACTGATGACCATACCCAGTGTGGACAACAACAGTACCGGCCATAGCCAGCGGCGTAGAAGCTTGGCGTCTAAGTGCCAGGCAGCTTCAAACACCAGAACCGGAAGGATCACATAAAAGACTATGTCCTGGAGGTTGCTGGCGCGAATACCTGTGTCAAAGCCGATGTATTCAATGAGCTGTCCCGCTGCGAAACCCACCAAAACGCAAGCCAAGGGCCGGTCAAGTTGAGTAAAGCGGTGCAGCAGGCTGGCAATGAGGGTGAAACCCACCAGAGCCAGGATCTGCTCGACGATCACAGCGATCATGAATGGCTATCCCTATTGCTCTGGCCGTACTCGCTGCGAACAGAACGAGTTGGAAAACGCTCAGTCATATTGTGCGACAGGCCGCCGCCCTCGATGACGCGCATGTGTCGACGTTCGAGACCTCGGGGTTCTGGCGCCCCGCAAGAGTGAGCGATAACACCCACACCCCGGGCTACGGCCTTTGCGTAGGCCGCGACGCGTTTGCGTTTTTCTTGTGGGACCAGGCCTCGTTGTAGCTCTTTGTCGTGGGTGGCAATGCCCGTAGGGCAGGTGTTCTTGTTGCACTGTAAAGCCTGAATACAACCAAGCGCGAACATGAAGCCTCGCGCTGAAGTACAGAAGTCCGCTCCGCAGGCCAGGGCCCAGGCCACTTTTCCCGGACTAATCATTTTCCCCGAGGCGATGACCTTGATGCGCTCGCGCAGACCGAACTCCTGAAGCATATCGACAACAATCGGCAGCGATTCGTTGAGTGGCATTCCCACGTAATCGATGAGCTCTTCGGGCGCCGCACCCGTGCCACCATCAGCACTGTCTATGGTGATGAAGTCCGGCGCCGATGCGATACCCCGATCATGGATATTGGTGAACAATTCCTCGAAAAAGTCCAGTTGCCCTACGACCATTTTAAAACCTGTGGGCTTGCCCGTAACTCGGCGCACACGTTCAATCATATCCAGTAAATCGTCTACTGAGCGAACGTCTATATGCCCATTGGGGCTGATGGAGTCCGAGTGCTCGGGGATGCCGCGAATCTTCGCGATCTCGGGGGTGACTTTACCGCCCGGGAGAATGCCGCCTTTGCCGGGCTTTGCTCCCTGGCTCATTTTGATTTCAAACATTCTCACTTGTTCATGGGACGCCACTTCCCGAAGCTTGTCGTCATCAAGATTTCCGGCCGTATCACGTACGCCGTATTTGGCGGTGCCAATCTGGAACACGATGTCGCAGCCGCCTTGCAAGTGATAGGGTGATAAACCGCCTTCACCTGTATTCATCCAAATGCCGGCTTCTCCGGCGCCAGCTGCAAGTGCTGTTATTGCAGGCTTGGAAATCGCGCCGTAGCTCATGCCGGAAATATTCAGAATTGAGGACGTGGTGTAGGGCTGTTTACTGTGCTCGGCGCCGATCGTTACCGGGCGCGGTTCGACCGTGTCCTCCTCCAGGGTGGGGAAAGGACTGTTGAGAAAAATAATGTCGCCCTCTTGAGTCAGCGGTCGAGTTGACCCAAAAGCGACGGTGGAATCGACCTGCTTTGCGGCGCGATACACCCAGCTTCGCTCGGCTCGGTTGAAAGGGAGTTCCTCGCGGTCCAGAGCAAAAAAATACTGCCGGAAAAACTCGCCGAGATGTTCAAAAAAGTACCGAAAGCGACCCACAACCGGGTAGTTTCGTCGTATGGTTTGCTCGGTTTGAGTGATGTCCACGAGGTACATCACAAGGATGGTTAGTCCGGCAATTACTACGAGGAAGGCTAAAAGCAGTGCGCCGCCCTCGATAATGCCCTGGGCAAGGCGATGCAGTTCGGACATTTCCATACTCTGTTTCCCCGTGAGATTTTATTATTGGGCCGAGCAACTCAAGGGAAGACTCAGGCGCTAAATACTCTGTGTACTGCCGCTGCCGGGCTTAGCTTTTGCTTGACCGGTCCGACGCTGAGATCCAGAAACCGCTGCTCTGACTGCTCAATCGTTTGTTTAAGAAGTTCTGCCAGTAGTCCTGGCTTAAGTTTTTGTGTCTTTAAAAAGACGCTTCGCTCAGACATGAAGCCTTGTATCAGTTCGTGGAGCGCCTCTGCGCTTTCGCTGAATCTACGCAGGGCAAACACCGATAGTTCGTCAGCGAATTGCACGACCTCGACAATTCTTCGGGACTCGATGTCATGCTTTGATAGTTTGTTTAGCGCGTTGTGGTGATGCGCGATGGCAGCGTTAAGATAGCCCGGAAGTGACCAGCTACCGCAGGCATCAGAACCGATTTTGACGTGACTGTGACCAAATGCCTGGGTCTCCGCATGGAGAAGGGTCTCTGGATTATGATAATCCGAGGATTCGATTTCGTTGGGAGAGTGGGCGATAATTTCGTAGCGTATGAGGCGTCCCACATCATGCAGCAGACCCGCCAAATACGCCTTATCGCTATCAATGCGCAGTTGCGAAAACGTTTGGGCCAGCCTCTCGCTGAGCATGGCGACCTGCAGAAAATGCAGCCACATACCTTTTTCGGCCAGCGTAGTGGGTACAAAGATTTGTGCCGATGACTGCTCTGAAACCACACGATGAAGTCCCGACACACCGATGCGTATCATGGCCTTCTCCAGCGTGTCCCAGCCTCGGACCGTGCCTGCGGTCGCAGCAATGCGTAACACTTTGACGGCCAGACAGGGCTCAAGTCGAGCCAGTTTCAGTAGCTTTGTAAAGCTGTCCTCATCATTCACGTCCATGGACATCAGGGTCGTGATCACTATCGGCAGAACCGGTAGTTCTGCTGTGTGCACACGGGAAGGAGCCGGAGTTGTGCTTCTCGTATTCATGAGTCGGCCCTGTTTGAAGAGCCCAAATTATCAATGAGGGGGTAACAAAAAGCGAGGCTTTAGAGCTACAAAGCTAAGTGGCCTCAAACCAAGCCGGTCTGTAGGAGTTGGCTTACCTCCGTGGGGCTACAAATCATGCGACGCCGACACTACTCCTGTCCTGTTACTTTGGCGATGCACAAAAAAGCCGGGCACCAGGCCCGGCTTGATAGTGAGGGAACGTCCCGCCGTTCGCGCTAAGGTCTAGGCCGCATTCTGCTCCAGCAGACTACCCTTGCCGATACCTTCGATGGCGATCTTCCGGGGCTTCATCGCCTCGGGTATCTCGCGCTCCAGGGCTACATGTAAAAGCCCGTTTTCAAGCTTTGCAGAGACTACTTTCACATGCTCTGCGAGCTGAAACTTGCGCTCGAAATCCCGGGTGGCAATACCGCGGTGCAGATAGTTACGGCTGTCGTCATCACTTTGCTGTCGTCCGCTGATTACGAGGCTGTTCTGCTCGCTGGTGATATCCAGCTCGTCCTCGGTGAATCCGGCGACCGCCATAGTGATGCGATAGTGGTTTTCCTCGACCTGCTCAATGTTGTAGGGCGGGTAGCTGGGCTTGCTGTCGCGAGCTACGGAGTCCAGCAACGTCGCCATGCGATCAAAGCCGATGGCGGAGTGGTACAGAGGTGAAAAATCGATAGTGTTACGCATAATCATATTCTCCAAATGAAGCAATATTGTTGAAACGGGCCTCCCAATTGAGCACCCGTGTTACTCATTTAGGGATACGCAGCAAATTTTTCAAGGGCTCGAAGTTACTTAAAGCTAACCTGCACCGCGGCGGCCGCAGTGCGGGCTTTGCTGCGTGCGCTGTCTATGTCGTCGCCGCACGCCAGGGCAACGCCCATGCGCCTGCGCTCGGAGATGGCGGGTTTACCAAACAGGCGAAGATCGGTGTCCGGCTGGCCCAGCGCCGCGGCGAGATTACCGTACTGAATATTCTGTGAGTGGCCTTCGGGCAAAATCACTGCTGAGGCGGATGGCGCGCGCAAACGTATTCCCGGGATGGGTAAGCCCAGGAATGCACGAACATGTAGTGCAAACTCAGACAGGTCCTGGGAAATGAGGGTAACCATGCCGGTGTCATGCGGCCGCGGCGACACCTCGCTGAAGTAAACCTCTTTGCCTTTAATAAAGAACTCCACACCAAACAGGCCCTTGCCACCCAAGGCTCCGGTTACCCGCGCGGCTATATCCTCGCAGTGTTTGAGCACTTCCGGATCCATGGGGTGCGGCTGCCAGGATTCACGATAGTCGCCGTCCTCCTGACGGTGCCCGATGGGAGCGCAAAAACTGACACCTGCGATGTGTTGCACGGTAAGCAACGTGATTTCGTAATCAAAATCCACGAAACCCTCTACGATGAGACGACCAGCTCCGGCGCGGCCGCCTTCCTGGCCGATCTCCCAGGCAGACTGAATATCCTCGGGACCTCGCACGACGCTCTGCCCCTTTCCAGAGGAGCTCATGATGGGCTTGACTACGCAGGGCGCGCCAATTTCCTCAATCGCTGTGGCAAAGGCCTCCTGCCTGTCCGCAAACCGGTAGGGCGAGGTGAGGATGTCCAGCGACTCGGCCACCAGCCGGCGGATGCCCTCGCGGTTCATGGTCAACTGCGCGGCGCGGGCCGAGGGCACGACGTTGAATCCCTCGTCCTCAAGTTCTGCAAGTGTGTCTGTGTGAATCGCCTCGATTTCCGGGACAATCAGATCCGGTTTCTCCATTTCGATAACGGCCCGGAGGCGCTCCCCGTCGAGCATAGGAAAGACGTAGCTGCGGTCCGCCACCTGCATAGCCGGTGCGTTTGCGTAGCGGTCGCAGGCAATAACCTCCACACCCAGGCGTTGGAGCTCCAGGGCGACTTCTTTGCCAAGCTCACCGGCCCCGCATAACAGGACGCGGGTGGCTGAAGAGGTGAAGGGTGTTCCAATTGTTGGCATGGGTGCTTACCTCTTGTTTAAGGGTTGTTGGCCGTTACGAGCCAGACGGCGCCAACCAGAGATAGCCTGTTGTTCTGGAAGTACGGAGCCAGTATTTCTCTGGCGGCAGCGTGAACGGCGTCGCGCGTAGTGTCGTCCACGTCCGCCAGCAAACGCCCTACGGGGCCGGTGTTGACCATTTCTCTAGCGGTTGCCTCAAAGCCTCCGCTGCCTTCCCACTCCATATCAATGGTGTGTGGCGTGGCGACAACGTCCTTCCAACCCGCATCGCTTAACAGCGATTGGATGTACTCGGACTCCGCAAACGCAAACGGTCCGGGGCTTCGCGGCTTGGGTGGCGGCGGGGGTGGCAGTACGGAAAGTGCGGCCTTTAAAGGAAGCGCGGTCCAGGGGTTGTTGCCCAGTGATTGCCAGCAGGCGAAGGCGAGCCGGCCCTTGGGTTGCATGGCTTTGCGAAGATGACTAAATGCTTCGGTCGCATTGTCGAAGAACATGACTCCGAAGCGTGAAAACAGGAGATCGAATTGCTGCTCTGCAAAATCATAGCTCGACGCATCGGCCTCAAGAAAGCCCACACCCTTGCCGGCATCACCTAAATTGAGCAGTTCGTTTCTGGCTACCTCAAGAAGCGGGGCAGAGACATCCACACCGAGCACGCAGGCGTCAGGCCCCAGTCGCTTTGCCAGCATCAAGGTCTCGCTGCCGCCACCGCAGCCTACATCCAGTACAGCCCTGGCATCGTCTACCTGTGCATGATCCATGAGCGCTTCGGCCACGGGTGCCAGCATCCGGGACATCATAGCGTCACGCTGTGCCCACTTTCGGCCCGCATCACCATTCCAGTAAGCGATCTGCTCGTCGTTGTTCATGAAGTTTCTCCTGTTTGTTGGTGCAGTTTAAACCGAAGAACAGGACAATTGAGAACATATGATCGCTCACGTATTGTGACCGACGTGTTTTCTAAACGAGTGCCTATTCTCATGCGGATAATCTCTGTTGTACTTGGCCTGGTGCTGTTGGCCGCCTGTAGTGCCGGTAATGTTCAGACCCCAATGCCGCTCACAAGTGCTGATGCACAGTTGAAAGCGTTATACGAACGAGAGTGGGAGTGGCGCCAAAATGAACTTGGAAAACAGCGTGACGCCAATGGAGAGTGGGTAAAAAAAGCGGCGCTTGCCGATGTCAGTGCCAAAGCGCAACAGCGGCGGCTTGCCTACTGGGAGTCGGCCTTAGAAGAGTTGAACACGATCTCTGTGGCAGAACTTAGTGATGAAGAGGCGATCAATGCCGCTGTTTTCCGCCAGATTGTTGAGACACTCGCAAACGATACACGCTATAAAACCTACGAAGCGCCATTAAATTCAGACACATTTTTTTGGGCCGGTCTGCACCCGCAAAATGCAGGTTTTGCCGACGTCGACAGTTATCGCCGTTATCTGGGACGGCTTCGGGATCTTCCGCGATTTTTTGCCCAGCACAGTGCCAACATGCGCTCCGGTATGGCTCGAGGCTATACGGTGCCCGCGGTCAGTCTGAAGGGCCGTGAGGAATCTATGGAGGCCTACCTGCTCCCGGGAAGTGATAACCCGTTTTGGATACCCTTTGAATTGTTTCCTGCCAATGTCGATGAGGCTCAGCAAGCACGCCTGCAGGCCGAGGCGCGGGAGGTCATCGCAACGCAAGTGGTGCCGGCCTACACAAAACTCCTGAACTTCATGCGTCAGGAGTACCTGCCGGGTGCTCGCAAGACAATTGCTGCGCGCGACCTTCCCGATGGAGAAGCGTTCTACCAGTCCCAGATTCGCGGCTTCACGACCTTGGACCTCACCGCGGAGCAAATTCACAACATGGGGCTGGCTGAAGTAGAGCGATTGCGCGCGGAGATGGAGCTGATTCTGGCGGAGCTGGACTTCGACGGTGATATGGCGGAGTTTTTTCACTTTCTGCGCAACGACCCCCGGTTCTATGCAAAGACGCCCGATGAGCTCATGGGCTACTCGGCGTATGTTGCCAAGCGCATGGATGGCAAGCTTGATGAGGTGCTGGGCTTCTTGCCACGGCGGCGGTTTGCCATAAACCCGGTGCCGCCGGCCATTGCACCGATCTACACGGGTGGTCGCGGTGGTTTGAATGCCTGTCTCATGAATACCTATAACCTTCCGGCCCGACCGCTGTACACGCTCCCGGCCCTCACGCTTCATGAGTGCGCACCGGGGCATGCCCTGCAGGCGGCAATTTCTCTGGAGGCTCCCGGAGAGATACCGGAATTTCGAGCGCAGAACTATTTCTCGGGTTACGGCGAAGGGTGGGGGCTGTATACCGAATGGCTGGGGGGGCAGATCGGTATCTATCGCACCCCCTACGAGCGCTTTGGCCAGTTGACCTACGAGATGTGGCGGGCTTGTCGACTTGTCATCGATACGGGAGTACATCAATTCGGTTGGAGTCGGGAGCAGGCTATAGCCTATCTGCGGGACAATGCCGCAATGTCAGAGCATGAAATCACCACAGAGGTGGATCGTTATATTTCCTGGCCCGGCCAGGCGCTGGCTTACAAGCTGGGAGAAATGCTGATTCGAGAGAAGCGCGCGCGGGCAGAGAACGTGCTGGGTGCGGACTTTGACCAGCGCTATTTCCACGACACTATCCTGGGGTTGCGCTCGGTTCCTCTGACGGTTCTGGCCTCCGAGCTGGATGCCTGGATCGATGCCGGGGGGCCAAATCCCTATCCCGACGTTCAATAGTCCTACAAAAGCCGATAGATCTACAGCAGGGCACGGCCCGGAATGGCCTGCAGCAGTTGCTGTGTGTAGGCCTGCTGGGGTGCCTTGAATAGGGACTCACCGGTGCCTTCTTCCACGATCTTGCCTTGATACAGCACGATGATTCGGTCGGCCAGGTGCTTCACTACCGCAAGGTCGTGAGAGACAAACAGCATGGTCAGTCCGTACTCTCGGCCAAGCTCTAACATCAGATCCAGAATCTGTGCCTGAATCGTGACATCAAGCGCCGATACCGGCTCGTCGGCCACAACAAACTCGGGTCGCGTGGCCAAGGCGCGCCCAATAGCGATGCGCTGTCGTTGGCCGCCAGAAAACTCGTGGGGATACTTGCGCACAAATGCGCGCGCCAGACCCACGTCATCCATGAGTCTGAGTACGCCGTCGGCTACGGTGCTGCGCGTCTCGATACCGTGAAGCAGTAGCGGTTCCGCCAGAGTATCAAAGACCGTCATGCGGGGATTAAGGGACGCAAACGGATCCTGAAAATCATCTGCATGCGACGACGCATGGTCTTTAGTGCGGGGCCATCGAGTGCCGTTACATCCGTGCCATCGAAAGTTACCTCGCCACCCGTTACCGGCACCAGGCGCAGCAGGGAGCGTCCGATGGTGGATTTTCCTGAGCCTGATTCTCCGACCAGCCCCAGGATTTCACCGCGGTGAATATCGAAGCTAACGTCATCGACGGCTTTGACCGTTTCGCTCCCGGCAATCTCAAACCAGGTTTCGAGATTGCGTACGCGGATCAGGGGCTCAGCGTCTTGCGCGTGCGGTACCTTGGTGCCGGCGGGTATCGCCGACAGCAGTTTTTGCGTGTACGGGTGTTGGGCATTGCTGAAGATCGCGGCGCGATCCCCGGACTCCACAATTTTGCCCTTTTGCATCACACAAATTTCATCAGCGATATCGGCAACTACAGCCAGATCATGACTGATGAAGATGACGCCGATATCGCGCTTGCGTTGCAACTCGGCAATAAGTTTAAGAATCTGGGCCTGGATAGTCACATCCAGTGCGGTGGTGGGTTCGTCCGCAATCAGGAGTTTGGGCTCATTGATGAGCGCCATGGCAATCATTACCCGTTGTCTCATGCCCCCGGAAAATTCATGGGGGAAGCTGTCTACGGTGCTCTCGGGATTGCGGATACCCACTTCGCCCAAAAGCTCGATCGCTCTTGCTCGGGCGTCGGATTTGCTGACACCCCGGTGATAGACGATGGGTTCGACCATTTGCTTGCCGATGGTCATGTAGGGGTTCAGGCAGGTCATGGGGTCCTGAAAGATCATGGCGATGTCCCGACCCCGGGTTTTACGCAACTGTCGTTCGGAGCATTGGAGCAAATCTTTACCGTCAAACAAGGCCTGACCGCCATCGATGCGGCCCGGCGGCATGGGAATCAGGCCCAGCATGCTGTAGCAGGCGACGGATTTTCCGGAGCCGGATTCACCGATGATGGCTGTGATCTTGCCGGACTCCACAGTAAAGGAGATGTCGTCGACGGCTTTGTTGACTCCGTTACGGGTGACAAAGCTCACGGCTAGATTCTTGACTTCAAGTAAGGCCATAACGCTTAGTCCTTTGAACCGCGAACATCCAGCGCATCGCGCAGGCCATCGCCGAGAAAGTTAAGAGAAAAGAGGGTGACGGTAAGCGCCAATCCCGGAAAAATGAGTAACCACGGATATTCCTCCATGGTCTCAGCGCCATAAGAAATGAGCAGCCCCCAGGAGGTCTGGGGCGGCTGTACCCCCAGGCCCAGAAAGCTCAGAAAGGCTTCCAGGAGCATGACACTGGGAATAGTCAGCGTGGTGTAGACAATAATCGGCCCCAGGGCATTGGGAATCAGGTGTCGACGGATAATCGCGCCGGGAGATAGTCCCAGGGAGATAGCCGCCTCTACAAATTCCTGCTGACGAAGCGACTGCACCTGTCCCCGCATGATCCTGGCCATGGTGAGCCACTCCACCGCACCGATGGCCAAAAACAGAAGCAACAGATTCCGCCCAAACACCACCATGAGTAAGATGATAAAAATCATAAAGGGGAGGGCGTAGAGAATATCTACCAGACGCATCATCACGGCGTCTACGCGTCCGCCCGCGTAGCCTGCAATGGCTCCCCAGGTAATGCCGATAACCAGAGCCACGGCCGTGGCGATAAACCCAACGGCCAGAGAGATGCGCCCGCCGTAGAGAATCTGCGTGAGCATGTCGCGACCAAAAATATCGGTACCCAACCAGTGTGCCGCCGACGGTGGGGTAGCACCCAGATCAAGATCCTGTGCGTCATAGGCATAGGGGGCTATCAGTGGTGTGAGCAGCGCAAGAACAATGCAGGCCAACAGGATACACAGTCCGATGATCGCCAGGCGGTTTTTGCGCAGCCGTAGCCAGGCGTCTTTCCACAAAGAAGTGCCTTCTTCCGCGTCGGCAATGTCCGATAGCATTTCGGTATTCATGATCCGCCCCCCAGTTGGTGCCGCAGGCGCGGGTTCATCCAGGCCGCCATGATGTCGGACAGTAGATTAAAGAGCACGATGAGTGTGGAGAGGAATACAGTAGTGCCAAGGATCATGGTGTAGTCGCGGTTAAATGCGGCTTGTACATAAAAGCGTCCAAGACCGGGAATCTGGAATATGGTCTCCACCACAAAAGAGCCGGCCAGGAGTCCCGCGAAGGCCGGCCCTAAAAAAGTCACCACGGGCATGAGTCCACCGCGCAAGGCATGTTTTGTCACCACCTGCCATTCCGGTAGTCCTTTGGCCCGGGCCGTACGGATGTAATCCTGAGAGAGGACTTCCAGCATCCCCGCGCGCGATAAACGGGCGATATAGGCAGCATAGCCAGAGCCCAGCGTAATACTGGGGAGAATTTTATCGCCCGGTATATCACCCCAGCCGGAGACCGGCAGCCACTCCAGTTCGATACCAAACAGCAGCACCAGCAGCGGGCCGAGAAGGAACGATGGCATGCAAATGCCGATCATGGCCAAACTCATGGGTATATAGTCCTGCGCTGTATTGGGCCGCAGGGATGCGATGACTCCCGCCAGCCCCCCAATGAGCACAGCGACCAGCAGTGCATAAAAGCCCAGCTCTGCCGTGACCGGGAGCCCCGCGCCAATGAGTTCATTCACACTGCGTCCCGGATACTTAAACGAGGGACCGAATTCGCCAGAGGCCAGGTCTCCAAGATACGCGGTGTACTGTTGAAACAGTGGCAGATCCAGTCGGTACTGCTTTTCCAGAGCGGCTTTCACTTCGGGGATGACCGCTTTTTCGCTGTCGAAGGGGCCCCCGGGGGCGACTCTCACCAAAAAGAAGGTGACCGTAATAACTGCCAGTAGCACGGGGATGGCCTGCAGTAGTCGAACGCTGATAAATCGCCACATAACTTTTGTTTCCGGGGTCAGGGTTGCAGGTTCAGGGATCTAAAGTTTGCCATGTCCACGCGGGCGCGTCGGGATCGAGCTCCACGTATTTATAGTTGATGTAGCCTGTTTGATTACTCGGTAAGCCCTTTACGCTGGGCTGCGTCAGACGTTTAACCTTGTAGGAGTAAATGGGGATTAGAGGTGTTTCTTCCAGTAAAATACGCTCGGCTTCTGTGTAAAGCGCCATTATTTTGGATTTGTCTTTTTCTGGACGAATCTTGTTGAAGATAATGTCGTCGAATACGGCGTTGGAAAAACCGCTGCGATTGGTGGGTCCGTCGCTCACCATGCGATCAAGGAACGCACTAGGAGCGATATCACCAATCCAACCCATCCGCGCAATCTGATAATCCCTGTTGTCTATGGTGTCCAGATACACCTTCCATTCCTGATTGGCCAGCGAGACATCAACGTTTAAGTGTTGCTTCCACATCTGCTGTACCGCGACGGCGACGCTGCGATGGTTTTCGCTGGTGTTGTAGTTCAGCGCGATCGGCGGCCAACCTTCGCCATTAGGAAAGCCTGCCTCGGCCAGGAGTCGCCTTGCTTCCGTCGGATTGAATTCAAGTACCTTAGGGTGCTCGTAGTCTGGCATGCCCAGAGCCACATAGTTAGCTGATGGCAGCACCGTATCTTGAAGCACTGTGCTTGCGAGGGTCTGTCGATCCACCGCCATTGCCAGCGCTCTGCGCACCGAGAGATTGTCCAAGGGAGGCCTGTCGGTATTAAGCAGGTAGTAGTAAGAGCCCATGTAGGGCCCTTCGACCATTGGGGTGTCGGGCTGCTCCCGATACCCCTTCACCTTGTTGTTGGGCACCATCGCGGCACTGTGGAGTTGACCACTGCGGAACATCTTTTCTTCGGTGGTGGCGCTTTCAATAGGTCGAAACACCATCGCATTAAGCGCCACATTATTGGTATCCCAGTAATAGGGGTTACGTTTGACCTTTACGAAGCGCTGCATTTTCCAGTCTTCGAGAGTAAAGGGTCCGTTGCCCACAAAGTTCTCGGGTTTGGTCCAGGGCGAGTAACGATCGGTCATGGCGCCGTGGGCTTCGATGGTGGCGCGATGCACTGGCGCCATATAAACATAGGCAAAATTAAGCAGTGCAAAGGGGTCGGGGAAGGCGAGTTCTACCCGTAAGGTATGTGGGTCGATGACGCGTATCCCCACGGCCTCAGGATCATCAATCTCGCCCTTGCTATACGCCTGTGCATTGCGGATCCCATAAAACACCTCGACCAGCAGGTTGCCCATTTCTGGCGTAATGGCACGCATCCAGGACCATCTGAAATCCTCAGCAGTGATCGGATCTCCATTGGAGAAGCGAGCGTCAGGATTGAGGTAAAAGGTAATCTCAGTGCCGTCCTCACTGAATTCCCAGCGCTGAGCTACACCGGGCTCAGTCGACAGGTCGTAGGGGTTGTACATAATCAGGGGTTCGTGGATTGCCCCGGCTATGCGCGCGTCTGGAGAGCTACTGAGTACGTGAGGGTCAAGAGATTGGGGCTCGGTGCCGTTACCCAGATACAACACGCCCTCGCGATTGCCCTGGACTACGCGAGATTCACCCGGGGAGCACCCCCCTAAACCTGCGACAAGTGCCGCAATGACCAGCGCGCCGGCGAATGGTGCGCAAAGGCGCATTAATCGCAAGGCTCTGCGGAGTTTGTGCGCTCGGGATCGAGCCACACATATTTGAGATTCAGGGAGTCCATGAGATTCGGGGGCAGACCGCAAACGCTGTGATGCATGAGGTGCTTACTGGTGTAGGTGTATAAAGGGATAATCGGCATCTGCTCCATAAGCATGGTTTCGGCCTTATAAAATGCGGCGTAGCGTTCTTCCCGTGTTTTGGCCCGAGGTGCGACGCGCTGTATCAGCTCATCATAGGCCGGATCGGCATAGCCGGTGTTGTTATTGCCCCCGCCGGTGAGAAACAAATCAAGAAAATTGTTCGGGTCCACATAGTCCCCAATCCAGCCGCGGCGCGCGAGGTCAAAGTCCATGTTGGTTACTGAGTCCAGATAAACCTTCCACTCCTGATTGGAGATGGTGACTTGGATATTCAGCGCATCTTTCCACATTTGCTGCAGTGCTACAGCGATCTTTCGATGCGCTTCCTGGGTGTTATAGACGATCTCTACACCCGGCCATCCCTCGCCGTTGGGATAGCCGGCTTCTGCAAGCAGCGCCCGCGCCTTGTCCAGGTCGAACTCGAAGGTTTTTGGTGGCTGATAACCGAGTGTGCCTGGAGGTGTGATGCTGTAAGCAGACACGGCGGAGTTTTGCATCACTGATCGCATGAGCGTATCGCGGTCCACGGCCATCGCCAGCGCACGGCGAACCCGTGCATCATTCATCGGTGGGCGAAGCGTGTTTACCAGATAGTAGTAGGTGCCAAGATACGGTTCCTGGTAGTAGGGGGAATTTTCCATAGCCTGATAGGCCGGGATTTTGTCCATGGGGATCGTGGCTGTGTAATGCAGCTGCCCTGCCCGAAAGCCACGTTCCTCGGATACCGCGTTTTCTGTGGGGTAAAACACCACCTTATTGAGCCTGACGTGGTCCCGGTCCCAATACGTATCGCTTTTGCGAACGCTGATACGGCGGTTGAGAAGCCATTCGTCGAGCACGAAGGCCCCATTACCAACGATGTTCTCTACCCGCGTCCATTTGGTAAATCGATCGGTAAAGGAACCGAATTTTTCGATGGTGGGTCGATGCAC
Source organism: gamma proteobacterium NOR5-3 (assembly GCA_000158155.1). Taxonomy (GTDB): domain Bacteria; phylum Pseudomonadota; class Gammaproteobacteria; order Pseudomonadales; family Halieaceae; genus Congregibacter. Next base: position 92,289 of record DS999406.1, on the reverse strand, counting down.
CGCAAAGGTGCTGTAGTGATCCATGAGCTGAAGAAAATAGGGTGTGGGGTCCGTGAGTGTCACTACCAGTGTCTGGGAGTCGAGCGCTTTGACACCGACTTCAGAGAAGTCATCTATTTTACGACTGAAGAAAGCCTCGGCATTTTTGACCGGAAAGAGCATGTAGGCGTAGAGATTACCCATCTCCGGATGGAGGGCCCGCATCCAGCTCCAAACATAGTCGTCGGCGGTAACCGGGTCGCCATTGGACCAGCGGGCTTCGGGGTTAATGTGAAAGGTGATGACCCGTCCGTCATCACTGATATCCCAGCTTTGCGCTACCCCGGGCTCCGGCTCCAGCGTGTAGGGGTTTTTCACCGTCAGGCCTTCAAACAGCGCCCTGATCAGGTGATTCTCCGGTACGCCGGTTACCACATGCGGATCAAGTCCCTGAGGTTCACTGCCATTCCCGTAATGCAAAACGCCCTCACGGTTGCCGCTTTCTACATTCGATTCGCCGCCGCTGCAGGCCGGAAGCAGCATCGTTGAAAGCAGTGTTAGTAAGAGGAGGCCTGCGCGAGCCGCAGAACTGGCAGAGCTAGAGGCAGACGAGAAGAACGAAATCCAAAGGGAAAGTTTTAACAAGCCGGGTGACCGCTAAATATCTGACGATCATCGAGTATACGCAAAGCGCGAAGAGCTGCCCAATAGCCTGAATCTATCTTTTGCCCTGCGCCTTTGCCGCGTCGCTGACGAGCAAAAATTCCAGGTGGCCATCACCGTGAAGTACACCTTGATCAATGCGTAGATCCGGCCCCAGCGCGTCGTTGACCACCTTGCGATTGTGGGGGTAGAGCACTGCCGGCGTCTGGGAGTGCACAGAGATCAGGTTGTCACCCGCCATGCCCATGTGCCTCAGCATTGGTTGGGTACCGCGCTTGTGCAGCATGAAGCCATGGCCGCGGCAGTCTGCGCTGAGGTAGCGCCGCATGAGACCCGCAAATGCACACAGCGCATGCTCGTGAAGATGGTTAAGCGTGTCCCAAAAGAACACCAGGTCATAGCGGTGAGCGCCCATGGACGACAGTAAGCCACTGAGTTCCAGCTGCATCTGCTGGTTGGAAGGCGGTTCTTCCATGCGCGTCTGAAGGCCTGCGGACCACTCCAACAGGCTGTCAGCGGCGTCGAGCACACACAGGCGACAGGAAAACTGATTAAAGAACTCCAGACTGCCGCTGTTTGCACGGCCAAAGTCCAGAATATTCAGTGTTCCCAAGGACGCGAGGCGCTTTTCGTCGAGCATGACCGGTAGCAGCCGGCTTGTGACTGTCTCCGGCGGCTCGTTACGATCGGACTTTTTGCCGGGCAGGCCGATCACCGGAGTGACTTAACCGGCCTTGTCGATGGTGTGGACCTCAGGGGCGACGGCCGGTGCCGGCTTGGCCGCGCTAGCGGGCTTGCTGCCACCCATATCGATGCTGCCTTTGAAGCGGCCGCCGTCTTCGAGCATCACTCTGGGAGAGCTTACATTACCCTGTACGTTACCCGAGGCGCAGATGACAACCCGCTCACTGCCGTCTACGTCACCTTTAACCTCGCCCTCGATGCGCACGGTTTTTGCGTTGATATTTGCCTGCACCCGTCCCGATGTGCCGATCACCAACTCGTTCTCAGACAGCGTGATCGTGCCTGTGACTTCGCCCTCGACCAGCAGATCTTCGCTACTGATAATGTCGCCATTGACTTTAACCTTGGATCCGATCATTGCGAGTACTCCCTCTGGGCGTTTGGTAACGGTACTTGTTTTGTTGACGACGGGTTCCGTCCTGGGTGTAGCCGCGGGACTCGGGTCCTGCGGCTGTGGCTTGGTATTTTTCCGTTCAAACATGTTGGTCGCTCTTTTGTTAAAACCGCTGAGTGTCCGTACCTAACCCTGCTCTGACTGCAAGGTGACCAGCAGTTTTGATAAACGAAGCTCGAATCCTAGTTCAAGCCTTCGCGCGCCGCAATCTGCGTCGCGTGGTCATGATTACGCCCAGACCTAAAAAGGCAAGGCCTGCTGCCAGTGTCGCATAGACTGAAGAAGCTGTTTTGGGCATGGCAACAACAGTGGCCTCTTCTTCGATACGGATCAGTTCTTCGTCGCCATCAAAATCACCGTCGTCCACCGCAAGGGCAAAACGATCTTCAGGAATATAAACGCTTAGCTTTTGTCCGGGGGATAGTTCGGCTGCTCGATATTCACGCCCATCGATATCAGCCCTCCAGCTATTGCTGACCCTAATACTGCGCCGCGCTCCCTGGCTACCGTCGGTGTGCTCGGGTCGAAACGTGATTCGATTGCCGCGCACGCGGGTCAGCTCGATGGTGACCTTCGCATAGAGCTGGTTATTGCGGACGTATACACCCTTGCACGACAGCGCGATATCGGGATTTGCGGCCAGTACCTGAGCTGACCAAACCAGGTCATCGCAGCCTGGCGCAGCATCCTGCGCCCAACTCTGGGCGCTCATCGCAATGGCGATCGCTGCGCCGATAACATGTGCTTTCATCGTTGCTGCTCCTTTTGGGAAGATGGAGTGGTGGTGTGATTTGCCGGTGCGGCGCGCACGAGAAAGCGCTGCGGCGCGCTCCCCGCAAAGTAAAATGGGTAGCAGGTCACCAGAGTCAAACGGGCATCGTCAGTTTCCTGCAGGTAATCCAGCTCTTCAGGCTCAATTATCTGTAACTCCTCAACAATAAAACGCCGTTCTCCGTTGAGGGTACCCAGTATCAGGCTGTCGCCGACGGTGACGTCCTTGAGAAGCCGGAAATAGCCGTCCCGATGGCCTGCAATACCAATGTGGCCCGGTTCATGGGGGTAAGCCATGCCATCAATGACGCCCGCGCCGCGATCCAGATTGAGGTCGCTGGCGCTACTGTAGACGGGTACGGTCAGCCCCAGTGATGGCGCTCGAAGTACGCCCAGGACCCGGGCGTCTTCAGTCTCTATGGCGCGCAAATAGGCGTCTTTTCGGCTGGCCGACCAAAGCTGCATGTCGGGCATGACATCAATAGACTGTGCGGCCCGCACTTCGCTGCGCAAAAAAACGCTGGCCACAAAGGCCAGCAGCAGCACAGCCACAAAGTAGCAGGCGATTTCTGGCAGCGCTGGTCTGGGTGTATGTGTCATATCGCTAACTTAGTGCCGAGGCGGCAGAATCACAAGTTGTGTCGCAACGTTTTCAGTGGCGACGGATTCTGGTTTCTCGAACGTATGACTGGCTGACATTCATCGTTTTTAGTGATCAGGAGAAACACCATGAAAAAAACAGTATTCCTCGCTACCGGCCTTACCGCGCTTTTAGCGTCAATGGCGGCTCTGTCTCAACCCAACGGCGGCATTCTGAGTATGGATGCAGATGGCGACGGACAGATCAGTCGTGATGAATTTAAACCGCCCCGGCACCGCGGTGGCCCCAAAATGTTTGAGCGCGCCGACGCGAACGGGGACGGGGAGCTGACCCGCGAAGAAATGCTTGCAGCGGTTGAAGCTGCCGGGGAGCGTCAGGCGCAGATGCCAAAGATGTTTGACGCTATGGATAGCGATGGCAACGGCGTTGTGAGTTCGGTGGAAGTACAGGATCATATCTTTACGCGCATGGATGCCAACGGCGACGGCTTTGTTAGCGAAGAGGAAGCCAGGGCAATGCATGATAAGCGAGGTGAGCGTCGTAAGCGTGACGCCAGGCAAGATACTGAACAACCCTGAAGCCCCTAAGACACAGGTTTTATGGATCGAGAGCAAGAGGCACTGCTTGTTGGACGTGTCGCCAGGGGTGATCGGGCGGCGTTTGCCCTTTTGGTGGAGCAACATCAGCGCCCCTTGTCGAGCTACGCCAGAAGGATGCTATCCGACGTGAGTGCGGCGGACGACATCGTGCAGGAGACTTTTCTGCGTTTGTGGACCCGCGCCGCCAGCTTTAACAGCGCTGCGGCACGCCTCACAACATGGTTGCACAACATTGCACACAATCTGTGTGTCGATAGTTTCAGGCGCAATGCGCGCATGGAATTTACGGACGATGAAGCCCGGCTCGAGTCAGTAAGCAACGGTCCTGACGGTGACATCGAAGCCATGGAGTCCGCCTGGCGGGTGCGCAGGGCGCTTCAGGCGCTTCCGGAACGCCAGCGCAGTGCTTTGTTGCTGTGTCATTACCAGGGTTTGTCTAATCGTGATGCGGCAAAAATTGTGGAAGTATCGGTGGATGCTCTTGAGTCGCTGTTGGCCAGGGCAAGACGTCGCCTGAAAGAGGAGTTGCTAAGCAATGATGAGTCCTGAACGACTTCAGGAGCTACTGGATACCTATGGTGCGCGGGAAGAGCGCTGGCCGGAAGATCAGCGGCAGGCTATGCGTAGCTGTCTGGATGATTTTCCAGAGCTGCGTCGGCAGTTGTTTGAAGCCCGGGAACTGGACCTTATCTTGGACAGCTTCATTCCAGCCGAAGTTGACCTTGAGCAGCGGATTCTTGAGGCGCTGCCTTCGTCGGCGCTCGATCGGATGTTGAACTGGCTGCTGCCGCCCATGCCCCAACTGTGGTGGCGTCCGGCCATGGCCGCAGCGCTGCCTCTGGTATTGGGTCTGGCTTTGGGTGTGGAGTCACAAAAGCTTGTTTCAACTGATGTGGTGACAGACTGGGAGTTGCAGGAACGAAGCCTGCTTCTGACCGCAACCGAGGGTGATTGGTATGAATAGACACAGCCTGATACTTGCGGGCCTGCTGATGTCCCTGGCGGTCAATCTGCTTATTGCGGGGTATTTTATCGGCAATCATCGCGGCGCTCGCCCCGAGCCGCCACCTATGGCCTGGGCCACAGAGCAGCTTTCACCGGAAACCCAGCGACGTTTGCGGGGACAGATGCGTGCTCAGCTGTCAGAAGTGCGTCCCTTGCGGGAAGATATGCGCAAAGCGCAGGTGGCGGTGCGCAAAGCCGTCGCTGCCGAGGATTATGATCCTCAGGTGTTGGCACTGGCACTGGAGAAATCCCGCGAGGTCAGTGAGCGCTATCAGGCGCTGATTCACAAGAACCTGGTGGAGGTGTCGGCAGAGTTGCCTAAAGATCAGCGTATAGCATTGGCCAGAGCTGCTTTGCAGCGTGGGCAGAGTGCAAAAATGCCGCCACGACCGCCGGAGAATGTCCGGTGATCGGGGCGGCCAAGTTCCTGGTGAACCTGATGTTTTGCCTTAGAGCTCGATATCTACTGAGTAAGAGACCACGACCTTGTACTGGTCGTTATCGTAGCCGCCCTCTGCGGCTGGTCCGCTCACGTTCGTATCGGTGAACATAAAGCCAAAGCCGCCTTTGGAGAGGCTGATGTTGTAGTCGTAGTATCCACCGTCAGAACCGTTGAAGGCTTCGGCGAAATCGCCATCGTGATAACCCACGTGCAAGCCAATGCCAATGCCATCACCTACTTCAAAGCCGTAGTCTGCTGACAGGTAATAGGTGCCTCCCGCGCCGAAGTCCTGTCCGGGTGCTTCGTCAGCCTCGGTATTGGTCAGCACATAGGCCGCGGCGCTAAATCCGCCAATGCCTGCCCGTAAGTACACTTCTCCAAAGTCAAATTCGGCTTCTTTGTCGTAGTTGTAATACAGATAACCCACATCCCAACTTACGCCGCCCGCCTCAAAGGCGTAGCCGCCATAAACGTCGTGCTCATAGGAATAAACGTCTGATGGGCCGTAATTAACGTTAGACACCCAGGTGCCCACGTAGAAGCCGCTATCGGCCGAATAGTCGATGCCACCCTGAACCGCTGAGTTGTTTTCGGTCTGGGTCAGTCCTCGCCAGATATAGTTGTTGGTGACGGAGGCATTGGCGCTCAGCTCTCCGGCCTGTGTTGGTGCAATAAATGCACAGCCAGCCAGTGCGGTAAGCGCGGCAAAACGCTTAAGATTTTGCATGTTTTGCATGGATATTCCTCTACCCTGAAAGTTGTTTGCGGTGCATGGTGTGCGGGCGCGTGAAGGGCCCGCTATACCGTTGCCCACTACTGCATCAGCAAGAACCAGACCAGAAGTGAAATATCCCCGAGTTTTGTGTCATTAAATTTAATATCGGTGGTCCCAGCAGGTAAACGCGTCGCGTGAAAGCGCTGGAATAGTCGCATTCTGGAGCGCTGCGCCTCATCTTGGTGCGTTGCTGGTTTATCTACCCAGCTGCGCTTTCGCAAAAGAAGAGCTCGGCTATACTCTTGGTCTTTGTCTGCGGGGAATAGCTCATGCGAAATGTTTTATCCGTCACGGCCGGTGCGCTTTGCCTGCTGCCAATAGCAGGCTTTGCCGATCCCTGCGCCGAGGTCGTTGCCGATACTGTTGCTGAAATGCGCGCGGGCGCAGATGGCTGGTGGAGCGACGATGTGCAAAATCTGGTGCGTGCGGCGGCGGGCTCCGCTTGCATCAAAGCGCAGTCCGGGCGCTACGGCGCAACGCCCCAAAGCGCTGGAGAGGCTATGAGCATCAGTGCCGTCGGTGCCGCGTCGGATGAAGCCGGTACTCAGCCTAAGCAGGGATCAGACACTCCGGACACGGGTGGTGAAGCACAAGAAACGGATGACGGTAGCTGGAGCGTTGGTGGTCTCACTTTTCGCAGTATGTCCGGTTCTCCCACGCAGAAGCCTTATGAGCGGCAGCGTCAGAGTAAAAAAGAAGAGCAGTAAGTCTGTGGGGACACTGCCGGGCAGAGCGTCCCATCAGCTCTTCCCAGAGCCATAGAGCGCAGATGCCTGCGTTTTTGGTCAGTAGAGCAGTCGTACAGCGACTCTTTTTGCCTTTTGTACTTCTGGGACTCTCGGCCTGTGCCAGCGTTTCACCACCCCCGACACCTGGCAGCTGTGATGCCCGATATGTCGCTCTCGAAGAGCTTGCGGCGCAGCGCGGTATAGCGCTGAGCGACCCGCGTCGGGTTCCGGGCTTTCCTTCTCTGGGGACAAACCGTAGCTTGGCAAGTTTCGATCCCGGGCGCCTAAGTTTGCAGCAGCGCGCAGATTGGTTGGCGCGTTTGCAGGCTGCGGGTCTCGCACGACGCCAGTTGTTGCAGCGCATGCTTCTCGATAGCAGCGCCTTCGCGCCGCTTCCCGACCATTGGGATGCCGGTCTGCAAAGCTGCGACGTGGCACATTCGCTTGCGGCCCATGATCCGGCGCTGGATTGGCAGGCCCTGCGCAGTGCCGTGAAGGTCGATGACGACTATCTGTTGTCTCGCCGTATTCTGGGTTTGTACCCCTTAAGTTCTATTTTTGCAGGGCTGGGCGTTCAGTCATTGCAAAACAGCATTTATGACAGTTATGCGCAGCCTTTGAGCGAAATCCCCCAAAGCGGTCGCCTGGTGCGCTATGCGCTCCCGGAACCGACGCAGCCAGGGAAATCCACCCAGGCGGAAACGACACCCCTTATCGAAATAGCTCGCGACAGTCTGGGTCTGCGATTGGACCAGCGATCAGCGACTGCACTTAAGGATCTTTTTGTACAACACGCACCCGGTCTGGAGATTGATGAGTCCGGAGTTTATGACATACCCGGCGAGCCCTACTTTGACCAAAGTGGCTATCCCGGCGTTGCGACTGAATCAAGCTACGCTTATTACTACGCGAGCCTGATGCCTTTTGCTGGTGAGTTACGACTGCAGCTGAACTACGTGTTCTGGTTTGCCGAGCGACCGCCAGAGCATGCCATGGATAGTTTGTCCGGGGTATTGGATGGTTTGGTTTGGCGCGTCACGCTCGATAGTGCCGGCGAGGTGCTGCTGTACGACAGTATTCATCCCTGTGGCTGCTACCAGCAGTTTTTTTTGAGTGATCGGGTGGAGGCGCGGCCCGAAAATGCCAGGCTTAGGGAGCCACCCCTGCTTCCCCAAAAGGCTCCGCCTGCGTCGGCACCTGTGTTGCGATTGAGCAGCGGCGCGCACTATCTTCAACGGGTGTATACCCGGCCTGCGAAGGTCGCCAGGGACGTGACTGAGCGCAGCTATACCTTGGCGGACTATTCGGAGCTTTACTCACGCCAATCCGCACAGGGTTTTAGAAGTTTGTTTGATCCCGATGGTTTTGTACCGCGGACCGAGCGCGGTGAACGCTTTTATTTGTGGCCCATGGGTATCCGTTCGCCCGGGGCTATGCGCGAGCGTGGCCGTCAGCCCACGGCCTTTGTGGGGCGTCGCCACTTCGACGACGCCAATCTTCTCGACACTCTATTTCAGCTTCGCCAGCCATAGCGAGCAAAGCTGGAGCGGTAAGTTTCCCTGGCGATCGCTAGCCTTTAGGGGGCTATTGAGCCGGGAGGGAATCCCGCGAGGATTTCATCGATGAACTCCCTGAGTGATTCATCGGGATTGCGGCGCATGCTGTCGGTTATGCGCTTGGTCGCAACGCCGTGCCAGGCAGGCTTATGTTCACTGACGTCATAAATATCCAGGGCTAAGGTGCCTTCGACATACTGTTGTACGTCAACGTTTGAACCGCCGTATCCTCCGCCATAATACGGTGCTCCCCAGCCCCCCCATCCGCCATAGTAAGGTCGGTAGGGTTCGGGATAGCTATTGACCTTAATTTTGTCTCTGGCCCCTACGGTAAAGCCAACAGCAAAATCAGCGGCTTCCGGATCGGCTATCAGGATAAAGCCTTTGGCGTTCAGGTTGTCCTCGGTTAAGCGCATGAGCCGTCCTTCAAGTAAGGGGGAGCCCGGCGGTGAGCCTTCTGCTCGGATCATGGGGTGATCGCTGATAAACGCATAGGTTTTGTACCCGGAAAAATCGACGCTGCGGTCATAATCAATTACGGGTGGATTGGAGCTGCAGCCGGCGATGGCGACACCAATAGTGATGACAAGCACGAAAAACAGACTTTTCATGAACACAATACCTTTTGTTGTTTTCGCGGGAATTGTAACGCGGCTGCATAACAGCATACAGCTCAAAGCACGAAAACGTGATTTGACGTGTTTTCAAGTGGCAGACTCTGGTCTAGGCTAGGTAACTCTATTTCTAAAAATCACAATAATGGACTCTTGCTTATGAACGCCGACATGAACATTGGTCAGTTTCTCGCGACCCGAGCGAGAATGAACCCTCGCCAGGAAATGCTCTACGACGTAAAGGCACAGCGACGTTTTACTTTTGCCGAGTCCAACGCCCGGGGCAATCAGTTGTGTCGTGCCCTATCGGGCATGGGTCTGGAGCCCGGTGACCGGGTGGCTGTGCTCGCCTATAACGGGCATCAGTTTGTAGAAAGTTTCTTTGGCCCGGCCAAAGTCGGCCTGGTGATCATGCCTCTTAACTGGCGCCTTACCGCCGATGAACTCGCTTTTATTCTCAAAGACGGAGGCGCAAAGGCGCTGATCTTTGATACTGACTTTACTGCGCTTGCCGAAGACCTGCGCGCCCGGGGAGCTTTGGGCAGCGACGTGGAGCACTGGATTGCCATAGGCTCCGAGGCCCCGGACTTTGCAAGGCACTATGAGCGTTTGCTGGCGCAACAGCCGGTTGATGAGCCCGCAGGACTTGCTGCGGCGGAGGACAACCTGTTCATCATGTATACCTCTGGCACTACGGGTTTGCCCAAGGGTGTGGTGCACACGCACGAGACGGTGTTCTGGGCCATCATCACTATGGTGAATACCGGGGACATTCGTGGCACTGATCGCTATTTACTGCTGTTGCCGCTGTTTCATGTGGGCGCACTTGCACCGATGATTGGTGCGGTGTACCGGGGAAACAGCATGGTGATTCTGCGCGACTTTGACCCCCAGAAGGTCTGGGAGCTGTTTGAGTCCGAGCGTATCGATACCAGTCTTGCGGTTCCCGCGATGCTCAATTTCATGCTGCAAGTGCCGGGGCGGGAAAAGTACGACCACTCCAGCGTACGCAATATTATCTGTGGCGCCGCGCCGGTACCGGTCGCCACCATTAATGCCTACATTGATCTTGGAATAGAGATTCACCAGGTTTATGGCCTCACGGAGAGTGGTGGCCCCGGCTGCTTGATCGTGGGCGAGGATTCTCTGGCGCATGTGGGATCGGCGGGTCGGGCGTTTTTTCACACCGAAGCTAAAATTGTTGACGGTCGAGGCAACACGGTCCCTACCGGAGAGGCCGGAGAGATACTGCTGCGTGGCCGGCACATAATGAAGGAGTACTGGAACCGGCCCGACGCCACAGCAGAGACGCTTCAGGACGGCTGGCTGCACACCGGCGACATAGCCAGAATGGATGATGAAGGTTTTATTACGATTTGCGATCGTAAAAAAGACATGATCATCTCCGGCGGTGAGAACGTGTATCCGGCGGAGATCGAAAACGTGCTCATGCAGCATGAAGGCGTGGCGGATGCCGCAGTGATCGGACTGCCCAGTGAAAAGTGGGGTGAGAGTCCCCTGGCGATTATTATTCCCAAGGACCCGTCTTTGGACGATGCGGCGATTTTGTCTTTCTGCCAGGGCAAGCTGGCGCGCTTCAAGCAGCCGACCGCAGTGCGTTTTGTCGATAGCATCCCGCGTAATCCCAGTGGCAAGATACTCAAGAGGTTGCTTCGAGATACGTTTCTTTCTGAGGCATCGAACTAGGCGACATTCGGCGACGCGATGAGTAGTCGCCTTCGAGTCAGACCCTAATTTATGCCAGCGCTGAACAAACGCAGCTATGCTGCGGCTGTGGAGCTGCTTGCAGCTGGTGACGAGGATCTTGCTCTTATTGTCGAGCGATTCGGAGCGCCTCCCTTTGTTTCCCGTCCCAACAGCTTCGCAACGCTCGTATCTATTATTTTTGAGCAGCAGGTCTCTTTGGCCTCTGCCAAGGCGACTTTTGACAAAGTAGCATTGCTTCTACCGGACTTTAGCGAAGGGAAGTACCTCGAACTGTCTGATGAGACGCTCCGTGCGGCGGGAGTGAGTCGCCAGAAAATACGGTACACGCGGCTGGTCGCCGAGGCGATTCTCGCCGGGCGACTACCCATCCGGTCCTTGGCACGCAAATCGGATGCTCAGGTTCGGGAGTTGCTTACGGCTATCACCGGGCTGGGTAACTGGACTGCGGATGTGTATCTCATGATTGCGCTGCGCCGGCCTGATCTGTGGCCTATCGGTGATCTTGCCCTGGTAAAAGCCGTCATGTCTGTAAAAGGCATAGGCGACAAGCCTGATGCTCGCACTCTGGAGGAACTGGGCGAGCGCTATCGACCCTACCGAAGCGTGGCGACGGGTATATTGTGGCGCCATTATCTGTACAGCTGATACTTCACTGACTTGGTGCTTCGCACAGCGCTGGCTATGATGCACACATGGGTTTTGATGGTTCACGATTATGCGGAAGGCACTGAAATTCCTACATACTATTGGCGGCATCGGTCTGACCGGTGCATTGGTCGTTCAGCTGTTGATGCTGCAGAACATGCCGCCGGTAGACTCTTTGGTGGCTTATGCAACTGCACGCGGTCAAATGGGTCTGGTTTCACAGTGGGTGCTGTTCCCCTCTCTGGCGATAGTCCTCGTGAGTGGCCTGTTATCCATGGCCTGGACAGATGCCTTTCACAGTCAGGGCTGGGCCTGGATGAAGTTGGCCCTGGGCGTGTCGGTCTTTGAGGGCACTTTAATAGCTGTGCAGGGCCCGGCGACCCGGGAGGCTGCACGAGCCGCTCAGGCGCTTGCCGGCGAATTTGATCCTGCACTTCTGGGGCTAACGGCAAGCTCTGAATGGAAGTCGACTCTGGTGATCCTCGGTGTGGCCATTGCCAACGTCGTTCTTGCTGTGTGGCGCCCACGCTTCAGTTCAAAGAAAACGAGATCGGCGCTTTGACTATCAGAGTCTGGCCTTATCGCTTTGCCACACTGATGATACTTTGGGCGTTTTCTTCTGTTGCGGCGTCGGCCACGATACTGCGCCTGCATCCGCCGAATAATCAGCAGCTGAATTTTGCTGCCCTGTCCGCCATCATCGAAGAAGAGACCGGTATTCGGCTAGAGCCAGCCGTGAGTAACGCGGATGGAGATGATCCCATTGACTCTCTGCTTGATGGTTCTGCGCAGCTCACTATTATCGAAAACACGCGAGTGTTTCAGTCGGGACTGCGCAGTGTTTTGCCGCTTTATCAAAGCGTTGTACATCTCGCTGTCCGGCAGGATCTGCGTATCGGTGAGGTTCGGGGTTCCGGTCGCGCGCTTAAAATACATATTGCCCACAACTCGCACACGGCCCGGATCGTGCTCGATTTACTGTTTGAGCGGGCTTCGGATCTTCCGGGGAGCTATGAGCTATGGCAGCCGGGCGACCCCGGCGACCCTGACATGCTGTTCTATGTGGGTCCGATTAATCCCCGTAACACCAGTTGGTTCCCCGAGGGCTTTACCCTTGTGCCTCTGTCGAGATTTGATCCAGCCGGTGCAGAGTTTTATATCGAAGGCGTTAGTTTTCTTGTGCCGCAGCTCAGTTCGACCCGTATCCCTGCTTTAACCTATGCTCTGCCCGGCAATGAAGTGGGGATCGATGCCCTCGCTGTCGATATGCTTCTGGTGGCCCACAAGGCTACCGATCCCTCGGCGATCTACCAGTTGACGCGCGTATTGCTGGAGCAGAAGCCCCGCTTTGCTGCAGTAGAGCCAGCTTTGTTCCGCTGGATGAGTGGTGACTTTAGCGCCGCTGATTTTACCTTTCCTCTGCACCGTGGCGCGCGGAATTATATTGAGCGCGACGAGCCGGGATTTTTGGAGCGTTATGCCGAATCACTCAATTTTTTGGTGTACCTCATTGTTTTGTTGTTTACCGGTACGGTGGCCTTTGGCCGCTGGAGAGCCCGGCGTCGCAAGGATCGCATCGATGTATTCTATCTTCGGGTCTTGGACCTTCGCCGAGGTGGGGGCTTTGGTGACCCCAATCGTCTGCTCAGCGAACTTGAGAAGATCGAAGACGAAGCGTTTCAGGGGCTCATTGCTGAGCGTTTAGCCGCGGACGACAGTTTTCGTATATTTACTGAGCTGGCGGAGGGTTTGCGTCGGGAGTTAAAAGATCAAATAGCTTCGGGAAACACCATGGAAGCGGATCGATAAGCGCTACTGGCAATATTCATTCTTGGCATCACCGGCTGCGACGCGCAGTGGTGTAGCGACAGTAGGAGACCGGGGGTATGTCCACAGCGCCACAGATACTCACCAAGCGACTGTGCTTGCGCGCGCATTGTGAGCGGGATCATTCTTCGGCCACTGAAATCTGGCAGCATCCAGACGTGTACGCATTTATTACGGGTTCGCCGCTGAGTCCCCAGGATGTCTGGATGCGCTTGCTGCGCTACGGCGGTCTTTGGGACATGCTCGGCTATGGCTATTGGGCCTTGGAAGAGCGCGAAACCGGGAAGTACATCGGGCAGTTGGGTTTTGCGGACTTTAAGCGCGGGCTTGTAGGCTTCGATGGCCACTATCCAGAGGCCGGCTGGGTTATTCACCCCGATGCGGCGGGTAAAGGCTACGCTACCGAAGGGATGCAGGCCGCCTGTAACTGGCTTGATGCACAGCCTGATCGTGCTCGAAGTTTCTGCATTATCTCGCCCGGCAATCAGGCTTCGGTGAACGTCGCGCAAAAACTGGATTATGGATTTGTGCTCGATACGACGTTTGGTACCGAGAAGACCGGGGTCTATTTTCGCGACAGCGGATCGTTGTCTTAGCTCGGTCTTGGCGCGGTCGCGGCTGACCAGCCTAAGAAGCCCTTGCCTCGGGTGCGGATTTCAAAACTTCCAGCATCGCCGCCATTTTGCCGTGAAGCATCTGCATAGCTTGTAAGGGTCTTACCATCACTCGAAACTCACAGATTCGTCCGTCATCGGCGAAGCTGATAATGTCGACGCCGTTGATGAGGATGCCATCTACCGTGCATTCGAATTCGAGTACCGCGTGTTCTTCGGTGACAACTTCTTTGGTGTAGTGAAAGGTCTCGTTAAAGACATTCATGGCGCCAGTAAGGTACAGCGCTGTGATTTCGCGACCGACCTGGGGCGTATGCACCACCGGCGATAAAAACACGCAGTCTTCGGTCAGCAAGTCCGACACACCATCGTGGTTCTGTTTGAGCACCATGTCGTGCCAGCGTTGTAATGTATTCATAGGGGTATTCCCGCGCTTTAACATGTACAGTTCAGGGTGTGCGATACCGAGAACGCTAGCGTGCCACTGTATAGGGAAGTTACTTCCCAGTAAAAGAGTGGCGTTTAAACAAGCGTAGCAAGATAAGCAGATTACGGTGGTGCCTGTGACGGCTGAAGCTGAAGTTCCAGACGATCTAAAACATCGGGTTTTTCTCGAGCGCCTCAACATCTTTTACGAAAGCCTGTCGGTTTCTGTTTTTGCGGTGGTTTTAAATACCTTGCTGCTGGGGTACCTGCTTTGGAGACCAGAGAACAGTCAGGCGCTAATCCTGTGGTGTACCGCTACTCTTGCGATTGCTGCGTACCGCATAACCAGCACGATGCGATATCGCCGGAGTTCCCCGGCGCAGCGAGAAGCCAGGTCCTCAGGCTGGTATCGGGAGATGATGCTCGGAGTCGTGCTTTCAGGCCTGGCTTGGGGTGCGGCGGGCTTTCTGCTCTATGACTCCCAGAACATGCTCAATCATTCATTGCTGGCGTTCGTTATCGCCGGTATGTGTGCGGGAAGCATCGTCAGTTTATCGGCGTTTTTCGAAGCAAGTGCTGTGTATCTGGCGACCTCGCTATTGCCCTTTATGGTGCGATTAATTGGTGAGGGCTCACCGGAGACAAATGTGATGGCGTTCATGGTGGTGCTTTATCTCATCATGATGATGGCCTTTGCTCGTCGGGTGAACCTTACGGTCATTGCCGGCCTTGAAATGACCTACCTTCGCTCGCAGGCCGAGGACACTATTGAGCGGCAGGCGCTCTTTGATGATTTAACCGGCTTGCCAAATAGACGCTTACTACAGGATCGGCTAGGCCAGGCGCTTGCGCGGGCAAAGCGCAATGAAACGCAGGCCGCACTGCTTTTTTTGGACCTGGATTTTTTTAAGCGAGTAAACGATTCCCTGGGGCACAGTGCGGGCGATGAGCTGCTGGTTGAGGTTGGCCGACGCTTGAGTGCCTTTTTACGTGATGCGGACACGGCGGCGCGTCTGGGTGGTGATGAATTTGTCGCGCTGCTCACCGATATTGAGGGTGGCACGGAGCATGTCGTGTCTGTGGTGCGCCGCCGTGGCGAGGCCCTGCGTCGCGCTATTGAGGCTCCCATAGATATTCAGGGTAACGAGATTCATATCACCGTTAGCATTGGGGTGAGTCTCCTTCCGGACGATACCAATGATGTGGACGACCTTTTAAAGCATGCGGATACCGCCATGTACCGGGCAAAAGACGATGGCCGAAACACCCTGCGATTTTTTGTTCCGGAGATGCAGGAGTCTTTGTCGAAACGTATGGACATGGAGCGAGAGCTGCGTGCTGCTCTGGAGGCCAATGCAGGCCTTGAGCTCTACCTGCAGCCCCAATACACCGAGGAGTCGGTGATCTGCGGCGCCGAACTGTTGCTGCGATGGCAGCACAACGGAAAGTTTATTCCGCCGGACGTTTTTATTCCTGTCGCCGAAGATTCGGGGCTTATTTACCGTCTGGGAGACTGGGTCATTGCAAACGCCTGCGAAATTGGCGCACGGCTCAAGGACGAGCTCAGTGATCGGGAGTTTTCTCTGGCCTTCAACGTGAGCCCCCGGCAGTTCAGGCAAAAAGGGTTTTCTGAAAAGGTGCTTGAGGCCATTGAAGGCCATCATCTGCCCCGGGGGCTTATTGAGCTTGAGCTGACCGAGGGCCTGTTGATCGAAGACGTCGACGATACCGTGGCCAAGATGCTGTCATTACGTGAGCGCGGCGTGCGATTTTCTATCGATGATTTTGGTACCGGGTACTCATCCCTGCGCTATCTCAAGTCGCTGCCGCTGGATACCCTGAAGGTTGATCAGTCCTTTGTCCGCGATGTGCTTACCGATTCCGGTGATGCCAGCATTGTGCGCGCTATTATCTCCATGGCTCAAACGCTGGAGTTGGAGGTGATCGCTGAAGGGGTGGAGACCGAAGCCGTGAGAGATTTTCTGATCAGTGCAAACTGCATACGTTTTCAGGGCTATTTCTTTTCTCGCCCCTTGCCCTTTGAAGACTTTCGACAGCTTCTTGAGCGGGAGCGAGAGCAGATCATTCGCTAGTCAGTGCGAGCGTTTGCCCCCGGCTTTGCTGCTGCTGTTCGAATTTGATTCAGGGGAGTGTCTCTGAACTTGCCAGGCTCTCCAAACTGTCTCGAATCGCGTTGGGCGCGCCGGAAATTTTCATGAACGTGCCCATGCTCAGGTCCGGGAAGGCCAGGGCAATGCGAAACTTGCCGGCCAGGGCATAAGCATGCCGACCGGATACAAGTAGCGCGTAGGGCAGGTGAGCGGTGTGCCGCAGTTCACCGCGGTCCGTAGTTCCCATAACCTCGCTATCACTTCCATCGCCGCTGCCGATACCCACGCCAAAGAGGACCTCGTCGCTGTCGGGGATTGCGACTTCGAAGACCTTGACCAGACTATGGGAGTTGTCCTCGAGGTTTTTTCGAATGGTAGCGACGGCTGCCGCGTGGCTTGGAAAGCTTCCGAGTTTGTCATGATCCCTGAGCCTCGGCATCATCATCATGTAACGGTAGTTTGAGAGCTTCTTGTTACTCAGGCCTTTTTCTGATCCAAAGGGTCTGCTGTCGCCGAAGACCTCTTTGAGGGCGGAGTTCACCGGGTCCAGAGAGCCCACCTGCAGTGCAGGCCCCCAATAGCCTGGGTTTGCGTAGCTTCGTTGTACCTTGCCATCTACTTCTGTAAGTCCCATGCGAAGCACCGCCGCGTAGCCTCCGAATTCCTTTTCAGAGGCGGCCTGGAGAAGCGCCGGGTGAGTGATCGCAATGACCGTGGCACCCGCATAGGGGCTGTATTCGCCCACAACCTCAAATGCACTGTTTTCCAGTGCGCTGCGGGTACTGTCTGTGGCCTCGGCCAATGATCCGGTAAAGGTGTCCACGAGTTCATAGGGACGCAGACTTTCCTGAGCCTGGGTCGGAAAGGTCAGGCAAAGGAGTAAAAAAAGAAGGGGCCGGAAGAATTTGGACATGGGTAAAGCTCTTTTAGTATTAATTTATATAAATACACTAATATAAAAAGCGCCGCGTGTATACGCACAGGCGTCGGGCCCGCACGGTGCTTGGGGCGTTTGGGGTGTTCAGGGACCAACTGAAGGAGCGATGAAAGCGTAAGTGGCCTCAATCTGACGTCGATCTAGCCACCAAAGGTCTCAATAATCTGCTGGACCCGACGTCCGTGACCGGGCTCCGCCAGCACTCTTAGCAGGCCCCCAAGCTCCAGTCGTCGCAGATACTCAGGCACATAAAAAAAGTCCGGCGACTCCTGTTCAAGTACGTCAAAACCAGCAACACTTTTGAGCCCTGCGTAGGCTACCTCGTCGCCAATGCGACAGGCGAGGTACAGCAGCAGGTCGTCCCGCTGCTGATCAGTGCTTCGTTCGTTGTCATCCGGGGTCCAGGTCAGAGGGGTTAGGGAGTGTCGCAGCGCGTCGCAGAGGTCCTCAGGCAGACTCCATTGTCGGACCAGCATTGAGCTAAGCACCGCAGAATTAGCCATGACATCCCGTTGCTGGGCTTCCACCCGACTGAGCAGCCCGGTTTTTGGTGCATAGATCACAGATAACTCCGGGCGCGCAGAAATAAGTGCAAGATCGCCAATATTCACCAGCAGAGCGCGAGTCGCGTGAATCGAGGGATGTTCGAGGCTCAGCGCCGTCGCATAGGCCTGAGCTGCGGCGCTAGCCACGTAGCTCGAGCGCCAGATCCGCATGTAAGCGGCTTTTTGTACATCGGTTTCAAACTTCATGACCTGTCCCACGGTGCTTTGCAGGACCAGGCCGCGAACCATGGTGGTGCCCAGATAGGCGACAGCGTGCTCAATACTGGATATGGGGCTGCGCAGCGCAAAGGCTGCGGAGTTCACCACGCGCAATACGTCGGCAGACAATGTGGGGCTGGAGACAATCGCCTCTCGCAGCTCCTCCGGATCATCCAATCCTCCGGTGAGACGCTCAATGAGCGGGGGGGGTTGCTTCAGAGCCGCTACCAGCGCCTGAATGTCCTCGAGCTCCAGTTCGTTGAGATGTTCTTCCATGACCAGAAAGAGGTCCGCCAGACTGTCGGGGGTTTTGCGCTCCGCCAGCGTGGTCAGGGCCTCAAGGTCGCCGATTGAGGCCTGTGGAACGGGGGAATCTTCCGGCGTTGCGACCTCAGCGGCAGAATGTGCAGGTGGCTCCGCTGTATCCTTGTTACCGCCTCGCTTGAACCAATTCATGGTGAGCTCTCCCCATAGCTTTGCTTCAATCCTGTAGCGACTCGCCCAGAAATCGCATAAGCGATGCTTTTTGCTGTGGACTCAATTTTGTGACGACGTCGAGTATCCCCGGGGGCCAGTGCTCGGTAGCATCGATATCATCAAATAAATAGTAATTGAAGAAGTGCCCCCATGCACCTCGCTGAGCGTCCGGCAGGCCCCGTAGCCCCATAATGCTGTGGAGCAGGCTGGCTTTCGGGGAAACTCCGGTCGAAGAGATGCCCGCGAACCAGTAATTCACTAGTAGATTAATATCATCCAGAGATTCCACCGCATGCCACCACGGAGCAGGTATGTACAGGGCGTCCCCTGGTTCCAGCACAACCTGTGTGGCGCTCTCTAGAGCGTCCGCATAGCGGGGGAAGCGCTCCAGATCCGGGTGTCGAATATCTACGGTGCTGATCGGTACACCCCCGGGAGCACTGAGTATGGGCCCCGGATACAAATTGTGGATTTGCTCCGGCGGGAATAGTGTGAATCGGCGGCGACCTGCGACCACACAAGCGATATTGTCTTTCACATCGAAATGGGGGGCTACCATTGCTTTGTTGCCCAGCCAAAAGGTGGGCTCGGTTGGGGCATCCAGGAGGGGGGGAGGGTTGTCCCTTGCGAAGCCGGGTAGCGTATCGTTGACGCTTGCAGCCTGAACCGCGATGGCAGGTGGCGTAGGGAACTCTTTTACGCGCAAAAGATGCTCTACCGTGGATCGAAGCGCGGACCCAACACTGGCGAAGTTAACGCCCTTAAATTGCTCATCGTAGAAAAATCGCCCATTGATGCCAGGGTCACCCACTACCGTGTAAACAGCTTGCCCACTATCGAGTTGGAGGAGATAGTCCAGTAGCGAAGACACTGATTCAGCACTCCGCTGTACCGCAGGCCAGTCACGGACGAGGCCGCGGAGCACTGCCGGCTTGTAACGGGGAACAATCTCCGACCGAAACACCGCGGAGGACACGCTCTCCCATTCCCGGGGCTTTGGAGGTATGTTTGTGGTTTCCTTGCGCACGGGCGAAGTTTACATCGTTGGTGTGCAGCGATGCGCGTTCCTCAGCGTCCGACACGCGGTTTTCGCCCCGGCGAGAAAATCGCCTTCAGGCCCTGTAACGCTTGTGTGTTTTTTTCGCTGCAAAAAGCCTTTCCAGGGCACTCCCAATGGCGGGTGTTTTCCTGTACCCTTCGCCAGCTATTTTTTGCCCCCCAAATTTGAATCCTTGAGAAAGACCATGGCTGACTTATCGCTTTACAGAAACATTGGCATTTTCGCTCACGTTGATGCCGGCAAAACCACGACCACCGAGCGTATTCTTAAGCTCACCGGTAAAATTCACAAGACCGGTGAAGTGCACGACGGTGCGGCAACCACTGACTTTATGGAACAGGAGCAGGAGCGTGGCATCACCATTCAGTCCGCTGCGACGACCTGTTTCTGGAAAGATCACCGTCTGAATATCATCGACACCCCCGGGCACGTCGACTTCACCGTCGAAGTGTATCGTTCGCTGAAGGTTCTGGACGGCGGCGTGGGCGTATTCTGCGGATCGGGCGGTGTAGAGCCACAGTCCGAGACAAACTGGCGCTACGCCAACGAGTCCGAAGTGGCGCGAATCATCTTCGTGAACAAGCTTGACCGTATCGGCGCAGACTTCCTGCGCGTTGTAGGGCAGGTTGAGAACGTACTGGGTGCTAACCCTCTGGTTATGGTGCTGCCCATCGGCCGAGAGGACGACTTTATTGGCGTGGTGGACCTCCTGACCCGTAAGGCACACACCTGGCCGGATCCAGGCAACCCTGAGAAGTTCGATATAACCGACGTCCCCGAGGACATGGTGGACGAGGTCGAAGAGTGGCGCGAGAAGCTTATCGAGACTGCTGTTGAGCAGGATGATGACCTGATGGAAGCGTACCTGGAGGGCAACGAGCCTTCTATGGAGGACATAAAGCGTTGTATCCGTAACGGCACTCGTAAGTTGGATTTCTTCCCCACCTACTGTGGCTCTGCGTTCAAGGACAAGGGTGTTCAGCTGATTCTGGATGCGGTTGTTGATTATCTGCCCAACCCCACCGAAGTAGACCCTCAGGAGCTTACTGACGAACTGGGTGAGCCCACGGGCGAAACGGCTCTGGTATCTACGGACGAGCCTCTGCGCGCCCTGGCGTTTAAGATCATGGACGACCGCTTCGGTGCCCTGACTTTCGTGCGTCTGTATTCCGGTGTGCTGAATCGTGGTGACACGATCCTCAACTCCTTTACCGGCAAGACCGAGCGTATTGGCCGTATGGTTGAGATGCACGCCAACGACCGAAATGAGCTGGAACGGGCTCAGGCCGGCGATATTATCGCCATCGTGGGCATGAAGAACGTCCAGACGGGGCATACCCTATGCGATCCCAAGCACCCCTGTACTCTCGAAGCGATGGTCTTTCCGGAGCCGGTGATCTCTATCGCCGTGGCGCCAAAGGACAAGGCCGGTGCCGAGAAGATGGCGATCGCCATTGGTAAAATGGTTGCTGAAGATCCGTCTTTCCGTGTTGAGACGGATGAAGACTCCGGTGAGACCATTCTCAAGGGCATGGGCGAACTGCACCTGGATGTGAAAGTCGACATTCTCAAGCGCACCTACGCTGTGGAGCTGAATGTTGGTAAGCCACAGGTTGCTTACCGCGAAACCATTACCATGGAAGTGGAAGATTCGTACACTCACAAGAAGCAGTCCGGTGGCTCCGGTCAGTACGGTAAGATCGATTACCGCATTCGTCCCGGTGAGCCCGGTTCCGGCTTTACGTTCTCTACGTCTGTGGTGGGCGGTAATGTACCGAAGGAATTCTTCCCCGCGATCGAAAAAGGCTTCAAGAGCCTCATGGGTGAAGGTACCGTTGCGGGCTTCCCGGTTCTGGACGTTGAAATCGATGTGTACGATGGTGGATTCCACGCCGTTGACTCATCGGCTATTGCTTTTGAATTGGCGGCAAAAGGCGCATTCCGTCAGACCATGCCAAAAGCCGGTGCGCAGTTGATCGAACCGATCATGAAGGTAGACGTGTTTACGCCGGATGATCACGTTGGTGATGTCATCGGAGACCTTAACCGTCGTCGTGGCATGATCAAGGATCAGGATGCAGGTCCTACCGGCGTTCGCATCAAGGCCGAAGTGCCGCTGTCAGAGATGTTTGGCTACATTGGCACGCTGCGCACCATGACCTCGGGTCGTGGCCAGTTCTCCATGGAGTTCTCACACTATCTGCCATGTCCTGCGAACGTTGCAGAGACTGTGATTGCAGAAGTCAAAGAGCGTAAAGCGAACGCGTAATCCTTCGGGTTTTGAGCGTAAGCTAAAGCCGGCATTGATTGCCGGCTTTTTTTTGCCTTATCGCTACCGGGCCTTCGCTTCGTAGACGCTCTGTGCGATTCGACCCCGCTGAACCCTTGATTCGGCGAGACAGACGGCAGTCCCTTGAGCCGCTCACTGCCCGGGACATCCCGGGAGCCAAGAGAGGAACCGGGCACTTGAAAACAGCGATGAACCTTGTCGCGCCATGGTTTTTAAGTTGCAGGCAACTCAATGAGCAGTGTGGCAACGCCAGCCGTGTTGTTGCGCACTGTTAACACCTGGGATCCCGGTTTCCGTCCTTTACGCACTTCTGAAACATCAAATCCCGCCTGAGTGAGCCGCGCATGGCTGGCATCGGCATCTGCAACGCGCCAGGTGAGGCCGTAGAAGCTGTCTTGTTGTGACGAGGCGTCATCCTTAGCGTCGGTACCGTCCTGATCCAGTTGCTCAAAGACTTCTACGATTAAGTCGCCGCAGCGAAAAAACATCAGACGGGCTTTCCATTCTGCGCGGCTCATATCCATGCGCATATCCAGGCCGAGCTGAGATCCGAGCAAAAACGCCGTTCCCTCGGCCCGCCGCGAGGCGATAACGATATGGTCCAGCCCGTTTGCTGCGCTGGGCTCTCTCGTCCCGATGCCTGAGTCTCGTTCGGTAAAAGATATCTGAATGCCCCGGGTATCGGCGCTGGATGCGACGTGCATTTTTGGCGAAGCGGCTGCGACGCCGGGGTCTTCTGCGGGAGTCTCATGAGAGTCAATGCCAACGCGTTTTAATCGACGATGCATACGCTCGAGACTGTCCACGGCGAAGCAGATGGCCTCCAGGCCCTGTGCTTGCTCGGACGCTACCAGATGCACGGCCACGTTATCGGTGTTGAAAATCGCCCGCTCGTGACCATTACTGCTGCCCCGCCAGGATGGGGCAGGGCCCAGTAAGGCTGTGTAATGGCCTATTTCTGTATCCAGGTCGGTCACGGTGATCCGGATGTGTTCCAGTGCCAGAATAGGAGATGTCATGAGCCGCTCCGCGACAGTAAGTAGACTAATGATGGGCTTTTGCACAGCCTGGCTATTTTTGCACAAAGCCCTGATCGTCGCCTGCCAGGCATTCCTGTGCCGGACTCCGTGTTGGCCCTTGGGTGTTTCGTGCTTGGGCTGGGTTGCTGTGGCACTATGTCGGGATGTAAAAAGTAACCGTCATTGCCGCAATCCCACTGCTCTTTTTCTTGTCCGCCCTCCAAGCGGCAGAGGACTCCACTGATCTTGCTAAAAAGCTTGCCAACCCGGTGGCTGCCTTGATCAGCGTCCCTATTCAAGCCAATTATGATGATGGCTTTGGCGCAGATGGCGATGGCAGCGTTTGGCGGGTGAATGTTCAGCCAGTGATTCCTGTATCGCTTGATGAAGACTGGAATCTGATTTCTCGAACGATTCTGCCGCTTATCGACCAAAGCGATGTGCCATTCGCCGGTCTGGGTGAGTCTGGCGTGGGTGATGTGGTGCAGAGCCTGTTTTTCTCGCCTGTAGAGGCCAGTGAGAGCGGCTGGATTCTTGGGGCGGGGCCGGTGTTTTTACTCCCCACTGCCAGTGATGAAGCGCTGGGTGCCGACAAGTGGGGGGCAGGGCCCACCGGTATTGCCTTGAAGCAAACAGGGCCCTGGACCTATGGGGTGTTAGTCAATCATATTGAGTCCTTTGCAGGCTCTGGCGATCAGGATGTGAGCGCCACTTTTTTGCAGCCATTTCTCACTTATATTACCGGCACACAAACGACTTTCGCACTGAATACCGAGTCAACCTACGACTGGGATTCCAGGCAGTGGTCTACGCCCATCAATCTCAATGTTGCTCAGCTGCTTCGCGTCGGAGGGCAAATGCTGCAAGTGGGTGCGGGTGCCCGGTATTGGGCAGAAAGCCCCCAAGGCGGACCCGAGGGCTGGGGGCTGCGCCTGAATGTAACCTTATTGTTTCCCAGGTAAGCCGTGCGTTGAAAGCGAGAGGTTAGGCTATGACAGATGGACCCAGCGGGCGTGATGATCCTCGATTTCGTCAGATAAATAGCTTTAGAGATTACTTCGACGTGGATCTCGCTCGAACACATACCTTTACCGAGAGCGCAGCGGCGGCGAAGATTGATCCGGAGATTTTGGAGTCACAGCACACGGCGCTGCTGCGTGATGGCTTTGTGATTATTGAGGACCTGGTAAGTCCCTCACAGCTGGAGCAACTTCGTAGCGAAGCGAGTGCGTACCTCGATAAGCCGGGACGTAATTCCTTTGAGGGTGAGCGTACGCAAAGGCTCTATGGGCTGCCAGAAAAGTGTCGCTCTGCCGATGACTTTATTACGCATCCGTTGATCCTTGCGCACCTTGATCGCTTGCTGAAGCCTAATTATTTATTGTCTCAGGCGCAGGTTATCAACATTCTCAGTGGCTCGCCGGCGCAGCCATTGCACATCGATGATGGCTTTTATCCCTGGCCAAGCCCCCGCCCCGCACTGAGTGTCGCTACGGTTTTCGCCATTGACGATTTTACCGAAGACAACGGCGCGACAGTGGCTATACCCGGTAGCCACCTCTGGGAAGAGGGAAGATCGCCCCAAGACGGTGACCATAGGGTAAAGGCCGTGATGCCTGCAGGTTCCTGCATCCTGTTTATGGGCAATTTATGGCATGGCGGTGGTGCGAACTATTCAGGTAATAGTCGACTGGCTTTTACCGGGCAGTACTGTGAGCCTTATCTGCGCACCCAGGAAAATTACTTTTTGTCCGTGTCCAGGGAGACTGCGGCGAGTGTGTCGGAAGACATGCGACGCTTGCTGGGTTACTCCATTCATCCCCCGTTCATGGGTATGGTTAACGGTATGCACCCTAAACGGGAGCTGCCGATGCCGGGGCCTGGGAACAAGACTTGAACTAGTGTTTGAGGCGGTTTTTGATGCTCCTTACCGAGATCCAAACCACGACCAGCACCACGGGTGCGGTTATTCCGGTGAGTAAATCCGGGTCAGTAGCGAGGCCCAGTGTCTTACCCGATTTGAACAGATAGCCGAGCAAACCTACCGCGTAGTAGGTAATGGCGAAAATCGAAAACCCTTCGACAGATTGCTGGAGTCGGAGCTGTAAATTTGCCCGCTCGGCCAGGCTTTCAAGTATGGCCTGATTCTGTTTTTTCTGGTCCATATCGACCATGGAATCCAGTAGCTGTGTAGCGCGCGTTACCCGTTGCGCCAGCTCCTGGGTGCGGCGCTCCGCCGCCTCACAGGTGCGCATGGCGGGCATCAATGTCTTTTGAAGAAAAGTGGTGTAGCGCGGCGCACTGCCTTTTTGGGCCTCGGACAGCTCCGCAAGACGCCGCTCGACGATACCGTTGTAGGCCCGCGCCGCGGCAAAACGGTAGGCGTGGGCCGCCGCTACATGCTCAACTTTTGCTGCAATGCGGGTAATTCTTTGCAGCAAACGCTCCAGTGCCGGGTCCGCATCCCGGTGAGCAATCTGCTCCATGACATCGTCCAGGGCAGGTTCAAGCTCACCCAGGGTACCCATGACCTCTCTGGCCGCCTGAAGCCCCAGCATGGCCAGCATGCGGTAGGTTTCTACCTCGAGTACACGCTGCAGGTGCCGGGCCAAACGCGCCTCGCCGAGCCCGCAATCCATAATGACAACGCGAAGAAAGCCCTCGGCGTCGAGGCGGAAGCTTGACCAGATTTCGCCTTTGCCACCCGATACCGTGCCCCCATACACGTCACTGCTGCCAGATACCGAGCGGATCCGTTGCAGGCGTTTTTCGTCCGGACTGTCTGCACAGGTCATGACCTCTACATGCACGCCGACAAAGAGTTCGTCTAACAGCTGGGATCGCATGCCAGCGTCCAGAAACGTCAGGGCCGGGGTCGCAAAGGGAGGCTCCGCATTGCCGGCGACCAGTAACGTGTAGGAATCCGCTTCGGTGTGCCCCTCCCACTTCAAAAGGCAGTTACCCACCCGGACTGAGTGATGACGGCTGTTTTGACCGGGTGCGCTTTGTCCCTGGGCCTGGCAAAACGCGGCAAAGCGCTCCCTCCGTTCTTCCAGACTTGTCTCGCCACGCAGGCACACGATATGAGAACAGCGCAGCGGTGATGGCAGGGCCAGCAGGGGACGCGCGTGCCATTCATTGCTCAATGCCACCCGTTCATTGATATCGCCAGCGAACTGGTCTTTGCTTGATTCTGCGTGATTCATAATGTCTTCTCTGTCAGCCACTTAATTACGACGTTGCTATGTTCTACAGATCAGTGTCGTTTTTGGGCCCCGGCGCAAACTCAGCATAACAAGTACCGAGCAATTGCTGGAGTTGGTCGACGTGGCGGCGCGGTGCCTGCAGGCCGGCGCTAAGTTTTGTCTCCCGTTGGTCTAACCAGCTCACATAGCCCCTTGGCAGCGTACCGGTCAGCAGTGACTCCAGCTGAGCAATGGGTTGAGACAGTTGGTAGTAGCGCTGATTCAGGTCGGAGGCACGAACCTGGACGCTCGCTATAAAAAACTTGCCCACGACGGTGCGCAGGATGGGTGCCGCCGCGGGTTGGAAGTTGTTGGCGCACAGTGGCCCGGCAGCGAGCGCCTGTCCTATGAGGGCATTTGCCGCGCTGAGATAGGCGGTTTGCTGCGATAACGCGTCCAGTAGCTCGCCACCGTCGCCCTGGGCTATGTCCGACAGCGCCAGTTCAAAGCGTGTTTCATCGGCCCGGTAGTCGCCGGCGAGCCAGCGGGTGGCGTCAGTAGTGATCTGCTCCAGCGCCGTGATCACAAGGCTGCTTGTTTGTCCGGGATAGTCCTGTGCTAGCGATGTCGCGCGCCAGAAGTCGCGGTATTCTCGGTTCCCAAGGGTAGCGTTGAAGATTAAGGCGGGGAGCTGCGAGCGCTTGAGGACGATGCTGTCGCTGATAATCGCAGCAAGCTCATCTCGTCCATCCGCTCGCAGCGTTTCTATGCACGTGGGTGCTTCGCGCAGGAAAGCCAGCTCCATGAGCAAGCGCTGGGAGGGCGGTGCCACTCTGCCCAGGCTGCTGTTGCGCTTGGCCACCGTCTGCTGCAGCGAGCAGCCTCGCAGGCGGAGAAAGTCCAGCCCATCAAGCTTGCTCCCCGCTAAGGGAATCCGCAGCGCCTCCGCTCGAGGCGGCAAAAGGCTCGCTGGTATCTCCGGCTGTTGCGCTGGAATATCCAGTGGGCGGGCGAGTCGTTGCAGATACTCTTCCAGCTCGCCTGTTTGCCCGCCGCCGGTGCAGGCGGTGAGCATGAGCAACGTTGCCGTGGTTACCAGCGCTCTAATGCAGAAGCTACGAATGCGCTGTGGTTGCGATTTGGCTGACAGCAGGTTCAGCCCAGTACGGCGCGGCAGCGCTCAGCCCAGGCGGTGAGATTGTCGCAGCCCTCGGGGATGGATTCTTTGACCCAACTGGCTGTTTCAACGCCGACAAACAGATCTATATCGGCAAAAGTGATGGTATCGCCGCACAGGAAAGGCTTGTCGCCCAACTCCTCATTAAAAAGTTCCAGGCTCCCCCGAAAGCGCTTGCGTCCACGTTCTACCAGGGCAGGTATCTGCTCTACATCCAGAGGCCCGGGAAGGGCGCGGTTTTCGAAGGCCGGGCTGCGGTTGCGGAGCATTTCTGCAAAGGCTTCGAAGATGGAAACAAAAATACGGTGATCCCAGCTGATTACCAGCGCTCGCTCCAGCGCCGTGCTGCCCATAAGTGGCTCTGTGGGGTGCAGCTCATCCAGATAGGCGCAGATGGCGATGACTTCTGTGAGGAGCACGCCTTCATCGGTCAGGAGTGCGGGTAAGGTCCCCAGCGGGTTGATGGCCAGAAACTCGGCATCGCGATGCGCATTGGCGCGCATATCAACCTGCGTGGTGGGCAGCTCAATACCCTTAAAGGCGAGAAACAGCCCCAAGCGTCGTGGGTTGGGGGCAGAGTCGTAGGTATACAAATGCATAAAAGGTTTCTCTTTAGGCAGTAAACATTAGAGTTTTGGAAGTCCAAATGGTAGCAGAGCTTCGAATTTGAAGGATAAATCAAGGTGCAGTCTTCGCTTTGAAGGAGGTAGCGCTGCGGCTATAATGCGCGCCCACGAAACGGAGGGTTAACCGTGTTGACGCGAATTTTAATGCTAGGTCTGTCACTGGGCGTGATTGCCGCGGCGCAAGCCGTTGAACTTACTGACGAGCAGCGTGCTGCCATTGAGGCACGCATTGCGCCGGTGGGCGAAGTCTGTCTGCAGGGCGAGAACTGCGGCGGAGCTCCCGCGGCGATGGGTGCTGTAGGTGCCGTGGCCGTTGTCGACGGTGAGGGTACTTACAATATGGCCTGTCTGGCTTGCCACGCTTCGGGTGCTGCGGGCGCTCCAATCGTTGGAGATGCCGGCTCCTGGGCGCCACGTATCGCCAAAGGTATTGATGCGCTCTACGACAGCGGCATCAACGGTGTTGCGGGAACAGGAATGATGGCGAAGGGCGGTCGAGCAGACCTGTCTGACGAGGCTGTGATGGCGGCCGTTGATTTCATGGTTGAAAACAGCCAGTAACGCTTTGATCGGCGGGCTCGCAAAAACGAGCCCCTGTCTAAAACCGCTGTAGATCGCTACCGCGGTTTTTTTGTGCCTGCAGCTAAGTCCCTGAGCGATGCCAGGCTCAGTGCTGCTGTACCGTGTCCCGATAGGCCAAGGCTTCCTGTAAGTGTTTAACGTCCCCCCTGTCCTCCTGCGCAAGGTCAGCGATGCTGCGTGCTACGCGCAACATTCTGTGAACCGCCCGGGGGGAGAGCTTCAATCGGCTCGCACTTTGCTGCACCAGGGTTTTTCCTTCAGGCTCTAAGGCGCAGCTGTCTATGAGCGCGGCTCCCGTGAGTTGGGAGTTGCTCCGCCCCTGACGCTCGAACTGCTGTTTTTGCGACTGTATTACGCGGCGGCGCACCGTCGCGGAATCTTCTTCCTGGCCAGGAGCAAATAAGTCGCCGACGTCCTCGCGCTCTACACGAACGTGCAGATCTATACGATCCAGTAATGGGCCGGACACGCGGGCGCTGTAGCTCAGGCGTTGTGCAGCGCTGCATTTACAGGGCTTTTGGGCGTCGCCGGCGAATCCGCAGGGGCAGGGATTCATGGCGGCGATCAATTGAAAGCGTGCGGGATAACGAATGCTGCAGCTGGCCCGGGCGAGGCAGATTTCGCCGGTCTCCAGGGGCTCTCGAAGCATATCCAGAGTGTGTCTGGAGAACTCTGGCAGCTCATCGAGAAACAGAACACCTCCATGTGCCAGTGAGATTTCTCCAGGCCTGGGGATAGAGCCACCGCCGACCAGGGCCGCGGCGCTGGCGCTGTGATGCGGTGCACGAAAGGCTCGCTGTTGGCCGCGCAGCGCTTCCCCCTGTAAATCATACAGAGCACAGACCTTAAGCCACTCACGCTGATCTGGAGGTGGCAAGATGCCGGGCAGGCAGTTAGCGAGGAGGCTCTTACCGGTGCCCGGGGGGCCGGTCAGCAGAAGGTTGTGTTCGCCGGCAGCGGCGATTTCCAGTGCTCGGCGGGGCACAAGTTGGCCGCATACCTCGGCGATATCGGGCCCGGCCAGTAGCGGCGCAGCCGGCGCTGGGTCGATCTTCGGGGACTGTGCGCGACCCCGCAGTACCGCGCACAGTGAAAGAAGGTCCGGCGCGCTGACCAGCCGGCTTTCGGGTATGGCCAGGCAGGCCTGCACTGACTCCGGGGGCAGCACTATCCGGTGTTTGTTCTGGCTTGCGGCCATGGCGGCGGCAACGGTTCCCCGCACGGTCCGTAGGGTACCGTCCAGCGCCAGCTCGCCAATGCATTCGCTCTCCAGCAGCGCATCCTGGGGGAGTTGCCCCGATGCACACAGAATGCCCAGCGCAATGGGGAGGTCAAAGCGGCCTCCGCCTTTGGGCAGGTCTGCGGGAGCCAGATTCACCGTGATACGACGGTCTGGAAACTCGAAATGGGAGTTGATGAGCGCGCTACGCACACGATCTTTACTTTCGCGCACAGCAGTTTCCGGCATGCCCACCACCGTAAAGGCTGGTAGCCCGTTGGACAGGTGTACTTCGACGCGCACCAGGGGTGCGTTCAGGCCCTGATTGGCCCTGGATAGAACCACGGCGTGGTTCATGACTCTTGCATGACTCTTCCCTGAGTAATCGCGATAGCATCCTTGCCTCGCGTAGTTAAATCAGATTTGAAGGCGCCTATCTTGCCGTGCTCGGCTTGGGCAGGACAGGTCTGCGTTTTATCCTGCGACCTGTCTCTTGGCTGCCTTCGCTACTGGCCGGCAGCGTCCTTCTCCAATGTCTCCACCAGGGCACTCATGGCGGCTAATTCGGATTCCAGCGCAGCGATTTTTCCGCGGGTGCGCTCAAGAATCGCGCTTTGCGCATCGAACTCCTCACGACTCACAAAATCCAGCTTGCGAAGGGCTGACTGAATGAGCTGCCGTGCATTGCGATCGACCTCGTCTACCAGGCCCGCGGGCCCGACGAGATCGTTGACCTGTTGCATGACTTCACTAATCGGGGGCGGTTTGAGCGCCATAAAGAGATCTCCTGACTGATGCTGCTGCAGTGTAGAGGATGGTGTGTCCAGATCACAGCTCAAGTCGGTGCACCAAAGCGGGACGAAGCACCGAAATGGTGCGAAATGTAATCGAATTTGAACGCGGCAGTCGTGATTTTTACCCCCCTATTATCTACAACATATTGATTATTATCAGAAAATCGTGTGTGGCATATCCATTGCTCAAAGCGTATACGGAAACGTCGTGCTGCCGCGCAGGCAGTGCAATAAGACGATTAAACGGCGAGCCGCTTGGCGCGAGTTATGCGCCCTTGTTCAGTCAGGAGAACTACATGAAGTTGATAACGGCAATTGTGAAGCCATTTAAGCTCGATGACGTGCGCGAGTCGCTGTCAGAAATCGGCGTTCAGGGCATCACGGTTACAGAGGTCAAAGGGTTCGGGCGACAAAAGGGTCACACCGAGCTTTATCGCGGCGCCGAGTACGTCGTGGACTTTCTGCCTAAAGTAAAAATTGAAGTCGCTGTCGCTGAAGGCATGGTCGATCAAACGATCGAGGCAATCACCAAGTCGGCGAATACCGGAAAGATCGGAGACGGCAAAGTATTTGTTTCCAGCCTGGAACAGGTGATTCGTATTCGCACCGGCGAAACTGGCGAAGAAGCGATCTAACAGCGCCTTTCAGTAGCGCGCTAACAGCCCCGAATTCAGCACGAGAGACTTTTCATGGAAAACCAAATTTTTGAACTGAGCTACGCACTGGACACATTTTACTTTCTGGTGTGTGGTGCTTTGGTGATGTGGATGGCGGCTGGCTTTGCCATGCTCGAAGCCGGTCTGGTGCGATCCAAAAACACCACCGAGATTCTCACCAAGAACGTTGCCCTGTTTGCCATTGCCTGCACCATGTATATGGTCTGCGGTTATGCGATTATGTACCCCGCGCTGGGCGCCAGCCTGCTGGCAGGCATCACCGGAGACGGTGTTGCAGGAGCTGAAGAGGCTGCGACCTACGCCCCATCGGCGGACTTCTTCTTTCAGGTGGTGTTTGTGGCAACCGCCATGTCCATTGTGTCTGGTGCCGTTGCGGAGCGCATGAAGCTCTGGTCTTTCTTAATCTTTGCTGTGGTTATGACCGGTTTTATCTATCCCATGGAAGGCAACTGGACCTGGGGCGGCGATCCCGTGTTTGGTATGTACACTCTGGGCGACCTTGGCTGGTCTGACTTTGCCGGCTCGGGCATCGTACACATGGCCGGCGCTGCCGCCGCGCTTGCTGGCGTGCTCTTGCTGGGGGCCCGAAAGGGTAAGTACCGCGCCGATGGCTCTGTAGTAGCGATCCCCGGCGCCAACCTGCCCATGGCGACACTCGGTACCTTCATTCTGTGGATGGGCTGGTTCGGTTTCAACGGCGGATCCGTATTGGCTACCGCCAGTGTCGAGAACGCCAATGCGGTAGCCGTGGTCTTTATGAACACTAACGCGGCCGCTTGCGGCGGTTTGGTTGCAGCTCTGCTCACAGCACGTCTGATGTTCGGCAAGGCTGACCTGACCATGGCTCTTAACGGCGCCCTGGCTGGTCTGGTAGCGATTACCGCCGAGCCGTCTACACCGACGCCACTGCTGGCTACGTTGTTTGGCGCTGTGGGCGGCATTCTGGTGGTGTTCTCGATTATCACTCTGGACAAACTCAAGATCGATGATCCCGTCGGTGCTATTTCGGTGCACGGTGTCGTGGGTCTGCTGGGTCTGCTCCTGGTCCCTGTCACTAACGACGGATCCAGCTTTAGCGGCCAGCTCATCGGCGCAGCGACTATCTTTGGTTGGGTGTTTGCCACCAGCTTCATTACTTTCTTCGCGATCAAGACCGTCATGGGTATTCGAGTCACGGAAGAAGAGGAATACGAAGGTGTGGATCTCTCCGAGTGTGGCCTGGAGGCCTACCCGGAGTTCGTATCTGCTAAGTAACCATCTTGCGGGCGCATTATTTCAATGCGTTTTTTGGGGGCCCTCTGGGCCCCCTTTTTTTTGGTTCATCGCGGATTAGCCGAAACTTGCTTTACCGAGTACCACTCCAAAGGCACACCGGTGGGTGGCCCCGGCCCCGCTTTACTCGAGCTGCTCGCGCATCTCCATCGGCGTCAGCGCAGTAAACAGCGCACTCGACGGACGCTCGAGCAGCTCAAAGGGCTGCCGCTTGTCTGGCCTGCTACCTGCTTCACACTGCGATCAGCAGAGAAAGCCTGTCTTGCGGTAAGCGAAGCAGCATACGGTTGCTGACCCCGCTTATCCGCGATGAGCCATAAAAAACCGACGTAAAAACGTCGGCTCTTTGATCGGCAGACTTCAGTTTCTAAAACTGGTACTGCAATCCCACAGACGCTGTTCGGGGCTTGTTAGGACGGGCTCCCTCAGGCTGTCGCGACACGATGGCACGTTCATCAAAGACATTCTCGAATTTGAAAAACACCACCGCGTCGTCGTTGAGCGCGTAGCGACTGATCAGGTCGGTGACCAACAGGTCTTCGGTCCGATTGAAGGCATTGTTGTCGCGATTACAGCCGATAGTTACGCAGGTCTCGTCGATGTACTTGATTACGGCGTAGTTGTCCCAGTTCATCGCCGTCTCCAGGCCCAGTCGCAGGCTGAGCGTATTCTCCGGCACTGCAGCGAGCGTATCGCCGTCATCGAACCCTTCCGATATGTTGTCCCGGCTAATCTGTGCGTCGGTGTAGGTATACGCAAGATCGATGGGAGCATTTATGTCGCCGAAATTCAGCACAGTACTGGCTTGCAGCTCCAGGCCCTGAATGACGGCTTGACCTGTGGTGAAAGCACCGGCGGTAGCGCCATTGCTGCAAGGGTTGGCGTTGGAGCAATTTTCCGTTTTGTTGTCGAAGTCGCTGTAAAAGGCGATAGCTTCCAAGTACCAGCTGCCCGTATAGCGAACCCCGGCCTCCCAGTTGATACTGGTTTCTGCCTCTTCAAAATCCTGCGCACCGCCTCCAAGCGGAGAAAACCCGCGGTGCACGCCCGCCAAGGCCTGCCATTTGTCGCTAAGCTCATAGGTAAATGAGGCGCCGGGCAGCCATTCCCTGGAGTTGTTGCTGCGCAGGGTTGGGTCCGTCTCACGATCGAGATCCGAAAACTGACGGCGGCTGCTATCGACATCTTCGTAGCGCAGCGCCAGGTTCAGGTTTAAGGCGCTGCTTAGCTGCCAGCTGTCGATAATCCAGGCCGAGAGAGCTTCTGCGTCCTCCAGGCGATTGTCGCTGCCTACCGGCTCGATCCGTCCTGAGAGCAGCAGCTCACCATTAATCTGGTCATAGACGTCGATGGGCTGGTAGCGATCCATTTCGTCTTCGTGCACGCGCATACCATAGCTGAGGCTGTGATCACCGAGACTGTGATCCAGGTTGAGCTCGATACCGCGGGATTCATAGTCACGATTGTTGTGTTTGTAGCCGAGCCCGAAAGCATCTGCAGTCCCGTCAAGAATTGCCTGAGCCGCAGCATCCCCGGCATTTGCTGCATTTACGAAGGAGTTACCCCCGCCAAGTTTGAACCAGTCTCTGGAAAAGTTGTTTTGGTAAGCCGTGACGGTCATCGACAGATCGTCGGTCACCTGCAGGCCGTAACGCAGGCTGACGCCCGCGTGGTAGTTATTCATCTCATCAATGGCAGATAGCCCGTAGCGCCGGTCTTCGTTATTGGCGAAGTCGGCGTCGGTGAGGCCCAGATACGTCTCGTCAGATATCTCGTTGGAGTATTGCGCTTTGAGCAAGAGGGACTGGCGTTCGCCGGTCCAGGCAAGTTTTACCAGGTAATCCTCTATGTCGTAACCACTGTCACTACCACGATCGATCTCCTTGAAGCCGTCGCTGCGTCGTTGGGCAGTTTCCAGAAGAAAACCGAACTGGCCGTATTGCCCGCCGATGTTGGCCAGCAGATCCTGCTCGCCGTTTTGTCCCGCACGAAGGTCAAGGCTGCCGCTTAGCGATTCAGGGATCGGCGTAGAGACCATGTTCACCACGCCTCCGGTCGTTTGCGGGCCGTAGCGCAATAGCGGGGCGCCTTTTAACACTTCCACGCTGTGCATACGCATGGCCGTCGGAAAATAGTACGCCGAGGGGTTGGAGTAGGGCGCTGGTGCAATCATCACACCGTCTTCCATGAGGGTGATTTTGGAGGAGCGCTCCGAGGTGGCGCCGCGAATACCAATATTGGGACGCAGGCCGTAGCCGTCTTCTTCGCGGATGTAGGTACCCGGGACTGTTTTGAGGAGCTGATTGATGTCATTGGCAAATTCGATCTGGAATTGCTCCTGGCTCACCAGCGCGGCAGAGCCTGGTAGCGAGCGGACCTCGTCGGTATCGGCAAAAATGAAAACCTCTTCAACAACCGATGGTCTTTGCTTTAGCTCTGAGTCGGGGCCTTGTGCCTGAACTGCCGTAGCGAGAGTGACGGATACGGCCAGCGCCAGGGTGGCACGGCGAAAACCGGCGGTACTGTTGTGCATTATGCTCTCCAAGCACGCAAAGAAAATCTGGACGATGGACGCCAAGGAAAAGGATGGTACTCATTTACTGTGAAAGAGACAAGTAATAAGAATCATTCTCGTTAACATTTGCAGTGCGGTGAGGGTCGGCTCCTAAAGCGGGGGGTGTTGTTTCCATAATTCCCGGTTGCTGAGACGGAATGATTCACGTCCCGTGGGAAGCGCTTGCAGCCGGACGCCCTGAGTCCCTATTATCAGGCATCACTTCAACATCAGAGCAGTGCTGCCATGAAACTCATTACCGCGATCATTAAGCCGTTCAAACTCGATGATGTCCGATCTGCGCTCGCCGAGGTGGGGGTTCAGGGGATTACAGTGACCGAGGTGAAAGGCTTTGGTCGCCAAAAAGGTCATACCGAGCTGTATCGGGGGGCTGAGTACGTGGTGGATTTTTTACCCAAGGTCAAAGTCGAAGTTGCCGTGGGAGATGATCAATTGGATACCTCGGTGGAGGCCATTGTGTCTGCGGCCGATACGGGCAAGATTGGTGACGGCAAGATTTTTGTATCCAGCCTTGAGCAGGTGATTCGTATCCGGACCCGGGAAACGGGCGAAGACGCCATCTGACACGTTGTTTGTCACGGTCCGCTTATGAACGATAGCCAAGACCCAGCGAGCTCCGATGGCAAGACGGCGGATGAAGCGCCCACCGGATTTGCCAGTATCGAACGTGCGTTCCTGCGCCTTACCTTCTGGCAGACACTGTTGTCTCTGGCAGGTGTTTTTACGGGAGCGGTAGCACTTTACGCGACGCTAAGTGAGTCTCAGGCGGTACGTCAACAAACAGCAGCAACCGTGTGGCCTTATGTACAGGTAACGATTAAGGACCATGTACGTGACGATCAGGCTGAATTTACGCTGGAGCTCAACAATGTGGGCGTGGGTCCGGCGCGAATGCACGAGATGCAGCTGTTGATTGCCGGGGAGACGCAAAGTGACTGGGGTGCCGTCCTCACGTCTCTTATGGGGCCGACAGCGGCTAGCGAACTCCGTTATGGACGGAGTGACGTCAGTCGTCGGGTTTTGGCACCGGGGGAGTCATTGATGTTTTTTCAAACCATGGATCGTGTCGCGGTAGAAGCGCTGCAATCAGCTATTTACACTGAAAACATCAGTCTGAGCTACTGCTACTGCTCGATTTTTGACGAATGCTGGTTGGCCGAAATTAAAACAGTTGGAGGTCCCGAGCCCGCAGCGGTAGAGCAGTGTCCCAGCTACGGTGATGCCCGTTTCGGCAACTAACGGTCTATGGAGTCTTCACTCAACTGCCGTTCCAGTTCTGCCACAGCGCCGGGTAACTCGCTGATCGCTGTGATCGTCCCGTGAGGCGCGTAGCCTGTGTCGCTATTGGTCGACGACCAGGGCGCACCGTCGGCGTTAAGCCATATCGCATGCATGCCTACCTGCAGCGCACCCAGAATATCGTGCTCCGGATTGTCGCCGACATGTAAAACCTCATGGGCGTTTACGCCGGTGGTGTTCAAAGCCGCTTGGAACATGTCCGGAGCGGGTTTACTGGCCCCGATGTCCTCGGCAAGAAAGGCAAAATCAAAGTATTCACCGGCGTCCGTTTTATAAACATCGGCATTGCCGTTGGTTAAGGCGCCGAGCCGAAAGCGTCCGGCTAAAGCCTCGAGTACCCCCAGGGCCTCGCTGTAGAGTTCGACGTTCTGCCGTTCTGCTAAAAACACCTCGAAGGCATGCTGCGCACCTACAGTAGAATCCTGTTCGTTATAGCCCGCCGCCAGCTGAAGTTCGCGAAGAAACAACTGACGCATGGCGGTAACATTGTGGGCAAGTTCCGGGTGTGCTTTCCAAACGCGCTTCTTTAAATCCCAGAGCTCATCATGGCTGATGTTGCCCATGGCTCCGGGACGATGCGTCAGCAACCACTGGCGCTGCGCTTCTTCGGCACGCAGAAGCGCCGGCTCCACGTCCCAGAGCGTATTGTCGAGATCGAAGGTTACAACTTTGATGGCCACTAGCTGTTTTCGTCCTTGCGTTTGCGCGCCCGGGGGTGAGCGCCGTCATAGACCTTGGCCAGATGCTGAAAGTCCAGATGGGTGTAGATCTGCGTGGTGGATATATCGCTATGTCCCAATAACTCCTGTACCGCCCGCAGGTCACCGCTGGATTCCAGAAGATGGCTGGCGAATGAATGGCGAAGCATATGCGGGTGTACATCCCGCCCCAGCCCATTGCGCTGTGCTAACAATTGAATGCGCGCTTGTATGGAGCGCTCACTGATGCGTCTGCCGCGACCACTGACAAACAGGGCCTGTTCGTCCGCAGCACTTGTAGGTGTCGGTCGGTGGGGCAGGTAGGCATCGATAGCTTCTATGGCTATGCGACCCACAGGCACCGTGCGGGTTTTACTGCCTTTACCGGTGACGGAGATAAGGCTCTGGCTTCGATCGATATCGTGGATGTTCACAGCCCTTAGCTCAGCCAGACGTAAACCCGAGGAGTAGAGCAGTTCGGCCATAGCCAGATCCCGCAGCTGCAGCGGATCATTGTCATCCGCGCGCAAATACACCCCCACCTGATCGGCCTCAAGGGTCCCCGGCAGCTTGCGTCGCTTGCGCGGCGCCTGCACCGCCAGCGCGGGGTTGCGACGTTGTCCCGTATCGCTGCTCTCCCACTGGAAATAGGCGCGCAATGCCGAGAGGCGACGTTGCAGACTGTTGGGCGCCAGGCCTGTTCGATGCCCCTGGGCCAGCCATTGGCGGACATGGCTCTCCTGAACATCGGAACAACCGGTTACGCTGTGCTGTTGGCAAAAGTCCTCAAAGCTATCCAGGTCTCTGCGATAGGCGGTGACGGTGTGCGAAGAAAGCCTGCGCACACTGCGAAGGTATTCGAGGAAGGCAGCGATTCGCTGCGCCAGGCTCGCCGATGTGGTGGCGGCACCAGACATCGCTTAGGATCGATCGAGCCGTATTAACAGGCCCGCGATGACTTCAGCAGCGAACTCTAAAAACAGCGTGCCCATATTGCTATCGTAGTGGTTGGCATTGGAGCTGCCCACCGCGATAGCACCCAGAGACTTGCCATCGTTTTGAATGAGGGCGATCGCGGCAGAGCCCACAATTTTTGCCCCGGGAAACAGAAAGCTGAAGTCCTCGGCTCTGAGCGCGCCGCAGCCTGCGGATCCTCGAGCTAGCAGTGAGCCCAGCTTTCCTTTGAGCTGGGACTCCGGGACACGCCGCACGGGGTCTGAATGTCCGTCTGCCTCCTCAAACAGCGTCAGGCTGGCGTATTCAATATCGAAAGCATCGCGCAGCACCGCGATGAGGGCAGATTCAAGTTCCGCGAGATTGTTAGCGGGCAGTAAGCCCAGGACCAACTTCCGGGTGTCGGCAAACATTTGGTCGTTGTCTTTTGCCGTGCTTCCAAGGTCTCTGAGGCGATGGCGTAGATCGACGTTTCTATCTCGGAGCACACTGACCTGCCGCTCCACCAGTGACACCGCCGCGCCCGTTGCGTGCGGGACTTCTATGAGACCCAGAAGCTCGGGGTTCTTCTGAAAATAGTCGGGGTTCTGCACCAGGAAGTCTCGAATATCGTCTTCGTCCACGGGTCTGTCTGCCTCTTTTGATCGATGGGAAAGCGGGGTAAAGCTCCCGCTGCGAAACCTTCACTAAGCACTGCGTTAACAGGTGTCCCGGTGTAAAACCACGGACTAGAGTCTGATGGTACCTTCGAAACTGATGGCGGTGGGGCCGGTCATAAGTACCGGGCTGTTGTCGCCCTGCCAGTGAATGCTCAGCTTACCCCCGGTCAATTCCACTGTCACTTGATCATCCAGCCAGCCCATGCGCCGACCGTAGACCACCGCGGCGCAGGCACCGGAGCCGCAGGCCTGCGTTTCTCCAACGCCGCGCTCAAAAACGCGTAGACGCACGTTTTGACGATCCACGATTTCTAAAAATCCGGCATTGCTGCCTTCGGGAAAATCACTGTGGCTGCGAATCGCCTCGCCGAGTCTTTCGAGACTGCCATTGTCCACAGCGTCGACGCGTAAGATGGCATGCGGATTGCCCATGGATACGGCGCCGATGCGCAGCTGTTCGCCGGCGGCGACCAGATCGTATTCCAGGGCCTCCTGATCCCGACGCAGGGGAATATCGTTGGGCGCAAAGTTAGGTGGTCCCATATCGACTTCTACGTCGTGGTTATCCCGAATCGTCAGCGTCATCAGGCTATTGCCCGCCTCCACTACCATTTTTTGCAGGTGCGTGAGTCGCCGATGACGAACAAACCGCGCAAAGCAGCGCGCACCATTGCCGCACTGTCCGGCCTCACTGCCATCCGCATTGAAGATGCGGTAACGAAAGTCGGCACTTGGCTGTCCGGGAGGCTCGACCAGCAGCACCTGATCGCAGCCGATACCCCGGCGACGGTCGGCGATTTTACGGATATCCCGGGGTTTGAGCTTTATGCGCTGGCTGATGGTATCGATCATGACGAAATCGTTGCCTGCGCCGTGCATTTTGGTGAATTTCACTGGCATATTATCGTTGTTATCCGGCTCGTCGCTTCACTGCGGCAGGCGATGCTCGCCGCGCAACAGGTCCTCTATGGTCTCGCGCTCTCGAATCAGGTGGGCGCTGTCACCGTCAATCATAACTTCTGCAGCGCGGGGACGGGTATTGTAGTTCGAGCTCATCACAAAGCCGTAGGCACCGGCACCGTGTATGGCCAGAAGCGTGTCCGGCGCGATAGCCAGTTCGCGATCCTTGCCAAGAAAATCACCGGTTTCGCAAACCGGGCCCACCACGTTCCAGAGCCGAGGTTCGGCGTCGCTGGGACCTGTGGGCTGAATATCGACCCAGGCCTGATACAGCGCCGGGCGGATAAAGTCATTCATGGCTGCATCGACCAGGGCGAAGCTGTGGGCATCGGTTTCTTTGAGGTAATGCACCCGGGTCAGCAGCACGCCAGCATTGGCGACGATAGAGCGGCCCGGCTCGAACACCAGCGCCAGATCGCGATCGCCCAACGCTTCGCGCACCGCTGCTATATAGTCAGCCACCGCAGGGGGTTGCTCGTCCCGGTAACGCACGCCGATGCCGCCGCCAAGGTCCAGGTGGCGAATGTGGATGCCCTCGGCTTCAAGAGTGTCTACCATAAGCAGCAGTTGTTGCAGTGCATCCAAAAGCGGTGACATGTCGATCAGCTGGGATCCGATATGGCAGTCCAGTCCGGTGACGTCGATATTGGACAAGGTTTTTGCGCGGCGTAAAAGTGCCATGGCGGCATCAGTCGCAACGCCAAATTTATTCTCCCGCAGCCCCGTTGAAATGTACGGGTGAGTGCCGGCGTCAACATCCGGGTTGACGCGCACAGACACCGGGGCCTGCACCTGCAACTGTGCGGCAACCGCTTGCAGGACTTCAAGTTCAGCTTCTGATTCAACGTTGAAGCAGCGAATACCGACCTGCAGGGCGCGACGCATCTCGTCCGGGCGCTTCACAACGCCGGAAAACACCACTTTGCCCGGATCGCCGCCCGCGGCGATTACGCGCTCCAGCTCACCTACAG
Organism: gamma proteobacterium NOR5-3; assembly: GCA_000158155.1. Classification (GTDB taxonomy): domain Bacteria; phylum Pseudomonadota; class Gammaproteobacteria; order Pseudomonadales; family Halieaceae; genus Congregibacter. The sequence continues at coordinate 51,872 of DS999406.1, read as the reverse complement.
ACACAATGTCAAAGCCGGCGCCGCAACGTGCCAGAATATCGAGCACGGCAATATTGGAGTTGGCTTTTACCGCATAGCAAACAAGGTGCTCGCAGCCCTTGAGGGCCTTGTGGTATTCCTCAAGTGCTGACTCCATGGCTTTGCGGGAATACACATAGCAGGGCGTGCCATATTGCTGGGCAAGGGCTTCGCAATCCACGTCTTCTGCGAACAAATGCTGTTTACGGTAGGTGAATGCCATGCTGCTTCAGTCGCCTCTGCCCGGTGTTGGCTCATTTTTGGCAGACGCGGGCTCGATAGCCGACTCCGCCGGTGGCTCCTGATCCGGCAACGGCTGATACAAGGCACCCATCTGACCACAAGCCGTTAGAGTCAGGGCCGCAGCGCAGGCGACGCTGAGTCGCAGGATCGCGCTAATCCCCGGCACGCGTCGCCGGCGAAAAGGAGTATTGAATAGGAGTATTTGATGCATGCTGCCGCGCAAAAAGGACAGGAGTATAAACGCCCGTTCCCCCACCTAGCGAGCCTCCAGCGTCCGGGCAGCATTGCCTGCGGCAATCCGCACCTGTGCCGGTGCGGTGCCACCCAGATGGTCTCTGGCGGCAACAGAACCTTCCACCGTTAAGACCTCAAAGACATCCGCCTCGATCAGCGCACTGAAACTTTGCAGCGTGGCCAGGGGCATATCAGCAAGATCCAAGGTCTGTCGGACACCTTCGGCCACAGCTTTACCCACAACCTCGTGCGCATCTCGAAAGGGCAGGCCTTTGCGTACCAGATAATCCGCCAGATCCGTCGCCGTAGCAAAGCCGGCTTTGGCAGCCTCGCGAAGGCGCTCGGTGCGCGGCTCAATATGCGGCACCATATCGGCAAACGCCCTCAGGCAGTCCAGCACTGTGTCGATACAGTCAAAAAGCGGCTCTTTGTCTTCCTGGTTGTCTTTGTTGTAGGCCAGAGGCTGCCCTTTCATGAGCGTGAGCAGCGCAACGAGGTGGCCGTTGACCCGCCCCGTTTTACCTCGCACCAGTTCCGGCACATCCGGGTTCTTCTTCTGCGGCATGATGGAGGAGCCGGTGCAGAAGCGATCAGGAAGCTCCACAAACTGAAACTGTGCCGATGTCCACAGCACCAGTTCTTCGCTCATGCGCGATAAATGCGTGAGTATCAGGGCGGAAGCTGCAGTGAATTCTATGGCAAAGTCACGATCCGAGACCGAGTCCAGAGAGTTTCTTGTAGGCTGAGTAAAACCCAGCGCTGCGGCGGTCTGCTCACGATCAATGGGGAACGTGGTTCCAGCCAGGGCCGCCGCGCCCAGTGGGCATTGGTTCATACGTCCCCGGCAATCCATGAGGCGGCTGTAGTCGCGCTCTAGCATTTCGTTCCAGGCCAACATATGGTGGCCAAAGGTGACTGGCTGGGCTCCCTGCAGGTGAGTAAAGCCCGGCATGACTGTGGCTGCATGAGTGCTGGCGAGCTCTACCAGGCCCTTTTGCAAACGTGTGAGTTCCGCCGCGATAGCATCAATGGCGTCACGCAGGTACAGGCGAATATCTGTGGCGACCTGATCGTTACGTGAACGTCCGGTGTGCAGTTTTTTGCCTGCTTCGCCGATAAGCGCGGTGAGTCGAGCCTCGATGTTCATGTGCACGTCTTCGCGTTCCACCGACCAGGGGAACGTGCTGCTGTTGATCTCTTTTTGCACGGTCGCCAGGCCGTCTTCGATGGACTTGAGCTCTTCGGCGCTCAGGATGTCTGTGGCGGCGAGCATGCGGGCGTGCGCCAGTGAGCCTCGGATATCCTGCTCTGCCATGCGCTGGTCGAAGCTTACGGAGGCGGTGAAACGCTGCACGAAGCTATCTGTAGCTTCGCTGAAGCGTCCACCCCAAAGGCTGGGCTTGTCGCTTTGATCCGACATAGTGTGACTATTCCTGTGTGCTGTATCTGCCCGGGCTATTTCTTGTCCCGGTCTGAAAGGCGTGCAAGTATATCAGCGGGCCGGACAGTGAATGTGATTAACTCAGCCAGCATTGGGTGAGCCGGAGCTCCCAAATGTTATGATTAGATTTTTTACTGAACTGAGTTTTCATGCCTGCTGACGTTGTTATTGCCACTCGAGAGAGCCCGCTTGCCCTGTGGCAGGCTTACTTTGTTCGCGACACTTTGCTTAAGATGCATCCGGGCATCAGCGTGGAGCTGTTGGGTATGACCAGCCGGGGCGATCAGATCCTGGATGTCCCCCTGGCGAAAGTCGGTGGTAAAGGCTTATTCGTCAAGGAGTTAGAGACGGCTTTGTTGGATGGCCGTGCGCATATCGCCGTGCACTCCATGAAAGATGTGCCTATGGAGTTTCCCGATGGTCTGGAGCTTGCGGTGATTTGTGAACGCGAAGAGCCTGCCGATGCCTTTGTCAGCAACAACTACGAAAATCTTGATGCCTTGCCGCCGGGCGCTGTGGTGGGTACTTCCAGTCTGCGCCGGGAGTGTCAGTTGCGCGCCAATCGTCCGGACCTTACGGTGCGTTTTTTGAGGGGTAACGTAAATACGCGTCTTCGCAAGCTCGATGAGGGTGAATACGATGCCATCATATTGGCTTGCGCCGGTCTGATTCGCCTGGAGATGGGCGAGCGAATTCGTGCTCGCATCCCGGTAACGGAATCTTTGCCTGCCGGAGGGCAGGGCGCTGTGGGTATCGAAATTCGCAGTGATGACAGTGCTACCCGGGAGCTGCTCGCGCCGCTGCATCACGGCCCCACAGCTGAACGCGTGTTAGCTGAGCGGGCATTGAATCGTCGCCTGCAAGGGGGGTGTGAGGTGCCTATCGCCGCGTATGCGGTGCATGAAGGAGACCAGCTGTGGCTACGCGGCCTTGTGGGTCGACCCGATGGCAGCAATACCTTGCGTGCTGATGCCCGGGGTAGTCGGGATAATCCTGAGGCTCTGGGTATCACCGTGGCCGATGCACTTTTGGAAGCCGGTGCGGCAGAGATACTTGCCGAGGTCTATGACCGCTGAGCAGCGCGTACTGGTTACGCGGCCTGCAGGCCAGGCCGATAGCTTGATGTGCTCGCTGCGCAACGCCGGTTTTACGCCGCTGCACATGCCCATGCTCACTATTGAGGCTATTGATCCTTTACCCGGTGTCCAGCGTCAGCGAGTGCTGGATCTTGACCGTTACGAACATGTCATTTTTGTGAGTGCCAATGCGGCGCGGCTGGGTATGGCCTGTCTGGGTGATTACTGGCCGCAGCTACCGCAAGGGCAAATTTATTGGGCGGTAGGGGAAAGTACGGCACTGTGCCTGGAGGCCGAAGGTTTGCAGGTTACCCGTCCTGCGAGCGATATGAGCAGCGAGGGCCTGCTCGCGATGCCCGGTTTGGCAGATCTACGCTCGCAGCAGGTTTTGATCGTTAAAGGTGAAGGCGGTCGCAAATTCCTTGAGCAGCAATTACGGGAGCGCGGCGCCAAGGTAGACTCACTGGAATGCTACCGGCGCAGCTTCGCGGAACACGATGCAAAGGCATGTCGAGATGTGATCGCCATGCCCGAGCTGGCGCTTATCCTGATTAGCAGTGGTGAGGGTCTGGAGCGCCTGTCAGGTTTGCTTCAACCCCGGGAACACACTAACTTAGCGAGGACCACCTTGCTGGTACCGTCACCGCGGGTTGCACAACAGGCCAGTCAGCTGGGCTGGGAACGCGTTGAGCAGGCCGAGAACGCTTCTGATGCCGCTATGCTGGCGGCCGCGACAACCTGGCGCAAGACGCATTTGGGGGAGACACAGCATTGAGCGATGAGAAAAATCAGGATGAACCAGGCAGCGCGATTGACGCTGAGGGCACTGATGCCAAAAACTCTGAGGCCCCGCCCACAGAGCCTGCGGATACCCACGAGAGCACTGCGACCAAGCCCGCGGCGGACGCGGCTTCAACCATGAGCACCGAGCCCGTAGCGGCCGTGGCGCCTCAGCCTGTGCCTGCGGCCCCTGTCCCCGCTGCTGCGATCCAGCGCTCCGGCGCGACGCCTATCGCCTGGTTGGCCCTGCTGTTGGTACTGATCATGGCTGCCGGTGTCTTTTATCTCATTACGGATATGCAGCGCCGCGAAGGGCTCTTGCTTCAGCGTGTACAGGGATTGGAGTCAGTCTCTGGTCAGGACACGACAACCTTTGATCAGATGCGCGACAACCTCCAGCGCAAGATCGAAATTGAAGTCGAGGCGATGCAGGCCCGACAGCAGCGTGCCGAGGAAGACCTGCGACGGGCTCTGGAAACACAGCAAAGCCAGGTGAATCGCCTTCAGTCCTCTTCCAACGATGCCGCCGGCAGTGTGCAGCGGGTGGTCGACGAGCAATTAGGCTCACTGCAGCGAGCGCTTCGGGAACAGCAGCAGCGCATTAATGATCTGACCGTTGAGGATCGCGAAAGCTGGCAGCTCGCCGAGGTGCAATATCTTCTGCGGCTGGCCAATCAGCGTCTGATTATGACCGGGGACAGCGTATCTGCCGAAGCATTGCTGCGAAGTGCCGACAACATCCTGCGCGGCATGGACGATGCGGATCTTCACGGCCTGCGTTCGGCGGTAGCGGCCGATGTGGCCGCACTGCGCGCGGTGCCCAAGCTGGATATTCAAGGCTTGTACTTGCGCCTGGACGCTCTTATACGCCAGACCGACGCGCTGGTTTTGTTTGAATTGCCCGACCGGAGGGTGGAGATAGAGCCTGTGGCCGATGGCGATTGGCAGACCCGGCTGTCTCAGGGTTATGAAACCGCATTGGCCAAGCTATCGGAATATATCGTGGTAAGTCGTCGAGATGTGCCCGTAGAAGCACTTATGGATCCGCAGTACGAAGGGCTGGTGCGTCAAAATATGCGCATGCTGCTTGAGCAGGCGCAGGTGGCCATGCTCTCGGGTAACGAATTGCTGTTTCGTCAGAGCCTGGAGCGGGCAGAGGGCTGGGTTACTCAATTCTTTAAAGCCGATGAGCAGTCTGCTGTGGCCATGGCCGAGGAGCTGCGCCTCATTCGGGATGAGCGTGTCTCGGTGAGCCTCCCGGACCTCAATGCCTCGCTCGGGGCGTTGGACACTGTGATGCAGGCGCGCCTCGCCCGCAGCGGTAACTAGAACGATGGGCGGCTTATTTGTTATCGCACTGCTGGCTCTGGTCGCCGGTGTGGGTATTGTCGCGCTCATCGAGACTGAGCCTGGCTATCTACTTATCGCCTATGGTGGTTACACGGTAGAGACCAGTTTTTGGGTGGGGATTCTGCTCATCGCGACGGTGGTGTTGCTGTTGTATGCGTCTTTGCGGTTCCTGCATCGTTTGATCACCAGCCCCGCCAACGTTTTGAACTGGGCCGGAGAGCGTCGACTTCGTCAATCCGCGCGGCTCACCAGTCGTGGTTTGATCAATTTTGTAGAAGGGAATTGGGCGCAGTCCCGCAAGCAACTGCTGCGCGGTGCCCGCTACAGCGAGTCGCCCCTGCTGAATTATCTGATGTCAGCGCGGGCCAGCTACCGTTTGCAGGAGCCCGAGGCCATGCGGCGTCATCTGGTGCAGGCAGCGGAGAGTGATATCGAGGCAATTATTGCCGTGGATCTGACTCAGGCGGAACTCCAGCTAAATGATCGTCAGTACGAAAAGGCCTTGAAAACGCTCGAAGGTGCCAAGAAAACTCCGGGCAAGCATCCCCAGGTCCTGCATCTACTGTGCAAAGCCTACGATGGTCTTGGTGATATCGAAGCGATGCTGGCTTTGCTGCCGGCGCTGCGCAAGCATCGGGTTGGGGGTGCGTTGGAGCTCGACAAGCTTGAGGCGCGTATTCATCACGATCTGCTGGAGCAGGCAGCGGTTACTGGCGACGCTGCGTTACTTATGGCGCGCTGGAAGAAATACCCCAAGCGGCTTGTGGATGATGAGGCTGTGCAGCTTCATTACCTCTCTTCGCTGCTGCAGTGCGATGAAACTTCTACCGTGGAGCGGGAAATCGAACGCCGTTTAAAGAAACACTGGCAGCCCGCCCTGGTTAGCCTTTACGGCCGTATTCCCCGCCAGAGCGCGCAAAAGCAACTGGCCACCGCCGAGGTCTGGTTGCGGCAGCATAGTGATGACCCGGAGCTTTTATTGTGTCTTGGCCGTCTGGCAATGGTGGAGCGGCAGTGGGCCAAAGCGCGGGATTTTCTCGAGCGCAGCCATGCAGCCAGGCCCAGCGAAGAGGCCTGCCTGGAATTGGGTCGCCTGTTAACCGCGGTGGGTGATCACGCGACCGCTGCCGAAGTGTTCCGAGTGGGTACCGGGTTGCGCAGCAACCCCCTGCCTGAGCTCCCCCAGCCGGATGATGTCGTGCCCGAGACACATCGTCTCGAGAAGTAAGCAAGTTTTGCAAAGATGAGCTAGCGGCGGCGGGGCGCGGGGTCTACACCGATTCCCAGGTCTTCCCACATGGACTCCACCCGTTCGCTGATAGCGTCATCCATGCGAATGGGCTCACCCCATTCTCGATCTGTTTCGCCTTGCCATTTATTGGTGGCGTCAAAGCCCACTTTGGAGCCTAAGCCCGCCACTGGTGAAGCAAAGTCCAGATAGTCGATGGGCGTGTTGTCGATAAAAACGCTATCGCGGCGAGGATCCATGCGTGTCGTCATGGCCCAGATCACATCCTGCCAATTGCGCACATCCACGTCATCGTCAGTCACCACTATGAACTTGGTGTACATAAACTGACGCAGGAAGCTCCAGATACCCAGCATCACGCGTTTGGCATGTCCCGGATACTCTTTGCGCATGCTTACCACCGCCATGCGATAGGAACAGCCTTCCGGTGGCAGATAAAAATCAATGATTTCCGGAAACTGCTTTTTCAGGAGCGGCACGAAGACTTCGTTAAGTGCCACGCCCAGAATCGCCGGTTCATCCGGTGGTCGTCCGGTGTAGGTGCTGTGATAGATCGGAGCTTCCCGGCTGGTGATCGCCGTTACGGTAAATACCGGGAAGCTCTCAACTTCGTTGTAGTAACCGGTGTGGTCGCCAAAAGGCCCCTCATCGGCTTCTTCCCCGGGTTCGAGATAGCCCTCGAGAATAAACTCAGCGGTGGCGGGCACCTGCAGGTCGTTGGCTTTGCACAGCGGCGTAATGCATTCGCAAAGCTCGGTTTTTGCGCCGCGCAGCAAGCCGGCAAACGCATACTCGGACAGGGAGTCGGGTACCGGTGTCACCGCACCCAGGGTGGTTGCAGGGTCAGCGCCCAGGGCAAGGGCGACGGGGTAGCGTTCCCCGGGATGTTCAATTTGCCAGTCACGATAGTCCAGCGCCCCGCCGCGGTGCGAGAGCCAACGCATAATCAGCTTGTTACGGCCAATAAGCTGCATGCGGTAGATGCCGAGGTTTTGGCGGGTTTTGTTCGGGCCCCGGGTGATAACCAGAGGCCAGGTGACCAGCGGTCCGGCATCGCCCGGCCAGCAGGTTTGTATGGGGAGGTCGTAGAGGTTGACGTCGTCGCCCTCACGCACATGCGTACGACAGGGCGCATTGCGAACCAGTTTGGGCCCCATGTCCAGGACTTTGCGTAGTAAGGGCGCTTTCTCCCAGGCGTCTTTGAGACCTTTGGGAGGGTCTGGCTGGCGAAGATACGCCAAGAGCTCGCCAATCTCTCTCAGTGCCGACACGCTGTCGGCTCCCATACCCAGGGCGACCCGCTCCTCGGTGCCAAACAGGTTCGCCAGTACCGGGATTGAGTGTCCCTTGGGGTTCTCAAACAGTAGAGCCGGTCCTTTGGCGCGCAGAGTGCGATCGGCAATCTCTGTCATTTCGAGATTGGGATCGACTTCCTGGCTAATTCGCTTGAGCTCTCCGCGAGACTCTAGCTCTGCGATGAAGTCGCGCAGATCACTGTAGCGTGCTGCCATAAGGTCAATTCAGTGCTCGTCGGTCGGACTATCTACAGTAGCGCTATTTGCGCTTCATAGACATGAAGAACTCGTCGTTGGTCTTCGTATCTTTCAGTCGATCCATAAGGAACTCGACTGCCGGCGTGTCTTCCATGCCGTGCAGAAGCTTGCGCAGGATCCACATGCGCTGCAGTTCTTCTTCGCCCGTGAGCTTCTCTTCCCGGCGTGTGCCCGAGCGACGAATATTGATCGCGGGATAGATGCGCTTTTCGGCAATCTTGCGGTCCAGGTGCAACTCCATGTTGCCCGTACCCTTGAATTCTTCGTAGATCACTTCGTCCATCTTTGAGCCGGTGTCGACCAGCGCAGTAGCAATAATCGACAGGCTGCCACCTTCTTCGATGTTCCGCGCGGCACCAAAGAAACGTTTTGGGCGCTCCAGTGCGTGAGCATCCACACCACCGGTCAATACCTTGCCTGAGCTTGGAATCACGGTGTTGTAGGCGCGCGCCAGACGCGTAATCGAGTCCAACAGAATCACCACGTCACGCTTGTGCTCAACCAGACGTTTGGCCTTTTCGATGACCATATCTGCAACCTGAACATGCCGCGACGGGGGCTCATCAAAGGTGGAGGCCACAACCTCTGCTCCGCGGACACCCACAGAGCGTTGCATCTCGGTGACTTCCTCGGGACGCTCGTCGATGAGCAGCACGATCATGTAGGTTTCGGGATTGTTGGTCAGAATCGCCTGGGCGATGTTCTGCATCATGATGGTCTTACCCGCCTTTGGCGGTGCAACCAGCAGTCCGCGCTGGCCTTTGCCGATGGGTGCTACCAGATCAATGATGCGGCCGGTGAGATCCTCGGTGCTGCCGTTGCCTACTTCGAGGGTCAAGCGCTCGTCCGGGAACAGCGGCGTCAGGTTTTCAAACAGTATTTTGCTCTTGGAGTTTTCAGGTCGGCTGAAGTTGACCTCTCCGATTTTGAGCAGCGCAAAATACCGCTCGCTGTCTTTGGGGGGACGAATCTTGCCGGTAATGGTGTCACCGGTGCGCAGATTGAATCGGCGAATCTGGCTGGGAGACACATAGATATCATCCGGACCCGCCAGGTAGGAACTGTCGGCGGATCGCAGGAAACCAAAACCGTCTTGCAATATTTCCAGCACGCCGTCGCCGTGAATATCTTCACCGCTTTTCGCGTGGCGCTTGAGGATCGAGAAGATGATGTCCTGTTTGCGCGACCTGGCGAGATTATCAAGGCCAATGGACGCGGCAATATCAATGAGTTCCTGAGTCGACTTGGTCTTCAGGTCCGTAAGGTTCATGGGCTCTGAAGAGCGCATCGCATCTGGCACTGACTGCGACGGCTTGTTGTTCGAGCGCGACTTTCCCCGTCCTTGAGAACGATTCCGGGAAGGTCTCGGTGCATCGGCTTGATTCTGTCCGGGCCCATTGCTTGCTGTCTCAGAGGCATCACCAGATGCTTCTGGCGACTTAGCCGTGCCGGTCTTTGCGGCTGCGGGTGCCTCACTCGGGGCCTCCGCGGACGCAGGAGCCTCAGTCTTCGCCGCTGCGGGTGCTGGAGCATCGCTTTGCGACGGCGTTTCGGACGGATTTTGAGCTTCAGTTTCGATTTGCGATGTACTAGACAAGTTTGATGAACCAGAGAGAAAGGGTTAGTGGATTCGCTGTCACCTAGGCTCTTTGGGCTAAAAACGCTTCTTTGGCTTGCCTGAAGCGCTGCTAAGCTCAAGAGACAGAGGGGTGGCGGAGTTATTATGGTCGCGCGGGGCCGCGCTGACAAAAAGAAAGTAGCACGCTCCCCTATGGAGGTCTAGCGCTTTTTTCTTTTGGGACTGTGGGGAAACACGACCCCGCCTGAGGCGGCGGGGTCCTTCCATCAGGCGATGCTTTCGTTTACGAATTCAACAAGTTGCGTCTTGGAAAGAGCGCCAACTTTGGTTGCTTCTGCGTTGCCGTCTTTAAACAGAATTAAAGTTGGTATGCCGCGGATGCCGAACTTGCCGGGAACTTCCGGGTTGGCATCGACGTCTACTTTGCAGACTTTTAGCTTGCCGGCATATTCTCCGGCGATTTCATCCAGAACCGGGGCTATCATTTTGCAGGGGCCACACCACTCGGCCCAAAAGTCCACCAGAACGGGAAGGTCACTGCCAAGCACATCTTTCTCGAAGCTTGCGTCACTGACGTGCACAATAGCGTTACTCATGTTGTCTCTCCATACCGTAGATTGATCGTATACGCGTGATTCTAGCTTGGAGATTGGGGTTATAGGCAAATATTCAAGCTTTGCAGGACCAATCTTTGTATTGAATGAGTATTTCGGGCATTTTCCCGGCACGCAATGAAAGGAATGAGTAGAGATGGCAGCGGGCAAACCGGTAAAGATAATAATCGTAGCGTTGGTGCTGGCGGGCTTTTTTGCCTTCTGGTACTTCGACTTACAGTCATTGCTCAGTTTCGAAGAGCTTCGCGGTCGCAGCGACGACCTGCAGGCGTTGCGCAATGCCAATCCTTTAGTGGTGGCCCTGATCTTTTTTGGGCTGTATGTCGCTGTTACCGGCTTGTCGCTTCCCGGTGCGGCCATCATGACTCTCGCCGGAGGCGCGATTTTCGGTTTCTGGACGGCGCTTTTGCTGGTCTCCTTTGCCAGTTCTGTGGGCGCAACCCTGGCGTTTTTGGTCTCGCGCTCCCTGCTTCGTGATTGGGTGCAGACCCGCTTTGGGCGCCAACTCAAGGCTCTCAACGAGGGTTTCTCGCGAGACGGTGCCTTTTACCTGTTCTCGCTGCGTCTAGTACCGGTGTTTCCGTTCTTTGTGATTAATCTGATCTCCGGACTGCTGCCCATCAGCACCGGGCGTTTTTACTGGGTGTCCCAGCTGGGAATGCTCCCGGCCACGGCGGTGTTTGTGAATGCGGGCACGCAGCTTGGTCAGTTGGAGAGCCCTGCGGGTATTTTATCCCCGGCACTTCTGGGCTCCTTTGTGCTCTTGGGGGTGTTTCCATTTATAGCCCGGAGTGTGCTGGGACGCATCAAGGCCCGCCGGCAGCTGGCGCGTTTCACGCGGCCCAAGCAATTTGATACCAATCTGGTGGTCATCGGGGCGGGCTCGGCCGGCCTGGTGGCGTCTTTGATCGCAGCGACGCTCAAAGCCAAAGTGACGCTCATTGAACGTCATAAGATGGGTGGAGATTGCCTGAACACCGGCTGCGTCCCCAGCAAAGCAATCCTTCGCAGCGCGAATGTTGCCGATGAAATGCGTCGCGCACCGGAGTTTGGTATCGCGCCGGTCGAAGTGTCGGTGAACTTCCCCGCAGTGATGGAGCGTGTGCAGGAGAAAATCGCCGCGATTGAACCTCACGATTCGGCAGAGCGCTTTACGTCTCTGGGGGTGGACTGTGTTTCTGGCGATGCCAGGATCGTGTCTCCCTGGGAAGTGGAGGTAAACGGCCAGCGCATCTCTACCCGGCACATCATTATCGCCAGCGGCGCCCGGGCACGAGTGCCGGATATTTCAGGTCTTGAGGATCTGGATTACCTGACCTCCGACACGCTGTGGGATATTCGCGAGTTACCCAAACGATTCATGGTGCTGGGGGCCGGCCCCATTGGGTGTGAGCTGGCGCAGGCCATGGCCAGCCTGGGCTCTGATGTGACACTGGTCACCCATGCGGCGCGGATTTTGCCCCGGGAAGATGAAGATGCCTCGTCGTTAGTGCACGCGCGTTTAGAGAAAAAGGGCATACGCATACTCACGCACTGTGAGCCCAGGTCTTTTGCTGTGACTGGCGGTGCGCAGACCGCGCAGTGTGCGCTTAAAGGCGAAGACTTCACTCTGGAATTCGATCGTTTACTGCTCGCCGTGGGCCGCACACCCAATATCGAAGGCATGGGGCTTCAGGAGCTGGGTATTCGCACGACCGCACGCGGGTCCATCGAGGTGGACGATTATCTTCAGACGGAGGTGCCCACGATTTTTGCCTGTGGCGATATCGTCGGGCCCTACCAGTTTACGCATACCGCGAGTCACCAGGCCTGGTATGCCACCGTTAATGCGCTGCTTGGGCATCTCAAGCGTTTCCGCGTGGATTATTCAGTCATTCCCTGGGCCACCTTTACGCATCCTGAAGTCGCTCGAGTGGGTCTGAGCGAGGACGAGGCCAAAGAGCAGGGTGTGCCCTATGAGGTGACTCGTTACGGCATCGACGACCTTGATCGCGCTATCGCTGACAGCGAAGCGGAGGGCTTTGTGAAAGTGCTGACCGTGCCGGGTCGAGATCGCATTCTTGGCGCAACCATCGTCAGCGCTCATGCGGGAGACTTGCTGCCCGAGTTTGTACTGGCTATGAAGCATGGCCTGGGGCTAAACAAAATTCTGGGCACGATTCATATCTACCCGACTATGAGTGAGGCGAACCGCTTTCTTGCCAGCGAGTGGCGCAAAGCGCGCAAGCCCGAAAAGCTGCTTGGCTGGCTCGAGCGTTATCAGAGCTGGCGCCGCGGTTGAGCAACGGCGGTTAGCGCGTTGTCGGAGTCGCTGCCTTGGTCGGTATATATTCTGCGCTGCGCCGATGGATCGCTGTACACCGGTGTAACCCGGGATCTTGCGCGGCGCCTGCGTCAGCACAATGGTGAACTGGTCGGGGGCGCGCAGTACACCCGGGGTCGGCGCCCGGTGGAAGCTATCTGGGCCGAGGAATGCGAGGATCGCTCCTGTGCTCAGGTGCGCGAAGCACAGATCAAGCGTTTGACCCGATCAGAAAAACTCAGCCTTGTTCGATCATTGCCTCGAGAGACTCCTGCTGTATGAGCCACTCGCTCTCCAGCTCTTCCAGCGTAGCGCGGTGTGCCCCCTGCTCGCGAAGGAGTTCGGTGAGTTTGGGTTTGGCGTCCTGCTCGTAAATTGAGGGTTCCGCCAGCGCATCTTCGATGGCCGATAGCTGTTCTTGCACGGTTTCCATGCGTGTTTCTAACTTTTTGATGGCCTGCTCCAGGGGACGTCGCCGGGCACGTATCTCCGCGGCGGCGCGTCGCTGGTCTTTGCGGTCGATAGTGCTGCGATCCTTGTTTGCGTCCTCGGCCCGGGCAGCGGTGTTGTCACCAGAAACATCTGTGCCGCGCAGAATCAGGGTTTCGTACGCGTCGAGATCACCATCAAACAGGCTTAAACGTCCTTCGGCGATGCGGTAGAGACTGTCCGCCGTGCTGCGCAGTAAGTGGCGATCGTGACTCACGACTATGACGGCACCGGCAAACTCCAGCAGGGCGATCTCCAGCGCCCGACGCATGTCCAGGTCCAGGTGGTTCGTGGGTTCATCCAACACCAGAACATTCGGACGTTGCCATGCCAGTAGGGCGAGGGCCAGGCGCGCTTTTTCGCCGCCGGAAAAAGGGCGCAGCACGGCGTCGGCGCGTTTGCCGCGAAAATCGAAGCCGCCCAGAAAGTCTCTTAACGTTTGCTCCCGGGCGTCGGGTGTCAGACGCTGAAGGTGCTGCAAGGCGTTGCTGTCCAAATCCAGCGTGTCGACTTGCTGCTGATCGAAATACGCGATGAGACAGCCTTCGCTGTTGTGTCTCTGGCCCTCAAGCAGCGGGAGGTCACCGCACAAACTGCGCAGGAACGTTGTCTTTCCCGTGCCGTTGCGGCCCAGCAGCGCTATACGGTCACCATTGCGCAAGCTGAAATCGACGCCGGTAATCAGCGGTTTCTCGCGATAACCGATCCTGGCCCCCCGAAGCTCGATGAGTGGATCGCGGCCCCGGGGCGGCTCAGGGAATCGAAATTCAAAAGGGCTGTCTTCGTGCGCCAGGGCCATCTCACCCATGCGGGCCAGCTCTTTCAGTCTGCTCTGGGCTTGGCGTGCTTTGGTGGCCTTGGCCCGAAAACGCCGCACAAAGTCTTCGATTTCTGCGCGGCGACGCGCGTGCTTCTCGGCACTGGCACGCTGCTCTGCCAGACGCAGGGCGCGCTGCCGCTCAAAGTCGCTGTAGCCGCCTTTGTAACTATTCAGTCGCTGTTGCTCGATGTGCAGCACTGCGGAGCAGCTGGCATCAATAAAGTCGCGATCATGGGAGATCAGTAGCAGCGTTCCCCGATAGGCTTTCAGAAAATCCTGCAGCCACAACGTAGTGTCAAGATCGAGGTGGTTCGTGGGCTCATCAAGTAGCAGCAAATCCGACGGCATCATCAATGCTCTGGCCAGTGCCAGACGCACGCGCCAGCCGCCGGAGAATTCGGCGACACTGCGCTGTGCATCCCGATCTTCAAAACCCAGTCCCAGCATCAGTTGCAGGGCGCGTCGTTCCGCCGCGTAGCCGTCGCAGGCCTCGAGTTGCGTGTGCACCGCCGCTGCTGCTGCGAAGTCATCATTGGCCTCGGCAGTCTTCAGGGACTTCAGTAGCACGGCGACATCGGCATCGCCCTCAAGAATAAAGTTGCTGGCGCTTAAGTCACTGGCGGCGACGTCCTGCGCCATATGGGCGATACGCTGGCCCTGGAGCCCTTCGATATTGCCTTTGTCCGCCTGTAGGTCGCCCAGAAGCATGGCGAACAGGCTGGACTTGCCACAACCGTTGGCGCCGGTGAGGGCTATTTTCTGGCCGGGAAGCAGGCTCGCGTTGGCCTCCTCGAAGAGAAGACGGTCTGCACGGCGCAGGCTTAGGTCGCGTAAGATAATCACGGGCGGGGAGTGTACTGGGCGTGGACGCAAGGGAACAGACATACGAGCAGGAACAGTTGAGCGCACAGGAACGCCTGTGGCGCTTTGCCACGGCTGTGTACGCTGTGCCGGCGGTCGCAAAGGCCTGCATCGCGGCTCAGGAGCAGTGGGCCGCGGACGTTAACCTGATGCTTTACGTGAGCTGGTGTGCCCGGGAGGTGCGCCAGCTCAGTGTCGACGATATCCGTACAGCCCAAGAGCGCTGTCACCCCTGGCGAGAGCAGGTCATTCTGCCTTTGCGTCGGCAGCGCGTGGCATGGCGTGGGCAGGACAGCTGCGCCCAGGAGTATGCGGAGATTAAAAAGCTGGAGTTACAGGCGGAACGCAGCCAACTGGATATGCTTGCAACACTGTTCGAAGAAGGTGATACGGCGCAAGCGCCCACAGAGCAGGACTCTTTGGAAGAGGCTGTACTCCTGCGTCAACACCTACAGTTGCTGGCGACACTCTATGGACTCGACAAAGACGTCTTTGAGCCGTTTCACAGTGCCCTTTGCAGCGTTTAATCCTGCGCCAGAAATCCGCCGGACTGATAGTCCCACAGACGCTTGTAAATACCGTCCCTGGCGAGGAGTTCCGCGTGACTGCCGGTTTCGACGATCTTGCCGCCATCCATAACCACCAGTCGATCCAACGCGGCGATGGTAGATAAGCGGTGCGCGATGGCGAGTACCGTTTTGCCTTCCATGAGTTCGTAGAGGCTCTCCTGAATAGCCACTTCCACCTCTGAGTCCAGTGCAGACGTGGCCTCATCCAGGACCAATATAGGAGCATCCTTGAGCATTACCCGGGCAATAGCTATGCGCTGGCGTTGGCCACCGCTGAGCTTGACGCCCCGTTCGCCTACCTGTGCGTCCAGGCCCTGCGCACCGCTGTGGTCCTGCAGATTGTCGATAAATTCATCCGCGCGGGCCCGTTTGATCGCGTTGAGTAACTCCTCTTCGCTGGCAGATTCGCGGCCGTAGAGGATGTTCTCGCGCACCGTGCGGTGCAAAAGAGAGGTGTCCTGAGTCACCATGCCGATGTTGGCACGGAGACTTTCCTGCGTGATATGGCGAATGTCCTTCCCATCGATGCTAATGCGTCCACCCTGAATATCCGAGAACCGCAGCAGCAGATTAACGAGGGTGGATTTGCCGGCCCCGGAGCGCCCAATAAGTCCGATTTTTTCGCCGGGGGCGATATCCAGCGTCAGCTTATCGAACACCGGCTTTTGCGGTGTGTAGGCAAATTCAATCGCCTGAAACTGCACGCGGCCCGACGAGACCTCCAGTGCCCTGGCCTCACTGTGATCCTGTACCTCGATGTCTCTGGACAGAGTGCTGATACCGTCGCGTACGGTGCCGATATTCTCAAAAAGCGCGGAGACCTCCCACATGATCCATTCGCTGATACCGTTAATGCGCAGGCACAGCGCCAGTGCCGCCGCGATGGATCCCGGGGAAATAGCCGCCTCGAACCACAGATACAGGGCCATGGCGCTCACCGAGAGCAGCATGAGGGTATTGTTGGCGGTGATAGATGTCTCCATCCAGGTCACCAGGCGCATTTGGGGGTGCACGGTGTCCAGGAACTCTTCCATACCCTCGCGAGCATAATTGGATTCCCGCTGGGCGTGGGAGAACAGCTTGACGGTACTTATATTGGTATAGCTGTCGGCAATGCGTCCGGTCATCATGGATCGGGCGTCGGCCTGAACCTCTGACACCCGCTGCATGCGCGGGAGAACGGTTCGCAAAATAAAGATGTAGACCACCAGCCATACAAACAGAGGCAGCGCGAGTCTGGGATCGATGCTGCCCAGGAGAAACAGCACGGATAAAAAGTACACCACCACGTAGACCAGAATATCGAGGGTGATAAGAACCACAGAGCGCACGGCCAATGCTGTTTGCATGACCCGGGTCGCTACTCGCCCGGAGAACTCGTCCTGAAAAAAGCCCAGGCTCTGGCGCAGGAGATAGCGGTGGGCCATCCAGCGCACGATCATGGGGAAGTTGCCCATGAGTGTCTGGTGCATCAGCAGTGACTGCAGGCCTACCATGACCGGGAGTGCCGTAAGCAGACCCAGCGACAGCCACATAAGCGCCGTCCCTCCGGCCGCTGCGATGGTCGCCGGCGTATTCCCTGACAGCAGATCGACGCCCTGCCCAAGCACCTCAAACAGCGCGACCTCGACCATGGCGACGCCCATGCTAAGCACCGACAGCGATAGCAGCCAGGGCTCTAACCCCCGGGAATGGTGGCGGCAAAAGCGATACACGGAGGACGGCGCCCGCCCTGGCTGGGTCGGGGGAAAGGGTTGTACCAGTTGTTCAAAAAATCGAAAAGCCATGTTTTGTTCCAGCGGTCGTCCGAAATTGCGCGGCGTGGCTGTACGGACGAGGATCGTGCGCAGTGTAGCTTGTCTCCGGACGCTACACAGTCAGAGGGTGGCAGACGGCCCACTCAGCGTTTACACTTGCGCTCTCGAAATATGTGGTCCCTTGCTTTGTAACGCGTCTCACCTGCGGTGCGGCCCGGGCGACAGGGTCCAGATTCCGACGAACTATACCCATTCACAGGAAGCATCCATGAACACATTTATGAAGCCCGCGGCAGCACTGTTTGCCGTGATTGCGCTGAGTGCATGTCAGCAACAAGACTCAGGAGAAACAACCGTGGCTGAACTACAGCTCGAAACACCCAACCAGCGCTTGAGCTACGGCGTAGCACTGGGCCTTGGAAGAAACATGGCCAACGACGGCATGACTGTCGATGTTGACGCCTTCGCCGCAGGCTTGCGTGATGCAATGACTGGCTCGCCGCAGCGTATTACCGACGAGGAAATTCAGGCAGAAATGATCGCTTTTCAGGAGCGCATGAATGCCGAGCGCGAATCTATGGCCTCTGCGTTAGCCGATGCCAATGCCACCGCAGCTGTTACTTTTCTAACGGAAAACGGCGCCCGTGAAGGCGTTGTCACCACAGAGTCTGGCCTCCAATACGAAGTGATTGAAGCTGGTGATGGCGCAACACCCACCGCCGATGACAGCGTGCAGGTGCACTACCGCGGTACGCTGATCGACGGTACCGAGTTTGATTCATCTTATGCTCGTGGCGAGCCCGTTACGTTTGGCGTAGGCCAGGTAATCAGCGGCTGGACCGAAGCTCTGCAGCTCATGCAGGTTGGCGCCAAGTACAAGCTCTTCATCCCCTCTGAGCTGGCGTACGGCGCAGGTGGTGCGGGTGATCGCATCGGACCCAACGCCGCGCTGATCTTTGAAGTCGAACTGCTGGACATCCCCACACAGGCCGGTGCCGAAGGCTGAGCACGCGGACATCAAGCCCGGACTACCGGGCGGTTAGCAGGTGTTCTTGCCAAGAAAGGGTCTCAATTTTGAGACCCTTTTTTTTGCGCGAACTGAAGCCGACTCTAAACAGTGACGGGCTGCTACCAACGCTCATTTCACTCGCTGGCTTGGGTGACGCCCGGTTGCCGATTCGTGCACGATGATCTGGCGCGGGCTGCTACCAATATTCACTTCACTCGCTGGTTGGGTGACGCCCGGTTGCCGATTCGTGCACGATTATCTGGCACGGGCTGCTACCAATACTCACTTCACTCGCTAGTTTGGGTGACGCTCGCTTCGTAAGCATTGGCAGCAGCCCTTCGAGGTAACGGTACGGCGTCAACGCAGTGGTCAGGACTGTCTACGAAGCTCCGAGCTAAGGCAAGCGGGCCTCATTTGCGAAGTAAGCGTCCCCCGTCCAGCGCACGCAGCGAATGATGCCCGGTTGCCGATTCGTGCACGATGATCTGGCGCGGGCTGCTACCAACGCTCATTTCACTCGCTGGCTTGGGTGACGCCCGGTTGCCGATTCGTGCACGATGATCTGGCGCGGGCTGCTACCAACGCTCATTTCACTCGCTGGCTTGGGTGACGCCCGGTTGCCGATTCGTGCACGATGATCTGGCGCGGGCTGCTACCAATACTCACTTCACTCGCTGGTTGGGGTGACGCTCGCTTCGTAAGCATTGGCAGCAGCCCTTCGAGGCATCGAGGCGGCGTCAACACAGTGGTCAGGGCTGTCTACAAAGCCCCGAGCTAGGGCAAGCGGGCCTCATTTGCGAAGTAAGCGTCCCCCGCCTAGCGCGCGCAGCGAATGATGCCCGCTTGCCGAATGCAGGCAAACGACTTGCCCAAGGGGAGACTACTGTTGTTGTTTACTGCACGCGCTTGCCGGTTACAGCACGATGGTTTCCCCAAAGACAGCTGTGAAGCTAGTTCTTTCTCAGCAACTGAAACAGAGAAACGCCTGCCATGACCACAAACACGATGAGCGTCTGCTGGGGAATACTCATGCCCATGAAGGTCCAGACTGTCTCGGCACAGTTGCCGTCCCCCATCATGACTACGGAAAAAGTCTCGGCCAGTGGGAGCGTTTCGAGCATATATCCAAGGCTCGGGCCACAGGCGGGGGCGAGCTCTTCGGGAAGACTCTGCAGCCAGATGTGGCGCATGGCCACCGCACCACCGGCTACCGCCGACAGTAAGCACAGGAACGCGTAAAGTCGTCGGCCCCAGCCCTGGGGGTTATGCAGGACAGCCAGCAGGGCGAATAGCCCCACCAGGATGACAAATACTCTCTGGGTAATACACAGCGGGCAGGGAGCCAGGCCCAGGGTTTCCTGGAGGAAGACCAATGCGAAGGTCATAGAGACCACTGTGAATAAAAATAGTCCGAAGAAAACGGGCCGGATTTGTAAAAGAGCGTTCATTCAGTCTCCGTGGTTCAGGACTTTGTACTGTTCGAAGTAAGCTGCCAGATACTCTTCGAAGCTTTTATTGTCCGCAGCCTCGACGTCAGCCTGACGCTGCAGCGAGGCTTTACTGTCGTCCACCAGCGCTTGCTCTGCCTCTGTATCCAGCGTCCACTCTTTAAAGTGCTCTGCCCAGAGGTTGCTGTATCCCATGGCGAACCGGTAATAGGGGATGCCTTTTTCACGCATCTCCCGCAGAACCCTTGCAGAGGGTAATTCGAGCTCGCCCCGCACCTTGGCTTTTTGCTCGGCGAGGGCATCGGCATAGCTGTTGCTATTGTGCACCCGGTCCAGGAGCTCGGCACTGTCTGAAATCGCATCCAGTAACTCCATGGCCCAGTCGCTGAGCGCTTTGGGGCCGGACTCGGTGTCCAACGTTAAGCCGGGCTCTCTGCCACGATTCACGACGGCGCTCAGGTTTGATGCCTGTCGGTCCTGTTGCGTTTCGTCGCAGACTTCGCTGGGTTGTGTCAGGCAGTACACAAGAAAGCTGTCCAGCAGACGGATCTGTGCGCTGTCGATCCCCAGGGGGTGAAACGGAGACACGTCGATGCAGCGAACCTCGACGTACTCGATGCCACGATCGTGCAAAGCGGTCAGTGGTGTTTCGCTGCTGCTCCCCGGGCGCTTTGGCCGAATAGTGCTGTAAAACTCATTCTCAATTTGCAGAAGGCTGTCGTTTAACTGCATGTACTCGCCGTCTTTCATACCCTTGAAAGCGGCGTAGTCGGGATGAGGAGTCAGTATCGCCTGGGTCAGCGCTGCAATGTAGTTATCCAGAGAGTTGTAACAGGCCTTCAGGGACTTTTGCGCGGAGCTGTTGTAACCCAGATCTCCCATGCGCAGCGCCGTTGCATGAGGCAGATGTAGCGAGTTGCCTTCGGCATCGAAGGGCTCCAGATGATGCTCTCCTCTACCGCGCATAAAGCTCGCACAGACCGCCGGGGACGCACCAAACAGGTAAATCAGTAACCAGGACCAGCGATGAAAATTTCGGATCAGGCCCAGGTACCGACCGGTGATGTAGTCCTGCAGCGGGCCCTCATCGCCATCGGCTTTCTGCGCTTCGGGCCAATAGGCCTCGGGCATGGAAAAATTGTAATGCACCCCCGCAATAGCCTGCATCAGTCTGCCGTAGCGGTTCCCCAGGCCGTAGCGATACACCGTCTTCATGCGGCCGACGTTGGAGCTTCCATATTTCGCCACAGGTATGCCCGCATCCCCTGCTACGATGCAGGGCATACTGGCGCTCCACAGGCGCTCGCTGCCGATATGCTTGTAAACAAAGCTGTGCACGTCCTCGAGGGTCTTGAGAGTGTCCTCGATGCTGCTTGATACCGGCGTGATGAGCTCCATGAGGGACTCGGAGTAGTCTGTAGTAATACTGCCGTGGGTCAGTGCCGAGCCCAGCGCGGTGGGGTGCGGGGTTTGGGCCAGCACACCGTCTCCGGCTACCCGGAGGCTTTCTTTCTCGATACCGCGGCAGATGCCCCGAAGTAAATCCGGCTGCGCTTCTGTCAGCTGTGCCAGTTGTTGGTGCCAATGCGAATTCAAAACTCTCTCCCCGTCGCGGATTAATGGCGACGACGCTACGGGTCCAGCCCTGTGGATGATCTTGGACGCATGAACACTCCGCCCCCGAGGCCTGCGATGATACACCTTACTACCGCGCATCCGTTAATACGGGCTCCGGCAATCCACCGGACAGCTGCCCACGTACCCATGTGACCTGCCGTATTGTGCACGGTGTTAGAATAGTGCGTTTCACCTTAAAAGCTGAGAAGGAGTACGGCGGTACCCATGAAATCCCTGGTCATTGTTATTGGTCTGGCAGTTGCCGGTTTTTTTGCCTGGCAGCAATTTGGCGGACAGTCTGACGATGGCGGAAGACGCGCTCGGCCAGCTGCTCCCGTCACCGTAGTTGAAGTCGAATCCAGGAGCTATCGGGACCGAATTCCTGCCCTGGGAACGTTGCAGGCCTGGGAGTCTGTTGATATCACCTCACCGGTCTCTCAACGCATCACCCGTTTGGATTTTGAAGATGGCCAGATTGTTGAGAAGGGCCAGGTACTCGCCACGCTTCGGCAGGAGTCTGAGCAGGCCTCTTTGCGAGAGCTCAGCGCTCGGTTGGCGGACGCCCGGCGTGAGGTGAAGCGCCTTACGGATCTGGCTCGCAAAAATCAGGTTGCTCAGACTGACCTGGATTCCGCAACTACAGAGGTTGAGGTACTGCAGCATCAAATCAGTGAACTGGAAGCGCGAGTGGCAGATTTGACCATCGTCGCACCGTTCGTCGGTGTGCTGGGTCTTCGCGAAGTCAGCGAAGGGGCTCTGGTGTCGGTGGGACAAAGGTTGACTACGCTGGACGATGTCAGCCGCATGCGTTTGCAGTTTACGGTGCCCGCCCGCTATCTCGGTGTTCTCCAACCTGGCATGACCGTCATCGCCAAAAGCGCAGCGTTCAAAGAAGATTTTGTCGGACAGCTCTCCGCGGTGGGTAGTCGCGTCGATCCCGTAGCGCGAGCCATTACCGCTCGCGCAGTGGTGCCAAATGAAGAGGGTCTGTTGCGCGCGGGCCTGCTCATGGAAATTGAAATAACCGGCGAATCCAATACGGTGTTGATGGTGCCGGAAGAGAGTTTACAAAGTCGTGCTGCACGCCATTTCGTCTGGAAGGTTGACGGGGAGCAGGCGCTGCGCAGCGAAGTGAAAATCGGGGCCCGCATACCTGGCTGGGTGGTCATCTTGGATGGAGTGAGCGAGGGCGAGCAAATTGTTCGAGACGGCGTGATTCGTCTTTCGGGCAACGCGATGCCCGTTCGTGTGGTGCAGGGCTAATGTTACTTTCTGATATCGCAGTTCGACGACCTGTTATGGCGCTCGTAGGCAGCGCCTTAATTGTTGCTTTCGGTTTACTGGCCTTTGATCGCCTGCCGCTGCGCGAGTATCCCGACATCGACTCGCCTATCGTGACCGTGCAAACCTCCTACCCCGGAGCCTCCGCTGCGGTGGTGGAGAACAAGATCACCGAGCTCATCGAGAACCGCCTGTCAGGCATTGAGGGTATCAAGACCCTCAGCTCATCCAGTTATGACGGTGAATCCACGGTGACCATCGAGTTTAATCTGGATCGCGATATCGACTCAGCGGCGAATGACGTTCGGGACCGGGTATCCGGCGTACTGGATAACCTGCCGGAAGAAGCGCTGCCTCCGGAAACAACCAAGAGCAACAGTGACGAGCAGGTAATCTTTTGGTCGCACCTGGTGGGCGAAAATATGTCTGCCCTGGAGTTAACCGATTACGCGCGACGTTACCTTGAGGACCGCTTTGCGGTGCTCGATGGTGTGGCGCGGGTACGCATCGGTGGTGGTCAAATCTATTCCATGCGAATCTGGCTGGACCGTAACGCGCTGGTGGCCCGGGGGCTGACGGTAACGGACGTGGAAAATGCGCTGCGCAGTCAGAATGTGGAGTTGCCTGCGGGCACCATCAAGTCCTCGCAGCGGGATTTTGTTGTTCGTATTGACCGAAGCTATCAGGTTGCCGAGGACTTTCAAGAGCTGGTTTTGGCGCGCGGTGATGACGGTTATCTGGTGCGTCTTGCCGATGTGGCGCGGGTGGAACTGTCCAGCGCCGAGTCCCGGAGTATGTTCCGCGGCAATACCGAGTCCATGGTGGGTGTGGGCATCGTCAAACAGAGCAAAGCCAATGCCCTGAGTGTGGGCCGTGCCGTGCAGGCAGAGATTGTCCGCGTTAACGAGCAGCTTCCCGACGGCATGGAACTGGTCGTGGGTTTTGATCGCTCGGTGTTTGTGGATGCAGCCATCGATGAGGTGTTCTCCACCCTGTTTATTGCCGGCGTGCTGGTGGTGATCGTGATTTTTCTGTTTCTGGGTGATCCCCGGAGTGTCCTGGTCCCGGCGCTCACGGTGCCTATCTCGCTCATCGGCAGTTTCAGCATGCTCTGGGCGCTGGGCTACAGCATTAACCTGCTGACCCTGCTGGCGCTGGTATTGGCTATTGGTCTGGTGGTGGATGACAGTATTGTGGTGCTGGAGAACATACACCGCCGGCTAGTTCGAGGAGAGTCAGCGCTTGTGGCCTCCTATCGGGGCTCTCGGCAGGTAGCCTTTGCGGTAATTGCGACTACTTTGGTGTTGGTCGCTGTGTTTATCCCCATTACCTTTCTTGAAGGCAACATCGGACGTTTGTTCGCAGAGTTTGCCGTCGCTATGGCGATAGCCGTGATCTTCTCCAGTTTTGTGGCGCTGACTCTGGGGCCCGTGATCTGTTCGAAGTTGCTCAGCAAAGATAAAGTGTCCAATCGTCTGGCAGACAAGGTAGAGGCGCTCAGTGAAGCCATGGAGCTTCGCTATCGCAAAGTGCTCACGCCTGTCGTAAAGCGTTCCTGGATGTTTATTCCGGTTCTTTTGATCTGCGTTTTTGCGGCCTGGCAGTTGAGTAAAAGCGTACCGCAGGAATTCGCACCTACCGAGGATCGTGGTGTGTTGTACATGATCGCGTCGACGCCCGAAGGGTCCTCCTTTGAGTACACCGTGGATCAGGTGCTGCAGGTCGAAGAGCTGCTTATGCCTCTGGTTGAGAGTGGCGAAGTGCGGCGTTTGCTGATTCGTGCTCCCGGCTGGGGTGGTGGTGAATCCTTTAATCAGGCCTTTACCATTATGGCGCTTGCCCCCTGGGAGGAGCGAGACCGTACGTCGCAGGAAATCGCGGCAGACGCACAGGAGCGTGTAAAGGATATTGCCGGTGCGAGAATATTTGTTCGCGCCCCCCGCTCCTTTGGCGGCGGTAATGCCGATCCGGTACAGTTTGTGGTCGGCGGAGATAGCTATGAGAACCTGGCCGAATGGCAGGACATCATGCTCAAAGCGGTGGCAGAGAACCCGGGTCTGCTCCGCGTTGATACGGATCTCAAACCCACCAAACCGCAATTGCGGGTCTCTGTAGATCGCAATCGCGCGGGTGATCTGGGCGTCAGCCTTGCGGATATCGGGCGGACGCTGGAGACGCTGCTGGGATCACGACGCGTAACGACGTTTATCATGGGCGGGCGCGAGTACGACGTGATTCTGGAAGGCGAACGTGAGGAGTCCCGCACCCTGTCGGATCTTGACAATATCTACGTGCGCTCCGATACCACCGGTGAGTTGATACCGCTGTCGAATCTGGTGACGCTCCGCGAGGAGGCCGGCGCCGGCAGTCTTAATCGGTACAACCGGGTTCGCGCCTTTACGCTCACGGCCTCGCTGGCCGATGACTATAAACTCGGCGACGCACTGGCCTACCTGCAGGAAATCGTGCGAATAGAGCTGCCGGAGACGGCGAGCTTTGACTTCAAAGGCGAGTCCCTGGAGTTCTACCGTGCCAGTGGCAGCATCTACGTAACGTTCCTTCTGGCGCTGCTTATCGTGTATCTGGTGATGGCCGCCCAGTTTGAGTCCTTTGTGCACCCGGCCATCATTTTGTTTACGGTTCCGGTGGCGTTATTGGGGGGCTTGTGGGGGCTGCAGATTGTCGGGGCAACGCTCAATATTTACAGTCAGGTGGGCCTCATCATGCTGGTGGGCCTGGCGGCCAAGAACGGGATTCTCATCGTGGAGTTCATCAATCAGATGCGCGATGCCGGCTTTGAGTTCGAGCGCTCGGTTATCGAAGGTTCCAGCAAGCGACTACGCCCCATTGTGATGACGGCGTTTACTACGGTGATGGGGGCGCTGCCTCTGGTGCTCTCCACCGGGCCCGGTCATGAGGTGCGCAGCGTCATCGGGGTTGTGGTCATGGGTGGCGTAGCGCTCGCCACACTGGTGACCTTGTTTTTGGTACCCATGGCCTACAGTCTTTTGGCGCGAGGTACGGGATCGCCGGATCTTGTCAGTCGTCAGCTGGATGCAGAGATCGAATCCTATGACGCAAATAAGCTTGCTACGAGTACAGCGTCTGCCAGTGTCAGTGCTGAAGCCAACCAGGCGTGAACCGGGGCGTGTAACGGGTCCGGCGAAATGAACGATGGCGTGAGGTTCTAGGAGGTGGGCGAGCGTTCGTCCATTTCCATGAGCGCTGCTTCCCAGTGATCAATATCTGAGCCCAGGGCATTGAGCACCTCGAATCCGGCAATCCAGCTGCCGGGGTTTTCTTTGTCGCGCATGCGCCAGCGGACCTGTCCTACCAGATAAAAAGGCTCATTCTCGCCCGGTAGTTCAACGCCAATCTGAAGAATGGCGCCTACGGTGACCGATTCATCCAGCCGAACCCGCAGACCACTGTGAGACACATCCAGCGTGTCGCAGCGGGCGACTTTGCCCGGCCCGATGCTGCCCGGGGGTGGTGACTCGATTTCGATGAATACCCGAGACGCAATGGGCAGGCGGAAGAAGCGTCGGTGGTCTTTGCCGGTCATTGGCCTTCCTCCCGCGCTCGCTGGACTTCATCGCGGAAGTAGGAGCGGGTTTCGAGAATATCGACAAGTCCCTGATCCATGAGCGCGCGCAGCTCTGAGCGACTAAGTTCTCGCATGGCAATGCCTTTGCGATTCACGAAAATATAGTTATCACGCCGCGGATCAAAAACGGCGAGCTTGGCCATGATGGGGGTTTCGCCATCATGAAAGCCAAGCCAGGCTCCCATAGGTACATCGACCTCGCGTTCCACAATCGCCGCGGCTGGCGTCGGAGCGGGAGTGGCCGGTGGCGGAGTCGGCGCAGTGGCGGGAGGCTGCTGTGGGGGCACGGCCGGGGCCGCCTGGGGCGGTGCCGGCGCGGGCTCAGGCGGCGGCGAAGGAGTCGGCGGGTCATAGGGCGCCGGCTGATAGGGGGGCGGCGCAGGCGCTGCCTCTGTCGGCGGCTCTGGTGCGTAGTCATTCTGGGCCGGTGGCGCTGCGCTTGGCTGTTCTTTCTGCGGCGCTGAGTCTGGCGTCGCCGTGGAGTATCCCGGCGGCGTTGAAGGCGGTGTTTCGGCCGCAGGTTCGAGCTCATCAAGGTCCAGTGTGAGAGCAACCTCAGCCCCTATGGGGGGCGTCAGTACCGGATCGAATTCGTCGTTATCGCTAAGGTCCGGCAAATCTTCTGACCACACCTCGGCTTCCGCGCTGTCAACGGCGTTGGATATCTCCAGCGTGTCTTCAGACTCCCGGGACGGTGCTTCGAAGCGCGAGGGGGCCTCTGTATCCGGCGTTTCGCTGCTGTAACCGCCGTTCTCTGCCGCGCCGGTCGTATTTTCGTAGTGAGTACGCCGGTCTTCGTCATGCGTGCGCCGGTCTTCGCTGTGAGTACGCCGCTCTTCATGGCTGCGTTGGTCGCCTTCGCTGCGTTGATCACCCCTGGTCTGAAACGCATCCTCCGGCGGCCGATAACCGGGATCAATAAACTGGCGCAGACGATCTTCACTGTCGATGCCCGCTGCAGCGGCCAGACTAAGGCTAAAAGTTTCGCGGTTAGGTAGAAGTGCCGAAAAGCCATCGCTGATTCGCTGGCTAAAAGCACGGCGGGAAAGGTCCAGCGCTTTAAGCCCTACAAAATTGGTAAACAGCAGGTGCTGGCCGTTTTCCAGTTGCAGCACCAGCTGTGCGCGAAGCTCGCCATCATCGTCTTCGAACTGATACCAATCTCCATTGTTCAAGCTGTCGTCGTTTGAGGTGCTTTCGTCCGGCGTTTCTTTGTCCAGTGGGATCGCTGGAATTTTCACCAGTTGCAGCTTTTGTCCATGCTGTATGCGTAGATGG
Organism: gamma proteobacterium NOR5-3; assembly: GCA_000158155.1. Lineage (GTDB taxonomy): Bacteria > Pseudomonadota > Gammaproteobacteria > Pseudomonadales > Halieaceae > Congregibacter. Next base: position 24,697 of record DS999406.1, on the reverse strand, counting down.
GCGTATTCCACCAGACCGATAGCGCTGTCCGTGGCGTCGCTGTCATGCTCAAGGCTCAAGAGCCAGCGACGAAGCTCCCCCGGCAGGTGTCTAAGTATTTGCTCCTGGCGATCACGTCCTGCATCACCGGTTTCCTCAGGGGCCTGCACGGATTTCATGAGGTGCAGAGTGGCGCGGCACATCTGTTCCCATTCCCGGGAACTGGCACCGTGTTTGACCAACACCAGCTGAGCGCTGTCGTACCAGGGTCCTTTGAGAAACTCACCAATTGCCGCCGGCAACTCGTATTTCTCCAGCCCCGCGTTGATATCCCGGGCAGCGTCACGGCGGGCCGATAGCGTTTTGAGGCGCGCCTCTTCGGTTTCTGCCAGACGCTGTACCATGCGTTGGGCCCGGGCAGAATCCCGATCGTTAGCGGCCAGGAGTTCCTGCGTGATTGCCGCAATATCGAGTCGCTCGTTATTAAACCAATCAAGGGCTTTCTCTACTGCACGCTGAATACGTTGCTCGAGCATCTGGCCTGCCCGGTCGAGACGCATTTGCCAGCCCACCGCCCCGTTTTGCAGGGCATCGAGCAAGCGATGCAGCGGATGCAATCCCGGTGTATAGAAGGAGTCATCTTTGAGTGCCATGGCTATGGCTAAAGGCAGCAGCCGATGAATATGATCTTTAAGAGGCTGCTCCAGCCGGTAGTGATCTTCCCACTCGTCAAAGGCCTCACAGATCCACGTCAGGGTCGCCTGATCCTCGGGGCGCAGCTGTGGTTTGCGATTCTCCTTGGCCGCGCGCCGCTTTATGGTCGCCAGCGGCGAGCTATCCGTATCCTTGCTCTTGGCGAGAAAGCCAATGAGGGTTTCCCGCGGCAATGGGTCAACACTTAAGGCTGCATCCTGCGGAGAAAACTCCTTCGTCACCTTCTCCTTAAGGGAGCAGGGAAGCGGGATATGTTCGTGGGAGAGAGGCATGTCGCGCCGCTGGACCGGCCGCGCCGCTAGCGCAAACTCTTGAGCAGCTGGTCGACGACGCGCTCAAGCTGTTGCAGGTTGCTGCACGGTGCGCAGTAATGGCAGGCGGTTTGATAGCGCAGCATCTCCGAATCGCCGGTGCCCCAGGCGCGCCGGGACTCCGGGTTTAGCCAGATCACTTGTTTACTACGCTGGTAAATGCTCTGCATGATCTCCAGCTCAGGGTCCCCTCGGTTGTTTCGCGCGTCGCCGAGAATGATAACCGATGTGCTGCTGTTGATGTCATCCAGAGCGAGCCGCGCAAAGTCCCGAAAGCTACTGCCGTAATCTGTGGCACCGCCATAACGCCAGTTCGCCAACTCGATGGCCCTCTCCAGAGGCTCCTCCTTGAACAGGTCGCTGATCTCCCCAAGATGACTTGAGAAGGCAAAGCTTCGGGTTCGCGGCAGTACATCCTGAAGACTGTATAGAAACATGAGTAGAAAGCTGGCATAAGCAGCAACGGACCCACTGACATCGCAGATGGCAAGAATCTGCGCCTTGTCGCGTTTTCGTGAGCGCCAGTGCGTTTTAAACAGTATGCCGTCGTGCGCCATACCGCCGCGAAGGGTCTTACCCATATTCAGTTGACCCCGCTTAACCGGGCGCCGCCGCGCACTGTGGCGACTCGCCAGACGGCGGGCCATACGTCGCACCTGCTCCTGCACCCGCTCGCGATGGCGCCGATCAATATTGGATAGCCGGGTCTTACTGAGGATGTCGTCCATGAAGGCGCTGTTGTGGCCTTCGGCGTTCATGAGATATTGCTGCTCTACAAAGTCCCGGACTTGTTCCCGGAGCACATCCCGGTAGCGACGGAGGGTGTCGATGGCCGGAGACTCCAGGCGTTCCAGCTCAATGACCGCATCGCGGATCAGGTCTTCGCCCAGTGAGTCAAGGATTCGACGGGTGTACTGTCCTTTTTGTGTGAACAGGCGAATTTTGCTCAGTCCGGCTTCCTGGCCAGCGCGGCGCATAGCTGTGCTGAGTGTGCCTCTTTGATTCTCCAGCAGGGCCGGCAGTAGCTCTCCCTCCAGCAGTTCCTTCAGCGCCGGAGAGCCGTCAGCCGCCGCGGCAAGCTCAGCCGCGTCATCCACGGCGGACCCGGCGCCGGCCTGACCGGCACCACTGCCGCCGGGAGCAGCCTCATTGCTCTCGGTAGCTGCGGCGTCAGCGCCGGTCTGTGCTGAATCATTGTCTTCATTTGCAGCGTCAGCCGCACTGAAATCAGCGGCCTGTTGGTCAAAGAACTGATCAAAACAATACAGGAACGTGTGTTCTTCGCGATCGCTCTTGGCCAGGGTCATGGCCAGTGTATCGCGCAGCATGGCCCGATCGGAGTAACCCACGACTTCCATCGCCGCGGCGGCATCCAGCGTTTCTGCCGGCGATACCGGCAGGGCATGGCTGCGCAGTATCTCGATAAAGCGTAGCAGGCTGGACTGCATTTAGTGGTTGTCCGGCGCCTGCTTTATAGAGCGCAGAAGCGATACCAGCTCGGCTTCGGTGGTCTCGATGTCCTGCTCAAACTTCAGCAGTACATTAAGGGTGCTCTGCAGTAGCTCGGGCTCGAGTTCCGTAGCGTGCAGTAATAAAAGACTGCGTGCCCAGTCGATGGTTTCGGATACGGCCGGTTGCTTTTTGAGATCCAGTTCGCGCACGGCATGCACAAAGGCCACCAGCTGTTGACGAAGGCTGTCCTGCACCTCCGGCACTCTACTGGCCAGGATGCGTTCTTCAAGATCGATGCTGGGGAAGGGTATGTGCAGGTGCAGGCAGCGGCGCTTCAGGGCGTCGGAGATATCCCGGGTGTTGTTGCTGGTAAGAAACACCAGCGGGGTTGATTTGGCCTTGATGGTACCAATCTCCGGAATGGATACCTGGTAGTCCGACAAAATCTCCAGCAGAAGCGATTCAAACTCATGGTCCGATTTGTCGATCTCATCAATCAGCAGAACCGCCCCGTGGGGCTGCTCCATGGCTTGCAGCAAGGGTCGCGGCTCGAGAAACTCCTCGGAATAAAACACGTCGCCAAACTGGTGTAAGCGTTCGACAGACTCCGCAAGACCCTGGGCGCCGTCCAGAAGATCACCGAGTTTTTCTTTGAGAACCTGGGTGTACAGCAATTGTTTGCCGTACTTCCATTCGTACAAGGCTTTGGCTTCATCCAGACCTTCATAGCACTGCAGGCGCACCAGCGGCAGCTCCAGAAGCGTCGCAGCCGTCTTGGCGAGTTCTGTTTTGCCGACTCCCGGCGGGCCTTCTACCAAAACCGGTTTGCGCAGCTGCGCAGCCAGAAACACCGCTGTGGCTATCTTGGGGCTGCAGATATACCCAAGCTCCGCAAAACCCGCTTCGATGGCGTCTGCTGAGGCTAGTTCTGTTCTCTTGTCCACGGCCCGGAGGCTCTCCTTTAGCTGAGGCGCCGGGGGTTTTAGCCGCCGGTCGCGTTCATGAAGCGCAGAATTTGTGGCTCTTCGCTGTTGTCAAAGTAGTGACGCTCGGGCTTGATATCCATGGCGCGCAGCAGGGTGTGCTGCAGCTCGTCCATGCTCGCGCCCGGGCTGCGCAATAGTTCCCGAAGGTCTACCGAATGTTCGTTTCCAAGGCACAGCAGAAGCTGTCCCTCTACCGTGACGCGGACCCGGTTGCACAGATGACAGAAGTTGTTGCTATGCGGTGAGATAAAGCCAATACGGCTGTCACTGCCTTCCAGGGTGTACATTCTTGCCGGACCCGCCGTGCCGCCGGGGTCTCCCAGAGCCGTGAGGCTGTAATGCTCTTCGATCCGGGAGCGCAACCAGTCGCTGTCGGCCAGTGTCAGGGCCCGGTCATGATCATCGATTTGTCCCAGAGGCATTTCTTCGATGAAGGCCAGATCGATATTGCGCTCTTTGGCAAAGTTGACCAGATCCAGCACCTCGTCATCGTTATCGCCGCGCATGATCACTGCATTGATCCGCAGGCGCTCAAAACCGGCGGCGCAGGCTGCGTCGATGCCGGCGATGACCTGCTCCAGGTGACCCACCCGGGTGATTTGCCTGAAGCGGCGGGGCTGGAGGCTATCAAGACTGATGTTGAGGCGCTTGACCCCCGCATCGCTAAGCGGCTGTGCCAGCCGCTGGAGCTGCGACCCGTTAGTAGTCATGACCAACTCGTCAAGCCCCGGCATGGCGCCCAACTGTTCTACCAGTTGCATGATGTTGTGTCGCACCAGAGGCTCTCCTCCGGTAAGGCGAATTTTGCGAACCCCGAGGTTTACAAAGGCCTGAGCGACCTGGGCAAGTTCTTCGAGAGTCAGGATTTCGCTTTTGGGGACGAAAGTCATGTCTTCGGCCATACAGTACACGCAGCGAAAATCGCAGCGATCTGTCACTGACAGTCGGAGATAGTCGACGCGCCGACCGAAGCGATCGATCAGTGTTGGCGGAGTGTTTTCATGCATGGCGCGCAGTGTACTTCTCTGGGCCGCCGTGACCAAGCGCTGCGCACTCTTTACAGGCAGGATTGCCTGGGACACGATGCGCCCCTATGAATGTCTTCCATGCCCCCTTACCCCGTGCATTCCCGACTGATTCGCCTGGCGCCTGCGGCGTAAGGACGGCGCGTCCATGATGCGTTCTCTTGCGCTCTACGCAGGGCCTGTCCTGGCCCTGGGGGCGGCATTGCTGGCGATGGCTTGGGGGCAGTCTCAGCCTGTGGCCGTGGTGTTGGCTGTGGCCGTTATTTGTATCGTGTGGTGGATATTTGAGCCCATCGCGATTCCCGTGACGTCCCTGATACCGCTGGCGGTATTGCCTCTGGCGGGAGTTCTCACGCCGGCTGAGGTCGGTGAGGCCTACGGTTCGCCGCTGATTTTGCTGCTCCTGGGCGGGTTTTTGCTCTCTCAGGCGATGGAAAGCAGCGGCGCACATCGCAGGATCGCACTGGGCATGATCCACCTGTTTGGTGCTCGCAGCCCTCAGCGCCTGGTGCTGGGCTTCATGGCGGCAGCGGCGGTGTTGAGTATGTGGATATCCAATACGGCAACCACCTTGATGCTGTTGCCGGTGGCGCTCGCAATGTTGGAAGGCTCCAGAGACAAAGAGCGACTTGCGGTACCGCTGCTTCTGGGTCTGGCTTATGCGGCGAGTGTCGGCGGTGTGGGCACACCCATTGGCACACCGCCTAATCTGATCTTTATGCAGGTTTACCAGGAGTACACCGGTATTGAGATGTCATTTACCCGATGGATGAGCTGGGGTGTGCCGGTCGTTGTGTTGCTCGTTCCCGCTATGGCGTGGTCACTGACCCGGGGAATAGAGCGCAGTGCGAGCCTTGAACTGCCTGTGGTGGGACCCTGGCGCTCGGAAGAGCGCCGCGTGCTTGCCGTCTTTGGTCTCACGGCATTGGCGTGGATAACCCGCAGCGAACCCTTTGGCGGCTGGCGCGCACTGCTGGACCTGCCCCAGGCGAATGATGCGTCCGTCGCCCTGCTGGCGGTGGTGTTGATGTGCGTTGTGCCTAATGGCCGCGGTGGGCGTCTGCTTGATTGGGAGCAGGCCAGTCGCATCCCCTGGGGAGTTCTTTTGTTGTTTGCCGGCGGTATTTGCCTGGCCAAGGGCTTTGTGGCCTCGGGTTTGAGCGATGTATTGGGTCAGGCGCTGGCTTCCCTGACTGATATGCCGATTATTCTGTTGATTCTGGTGGTCTGCCTGGTGGTGACTTTCATGACCGAGGCGACCAGTAACACCGCGAGCACGACGCTGCTCATGCCCGTGCTGGCCGCTGCTGCCATGGCCGCTGCGCTCCCACCGGAGCTCATCATGGTGCCCGCAGCGATGAGCGCCAGCTGTGCGTTTATGCTGCCGGTGGCCACGGCGCCCAACAGCGTTGTGTTCGGATCGGGGCTGATTACCACCACGCGTATGGCGCGAGAAGGGCTCATGCTGAATTTTATTGCTGCGGGGGTAATAACCGCAGTGTGTTACGGAGTGATGGTCTTGTGACAATGGGTGTGCGACTTTTGGGACTGGGGTTCATCGTGATTTCCCTGGCTTTGCTTTATCCGGGGATCAGCCAGCCAGTGCTCACCTTAAGCGGAGAACTCGAGAAGTCTGAGCTTGCGGATTTTGGCATCGATCTCATTGCCGGAGAGAGCGACAACACGCAAACCCGGGACATGCTCAACATGATGGCACGCATGATGGGGCTGGATCAGATTGAGGGTCGCGTTGAGGCGTATCGCAGTACCCGGTCTATCCTGGGCATGTCCCGGGAGCTGGCGGACAACGGCAACCTGCTGGTTGCGGTGATGATCGTCAGCTTTAGCGTCGTAATACCGGTATTGAAATTGTTGCTGCAGGCGCTTGCCTTTTCGCTGCCGGGAACTTTCGGGCGACGGCTGCTGACCATCAATGCTGCTCTGGGCAAGTGGTCCATGGCGGACGTCTTCGTAATGGCCATGCTCATCGCCTTTATGGCGGGGCAGGCCTCCAATCACGTTGGCGAGTTGCTGATTATGGACGCGCAGCTGGAGCGGGGATTCTGGTTCTTTCTGGGGTACTGCCTGTTTGCCATAGCGGCCGGCGGACTGCTTAACTGGCTGGCAGCCCGCCAGGCACCTTCAGCAGACACCTCAGCCGCCGCGTAGCGACACGGTGTAGCCTTCGGCCGGCAAAGCTTCGCCCCGGAGCACTTTCAGGAAAGCCTCCTGCGCAGCGGCGCTTCCGTCAAAGTGTGTGATGTTTAACCAGTTATCGGCAAAACGCCGAAAGCCCACAAAGCTTTTGGCGATTCGCTGCTCCATTTCGCTCGCACCCCATTCTTTACTGCGCTTGGCTGCCTGCGCCGGCGCAAAAAAGAGCTCGGGTTGCGGTCCGGCAAGCGCTTCTCCAGCACCCATCGGTCCATCCTGATGCGTAGCTCCCACCAGGCAGGCGTAGCGCAACTGATCGCCGTAATGGCTGTGCACGGCCATGTTTACCGCCCGGTCACCAGCCATGTCGACGCTTACCGCAGGGTTCTGCGCTGGCAGCTTGTGGATGTCGTCATAGGTAAACACCGCATCGTAACAACCCAGCGCTTCACAAAACGCCTTGTTACGCGCTGAGGTGAGTCCCACGCTGCGCAGGGCGCCGCGGGCTTGCACAGCATGTGCCAGTGCAATGGATGTTTTGCTCGAAGCACTGGTGATCAGGCAGTCTTTTGCCGCATAAAAGTCATTGTCGAACAAAGCGTCTTCACACAGCCAGGACGTGAGATACAGGCCTCGCAGCAGGCTGTCCTGCTCTTCCCGCGCGGCCTCATAAATCGGATTGCTGGCCGCCCGCTGGAACTGCGCGTAAATGGGAGCCAGTCCCTCCCGATGGGGGGATAGGTCGCAGAAGTTGTAGGCATTGGCCTTGCCGACGTTGATCAGAAGATGTGTCGACAGGGGGAAAAACCCCCAGACGCGCTCCCCGACCTCGACTTCGGTGTGTGCACTCTTTACGACCGTGGCGTATCCCATGGCGGGTACGCGTCCCCAGGCTTCATCCGCGGTGGGGAAAAAGCGCCAGTAACCCAGCAGATCGCCGACGTGGCAGTAACTAATGTTGTTGGCGGTGAGCGCAAAGCGGTCGACTTCCAGCAACGCCTGTCCATCTTCCAGAATCTCGGGCAGGGCGTCCTCAACTACACGCAGCTGATCAAAGGCTTTGCGGTTGGTTTCCAGAGTCAGTTGAGTGGCCATGATGTACTTACAGGGCAGCCATGATGTTTTCGGCTGCACTGACATCAACGCCGGCACCGGGCTCGACATTGAGAACGGTCACCTTGCCGTCGTCTACAATCATCGCGTAGCGCTGGCTTCTCAGGCCCATGCCAAAGCCCCGGCCGTCCAGTTCCAGATCCAGCGCTTTGGTGAAGTCGCCGTTACCATCGGCAAGCATCATGATGTGCTCGGCATTCTGTGCCTTGCCCCAGGCATCCATGACAAAAGCATCGTTAACGGACAGGCAGGCGATGGTGTCCACGCCCGCGGCGAGGATCTTGTCGGCGTTAACGACATAGCCAGGCAGGTGGGTCATGGAACAGCCGGGTGTAAACGCGCCGGGCACCGCAAAAAGCACCACTTTTTTGCCCGCGAACAGCTCATCTGTGCTGATCGGTGCGGGACCATTCTCGCCCATGAATTGCAGCGTGCATGTCGGGATCTTGTCTCCAACGGAAATACTCATCTGTACTCTCCTTGTCTATGCCTAATACGTGGCCCGATACTGTTGCCCGGGCCGCTTTGGTTTTTTTGGAGCTTGCGCTGTAGGTCGACGCAAGCTGGAACGGGCGAAGATGGTAGCAGAACATCATGACTGAATGCTGTCCCCTGTGCAGAACGCAAAGCACGGGGTTGTTTTATCGTGATCGCGCCAGACCGTACTGGCGCTGCGAGCATTGCGAGTTGGTGTTTGTGCCGCCCGCAGACTACGTTTCCAGCGCCGAAGAGCTGGCGTATTACCAGCAGCACGACAATCAGGTCGATGATCCGGGCTATCGACAGTTTTTATCGCGGCTTGCAGAGCCTCTATGCGAACGGCTGTCATCACAGAGTACGGGTCTGGATTTTGGTTGTGGACCGGGGCCCGCGCTGGCCGCGATGCTTACCGAGGCTGGGCATCGCGTAGCGCTGTACGATCATTTTTTCTTTGATGACCCGACGGTGCTAGCACGGCCATATGATTTCATTACTGCCTCTGAGGTGGTGGAGCATCTGCATCGGCCCAAAGATGTGCTCGCGATGCTCTGGGCCTTACTGGTGCCCGGGGGCTGTTTGGGAGTAATGACCAAGCTGGTGAAGAGCCGGGAAGCCTTTGCTCAGTGGCATTACATCCGTGATCCCACCCACGTGTGCTTTTTTAGTCGCCAGACCTGGCTTTGGTGGGCTCATTGTCACAACGCCCGCGTAGATTTTGTGGGCGCCGACGTGATTATCTTGCAAAAAGACGCTGGCAGCGCCGGGCTCTGAATTACTGGCTCTGGGCGGCTGCGAGCATGCCTTCAAAAATGACTTCACACTCGTGATAAAAATCGATTTGTTCTTGGCCGAGGTAGGGCGCGATCATCGTGAGCAGCTGAAACACACCTTGGTGAATGCAGCGCTGCGCGTCGCTCTCGTCATGGAGTAGCCGATCGTAGTTGAGCCAATAGGTGAGCTGTAGGGTCATGTTTTCGACCAGAGCATCCATTTGCAACTTGCTCAACGGTGTTTCCGATTGTTCAAACAGACTGCTGATGATGGCTTTTAATGCCGCGCGCTTTTGCGCGAGAATTCTGCGGAACCCGCGAACGAGCTTGGGATAGCGCCGCATGAGGTCATCGAGATTGTGATACAGAAAGCGGTATTGGTAGAGTTCCTCGAGCACCACGTATAAGTAGTACCAGTTGTCTTCGATGCGGCCCTTATGTTCGTGAAGAGGCTGCTCTACCGGTGCTTTGAGCGTCTGCCCCAACGCTAGCTGAAACTGCTCGAACAACTCGGCAATAATCTGGTCTTTACCCTTGAAATGGTAATAGAGATTGCCGGGGCTGATATCGAGCTCAGCGGCAATATCGATGGTCGTCGCGTGGGCTTCGCCTTCGTCGTTAAACAGGCGAAGACTGGTGTCGAGGATGCGGTCTCGGGTTTTCACCGGGGATCAGCCGGTGTCTTAACTGCTTTTTCGTCGCGCGGGAGCTTTTTTAGCAGCCTGGGGCTTTTTCTTTACCGGGGTCGACTTTGCAGCAGATTTTTTGGCGCGCGCCGGGGCTTTTTTCTTGCGTGCGGGCGCTTTGCGTGAGGGTTTCAGGGCGCCGCTGGCTTTCAGCGCGTCGGTAAGCGTGTCGATGCGATTGGCCAGCCGGTCAATTTTTTCGTGAAGCGCAAGAAGATCCTCACCTCGTGCAGGGCGCTGCAAGTTGAAGTTTTCGCGCACCCGGTTGATGCGGTCTTCGACGGAGTGGCGTGCCGCAGAGCCGGCCTCGATAGCATCACGTGCCTCGTCTTCCAGAGCAGCGCCGGCTTTGACTAACTCGCGAAACAGTTTGGGGGGCTCAACACCGGCCTTTTCCAGGCGGCCCTGGGCTTCGTCAACTGCGCGGCCATAGGCGCCGACGCCTGCCAGCCATATATTTTTCGCGATCTCGCCGGCTTTGTCCGTAACTTTGTTCTTATCGTCTGCCATCGTGTTTCCTCTGCGTGGTTGCCGCTATGCCGTCACAATAAAAGTAATCAGCGTAAACGATATCCGGGATCGATAAGCTGTGTGCGGCGGGCAAGGGACATATTCTGACGTGCCGGGGCAGTTTAGCAGACAAATTCGACGCAAAAAAAAGTTCGCCGCGGATTCGGGAGTCTTCTTTGCTGGCCTTCGCCTTCATAGACATTGTGGGCGGTTCGACCCCGCTTTACTCGAGCTGCTCGCGCATCTCCATCGGCACCGAAGTTTTAAACAGCGCGCTCGACCGACGCTCGAGCAAAACGGCGCCGAAGCGCCACGCATCGTCAGGGTCTGTCACAGCGCGACAACAACTCCAATCGAGACCTGACCAGGCGAGGCGGGCGGTTGTCCTTTGAGCGTCCGTCGAGCGCGTCTGACAGTGCTGAAGCGTCTCTGGA
>DS999406.1:0-13840 GCA_000158155.1 gamma proteobacterium NOR5-3 | reverse complement strand
CCCCAAATAATCCCCAGGTCGGGGACAGTGAACCCGTTAGGGTAATCAGGCAGCGGCTTTAAAGCCTACAGATCCTTTGAGCTCAGCAAAGCGAGCGCGGGCTTTCTCGAGCTGTGCTTCGAGCTTGGCGCGGTCGAGTGCAGCAACTTCCAGCTTCGGCAGGTCAATATCGTCGATCGCTGTTTTGGCTTGCTTCTCTACTTTCTGGCCACGCTTGACCATGTCCGCATACAGCTTGTCAGCTTTCTTGCGACGTGCAGCCAGCTCTGACTCGACAGTTTTGATCTGGCCCTGGACCTGATCAAACGCCATGCCGTAAAAGCCCAGGCTTGCGAGGAAGGCATTGCGGCTTGCTTCGGTCACACGACCCTGCAGGCTGGCAGTTTTCTTGGCTGCGGTTTTGCGAGCTTTAGTTGCAGTGTTAGCTGCTTTGCGAGCAACCGGCTTACGCTTAGCTGTGGTCTTCGCTGCTGTCTTGGCAGTTGTCTTACGCTTGGGTGCTGCTTTTTTGGCTTCAGCCATGATGTTTACTCCTAAATGTTAAAAAAATATGTAATCAGTTCGTAGTTGATTTCGGTGCGCGGGCGCTCCGAATTACTTCTTGTCACGCCTGCATCGCCATCCGGGGGCTGAAGCAGGGAGAATGACTGGAATCATAGTTTCTCTCCTTGTTGGCCAGTGCTGCGACATTGCTGCGCTGGACGGTGTCGGCCTTATTGGACTTGCTATCTGGCGTGGCGCTGACTACTCACATCTCCAGTGACGTGCACTGTAGGAGAAATAATTAGAACAAACATACTAATCAGCGCTGCTGATCTGTGAACTTTTGCACACTTTGAGAGTTGTGCTCGATGACGTTTATGCAGGCTGCTACCTGCGGGTCTGATACGAAAACGGGCGCCGAAGCGCCCGTTTCTCAGCTCGATGCGCCCCTGGCTTTAATCGAGAGGCTTGGGCCCTGCGCTCACAATAGCGGCGGAGGCGTCAAACTTCACAATGTTGTCCTGAAACAGCTTTGCCAATTTATTCGCCTGTGCATCGTAGGCGGCGGTATCACCCCAGTTCTCTCGGGGATTAACAAACTTTGCATCAACGCCGGGGATTTCAGTGGGGAAATCCAGATTGAGTATATCCAGATGACCGCGAGGGGCGTCCAGCAGTGCACCGCTCTCCGCGGCTGCTATTACGGCGCGGGTGACCGGGATCGGGAAGCGGGCGCCGGAGCCGCCAGCTGCGCCTGAACCGCCGGTCCAGCCCGTGTTGACCAGGTACACCTGGCTCTCGAACTCGTCGACGCGCTTCATGAGCAGCTCAGCATAATCGCTGGCCGGTCGCGGCATAAAGGGAGCCCCGAAGCAGGTGGAAAATGTCGGATGAATGCCAGCCTCCGCACCAACCTCTGTGGAGCCCACGCGCGCCGTATAGCCACTTAAGAAGTGAAAGGCAGCAGCTTCTTTGGACAGGATAGAGATCGGAGGCAACACGCCGGAGACGTCACAGGTCAAAAAGATCACACATTTTGGTTCGCCACCTGCATTGGCCATCACCCGCTTGGGGATATGTGTCAGGGGATAACAGCACCGTCCATTCTCGGTGAGACTGGTATCGTCGTAGTCAGCGTGGCGATGCTCGTCAACCACAACGTTTTCTACAATAGCGCCGAATTTAATGGCATCCCAGATAATAGGCTCGTTTTTCTGGCTGAGATTAATCGTCTTGGCGTAGCAGCCACCTTCGAGGTTGAACACGGCTCCCCGGGTCCAGCCGTGCTCGTCATCGCCGATGAGGTAGCGCTCGGGATCCGCCGACAGTGTGGTCTTGCCCGTGCCCGACAGCCCAAAGAACAGGGTGGTATCGCCATCTTCGCCAACGTTGGCGGAGCAGTGCATACTCATGACGTCTTTCTCGGGCAGCAAAAAGTTTTGTACCGAGAACACGGACTTCTTCATTTCGCCGCCGTAACGCATGCCTGCGATGAGTATGCGTCGCTGTGCAAAGTTCACGATCACTGTCGCTTCGGAGGCCGTGCCGTCACGCTCGGGTTCGCAAACAAACTCCGGGACGTTCATAACTGACCACTCAGGTTTGCGGCCGGGGTTGTACTCCTCGGGCTTGATAAACATATTGCGTCCGAACAGGCCGTGCCATGCCCACTGTGTCGTGACCTGCAATGGCAGGTAGTGATCGCTATGCGCGCCCACATGCAGGTGTGACACAAAACGGTCATGCTCGCTCAGATAGGTTTCTACCCGCTCCCAGAGCGCATCGAATTTATCGGCATCAAAGGGACGGTTAACGCTGCCCCAGTCCACGGCATCCTCGCAGCTGGGTTCCCGAACGATAAACCGGTCGCCGGGAGAGCGGCCGGTGCGCTTGCCTGTAGTGACCAGGAGCGCACCGGTATCGGTCAGGGTGCCTTCGCCGCGACGCAGTGCCTCTTCGATAAAATCGGCTGGCTGCAGGTCAATGTATTCCCGCGGGGTGGAGTTACTGGCGCTCATGCAATGAAATCCTGTGTTGACATGTCGGAGCGTTGATCTACGGACTTACACCACCGGCGGCTCATCACTCAGGTGACGGGCGTTCGGGATTGCTGTCATGCAGATTGGGTGGCTTACCGCTCAGATTGGGGGCAGTATTATGGCCAATCACACCACGATTGTGAACCGAATCTAAGTGTTTCAGTTCGCAGTTTTGCTCAGTGAATCGCTGCGTCCTCATCCGGACCCAGAAGACCTCGAAGGTCTGCCTCGCGAAAGGTGTAACGCTGATTACAGAATTCACAGTCCATGGTGACCGCGCCCTGCTCGCTGAGAATGTCCCGAATCTCACTTTCACCAATGGTGGCAAGAGCTGCAAGGGTGCGATCCTGGCTGCAACTGCAGCGAAATCGCACGGGCTCGAGGTCGAACAGGCGAATGACTTCCTCGTGATACAGGCGGTGCAGCAGTGTCGCATCGCCCAGTTGAATCAGTTCTTCGGCGCTCAGTGTCGCTGCGAGCATGCAGGCGCGATCCCAGTGCTCCTGGCGATTGTCGACACTGGTCTCCAGCTGAGGCGGAAGTTGTTGCAGCAGAAGCCCTGCGGCGCGGTCTCCGTCGCTGCTCAGTTGCAGACGTGTTTGCAGCTGTTCGGACTGACTGAAATAGCTGTCCAGACTGCTGGCCAGAGATCCGCCGGTGAGCGGCACGATGCCTTGATAGCGTTTGCCGCGCTCGGGGGTCACGGTGAGCACCAGTTGACCACCGCCCAGTAGGTCCTCGAACGAGTCTGAGGTCGCCGCCTCTGCGCCTCTGGCGATGGCGCGAACCGTAAGCTCGCTGCTACATTCGGCCATGATGAGAGGAACCTGGCGGTCACTGCGGGCCTGCACCGTCAGGCTGCCGCGAAATTTCAGCGTGCTGGCCAGTAAGACCGCGGCGACCATGAACTCCCCGAGAAGGCGACTGACGCCCGAGGGGTAGTTATGAATCGCGCTGACATCGGTGATCACCTGATCCAGATGCACGATTTCACCGCGCAGATCCATATTTTCAAAGAGAAAGCGGCGTTTGCCGTCGGCGTGACGGATGGCGAAGAGTTCAGTCGGTGTAGTCATAGCGCCTAGTGTAATGCACCAGAAACCTCGTGCTAGCATGCCGCGGCCTTTCTGTAAGCTGTCGTGGCATTTTTTTATGCAAACCGCACTTTTATACGCCGTCACCGTCATGATCTGGGGCACCAGCTGGTTTGCTATCAAGTACCAGCTGGGACCGGTAGATCCACTGGTGTCCATCGCGCATCGTATGGCATTGGCGGCGGCTTTCTGTGCGCTGTTAACGATGCTGACCCAGGGCTTTGTGCGCCTGAGCCTGCGCAATCACCTGCGCATCTTTCTCCAGAGTCTGTGTCTCTTTTCCTGCAACTATTTATTTATTTACACGGCCACCTCTGATCTGTCCTCGGGTCTTATTGCGGTGATTTTTTCTACCATGGTCGCGTTGAATGCGCTGGGCGGGGCACTGTTTTTGAATATGCCTCTACGATTCCCGGTAGTGGCCGGTGGCCTGTTGGGCTTGATCGGTATGGCGTCATTGTTTTATCCCGAGTTGGAGACCTTGAGTTGGTCTGACCCTCGGTTGCAGGCCCTGGCGCTTTGTTTTTGCGGCACGCTCTGCGCGTCTGCCGGCAATATTCTGGCGGCGGGAAGCCTGCGTCAGGGCTTGCCGGTGTTGACCTGTAATACCTGGGGTATGTTGTATGGCGGCTGCACCCTCTACCTGGCGGCCCTGTTTCTGGACATTCCTATCCGCATAGATCTGCAGCCCGATTACCTGATCTCCCTGGCGTATCTCGCGTTTTTTGCCACGGTCCTTGCGTTTTGGGCCTATATCTCGCTGATTGGACGCATTGGCCCGGACCGGGCGGCGTATACCACGCTGCTGTTTCCCATTGTGGCGCTGATGGTGTCGAGCGTTTTGGAGTCTTACACCTGGACTCTCTGGTCTGCCACGGGCCTGGGCCTGGTGCTTGCGGGCAATTGGCTGGCCATGCGCGGTGTTCGCAGCTGACCTATACTGCTCCAAACGATAACGAGGTATAGCCGCGTGGCAGGATTTCAGATTCGTAAGCCGCATAGCATGGACAAGGCTGAGCTGCGTGACGCCGCCGAGGGTCTGGCCCGTCAGCTGGAGAGTAGCCACGGGGTGCGGGCGCGCTGGGACGGTGACTCGGTACGTATCAAAGGGGCGGGAGTGGATGGTCGCCTGACACTGAGCGACGCCGATGTTCTGGTGAGTGTAGAGCTCGGGCTCATGGCGTCAGCCTTTAAGGGCGTACTGCGTAGCGAGGTGCAGCGCTTTCTCGATGAGTACGTCAGCTAGCTCAAGGCGTTTTCGTCGGATGTTTTGAATTCCTCCTGAGACTCGCCTTGTGTATCTGGCATCGCTTCTGCGGCTTTATCGTCAATTTCATCCAGTACCGACGGCGCTTCTTCAGCAGGCGCAAGGTCGCCCTCGGCATCTTCCGGCGCCCGGGGGTCCATATCAAAACTGGTGGGCGCCATGTCGGATGCCGCAGCAGAAAATGGCACGACATCATCGACCGTGACCTGTCGCCCGCGCTGGCTCAGCACTACCACGGCAGCGAGTACTGAGAGTCCAGAGCATCCCCAGAACAGCCAGGACGGCTCGCCGATCTCCATGAGTTGCCCCAGGGCCAGTGGCGCGAGCACCGCTCCCATGGCGTTGAGCAGCAGTACCGAGGTGCCCACCTCGACAAACTCGTGGCGAAGCGAGTTATCCGCCGCCGTCGCCAGCGACATGGCGTAGATCGGCATGGTCGTGGCGCCAAAAAAGAAAATAGCGGCAAGCAGCAGTTCGGTGCTCGGTGCCAATGCCACGCTGGCGCTACTTAACGCTGCGAGGCACACGAGTAACAGCATGGTGTTCTGCCGCCCCACCCGATCCGACAGCCAGCCGAAGGGATACTGCATTAATGCACCGCCGATGATTGCCGCAGACATAAACAGTGTTGTTTCCGCAAGACTGTCCAGGCTACGCCGGGCAAACACCGCTCCCAGGGTCCAGAAGGCCCCGGTAACCGCGCCCGACAGGAGTGCGCCGGTCACCGCCAGAGGGGATCGGGAGAGTAGTAGCCGAATACGTGTGCGGGTGGACTCGAGGGGCGCGGGTGCAAGCTTGCGCGTCATGCTCACCGGGATGGTCGACAGGGCGACGATAGCGGCCAGCACCATAAACGGGGTGGAACTGGCAATGGGTGATGCATTGACCAGCTGTTGTCCCACCGCCATGGAAACCAGCACCAGAAACGTATAAATCGACAGTACCTGCCCCCGATTGCTCTCGGTGGCCTGATCGTTGAGCCAACTTTCTATCACGCTGTAGAGACCGCAGATAAAAAAGCCGGTACCAAAGCGCAGTGCCGCCCAGATCCACCAGGGATCACTCAGTCCAAGCACCAGAAGCACGCTGGTCATGGCGCTGGCGAGCACCGCAAAACTGCGGATATGTCCCGCCCGGGCAATGAGTCGCGGTACCAGCAGGCAGCCGGCAATAAAGCCTAAAAAGTAAGCCGAGCCGCCCAGCGCAATCTGCAGGTCAGTGTGGCCCAGAGCCGCCGCGCGCAGTGGCAAAAGGGTCAACTGCATGCCATGACCAACCAGAAGTAAGGCAACGGACAATAGTAAGGATGTCAGGGTAAAGAGTGCCGCCATGATTCAGGTGTTTCCAAGAAGATGGGTGTCAGCCAGAGGGTCAGCGTGATCAAGCTGACGCTGGAAGTCATCCGCCAACTCTCGACTGCGATCAATGCATGTATGCCAATAGCGTAGCCGTTCCTGGGGCGGCATGCGCGTAAAATCGCTGCGATCCGGAATTTTCCCATCTGGGAGCGACGCGATGAACGCCTTGCTGGGGCATAGGAGTATGAGGTTGTCCGCAGCGGGGGAGCGCTGGCGCCGCCACGGAAGAAATTTGTCAAACCAACCCATGGTCAGATCGTGCCGAAAATGCGGGTACAGAATGAGCGGCTGCTCTGCCAAGGGAGACAGATCAAAGTGATAATCGATGATTCCTCCGTCCCAGTAGTGGCCCGGTGGTGCCCGGGGGATGTCGCGCTCTCCCGCCAGTAAAAAGGGGATGGAGCCGCTGGCATGCAGGGCTCTGGCTACCGTGTCTTTTTGCAGCGGGACCTGGACGCTGTTGAAGTCCTCCAAAGGCAGGGGCGGAGCACCTTCACTGGTAAACAGGACTCGTTGGAACTGGGTAGTCAGAAGATCGCGATGTAAGCTGTTGGCGATGGCGGCGCTGCCCATGCCCAGAGCGAGCCCCGCCCTGTGGCCAGAGGAGTTCAGGCCTCTGCCTCGCGCGGTGAGCACATAGCTATGCAGCAGCGGGTGACTGATGAGTTCCTCGGTGCCCCGGTCGCCAAAAATATACGCGAGCATGGCCATACTGGCGGCACTGATTTCCCGGGTGTCCGGCCGTTCGCTGTAGTCCCAGTTTACGTAAATGTCTTCAAAGCGATCCAGCGCAGCAACAGGGTCGCTTTGCGCGAGGCAGGCGTGTCGCCAGGAGCCAATGGAAGACCCGAGAGCCTGCAAGGCCTCACTCCGGTCCTGCAGGAGAAAGCGCCCAAAGAGCAATCGGTCAAGCTGGCCGAGAATGAGCCACTTGGGGCCGCCGGAAGCGCCCAGCAGCAGCGAGACGTCGCTCCCGCGCCAGCCCCGGTCAGCGATCCGTCGCGCCGCAGCTGGGCCCAGATAAATACTCAGCGGGCGGGCGCTCATGAGGACTCCTCGCCGGCATCGCCGCGTACGGCTCCGGGGGTCTTTCCGGTCCAGCGGCGATAGGCGCGGCGAAAATTTGAGGGATCATTGAATCCCAGCTGATAAGCAATGCTCACAATGGGCAGTCGGCGCTCTTTAAGATAGCGAGTTGCATGTTCGGCCCGCACGCGGTCCAGCAGTTCCTGAAAGCCCAGACCTTCATCCATGAGGCGCCGGCGATAGGTGCGGGGACTCATGTTCAGCATGGCGGCGACCTGGGGCATCTTGGGGTACTGTCCCTCCAGTTTTCGCAGCAGGTTCAGGGTTTGCTCAGCAATGCCGGCGCTGTCACTGAGATCCGCGAGCAGTCTGGCGCACTCGGCTTCGTACAGCTGCCGAAGCGCCGGGTTCGAACTGGGCAGCGGGGTGCTCAACAACGCCGCGGGAAAACTCCAGGCCGCGCGCTCACAGTTAAAATGCAGGTCCTCGCCGAGTATCTCCCGATACACCGATAAATGCGCTGGTTCAGGGTAAGGAAACTCAAAGCGCAGAGGGAAGTGGTCATCTCCCAGCAAGCCGCTCAGGGTGTTGCGCATGGCGGCGGCGATGCATTCCAGGCCAAAAGCGAGGGGGAGGTAGGCCTCCGTGTCAGGTGAACTGATGCTTAGCCGCTCATCGCTGTGGTGAAACTCAAGAACAAGATCCGGCGCCAGGAGGTGGTAGTAGCGCTCAAACAGCTGAATCACTTCACCCAGATCCCGGCAGGTCATGAAGGCCTGACCCAGAACGGCATGAGCGCTCAGATTCAGCCGTCGACCCAGACGCAGACCCAGTGCAGGGTCGCCGGTGAGGCGCAGGGTGTTCTCCACCAGAGTCCGAAAGTCATCATCGGCGACCCGGGCGCCCATAGCCTGCATACCTACCTCTGCCAGGGCGCAGTTACGCAGTAGCTCCTCCTGGGGGACCCCGGCCTCAAGGGCGAGATCGATAAGGATCAGTGCGTAGGGTGCGGGTGTGCTGCTGCTCATGGGTTGATTTGGCCACAAATGACCCTATTTTGACAAGAAGCTACCTTGTTCCTCGATGATTTGTGGACGATATTGATTGTCGTTTCAAGCACCCAAGCAGAGATTCATATTATGAAGATACAGTGGGAAGACCAGACTCCACGCAAAATCCAGCAGTACGCAGGCGCAGACTATCCGCGGGAAAATCCCGATCTGGAGGATTTGTTGACGGATGCGCAGGTCGATCATATCGCAGAGATTTTCCAGACACCGCTCACCGGATCCTACAACTGGGACTACTCGGTGCAGGATGACCGCATCAAGAAGCTCTACGATCTGGGTAAGCAATTGAATTGGGATCCCGAGATGGATATCGACTGGGATCGGCCCTGGCCCGAGGAGGTTCGCTCTCCCGAGCTCATGAATCTTCACGACTATGAGCCCTATCTGGATCTGGCCATGGATGAAAAAACCAAGGACGAGTTCTGGCTGCACATGAACGCCTGGAGCCTGTCGCAGTTTTTGCACGGTGAGCAAGGAGCGCTGTTGGTGGCGTCCCAGCTTTGCTCCTGCGCGCCCACGCTCAGTGCCAAGCTCTATGCGGGTTCGCAGACCTTTGACGAAGCACGGCATGTGGAAGTGTTTAATAAATATCTTCAGAAGCGCATTGGTGTGATGTATCCCATCAACACGCATCTGAAGAGCATCATCGATAAAATCCTCACCGACCCGCGCTGGGATCTCAAGTTTATCGGCATGCAGATCGTCATCGAAGGACTGGCGCTCTCTGCTTTCAATACCACCCGGGAGACCACGCCGGATCCGGTGCTCAAGGATGTGGTGTATCTGGTAACTCGTGACGAAGCGCGACACGTGACTTTTGGTGTGAACTACCTCGAGGATTTCCTCAAGACCCTATCAGAGGAAGAGATTGAGGAGCGCGCACAATTTGCCTATGAGGCCTGCGTGATTAGTCGGGAGCGTCTAGTGGCGACGGATGTGTTCCGTCACTTTGGCTGGGATGTGGAAGAGGCGCGCAAGAAGGTGATGGAGGGGTTTGTGATGTCGACCTTCAGAAACCTGTTGTTCCAGCGTGTGATACCCAACCTCAACAGGATTGGCCTGCTCACTGACAAGATCCGGCCCAAGTTTGAAGAGCTCGGTATCCTGGAGTTTGAAAACCTCGCCACGGATGGCGATATCAACTGGAGCGCGCTGGAGCGTCCTCTGGACACCGAAGAGGCGCAGTCGCATGAACAGAGCATGCTGGCGGCGTTTCAGGAGAAACATGAGGCATTGGTAGCGCGGTCTTCCGACGCGGCGGCGGAGCCAACTGAGCAGCAGGTTGCGCAGGCCGATGACAATCCCCAGACAACGGCGGGTTGTTGTTAGCCGCTAGAAAACTGCTGGAAAGTCACTAAAAAGCCGGCGCAAGCCGGCTTTTTATTTTTCAGACGCGAGGTATATTAGCGCCTGTGGAATATCCCCTCAAAAAAACACTCCTAAAACAGGATGATCAACATGAATGTCACCACACGAATTTGTGCAGCGTTTGCTGCCCTGGCAATCAGCGTGTCTGCATTGGCCTGGGATCCCCGGGAATTTGGAAAACTTGAAGATGGTGCTGCCACCGCTAAAGCTGAGCTCCTTGCCGACGATCCAAGTATGCAGGCCTTTTTTGATTCGGCGGCCGCCTATGTGGTGATCCCAACCGTCGGTAAAGCCGGGTTCGGTATTGGCGGCGCGCGGGGCAAAGGTTTGCTTTTTGAGGGCGGCCAGGCGACGGCAATAGTGACTCTTACGCAGTTAACGATTGGTTTTCAGTGGGGCGGTCAGGCTTACAGCGAGTTCCTCTTTTTTGAGAATGCTGAGGCTCTGGCGCACTTTAAAGGCGGAAACTACGAGCTTGGAGCCCAAGCTTCGGCGGTGGCCGTTACAGTGGGCGCATCCGCTGATGCGAACTATTCAAATGGAGTGGCCATCTTTACCCGTGCCAAGGGCGGATTAATGTACGAGGCCTCTGTGGGTGGCCAGAAGTTCTCCGTGGAGGCGCGTGATTAGAGGTCAATGCTCTATCGCTGCATCCTTGCACCGCCGCCCAGGTCGCCGGCAAAGATCGGTTTGGGCTCAGCCTGTATGAATAATCCTCAGATATAAATCAGACACGAAACAGGCATAAATCGGACACAAAAAAGCCGGCGTTAAAGCCGGCTTTTTCACGCTAGCGACTGCTATGTTACGCAGCGAGCGCCTTGACCTGGGCATTGAGACGGCTCTTATGTCGTGCAGCCTTGTTTTTGTGGATGATACCCTTGTCCGCCATGCGATCAATCACAGGCACGGCCTTGGTGTAGGCGGCGAGCGCTTGCTCCGCGTCACCGGTTTTAACGGCGGCCAGAACGTTCTTGATGTTGGTACGAACGAGCGAACGAAGGCTGGCATTGTGTGAACGACGCTTCTCAGACTGACGTGCGCGCTTGCGTGCTTGGGGTGAGTTAGCCACGTAGGACTCCTCTAAATAATGAAACAGGTAAAAGGAAATTTTTGGAGGGCGGATTCTGCCGATTGCCCGGGCATCTGTCAATAGCCGTGCGGCGGCGCCCATGGCTGCTCCCCGGCGGGGCCATCATGGAATTCGCTCAACCAGACAAACAACACGCGAGGTGAAGCGACATTGAATGATTTATCAAAAACAGCTGCGCGGCGTCATTTGGGGCTTAGCGGGTCTCCAAACTTCCGGGATGCGGGGGGCTATGCCTGTGAAGGCGGGACTATGGCCTGGGGGCGGGTGTTTCGATCGGGGCATCTTGCTGATCTTTCGGACTCGGATCGCGAGCGATTGGCCGAGTTGCAGCTGCGACTGATTTTTGACCTTCGCCGGGAGGACGAGCGACAAATGGAGCCGTCCTGGTTGCCTGATGGCGTTGTTGTGGTGGGTGCGGACATTACGCCCGGTAGCCACGGTAGCGCCATTTACGCTGACTCCACCTCATTGGGCGGCGCTGAGGCCATGTTTCAATTTATGTGCGACATCAACCGGGAGTTTGTGGAATCCCAGACTGACACTTATCGGGACATTTTTGCGCAACTGCTGGCCAGTGATGCCGAGCGGATGCTGTTTCACTGCTCGGCAGGAAAGGATCGCACGGGTTTTGCCGTTGCTGTTTTACAGATGGCTCTGGGCGTGGCACCACAGGACATCGACGCGGATTATCTGCTTTCGCGCAACTACTATCTGCCTGCGGAGCAATTGCCCCGGGTGCGAAAAAAATATCCGGTAGACCACCTTAGCGATGCGCAATTACTGCCCATGATGCAAGCCGAGCGTGACTACTTGCACAGCGCTATAGAGGCTATGGATCGACTGTACGGTGATCGCAATAGCTATTTGAGGGACGGGCTGGGTCTGGGAGAGCAGGAGCGGCGCGAGCTGCGCCGCCGCTTTATGCTCCGGGAGTGATGCGCCTTTAAAAGGCGGCCCACAACATGACCAGACCTACAAACGCCACCAGCAGGCTCTGTCCGGCTTTCTCGAGGCGGAATAAGCCGTAGGCGTACGCCAGTGGCGGGAGCAGCACTGCAAATATGCCCCAGGCGTAATCGTCTTTCCACGCGGCGATGAGCATCAGGATCCAGCTCACCAGTAAGGTGGCAAGGCCAAAGGTCATGAGTGTTGCGCTTGTTGCTTCCATGGTAATTCTCCGTTCAAAAATCGCGCGCAAGAGTAGCAGAAGCTTGGGCATTCGTCAGCGTTTGCACGCATTGGTGGTGGCCCACTTTGAAATTTCAGGCTGATTTTTAGGTGTTATCTGCGCTTCTGCTGCCGTGGTAAAATCGCAGCATGAAAGAGAAGCCAAAAAGACCAAAAGATGCGAATCAGCTCGCTAAGCTAATAGCTGATCTCACAATAAGCGAGCCAGCCGAGGATTGTCAGCGACAGCGTAAAAAATCCGAGAAGCCATCTACCGCGACTTCATCAACGGCAAAACCGCACGGCAAACTAGCCAGCGGCGAGTAGCAGCTAACTTTGTGGTTTTTTATGCCGACTTAAGGAGACAACATTGCCTTTTTGCTTAAGTTTCGGCTGAACATCAACCGGAGGCGAAGGGTTCAAAGTCCCTGTGTCAAGTTCGCATAGCTGCTCAAGGTCATAGACTGGAATTGGGAGCCTCCCAAGAATCTCATCTGAGCTGTAAACGTTTTGTTCAAGGAGGATTTCAATACTGCTCTTTAATAGTGTTGGAGACTCCTTCTCAATAGCGCTATCCAAAGGCTCTCCGTTGCGCCAACCCCTCCGACTGTAGGCAATAAACATCCGGGAAGCTTGATCCTTGTCCAAGATCTCAAGCGCTTTACATCGCATGATCATGGCCGCAATTGAAACACGCCACCTTTCCTTCATAGTCATAAATGCATCTAACGTCGGCGCAAAAAGCTCGTCGGCAAAATCTTGTGCAGGTAAAAGTAAGCAGCTAGCGAAGTAGTCAGCCTGCCGCTCTACGGCCTTGTAAGTCGCTTTATCCTTCATCATCGATTCAGTCACATTTCTATGAATAACAAGATGAGCTAACTCATGGCAAACATCAAACCGCTGCCTGCACGCGCTATCACCATCTCGCGAGAGCAGCATATATGGGTGACCAGAAGAATGTTGGGGCCTGGATACAGCATCTAGTTTCGCCGTATCGGTGCTGCATCGGCTTACTAGGACGCCATTTGCTTCCACCAAACCGATAGAATTTGGGAGCGGCCCGGATGAAACTGACCAGTGTTGCCTTAGCGCAGCAGCAGCATTTTCTAGAGCGTTTTCGCTTAGCGTGAGGGCGTCATGCCCACCAAGATCAGGCAGGTTCATGTCAGGAAAATCAAAATATTCCTCTAAGAATTCAATGATATCCTCAAGCCACTCTAAACGTACCGCAGTTCGTTCACGCATTTTAACTGGGGCAGTAAGCCGTGCGCGCCAAAAAAGCGGTCCCGACCCTTCGCGGCTGTTCAGTTCGCGAGAAAAGTAGCCCGTTGGGAAATTTAACGCCTCAGCCATCTTATAAATGGTCGAAGGCTTTGGGTCCATCTTGCCAGTCTCATACCGAGAGATAGTGACGCGATCCAGCCCTACCATGTCGGCAAAGTCGCCCGCGCTGACCCCCCTGGCCTTCCTTGCCTGGGTCAATCTCTCCCCTACAAAAGAAGATACTGCACTCATTTTGATTACTCTCCTGCCTCAAGCTTCCCAATTTTTGTTTTGAGTCTCGGCTTCGGCGTGGCTGCAGACTCTGCCTGCACAATGTTTGGATATTTTTCGATCATTTCAGTAAGCGCGATTTGCGCGATCCATGACGTAAATTGCTCGTTCGGAATACAAACCTGTATGAAACCTAGACTCTGCATGCGCTCCTCAAACCTATTACCCGCAGGATTATGCACGAGGACACCGTAGGTCGCCTTCTCATCGAAAACAATTTCTTCCTCTCGAGAGAAAAGCAATCGGCCACTTTGGCGCGCTGCTAGCGTTTCGCGAAATTTCGCTGCGCTTGGCATGTCGCCCATTTTCGGGACATATGAT
>DS999407.1:381086-585256 GCA_000158155.1 gamma proteobacterium NOR5-3 | reverse complement strand
ATAATAAACATGGCGCGTGTCTCATTTTAGCGTACTAGCGCTTACTTTTCGACTCAGCTTTGTAAACTTCCATGATGCTCACGCCATCATCATAGTTCGGCTGCTTTCGGTCACCTGTACGAAGCTTGCTTAATTTGCTGCGTTCAATGCCGGTGATCTCGGCCATCTTGTAGTCGTTGAAGCCCCAATCTCGGAGCTCTGTCAGTATCTTCGAAAAGTCAGTAGACATGCCGTGCCTAATCTGTGAGACGCATAATCAGAAGATACATCAAAGAGTGACAAAAAGCACTAAATAGTTCTGGACTAAAGTGACAATTGTCACTATTATAATACCCATGAACAAGCTAACCACGAAGCAACGAACCCAAATCCTCCACATGCTTGTTGAGGGAAACTCGCTCCGCGCTACCGCTCGTATGGCGGACGTCAGCCGAACCACAGTTGACAAGCTGCTGCGTGATGCTGGCGAGGCGTGTCTCGACTATCAAGACAAAACACTTCGTAACCTGCCTTGTAAGCGCATCCAGTGCGACGAGATCTGGAGCTTCGTCTATGCAAAGCAAAAAAATGTAGCGACTGCTAAATCAGCCCCTGATGACGCTGGAGATATTTGGACTTGGACAGCAATCGATGCCGACACCAAATTAGTGCCCTGTTGGCATGTAGGAAACCGCGATATGGAATCAGCGAAAACATTTATTGATGACTTGGCACTGCGTTTGGCGAACCGTGTACAGCTGACAACTGATGGGTATCGGCCCTATCTTGAGGCTGTAGAGTGCGCATTTGGCCATGACATCGACTACGGACGTCTTATAAAAATCTACGGTACAGATCGACAAGCAAAAGGTGAGAAGCGATATAGCCCGGCCAAGTTTCTTAACGCCACCCTGACCAGTGAAATTGGTGCGCCAGACGAGAAGCATATCTCTACTAGCTTTGTAGAACGCCAGAATCTGACCATGCGCATGTCTATGCGTCGATTCACGCGCCTCACCAATGGATTTAGCAAGAAAATCGAGAATCACATGCATGCGATCTCACTGCATTACATGCACTACAACTTCTGCCGAATCCACAAAACACTGAAGGTAACTCCAGCCATGGAAGCGGGTATTGCAGACTCAGTTTACGATCTGGAATTCATCGTAAAATTGATCGACGATCGTGCGCCAGAGCCGAAGAAAAGAGGCCCATATAAAACGCGGAATAATTCAAAGTAGGCCACTACCCACGCATTCGCTGGATGACGCCCAGAGGCTTTTTGGTTAAGGTGAGGCGCGTTTTTTTTGGAGTTCTCTGTGTCAGATCCTTTTGCTGCAATCAGGCCCTATACCGACGGGGAGGTGCGGCCCACCATAGACCGTTTGTCGGGGTCCCCGGACTTCCTGACTGCCATGTTACGGCTGCGATTTGGAGATGGAGTGCTCCCTTTTGCAGGGCTCCTGCGGCCGCTGGCACGCTTTTATCTTCGTCGTCAGTTTGCCCACGTCGACAGCATTGCCGAGCTGCAAATGCGTGTGAGGGTCTATGTTGAGCGTCTTATCGAGGACAGTACCGCGGGTTTGAGCGTCTCCGGGCTTGAACAGCTGGACTCTAAAAGTGCGCACCTGTTCATCAGCAATCATCGCGATATCGCTATGGACCCGGCGCTCACCAACTATGCTTTGCACCGGGCGGGGTATGAAACCCTGCGCATCGCTATTGGCGATAACCTGCTCAAACAGCAGTGGGTTGCCGATCTCATGCGGCTCAATAAAAGCTTTGTGGTAAAGCGGTCGGTGAGCGGGCCTCGGGAGTTGCTCGCCAACTCCAAGCTGCTTGCCCAATATATTCGCTCATCCATACAGGAGGACAACGCGCCTATCTGGATCGCCCAGCGCGAGGGTCGGGCGAAAGATGGCCGCGATCGCACCGAGGCTGCGGTGATAAAAATGCTGTCTCTGAGTCGCGACAAGCAAAACGAAAGTTTTGGTGAGCATATTGCTTCGCTGCGAATTGTGCCGGTCGCGATCAGTTATGAACTGGATCCCTGTGACGCCATGAAAGCTCGGGAACTGAGTCATCGTCAGAACACGGGCAGCTATGAAAAGTCTGATCAGGAAGATATCGCGTCTATTGGTCAGGGTATCTCCGGTGCCAAGGGTCGGGTACACGTGCATTTTGGAACGCCTTTGGGGAGCGACCTGGAGTCGCCGGCAGAGGTTGCGGCAGCGATCGATGCGCAGGTGGTGAGCGGGTATCGTCTCCATCCGGTTAACGTGTGGGCCTACCAGCGCCTGGGTGGGGAAGCTGATTTGGCTGGCATCGATATCGCTGAGGGCAGCTGCTCCCAGGCGTCGTTCAATGCTCGCATAGATGCTCTTTCAGAATCAGAGCGGCCCTTCGCCCTGGCCAGCTATGCCAATGCCCTGCGCAGCGTTCTGGAGCTTAAAAACCTCTCGTGAGTGTTCTTTCTCCCGCGGATAAAGATGCCATCCGGGAAGCCTACACCGCGATTACCGATGCCCGGGGGCTGACGCCCCGCTGGGGGCAGCGGCAAATGATTGCAGAGGTCGCTAATACGCTGGCGCTGCTGGCGCCAGTCATCGATGGCCCTGACGCAGAAGGATCCCCCATCGCCGTGATCGAGGCCGGTACGGGGACGGGAAAAACCATCGCCTACGTGATTCCTGCGTTAGTGATGGCGCGGGTTCTCAACAAACGCCTGATTATTGCAACGGCGACTGTAGCGCTGCAGGAGCAGTTGGTGCACAAGGACCTCCCGGACATCAAAGCTGGCAGTGGGTTGGACTTTAGTTACGTATTGGCCAAGGGCCGCCGGCGTTATCTCTGTCTCAGTCAGCTGGATCGACTCATGGCCCGGGAGTCCGGTGGGGGGCAGACCATGGGGCTGTATCCCGACGAAGTGGCGCCAACGCTCGCCCGTGACGCGCTGGAGAGTTACGGGCGAATGCTCGACGCCCTGGGTCGTGGTGATTGGGATGGCGATCGGGATAACTGGTCAGCGCCCATTGATGATGTGGACTGGTTTCCGGTGACCGCCGATCAGGGGCAATGCAGCGGCAGGCGCTGCCCCAATATTCGTAACTGCAGCTTTTACCGAGCCCGGGACGGCTTGCAGGAAGCCGATATTGTGGTGACGAACCACGACCTGGTGCTGTCAGATCTCGCTTTGGGCGGCGGTGCGATTCTGCCTGCACCGCAGGACAGCATTTATATCTTTGACGAAGGACATCATCTGCCGGATAAGGCGCTGAATCACTTCGCTTCCTTTTGCCGCTTGCCGTCTACGTTGTCGTGGCTTGGGGATAGCCGCAAAGCCCTGGCGAAAGGCGCACCACTGTTAACGGCGTTGCCGGGACTGTCTTCCGTGCTGGAGCCCATGTCTGCGCTGTTTGACGATCTTCAGCTGCGTCTGCAGCAGATCGGCGAGCAGGCTGCGGTGCTCATGGCGGGGGCGGGAGATTTCGAAGAGCAGCTGCGGTTTGCCGGCGGCGTTGTTCCTGAGGATCTGCAGCAGGCCGCTATAGCGATAGCGAGCCAGTGGTCGCGTCTCAACGGGCGCCTTATGACTCTCGAGGCAGGTTTGGACGATGCGTTGGAGGATGAGGCCTTTGCATCTCAGCGCGATGAGATCGAGGCCTGGCAAATGGCCGTGGGAGGCATGCTCGTGCGCGCTGAGGGCGTGCTGTCACTATGGAAAGACTTTGCGGCAGACGCCGCCGAGGAATCCCCGCCCCGGGCCCGTTGGCTTCGTCGTCGCGCAGACGACGAAGACATGGCCATTGATTTTCACTGTAGCCATATTCTGGCCGCGGATATTCTCCGGGAGCAGTTGTGGGAGCGAGCGGCCGCTGTGGTGCTGACCTCGGCCACGATGACGGCTTTAGGTAGCTTTGATCGTTTTAGAGCACGTTCCGGCGTGCCGGAAGATGGTCGCTATAAGATCGTAGTCAGTCCCTTTGACTACAGCCGGGCAACCCTGCATGTGCCAGCGATGGACAGTGAACCCAGTAACGCGTCAGCGCACACGGAGGAGTTGATAACGCAGCTGCCTCAGCTACTGGATGCCAGGGAAGGCAGTCTTGTATTGTTCTCTTCCCGCCGGCAAATGAACGATGTCTATGACGGACTTCCCCGAGAGTGGCGGGACCGGACGATTCGTCAGGATGATTTTAGTAAGCAGGAAATTATTCGCCGACATCGAGAGAAGATCGATGGCGGAGAGGGTGCCGTAATCTTCGGTTTGGCGAGCTTTGCCGAAGGCGTGGATCTGCCCGGCAATTATTGCCAGCACGTGGTTATCGCCAAGTTACCCTTTGCGGTGCCGGACAACCCGGTGGACGCGGCACTGGCTGAATGGCTCGAAGCTCAGGGACGGAATGCCTTTATGGAGATCAGCGTTCCCGATGCCGCACTTAAGCTTGTGCAGGCCAGTGGCCGTCTTCTGCGCACCGAAACTGATAACGGCAGAGTCACACTCATGGATCGACGAGTGCTCACTCGCCGCTATGGGCGGGCGATTCTCGACTCTTTACCGCCGTTCCAGCGGCGTATCGGTTGATTCCTGATTTGAGCTGCAGGCACGGTTTCGGCCCTGGGCCTTTGCTTGATAGAGCGCCTTGTCTGCAAGATCGATAAGTCTGTGCGGATCGTCGCGCTCCTTTTCGCCCAGCGTTGCGCAGCCTATGCTGATGGTGACGTGCTCGCTGACATCGCTCGCAGGGTGCGGCAAATCCAGAACCCTGACGCAATCGAGGATACGGTTGGCGGCCCTCTCGGCGCCTTTGGCATCCGTGTCATAAAGCAGCACGACAAACTCTTCGCCTCCGTAACGCGCCAGCATGTCATGCTCGCGCAGGAGTTTGCTCTTGATAGCCTGGGCAATGAGACGCAGGCAGTCATCGCCGGCGGAGTGACCCAGGGTGTCGTTGTATTGCTTAAACAGGTCAATATCGAGCATGAGAATACTCACGGGAGCCCCGCTTCGTCGGGCCATGCTCCAGGTGGCGTTGAGCTGTTCTTCAAGATGACGACGATTGGCGACACCAGTAAGGCTGTCGATGCGTGAGTTGGCCTCGACGCGCACCAGGGCTTCGCGGAGTTCCCTGGTGCGAAGGTCCACCAATGCGCGTAATTGCTGCTCTTTACGGCGGGCATTGCGTGATTGGAAGCGCTGCAAAAGCGTAACCAGGAGTCCAATCAAGGCCGCAGCGACGAGCACTGACCAGGTGGTTTCGTACCAGTGAGGTGCTCTGTTGATGCTTAAGGCGGCGACGTTCTCGCTACTTTGAGAGGGTGATTCACCGTTAAAACTGGCTTGAACCCTAAAGACGGTGTTGCCAGCGGGCAATGCGGTGAAGTAGGCCGTGCGTCGGTCGCCGGCACTGGTCCAGGAGTCGCTGTTTGCCGCAATGCTATATCGAAAGTTTACGGATTGAGGATTACTCAATTCGGGACTGCTGTAGTCGATTTCCAGACTTTGGAAGTCTGCCGGCAATTGCAGGGGTTCCAGTAAATCTATGGGGCTGCCATCCACGCGCACGGCATCAATATAGGTGCGCAGCATTGGAGTTTCGGACGCGAGACCCTGGGGTGAAAATGCCATGAGGCCCTTGGTGCTTACAAACCACAGACGATTGTCCGGCGTAGACCAGGCCGCTGGCTGAAAGCCACCGACAAACTGTGTTGAGCGAAGGCCGTCAGTTTCATCAAACAAACGTGTGTCTAGTACGTTGCGCTCACCTCGAGCCACGGCATCGAGGCTGTCGCGTGATACCCGCAGCAAACCCTGGGTGCCGGATATCCACAGGTTACGGGCCTTATCTTCGAGAATGGCATAGCCTGCCGAGAACGGCAGACCATGGGAGCTGTCAAAGGTAAACAGCCTGCCCTGGTCCAGTCGTGAAAGGGTGCCATTCCCGGCTGCTATCCAAAGTACGCCCCGCTCATCTTCGTAGCTTGCACGAACGACGCTGCTTGTGGGACCGTCGCCGATTATCTTTTGCTCCAGTAAGCCGTTGCGATAAATAAAAAGCCCCTGGGCGCTGCTAAGCCAGACCGTGCCGTCCTTGCCTTCGAGAATATGGCGGGGCACCTTGCCATCAAGCTCGGGAAGAGGCTGGCTTATCGGCGACGCATCGTCTTGCCAGATGTTCAGAGCAAGGTTCGTGGAGATCCAGATCGTCCCGTCACGTAATTGCTGCAGCGCAAAAATGTGTAAGCCGAACAGCCCGTCTTCTTCCCCGAAGTGTGTAATTACGCCGTTATGTATACGAAAAAGGCCCTCCCCAAAGGTTCCGATCCACAGGCTGCCATCAACACTGATTAACAAAGAGGAAATGGTCTTATTAATGAGTTCAGGGTGAGGTTGGGAGAGTTTTCCATCGGCGCTAATGCGAAACAAGCCGTGGGGTTCACTCCCGGCCCAAACCGTCCCGTCATTATCAGCGGTGACGACAAAGGTAGAGTCCGCCAGCCCCTCTGCTGTTCCCAGGGATAAGAACGGACTATCTCGCAGACCAAACAGACCGCGCGTGGTTGAGGCCCACAGGGTTCCCCGGGTATCCTCTATAAGGCTAAATATGTGTTCGGTTTCATTGCCGGTTCCGAAGCTAAAGCGAGTCTCGCTTCCATCGGCACTGGCCCTCCACAGCCCTTCACCATAGCTTCCCAGCCAGCGGTTGCCATCCCGATCGCGAAGATATTCTTCGATCGCCACCGGGTTGGACATTGGCAGTTTCTGTGGGCCTTGCACGGCGGACAGCTGGTAAATGCTGCCGGTGGCCGTGCCCACAATAATACCTAGTTCCTTGTCCCACTTAAGCATGTGTATTTGCAGGGAATCCAGGCCCTCATCCAGTCCTATATGCTCAAAGCGGCCCCCATCAAAAAAACTGACGCCGTTGGTGAGGCTGCTAAACCACAGTGTTCCTTGTTGGTCTTGTGCGATGTGGGTCGCGCCGTTGAACGCCAACCCATCATCTACAGTCCAGGAACTGAACTCGTCAGCGACGAGTTGGCTGACGCCTTGATCCGTTGCAAACCAGATAGAGCCGTCGACGGTTCGATGAATGTCATAGATGACATTGCCGATTAGCCCGTCATCAGTAGTAAAAGTCGTGAATTCCTTGCCGCGCATGCGAACAGCGCCGCCGCCGTAGGTGCCTATCCACAAATCGCCGTCGGGTGTCCATTCCAGCGCGCGAATATCGCTGGCCTTGAATGCGGGATGGGATTGTTGGTTGTAGGCTTTGAAGTTGACACCGTCAAAACGGGCCAGGCCACCCTGAGTGCCAATCCAAAGATAGCCACGAGGTCCCTCTGTACTGACCCATACACGGTCGGATGGTAAACCCGAATCTCGACCATAGTGATCGAGTAGATATTGACTGAGGAGGCGGTCGGGATTGAGCGCCTGGCTGTTCGCGGAAAGGCCCATGATGCCGACAACGAGAAGTGCCGCCCAGCACGCGCTGACAAGCGCGGACCTTCCATGTAAAGCCGAGCGTCTATGCCTGTCCCCGATCCGCAACATTATTGTTCGTTGGTTTTTTTAATTTGCGCAGCAGGTTACCGGAGATCGATTGAATGTAACAGTGGCCGGTGAGCCTGCATTATTGCAGACACAAAAAAACCGGCGGGCTTGCGCACCGCCGGTTTAGCAATCGCTTCCGGGCGATTAGAAGTTGAAGGTCACTTCGGCACCGTAAGTCTGACCACGCATCAGTGGCGAGAAAGTTCCGCCTGTGGGTACGCCGGCCAGAGTCGGTGACAGCTGTGTGTCGCCGCCGTGCTTCACAGTATCGAGCATGTTGCGACCGTAGAGCGAGAACACCCAGCTGCCATTGTTGGAGTAGACATCCAGACCTGCGTCCAGAATATCCTGCTCGTTAATGAAGCCCAGGTTGTTATCGGTGAAGAATACCTCATCACGATAGGCATAGTTGATGCGCGCTGTGGCATAACCCCAGCTGCCTAGTTCCATATCGTAGTTGAAGCCCAGGCTGTAGGTGACTTCGGGTGCGCGGGGCAGGCCAAGCGCCTTGTCCGCGCCGTCAATCACGCCATCGCCGTTCAGGTCAAAGAACACATCATCGTAGCTGGCATCGATGTAACCAAAAGAGGCCATCATGAGCAGATTGTCTGACAAGGCGAAGGCGCCATCCAGCTCAATACCCCAAAGGGTGGCATCGGCACTGTTACGAATAATCTGCACGACGCCCGCATCGGGGTCTGCAAAGTTGATTTCCCGCTGCATGTCTCCCACGGTTGTATAGAAGAAAGCTGCGTTCAATTTCCCCCAGGCCTGTTGCGACTTGTAGCCCAATTCAAAGTTGTCTACCTGTTCTTCGTCAAAAGCCTCAGGTGTAAACAGCGGCGTGGTGTTACGCAGGTGTAGCCGCCAGAGCGGAAGCCCCGTGACCAATGACCGTAGATCTGCGCCTCGTCGGTCAATGCGTAGCTTGCGCCAACTTTAGGAGACCAGGTTTGCCAGTCATCCTTGCCGTTGAAGTCAAACGGGCATGTTTTAAAGCCTTCGCTGCTGTCAACCAGGTTGCAGCGATTGTCTACCAGATAATTGATTTGGCCCGAATCAAGGCCAAAGAAAGCCTCCTCGATGCTTTGGTTCGCTGCAAGTGACGCGATATCGCCGTACTTCTCTTCGTCGGTGTAACGCAGGCCTGCAGTCAAAGTCAGTCGATCGGTAATGTCGTAGTCTGCTGCCACAAACAGTCCCAAAGTCTCTACGCCGTAGAGACCGCCACCGTCCTGGATGATGAGCGGGGCCTGATTTCCAAGCGCTGCGCCCGCGAGGTTACGACGCTCGTGGTAGCCCAGGTCGTTCTGGAACCAGTAGGCGCCGGTGGTGACGTTAAAATCGCCGAACTGACCGTTGTAACGAAGCTCAAAGCTGTCCTGCTCTGTATCTAACCAGGCAGCAGAGTGGAAAGCCCATACTGGCTGTCCGTCGATGTCGCTTCCGGACTCGGAGGTAGATTCTCTCCAGCCGTAAATGGCGGTGACAGTACCGTCACCCAGGCTCACGCCCTGGTTGTATTCAACCGTCAAAAAGTCAGTTTCGATATTCTGATAACCGATGAAGTCGTTGCTGTTACCAAAGCTCTCGCGATCGTAGTTTACAAACGCGCCAGGCTCGCCGCGACCGTTGGTGTGCGACTGTGCCACAGCACCGTCACCGGAAATGTCCGTGTACTCATAGCGGATAACCAGCTCTGACATATCTGTTGGTGTCCACACAAGCGTAGGACGAATCAT
Source organism: gamma proteobacterium NOR5-3 (assembly GCA_000158155.1). Classification (GTDB taxonomy): domain Bacteria; phylum Pseudomonadota; class Gammaproteobacteria; order Pseudomonadales; family Halieaceae; genus Congregibacter. The sequence continues at coordinate 575,974 of DS999407.1, read as the reverse complement.
GGTCTGCTCAACGGCACCCACATCTTCCTGGGTTACACCATTGGGTTCAAAGGCGTCACGCTGGAAGTAGCCTTCGTCTTCGTTGTAATAGGCCGTCAATTTCAAGCCCAGGGTATCGGTCACGGGACCGCCAACGGTGCCCATGGCGTAGTAGTTCAAACCACCATCGCCACCGCCATCAACGGCAAAGCGTGCTGATCCTTCAAACTCTTCGCCGGGCTTTTTGGTGTTCATCAAGATCGCGCCGCCGGTTACGTTTCGACCGAACAAAATGCCCTGGGGGCCACGAAGGACCTCGATGCTCTCAAGATCAAACACATCAAAGATGATGCCGTTGTTAACGCCGAGGTATACGCCGTTTACGAACACACCGACGGTGGGGTCGATAGAGGGAATAGATGCACTGATTCCCAGTCCGCGAATAGAGAAGTTAGCAGTACCGCGGGTGGTACCTACGTCATCCAGGGCAACGTTTGGCATGCCTACGGACAGGCTGGTTAGATCGCGAACTTTAAGCGCTTCGATCTGGTCAGCACCAAAAGCGGTGATAGACAGTGGTACATCCTGGGAGCCTTCTTCGCGCTTTCGTGCGGTAACCACCACTTCTTCCAGGAGAGACGCGGAACCACCGCGACGTTGTGGTTGTTCTTGAGCCTGGGTCATGGCTGAGAGAGCACTGCCGGCCAGCAATGTGGCCAGTGCTGCTACCAGAGGCTTTTTTGATAAGCGCGGGGCAGTGTGTGCGATTGATCTACGTGAACTCATGGGGCGCATCCTTTTTAGTATCTTGCGAGTATTTTTAATTTATTGACTGCTGTCTCTGTGGACATGCAAAAGCAACGCGCAGAAAAGCCCGAGTGTGAAAAATCTCGTCCGGAGTCAGGAATAAGTCTGTCCCGTATCTGCATGGCGCTGCTATCTGGTAGCTGTTATCGCTCTTATGGGCTTATTGCTGGCGCCCGCGCTGGGGCGGACATGTCAGCTGTGGAGATTTTAACGGCTTCATGACCTGCTTGCCATAGCAAACCACCGTTAAAATGTTGTCTTAGTTACTGTTTTATATGGTAAATATCTTTACGAGAGCGACGCGAAAGTGTGAATAAGTCACAGCGCAGGCTTGCGGATAAGGATCGGGCAGCAAGCTGTGGCTGCTAGTTATTGGTGTCAAAAATAGCGACGGCGCGGGTCCAACCCGCGGACGCCCCTTTGATTTTTACCGGGAAGCAGGAGATCTCAAAGCCGTAGTCGGGCAGGGTCTCAAGTTTGTGTAGCTTTTCCATCTGGAAGTAACCGATATCACGGCCCGCTTTATGGCCTTCCCAGATAATCGAAGGATCTTTGGATTCGGAAAATTTTCGCGCGGTGTGTAGAAACGGCGCATCCCAGGACCAGGCGTCGGTGCCTACCACGCGCACGCCGCGCTCGGTGAGATAGAGCGTCGCCTCGCGGCCCATGCCGCAGCCGCGGTGAATATAGTCAGGGTCGCCGTAGGCGGCTCCCGCACTGGTGTTGACCACAACGATGTCCAGGGGCTGAAGCTCATAGCCGATGCGCGCAAGCTCTGCCTCTACGTCTGCTGCCGTAGCCACATAGCCATCTTCAAAGTGTCGAAAATCCAGCTTTACGCCGGATCTGAAACACCAGTCCAGCGGAGCCTGATCGATGGTCCAGGCCGGGTCGCCCCCATCCATGGTGGAGTGGTAGTGCCAGGGCGCGTCCATATGCGTGCCGTTGTGTGTATTGAGCTGAACTTCTTCTACGGCCCAGGCCTCGCCGTCGGGCAGATCGCTTTTTTCAAGACCCGGAAAGAACGGCATGAGCTGGTCATGGGTGCCCTCGTGGCGATGGTAGGTGACCTGCGGACGATAAGGCTCTGGATCCGAGGCTACGTCGTTTTCTATGGGTATAGAAAGATCGACAATGCGCCGTTTCGGGTTTTTCAGTAGCTCAGCGGTCTGCGCTGCTGGATCAGTATTCATCTTTATTCTCCGCTTGGGATCAATGGCTTAGCTCAGTCGATAGACACGTCGGGCCGTGTCAGCAAAAAGCGCGGCTTTTTCGTCGACGGAAAAATCCGCCGCCAGCTTTTTCATGGCGTTGTAGTACACCGTGTACGACAGCGAGAGCCTGTCTACCGGAAAGTTGCTTTCGAACATGCATCGCGATGGCCCGAAGCAGTCCAGCGCGTGACGATACCAGCGACCTTGCGCGGCCAGTAGTTCGTCCGATGACGGTGGTCGCTCGGCCAAATGCCAGTCAAAGCCATTGTCGGGCATGGCCAGGCCACCGAGTTTAAGGAACACGTTAGGACAACTGCTGAGCTCTCGCATCTCGCCCTTCCAGCTTTCGAATATGGCGTCGTGTTGTCCCGCAAAGCTCCCCACACCCAGGGGCGTAGAAAAATGATCCAGAATCATGGTGGTATCCGGGCAGGCTTTGGCCAGCGCGATGTAGTCCTGCAGTTGATAATGATAATGCCAGGTGTCGTAAGACAGGCCCCGTTCACCGAGGCGCCGGACGCCGGCTTGAAATTCCGGCAGCCGATACAGGTCGGCAGGGGCGGCGCCGGGAATGAGCATGCTCTCTTTATCTTCGTCCCGCGCACTGGCTCCGGCATGGCGAATGCCCTTAAAAAAGTCACCGGCAAGGGCAATATGTTTGTCGAGCGTGGCATCCAGCGTGGCGGTATCCCGGAGGTCTACGTGACCCACCATGCCAAGAATCGGGGCACCGAGCGCTAATTCTTTGATCCGCGCAGCCTGGGCCAACACGTACTCGGTTTCGCCCAGGGGCTTTTCGTGCTCAGGTCCGTCCTCGCGGTAACAGGTACCGCATTCCATAAAGACGGTACCGATAACGTTGTGGCCCGTGTTGGTGTCTATCGCAAATTCATCCACGTTATAGACGTGGCCCATCACCTCTGGCCAGAGGTGATGGTGTGGGTCAATGATCGCCTGATCCGGATCGATAACGGCCTCATCGACCTGCGCCAGCCACGCGGGGTGGTCTTCGTGAAACAAATCCATGCCGTTCTCCTTATGCTTGTTTTTTTGGCTTCTGGAGTCGTTGTGGCTTACCCAAAGACACAACGAAAAACGGCCTCATACTAGAGGCCGTTCAATATCTTGCAAGTGTTCTTGCAAGGGGTCACCTGTTTGGGGCGGTAATCAGATCCGTTCGATAACCGTTGTGATGCCCTGACCCAGGCCGATACACATGGTCGATATACCGAGTGTCTGATCCCGATCCTGCATGACGGTCAGCAAGGAGCCGGTGATACGCGTGCCGGAGCAGCCAAAGGGGTGACCAAGAGCGATAGCACCGCCGTGGACGTTCACTTTGTCTTCCATGTCATCCAGAAGATCAAGATCTTTGAGTACGGGCAGTGCCTGTGCGGCAAAGGCCTCGTTGAGCTCAACCATCTCGATGTCCTTCATGGTCAGTCCCAGCTTCTTCAGCGCTTTTTGCGTCGAAGGTACCGGGCCGTAACCCATGATCGATGGATCGACGCCGGCAGTGGTCATGGCGTTGATCTTGGCGATGGGCTTGAGTCCCAGCGCCTGGGCCTTTTCGTAGGACATCACGAGCATGGCCGAGGCGCCATCGGAGATCTGCGAAGACTGACCGGCGGTGACCGTGCCGCCCTGGGGATTAAAGGCCGGTGGCAATTGCGCCAGGCTTTCCAGGGTTGTTTCCGGGCGGATAGTCTCGTCGCGCTCCACGGCGATAAGACCGCCTTGCGCGTCATGGCCTTCTACAGGGATGATCTCCCGGGCAAATTTGCCTGCTTCTGTCGCCTCGTGAGCAAGTCGGTGAGAGCGAACGCCCATCTTGTCCTGATCTTCGCGGCTGACGCCGTGCATCAGGGCCAGATACTCAGCGGTCATACCCATCATGCCGGCAGCCTTGGCCACGTTCAGACCCATGCGGGGGTTCACATCCACATCATCCATCATCGGCAGGTGGCCCAGATGCTCCACGCCACCTACCAGATAGACATCACCCAGGCCGGCCATGATGCTCGCCGCTGCGGTGTGCATGGCTGACATCGACGATCCACACAGTCGGTTCACGGTCTGTGCGGGAATGGTGAAGGGCAGTTGTGCGCCCAGCACCAGCATGCGGGCCAGGTTCATGCCCTGCTCACCGCGCTGCAGCACACAGCCCCAGATCAGGTCGTCGATCTCGGCCGGGTCCAGTTTTTCGTTGCGAGCCAGCAGACCCTTGATAACCGCGACAGACAAATCGTCCGCGCGAACGTTGCGAAAACAGCCATTCTTGGACCGGCCCATGGCGCTGCGGGCGTAGTCGACGATGACGGCATCTCTTGGATTAACACTCATCTTAAATATCTCCCTGTGCGCTTAGTAGTAGGTCTCGCCGGCGGCGAGTTTGGCGCGCATACCGTCGGTCAGTTCATAGGCTTTGCCGAGGTGGGCAAACTTGTCGGACTGCTCGGCAATGTGTGCAAGGCCCACGGAGTCCATCCAGCGGAACACGCCGCCACGGAAGGGCGGAAAGCCAATACCGTAGAGCAGTGCCAGATCGGCTTCGGCGGCGGAGCCAACGATGCCTTCTTCGACACAGCGGGCAAGCTCAGTGCACATAGGCAGCATCATGCGAGCGATAATCTCTTCGCGATCGAACTCTTTACGCTCGGCGGTAATCGGTGCAAGCAGTTCGTAGGTTTCCTGGGACACAGTCTTTTTGGGCTTACCGCGTTTGTCCATGACGTACTCGTAAAAGCCCTTGCCGTTCTTCTGGCCCAGGCGATTATTCTCGAACATGGTTTCTGTCGCTGTTTTAAAGTCCATCTTCATGCGATCCGGGAAGCCTTCGGCCATGACGCCCGCTGCGTGAACACCGGTGTCGATGCCCACCACATCAGACAGGTAAGCCGGACCCATGGGCCAGCCCCAGCGCTCCATCACCTTGTCCACCGCCTGGAAGTCCGCGCCGTCGCGGACCAGCTTTGAAAAGCCATCGAAGTAGGGGAACAGCACGCGATTCACCAGGAAGCCCGGGCAATCGTTCACGACAACGGCTTTTTTACCCATGCGGTTGGCGTAGGCCACGGTGCGCGCGATGGCCGTGTCCGATGTCTTGGCACCGCGAATCACTTCAACCAGCGGCATGGCGTGTACCGGGTTAAAAAAGTGCATGCCACAGAAATTCTCGGGACGCTCTAAAGCCTGGGCCAGAAAATCAATAGAAATGGTGGAGGTGTTAGAGGCCAGCACGGCGTCGGGGCTGATGTGCTTTTCGGTCTCGGCCAGTACCGCATGCTTGACCTTGGGGTTCTCAACGACAGCCTCGACAACGATATCGACCGTATCAAAACCTTCGTAGGTCAGTGTGGGGTCAATGTTGTTGAGTACTTCGCCCATCTTGTCGGCGGTCATGCGGCCCCGGGATACGCGCTTGGACAGCAGCTTGTTCGCTTCCGAGAGTCCGAGATCCAGTCCCTCCTGGGCGATGTCCTTCATCTTGATGGGCACGCCTTTGAGCGAGCTCTGGTAGGCGATACCGCCACCCATGATGCCTGCTCCGAGTACTGCAGCGCGCTCGATGGGCTTGTCGGCTTTTTTCTCCCAGGCCTTGGCAGTCTTTGCCAGCAGCTGATCGTTAAGGAATAAGCCCACCATGGCGGCGGCGACGTCAGTCTTGGCGAGTTCCGCAAATCCGGCGCTTTCTACTTTGAGTGCGTCTTCCAGGCCCATACCGCGCGCGGCTTCGATAACTTCCACGACCTTGATGGGGGCGGGGTAATTCTTGCCGGCCTGCTGGGCGACCATGGACTTGATGGTAAAGAAGGCCATCATCGCTTCGGTGTCGTTCAGGGGCAGAGGCGAGCTTTTGGCGCTGCGCCGGCCTTCGATATTCAGTTTGCCAGCAATGGCTGATTCAAGCGTGGTCATGGCAACGTTGTGGAGCTGCTCGGGCGCGGCAATGGCGTCAACGGCACCGGCCTTTAGAGCCTCTGCTGCGCTCTGCTCTTTGCCGGTGGCCATCCACATAACGGCTTCGTCGACACCGATGATGCGTGGCAGGCGTACCGTGCCGCCCCAGCCCGGGAGAATGCCCAGTTTGGTCTCGGGCAAGCCGACTTTAGCAGCGGTGCTCATGACCCGTAGGTCGCAAGCCAGGCAGATCTCTAATCCACCGCCCATAGCGAAGCCATTAATCACGGCAACGGTGGGGAAAGGCAGGTTCTGCAGACGGCTGAAGTTAGCGTTCTGGCCGCCAGAGAAGGCCTGAATCTCTTCTACCGTGGCATCAAACATTGCGGTGAACTCGGTGATGTCTGCGCCGACGATGAATACGCCTTTGCCGCTGGTGACCAGCAGACCACGAACATCCGACTCTTTATCCAGCGCATCCAGGGCCTCGGTAAGGCTCTGCACGGTGAGTTGATTGAATTTATTGACTGATTCGCCCTTAAGGTCGAATTGCAGCTCGAGTATGCCGTTGTCGTGACGGCGGAGCGTAATCGCATCGCTCTGATAGATCATGGCGTGATTCCTGTGGTGAACGCCTGCCTAAGCAGGCCTTTGTCGGTCGCTTGCTACTGGTGCCGAACCGGACCGAATTGTAGGCTGCGCATGATCCTCTTGCATGTGTTCACTGTCAATATGGCGTGCAGCGCTGGGAAGTCTCCGTCAGGGGGGAATGATTGGAATGGGCGAGATGCGAAGAGGGGTTGTTGGCTTGTTGCTCTGGAGTGGTCCTGGAAGTCGGATGGCCGCTACCAATACGAGAGTGGTTGCCTCGCTCGTATTCTTGGGTATTCAGGTTCGAATACAAAACCACGAGCGCCGCGTGGCATCGGTGCATGAGATCAACGAGGCCTATCGTATTATGTTGTCGTCATTGTCCGAGCCTGATCTCGCCGCCATAGTGGTTAAGGGGCTTGATGGATACGCTACGCTGGATCCGGTCGAAAAAGTTCAAGCGGTGTCTTACTTGGTCGGCGGCCTGAAACTCTACGAGGAGGCCTTCTATCAATTTCAACAAGGGCGGCTCGACCGGTTTTACTGGGAGGGTATGTTGCGCCAGTTAGAAGATACGATGAGTTCAGATACGATGCGCAACGTATGGAGCCTGCGTTGCCATCAATTTGGTGATGAGTTTCGCTCGCTTGTGGATGGCCTACCCCAGCAACAGAACACGTTGTGGTAGCTGCTCTTGGCAAATAGCGGCGGTCAAGACTAGGCAAATCCGGGCTAAGCCAACGACCGCTTCCGCCTCCTAAGCGAAGTGCCAGCTGTGTTCTAATTGCACTCAAAGCAAACGACAAAGCCTTGAGGGAGCAAGCGCCTTATGATTCTTCGCAGCCTGACAAAACACGTGAAAGATCAAAACTGGTTTGCCGTAGGGCTCGACTTCGCAATCGTCGTTATCGGTGTGTTTATCGGTATTCAGGTGGCGAATTGGAACGAGGAGCGTCGCAATCGGCTCGAGGAGATTGTCCTTGTTGAGAGAATTCGCGTCGATTTCGATCGCATAGAAGAGGACTCAAACCGAGCTCTGGCTTTTCACAATGAGATGACGTCAAATTTACGGACGTTGCTTCGCTCTTTGCGTGCGGGAACGCTGGCGAATGACGACGTCGCAGGAGTTGAGCGTGCACTGCTGTTGGGTATCGCGTTTCAAACGAGCGCCGATACCGCCGGTAGTTTTAGAGAATTAATATCTTCGGGTAAGGCCAACATTCTGAGCGATAGAACACTGCTCACGGAGTTAGTGGATTACGAGGATTATCTTGAGCGCTTTGAGTTTGCCAAAGAGTACTACCACGCGCTGGCCCTTGGGGCTACGGAGGCCTATACGTCAGCGTTCGACTACGAGGCCGACCTGCAATTCACGGCACAGACCTTCAAGGTGGGTTCCGATGTGGGTGCATCGCTGATTTACGACTTTGAGACGCTGACCGCCGACCCCGAATTCGAAAATGCGGTCGAGCAATTGTTGTTCACGCACAGTGGGTACACCCTGTGGCGAGAGAGAGTCAGCGAGCGGATCGCTAAGATTCAGCAGCTATTGTCGAACACTGGGAAGCTGAAGTAGTCACCCCCGCTACTTGAATGCTTTCTTTTGGCCACTGATTGCGGCCACTCATCGGCTTGAATTCCAAGCTCCGCCAATGACCACCTCGAGGTGTGACGCGACCTCACCCTTAAGTCAGCTTTCGCCTTTATTGTTTCGCACAAAACATCAGTACAGGAATAACTGTCGATCCGGTATCGCCAATGCGCGTGTGTTCAAGTCCTATGTTTTAGGTATCGAAACGACTTGGGTCGAATGTCGGGTTTGTTTCTCGCAAGGGCCGGACTTCGCGGCTTTTAAGTTTTTCCTGAACATACTTACGAAAGTCAGGATCTAACATGACGGTATGCTCTGCCCACCACTGCCGACGTCCCGGCGCACTGTGCAGGTCTACCCAGTAGGCTTCCAGACCCGTAAACAGATTGGCGTCTAATGCATTTTGCTTTTTTAAGTGATGGCACAACTCCCACATTCCCGTTTCTTTGAGACACCAGAGTGTGTATCGATGATGCTCCCACTCATTGAGGCTATTCATGTCCTCATTGCCACGAAGCGCAATCTTGTAAAGATCCGAATCATTCAGCAAGTGATCAACCAATGACTTTTGATAATCAAGAACGGCTACTGCCGCCTGCCCCTGCATCTGAAGCCGCGCCAATTTGATTTGATATAGGACAAAAGCGAGCGAAGCCAGGATAGCCAGAACCGCGACTGTCTGTCCGATGTAGTAGATGCTCTCCAAAGTCATGCGATCACCGCTGCTAAAAATGGGATATGCCAAAATACAGGATTGGATCGGATTGTACTCAGGTTACGAGTTTTGTATTCAGCGGAGTGTCTGTAAGTCAGTCAATTACCGCTCTGAGGTGTTAGAAGAAGGTCGACACATAATCGTTTCCTGAGCTTCAGCTGCCCGCCTTTCGCTGATGTTCTCGAAGATGCAGCCCAACATCCATAGCGGTCTTTAGCCCGACAAGAACGATAAGCAAAAACAGCGGTTGTCCCAGTGACATGATAGCGAAGCTGCCCGCGATGATGGTCACATGGAGAATCACGATGCGCTTGTAGGGTGCTGCCATCAAACCATTGACCGTCGTCGATGCCCGCTCGTCGGCGATCAAAAAATTGCTCACAAACGAGTAGCCGTGACTGATAGTCAGGCCGATAAAGGCGATGACCCATTCCCGCGGCGCCAGAGCAAACACCTGCTCAACAACCTGAAACAACAGTTGTAGAAAAACCAGAAACAAAGGCCAGGGGGCTTCGTCGTTAAAATTCGAAGGTACGTCGAATAACAGGCTGAGAATAAAAAATCCGTGCACCGCACAGAATCCACCGTAGTGAACAAGAAAGAAAATCGAGGGGAATACCGCATGTACTCCGCCCACACTGGCCATCTTGATGATGTTGTAGGCGCCAAGAATCAAGTTCTCTGACCAATACAAAATGATCAGCGCGCCCACGTCCCAGTCAAACAGCAAAACACCCAACAAGGGGAGCAGGTTGGCTGTAACGAGTAGGGCGAGATTGAGCTGTTTGCGGCGCCCCTGATAGGCGGCTGTGGAGTACTGCGTTGGGGACGGAGCGTTATGGGGTGTCATGCCTGGCATGGCGCCTTTACTGGAATCAGGGCTTAGCTTGGGAGCATCCACCCTGTCTTTTGAGGTGACTACCTAGTGCAAAGTTCTACCCGGACGCATGGCTTCGCGTACTTCCATGTCTTCGGTAATTTCTTGTTCCTGCACAAAATGTCGGAGCCTGCCCACGACACTGGTCATGACATCGATGGTCTGACTGATCTGATCCAACGCCATAAGAATGGTCTCGTTGTCGTTTTGTTCTGGATCCTGTTCTTGTTTCTGATCTTGTGGTTCGTCTTTCATGTCATACCTCGCAGTGACCTGCCGGGATGATTCGAAGAGGCTGCCGGCGCACACCGCCGACAGCCGTGCTCGTACTTAGTCCCAGGACAGGGCGCCACCGGTTTGATACTCGATCACGCGCGTCTCGAAAAAGTTCTTCTCTTTACGCAGGTCCATGATCTCGCTCATCCAGGGGAAGGGGTTCTGCACGCCGGGGAACTGCTCGGGCAAACCAATCTGTGACAGACGACGATTGGCGATGAACTGGAGATACTCCTCCATCATGGCCGCGTTCATGCCCAGTACACCGCGGGGCATGGTGTCTCGCGCGTATTCGATCTCAAGTTGGGTGCCTTCCAGAATCATCTGAATCGCTTCTTGCTTGAACTCTTCAGTCCACAGGTGCGGGTTTTCGAGCTTGATCTGGTTGATTACGTCGATGCCGAAGTTAAGGTGCATGGACTCGTCGCGAAGGATGTACTGGAATTGCTCGGCAACGCCGGTCATCTTGTTGCGTCGACCCATGGACAGAATCTGCGTAAAGCCGCAGTAAAAGAAGATGCCTTCGGTCACGGCGTAGAAGCCGATAAGATTGCGAAGCAGCGTCTGATCCGACTCCATGGTGCCTGTGTTGAAGTTGGGGTCTGATAACTCGTGCGTGTGGCTGAGGCTCCAGGCGGCTTTTTTGGCAACCGAGGGGACTTCGCGGTACATATTAAAGACTTCGCCTTCGTCCATGCCCAGGGACTCGATGCAATATTGATAGGCATGAGTATGAATGGCTTCTTCAAAGGCCTGGCGCAGCAGGTACTGACGACACTCTGGATTGGTGATCAGACGATAGACGGCGAGCACCAGGTTGTTTGCTACCAGTGAGTCTGCGGTAGAGAAGTAACCCAGGCTGCGCAGAATGATGCGACGCTCGTCATCGGTGAGCCCTTCGGGGTTCTTCCAGGTGGCCACGTCGGCGGTCATGTTGACCTCCTGAGGCATCCAGTGATTCGCACAGCCATCGATGTACTTCTGCCACGCCCAGTCGTACTTGAACGGCACCAGCTGATTGAGATCGGCCCGGCAGTTGATCATGGCTTTTTCGTCAATGGAGACGCGTGCTGCGCCCATTTCCAGCTCTTCCAGACCTGCCGCTACATCCAGATTGCGCAGAGCCTCAGCCGCGGCATCGATATTCGCCTTTGCTTCCGGCGTGAGTTCTCCCTCGGCGTCGGCGGCAGCTTGCGTGTTTGCAACCGGCGCTGTAACCGCCGCTGGCGCAGGCGCGCTGACTTCCGCGGCCTGCTTGGCTTCGGCTGCTTCTGCAGCGTTAATCTCTGCAAGGCTGGCCGCGGCTGCTTCTGCGATTGCGGGTTCTGCCACGGCTGTGTTGCCGCCTTCTTCCGCGTGATAATCGTCCCAATTCAACATCGTGTCACTCCTTCTCGTGTCACTCTTCTATGGCCGCCCCCACAGCGACCATGGTCTTTTCATTCGTGCGTGCGCACCGCCAGCTTTGCTTACTGGCAGGCTTCGCAGTCCGGATCGTCCAGCGAGCAGGCCTGCGGCACGGGTGCCGGCTGGGGCTCTGCACTGGAAGACACGGCGTTAAGTTGACCCGTAGCGATGGTCGACTTCTCAGTGCCTGTGGCTGCCAAAGAGCGCAAGTAGTAGGTGGTCTTGAGGCCGCTGTACCAGGCCATGCGGTAAGTGATATCCAACTTCTTACCACTGGCGTTGTTGATGTACAGGTTCAGTGACTGCGCCTGATCAATCCACTTTTGACGACGGCTTGCACACTCGACGATCCACTTGGGCTCGACTTCAAAGGCATTGGAGTAGATGGCGCGCAGGTCCGCTGGAATACGCTCGATCGACTGAACGCTGCCGTCGTAATACTTAAGATCGTTAACCATGACGCTATCCCACAGTCCCCGAGCCTTTAGATCATTGACAAGGTATGGGTTAACTACGGTGAACTCTCCCGAAAGGTTCGATTTCACGTAAAGGTTTTGATAGGTCGGCTCGATGGACTGCGAAACACCCGTGATATTGGCGATAGTCGCCGTAGGTGCGATGGCCATCACGTTGGAGTTGCGCATGCCGCGAGCTTTGACAGACGTCCTGAGCGACTCCCAGTCCAGGGTCGTTGTGCTATCGACCTTGATGTAGTCACTGCCGCGCTCGTCCACCAGCTTGCTCAATGAGTCGATGGGCAGTATGCCCTGGCTCCAGAGCGAGCCTTCGTAGCTGGAGTAAGCACCGCGCTCGGCAGCCAGGCTGCTGGAGGCGTCGATAGCGTAGTAGCTGATCGCCTCCATAGAGCGGTCTGCAAATTCCACGGCTGCGTCTGATCCGTAGGCGATGTGCTGCTTGTAGAGCGCGTCCTGAAATCCCATCAATCCCAGGCCTACCGGGCGGTGACGGAAGTTTGAGTTACGCGCCGTGTCTACAGAGTAGTAGTTAATATCGATGACGTTATCGAGCATGCGCACCGCGGTGCGAACGGTTTGCTCGAGTTTCTCAAGGTTCAGGCCGTTTTCGTCGATGTGCTGGGGCAGGTTGATCGAGCCCAGGTTGCACACCGCGATCTCGTCCGCACTGGTGTTCAGCGTAATTTCTGTACACAGGTTAGAAGAGTGAACCACGCCGGCATGTTGCTGTGGGCTGCGCAGGTTGCACGGGTCCTTGAAGGTCATCCAGGGGTGGCCCGTCTCGAACAGCATGCCGAGCATCTTGCGCCAGAGATTTTGGGCTTTGACCGTCTTGTGATTTTTGATCTCGCCGTTGGCGGCCATGGCTTCGTAGGTGTTGTAACGCTCTTCAAAGGCTTTGCCATAAAGATCGTGAAGATCGGGCACGTCGTTGGGTGAAAACAGTGTCCAGTCACCGTCGTCGAATACCCGCTTCATAAACAGATCGGGAATCCAGTTGGCGGTATTCATGTCGTGGGTACGTCGTCGGTCGTCGCCGGTGTTTTTGCGCAGCTCGACAAACTCTTCGATGTCCATGTGCCAGGTTTCAAGATAAGAGCAGACCGCGCCTTTGCGCTTGCCGCCCTGGTTAACCGCTACGGCCGTGTCGTTGACCACTTTCAGGAAGGGAACTACACCCTGAGACTTGCCGTTGGTGCCCTTGATGTAAGAACCCAGTGCGCGCACCGGTGTCCAGTCATTCCCCAGGCCTCCCGCAAACTTTGACAGCATGGCGTTGTCCTGAATCGCACCATAGATGCCGTGGAGATCATCCGGCACGGTGGTCAGGTAGCAGGACGACAGCTGGGGCCGCAGGGTGCCGGCGTTAAACAGTGTTGGAGTGGAGCTCATATAGTCAAAGGACGACAGCAGGCGATAGAACTCGATGGCCCGTGCTTCTCGATGCTCCTCTTCTACAGCGAGGCCCATGGCGACGCGCATAAAGAAGATCTGTGGCAATTCGATGCGTACTTCATCGCTGTGGATAAAATAGCGGTCGTACAACGTCTGGAGCCCCAGGTAGGTGAACTGCAGGTCGCGCTCTGGAAGAATCGCGGCGCCCAGTTGCTCCAGGTCGTAATCGGCCAGTGTGGGATCCAGTAGCTCGAGCTCCACACCGCGTTTAATGTAGGCCGACAGCGCCTGGGGGTAATACCGGTCCATATCACCCTGGGTCGCGCTTTCTGCCACGCCCAGGAAGGTCAGGGCCTCGGTGCGAAGGTTGTCGCAAAGGAGTCGTGCAGACGCGTAGGTGTAGTTGGGCTCCTGCTCGATGAGTGTGCGAGCGGTGATCACCAGAGAGGTGGACAGCTCCTGCATGCTCACGCCGTCATAGAGGTTGCGCAGTGCTTCATCGAGAATGCGGGACTCGGAAACATCTTCCAGCCCGGCGCAGGCTTCGCTGACGATGATGTGCAGGCGCTCTAAATCAAGAGGCGCTTTGCTGCCATCGAGTTGCACTACGTTGATGCGATCTGCGGCTTGCTGGGTCTCGGCAGACAGGGACTGCCGCGCAGCGCGCTTGACCGCTTGCTGCTCTCGATAAATCACATAGTCGCGCGCAATTTTGTGCTCGCCGGCGCGCATCAGGGATAGCTCGACCTGATCCTGCACGTCTTCGATATGGATGGTGCCACCCGACGGCATGCGTCGCTTAAAGGTCGCTGTGACCATTTCGGTGAGCTTGGCGACGGTTTCGTGAATACGGCTGGAGGCTGCCGCGGTGCCGCCCTCAACTGCAAGGAACGCCTTGGTGATAGCAACGGATATCTTGCTGGCCTCAAACGGAACAACGGTACCGTTTCGTTTGATGACGCGCAGTTGCCCTGGTGCAGTTGCCGATACCTCGGCTTTGCTGGCTGAAACGCCGCTCGCTACGTTCGCTGCGGTGTTGTCTGTGACGCTGTCTGTGAGAGTTGTTTCCCTGCCCTGACTGGTTTGCATGGTCACTCGTGTTCGCTCCTTTAAACTCGGTTATTGCTTTTGTGGCTTTTTTTACTTTGTTTTTTGCTGGTCACTCGCATTAATGACTTTTCGGGACATTTGACGATTTTCGCAGCCGATTAACACTTTTTGTGGGAATAAAGCTCCCTGCCATACCGACCCTGGTTGAGGGGCAGTGCGGCTGTTGTCTTCTTCACTTTTGCAGGGGTTGTGGCCTGTTTCGAGATTTTTACGATCAATTTTGCGGTAGTTAATTACTTTTATAGATGGCCGAAGGCATCCCGTTACGTCGCAACGCGCTATTTGAGCAAACTGAGGAGACTTCCTGCTCGAAATACGATACACAGCACGACCTGAAACGCTAGATATAGGGTTGGTGTCACCGACGATCTACAAGATAAAGCGCTATTGGCGGGAAAGCAAGCGCATTAGCCTGAGTTTATCTTGTGGATAAGATGTGTGGAGCCTGTGATGTCTGCGCTTACTAACCCCACAGGTCAAGTAAACACGAAAACACGCCTCTTCGATGCTGGTATGCAGGGTGTTCTGGTGCTTTGGACCGATTTATTCTAAGCCGCCTATCCGCTATGCAGACTGGTTATTTGGCTTTGGTATCACGGTGCTGAGGTGCCCAGCAGTAGTCGCTCTATCAGCGCTTTTTGCGCATGCAGGCGGTTTTCGGCCTCATCCCAGATCACGGTGTCTGCGGCGTCCATCAGTTCGGCGCTAATCTCTTCGCCACGGTGCGCGGGCAGGCAGTGCATGTAGAGTGCATCGGGGGCAGCGGCAGCCAGCAGCGAGCTGTTGAGCTGAAAGGGGGCCATCGCTGCGGCGCGGCGTGCCTGCTCTTCTTCCTGGCCCATAGATGCCCACACATCGGTGACGAGAAGGGCGGCGTCTTTTACGGCGTCCTGCGCATCATGCAGCACGGTGACCCGGTCGCTGTTAGCGCTCACCAGATCGGCGCGGGGCTCAAAGCCTTTCGGGCAGGCGATACGCAGCTGAAAATCAAATTGCCGGGCAGCATTGATATAGGAATGGCACATATTATTGCCGTCACCCAGCCAGCATACGGTCTTGCCCTGTATGGAGCCACGATGCTCTCGATAGGTTTGCATGTCCGCCAGCAGCTGACAGGGATGAAAGTCGTCCGTGAGTGCGTTGATCACCGGAACACTGGAATGTGCGGCAAAACGTTCGACGATGTCGTGACCAAAGGTGCGGATCATGACGATGTCGACCATGGAAGAAATGACCCGGGCGCTGTCCTCGACCGGCTCTCCACGACCCAGCTGTGTATCGCCCGGAGACAGAAACATGGCGTGGCCTCCCATCTGGGCCATGCCTGACTCAAAAGATACCCGCGTGCGCGTCGACGACTTGGCGAAAATCATTGCCATGACGCTGCCCGGAAACTGCGGTGAAGGTTCGCCGGCGCGATGCGCCACTTTGAGCTCCATGGCTCGATCGATGAGCGCATCAAGCTCTTGAGGAGAGAGGTCTGAAGGGTTAGAAAATGCTGAGTGCTCACGCGTCACTGCCATGGTTGGATTGTTGGTCAGCCAGTGGTCCACGACCGTGGCCAGGGACTCGCCCAGTTGGCGCCCCTGTTCGTCGGTCATGACCAGTGGCGGGAGGAGTCTGATGGTTCGCCCTGCGGTGACATTAATCAGTAACCCGGCTTCCAGCGCCTGGGCTACCAAAGCGCCGCAGTCCGCATGGAGTTCGATGCCGATCATCAATCCTGCGCGGCGGAATTCCTGCACGGCGTGCTGATGCTTAAGGGCCGCTAGAAAGCTCGATTCAATAAGCTGCCCCAGGGGTTGGGCTCTGTCTTGCAGTTGCTCTCGGGCGAGGGATTCCAGAACCGCACCGGCCGCCGCGCAAGCCAGCGGGTTACCGCCATAGGTCGAGCCGTGATGCCCCGGCGCAAAGGTCTGCGCCGCCTCGCCCCGGGCCAGGCAGGCCCCGATGGGAACGCCATTGCCCAGCGCTTTGGCCGTGCTGACGATGTCGGGCGTTACGTCTGTCTGCTGATAATAAAAGTAACTGCCGGTGCGGCCGTTGCCGGACTGCACTTCGTCAAAGATCAGCAGCCAGCCTTTGTCTTTGCACAGGTCAGCCGCTGCCCTGAGGTAATCCAGATCCAGCGGATGTATGCCGCTTTCCCCTTGCACCGGCTCCAGCATCAGCGCAGCGACATCGCTGTGATGCTCAGCGAGCTCTTTAAGGGCGTTGAGGTTATTGCGCGGCACGCGCAGAAAGCCATCGAGCAGAGGGCCAAAGCCCGCCTGAATTTTAGGGTTACCGGTGGCGGACAGGGCCGCGAGAGTGCGGCCATGAAAGGCGCCCTCGAGCACCACAATCCGGGGTTTTTCTATGCCCCGCTGGTGCGCATGCAGGCGAGCAAGCTTAATAGCGGCTTCGTTGGCTTCTGCACCAGAGTTACTAAAAAAAACGCGCTCCATATCCGCGCGGCGGGTGAGCTCCTCACCGACGCGCTCCTGAAGGTCAATGCGGTAAATGTTCGAGCAATGCAGTAGTTTGGAGGCTTGTTCGGTAATCGCCGCAGTAACGCGGGGGTGCGCATGGCCCAGATTGGTCACGGCGATCCCCGACAACCCGTCCAGAAAGCTGCGACCGTCGCTGCTAAATAGTTCGGCGCCGCGGCCGTGGCTAAAGCTCACGGGCAGTGGGGAATAGGTGTTCATCAAGGCCGACATGGTGTTGCCCAGCTAAAAGTTTCGTTAAAAGACGGGCACGGAGGCTGGTGAAAAGCAGCAGTACCCCAAAAGCAAAAGGCAGCGCTCGCGCTGCCTCGGCAAAACTATAGCTAGTCTTTGAATGCCTGACAATTTTTAACGCTTATGAAATCGCCGTGGCGCGCGCTCTACTAAACCTAGTAAAATGCTCGGACACTCGAAGGTTTAACAGGGTTTTTAGTATGGACGTAATGGAGCAGATCAAAGAGCAGGTCGAGCAGAACCAGGTGCTGCTGTATATGAAGGGCTCGCCCAACCAGCCACAGTGCGGTTTTTCTGCGCGGGTCGTGCAGGCATTGATGGCCTGCGGTCAGCGTTTTGCCTATGTCGATATTCTCAGTAATCCTGAAATCCGGGCCAATCTACCCACTTATGCCAACTGGCCTACGTTCCCGCAACTGTGGGTTAAGGGAGAGTTGATTGGTGGCTGCGATATCGTCACCGAGATGCACGAAAAAGGCGAGTTGGAGCCTCTGGTACGTGAGGCGTCTGAAGCGGCTTAAGTCGTTTTAGCCCTTAAGTCGTTTTAGCCTGAGTCGTGAGGGTGTGTCTGACGGTACGCCCGCTGGTCTGAGTGGGCGAGCACGCGTGACCGTACAGTAAGTGGCCGAACAGTAAGCGGCCGTACAGTGAACGCGCAGTAAATAAACGGGCGAGGCCGCGAGACCCCGCCGCTGTGTTCATCAGGCGACAGGTTTCACCGTGTTCATGGCGGTCTGCAGGTAGTTTTGTATACCCACTTTGTCGATGAGGCTTAGCTGGGTTTCCAGCCAGTCGACGTGATCTTCTTCTGCAGTAAGAATATCCACGACCAGATCGCGAGAAGCATAGTCGCCGACGCTTTCGCAGTAGGCTGCCGCAGCCTTTAAGTCGGCGTGTGCAATGTGCTCCAGCTTGAGATCGCACTCCAGCATTTCCTGCGTGTTTTCGCCGATCATCAGTTTGCCCAGATCCTGAAGATTCGGGAGTCCTTCCAGAAATAGAATGCGTTCCACCAGTTGATCCGCATGCTTCATCTCATCGATGGATTCGTGATATTCGTGGTCGGCCAGTTCTACCAGGCCCCAATCTTTGTACATGCGGGCATGCAGAAAATACTGGTTGATCGCGACAAGTTCATTGCCAAGGATACGATTGAGATGTTCGATAACTTTTGCGTCGCCTTTCACGGGGTGGAGCTCCTTTTTACTTCAAGATGTTACTGCAAGACGTTGATGTCGCAAGCGCGGGCTCGTGCCGGCGAAGCGCACATTGATAATAGATACCGCGTGGCCCGAAACTACTGCGGGTCACGGATGAACTATGAACGGAAAGTGTAGCGGTTTGCGGTGTAGGGGGGCCAGACAAATTGTCGAGAACACAAATGAAAAGCATTAGCAATCAACAACCTGGCGAAGGATGTGTGCGGGCTCCGGACCGCTGCCGGTGGGTGTCGTTACCGTTTGTCCATACAGATTGACTGTGCAGTCAGGCCGGCGATGCCGCAGAGTAAAACAAGCTTTTGCCCAGGTTGCTTTGTGCGGGATTGTCTTCGAGGAAGCTCAACGCCTGGTCAGTGCAGCTACCACATTGGCTGGCTACGCCGAGTTCGTCACGCAGTAGCTGTAAAGAGTTGGCACCCTCGGCGATGGCGTTTCGAATCTGTTTGTCAGTAATGCCGTTGCAGATGCATACGTACATGCGGAACCTGCTTTAAAAGTGACTTGAAGGGCCAAGTTATTTCAAATGAGAATAATTGTCAATACTATTTGCACGCCATTCTTACAGGCCCTCCTCAGGTATAATTTGGTGCCTTTCATGAAGAGATTTTGGTGATGAACGCAGTCCCGGCCGACGATGTTGTTGCACTGGTGCGCAATATGGCGATCGCCGCGCGCGCAGCGTCCAGACAGTTACTCGCGTCGGCTACCGATGCGCGGAATCAGGCCCTGTTGGCCGCCGCCCATATCCTGCAGGAGCGTCGCGGCGAGTTATGCGAGGCTAATGCGCTGGATATGCAGCGCGCCGCGGAGAATGCCCTGGACTCGGCGTTGCTGGATCGCCTGGAGCTGACCCCCGCGCGCATTGACGACATGCTCGATGGCCTGCGCCAGGTCGCGGCGCTGCCGGACCCCGTGGGTGCCATACGGGACATGCGCACGCGGCCCTCGGGTATCCGAGTGGGTAAGATGCGCGTGCCGCTGGGCGTCGTTGGCATTATTTACGAGTCGCGTCCCAACGTTACTGCCGATGCGGCGAGTCTGTGCCTCAAGTCTGGTAACGCCGCTATTCTTCGAGGTGGTTCTGAGGCACTTCATTCCAATACGGTGATAGCGGCCGCCATGGCCGAAGGTCTTGCCGTAGCAGGCTTGGACAGTGCTGCAGTGCAGTTGATACAAACCCGGGATCGCGCGGCTGTGGGTGCTTTGCTGGGGCTTGAGGGGCTGGTGGATGTAGTTATTCCCCGGGGTGGGCGCAGCCTCATCGAGAGAATCAGTAAGGAAGCCCGCGTGCCGGTGATCAAACACCTGGACGGCGTCTGTCATGTATTCATTGATGAAGGCGCGGACGCCGAAATGGCGGTGGCCATTGCGGTGAATGCCAAGACGCATCGCTACGGTACCTGCAACACCATGGAAACGCTGCTCGTTCATCATAACGAAGCGGCGCAATTGTTACCTGTGCTGGCCAAGGCTTATCTGGACGCGGGAGTCGAGCTAAGAGGTTGCGAGCGGACCCGGGCCCTCGTGCCGGGCGCGTCTGCGGCCACCGAAGCCGACTGGGGCACAGAGTATCTGGGACCCATCCTGTCTGTTTGCGTGGTTGACGATATTGACGCGGCAATGGCGCACATCGCACGTTATGGTTCGGGGCATACCGAGGCCATTGTGACCTCGGACTATCTGCGTTCTCAGCGCTTTTTGCGCGAGGTGGACTCGGCATCGGTGATGGTCAATGCATCGACCCGCTTTGCCGACGGATTCGAATACGGCCTGGGGGCCGAAATCGGTATCTCCACCGATAAACTGCACGCCCGGGGGCCGGTAGGCCTTGAGGGACTGACCTCAGAAAAATATGTGGTGCTGGGTGAGGGGCAGATCCGTCGTTGAGTCCTTTGCCTCCCAGCCCCGGGGCCGTGGCGATTTTTGGCGGTACCTTCAATCCCATTCATTTTGGCCATTTACGCTCTGCGCTTGAGTTACTGGAGAGTCTGTCACTGGCTCAGCTACGCTTTATGCCGGCCGGGGAACCCCCGCACAGAGACGCACCGCAGGTGAGTGCCCAGCACAGGGCCGCCATGGTGGAACTGGCGATAGCCGGTGAGCCGCGCTTCGTTTGCGATACACGGGAGCTCCATCGGCAGGGGCCCTCATACACGGTCGATAGCCTTTTGGAGCTGCGCGCAGAGCTTGGCGAACAGCAAGGCCTTTGCCTGGTGATGGGGTGTGACGCGCTGCTGGGACTGCCGGGCTGGCACCGCTGGGATGAGCTTCTGGACTTCGCGCATCTGGTCATCATGGCAAGACCGGGTTGGAACCTGCCATCGGAAGGGGCTTTGGCTGGCCTGCTTCGCGATCACGCGGGCAGCATTGAGGATCTGAGTCAGCAGGCTGCAGGTCGGGTTATTACCCAGACTCTGCGTCCACAGGATATCTCGGCCACAAACATTCGCGGCCTGTTACAATTGGGGCTTTCCGCACGTTATCTCCTCCCGGAGAGCGTGCTTGCATATATCGCTGAGCGTGGACTCTACGCAAAGCAGGAGTAGCGGGCCATTACCCCACAAGACAAAACAAAAAGTACCCCGGCACCGATGTCGGCGCAGGAACTCATGAACCTGGTCGGCGAAGCGCTGGATGATTTAAAGGGCGTCAACGCCGTAACCCTCGATGTGCGCGAACTGAGCAATGTGATGGATTACCTGATCATTTGCAGTGGCACATCCAGTCGTCACGTGAAGTCCCTTGCGGACAACGTCTCGCGCATGGCCAAAGCTGCAGGACAAATGCCTCTGGGTGTTGAAGGCGAGGATGCCGGCGAGTGGGTGCTCGTGGATCTCGGCGATGTGGTGGTACACGTCATGCAGCCTGCGATCCGTGACTTTTATGATCTGGAGCGCCTCTGGGTAAGCACCGGGCCGGTGGACTCCGAGTCGGCTGAGCACGCGCTGGACAACGGCTCGGACTGATGCGGGTCACCGTGCACTCGGTAGCGGGGAAGATGCCGCGCTGGGTTGACACCGCTGTGGGCGAATACACAAAGCGTCTTCCTCGGGAGCTCAAACTGCAATGGCGCGACGTGCCCCTGGCGGCACGGGGAGCCAACTCCAACGTGCAACAGCTTCGAGAGCGTGAGGCCGAATCCCTGCTAAAAGGCGTCGGCCCCGGGGATCACTGTGTCGCGCTGGATGGCAGGGGCAAGCCCTGGACCACGGAGGAACTGGCTGCTCAGCTGGAGGGCTGGATGATGCAGGGACAGGATTTGAGTGTGTTTATTGGTGGCCCTGACGGTTTGTCTGATGATTGTCTGGCTGCTGCTCAGCAGCGCTGGTCCCTGGGTCCCCTGACCCTGCCCCATCCACTGGTGAGAGTGATTTTGGCCGAGCAGCTGTATCGTGCTTGGACAATTACTATCGGTCACCCCTATCATCGCGCCTGACACCCGCGTCGTCGTTGACGAGGACCGATGGTTACCCGCGTAGTTCTTAAAGATACACAGCGCGAACAGCGTATTTTTGGCGCCCGCAGTCTTGTGGCGCTGGGTTTTGTCACGTTGCTCCTGGGCGTGTTGCTGGTCCGCTATTACAGTCTCCAGATCAACGAATACGAAGCCTACAGTACGGCGTCCGAGCGCAATCGGGTGCAGCTTCAACCTCTGCCGCCCAAGCGCGGTCTTATTTATGATCGCAACGGTGTGCTGCTGGCGGATAACCGCCCCAGTTACACTCTGTCCCTCATTGTCGAGCGCGTCGATGATCTCGATGCCACCCTGGCCAGTCTCGCCGAGCTTGTCACCATTGATCAGAGCGATCTTGAGAAGTTTCGTGGTCGCGTTCGCCAGCGTCGGCCCTACGATCCGGTGCCGCTGCGCTTTCGTCTTGATGACATTGAGCAGGCCCGTATCGCGGTAAACCGGCACCGGCTGCCGGGCGTGACCGTGCAGGCCCAGTTACAGCGCTACTACCCCCACGGCGAGCTGTTTGCCCACGCCCTGGGTTATGTGGGACGCATCAACGTCGAGGAAATGGGTCAGATTGATCAGGCGGATTACCGCGGCACCTTTCACATCGGCAAGATCGGCATCGAGCGACGCTACGAGGATGAATTGCACGGGACCGTGGGTTATCAGACCGTGGAGACCAACGCTCATGGGCGCGTTTTACGGGTGCTGGAACGCTTTGATCCGGTTCCCGGCGAAGATCTCATTCTGCATCTTGACTACGACTTACAGCGTGTCGCTCATGAACAGCTGGCGGGGCGGCGCGGCGCTGTGGTGGCTATCGACCCCCTGACCGGAGGCGTACTCGCGCTGGTGAGCACCCCGTCCTTCGACAGTAACCTGTTCGTCAATGGCATCAGCAGTCGCGACTATAACGCTTTGCGCGATTCACCCGACGTACCTCTATTTAACCGCACCGTTCAGGGCCAATATCCTCCGGGGTCTACGGTGAAGCCGATGATCGCCATGGCGGGTCTTGAGGCCGGCTTGATTGACCCTCTGTATACCGTCCCCGATCCGGGCTGGTATCGCCTTCCCGGTGATCGGCGCCGCTATCGTGACTGGATTTTGCGTATTCGCGGCACCGGGCATGCGCCGGAGGTGGATTTGAAAATGGCTCTGGCAGAGTCCTGCGACGTGTACTTTTATGATCTCGCCCGGCGCCTGACGGTAGATGGTATTCATGATTATCTGGACCACTACGGGCTGGGTCGCCGCACCGGCATTGACACTACCGCAGAGCGCCCCGGCGTTCTTCCGTCCAAGGCCTGGAAGCGTGCCGCGCTGAGTCAGGCCTGGTATCCCGGCGAAACTCTGAGTGTGGGTATTGGCCAGGGATACATGTTGGCGACGCCGCTGCAGCTGGCGGTGGCCACTTCGGTGCTCGCCACGCAGGGGGAGCATCGCGAACCCCGACTGGTGCAGTGGCTGGGTAATGAGGCGCTGGAGGCCCCGATGGTTGAGCCGCTCATGGCCGATGGCGCCAACTGGGATGCCGTGGTCGAGGGCATGCGCGAGGTAGTCCATGGGCGTCGTGGTACAGCCAAGGCTATTTCCAAAGGTATGGATTACGAAATGGCCGGTAAAACCGGTACGGCCCAGGTTATCGGTATCGCGCAGGATGCGGTTTACGACGAAGATGAGATCGATGCCCGCCACCGCAATCACGGTTTGTTTATTGCGTTTGCTCCGTTGGATGCACCGACCATCGCGGTAGCGGTGATCGTGGAAAACGGCGGCGGCAGCAGCGCGGCTTATCCCATTGCCCGGGCGGTGATTGATGCCTGGCTTGAGCGGGAGGCGAGCTAGTGTCCGAGTATGTTCGTCAGATGCCGGACAACGTAGGGCCTTTAACCCGGCCGCCGGGCTTGGCGCGCAAGATGCACGTTGATGCGCCGCTGCTGGTGCTGCTGTTGGCGCTTACCGCGTACGGCCTGCTGGTTCTTTATAGCGCTTCGGGGCAAAGCATGGATGCTGTGGTGCGCCAGGGCAGATACTTTGTGCTCGCCTACGTGGTGATGTTCGCCATGGCCCAGTTCAGTCCCGTGCGCTGGTCCCGCTGGTCTCCCTGGGGCTATCTCCTGGGTGTGGCACTGCTGGCGGCAGTGGCGGTTGCCGGTGTGGGGGCTAAGGGGGCTCAGCGCTGGTTGGATCTTGGTGGTTTTCGTTTCCAGCCATCAGAGGTGATGAAGCTGGCGGTGCCCATGACGATTGCCTGGTACCTCGGTGCCCGGGTGCTCCCCCCGGTGTCAAAACATATTGTGGCGTGCCTGCTGATGATTGCCATTCCCTGCGGCTTGATTGTTCGTCAGCCGGATCTGGGGACTTCATTGCTCATCGGTGCATCGGGCTTGTTCGGCATTTTTATGGCGGGGATCAGCTGGCGGTTTATCTTTGGTACGGGCCTGGTGGCAGTGTTTTCCGCATGGCCTGCATGGATGTTCATGCTGGAGGATTATCAGAAGCAGCGGATCCTCACCTTGCTCAACCCCGAGAGCGATAAGCTGGGAGCGGGGTGGAACATCATCCAATCCAAGACCGCCATTGGTTCCGGGGGCTGGACCGGTAAGGGCTGGACTCAAGGCACCCAGTCTCAGCTCGACTTTCTTCCCGAGAGCCATACGGATTTTATCATTGCGGTGCTTGCCGAAGAGTTTGGTTTACAAGGCGTTTTGCTGCTCCTGGGATTGTATGTGCTGATTTTGCTTCGGGCCTTCTGGATCGGCCTGAATGCACAAAGTAGCTACGGGCGCATACTCTGCGGGAGTATTACGCTGACTTTCTTTGTCTACATCTTTGTTAACATGGGAATGGTCGCGGGTTTACTTCCGGTGGTGGGGGTACCTTTGCCCCTGGTCAGTGCCGGCGGCACCTCGGTCGTGACACTGATGGCAGGATTTGGACTGCTCATGGCGGTCAGCACCGAGAAGCGGGTGGTGGGCCAATAATTCTGGCCAGACGCATACACAGCGGGCAACCGTATTCTCGTTTTTGAACTTCTGCAGAGCTAAATGCATGATTCCTGAAGCTTTTATCAACAGAATTTTTGGCAGAGCTTGTATAACACTGGGCAGTGCCTTGCTGTTCATTGCGCCGGTGCAGGCGGACTATTCCGGCAACCCCGGTGCTCAGGCATTGATCGACGAGATGGTCGCAGAGCATGCATTTTCCCGCGAAGAACTGCAGACGCTGTTTGCCTCCGCCGAGCGCCAACAAAGCATTCTCGATGCTATCTCCCGGCCTGCGGAGAAAACCAAGCCCTGGTACGAGTATCGCGAAATTTTTCTCACGGAGCGTCGCGAACGCGAGGGAATAGCCTTTTTCCGCGAGCACCGCGAAGCGCTGTCCCGCGCGCAGGCAGAGACCGGCGTGCCGGCCGAAGTCATCGTCTCTATTATTGGCGTCGAGACCTACTACGGTCGTATTGCCGGTAGCTACGATGTGATTGATGCGCTGTCGACCTTAGCCTTTGACTATCCCAAGCGCTCCAAGTTTTTTACCAGCGAGCTCAAGAATTTCCTGCTGCTGTCCCGGGAGCAGGGCATGGACCCACTGACGCTCAAGGGCTCCTACGCCGGCGCAATGGGCTATGGCCAGTTCATGCCCAGTAGTTATCGAGCCTATGCCGTGGATTTTGATGGCGACGAGCTGGTCGATATCTGGAATAACCCCACCGATGCCATTGGCAGTGTGGCCAATTATCTGGCCAGGCATGGCTGGCGTGCGGGTGAGCCCGTGGTCAGTGCGGCGACAGCCGCTGCCTCCACGCCTGATGAGGCGTTTGAGGGTGGTTTGAAGCCCACACGTTCTGTCCAGGCCTTTCGTGATTTGGGGCTCAGCCCAGAGCAATTTCTGGACGCCGAGGCACTCGCCACCGCCATGCGCTTTGAACTTACCGATGGCTATGAGTACTGGTTAGGGCTGCATAACCTGTATGTGATTACCCGTTACAACCACTCAGCAATGTATGCCATGAGTGTGTTTTTGCTCAGTCAGCGCATTGCCGCGGGCGTGCAGTGATGAATCGATGGGGGGTTGCGCTGTTGCTGGCGGCTTTGGCCGTGCTGGGAGCCTGTTCCAGCTCTGAACCCAAAGTTGCCTGGGAGGGTGATGGAGCACCCGTGGCTAACCTGGAGCCCGATGATGTGGCCGATGCTACGCCGCGACCAGACCCTATACTTCGCGCAGGAAATACCTCGCCCTACAGCATTGATGGGGTGGAATACCGGGTGCTGGATAGCGCCGAGGGGTATAGCGAGAAGGGCATCGCCAGTTGGTACGGCACCAAGTTTCATGGCAACAAAACCGCCAATGGCGAGATATACGACCTGTATCTGGCAACGGCCGCCCACCGCAGTCTCCCCATACCCAGCTACGCCCGGGTCACTAATCTGTGGAACGGTCGTCAGATAGTGGTGCGCGTGAATGACCGCGGGCCTTTCCATGCCGATCGTCTGATTGACCTGAGTTATGCGGCCGCCGTAAAGCTGGGTTTTGTGGATAAAGGCACTACGGAAGTACTGGTGGAAACCATCAGCATGGCCGGTGTAGATGATCGGCGCGACAGTGAAACCGGTGCCTATCGTTACTTGCAACTGGGGGCCTTTGCGGACCCTGAAACCGCCAACAGCCTTCGCGATGCCGTCGCTGCCCTGGTTACCGCGCCGGTAAACGTCAGCCCCGTTGATGTCGGTGGACAGCGGCTCAACCGTGTGAGGGTGGGTCCGGTCGCCGATGGAGAGCAGCTGCGTTATCTTCGCGACCTGCTCATGACCCGTGGGTACTCTCCGGGGTTGGCGCTCCCTTGACTGACCGTTCACTTTCTTGCTGTTTTTACGGGGTTTTAGACCACGCATTTCGCTGCCCACAGCGCTTGCGGTACCATGCCCCGCCTTCGAGTCCCTGACCTGATGCCTATGCCCTGTTTACGACGTTCCATAGCTACACTGACGAGCTGCCTTGTATTGTCGCTTGCGACGTTCAGTGGCGCTTCAACCGCACAAAATATTGTGCCTGCTCCTCCTGCGGTGGCTGCCCGGGCCTACCTGCTGGTAGATGCCAATAGTGGTGCGGTGCTCGTTGAGTCCAATGCGGACGAGCAGTTGCCCCCCGCCAGTCTTACCAAACTCATGACCGCTTTTGTGCTGGCTTCGGAGATTGATGCCGGTCGTTTGAGCCGCGACGATCAGGTAACGGTGAGCCGCAACGCCTGGTCCCAGAACCCGGTGTTCAACGGCTCTTCGCTCATGTGGATTGAGCCGCGTATGCCGGTCACTATCGGGCAGCTGGAGCAGGGGATCGTGATTTCCTCCGGTAACGACGCCACTGTTGCCGTGGCCGAACACATCGCGGGAAGTGAGACGGCTTTTGCGGATCTGATGAATAAGCATGCGGCGGAGCTGGGCATGCATGGCAGCTACTTTGCTAATTCCCATGGTCTTCCCCACCCGCAGCACTTGATGACCGCAAGGGACCTCGCCACGCTCGCAAAAGCCATCATTACGCGCTTTCCTGAGCACTATAAGGTCTACAGCCAGCGCGAATACACCTACAACGACATCCGCCAGTACAACCGTAACAAGCTTCTGGGTGAGGACCCCTCGGTAGATGGCTTGAAAACCGGGTATACCCGGGAAGCAGGCTATGGACTGGTGGCATCGGCAGAGCGCAATGGTATGCGGCTGATTTCCGTGGTCATGGGCACCGAAAGCACCCGCGCCCGTGCCCGGGAGACCCGCAGCCTGCTCAATTATGGTTTCCGCTTCTATGAGACGGACGTCATGGTTGCCGGTGCCGAGGAGTTGGAAAAGCCCCGCGTTTGGAAGGGACAGGCAGATTATGTGTCTGTGGGTATCGCCGATGATGTCGTTCTTACCTTGCCCCGGGGCAAGCGTAACAGCCTTGTGACAGAGCTTGTGCTCATGGACCCTATCAGTGCACCGCTGGCCCAGGGAGATGCGGTGGGTGAGCTCACCTTGAGCCTTGATGGCGAGGTTCTGCAGCAAATTCCGCTGGTCGCGCTGGAGCCGGTGGAACCCGGTGGGTTCTTTGCACGGATCTGGGACGTGGTGCTCATGTGGTTAGCGAAGCTCTTCGGTGGCTGAGTTAATTACAGGAGCCGGTGGCACCGGGGGCGTGGGAGGTGAAGAACCACCGAAGATCGAATTCCCCTGTGACTACCCGGTGAAAGTGCTGGGCCGCAACGTAACGGAGTTTCGGTCCCTGGTGCTTGAGATATTTGAACGCCATGCGCCGGGCTTTGACCAACAGACCATTACTGTTCGGGATAGTCGCAAGGGCAATTTTTTGTCCATGACTGTCACTATCACGGCGACCGGGCCAGAGCAGCTGGAGGCCCTCCATCAGGATCTTCGCGCCACCGGCATTGTACAGATGGTGCTGTGAATTCACCCGTATCGCCTGCGCTCATCCGCCGCCTCGGCGCCAGCGACTACCAGCAAACACTCGACCATATGCGCAGTTTTACTGACGCGCGAACCCCCGACACGCCGGATGAGCTGTGGTTGCTTGAGCACCCGCCGGTGTTTACCCAGGGTCTTGCGGGGCGTGCGGAGCATCTTCTGGCACCCGGCGAGATTCCGGTGGTTCAGGTGGATCGGGGCGGCCAGGTGACCTATCACGGTCCCGGTCAATGGGTGGTGTATTTACTGCTGGATTTGCGTCGCCGGCATCTGGGCGTCCGGGCTCTTGTGGATCTGATCGAGCAATCGCTTGTGGCCACGCTCGATCACTTTGGGATTCAGGCGGCACCGGATCCTGCGGCGCCCGGCGTGTATGTCGCCGGACAGAAAATCGCCTCTTTGGGGCTCCGGGTACGTCGCGGCTGCAGCTATCACGGTCTGGCGTTGAATGTCGATATGGATCTGGAGCCCTTTAGCCGCATCAACCCCTGTGGCTACGCCGGTTTGCAGGTCACCTCTATGCGCGCTCTGCTGGGCGATAGCTGTCCGGACATGTCGACCGTGAGTGATATTTTGCTACGCGAGCTGGAGCTGCGCCTGTCTTAGGGTATGAGTCGATTTAACCGCGTGGCGGCATCGGCTATGATGCGCGCCCTCGGTGCCGACACACGCAAGTTCAGCGATGCGTTTGTGGCACAGCAATAATCAATGACGGATCCTGCATGACCGACGCCAAGCCTACAGATACTGGCAGCAACGCCAAGGTGGCCAACCTTGCCGCAAAAGTGGCCCGGCGCCGCACTTTTGCGATTATTTCACACCCGGATGCGGGTAAAACCACGATTACCGAGAAGCTGTTGCTGTTGGGCAACGCCATCGCTATTGCCGGGAGCGTCAAGGGTAAAAAGGGGCCTCACGCCACCTCTGACTGGATGAGCATGGAGCAGGAGCGGGGTATATCGGTTACATCTTCGGTGATGCAGTTTCCCTATCGTGATCGTGTGGTGAACCTGCTGGACACGCCGGGACACGAGGACTTTTCTGAGGACACTTACCGGACCCTCACCGCTGTGGATTCCGCGCTCATGGTTATTGATGGTGCGAAGGGTGTTGAGGACCGGACCATCAAGTTGATGAACGTGTGTCGACTTCGGGACACGCCGATTATCAGTTTTGTGAACAAGCTGGATCGCCCCACCCGGGATCCCATTGAACTGCTGGACGAGATCGAAGAGGTGCTGGGTATTGCCGCTGCGCCTGTGAACTGGCCCATGGGTATGGGCGAGCACTTTCAGGGTGTGTACAACCTGTACACCGACACCCTGCATTGCTTTGAGCGGGGGCACAACTCGGTGCTGCCGCCAGATACGCGAATTGAAGGGTTAGCCTCTGATGAAGCCCGGGCGTTGCTGGGTGATGAGTACGACAGCTTTGTAGACGAGATCGAACTGGTGAAAGGCGCCAGTCACGAATTTGATCTTGAGGAGTTTCTTGCCGGCAAACTGTCCCCGGTCTTTTTTGGCACCGCCCTGGGTAATTTCGGTGTGCGCGAAATGCTGGATAACTTTGTCCAGTGGGCGCCGCCGCCGCAGGGTCGAGGCAGTAACGAGCGACAGGTCGACGCAGGAGAGAGCAACTTCAGCGGTTTTGTATTCAAGATTCAGGCAAACATGGATCCGCGGCACCGCGATCGCATCGCCTTTCTGCGAGTCTGCTCCGGGCGCTACGAAAAAGGCATGAAAATGCGTCACGTGCGCATGGCCAAGGAGGTCAAAATTGCCGACGCGGTGACCTTCAAAGCGGGTGAGCGGGTGCTGGTAGAAGAAGCTATTGCCGGCGACATTATCGGGCTGCATAACCACGGGACCATTCAGATCGGCGACACTTTTACCGATGGCGAAAATCTGGGCTTTACCGGCATCCCACATTTTGCGCCCGAACTGTTCCGACGTATTCGCCTTCGCGACCCCATGAAGTCAAAGCAGCTGCAAAAGGGTTTACAGCAGTTGTCCGAAGAGGGTTCCACCCAGGTTTTCGCGCCGATCAGCTCCACTGATCTTATCGTAGGCGCGGTAGGGCAGCTGCAGTTTGATGTGGTTGCCTATCGATTGCAGGATGAATACAAGGTCGAGGCGGTGTACGAGCCAGTCAATGTCTACACCGCTCGCTGGGTGCATTGCGATGATGAGCGCAAGCTCGAAGAGTTTCGTAAAAAAGCCGCGGATCAGCTGTCCATCGACGGCGGCGGTTTTTTAAGTTACCTGGCTCCCACCCGGGTCAACCTGGCACTGATGGAAGAGCGCTGGCCAGATATCCAGTTTCGCGCTACCCGGGAGCATTAACCCGGTTAGCACGGTACGGCGGCACTCACGTGTAACGTGCGGTGGTCAATGTAGAGTGGGGCTTAGCGTAGAGTGGGGCTTAGCGTAGAGTGAAGCTTAGCTCGACGGCCAAAAGCGCTTCAGAGCAGGGCTTTAATGTCGGCTGCTATGGCCTCGGGCTTGGTAGTGGGCGCGTAGCGCTTCACAACATCGCCCTGGCGATTGACCAGGAACTTGGTGAAGTTCCACTTGATGCGCTGGCTACCCAGGGCACCGGGGGCCGCCTGCTTTAAATGTTTGAACAACGGGTCGGCATCGTCACCATTGACGTCGATTTTGCCGAACATGGGAAAACTGACGCCATAGTTCAACTGACAGAACTCCATGATTTCGTCGTTGCTGCCCGGATCCTGGCTGCCAAACTGATTGCAGGGAAAGCCTAAAATGGTGAAACCCTGATCCTTGTGCTCTTCATACACCGATTCCAGTCCGGCAAACTGCGGTGTGAAGCCACACTTGGAAGCGGTATTCACGATGAGCAAAACCTGCCCCCGATAGTCGTCGAGCGATTTTTCGCTGCCCTGATTGTCTTTCGGCGCAAAGCCGTAAATGCCATCGCTCATACAAATGCCTCGTCTGCGCGACCCGCTGGTCGGGTCACTGTGAATTGAGTATCACTATACGCCGGCGCCGGCTTGAGCGATCAACCGGCGCTCAGGGGTTGAAGCTGCCATTGATTGACCAGCATCTGTAAACGTTTGCGCTGGACTCGCAGGGAGAACTCCAGCTCCCGAAACTGGCCTCTAAGCGTCGCCTGCTCCCAGCGCTCCTGCAGCTGCTGATAGCGTTCAACCATAGCGTCTCCGAGCTGCTCTCGGTGACGCTCATAGCGCGCAGACTGCAGCTGGGTCCACTGGTTTACCGATTCGGTAAAGATCTGGTATTCCCGCTCCAAAATGGCCAGCAAGGCGGGTTCCCCATGGCCGGCCGCCAGATCCTGGGCGCGTTTGAATTGCATGTCGAGCAGAGCCCGCTGAATGCGAAAATCAGGCACCCGCTGCAGGCTGCTCGCTAATCCGAGCTTTTCCAGGCCGGCAATCATCCACTTGGTGGGATCCCACTGATACCAGCGAATGCCGTTGCGATAGTCTTTTTGAAAGATGTGGTGGTAGTTGTGATAGCCCTCGCCATAGGTGAGGAAGGCGAGAAAGCCGTTATCGCGAGCGCTGTTTTCTTCAGTGTAGGGGCGGGTTCCCCAAAAGTGCGCCAGAGAGTTAATAAAGAACGTCACGTGATGATTCACTACCAGGCGCAGCAGGCCCACCAGCAGTACTGTGCCGATGACATCGCCCAGAGCGAGACCCAGAAGGATGGGCATGCCCAGGTTCATAAAGGTGGTGAGGGCTACGTAGTGCTTGTGCTGCCACATGACGATGGGATCGCGCATTAAATCCTGCGCATTGCTGAAATCTTCTGGATGAGTGGCATACTCTCGCAGCATCCAGCCCATGTGGCTGAACCAGAGCCCGCGACCGGCGGAATAGGGGTCGGCTTCGTTGTCGTCAACATGTCGATGATGACGGCGATGGTCCGCTGCCCAGATCAGGATGCTGTTTTGGAGCGCACCGGCGCCCCAAAGTGCGAACCAGAGGCGAACGGTCCAATGAGCGTCATAGGCCTTGTGGGACCATAAACGGTGATAGCCACCGGTTATGGAGAGGCCGTTGAGATACAGAAAGATCACGGCCCAGACCCATTGAGCCGTGGTGAATCCGGCGTAAACGCCCCACATCGGCAGCAAAATAGCGGCCAGAATGGGGAATCCTATAAAGATCACCGCGTTGACACGGATCAGTGGCGGTTTTGGAGATTGTACTGTCATCATGCTGGAGCCTGAGTTGCGAGCGACAATTTTAGCGGGATCGGCGAGTGAAGTCTTGACCTTTCAAGACGTGAAGTTTTGAGCACGCCCGTATTTCTTAGCGGCTCTACCATGCGCCACGTGCTGGTCATGACCAGCGCGGCGTCCGTGGGGCTCATAGCGATGTTCACTGTTGATGTGGTGGACATGTTTTTCCTGACCCTTTTAGGGGAGCAGCGACTGGTGGCCGCGGTGGGTTTCGCCGGCACATTGCTGTTCTTTTTATTGTCGCTGGGTATCGGGCTACAGATCGCGCTGGGGGCGCTGGTGGCCCGGGCCGAGGGGAATCAGGATCGGGCTTTGGCGGGGCGCTACTGCAGCTCGGTGCTTTGGTTTAATGCCTTAAGTGTCGCTGTGGTCTCGGGACTGGCCTGGACCCGGCTGCCGGAGTTACTGCAGCTGCTGGGGGCGTCAGGCGATACCCTGAATTTTGCCTTGGCTTACAGCCGCATTCAGCTGCCGGCGGTACCTTTGTTGGTATTGGGTATGAGCCTGTCCGCAGGGCTGCGGGCCGTGGGTGACGCCCGGCACAGTATGTTCGCTACTTTAGCGGGGGCGGGCGTTAACGCTGTGCTCGATCCTGTTTTGATTTTCTATTTTGGACTGGGGATTGAGGGGGCAGCCTGGGCATCCGTCGCCTCTCGGGTTGTGGTCGTTGCTTACGCTGGATATGTCCTGTTTCAACACCATCGTTTGCCGACCCGCGTATCACCTCGCATGGTGGTGGCCGACGCGCCAGCCATCATGGTGATTGCTATTCCTGCGGTGCTCACCAACCTGGCCACCCCTTTGGGCAACAGTGTTGTTCTACGCCTGATGTCCCAGTTTGGTGACAGCGCGGTGGCAGCATCGGCGGTTATGGGACGCCTGGCGCCGCTGGCCTTTGCGGTGGTTTTTGCGGTGTCCGGTGCGGTGGGACCCATCGTGGGTCAAAATGCCGGCGCGCGGCGCTACGATCGCGTGCGGCAGACCTTGTGGGACGCCTCGAAGTTTGTGGTGGGCTATGTGGCAGTTGCCTGGTTGCTACTGTGGCTGGCGGCAGACTTTGTGATCGCGGCGTTCACGGTGAGCGAGCTGGCTGCGGACTTATTGGGCTTTTACATCCACTTTCTGGTGGGGGCCTTCGCCTTCAACGGCCTGCTGTTCGTTGCCAACGCAAGTTTTAACAATCTTGGTCGGGCCTATCTTGCGACCTTGTTTAATTACGCCAAGGTCTTTCTGGGCGTCGTGCCGGCAGCCTATCTGGGGGCGTCACTTTACGGAGCTCGTGGTTTGATGATTGGTGAGGCCCTGGGGGCTTCACTCTTTGGCGTACTGGGTTTGCTCAGTGCGCTGGCGTTGGTAAAGCGACTTCAGCGCGATTATCCGCCGCTGGATCTGCGGAGCCCTTAAGCAGCTTGAGGCTTGCCGCTATCGCGTGGTGATCTGAGCGAGTGGTCGGCAGCGCTGCGCTGCTGATGGCTGTTAAGCCTCTGAGGAATATTGCGTCGACGCGAGAGCCAAGGTGTCGACTGCGCCAGTCCGGTTCAAAGCCGACTTCCAGCAGCTCGAGGTCCAGAGCCCATGCTTGCAGTGCTTTGGCGCGCCAGACATTCCAATGGTTAAAGTCGCCGGCTACAACAACGGGTCCTCGGTGAGCTTTTACCAATCGGGATAACGCAGCAAGCTGTTTGCGATAGTCAGTGCTGCTTAACGTGAAATTAATCGCGTGGAGATTGATAAGGAGCAGGGCGCCTTCGCGAAAGGGCAGGCGCACGGCGCTGACCGCTTTTGGTGTTCTGAGCCAGGGCTCGGTAAACGTGAATTCGCAGCTGAGGTCCGCCGCCGTTTTACTGCGGATCTCCACGCCGGTTGCCTCACTCCCTCGTGCATAGCCCGGGCTGAAGTAGCGATGGGGCTGCAGCTCTGGGGGGTGGTCAGTGCTGCGCACGGTCTCCTGAAGAAAAACCAGATCGACATCTCGGGACATACGCTGGAGCTCTTCCTGCGCGCCGGGAAGATCAAACTTCATTACGTTCCAGCTTCTCAGGTGCAGGGGATCGGGTAACTCGCGCGATGTGGAACCGGGGGGTGTTTGCAGTGCTTCACTGCAAGCAGCGACGCTTTTATACGCGATAGGGTCCTGGATAGGGTCCTGGCCATGATCGCTGGCCAGTATCGGGTCGGCAAAAAAAGCGAAAGATATGAGCGTCAAAAGCCTGAGAATCATCGCCTCAGTATAACGTTGGTTACAGCTTCTCTACGTAGGCGTGGTATTCGAGACTGGTGATGTGGCGCTGAAACTCTTCCAGCTCCTGCGCCTTTGTGAGACCGAAGTTGCGCTGCATTTCCGGGCCGAGCGCTGTGCTGATGAAACTGGATTCGCCAAACAGACGCAGGGCGTCCTGCATGTAGATGGGGAGTTCCTCGGCATCGAGCTGGTTGTAACCATCGCCACTGACAGGCGCCTTGGGGGTGAGATTGCGTTCGATGCCGTCCATCGCGGCGGCCAGGATCACCGCGAACACCAGATAGGGGTTGGCGTCTGCACCCGCAACCCGATGCTCGATGCGCCGGGCCTTGCTGCTGCCGGCGGGAACTCGAAGCGCTACCGTGCGGTTCTCATAACCCCAGTTTGCCGTGGTCGGTGCGTGACTGCCTTTTTGAAAACGCCGGTAGGCGTTGAAACTGGGTGCAAATATGGCAAAGGAGTCTGCCATGTGCTGGAGGCAGCCGCCGATGGCGTGGCGTAACTTGGGTGTCCCAAACTCCGTACCATCATCGAATACGTTCTTACCGTCGCGATCGATGACACTGCAGTGCACGTGGAGTCCATTCCCGGCCTCATTGGCAAAGGGCTTCGGCATAAAACTCGCCACCAGGCCATGCTGCTGGGCAATTTCCTTGATGGCGTGCTTCATCATCAGAATTTGCCGCGCGGCGAGCACGGGATTGTCCACGTGCTGCATATTGATTTCGTACTGCGAGGGAGCGGATTCTTTCACCACACCGTCAAAGGGCAGGCTTTGCAGCTGGCAGGCACGATGAATTTGTTCGAGCATCGCGTGATTCTGTTGCAGTACGTCAAGACCGTAGAGGTTGCCGCCAATGGGCTCGCCCCGATACGGCTTCTCGCCGCTGTGCTTTGGATGTTTACCGTCCCATTTAATCAGGCTGAATTCCAGCTCCGCTGCGACTACCGGACGCCATCCTCTGGCGTGGTAGCGCGCCACGACGCGTTTGAGGACCTGCCGCGGGTCGCCCAGATAACCTCCTCCGCCGGGCCGAAACATCGTGAGCATCAGTTGGCCGTGTCGCTCCCGGGGAGACCAGGGCGTGGGCAACAGGGAACCCTCAACGGGCAGGCACACGCCATCCTCGTCACCGGTGGCAAACACCAGCTCTTCTACATCGCGACCCCAGATGTCGAGAGACAGGGCGGTCTTGGGGAACTTCAGTTCGCCCTTATAGACCTTGGCGAGCTTGTTCCTTGGGATCCATTTACCCCTGAGAACGCCATTACTGTCCGGTAGCAGCGCTTCTATCATCGAAATCTGAGGGTACGCGCGCAGGAACCAGTCAACTTCCAGCGCCATAAGACAAACTTTCCCGTGTTAAAAGTCCCCAGAGCGCACTATTGCTATCTCTGGCGCAGCAGGCAATGCCCCGCTTTGGTCAGCACGGGCTCTGGTCAGGCGGGGCCCATGTAGATCTTCAGTGGATCGTCGCCCGCGGCCTCTCCCAGGCAGGACATGGTGTTTAGAAACAGTGAGAACAGATCCGTCTGGGAGTTGACGTCCAGCTTGCGATAAATGCTCTTGCGATGGCGGCGAACGGTCTCTCTGGCAATGGACAGACGGTCTGCGGTGGTGTCTGTGCCGTAACCTCGAAGCATGAGCTCAAGCACGCCTTTTTCCCGCGGCGAGAGTAGCGAGGTGCCAAAAGTGCGAAAAGCCAAATCAATCTGATGGTCGATGCCGGGCTGGATGAGGTTTTCCACGGCAAAGGCGTCAAATTCGCTGTGAATGCGCATGAGTTCGGAAATCGGTTCAGCCAGCGAATAAAGAAGTTGAAACTCATCTTCGCTGAAGGCGCCCTGCTCCGGCAGGCGCATCATGGACAGGTTGATTACGCTGCCGCCCTGAAGCTGGGACAGGAATATGGCTTCGTCGACGGTGCCTGTGTCGCCGTAGTAATTGTTGTAGTAGCTGGACGACTCCAGGCGCCCCGCGGTAAGGCGTGACAGGAGATAGATGCGGTTTTTGGGACGGTCAATAGAGGCCTGAAAAAACGGGTCTTCGCGGTAGGGACCCTCGAGATAGGCATCGATCTGCGAGGCAATCGCTGCCGGAGGAATGTCGTGATAGAGAACGCTGGGCGGAAGGTCTCTGTGATACAGCCAGACCTGGGGGTAGGCGATAGGCACTCGCGCGCGTACGGCGGCGATCAGTGCGGGGAAAAACTCATCTCGACCCAATGCGCCGACGGCTCGGGCGAGATCGCGATTCCACTCACTCAGTACTGTCAGTGTGCTCATGCCAGACGGGCCGCTACAGCGTAATTTTTAAGATGACGCAGAGTGTGTTGTGGGTACACGGCCATGTCAAACCGTTAGTCGCGCCAGTCCAGACTTTCGGTACGCCAGTGCGCTTGCCAGGCTCGCTTTACTTTGTCGCTGTACACCCGTTTGCCGCTACTGCCGTTGTAGGCAGCCAGGGCACGAGGCAGAACGCCGTCCTCCCGTTGGAGGTAAAACTGCAGAATACGGCAGCCGTAATCGAGGTTGGTGAGGTTGTCAGTAAGGTTGTCATCCGGGCGACCAATTTCGTCCTTCCAAAACGGCATTACCTGCATGAGGCCCTGGGCGCCTACCCGAGACACGGCAAAGCGGTCAAAGTGACTTTCTACCTCGATCACCGCCAGCACCAGCTGTGGAGAGAGTCCACTGCGGGTCGCCGCGGCATGAATCTGTCGCAGTAAGGTAAGCCGCGTGTCGGTTTCAGGCAAAAAACGAGACAGCCTGGCGCTCATATCGACCAGCCAGACCTCCGCATCAAAGCGATCATCAAAGCTTTCGCTGGCTGCGATGTTTAACTCCAGAAACTGCCGCAGCGCTTCGCGCTCCCGGCTCTCCATGGGGTCAGGACTCTGGGCGGGGAGATTCCCTGCTGCCAGAAGCAGCACGATAGCGAGCGCTTGTTTTGCCGGCAGAGGCGAGATCTCAGGCCCCGTGCTCTAGCTGGTCGGTGAGAAACTTCATGGCCTGCGCCACCGGCACTCGCTGTGCCTCGCTATCCCTACGACCTTGATACTCGAGCTCGCCTTCGGCCAGAGATCGATCGCCGATCACGATGCGATGGGGTATGCCCAGCAGTTCCATGTCCGCGAATTTTACGCCCGGTCGCTCATTGCGATCATCCATGAGCACGTCGATACCCTCTTCCAGGCACTGTGCATGCAAAGCCTCGGCGGCCTCGGCGACGGCCGTGGACTTGTGCATATTCAAAGGCACGATGGCCAGCTGGAAGGGCGTCATGGCATTTGGCCAGATGATCCCGCGATCATCGTGATTTTGCTCGATGGCAGCAGCAACGATGCGGCTGACGCCGATGCCATAGCAGCCCATGCTGATGGTCACGTTGCGACCATTCTCGTCCAGTACCCTGGCATTCATAGCCTCGCTGTACTTGGTGCCGAGCTGGAAAATGTGGCCTACCTCGATACCCCGGCGTATCTGTAGGGAGCCTTGACCGTCAGGGCTTGGGTCTCCGGACACCACGCTGCGAAGATCGGCGCGCTGGTAGTTGCTGATATCGCGGTCCCAATTCGCACCCTCATAGTGCTCCTCAGGGCTGTTGGCGCCGCAGTAGAAGTCAGCGCAGGCAGCGGCCGCATAGTCCGCGATGATCGTTATGGACAGCCCCACAGGGCCGATGGAGCCAAAGCCTGCTCCGCAGGCCGCCACAGCCTCTTCTTCCGTGGCCATACGCAGCGGTGATGCCACCAACGGATGCTTTTCTGCTTTGATCGTGTTGAGTTCGTGGTCGCCACGCAGCACCAGCGCTACCAGTCCGCCTTCCGCGGCTTCCACGAGCAGCGTTTTTGCCGTGCGGTCTGCGCTGACGTCCACAGACGCGCAGAGCTCCGCAATAGTCTTTACCCCGGGCGTTGCGATTTTGCTCAGGGCCATGGCCGCGTCCGGACGCTTAGCGCTCTCATCGAGCGTCTCTGCCCGCTCGATGTTGGCGGCGTAGTCGCTGCTGTCACTAAAAGCGATGGCATCTTCTCCGGAGTCTGCCAGCACATGGAATTCATGGGAGGTGTTCCCGCCTATGCTGCCGCTATCGGCCATGACGGGGCGAAAATCCAGCCCGAGACGTTCAAATACCCTGCTGTAGGCGCCATGCATCACCTGATAGGTCTCTTCCAGGGAGGCCTGGTCACTGTGGAAGGAGTAGGCGTCTTTCATGAGAAACTCCCGCGCCCGCATGATGCCAAAACGTGGACGTATTTCGTCCCGGACCTTGTTCTGGATCTGATAGAGATTGAGCGGCAGTTGCTTGTAGCTGCTGATTTCGTTGCGCACGATGTCGGTAATCACTTCTTCATGCGTCGGTCCAAGACAGAAATCACGGTTGTGCCGGTCCTGTATGCGCAGCAGTTCCGGGCCATATTGCTCCCAGCGGCCCGATTCCTGCCAAAGCTCCGCGGGTTGCACCATGGGCATGGCCATCTCCAGAGCACCCGCCGCATCCATTTCCTCGCGCACCACCCGCTCAACTTTGCGCAGCACTTTGAGTCCCATGGGCATCCAGGTATACAGGCCCGAGGACAGCTTTCGGATCAGCCCGGCGCGGAGCATCAGCCGGTGACTGACGATCTCTGCGTCTGCCGGGGTTTCTTTGTGCGTAGTGATAAGAAACTCGCTACTGCGCATGGGGGTTTTTCCTTGTACCTTTGATAGGGGGGAAGTGTAAGTCGCAATGGGTCGGCGGTACAGATACGAATCCAGTGGCCCTGTTGCTAATTTGGAGCGGCGTTTTGCAGGAATACCTAAAAATATAGGGTTTTTTTACGATAGCTTGCGATAAACGCTTGTATTGTAGTGTCGAGTCATTTATACATGGCACTGAGTCGTGATCGACGCTACGTATGCAGTATTTTGGCTTGTCCACAAGATTCTGTGGTAGGGAAAATCAAGGCTTGTATGCCTAGGTCATTAAATGGAGAAACGCGACGTTTTTTCTGGCAAAGCTCCTGTCGCGGGGTGCATCAGCAATCGCAGTTTGGTTGTCGGTCCACTTCACGGCTTCTGGACCCCGGTAGAAAACGCGTCGTGTTGTGAAACGTAAAACGGTTATCCCGTAAGGAAGGTTCATACACATGGCGACACGTAAAGCAGCTAAGAAAGCTCCGGCAAAGAAAAAAGCAGTAGCCAAAAAGGCACCTGCTAAAAAAGCCGCAGCTCCCGTTAAAAAGCCAGCCCCCGCACTCAAAGAAAAGATGACCAAGACTCAGGTCCTGGCCAGCATTGCTGAGAGCACAGGTCTGTCCAAGAAGCAGGTCGGTGACGTAATGGCTGAGCTTGAGACACTCATCGAGCGCAGCGTCAAGAAGCGTGCGGTTGGTGAATTCACGCTGCCAGGTCTGATGAAAATCACCACAGTGAAAAAGCCTGCGGTCAAGGCGCGCAAGGGCATTAACCCTTTCACGGGTGAAGAGACTATGTTCAAGGCGAAGCCAGCCAGCGTAGCTGTGAAGGTTCGTCCGCTGAAGAAGATGAAAGAGTTTGCCCAGTCCTGATTAAGGATGGGGCCGGCGTCTTTAAGAGGCGCCGCTCTTTGTAATCTGAGACCGTTCGGCGTCCTGGGCGCCGGGCGGGCTTGTCTTTCACCTTGTCTTTATTGGCGTCACCCGGTCAGCGAGGGTAGACGTTCTCCCATTGGTTCGCTTCGCGAGCTGAGGTAGAATCCGCGCCGCTTTTACAAATGGCTCTCTGCGTTAGCGCAAGTGCCTTAAGACGGCCCCGGACAGAGGCGACAGCGCCCTTGTGTTGGCAGGATTTACTACTATGCCTATTTATGAATATCAGTGCACTGAATGCGGGGAGCTTCACGAAGCCCTTCGAAAGATCAGCGATCCACCGCTGACGGACTGTCCGGCTTGTGGCGAGCCTACACTGAGAAAAAAAGTCTCTGCAGCCGCTTTTCGGCTTGCCGGTAGCGGTTGGTACGAGACGGATTTCAAAAAGAGCGGTAACAAAAAGAACCTGGCCGGGGATAACTCACCGGACAAGCCCTCTGGCGATAAAAGCGGTGACAAAAAAGACAGCTCTGCCACCAAAACCCCCAAGCCTGATAGCAGCGGCAGCTCCGCCGCCTGATTATTGGCAGCATCAACCCTCATATAGGAACCACCATGCGCAGTCATAACTGCGGCCTTCTCAGAAGCGCCGATATCGACGAGACCGTTACACTCTGTGGCTGGGTGGACCGCCGCCGGGACCACGGTGGTGTGATTTTCCTGGATCTGCGTGATCGCGAGGGTATCGTTCAGGTGGTCTTTGATCCTGATACCGAGGAGCACTTTGCCACCGCCGACCGCGTGCGCAGCGAGTACGTACTCAAAGTGACCGGCCGTGTGCGGGCACGCAGCGACGCCACCGTGAACCCGAGCATGGACACCGGTGAGATCGAGGTGCTGGGCAAGGAAATCGAGGTGCTCAACACCGCCGCCACGCCGCCTTTTCAGCTTGACGAGCACACTTCTGTGGGGGAAGAAGTTCGTCTGCGCTACCGCTACATGGATCTGCGTCGTCCCGAGATGCAGCAGCGATTACGTCTGCGCTCCCGGGTGACCGATGCGGTGCGCCGCTTTCTTCATGAAGAAGGCTTTCTGGATATCGAAACGCCTATCCTGACCCGCGCTACGCCCGAGGGGGCCCGGGACTATCTGGTGCCCAGCAGGACCCACCCGGGGCAGTTTTTTGCGCTGCCGCAGTCGCCCCAGTTGTTCAAGCAGCTGTTAATGGTGTCTGGCTTTGATCGCTACTACCAGATCGCCAAATGTTTCCGCGACGAGGATCTGCGCGCGGACCGTCAGCCCGAATTCACGCAGATTGATATCGAGACGTCCTTTTTGGACGAGGCTGCGATCATGGAGATCACCGAGCGCATGGTGCGGGGGTTGTTCCAGTCAGTGCTTGATGTGGAGCTGCCAAGTTTTCCGCATATGACCTGGGCTGAAGCCATGGAGCGCTTCGGTTCGGACAAACCAGACCTGCGGATTCCGCTGGAACTGGTGTCTGTGGATGACTTGATGCAGCAGGTGGACTTTAAGGTGTTCCGGGGCCCGGCAGATGATCCTCTGGGCCGCGTGGCAGCGCTTCGAGTGCCCGGCGGTGCATCGATTTCGCGCAAAGAAATCGATGATTACACCCGCTACGTAGGTAACTATGGCGCGCGGGGGCTGGCCTGGATCAAGGTCAATGATCTGGCCGCAGGTGTGGAAGGCCTGCAGTCACCGATTCTTAAATTCATGCCCGACGACGTCGTAGCCCAGATGATGTCTCGCCTGGAGGCCGCCGATGGCGACATTATTTTCTTTGGCGCTGATCGTGCGAGTATCGTCAACGAGGCGCTGGGTGCTCTGCGCATAAAAGTCGGTGCCGATCAGGGACTGGTGAGCGAGGGCTGGGCGCCCCTTTGGGTGGTGGACTTCCCCATGTTCGAAGACGATGGCAACGGGGGCTGGACGCCGCTGCACCATCCCTTCACCGCGCCTGCCTGCGATCTGTCTACCCTCAGCCAGCATCCCGGTGAAGCCCTGTCGCGTGCCTACGACATGGTTTTGAATGGCACGGAACTCGGTGGCGGCAGTGTTCGTATCCACAATCTTGAAACCCAGGAAGCTGTGTTCGATATTCTGGGGATCGACCGGGAAGAAGCGCGGGAGAAATTTGGTTTCTTGCTCGATGCGCTCAAGTATGGCGCGCCACCTCACGGAGGCCTGGCCTTTGGTCTTGATCGTATTGTGATGCTCATGACCGGTTCTGCGTCTATTCGCGATGTGATTGCCTTTCCCAAGACGCAAACCGCCGCCTGTGTGATGACCGAAGCGCCGGGCACCGTGGGTGCCGCGCAGTTGCGTGACCTGCACATACGTTTGCGGGAGCCAGAGAAAAAAGAAAGCGATAGCTGAGTCATAAGAGGCTCGGTATCTGTGCAGCGTCTTCCCCATCGATGGCAAGTTTTGCGCAGTGAAGGAAGCATAAAGGAGAATCGCTGATGGCCGGGCATAGTAAATGGGCCAACATCAAGCACCGTAAGGCCGCTCAGGATGCCAAGCGCGGCAAGATGTTTACCAAACTGATTCGCGAGTTGGTCGTCGCGGCAAAACAAGGCGGCCCTCTGCCTGAAGATAATCCCCGCCTGCGCGCTGCCGTGGACAAGGCACTGGGCTCCAATATGACGCGCGATACCATCGACCGGGCCATTGCCCGGGGCGCGGGCAATAACGAAGCGGATGATGTCGAAGAGCTGACCTATGAGGGCTATGCCCCGGGTGGTGTGGCGGTGCTGGTGGAAGTGATGACCGATAACCGCAATCGCACCGTGGCTGAGGTGCGTCACGCCTTTAGCAAGCGTGGGGGCAATTTAGGCACGGATGGATCGGTGGCCTACCTGTTTGAGCGCAAGGGGCAGATCAGCTTTGCGCCGGGCGCTGATGAAGAGCAGGTTATGGAGGCGGCTCTGGAGGCCGGCGCCGAGGACATTGAGACCGCGGATGATGGCTCCATCGAAGTGACCACCGCCTGGGAAGATTTTTCCGGCGTCAAAGCTGCCATGGAAGAGGCGGGACTGGAGCCTGCCGACGGTGAAGTCACCATGGTCGCCTCGACCACCGTCCCTGTCGATGCCAGTGGTGCAGAGACGGTCATGGGACTGATTGACGCGCTTGAAGAGCTTGATGACGTGCAAAACGTGTATTCCAATGTCGACATCCCCGATGAGGTCCTCGACGCAATGTCCTGATCTTTGCTGGAAACACTGTATGTTTATACATATTATGAGGTTTCCGCATAGCGACCGCGAGGACGCAGCGCATGGCAATCATTCTGGGTATTGATCCCGGCTCGCAAAAGACCGGCTTCGGTATTATCAGCACACTCAATGGCAAAAACAGCTATATCACCAGCGGTGTCATTCGTTTGCCCAAGGGTGCTTTGCCCGAGCGCCTGCGCATCATCGCCGAGAGCGTGGCCGAGTTGGTGGAGTTGCATGGGCCCACGGAGCTGTCTGTAGAGCAGGTGTTTTTGGCC
Source organism: gamma proteobacterium NOR5-3 (assembly GCA_000158155.1). Classification (GTDB taxonomy): domain Bacteria; phylum Pseudomonadota; class Gammaproteobacteria; order Pseudomonadales; family Halieaceae; genus Congregibacter. The sequence goes on along the minus strand of DS999407.1, from coordinate 532,234 downwards.
AAGAGCGCTGATGCCGCATTAAAGCTTGGCCAGGCCCGGGGCGCTGCGATTGTGCCTTGTGTGATCCGGGGCATGGAAGTCGCTGAGTATTCCGCCCGGCAGATCAAGCAGTCGGTGGTAGGCACGGGCGCTGCCGATAAAGCCCAGGTTCAGCACATGGTGAAAGCGTTGCTGAATCTTCCCGGACAGCCGCAGGAAGATGCCGCAGATGCCCTCGCGGCGGCGCTTTGTCATGCCCATACCCGTGACGGTTTGGTTCGAGTGGTGGGCGCCACGGCCATCCGTCGTGGTCGTATGCGCTAATCAGTGAGGATGAAAAGGTGATCGGTCGAATTTCAGGAACATTGCTGCACAAACATCCACCGGAGATATTGGTGGACGTGGCCGGTGTGGGCTACGAGATTCAGGTGCCCATGACCACGCTCTTTCAGCTCCCTGCTTTGGGCGATGCCGTGACGCTGTTAACGCATCACGCTGTTCGTGAGGATGCGCAGACCCTGTATGGATTTGTGAGTGAGCGCGATCGGGAGTTGTTTCGGCATCTGATCAAGGTCAGTGGCGTCGGCCCCAAACTGGCGCTGACCATTCTCTCGGGCATGGACAGTGACAGCTTTGCCCGCGCGGTGCAGGCTGACGATCTGACGGCTCTGGTTGCGCTGCCCGGGGTCGGTAAAAAAACCGCCGAGCGCCTGCTCATCGAAATGCGGGATCGTCTATCGGGTTGGCTGGATAAAATTACCGATACCGGTGGCGGCATGGCACGGCCCATACCTGCCTCAGATAAGCTCAGTGACGCCGAAGAAGCGCTGGTGTCTCTGGGCTACAAGCCCGCGGAAGCTGCGCGACTGGTGGCCCGCGTAGATAACGATGACATCACTGACAGCGAAGAGCTGATCCGTCTGGCGCTGCGCTCTACGGTTCGAAGTAGTTAGGATGCTGATATGAGTGCAGCTAACAGAGTGACGATACACGCATGATTGAAACTGATCGCCTGATTGCTCCTGCTCCCACAACGGCGAATGAGGATGCTCTGGACCGCGCTGTGCGACCCAAAAGCCTGGCAGAGTACATTGGCCAGCCCGTCGCGCGGGAGCAGATGGAGATTTTCCTGGCTGCGGCCAAGGGTCGCGAAGAACCGCTGGACCACACGCTGATATTTGGTCCCCCGGGGCTTGGCAAGACAACGCTGGCGAGCATTATTGCCAATGAGATGGGCGTATCTTTGAAGACCACCTCGGGTCCGGTGCTGGAGAAGGCCGGCGATATTGCGGCGCTCATGACGAATCTTGAGCCGGGCGACGTGCTCTTCATTGACGAAATTCATCGTCTGAGTCCTTTTGTCGAAGAGATTCTGTATCCGGCCATGGAGGACTACCAGCTGGATATCATGATCGGCGAGGGTCCTGCGGCGCGTTCGATCAAACTCGACCTACCCCCCTTCACGCTGGTGGGCGCTACCACAAGGGCGGGGCTACTCACCTCACCGCTTCGGGACCGCTTCGGCATCGTGCAAAGACTGGAATTCTATGCCGTGGATGACCTGGCAGTGATCGTTGCGCGATCAGCACGAATTCTGGGCATACCCATGGATGAGGCCGGTGCGAGGGAGATTGCGCGTCGTGCCCGGGGCACGCCCCGCATTGCTAACCGCCTGCTGCGGCGGGTGCGGGACTACGCCGAGGTCAAAGGCGACGGCACGGTAAACCGCGATATCGCTGATCGTGCGCTGGATCTGCTGAGCGTTGATGCCAAGGGCTTTGATCACTTGGACCGGCGGCTGCTGCTGGCAATGATCGAAAAGTTCGATGGCGGGCCCGTGGGCGTAGACAGTCTGGCCGCGGCGCTATCGGAGGAACGGGGCACTATCGAAGATGTGCTCGAGCCTTTTTTGATTCAACAGGGCTACATGATCCGCACCCCGCGAGGGCGCATGGTGACGCGCCTTGCTTACCAGCATTTTGGCGTGCCCATGCCCAGCGATGGCCGGCCAACAGCGCAAACTGATGAAGGTCAGGGCTCCCTGCCCCTGGGTTCAGATGAGTGAACGGACGGAATTTTCTTTAGCGCTTCGGGTCTACATCGAAGACACGGATGCGGGTGGCATTGTCTACTACGTGAACTATCTCAAGTACATTGAGCGCGCTCGCACCGAGTTCATGCGCTCGCTGGGCATGGATCGGGCGGCGATTTTTAATGGCGATACGATGTTCGTAGTGAGCGACCTGTTAGTGAACTATCACCGTCCAGCGCTTCTGGATGATGAGCTTCATGCGACGGCGGTGCTCATCGCTGTCGGTGGTGCGTCGCTAAAGCTGCGACAATGCGTGCGTCGTGGCACCGAGCTGATTGCAGATGCGACGGTGACTTTAGCCTGCGTGAGCCCCGATTCGCTTGCACCACGTCGCATCCCCAAAGCGATGCTTGCTACACTGCGCGCCGCGCTCAACCCTCTTGAAGAATGACTTGGACTAACTATCTTGGACGAACTTAGCATCATCGACCTGGTAATGGATGCCGGGGTCACCGTAAAGCTGGTTATGGCCTTACTGATGGCAGCATCGGTGTCCTCCTGGTACATGATTTTTCAGCGATTCTTTTACTTTCGCAGTGCGGGAGCGGAGATGCTGGATTTCGAAGAGCACTTTTGGTCCGGCGTGGACCTGGCGCAGCTGTACCGTGAAGGCAATGAGCGGGCGGCCGACGGCGAGATCATCATCGGCGTCGAGGGCGTGTTTCGGGCGGGTTTTAAGGAGTTTTCCCGGCTGGCCCAGCAGTCCGATATGGACGCCGAAGCCATGCTCGAGGGTGCCCGCCGCGCTATGCGCGTAGCCATGATGCGCGAGGAAGAGCGTCTGGAGCAGCACCTGCCCTTTTTAGCGACAGTGGGCTCCACCAGCCCCTATGTGGGACTGTTTGGCACCGTGTGGGGCATCATGAACTCGTTTCGGGGGCTGGCGAATACGTCCCAGGCGACTCTGGCAACCGTAGCACCGGGTATCTCCGAGGCGCTTGTGGCCACGGCCATGGGGTTGTTTGCCGCGATTCCCGCCGTAATGGCCTATAACCGTTTTGCCTCCAAGGTGGATGTCTACGGCAAGCGCTACGATACCTTTGTGGATGAATTTTCCAGCATTCTCGGTCGTCAGGCGTACGCACTGAAGTCCCGGCAACGCGAGGCCAGGCAGTAATGTCTCGACGACGAGCCCGCTTTCGGCCCATGGCCGAGATTAATGTCGTTCCCTACATCGACGTGATGCTCGTCCTGTTGATCATCTTTATGGTCACCGCGCCCATGCTCATGCAGGGCGTCAAGGTTGATCTGCCGCAGGCCAGGACCGAGCCGGTAGATAATCAGGATGCCGAGCCATTAATTGTCTCTATCAACGCCCAGGGGCAGTTGTTTATGAACGTAGGTGGCCAGGAGGATCAGGTGTTATCCCTGGCAACGGTGCAGCAACGCGTGGGGGCGGTGATTCGTCGCAGTCCTGACAAGCCTGTGCTCGTTTGGGGTGATAAGGCTGTTGCCTACGGTGAGGTGGTGGGACTCATGGCTGCCCTGCAAGAGGCAGGAGCCCCGGGGGTGGGACTGGTGACCGAGGACCCCCGGTGATTCGGGATTGGTATAGCCTCGGGCAGCTTACCCTGCTGCCTATCGCCGGTACGCTGGCGTTGCATCTCCTGCTGCTTGCGGCGATTTTGCTGCGTTTTCAAGCCGATAGCGATCCGCGCACCATTGAAGCACGGGTGCTTCCACCGACGGCGATAAACGCCACGCTCATTGACGCCGCGTCGTTAAAGCCCAAGAAAGAGGTCCGCAAACAAGCGCCTAAGCCGGCCGCAAAAAAAGCAGCAAAGCCCGTCAGAAAAGCGCCGGTGAAGACCGCCGCGACCGCAAGCACTAAAGCGCCCCCCAAACCCGTCGCGCAGCCGAGTAAAGCTCCAGCGGTGACGCCGAAGGTCGAACCCAAGGTCGAGGAACGCATCAGCGCTGAAGAACTCGCGGCGATCAGTCGGCGGGAACTTGCTGCCGCCATGGCGGCCGAAGACAGTACGCAGGTGGCGGTAACGGCAGAAGAGATGGCGACGAGTTACGCGGCACTGATTCGCGATACCGTGGTGAACTACTGGAGTCGTCCCCCCAGCGCCCGGAACGGTATGGAGGCGCTGCTGGCGATACAGCTGGTGCCTACGGGAGAGATCGTTTCTGTTAGTGTTCTGCGCTCCAGCGGCAGTGTCGCCTTTGATCGTTCAGCAATAAATGCTGTAGAAAAAGCCGGGAGTTTTCCCGAGCTGAAAAATTTGCCGGGCCGCGAATTCGAGAAGACCTTTCGCCGCTTTCAGTTACTCTTTAGACCCGAGGATCTGCGTTACTGATGTTTCGACTTATTGTTCTTTCTTTGGCGCTGCTTGCGCCTTTGGCTCAGGCCCAACTGGTCATCGAAATTACCCAGGGTGTGGATGATCCGACGCCCGTGGCCGTTGTGCCCTTCGCCTGGGAAGGTGCGGGCAATGCACCCGTGGATATGGCTCAGGTAGTCCAGGAAGACTTTGAGCGCAGCGGGCAGTTTTCGCCGGTTAACCGGGCAGACATGCTCGGCTTCCCCAGTCGGGAGGAAGAGGTCTTCTATCGTGACTGGCGGGCCATTGCCAGTGAGTATGTGCTGATCGGGCGCGCCAGTGGCGAGGGTGATCAGCTGTCGTTGCGTTACGAGCTCTACGATGTCCTGCGCCAGGCGCGGATTGCCGAAGGGAGCGTTGCGGGGCCTGCCGGAGAGGCGAGAATGCTCGCACACCGTGTGTCTGACGCCGTGTACGAAAAACTCACGGGCATTCCCGGCGCTTTTGCCACCCGGCTGATCTACGTGTCGGTGACCCGTAATCCCACGGGTAAGGATTATTACCGACTGACCCTTGCGGATTCTGATGGGGCAAGACCCATAGTGTTGTTGGAGTCGCGAGAGCCGATTATGTCGCCCAGCTGGGCGCCGGATGGCAAGCAGGTGGCTTATGTCTCCTTTGAAACAGGCCGGCCCGCTATTTTCCGACAGGTTCTGGCGACGGGAGAGCGGGAGCAGTTGACTAACTTCCGCGGACTTAACAGCTCTCCTGCCTGGTCACCGGATGGCAATTCTATGGCCATGGTGCTGTCCAAAGACGGGAGCCCGGATATCTATCTTATGGATATGGCGACGCGCCGCCTGACCCGGGTGACGAGTCATTACGCGATTGACACTGAGCCCAGCTGGATGCCTGATGGGCGTTCCTTTCTGTTTACCTCAGATCGCGGGGGGCGCCCACAGATCTATCGCTACGACCTGCGCAGTGGTCTGACCGAGCGAGTGACCTTTGAGGGCAACTACAATGCCCGGGCCCGCGTCGCCCAGGATGGTCGCAATGTAGTGCTCGTGCACCAGCGGGAGGGGGAGTTTCAAATTGCCATTCACGATCTGGTGAGCAATCGACTTCAGGTCCTGACAAATACGGATTTGGATGAAAGTCCAAGTATCGCACCCAATGGTTCCATGGTATTGTACGCAACCAAGTTTGGTGATCGTGGCATTCTGTCAGCGGTGTCGGTGGACGGCGGCGTCAAGTTCAGATTGCCGGCCCGCAATGGAGATGTTCGCGAGCCTGCCTGGTCGCCTTACATGCAGTTCTAGGTACATGCAGTTCCAGGTACATGCAGTTCTAAGCCGTTGTTTTGTTTAAAGCAGCGGTTTTAATAATCACGTTTTACACACGATATAGTGAAGGAAGCACGTCATGAAGCAAATCCCTGTTGCCGGCAAGGCGCTAACACTGCTGTTCGCTGCGATTTTCCTCGTGGCCTGTTCTGGCACCTCAACCAAAGAAGATGAGGCTGCCGCTGCCGCTGCTGCTGCCGAAGCTGCTGCTGCAGACGCTGCACGTGAGGCTGAGCGTCAGGCTCAATCTGCCGCGGCAGAGGCGCAGCGTCAGATGGAGCAGGCTGCCATGGCAGCGGGCACGGTTTTCTACTTTGAGTTTGACAGCTCTACTTTGACGCCGGCAGCTCAGGCTGCGGTCGATGCACACATTGCCCTGCTCAAGACCAACGATCGCAGCGTGCGTCTTGATGGCCACACCGACGAGCGTGGTACCCGTGACTACAACATGGCTCTGGGTGAGCGTCGTGCCAACGCGGTTCGCGACTACATGGTCGTCAACGGTGTAGCGAGCTATCGCATCGAGACAGTGAGCTACGGCGAAGAGCAGCCGGTTGCCTACGGCAGCGGAGAGAGCAGCTGGTCCCAGAACCGCCGCGTTGAGCTCAAATAAGAACGGTCTATATGTTTAGAGCAATACCGTACCGGCGTATCGGGCTGACCTTTTTGGTCGGCCCGATCTCGTTTTTGACTGTGGCGATCTCGGCTACGGCTCAAGACTACATCGATGTAGAGGCTGAGCGCCGATCCCCCCAAACGCAAACGCAAACGCAAACGCAGTCCCGGCCCGCCGCGACAGTTACCGCACCTGCGGTGAGCTATGGCGTGGGTACTGCTCCGTCTGCAGTGACCACCCGTTCGCTGCCTCCTCCGGCCGCTGCTGCCGCGGGAGATAACCTCGGTGGCCTGTTTAACCAGGTGCAGCAGCTGCAACAGGAAGTAATGCGTCTCAACGGGCTCGTGGAACAGCAGTCCTACGAAATCCGCACTTTGAAAGAACAAAGCCTTGAGCGCTACATGGATATCGATCGCCGTTTGGCATCGGGCTCCACTAGTGTTGCTCCGCCCATCGGCAGCACCGGCGGGGGCGCCTCGCCGAACAAACCGTCTACGGGCGCTTTAGACAGCAGTGGCTCTGCCACGGAGGTGGCTGAACAGCCGGGCGAGGGTGAAGCTTACCGAGCGGCTTATGCTTTGGTACGAGGGCAGGAATTTGATCAGGCGGTGAGCGCATTTACAGCGTTCCTTGAGCGTTTTCCTGCAGGGCGCTATGCACCCAATGCACATTACTGGCTGGGTGAGCTCTACCTGGTCACGGATCCCGCCGATCCCGAGGCATCGCGGCAGGCCTTTATGCTGCTGCTGAATCAATACCCTACAAACGCCAAGATTCCCGATGCTCTGTATAAGCTTGGCCGCGTGCACTTTATGAAGGGCAACCGGGATCGCTCCCGCGAGTTTTTGAATCGAGTGATTCGTGAGTATCCAGATAGCTCAGCGGCGCGATTGGCGGGCGATTTTCTCGACCAGAATCTCTGAGGTCAGGCATGGGTGCTATCGTAACAGCAGATAGCGTGGTGGCTGGCCAGACACTGCGAATTACCGAGATCTTTTATTCTCTGCAGGGCGAAGCGCGCACCGTCGGCTTGCCGACGGTTTTTGTGCGCCTGACCGGCTGTCCCCTGCGCTGTCTGTACTGCGACACCGAATACGCGTTTCACGGTGGCGAGATCATGACCTTTGAGCATATCGCCGGGCAGGTGGCACAGCATGCTCCGGCCTATGTCACCGTCACCGGTGGAGAGCCTCTCGCGCAGCCGAACTGCCTGCCTTTGTTGTCGTTGCTGTGTGATCAGGGCTACGAGGTGTCCCTGGAGACCAGCGGCGCGATGCCTGTGGCAGATGTAGATCCCCGGGTCGTCAAAGTACTGGACCTGAAGACGCCGGCCTCCGGCGAGGCAGGGCGCAATGACTACGCCAACATCGAGCATCTCACCAGCAATGACCAACTCAAGTTTGTGATCTGTGATCGCAATGATTATGAGTGGGCGCGTTTTAAGCTGGACGAACTGGCGCTTGTGCCCCGGGTGTCAGATGTTTTGTTTTCGCCTAGCCACGAACAGCTTGCTCCACGAGAGTTAGCGGAATGGATTTTGGCTGATCGCCTTCCCGTGCGGCTGCAGTTGCAGCTGCATAAGCTTCTCTGGGACGATGCGCCCGGGCATTGATGTCAGAGCCTCCGTCTATGAATTCTTCGAAAAAAGCCGTCATTCTTGTGTCCGGCGGTTTGGACTCCACCACCGTGCTAGCCCTCGCAAAAGAGCAGGGTTACCGCTGCTACTCCCTGAGTTTTGATTACGGCCAGCGTCACCGCGCGGAACTGTTTGCTGCAGAGCGTGTGTCGAAAACGCTCGGCGATGTTGAGCACAAGGTCGTACGCTTGAACCTGGATAGCATTGGTGGCTCAGCGCTCACCGATGACAGTATCGCTGTCCCAGAGGAGGCCAGCGAAGGTATTCCGGTCACTTATGTGCCAGCAAGGAATACGGTTTTTCTGTCCATCGCCCTTGGCTGGGCCGAAGTGCTCGGCGCGCAGGATATTTTTATCGGCGTCAATGCGGTGGACTATTCTGGATATCCCGATTGTCGCCCTGCGTTCATTGACGCATTCCAGCAGTTGGCCAATGTGGCAACGCGCGTGGGTGTAGAGGGCGGTAGTTACCAGATTCACACTCCACTGATGGATTTAGGCAAAGATGAGATAGTGAAACTTGGGGCGCGCCTGGACGTTGATTACTCGCAGACCGTATCGTGCTACCAGGCCACCGACGATGGTCTTGCCTGCGGCGTTTGCGACGCCTGTCGATTACGCCGCGACGGCTTCGTCAATGCGGGATTAGAGGATGTCACACGCTATGTTGTTTAAGCCTGGTACCCCATTATCGAGGCGTAGCCTCTTGCGCCGATCGGTGGCTCTTGGTGCGACGTTGTCGTTACCGCACAAGGTTTTGGCCTTGGAAGCTGAAAAAATAAACGTGAGCAAAGAGGCTTTAGAGCGCGTTGCAGCGGTATTTGCAGAGCATCCCATTGTCGACTTCCATACGCATATCGGTATCTGGCAAAACATGGGGCTCGATAAGCCCAATAGTCCTATTCCGCCGGTAAGTGAGGATAAGCTCGCCAGCAACATCACCGAGTATCTCGATGCCGGAGTCAACTGCATCTATCTGGATACCATCAGTGATATCGCGCGCACACGCATTGGTCAGCCCGGTAACAAAGACCGCGATTTTGAGGGTGATGAAGCTTGGGACGATTACCAGCGGCAGTACGAGCTAATGCTGAAGTTCCTGAAGCAACTGCCCATGAGTCCTGTTACCGAGGCTGACTCTTTGGTCCAAATTAACGCCCGCGGCGAGCTTGGGGTGATTTTGTCTACCGAGGGTGGGCATATGCTCGAACTCGACCCTACGCGTTTACAGGTGCTTCGCACGCAGGGTCTGCAGCGCTTGCAGCCTATTCATTACGTCGCATCCACTCTGGGTGATAGTCAAACCGATCCACCCCGTTACGGCGGATTGTCGGCGCTGGGTCGACAGGTGTTGGAGCAGGCAAGCGATATGGGCATGTTGTTAGACATGGCGCATGCGAGTCAGGCGGTGGTGGAGCAAACCATTGAGCTAACAGATCGACCTCTGGCTTTGTCTCACACTATGGTTAAGTACAATTCACCGCGTTTTGGCGACTACCGCAATACGCGTAGTCGATGGATCAGTCCCGAGCACGCGCGGCTAATCGCCGACACTGGCGGTGTTGTGGGCACATTCCCCATTCAGGCGCCCTATGGAGTGAGCTACCTCGACGAGTTTGTCGAAGCGCTGCAAGTTATGATCGATACCGTCGGCATCGATCACGTAGCCTGGTCCACGGATCTGGGTGAGCCGGTACGTCCGGCATTCTTGCAGGACTATCGCCAGTTCCCTAAGGTGTGTGCCAAGCTCATCGATAACGGCATGAGCGACGGGGATTTGGCGAAGTTTGCCGGAGGAAACGCGCTTCGGGTGCAGCGCGAAGCCCGTGCCTAGCATCAAACCTATATTCACCGTGGAGATACATCCGTGAAAAACACAGTCATATCGATTTTTCTAATCCTGGGTCTCTGTACGACGCTACATGCTGCTGAAGTGGAGTTTGTTAATAGTAGCGGCTCCCTCGCGGCGGATCTGCCGTTCTCTGAGGCGGTTCGGGTAGGCGATACCGTTTACCTGTCTGGCCAGCTCGGCGCTCTGCCCGGAGAGATGACCACCGTGTCTGGCGGTATCGTGCCGGAGAGCATTCAAACCCTCACGAATATCCGGAATACCCTTGAGGGACAGGGACTTACCATGAGCGACGTGGTCAAGTGCACCGTGATGCTTGCCGACATCAGCGAGTGGGGAGCTTTCAACAGAGTGTATACGGAGTTCTTCAGCAAGCCTTACCCGGCAAGGAGTGCTTTTGCTGCCAGCGGCCTGGCTTTGGGGGCCCGTGTCGAGGTCGAGTGCATTGCCGCAGTAAAGTCCTGAAAGGCGCTTGAGTTTTGCTGTTAAATCCGTATTATGCGCGATCCTTCTGGGGCCGTTAGCTCAGTTGGTAGAGCAGTTGGCTTTTAACCAATTGGTCGCTGGTTCGAACCCAGCACGGCCCACCATTTTTCCCTTTTTCTATCAATTGCTGGCTCTACCCAGTTAACGGGGGATACACCGGTTTTCACTAAACGGCTCGGCTCTACCCAGTTAACGGGGGATACACCGGTTTTCACTAAACTCGGTTGATAATGCCGACTCAGTTGCCTGTCAGACATGGGGCGAGTGGCGCATCGAGTACTGTTTTATAGTAGTCGCACCACAGAAGGCATACCATGACCTGGATCACCAGACCGAACCGTGTACGCTGCCCGTACCCGGTTGTCCCAGACCCTGTTAACCCTCTGACGGAGAATCCTGATGCGCATTTTGCTCCTGACCTGCCTGCTGACCATCACCGCTATCACCCAGGCGGCGACGCCCCCCATCACTCATCAGCTGCAGATGTTTTTTGGTCTTTCGAAACCTGGCGGGGGCGCCGTGTCTTATCAGGAATGGCAGCATTTTCAGAACCAGGATATCGCCGCCGCGTTCGACGGGTTCACGGTCAGCGAGACCATCGGCTACTACCAGGGTGCCGCAGAAAGGTCCCGCGTTGTTACTCTGCTGATAAACAAAGCTGATATCCCCAAAGCGCAGTCGTTGGCGACACTCTATGTCAAACGGTTTGGTCAGCAGGGTGTGATGATGATCCAGACTCCGCTCGGTCAGGATCAGATCATTCGAGTCACACCGTAAGCTCGCCACAATCATGTTATTCTGTAATCAAATTTGCTGGAGGCGCTGACCATGCCGGAAATCCCCTATCTGGGGCTGATGGCTCTCGTACTGCTGCTGGGCTCCGCAATCCGGTGGTTCTGGCGTGCCATGAAAGTGAATATACCGGCGTCATTCGGACTGTATCGGGGATTGTGGATAACAGGGCTGGTGCTGGGCGTATTGGCTTACCTGCAGAATCCTGCCGATCCGTTCGCACCGACCGCTATCGGCATCGGCGCGTTGCTGGTTTATCTGATCTCCACCGGGCGCCAGCGTATGGGCGGCGAGTCGATCAGCGTCGGCGACAAGATCCCGGCCTTTACGGCTATCGCCGCTGATGACAGCACCTTTAACAGCTCAACTCTCGAAGGCAAGCGTGTACTGCTCAAGTTTTTCCGCGGTCACTGGTGACCCTACTGTGTCGCCGAGTTACGGCGATGGGAAGAACTGAGACCGACGCTGGAAGAGGCCGGTATTGAGGTCGTCACTGTCTCAACGGACAAACCCGGCGAGATTCGAGCCGGTCGCAGCCTGCATGGGCTCAAAGCAACCATGCTGGCCGACCCGGAACTGAAAGTGATCAATTTATTCGGCGTCAAAAACCAGAACATCAACAACTTTAAGATGCCCGGGCGACCGGGTCTGCCTGTGCCGACTTCATTGCTCATCGATCAGGCTGGCACGGTGGTCTGGAAGGATCAATCGGCTAACTACCCGCAACGTTCTGACCCTGCCTACGTCGCCTCGGCCATCAAAAGCAGCTTTGCATAATCATCGCGCAATAGAGAACGCCACAAGATAGTCGCCCACGCCGCCAATGCCACCGCGCTCATCACCACCGGCGGCAACCACGACAAAGGGTTTCTGACCCTCAGGCAGACTGACCGTATAACTCATTGGCGTGGCATTGGCCGGGTTTGGCAGGCGGTGATGCCAGAGTTCTTCACCGGTTGTGACGTCATAGGCACGAAACGCACTTTCGGCAATGCCACCAACAAACACCAGGCCACTCGACGTGATCAGAGAACCGCCCACACCGGGCATGCCGACGTTAAACGGCAAACCCGCATCACGGGCCGTGCCATGTGGCCGCCGCCAGAGAACCTGTTCATCGTCAATATCGATCATCATCAGCTCACCAAGCGGCACGCCTGCGCAGGGCAACCCAATCACCGGATCCAGCATCACATGGCGGGCCATCAGATAGTCTGTCCCGGACTGGCGGGCTACTTCGGTTCCCGGGGGCAGGTTGTAACGTTCAAAGAATGCCTTTTGAGCCTGGGTTCTGGCTTGCGATGTTGCAGCTTCGGCATCAAGAATCGCTAGCAGATCGGCGGCATCCGCCCGCTCGATCAGTTTGGTACGAAACGGCACGCTGCTGGTTCTGACCGCAATCAGACCCCGTTCCGGGTCAACTGCGACCCCACCCCAGTTGGTCGCCCCCATATTGCTCGGCAGCCCAATCGTCCAGTCTTCTGTGATCGGCGTGTAGACGGGACCGATCACGCTCTCGTTCTCTAAATCGTCACAGAACCCGAAAAGCGAACCACCAGCCTCGTAGGATCGAGAGGCCTGGAACGCCTCCGGCGGAAAGGGCTGCACCGGCGAGAGCAATGCCTCGAGCGGTCCGTGACGAGGCACAGGCCGATAGGTGACATCCACAACGGGTTCGCCGGTGTCTCTGTGAAGCACAAAGACAAACCCCATCTTCGTACTCTGAATCACCACTGGCACCCACTCGCCGTCAATCTCGATGTCCGCTATCACCGGCTGTGAAGGGATATCGAAATCCCAATAATCATTGATCACTGTATTGAAATGCCACACCACCTCGCCAGTCGAGGCGCGCACGGCCACAACCGAGGAACCGTAATAGCTGAGATCGTTGTCGAGCGGCCGAAGCCGACGACCGCTTCGGACGTGGCGTCTCGCAGGTCGCGACTCCACTCTGGACCGTTCCACACGATGGCGATCCAGGGCGCAACCGCGATGCAGTTACCGGGTCGGCAGAGCTTTGCCAGCACCCTCTACGAACGCCATCGGCCCGAGCAGACACTTCTCTATCAGCTCATCGCGGCGCATTATCCGGCCCTGGTAGAGCAACTGGCACAGCAGGGTAAATCCCTACCTGCACATGTCCACCGGGAATTTGAGGCTTACCTAAAGTGCGGTCGCCTCGAGCACGGCTTTCTCCGGGTGCGCTGCGACAAATGCCACTTCGAGCGGCTGGTGGCTTTTTCCTGCAAGAAACGCGGGTTCTGCCCCAGTTGTGGCGCCCGCCGCATGGCCGAGACCGCCGCCCTGCTGGCCGATGAAGTGTTTCCCGATGTCCCTCTTCGCCAGTGGGTCATCAGCTTCCCCTTTCCTCTGCGCTACCTGTTTGCGGCCCACCCCCAGGCTATGGGCAAGGTGCTGGGCGTCGTTTACCGGGCTATCTCCACCCACTTGATCCACAAGATCGGATTACCGCTCGAGGATGGCGCCACTGGGGCCGTGACGCTAATCCAGCGCTTCGGCAGCGCCCTTAACCTCAACATTCACTTTCATATTTTGTTCTTGGATGGCGTCTATGTGTATCGCGACAATCGACCACCCCGATTTCAACGCGTCAAGGCACCAGACAAAGCCGAGTTGGAGGAGTTGGTTCAACTGATCAGCCAGCGCGTCGGCCGCTGCCTCGAGCGCCAGGGCTTGCTGGAACAGGACACCGAGAGCGCCTGGCTGGAACAGGAACCCGCAGAAGACACGGATGCGATGCCACAGATCCTGGGCAGTTCCATCTCCTACCGCATTGCCGTTGGCCCACAGCAGGGACGTAAAGCGTTCATGATCCGTACCATCCGTCCGCTGGACCGGCCTGATCCTCGCCTGGAGCGGGTGGCCAAGGCCAATGGCTTCTCTCTGCACGCCGGGGTCAGCTGTGAGGGCAATCAGAAAGACAAGCGTGAGCGCCTGTGTCGGTACATTTCCCGCCCGGCCGTAGCAGTTCCCCGACTTTCGCTGAGTTCCACAGGCAAGGTGGTCTACACCCTGAAGACACCGTACCGGGATGGGACTACGCAGGTGGCCTTCGAACCAGTGGATTTTATAGCGCGATTGGCGGCACTGGTGCCGAAGCCGAGGGTCAACCTCACCCGCTACCACGGCGTACTCGCGCCGAACCACCGCTGGCGTGGGCTGGTCACACCAGCAAGGCGTGGGAAAGGCATCAAGTCTACCTCCAACGCAGAAGTCCGCACACCCGCAGAGCGTCATACCGCAATGACCTGGGCTCAACGCCTAAAGCGAGTTTTCAACATCGACATCGAGGTCTGCAGTCTTTGTGGCGGATCCGCCAGAGTCATCGCTTGTATCGAGGACCAGGACGTCATCGACCAGATCCTGACTCACGTGCGCCAGAAAGAGTGGGAAACGCCGACCCAGCCACTGCTGGTGCCGCCGACCAGAGCGCCGCCTGGGACAAGGTGAATCGGCGCAAGCGTCGAGAGAAGGTGCCCTGGGGTACATTGCTGCTTTTCGCCGGGAAGGACTTCGTCCCATAGCCAGCAAGGAAGCCATTGAAAACCGCATGGCGTGAGCGGTTGCGCGCGCTCCGTCAGGATTGACCGGATAGGAATAACATGCCGCACGCCGCGAACTGGATTTACGGGTCAACAGATGGAAACTTTGACCGGTCTGTAGTCCCAGTCGGCACAGTCAGCGAGGATGTCTAATCCCGAAAGGTCCTTTATCTGTCCTATACCCTATACCCCTTGGCGGTGTGGTCGGCGCGGCCGCGGGATCCGTCCTCGGTGACAATTCGAGCCGGCGAGATCTCATTACCGGTGCGGGCGCGCTTCTCGGCGCCTCCATCGGCAACGACATTGGTCAGCGCCGGCGTCGCGACGACAGCTACTACGTGACGGAGGAGGTGTGTTCCACGAGCTACGAGATCGAGGAACGCGAGCAGCTCAGCGGCTATCGCGTGCGCTACCGCTTTGAGGATAGGATTCATGAGACGCGCACGTCCGTGGATCCGGGTCCCACGATCGCCGTGCGGATGAGACTGGAACCGCTGTCCTGAGGCGGACAGCCCCCTGGAGACGTGAATGCCGCGTGTACGCCCCGGGCGCTATACCCGCCGTAGCTACTACGTGATACTTGACTACAGCTTCTGATCGGCGATTCTGACACCGACAATCCGTTGGGCCTGCGCCGCGCAGCGGTCGCGGAGGCTATACCCATCCTCGGCTACGCCACCTTTCTGGAGAAAGCCTTCTCGGAAGAGGACAGTTAGTAGAATTCCAATTGATCGCCACTGCCGGACTTTTGCCGGGAACAGTCCTGCTTTGTTGTGCATTTCGGTGCAACTTGCAACGGGCGTCACCGACAAAAGTTAAATTAAATCAATCACCTGGAAAATGGCTGTCCGACTTTTAACCAATTGGTCGCTGGTTCGAACCCAGCACGGCCCACCACTTTTTCTTACTTTGTATCGATCGCAATGACCCGGGCGCACCGGCTAAAGCGGGTTTTCAGCACCGACATGTTCCAGTGCACCCGCTCATAACGCCTCGCATCACTCTACCGTGTCGAGATCTGCAGTCTCTGTGGCGGATCCGTCAGGATCATGACCAAAGCACTCGCTTCGCTTGCGGGACCGGCTCTCGACCGGATCCCGACTCAACTGCGCCAGAAAGAACAGGAAGCAGCGACTCGGTCATTGCTGGTGTCAACCGACTAGAACGCCGCCTCGGATAAGGTGAGTCGACGCAAAGCGTCGAGAGAGTCCCCTTGGCTGCATTCCTTCTTTGCGCCGGGAAGGGCTCAGGCCCATAGCCAGCGAGGAACCCCTTGAAAACCGCATGGCGTGAGCGGTTGCGCATCCCAGTCGGCAAAGTAAGCGAGGATGTCTACTGCCGAAAGGTCCTTTATCTTTCCTGTGCCAACACAAATCTGGATGATCTCGCCGCAACCGCTCAGCCCACGTCGCACGTCGAGCGGGCACATTTGCATGGGGGATAATTGCCGCTGGGCGGTCATAATGTTGTAGAGCACCTATTTGCAGCGGCGGCACGGCGAGCGTGGCGGGAGGGGGCAGAGGCATGGAGGCATAACAGTGAAGCGTCGGGCGGAGCACCATCGGTCTCCCGTTGATGAGGCCTACGTAGCGAACGCAGATCATCTGCGACGGTTTCTGTCACGCTTTCTTTTCGATTTTCGCGACATTGAGGATCTCTCACAGGAGGTCTATTTGCGCGCCTCCAAGGCGGAAAAAAACGGCCCGGTGCGCTCGCCAAAGGCTTTCCTTTTCCGCGTGGCTCGCAACCTTGCCCTGAACGAGTTGTCACGTAAATCGCGGCGGCTCACCGACTTTATTGAGGATGTCACCGTCGGCGGCGATGTGGCATCGCCGCATACATTGGACGAGCAGCAGCACGGAGAACAACGTTTTGCACTGTTCTGCCGCGCAGCGTCGAGGCTGCCCGCCCAATGCCGGCGGGCGTTCCTGATGCGCAAGGTCTACGGTTACTCACACCGGGAGATTGCCGAGCAGCTGGGTGTTTCCACCAGTACAGTGGAGAAGCACATTGCGACTGGACTGTATCGATGCAACCAGTTCATGCAGGCGATGGAGGGCGTGACCCCGTCGCCCGCCCAGACGCTGCAGATTAAAGAAAGCAACGAAGGTGATAAAAGCCATGGCTGAGCCAGCCGTTCACGGACGGTCCGATATCGACAAGGAAGCCTGCGCCTGGATCGCGCAGTTCGATGGCGGTGAGCCGTCTCCCGCAGATCTGGAGGCGTTTCGCGAGTGGGTCAATCGCAGTCCCCGTCACCGTGAGGCAATCGAGCGACTCTCGTCACTATGGGGCGAGTTGAATGATCTCACGTTGCTGGCAGTACCGCCGCCGGTTAAGACCCGTCGGGCCTGGCGGTCGCTGGGACTGGGGGCGGTTGCGGCCGTATTGGTACTCGCTGTGGCGGCGACGTTGCGCTTGCCATTCGGAGAGCCCGCATCACAGGCAGACGGGGTTTACGCGACTGCGGTGGGTGAGAAGCAAACTATCGTTTTGCCTGATGGCTCGACAATACAGCTGAATACGGCGACGCGTCTTCGGGTGAGCTACAGCCCGCAGCGCCGGGAGCTGTTTCTGCTCGCTGGGGAGGCGTTTTTCGATGTAGCGCACGATCCACAGCGTGCGTTTCTGGTGAATGCCGGCGAGCGCACGGTACGTGCCGTGGGCACGGCATTCTCCATTCACCGCGATTCCGATGTGCTTGAGGTTCTCGTGACCGAGGGTGTTGTAGAACTGAGTCGTGGCGCTGAGGGCACTACTGCGCACGACACATCGCGGGTCCTCGGCAAGGTCCTGCGGGGACAGCGGGTACGTCTCGCACGGGAGGCCGAGCCATCGGCGCCGGAGGCGGTGTCCGACGAAGAATTGACGCGCGAGCTTGCTTGGCGGCAGGGCATGCTGTCATTTAGCGGCGAACCATTGGCTGTTGTGGTTGATGAAATCGGTCGTTATACAAACACGCGAATTGTAATAAGGGACGCGTCCATCGAGAACCTCCGCATTGGCGGGTATTTTCGCGCCGGCGATACCGACACCATGCTTGATGCGCTGGAGGCTGGCTTCCCCATCGAGATTCACCGACTGCCTGATGGCACGGTTCAGCTTCACGCGAGGCAATGAAGTCTGACTGCTCTCGCAGAAGTGTGCTGGGGGATTTTTCTATTCTGACTGTCTTAGTACATGAGCAACTGAGCAGAGCTGCGTCGCTGGTGCTTGCGCTTGCGATCATCGCGTCGGTTTCGATGTGCTTTGTGCAGGCTGCGAGCGCGACAGCGCAGGGTCAGTACCGGCTTTCGTTACCGGCCCAGTCGATGGATCGCTCGCTAAGTGCTTTGGCGGCGGCGGTCGGCGCGCAGACGCTGTTTTCCTATGAGGAGATGAATGACCTCATGGCGCCAGCGCTGGATGGTGACTTTACCGTCACCGAGGCCCTGCGTTTGATGCTCGAGGGTACGGCTTATCAAGGCCGGTTGACCGATAAAGGGGTGATCGTGATCCGCCAGGTGCGTGTCACAAAACTCCCACAAGAAGGGAATAAGCAAATGGGAAATAACGATAATAATCGTGAGACAGGCTCCAGAACCGGCGGCTATCTGCTGTCGGCGTTGGCTGCGTTTTTTAGCGCGGACGGTATCGCGCAAGTGGCACCGAGCGAGGGAGGCAGATCTATTGAGGAGATCATCGTCACAGCTACCCGGCGTGACTCGGGTATTCAGTCCACCGCAATGTCCGTTAACGCACTGACAGGAGAGCAGTTGGATAACAATGTCTATTCGGCTGTGGAACAGGTGCTGGACAGCGTGCCCGGTGTTACGTTCGCAGTGCAGGGGCCCTCCGTTAATCGAATCATTATTCGAAATATTTCCACCTCAACTGATCAGCCGGGTGGTGAAACTGTCGCCGCTTACTTTAACGATTTCCCATTGTCGGCTGGCCGGGGAACGTCACCGGCGCTGCGCCTCGTGGATATGGATCGCGTGGAAGTACTCAAGGGTCCCCAGGGCACGCTGTTTGGTCGCAGCGCCATGGGTGGAATCGTAAGATACCTGGCCAACAAGCCCAGCACGGATTCCTTAAGTGGTGGAATCAATGGTTACGTGTCCGACACGACTGATGGTGGTGGAAATTTTGGCGGTTACGGCTATTTGAATGTACCCATTACAGATACGCTTGCGCTGCGAGGCGTCGTGTATAACTACGACCACGAGGGTTTCATCGAAAATATCGAACTTGGAAGCAGCGAAGGAGGTAGTGAGGACACTACCGGGGGTCGTCTGGCGCTTCGTTGGGAGCCAACAGAGCGATTGTCTGCCGAGCTGACCTACCTAAACCAACGCATAAGATCGGGTAACAACTGGTCGACGGATCTCCGCACGCCCCCGAACGATCCCGCTGGTGCAATAACGCCGGCGTCAGCGAAAGCTCGTGCGGCAATCGGCGGTATTGAACAGCGCAACAATGTGGATTACGAAGCAATCAACATCGATTTACAGTACGATTTTGATGCTTTCTCAGCAACTTTCCTTGGCACACGAATTTCAGAGGAAAACTGGCGCATTTCCGAGCAGCGTGAGTTTGTAGGGATCACCAATGGCTGTGTCTGTGACGGTAACGTAGCACCGACGAAGTTGTCGACGGACTCAGATGTTCTTGAGTTACGCCTTGTGTCAGCAGGCGATGGCCGACTCGACTGGATCGCAGGTGCGTACTACGAAAAACAGGATCAGGACTCGGTTCAGAATATCACTTACTTCGGTAGTGGCGACGCGGTATTTGGATTTTTCCCGGTAGCCGATGGTGACCTTGCCATCGACTCGGTGCAAGATTTGGTCGGCGAAGAAACCGCTGTTTATGCGGAGCTGGGATGGAGCTTTACAGACGCGACTCGTCTGGTCGCCGGGTATCGCCGTGCAGACGTCGAGTACGGCACAATTTTTACGAAAACCGATGGGTTTTTCCTCGCATTCAATGGTACTGCCGCGATTAAGGATGTCCTTTTTGACACACAGGAGGACGTAAACACCTATAAGTTCTCACTGGAGCATGCCTTCAGCGATGATATGTTCACCTACATCACAGCGGCGTCGGGTTATCGGCGCGGTGGTTTTAACGTGCCCACACCCCTTTCCGAGTTCAGTACTTTCGACTCCGATTCGCTTTGGAGCTACGAGGTCGGCTTAAAGTCTACCCTGATGAATGGCCGCTTAGTAGCGAACGTGGCAGCATTCTTTATCGACTGGACAGATATCCAACTCCCGGTGCAGGACCCGGTGACTTTTATTGTCGAGACGAAGAATGTCGGTGGTGCTGAAATACCAGGTGTCGAATTTTCTCTGTCTGCGCTGCTAACCGAAAACCTGGACGTAACCTTTGCTGGCTCGTTAACACGTCCGGAGTTGACGGAAGACGTTCCAGGCGGCGTATCGGGCAAGAAGGGAGATACCTTGCCTGGCGCCGCGGAGGAAAACTTTTCGATAGTCGCGAATTATCGCCGGGCACTGGCGAGCGGATTTGAAGTTTTTGGGGCGATGAATTATCGGTATGTCGGCGAGCGACTGAATGACTTTAACACTGATCTTGACGTCGCCCTGCCTTCCTATGACCTACTCGACGTAAACCTAGGCCTTGCCAGCAGTGCTGGGTACTCAGTGTCATTGTTCGCCCACAATGTGTTCGACGAGGCAGTCACTTACGACGTCGATAACCAGGGCGCGAGTTTTAAGTCGATCCGGACAAACCGGCCGAGGACGCTCGGGGTCAATCTGACCTACGACTTTTAGCAAGCTAAATTGATATCCAGTGAATCCAAACGACGCATCAGGAGCCTTTCTCCTCGACAAACACCTTGTTATTGATGGTGTGGGGCGTTAACTGCTGATCGTCACATGGGCGGGGTGCATGCTAATGCACCTTTTACATACTGGTCTATGAGGGTGAATTTTTATGAGAACACACGTCTTTGTCGTCGCTCTTTACCTGGGACTTGCATCCTTAGCTGGCCATGCAGCTGAGGAGCGGCCCGCGCTCTTTGCCGATACCGCGCAGAATCGGGCGCTGGTTGATGACGCGTTTCAGGAATTTCGTCGAATCGCAGATGCGCGGGGTCACTTCATCGAGGTAAACGGCATTAATATGCACTACCTGGAATGGGGGGACGACACCGGCGTGCCGCTCATCTGGTCGCACGGTTACACAAGCACAGGCTATGAATTGATTAATGTTGGTCCGGAGCTTGCAGCCCTTGGGTATCATGTTTTTGCCATCACCTATCGGGGGCATGGACAAACAAAAGTCGAAGACTACCGCTTCTCGCTCTCGCACGTGGCGGATGACATTTCAGCTATGATGGAAGTGTTGGGACTGGATCGAGCCGTCATTGGCGGACTATCGCTCGGCGGCGGCGTAACAACCGCGTTCTATGACCATTACGCTGATAAGGCGCTGGCAGTGGTGTTGGAGGATGGCGGAGCCGATCCGGTACAGGCACGAACGGAGCGTCTCTTTCCATCGCTTGCCGCGAAGTCTGATGTGGGGATCATACACGAAGAGTTGGTGTTCGATGATAGGTTCTCAGCGTTCCAGGCGTTCTCGAGTTATTACCTACCGGGTTGGGGGGTACGTTACCTGAGGGCACAGCTCCCATGTTCCAGTCTTGGATTATGGAGCGGGAGGATGGCCAGTTCGTTCCCCATTTTAATGGCCCTCTGCTTCTCGGCGAAGGCCCCGCGATGATAGATCCGGCGCGTAGCCATGAGCTGCCGCTTCTCCATCAGTCGTGGCGACGCACGCACCCGATCATCACGTACCGTAATCTTGATGTCCCCATGCTGGTGATCAATCCAACCGGTGATGATTTCGATCCCAGTGATGACTTCGAGGCGCTGCGTCGTATGCACCCTGAGCTGATCGAGGTCGTTGAATACCCGAACACTCCGCACGCCGCCCATCCGATGCGTAAAGACTGGTTCCTACGCGATATGGGCAACTTGCTCGAAAGACTTCAATCAAAGTATTAGGGTTTGGCGTCTTTGCGAGTCACTGAGCGGTTCGGTGCATGAAGCTAGTGACCAGGCCTCCTGAGCTGTAGCGTTGATGATGGAACGAGCGAGACCATGACGCAATTGCTACTCCTGGCGCTAGCCATTATCGGGATTGTCATCGGCACCACTCGATTTCGTTTGCACCCCTTTCTGGCGCTGCTGCTTGCTGCCTTTGGCTACGGCTTGCTCGCGGGGATGCCAGCAGCAGAAGTGGTGGAGTCGGTCAATCTCGGGTTCGGCGGCACCCTCGGTCATATAGGTGTGGTCATCATCTGCGGCACAATCATTGGGGTGTTTCTCGAGCGATCGGGGGCCACGCAGAGTCTCGCAGAAAGTGCGTTGCGCCTGACGGGGCGGAACAACGTGCCGCTCGCGATGGGCTCTGTCGGCTACGTGGTGTCTTTGCCCGTTTTCTGCGACGCGGCTTTTGTACTTCTCGCACCGCTAAACCGAGCGCTCTCGACGCGCGCGGGTATGCCCGTTGCGGCGGGCGCCGTGGCACTGAGTCTTGGCCTCTACGCGACACACACTATGGTGCCGCCGACACCGGGCCCGATCGCGGCAGCGGGTATCCTGGGCGCAGATCTCGGGCGCGTGATCCTCTTCGGGCTCGCGGTGAGCCTTGTAGCACTCGCTGCTGGCTGGCTTTTCGCCACCCGCTTCGCGGTGAACGTCGAGTTGATGAATGGTCGTGTCCCCGAAAGAGTGCCCGCTAGCGCTGACACATGGCGGCCGCCGACCAGACTCTCAGTGCTGCCGATCCTGCTTCCCATTCTTCTTATAGTCGTACAGTCTGTCGCCCAATACCCTGGGACGCCACTGGGCGAGAGTCGTGCCGTTAATGCACTCATCTTCCTTGGGCAACCCGTAGTCGCGCTGCTAATCGGTGCCCTGCTTGCATTCCTCCTGCCACGCCGTGCAGACCCGCAGCGCTTGTCAGCGAACGGCTGGCTCGGTGATGCCATTGTTGCTGCTGCGCCGATCCTGGCGATTACCGGGGCCGGAGGCGCCTTTGGCAAGGTATTGCAGAATTCAGGTATCGCTGAGGGCGCTGGATCGCTGGCCGGCGACTCCCGGTTCGAGATCTGGCTTCCGTTCCTTATCGCAGCCGTTATCAAAACTGCTCAGGGGTCTTCAACCGTCGCCATCATTACCACTGCCGGTATCGTGGCGCCCCTTGCGAGTGCACTCGGGCTCGACAGCGAGGCGGCTCGCGCACTCACCGTCGTTGCCATCGGTGCGGGCGCGATGGTCGTCTCACATGCAAACGATAGCTACTTCTGGGTAGTGACCCAATTTTCCGGGATGAACATGAGCGAGGGCCTGCGGCTGCATACGCTAGGGACCCTCATCGAAGGGATCGCCGCGGCCTGCGCGGTGTGGCTCCTTTCGCTGTTGCTACTATGACCACGCCCTCGACAACAAAAGAAAGGAAATGCCAATGATTCGTACAGCATTATTCGTCATTCTGGTGGGCTGGACATCAGTGTCATTGGCTAGCTCCGAGCAGGACCCGTGGCCCGTTGACTCAGTGCATCCGCCATCAATGGATTACGTCTCCCTGGAAGTTGCGGGCAGCCGGCTAAACGGACTGATTTACCGAGCTGCCGGGCCAGGCCCGCACCCGGGCGTAGTGCTGCTGCATGGCTACCCGGGTAACGAAAAGAATCTGGATCTTGCGCAGTCACTGCGCCGCGCCGGGTTCAACGTGCTGTTCTTCCACTATCGTGGTGCATGGGGCAGCGAGGGCATGTTCAGCCTGCTCAATGCCATAGAGGATGTTGCCGCTGCGGTCGAGCGCTTGCGTACCGACCCGGCCATGAACACGGACCCTAAGCGCGTGTCGGTTGTTGGCCACAGCATGGGCGGTTTCCTGACGCTGCATCACGTTGCGAGAGATCCAGAAGTGCGCTGTGCCGTTCCGCTCGCCTTCGCGAACATGGGTGGCTACGTGCGCATGGCCGCGGGCAACACCGAACTCATGGCGCTGGTGAAGGATTCGCTTTCCCGTCGACCTCCGCCGCTCACGTGGGCGGACGGCTACAGTGTGTTCTCTGAGGTACGGGACAACGCCGACGCTCTCGATCTCAGGGGGCGTGTGGCGGCGCTCGCGGCGCGGCGGATGCTCGTGTTGTCGGCACTCCACGACGAGGTCGTCGACTACGATATGAACCACCGCGCGCTGATGGCGGCACTTAGAGAGCAGGGCGCGCCAAATGTCGATGAGCTCACCATTGACTCCGATCACGTGTTTTCTGCTCACCGGCTCACGCTAATCGATCATGTTGTGCCGTGGATGATGGCCAACTGCCGCTGACATTGAGCGCTATGCGTGTTACATACGGTGGTATCGCATCGGCAAGTGGGGCGCCTTTGCAGCCTTGACGTTTTCCAGAAAAGCCACACATCCTCAATCTCGTCCTGGTGCCGCTTCCCAGCCAGCCGACGAACGCCCCACCTCGCATAACACACGCTGCGACAAACGCCATTTAGATCGAAGCGTAGCGTTTTCCCGCAAGAACCGCGGATTTTGCCCCGGTTGCGGAGCACGCCGCATGGCCGAGCCTCCAGCGTTGTTGGCGGCATGGTGCTCAGCGGGTGTGCGGACTTTTGCGACGCGGTTTTGTCGGTGACGTCTCGCACGGAGCGAACCGGTTGCTGCCCTTGCTCTCAGGTTATGGAGTACGATAACGCCACAAGCTTCTAAACCTTTGTGGGGTACGGGAATGTGCAAACGACGCTTTTTGTTTGGCTTATTGGGGCCGATATCGATTCTCGTGCTTTCTGCGGCAAGCAACGCCCAGGTGATCCTGGGCGACGTGAGCGTTCCCTGCGCTGAGGATTCCGCCTGTATGAACCGGCTTCACCCGGAGATTCCCATGGTGGCAACGGCGGACCCGGGGGAGCCGATTGTGTTCCACGGTCGAGACGCTTTTGATCTTTTCCTTGATCCTGACGAGTTTTCCAGCGCTCCCGACATGCCCCGGGAAGGCATCGGCATCGTACACGCGCTGACTGGCCCGGTGCACATCCGAGGCGCCAAGGCCGGTGACGTGCTCGCAGTCAAGATTGACTCTCTCAAGGCGGCCAGCGTGGGCTGGACTCAGGCCGCTCCCATCGGTTTTGCGGGCGAACAGTTTGGTCAGGATGTTCGCTTTATTGTTTGGCGTATCAACGAGGACTACGCAGTGAGCGATGCACTGCCGGGCGTGCGCATTCCCAATGCGAGTTTTCCAGGTGTCATCACCACACTGCCTGGCCAACAACTGCTTGCGGACGTGCTCAAACGCGAAGGCCAGTTGATGGGCCTTGGCGGCGCCGTGTTACCTCCGGACCCGAGCGAAGCACAGCCTTCAGCGCTGTGCGGACCCCAGGGAACCAAGCCGTCCGAATGCCTGCGCACAGTTCCACCGCGCGAGCACGGCGGCAATATGGACATCCGCTACATGACCTCGGGCACCACCGTATACCTTCCGTGTTACATCGATGGCTGTGGTCTGGCCGTTGGAGATTTTCACTACGCACAAGGTGATGGAGAGGTCTCTGGTACGGCGATTGAGATGGGTGGCACGCTCACCGTCACTGCGAGCATCGTGAAGAATCCGCCTGACCTTAAATATGGGCCGCACTATGAGGGTCCTGCCAAGGTATTGGAAATACCGTCACAGCGGTTTTATGCCACGACCGGGTTTCCGCTGAAAGAGCCGGGAACGGTACCAGCGAATCTCGCCTATTTGGGCTCAGATCGCATTGCTGATCTTGGCAACCTTTCTACGGATGTCCACCTCGCCGCGCGGAACGCGCTCGCTGCCATGATTGATTACATTGTGTCTGAATATGGCTACGACCGTGCCCAGGCCTACATGATTGCCAGCGTGGCTGTCGACCTGCGCATCGGTCAGCTGGTGGATATACCGAATGTGGGTGTAACAGCTATTCTGCCGTTAGATATCTTCGTCGAAAAGGCGAAGTAACCGCCCGAGGACGGTGGTTGCGTCCAGGGATACCTGCCCGGGTCATACCCTCTGATCAATAGGCCGCCCATCTCTCCGACGACCAACGGGTGCTTACCTTGCAGGGCGCGACAGGAACGTACGGGCCAGATCTCAGGCATTCATCCAACGGTGGCCTTGTAAACTAATTCCGATTTGCGTGTGCACCAAGCGTGTTCTGCCTTCAACTCTTTTGATATTCTGCCAAGCAGTGTCATCAACTAATTACAAATAGAGGCGCGTTGTCATGAGAAAGTTTTCTTTTGCTAAGTCTGTTCTAGCTGCATCCGTATCCGCCACTCTGGCGTCATCCGCCATCGCGCAGGAAGGCAGTCAGATCGAAGAAGTCCTGATTACCGGGTCGTTCATTAAGGGCTCCTCCGAGAATGAGGCGAGTCCCGTAGAGGTGCTTGACGCTGGCTATATTGCCAAGACCGGTGCGGTCACTATTGCAGAGTTAACGTCACGCCTGACAGTGGCCTCCGGTGCCGAGAACAATCCGGACTCCTTTACCGCGGGAGAAACCCAGGGCACCTCGAATGTGAATCTGCGGGGACTCGGTCTGACCTCAACCCTGGTTCTTATCAACGGTAAGCGTCAGACGGTTGCCGCCACGGTGGCCAACGACGGCAGCGTTTTTGTAGATACCAACACCGTACCTATGGCCGCACTTGAACGCGTCGAGGTGCTTAAAGAGGGTGCGACCGCAACCTACGGCTCTGACGCCATCGCCGGTGTGGTGAACTTTATAACGCGTCAAAACTTTGAGGGCTTTGAAGTTTCCGGCGGCTACCAAACGACTACCGAAAGCAGTCAGGATACGGCCGACGTAAATTTGCTCGGTGGTATTAACATTGGCGACAACACGAATCTTCTGCTTTCGGGCTCCTTCCGCCAGCAGGATCCTCTGAGTTCGGCGGACCGCCCCTTCACCACAGAAAACGCAATCAGTACGTTGGGACGCAGCTTTATTGCGATCGCGCCGACAAATGGCAGCGGCGCCTACGCGGGCACCTACTCCCCCGGCGAGAATATTCCCGATCCGGCGTGCTTGAATTCCGAGCTTGGCGTTCTGGTACCCCAGGCATCCGGCACCCGCTGTGGTTTCCTCTACGGGCCGCGCTTTAATCTCGTCAACGAAGAGGAACAAACGCAGCTCTACGGTAACCTGAGTCATGACTTTTCCGAGGACCTGTCGATGACCATCGAACTTGGGTGGACAAAGAACGAGGTCTTCGACAATCCGCAGTCGCCAACCTATCCCAACCTGTCGTTCCCTCTGGTGTTCCCGGGGCAAGCAGGGAGCCCCTTCGACCAGCCGGTCGTATGGCTGGGTCGACCCTTGGGAGCAGAATCTCCCTCTCCCTTCGCACCACGTGACAGCGAAACGCTGCGTGCTTCGGTGGACTTTGAGGGCAGCTTCGATTCCGGCTGGGACTGGTACGCGGCATTAACTTACTCCGAAAACGATCGCACGGCGGTTCAACCCGATACGCGCACCTCGCGCCTTAACGCAGGTCTTGCAGGTGTCGGTGGTCCAAACGGCGACCAAACCTTTAACATTTTCGACCCCACGCAGAACTCGCAGGAGATTATCGACTTTATCTCTGACGCTCAGGTCACCAACCGTTCCACCGATATGCTGGTGGGCGATGTTGTCTTCAGCGGCGACCTCTTTGAGATGAAGGCGGGAACCGTTGGCGTAGCCTTCGGCGCGCAGTGGCGCGAAGAGAGCTACCAGATTGCGTTCAACGACGTAGCCACTCAGCAGATTGACCAGGACACGGGCTTTGCGGTTCCTATTGACCTGATTTTTCTCGGTGGTGGCCGACCGGTCGACGAAAACCGCTCCACCTATGCCATCTTTGCCGAGGCCAATATCCCGCTGACCGATTCCATCGAGGTAGATATCGCTGGTCGCTACGAGGACCTGGAGTCGGACAGCAGCTTCGACCCCAAGATTGCTGTGCGCTGGCAGGCCACCGATTCGCTGGTACTGCGCGCCTCGGCATCATCGGCCTTCCGTGAGCCATCGCTGCAGCAATACTTCTCTCAGGAGACGGCACTGCAAGGTTTGGTGGATCCACTGAATCCCGGCGGAGCGCTGTTTGTTCGCGTAGACACGGCAGGCTCTGTTGATCTGCAGCCGGAGTCATCCACGAACTTCAACTTTGGCGCCATCTGGGACATCACCAATGATATGACGGTTCGTGTGGACTACTGGCGCTTTGACTACGAAGACGTGATCGTCGCCGAGTCGGCCCAGGGCAAGCTTAACGCCGATCCTAGCGGTGACTCCATCAACCGAAGCGCAACGGGGCAGTTAGCAGGGGTGCGTACAAACTATATCAATGCGTCCACGGTAGAGACCGACGGTATTGACGTTACCCTTGATTGGATGGTGCCCACCGATGGCTTCGGCCAATTCGGCCTTAACGTGACCGCGACGCACTTCCTTAGCTACAACATCCCCTGTACCGGCGCGAATGCGCGAGGCTGTGACGGGCCTGGCGGTACGGAAGATGTGGCCGGCTTCTTTAACTACGATACCTTTGTTCGCTCTATTCCGGAGACCAAGGTTAATGGCGTGATCGACTGGAGCATGGGGAACCACTCCATCGCCCTGCTAGGATTCTATACTTCGGGCTATGAGACGACGCGCACCGTTGATCCTCGCGCAGCGTCCCTTGGCTACAATCAAAATATCGACTCCTGGTTTACCGTCGACCTGCAGTATGCCTTCGACTTCGAATTTGGCGATAACACGGCTACCTTCACTCTTGGTTCGAAGAACGTGTTCGACGAACTGCCTCCGCAGGTTTATGACGCGGCGAACTTCAGCTATGACCCCAAGCATCACGATCCCCGGGGCCGCATGGTATACGGCCGTGTAAAGGTCAATTTCTAACAGTAGCCCAGCCTAAGGAACCGCGACCTTTGTCGCGGTTTTTTTTGTTTTGACTTTTGTGTCGCGAATTCACATTCTTGTTACTCTGGTGTGCGTTTACCCGCAACGTCTTGCCGGAACGGGGAGAAAGCCTGTTCCGCTTTACCGGGTACTGAGAGGGCACTAGATCCCGTGGATGTTGGAGGAAAAGCGATGAGTGCAGGCAACCGGTTGGTTCTCCTGCTAACAGCTGTGTCTACGCTACTGTTGGTGGGGTGTGGTGAGGACAATGCGGCCGAATCGGCAGTCACGGCTGCGGTAATCGATAACACCGCAGAGGTAGAGGCGGATTACGCGGCCGACCCCGCGTTCTACCACTTTAAGAGTCTCGCGGACCTGCCTGCCGATCTGGCGTGGGAAAACGGCGCGGATCAGCCGGAAATGGGTTCACCTGAGGCTAAGAAGGGTGGCACGCAGTACATTGCTCTGAATGATTTCCCGCGTACCTTGCGCATCGTCGGGCCCGATTCGAATGGATCTTTCCGGCCCTATATTTTTGACAATGCCGTGATGAGAATGGCCCACCTGCATCCGGATACTCTGGAGTTTTACCCGGGGCTGGCGGAATCCTGGGCCGTAGAACCGGATACAGCCACCGTTTACGTGAAACTGAACCCGGCAGCGCGCTGGTCCGACGGCGAGCCTGTGACCAGCGATGATTTTCTGTTTATGTTCTGGTTCTTCCGGTCCGACTATATTCGCGCGCCCTGGTACAACAACTGGTTCAGCACCCGCTACACCAATATTACCCGCTACGATGACCACACCTTTTCCATCTCCAGTGCGGTGCTCAAACCCGATTTCGCCGGCTGGGTGCTTGCATTGCCCCCGGTGCCGCAGCATTACTTCAAAGAGGTAGGCGAGGATTTTGTCGAGCGCTATCAGTGGCGATTTACTCCTACCACCGGCGCCTACGTTATAAACGATGAGGATATCCAAAAAGGCCGGTCCATCACGTTCACCCGGGACAGGGACTGGTGGGCGAAGGATCTGAAACACTTCCGCTATCGCTTTAATCCTGACCGTCTTCAACTCAATGTCATCCGCGATCAGGCGAAGTCCTTCGAAGCGTTCAACCGTGGGGATATCGATCAGTTCAGCCTTAACATGGCGGAATACTGGTATGAAAAGCTCCCGGACTCAGCCCCGGACGTGCAGGCCGGCTATATCGCGAAATCCGAGTTTTACACGCAATACCCGCGCAGCCCGGTGGGACTGTGGATCAATACTGCGCAACCGTTGCTGGACGACTTGAACGTTCGCCTTGGCATCCAACACGCGAGCAACTGGCAACTGGTGATCGATCAGTACTTTCGCGGTGATGCGCAACGACTCAATACCGCCAGCGACGGATACCCGGATTTCAGCCACCCATCGATCACAGCCCGGGAGTTCGATATCGACAAAGCACAGGCTTATTTTGCGGCTGCGGGCTTCACAGAAAGGGGCCCGGATGGCGTTTTCGTGAATGCCGATGGCAAGAGGCTTGCGTTTACCCTGTCCACCGGGAGCCAGCAACTTGCGGACGTGCTCACGATCCTCAAGCAGGAAGCCGCTAAAGCGGGATTGGAGTTTCGGGTCGAAGTGCTGGACGGAACCACCGGCTGGAAGAAAGTTCAGGAGAAGAAACACGAGATCGCCCTGACGTACTTTGCGGGGGTCCTGGAGATGTATCCGCGCATGTGGGAGCACTATCACTCGGATAACGCTTATGACGATGCCTTTCTTGAGGACGGCAGCGTGAATCCCGAGCGCCAGCTGAAAACCCAGACCAATAACCTGGAGGCTTTCGCCGTTTACGAGGTAGACGGTTTAATCGAGGATTATCGCGATTCCAGTGACAAGGCTCATATGATTGAGCTCTCGCACCGACTGGCAGAGCTACATTACGACCATGCCTCTTGGGTTCCCGGTTACTACCAGCCGTCGCTTCGTCTGGGCCATTGGCGCTGGGTACGTTATCCGGACTACTTCAATCATAAACATGTTCGAACATTGGATGAGCACTGGGTCCACTGGATTGACACAGACCTGAAACAGGAAGTTCAGGAAGCGCGCAAATCCGGCAAGACCTTCCCGCCGATGATTAAGGTCTACGACCAATGGAAACCCTGATTCGCGTGTGAAAAGGCGATGCTTGACGTCGATTAACTGATCACCGAGGTCGAACCCGGGCTAGGGGCGAGTGTGCGCCGTCGCATCTGAATAGTATGCGCACGCAACTTCCAGCCGCTCCCATGGTCAAATATCTCGATGTAGCAGCGACTGTGGAGCGGTCTCCTCGTTGCACTTTCGATCCTTACCTCCACCCTCTACACTTGTCAGCCACCAGCGACCTCTGAAGAATGTCCTTGATCACTCTGCGACAGTCCAAAAGCGACGATACGACGGGTATCGAAGCCCAGGCCTTACATGACCCCCAGCGTAGCGCTGCTGCCTGCTCACTCACCCTTTTACGCCCACTCCAGCTCGCTATTACCGGACTGTAGGCGCTGACGGCTTGAAGTTTCTGTGCCTGATACAGGCAAACAGGTGTTTTTCCCGGCTGGGCCAGGTTTTCCACGGCGCGATACTTGGTATCGCGCTGCTGCTCGGTAGCATCGGCGTTCACGCAGCATCCGTCAAAGTAGAGATCGAAGGCCTCGGCGACGAATTGCTCGCCAATGTGAATGCTTATCTGAGCATCATTCGGGAGAGTGAGCGCAAGCGCGAAAAAGATGAGCCTTCGCTGAGTGATGCCGATGTCAACCGACTCTATCGCGGTTCTCGCAAGGAAATTGATACAGCGCTGCAGCCATTCGGTTATTACGCGGCATCGGTCGATGCCAGTCTTACGCACCGGGATGGGGGCTCTCAGGATAGCTCCGGGGAGACCCGCTGGCTCGCGAGATACATTATTGATCCCGGTCCGGCAACGCGTCTTCGCGAGGTGAATATTTCCCTTCAGGGCGCGGGTAAGGACAGCGAGCAGCTGCAGGCGCTCATTGACGATGCGGGCATAAACCCCGGTGATGTTCTGCGGCATCAGGCTTATGACGCTTTAAAGACAGCGCTACAAAATGCTGCCTATGGCCTGGGATACCTTGATGGGCGTTTCGAGACCAGCAAGATCGAGGTGTATCCCGAGGATCAGCTTGCTGATCTCAACCTGCGTTTTGATACCGGACCGCAGCTGTACTTCGGCGAGATCCGCGTAGAGCAAACGATTCTCTCGCAAACGTTCATCGACAAGTTTGTGGGGATTAGTGCGGGTGAAGCGTTCAACCCCCGCCGCCTTATCGATCTTCAGTTAGCACTGAGCGATAGCGACTATTTCACTTCAACCGAGGTGAGTATTCGACGCGAAGACGCTATCAATGGGCAGGTGCCGGTGCAGGTCGACACCTCGCCGGCCAAACCAAGGCGCTACGAATCGAGCCTGGGCTATGGCACAGACACGGGCGTGCGTGGTCGTGTGGGCGTGCTCTGGCGCCGAATCAACGAGCAGGGGCATCGTTTACAGTCTGATATTCGCCTGTCACAGATTCAGCAGTCGGCTGTTGCCCGGTACACCATTCCTTTGGGAGATGTGCGCAGCGAGCATCTGGCTTTTACCGGGGATCTTGATCAGCGCAAGCTCAACGACGTTGATTCGAAACGTTACTCCCTCGGCGGTGCGCTCAATCAGAATCGCTGGGGTGGGCGCAGGCGATTGTCGCTGCGTTATCAGCACGAAACCTGGAACTTTGGAGATAACCCGGAGGAGCAGTCAACGCTCCTGATCCCGAGTATTGAGTATCGACGGATCGAGGCCGACGATGTGCTCTTTACCCGCAACGGCTACGCATTCTCCGCGCGATTGAGTGGCGCAGCTGAGGGAGTGTTGGCCGACACCTCTTATGCTCAGGCTCTGTTTACTGCGCGGGCAGTATGGTCGCCGGGTGAGCAATCGCGGGTATTGGTTCGTGGCGAGTACGGCGTTACCGAGACGGATAATTTTGATCTGTTGCCCCCGTCGGAACGATTTTTTACCGGCGGCGCACAGACCGTCCGGGGCTATGGCTTTGAAGAGCTGAGCCCCCTGGATGAGCAAGGCAACCGCGTGGGCGGGCGCTATCTGGGCGTTGCCAGCATCGAGGCGGACTATCTGGTTTACGGTAACTTTGGTGTTGCAGCGTTCGTCGATGCGGGAAACGCGTCGGATACCGCCAGTATCGATCCGAAGATCGGCGCGGGCATCGGGCTGCGCTACCGAACGCCCATTGGAATGATCCGATTAGACTTTGCGCATCCTTTTGACGATCCCGATTCGTCCTTTGCGTTTCACATCAGTCTGGGTCCGGACCTGCAATGATCCGCCGTCTCCCTGCCTGGTTGGCGCTTGCCGCCGTTGCGCTGCTGCTACTTCTGTTGTTGGTTCTGGCCTGGGGCGTGGGAACGGCTACCGGAACCCGTGCTTTGTGGAACCTGGCCAGTCACGCGCTGCCCGGACTGACAGTCTCCTCTTTGCAGGGCAGGCTGGCAGGTCCGTTGAGTATTCGCGAGCTGCGTTATGCGGATGAGTACCGGGATCTCGTTGTGGATTCTGTGGAGCTGGATTGGCTGCCGACACGGCTTGTTTCCGGGACTTTTCGATTGGAAAAGTTGCGGGTGGCGGGGCTGCAGTTCACGCAGCTTAAACCGAGCCCGGTAGAGGAGGACGCTGAGGCCTTTGAGCTCCCGGGGAGTATCGATCTCCCCATTGATCTTGTGCTTGAGAACATTGCTATCCAGGACTTTACGTTTCGCTCGGCGCCCGATGCTGAGCCTTTTGAGATCAACGGCGGTGAGCTGGCAGCAAGCCTCGTAGATCAGCGTCTGCTGATCGATGAGCTTTGGATTCAGGGGCCGCTGTTCAGTGTGCGCGGCAACTCCGAGTCCACAACCCGCGATGACTTTGATACCAAAGCTGAGATTGAATGGACTGCTCAGCCGCCGGAGCTGGCCGCGGCGCGCGGCAGCTTGTCTGTCGTCGGTGACCTTTCAGAGTTAAAGATCGAGCATCGTGTCGACGCTCCCTATGCGCTTGAACAATCCGCAACCTTGAGGAATGTGGCCGATGGGCTGAGCTTTGGGGTAAATACCCGTATCGCTAAGCTGCGTCTTTCTGAAATTGCTGAGACTCTGCCAGATCTTGTGCTTGCCGGTGATATCACGGGAGGGGGTAATGCCGATGCCATCAGCTTTGAGGCGGATATGCAGGCGCAGTCGTCAGACACAGGACCGTTTTCACTCCGCGCTTCCGGCGGGTTCAGTGAGCAGGTGCTGGCGATCACTGAGCTGTTGCTCATTGGTGATGACGCAATGCTTCTGGCCGCGGACGGCGAAGTTGATTTAGGTGGCGCGAAGCCGCAAATGGCGCTGCATAGCCAGTGGCAGGCATTGCGTTGGCCACTTGTCGGCGAAGCGCAGATCATCACGGGCAAGGGGGCTGGAAGTCTTCGTGGAAGCGTTGAGGACTATGTCCTGCGCGCGGACTCCGAGCTGCGAGTGCCGGGACAGACCGGTGGATCGTTGGTGCTGGAAGGCCAGGGGGATGGCGAATCATTCGATCTGTCGCGCCTGCACATTGCCCTGCTCGATGGCGTTCTCGACGGTTCAGGCCGAATCCGCTGGGCGCCGACCCTGGAGGGATCCATTGAGTTAAGCGGTGCGGGAATTAATCCCGCTGCGCTTGCCGCCGAGTTGCCGGGGAATCTGCGCGTTGAATTGAAGGCAAGCGGTGGCAGTCACGACGGCATCGCTTTTGCCCGCATAGAGACAGCAAAAGTGGCGGGGTCGCTGCGCGAGTTGCCCGTCGATGTACAACTCAACGGGGAGCTTGATAACGGTCGCTTTGATCTGCAGACGTTTCGGCTGACATCCGGCGATACCGTGCTCAGCGCTGGTGGTCAGGTCGGAGACAGCATTGATCTGGATTGGGCGCTCAGCAGTGCCAGCCTCACCGATTTGTTACCCCGGGCCGAGGGCTCCATTCAGGGTGACGGGCATATCGGGGGTAAGCCAGCGTTGCCAACCTTGCGAGCATCGATCCAGGGGGCGGGGCTTGGTTACGCGCAGTATTCGCTCGAACGCCTGTCTCTGGAGGCAAACGTTGATCTGGAGCGGTCGACACCCTCGTCAGTGCTGCTGTCTCTCAAGCAGGGGAAAGCAGGAGAAGTTACGCTCGATGAATTGGAGCTGACGGGCAGTGGAACTCGCGAATCCCATGAGCTGGCGCTGACTACCGCGACATCCGTGGGCAGCGCTGACTTGCGACTGAACGGAAACTTTCAGGATAGCGTGTGGCTTGGGCAGTTGCGCAAGGGCAGCGTGCAATACCCGGAGCTGGATGCCTGGAAACTGAGTGATCCCCACGCGTTATCAGTCAATGCCGATGAGCAGCGATTGGGTGAGGGTTGCTGGGCTAGCGGAGATTCCCGCCTGTGTCTGGCGGCGGAGCGCGATCCGCAGAAGCTTGCTGCGACGGTGGATCTTCAAAGTTTCGTCCTGGCGTACCTGCAGCCCCTGTTGCCGGTGGATCTGGATCTTCAGGGGCTTCTGCGGGCCAGCGTTTCTCTCAGACAGCCGACGGGTAAAGAGGTGGAGCTTCAGGCGCAGCTCGACACTGAAGATGTCAGTCTGCACCGCTTGCCCGGCGATAACCGGTCGGCCGAACCGGTGCAGCTTCTTGCATTGGATCCTGCGCAAATCACGGTACGTCAGAACAGGGATGGCTTGCACGCCAGTCTCGCTGCGCCTTTCACAGATGCCGGCGGCCTTAAGGGGCAAATAGATATGCCTGCGGATGACGCCTCTTTTGCTGACCGACCGTTGCGCGGGGTCCTGGACTTCAATGTCCCGGATATGGAACTGCTGACCACACTGTCGCCAGAGCTGCAGTATGTTGCGGGGGTTCTTCGCGGGCAGCTCAAACTCGACGGCTCTATCAACGCGTTGCAAACCCAGGGCAGGATTGAGTTGCGTGATGGGGTTGTGCAGCTGGCCACGCCGGGACTTCACATCTCAGCGATTAATGTCGATGCTCACACTACCGGCCCACAGGCTCTACAGTTCAGTGGGGAGGCCCGGTCTGGTAACGGCACCATCGCTCTTGCGGGGAGTGCGCAGCTTGCTTCCCAGGGAGCTGAGGCGGACATCAATATTAAGGGTGATGCGTTTCAGGTGTTCGATACGCCGGATGCCCGGGTCTTTGTGTCGCCTGACTTGGATATTGTGATGCGACCCTCAGGCACGCGCATCACGGGTGAGGTCGGGGTGCCTCGCGCTGATATTACGCCGCGCAAGCTGCCTTCCTCAGCGGTATCGGTGTCCAGTGACCAGATTATTATCAGGGGGGATTCAGCGGGAGCGCCAGTGGCCGGTCCCGGTGTCGAAGCGAAGGTTCGCGTGAGCCTCGGGGATGCGGTGAGTGTGGATGGCTTTGGGTTTATGGGGCGTCTTACGGGCAGTCTGTTGGTAGAGCAGGCTCCAAATCGTCCGACCCTGGGCACCGGTGAGCTGAATATTGTGGATGGTGAGTACCGGGCCTATGGGCAGGGTTTGGTGATTGAAGAGGGCAACGTTCTGTTTGTGGGAGGGCCTGTTGATCAGCCCGGTATCCAGGTGCGCGCCGTGCGTCGCCCGGCCAACGGCATTCTCGTGGGCGTCCGAGTGCGCGGCGCGGTAGAGGAACCGGAGTTCTCTCTGTTTTCCGAGCCTGCCATGAGTCAGACCGAGGCATTGTCATGGTTGGTGTTGGGACGCCCTCTCGCCGGGAGCTCCGAAGGGCAGGGAGATATGTTGGCGCAGGCGGCCACGATGCTTGGAATTAAGGGAGGTAATTACCTGGCTGACAGATTCGGAGACAACCTGGGCGTCGACAGTATCGGTTTTGAGACGGGCTCCGGCGAGGCGGGGGCTGCGAGTGACGTCAACCAGGCGGCGCTGGTTATTGGTAAATACCTGTCGCCAGATTTGTTTGTGAGCTATGGCATTGGCCTGTTTGACTCGATCTCGACCATAAAGCTCGACTACAGTCTCAGCAAAAGCTGGAGCCTGTCCACCGAGTCAACTACAGAAACCAGTGGCGGCGATGTGAACTACGTCATTGAGCGCTGAGGGTTGGACAAGGCGATAAACAGATTGCTGGTGTGACGTCGGCCGGTTCGTCCGAGTCGGTGCGCTCATTCGCATTTGTCACGATTCTGTCGTCTTGATTAACAATCTAGCTGTTCAAGCCGCCCGTAATACTTCCGACCGTCACCGCGCAGGGGTGGCAGCGTTGATACGACAACGTTCAAGGAGACAGCCATAAAAACGCGCACGCAACAGATCATCGAAGAAGTACTGGGCGATCATTCCCGGCCCACGGACAACTCATTGCAGGCCAAGGCTCTGCGACGGGCTTTGTCTGGAGAGACTCCGCGCACGCTTACACCCTGGGAGTGGGAGGAGTGGTACGCCGCGCAGGGGAAAGAGTCAGAGTTCGAATACAAGAACAGCGACTGACCCGGGGTTTGCCAGGGTGCCTACCTGCGGTACTTGCTATGATGCGAGCACGATTGCGGGAAGCCCATGTCAGACCTACTCATTGCGGCCATTGGTTTTAGCCTCTCCCAGGTATTGCTAAGCCTGCTGTTGCTGATGCGCCTGCCCCACCGGGGCCTGCGCGAAAAACTCTTCGGCCTGTTTCTGCTCTCCCTGATGGGATACTTTCTTCTGCCTGTATTGCAGGGCACGCCTCTG
Organism: gamma proteobacterium NOR5-3; assembly: GCA_000158155.1. GTDB lineage: Bacteria > Pseudomonadota > Gammaproteobacteria > Pseudomonadales > Halieaceae > Congregibacter. The sequence continues at coordinate 494,882 of DS999407.1, read as the reverse complement.
TCTCTTTTGGCTACCACGGTGCAAACGGCTGCCCCGGGTGTGTTCTGGCTGCTCAGCGCCAGTATCTTTGACGACCGATTCCAGTTACGAGCGTGGCAGGTAGGCCTTGTAAAGTTCACTGTGTTTATGCCGCTTTTAGGCCTGCTGATGGACTTTCCTGGCTCGCAAATGCTGTTTATGCAGCTGCCTCAGGCGCTCGAATTCCTCATGCTGGGCTTAATGCTTTGGGTGGTGGTGCGCCATTGGCGTACTGACCTGGTGGAAAGCCGACGTCGTTTACGTCTTTGGTTTGTCGGCTGCAACGGCGGCTACCTGTTTATCTTGATTCTTACGCGCGAGGTGCTGTTTCCCGGGGCAGGCTGGCTGTCGGTGCTTGAATATCTGCCTCCGGCCGTATTATTGCTGGCGGTTAATGTGGCTCTGCTCACCTATCGGGATGGCCTGTTGTTTGGCGCTGGTGCCGCACAGGCTTCCCCGGCCAATCCATCTCCAGCTGGTCATGCATTAAATCCCGCAGCTGATCCGGATCTGGTGGCCGCACTACAGCGGTACATGGAGGATGAGAAGCCCTGGCGGGAAATGGGTTTAAGTATCGGCCAGTTGGCGGCGCAGTTGACGGTTCCCGAGTACCGCTTGCGGCAGGCTATCAACGGGGCCCTGGGACATCGGAGTTTCGAGCAGAGCGGTGTGCGGGGTAAAAAAGCCGTGTTTCTCATGATTTTTGCGCTGGATTTGCAAAAAAAGCTGACGAATTTTTAAAATCAGGCAGATTCGCGCCAAAAAAAGCGAATAATCAGTCGCATATTGGATATCAGGTCCGCGATTGCCCGGGGCACAGAGACGCTATGATAATAAAAAGACAGACTTTGTCGTTGCTGGCGGTCCTCTTGACCCTGAGTAGCGTCAGCACCGGCATTCATGCCGCGGATGCACAGCGCGGCAAGGCGCTCTACGGAACCTGCGCAGCTTGTCATGCCGTTGACGCGGGCGGTATCGCGGCTATGAACGCCCCGGCTCTGGCTGGGCAGGATTCTGCCTACCTCGTGCGGCAACTACAGTATTTCAAGGCCGGTATTCGTGGCCAAGATCCCCGGGATGCCCTCGGTCAGCAGATGCAGGGCATGGCGGCCACGCTGGCCGACGAAGCGGCCGTAGAGAATGTTGTGGCGTATATATCTTCGCTGCCAACTCCCGCAAATTCAAAGACGATCGACTACGATAGACGCAATGGCGAGGTTCAATACAACGCCTCCTGCGGCGCCTGCCACGGACCCGGCGGAAAAGGCAATGTGAGTATGAATGCGCCGCGCCTGGCAGGTCTTGACCCCGCCTACCTGCGTCGCCAGTACAGTAATTTTGCCCAAGGCATTCGGGGTTCCCACCCGGATGATCGCTACGGCCGACAGATGCAGATGATGGCAACGATGCTGTCGACTGACAAAGATATCGACGACGTTATGGGATACCTGCTGTCACAATGATGGCCCGCGTTTACACAACCACGCTGTGTCTAGGTTTGCTGGGATTGGCTCTACTGGTAGCCAACAGCATATCTGATGCTACAGAGCTCAGGCCGGAGGCGGGTGAGCTCGCCGAGCCTATTGTGCTCAGCGATCGCTGTCCTGCGAGCTTTGAGCAGACCGAGGCGGGTGTTTGTGAGCTGCGCAATATGTACCAGTTCTACGATTCACTTCAGGGGCGAGGCGTTGGCGGCACTAAAACGGCGCTTCCTGAGCATCGCGATGGGTTTAGTCCCGAGCAGATCGATCTTGGTCGCTACCTGTTTTTTGATCCCGCATTGTCCGGCGATGGTTCCACCTCCTGTGCCAGCTGTCATCACCCGAACCTGGGCTTTAGTGATGGTCGAGCCCGTGCTGTAGGCGTGGCGGGACACGCCGTAAAGCGCTCTTCGCCTACGCTTTGGAACGTGGCGTTTCTCAAGCATTTGTTTTGGGACGCCAGAGCCGACAGCCTGGAAGAGCAGGCGCAGGGTCCGCTGTACTCCCCCGAGGAGATGGCCAACACGCCGGCACAGTTGCTGGCTACGCTTCAGGACAATGAGACCTATCGTCGTTTGTTTCGCCAGGCCTTCCCTGATGGTGAGCTGGATGAGATCAGCCTGGGGCAAGTGTATCTGTCCCTGGCGGCCTTCCAGACCTCGCTGATCTCCTTGAACAGCCGCTATGACCGGTATGCCCATGGCTTTCATGCGGCGCTGAGCGACAAGGAAATTGAGGGTATGAATGTTTTTCGTTCCTTTGTCGCCCGCTGTGCGGAATGTCATACACCACCCTTGTTTACGAATCAGCAAGTTGCGGTGATCGGTTCCCCGGAGCCTGAGGGCTTACCGCTGGACATCGGTGCCGAAGCTACCTGGAATGCACCTAAGATGAAGGGCGGATTTAAAGTACCAACGCTACGTAACATTGCGAAGACCGCGCCTTACATGCATTCGGGGCGCTTTGGAACGCTCCGCGAAGCTGTAGCGTTTTATACCGGGGGGCGTGGTCATGCGGTGCCCGAGGGTGTGGATATGCATATTCACTGGCATATCTGGGAACCAAATCTGACGGACGTCGAGCTTGATCGCCTCGTGGATTTTCTGGGCGCACTCACCGACGAGACATTTACCCCGGCGATACGTGACGCGGTGCCCTCGGGATTAACGCCCATCGGCGTATCACCTTTAAACAAAAGCAATAAAACCTCGCACACCTCCGACAGCGTTGCCCGGGACTCCGGCGACTCAGCGGAGCTAACTCTGGGAGCAGCATCATGAGTATGGGAAGAATTCTGGCCGTAGTACTGGTTATCGTCGCTTTTGCGGCGGGACAGCAGTTGGGCAAAAAAACCGGCGGATCTGCACCTGTCGTTACCAGCGCCAGCGGCGGGGCCTCCTACGGCGGCAGTACCACGGGCACGGCCAGCGAAGCCGACGTAGCGGCGGCCAAGGAATACAGCGTGACGGGCAGCAGCAAGTTTGTGGCAGGCCCGCCCATGACCGATGTGGTGGTCACGGTAAAAGATGGCGAGTCCATACAGGAGGCGGTGATTGCAGCAGAACCCGGCACCACTATCCATGTCATGCCCGGCACCTACAGCGAGACGGTCTACATCGACAAAGATGGTATTCGCCTGATCGGTATTGTTCAGGGGTCCGAGCGTGCCACTATGGATGGCGAGGGCAAACTCAATGATGCGATTTTGTTCTCGGGCAACAACATTGTCGTAGAAGGCTTTTTGATCACCCGGTACAAAGGCAATGCGATCATGAGTCAGGCGGGTAACAACTTTGAGATTCGCGACAACATCATTGTTGATACCGGCGTTTACGGCATCTTTCCACAGCTTGGTACCAACGGCGTGGTGGAGCACAACGTCGTGTCCGGCATTGAAGACGCCGCGATCTATGTGGGTATGAGTGACAATATCCACGTCGCTTACAACGAGGTTTTTGACAGCGTTGCGGGTATCGAGATTGAGAACAGCCGTCATGCCATCGTCGAAAGCAATTTTGTTTACAACAATACCGGTGGCGTTCTCGCTTTTATCACTCCGGGTCTGCCTATCAAGACGACCTATGATGTCATCATTCGCAACAACTGGATATCCGATAACAACACGCCCAATTTCGGTGCCCCAGGCTCCACGGTAGGTGGTATTCCCGCCGGAACCGGCATCATGATCATGGCGGCTGACGATGTGGTGATCGAGGGTAACATCATCACTAACAACAAGACCGTGGGTATCATGACGGTAGATCACAATACTGCCGCAGAGCTGACGAACGTGACGGTAGACCCCGAGGCGGATCCCAACTCTGATCGTCTCATGATTTTGAATAACACCATGCACAACAACGGTTATGACACCATCGCCGAGATCAAAGGGCTAATGCTCGCGGATTTTAAGACCGGTAATCCCGACATCTTTGCCATCGGCCCCAGTAATGGCAGCTGCATTATTAACCGCCACCGCTATGTGCATTCGGGTATTGATGATTATGCGGAGTGTGACTTCACCAACACCTCAACCATTGGCAACTACCTGATGCCACCCGTTGAGCCTCGGGTGATCGAGCCGGGCGAGCGGGGCAAGATTGCTTACCTGGGTATCTGTGCAGGTTGTCACACCTACGAAGGCCGCATGATTGGCCCTCCGGTCAAAATTATTCAGGCGCTGTATATGGAAAACCCCCATGGCCTTGCCGAGTACATTGCAGCTCCAGTGAAGAAGCGCGAAGACTATCCAGAAATGCCCAAGCAGGACTACCTGGATGAAGAGACACGCCTGGCGGTGGCGGAGTATATGCTGTCGGTGACACGCTAACTATGGCTAAGCAGACCCACCCGTTGAGTTACGAGGTTATTTATGGGCTCGCCTGCGAGCGCAAGGGTGGTCCCGCCGCTGTGGAGTCTTTGTTACCAAAGACTGCAAGCAAAGCGAAACTGCGCAAGCTCGGCAGTGATCGTTATTTGGCGGAGTTCACTCGAAAAGTTTTTCAATCCGGTTTTGTGTGGCGGGTGGTTAACCAAAAGTGGGATAACTTTGAAGAGGTTTTTTGGGGGTTTGATGTCGAGCGGCTACTGATGATGCCCGATGACATGCTCGAGCGAAAAGCTAAGGATCCCAGCATTATCCGCAACTTCACCAAGGTAAAAACCATTCGGGAAAACGCCACTATGATTGCCGAGACCGAGCGCTGTAATGGTATGAGCTTTGGGCAGTTTGTGGCGAGCTGGCCCGAGGATGATGTGATTGGCTTATGGCTGTATCTGAAAAAACAGGGCAGCCGCTTAGGAGGTAACACGGGCCCCTACGCGTTGCGCGCTCTTGGCGTGGATAGCTTTTTGCTGACCCTGATGTTGAGGGGTTTTTGCGCAACCGCGGTGTTATCCATGGCGGGACCACCAGCAAAAAGTCTCTGCAGGCGACTCAAGATTTTTTTAACACACTGCGAGATCAATCTGGACGCTCCCTGTCCGAACTGAGTCGCATCCTGTCATTTACCTACCGACATAATCACTTGGGTATTGCGCGCTAACTCACGCTGTTTCTCGAACCGCATCTCCCAGAGCTGTACACAATTGCTCGATTTCCTGATCCTTGATCACAAAGGGTAGGCCAAGCTGAATCGTGTCGCCGCCGTAGCGAACATAAAAGCCTTTTTCCCACATACGCATACCCACCTCGAACGGTCGCAGCGTTGGATCGCCATTTTTAGGGGCAAGCGTGATTGCTGCAGCAAAACCGTAGTTGCGTATGTCGGTGATGGTCGGCGCGCCGTGTAATGCATGAATGGCTTCTTCCAACAATGGGGCTTTTTCTGCCACGCGCTGGGGTAGTTGTTCTTGCTCCAGAACATCCAGTGTCGCGAGTGCCGCGGCACAGGCCACCGGGTGTGCTGAGTAGGTATAGCCGTGGAAAAACTCCAGTAAATGCTCTGGAGAGTCCTGCTCCATGAAAGTGTCATAGATCTCTTTGCGGGCAATCACCGCGCCCATGGGAATGGCACCGTTGGTGATTTGTTTGGCCGTATTCAATATGTCCGGCACTACGCCGTACGCATCGGCACCGGTCATGGCTCCACACCGGCCGAAGGCGGTAATTACTTCATCAAAAATCAGCAGTATGTTGTGCTGGGTGCAAATCTCTCTCAAACGCTTCAGGTAACCCACGGGCGGCGGCAGGACCCCGGCGGATCCGGCCATAGGCTCTACGATGACCGCGGCAATATTGCTGGCATCGTGCAGTGCAATCATTTCCAGAAGCTGATCGGCAAGATGGGCGCCGTGTGCCGGCATTCCCCGCTGGTACTGATTCTCTGGAATCATCGTATGAGATAGGTGGTCGGCTTCTATGCCCTGGCCAAACATCTTGCGATTGGCGGCAATTCCGCCGACGGAAATACCGCCGAAGTTAACGCCGTGATAGCCCTTGATGCGACCAATGAGTCGCGTCTTGCTGGGCTGGCCCTTCAGACGCCAGTAAGCCCGTGCCATCTTCAAGGAGGTATCTGCAGACTCCGAGCCGGATCCGGTGAAGAAGACATAGTCCAAGTCTTCAGGCATAAGGTTTCGAACGCGTTCGGCCAGTTGAAAGGATTTGGGCTGGGCGAACTGAAAGGCCGGCGAGTAATCCAGGGTGCGCAGCTGTTGGTTCACCGCATCGGCAATCTCCGGGCGGTTGTGTCCCAGGCCACAGGTCCACAAGCCCGACAGCCCATCCATAATCCGGCGACCTTTGTCATCGATATAGTAGATGCCATCGGCACCCACAATGATCCTTGGATCTTTTTTAAACTGACGATTGCCCGAATAGGCCATCCAGTGTGCATCAAGTCCCGCGGGAGTGATCGTATCGGTAAGGCCGGATGCTGAGTGATTCAGGGGTTGTTCGATGCTTGTCATAAGGAAACTCCAACGCCAGGCTGCCCCGTCTGGCGGATTTCTAAAAGTGCAGACCACGTCATTAAGGCTGACGCATTCTCCACGGTCTTTGTTTACTATCTTCTTTCCGTATAGGGAGTGAAATCACCCTTCGGGGGGATACGCTAGGATCTAAGCTGAGCATAGCTGAGGAAGACCGCTTGAGCCACTTTGACGCGATTGTTATCGGCGCGGGACACAACGGATTAACCACTGCCAATTATCTGGCCCGGGGCGGCATGCGCGTGTGTGTGTTGGAGCGTCGGCACATCGTCGGGGGCGCTGCCGTTACCGAGGAGTTTCATCCGGGCTATCGCAACTCCATTGCCTCCTACGTGGTGAGTCTCTTACGCCCGGAAGTGGTTCGTGATCTGGAGCTCGAACGCTATGGTTACGCGCCGATTCTTCTTGAGAACTCACTGTATCTGGATACCCGCGGCGATTACCTGCTTCTGAATGGTGATGATGCGCATGATCGGGCGCAGTTCGCCAAATATTCGGACGTGGACTACGACGCCTATCTTGCCTTTGAAGAAACGGTCGATCAGGTAGGGGGCCTGCTGGCCAAGCAGTGGCTGCGGGAGCCGCCCAAGCTCGCTATGGATGGCATGGGCGATATTCTTGCAAGCCTGCGCCTGGGCATGGATGTGTACCGTCTGGACGAGGAGGCGCGTTGGCGCCTGATGCAGTTTTTTATCGGTGCGCCTGAGTCCATTATCGAGCGTTGGTTCGAAAGCCCCAAGATTAAGGCGATGGTGGCCGCTCACATTATGCCCGCCAACTTTGCGCCATTAACACAGCCCGGTGCGAGCCTCGCCATGCTCCATCATGCGGTGGGTGAGATTGCCGGCCGCAAAGGCGCCTGGGGTATCGTTAAAGGCGGTATGGGGGCTATCACGCAGGCTATGGCAGCCTCGGCCGAGGCCCACGGCGTAGAGATTCGTACCGAAGCCGCGGTAGAGAAGATTGAGCTTGCCGGTGGCAAAGTGACGGGCGTTCGTCTTGAGAGCGGAGAGCTGCTCCATGCTCCGGTGGTTGCCGCCAATACTGACCCGAACCGAACCTTTTTAAAGCTTCTGGGAGAAGAGCACCTTCCCCAGGACTTCGCGCGGGACATTCGCGCCTTCAGGCAGGAGTCGGCGTCCCTGCGAATCAACCTGGCGTTATCAGGCCTGCCGGAGTTTGCTGCGATCCCGGGGGCAGACATAGGCGCCCAGCATCGCAGCAGCATCACGTTTATCGAAAGCGCCGAACATCTGAACCAGGCCTACCAGAGTGCCCGGGCAGGTATTCCTGCGCAGCCGCCGATCATTGAGGCCATTATTCCAAGCACTATAGATCACGAGCTGACTGATCAGCCGGGGCATCACGTGATGAGTCTACTGTGTAAGTACATGCCCTATGATCTGGCCGACGGTGCGTCCTGGGATGAGCAAAAGCCCAGCGTTATCCAAAACATTCTTGATCATGTCACGCGTTTTATTCCCAATCTCCCTGACATCCTGGTGACGAACCAGTGTTTAACGCCCCTGGACCTTGAGCGCATGCTGGGTATGACTCGCGGCGATATCTGCCATGGCCGCCTGGAACCCGACCAGCTCTTTTCCATGCGCCCTCACCCGCAGGCAGCGCAATATGCCACCCCGGTGCCGGGGCTCTACCTCTGCGGCTCCGGATCACACCCCGGAGGCGGTGTGACGGGTGCTCCTGGGCATAATGCGGCGAAGCGTATTCTCCGGGATCGATAATCCCGTGTCCGCATGTGGGAAAGGCTCGTGGTGGCAAGCGTCGATCTTCGGCGGAATTCAAAGCCCTGCGGCCGTCATGGCAGGGTCAGTATGATCACCGCAGCAGGGCAGGGTGAAGTGTTGTCGGACAATAGTGTAAAAACAGTCTTTGATACTCCGGCTTCTCTTGCCATGGGTTTATACATGTCCATCGTGGGATACAGCGTTCTTGCCGGTGTTCCGGTGATCAGTTCCGCCTGGTCTACCCTGCTGGGTTTCTCTGAAGTACAGGTGGGCCGTGTTGCGGGCGCGGACCTGGGAGGCTTGTCATTGGGTGCGGTCATCGCTGCTCTTCTGGTGGCGCGCATGAATCGGCGAGTGCTGGTGGTTTTTGCGGTTATCGCGGCCATTGTGGCGAACGTTCTTTGTGCCATGGTTGAGTCCTACGCATACACGCTCACACTTCGTTTTGCCGCAGGCACAGCAAGCGGTGTGGTCACCGGCGTAGCCGTGGCGACCCTTGGCGCACGACTAAACCCGGCACGGGCATTTAATTACCTGCTGTTTTCTTTCGCCTTTGTACAGGCGGGTGAGATGGCATTGTTGCCAAAGCTTTCTATGGTCCAGGTATACGGTCTGTTTGCCTTGTCCTATGTGCCCATACTGTTTTTTCTTGTTTGGCTTCCCGAACGTCCCGCGTCTGTGGTGCATCGACCAAAAGATCCTGCGCTGAGCACATTGTTGGCCCAAGGAGTGCCTTCATCGACGCCCTGGCTGTTCTTACTCGCCATGGCCTTAACCTACATCAATATCGGCGCGTACTGGACTTACATTGCGTTGGCCACCGTGGACGCGGCGCTGGATGCATCCTGGGTGTCCCAGGTGTTGATCTGGGTGTCGTTTTTTTCGGTGGCCGGGTGTTTGTTTGCCACATTTATCAGTGATCGCTGGGGTCTTGCGCGACCCTTGCTGTTGACACTGATCCTGCACTCGGCAACGGCAATCATGCTGGTGTCCGGAATTGATCCGCCACGATTTTTGCTAAGTCTCTATGCATTCAACTTTCTCTGGATCTTCGTGGATGTGTATCAGATGGGGTCAGTGGCCAATCTGGATAACACCGGCCGTTATGCATCCTTAATACCCGCTGCCCAGGGTTTAGGGCAAATTGTGGGGCCTAATATGGCGGCATCCCTGCTGGGATATGGGGCAGGCTACAGTGGTGTTTTTAGGCTTTGCGGCTGCGCTTCCATGGCAGCTTTTGGGGTATACGGTTTTGCCTATGCTCGACTGCGGCGCGCAGCGCACACTCAGGAGATTGCTGTTGGCTGACGCGGTGCGTAACGTCGGGATATGGTGATTACCGCAATGAGGCCCAAGGGTATAAACAGCAGCGCCGGGCCGAAGGCTATCCAGGCTTCGACTTCATGCCAGTTGATACCCCCGGTGCTCAGAACAGTGCCGCGCCCCCGTTGATAGGGCAGCACGTAGTAGCGAAGCAACAGGAACGGCATCACCGCGCCATAGAGCATAAGCAGAGCCGGTGCGATGAGTGTGATGCGGGTCATTGCGGGATCGCAGTCTGCCACCGGTGTGGCATGCAGTTGCGCCAGATAAGCCCGCTCCTTGTCGCTGGGGACTTGCCGGCTGGCGATGAATAAAATCACCAGCACGCTGGCGGCACTGCCAAGCAGGGCAGGGTTTAGATAACTCGGTAGGCTGATAAATCCGAGATAGTCGAGGCCAGCGGGAATCACATTACCCAGTAATCCCACAATGAGTCCCCAGAAAGCGCCATCGGCGGTAATCCGCGTACTCCAGATACTCATCAGGCCCACGGCACCCCAAGACGACGCGAATACCGTGCCGATGAACAGCATGATCCAGAACACGTTGGCCGGTACGAACATACTCAAGCCTAAAACGATGAGAGCGACGGCGCTCATCAAGAGTCGTGTGGTACCCAGCTTTAGTGGACCCCGATGACTTGCCAGGTCGTTGCTGACGCTAAAACCCACCAGGGAGAGAAAGGTAGATGCTGACGATAGTGCTGCGGCCACGATGCCTGCAATGAGTATGGCACCTAAAAACTCCGGCACCAGATTTTTGGCGGCCCAGAGCATTACGGTTTCTGACGGTTCGATATCGGACTTGGCCAGATTGATCAGTCCCCCGGCGCCATAAATAAGGATCTGCATAAAAATGACTGCCATGCAGGCATAAATCGCGGCTCGCAAAACAACGTGTTCGTTTTTCGCCATAAGGTGGCGACTGGATTGCCAGGGACTAACGGCATACACAAGGCTCCAGGACAGGTCCACAATGACGAGCCAGGTAAGAAAATCCAGCGCGGTGGGCCAGTCGGTGCCCTCGCCAATGATCCCGTGCCAGGCGGTGATATCCGGTTTGTAGCTTTGCCGGGAAAGTTCTTCGATGGCAACGCTCACACCACCGAAGCCATCAAGAAGATAGATGACGAATACGATGGTTGCTCCACTGAAGAGCAGGAACATCAGGGTGTCAGTGATGATGACCCCCCGGGATCCGGCGTAAAGTGTAAACACGCTGTAGCTGAGCCACGCGCAGAGAATCGCCATGGGGTAGCTGAGGTCGGTGAGATCTGAAATGAGAATCGCCGCACCCTGGGTCACCACCAGCAGGTATCCGCCAAGCCCCAGAATGATCGTCACGCCGGCTGCCTGTTGAACGCGATGGCTATCAAAGCGCCTGCCGAAGTAGTCCGCTACGGTAGGTGCGCGACTGCGGCGAATGAAAGTCCCAAAAAACAATGCACCGTAGACATAGCCTGTCACCGCAATGCCCGGTAGCAATAAGTAGGGGCCTAACTGGCCGTCGTAGGTAAACCCTGCCTCACCCAGGAATATGGAAGTGCTAAATACGCTGGCAACGAGTGTGCCGAGGATAAGGAAGGTGGGTGCGCGGCGCCCCGCCACAAAATAGTCGTCGATAGACTTAACCCGTCGCCCGCTGTAACTCCCTATAGCAATAAAGGCAATGACGCTGATGGCGACGGTGATGTTATAGACGTTCATCGGTCGCGCAAAATGGCCTGGGCGGCGTTATGACCGGGTAAACCACTGACTCCACCCCCGGGATGTGCGCCGGAGCCGCAAAGATAAACGCCGGGGGTTGGCATGCGATACCCCGCAATACCCGGAATCGGCCGCATGGAGTAGAACTGATCCAGGTGCAGGGCGCCGTGAAAGATGTCGCCGCCGACCATGTTGAGATCGCGCTCGATATCCAGAGGCGTTTTGATCTGCCTGCCAAGCACCGATGCGCGAAAATTGGGCGCGTGTTCATCAATGGCGTCAATGACCTGATCGGCAACCTGTTCACGGACATCGTCCCAGCTTTGGCCTTTGGGGAGATGTCGCTGAAAGTGCTGACAAAACAGACTGGCGACATGTGCGCCCGGCGGCGCGAGGCTGTCATCCTGGGTGCTGGGAACTTGCATGGAGATGATGGGCCGCCGGGACCAGCCCTGATCTTTGGCGTCTCTATACGCTTGCTGCATATACGGTAGGGACGGACAAAGCTCGATAGCCCCCATAAAGTGAAAATCCTCGCTGGCACTTAGGGCACTAAACCGTGGCAACTCGGACAGCGCCACGTTCATGCGAAAGGTGGCCGAATGGCTTCTGTAGCTGTCGATGCGGCGCTGCTGGGTGTCATCCAGTGCGTCTGAGGGCAAAAGCTTTTTGAGCAGCAGCTGAGGATGCAGGTTCGCCGCGATCACCGGCGCATAAAACTCCCTGCCGTCTTCGGTGAGCACCCCTTCGGCGCCTTTGGCATCGGTGAGAATATGCGCAACCTTGGCGTTGGTCTCAATCTGTACGCCTTTGGATTGCGCCGACGCGGCGATGGCATCACTGATGGCTCCCATGCCTCCGCGGGCGATGCCCCAGGCACCAGCTCGACCTTTTACCTCGCCAAAAGCGTGGTGCAGGAGCACATAGGCAGTGCCGGCCTGATAAGGGTCTGCAAAGTTTCCAATCACGCCTTCGAGTCCCAGAATGCCTTTGAGGGCTTCGCTCTCAAACCAGCTATCCAGATGGTCGCCCAGCGATCGCGTCATGAGCTCCGTGAGCACAACTTGATGCTCCGTAGCCAGACGTCTCAGTTGATTGCCGGACTTCAGGAGGCTCAACGCATCGCGCCAGCCGCCGCCGAAGTTGGGGGGTGCCTGCAGCGCCAATGAGCGTAAAGCAATCGCCACAGCGGAGATTTCATCTTCAAAGGCATCGATGCGCGCGGCGTCACGTTTGGAGTGTTTTGCAATGGCGGCGCGAGCTTGAGCGCCGTCCCGGGTGAGTTGCAGTACGTCACCATCGAGCAAGCTGAGAGTACCTGCGGGACGTTCCATTATCTCAAGACCGTGTTTCTCTAAAGACAGATCGCGAATCACCTTGGGATTCAGGAGGCTCACCGAGTAGGAGTAGACGGAGTTGCGAAATCCCGGATGAAACTCTTCGGTGACCGCAGCTCCGCCGATGCCCTCCCGCGCTTCCAGCACACGCACAGACAAGCCTGCGGCGGCAAGATAAGCCGCACATACCAAACCGTTGTGCCCCGCACCGATAACTATGACATCACTGGCGTGCTTATCCATTGGCTGGAGTCCTTTTATAGCTGCTCATCGAGTGTAAAAACTGACGGGTCGGCGCTCCTCCGAGCGGGTGGGCTAGGAAGCCAGTCATCGCCGCGTCCTTCACCATAAGACATCTGGCCGCGTGCGCCAGCGCTTTTTCACAGTACATCACGAATTTGATTCACAGGAGTTTGTTCATGCCAGAAATTAGCGTTCAGCATCAGTGCGCAGCACTGACCGGACTTTCACCCTGCGACAGCTTTGGTGAGCCTGTGGGCCCGCTGCCCAAGCAGACGGATCTCGGCTTTTACAACGAGGGCAATATGATTACCGGGACCTGGGAGTGCGAGCCGGGCACCCTGGAGCTGGATCTGGACCTTACGGAGTTCTGCCATTTGCTGGAGGGTCACTGGAAGTTTACCTCCGAGGCTGGTGTGGTCACCGAAGTGCGTGCAGGCGACAGCTGGGTGTTCCCCCGGGGCTGGAAAGGCACCGCAGAGGTGATCGAGAAAGTCCGCAAGGTTTATATGATGATCCTGCCGGGCTGAGGATCAGGATTCCGGGCGGCGAACTGTCGTTTTAGGTTTTGGGGCGATGTGGATCGCCCCAAAACGCTACAACGCGTCCAGTGCCTTGTAGTAGGCCATTCCCACGGCCAGGCCCGGACGGCGAAGGAGCTTTCCGCCGGGAAAGGGCAGGTGATTGATGTTTGCCATGACATCAAAGCGCTCCGGTAAGCCCGTTAGCTTGTCTGCGGTGATCTTAGCCATCATATGCGTAGGTGCCACGCCGTGCCCGGAGTAGGCCTGAATGTAAGTCACGTTGCTGGCAAGTTGTCCCAGCTGCGGCATACGGTTCAGGCCAATACCAATCCAGCCGCTCCAGGCGTGATCAATACGCACATTAGCGAGCTGTGGAAACACGGCGGCCATCTTTCGTCGCATCACTGCTTCCAGGTCTTTGGGTTCGAGTCCGGTGTAATTCGACAGCCCGCCGAACAGCATGCGTTTGTCGGCAGAAAGTCGGAAGTAATCCAGAGCGGTGCGTGGATCACATACTGCGACGTCACCGGGGATCAATGATGCGGCCAGCGCGGGATCCAGCGGTTCCGTGGCAATCACAGAGCTGCAGGACGGCAAAATGCGACTGGCCAATTTGGGTACCAGCCCCCCGAGGTAGGCGTTCCCTGCCAGTACTACTTGCCTGGCTATAACGCTACCTTGCTCGGTCATCACGCGGGGACGGTCCCCATGCTCCAGCCCTGTGACGCGGGACTGTTCAAAAATGCGACCGCCATGGGTTTCCAGTGCTTTAGCTTCACCGATGCAGAGATTGAGCGGTTGGATGTGTCCATTGGCGTTGTTGTGCAAGCCACCGAGATACCGGTCTGAGTTGACGTATTGCTTGAGTTCATCACGATCGAGCAGGGTGTAGCTGTGTGGATTGCCGATGCTCTTCTCGAAGTCCCGCCACTGGGCAAATTGCTTCATGTGGCGTGGTTTAAGCGCGACATCGCAGTAGCCCCACTTAAGGTCGCAGTCGATGCCGTAGCGCTCCACCCGCTCGCGAATGATGTCCCGGGCCTCTATGCCCATCTGATAAATACTGCGCACGCCACTTTCGCCGATGCGCTTGATGAAACGCTCGGGGTCATGGCCAATACCACCAATGATCTGGCCGCCGTTACGACCCGTGGCACCCCAGCTGATCCGGTTGCCCTCCAGAAGAATAACGTCCAGACCACGTTCGGCCAGCTCCAGGGCCGTGTTTACACCGCTGAATCCACCGCCAACGACAACCGCATCGCAACTGAGGTCTTCTTCAAGGCGTGGGTAGGCCGTTTTCCAGTTAGCACTGGCTGCATAGTAGGAGTCTGTATGCTCCTGGCTCTCCCGTGGTGCGCGTAGTCCAAACACGGTTTGCTCCTCTTTTTCGGACCCAAACGCAAAGCTTAACCAAAGCAGGAGCGTGACGTCTTTCCCCCTATACGGTAGGTAGTCCTTGGCCGCACAATTGTCTAGGATCTGTTATTCGCCCCAGAAGTGACGTCCCTATGCGGTTTGCACTCCCATCAGAACTCCATACCTTCCTTGAGAAAAACCCGGATATACAGCTTCTGGAAGTTCTGATGCCGGACTACAACGGCATTTTGCGGTGCAAACGTATTGGGCGCCGGGAGTTTAGCTCGCTCTATGAGGGCACTTTTTCGGTGCCGCGTACCGTGCCCTTTTTGGCGATACGTGGGGATATGTACGAGGGTGTGGACCCCAAAGAGGTCGGTGGAGATCCGGATCAGGTCCTTCGTCCTGTGTCCGGGACGCTGGCGCGCATACCCTGGCTTGATTCCCCCGTTGCCCAGGTACTTACCGCCTATGCCGATGGCGATGAATACAGCTGGATAGATCCCCGGAGTCCGCTTCTGCGTGTTCTGCAGCGTTATAGCGACAGCAAGTTAAGTCCGGTTGTGGTCACCGAGCTGGAGTTCTATCTGGTGGCAGACGGCGATGGAGAGCGACCCGAGCCCCTGCTCGGTCGCGTTCCCGGAACGGGTCTGCAACAACGAGGCATTCAGTACTGCATGGCTGATGACCTGATCGAGTTTGATGACTTTCTTAACGATGTGCGTTTGGCCTGCGAAATTCAGGGCGTGCCGCTGACAGCGATTCACAGTGAGTTCTCGCCAGGGCAGTGGGAAATCAACACACACCATCAGAGTGACCCGGTGCTTGCCGGCGATCATGCCATGCTCTTACGACGCATTGTAAAGTCCGTGGCCCGGTATCACGGCATATCCGCGACCTTTATGGCCAAGCCATTTACGGATCTTGCCGGAAGCGGCATGCATATCCATGCCAGTGTTTACGGTGAAGACGGGATTAATGTCTTTGCCGATCACGACCCGACTATTCCACCGCGATTAATGCCTGCGCTGCGCCATGCTGTGGCAGGGCTCGGGGACACGATCAATGAGGGCATGGCACTGTTCGCGCCCAACCCGAACTCTTATCGACGCTTTAAGGCCGGTGCATTTGCACCCTCGGGTGCGAGTTGGGGCTACGATCACCGCGAAGTCGCTCTGCGAATTCCGGCTTCTTCGGAATCCAATCGCCGAATTGAACATCGCATCGCGGGCGCCGATTCAAATCCGTACTTTGTGCTGGCGGCGGTGCTCGCCGGTATTCACGCAGGCTTGCAGCGGGCGCGGGATCCCGGGGAGCCGATCGCACGCGAGGCTGATCTGTCGCAGGACACGGTCACTCTGCCGACACGGATAGATGCCGGCATAAAGATGTTTCGCGAGGGCGAGATTCTTCCCGACTATCTGGGGCAGAAATTTGTGGATACTTTTGCAGCGATTCGCCAGGGCGAAAGCGACGACTATCACGGTCGCGTCCCGGATCTGGATTACCAGTGGTACCTGCGGGCGCTGTAATTTTTGCTTAGGCTCTCTACTGCGCGCCGCGACGATACTTGGCGGGAGTTTCTCCGGTAGCCTTTTTAAAAGCGGTGTAGAACGTTGAAGTGGAATTAAATCCCACAGACAGCGCAACGTCCAGAATCGCCGGAAACTGGCAGTCTTTTTGACGAAGTATCCGGGCTGCTTCGGCGACTCTAAATTGATTGATGTAGTCAAAGAAACTCATCGCGTGGCCGGCATTGATAGCCTGGGACAGGTGGTTGACCGAGCAACCCAACCTGTCTGCCAGGCGGGGCAGAGACAGATCAGGGTCCAAGTAGACTTCGTCATGATCCATGGCTTTTTGGAGCGTGGACAGGAGCTCTTCCATAGCCTCGACGCCAAGGCCGGACTTTGCGTACCGACGCCCTTCATCAGATAAGCCCTGCCGTCGGGACTGCGCTCCGGGTACGCGATAGTAGTCATTGATTTGTTGTGCGACGTTGCCGCGCAGTTGCACAAACTCAGCGCCGCTCCAGCCCTGGGCGCCACTGTGAGCGTTCATGGGAATTACCTGATACTGAAACGCCATGGTGTTCTGGTTCACCAACACATCGCCAATGAGCTCGTAACGGTAATGATCGTTGCTAAAGTAGTCGATGAGGTGCTCGAGGAGCTCTTCGCCGCCGAGCTGGGTTTGGTTGGGCACGTCGCAATACAGGCCGTCATCGCACAGATGGCTGGCCACACCGGTCGGATCCTGATCGTTCCACGCCTCAAGATAGGTCTGTACAAACTGCTGCTGTGCCTTCATTTTTAATTCCTTGGGCATTGCGTCCAGGCTATGTCCAGCATAGTGCATAATTTCCTTACGTGCCCGGCTGGCCCATAGATCATGACGATGCACTGCGGCTTTGCCAACGCTGCGCCCTTGCATCCGAAAAAGTAACTCGCCAAAGCCCTTTGCCCGCAACTTTCAGGCGTATAGGCACAGACGCAGAGGCTCGGTTTCAGGCGCTAGGGTCTGAGGGAGATACCCGGCAGGGACAAACATTTGGAATCTACCAGACAACAAGAGGGTCCGGCAGCCCACGAGCAGGGGTCTACTGTTGCTGGCGAGGGTGGGCAATTCTTTGCCAACAATCCGCGTCAGATTCTAAAGATCGTGGTTTACGGACTATTGTTAGTCAACTTTGCCCATTACATCAGCAATGACCTCAATGTTTCACGCCACACGGTGCATGATGGATGGCGATGGGTTGATTGGACCACAGCCTTTGCCACGACCCTGGATGAGTCCGCCTGGTTTTTGTTGCTTCTGCTGCTCGAGTTAGAGACCTTTCTGTTGTCTGACGCGGCTTTTACCCAAGGTCGCCTGCGTCTCATGCATGGCTTGAGGATTGTCTGCTATCTGGCCATCGGGCATACGGTTTTTGCCTTCAGCGAATACCTTCTGGAACTCAACCGGGCCACGGAACATGTCGGCGTTGCTCTGTGTAGCTTTGCCGATAGTGGTTTGTCCTTTGCGCGAAATCTTGAGTACTGGGACCTCGGTGCCGATAACTGCCAGCAGTTGTCCAGTGAGACGCACTTTTTTCAGTTTGCCCAAAATCAGGTGCTTACCGATAGCGCGGGCATGGCCATTGAATGGGAATTGGCGTGGGCTGACTTTTTTGAAGTGGTGCTGTGGTTGCTGATTCTCATGATGATCGAAGTTATGGTACGCCTGCAGGAAAAAGGCGTGGCGGGAGGTGTGAAGCTGCGCATTGCCCAGGGCTTTAAGGGGCTTCTTTACTGCTTTTTATGGCTGATTGCCGCCTATTGGGCTTACCGGGGACACTGGATATTTGCCTGGGACGAAGCGCTTTGGATCCTGGGCTTCATGGCTATCGGCATGAACCTCTCACAGTGGCGTCAGGAAATTCGCGCCGACGCGTCCGTTCAATAGTCGCCGGGCGGTGTCTGTCGGGCCCGGGCCGGGGCCCAGAAGGGCTTGTCCTTGGGGGTGCAGCGCGCCACTTTGTGCCGGTGGCGCAGCTCCCGCTCGTAATACACCTCGGCCCAGATCTCGCCCTGCAAAGCATCGGTATCCACCATGGCCAGCGCGATGTTTGCTTTTACCGCCGGCGACCACATGCCCGAGGTCACATAACCTATTTCTTTACTGCAGCGCTTGTTGCTATAGAGAATCGAGCCGTCCGCAGGCTTGTTGCCTTCAATGTCGAGCTTAACAAGCATACGTTTGGGGCCGCGCTTCTTTTGCTCAAGCAGTGCGGCTCTACCGTTGAAATGAGGCTTTTTAAAGTCCACCAGCCAGCCCAGGTTGAGTTCCAGGGGGGTTTGGTCGTATTCAAAATTGATGGTCTTTAGTGCCTCGTTAAATTCCATATCCGGCATGATAAAGGCTGATTCCATGCGCGCCATGTTTGTCGCAGCTTCGCCGTAGGGGTGAATGCCGTAGTCCTCGCCGGCGCTGTACAGGGCGTCCCAAAGCGGGAGCGCCTGGCTGGGTTCGATCCAGAGCTCGTAGCCAAGGTCCCCGGTAAATCCCGTGCGGGAGATCATCAGGCTGCTGCCATTAAAGGGCAGGTGCATAATCCCGAAGGGCTTGAGCTCGCCCACGGCCTCAAGACCCATGCGCTTGAGTACCGCGAAACTGGTCGGCCCCTGCAAAGAGAGCGCCGCAAAGTCCTCGGTGTACTCGGTAATGGATAGTTCGTCGAAACCCAGGCTGCTCTTGCGCAGCCAGGCCAGGCTCGGGCTGCCGCAGGTGAGCATAAAGCGCTCTTCGCCCAGGCGAAATATCGTGCCGTCATCGATCATTCGACCCGAATCGGTGCACCAGCAGACGTAGGTAACCCGGTTTACGCCGAGTTTGCGCAGGTCCCGCGTCACCATACGATTGAGCATGGCCAGAGCGTCGGGACCCTCAATCATGTACTTCTGCATGGGACAGATATCGTAGGTCCCGCAGGTGTTACGAATGCAGAAGTACTCGTAGGTCTCGTCGTAGTAGTAATCAGCAAACTTGAAGCCATTCCAGGATGACCAGGCGTCACGCAGATTCATAGGCGCCTGGCGCTCATGAAAGTGCGAGTGCTTCAGGCGTTCTCCGGCATAGGGGTCGCTAGGGGGCATCATTTACTCGTCGTAACAGTCGTCTTCGGGAACGGTGTTGGGTCGCTTGAGGTCGCGGAGTATTTCCCGCGCCGCATTGGCACCACAGGCAGAGGACACACCACCCCCGGGATGCGTAGACGATCCACACATGTACATGTTCTTTAATGGCATGCGGTACTGGCCGTAGCCGGGGAAGGGGCGATTGAAAAGAAGCTGATCGATGGTGAGCTCACCCTGAAAAATATTACCTTCGGTAAGGCCGATTTCATTCTCTATTTCATGCGGTGTGCGAATCTCCGCGTGCACCACCAGGTCCTTGAACCCCGGCGCATAGCGTTCGATTTTGTTGATCACCGTGGCGCCAAAGGCATCGCGCTTTTCGGGTGTCCAGTCTCCGTCGGCCAGAGTCGGTGGACAGTACTGCACAAAGCAGGACATCCAATGACACCCGGGAGGCGCAACGGTGGGCTCCCAGGCCGAGGGAATCACCGTCTCGATGAACGGGTCCTCGGACCAGCGACCGCGCTTCCAGCAGTCATAGGCTCGCTCCATGGTCTCCAAAGAGCCTGTAAAACCCTGGCCGCCGCGGTTGATATAGCGGTTGTCCGGCACGTTGTTAAAGGTCGGCATACCTGACAGCGCGATGTTCACCTTGCCAGAAGAGCCACGAATCTTGAAGTTTTTGGCGCGTTCGTAAATACCCGGCGGCAGGTCGTTTTTATCGATGACCTTGGTAAAGGTGCGCTTGGCGTCCAGATTGGAAACAACGATATTGGCGTAAATCTCTTCACCGTTTTCCAGGACAACGCCCACCGTGGCTCCATCCTTAACAAGGATTTGTTCCACGCCTGCCTGGGTTCGGATTTCTCCGCCGTGCTCTTTCAGTGCGCCGGCGAGGGCATGGGAGATGGCGCCCATACCGCCTCGGGCAAGACCCCAGGCACCGACACTACCGTCAACGTCACCCATCACGTGGTGCAGCAGGATGTAGGCCGACCCCGGTGAGTAAACACCCAGTGCCGTGCCGATAATACCGGGGCTGGCCATGGCCGCCTTTATCAAATCGTTCTCGAAATAGTCTTCGAGGAAGTCCGCGGCACTCATGGTGAAAAAACGGATGTATTCGTACAGTTCACGCTCGCCAAGGCTCCAGAATTCCTTGGCCAGCCAGAGCATTTCCATGATGTCCCGGGGCTTGAAGGAACTGGGATCCGGCGGTGTGCGTAGCAGCGTCTTGCGAATCAGTTGTGCATAGCGACCCAGATCTGCCTGAAAGCGCGACATGGCGTCGGCATCGTGGGGGGAGTGCTTGCGCAGTTCCAGATAAGCCGCTTCTTCATCGTTATAGTCGATGAGCGTGCGGCGCCCATCGTCACTAAAGTTGACCGTGCCGAGGTAGGGAACCAGCAAAAGCCCGTGACGGCTAAGATCCAGATCACGATGGATGGATTGGCGCATCATGCTGCAGACATAGGAGCAACTGGAATAAAACCAGCCGTCGTGCATTTCCCGGGTGACCGCGGCGCCGCCAATGTAGTCGTTCTTCTCCACGACCAGCACATCCAGCCCCGCTTTGGCTAGATAAGCGCCCGTGGTGATGCCGTTGTGTCCCGCGCCGATAATGATTGCGTCGTAGCGCTTCATGCCAGAATCTCCCGGGCAGCATTCCGCCCAGGGTTGCCGCTAAGGTCACCGCCGGGGTGCGCGCCGGCGCCGCAAAGGTACAGTCCCTCTATGGGTGTTCGATATTGGGCGGCCTCGTAGGTAGGGCGCATCATCAGCAGTTGATCAATAGCAGGCTCCGCGTGATGCCAGTGTCCGCCGCTGACGTGATACTGCGTTTCCAGATCGGCAGGGGTGAGAAGTTCCATGCCCAGCGTCAGCTCGCCGATGCCTGGTGCATAACGCTCAAGAACGGCCATGAGCTTTTCCCGTAGCGCCTGTCGACGCTCTTCGGTCCAGCCACCCTCTGGATGGGCCGGCACGTACATGACCTGTGCCGATAGGACATGCTGTCCTGCAGGGGCTAGATCAGGCTGATGCAGGCTGGGAATCAGTATCTCCATCACGGGATGCTCCGAACTGTCGCCGTACTTTGCATCGTCAAAGGCAAACTCGATGGCATCCATGCTCGGCGCAAGGATGATGCGTCCATCGGGGGTGCTGACGCCGGTAAATTGCGGACGACCTTTAAGAGCAAGATGCAGTTTGGCCACAAAACCGTCGCAGCGCAGGCGTCGGATGCGGTTGCTGAATTCGATTTCCAGGTAAGGCGTGCCTACCAACTTTAAAAAGGTGGTTTTGGGGTCCGCACTGGAGACCACTTTGGCGGCGTTCACCGTCTCGCCACTGGTCAGCACCACACCGCGACAGCGTTGCCCATCCTCATCGCCCTCGATAAGCACCTGTTTGACGGCGGTGCCCAGACGAATTTCCACACCAGCGGCTTGCGCCGCTGCACCAAGCGCTGAAACAAAGGCGGCAACGCCGCCTGCCGGAAGACTATGTTGTCCCGCATGGGCGCCCGCCATACGATTGAGCAGCGTAAGCACAGCCTGGTTGGGCGATCGCGGCGCCAGCTTGGATCCCACGATGCCATCCCAGCAAAGTGCGGCCTTGAGTGCTTCGCTTTTAAAATGCTCATCCACCAGATCACGCATGGGCAGTGACGCTACCCGCAAAAACTCCAGCATGTCGTCTTTACCCAGCATACGCAGCTTGAGGCCCATGTGGGCAAAGGTCAGGAGTTCTTTGAGGCTATTGCCGCCAATGCCGGGCATTGTTTTCTCCCAGAAGGGAGCCAATGCGGCGCTGAAGGTTTTAAGTTGGCGTCGATAGGTCTGGTAGGCGGATGCATCGTCTGCACTGACCCCAGACACGCTTTCGTCACCAATGATGATCGGCGCTTCGTCCGGCGACAGGGCGATGGTGTGCAGGCAGCTGTCGGCTAACTCAAAGCCATGTTTCGCCAGGTCCAGATCCTTGATGAGGTTTGCAGGCAGTGCATAAAAGCTTTGGGCGACCGAAGCATGAAATCCCGGGTGAAACTCGCGACTCGCCGCCAAACCACCCTGGCTGTCACTGGCTTCCAGCACGAGCACCCGCTGTCCGGCTTTTGCCAGAAGCGTCGCGCAAATTAAACCGTTGTGGCCGGCGCCGATAACAATTGTGTCGTAAGTGCTCAAAGCGGTGTCCTAAAACTCCAAATCAGACCGGGGTAATGATCGGCAAACTCTACGGTGCCACCCCGGTGGACTCCACCGCGCCTATACGACAAGAGAGCGGCGAGGCTATTTTGCCAGCCGTATGTCTACACCACAGTCGTAGTAGCAGGCGCCGCCTATGGCGGACTCCTGATGACCCGGCAGGAGCGCGTTGACGGTGACACCCGTTGGCGAGTCGGCAATCCAGGCTCCTTTTGGGACAAAGAGCGTTCCGGGGCGAACGTCGTCAGTGACGCATGCGGGGAGCTTTACTGTGGCGCGCTCGTTATACAGCTCGATGAGTGCGCCATCTTTCACGCCATGGGCAGTAGCATCTGCACTATGAATCTCGCAGACCAGATCACGCTGCTGGTCCTTGAGTCCGCCAAACGTTGAATTCACACGCTGCTCGGATGCCGGGGTGACCAGTACGAAGCTGTGTTTCTCCGGTAGCTCCAGATACTGTGGCGTGCCTTGCCCGCAATGGGCGTGCATAGTCTCGCTAAATAGCTCGATACGGCCGCTGGGGGTTGTGAACGCTCCACCGCGCAACATGCCCGGTTCTGCATAGGGCGTCATGTCCAGAGCCTTGCCATCGGCCTTTATGGGTATCTCCTCATTTGCTGAGGCAAAGGCCTGACCAATCATTGCATCATCGGAATCGCTAAATGCGGACTCAACAAACCCAAAGCGTGCCGCGAGACGTCTAAACAATTCCATATTGCTCAGCGCTTCGCCCTGAGCCGGTACCACTGCCCGGGATCGCTGGAGATAGCGATGGCCGTAGGCTTTGTAAACATCGCCATATTCAAAATGCGAGGGCGCCGGAAGGACCAGGTCGGCGCAGGCCATGGAGTCGGTCATGCTTACGTCACTGCCTACCACGAACACATCGTCAGACAAGAGAGCCTCGCGCATGCGCTGCTGTTCGGGATGCACCGCCACCGGGTTGTGGTTGTAGATGAACAAACCTCGGATCGGTGTTTCTTCGCCGGGTTCGAGCACGTAGCGCGGAATGTCCAGCACATTGATCTTGCGGAGACCGGGTGGCGCAAGATCAGGACGCGACAAACGCTCTCCGTCAACGGGAAAGAATCGTGAAACATCGCAGACTCCAGCCCCGCGCGGTCCTATGTTGCCGGTTACCGCCATGAGCGAGAATGCCGCGCGAAGCCCCGCACTGCCGTTGCGATTCCGTTCTGGTGCCACGCCGATACTCATAGCAGCAGGGCGATGACTGCGGAACATGTCCGCAAGACTTTGGATCAGTGCTGGATCAATCCCGCAAAGATCGGATGCTCGCGCCAGATCAAAGTCCCGGGCGGCATCCCGAAACGCTTTGGCACCGTGGGTATGTGCATCCATAAAGTCTTCATCAAGGTCGCCGCTGGCATCCAGCAGTGCGGTCACCGCATAGGCGAGCACGACATCGGAGCCGGGCAGTAGTGGGATATGAAGATCGGCGTCCCGGGCAATGCGCGTACGCTTGGGGTCGATAACCACTAACTTGGACCCTCGCTTGCAGGCATCGCGAATAATGGTTGTGAGATGCAAGTTACAGGTGGTGACGTTATTGCCCCACACCAGAATAAGCTTCGAGTCGGCAATTTCTTCAAGATCGATCCCGCCGGCGTCGCCAAAGACTGTGTCCCAGGCTGCGCCTGAGGTGCCCGCGCAGAGTGTAGAGGAGTCCACTAGTGTTGCCCCCAGGCGATGAAAGAAGCGCCGGTCCATACTGCCCCCTGCGAGAATCCCCATGGGCCCGCCGTAGCTTAGCGGCGCAATGGCTTCGCTTCCCCAGCGTTCCTGAATCCCGGAGAAACGCTCATAGATCAGATCTAGCGCCTGCTCCCAGGTGATGGGCTGAAAGTTACTCCCACTTATACTGGCTTGTCTTAGTAGCGGGGTCTTGATTCGGAGCTCGCCGTGCACCTGCGCCGGAAAGGAGTTCACCACCTTTGCGCAGAGTTTGCCGCGGGTGAAGGGGTTTGCCTTCCCTCCGCGCACTGCAGCAAGCCTGTCTCCTTGCACAGTCACCTCAAGACTACAGGTGTCGGCGCAGTCTAACGGGCACACCGTTTGACGTTTCTCTACCGGGGCACTCGCGTCGAGCAGTGTGTCTGTATGACTGGGGGGCATAAGAACTCCTTGGCGAGGACTGATTGCTGTGCTGTCGGCTTTAGCTTGCCAGTGTTTCCTGCAAGCATAGCGCAGACCTTGGGATTACGGTTGTTTTCGTGGTATTGGTTTTCGGCCTGTCGGCGCGTAATCCGGCAAAAACGTTTCTGTGTTAAAACGCAGTGATTGAACGTTGAATCTTGGGAGCTTGGTATGGATATAAGAGCGTTGGCAAAATCTATGGGCTGGATTGTTTTTCTGGGGTCAGCGTTGGCCCTCGCGGGCTGCAGTGAACCGGATAGTGAAATGAAGGCCGAGACCACTGAAATCGTTGATGGACTTGCAGCGGTGCTCGCGCAACAGCCTGATGACGTGAGGGCTCGGTATGATGCAAGGCATCCCGACGAGACTTTGAGGTTCTTTTCTGTAGAGCCGGGAATGACTGTGGTAGAGGCTTTGCCGGAAGGGGGGTGGTACAGCCGGATATTGCATCAGTATCTGGGAGACCAAGGACGCCTCATCGGTGCGGACTACGCCCTGGACATGTATCCCTTGTTTGAGTTCTACAGCGAAGACGAGCTTGCAAAAAAAGCATTGTGGACCCAGCGATGGCCCCAAGAGGTGGCGGCGTGGCAGGAGGGAGGTGCACCGGCTGCGGCCTTCAACTTCGGATCATTGCCCAAGGAGTTTGAGGAGAGCGCAGACCGGGTGCTGTTTATTCGCGCCTTGCATAATCTCGCGGCGTTTGAGTCTCACAGTGGTTATCTTAGCGTCGCCATTAACGACAGCTACCGAATACTGAAGCCCGGTGGCTTGGTCGGAGTAGTTCAGCATATGGGTCCCGAAGCTCATAGCGATGAATGGGCGAATGGTGACAATGGATATCTTAAAAAGAGTCAGGTGATTGCGGCATTTGAAGCCGGGGGATTTGAGTTTTCTGGCGAGTCCGACATCAACGAAAACGCTTTGGATGTGCCCACAGAAGCCGAATATGTCTGGCGACTTGCGCCTACCCTAGAGCCGGTGGATGACCCGGTGCTTGCTGCGCGTTATGCGAAGATTGGTGAGTCCAGCCGGATGACCCTGCGTTTTCGAAAGCCCGCGGCCCTCTGAGCCAGAGGTTAATGGAACCGCGACCTTCAGTTACTTCCGTGAATCATTAAAAAGAGCCGGAGATTTGTGACTAATCAAAAATCACTAACCTTGTCCCATGGGTCGCTGCGTTTTAGTGCCATGGAGTGCGGCGATGGCCCTATCGTTATTCTGCTGCATGGCTTTCCCGATACCCTGCGATCCTGGGATGCGCAGTTAGCGTTTCTCGCAGACCATGGTTATCGCGCCATAGCCGTAGCCCTTCGCGGCTATGAACCTCAGTCCCAGCCCCCGGATGGTGATTATTCATCGCCATCATTGGTCAGTGATGTGGTGGCGTGGATAGAGCAACTCGGCGGCGGTCCCGTGCATCTCATAGGCCACGACTGGGGCGCCTCTATCGCTTACGGGGTAGCCATGGCTGTACCGAATCAAATCAAAAGTCTTTCTGTGCTCGCGGTTCCGCACGCCGGGCGTTTTCTGAGCGAGATTCATTACTATCCGAAACAACTGCGACTGTCCTGGTACATGCTGTTTTTTCAGCTACCGCGTATCGCCGATTATGTCGTGCGGCGCAATAACTTCTCTTTTTTACGTCGCCTATGGCGAGACTGGAGTCCGGGCTGGGCGTTTTCCGAGCAGCAGTTTGCTCAGGTGATGGAAGCTTTCTCCAGACCGCAGGTCGTAGAGAGTGCGTTGGCCTACTACCGGGCGGCGATTGGTCTGCACTCGCTTCCTCTGGGTGGTTCTTCCCGGGAGCAAGCCCCCTGGTCCGTCAACGTGCCGACTCTTGGAATAACGGGAGCCGACGAAGGCTGTATTGCCGCCGATGTCTTCACGAGCATGATGAGAGAGGAAGACTTTCCCGAGGGGCTCAAGGTTGTGACCGTAGCCGATGCGGGGCACTTTCCTCACCGGGAGCAGCCGGCGTTGGTGAACGCATTGCTATTGGAGTGGCTTGCTGCCCATGAGTCTGGAGAATCGCTGTAAGTCCCCCGATGCTAGCAGTGGCTTTTACGAACCGGAACCCTGTGCAGGCATCCACGGTGAGTGCCGGTTTCTAGTTTCTGTGCCAAAATTTTGTCCAGATTTGCTCTTCACTGCATTGTTTTCCAGAGAACCAGTTCTTAAGCTCTGCCCGTAATAGCTACCCAGTTATCCCTTCATAACAACTGGAGCTAGCAATCATGCCTTTCTCTTTTGCGTCTCGCCGCGCGGTGCTCCGCGTAGCCGGGATTTTGTTCTCCGTCGTCTTGCTTGCCGCATGTAACGACAGCAACAACTTAAATACCCCGCCAGTACCCGAGTTGCCTCCAGAGCCCCAGGGGCCGGGGACGATCGTTGAAGTTGCGGTAGAGGCAGGAGATTTCACCACATTGGTTGCGGCTCTCGAGGCTACCGGCCTCGATCAGACACTGTCTGATGAGGCGGCAACGTTTACGGTGTTTGCACCCACTGACGCAGCGTTTGAAGCCTTGGGTCAGGACACTATCGACGGACTGCTGGGTGACACCGATACGCTGTCGGACATTTTGTTGTATCACGTGCTGTCGGGTCAGGCGGTGGATGCAGAGACTGCCCTGTCCTTAGCGGGAACTACCATCGAGATGGCCAATGGGGACATCGCTGCGCTGACCATCCGGGACGGTGCGCTGTTCATCAATGGCGCCGAGGTGATTGTCACCGACGTGGAAGCATCCAACGGAATCATCCATGCTATTGATGCCGTTCTGACGCCACCCGCGGACGCTGAGCCTGCCGGAAACATCGTCGAGGTGGCCGTAGCCGCGGGGGACTTTACTACTTTGGTAGCGGCTGTGCAGGCAGCGGGTCTCGATACAACGCTTGCCGATCCCGACTCGACTTTTACGGTGTTTGCTCCGACCGATGCTGCCTTTGCAATGCTGGGTGAAGAGGCTATTGCCGCTCTGCTGGCGGATCTAGACGCACTTACCGACGTACTGCTCTATCACGTGATCAGCGGGGCAGCCGTTGATTCTGTTACTGCGACTTCGTTGTTCGGTGAGATGGTTGAGATGGCCAATGGCGACAGTGTCACTATCGATATTCGTGATGGAGCGCTCTTTATCAATAACTCACAGGTTGTGATCGCCGATGTACCAGCGACCAATGGAGTGATTCACGCCATCGACATGGTGTTGACTCCGCCTGCTGATGAGGTCGGCACCATTGTTGATGTTGCGGTAGCAAACGGTAGTTTCACTACGCTGGTAGCGGCGCTGCAAGCAACGGGCCTTGATGCGACCCTTGCGGACGAGGCTGCGACGTTCACGGTCTTTGCACCTACGGATGACGCCTTTGCACTGTTGGGCGAGGACACTATCAACAGCTTGCTGGAAGATACCGAGACCCTGAGCAACATCTTGCTGTATCACGTGATTGCTGATCAGGCGGTGCCCGCCGAGACAGCGCTCACGCTTAACGGCTCCGATGTTGAGATGGCGAATGGTGATAGTGTCACTGTGACAGTCACCGACGGGAACCTGTTCATCAACGACAGCCAGGTAATCATTGCGGATGTGGAAGCATCCAATGGCATCATTCACGCTATTGATGCCGTATTGATGCCACCCATGTAACCGCCGAGACACTACCGCCGCCTCCAAAGCGGCGGTGTCGAGAAGCGTCCAGACCACCTCGTGGCTGGACGTTTTTTTTGTTCGAGACGGTTTACTGCTTAAAGTCCAAAGGCGGTGGACCCGGAGGCAGAATTCCTTTGTACTCGTAATCACCTTTGCGTTCCTTGAACTCTTCTTTGATCGATTTTACAAGGTCGGGGTTTTCGTAAAGGTCGATCATGGTCATCGCCAACGCCTTGGATGCGTACACAAGGCCCTTGTGTCCGATAGACATACCGCCGGTGGCCACCACGGCCCAGGAATGCCAGGGCACGTCCTTGGGTGCGATGGGAGCACTGAGGCTGATGGTGGGAACGACAAAGCTGACATCACCTACATCCGTGGAGCCGCCGGGCGGGTTTTCCTGTGTTTCTCGAAAGGGCCTAACTTCGGCGTCCATACCTACCTGAGGTTTTTCGGTAGCCTCCTGTATCGCCTTGGCATAGGCATCCTCTTTTGCGGTGTAGCTGATAGGCCCCAGCGTTTCCAGGTTTGCCTGCAATGCTGCACCGCCGGTCCTATTGACGAGTATCTCGTGGACGCCGGAGATCAGCGTTACCTTGTAGTCGACGTCAGCGAGGATCGCTGCGCCTTCGGCCATCTCTTTGACCCGCTCGTAGACCGGCGTCATACCGTCGCGGCTGCGATCCCGAACCCGCACCCAGATCTTGGCGTAGTCGGGTACTACATTGACCACCTTGCCCGCATCCATGATGTGATAGTGGATGCGCACGGTGGGCCTGATGTGTTCGCGATACGCGTTGATACCGTGGGTGTACAGCTCCAATGCATCACTCGCTGAGCGACCGTTCCAGGGGTCTCCGGCGGCATGGGCAGACTGGCCGTCGAACTCTACCAGGAAGTCGACGAGCGATTGGCTGCTTTGCGCCGAGGCTTCGATCTTGTCGCCGGGGTGCCAATCCATCATGACATCTACGCCATCAAAGGCGCCGGCCCGGATCATCCACAACTTGCCGAAGAACTTTTCTTCGGCGGGGGTGCCGTAGTAGCGAATCGTTCCGGAGATCTCTCCCGCCTCGATACGCTCCTTGACGGCGATTGCTGCGCCGAGTGATGCGGCGCCAAAAACGTTGTGGCCACAGCCATGACCCGGCGCCCCTTCTTGTAACGGGGATCGCGTGGGCACCGAGGCCTGAGATAGACCCGGAAGTGCATCGAATTCTCCCATGATGCCGATGACAGGCTTGCCACTGCCGAATTCGGCGACAAATGCCGTGGGAATTTCACCTATGCCGGTCTCTACGCGAAAACCATGCTCCTTTGCATGTTTGATCAGCGCAGCTGCGGATTGCGTTTCTTTGAAGGCTATTTCGGCGTGGCCCCAGATCTCATCGCTCAATGCGGTGAGCGCGCTGGCCTGGCGATCAACCGAGGCAATGATTTCGGCCTTCAGTGCATCTTCGTTAGCAGCAAAGCTTGCGCAGGACGCTGCGACTAGCAGTGCGGCGGCAATGCAGCGCAATGTTGTTATCTTCATGATGGAACGATCCTGTGTCGGTATAAGCAAAGCTCACGCTAGCGCAAGCGGCGAGCGAAGGCTAGAGGGTCAGTGACGATATCTGGGTGGTGCGTCCCCGCTTTACTCGAGCAGCTTTAGTAAAGCGGGGTTGGGGCGCCTGCAACCTCTACGACGTCGAGCGTCACGGGAGGCAAGCTCTGGAGTTTTCGAGGAAGCAGAAAAAAGCCCGCAAGAAACCTTGCGGGCTTTAGGATCTGACTGGCGTTCAGATCAAAGGCTTAATGATTCCTAGAAACGGTATGTGCCCTGAAGTGCGTAGGAGCGCAAGCGGTTAGTCTGTGCGAAGCCCTGACCATTGACTAGCGGCTGGTCATCGTTGTTCCCACTGATGAGCTCATCGGTCAGATTTTTACCCACAAAAGCGACGTCCCAAACACCATCCTGCGCGCCAAGACTCACGCGGAGGTCGATCGTGGTGTAGGAGGGCTGAAACCCATAAATGGGATCCAGATCAGCCGCGATAAAGAAATCGTCGGAGTAGTTGATGTTGAGTACGCCGCGTGCTTCCAGCGCATCGGTGACCGGCATGCGATAGTCCAAATTCAGGTTGTAAGCCCACTCGGGAGAATAGGTGTTGGCACTGCCGGTCGCGTCACGAGACGCATCGGGTGTACCCGCGTTTTGGCAGTCGCCTCGACCGGGATCAGATGCTGAGGGCGTCCAGCAGGGTGCATTTTTAAAGTCGCTGTACTCTGCCTGCAAATAGGTACCGGCAAAGCTGACGATCAAACGGTCGGTGGGCGCCCATTTGAGATCGACTTCAACGCCTTTTGACTCAACTTCAGCAGCATTTTGCACAAAGAATGCCGTTGCGCCATCGAAGATACTCACCTGATAGTCCTCTACGGTCGTAAAAAACGCCGTGGCGTTCAGTGTCATCATGCCGTCCAGCAATGATGTTTTTACGCCCACTTCGTAGTTCGTCGCGCTTTCTTCCTCATACTCAAAAAACGGGCTGTCATTGGTTCGCAGAAACCGTGCATCAAATCCGCCGCCCTTGCTGCCGGTGGAAACCGTGCCGTAAACCATCGTGTCCTGATTGAGATCCTGCTGCAGGGTGATTTCCCAGTTGACGTCCGTCTCGGAGCGTTTGCGGTTCTGAATGTTGTGTTCAAAGGTACCGAGTAGGCCATTCAAGATCCCCTGGGAAATAGCGGTAAAAGGGGTGCCCGCAAAGTCGTTGAGGAAGCGGTCATATTCGGCTGCGGTGGATCCGTAGCTTGCACTGCCGGGCGGTAAGCCTATGGCCGCGCTGTAGTCCCAGCCGCCGGTAAACGACGTGTCGAGGACATGGCTGGCTTCTTTGGATTCATCAAAGTACCGCAGGCCTACTTTCAAGCGCGTACTGTCCGTAAAGCTATAGGTGCCGGAACCGAACACGGCCCACATTTCCTGATCCTGTTGCATGGTGTAGTCCCGGGTCAGGTTGGGCGTGATGGACTCGGGGGCGCCCAGTAGTGGTGCTGCCAACGATGTCCCAAAACCCTCGACGGAGCGGTAGTCGAGGTCACTCTGGTGGTAATAAAGGCCAACAATATAGTCAAATTTCTCTCCACCCGGAGAGGTCAGGCGGATTTCCTGGCTGAACTGCTCGTAGTCTTCGGTCGCATCTACCTGAATGAGAGGGACTGCAGCAAAGTCACAATCGCAAATATCTCGATAGTCATAGGCAGCGTAGCCGGTGATCGAGGTGATCGTGTGGTCACCGACAATCCAGTCAGCGGTGATCGTTCCAAGATCCATGGAGTTGTTGCTGAGTTCCGGCTTGTCCGGAAACCCCGGAAGTCCCGCCCAGCCAGGTGCAACCAAACCAAGCACTGCACCTCCGTCGTTGGTCACGGCGCGTTCATCATCGAGTTTCTCCACGCCGTCGCCACCGGATCCCACGGCGACGAGTGCGGCATTCAATCCTCCAAAGGCGATGCCCGTGCCGAAGGCATCGAACACACTGAGTTGAGTTGATTGCTGCACCTGGTCAAAGGTGCTGTTTTCCCACTTGGCGTTGATGCTGAGATTTTCCGTAGCGTCCCACTTGAGCTGCGCACGCACGGTTTGGTCGTCGCGCTCAGGCCCTTCGTTGCCGGTAAGGATGTTGTCGAGGTAGCCGTCCAGTTTGTAGCCTCGCACAGCCAGTCGTCCGGACACGGTATCGGTGATGGGGCCTGAGATCACCCCGCTTAGTTCCTGTTCCCCATAGCTGCCGTAAAGAGCGCTGATCGAGCCCTCTAGTTCATCTGTTGGTTTGGCGGTAATCATGTGGACTGCCCCGCCAATGGTGTTCTTGCCAAACATGATGCCCTGGGGTCCGCGCAACACTTCGACGCGTTCCAGATCCATGAAGGGCGCGCGTAACAGCTGCGACCGACCCATGTAGACGCCGTCGTGGAACATGGCGGTAGACAGCTCGATGCCCTGGTTGACGCCAGACGTACCAATCCCACGAATAAAGATAAAGTTGCCAATGGGGCTTTGCGATATCGTCACTGCCGGGATGTTCGCTGCAAACTCTTCGCCGCGGGTGACCGCCAGGTCTTTGATATTTTCACCGCTGGTAGACAGCATCGAGATAGCAACATCCTGCATGCTCTCGGCACGCCGGGTTGCGGTTACGATGACTTCTTCGAGCTGTGCCTGCGCCACTTCGGTTCCGATCATGAGCGCAGCAGCAACGGCTGTGCTGAGGATCCCGGGCTTGAAAAAGGTAGGGGTGCGTCTAGACATGCTTTGTTTCCTTTTATTTGATTTATAGTTTTATTCCGCGACAGTATAGTCATTTAAATGTGCAGAAAAAGGAAGCATCACTAATGCCACATAATAAAATCATGGAAGCACTGCGAACTCCCGATGAATGCTTTCATGATCTTCCCGATTTTGCTTACCCGGTGACCTATGCAGATGATCTTCCGGGCTACGAGGGTTTGCGTGGGGCATGGATTGATGTTGGTTCGAAGGACGCTGATCAGGTGTTCCTGTGCTTGCACGGCGAGCCTAGCTGGTCCTTTTTATACCGCCGCATGATCCCGGTTTTTCTGGAGGCGGGGGCACGGGTTGTTGCTCCTGACCTGTTGGGCTTTGGTCGATCCGACAAGCCTGTTAAGCAGTCAGACTATGGCTTTCATTTTCATCGCGACTACCTTCTGGCTCTGGTGGAGCGTTTGGATCTACATAACGTCACCCTGGTCGTGCAGGACTGGGGTGGGCTGCTAGGTCTGACCCTGCCTGTTGACGAAGGGTTTAAGCCCCGGTTATCGAGACTCCTGGTGATGAATACCGGCTTAGGCGTCGGTAAATCGCCCAGCGATGGATTTATCGCCTGGAAAAATTACGCCCTTGCTACGCCGGACCTGCCCGTTGGTGAACTCATCGCACGCGGAACGCCACATCTCACCGACGCCGAGATTGCAGCTTACGATGCTCCGTTCCCCGGGCCGCGATACAAAGCGGGAGCGCAGGTGTTTCCTGCGCTGGTACCCATTTCTCCCGAGATGGAAGGCGTGGATGTCAGTCTCGCCGCAGCGGAGTTTTGGTCCAGGGAATGGACTGGCAAGAGCTTTATGGCTATCGGCGATGCTGATCCAGTGCTGGGGCCTGCTGTGATGGAAGACCTGCGCAAGCTGATCGCGGGATGCCCCCCAGCGATGATGGTTGAGGGGGGGGGGGACACTTTGTGCAGGAATGGGGAGAGTCCATTGCGCGCGCGGCTCTGGCATCCTTCGCAGCGTAGTAGGTGTTTCCCGGCGGACACGGACCTCGCCGCCGGCCAGCGCTAAGTAGCCAGGCCCGTGTTAGTCGTAGCGATTCCCCCGGTGCTCCAGCCATCCATCCTCATGCCTGCCTCGGGGGTCATGATGGGTCCAGTGCATGACACCGCCTTTTTCGGTCCATTCATATTCACCATAGAAGCCTACGGTATCGCCTTTGCGAAGCCCGGGGATTCGCGGCGCCAGGTCGATGTTGTGCGCAACCAGCAGCGTTAACCCTGAATTCAGCTCGATGAGAAAACGCTGATGACGGCTGCCTTTGTTGTCATCGGGAAGGACGTGGATCACGGTGCCGGACCCCTGTATCTGAAGGTCGCTTTGTTGATTCTTGAACGCTGCCTCCAGTTGACTGTCGCTGTTTGTCGCTGCCGAAGACGTCGAGCTGGCGTTTGATGCGGTTGCCACAAGCTCGTTGCCATACTCGTTCCAGAGCCAGGTTGCGAGGCTCAGGACGATGATCAACGGCAATGATTTTTTCTTCATGGAGGACATGGCGGATTGCTGCTCGCTAAGGGTGGATAAATCCTAGTGCGTCCCGCGCCGCTTTGCGAGCAACTGGGGCATCAGTGGTTTCTTCTATGTTTGGTATGCCGGGTTGCTTGTGCGCCAGCGGGGTCGTCAGGCCAGGGGTGTTTCGGGTAGCGCCCTCGCATCTCTTTTTTCACGTCCTCGTAGCTACTTTGCCAGAAGCCCTGCAGATCCTGAGTTATCTGCAGGGGCCGTCCGGCGGGCGAGAGAAGGTGTATCACCAGAGGAATTCGTCCTCCGGCAATACTGGGTGTCTGCCGGCTCCCAAACATCTCTTGTAGCTTGACCGGCAATACCGGCGGATCTTCCCCGTAGTCAATTTTTATCTGTGAGCCGGAGGGGACTTCCAAGCGCTCGGGAAGCGCTGTGTTCAGCGTCTGCAGTTGCTCCCAGCTAAGTCGGGATTGCAGTATCTCCAGCAGCTTCAGTTTTTTAAGCTCGCCAAGCTTCTTGATGGAAGAGAGGTAGGGTGCCAGCCAGTCGCCTAGCGTGGCGACGAGCTCTGTGGTGTCGAACGATGGCCAGTCTGATTCAAGCCCTGACATCAGCCTGTTTTTGTTCAGAAACTCCCTCGTTTGATCCGACCAGGGAAGATTCGAAAGCTCTGCGTCACGAGTAAGCTCCAGAAGTTTGCGGGTTCGAGCTTCGTCGGATACGTCAGACACGGTTTCCCGGCGTAGTAACAAAGCACCGCATTTGCTTCGGTGTTCCGCAATAAATCGCCCGGACTTGGCGTCCCAATCTACGACGGTCTCTTCGCTTATCTGCTCTTTGAGCAGTGTCTGGAAAAGCGCGGGATCCAGCGGCGCTGCTGAACGAATCACATCGCCTTTACGCCCCGCCATGCCGCCGACCTCTGCGACGGCCAACCACTTTGACGCGCTCAGTGCGTTGGGCGATTCGAATTGACTGCTGCGACCGTTTGCCAGCTGATAACCGCCAGAGTGGCGCTGACGCGCAATTCGATCCGGGTAAGCACAGGCAATTAACAATCCCGGGAGTTGTTCTGCGCTGGGCCTCGGAAGGCGGGCGTTAAAGTCCCGCGGTAATTGTCGAGAAAATTGTGCGGCGAGTTGCAGCGTTCGCTTTTGCCATCCACGGAACACTGCGGGACAGGTGATTTCACCGCTGAGATACTCCAGTCGAGTTCGCATGTCCGGGGATTCGCGTCCCAGAGGGTCGCGGTCGGATAACACCGCGGCGAGTTGTGCAGCGGTTTCTGAGCCTCCGACGGACTGTCCCATGACAAGCATATGTGCCAGGCGAGGGTGCACCGCAATAGAGGCCATGGCACTACCGTGAGAGCTGAGTCTGAGCCCGCTGTCCGAATGACAAAGCGCATTGAGGTCCAGCAGCAGATCGACGGCTTGCTGATACGGTCCCGGGGGCGGGGGCGTGAGCCAGGCGAGCTCCGCCGGGTCATAAACGCCAAACGAAAAAAGCTGTAGCACCAGTGAGGTGAGATCTGCACTCTGGATTTCCGGCTCATCCTGAGCTTTCAGCTGTTGTTGCTGGGCCGCTGACCATAGTCGGTAACAGTTACCCGGACCTAGCCTTCCCGCTCGACCCGCGCGCTGCACGCTGGAGGCCTGGGATATTCTCACCGTTTCCAGTCTACTCATGCCGGTGTTGGGATCGAACTGGGGCTTACGCTCAAGTCCTGAGTCGATCACCACGTCGACACCGTCAATGGTGAGACTGGTTTCGGCGATGTTTGTTGCCAGCACAACTTTACGTTGCCCCGGTGGGCTGGGCTCAATGGCGAGCTGTTGCTCTTTGAGACTCAGGTCACCGTACAGCGGTCGCAGACTGACATCCCGTGGCAGCTCCAACCGACTTGCGAGCTGACGAATCTCACCCTGCCCGGGTAGAAACACCAGCACGCTACTGTTGCTATGCGTTGCGACCGCTTTTTCGATGACCGGGGCCAGTCGATCCACTATGCGTTCTCGGGGCTTGCTTGCCTGACTGTAGTGCTGTGCTACGTCGAACAGTCGACCTTCACTGCGCACAGCACGAGTATTTAAGAATGCTTCCAGTGCTGTGGTTCCCAGGGTCGCAGACATCAGCATGATTCGCAGTGCAGGGTCTTGCTCAAAAGTCTCTCGCGCATTCAAAGCCAGGCTGAGTCCCAGATCGG
Source organism: gamma proteobacterium NOR5-3 (assembly GCA_000158155.1). Classification (GTDB taxonomy): domain Bacteria; phylum Pseudomonadota; class Gammaproteobacteria; order Pseudomonadales; family Halieaceae; genus Congregibacter. The sequence goes on along the minus strand of DS999407.1, from coordinate 458,577 downwards.
CATCCAATGAGCGCTCATGGAATTCGTCAAAGATCAGTAAGCCAAAATCGCTTAAGGACGGGTCATCGCTGAGCATTCGCAAAAGAATGCCTTCGGTCACGACCTCGATACGGGTCTCGGCGCCGACTTTGGTATCCAGACGCATGCGGTAACCCACAGTCTTGCCTACGGGCTCGTTCAAAAGGTCAGCCATACGCAGCGCCGCATTCTTTGCAGCCAGCCGGCGCGGTTGCAGCATGACGATTTTGCGGCCCTGCAGCCAGGGCTCCTCAAGCAGCGCCAGAGGTACTAAGGTGGTCTTGCCGGCGCCGGTGGGTGCTTCCAGCACGAGGTTAGGCTGCATTCGCAGATGCTCACGAATGTCGTCAAGAGTATCGTGGATAGGGAGCTCAAGGCTTTTGCTGATTTTGATCATTCGATTGCTTGGGGCGCACCCGGGATCGCAAGATTGCGCAAGATATTACAGAGCAATAGGCCAAAGTAAGCCATACTGATCTCTTTCCCAAGGGGAATGCGTATCTAAAAGCGGTGAACGTGCGCGTAACGGCGCCAATGATAATCATTATCAGGCAAAAGCGGTTTGCAACTAGGAGCATTAAATATGACAAAGCCAAGTAAAAGTACTCAGGATCAAACGCTAGCCAGCGAAGAACTTGTGGTCCCCGGTCGTCGGCGGGTTCTCGAGATAATGGGAATGGCCGCGGTAGCATTGCCAGTGCTGGGTTTGCAGGCCTGTGGCAGTGATGAAGGCGCAGCGCCTGCTTCGTCATCGACCATGGATAAAGTTGAGCCGGCAATGAAGGACGTTGCGGCCAAAGCCGAGAAAGCAGCGGACTCTATGGCGGACAGCGCTAAAACCGCTATGGACGATATGTCAGAGTCTGTGGAATCCGCGGCCGAAGAGGTTAAGGCCGATGTGCAGCAGGCGGCGGGACAGGCCCAGACAATTGCCACCGATGCCATGGCGCAGGTCGATGAGAATGGACCCCAGGCCATGGGGTTGGGCTACAAGCACGATGCGACCACTATCGAGAACGCGCGCTACAAAGCCGGACAGCAATGTTCGAACTGTGCTTTGTATCAAGGCGGCTCTGACGAGTGGGGCGGATGCCCACTGTTTACCGGCAAGCAGGTTAAGGCCACCGGTTGGTGCAGTGCTTACTCTGCCGCCAGCTAAGAGGCTTTTCTGCCAGGCATAAAAAAGGGCGCCTACTGGCGCCCTTTTACTTTGCGACTTACTCTGCGACTGAAAAGTCTGATTAGTCTTCGGCTGCCGCTACTTCTGTTTTAAGCGCATGATGTGCGCGCTCTATGAGATAGGCGCGAATATCTTCGGCATCGTCGGTGCTCAGCTCATTGCCAAAGCCCACCATACCTTTATCCCAATGCAACCCGCCAAGTACGATCGCCTGAAACTGCTCGTGAGTTTCCGCGGTCAGGGCGCGCAGGTCCGGGATTGGGCCACCACTGACTGCGCCATCACCGTGACAAAATACGCAGTACCCCAGATACAGTGCTTTACCACGCTGGACACTATCGGCACTGGCGGTCATAGGTGGCGGATCGATGACGAGTGGCTCATCAACAGCCGGAGGTAGTTCACCATCGCTGCCGAGTTTGAACACCAATAGTCGGCTCCGATTGGGTGATATTCCGCCTTTGAGGGCTTCGCCACCCACCAGTGCCAAAGATCCGCCCCAGCCGGCAACAACCGCAATGTACTGCTCGCCATTAATTCGATAGGTCACAGGTGGAGCCACGATGCCGGTTTGAGCGTCAAAGCTCCAGAGTCGTTCACCTTTGTCTGAACTGTAGGCGACCAGTTCTCCGCGGGCACTACCTTGCAGCATGAGGTTTCCGGCTGTGGATAGAATGCCGCCATTCCAGGGACCTTCGTGTTCGATTTCCCAGCGGGGCTCTTTGGCAATCGGATCCCAGGCAACGACCAGGCCGCGCACTGTTTTGAGTACCGCTTCTTTGATCGCCGGGTCATCGGGGAGAGCGGCCGGCATGGAGTCGGTACCGGTATTCCAGTAGCCGTGCTTGTATTCAAAATTCTCGTCGGTTTTATACACCCAGCCTGCGTCCTGACGGGGGATGTACACCAGTCCATGCTGAGGGTTGTAGCTCATGGGGTGCCAGTTGTGGCCACCAATGGGGCCGGGCAGGTTCAGCCCTGTCGGACCATCGGTGTAGCGGGCGTTTTCGGTTTCCTGTGGGCGACCTGACTCAAGATCAACGTGGGTTGCCCAGGTCACTGCGGCGTAGGCATCGGCGGACAGGAGCTCACCCGTTTTGCGATCCAAAACATAGAAGAATCCGTTCTTTGGCGCTTGCATGATCACATCGCGAGGGGCGCCTGCAATGTTGAGTGTCGCGAGAATCATGTGCTGGGTAGCCGTGTAATCCCAGGAATCACCCGGTGTTGTCTGGTAATGCCAGACGTAGCTGCCGTCGTCGGGATTCAATGCCAGGATGGACGACAGATACAAATTGTCGCCGCCATCGGGGCTGCGTAGCTGGCGATTCCAGGGTGCGCCATTACCCACGCCCACGTACAGCAGATTCAATTCGGGATCGTAGGCCATGGAGTCCCAAACGGTGCCGCCACCGCCAATTTCCCACCATTCGCCACCGCCCCAGGTTTCTGCGGCCTTCTCCATGGCAGCATTTTCAAAACCGTCAGCGGGGTTGCCCGGCACCGTATAGAACCGCCAGGCCAGTTCACCATCATCAAGGTTATACGCGCTGACATAGCCGCGAACCCCCAATTCGGCGCCGCCGTTACCGATAATCACTTTGTCTTTGACAATGCGTGGTGCGCCGGTAATAGAGTAGGGCTTGTTGCGATCGGTGGTTTGGACTTCCCAGCGCTTGCTGCCGTCTTCACTGTTGAGGCTGATGAGTCGGCCGTCGAGGGTGCCGAAATAGACATTGCCTTCATGGAGAGCTACGCCGCGGTTTACCACGTCACAGCACAGGTGCACTGCCCAGTCTCTGGGAACTTTGGGGTCGAAGAACCAAAGCATTTCGCCCGTGAGTGCGTCATGGGCAAAGATATTGCTCCAGGAGCCACTGGTATAAATCTTTCCGTCTACCACAATGGGTGTGGCTTCTTTTCCTCGCGCTGCGGGGTAATCGAAATACCATTCCAGGCCAAGGTTCTCGATATTGTCCGCATTAATTTGATCCAATGGACTAAAGCGGGTTTCCGAGGGGTTGAGTCCGTGCATGGCCCAGTCAACGTCCGGAAGCTTTTCGCTGGACGCGACTTGGGGAGCGGTGGCTACGTCGGAACCGGAATCACAGCCGGTTGTAAGCATCAACGCAGTGGCAATGGTGCCACCGATTAAGGCGGTGCGAAGTCGCCGGAACGACGGGTTGAGAAGGTGCATGACGAAACTCTCTCTACAATATTATTTGAAGTATGAAGTATATAGTTTGCTACCTTGGGGTTGAGCGTCCGCCGCTCGTTCCCGCGCAGGTAGTATAACGGTATCCAAATGCCGGTGTGTCACACAGGCTTGAGGCGCCAGCTCAGGGCGGCGCCCAGGAGTGCTATGACCATCAAGACTCCGAGGACGACATCGTTACCAAAGTGTTGGGCCATCCAGCCCAGACTGCCGCCGAGAAACACAAAAACCCCGATGACGCTGTTACTGATGGCCACATAGGCAGCTCTATTGTCGGCAGTGGCCAGGTCCACCACGTAAGTCTTGCGCCCCAGGCGTGTGCCCTGATGGGCGATGGCCGCGATATATAGGGCAATGGCGCCGGCAAGTCCCTCGGCTGCGGCCATAACGTCCGCGGGCGTCACTAACACAACGCCCAGGGTGATCGCCGTGAGTAAGCCGGCGATCATCATCACCTGATGCGCCGCGCGGTCAGCGTAGATGCCCCAGACCAATCCGGATGTCAGCGCGGCGAGGCCCTCGGCCACGATGACACAGGCCAGGGCTCGAACCCCTCCATCAGTATTGGCAAACACCATCACCACCAGAAACGGGATGGCATAGGCCGTGCTGACCAGGCACATCCGCGCCAGCACAAAGGCCCGCAGTGCCGCATCGGTTTTTAGAAGCTGCGCGCTTTGTAGGGCATTGTTCAGCGCCGAGGCTCCCCCGTCGGTGGCCCCTGGCTGCTCGGGCACCCGACTAAAGAGCAGAGCCGCGACTAGCCACAGGATCCCCGCAACACAGAGCATGGCAATTAATAGCGTGAGGGAGGTTTTGCCGTTGGATAGCAATAAAAAACAGCCAAAGCCGAGGGTGAAAATTCCCGCTGCGCTGCTGGCAAGCCCTGCTAATCGTCCCCGCCGGCCTTTAGCCACGGTTTTGCCCAACACATCTTTGGACGCCACGGAGCACAGGCCCCGCGCCATACTGAACACGGCGAGGGCGGCCAGCATAGCCGTGGCGCTAAGCGACGGACCAGGGAGCAGCAGTGACAGGGGCATGGCAAGCATACACAGCCCCTGCAAGGTCGCGCCCAGGACATAAACCCGTTTTCGAATGGGACGCTTACGTAAATTTGCTGCTATCGCCAGCTGGGGAATGAGGGAGAGCGATTCCCGGATAGGCACCAGCCAGGCAATAAAAAATGCCGGTGCAGCGATGCTGCTTAAAAGCCAGGGAAGTACCACCCGACTGCTGCCCAGCGTGTCCGCGCACTTGGAGGCAATTTGCGCCAGGAGTTGTAAAGTAAAGCTCTGAGGCTGATCCTTGCAGGCGTCTTCGGATATGTCCCGGCAGGCGCGGGCGTTTTCTTCATCGCTCAATAGTTCGAAAAGGTTGTCGGCGGGGCCCGTCACGCGCTCAAGCTTAGTGCAATGACTTTTTGTTCCCAAGGCTGCGTTTTTCACCCTCGGCGAACAGGTAGTCCAGCTGTAGACACTCAGCCGCGAGCTGCCGGGTGGCATCCATGCAGCTGGAGATGAACTGCGCTGTCTGCTCCAGCGTCAGCCCCGCCTGTGCCTGCAGGATGCCGGCGATGACGAGTTGCGGCGTCGCATCATCGACCACATCCAAAAAGATCTTCAAAATAGGGTAGTCCATGTTGATGCGGCCCAGATCGGCTGACATGGGGAGCAGCGCCATGGGCCGGATCTCCAGCTCCGTGGTGAGCAGCAGTCCGTAGCGTTCCAAAAAAATCCGGCTATCGATGACGCCTTCGATGCTTTTGAGCGCCGCAAGGTGCAGGCCTTCGCATTCTCCGCATTCGCTGTACTCAACGCGGGCTTGTTCCAACCATTGCTGGAGTAGGGCGCGATCAGGCTTTTCGAGTTTTTCACTCATGGGGACTTACCGGGTAAAACGCTAATTTTACGCGATCCTTCAGTGGCTGTGGTGCTTTCGCCCGAAGATGGGAGCGGCTTTCGCGTCGATAAAATTGACATCTTCCAGCGTAAGCTTGAAATTACGGTGATGCGCATCGAAAGCTACTTATGAAGACTGTTTTACTCACTTTGGGACGCCTGCCCAAAGCGCTGGCGATTGTTCGGGCCTGCCGGGCCGCGGGATGCCGTGTGCTGGTGGCGGATCCCTTTCGCTGGCACTTGTGTAAGCCCTCCCGGGATGTGCATCAATCTTTTCGGGTGACGGCCCCCAATGATTCTCTCGATCAGTACCTGGAGGAATTGCTGGCTATTATCACCGGGGAATCGGTGGACCATGTTATTCCGGTGTCTGAAGAGGCGCTACACGTTGCAAAGCTGGCTGACCGGCTTCCCGAGGGGGTGTGCCTCTGGGCGGCGCCGTTGACGCAGCTTGCGCAGTTGCATCACAAACGGGACTTTATCGACCTGGCAGCGCGGCGGGGCCTGGCCGTACCTGAGACCTTCACGGCCGATGAGCCGGCGGCGCAGGCATTGGCGCAGCGCAGTGACTATGTCGAGAAGCCGGTGCACAGTTGTTCGGGTATCGGACTGCGGTTCGCCAAGGCCGGCGATCCATTGCAGGCGACTACGGATGAAGGACTGGTTCAGGCGCATCTTGATGGAGATCTGATCAGTTCTCTGTCAGTGGTTAGCCATGGCAGAGAAGTCGCCACGGTGTTTTATCGTGGTCGGGTGTTCGCAGGAACGGTGGCGATTTGTTTTGAGCGGGTAGACGACGCCCGTTCCGCAAAAGACTGGGTGAGCGACTTTATCGCCGGCAGCGATTACAACGGCTTTCTGGCCTTTGATTTTATTGTGGACGAGGCGGGGCAGGCCCGGGCAATCGAGTGCAACCCCCGCGCTACCAGCGGCGTGCATTTCTTTGATCCGGCCTCTCTCGGACAAGCTTTGCTTGATCCCGAAGCCGCTTCCAGCATCGAGCTGTCTGTGGGGACCCGTTATCAATGGGCCTACTCCACACTGACGGAGACCTACGCAGCGATTTTGCGCCCCAAAGAATTTGCGCGACGCTTTAAGGAAATGCGCAGAGCCCGCGATGTGATCTGGGCTGCCCACGATCCTCTGCCGTTTTTACTCATGACACCCATGTCCTGGGAAATACTCTGGCCGGCGATGACCAGCGATCTTACTCTGGGCGAGGCCACGCAGCGGGACATCGCCTGGTTTGGTGATGATCGATGAGATTGCCCAGCGGTCAAACGGCTTTAGAGTGTTTTTCGGCGGCTTACCCGGCAAAAGATTTGTTCCCGGGGCCGGGTGGTGAGCCGGGCCGCCGGCCGCACGCGGCTTGGGTTGATTGCCTCAAAGTCAAAGCGCCGCAACAGCTCGGCGATGATCAACAAACTCTCGGTCTGCGCAAATCCAGCGCCCACACAGGTGTGCGGCCCCTGCCCGAAGGGAATGTAAGCGCCGTCGGTGAGTGCGGACTCGTTCTCAGCCAGAAAGCGCTCGGGTTTGAAAGCGTGCGGGTCCTCCCAGTAATCCTGATGCCGGTGCAAGGTCCAGGGCGAAATCATCACCAGGGCGCCCCGGGGCAATTTGCGCGGCCCCACAGTCGTGTCCTCCATGGCAACCCGCGGCATAAACGTGATGGGTGGATACAGTCGCAGGGCTTCACGAAACACCGCTTTGAGCAGCGGCAACTGACGCATGTGTTCAAAGCCGATATCGCGATCGCCCACGACGCGATCAATTTCTTCTCGCATCTTTGCGACGATTTCGGGTCTTTGCGCGCAGATAAAAAACAGCCAGGTAAGCACGCTGGCAGTGGTCTCGTGACCCGCCAAAAAGAATACGCCAAGCTGATCGATGAGCTCCTCGCGACTGAAGGGCTCCTGTGTGTCGGCATCCCGCGCCGCGATGACCGCGCTGGCAATATCGTTAAAGTCCGATTCCGATTCCGGGTCCAGGTGCGTGTCGATGAGCGTCGCAAGATGCGCTCGAATCCGTGTACAGGCATTCAGCACCACCTGCGGCTGCGGCGCCCGGGTCCAGGCGGGCTCAAAGATCAGTCGTTTGATATCGACCTGCGCCACCGAGCGCTCAAACACGGTGAAGTCTTCGAACACATCAAAGGCCACCTGCGAATCCAGCGATGTGGAGAACACCGTGCGGCAGATGATGTCAGCGGTGAGCTGACTCATGGCCATATCCAGCGACAGGGGCTCCTTGCTGCCGGCTACGGAGTCCAGATGCTGAACGTAGTCTGTTACGGCAGATTGCATGGCAGTAAATGCATGGCTGATGCGCATGTGCGAAAACGCGGGGTCGATCATCGCCCGCTGCCTGCGCCATTTTTCACCGTCGGTGACAAAGATCGATTCGCCGATGAGGTGCTCCAGCGCATTGACCATCAAATCGCTCTTGGGAAAGATCCCGTCCGGGTCGCGCATAATGTGGCGCACCAGTGCCGGGTCGTTAAACAACACCGTCGATCGTCGGGAGTAGCCGAGGTTGCCCACCGCAAACCGATAGGCCGCTGCAGGAAGCAGATCGAGCAAATTACCGTCGCCGTTCCACATCACGCGCAGCAGCGCCGGGAGTGCGGCCAGGGAGTGCGGCTTGGGGGGAATATAGTGGTCGTCGTTAATCATAGGGCTTTTGGTCAGACAGTTCGCGATCAGTATCACGGGGAGCCCGTATGATGTCGACCCATACGCTGTTTGAGATTTTAGTAGCCATACATATCGTAACGGGCGCTACCGGCCTGATCAGCTTTTGGGTGCCGGTCGCCGGGCGCAAAGGAGGGCGTAATCACGCGCGGTTTGGCAAACTCTTTACCATGATGATGCTGGTGACCGGGAGCGTGGCTATTGGCATAGCCTTGACGACCTTGTCAGACCCCATCGCAACGCATCCACAGCTGGTCGATCACCCACAGTTTGGTGACCCGGCTTTGATTGCCGGAATCTTTGGCTGGATGATGCTCTATCTGGCAACCCTGACGATTAACCTGGCCTGGCATGGGTGGCTGTGTATACAAAACCGTAAGAACCACCGCGCCAATCGCGTTTGGCATAACCTGATACTGCAGTTGCTTCTCACCATTGCCTCGGCCAACTGCGCCTGGCAGGGCTGGCAGCTGGATCAGCTGTTGATGGTGGGCATTTCCTTGGTGGGCTTTGCCACGGTGGCAACCAACCTGTGGTTCTTGTACAAGCCCAATCCCCGGCCAATGGATCGCATCAAAGAGCATATTAAATCTTTGGTGGGCGCCGGCATCTCGGTGTACACCGCCTTTTTTGCCTTCGGTGCGGTGCGTATGCTGCCGGAAATAGCGCTGACTCCTGCGCTGTGGTCCGTGCCACTCATCACCGGATTAACATTGATTATCTATCACCAACGCGCGGTTACCTTGCAGTTTAAAGCCCGCGCCGAGCGCGCTTCATGACCCATCCCCGTACGCTCGTTATTGGCTCTGGCGTAGGGGGGCTGGCGGCTGCTATCGAACTTGCAGCCGCGGGGCATAAGGTCACGGTTCTCGAGCGAGCCGCAGAGCCCGGCGGTAAAATGCGGCAACTCGATGTAGCGGGCGTGGGTGTTGATGCAGGCCCCACGGTATTTACCATGCGCTGGGTGTTCGATGGCCTGTTCGAGACCGCCGGCTCAGCATTGGAAGATCATCTACAGCTCGCAAAAGCGGATGTGCTTGCCCGCCACGCCTGGCGCCAGGGCGGTGCTTTGGATTTGTATGCCAGTACCAATGCCTCCGAGCAGGCGATAAAAGAATTTTCAGATCAAGAGAATGCGCTGGGTTACCGCGCGTTCTGTGCGCGCAGCGCGGACATCTATGAGACGCTTCGCGAGCCGTTTATCGCTTCTTCTCGCCCGGGCATGCTGGAGCTTGTGCGTCGCGTAGGCTACGGCAATCTCGATCGTATGTGGCGCACAGCCCCCTTTTCTACACTGTGGTCCGCGCTTGATGAGCACTTCAGTGATCCGCGCCTGCGCCAGCTGTTCGGTCGTTATGCGACCTATGTGGGCTCCTCTCCCTTAAGTGCGCCTGCGACCCTCATGCTTATCGCCCACGTAGAGCAGGAGGGTGTTTGGCTCGTTGACGGCGGCATGCGAGCGGTAGCGGCGGCTCTGTGCGATGTGGCTGTAGCCCTGGGTGTGCAGTTTCATTTTGATGAAGGCGTGCGCGAAATCAGTATGGAGGCTGATCGTGCGGCGGGTGCGGTCACCGAGCTCGGCCGGGAGTTAGCTGCCGATCAGATCGTCTTTAACGGCGATATCTCGGCGCTGGGTACCGGAATGCTCGGTGGTGGGGTGAGTCGAAGCGTGAGCCCCGTGATGCCGGCAAAGCGCGCGCTTTCGGCGATGACCTTTTGCATGGTGGCGAAAGTGTCGGGTTTTGAGCTGCACTACCACACCGTGTTTTTTGCCGAGGATTACCCGGAAGAGTTTGCGGCCATCTTTGGTCGGGGGCAGATTGCCGATTACCCGACGGTGTACGTCTGCGCCCAGTCCCGCGCCGGAGGTCAGGCGCCGGAAGGTCCGGAGCCCTTGTTACTGCTGGTCAACGCCCCGGCTGACGGGGATCGACGCTTTCGGGACGAGCGCAGTCTTGCGAGTTATCGCGATAAAGCCCTGGCACTGCTGCGCGAGTGTGGTTGTGAGATTCAGCTGAATGAAAGCGCCTGTGTTACCACCGACCCCAGGGGGTTTTCTGAGCGTTTCCCCGGGAGCGGCGGTTCACTTTACGGGCGCGCAAACCACGGACCGCTTGCCAGTTTTGCAAGGCCCGGCGCCCGAAGCAGGGTCCGGGGGCTGTATCTCGCTGGCGGCTCGGTGCACCCCGGTGCAGGCGTTCCCATGTCCGCGATGTCCGGCCGCCTTGCGGCGGCTGCGGTGCTGGAGGATCAGCGCTAGCTGCGCCAGCAGCAATCATTTGCTGTTTTTGCGGTCGTCTTTGCATTTGCGACAAATGTGATCAATCGCACAATGCAGTTTGCTGCTGTCATGGCCGCGGCAATGTGCTAAACCTATGTCTATGCGTGCCACAGCCATCTACTGCACTACTATTCTCCGATCCTGGATCTTCGGCGGGACACTGTCAGTTCTTGTCCAGACGCCGGTATTTGCCCAGCAGTCGGATGAAGTGCCAGCATCTACCGGTCCCGCTGCACCTGATGAGATTTCCGAATCCGCCGTAGAGCCCACTATCGATCCCGGCAGCGCCAGCTGGGTCGACAGCAGCCACGAATACGCAACGAACCGCGCTCAGGCGCTGGCGCAGTGGATGGATGACTTCTTTGGCGCGCCGGTGCGCGATGCTGAGAGGGCAGATACGTTTGTGCGTGCCATCTTTCTGAATGATTGGGATGAGCGTGATGGTCATGACGTCAAGGTTCGACTCCGCGGCCAGGTCAGCCTGCCGAAGATTTCCGAACGGGTGGACCTGGTTTTTTCGGGCGAAGAGTCTGAGCAGACACTGACCGAGGAGGAGCGCGCGCAGGAGAATGATGTGGGCGTGCGTTTTAATTTTCGCGACAGCCGTCGTACGCGTTTGGACGCCACGCTTTCCGTGCGATCCGGTCCGGCACTCCTGCCGGGGGTGCGGTTTCGCTATCAGCAGCCCATTACCGACAATAGTTGGGCGCGCTTTACCCAGCGTCTTCAATATCACACGGAAGATGGTTATCGGTCCCTGAGCAACTTTGATGTGAATCGAATTCTTGATGACAAGAGCCTTCTGCGATGGAACGGACGCATACGCTATCGAGAGGAGAAAGAGTTCTGGGACTACAACACGGGTATTACCTATCGGCGCTGGCTGGATGATCACGAGAAGTTTCCCAGTGCCATTGAGTACTTTGTGGCCGTGAGCGGTCGCGATCAGCCTGAGAATTTTGAGACCAACTACCGTTTGGGATTTTTGTATCGGAAACAGTTCTTCAGGCAGTTTCTCTATTACGAGATTGAGCCCAGTTACAACTGGCGTCGAGACCAGTATGAGGAAAAGCGCGAGGGCGTCCTGGGCATCGTATTTCGCCTGGAGGTGATGTTGGACAGGGATTTAGTGGGCGGCCGGTCAGCGCGCTAACTCTTTTCGCGTTCTTTGATGTAGCGCTCCCGCGCCTCCTGGCACTCGGGATCCAGTAGCCCTGACAGTAAACTGTCCGCGTCAGACCAGGAGCGGGCAAGACCTATTTGATTGGCCGTGACTGCGTCCACATGGCGTTTTGTGGCTTGCACCGGAAAGCCCGGTCGCTGAGCAATCGCCTGGGCGAGGGCGTCCACGACATCATCCAGGGCGTCAGGCTCCGCTGTTTTGTTAAGAAAGCCCGCCCGCAGCGCTTCCTCGGCATCAAAGGGGCGACAGGTCATGACTAACTCTTTGGTGAGCGCAGGGCCTATCTCACGAACGAGCCGGGGGATGCCGCCCCAGGCAAGGGGGATGCCCAGGTCTATCTCGGGAATGGAGAAGCGCGCGTCAGTGGCAGCAACGCGCAGATCGCAGGCGGCAGCCAGCACCAGTCCGCCGCCGACACACCAGCCCTGTATTCGGGCAATGGTTACTGCGCTGATTTGTTCTATGGCATCGGCCATCAGTCGTCCGGCATCGGCGGCATCGCGGGCCTGTGGGTCTCCCGGCTGTGGGAATCCTGCAAGGTCGGCACCGGCGGAAAAGCAGCGTCCCCTGCCTCCCACAACAACCACCTTGAGCGAGGAGTCTTGATTGAGCTCGGAGGCTGCCATCGCCAGCTCCTTCAGGGTCTTCACCGATAATGGGTTCAGCTTTTCCGGACGGTTAAGCCACAGTCGGGCAGTGCTTCCCTGTCGTTCTATTTCAAGTGTTTGGTACATTCTTTTAGCTTCGTTCGGCGGTGATTAAAGAAGTTTAGCACCGTCGATTCTGCCCTATGCCCAAAGATGTGCCGAGTCGGGTAAATGGTGTACTCTGCCGCTTAAGGATTGCTGGGAGATCAGATACTTGGTGAGAGAAGCCAAGACTGGCTCCAAGCCCCAAAACGCAAGATTTTATTGATAACGGAACATAGAAAGGACGTCACCATGAAATTAACAGTTCGGCTCTTTGTGCTTCTTATGGCTGCGGTGCTCAGCGCCTGTAGCAGCGTAGAAGAGCGTGATTATGAGGCCTGCATCGTGGGCAGTAGTGCTTTGGGCGGCGCGATAGGAGCATCTGGAGCTGGCGCTGGTGCCGTAGCCGGTGTCGCGGTCGGCGCGGGTGTTGGCGCGGTTATCTGTGATCTGCAAGAGCCCAAGCCTGCGGCTGTGGTTGCTGCTGCTCCTGCTGACAGTGATGGCGATGGCGTTATGGACGATAAAGATCGCTGCCCCGGCACGCCTGCCGGTGCGGAAGTGGATATGAGCGGCTGTGCTTTAGACAGCGATGGCGATGGTGTTGCGGACTACAAAGATCAGTGTGCCAACACGCCCGCTGGCGTGAAGGTCGATATGAAGGGCTGCCCGGTAAAAGATGAGGTGGTGCTGACTATCGACCGTCTTGGCTTTGCCTTTGACAGTGCAGCCCTGGACGCGAAGTCCCGTTCTGCACTGGATGCTGCGGTAGCGGTCATCAAGTCTCACAGCAGTGTAAAGATGGATGTTGTGGGCTATACCGATTCTTCGGGCCCCGAGGAGTACAACCAGAAGCTGTCTGAGCGTCGTGCCCAGGCGGCTGTTGATTATCTGGTATCCCAGGGCGTGGCTGCCGGTCAATTGCGTGCCACCGGCCGCGGTGAAGCTAACCCCGTCGCCAGCAACGACAGCCGTGATGGACGTGAGCGTAATCGCCGCGTCGAGTTAGTGGTCCGTTAAGCAGACCCCTTGCTAGCGAAAGGCGCCGGGCCAATGCCCTGCGCTTTTTTTTTTTTGCTCATCGCGTATTCCGAGGGACACAGCTTTTATGAGTATCGCTTGTCACGTCATTGGGTGGCCCGACCCCGCTTTACTCGAGCTGCTCGCGTATCTCCATCGGCGCCAGCGAATTTAACAGCGCGCTCGACGGACGCTCGAGCAAAGCGGCGCCGAGCCACTACCAGTTATCAGGACAAGTTACACACGAAACAGCGCCTGAACCTCGCACTGAACAGGCCAGGCAGGCGGTAGTCCTTTGAGCGTCCGTCGAGTGCTTCTAACAGTGCGATAGCTCTTCTGGAGATGCGCGAGCAGCTCAAAGGACTGCCGGCTGTCTGGCTGGCTTCGTGTTTCGCACAGCTCTTGTCAGCGCGGGTATGCCAGCGGTAACCCAGACGGCATATGGCCGCTGACCCCGCGAATACGCGACAACCCATTTTTTATGCATGACCTTGCGTGCTGTCTATTCGCGAGAATACTTGAGTGACAGCAAAACATACTGTATGTTCAAATCTGAGTTACTCGTCATGGGCGTGTTCTGCCCGGGCCAACCAAAAACACATTTTGCGACCCTCAGGAGGCTTCCGCTTTGACCGAGATTGATACCTTTCGTCAGGAAACCCGGGAGTGGCTTGAAGCCAACTGCCCCGAATCCATGCGCCAGCCGGTAAGCGGCTTTGAGGACATTTATACCGGGGGCCGCAGGCCCGAGATTGATATCCCGGAGCAGCCCCTGTGGTGCGAACGTATGGCTGAGCGAGGCTGGACTGTGCCGCACTGGCCCAAAGAGTACGGCGGTGGTGGCCTCTCGGGAGAAGAGGTCAAGGTTCTGCGTGAGGAAATGGACCGTATCGGTGCCCGGCGACCGCTGGACTCCTTTGGTATCTCGATGTTGGGACCGGCACTGCTGAAGTTCGGCAGTGAAGAGCAGAAGCTCGAGCATTTACCCCCCATTTGCCGCGGCGAGATTCGCTGGTGTCAGGGCTACTCCGAGCCCAGTGCCGGTTCTGATTTGGCGAGCCTTGCAACCCGCGCGGATGATCAGGGCGATCATTACCTGATCAATGGTCAGAAGGTCTGGACCTCCTACGCGGACAAAGCCGACTGGATTTTTTGTCTCGTGCGCACCGACAACACGGGCAGCAAGCACGAGGGCATCAGCTTTGTGCTGTTTGACATGGATCAGCCCGGTGTCACCGCCAAGCCGATTCGTCTTATCAGCGGCTCCTCGCCCTTTTGTGAGACATTTTTTGACGACGCCCGCGCGGACAAACGCAATCTGGTGGGCGAGGAGGGGCAGGGCTGGACCATTGCCAAGTACCTCTTAACCCACGAGCGCGAAATGATTTCTGCTTTCGGTACCGCCGGTGGCAAATCATTGGGCAAGACCGCTGTTGAGCTTATGGGCGCCGATGCCGAGGGTCGTCTTCGCAATGGCATTCTTCGCCAGGACATTGCCCAGTATCAACTCGACACCCTGGCTTTCTCCGCCACTATGGAGCGCGTGGGTGATGAGGTGAAGGCGGGGCAGGGTCTTGGCCCCGCATCGTCCATTTTTAAATACTACGGTACCGAGCTTAATAAGCGTCGCAACGAATTGAATCTGGCAGTGGGCGGTGAAGCGGCTCTGGGCTGGTCCGGCGAGCGCTATAACGACGGTAACGTGGTGAGGAGTTTTCTGCGATCCAAGGGTAACTCTATCGAGGGCGGCACCTCGGAAGTTCAATTGAATATCGTAGCCAAGCGCGTTCTTGGCCTACCTGACGCCTGAGGTGTAGCGGATATGACTTTAGTACTGAACGAAGAACAGTTGATGCTGCAGGAGTCCGCGGCGGGCTTTTTGGCGAGCAAGGCGACCGTTGCGCATCTTCGCGGCCTGTGCGACAGCGGCGATGAGCTGGGATTTGACCCAGCTGTATGGCGGGAAATGGTGGATATGGGCTGGGCGGGAATTGCTGTCCCGGAAGCTTATGGTGGTCTTGGTTATGGCTACACCGGGCTGGGTGTGGTGCTTGAACAGGCAGGGCGGCATCTGAGTGCGTCACCGTTGGAGGCCAGCGTGCTTATCGGCGCTACGGCTATTAATTGTCTCGGAACGGAGTCGCAAAAAGCCGACTGGCTCGCGGCCATAGCCGCTGGCGAGAAGCAGGTGACATTGGCTTTGCAGGAAACAGGGGCTTTTGATCCGTTGGCGGTTGCCAGCACGGCAGTGCAAGACGGCGATGATTTTGTGCTCACTGCAGAAAAGCGCATGGTCCTGGATGCGCAGAGTGCTGATGCATTCGTGGTCATTGCCCGCAGCAGCGGCGCGGCAGGTGATACCGATGGACTCAGCGCATTTTTGGTCCCGGCAGATGCTGCGGGCCTGAGCCGTGCGCGCTGCGACATGGTCGATAGCCGTCAATGTGGTGTCGTGACGCTTGACGGCGTCCGCGTGTCGGCCGACGCTCTCATGGGGTCTGCAGGCGATGCCTGGGCGGCGCTGGAGCGAACTTTGGATATCGCCGCCATCGGGCTGGCAGCAGAAATGTTGGGGCTGTCGCTGGAGGCTTTTGAGCGAACCATGGCCTACATCCGGGAGCGCAAGCAGTTTGGTCAGGTGATTGGGTCTTTTCAGGGGCTGCAGCACCGCGCCGCGCATTTGTTTGCAGAACTGGAGTTGGCACGCTCTATCGTGCTTAAGGCGCTGCAGGCCGTGGATGCGAACGATGAGAACCTGTCGCGGCTTGCCAGCGCCGCCAAAGCCAAGCTCTGCGAAGTGGCCCGTCTTGCGAGCAACGAAGGCATACAGATGCACGGTGGTGTGGGTATGACCGACGAATATGACATTGGCCTGTTCCTCAAGCGTGCCAGGGTTCTGGAGCATCTTATGGGCGATTATTACTATCATCTGGATCGCTTTGCCCGAATCGGAGGATACTGACGCACCGAATTTGCCCGCAAGCACAGGACACAATAAAAACGATGAGTGAAGAACTGCAAAAAATTGATGCTGTGGTAGCGCAGCTGACTCAACAAGGCGCGCCCTTTGCGCTTGAGACAGTCACCATAGATGGCGCGGAGTATCGAAGCTTTAGCTCGGCGCCGCCGAACATGGGCGCTTATTTCCGTTTCATGCTCAACCATTCGCAAAAGACATTCACGGTGTATCGTGATCAGCGGCTTACTTTCGGCGAAAGCTACGCTCAATCGGCGGCCCTGGCCCGTTCGCTTATTGATGACTTTGGCGTGCTTCCCGGTGATCGGGTGGCTATCCTCAGTCGCAACAATCCCGAGTGGATGATGGGGTTTATCGCCGCGCTGTCCATCGGTGCGGTCGCTGTGCCCATGAACGCCTGGTGGACCACCGAGGAGCTCGATTACGGCTTGCGCGACAGTGGTGCCAAGGTCGTGATCGCGGACCGCCAACGTCTGGAGCGCCTTGTTCCTTTGCAGAAAGACCTTGCGCTAAAGCTTATTGCGGTGGATGACTGCAGCGGACTGGATCTGGCTTTCAGTCAGTTCCAGGATCTGGTGGATGAACACGCAGGTGCAGAAATGCCCGAGGTGCCGGTCGCGCCCGATGACTACGCGACTATCATGTATACCTCAGGCTCCACGGGGCACCCCAAGGGGGCGTTGTCCTCACACCGGGGAATGTTGTCGGCACTGTACAGCTGGATGTTGCTGGGCACCTCAGGCAAGCAGGCCGCGGGCGACACGGCTCCTGCCAGTTTTCCCCCGTCGGGTTTGCTCACTATCCCTCTGTTTCACTGCACCGGCAGTCACACGGCTTTTCTGCTGTCACTCATCGTAGGTCGTAAGCTGGTAATCATGCATAAGTGGGACGTACAGGAAGCGCTGCGTCTGATCGAAGAGGAGCGTATTACCTGGTTCACTGGTGTTCCCACCATGTCGGCGGAGTTGCAGGCTGCGGCGGCGGAATCGGATCGGGATCTGTCCTCGCTTGCAGAGATTTACGGTGGCGGAGCGGCGAGGCCGCCTGCGCAGGTCGAAAAGCTCGCAACGACTTTTAAGCATTCATCAGCAGGTATTGGCTACGGGCTGACCGAGACCAACGCCCTGGGCACCATTAACACGGGTGCGGTGTATCGGGCACGCCCGGGCAGTGCCGGCCCACCAGTGCCAGCGGTCACTGACATTGCCATATTTGATGAGCACGACAAGCCCGTAGCAGCGGGTGAACGTGGTGAGGTGTGTATTCACTCGCCGGCAAACTGCCTGGGGTACTGGAACAAACCCGAAGCTACCGCCGAGGCCTTCCGTGACGGTTGGTTTCATACCGGGGATGTGGGCTACATCGACGAGGAGGGTTTTCTCTTTATTGTCGACAGAATGAAAGAAATCATTATCCGGGGCGGTGAAAACATCAGCTGCATCGAGGTGGAGGCTGGCATCTATCAGCACCCATCAGTCAGTGAAGCCGCGGTTTACGGTGTGCCTGACGAGCGTCTCGGAGAGGCGGTGGCGGCCAGCGTGGTACTTCGAGACGGCCAAAGCCTGAGCACTGAGGATCTGCAGAGCTTCTTACGGGAACACATTGCCGGATTTAAGATACCTGCCTATGTGCGTTTTCATGACGAAGCACTGCCACGCATTGCCACGGGCAAAATTTTCAAACGACAGCTAAAAGCTGAAATGAGCGAGCGCCTGGCTCAAGCCTGAGCGCATCATTCTACTGCCCCGCAATTCTTGGCGGGGCGCACACGCAAGGAGAATGGGTCATGGACCTGGGAATATCGGAAAAAGTCGCGCCACTATTGGAGAGCGTGAAGAACTTTATCGACAACGAAGTGGTACCTGTCGAAAGCGAATACGCTAAAGAAATCGCCACCGGTGATCGCTGGCAGTTCACCGCGCGTCAGACCGAGATTATCGAGACGCTGAAATCCAAGGCCCGGGCTCAGGGTTTGTGGAATTTCTTTCTCACCGAGGGGGAGCAAAGCAGCGGCTTGACCACCGTTGAGTATGCGTATCTGGCTGAGCAGATGGGCCGTTCGCATTTGGCGGCGGAATCCTTTAACTGCGCCGCGCCGGACACGGGCAACATGGAAGTGCTCACCAAGTACGGCAGTGAGGCGCAGAAAGCCCAATGGCTCACGCCCTTATTGAACGGGGAAATCCGCAGTGCTTATGCCATGACTGAGCCAGGCGTAGCGTCTTCGGATGCTACCAACATCAGCACCCGGGCTGTGCTAGAAGGTGACGAGTGGGTCATCAATGGCGAAAAGCACTGGATTTCGGGTGCGGGCGATCCACGTTGCAAGATCATGATTGTCATGGTCAAGACCGATCCGGATGCCGCCAAGCATAAGCAGCAGTCCCAGATATTAGTGCCCATGGATACGCCGGGAGTGGAAATCGTCCGGCCCATGCAGGTGTTCTCTATGGATGACGCGCCACACGGGCACATGCAACTGACTTTCAAGGATGTACGCGTACCCAAAGACAACGTGATTCTGGGCGCTGGTCGGGGTTTTGAAATCTCCCAGGGGCGTCTCGGACCGGGCCGTATTCACCACTGTATGCGTGCCCTGGGTGCAGCGGAGCGTGCATTGGAGCTCATGTGTCAAAGAGCAACCACCCGAGTGGCCTTTGGCAAGCCCCTGGCCCGTTTGGGCGGCAATATCGACATTGTGGCCAACGCGCGTATGGACATCGAGCAGGCGCGCCTGTTAACGCTCAAGACGGCCTGGATGATGGATAACGTTGATCCCAAAGAGGCGCGCGTCTGGATTTCTATGATCAAAACCGCTGTGCCTAACGTGACGTTGAAGGTTATTGACGAGGCTATCCAGATGTTTGGTGGTTTGGGTGTATCCCAGGATACGCCGCTGGCGACCATGTACATGGGACAGCGCACCCTGCGTCTTGCAGATGGCCCCGATGCGGTTCACCGCATGGTGGTAGGACGCAACGAATTCAAAAAGTACATGGATCAGGAGCCGGTAAACGCCACATTCAGAGATGGCTGATGCACGGTGATCAGCGAGTGGCGCAGAGTGATTTGGTGAAAATTTAATGGTTAAAAAGGTGAGAGAACATGGGTATTAAAGTAGTTCCAAAAGATCAGCTGGTTGATGAGGTCGGCACAAAAACTACCAGTGATTGGGTGACCATGGACCAGGGGCGGATCAATGCCTTCGCGGATTGCACCGAAGATCATCAGTTCATCCATCTGGATGAAGAAAAAGCAGCACAGACTCCTTTCGGCGGAACCATCGCGCACGGGTTTCTGTCACTGTCCATGCTTCCCAAGCTCAGTGAGGGTCAGGGCGTGGTGCCAGAGAACGTGATGATGGGGATCAACTACGGCATGAACAAGGTGCGTTTTCTCGCTCCAGTGCGCGCCGGTAAAAAGATTCGCGCTCACACCGAATTGGTCAATGTAGACCAGAAGGACGACAACCGATTCCTGCTGACCTCGTCGGTTACCGTAGAGATTGAAGGTGAAGAAACGCCGGCACTCGTGGCCGAGACTCTCACCATGCTTGTCTGCGCCTGACACATACACAAGGAGTAATTGAGAATGACGATTCGTTATGACGGTCGAGTAGCTATTGTTACCGGCGCAGGCCAGGGCCTGGGCCGCAGCCACGCTATTGAGCTTGCCAAGCGTGGTGCCAAAGTAGTGGTTAATGACCTCGGTGGTGCCAAAGACGGCACGGGTGCTTCTTCTGAGGCGGCGCTGGCAGTGGTAGCAGAGATTGAAGCGGCCGGTGGTGAGGCGATGGCTAACGGGGCTAATGTTGCTAACTATGCCGAAGTAGAGGCGATGGTAGCAGCGGCCATGGAAAAGTGGGGTCGCGTCGATATTCTCGTTAACAACGCAGGCATCCTTCGCGATAAAAGCTTTATCAAAGGCTCCATGGAAGATTTTCAGCTGGTGTTGAACGTGCACCTCATGGGTAGCGTGTACTGCACCCGCGCCTGTTGGGAGATCATGAAGGAGCAGGAGTACGGCCGCATCGTTGTGACCACCTCGTCTTCCGGTCTGTATGGCAACTTCGGTCAGACCAACTATGGTTCAGCCAAGATGGGTGTAATCGGCATGATGAACACCCTGGTTCAAGAGGGCGCCAAGTACAACATTCGCATGAATGCACTGGCTCCTACCGCGGGAACGCGCATGACTGAGGGTTTAATGCCTGAGAAAGTATTCGAACTCCTGACTCCCGAGACCGTGACGCCTGCGGTGTTGTACCTGGTCAGTGAAGACAGCCCCAATCGCACCATTCTTTGTGCGGGCGCCGGTTCTTATGCGGTTGCCAAGATTGTGGAGACGGATGGCTGCTGGCTCACGCCAGAAGAGCAAACACCCGAGGGCATTGCCGCGCACTGGGACACCATCACTGCACCGGAAGGCGAGCGGGCGTTGCAGGCAGGCTTTGAACAAACCGGAAAGATGCTCACTAAAGCCGCTGCCGGCCTTGGCATTTCCCTCGACTAATTGATCGCGCCCCGCGGGGCGCAACCTACATTGAGTGGCGGTGGTTTCACCGCCCTGAGGACATTGAACATGAAAGAAGCAGTTATCGTATCGACAGCAAGAACACCGATCGCCAAAGCCTATCGCGGTGGGTTTAATAATCTGCCTGCCCCAACACTGGGAGCGGCCGCGGTTAGCGAAGCGGTACGTCGTGCCGGCGTTGAGCCCGGTGAAATCGAAGACGTCATCATGGGCGCAGCCCTGCAGCAGGGAACCGGCGGTCAGAACGTGGCGCGGCAGATTGCGCTGCGTGCCGGTTTGCCCGTAACCGTATCGGGTATGACCATCGATCGTCAGTGTTCGTCGGGTCTCATGGCGGTAGCCACCGCTGCCAAGCAGGTGATGTATGACGGCATGGATATCGTTGTGGGTGGTGGTCTTGACTCCATCTCTCTGGTGCAAAACGAGCATATGAACCTGCACCGCGCCGCAGATCCGGAACTGGTCGCCATGCATCCTCACATTTATATGCCCATGCTGCAGACGGCGGAAACCGTCGCCAAACGTTACGGTATCAGCCGGGACGCCATGGATGAGTATGGTCTGCAATCACAGCAGCGTGTGGCCGAAGCCTACGAGCAGGGTCGTTACGATGCGGAGCTGACGCCGGTCACCTGCAAGCGCATTGTGTGGAACAAGGAAACGGGCGAGCAGTCCGAAGCAGAAGCCACGGTGAGCCGCGACGAGGGTATTCGCGCCACGACTCCAGAAGCGCTTGCCGGCCTCAAGACTGTGATCGAAGGCGGCACCATTACCGCCGGTAATGCCTCGCAGCTGTCTGATGGCGCATCGGCGCAACTGATTATGGATTCCAAGCTTGCCGAGCAGCGCGGTCTTGAGCCCCTGGGACTTTATCGTGGTATTGCGGTAGCCGGTCTTGAGCCCGACGAAATGGGTATTGGTCCTATCTATGCGGTGCCCAAACTGCTTAAACAGCATGGCCTGACGGTTGACGACATCGGTCTTTGGGAGCTCAACGAAGCCTTTGCGGTACAGGTACTGCACTGTCGTGATGTATTGGGTATCGACAACGACAAGCTCAACGTCAGCGGCGGTGCCATTGCCATTGGTCACCCTTACGGTATGAGCGGGTCGCGCATGATTGGTCATGCACTCATCGAAGGTAAGCGCCGCGGTGTTAAGTACGTTGTCATCACTATGTGTGTTGGCGGTGGCATGGGTGCGGCAGGACTCTTCGAAGTACTGTAATTCCTGGCATTAAGCCGTGCGCATCCCTGGGGTGTGCGCGGACGTCGCGAGCCATGGATGGCGAGCGCCGAGCCTGTCATGGATGACGCTTTTTGGCGTTCCGCGAACACCCCAGGGATGCGTGCGGCGGCGTTCTGATTGCAATTTGCTAGTTGAAGGAGATTTAAAGATGCGCGCACTACTGTGTACCGAGCATGGAATGGCGGACAAACTGCAGCTTGTTACGGATCATGTTGAGCCGACAGCCGAGGCTGGCCAGGTTGTTATCGACATTAAGGCAGCCGGGCTGAATTTTCCGGACGTGCTGATTATTCAGGGTAAGTACCAGTTTCAACCCGATATGCCATTCTCTCCGGGCGGTGAGTGTGCCGGGGTCGTGTTGTCGGTAGGTGAAGGGGTTGATCGTTACAAGGTCGGCGACAAAGTGATTGCCATGACCGGCAGCGGTTGCTTCCGGGATCAGATCGCCGTGGATCACAATGCAGTCATGCCGATGCCTGAGGGCCTGGATTTTAAGCAGGCGGCCGGCGTTGCCATGACCTATTTCACGTCCTACCACGCGCTCAAGCAGCGTGCCAATCTCAAAGAAGGCGAGACCCTGTTAGTGCTCGGCGCTGCGGGTGGAGTGGGATCCACAGCGGTGGAGCTGGGTAAGCTCATGGGCGCTAAAGTCATCGCTGCCGCAAGCTCCGAAGAAAAGCTCGCTATGTGTCGTGAACTCGGCGCCGACGAGACTATCAATTACAGCGAGCAGGATCTCAAGACGGCCGTAAAAGAGTTAACGGGCGGCAAAGGCGTAGACGTTGTCTACGACCCCGTGGGCGGCGATTACGCAGAGCCTGCGCTGCGCGGCATGGCCTGGAACGGCCGCTATCTGGTGATTGGATTCGCGAGCGGGCCCATACCTGAGATCCCCCTGAATCTTGCTCTGCTTAAGGGTTGCTCTATTGTTGGGGTGTTCTGGGGCCGCTTTATTGCCGAAGAGCCTGCGGTACATCTGCAAAACATTAAAGAGCTCTGGGGCCTGTTTGCCGAGGGTAAGCTCAAGCCGGCTATCAATGACGTCTTCGCGCTCGAGGACTATGAAAAAGCCTACGATGTTATGACCGGTCGACTGGCCCGGGGCAAGGTCATTTTGACCATGGAGTAAGCGCAGTATGCAGCCATTTACTTTTAATACCGTCGCAAGCGTTGTAAGTGGCAATGGCGAGGCCCTGAAGCTCGCTGCGCACTGCGCCAGGCTCGGCATCGAAAACGTGCTGCTGGTCACCGATCCGGGGCTGGTGTCCATCGGTCTCATCGGCCCGGTGCAGAATGCTCTCGGCGCTGCAGGTATCTCGGTGACGCTGTTTGCGAAAGTGAGCGAGGACCCGCCAGAGGCGGTGGTGCTCGCTGCGGCTGTTGCAGGTAAGGCTGCTGGTGCTGATGGCGTGATAGCCGTGGGCGGTGGCAGCTCTATGGATGTGGCCAAGGTGGCGGCAGCGCTGTTGTGCAGCGATCAGCCGCTAGCTGATATGTACGGCGTGGAGCAAGTCGCGGGCGGACGATTGCCGCTTATCCTGGTTCCAACCACCGCGGGAACTGGCTCCGAGGTCACCCCCGTCGCCGTGATTACCACGGGCGAGACCACCAAGGCCGGCGTGAGCTCATCGGTGTTGCTACCCGATATTGCCGTTCTTGATGCTGACCTTACCTTGGGTTTGCCGCCGAAAATCACCGCCATGACCGGCGTTGATGCCATGGTGCACGCCATCGAGGCCTACACGTCCAGGATCAAGAAGAATCCCGTATCGGACAATCTGGCACGCAGCGCTCTGGCTTTGCTGTCTCGAAACATTCGTACTGCTGTTCACGATGGGCGCCAGCGTGATGCCCGGGGAGCAATGCTCCTGGGGGCTATGCAGGCCGGGCAGGCTTTTGCCAACGCGCCGGTAGCGGCAGTGCACGCTCTGGCCTATCCGCTGGGCGGGCACTATCACATCCCCCATGGCTTGAGTAACTCGCTGGTTCTGCCGGCGGTGCTCCGATTCAACCTGCCGGACGCGGTGAGCCTCTATGCCGAGCTTGCGGAGTTAGTGGTGGGCGCGCCGGTGACTGGAAGCGAGGAAGCGCGGGCCGAGGCTTTGATTGCCGCACTTGAGGCAGTGATTGATGAACTGTCCTTACCTGCCACTCTCACTGAAGCGGGTGTTCGTGAGGATAGTCTGGAGACCCTGGCCCAGGATGCGATGCTGCAAACACGGCTGCTTGTTAATAATCCCCGGGATGTGAGTTACGACGATGCCCTTGGTATCTATCGCTCCGCATTTCGGGCGTCACCGTAGCTAGGTAGGACCATGCCGAAAGCAGAAGCCCCATCGCGCAAGGACTATCCGTGGTTTACGGCGATAACTACGCGCTGGTCGGACAACGACATTTACGGACACGTTAACAACGTAATCTATTACAGCTATTTCGATTCCGTAGCCAATCGGTATCTTATTGACGAGGGCGGTCTGGATATCCACAACGGCGATACGGTGGGGCTGGTGGTGAACTCCGCCTGTGACTATTACACCCCGGTGGCCTACCCGGAAGCGTTACAGGGTGCACTCAGAGTCGACCGTCTTGGAAACAGCTCTGTGCAGTACGGCATTGGTATTTTTCGTGAAGGTGACGATCAGGCCTGTGCCAATGGCACCTTCACTCACGTGTTTGTGAACCGAGCCACCGGTCGGCCGGTGCCCATTCCCCCGGCGATGCGAGAAGCGCTGGCGGCGATTGCAGTTGCCAGCTAGCGTTTAGAGGTTCCGTACAGGAAGGCGATGGTGCCGGCGAATACCAGCGCCGAGAATAGCGCTGGACCAAAGGGCGCCAGGGGATACAGCAGTCCTCCGATGATCGGCCCGCTGACAAAACCCACCGCAGGGCAGGCAGAAATAACGCCCGCAGCGCCACCTTGCTCCTGTGAACTCACGGCAATGGAGGCGCCGGCGGTGATCGCTGGCATGGACAAACCCAGACCCGTGCCCAGCAAGGCCATGCCAAATGCCAGCATCGTGAAGTTGGCAAAGCCTGCGATGAGTAAGGATCCCAAAGCCATACAGCCCAGACCGGTTCGCACAAAGATGTGCGGCGGTAGCTTCAGGCGCTGCATGGCCGTTACCTGTACGATAAAGGTGAATACCGCCGAGACCATCAGGGCGGCGCCGGTGTATTGCGCGGTTTGGACGCCTGTTAGCGATAGTTGATCCTGAAGCTGAAACCCCAGAGTTTGTTGAATCGCCGAAAAGCCGGTAAACAGGGCGATAGCCGTAAGGGCAAACCGCCGAATACGAACATCCAAAAAGCGCATGCGCCGCGGACGGTCATGGCTGAGTCTTTGCGGTGCGGGAATGCCCGGTAAGGCTCGCCACACCAGTATCGCTGCCGCCGCCGCCAGGGCGCCGGCAAAATACAGCGGTGCCAAGAGTCCCAGTGTTGCCAACGCGCCGCTCACGGCGGGCCCAAGAATCATGCCCAGACTGTTTGCGGTCCCCAGTTTGGCCATGGCCGCCGTGCGCTCGGCGGTACTGGTGCTGTCCGCAGCGTAGGCCGTGGTTGATGGGCTGGTGGCAGACATCACGACCGACTGGCTGCAGCGTGCCACGAGCGCGACCGCGTAGAGCGACAGACCGGACAGTACGCCGGTGAGTCCCGCCATAAACACCGAGGTAAACAGAAGCGTGCCCACGGTGTAGCCGATAAGGCCGATGAGAATCACGGGCTTGCGACCCACTTTGTCAGATAACCGGCCCCAGTACGGCGAAGCCACTGCAAACACCAGCGCCGAGAGTGCGATGATTGAGGTTATCTGGACTTCTGCCAGGTCGACCTCGCGGCCGAGAGGCGCCAAAATCGCAAACACCAATGATTGACCAATGCCTGTCGCCATCAGTGCTGCAATGAGCACCAATAGCTGCCGGCGAGTCAGGGTTTCTTTCATGGAGTATCCACAGCGCTGTTTGCAGCGTCCGCTGCCGTGTTGGCCGCTACGTCGCTGGGAAAAAATCGCGCGTAAGCCGTGGGAAACAACCTCACAATCCAGTCGATAAATCGCGCATCGCTGCCGATGAGCAGTCGTCGCTGTCCTTTCTCTGCAGCGCGCAGGATGCGCCGGGCAGCTTCATCAGCACTGGTGCGCACATGGGGAGCAAACATCGCCTGCTGTGATTCTGGTGTCGCTGCGGGATCCACATTGCGAGCGCGTCTGGCGATATTGGTGTCGATGCCCCCGGGATGTACGCAGCACAGCTTTATGGGACTGTTGGCAAGGTCCAGTTCCTGGCGTAAAGACTCGCTGTACCCACGAACGGCAAATTTGGCCGCGTTGTACGCAGATTGATTGGGTACGGCAACGAGACCGAACACAGAAGAAATGTTGACCAGATGGCTGCGTGCTGATTTTTCCAAAGCCGGCACGAACGCATTGCAGCCGTGCACGACCCCCCAAAAATTGATATTCATGAGCCAATGAAAGTCTTCCAGGGTTGTTTGCGTGGCAGAAGCCATTAAATCCACGCCCGCGTTGTTCACCACGAGGTGGAGCGCCGCTGTTTTTTCGCCAACAGTGGCGGCCCAACGGTGCATCGCATCGGCGTCTGATACGTCAACGACAGTGGCGTAAGAAGATGCATCAGCGTTAGAAAAGCTATCGATCGTGGTTTGGAGGCCCTTCTCGTCTATATCTGCAAGGTAAAGGTGGCAGCCCGACGCGTTGAGCTGTTGCGCAAGCGCCCGACCAATACCGGAGCCGGCCCCCGTGATGACGGCATGCTTTTGAGAGAAATAGTTCATTTGAGGGATCCGTGCTGCTTAAGGTCTATGATAGGTGTAGTGGGCTCAGGCGGCACTTAGTTTGTGGATAATCTGTCTGGACAGAAAACAGGTGATTTCGTACACTGCCGTACCGCGACTGAACTGTGTGTTCAGCGTGCCCTTTGACCACATAAAATTCTGAGCTGCCGGCATTAACGTACATTGACAAGCCAAGAAAAGCGAGATGAGAACCACTCATCTCGCTTTTTTTTGAGCCTGCGAGCGGAGTGCCGGCGCCCCTGGAGGAACGATTGACCCGTCCTGCAATTCTGGTTCTCGAAGACGGTAGCGTATTTCACGGGATATCTATCGGCGCTGCAGCCACCTCCGTTGGCGAAGTCGTGTTCAATACGGCGATGACGGGCTATCAGGAGATCCTTACCGACCCCTCTTATGCCCGCCAGATTGTCACGCTGACCTATCCACACATCGGAAATACCGGCACCAATGCCGAAGACGAAGAGTCGTCGCAAATCTGGGCCTCAGGGCTGGTGATTCGCGATCTTCCCTTGTTAGCCAGTAATTTTCGCAATACCCAGGCGCTGGATGATTATCTGAAGGAGCGCGGGGTTGTCGGTATTGCCGAGATTGATACACGGCGACTGACCCGGGTACTGAGAGACAAGGGTGCCCAAAATGGTTGCCTTATGGCCACCGAAAGCCCGGATACAGATGCAGCACTGGCTCTGGCTCGCGAGTTCGCTGGGCTCAAGGGCATGGATCTGGCTAAAGAGGTGACGACATCCGAGCGCTACACCTGGACCGCCGGGACCTGGCAGCTCGGACAGGGCTTTAGCGATCCGGCGGCCCAGGAGATGCCCTGGCACGTGGTGGCCTATGACTTTGGGGTAAAGCGCAATATTCTGCGCATGCTCGCGGATCGGGGCTGCCGATTGACGGTCGTGCCGGCTAAAACACCCGCCAGCGAGGTGCTAGCCTTAAATCCCGATGGCGTGTTCCTGTCCAACGGCCCGGGAGATCCCGAGCCCTGCGATTACGCTATCACTGCAATTACCGAATTGCTGGAGACCGGCATTCCCTTGTTTGGCATTTGCCTGGGGCACCAGTTACTGGCGCTCGCCAGTGGTGCGCAGACGCTGAAAATGAAATTTGGCCACCATGGCGCCAATCATCCGGTGCAGGATCTTCGCGATGGCCGGGTGATGATTACCAGTCAAAACCATGGGTTTGCGGTCAACGACGAGGCATTGCCGGATTGTTTGAGCGTGACTCACCGATCACTGTTTGACGGCACGCTGCAGGGTATTGAGCGCAGGGACAAACCGGCTTTCAGTTTTCAGGGGCACCCCGAGGCGAGTCCGGGACCTCACGAGCCAAGCGTGCTCTTCGATCATTTCATCAGCCTGATTCAGCAGCAGGCAGGATAAGCACATGCCAAAGCGCACAGACATTCAAAGTATTCTCATCATTGGCGCCGGCCCCATTGTCATCGGCCAGGCCTGCGAGTTTGACTACTCCGGCGCGCAGGCCTGTAAGGCGCTGCGCGAAGAGGGCTATCGGGTCATCCTGGTGAACTCCAATCCCGCGACGATAATGACCGACCCTTCCATGGCTGATGCAACCTATATCGAGCCCATTGAGTGGCGTACCGTTGCGCGAATTATCGAAGTTGAGAAGCCGGACGCTTTGCTGCCCACCATGGGTGGCCAGACGGCGCTCAACTGTGCCCTGGATCTGGCGCGCGAGGGCGTGCTTGAGGCCAACGGCGTCGAAATGATCGGCGCGACCAAGGAGGCTATCGATAAGGCCGAAGATCGCGAGTTGTTTGACAAGGCCATGAAGCGTATCGGGCTGGAAACGCCTCGGGCATCCTTCGCTCGCTCCATGGAAGAGGCTCATGCGGTACGAGAGAAGCTGGGCTTTCCCTGCATTATTCGGCCCTCGTTCACCATGGGGGGATCGGGCGGTGGCATTGCCTACAACCGCGAAGAGTTCGAAGAAATCTGTCTGCGAGGCCTGGATCTTTCACCGACGTCGGAGCTGCTGATTGATGAGTCCCTCATCGGCTGGAAAGAGTACGAGATGGAGGTGGTGCGCGATCGAAACGACAACTGCATCATTATTTGCGCCATTGAGAACTTCGATGCCATGGGTGTCCATACCGGTGACTCCATTACGGTTGCACCGGCTCAGACGCTGACGGATAAGGAATATCAAATCATGCGCAACGCCTCGCTGGCGGTGCTGCGTGAGATCGGCGTGGAAACCGGCGGCTCCAACGTGCAGTTTGGTGTCTGCCCCAAGACGGGCCGTATGGTGGTCATCGAGATGAACCCCCGGGTGTCACGTTCTTCGGCCCTGGCCTCCAAGGCAACGGGTTTTCCCATCGCCAAGGTCGCGGCCAAGCTGGCTATTGGCTACACGTTGGATGAACTCAAGAATGACATTACCGGCGGGGCAACGCCGGCCTCCTTTGAGCCTGCTATTGATTACGTGGTCACAAAAATACCGCGCTTTGCCTTTGAGAAGTTCAATGCGGCGGATGCTCGCCTGACCACGCAGATGAAGTCTGTCGGTGAGGTCATGGCCATCGGTCGCAACTTCCAGGAATCGCTGCAAAAAGCCTTGCGCGGTCTTGAAGTTGGCGCATCGGGACTGGAGTCCCGCCTGGGGCCGGATGACACAGAGCCCAGCGACGAGTTGATCAGTGAGCTGATTAATCCCGGCGCTGATCGCATCTGGCATCTGGCAGACGCCTTCCGTCTGGGTATGACGGTGGATGAGGTTTACCGCCATTCGGGTGTGGATCCCTGGTATCTGGTTCAGATTGAAGACATTGTCCGCGACGAAGCTGCGATTGCGGCCGGTACGCTCGCGGATCTGGATAAGCAGCGGCTTTATCGACTCAAGCGCAAAGGATTTGCAGATCGAAGGCTGGCGGCGCTGCTGGGTGTGAGCGAGACGTCGGTGCGCGAGCATCGCCAGGGGCTGGATATTCGTCCCGTGTACAAACGCGTGGATACCTGCGCCGCGGAGTTCGCCTCCAGCACCGCGTACATGTACTCCACTTATGATGAAGAGTGTGAGGCAGAGCCTACGGATCGCCCCAAAATTCTGGTGATCGGTGGTGGCCCCAATCGCATCGGGCAGGGCATTGAGTTTGACTACTGCTGTGTTCACGCGGTGCTGGCTATGCGTGAGGATGGCTACGAAACCATCATGGTTAACTGTAATCCCGAGACCGTCTCCACGGATTACGACACCTCTGATCGCCTGTATTTTGAACCGGTGACTCTGGAAGACGTGCTTGAGATCGTCGCAAAGGAGCAGCCCAAGGGCGTGATCGTGCAGTTTGGCGGGCAGACACCTCTCAAGCTGGCAAGAGCCCTGGAGGCGGCCGGGGTGCCTATTATTGGCACCACGCCGGACGCCATTGATCGTGCTGAGGATCGTGAGCGCTTTCAGCAGCTCATTCAGGAGCTGGGACTTCTGCAGCCGGCGAATACCACCGTTCGCAGCGTCGAGCAGGCGATCGAAGCGGCGCGAACGATCGGTTATCCCCTGGTGGTGCGTCCCTCCTATGTGCTGGGTGGTCGCGCCATGGAGATTGTGTATCGCGAAGAGGACCTGCTTCGCTACATGCGTGAAGCCGTATCGGTGAGCGATGAGTCGCCGGTGCTTCTGGACAGTTTTTTGAGTGCGGCCATTGAGGTCGATATCGATGCGGTGTCCGATGGCGAGCAGGTGGTTATCGGCGCCATCATGCAGCACATTGAGCAGGCGGGAGTGCACTCGGGCGACTCCGCTTGTTCACTGCCCCCTTACAGTCTGCCGGCAGACGTGCAGGATCAGATGCGCGAGCAGGTCCGGCAAATGGCTCTGGCGTTAGGCGTTAAGGGTCTGATGAATGTTCAGCTTGCCTGGCAGGATGAGAAAATCTACGTCATCGAGGTGAATCCCCGGGCATCGCGCACCGTGCCCTTTGTGTCCAAGTGCATCGGTACCTCGCTGGCCAAAGTCGCTGCGCGGTGTATGGCCGGGGTGAGTCTTGAGGATCAGGACTTTACGGCCGAGATTGTCCCTGACTTTTTCAGTGTTAAAGAAGCGGTCATGCCCTTTAACAAGTTCCCCGGTGTTGACCCTATTCTCGGGCCGGAGATGAAGTCCACGGGGGAGGTCATGGGCACGGGCGACAGCTTTGCCGATGCGTTTGCCAAGGCGCAGCTTGCGGCGGGGGATCCTCCACCGCGCAGCGGCACGCTGCTCATCAGCGTCAGGGATGTCGATAAGCCCGGCGCGGTGACCTTCGCCACACAGATGGTTGCCCTGGGTTTCAAGCTGGCTGCTACCGGAGGTACCGCAGATGCACTGGAGGCTGCGGGCCTTGAGGTTCGCCGGGTGAAGAAAGTGCTCGAAGGCCGGCCGCACATTGTCGATATGATCAAGAATGACGAAGCAGATATTATTATTAACACCACAGAAGGCCGGCGGGCGATTGCCGATTCAGCGCCCATTCGTGCCAGCGCGGAAGCACACCGGGTGTTTTACACAACTACCCTCGCCGCGGCCGAGGCTGTATGCCTGACCTTGCAGCGAGAAGGGGATAAGACGGTACGCCGTCTTCAGGATCTCCACAGGAGCATGCATTAATGAGTAAGGTGCCGATGACAGCGCAGGGTGAAAAGGCTTTGCGCGCAGAGCTCGAGCAATTAAAAAAGGTAGATCGTCCGCGCATCAGCCAGGCTATTGCCGAGGCCCGGGAGCATGGTGATCTTAAGGAAAATGCGGAGTATCACGCCGCCCGGGAGCAGCAGAGCTTTGCAGAGGGGCGGATCATGGACATCGAGG
This sequence comes from gamma proteobacterium NOR5-3, assembly GCA_000158155.1. GTDB lineage: Bacteria > Pseudomonadota > Gammaproteobacteria > Pseudomonadales > Halieaceae > Congregibacter. The sequence goes on along the minus strand of DS999407.1, from coordinate 427,015 downwards.
GCAAGCTTTCGCATGCCCAGGTGATTGATGTGACCAGCATACCCTGCACCGGCAAGGTTATTTTTGGTGTCACGGTGGATCTGATCAATGTGGAGAACGATGAGTCCGTTGTTTATCGCATCGTTGGCGATGATGAGGCGGATGCCAGGCAAAATCTGATTTCTGTCAATTCACCCATTGCTCGCGCGCTCATTGGCAAGGAAGAAGGTGATGTGGTTGTGGTACGTGCACCCGGTGGTGATCGGGAGTATGAGATTGATCAGGTGCGCCACCTGTTGTAGCAGCGCGGTTCAGTTCGGTTCAGCTCAGTTCAGTTCAGAGGAGCCTGAGCCCGCCTAAGCCAGTACTCGCAGCAGGTTGGACTTTTTGGGATCCGGTTGCGCGCTGTGGCGAAGTAACAGCGCCGTATTGCCGATGCGCTGAATCAACTCGGCTTTGCTGTCCTTGAGTAGCAGCGCAAGGACTTCATCCCGCACTTCACGACTACCGACCGCGAATTTTACCTTGATGAGTTCGTGATCATTGAGTGCGCGCTCAAGTTCCTGCTGTACCGACTCGCTGAGTCCGTTACCCGCAATGGTAACGACCGGGTTGAGTTTGTGGCCTATGGCGCGGAGTTGGCGCGTGTTCGTTTTGCGGGTCATGCTAGGGTAAACCGAAGAAGTCAGCGGGGCGCGGAGTCTACACTACAGTTCCCGTGGGACCCAAATCGCACGTATGTCACAGATAGAGAGTTCAGGAACAGGCCATGGTTAAAAAGCGGTCCAGTAGCAAGGCATGGTTGCGCGAGCATCGCGAAGACCCCTATGTGCAGCAGGCGCAGCGCGATGGATACCGTTCCCGGGCCTGCTACAAACTTCTGGAACTACAGGAGCGTGAGCGATTGATTCGTCCGGGTATGACCATTTTGGACCTGGGCAGCGCTCCCGGCGGCTGGTCTCAGGTGGCCGCTGCGCTCGTGGGAGATCATGGTCAGGTCATTGCGTCCGATATATTGCCCATGGATAGCATAGCGGGGGTCGACTTCGTTGAAGGAGATTTTACGGAGAACGCGGTATTTGAGCGCATTTTGACGACGTTGAACGGAAAACCTGCAGACCTTGTAATTTCAGACATGGCCCCCAATATGAGTGGAGTAAGTGCCGTCGATCAACCGAAATCCATTTATCTGGTCGAGTTGGCACTGGATATGGCCTGTCGCGTGCTGGCGCCCGGGGGCGTGTTTGTTACCAAGGTGTTTCAGGGTGAAGGTTTTGATGAGTTGTTCAAAGCTACCCGGGAGCAGTTTGACAAGGTGCTTACCCGCAAACCGACGGCGTCCAGACCGCGCTCCCGAGAGGTATATCTGGTAGCGCGGGGGCGTTTAGCGACTCCCTATGAGAAGTGACTGGCGGCAGCAGTGGCCCAAGCCGGCTTTTGCGCCGTAAAAACCGCTATACTGGTCGACCGGCAGTGACTGGAACCGGTGAGTCAGGGGGTGCAGTTTTGGGCTCCGACAGCCGATGAATATACGGCGGCAGTTGTTAAGAACTCCGCTGCTTTTATGGCGCTCCACATGGTGGGCGTCAAAGTAATGAGGTAACAATTTTGAACGATATGGCCAAGAATCTGCTGTTGTGGCTGGTAATAGCTGCCGTACTGCTGTCGATCTTTAATAACTTCAGCATGCAGACCCCCACAGAGCGCATGGTGTACTCCGAGTTTATTCAGGAGATTCAGCGCGACCAGATTCGCAAGGTCACTATCGATGGGCTGACCATTGCCGGCGAGCGTTTTGATGGATCCTATTTCGAAACGACGCGTCCCATGGTCGAAGACCCCAAGCTTATTGATGACCTTCTCAGCCATCAGGTAGAAGTGGAGGGGCGAGAGCCTGAGCAGCAAAGCGTTTGGACGCAGCTGTTAGTCGCGAGTTTCCCTATCCTGATCATTATCGCGGTATTCATGTTTTTCATGCGCCAGATGCAGGGCGGAGCGGGCGGCCGCGGCGGCCCCATGAGTTTCGGCAAAAGCAAGGCCAAGCTGCTGGGTGAGGATCAGATCACGACAACGTTCGCGGATGTCGCGGGCGTCGATGAGGCCAAGGAAGACGTGCAGGAGTTGGTCGAGTTCCTCCGCGACCCCGGCAAGTTTCAAAAGCTCGGTGGGCGTATCCCCCGGGGCGTGTTGATGGTGGGTCAGCCGGGTACCGGTAAGACATTGCTGGCCAAGGCCATCGCTGGTGAAGCTAAGGTTCCGTTCTTTTCCATCTCGGGCTCAGACTTCGTAGAGATGTTTGTCGGTGTGGGCGCGTCGCGGGTGCGCGACATGTTTGATCAGGCCAAGAAGCAGGCGCCGTGCATTATATTTATCGATGAAATAGATGCAGTGGGTCGTCATCGTGGCGCCGGTATGGGTGGCGGGAACGATGAACGAGAGCAAACGCTGAACCAGTTGCTGGTGGAAATGGACGGCTTTGAAGTGAACGACGGCGTCATCGTGATCGCCGCAACCAACCGACCTGATGTACTCGATCCAGCGCTGTTGCGCCCGGGCCGTTTCGATCGGCAGGTCGTTGTAGGGCTGCCCGATATTCGCGGCCGCGAGCAAATTTTGAAAGTCCACATGCGCAAAGTGCCGCTGGCAGAAGATGTCGAGGCATCAAAGATTGCGCGGGGCACGCCGGGTTTCTCGGGGGCCGATCTTGCAAACCTGGTGAATGAGGCGGCGCTGTTTGCGGCACGGACCGGCATACGCACGGTAGGTATGACGCAGTTTGAACTTGCCAAGGACAAAATCATGATGGGCGCGGAGCGCAAATCCATGGTGATGTCCGAAGATGAAAAGCGCAACACGGCTTATCACGAGGCGGGGCACGCGATTGTCGGTCGGATTATTCCGGAGCACGATCCGGTTTATAAAGTGAGCATCATTCCCCGGGGGCGCGCCCTTGGCGTAACCATGTTCCTGCCCGAAGAAGACCGGTACTCGCACAGTCGGCGGCACATTATCGGACAGATATGCAGCCTGTTTGGCGGTCGGATTGCCGAAGAAATGACCCTCGGCCCGGACGGCATTACCACCGGCGCATCCAATGATATCCAGCGTGCTACCGAAATTGCCAGAAACATGGTCACCAAGTGGGGCCTGTCCGAGAAGATGGGGCCGCTTTTGTATGACGAGGGGGGTGACGAGGTCTTCCTGGGACGCGGTGGTGCATCGGCGAGCAAGGCAATGTCCGATGAAACGGCGAAGCAAATTGATGCTGAAGTACGTCGGATTATCGACGAGTGTTATCGAAAGGCGCAGGATATTCTCGAAGAGCACGTGGACAAATTGCATGTGATGTCCGATGCATTGATGCACTACGAGACTATCGATGCCGATCAAATTGACGACATCATGGCGGGGAAAACGCCGCGGGAGCCTGCGGATTGGGTCGAAAAGGATAGTGACAACGACTCAGGCTCGTCGCCGGCTGCAGGGTCCGATACCGCTGATCGCAGTGGTCCTATCGGTGGGCCCGCCGGGGAGCACTAAAGCCTCCCCGGATTTGATGCGGCCTTTTGAGCTTACCTGATGAGGGTGCTGGCGCGACTTTGCGTTGCGCTGGTACCGAACTCGATCTTTCCACGCCCATTATTATGGGCGTTCTTAATATCACCCCTGACTCCTTTTCTGATGGCGGTCGCTGGTTCAGCCATGGGCAGGCGGACCTCGATGCTTTGCGCCGGGAGGCCTCGGCCATGGTCGAGGCCGGCGCAAGAATCCTCGACATAGGTGGAGAATCCACGCGACCAGGCGCCACGGCGGTATCCCCCCAGCAAGAACTGGATCGTGTGTTGCCGGTGTTTGAAACCCTGAGTCGGGAGTTCGACGTCGTGCTGTCTCTTGATAGCAGCACACCCGCGGTGATGCGCGCGGCGGCATCGGCGGGCGCCGGGTTGCTCAATGATGTGAGGGCATTTCAGCGAGATGATGCCCTCGCGGTTGCCGCTGATCTGGGCCTGCCGGTGTGCCTTATGCACATGCAAGGCGAGCCCGACACCATGCAGCAGGCACCGAAGTACGCAGATGTTCTGGCGGAGGTTCAGGGCTTCCTTAAGGCTCGCGCGACTGATTGCGTGAACGCCGGAATACCCCGGTCGCAAATTGTGATCGACCCGGGATTTGGATTCGGCAAAACGCTGGAACACAACCTTTGCTTACTGGCACAGCTGCATCGCCTCACTGATCTTGGTTTCCCGGTATTGGTAGGCTTATCACGCAAGTCCCTGATTGCTAAACTCACCGGCCGCGAGGTTGATGACCGCCTTCCCGGTAGTCTCGCGTTGGCAATGCTTGCTGCGCAAAATGGCGCAGGTATTTTGCGCGTTCACGATGTCGCAGAAACGGCGGATGTATTGCGAATCCTTCAGGCTCTAAGGGATGTTCAGAACTCATGAAAAAGCGCTTCTTTGGTACGGACGGCATCCGCGGCCTGGTAGGCGAGTCGCCGATCACACCGGATTTTGTGCTCAAGCTGGGTTGGGCCTGCGGTAGAGTGTTTACTCGCCTTATGGCAGAGCAGGGGCGCTGCAGCGTCATCATCGGTAAGGATACCCGCGTGTCCGGTTATATGTTCGAGTCTGCTCTCGAGGCAGGCCTGGTGGCTGCTGGCGTGGATGTAAAGCTTTTGGGCCCCATGCCGACACCCGCGGTGGCGCTTATGACACGCACCCAGAACGCGGATGCGGGCATCGTCATCAGCGCATCACACAATCCCTACTTCGATAACGGCATCAAGTTTTTTTCCGCTACCGGCTCCAAGTTGCCGGACGAGATTGAGCTTGCCATTGAGGCCGAGCTTGATCTGCCCCTGAGCTGTGTTGAGTCTCACGATATCGGCAAGGTGCAGCGACTGGTGGATGCGGCGGGCCGCTATATTGAATTTTGTAAGGCCACCGTACCCGAGGGGTTCAGCCTTCGTGGGCTGCGCATTGCTATGGACTGCGCCCACGGTGCCACTTATCACATTGCACCGAGTGTGCTGTCGGAATTGGGTGCGGAGGTGATTTCCATTGGCGTGTCTCCCGATGGCTTCAACATTAATGAAGGTGTGGGTTCCACGCATATGGATACTCTTGCCGCCACGGTGCGCGAACGTCAATGTGACCTCGGTATAGCCTATGACGGTGATGGCGATCGCGTTTTGTTTGTGGACGATCAGGGCACCACGGTGGACGGTGACCAATTGCTATATCTCATCGCAATGCATCGTCTGCGGGAGGGCAACTCGGACGCGGGGGTCGTGGGGACTTTGATGTCCAATCTGGGCCTGGAAATGGCGCTCAGGGAGCAGGGGCTGCAATTTGTGCGGGCCAAGGTCGGTGACCGTTATGTGCGCGAAATGATGGAGGCGCAGTCCTGGCATCTGGGTGGGGAGTCCTCGGGGCATATTATTTGCTCCGATGTGACGACCACGGGCGACGGTATTGTATCGTCCCTGCAGGTGCTTCGAGCCCTGCGGGTAGCAGGGGGTAGCCTCCGGGAAGTTCTGGCCGGGGTGCCACTTTTTCCGCAAACGATGATCAATGTGCGGGTGACCCCGGGTGTCAATGTCGTGGCAGAGCCTGCCATGGTTGCCGCGGTAGCTAAGGTAGAGCAGGAGCTTGGCGACGCGGGTCGCGTGCTTTTACGGCCTTCCGGCACCGAGCCTGTGATCAGGGTAATGGTCGAAGGCCGGGATGAAGAGCAGGTGGACCGACTCTGTCGCTCCCTGGCGAGTACCGTCGAAGAGCTCATGACGGCCGCCTGAAGACCGTTCAGGCGGTGATCCTTGTGAAAACCGGCCGCACTCTTTTATTGTCTACAACTGACAGCTTGTCTTGCCCCGGGCAGGCAGCTTGGGTAGTATTGCGCGCCCTCGCGACGCGGAGCTTGTAGCTATGCGACACCCGCTGGTAATTGCCAACTGGAAAATGCACGGATCCGGCGCCTTTAACCAGGCTCTGGTAGAAGCGTTTTTGAGCTTGTTGGGTAAACATCGCGCCGAATGTGTGCTCTGTCCCCCCTTTGTTTACCTGGGGCAGCTCAAGGATTTGCTGCGATCCAGTGATGTGGTGCTGGGCGCCCAGGACTGCAGTCACATTGCACAGGGCGCTTACACCGGGGAAGTGTCGGCACAGATGCTCAGCGATTGTGGCTGTCAGTGGGTTATTGTCGGGCACTCGGAGCGTCGGCAGTACCATCAGGAATCTGATGCGCTGGTGGCGGCAAAGCTGAGCATGGCGCAGCGCGCTGGCCTCTCACCGGTTCTGTGTGTTGGCGAGACGCAGGAGCAGCGAGAAGCAGGCGAAGCACAGGGGGTCGTTAAATCCCAGTTGTTGGGCGCGCTTGGAGACTTGCCTGATTTGCAGGGTCTCGCTATTGCTTATGAGCCTGTTTGGGCGATCGGCACCGGCTTAACGGCCTCGCCGGAGCAAGCGCAGGACATGCACGCGTTTATAAGAGGCGTGGTGAGTGATCTCGATGAAAAGAACGGACCGGCTTTACGTCTTCTTTATGGAGGTAGCGTAAAGGCCGAAAACGCGGCGGAACTGTTTGCGCAGGCGGACATCGATGGCGCGCTGGTTGGCGGTGCATCTCTGGATGCACAAGCGTTTGCCGCCATTGTGAGTGCCGCTTAGGCGGCGACGATACAAAGACAATACAAAAAAGTAGGTGGCGGATTTGGCCGCATCTACCACGAGGTTTAGGACATGAGCGCGCAATTGATTGAACAGCTGGTACTGGTGACGCACTTGTTGCTGTCCCTGGCAATTATCGGCTTGATCATCCTGCAGCAGGGTAAGGGCGCTGATGCAGGCGCTTCGTTTGGTGCGGGAGCATCCCAGACTGTTTTTGGTAGCACCGGCAGTGGCAATGTGCTGACTCGCGCTACCGCATGGATGGTAACGTTGTTTTTTGTCACAAGCTTTGGTCTGGCGGTGATTGCCAAGAACAAGACCTCAGCCGTTGATGAGTTTGCGATTCCGGTTCCGACAAATTCTGCACCCGCAACACTGGACGCAGGCATGGAAGCTGTGGATGATATGCGCCCGGCGTCTGAGAGTGATCTGCCGGTGGTGGATGACAGCATGCCAGTAATGAGTGCTGAGGGTTTCGAAGCGGACGGAAAGGCTGCGCAAGAGGATCTTCCTCAGCCGCAGTAGAGATATGCCGAAGTGGTGGAATTGGTAGACACGCTATCTTGAGGGGGTAGTGCGCTATGCGCGTGGGGGTTCAAGTCCCCCCTTCGGCACCATTAGATGTCAGTGAGGAGTGTGAGGAGTGTGAAGAGTTGCTCACCCTTTCTGGCTTTTAAATCGCCCTATCGGGGTAAAGCAGGCGTTAAGCGCTTGCGTGACATGTTGGTCGCACCTATAATACGCGGCCTCTCAGGGGGGGCAGCTTAAGGGAGTGTCCCGCGAGTCGAGTTTAAAAGCGTTATCGTTTTTGGCCCGGCACGCAGAGAAAAGTTTTGATGCGGGGTGGAGCAGCCTGGTAGCTCGTCGGGCTCATAACCCGAAGGTCGTCGGTTCAAATCCGGCCCCCGCTACCAACAACACCGTCAGCTCCAATGACCGACGGTGTGAATAAAAAAGCCCCTTTTGGGGCTTTTTTATTGGCTTCGCGTTTGTATTGGCGACGAAGCTGCTAAGGGAATGCGGTCTGAAAATGATCGGAATTCTAAAAGACATCGGACTGGATCGGATGACAGGAGGCGGGCGATGAGTGCAAAAGAAAACAAACTGCAGACATTGCTCGCACCGACGGTCGAAGCACTGGGTTTTGAGCTGTGGGGTACGGAGTATCTGATTCAGGGTAAGCATAGCGTGCTGAGACTGTACATAGAGTCTGAAAACGGTGTGCAGGTAAGCGACTGTGCCGCGGTAAGCGAGCAGGTGGGAGCGGTGCTTGATGTGGAGGAGCCCATCAGCGGGGAGTACCTGCTGGAAGTATCCTCTCCCGGTGTAGATCGACGGCTGTTTCGATTAGAGCAGTACGCAGCCTATGTGGGCGAAGAATTGGAGTTGCGTTTGCGCAGTCCCTTTGAGGGGCGTCGCAAGTTTAAAGGCATCCTTCGGGGTGTCGAAGATGGAGATGTTGTGTTGCTTGTGGATGACCACGAGTACCTGTTGCCCTACGGCGACGTTGACCGGGCGCAGTTGACACTGCGTATATGAGCAGCCCCCGAGGCTGTTGTTACGAGGTTTTAGAGCGATGACAAAAGAAATATTGCTGGTAGCGGAAGCGGTATCGAACGAGAAAGGCGTGTCAGAGGACATTATCTTTGAGGCAATCGAATCCGCGCTGGCCATGGCCACCAAGAAACGATACGACGAAGATGCCGACATCGAGGTCACTATTGACCGGGAAACCGGTGACTATGAAACCGTGCGTCGCTGGTTGGTGGTTCCCGATGATGAGATGGCGCTGCTGGGCACCCAGTTCACAACCGAAGAGGCCATTGAGCAGGACCCGTCGCTCAAGCCCGGAGATGTCTACCAGGAACAGGTTGAAAACGTAGGTTTTGGACGCATTGCCGCTCAGACTGCAAAGCAGGTTATCGTGCAAAAAGTGCGTGATGCCGAGCGTGCTCAGGTTGTAGAGCAATACGAAAGTCGCGTGGGCGAGCTGATTGCGGGCACCGTAAAGAAAGTTACCCGCGACAATGTGATCGTGGACCTTGGCAACAACGCCGAAGGTTTGCTGCCGCGAGAGCAGTTGGTAGGTCGGGAAACATTCCGTATCAACGATCGTGTGCGCGCCATTCTGAAGGAGATCAGCACGGAGACTCGGGGTCCCCAGTTGATTCTCAGCCGCGCTTGTCCGGAAATGCTCATCGAGCTGTTCAAAATCGAAGTCCCGGAAATTTCAGAAGAAGTTATCCAGATCCGCAGTGCTGCGCGAGATCCGGGGTCGCGTGCCAAGATCGCCGTGAAAACAAACGATCAGCGTATCGATCCCGTAGGCGCCTGTGTGGGCATGCGCGGTTCGCGCGTTCAGGCGGTCTCCAACGAGTTGGACAACGAGCGGGTTGACATCGTGCTTTGGGACGACAACCCGGCGCAATTGGTGATCAACGCAATGTCACCGGCAGAAGTCGAGTCCATTGTTGTCGATGAAGAAAGCAATACCATGGATGTTGCGGTGGCCGAGGATAATCTTGCTCAGGCTATCGGGCGTGCGGGACAGAATGTACGCCTTGCCAGTGAACTCACCGGCTGGACTATCAACGTGATGAGCGTCGATGAGGCCGTGGAGAAGCAGGAAGCTGAAGCAGGACAGGTTATCCAGACGTTCATGGACAAGCTTGATGTGGACGAAGACGTTGCGGGTATTCTGGTCGATGAGGGTTTTACCACCCTTGAAGAAGTTGCCTATGTCCCGATCGACGAAATGACGTCTATCGACGGTTTTGACGAAGACATTGCGGAAGAGCTGCGGGCTCGAGCGAAGGATGCGCTGCTGACGCTGGCTATCGCGTCGGAGGAAGAGCTGGGTGCTCAAGAGCCCGCCGCAGACCTGCTTGGCATGGACGGCATGGATCGTCACCTCGCCTTTATTCTGTCCAGTCGTGGCATCGTGACTATGGAAGATCTGGCAGAGCAGGGTGTTGATGAGCTCATGGATATTGAAGATATGACCGAAGAGCGCGCTGGTGAGCTGATCATGACTGCTCGCGCGCCTTGGTTCGAGGAAGAGTCGGCCTGATAACCCTTTTGGAATTGAAACAGGGTTTACGGGTCACAAGGGAGACAGCGCGATGGCGCAGGTAACAGTAGAGCAACTGGCAGAAACAGTAGGGGCATCCGTGGATCGCCTGCTGGCGCAGATGAAGGATGCAGGCTTGCCTCACAGCGCGGCCGAACAAGCCGTGTCTGATGAGGATAAGCAAACGCTACTGGCGTTCCTCAAAGCCAGTCACGGTGAGTCCACAGCGGCTCCCAAGCGCATCACTTTAAAGCGCAAGACCATCAGTACGTTGCGTGCCGGAGGTTCTCAGGGTAAGAAAACAGTCAACGTAGAAGTGCGAAAGAAACGCACCTATGTGAAGCGTGACGTTGTTGAGGAAGAAGGTGAAGAGCAGTCAGCCGTAGCTTCCGAGGAGCTTGTTGAAGAGCCGTTGGTAGAAGAAGTTGCCGAGGTTGAGGCGCCTGCACCCGAGCCCACACCTGAGCCGGAGCCCGAGCCCGAGCCGGAAGATGAGAAAGATCTCGACCCCGAGGTGTTGCGCCAGCGCGCCGCTGCACGCCGTAAAAAGCGTGAGGAAGAAGAGGCGGCTGCCCGGGAGGCTGCTATTGCCGCGCGTCAGGCTGAAGCCGAACGCAAGGAAGCGGAAGCCAAGGCAGCACCTCGCGCGGCTCCTGGCGTCGACGCAGCACGCAAGCCCAAGCGCCTGCATGACGCGCCTGCCGCGCCCGGTCGTGAAGAGCCGCGCAAGAAAAAGTCCCGTGGCCGTGTGGGTGCTGAGCCTCTGGGTCGCGGTAAGCACCGGGGCCACAACCTGTCGCTGTCCGATCTGGAAGCCGCAGAGTCTGGATCGCCACGTCGCCGTGGTGGCCGACGCAAGGGTAAGTCTACCCACGAAGAGCACGGCAAGCATGGATTTGAAATGCCAACAGCGAAGAAAGTTTACGAAGTAGAGCTGGCCGACATGATCTCTGTGGGCGGCCTCGCTCAGCAGATGTCAGTGAAGTCCGGTGCGGTGATTAAAGAGTTGATGAAGCTGGGTGTCATGGCGAACATCAATCAGATGATCGATCAGGACACAGCAACGCTCGTCATTGAAGAGCTAGGTCATTCGGTTAAGTTGATCAGCGCCGACGCACTTGAGGACAACCTGACCGAAGCCCTGGCCATGCATGAAGGCGAAATGATGCCCAGAGCGCCGGTTGTTACTGTCATGGGGCACGTTGACCACGGTAAGACATCGCTTCTGGATTACATACGTAAAGCGAAAGTGGCGTCGGGTGAAGCCGGTGGTATTACCCAGCATATTGGCGCGTATCACGTCGAGACAGATCACGGCATGATCTCGTTCCTCGATACTCCCGGGCACGCGGCGTTTACCGCCATGCGAGCTCGGGGAGCGAAGAGCACGGATATCGTGATTTTGGTTGTAGCGGCCGACGACGGGGTCATGCCGCAAACCGTAGAGGCCGTACAGCATGCCAAAGCAGCGGGCGTGCCGCTGATCGTTGCAGTCAACAAGATGGATAAAGAGGGCGCTGACCCTGATCGGGTGAAGAACGAGCTCTCCGCGAAGGAAGTCGTGCCGGAAGAGTGGGGCGGCGAACATCAGTTCGTGCCGGTGTCGGCATTGACGGGCGACGGCGTGGACGCACTTCTGGATGCGATCCTCCTGCAGGCGGAGCTGCTTGAACTTCAGGCTCCGCGAGATGTGCCTGCACAGGGTATCGTCATCGAATCACGGCTGGACAAAGGTCGTGGCCCCGTGACCACACTACTGATTCAAAGCGGTACGTTGCGTCAGGGCGACATCTGCCTGGCGGGTCTGCATTACGGTCGCGTGCGGGCCATGCTGGATGAAAATGGCAAACCCATTGAAGAGGCGGGTCCGAGTATTCCGGTGGAGATTCTTGGGCTGGATGGAACGCCGGACGCTGGTGACCAGTTCGCTGTGCTCGAGAACGAAAAGCGTGCTCGAGAACTGGCCGACTCCCGTCAGGAGAAGTTGCGCGATAGCAAGCTGCAGCGCCAGCAGGCTGCCAAGCTCGACAATATGTTCGAAAGCATGACTGCAGGAGAGAAGAAGACACTCAACGTTGTGGTCAAAGCCGACGTTCGTGGGTCGCTTGAGGCACTGCAATCGGCATTGCTTGAACTTGGAAACGACGAGGTCCAGGTCAATATTGTGTCGGGTGGCGTGGGCGGAATCGCCGAAACGGATATCAACCTTGCCATGACTTCTGAGGCGGTGGTATTTGGCTTCAATGTACGGGCCGATGCTTCGGCACGACGACTGGTCGAAGCCGAGGGCGTAGACCTGCGTTACTACAACGTTATTTATGATCTGATCGATGACGTTAAGCAGGCGCTGACAGGCATGTTGCCTCCAGAGATGCGCGAGGAGATTGTCGGTATCGCAGAAGTTCGGGATGTGTTCCGTTCACCAAAGTTTGGTCAGATTGCTGGCTGTATGGTGACCGAGGGTACCGTGTATCGCTCCAAACCCATCCGTGTGCTGCGTGACAACGTGGTTATCTATCAGGGTGAGCTCGAGTCTTTGCGTCGCTTTAAGGATGACGCCAACGAGGTTCGCAATGGTGTTGAGTGTGGTATCGGCGTTAAGAACTATACCGATGTCAAAGTCGGCGATCAGATTGAAGTCTTTGAGGTACGCGAGATAGCGCGCAGTCTCTAAGAGTCTGTCGCAGCTGGCGTTAGCGCTATGGCCAAAGAGTTTAGTCGCACAGAGCGGGTGGGGGATTACCTGCGTCGCGAGCTCGCGCTGATTATTCAGCGTGAGGTTCGTGATCCACGCCTGGGCATGGTGAGCATCACTGCCGTGGACGTGAGTCGGGATATTTCCCATGCCCGTGTGCACTTTACGCTGCTGGGCTGCGATACGGCTGAAGAGGCCAAGCCCAGCACCGATGTATTGAATAAGGCGGCGGGGTTTTTACGTTCTGCGCTTGCTCGCGACGCGTCCATGCGTAGCGTCCCAAAATTACGTTTTGTGTTTGACAGCAGCATCGGGCGCGGCCGTGATCTGGAGGCGCTGATCCATCGTGCCAGGACTGCGGACGACCGCCGTTATGCCGACCTTGACGCCGACCTTGATGCCGACCTTGATGCCGACAATGACAGCGACAGCGTCGATGGTTTAGCTCAAAGCATGGACGACCAGGGCGAGGTTTCTTAAGCATGGCGCGACGGCGCCGCGGTCGAGCGATATCCGGCATCCTGCTTCTCGATAAACCCCAGGGCATGAGCTCTAATCAGGCTTTGCAACGCTGCAAATGGTTGTATAGCGCCGCCAAGGCGGGACATACCGGTAGCCTTGATCCCCTGGCAACCGGCGTACTGCCCCTGTGTTTTGGTGAGGCTACGAAGTTTTCGCAGTACCTGCTGGATGCGGATAAAGGCTATGACAGCACGTTTTGTCTTGGTCGCAGCACCGAGACCGGCGACTCCGAAGGCGAAGCTGTCAGCGAAGCGGACGCCTCGGCTTTGGACGTGGCCCGGATTGAGCAGGCTTTGGACGCGCTTCGCGGACCAATTTTGCAGCTTCCTCCTATGTATTCGGCGATCAAGCGCGATGGACAGCCGCTGTATAAGCTGGCGCGTGCCGGAATAGAGGTTGAGAGACAGCCTCGTGCAGTGACCATCATGTCCCTGGAGGTATTGGCGTTCCGACCCGGTGTGCGTGCCGAAGTGGATGTTCGAATCCTCTGCAGCAAAGGTACCTATGTGCGCTCCCTGGCTATGGACCTTGGTGAAGCGCTGGGCGTCGGAGGGCATGTCACCGCGTTGCGCCGAACAAAAGCGGGACCTTTTGAGTTGTCAGAGTGTGTCGCGATGCCTGCGCTGGAAGCGCTGCACGGCTCTCAGAATATGGCCGCCATGGATGCGTTTCTTAAGCCCGTGGACACTGCGGTGGCACATATGCCTTTACTGACGCTGCCCGAATCCAGTGGTTTTTACCTCCGCCAGGGGCAGCCGGTGCTAGTGCCAAATGCGCCCCGTGATGGTATGGTGCGCGTCGCTTTAGAGACCGGAGAGTTTCTGGGGCTTGGTGAGATTCTGGACGACGGGCGCGTTGCGCCCCGTCGACTGGTTGTCAGCGGTGGATAAACGGCTATTTGTAGCCTCAGTCCAAGGGACGTTGGCGGGAACCTGTCTGTAAATCTGCACGGGCAGGCTCTTTTTTTGGTTGGTTGGTCTTGATCGCTGCGGGAAAAACTCGCAGCAGTTAGCGTACTAACGCCGTAGATAGCGGCAAGCGCTTGATCATGGGTCGACCGGTGCAGGTTATTACAAGGAAATTGAAATGGCTTTAAACGCAGAACGTAAAGCGGAAATCGTCCGCGACTACCAACTTAGCGAAGGTGATACCGGCTCTCCGGAAGTGCAGGTTGCCCTGCTTACCGCAAATATTGAGCAGCTTCGTGGTCACTTTGAGTCCCACAAACAGGACCATCACTCGCGCCGCGGTCTGATCCGCATGGTTAACCAGCGCAGAAACTTGCTGGATTACCTCAAGCGCAAAGATTCAGCGCGCTACGCTGAACTGATCAAGCGACTCGGCCTACGCCGCTAATCGCTGATGCGACCGGGGCCCAGGCCCCGGTCGTTTTATTTTGAATTGGAGAAAAATTGTGAACCCAGTTACTAAAACCTTTCAGTATGGCGGTCAGACCGTCACGCTGGAAACAGGCCGCATCGCCCGTCAGGCGAGTGGCGCCGTACTCGTTACCGTAGAAAACACCAGTGTGCTGGTGACCGTTGTTGCAGAGAAGACTGCCCGTGAAGGTCGCGACTTCTTTCCGCTGGCTGTGCACTACATTGAGAAAGCCTACTCCGTGGGCAAGATCCCTGGTGGTTTCTTCAAGCGTGAAGCGCGTCCCAGTGAAAAAGAAACACTGACCTCCCGTTTGATCGACCGTCCTATCCGTCCTCTGTTTCCTAATGGCTTCATGAATGAGGTGCAGGTGATATGTACCGTTATGTCTGCGGATAAGCATATTGATCCAGATATTCCTGCCATGATTGGTACTTCTGCTGCCCTGGCAATTTCCGGTTGCCCTTTTAACGGGCCTATCGGTGCCGCTCGTGTAGGGTTCAACGATGCCGAGGGTTACATTCTTAACCCTACTTACGACCAACTGCCGGGCAGTAAGCTTGAGATGGTTGTAGCCGGCACTGAAGACGCGGTACTCATGGTTGAGTCCCAGGCTGACCAGTTGACCGAAGATCAGATGCTAGGCGCGGTGTTGTTTGCGCACCAGGAAATGCAGGTCGTTATCAAGGCCGTTCAGGAGCTTGCGGCAGAAGCTGGCAAGCCAAGCTGGAACTGGGAGGCTCCTGCCATCGACGAAGCGCTGCTTGGCGCCGTGGAAGGCATGGTCAAGGACGATCTTGGCGAAGCCTACCGCATTACTGACAAGTCTGAGCGTTACGCCCGAGTCGGCGAGATCCGTGAAGCCTGTGTTGCAGAGCTTGCAACAGAGGGTGGCCCCAGTGCCGACCTCGTCAAGGAGTACTTCAAGAAGGTCGAGAAGTCTATGGTTCGCAAGCGCATCATTGCCGGTGAGCCGCGTATCGATGGCCGTGACACACGCACTGTGCGTCAAATTGCCTGCGAAGTGGATGTTCTGGCCAAGGCTCACGGTTCCGCATTGTTTACCCGTGGCGAAACCCAGGCTATCGGCGCCGTGACTCTGGGCTCCACCCGGGACGCGCAAATCATTGATGCGCTGGAAGGCGAACGTCGCGATCCTTTCATGCTGCATTACAACTTCCCTCCTTACTCCGTAGGTGAAGCCGGGCGTGTTGGTTTCACCAGCCGTCGTGAGATTGGTCACGGTCGTCTGGCGCGTCGTGGTCTTGCGGCGGTACTGCCGGATCTGGAAGAGTTTCCCTACACCATTCGTGTGGTCTCTGAGATCACCGAGTCAAACGGTTCCAGCTCTATGGCGTCGGTGTGTGTAGGTTCCCTGGCGATGATGACCGCCGGTGTACCTCTGAAAGCGCCGGTTGCAGGTATTGCCATGGGTCTGGTGAAGGAAGGCAATCAGTTTGCTGTGCTGACCGACATTCTGGGTGACGAAGATCACCTCGGCGACATGGACTTTAAAGTTGCTGGTACTGCTAACGGCGTAACGGCCCTGCAGATGGATATCAAGATCGAAGGCATCACCGAGCAGATTATGGAGATTGCGCTTGAGCAGGCTATGCAGGCGCGTCTGCACATCCTCGGTCAGATGAACGCTGTGCTGGCTGCACCGCGTACAGTGACCTCCGAGAATGCGCCCAGCATGGTGACCCTGAAGGTTGATTCGGACAAGATTCGCGACATCATTGGTAAGGGTGGCGCGATGATTCGCTCTATCACCGAGCACTCTGGTGCCACGGTAGACATCGAAGACGATGGTACGGTTCGCGTGTTCGGTCAGGATCAGGCGTCGCGTGATAAAGCTGTAGCGATGATCGAAGAGATCACTGCTGAGGCCGAAGTCGGTGCGATCTACACCGGTAAGGTCGAGCGCATCGTTGATTTTGGCGCATTCGTAAATATTCTGCCGGGCAAAGACGGCCTTCTGCATATCTCGCAGATCGCCAACGAGCGGGTAGAGAACGTTTCTGACCACTTAAGTGAAGGTCAGGAAGTGCGCGTTAAGGTTCTGGACGTGGATCAGCGTGGTCGTATCAAGCTGTCCATCAAGGAGCTCCTTGAAGACGAGGCGCCTGCAGAGGCGGCAAGCGAAGACTGATCGCTTCCTTAGACGATCACCAGGGCGCTTCGGCGCCCTTTTTTATTGTCTGTCTGCTGGCCAGTGTTTTTATAGCGGCGCTTTTCGGGCAGCTATCAGTAACTTTGGCGCCAAAGCGCTTTGGAATCTAGCTATTACGGTTACTGATCAAGTCCTCCACCACGCCGGGGTCTGCGAGGGTGGATGTGTCTCCCAGGCTGTCCAGCTCGTTCTCGGCAATTTTTCTCAGTATGCGCCGCATGATTTTTCCAGAGCGCGTTTTGGGTAGCCCTGGCGCCCATTGGATGACATCGGGTTTGGCGATGGGTCCGATTTCTTCTACGCAGAGTTGCACGAGGTCCGCCTTGAGCGCATCGTCAGGCTCTACACCTTCCATAGGTGTCACGTAGCAGTAAATACCCTGTCCTTTGATGTCATGGGGAAAGCCCACCACGGCGGCCTCGGCAATGCTGTCATGGAGCACCAGGGCGCTTTCGACCTCTGCCGTCCCCATCCTGTGTCCCGATACGTTGAGTACGTCGTCGACGCGACCGGTTATCCAGTAGTAGCCGTCAGCGTCCCGGGTGGCGCCGTCACCGGTAAAGTAGTAACCCGGATAGTTGGAGAAGTAGGTGTCCACCATACGCTGGTGGTCGCCATAGACGGAACGAATCTGGCTGGGCCAGGATGATTTGATGACCAGATAGCCCGAGCCCGGGCCTTCGATTTCACTGCCGTCTTCCGCAAGAAGGGCCGGTTCCACGCCAAAGAAGGGAACTGAAGCCGAGCCGGGTTTCATGGGGGTGGCGCCGGGTAGGGGGGTGATCATGTGGGCACCGGTTTCGGTTTGCCACCAGGTATCCACGATGGGGCATCGTCCCTCGCCTACGGTATGAAAATACCATTCCCAGGCTTCGGGGTTTATGGGCTCTCCCACCGTGCCCAGAATGCGCAGGCTCTTGCGCGAGGTGCGATTAACAAAGCTGTCGCCCTTGCCCTGCAGTGCCCGAATCGCTGTGGGTGCGGTGTAAAAAATAGAGACCTGATGCTTGTCCACCACGTCCCAGCAGCGACCTGCATCCGGATAGGTTGGTACGCCCTCAAACATGAGTGTTGTAGCGCCGTTGGCGAGAGGCCCATAGACAATATAGGAGTGGCCCGTTACCCAGCCCACATCGGCGGTACACCAGAAGACCTCGCCGTCACGGTAGTCGAAAACGTATTTGAACGTCATGCTGGCCTGAAGGAGGTAGCCTGCAGTGGTGTGAAGTACGCCCTTGGGTTTCCCCGTGGAGCCGGAAGTGTAAAGAATGAACAGTGGGTCTTCCGCGTCCATGGACTCGGGTTCGCAATCATCGCTTTGCGCTGCGGTAATCTCGTCGTAATACACATCGCGGCCATCCTTCATGTTGACGTCCGCGCCGGTGCGGCGCACGACGATGCAGGTGCTCACCGATGGGCAGTCCGCCAGGCTCTTATCGACGTTGGCTTTGAGAGGTACGGCTTTACCGCCGCGTAATCCTTCATCGCTGGTAATCACGGCGGAGCACTCCGCGGACTGAATGCGGTCTTTCAGCGCTTCCGGCGAAAAGCCTCCAAAAACAATGGTGTGCACCGCACCGATGCGCGTGCAGGCCAGCATGGCGATGGCGGCCTCTGGGACCATGGGCATATACAGGCACACCCGGTCGCCTTTGCCCACTCCGCGAGCGCGAAGCGCATTGCCTAAACGACACACTTCGTCCTTGAGCTGTGCATAGCTGATAGATCGGTTGTCGGAGGGATCATCGCCCTCCCAGATGATGGCGGTCTGCTCAGCCCGCGCCGGCAGGTGTCGATCTATGCAGTTAACGCTGACATTGAGCTTGCCGCCGGCGAACCAACTGGTATCGCCCTTCACAAAATCAAAGGAGCAGACGCTATCCCAGGGCTTTTCCCAGCTGAGGAACTCACTGGCCATCTCGCTAAAGAATGCATCGCGATCGACCAGCGATCGCTCATACATCCTGCGATAGTCCTCGGGTTTAATATGCGCGTCGGCAAAGCCTGCAGGAATGGGATGTGTAGGGAAGTGGTGAGACATCGCTGGCCCCTCAATGACTGATTATTGGATGTTGTATACGCGACCTTGATTCTAGAGGCACGAGTCTGCGAGACAAGTCTACGTTAGTCTAAGGCACCGGGCTTGATGGTCGCTGGTGCTGCGACCAGCGGTGTGTTGGCTCAGCTGAGGTTTATATCGCGTCCAGAGCCGCATCGCCGCATCAGGGTGTCGCGAGCATGCCCCAGTCGGAGACGGGATTGAGTGTCAGGCGAACATTGTCGATAAGACGGGTGCCTCCGAGGCGTGCCGCGGCGAGAATCGCTACTTCTTCTGTGTCCTGTCCCACCGCTTGCAGGGTGCGGGCGTCCCGGATTGCAAAATAGTCGGGGACAAACCCCGCCTGGAGTAATTGCATGCGGGCGTGAGACTCAATCTGGAGGAAGTTATCAAAACCGCAGGCAATCGCGTCGCGACAGTCCAGTAAGGTCTTGTGCAAGAGCGGAGCGACGCTGCGCTGGGGTATGGTCAGGTAATTGTTTCTGGAACTCAGCGCCAGCCCGTCATCGGCTCGAACGGTGGGCACGCCGATAATGTCGATGGGCATGCAGAGGTCGTCGACCATTTTTCGAATGATCGACAGCTGCTGAAAATCTTTCTCGCCAAACAAGGCGACCTGAGGCTGCACCATGTTGAAAAGCTTGCTGACCACCGTGGAGACGCCATCAAAATGCCCGGGACGATTACTGCCGCAGAGGGTTTCTGACAGATCAGGGACACGCACAACGGTTTGAGCGCTCAGACCATCGGGATAGATGTCGTCTTCTGTGGGAACGAACAGATAGTTTGCACCCTCGGCAAACAACTTCTCCCGGTCCGCACTCAGGGTTCTGGGGTAGGCGTCCAGATCTTCGTTGGCCCCGAATTGCATGGGGTTAACGAAAATACTGACCACGATGATATCGCCAAGCTGCTTGGCACGGCGCACCAGTTCCAGATGTCCTTCGTGGAGGTTGCCCATCGTGGGGACGAAGGCAATGCTCTCCTGGGCAAGGCGATGTCTCTGCAGAGCGTGCTGCAAACCTGCCTTGCTGTCGATTACCAGCATTTTGCTACCCCGCTTGCGTTCAGGGTGGGTCTTCTATGGCAAAGAAGGGCCCGGGTTGTGGCGGGTTATCCCGCTCAGGGCGGTCGAGTATGCAGCTTTAGCTGGGGGTGGGCAAGCACTCTGGAGGGCCCTTTTCAGGGAGTGTTTGTTACTAAAAGAAGCGGTTTTTGTAACTTTTAGTTATTTTTAGGGGCAGTCAGCTCCCCGCTATGAGGTGATGGCTTACTTGTAGCTGTGCTCTTCCCGGGGGTAACTGCCGTCCTTAACAGCTGTGACAAAGGCCTGCAATGCGGCCTGGACGCTATCCTTGCCCTGCATGAAGTTCTCCACAAAGCGTGGCTGATGATCACTGAGTCCCAGTAAATCGTGCATCACAAGCACCTGCGCATCGGTGCCCGCGCCAGCACCAATGCCGATGACCGGGATGTCCAACTTGCGGGAAATGTCGCTGGCCAGATCGGCAGGTATGCATTCGAGCACCAGCAGACTTGCACCGGCATCCTGAATTTCTACAGCGTCGGCGAGTATGGACTTGGCCTCTTTGGGAGTCCGCCCCTGCACGCGGTAGCCGCCAAAGGCGTTCACCGACTGGGGCGTGAGTCCGAGGTGGGCGCACACGGGAACCCCTCGTTCAACCAGTGCGCTGATGGTGTCGCTTAACCACACACCGCCTTCCATTTTGATCATCTGCGCTCCGGCCTGCATCAGCCGTGTCGCATTGCTCATGGCCTCTGTGACGGTGGCATAGGTCATAAAAGGCATGTCAGCTATCACCAGGGACTGCGGTGAAGCGCGATTGACGGCGCGGGTGTGATACTCCATGTCTGCAATGGTCACGGGGATCGTGCTGTCGTGCCCCTGAAGTACCATACCCAGAGAATCGCCCACCAGAATAGTCTCGGCGCCCGCCTCACTGACGAGCCGCGCGAAGGTTGCGTCGTAAGCGGTGATGCAGACAAACTTTTCGCCGGCAGCCTTCATCTTATCGAGCGTACTGATTGTTACTTTAGCCATAAACTAGGAAGTTGCCCCAATACAGTCAGCGGTGGCCTGTGAATTAGTCTTGCCGGACCTCTGGTTCACGACTTTCTATCCAAAAAAAGTAGGATTGAAGTAATGACGTCCGCTGCGAATATCAAGCAGGTAGTCCACCAGCTGCAGGTAATCGCCATCGCCTTCGGCCAGATCAATCATGCTCGCGTTGACGATCAGCAGAGGCGCGCCATCGTAGTACAGAAAAAATTCGCTGTACACTTCGTTTAACTGCTCCAGATAGTGACGATCGATGCTTTTCTCATGCCTCAGGCCACGTCGATCGATGCGGTCAAGGAGCACATCGGTGGACGCCTGAAGGTAAATCACCAGGTCTGGGCGTGGTGCGTCAATGGTGAGCTTCTGGTAGACCTTTTCGTACAGTTCAAACTCATCGCTGTCTAGATTGATGCGCGCAAACAGTGGATCTTTCTCGATCAAAAAGTCTGCCACACGAACCGGTGAGAAGAGTTCAGACTGCCGCAGCTCCTGCATTTTCTGCGCGCGCTGAAACAAAAAAAACAGCTGCGTGGCCAGGGCGGCCTCATTGCGATTGCGATAAAAGCGCTCAAGAAACGGGTTCTGATCGGCGTCCTCCAGGAGGATTTCGTGATTGAATGTTTCTGCCAGACGTCGGGTGAGCGTGGTTTTTCCGACGCCAATGGGGCCTTCTACGGCAATGTATGCCGGTGCCTTGCGACCCCGCAGGTCCAGTTCAGTCACGCGCTGACCGCCCCGCTTAAAGCCGCTGACCAACCCAGGGTGGTGAGCGTCAAAGCATTGGAGGGGCAGTCTTCAAGACGCCGGGCAAGGCTTGAGCCGTCTGCAAACCGCCAGTGCTCACCGACAATATCCGCGAGCGGGCGAAGTACAAAATTGCGCTCAAACAAGCGCGGATGAGGAAGCGTCAGGCGCTCTGATTCCAGTACGCAGTCACCGTAGATCAAGATATCCAGATCCAGTGTCCTTGGGCCCCAGCGAACGCTGCGCCTGCGACCTGCTTTTTGTTCGAGCGTCTGTAAGCTGGTGAGCAGGGTCAGAGGCGCTAGCGTTGTGTCCAGCGCCAGCACTGCGTTGAGATAGTCAGCCTGGTCTTGCGGTCCCACGGGCGCCGAGCGGTAAATAGGGGAGCGTCCTGCGGCAGTGCTTGCAGGGAGGTTCTCCAGATCTTCTGCCGCCTGTTGTAGCGTGTGGTGACTGTTCCCAAGGTTTGCCCCCAGGCCAATAAAGCACCGAGTCACGCGTCAGGAGCCGGGCGTCTGCGGCCGCCGCGACGGCGGCGGCGAGGTGGGCGGTGATCCTCCGGCGCATCTATAATTTCGATAGGCCCGTGTTCTTCCTGCAGGCGTGTCCAGGTGGCACCGAGTCCTGCACAATCTTCGCCGGCTTGCTCTCTGAGGAGCAAAAAGTCATAGGCGGCACGAAAGCGACGTTTGCTCATGAGCTCAAGCGCGCGCTTCCCCTCGGTGCGCGGCAAACGAAGCTGCATTTCCCAGATTTCGCGCATGGGCATACTAAAGCGACGGGGGATGGCAATGCGCTGACAGGCCTGGGCAACGACCTCCTGCCCTGCACCGTGCATTGCCGGAACGGGCTTCTCGCCCTGTTTTTCCAGCTGTTGACGCCGTTCGCAGACCGCGGGCCACAGTATTGCGGCAAGGATAAACGCGGGCGTGACGGGTTTTCCCTGTCGAATACGCTGGTCCGTGTTACCCATCGCGGCGTCCAGCAATCGGTCGTAGAAGGGGTCTGTATCGGCCAGCCTTGCGCTATCGGGAAACAGATGGTCGAAGCACCGGTACTCGCGGAGCAGGCGCAGGGTTAGCTGCGCATTGCCCGCGAGAAACAGCTTGCCAAATTCGTCAAAGAGTCGCGCTGCAGGAATATCATCCAGTAGCGATGCCAGTTCGGCGATAGGTGCGCCGCTGCCTTTTTCTACGCGAAAATCCA
Source organism: gamma proteobacterium NOR5-3 (assembly GCA_000158155.1). Taxonomy (GTDB): domain Bacteria; phylum Pseudomonadota; class Gammaproteobacteria; order Pseudomonadales; family Halieaceae; genus Congregibacter. The sequence continues at coordinate 404,442 of DS999407.1, read as the reverse complement.
GCTTGGCTGCAAAACGCAGGGTTCTGAGCATGCGCACCGGGTCTTCGCGGTAGCGCTTGGCCGGGTCGCCGATAACACGCACCTGCCGTGCCTCGAGGTCATCGAGGCCTCCAACCTGATCAAACACCTCAAAACTGCCGCTGTCGTAGTACAGCGCGTTTACCGTCAGGTCGCGCCGCACAGCGTCCTCTTCGAGAGTGCCAAAAACGTTGTCGCGAAGGAGTAGTCCGCGCGAGGAGCGCTTGGCCGCCGGACCTGTGGGGTCGCCGTCATCGTGGTGCCCGCGAAAGGTGGTGACTTCGATAACTTCCCGGCCAAATCTGACATGCACAATTCTAAAGCGACGACCGATAATCCGGGAATTGCTAAACAGTGCGTGAACCTCTTCCGGGGTCGCATCCGTGGCGATGTCAAAGTCTTTTGGATGTCCGCCCAGGAGAAGATCGCGAACAGCACCGCCTACAAGATACGCCTGATGATCGCGGTCTCTCAGGCGGGACATGACTTTCAGCGCGCCCGGACTGATGTCCTTGCGCGAGACACAATGCTGATCTCTGGGGATTACTTTCAAGCGGTAATATCTTCTCTGCGCTTCGCTGCCGATCCGTATCGCAGGCTTGGAAAAAACGGTAAGTGTCCGGCTTTCAGGATCATGTTTAAACCGGCCACATGGTAGCACAGGCAGGTTACAGGCCTAGCGTTGTGGCAGGTCTGGTGCAGACGATTTATTGACAGCATAGCCACCGTAAAAAGCGTCGATACGAGTGTAGATCGCTGCGCTTCGTGGGTGCGTAGGGTGGGTGCGTAGAAAGAAGTCTGGAAAGGGGGGGTAAAAAGGGGAGCAGAAAGGAGCGTCGGTAGAGGGCGGTCAACAGAGCGGTCAACAAAGCGCCGTATCGCCTCTGAGTCTTCCGCCGGTGGGGCAACGGGAGCCAGAACGAACGAGGGGGAAGTAATAACTTCCCCCTTCCAGGTTCACTAAACCATTTATTATTATTGCGGTGCGCGTTATTTTTATTTTTGTGCATGCCTGATAAAGCATGCTCTGTGCCAGTATAATAAATTCCATTAAAATCATGGGCTTATTTTTTTCTGTGTAAGGCCGTGCTTTAGGTTTTGGCCGCAGTTGTTACCTATGTCTACTGTTACAGTGGGTATCAGTATTGGAGGGTAACGGTTAGCCCGCCGCTTTTCGCTGCCGACTTCCGCCGGCTTTCTTGCGGGGGATTTCAAAGCGCTGTCGACGTTCCCACAAACACTTGCGGCTAATACCGAGTTTTTGGGCCAATTCTGTCTCGCTCATGGAGTCCTGGTGTTCGATCACAAAGCGCTGGAAATAGTCTTCCAGCGACAGGTCTTCCACTGGATCGCTGTTGCGCGGCGGGCGCTTAACAGCGGCGCTGCTGACTCTGTCGCCGCGCAGGCGATTGATATTGACCAATTCCAGGTCAATTCCCAGCGCATCATTGTCGATTTCTGAGCCTTCGGTAAGAATCACCGCGCGTTCGATAGCATGTTCCATTTCGCGCACATTCCCCGGCCACTGGTACGTGGTGATTGCCTGAATTGCCCGGGGTGATAGCGTCATGGCGGCCCTGCCTGCGCGTACGGCCTGCTTTTCCAGTAGTCGCTCTGCCAGGAAGAGAATGTCTTTGCCGCGCTCTCTCAAAGGTGGAAGCTTAAGTCTCAACACGTTGATGCGATAAAAAAGGTCCTGGCGAAAGCTGCCTTCCGAGGCCAGAGTTTGCAGGTCTCGATGGGTTGCGCAGATGAGGCGCACGTCGACTTTGCGCGACTGGACTGAGCCTATACGCCGGATCTCTCCCTCTTGAATAAAACGTAGTAAGCGTGCCTGAGCCTCCATGGGGAGTTCGCCAATTTCGTCCAGAAACAAGGTGCCGCCGTCCGCAGCCTCAATGAGGCCCATGCGATTGGTATTGGCGCCGGTAAAGGCTCCCTTCTCGTAACCAAATAATTCTGACTCGATCAGCGTCTCAGGGATCGCCGCGCAGTTAACTGATATCAGTGTCTGCTCTACCCTTTTGCTCTGGGCATGTATCTCGCGAGCGACAAGCTCTTTACCCGTACCGGTCTCACCCAGTACCAACACTGTGGAATCTGTGGGTGCAAATTTTTCGACGTGGTCCGCGAGCGTTTGCATGGCATCGCATTCGCCGATGATCATGGTGACTTTGTGGTCGCGGGCACCAGCGGAAGCGAGGGGCTCCGCCTTGGATGCTTTTTTAGTTTTGACGCCTTTTTGCTGCGCGTGCTTATCGATGACCCGCTGTACGGCGTGCAGCATGTCTGCGTGATCGAAGGGCTTGGCGATGTAGTCGACCGCGCCCATGCGCATGGAATCCACCGCCGATCGAAGGCTTGCATAGCTTGTCATGATGAGCACAGGCGTGGCGCCGGCAAGGGCAATCAAGTCAGTGCCGGGAGATCCGGGAAGGCGGAGATCGCTAATGATGAGGTCGTAGTTACCCAGGGTGAAGTTGTTTTGCGCCTCGGCGACGGACGCCGCTTCATCGAGGGAGTAGCCGTGTCTCTCCAGCAGTCGGCGCAAGGCCGCTCGGATGACTGACTCGTCCTCGACGATCAGTATCTTATGCATCTATAGAGGATCCTTCGTTGAGCAGGCGGCTAGTCTATCATTCCCCGGACATGATTTTCTGACGGTCGGCTCCGGTCACTCGAAGCGCTGACCATAGTCTGCGCTACGTAACACGACACGGGCGCGAACGCCGAAGCCTGGCGAGCCGGGCGAGGGGCTGAGCAAGCTCACACTGCCGCCCATGTCCTCCAGCATACGACGCACCAGAGCCAGGCCCAGGCCCGTCCCCTCACCCACGTCCTTGGTGGTATAGAAGGGTTCAAACACCTGGGAGAGAATGTCCGGGGAAATCGCAGGACCCGGGTTATCCACCGTGATGATGACGTTGTCACCCTGCTGCTGCGCATCGATAAGCACTGGTCCCTCCTCGGCGGCAGCGCTGCGGGCGTTGTCCAATAAATTGAGGAATACCTGAAGGAGCAATTGCCCATCACCCTGCACCAGTAGCTCCCGGTCGACAAGGTTTTCAAAATGTCCCGGCGGCACATCCCGATCAAGGCTCAGTAGATGAGCCGCTTCGTCAATACAGTCCGCCAGATTGCACGGCACACAGTCAGCATCCCGGGGCACGCTGCCCGGATGCGACAGTTGCATGAGAGAGCTCACGATGCGCGAGATGCGTTCGGTCTGCTTGAGGATTTCTGAGGTGCCCAGCTCGAGCTCCGCTGCATCGGCGTTGTCCGCCAGATTTTGCGCAATACAGGCGATACCGGTGACCGGGTTGCCTATCTCGTGGGCTACACCGGCGGCGAGTCGTCCAATGGAGGCCAGGCGCTCGTTGTGCAGCAGCTCGTCCTGAAGCCGCTGATAGTCTGTGATGTCCTCTACCAGAATCTGGCGTTTGCGGCCGGGAAGTTGCAGAGCACTGCTGTGCAAAATGACCCAGCGCTCTCCGCCATTGTCGTCATACCCCAAAGACTGCTTGATCACCTTGCCCCGGGGGTCTTTCAGTGCGTCGCTTAGTGCCCCGGGCCAGGGGCTTGGTAGATTGGCAATATTCTCTGTAATCGCCTCGCCTGCGGAGATTCCACTGAGATTCGACATTTGCCGGTTCCAGCGCTGTACCCGGTGGTCGCTGCCCACTACGCAAAGTCCGGTGGGCAGCTCCTCAAAGGTTTGCTGATATTCCCGGCGTTGGCGGTACAGCATGACCAGCGCAATGAGCATGGCTGCAGACGGGATGGCCAGATAAAGCACATTCATGCTCAGCTGCGGGCACTGCGGTGAGAAACAGCGGCACGCTTTGGCAGTAATCGGGGGGCAGAGAAAGTCAGGTGCATGGACTGGATGCTACGGGCTTGTTGCCTACGGGTAAACCAGGCTTTTTTCCGCAAGCGCACTGAGCACCCGGGGGCGCCAGTTATTCACAGCGAGGTCAAGCAGCTCCCCGGTTGAGCTGGCAGGCATATCTGCACTGTCTTGTTGGAGTAATCGCAGTGCGCTGCGAAGGTTGTCCACGGCAAAGGCATCATCGATGGCCCGCGCGCCGGTTTGCTTGCTCAGCTTGGTGCCCTGGGTGTCTCGAACCAGGGGCAGATGCGCGTATTGGGGTGCGGTGGCAGCCAGCTCCCGAAATATCTCCAATTGGGCAAATGTTTGTAAGAGCAGGTCCGAGCCCCGAACAACATGGTTGATGCCCTGCCAGGCATCGTCCACAACAACGGCCAGGGCATAGGCATACAGCCCGTCTTTTCGTCGCAGCACCAGATCACTGTGGGTATTCACCGGCGGCTGGAGACCCAGTATCTGATCATCGAAGCCTGTATCGCCGCGCAGGCGAATTCTCAGGGATATAGGCTGGCCGGCTCTGGGTTTGCAGCGACCCAGACAGCTGCCGCCGGGACCCAGCGTGGCGCGGCTGCAGCAGCAGGCAAACACGCGGCCGGCTTCCTCGAGAACTCGCAGTGCTTCTTCGTAGGCGTCCCGGCGAGTCGACTGGAACAGCACCGACTCGTCCCAGCACAGGCCATGGGCCTCCAGCGAGCGAAGAATGCGGTCCGCGGCACCGGGCATTTCTCGCGGTGGGTCGATGTCTTCCATACGCAAAAGCCAGGCGCCACCCGCACAGCGAGCATCCAGATAGCTCGCGAGGGCTGCCAGCAGGGAGCCCATATGTAATGGGCCGGTAGGCGAGGGGGCAAAGCGGCCCCGGTAGTCAGGCGGGTGTGCCATTAACCGGGGAAGAGGCGTGGGCTTAGCCCAGCTCCTGCCGTTCTTTGATTTCGTCCAGCGTCTTGCAATCGATGCACAGCGATGCCGTAGGGCGCGCTTCCAGCCGCTTGATTCCGATCTCTACACCACAGGCGTCGCAGAAACCGTAGTCATCCTGCTCAATTCTTTCGATGGTGGAATCGATTTTCTTGATTAACTTCCGCTCACGATCGCGGGTTCGCAGTTCAAGACTGAATTCTTCTTCCTGAGTGGCGCGATCCGCCGGATCCGGGAAGTTGGCGGCTTCATCCTTCATGTGAGAGACCGTACGATCCACTTCTTCCATGAGTTCGGACTTCCAGCGCTTGAGGATGAGCTTGAAGTGCTCACGCTGCGCCTCGTTCATGTACTCTTCGCCGCGCTTTGGCTTGTACGGCTCGAAGTTGCGAAATTCGGTGCCGGTGCTTTTGGCGCGGGCTTTCTTAGCGGGTGCTGCCTTCGCTTTACTGGCGGCCTTTTTCCTGGGCGCTGCGCTGCTGGCTGCTTTCGCTTTTACGGCCTTCTTTTTGGGTGCTGCTTTAGGTGCTGCTTTTGTCGGCATAGTGGTGTTCCAACTATCTTACTCTGACTGCCCTGCGAGATAATCTGGCAGGGCGCATTTCGAAGCGCGCAGAAGCTACCAGAATTGCCTCCCGCACACCAGCTAAAAACGTCCTTGACGGATGAAAAATGCCCGGTGCCTCAGTCCAGATAGATTTGCCCGCCAGCAAGGGTAAAAGCGACGGGGGTGAGCGCGTCTCCCAGGCACGGGCCAGCCACGCACTCACCGCTGTGGGTAAGAAACTCGGCACCGTGGCGCTGGCAGCGCAGCAACGCTCCGCTATCGTCACTGAGGGAGCCTCCCAGAGGGTCCATGGTCTCGTTGGCATGGGGGCAGTTGTTTTCAAACAAAAAGAGCTCCCCGCGGTGTTTGGCAAGTATCAGCGGGCGTCCTTCGAGCGTTACACTCTTACTGCTGTTGTCGGGCATCGACAACAACACCGCGCCCATTTCGGAGTCGTTCATGGTTACAAAGTCTGCTGGTAAAGGTCTCGACGGCGCAGTAAGCCATCGCACAGCGATGGAAGGCAAGTGTTGGCTGTGGGGTTCGCCGTGATCCTCTCGTTGTTTCAGCGACAGCTCCTGGGGCTTGACGACAGTGCCCTGCTTGGCGAGGGCACAGCGCGGCTGCAGCCGCTGGTTTGGACGGCGCTCACTCTGCTGACCGAGGCTGCTGCAGAGCAGGGTTTTGAGTTGAAGGTTGCCAGCGCTTACCGCTCCTATGAACGGCAACTCACGATCTGGAACGGCAAATTGAGCGGTGAGCGCCCCGTGGTTGATGATGATGACCGGCCCATCGACAGGGCGGGCATGAGTTTTGAGGATTGTATTGCCTGCATCCTGCGATTTTCGGCGATGCCCGGGGCCAGCCGGCATCATTGGGGCACGGATGTTGATGTTTATGATGCGTCGGCGATAGAACCGGGCTACGACGTTCAGCTGAGCGCTGCGGAGGTTGCCCCGGATGGACCTTTCGGGCCCATGCACGAATGGCTCGATGAGCGCATTGCCCAGGGGCGTAGCTTTGGGTTTTACCGGCCCTACGATGAAGACCGAGGAGGGGTCGCGCCGGAGCGCTGGCACTTAAGTTTTGCGCCGTTGGCGGCTGCTTATGAGATTCAGTGCAGTGCCGAGCTGCTCCGGGCTGTCTGGAGCGATAAGGCGTGGGGAGAGCTGGGTGGAAGAGAAGCTTTGGAGCTTCAGCTTGATACGCTGTTTGAGCGTTTTGTTGCCCGGGTCGCTGTCGCGCCGAAAGCTGCGCTTGAGTACCTGCCACCGACATAAGTGCCGGTAGCAGATACGCAGCGGTGGCGCTTACTCTTTGGCTTGCTTGTGCAGGTCGCCAAAGTGGTTCCAGTAGTCCTTCTCCGCTGCGGCGATGACTTGAAGCGCCTCTTCGCGGCCGTAGACATGATCAACCTTAATGTCGATCTCTTTGCCCGGTACCAGTTTGTAGGTAGAGAAATAGTGCTGGAGACGCTCGACCTTGATTTTTGGCAGGTCGGAAATGTCCTGCACATCGCCCCAGATGTTGTCACCGTCGAGAATCGCAATGATCTTGTCGTCGGCTTCTCCATCATCAATCATCTGTATGCCGCCCACTACCCGGGCGTTGAGGATGATATCTGAGCGGTTGATGTGGCGCTCTGAGTAGACGCAGATATCCAACGGATCCCCGTCCGCGACATCGACCTCAGGGCAGCGCTTGGCCACTTCTTCTGCGCAGTACGTTCTGGGGATGAATCCATAGAGCGCGGGGGGGCTGGAGGTCGTACGCTGGGGACGGTCAACCATAAGGAAGCCCGAGGCCTTGTCCAGCTCGTACTTGACTACGTCTGTGGGCAGCATTTCGATGTACACCTGCACGACGCCTGCTTCGGCACCGTCCATCTGGGCGTGTAAACCGTGCCAGGGGTGGCGGCGCCAGCGATTGAATTTTTCGTTGAGATACATGATGTCTCCTTGCATGTTGAGCGGCGCGCTGTAGGGCGCGTCAATGCCGCGGTAAATCCGGTGTGTAAGACACGGGTAAAAAAAGCAGGCGCGATTGTACCCGCTAGCTTCGCGAAAATCTGTGAGACTTTCCGGGTGTTTCTTTCAGGGTCGCGATAACCCGCTAGCTTACAGAGAATCGCTTGCGCAGCTTCCGTGGCACCAATTCGTTCTTGAGCCGAACATACCGGGGTAATCCCTGGTGATAGCTCGGATAGGCCTCGCCCTGTATAAGCGGCTGCAAATACTCACGAGCTGCCGGGGTGATGCCAAAACCGTCGCGGCTGATAAAGCTGCGGGGCATTTTCTTTTCCACATTCGCCACGTTTTCCAGCGGAGCCTCGCCAATATGCCAGCTGTAGCGCTTGCCCTTGCCGCGCACGATGCTCGGCATGACGGCGTTTTTGCCCGCAACGGCCATCTCCACGGCGGCTTCGCCTACCGCATAGGCCTGGTCGAGATCTGTCTGCGAGGCGATGTGTCGTGCAGCGCGTTGCAGGTAATCGGCAACCGCCCAGTGGTATTTGTAACCCAACTCAGTCTTTACCAGGTTGGCCAGAGTCGGCGCCAGCCCGCCAAGCTGCGCATGACCAAAAGCGTCGCGGGCTCCGGTGTCACTGAGAAAGCGCCCGTCGGCCGTTTGCGCGCCCTCAGAGGCCACAACGACGCAATAACCAAAGCGCTTCACTGATCGCTGCACCCGTGCCAGAAACTTCTTCTGGTCAAAGGCGATTTCCGGGAAAAGAATGCAGTGCGGCGCATCGCCTTCGCGCTCGGCTGCAAGACCTGATGCAGCGGCGATCCAGCCTGCGTGGCGGCCCATAACCTCGAGAATAAATACTTTGGTTGAGCTGGCGCACATGGAGGCAACATCAAGAGCTGCCTCCCGCGTTGATATGGCGACGTATTTCGCCACGGAACCAAAGCCCGGGCTGTTGTCGGTGTGCGGCAGGTCGTTATCGATGGTCTTGGGGACATGAATGGCCTGCAGCGGATAGCCCAGGGAATGGCTGAGCTGGGAGACCTTGAGGCAGGTGTCCGCGGAGTCCCCGCCGCCGTTATAAAAAAAGTAGCGGATGTTGTGGGCCTGGAAAACCTCCATGAGTCGCTCGTACTCGGCGCGGTTGCTTTCCAGAGATTTCAGTTTATGACGGCAGGATCCGAATGCACCGGAAGGTGTTTGCAGTAATCCGCGGATCGCTGTGCTGCTCTCTTTGCTGGTATCAATCAGTTCTTCTTGAAGCGCACCGATGATGCCGTTACGGCCCGCGAACACTTTACCGATGACGTCGCGATGTTGCCTTGCAGTCTCTATGACACCGCAGGCGGAGGCATTGATAACGGAGGTAACACCGCCGGATTGGGCGTAAAAGGCGTTGGCTTTCCGGCTCAAGCTGGAGATCCTCAGGGAGCATTGATTGATGACGGTAATCATACGGGATGTGAGCTGCGCTGTGCACCGCTGAGCAAGGCCATAGTGTGATGCCGTGCTAGAATTTCGCTCTTTTCTTCGCGAGGACAGGCTGTGCAACAGCGCCTGCACATTCTAGGCATATGCGGCACGTTTATGGGCGGTCTGGCTTTGCTCGCCCGGGAACTGGGCTGGGAAGTCAGCGGCTGTGATGCCAATGTCTACCCCCCCATGAGTGACCAACTCGCCGCGGCGGGTATTGCTTTGCATGAGGGTTTTGACCCGGAGCACCTTCCGGATGATGCGTTGATTGTTGTGGGTAACGCGCTGTCGCGCGGAAATCCAGCCGTGGAAGCGGTGCTGTCGCGGGGGCTGCGTTACCAATCCGGTCCCCAGTGGCTGGCTGAAGCCGTGCTCGCGGATCGCTGGGTTTTGGCGGTGTCCGGTACCCATGGCAAGACCACGGCAAGCAGCATGCTGGCCTGGCTGCTCGAAGATGCGGGACTCTCTCCGGGCTTCCTCATCGGCGGCGTGCCCCTGAATTTTGGCGTCTCGGCACGCCTGGGCAGCGGTAGTTTTTTTGTGATTGAGGCCGACGAATACGACACGGCTTTTTTTGATAAGCGCGCCAAGTTTGTTCACTACCGTCCCCGGACCTTGATTGTGAACAACCTCGAGTTTGATCATGCGGATATTTACCCCGACCTCGCGGCCATTCAGCGGCAGTTTCATCACCTGCTGCGCTGCGTTCCGGGCAATGGGCGGGTGTTTACGCCCCGGGCTGTGCCCGCAGTGGAGGAGATGCTGGAGCTGGGCTGCTGGACCCCGCGGGAGACGCTGTCGACCGAGGATTCCCAGGCCGATTGGTATGCCCTGCTTGCAGATACCGGCGGCACGCACTGGCAGCTGAACGCGCCGGGCGGCGAAACGCTGGCGGTGAGCTGGGGGCAGCGCGGCGCACACAATGTGGCCAATGCCCTGGGAGCCTGTGCGGCGGCGCGGCATGTGGGTGTTACGCCGAAACACGCTGTGAATGCGCTGCAGGGTTTTTTGGGCGTCAGGCGTCGTCTGGAACTCCGTGGTGAGGTCAGCAATATTCGGGTTTACGACGATTTTGCCCATCATCCGACGGCGATTAAGAGCACCCTTGCGGCCCTGCAAGGTGCGGCGGGCAGAAAGCGGGTTTTGGCAGTGATCGAACCGCGTTCCAATACCATGCGTATGGGAGAACATAGATCCGCATTGGCACCTTCAACCGCCGCGGCTGATGAGGTCTTCTGGTATCAGCCCAAGGCGTTGGGCTGGTCTTTGGAGGACGTCATCGACAGCAGCGCGGTGCCTGCATCCATCAGCGAAGATATCGATGCGCTTGTTGCGCGTATCGTCGACCATGCTTTGCCCGGCGATGATGTCGTGGTGATGAGCAACGGTGCCTTCGGCGGTATTCATGAGCGTCTGCTATCGGCGCTCGCAAAGCGTCACCAGGAGTAATTTAGTATGTTGGCCTTTTATGAGCAGTTAGTGCTGCGGCGACCGCTTGCCGTGCTCGGATTGCTTGCTGTGTTGTTGCTGTTCGCTCTCCTGCAGTTCCCCAAGATTCGCATTGACGCCTCGGCGGACTCATTGCTGCTCAAAGGTGACCCTGCACTGGAGTATTTTCGAGAGGTTGGGCGGCGTTATAGCAGCGAAGATTTCATCGTCATCACCTGGCGACCCGAAGCGCAGCTGTTGTCAGACGAGTCCCTGGGCCCGTTGTCGGCTATGGCTGATGAGCTTCGCGGGCTCCCGGGGGTGTCATCTGTGGTCACGGTAATGGATGTACCGCTGTTGCAGAGTCCGCCTGTGGGACTTTCTCAGGTCACCTCCGGTGACCCGCTTCCCTCCTTGCAAGATCCGGATATCGATCGTGAATTGGCGCTGCAGGAATTCACTCAAAGCCCGCTCTACAGTGACCTGCTTGTCGGTGCTGATGGTGATGTCACAGCGATTCAGGTGAATCTTGCGCGTACTGATGGTGATACTGAGCTCATGCGCGAGCGTGAAGACTTACGTCAGGCGCAGGAGTCGGCGGGTTTTAGCGATGAGGCTGCGGCGCGGCTTGCCGTCGTCGAGCAGGAGGTGAAACGACGCAACGCCGAACAGCTGGCCCAGCAAAGCGCTCTGGTGGCCGGTGTTCGCTCGGTGGTGGATGGATACCGCGAGTACGCCGGGATTTTTGTCGGGGGTCTGCCCATGATCACTGCGGACATGGTGAGTTTTGTGCGCAGCGATCTGGTGGTGTTTGGCAGTGCGATCCTCGGCGTTATGGTGCTGGTGCTGGCGCTGATTTTTCGACGCAGCAAATGGGTGGTGATTCCGCTCCTGAGCTGTTCTTTGGGCGTGGCTTACACCCTGGGTATTCTCGGTTATCTCGATTGGCGGATGACGGTGATTTCCTCCAACGTGGTCGCAGTATTGCTCATCGTGGGGCTCGCTATCGCGATTCATCTGGTGGTGCGATACCGGGAGTTACATCGGGAGCAGCCGGAGTTAGGCCTGTACGAGCGTGTACGCGAAAGCATGCGTCTTATGGCGGTGCCCTGCGTGTACACCGGTGTTACCACGATGGTGGCATTTGTCTCTCTGGTGGTTTCCGGAATCCAGCCGGTGATTGATTTTGGTTGGATGATGACCCTGGGTATCTGCGTGGCACTGCTGGTGTCATTTACTCTCGTGCCTGCGCTGATGCTGCTGTGGCCCCTGGATCGGGAGCAGCCGGTTCCCGATGAGGGTGAGCCTTTTACTCTGCGTTTTGCGCGGGTTGCGGATCATCACGGGTCTTGGGTGCTCTGGGGAAGTCTGGCGCTGAGTGTGCTGGTGGTGGTGGGCGTGCTGCGGCTCAAGGTGGAGAACCGTTTTATTGATTATTTCAAGGAAAGCACCGAGATCTACCAGGGCATGGAACTCCTGGATGCGCGGCTCGGTGGCACCATCCCGCTGGATATTGTGATTGCCGCCCCGGATAGCTCAGCGCCGCTGCCGGGGCTGGAGAATCACTCTGGCGGCAACGCGGCACCCATGGCGGATGATGATCCGTTTGCTGAAGAATTTGACGATCCCTTTGCCAGCGACATTGGCGACGACGCCTTTGCGGGCGACGGCTTTGCCGATGATCCCTTTGCGGATGATCCTTTTGCCAATGAGAGCAGCGGTGATGATTTTCTGGGGACCGACGGTGGTGACTCCTTCGGGAGCAGCGCTGTGGATCCGGGCTTCTGGTTCAGTCTGGAAGGTATGCGTCTGATCGATCGTTTGCAGGGCATCGTTGATGGCTACGATGAGACCGGAAAGGTGCAGTCGCTCTCTACGACCTTCGAGCTCTTCCGTCAGCTTCTGGGTGACGATATGGGAAGCGTAGAACTGGCGCTTGCGCGCAATGCGCTCTCGGCGGACATCTCCCGCCAACTCGTGGAGCCTTACTTCAATGCAGAGCGGGACGAAGCGCGAATAACCATAAGGGTGAAGGAGACCAGTCAGGACCTGCGACGAGCGGCGTTTCTCAGGGACTTGGACCGGGCGTTACGTGAAGAGGGCGGGCTGGAAGAAGGGCAGGCGCGTTTTACCGGCATGTTGGTGATGTACAACAACGTTCTTCAAAGCCTCTTTGCGTCACAGATACTGACCCTCGGTGCCGTATTCGCTGTCATTCTGATCATGTTCTGGATTTTGTTCCGTTCGCTGTCTCTGGCGCTCATTGCCCTGGCGCCGAATCTGCTGGCTGCAGGGTTGGTGTTGGGGATTATGGGTTTTGCCGGCATTCCTCTGGATATTATGACCATCACTATCGCGGCTATCGTGGTGGGTATTGGTGTAGATAACTGTATTCACTACGTGCATCGATTCAAGCGGGAGTTTCCCGTTGATCGGAACTACCTGGCGTCGATGTACCGCTGTCACGGCAGTATCGGCAGAGCGATGTACTACACGACCCTGACACTGGTGGTGGGTTTCAGCACGCTCACCCTGTCCAACTTCAATCCCAGTTTGTACTTTGGTGTACTCACGGTGATTGCCATGACCGCCGCGGTGGTCGGTGCGCTGCTGCTGCTGCCGCGACTGATACTGCTCTTCAAACCGCTGGGCCCTGAACAATGACTGAGATAGCGCTATTTCCCCTGTCAGCGGTGCTGCTTCCCTACGGACGCATGCCCCTGCAGATATTCGAGCAGCGCTATCTCGAACTGGTGAAGTCCTCCATGCGCAGCGGTGATCGCTTTGGCATGCTGCGCATTGAGCGCGGGGTTGAAGTGGGCTCTGCGCGGCTGCCTCAGTTGGCCGGCATGGGTACGCTCGCCTCCATTGTCGACTGGGATCAGCTGGACAATGGTTTGTTGGGCGTGACCGTAGAGGGCAGTCAGCGCTTCTTGCTGGGGGAGTTCTGGCGCGAGAACAATGGCCTCATTCGCGCGGAGGTGGAGCTTTTGCCGCCGCTGGAACCCGCAGCGATGATCGATGCCTGGGAGCCCCTGCGCACGGTGCTCGAGGGCCTGGAGGCGCACCCGCATGTGCAGCGCATCGGCATGCCTGCGGATCTCACGGATGCCTGGCAGGTGGCTTACAGTCTGGTGCAGCTGCTGCCGTTGGAGGAAGAGCTGAAGGTCGAGCTACTGTCCCTCACGGCTATTGAAGAGCTCATGCGGGAGCTTGATCTGCTGCTCAATGCTTTGAGCGGCGAGGCCTAGTCAGAAGAGGACATGCTGCCCGGCGTCCAGCCGCCGAGCATTTGCCATCGATTAACAATGCTGCAAAACAGTTCTGCGGTGCGTTCTGCATCGTAAGCCGCGGAATGCGCCTGCTCATTGTCGAAAGGTATGCCCGCTTCCAGGCAGCTTTTTGCCAGTACCGTCTGTCCGTAAGCCAGCCCCGATAGTGTCGCCGTATCAAAGTGCGAAAACGGGTGGAAGGGGTTCCGTTTGATCTCGCAGCGCTCTACCGCGGCATTTAAAAAGCCCGCATCGAAGTGGGCGTTATGCCCCACAAGGATCGCCCGGTTGCACTCCTGATCACGGATCTCCCGACGAACTACCTGAAACAGCTCGGCCAGGGCATCTTTTTCCGAGTGCGCTTCTCTGAACGGATGCCAGGGATCAATGCCCGTAAAATCCAGTGCGGACTGCTCAATATTGGCGCCTTCAAAGGGAGCAACGTTGAAGCTATGGGTTTCGTGAACCGCGACATGTCCCGAGTCATCCATGCGAATGATGGTCGCCGCAAGTTCTAATATAGCGTCGGTAGACGACGAAAACCCACCGGTTTCCATGTCGATAATCACGGGTAGAAAGCCTCGGAAGCGTGACTTCATTGCCATGACTTACGCTGCTCCCGCGTCAATAACTTGCCAGCGCAAAGACTCACCAGCACGCAGGGGCACCATTTCTTCGTCCCCCAAGGGGATGCTCGCAGGCACAGTCCAGCTGACGCGACGCAGACAGACCTTTTCGGTGTTCCGGGGTCGCTGATAAAAGTCCGGTCCCCGCAGTGAGGCAAAATCCTCCAGGCGGTGCAGAGCGTCCAGATCCTCGAAAACTTCCGCGTACAGCTCCAGCGAGGCATGCGCGGTGTACACGCCGGCGCAGCCGCAGGCGCTCTCCTTGGCGTGTTTTTCGTGGGGGGCTGAGTCTGTGCCGATAAAAAAGCTTCGATCTTCTGAAGTCGCCGCCTGGCGCAGGGCTTCCTGATGCTGCCGGCGCTTGAGGATGGGCAGGCAGTAGTAGTGCGGCTTTATGCCACCGACCAGCATGTCGTTGCGATTGAGGAGGAGGTGGTGAGCGGTGATGGTGGCTGCCACCTGTGCTCCAGCGCTCTTCACAAAATCCACGGCATCGGCGGTGGTGATGTGCTCCAGCACTACGCGCAGCTTTGGAAAGCGCGCAACGATAGGAGCGAGGTGTTCGCCGATAAAGGCCGCTTCGCGATCAAAGATATCCACATCGGCGTCGGTGACTTCACCATGCACCAGTAAGGGCAGATCAACCTCTTCCATGGTGGCGAGTACCGGATACAGCGCTTCCAGGGAATTGACCCCCGCATCAGAGTTGGTGGTGGCTCCGGCGGGGTACAGTTTGACCGCGGCCAGCCAGTCCGTCGCGGCTGCCTCGCGGATGTCATCTGCGCTGGTGCCATCGGTTAAATACAGGGTCATCAGCGGATCAAACTGGCGCGGTGCGTCTTGCATGCTGCGCAGGATTCGTTGGCGGTACTCTGCGGCCAGACGGGTGTTGGTGACCGGAGGCACAAGATTCGGCATGACGATCACCCGGCCCATGTACCGCGCCATGTCGGCACAGGTCTGGGTCAGTGCAGAACCGTCACGGAGGTGGCTGTGCCAGTCGTCGGGGCGTACTAAAGTGAGGGTGTCCAAAGGTTTGGGCCGTGCGACAGAAGGAATGTGATGCTACCGCAAAGGTGCACTCGACAAAACCATCGGAGACTCTTATCCGTGCACGCGGGTCATTGCAGCGGTAAACTCGACTACTTTTGCGCTCAAGGATCAGTATGGCAGACGTCAAAAAAGTAGTTTTGGCTTACTCCGGGGGACTCGATACCTCGGTCATCGTGCGCTGGTTGCAGGACAACTACGCCTGTGAGGTGGTGACCTTTACCGCCGATATCGGTCAGGGCGAGGAGGTTGAGCCGGCACGGGCTAAAGCGAAGGCCCTGGGGGTCAAAGAAATTTACATTGAAGACCTGCGTGAAGAGTTTGTGCGCGACTATGTGTACCCCATGTTCCGCGCCAACACGATCTACGAGGGGGAATACCTCCTGGGCACATCGATTGCGCGCCCCCTGATTGCCAAGAGACTGGTCGATATCGCGACAGAAACCGGCGCCGACGCCATTTCTCATGGCGCCACAGGCAAGGGTAATGATCAGGTGCGTTTTGAACTGGGCGCCTATGCTCTTAAGCCCGGCATTCAGGTGATAGCGCCCTGGCGGGAGTGGGACCTTAGCTCCCGGGAGTCGCTTATGGCCTATTGTCGTGAGCGGGATATACCGGTGGACTTTGCTGCCGCTGGCAAAAAGTCGCCTTATTCCATGGATGCCAACCTGCTGCACATTTCCTATGAAGGGGGAATTCTTGAAGACCCCTGGGCCGAAGCCGAAGAATCCATGTGGCGCTGGAGTGTCAGTCCCGAACAAGCGCCGGACACGCCCACCTACATCGAACTGGAGTTTCTCGGCGGCGATATCGTGGCCGTCGACGGACAGGCGATGTCTCCGGCCACCGTATTGGAAACCCTCAATGCGATCGGCGGTGCCAACGGCATCGGTCGTCTGGATATTGTGGAAAACCGCTACGTGGGGATGAAGTCCCGGGGCTGCTACGAGACCCCGGGCGGCACGATCATGCTCAAGGCCCACCGCGCTATCGAGTCACTGACGCTGGATCGTGAGGTGGCGCATCTCAAAGATGAGTTGATGCCGCGTTACGCGAATCTGATTTACAACGGCTACTGGTGGTCCCCGGAGCGGCAGATGCTTCAAGCGGCTATCGACCAGTCGCAATCCGTGGTCAATGGCACGGTCCGTCTCAAGCTCTATAAGGGTAGCGTGTCAGCGGTGGGTCGAAGCTCCAAAGACAGCCTGTTTGACGAAAGTATTGCGACCTTTGAGGACGATGCGGGTGCCTATGATCAGGCGGATGCAGAGGGTTTCATCAAGCTGAACGCGCTGCGCCTGCGCATCGCGGCAGGGCGGGGCAGAAGTTCACGCTAGCACGGCGGTGGGAGCAAGGTACCACGGCTCGCGAGAGCCATTACAAGCCACAAAAGCGATAAGCCAGGACCATAGGTATATGAGCGATATTCTTGATGTAGTGATCATTGGTGCGGGTCTGTCCGGCATTGGCGCAGCCTGTCATCTAAAGCGCCACTGTCCCCAGCGCAAAGTCGCCATTTTAGAGGCGCGAGAACGCAGCGGTGGCACCTGGGACCTGTTTCGCTATCCCGGTATTCGTTCCGACAGCGATATGCACACCCTGGGCTACAGTTTTAAGCCCTGGGAGGCGTCCAAGGCGATTGCCGACGGACCGTCGATTCTGAGCTATGTGCGCGAGACAGCAAAAGAGTATGGCGTCGACTCGCTGATTCGCTATCAGCAAAAAGTAAAGCAGGCTCATTGGCACAGCGAGCAGCAGTGCTGGGAGCTGACCATCGAAGATGGGAATAGCGGCGCCCTGCAAACCCTGAAAACGCGCTTTTTGCACCTTTGCGCGGGGTATTACAGCTATAGCCATGGGCATCAGCCTGATTTTCCCGGACGGGATGACTTTAAAGGTGAGTTTATCCATCCCCAGTTCTGGCCGGACGATCTGGATTACGAGAACAAGCGCGTGCTCGTTATTGGCTCTGGCGCCACCGCCATGACGCTGGTGCCTTCCATGGCAGACAAAGCTGCCGAGGTTGTGATGCTCCAGCGTTCGCCTACCTGGGTGGTTTCCCGGCCGTCGAAAGACTGGATTGCCAATTTCCTGCGCGCGGTACTGCCCAAGAACTGGGCTTACAGCGTTACGCGCTGGAAAAACACGCGGATGCAGCATTGGGTGTACAAAAAATCCCGGAAACAGCCCGAGAAACTGCGTCAGATGCTGCTCGACCAAACGAAAAAGGAGCTGGGTGACGCGGGAGATCTGGCCGATTTCACGCCGACCTATAATCCCTGGGATCAGCGTTTGTGTCTCGTTCCGGACAGTGATCTGTTTGCGGCCATACACAGCGGTAAAGCGCGGGTGGTGACCAATCAGATTGATACCCTGACTGCTGAGGGCGTACGCCTTGTTGATGGCTCGGAGTTGGCGGCAGATATTATTGTCTCGGCCACCGGTCTTGAACTGGAGCTCTTTGGGGGTGTCGAGATTAAGGTCGACGGCGAGATTTTTGATTTTGCCTCCAGTTGGTCTTATCGCGGCATGATGTGTACCGGTCTGCCCAACCTGGTGTCGGTGTTCGGGTATATCAATGCCTCCTGGACCCTCCGCGCGGATTTGGTCTCCCAGTGGATGTGCAGGCTATTGGCTCACATGGACGCTAAGGGAGAGACGGTGGTCACTCCGGCGCTGGAGGAGGGCCTACCCATCATGAGCCCTAAGCCCTGGATTGATGATTTTTCCGCCGGTTACATGCAGCGCGTGATGCATTTGTTTCCAAGGCAGGGCGATCGTCCCCCCTGGGTGAATTCTCAGAACTATCTGCGCGAAAAGCGCGAGTTTGAAGAAATGGACTTTGCCGAGCCGGCCTTGCGCTACGAGTCGCCAGCGGCTGTGGGGCAGGCTGAAAAGCACGCCGCCTAGGTCCGGCGCGCAAAGCACCCGTGTATCGCGGTGTTGCGTCGCGGAACGGCAGCTCGATCGAGAAAAGCGAACACCAAGTGCAATAAATATTGTTTTATCGATGACTGATTCTTGGTTAGGATACTGATCCTCGCAGCGTTGCGACTCGTAAACTAAGCTACGAGTTCACAGCCATTTTGTTTTTAGACTCTTAAGGAGAACGCAGACGTGACTACACATGTACCAGATGCAACATTCAAGACCCGCGTACGGGACGAATCCGTAGGTGGCGACAACCCTTACCGTTGGGAAGAGAAAACAACTGCCGATATCTTTGGCGGCAAGAAAGTGGTCGTGTTTTCACTGCCTGGCGCGTTTACCCCAACCTGTTCTTCGAACCACCTGCCACGCTACGACGAGCTTTACGAAGAGTTCAAGGCGCAAGGCGTCGATGAGATCGTTTGCGTTTCTGTGAACGATGCCTTCGTAATGTTCAAGTGGGGCCAGGACCAGGGCAACAAGAACATTTTCCTGCTTCCTGACGGAAACGGCGAATTCACACGCAAGATGGGTATGCTGGTAGACAAGTCCAACATTGGTTTTGGCATGCGCTCCTGGCGTTACTCCATGCTCGTCAATGACGGCGTGATCGAGAAGCTGTTCTCGGAAGCCGGCTACTGCGATAACGGTGAAACCGACCCGTTTGAAGTCTCTGATGCGGACACCATGCTGGCGTACCTGAAGGGTACTGAGTCTGCGGGCGTGTCTGAGCCACGTAAGGCTTTTGTTGGCTAAGCACCGGGCTGTGTCTTAACGCCTGGGTCTTGTTAACAAGGCCGCTAAGGAACCCGCTTCGAATATGGAGCGGGTTTTTTTTGCCTGTTTCGTGGCATGCTTGCCGCCTTTGTTTAGAGGAGTTTGAAGATGCCCTGGCCGGCCCCCGTCACACTTCAGGGTGAATTTGCGAGTTTGGTTCCATTGAGCCTTGAGCATAGCGGCGCTCTTGCTCATGCCAGTGGTGATGGTGAAGTGTGGCGCGCCTGGTACACCAACGTTCCGTCTCCCGACCAAATGCTTGGAGAAATAGAGCGCAGGCTTGAAGAGCAGCGAGCTGGTCGCATGCTGCCTTTCACTGTGCTGGATGAGGAAGGGGTGCCGGCGGGCATGACCACCTATATGAACATTGATGCGAAGTCGCCGCGGGTTGAGATTGGGTCCACCTGGTACGCGCGGCGGGTGCAGCGCACGGCGCTCAATACACAATGCAAACGGCTTTTGCTTGAGCACGCCTTCGAGGTTTTGGGCTGCATCGCGGTTGAGTTTCGGACCTCGTCCTTTAATCGCGCCAGTCGTCAGGCCATTGAGCGCATTGGCGCCAAGCCAGACGGCATCCTGCGTAATCATAGTCGCCACAGCAACGGTACGCTGCGTGACACCTGTGTTTACTCTATCCTGGAAAGTGAGTGGCCCGGCGTGCGGGTGCAGTTGGATGCCATGCTGGGCAAGCATGCCCAATGAGCGCGGGCGATCTGTTCGCAAAGGAGGGTGCACAGTCGCTGGACTTGCCCGGAGGCGAGTTGGTGCTGTATCGCAGCCCGGATCTGGGTGTCCCTGGCGACGTTCTGTTTGACAGGCTCCAGCGCGAGTTGCATTGGCGTCAGGAGCCCATTCAGCTATTTGGCAAACGCTATATGCAACCGCGTCTTCTGGCCTGGTATGGCGATGACGGCCTGTCCTATCGCTATTCCGGCATTGATCACGAACCGCTTCCGTGGACTGCGACTCTTGCGACCCTGCGTGAGCATGTCCAGACGCTCAGTGGAGTGCGCTTTAACAGTGTGCTGGCCAACCAGTATCGCGACCATCGGGACAGCATGGGCCTGCATGCGGACGACGAGCCGGAGTTAGGCCCTAAGCCGGTCATTGCGTCGCTGAGTCTGGGGGAGGAGCGTGTATTTCGGCTCAAGCACCGGCACCGCAAGGACCTTAAACCCGTGCGTCTGCCTCTGGCCCCGGGAAGCCTGTTAATCATGCGTGGTGACACGCAGCAAAACTGGCGGCACGAGGTTCCCAAGCAGGCCAGGCCCTGTGGGGCTCGAATCAACCTGACTTTTCGATATGTGCACCCGGAGTTGGTGCGGCGCCAGTGAGCGCTTGCGTTTTCACCAAGCTGTCACGTCGTCGCGGTATACTTAAATTATGAATATTCCAGAGCAAGTTGCCGGAGAAACCACCGGCGGTAGCAGTACTCCTCCTGCGCGTATTGCCAGAGCGTCGGTGCGCCCGGTGCAAACCCTTGACTTACTGACCCAGCGGGAGATGTCCAGCCTGGCTAACGCCGATGCGAGCCTGCACGAGCTTTTTCGTCGCTGCGCCCTGGCGATCCTCAACACAGATGGCTACGTCGATGATGCGCGCAAGGTCTACGAGGCTTACGCTGACTTTGAGCTGCGGGTGATTCCCGAGCCCCGGGGTTTGAAGTTAGAGCTCTTCAATGCGCCCGGCGAGGCCTTTGTCGACGGCAAGATGATTGAGGGTATTCGTCACCATTTGTTTTCGGCCCTGCGTGACATTGTCTATACCGAACACAAGTTGGCGGAGCAGCAGACCTTTGATCTGAGCAGCTCCGAGGGCATTACCGACGCTGTGTTTCGGATTCTGCGCAATGCGAATGTGGTACGCAGCAATGTACAGCCGCGTCTGGTGGTGTGCTGGGGCGGGCATTCCATTTCCCGTACGGAGTACGACTACTCAAAAACCGTGGGCTATTCGCTGGGCTTACGTGGCTTTGATATCTGCACGGGCTGTGGCCCGGGAGCGATGAAAGGCCCCATGAAAGGAGCTGCCATCGCCCATGCCAAGCAACTGAACCGGGACACCCGTTACGTTGGACTTTCTGAGCCGGGGATTATTGCCGCCGAGTCACCGAATGCGATCGTCAGCGAACTGGTGATCATGCCCGACATAGAAAAGCGACTTGAAGCTTTTGTGCGAGTTGCCCACGGAATTCTGGTGTTTCCCGGAGGCGTCGGTACCGCCGAGGAAATCATGTTTTTACTGGGTATTAAGATGCACCCGGACAATGCCCACATTGAGCTTCCTCTGATCTTTACCGGTCCTGCACAAAGCGCTGAATACTTTGCCCGGATTGATGCGTTTTTGCGCAACTGTCTGGGTGACGAGGTCGCGCAGCACTACACGATTATCAACGGTGACCCTGCCGCTGTAGCACGTGCTATGAAGTCCTCTATCAAAGCCGTGCGGCGTCAGCGTATCGAGCAAAACGAGTCCTTTAGTTACAGTTGGACGCTGCACATTCCCAAGGAACTGCAGCAGCCTTTTCTGCCGTCGCACGAAAATATGGCGGCGCTCTCGCTGCATCGGGATCAGCCTAGCCATCAGTTGATCGCAGAGCTTCGCCGGGCGTTTTCCGGCATTGTGGCGGGGAATGTAAAAGACTTTGGCGTAAGAGCCGTTGAAGCACATGGTCCGTATCAACTCCATGGAGAGGGCGAGGTGATCTCCGGACTGTCCGGCTTGCTGGAAGGATTTGTGCGTGATGGCCGGATGAAGATCGATCCGGCGTCTTACCGACCCTGTTTTGAGGTCGCGAACCGAGCCTAGCCCCCGGGGCTTTGGGCTTTGCGTGGCTTGAGATTTTAACGAACACCAATCATTAAGGAATGGATATGAAAGGCCTTCTGAATTCCGCGCTGATGTTACTGGCGCTGCTGATGGTTCCATCGGTTAGCGCTCAGACCCCATTTACCGTGACCGAGGTGAGTCAGTTTGACGACCCCTGGTCCGTGGCCGAGATGCCTGATGGGCGTCTGCTGGTGACCGAAGCCAAGGGCAACCTTGTTATCGTAGATAAAGAAGGCGGGCAATCTCGACCGGTAAGCGGCGTGCCCGATGTTGCCTATGGCGGGCAGGGTGGTCTGGGTGACGTCGTGTTGCATCCAGACTTTGCCAGCAACGGTATGGTCTACCTTAGCTATGCGGAAGCGGGTGTGGGCGATACCCGCGGCGCAGCGGTAGCTCGGGGCGTACTCGATGCCTCGGGACGCCGTCCGGCGCTCAAGGATGTAGAGGTGGTGTGGCGACAGTACCCGAAGCTGGTCGGGTACGGTCATTACGGTCATCGTATGCTGTTCGATGATGATGGCTATCTGTGGATTACCTCGGGTGATCGGCAGAAGTTCACCACCGCTCAGGATATGCAGTCCAACTCGGGCAAAGTGCTTCGCTTGAATGATGATGGGTCGGTACCCGATGACAACCCCTTTGTGGACTACTACTCAAAAAATCCGCGCGTTGATCGCCGCGGTGTATATCCGCAAATCTGGTCTTTAGGGCACCGCAATGTTCTTGGGCTCGCTGTGGGTTTGGACGGACGCCTGTGGGAAATCGAAATGGGCCCCGCCGGCGGTGACGAGCTTAACCTGATTGAGCGCGGCGCTAATTACGGTTACCCGGAAGTCTCCAATGGTGATCATTACGACGGTCGGGAAATGCCCGATCACGATACGCGACCTGAGTTTAATGCGCCTGCGCTGTGGTGGACGCCGGTCATCTCTCCCGGCGATATGTTGATTTACCGGGGCGATGCTTTTGCCGACTGGAAGGGCAATGCAATTATTGCCGGTCTGTCCTCGCGCGCTATCGTGCGTGTGGAACTGGGTGATGATGGCTCTGCCAGGGAGCTCGAGCGCTATGACATGGGCGCGCGCATCCGCAGTGTGCAGGAAGCATCGGATGGCAGCATTTTGGTGCTTGAAGATGACTACGGTGACAGCAAAGGGCGCCTGCTTCGGCTGACGCCCAGATCCTGATAGGCAGCTTTTGAGAACATAAGGTGTTTTTATGCCGGTAGAAGTACAGGTTTTGGCCTATGCGGCGTTGCTTCAGTACCTCCAGTTTGTATTGATGGCTGTTCCTTTAAATATTCAGTTGGGCACGCAGTACACGGGTGGTCCGCGGGATGAGCCGCGAGAGGCGACGGGGATTCCCGGGCGTCTTAAGCGCGCGATGGATAATCATTTTGAAGGACTTATCCTCTTCACCATTGCTGTGGTGGTGGTTGCTCTGGGTGATGCGGGAAGCAGCCTCACCGCGAACTGTGCCTGGGCGTATCTAGGCGCGCGTATTCTTTACGTGCCTGCCTATGCTTCTGGCGTACCCCTGCTGCGATCGGCCATCTGGTTTGTGGGCTTTGCGGCAACCTTCGTAATGCTTTTGGGGGCGCTGCTGTGATGTTGATGCACAAATCCTTTTGTGC
>DS999407.1:5918-380365 GCA_000158155.1 gamma proteobacterium NOR5-3 | reverse complement strand
TTGAAGTGATCCCGGGCGCGGGTCACCGATCTATTAGTCGTGAACCCGAGCTCTATCGGAGCTTGTTGAGAGGTTTTATGCAGGATGCCGAACGTGATGTTCAAGCGATTGCCAAAGGTTACACCGCAGCCTGGAACAGCGGTGACCCCGATCAGGTAGCCGCTTTTTATACGCCAGAGGGAGCGCTCACCATCAATGGTGGAGAGCCCTCGGTAGGTCGTGTGAGTGTGGCAGAGGCGGCCCGGGGCTTCATGGAAGCTTTCCCCGATCTTGTGCTGGTCAACGACCGCCTTGAGCGCAGCGGAGATCGAATCAATTACCACTGGACCTTCAGTGGGACAAATACCGGACCCGGAGGTACGGGCCGCGCGGTGAGGTTCAGCGGCTACGAATCGTGGATTCTCTCTGACAGCGGCCTGATTCAGGATTCACTGGGTAGCTTCGACGCTGAGGATTACGAGCGTCAGCTCGCCGGCGAGTAGGTTCCGGAACCGGGATCGCAGGCAAGCGGTGCGTGAATCCGGTGTTCTGATCGCCCGAGCGGGCGTAACCGATACTCAAGCCTGCGGGAACAGAGCGTAGGGGTGGCCGTGCGCGGCTTTATTGAATATTGTCTCTCACCGCAGCTAAGGCCTGCTTGGCTTCCTCGGTTTGCGTGGGAATCGTCAGGGTAATAAGACTGATATTGCTCATCCAAAAAGTCAGTGCCTCTTTGATCTGTGGCGTTTTTCGAATGTTCTCCAGCACCCGTCGAGCGGACTCGTCCGTTGTCGGCGAAGCACAGTTGCTGTTATAGGTCTCATCACTGCCCGACACAGTGAAGCAGTTGGACCAGATGTACCGTTGTAGATCCTGCGGTATCGCAGAACGCACAAGTTGACGATACAGGGGTAAATCCGCGGTCAACTTTCCTCGCGCACGTCCCCCGGCATAGTACAGCTCCAGCGTATCTTTCAAGCCCGCGTCTTTGGGAAGTCCCAGGCGCTTCATTTCTTCAAAGCTCGAACTGTTGGTGCTCGCATCGATCCATTGCGAGGCATGGAATGCCTCTACAAGGCTACGCCAGCATTCACCCGGGCTGCATTCCTGCCCATTCAGGGTTTTTATCGCACTGTCCCCAAAGGACTCAATGGTAGAAAACGCCTCGATCAGGGTCCTGTGATCATCGATATCACGCTGCAGGTCGCGCTCAAGTGCCAGGAGATAGTTGATCTCATCTGCCCGCTCTTTTTGCCGCTCGTTATAGCGATCCACCTCCAGAGCCACTAGTACGCCAAGAACAACGAGCACGAATTCAATGAATACGGTTGCCCAGTCCTGGGACCTCAGTGCGCTGCCGATGCGATTGATGATCATAGAAGCACTCTTACTGACTGCGATGGGGGGGGCAAGAACGCTTTTTGTGCCCCGATACGATCAAAGCCTAAGGTAACGCTTTTTATCCTGCTAATTATGCAGTGGCTTTTAATGAAAGTCCCGGGACTTCAGCCCCAGGTTCCCCAAGGCGTCACTGTGATCAAAGAGTGCCCCGGCGACGATGTGGGTGACGCCATCACGTTTCTGTAAGGTGCCTTTGATCATTAGCAGGCGACCTTTCATGAGCGCCTCACGAAAGTTCTGCTGCACCTTAGGCCACACCACGACGTTGTTGTTACCCGTTTCGTCTTCCAGGGTCAGAAAGAGTACGCCGGAGGCGGTGCCGGGTCGCTGCCGACAGGTCACCAGGCCCGCGATACGCACAAAGCGGCCATCGTTGAGTGCCGCAAGATCCTGCTGGCGCTTACAGCTATTAAAAGGTGCCTGGCCGCGTAGCAATGCCAGAGGATGCGCCCGAAGCGTGACGCCGGTGCTGCGGTAGTCAGCAATCACCGACTCGGCAATTGCTGGTTCCGGGAGGCAGACATCATCACTCAACAGCGCCCCGGTTGCCTGCTGCTCGTATTCCAGTAGGGGGCGTGCAGGCTCCAAAGCCATGACCTGCCAGCGCGCCTGATGCCGATGACCGCTGAGACTGACCAGGGCATCGGCGTCTACCAGTGCTTCCATATCCCGTCGATTGAGCTCGGCCCGTTTGCGTAAGTCAGCTATCTGACGATAGGGCGAATGCCTGCGGGCGGCGCTGATACGCCTGGCTGCATCTTTGGATAAACCTTTGATTAAGCGCAGGCCCAGACGTATGGGGGCGCCGGTGCCTTGTTCGCCATCATCGAGCAGCTGATGATCCCAGTCGCTGTGATTGACGTCTGCAGCCAGTGTGATGACCCCGTGACGTCGGGCATCCTGAATGAGCTGGGAGGGCGTGTAAAAGCCCATAGGCTGGCTGTTCAGAAGTCCAACATAGAACGCGCCGGGGTGGTGACATTTGAGCCAGGATGACACATAGGCGAGCAAAGCGAAGCTCGCCGAGTGTGACTCAGGAAAACCATAGCCACCAAAGCCCTTGATTTGCTCGAAGAGTCGCTGAGCATAGTCCTCGCTATAACCGCGGCTGAGCATGCCGTCGGTGAGTTTTTTCTCGAAGCTCAACAGTTTGCTGTTGCGACCCCAGTTAGTGATGGCGCGGCGCAGTTGATCGGCCTCGCCGCCGGTAAAGCCCGCGGCAACCATGGCCAGACGAATAACCTGTTCCTGAAAGATAGGCACGCCCAGAGTGCGCTCCAGAACGCTTTTTACCGCCTCGTCGGGATAGCTGATGCTCTCCAGACCCTGGCGGCGCCGCAGATAGGGATGCACCATATCGCCCTGAATAGGACCGGGACGCACGATGGCAATCTCGATCACAAGATCATAAAAGCACGCCGGTTTTAAGCGCGGCAGCATACTCATCTGCGCCCGGGACTCAATCTGAAAGACACCGATAGAGTCTGCGCGCTGGAGCATGCGATAGGTCGCCATGTCTTCGGCGGGAATATCCTGCAGTTGGCGAATGCGCGGATCATAGCGATGCACCAGTGCCAGAGACTTGCGGATTGCCGAGAGCATGCCCAGGGCCAGAATGTCGACCTTGAGCAGGCCCAGGGCTTCGATATCGTCCTTGTCCCACTGGATGACGGTGCGATCCGCCATGCTCGCGTTTTCTACCGGTACGAGCTGTGAGATCGGCCCTCGGGATATGACAAAGCCACCCACATGCTGAGACAGGTGCCGGGGAAACCCCAGGATCTCCTGTACCAGTTGGTAGAAGAGCTGCGCCGTATTGGGCTTGTCATCCTGTTGCCCGGTCTTCAGTCCATGCTCACTGAAGCGGGCTTCCAGATCGCGCTGTTTGTCCCACCATGCAAGGGATTTGGCTAAATCATCAACAAAGATCGGGTCCAGTCCCAGCGCTTTGCCGACATCGCGAACAGCACTGCGGGCCCGGTAGGTAATGACCGTGGCGGCGAGGGCTGCCCGGCGCCTGCTGTACTTGTCATAGATGTACTGAATGACCTCTTCCCGGCGTTCATGCTCAAAGTCCACGTCGATGTCTGGAGGCTCGTCGCGTTCCCGGGAGATAAAGCGCTCAAAGAGCAGAGAGATTTTTTCTGGCGATACTTCGGTAATGAACAGGCAATAACAGACCACAGAGTTCGCTGCCGAGCCACGGCCCTGACAGAGAATGCCGCGGTCCCGGGCAAAGCGAACGATGTCGTATACGGTAAGAAAGTAGTATTCGTAGTCCAGCTCGGCGATCAGGGCGAGCTCTTTTTCGATGCGCTGCCGAATGACTGATGGCGTCCCATCCGGCCAACGCTGGTTGGCACCTTGCCAGGTGAGTTCTCGCAGATAATCCCGGGCGTTATGTCCCTTGGGCACTACCTCCTCGGGGTATTCATAGCGCAGTTCGCTGAGACTGAACTGGCACCGCCGGGCGACATTGAGAGTTTCTTCAAGTAGTGACCGCGGGTAAAGGCGTTCGAGCTGATTGATGCTACGTAAATGTTGCTGGGCGTTGGGGAGTCGGCGACTGCCCAGTTCAGCAACACTACAGTTGTATCGCAGGGCCGTCATAACGTCGTGAAGAGGTTTGCGGGTCGCGCAGTGCATCTGCACATCACCGCAGGCAAGCAGCGGCAGCTGTAGTGCGCTGGCAAGAGATTGTAGCGCGCGATAGCGGCGGATTTCATCGTTGCCCAGCAGATACTGCACGCCTATCCAGACGCGTTCCCGACACAGCCGCGCCAACTGTTTGCCGTACCCGCGGTTAATCTCACTGTCGTCTTTGGGTAGCCAGATAAGCAGACAGCGCTTGAGATGGAAGATCACATCCCGGAGGGTGACTTCGTATTCTCCTTTGGGGCTGCGACGCCTCCCCAGGCTGATTAAGCCTGAAAGTTCGCCATAGGCTGTGCGATTAGGTGCGAGTGCCACAAGATGAATGCCTTCGCTTAATTTGAACTCACTACCGATGATGAGTTGAATATTGTGCTCTCTGGCTGCCACATGCGCTTTAACAACGCCTGCCAGAGAGCACTCATCGGTAATTGCGATGGCGGTATAGCCGCTGGCAGCCGCCTGAGCGACCAACTCCTCCGGACGGGAGGCGCCGCGCAGGAAGCTGTAGCAGCTAAGACAATGGAGTTCGCAGTAGGGCATGCAAAAGAGAGGCTTCGTGTATTAAGGTTGATGGAAATGACGCGTACCGAGTCTAGCAATAGTACTGTATAAATATACAGTATATGACAGCGGCCTATAAAATCCCTGTATGCTTTGCCGCGGCGGATCGAGAGCTGCAATTTTGGGTTTACCGCGAACGCCGGGCATAGCTGAGACTGCACTATGAACAAACGATTGAAAGCGACTGGGAACAAACGATTAAAAGCGACTGGGGTATTTGAGACATTTGGGGCACTTGTTGTGCTGTGGTTTTTCGGGGTGAGCGCATCCTTTGCCGGGGAGGCCTCTGTAACGACCTGGGAAATCGATTTTTTTGACGATTTTGAGCGATTCGACCCGGCAAATTGGCAGGATCAACTGGTTTTTGTGAATGGCGAAGATCACTGCTACGTACCGGATGGTCAGTTCAACACCCGGGAAGTCAGCAACGGCACGCTGAAGCTGCGAGTCGTTGATCTTGGAGAAAAGCGTCCCTGTGATGTGTTCAGTAAAAAAGGCGTCAAACACCCGGACACCCGGTACGTGGCGGCACGCATCGCCTCAAAAAATCGCAAGGAATTTGTAAAAGGGCGTTGGACGGCAAGACTCAGGGTCGAAAACAGCGGTCAGCCCGGTATGTTTCCAGCCTGGTGGTTGCTGGGGGCTTTTAATGACGAGCCTCCGGTGCAGGACCCCGACGAAACCGTTTGCTGGCCTATGTACGGGTCCGGTGAGATCGATATTTTTGAGCACCATAGTGATGGCGGTCCCGACCACTATGCGGCGCGCGCGATCAAGAGCAACGGCGCCTGCGATGACGGTGATTGGCAGGCGCTGATGCTGGTACAGGAGGCGAGCCTTGATGACTATCACGAGTACTCGGTGGAGTGGTTGGGCGATGACATTGTCTACCGACTTGATGGCGTAGAGGTTTACCGAAACGAAGGTATGAGTGATGCTTTGTCAGAACCTTTTTTTGCGATTCTCAACTTCGCAAAAATCAATGATGCCAAGATGACTGGTGACTGGGTCATGGAAGTGGACTGGGTAAAGCACGAGTATTTGCCCTGAACGATCATGCCTTAACCGCAACCCGGCTCTGGATAGAGCGCCTTGTAGTTCAGTACAACCTTTGTCCCTTTGCAAAGCGTGAGCTGGATAAAGGGAGCGTGCGGTTCGTGCTTTGTGACGCCAAAGAAGAGAATGCGCTGCTGCAAGTGCTGGCATCGGAGTTACAGCTTCTTGAGCAGCGCCCTGATATTGAAACCAGCTTTATTGTGCACCCCGACGTGCTTGCTGATTTCTATGCATTCAATGATTTTCTGGGTCGCTGTGATGTCTTGCTCAAACAGTTGCACTTTGAAGGAATCTATCAAGTCGCCAGCTTTCACCCCCGGTACCAATTTGCCGGCACCGACCCGGATGACGCCGAGAACTACTCCAATCGCTCACCCTATCCTATGCTGCATCTGCTTCGCGAGGACAGCGTGGAGCGCGCTGTTGCTGGTCACCCGGATATTGATTCCGTGCCCCTGACCAATATCAATACGCTTAATGAACTCGGTAAAGAAACGCTTGAGCAGCTATGGCGGACTTGCTTTGATGAGTAAGGATGCAGTGAGTCACGATGTGATCGTTATAGGCGGTGGTGCCAGCGGGCTCCTGTGCGCCATTAGCGCGGGGTATCGTGGGCTGCGGGTTCTGGTGCTTGAGCAGGGGCCTAAGGTGGGACTCAAGATTCTGGTGTCCGGAGGTGGGCGCTGCAATTTCACGAATATGTTCGCCGATCCCCGGGAGCACTACCTGTCAGAAAATCCCAATTTTTGCATTTCTGCCATGAAGCGTTTTTCACCGTCAGACTTTATTCAGATGGTGGAAACTGCCGGTATCGACTACCACGAAAAAAAGTTGGGGCAGCTGTTTTGCGACAACAGTGCCAAAGAGATTGTGGCAATGCTGCTGGAGCAGTGCGCTTACGCCGGAGTAGAGATTCGACTTCGTCAGAGGGTTGAGACAATTACGCCTGAGGAAGAGCAGGGCTTTTGCGTGGGTACCAAAGACAAACAGTACCGGGCAGGCAAGGTGGTGATCGCTTCCGGTGGTTTGTCCATGCCCAGGATCGCCAGTGACCTGGCGTTTCGCACCGCCAGGGACTTGGGGCTAAAGCTGCATGCGCCGCGTGCAGCGCTGGTGCCTTTGACCTGGAACTCCAGTGACAAGCTGACTTACGAGGTCCTTTCCGGAATTTCTGCAGAAGTGGTCGCAAGTTGCGGGGGCGTGAGCTTTAGGGAAAACCTGCTGTTTACTCATCGGGGGCTCAGTGGTCCGGCCATACTGCAGATATCGTCATTCTGGCGCGAGGGCCGGCCGGTGGAGATCAACCTGCTTCCGGATATTGATGCGGCCACCTGGCTGGTCGCAGAACGGGAGTCTCATCCACAACAGCGGCTGGTGGCCTTGTTAAAAGCGCATCTCCCCAAGCGTCTGGTGGATCTCATGTCGGGCAGCTGGTTTGAGGATCAGAAGATCGGCAGCTTTTCTCCACCGGAGCTTGCGGCTATCGGAGAACAGCTGAACGCCTGGTCCTTTATGCCCGGCGGTAGTGAGGGTTATCGCACCGCCGAAGTGACCCTGGGAGGTATCGATACCGACGAGGTGTCTTCCAAAACCTTTGAACTCAAGCGCGTGCCGGGTCTGTTTGCCATCGGCGAGGCCTTGGATGTTACCGGCTGGCTCGGTGGTTACAATTTTCAATGGGCCTGGGCATCAGGCTGGTGCTGTGGACAGCACCTCTAAGTCACAATGGCTGACCGGGCTCTTGTGTCGCCGCCGTCTAGAGCCTGTCTGCATTAAAGGTATCGCAACTGTTGATAGAGCCCTGCTCCAGCCCTAGCTGAAACCAGCGCAGACGCTGTTCAGCGCTGCCGTGGGTAAAGGAGTCCGGGGTGACGCGGCCCTGTGCCTGACGCTGCAACGTATCGTCACCAATGGCTGTGGCCGCAGCCAGCGCTTCTTCTACATCCCCGGTTTCAAGAATCTGCCGCGCCCGATCCGCATGATGGGCCCACAGTCCTGCAAAACAGTCGGCCTGCAGTTCCTGGCGCACACTGAGCAGGTTCGCTTCGACTTCAGACGCGCTCTGGCGGGCGGCATGATTGCGCGCACTGATACCCAGCAGCGTTTGCACGTGATGCCCGACCTCATGCGCCAGCACATACGCCTGGGCAAAGTCTCCCGGCGCGCCGTAGCGGCGACTGAGCTGCTCAAAGAAAGACAGATCCAGATAAATCTTTTTATCTCCCGGACAGTAAAACGGACCCATGGCGCTCTGACCGAGGCCACAGGCCGAGCGAGTGCTGTCGCGATAGAGGACCAGTTTGGGTTCGACATAAGGCGTCGGCCCTTTTGCCAGGAGCGCGGCCCAGGTGTCTTCTGTGTCGGCAAGAACCGTTGCCATAAAGTCGACAGTTTGTGCTTCCTGCGCAGACTGCTCTACCGGTACGCTGGTCGAAGGCGGCGCTTCGTTACCCATTAACCCCAGCAGTGTTTTTAAATCAGTGCCGGTGAAGAACATCAGGCCGGCGGCAATGGCGATCACCATCCAGCCGCCGCGACTGCGGGTGAGCTGCAGTATCAGCGGCAACATAGAGGACTGTGAGCCGCCGGACCTGACTATCCGTCTGCCCCGGCGGTCGTCTATGTTGTCGCTGCGTCGATTACCTTTCCAGCGCATGGTCTGCTCCTGATGCTATTTCTAAAGCCAGCGTGCTGTTGTGGCACATGTTGTTGCTGCATTTGTGGCTACATTTGCGGCCGCTGACGGGCTTTGAAGCAAACAAATCGTTCACTGCGCGGTGTAGCCGCCGTCGATGACCAGCTCTGATCCGGTCATAAAACTCGACTCATCGGATGCGAGAAAAGCAACGGCGTTTGCGACTTCTGTGGCCTGTCCGAGGCGTCCCAGAGGATGTCCTGCTACCAGAAGTTCCCGCATAGCGCCTCCATCTTCGTGCTTTTCCAAGGCTTGATCCACCAGCGGCGTTTCTACAAAGCCAGGATGTATGGAGTTAACCCGAATTTTCAGAGGGGCCCATTCCAATGCAGCGGATTTGGTGAGTAGGCTCACACCGCCCTTGGAGGCGCAATAGGGTGCTGCGCCTGCGAGGCCTACTTTGCCGAGAATGGAGCTGACATTGATCACAGAGCCGCCGCCGCGCTTTTCTATGGCCGGACCAGCGTAACGCAGGCCCAGAAATACGCCATCGAGGTTAATGGAAAGTACGCGGTGCCATTGCTCCAGGTCGAGATTCATCAGGTCCGTGTTGTCCCCGGCAATGCCCGCGTTATTGACCAAAATATCCAGGCCACCAAAGCTGTCCATCGCCAGGGCAATGACACGTTCCCAGTCGTGCGCTTGCGTGACATCGTGTCGCGCCGCGATGGCACTGCCCCCGGCAGAAGCAAGTTCTGCCGCGAGTGCTGTGACGCCTGCCTCGTTGATGTCGCTCACCAGAACGGCTGCGCCGCTTGCAGCAAGCTTTCGCGCTGAGGCTTCTCCAAGACCTGAAGCGGCCCCGGTAATCAGTGCGACTTTGCCATTTAGGGTTTGCCCTTCATGGTTCATCAGTGCGTCCTTCTTCAATATTCTTCTCGCAAGCCTTCAGCATAGCGTCATAATGCTAAAACGAAAACGCAGCTCATCAGGGGTTTAGGCTTATGAAGTACGACGAGCATTTTAAGGCCTTGCGACGCAACGACGCCTACGACCCGCAAAATGCACTGTCTCTGGCGCTGGCCTGTCAGCTTTCCTATGCCAGCGAGCGTTCCATCAAGAACTGCGTTGAAAAGACCTGGGGCTATGAATTTCTGGCCTTGGTGTCACGCAAGAAAAAACCGGATATCGATACCCAGTGTTTCCTCATGGCTGACGACAACAATATTGTGGTTGTTTTTCGCGGCAGCGATTCCGGGAGTGATTGGTTTGCGAACTTTCAGGCTTCTCAGGATCCAGGTCCATTTAACGGTACTGGCGCTCACGAAGGTTTTCAGGACTCTCTTTACCCGGCGGTTATCAAGTTGACGGAACTGTTAAGGGCTGACGCTTCCAGGTCTCGTAAGGTTTGGATCACGGGGCATAGTCTCGGGGGAGCCCTGGGTTCACTGTATGCCGGCATGCTGTTGGAGAATTTTATTGATGTTTATGGGGTTTACACGTTTGCGAGTCCGCGTCCCGGTAACGCAAAGTTTGCCTCACAGTTAAATGACAGGATCAAGGGGCCGCACTATCGCATTGTGAACTCCGGCGATCTGGTGCCCCATGTCCCGCCGGAGCCTTTTTTCAGTCATCCGGGTAACCGGGTTATCCTCAAACACAACCATAAAAAGCGGACCAAGGACTCCTGGCTCGATGAGCGTATTGCAGCGCTCAAGAATTTTGTGGACATGACGGGGAAGCGATTCGATGTCGCTGATAACCATCGACTCATCAAGGCAGATAACAGTTATGTGCCGAGACTCATAGGGGATCTTGCGCGCGAGCAGCGTCGATAAAAATGATGACTAACTTTGAGGCGCCGGGGCTTAGCGATGTGCCCGAAACCATGTTGTGGACACTGCACAGTCGTGCGCAGGAGGCCATGCGGTCAGACAGTGCTTTTCCCGATGCGAAAGCCGCGGAGATCTACCAGTGTCTGGATTATGACTTTGAGCGCAGCTTTGGGCGAAGTAACCCCATGGCAGCGCTGCGTGCGCACCTGTTTGACCAGTCCGTGTCTGCGTTCATCGCTGCTCATCCTGGTGGAAGCATCGTGAACCTTGGAGAAGGGCTGGAAACGCAGCGCTACCGAATAGACGATGAATCCTGCGCCTGGTACACCGTCGATTTGCCAGAGGCAATAGCCATTCGTGAGCGATTTATTGCTCCCGATGAGCGGCATACACATATTGCGCTCTCGGCCACGGATCGCGCCTGGATGGATGCTGTTCC
This sequence comes from gamma proteobacterium NOR5-3, assembly GCA_000158155.1. Lineage (GTDB taxonomy): Bacteria > Pseudomonadota > Gammaproteobacteria > Pseudomonadales > Halieaceae > Congregibacter. The sequence continues at coordinate 369,804 of DS999407.1, read as the reverse complement.
TGACGATGGACCCTTGTTGATCGCCGCTCAGGGTTTGTTTATGTACTTTCAGGAGCGGGAGGTGCGAAATTTGCTCCTTGATATCGCGGCGCGCTTTCCTCGGTGCCAGCTGATTTTTGATGTCATACCCCTCTGGGTGTCCCGCGCCTCGGTGTTAGCCGGGGGGCTGCCTTTGACCCGACACTATCGGACACCCGTGATGCCCTGGGGAGTGCATCGGTTTTCTCTGCGTACAAAACTCAAAGGCTGGGTGCAGCGGCCTTGCAGTATCGAACTGATTGATTATCCGGCATTTCCCCGGGGCGCACCGCGCCTGATCAGCTCGGTGTTTCCCCTGTTGCCCGGCTCCAGGCACTGGGTGCCTTTGATGGTTGAGATGCAACTGCGCTAGGAGGCTTTGTTCAATTTGGACGGATAAGGTGTTCCAGCTTTGTCGGATACTGCGGACCATGGTGACATGCTCCGGATGTTTCTTTTTGTCTCAATACTGTTGCAGCTGTTGTTGCTGGTGCAACCGTCTATGGCGTCAAGGCCCGCCAAGGCGCTCGAGCGCTGTTTTTACCTCAGCGAAAAGATCGAGCACTACACGCAATTGCGGCGCAGGGGTGGCTCTGCTATGCAGATGGCCTCTTGGCGCAAGTCACGCAGCCGTTATGAGGACGAGTTTCGCACCCTGCGCTGCAGTAAATTCAGTCATCAATTGCGCCGAAAAAACCGCTAAGCTCAACGTATGAATCTTGAGTTAAAGCTGCCACCGTTAGCCCAGCTTGTTCTCGCAGGGATAGCCTGTTGGAGTGTTGATCGCATGGATACGGTGCTTTCGTTCACCTGGCCCTTTCAAGGGGTCCTGTCGGCGCTTTTGTTGCTGATCGGCGTTGCTGTCGCTCTCATGGGTGTTATGTCTTTTCGACAAGCCAGGACCACCGTTGATCCGCGGTATCCTCAGCAGGCGACAACTCTGGTTATTCACGGTGTTTATCGCTGGACCCGTAACCCCATGTATTTAGGCATGTTCCTGGTGCTTTTTGCCTGGGGTTTGTATCTGGGCAGCGGATTGTCCTTTCTGGTGCTGATAGTGTTTGTAGCGTACATGACGCGCTTTCAGATAATCCCGGAGGAGCGGTCTATGTTGCTAAGCTTTGGAGAAGCGTATACAGAGTATCAACGAAGCGTTCGTCGTTGGCTCTAGAGTCTAACTTTGTTGTTGACCGTCGATAGTGTGGCGAGCCCGGGATCAAGGGCGTTCATAGGAATGAAGGATAAGAGATGTTTCACCGATTGAAAAAGCATGTGCCGCGAGGCGCGCGATACAGTCTGGCGGCGGCGTTATTGGCTATGCTCTCGGGCTGCCTTGGCACCCCTGATGGCGTGGCGCCGGTTCAGGATTTTGAAGCGGAGCGCTATCTTGGTCGCTGGTACGAGATTGCGCGTCTGGATCATAGCTTTGAGCGGAACCTGAGTAATGTGACTGCACAGTACGCATGGCGAGAAGATGGCACGGTTCGGGTTCTTAACCGCGGCTATGACACTGAAGATGAGCAGTGGAGCGAGATTGAGGGCCGGGCGCGCTTTGTCGGGCCAGACAACGAGGCCCACCTGAAGGTGTCGTTTTTTGGCCCTTTTTACGCGTCTTACGTGGTGTTTGAGTTGGAGCGTGAGAATTACGAATACGCATTTGTGTCGGGTTTTAACCATGACTATCTATGGTTGCTTGCTCGAACGCCCAAAGTCTCAGATGCGGTTCGAGCCAGATTTGTTGAGAGCGCCTCAGCGCTGGGATTTGATACCGACGAATTGATATGGGTGGAGCATGCTCCCTAGACCAATCGCGCCAGCGTTAAGAGCGTAAGGTAGCGGTCTCCGGATGGAGGCCGCTCGAAGCGAAAAACCGACGACCCGGCCGGTTGCGCGGGCGGAAGCCCTCTGAAGACCTTTAGAAGATCCTTAGTAGACCCTTAGAAGAACCCTTAGAAGAACCCTTAGAAGAACCCTTAGAAGAACCCTTAGAAGGCCCTTAGAAGGCCCTCTAAGTGAGAAGTATAAGCCGCTTTACAGGCCGTTAACTTCCAGCAACTCCCAATTACCTGACTGATTGTCACGCTCGATGTAGCGATAGCGGACTTTGCTGCCGTGGGCTGCTTCCTCAACATCGCTGCCGGTGTCCGGGCTGCTGATGAACTGTACCCGCCGACTTTTGCTGCGTCGATTAAGGCTGCAGCCGGCTTCGGTACCCCGGCGTGCGTTGCGGAAGTTGACATACACCGGTTGACCGAGTTCCTCGGCTTTGCGCATATCTACGGTGCCTTCCAGGATGCAGTCCTGAGTGATTTCCGCGCTGGCTTGCAACGGCAGTATGGACAGTCCTACGGCAGTTGCGGTGATCAGCAGGCTGCTTTTCAGTAGGCGGGCATTCAATTTTTGTGTGTTCAACATTTGTGTCTCCTTCGCCTCACGGCGATTGTAAAAAGAGTTGTCGCGACAGATATGGTTGGGTCAGGCAATACCGTGCTAGTGCGTCGAACGCTGTTCGCCGGTACGCACGCTCAAGGACTCCCGGTAATCATTGGAGCCTGAGAAGTGCCAGATGATCTGCTGGGTTTGCCGCTGTCGCTGGCGTAAATACTCGTCTAATGATGTGAGTAGCCTCACTGCAGTTGCTGTGATCGGCAGGCTGCTTTTGAGTGGGCGGACATTAGATTTTTGTATTTTCAACATTTGTATCTCCTTCGCCTCACGGCGATGCGGGTCATGCAAATACTTTGATTCTTCGGGTCTTTCTTGCCTTTCTTATACTTCTTGTCTTGCTTATCCTTCAGAGTCGGTGGGTTTGCCTGCACCTAAGGTTTAAATTTCATGCTTAGCAGTGTTTCTTTTGGTCACTTTTGCCTTTGACAGACGCTTTAAGCTCTCACTTAAGCCCCGAGATTGTCACAAAAATGACATAAAGCTGTGCTAAGCAGAAGGCCAGTCTACGCCGGCTTGGAGTCAAAAATCTATAGTTTTCATAAATTTGTAATAAATTTGTCATAATTACTCGAGCTTTTTTATCGCTCAAGCAAAGAATCCCTGCATAAACCAGCGTTGTTGCCGGCGTTCATGGAACACCCAGAAACGCTGCCCCTGGGTGTTGCGGGCGACAAAGTAGTCTCGGCTGGTACTGCGTTCCCACCAGCCATCTTCAATGCGCTCGGGTCCGTAAATCAGCTCCAACTGACTGCCCCAGAACCACAGCTGCTGGCCGTCATGGCGTAGTAACTCTGGTTCTGACAGTAACCAGAAGGGGCGCTGGGCGGTATTTTTGGGGCACGGCGTGTTTGTTGTTCCGCTTGGGGCTTTTGTAGAGCTGTGCTCGGGCAGGTGCGCATCCCGGTAGTGAAGACTATTGACCGCTTGAGCGCCCAGGCGATTGCTAAGCAGATCCACTAGCTGGCTGCTGGATGTTGACTGACCGGCCTGTCGAAACAGATCTCCGCTGGTGGGCTGCGCTGATTCCAGCTGATCTGCATGTAACTGCACTAACTCTACTTCCTGTGCAAAGGGTTGCCGTTCCAGACGTAGTCGGGTCAGGCGATACCAGTCCTGGCGCGGTGCCCGTGCTTCGCTGGTGCGTACACTCAGGGATTCCCGATAATTGTTTAAGCCTGAGAAGTGCCAGATGATCTGTCGGGTCTGCAGCTGCCGCTGGCGTAAATAATCCTCTAATGATGTCAGAAGCTGCTCTAGCGCCGGTCCCAGTTCGTCGTGATTGCGCACCGGATAGCCCAACGGATAGCTGTCTGCAAAGCAGCTTGGAGGCTCGAAATGCACCGGCGGAGGGACGACTTCACCGCTGAGATGCTGGAGAAGCTCCCGAAACTGGCTGCCGCAGCGCCGACTTAAGGAGGCGCCGGGTAGCGCGAGGATTTCGCCCAGGGTAGTGAATCCGCCCCGTTGCAGCGCAATGAACTGTTCGTGAAGCGGCTCGAGAGTCCTTAGGGGCAGCTTCTCGAGTTGTTCGCGCTCACAGCAGCCTTTTGATGAGTTGCCGTCGCTCGATATATGCGAAAAAGACCAGGCAGCCAGCGGCGTTATGCCCAGTGCCATATCGGCGCTGTAGCCACGACCGGCTAAGCCCTTCCTGCAGTGTCGAAGAATGGCGTCACTGCCACCGAAGAGTTTTAGGGAGCCGCCAATCTCGAGCATCAGGCAGTCATCTCGAAACGGATAAAGATGCGGCGTGATGCCATAGGCCCAGCAGCAGAGGCTCTCCAGCGCCTTGCTTTCCATGTCAGGGTCTCGAGGGAGTAGCTGTAGAGGGGTTTCTCCGGCCAGCGCGCGGGCGCTGGCCGGGTCCATACCGGGCTCAAGTCCCAGGAGGCTGGCCGTCGCGTTGACGGCATAAATTCGCTGCCGATCTATCACGGCGAGCGCCTGGGGGCGTCGCTGAGGAAGGCATTGAACGGCCAATTCGCTAAGGCGAAGGCATAACCAGAGTTGCATGCTGAAATTCTAAGTACTGTATATTTATACAGTACTTAACTTTTCTGCCCATGGCGATAGCTCTCAGGCAGAAAGCCCGCTAATTAATTCATACCACGCTCCAGCAGGTAGCTGATTGCTATTTTGATTACAAAGCCGAGGACTCCCAGAGCGAGAGCAATATAGAGAATCATAGTTCCAAAAACACCGGCGTTACTGCGCTTGGCGAGATCCCAGATGATGAACACCATAAATAGAATCAGACCGCCGACACCAATAGTGACGCCGTATTCTGTGAGCCATTGATCCATAGAGGTTTTTCACTGCTTTAAATCATTTTCGGGGATATATACGGCTTGTGGGACAGAGCGTATCTCGCCGGTTCGAGCACGGTGAGACAAAGGATGTACAGCCGGATGTTGAAGAGACAGCTACAGCACTATAAATGCGGTAGCTGACGCCTCTGAGAACTTAATCTTCTACGGTGATCGTTGTGCTCAGCGTGCTGTTTGCGATTAATGAATTTGTAATCAAACAGCTTTGCTCTGCCTTGTGCAGCAGTTTTTCGGCCTTGTCGACATCCGTACCGGCCGGAACGCTTAAAGCAGCGTCTACGTTAATAGCGGTAAATTGCGTCACGCGATCTACCCGATCCAGAGTCCCGGAAGCGCTGCACTGGATATCGCTCCAGTCCAGTTTGGATGCTCGGGCTATGGCTCGAAATGATAGGATAAAACAATCCGCGACTGCCGCCACGAGTAATGCCTCCGGAGACCATTTATCACCGGGACCACCAAATTCAGCCGGTGGCGCCGTGACTATCTCGGACAGATTGTCAGCTCTAAGTACGACAGGGCTGTCCGTTGTCGCACTGCCGTTCACCTGATAGTGATGTGGAAAATCTTGCACGATAGGCACTCCCTGCCGTTATGGAATAACTGCATTTTAGGCTGGAGTGCTAAGGACAGGGAATAGGTGGGCCTTGATCCGGATCAAGACACAGCCCTATTGACGGGAATGACTGCGTCTTTCGGCAGTTCCCAGAGCTGAGGCTGATGTGGCACGTCATCTTCTGGTGGCAGATACACATCAATACCCTGTAATCCGCTGCGTTGTTTGAGGATGTGCACCTGACGGTACGCATTCATCTGTAAGCGCAGAGCAGCCGGGGCATGCTGGTGCGCGGCCTCCTGGGAGCGAAAAAGGACGGCCAGTGTATTGCTTCGTGCGGCTGCCAGTTGGAGTCTGCGCAGCTCGGCGTAGCGATATTCGCCGTTGCCCAGCCAACTAAAAACCACACTACAGGTGCCGCTGCGCAAAGCTTGCTCGGTGCTCCATAGCAGCTCTTCGCGCTCCCGGGGGTGTACGAGGAGAACCTTCTGGGTATCGATATCGCGGGCCGCGAGTAACGGCGCGTAGGGTGTGTAGGGCGGGGCAATAAATGCCTGCCAGCGCTCCTGCTGGCTGAGTTCTTTCATGGCGGGGAGAAACAGGCCCATAGCGCCCATGCCGGAGGCATCACTGAGAACCTCGATGCAGGTTCCCAGGGGCCAGCCCTGCTCACACAGGCGTGCATCCAGCGCTCCAAACCCCGTGGGGATACGCTGATGGTAGTGAATATCGCTGTTGGCCGCGCCATCCCTGTCCTGACTTTTGCCCTGTTGGGTATCGATGGCTGGATCACAGGTACGGTTGCCGTATCCGAGCCAGGTATCCCGGCGGCTGATGACGGTGTGCAAACTTTCGGGGATACCCTTTTCGGCTAAACGCCCGGACAGATGGCTCACCGGACTACTGTGTGGGTTATTAAGGGGGTTCTTAAGAGGGTTATTAAGAGGATTGCTGTGTAAAGTGCTGCCCGGATCCTGGTGCATTGCTGCTCTCCAAAAGTACTGTATATAAAAACAGTAGTCTGGAAGCGGCCTTTGCGCAAGTAAATACTTTTGACCTGTCGCCTATTGAGACATGTTTACTGGGTCGCGGTTTTTACGGTGAGCTACTGCACGGGCTAGTTTTCGAAGGCCCCCCGGTGCTGACAGCCGCTGTCGCCGATTACATCCCAGGGAGCTTTGGAGTCCACCCAGATGTGATGTTTCACCGAGAGGGACTCGCTTACCTCGCCAAGCAGTCCTGCCGGGACAAACATACGCTGAGCGTCGTTAGCGCCGGGTAGGCGTGAACCGCAATGCCGACAAAACCAGGTCTGCCAGTCGGCATCGGGTTTTTTCCGGGTCGCGATGCTGTTTTCACCTGCAGTCCAGCGAAAGGCACCGTTATCAATTACGACTACTGCGATACCGTTGCTGCCCGTGGAGCGTCGGCAGATTGAGCAATGACAGACATAGATATCAGTGACATCGGCGTTTATCTCAAAATGCACCGCACCGCAGTTACAGGCGCCCGTGAGTGGTGTTGACATGCTAGGCAGACCTGCGCAGACCAGATTTGCCGTTTCGGGCAAGGCCCAGGATCAGCCATTCCATGTGTTCCCAGGGATTCCCCTGGGCATAGCCCTTGATGCAGCCATCCACGTGAGCGGCCAGAGACAGCAGTTCTTCGCAGCTGGCTATGGTATGTCGGCGCATGGCGGCCTGAATAACAGATTGTCTGCTTTTCCAAACGCGGGCCTCATTCAATGCCTGCATGGGTTGGCGCCCGGCTGCGACCGCTTGCAGCACTGCTCGCAGTAAGCGCAGTTCGCGGACCAGTCCCCAGAGCAACGCCGGGGGCTGAGTGCCTTCAGAACGCAGGCCGTGAAGCATGCGCAGACTGTCCCCGGCGCGTCCCGCCAGGGCTACATCAATCAAGGTAAACACATCAAAGCGTGCGCTGTTGGCTACCGCATCGGCGACCTGTTTTGCCGTGATCGTAGCGTCGCCCGCGAGCAGGCGCAGTTTTTCCAGTTCCTGCACGGCAGCCAGAAGATTTCCTTCGACCCGCTCCGCCAGCAGGCTCAGGCCGTCTCGGTCAATGGACAAATTGATGCTTCGGGCCCGGCCCTCCAGCCAGCGTGGGAGATCATCCGCATTCACAGGCCACAACTGGACCGTGGCGCCGGCCTGATCAATGGCTTTGTACCATTTGCTGTTGGTGCTGGCTTTGTCGATCTTGCCGGCAACGATCAGGAGTATGTCGCTGTCCGGCGCGTGCGCGAGGTATTCCAGCAAGGCTTTGCTGCCCTCAGCGCCGGGCTTGCCGTTGGGTATACGCAGTTCGATGAGTCGCTGCTCGGCGAACAGCGACATGCTGCTCGAATCCTGCGTGAGATCCTGCCAGTTGAAGCCACGATCACTGCTGTCTACCACATGCCGCTCATGGCAGCCGGCGCGTTTGGCGGCTGCGCGAACCTGATCTGCGCATTCCTGAACAAGCAGCGTTTCATCACCGCTGATGAGGTACACGCTGTGTAGCGTTCGATCGAGATCCTGGGCGAGTTTTTCGGGGTAAACGCGCATGAGTACTGCTATTCGACGTTGGCAGCGAAGAAGCTGATCCTGCGCAGAATCTGGCCCGCCAGCTCGCGACGCAGTTCGTCGCGCAAAACCCGAACCTCTTCGGCTTTACCCACAACGTTCTGGGGGTCGTTCTCCATTTGCTTGTTCACGCTTGCGGTAGAGCGTTCCATCACCAGCGTCTTTGCGCTATCGAACACCATGAAATCAGCGCGCATTTGCAGGTCAAATTCCGCGGCTCGAGCCTGGGCATTCACCGACAGGTTGCGCTGGGTGAACGTTTCCGGACCGAGACGGAGTACGTGTTGTGCCTCTGCGCGGTCTACCCAGACGATGCCGTTGGCACTGAAGGTGGACTCAACGACCCGGGCGAGCTCTCCGTTTGGATCGTTAGAGGCTAAATACATAGTGCGCCACTCCTGGGGCAACGCTGAGCCTCCCCCGGTGCCGCGCAGCTGAAAACCACAGGCCACAAGGCTCAGGCAGAGCGCTGCCACAGCCAGGCGGCGTCCAGGTCTTTTGTCGTGGTGATGCATAGACATAGCGCCCAGTCTAACCGACCACAATATTGACAAGTTTGCCGGGCACGACAATAACCTTGCGCACGGTTTTGCCCTCCATAAAGCGCTGGGCATTTTCCTGCGCCAGAGCTGCCGTTTCCAGGGCGTCTTTGTCGGCATCGGCGGGAACTTCCATGCGCGCACGCACTTTGCCGTTGACCTGTACCACAATCTCCAGGGAGTCGCGCACCAGGGCGGTCTCGTCTACCGATGGCCATGGTGCGTAGGACACATCGCCGTCACCGCTCAGGAGTCCCCACAGATGGTGGCAAATGTGGGGAACAATGGGTACCAGCATGCGAACTACCGCATCCAGCCCTTCTTGCAAAACGGCACGGGATTGGGGGCTGTCCCCGGGCAGGCGGCCGAGTTCGTTGCACAGCTCCATAATCGCGGCAATGGCCGTGTTAAAGGTTTGCCGTCTGCCCATGTCGTCACTGACTTTGGCGATGGTTTCGTGAATCTTGCGCCGGACGTCACGCTCAGCATCCCCCAGAGCGCCAGTGTCCAGGCCGGGTGCGGGTCCCTTGTCCGTGTGTTCGTGCGCGAGTCGCCAGAGGCGCTTCACAAAGCGGTGGGCACCCTCTACGCCATCTTCGGACCATTCCAGAGATTGATCCGGCGGCGCGGCAAACAAACTGAACAGACGCACGGTATCGGCACCATGGCTGTCAATCAGGGACTGAGGATCGACCGTGTTGCCCTTGGACTTTGACATCTTGGCGCCATCTTTGAGCACCATGCCCTGAGTGAGGAGGCGGGTGAAAGGCTCGTCAGAGCTTAACAGCCCCTCGTCACGCATGAGCTTGTGAAAAAACCGGGCGTAGAGCAAATGCAAAATGGCGTGCTCAATGCCACCGACGTATTGATCCACCGGCAGCCAGTAATCCGCCTGTTCTTTATCCAGCATGCCGTCGGCAAACTCAGGACAGGTAAAGCGCGCGTAGTACCAGGACGATTGTACGAAGGTGTCAAAGGTGTCTGTCTCGCGCTCGCAGGCCTGACCATCAAGATCAAATTTACGCCACTGTGGGTCAGCTTTTATCGGCGACGCCACGCCGTCCATGATCACGTCTTCCGGGAGCAGCGAAGGCAGGCGATCGGCGGGGATGGGTATCTCACCGCCATCGGGCAGATTCAGCATCGGGATGGGGGTACCCCAGTAGCGCTGTCGGGAAACGCCCCAGTCACGCAGACGATATTGCGTGGTGATCTTACCGGCTCCGAGCTCTTCCAGTCGTGCGGCTATGCGCTCGAAGGCCTCATCGAATCCCAGGCCATCAAAGTCGCCAGAGGCGGTGAGAGCTCCTTTGTCGGTGTAGGCGCTTTCAGTGACGTCTGCTGGCTGACCCTGCTCATCGCAAATCACCGTCTTGATCGGGAGGTCGTATTTACAGGCAAATTCATAATCCCGCTCGTCGTGAGCCGGAACTGCCATGACCGCGCCCGATCCGTAGTCCATGAGGACATAGTTTGCGACCCACACCGGCACCTGCTCGCCGGTGAGTGGGTGAATGCAGCGAAGCCCCGTGTCCATGCCGCGTTTCTCGGCCTGTGCCATATCGGCCTCGGCAACGGAAGACAGCTTGCAGTCCTTTATAAACTGCGCGAGTTCCGGTTTGTCAGCCGCCAGCGCAAGACTGATGGGATGCTCAGCCGCGAGACTTACATAAGTCACGCCGTAGAGCGTATCCGGACGCGTCGTGTACACCTCGATGCGCTCCTGTCCAGCGATGACCTGCTCCAGACCAAAAGCCAGTTCTACGCCGCGACTCTTGCCTATCCAATTGCGCTGCATGGTGCGCACGGCATCGGGCCAGCCCTCAAGCTTGTCCAGATCATTCAGCAGTTCTTCGGCATAGGCCGTGATGCGGATAAACCACTGCGGGATTTCCCGGCGCTCGATCAGAGCGCCAGAGCGCCAGCCACGACCATCGATGACCTGTTCGTTGGCGAGCACCGTCTGGTCTACCGGGTCCCAGTTCACCGTGGCCATTTTTTTGTACACCAGGCCTTTTTCGTAAAGCCGGGTGAAAAACCATTGCTCCCAGCGGTAGTACTCGGGCGTGCAGGTAGCCAGTTCCCGCTCCCAGTCAAAGCTGAATCCCAGCGCTTTGAGTTGCTCGCGCATATGTCCGATGTTGCTGTAGGTCCACTTTGCCGGCGCGGTTTTATTCGCGATGGCCGCGTTTTCGGCCGGTAGTCCAAACGCGTCCCAGCCCATGGGGTGGAGCACGTTTTTACCCAGCATGCGCTGATAGCGCGCTATGGCATCCGAGATGGAGTAGTTTCGGACATGTCCCATATGTAGCTTGCCGCTGGGGTAGGGGAACATCGACAGACAGTAAAACTTCTCGCCCTCGAGGGTGTCCCGAGCGGCAAAGCTGCGATGGTCGGTCCAGAACGCCTGGGCGTCCCGTTCAATATTCTGGGGGTCGTAGTAATGTTCCATGGGTTTCATCAGGCGCTAGGTCAGGGCAGTGGGAATGCGCGAATCGATGCACTTTTCCCGCTGCGAAAAAAGCACGCATATTAGCAGTAAACCCGTTTTTCGGCGAAAGTCTCAGTCCACGCTGTCAGCGTCTCGCCAGAGTGTCCGGTGCAGAAGCCACATACAGGCCAGCAGCAAGCCCAGGGCAATCAGCAGCGGTAGGGAGCCGAAGCTGGTAAATGGTGTGCTTCCCAGCATTACCTGGGCGTTACCCACCAGGGTGCTCTCAACGAACTGCTCTGTGCGAGAGATGATCTGACCGCGATGATCGATGATCGCCGATACGCCGTTGTTGGTTCCCCGCAGCAGGTACCGTCCGTTCTCCAGGGCTCGCATGCGTGCCATTTGCAGGTGCTGAAGGGGGCCAATGGAGGCGCCAAACCAACTGTCGTTGCTAATGGTCACCAGAAGCTCCGCCCGTTGTGCGCTTTGTGCTACTAATTCGGGGTAGACGATTTCATAGCAGATCAGCGGCGCCACGCGATGATTGCCGGCTTGCAGCGGTCCTTGCTGGCTCGAGCCTTTGCTGAAGTTTGACATGGGCAGGTCAAAGAAATCGATGAGCCCTCGAAGCTGCGCTTCCAGGGGGACATATTCGCCAAAAGGCACCAGCCGCTGTTTGTCGTACTGCCCCGTACCCTGGCCCAGAGCGATGATGCTGTTGAAGTATTGACCCTGGCTGTTTCGCGTGGGGATGCCCGTAATGAGTACGGTATCGCTGAGGCTTGCCCGCCGAGCGATCGGATCGAGAAAATCCCCGGCACGATCGGCGGTGCGGGGGATAGCGGACTCTGGCCACAGAACCAGATCCTGGGCCAGCATCGGGCGCAGGGCCCGTTCGTACTGGTCAAGAATTCGCTGGTAGCTGCGTCGATCCCATTTTTGTTCCAGGGGAATGTTGGGTTGGTAGATAGCAACGCTAACGGCTTGCTCACTGGCCGGCGCCACCCACTCAATAGGCTTGAGCATCAGGCCGCCCCCCCATAGCGTGGCCAGCAGTCCGCCGTAGCTCAATACCGTTGCCGGTTGCGGACTTCTCCAGGTCAGGAATACGCAGCTCGCGGTAAAGGCAACGGCAAAGGACAGGCCGTATACGCCGCTGATGGGAGCCCAGCCGGCAAGCCAGGTATCGGCGTGGGCATAGCCCAGATATAACCAGGGGAATCCCGTGAGGAGCCAGCTGCGAACCCACTCACCAAATACCCAGAATGCGGCGAATCCCAATAACATGCCGCCAGGAAGGGGGCGCACTATGCGCGTGTAGAGCCATGCCTGGAGCGCATGGAGCAGCGCAAGTCCGGCACAAAAAATCAGCGTTAAGAAAGCGGCCAGGGGGATTCCCGCGTTGCCGTAAACGTGGATGCTCACATATACCCAGGACGCACCCGATCCAAACATGCCCAGACCAAAAAGCCAGCCGCGCCACAGTGCCTGGCGCGGTGTACAGCTTGCCAGGAGGTAGGCGTAGACGGCGCAGCCCAGAACAGCCGCAGGCCACAGATCAAAGGGAGCCAGAGAGAGTGTGATCAGGACGCCGGCAAGCGGCGCCAGTATCAGGACCTGCCAGCGGGGCAGGGCGTTCAAAGAGACGCTGGCTGCGTCGCTCATTCCGCGCCGGGGGGACGCAGACGCAGACTGTGAATCTTTCGCTGGTCGGCGTTGATCACCTTGAATTCGAAGCCTTCGATATGGGTGATTTCATTCCGTGTGGGCATGTGTCCAAAGGCATGCATCACCAGACCGCCGATGGTGTCGAATTCGTCGTCACTGAACGCTACGTCAAAGTAGTCATTGAAGTCTTCGATAGGCGTCAGCGCCCGAACAAAAAAGTCGTCATCGGATATGCGGCGAATGAACTGATCTTCTTCTTCGTCTGTTTCGTCTTCGATTTCGCCAACGATTTCTTCCAGTACATCTTCAATGGTGACAAGACCCGCGACGCCGCCATATTCATCAATGACGATAGCCATATGATTACGGTTTTCGCGGAACTCGCGCAGCAATACGTTCAGTCGCTTGCTCTCGGGCACCACCACGCTTTGCCTGAGCAGCTGGCGAATATCAAAGTTCTCTCGATCCTCTGACAGGATCTGTGGCAGCAGGTCTTTTACCAGCAGGATGCCCAGAATGTCATCGGGGCTTTCACCGATGACCGGATATCGGGAGTGCTTGCTTTCGGAAATATGCTGCAGCACCTCCTCCAGCGTGCTCTCAGACTTGATCACAACCATTTGCGGTCTTGGCACCATGATGTCGCGCGCCTGCATGCCGCTGACCTGCATGGCCCCGTCGATGATGGAGAGCGAGTCTTCCTCAATGATGTCGTTTTCCATGGCCAGCTGAAGGATCTGCTGAAGATCCTCGCGGGTGCGTGGCTCCGAAGAAAAAGCCTGGGCAATACGGCCAAGCAATGACTTTTCTTCGTTGCCATTGCCGTTGCGGTCATCGCTCATCCGGTGGTTCCTTCTGCCAGATGTGCCGGATCGGCCTGATAGGGGCAGGGCCAGCCAAGAGTGGCCAGCGCCTGTGTTTCCAGGAGTTCCATGTGTGTCGCCTCAGCGTCAGATTCGTGGTCGAAACCCAATAGGTGGAGCACCCCGTGAATAAGCATGTGATCCCAATGTGCTGCGAGGGGTTTGCCCTGGGTGGCGGCTTCTTCTTGTACGACGGGCGCGCAAATCACGATATCGCCCAGTAAATCCAGTGTGACATCTGCCGGCAAATCAGCCGGAAATGACAGTACGTTGGTGGGACGATCTTTGCCGCGATACTGCGCATTAAGCTGCTGCATTTCCTTGGCATCGACGATGCGAAGCGCAGCCTCCCAGTGTTTATGGCGGTTCGCGTTGCTCTGCAGTAACGCGCATTCGGCGGCGCGAAGCAGGGTCTGATCATCCGGGGACTTCTCGAGCGTCTCGCGAAATACGTCGAGGGTGAGCATCAGGGTTTACTCTTCTCCAGACTCGTCGTGATCGCGTCATGACTCTCGTAGGCGGCCACGATGCGTTGCACCAGGGGGTGACGCACCACGTCTCGGTTGGCAAACCAGGTGAAACCAATGCCTTCGACATCCTCAAGGATGTTCGCCGCATGCGTCAGGCCTGATTGGGTGCCCCGGGGTAAATCGATTTGCGTGGCGTCACCGGTAATCACCGCGGTGGAACCAAAACCGATACGGGTGAGGAACATCTTCATTTGTTCCCGGGTGGTGTTTTGCGCCTCATCCAGGATAATAAAAGAGTGGTTGAGTGTTCGGCCGCGCATAAAGGCCAGGGGCGCGACTTCTATGATGCTGCGCTCGATGTACTTACTGACAGTTTCGAATCCCAGCATTTCGTAGAGGGCATCGTAGAGAGGGCGTAAATACGGGTCTACTTTCTGACTCAGATCTCCCGGTAGATAGCCGAGCTTCTCGCCGGCCTCTACTGCCGGGCGCACCAGCAGTATGCGTCGCACCTTTTCATCCAGCAGTGCTTCTACCGCGCAAGCGACCGCCAGATAGGTTTTGCCGGTGCCGGCGGGGCCCACGCCAAAATTAATGTCGCAGTTTTGAATGGTGCGAACGTAAGCCTGCTGATTGCGACCCCGAGGTTTGATGGAGCCTTTGCGGGTGCGAATGATTTGCAGTGCTTCGACGCGGCCATCGGCCTCTGCGTCCGCGTGCTGGAGCTGAAGGTGCAGTGATTCCGGCGTTACGGCGATTCCCTGGCACACCTCAGCATACAGGTGCTCCAGTAATACACTGGCCGATTTAATCGCATCGGGACTTCCATCCAGTAAAAACTGATTGCCACGGGATTTGATTTTTACCTGAAGCCGCTCTTCGATTTGACGCAGGTGCGCGTCAAACTGCCCGCACAGGGCCGCAAGATGTCGTGCATCGTCAGGTTCGAGGGTCAGGCTAAAAGGTTGCCCGCTCGGACTGGGAGGTTCTGAGGTCAAATTGTTGTTTGTGGCGTTAGCCATACCTTTGGAACTGCAAGAATAGTCACGAATTCGCCACAGTCAACCCGCGGTTCCGGGTATCAATTCCCCGCGCAGGGAGTTTGGCAGCGCTTCGCCAATGGTTACATCGACAAACTGGCCGATCAAACCATGGTCCGTGGCACTGAAATTGACCACGCGATTGTTCTCTGTACGGCCCTGTAGCTGGCCTGGATCCTTGCGTGATGGGCCGGTTATGAGGATCCGTTGCCGCGTGCCCACCATGTTCCGGCTAATGGCCTGCGCCTGTTGATTGATACGTGCCTGAAGGATGTGCAGTCGCGACTTTTTGGTGTCTTCGTCCGTATCGTCCTTGAGATCTGCAGCCGGCGTGCCGGGCCGCGCGCTGTAGATAAAGCTAAAGGAAGCATCGAAACCAATATCGTCGATGAGCTTCATGGTCGCAGCAAAGTCCGCCTCGGTCTCTCCCGGAAAGCCAATGATGAAATCCGACGACATACTGATGTTGGGGCGAATAGTGCGCAGCTTGCGAATTTTTGACTTGTACTCAAGCACGGTGTGGCCACGCTTCATTGCCGCCAGTATGCGGTCCGATCCTGCCTGCACGGGAAGATGCAGGTGGTCCACGAGCTCTGGAATCTCGGCATAAGCCTGAATCAGTGCCTCAGAAAACTCCACCGGGTGCGAGGTCGTGTAGCGGATTCGATCGATACCGGGAATGGCGGCTACAAAATGCAGAAGCTCGGCAAAATCTACGACATCGCCCTCGTGATTGTCGCCGCGATAAGCGTTGACGTTTTGCCCCAGAAGATTGACTTCGCGTACGCCGCGCGCCGCCAGGCCGGCCACCTCGGCGATGACGTCATCCAGCGGGCGCGAGACCTCTTCGCCGCGGGTATAGGGCACGACGCAGAAGCTGCAGTACTTGCTGCAGCCTTCCATGATCGATACGAAAGCGGTGGGTCCTTCGACGCTGGGCTCAGGCAGGCGATCGAACTTTTCGATCTCCGGGAAGCTGATATCCACTACGAGATTGCCCGTGTCCCGACGCTCTTCCAGCATCTCCGGAAGGCGGTGCAGGGTCTGAGGACCGAACACCAGGTCTACAAAAGGCGCCCGCTTGCCAATTTCTGCGCCTTCCTGACTCGCGACACAGCCCCCCACTCCGATAATAAGGTTGGGGTTTTTCTGCTTCAGAGGCCGCCAGCGACCCAGCTGGTGAAAGACCTTCTCCTGAGCCTTCTCCCGAATGGAGCAGGTATTGAGCAGGATGACGTCGGCGTCCTCTTCGCGGTCTGTGGGCTCGAGACCGTGGCTGTCTACTAGCAGATCCTGTATTCGCGCAGAATCGTACTCGTTCATCTGACAACCGTGGGTTTTGACGAAAACTTTTTTGCTCACCGCTCCTGACCTTGCTTGCTCCCGCGCACAGACTTTCTGCGCATCGAGGGCCTCTGTAAAAGGGTCGCGGAGTATAGCGCCGGATGTCGCTGCTGCCCAGCAAATTCACTGGCATTCCATCCAGAGGATAGGTAGACTCTCGCGCCCGTTAAAACGCGGCAGTTCAGTGGTTTATACAGTGAGATATAGAGCACTGGGACAGCCACAGTGAGTAACCGGAATCGTTATGCCAAGCAGTCCTGTCTATAAGGTCATTTTTCAAAACGGCAATCAGGTCGTAGAGATTTTTGCGCGTCAGATTTACCAAAGCGATATGTGGGGCTTTATCGAAGTCGAGGAACTCCTGTTCGGGGAGCGCTCACAGATTCTCGTGGACCCCGCCGAAGAAAAGCTCAAAAACGAGTTTAGCGGCGTCCAGCGCAGCTACATTCCCTTACATTCAGTCATTCGCATTGACGAAGTGGCTAAAGAGGGTATAGCCAAGATTTCTGACGTAAAGCCTGGCGAAAACACCAACGTCACTTCATTCCCCATGCCATCGGCTCCTGCGAAGCCGCGCAGTAGCGACGACTAGTAGCAGCCTGTTTATCTATCTAGCCCGGCTTGGCCCGGGCACGCTCGGCTCCCGAGAAAGATTGGGTGACTCGCTCGCTCGAACGTGCCCGAGCCAAGCGGGGCTGATGCCGATAAGTCCTTTAGCCGGAAATGCTGAGGCAGAGTTCGACGTGGGTGCTAACTTTAACCACCTCAAATAGCAGGCACAAAAAAGCCCTCGATGAGAGGGCTTTAAATAGCGCAGGTCGTTTTACCCTGTCTTGCGCTTTTTCCAACCGAGGCCCACTAGGCCTAGGCCAAAGAGCGCTAACGTCGCCGGAGCGGGTACTTCGCTCACTTCAATCGCGTTCAAAATAACCGCAGAGTCTGTACCGCGAGCTTGAGTCACTTCTCTGAGCTCGATGACGTTATCGCCGCTGTCAGCCACAAAATTAAAGGAAGCCGTTGTGATAGGTCCGGATGAGCCGGTTGATGGCGAGAAAGTGCCAGCTGTAAGTGTCCCGTTAGCATAGATATCAAATGTCGACTGCGCGTACCCGGCATCGTGGCTCCATAGTTTGAAGCTATAGGTCTGTGCGCGAGACAGACCGCCAAATGTAACAAAGACAGATTGTGTGCCAAAGATAAAATCGTCGGCTATGTCGTCAGAAATCTGACCTCTATCGCGGAAGCCGGCACCACCTGTAGCAGTGACACTTAAATCCACGGTTCCCACTGACAAACCACCAAATGAGCCCGATGCATTGTTGGAGTCAGATGCACTAGAAAGGGTATCAAAGCCGTCAGCCACGCTTTGGCCTGTCAGGCCGATGTCGACCATGAGCCCAGCATGTGCATATGCGGGCAGGACGAGTGCCAAAAAGGTGGCGGTCTTAAGTGTTCTCGATAGCATTGGTGGCTCCATTCAAATTTGTCTGTACGCAGCTTGGTTGGCTGTTTGCGCCTTCCAGCTAAGATTGATGGTATAGCTAGCACAAAGTGGGCCTATTAAAAAAAACTAATAAAAATCAGTGTTTTAATAATATTTTTTTCGGGTGCTTAAGTGCTAGCCACGAGTTTGTGTAAAGATTGCTGACACATCATTTGTTTCGAATAGGAGTTGTCTCAGCGGTTTTGCACGCTCGGCTCCCGAGAAAGATTGGGGTGACTCGCTCGCTCGAACGTGCCCGAGCTAAGCCTCTTCAAAACTATTTGCGTTCGGCGTGCAGCCCTATTAGCCCCGCCAGTTGAAATCTTCGCTCTGAACCCCATCTCTCTCCTCTACCAAGAGGGATGTTTATGCAAGACGATAAGACAGAGGACCCGTCCTCACCAGGGCTGGATCTCAGTGCAGAGATAGGGGAGGACGGCGTCAAGTTGAAGTCTTCTACGCCGGCGGTGGCTGATGACGTGCTGCCAGATTCGCTGTATCTCATCCCTGTGCCACAGCGCCCGTTTTTTCCGGGGCAGGTGCAGCCGGTGGGCATGGATCCGGACGAGTGGGCGGGCACGATCAAGGCGGTCACCGAGACGTCTAATAGCGTGGTGGGTCTTGCCTACGTGGATCCGAGCCAGCTCAATGGCGGTGACCCCCAGCCTCGGGACTTTCCGGAGATCGGCTGCGTAGTGCGTCTCCATCGCCCCCCCATGATGGCCGAGAACCCGGGCCAGTTTCTGGCGCAGGGTGTGCGGCGCTTCCGCATCGTGCGCTGGCTCAGCGACAAGCCGCCCTATCGCGTGCAGGTTGAGTACCCCCGAAGTCAGGGCGACCGCGATAGCGACGACGTCAAAGCGTACTCCATGGCGGTACTGCAGGCCGTGAAAGAGCTGCTGCCTTTAAATCCGTTGTACAGCGAAGAGCTGCGTCATTACATCGCGAACTTTAATCCCAACCAGCCCAGTTTGCTGGCAGACTTTTCTGCGGCCTTGACCACCGCCAAAGGCGATCAGCTGCAGGAAATTCTTGAGACTCTGCCGTTGCAGTCGCGGATGCAGAAGGTTCTGACCTTGCTGGGCAAGGAGCGTGAAGTCGCCGAGCTGCGCGGCAAAATCACTGAGCAAGTGAACGAAAAGGTAAGCGATCAGCAGCGTGAATTCTTTTTGCGCGAGCAGATGAAAGTTATTCAAAAAGAACTGGGTCTGTCCAAGGATGATCGCACCTCGGATGCTGAGCGCTTCGAGGCGCGACTCGAGTCTCTGATACTGCCGGACGCCGTTCGTGAGCGCATCGACGATGAGTTGCAAAAGCTCTCTGTGCTGGAGCCGGGTTCACCGGAGTACGGCGTGACCCGAAATTATCTGGACTGGGCTACGCAGGTGCCCTGGGGCCTTAGCTCTGAGGACAATCTCGACCTTAAGCACGCCGCCACGGTTCTGGATCAGGATCATGACGGCCTGGACGATGTGAAAGACCGCATTCTTGAGTTTCTGGCGGTGGGTTCATTCAAGGGAGAAATTGCCGGGTCTATTTTGTTGCTGGTAGGCCCACCGGGCGTGGGCAAGACGAGTATCGGGCGTTCCGTTGCTAACGCCCTGGGCCGGGAGTTCTATCGCTTCAGTCTGGGTGGCATGCGTGATGAGGCCGAGATTAAAGGTCATCGCCGTACCTACGTGGGCGCTATGCCGGGCAAGTTCGTTCAGGCTCTTAAAGAGGTGAAGGTGGCGAACCCGGTCATTATGCTGGACGAGATCGATAAGATCGGTGCGTCCTTTCGTGGGGATCCGGCTTCAGCGTTGTTGGAGGTTCTTGACCCTGAGCAGAATAGTGAGTTTCTTGATCATTATCTGGATTTGCGAGTGGATCTGTCCAAAGTGCTGTTTATCTGCACCGCGAACCAGCTCGATACGATCCCCGGTCCGCTGCTGGATCGCATGGAGACTTTGCGTTTGTCAGGCTATGTAGCCGAAGAAAAGCTCGCTATTGCCCGCAATCACCTGTGGCCCAAGCAATTGGAGCGCCATGGACTGAGCGCGGACCAGTTGAAGATAATGATCCCGCATTGAAGTACGTGATTGAGTCCTATTGTCTTGAAGCGGGCGTGCGGAACTGGAGAAGCACTTCTCGCGAATCATGCGCAAGTCCATCGTGGAGTTTGTGCAGACAGCAGCAGCAAGCGACGCAGGACCAAGGCGACGCTGCTCACCCCAAACGCCGCATCGGTAAGCGTGATATTGACGATTTGCTGGGGCAGCCGCTGTTTCAGACCGAGAAGCCCCAGCGGGGCATCGGCGTTGCCACGGGACTTGCCTGGACGGCCATGGGCGGCGCCACTTTGCCCATTGAGTCTTCGCGTGTTCATACGTTGAACCGCGGCTTTAAATTGACCGGGCGTCTCGGCGACGTCATGCGTGAGTCGGCGGATATTGCTTACAGCTTTGTAGTCTCTCATCTTAAGGACTATCGCTGTGATCCGGATTTCTTTGACACCAGCATGGTGCACCTGCACGTACCCGAGGGCGCCACACCTAAAGACGGCCCGAGCGCCGGTATTACCATCGCCACTGCCCTGATCTCGCTGGCGCGCAAGGAGCGTATACGACGTCCTCTGGCCATGACCGGAGAGCTGACCCTCACCGGTCAGGTGCTGCCCGTGGGCGGTATACGCGAGAAGGTGATTGCGGCGCGGCGCGCCAAGATCCTGGAGCTGATCCTGCCGCATGCGAACCGTCGGGACTTTGAGGAGTTGCCGGACTACTTGCGCGAAGGTATCAATGTGCATTTTGCGCGGACGTTTCGCGATGTCTTTGAGACAGTCTTTGAGGATCACAGGCGCGGTAAGTCGCTACACTGATTCAGCTCAGCTCAACGTTACTGCTGATTGCAGTCCAATGCAGACATCGCCTTCAATCGCCAAAAAGACTTGGGGGATCGGCTCTTTGAAGGCGATGTCTGCATCGGCCTGCAATCGTCAGGGCCTCGAAGGTGCTGCGGGCGCAAGGCTCGTCCCAGCACTGGATAAGCGAACCGATCCCCCAAATCTTATCCGGTGAGTGTTCCAGTGGTGGGGCGAGCCGATTCGGATCACGCTACGCCGTTCGGTGAGTGTTCCTGTGGTGGGGCGAGCCGATTCGGATCACGCTACGCCGTCCGGTGAGTGTTCCTGTGGTGGGGCGAGCCGGATCGTTTTGCTGGTTATCAGGGTGCTTCCGCAATCACCACGGCCCGCCGCGGTGCTGGATAACCTTCGAGTGTGAGCGACGGATCGTTTTGATCCAGAAAATTCTTGAGGGACTGAAAACTCATCCAGTCCGTGGAGCGTTGCTCCTCGGTGGTGGTGACAGATTCATCCACGACGCGGGGATTCTTCCAGCCCAGCTTGGCAAGCCAAAGGATGAGCATGGCTGAGCTTGGGATGAACCACACGTTGCCCATGCGCGCGTAGCGCCCCTGGGGCACCAGACACTGCCGTTCGTCGCCCTCGATCACCAGAGTCTCAAGCACCAGTTGACCGCCGCTGCGAAGACTGTCGCGCAGGGTTTGCAGGTGCTCCATGGGAGAACGCCGGTGGTAGAGCACCCCCATGGAAAACGCGGTATCAAAGGCATGGAGTTTTGGCGGTAACTTCTCGATGCCCACAGGTAGAACACTGACCGCCGGGTCCTGAATGTAGTGCTGCAGGGCGGCAAACTGGATTACAAATAGCGGCGATGGGTCAATGCCGATGACCTCCCGGGCACCCGCGCCACGCATGCGCCAGCAGTGATAGCCGTTACCGCAGCCCACATCTAATACCAGGCGATCGGTCAGCGGTTCGATATGCGAATTGAGTCGGTCCCATTTCCAGTCCGAACGCCACTCGGTATCAATGGGCAATCCAAACAGCGCATATGGTCCTTTGCGCCACGGACAAAGCCCCCGCAAGGCAGCTTCAAGTGATTGGGCCGTCACAGCATCGGGCCTTGAGCTTGCGGCAACACCAACCGCCGCACCGTCAAGAAGGACTTCGTCTGTAGTGATGTCGGGTAGCGATTCCAGTGCATTTTGCCAGCGTGGAATATCGCCATGACGCGCTACCGACAGGCCCGCTGCCACCTGCTCCTCCAGCAGCGATCCCCATGCTGCCAGCGGACCGTCTGCCCAGCGATCCTTGAGGGTCTGAATGTCAATCATTTGAGGGCGATAATCGAAGCGAAGTTAAAGCACTGGAACCAGACATCGCTGGAGCTAAATCCTGCGTCTGACAGACGCTTCCGATGTTGGTCCAGAGATTCGGGAATGAGTACGTTCTCTATGGAATCGCGTTTGCCCGCAATTTCCAGGTCACTGTATCCATGCGCCCGCTTGAAGTCGTGATGTAGGTCGATGTTGAGTTGATTTAAGGTCGGGTCCGGAAACACGACTTTCTCGGACAAGACCAGAATACCTCCCGGCATTAGCGCGTCAGCTATACGACTCAGTAAGCTCAGTCGTTGTTCCAGGGGCACAAATTGCAGGGTGTAGTTCAGTACCACCATGGACGCGTTCGCTATCTCGCACTCGAGGATATCGTTTTCACGAAGCTCTACCGATGCAGCGCCGTCGTCCAGTGCGATTAGTTCCTGGCAACGCTGGATCATGGCCGGAGAGTTATCGATACCGATGATGATGCAGTCCGGGTCCTTGATATGACGACGCATAGAGAGTGTGGTGGCACCCAGCGAGCAGCCCAGGTCATACACGCAGCTACCGGGTCGCGCGTAGCGTCCCGCGAGCAGTCCGGACATGGCAATCACAGTCTCGTAACCGGGAACAGAGCGACGAATCATGTCAGGAAAGACCGCCACAACATCGTTGTCAAAGCGGAACGGTCCCGGCGCCCGCAGTGGGTCGCTGAACAAGGTATCAAGGGTGTCGGAGGTGTCAATCACGGTGGTTTTGGTCCCCTCGCCAGAGGTCAGTCGCGAGCGCCGCGCATGGTAGCATGCGTCGCGTTTTCGAACGCTTGTTCTTCATCGTATTAAGACGGGATTTTGATTATGCAGGGCACTCATGAGTACAGCGGGGCAGACCGCAATCAGAGCATTCTCATCGACATTAACGGTGAGCTACTCCCTCGAGAGAAGGCTGTTGTTTCGGTATTTGATTCGGGCTTTGTGCTGGGCGACGGCGTGTGGGAAGGGCTGCGCGTAGAGGGCGGCACGGTATTGTTTCTCGAGCAGCATCTCGATCGTCTTTATGAAGGAATGCATACGCTGGATTTTGAGATCAGCGTTGACAAAGAAACACTCACCCGACGGCTCTATAACGCACTTGCGGCTAACGACATGCACGACGGCGTGCATATTCGGCTCATGGTCTCCCGCGGCGTCAAATCCACGCCCTACCAGGATCCGCGCATGACCATCACGCCGCCCACCATCGTGATTATTCCGGAATACAAAACGGCGCTTCCCGAGACTGTGGATAAGGGCGTGACTCTGTTCACGGTACACGTGCGCCGGGGTTATTCGGATGTTCAGGATCCGACCTTAAACACACATTCCAAGCTGAACTGCGTGACGGCCTGTATTCAGGCGGCAAAGGCAGGCTATGACGAAGCACTCATGCTTGATCCCCATGGTTTTGTGGCCACCTGCAACTCCACGCATTTTTTTATCGTGCGCAGGGGGGAGCTGTGGACCAGCACCGGGGATTACTGTCTTGATGGCATTACCCGGCGTAAGGTGCTGAACATCGCAACGGCCGAGGGTATGACGGTGAGAGAGCGGAATTTCACACTCACCGATGTGTATAACGCCGAGGAAGCATTTGTAACCGGTACCTTTGCGGGACTGGTGCCGGTGCGGGAGGTCGATGGGCGAAAAATCGGCGAGGGGAGTCGCGGGCCGGTGGTGACTCAACTGCAGTCGGCTTATCGAAGCTATGTTGCTCAGTACATTGACGGACCGGGGCGTTTTCACGACCGTGGCGAGGACTGAGCCATGAGTGTGCGGCGGGTGGCGATGTGGTCCGGACCGCGCAACATCAGCACGGCGATGATGCGCTCCTTTGAAAATCGCAGCGATTGCGCGGTGATCGACGAGCCTTTTTATGCTGCGTATCTCGCGGATACCGGTCTTGATCATCCGGGGCGTTCACAGGTGCTGGCCAGCCAGTCGCAAGATTGGCGGACGGTGGCTGATGCGCTGTGCAGCGAGGAGCCGGCCCCGGTGTATTACCAGAAACACATGACCCAGCACATTCTTCCAGCCATGGATCTGACATTCACTGAGCAGTTCACCAACTGCTTTTTAGTGCGGGAGCCGCGGCGCATCATCGCGTCCTATGCCAGGGTGCGCGAAGAATTTACCCTGAATGAATTGGGGTTTGCCCAACAGGCTGCGCTGTTCGAGCGCGAGTGTGATCGCCTTGGCGCGGTGCCGCCGGTGCTGGACGCCGATCTGACGCTGGGCAACCCCCGGGGCGTGCTGACACAATTATGCGCCCGGTTGTCGTTACCGTTTGACGAAGCGATGCTGAGTTGGCCTGCAGGGCCCAGGGCAAGTGACGGTGTTTGGGCGCCGCACTGGTACAGCTCGGTATGGTCATCCACCGGATTTGCAGCTCCCCCTGCCCTCGAAGGAGGTGAGCCTGTGACTCTGAGTGCCGCACAGGAGAGGCTGTGTGCTGAGGCGGAACGAACTTACCAGGGTATGCTGACCCACGCACTGCGCGGGTAGCTCAAGTACACGCAGCTTAGTTGGCGCTGCGAATCCAGTAGTTTTCTTCTGCCAGCTGCCGACGCTGCCGCGCCTGGGGCTGCGGTTGTGCGAAGTAGCGCTCAACATCGTTCGCAGCCTGCGTGGGCTTGCGAAACTTGATTGCACCCAAAAATGCAACAAGGCTGTTGCTGCGGGGGTTTGCGCCGTTGTTTTCGCTGCTGTCTTTGTTTTTTGCCATGAGGGAATACCTTGTATCTATTTTGCAAGCATAAAACTCTGACCCGCAGCAACAAGGAAAAAATTCGCAAAAAAAACGTGAAAAGTGCGCAGTCGCCGAGACAGCACAAAATCCTTGTTTTCTCCCATGGCGGCCTCGCGTATTCTGAAGGGGTTAAATTGCCCGCTTCGATCAGGAACTGTAACCATGCTTGACGCCCTCGAACTTCTCCCGGATGACCCCATTCTCGGACTCGCAGCGATCTGCCGTGCGGACGACAATCCCAGCAAGGTGGATCTTACGGTGGGCATTTATATGGACGAGCAGGGTGTTTGTCCGGTCTTCGATGCCATCCGTCAGGCGCAGACCACCCTGGTTGCCAATGAGGTGAGCAAGGCATATCTGTCGCCCGCGGGAGTCGAGGGTTTCAATCCCGGCATGCAAAAGCTGGTGTTCGGAGAGCACAGTACGGCCTTGGCTGATGGCCGCATAAGTAGCATTCAGGCACCGGGCGGCTGTGGTGCGCTGCGTATCGGCGCCGAGATTATTCAGGCAGCGTCCCCGGGAGCAAAGGTATGGGTCTCGGATCCCACCTGGCCGGTGCATATCCCTTTGCTGGGGAGCGTAGGTCTGCAGTTTGCCACCTATCGTTACTACGATGCCCAAACTCATGGCGTGAACTTCGATGCGATGGTGGAAGATCTTAAAGGTGCAGGTCGCGGAGACATCGTGCTGTTACACGGCTGCTGCCATAACCCTTGCGGCGCGGACCTTTCGCAAGATCAATGGCGCATTATCGGTGACATGGCCGAAGCTCAGGGTTTTATGCCGTTTATCGATATCGCCTATCAGGGTCTGGGTGATGGCCTGGATGAAGATGCCGCAGGCCTGCGTCAACTCGCCGAACGTTTGCCAGAGATGATTGTTGCGGCTTCCTGTTCAAAGAACATGGGGCTTTATCGCGAGCGCACCGGCTGCACACTGTTTGTGTGTCGCGACAAGAAGAATGCTGATGCCTTGTTAAGCCAGGCGAAAGTCGCGGCGAGGCGGGTCTATTCCATGCCGCCCGCCCATGGCGCTCTACTGGCCAGTGCGGTGCTTTCTGACGCGACGCTTACGGCAAGCTGGCAGGCCGAGCTGCACGGTATGTGCGACCGCATCAACGGTCTGCGCAGCGATCTTGTAGAAAAACTTCAGGCCGCCACGGGGCGGGATTTTGAGTTTATTCGCGCCGAAAAAGGAATGTTCTCTTTTCTCGGGCTCAGTGGTGAGCAGGTGCAGACCCTGCGCAATGACTACAGCGTGTACATGCTTGGCTCATCGCGGATTAACGTGGCGGGAGTCAACGCCCGGAATATTGATTATCTGGCGGACTCTATCGCCAAAGTCTTGTAAGACGCGCCAGCCCGACGGGCTAGGCGCGCTCTTCGAGTTCTGTCCAGCGCTCGATTTTAGACTCAAGCGTGGGGGCAATGTCAGACAGCTCGGCGAGTAGATCTTTGACTTCCTCGGCGTCCCGTTCATAAAAGGCAGGATCTGCACACAGCGTCTCGAGCTCTGACTGTCTGGATTCCAGGGCCTCTATTTCCGCAGGCAAGGCATCGAGTTCGCGCTGCTCTTTGTAGCTCAGCTTCTTTTGCACACTGGGTTTGGGCGTGGCTGCTGCCGCAGGGGCTGGCTTGGTGTCCGCTACGCTCGCAGCATCATGAGGCATGGCCTCCAGAGGCAGTAAGCGCCCACCGCGGGCTTCCCAGTCGCTAAAGCCTCCCGCGTGCTCTTCGATACTGCCGTTACCCGATAACACCAGTAGGCTGGTCACCACGTTATCCATAAATGCGCGGTCATGGCTTACCAGTAATACAGTGCCCTTAAATTCCATGAGCAACTCTTCGAGAAGCTCCAGAGTCTCGATGTCCAGATCGTTAGTAGGTTCATCTAGCACCAGTAAGTTAACCGGCTTACTGAACAGCAACGCCAACACCGCACGGTTTTGCTCGCCACCGGAGAGTGCCCCTACGGGAGTCCGCAGTCGCTGTGGTGAGAACAGAAAGTCCCCGAGATACGACACGGCGTGTTTGCGCCGGCCACCGATTTCAATGAAGTCGCGACCTCCACAAACATTGTCGATAAGGTTTTTAGTCGGATCCAGGGTCGAACGACTCTGATCACCATAGGCTACCTCGAGTTTGCTACCCAGACGTACGCTCCCGGTCTCGGGCGCCAGTTCACCGGTCAGCAGACGGATCAGAGTGCTCTTGCCGGCGCCATTGGGTCCGACGATGCCGACGCGATCACCGCGTTGCAGCAGCATGGAACAGGGCTTGATAATTTGCCGGCCACCGAGCACGACGCTGGCTTCTTTCAGCTCTACGACGATCTTGCCGCTACGCTGCGCGTTGTCGACGTTCAGGTTCGCGGTGCCGGTGCGCTCGCGCCGGGCGCTGCGTTCTTCGCGCATGGCTTTGAGTGCTCGAACGCGGCCTTCGTTACGGGTGCGCCGGGCTTTGATACCTTGCCTGATCCACTTCTCTTCGTCGCTTAAGCGGCGGTCAAAGAGGGCGTTGGCCCGTTCTTCGGCGGCGAGCTGCTGCTCGCGATGAGTCAGAAATCCTTCGTAGCTTCCCTGCCAGACTGTTAATCCGCCACGATCAAGCTCTGCAATGTGATCGGCGACACCGCTGAGAAATCGTCGATCGTGGGTAATCAGCACCAAAGCGCAGCGTAAGCCTGTGAGCTGCTCCTGTAGCCATTCGATAGCGGGAATGTCGAGGTGGTTGGTGGGCTCGTCCAGCAGAAGGATGTCGGGGTCGCTGACCAAGGCCCGGGCCAGAGAGGCGCGGCGTCGCCACCCGCCGGAGAGACTCGCCATGGGTGTATCGCGCTTGAGGTCCAGCTGGGTGAGCGTTGTGTCCACGCGTTGGTTCAACTGCCAGCCGTCCGCGGCTTCCAAGGCATGCTGTACCCGTTCCATTTCCACCAGGTCGGCATCTGGCGAGGAGATGAGTTGCTCAAAGCGACGCAGCAGTGCGCCGGTCTCGGCCAGCCCGTCGGCAACGTAGTCATATACCGTGATGTCGGTAGCCCCTGGCAGTTCTTGCTCAAGCCTGGCGATACGCGTACCCGGTCGGAGCCAGCGCTCGCCGCCGTCCAGGGACATATCCCCCGCCAGGATCTTAAGCAGTGTACTCTTTCCCTCGCCGTTACGACCTAAAAGACCGAGCCGTTGACCACTGCTAATTTGCAGGTCGACGTTGTCGAGGAGGACGTGGGTGCCAAAGTGCAGGTTGGCCTGTT
Source organism: gamma proteobacterium NOR5-3 (assembly GCA_000158155.1). Lineage (GTDB taxonomy): Bacteria > Pseudomonadota > Gammaproteobacteria > Pseudomonadales > Halieaceae > Congregibacter. The sequence goes on along the minus strand of DS999407.1, from coordinate 341,832 downwards.
CGAGACGCAGAAGGTCCATGGATATTGTGCTGTAAAAAATGAGGGGCGCATTCTAACGCGGTCACAGCCATAACCATGCACTTTTTCTTACTGACCGTGGCCGCTAAGGTCGATTTCTAAAACCCTCTTCGATTTTTTCGGAAGGCTCATCTAAGGCTCTTGTTTTCCCGGACTCATCTCGCGAATCAGCGATGCCATAGCTTGCGCAGCAACCGATAGCGTTTGCTGCCTACGCGTAATCACACCTAGCTGGTGTGTTATGACCGGAAAGGCAATCGCCCGGCACTCCAGACCCATCTCTTTCATTTGAGCGCGGCTAGTGCTGGGTACTACGCTGAGTCCTAAGCCCTCGCGCACCATCCGTCCGATGCTAACGAGTTGGTGAGATTCAAATGCAGGTGTTATTCGCAGGCCTTTTTTTGCAAGGGTTTGGTCGATGCGTGCTCGGGTGCCTGCGGGTTTTTGTAAACTAATATGCGGATAGTCCAGTAGATCACGCCAGCGCAAGCTTCCCTTTCCCAATAGCGGATGTTGCTTCGGGAAGATCGCTATAAACCGGTCTATAAACAGGGGCTGGAATGTCAGGTCGGGCGAATCGTCCGGATCAAAGGTCACACCGAGTTCACAGCGATGTTCCCTCACCATTTCAACAACACTTTCGGCGATAACGTCATGCACAGTCACATTGATGTTGGGGTATTGCCGATGAAAGCTGGCCAGTATCTTGGGGAGCAGGTTGATGGTGTAGGTGGGCATGGCGGCGATATCCAGCTTTCCGCGACGCAAGGAAAAGTGGTTTCGTACGTCTTGAAGTGACTGTTCCCAATCGGACAGTAAACGCCGGGCGACGGGATAAAAAGCTTTGCCCTCTGGTGTTAGCGTGACCGAGCGAGTAGTTCGGGCGAATAGTTTGCCCCCGAGAGCCTCTTCCAGATTTTTGATGGCAATGCTGAGCGCTGGCTGAGACAGGTGTAGCCTAAGGGCGGCTTCGGCGAAGCTACCAGTGCGAGCAACTGCGCTGAAAGCCATGACTTGATTGATCGGTACCGCCATGGATTCCTTAGATTTTTATTAATTAGTTAAAACTATTAATTAATTGGAAAATACAATTTGATAAATATAACGTCTTCTTGCAATGTGGTCTATTAAGATAGGAAATCACTATTTTCAGGAGTGTGTCGTGGCTGGATTCGACAAAGTGGTAGATAGTTACGAGGAGGCCATGGCTGGCCTTGAGGACAACATGACGGTCATTGCGGGTGGCTTTGGCCTCTGCGGTATACCAGAGAATCTCATCAAAGAAATCAAGCGAAAAGGCACGACGGGTCTGACCATCGCGTCTAACAATGCCGGCGTTGATGGTGCTGGCTTAGGGCTGCTCCTTGAGGATCGTCAGATCAAGAAGATGATCGCCTCCTACGTCGGCGAGAATGCACTATTCGAAGCGCAAATGATGAGCGGAGAGCTTGAGGTGGAGTTAACCCCGCAAGGTACTCTCGCGGAAAAAATGCGCGCTGGTGGTGCGGGGATTCCAGCGTTTTATACAGCGACGGGCTATGGCACTCCCGTTGGCGATGGCAAAGAGTCTCGAGAGTTCAATGGCCGGCATTACATTCTTGAGGAGGCGCTGCAGGGCGATTTTTCTATCGCTAAAGCCTGGAAGGGCGATCGCTACGGAAACCTGATGTTTCGAAAGACCGCGCGTAACTTTAATCCTATGGCCATAACAGCCGGCAAGATTGCCGTCGTTGAAGTGGAGGAAATTGTTGAGGTTGGTCAGCTGGACCCCGATGAAATTCATCTGTCAGGTATTTATGTGAATCGCCTCATCAAAGGCAGTTTTGAAAAGCCCATTGAACAACGCACCGTGCGAAGCGCTTAAGGAGATATGGCATGGCTCTGACCAGAGAACAATTAGCGCAACGCGTAGCGCAGGAGTTTCAGGACGGCTTTTATGTCAACCTTGGAATTGGTATTCCCACCTTGGCAGCAAACTATATTCCTGAGGATATGCAAGTGATGTTGCAGTCTGAGAACGGCCTGCTGGGTATGGGTCAATTTCCTTTGGACGAAAAAGTTGACCCGGACCTGATCAATGCCGGAAAGCAAACGGTCACTATGGTCAAAGGAGCGTCATTGTTTTCATCAGCGGAGTCCTTTGCGATGATTCGGGGCGGTCATGTGGACTTGACCGTCTTGGGAGCATTCGAAGTGGACTGCCAGGGCAATATCGCTTCCTACATGATCCCAGGAAAACTAATCAAGGGAATGGGCGGTGCCATGGACCTGGTGGCTGGCGCCGATAATATAATTGTCACCATGACTCATGCTTCGCGATCGGGCGAGTCAAAGCTGTTATCTGAGTGTACCTTGCCGCTCACGGGCAAAGCCTGCATCCAGCGTGTACTGACCGATCTTGCGCTTATGGACATCGAGGATGGCAAGTTCATCTTGCGCGAACGTGCGCCGGGTGTGAGCGTTGAAGAAATCATTGCGCTTACTGAGGGTGAATTGGTAGTTCCAGACAGTGTCCCCGAAATGGTTCTCTAAGGCAGGGCCGAAAAATGAGAGTCAATCCCGGTCTCTACCGGTAGTGGCTGGATTTCGCCATTCCTACTGGGCGATGCCGCTTTGATTCCGCTATCATTGCCGCCCTTTTTTTGGGCGCGGCCGGGCAATGAGTACGGCCGCCTTTTTCGGAACCTTCATGTTTTCACGCGCATATCAGAAACACCACGATCGGCAGCTGGCGCTTTGGCTTCTGTGCTGTGCTGTGGTGATTTATGGAATGATCTTGCTGGGCGGCGTTACACGTCTTACCGAGTCGGGCCTGTCCATGGTGGAGTGGCGCCCGATTATGGGTATCTGGCCTCCCATTGGCGAGGCGGCCTGGCAGGAGGTGTTCGCCAAGTATCAGCGTTTTCCCGAGTATCAGAAGATCAATCAGGGGATGGGCCTTGATGAGTTCAAGGTCATCTTTATGTACGAGTACCTGCACCGGGTGCTGGGTCGCCTCATTGGCTTGCTGTTTGTCATTCCCCTGCTGTTCTTTGCCCTTCGCGGTTGTATTCGGCCGGGCCTGATGCCGCGCTTGCTGCTACTGCTGGTGCTGGGCGGATGCCAGGGTCTTCTGGGTTGGTACATGGTCAAGAGTGGGCTGGTGGACCGTCCCAGTGTGTCCCAATATCGACTTACCGCGCATCTTGGTCTTGCGGTGGCGCTGTATGCCGCAATCTTCTGGCAGTTCCTCAACCTGTGGCCCAGGGCTACTGGGCCGACAAAGCCTGTGTCAGGGTATACGATGACGGGTCTGGCGAAGTGGTCCCCGCTGCTGATTGGGCTGGTGTACCTCATGATTCTCTCGGGAGGCCTGGTCGCGGGTACTGATGCAGGCTATTCATATCCGACTTGGCCCAACATGGGGCCCGGGTTTATCCCGCCGGGCCTATATGAAGGCACTCCGCAGTGGTTGGCGGCCTTTGAAGACGTTACGACCATTCAGTTCAATCACCGGATGTTCGCTTATCTTCTGGTCATTGTTGTGGGGGGCTTTGCATTACGATTATTGCTGCAGACCTCCGATGGGTTTTTACGCCTCACCGGCGCTGCCGTGATGGCGGCACTGTTGTTACAGGTCACGCTGGGAATCAGTACTTTGCTCACGCGAATGGCGATTCCTGTAGCGGCGGGCCATCAGGCCGGGGCGATTTTGCTGCTTACGGTGCTGCTTTTTACGGTGCATGCCCTGCGCCGCCGGCAGGGGCTAATCCCTAGCGATAGCTGACCACGAGAAAGCCTTTTAGCGCTTCGTCACCCTCACAGCGAATAACGTGAGGAATATCGGCGCGGTAATGAGCCGTGTCACCACTCCTTAGGGCAACTTCGCTGTTACCCGTGCTGACCGTTGCAGCGCCCTGGGAGACCGAGAACATCTCCCGCGTTCCCTCAAAGTGCGCAGCGCTTGCCAGCTCCGCACCGGGTTGCAGGGTGATTACGTAAAACTCGATGTTTTTCTCAAGCTGTAATGGCGAGAGGGTGCGTAACTCACATTCGCTATCGGCGCGGAACACGGTGCCCGGGTCGTCACCACGCACCACATCAATACTCGCGCTGGCGTTGGGGTCATCAACGAGTTCGCCAATGCTGATGCCGAAGGTCTGCGCGATACGCTGGGTGACGGCCAGTGTCGGGTTGGCCTTGCAGCGCTCGATCTGGCTGAGCATGGAGCGACTCACGCCGGAAGCGGCGGCGAGTTGCTCGAGGGTCATGGACTGAAGCTGACGTAATTGGCTTACGCGTTCGCCCAGAAGTCTGCTGGTAGAGTCGGTCATGCCAGCATTATATGTCGAATGGCACTGTTTCTGCGCCAAAGACTGATTGCATTGCATTGGTTCGGTAAGACGCCGGCACCTGTTGCTTCGCGTCGCGCTCACGCGCTCCTGACTGCTACGCAACAGATACCAGCGCCTTGCCCGACGCCGATCGCTCAGTAATCGCCGTGCGTAGGTCGCGAGGAGTGCGGGCCTGACTGTCATGGAGCAGTCAGGAGCGCGTTAGCGCGACGCGTAATGACAGTTATGGTCGTGCTCCGAAGCCTTGGTGAGGAGGATGTTAGCGATCCGCAGGCAAAAAAATGCCCGCACGAGGCGGGCATCAGGTGGTTCAGGTAATGCGCTTAGAAGCTGTACTTCAGGCGCGCTCCAACCACTCGGCTTTCTTCCATGTAACGAGCGTGGGAGCCCGCCAATACCGGCACGTCATAGCTTTGCATGAAGACCTCTTCATCAAAGATGTTGCGTCCGTAGGCCATGATTTCCCAGTCACCACTGCGGAGTCCCAAACGCAGGTTGGCCTTGGTAAAGGAGTCGATCACGTCGATGGGGTCATTGTCACCCGCTGATTGGAAGGAGTCACGGTAGTTGGCTTCGCCGCCCAAAAAGAACTCCATGTCGCCCACAGGACGAATGTAGTCAAAGAAGAACGACGCGCTGTAATCCGACGCATACAGTGTGGGCTCGCCCGACAAGGGATTGCCCTGTTCAATGGAGCAATTTGGATTCGCATCTAACTGAATGGCAGTGCAGGGGCCATCGTCGAAGTCACTGTAACTGGCATCGAGATAGGCAAAGTTGGCGCCAAGACGAAGGTTGTCGGTTGCCTGCCAAAGGGCATCTACTTCAAGGCCGTAGATCTCGGAGCCGGCAGCGTTCTTCACTACGAAGCCAAGGCCCTCGAAGATAGCAGTTTGCAAATCGCTGTACTCGGTGTAGAACAACGCCCAGTTCAGGGTCATACCGCCGTCAAGCAAGGTGTGCTTGCCGCCTAACTCAAAGGCGTCTACCTCTTCGTCGCCAAACTCGAAATCTCCGTTGGGGTTAGTGATGTCATAGCAGGCTGACAGGTCTACGGTGAAGTCAGGGTTGGGCGCGCAGGGGAAGCTTGTTGGCGTCAGGTCACCAGGGTTGCCATCATCCGCTGCGGTGAAGCCGCCGGACTTGAAGCCCTGAGAGAAGCTTACATACAACATGCTGTCTTCGCTCGCATCCCACTGGAGATTGAAGGACGGTGTCAGTGCATCGGTGCTTCGACTTTCTGTGAAGTCATAGCCATACGCGTTAAAGCTGTTCGCCTGAATCAAGTGAAGGAAGTAGCTGTCACTAGGTGATGTGAGCCCCGAGTCCAGGTCAGAAAGGAATTGGGTGCTGCGCACGTCCTTGTTTTCTTCTGTATAGCGCAGACCGACGGTGAGTCTCAGGGTGTCGGTAAAGTTAAAGGTACCTTGAGCGAACAACGCGTAGGAATCTGAATCCAGTTGGTAATTGTGATTCCGCGCTACCTGGTTCATATCGTAGGCGCCGTTAGTCGACGCGGCGAGGAGGTTCTGGGGCAGAAATTCGGCGGGCACGGTGCCACCGGTCAAAGCCAGGGATAAAAACTCCGGAAACAATCCATCAAAGTTTGTATCAATCGTTACATTACGATCGAACTGCAGATCGCTCTGGTCATAGTAGAAGCCCGCCACGTAGTCAAAGAATTCCCCACCCGGAGACGCTATGCGAATTTCCTGGCTGAACTGATCGAAGGTCTGATCGTCATCTCTAGAGATAAACTGCAGAGGAAGCCAGTCAACGTCGGCGCCATCTACATACTGGTACTCAGACCAGCCAGTGACCGAGGTGACCGTCAACTCGCCGACCTGCCAATCGACGTTCAACACCATGTTGGTGATGTCGTTATCGGAGCTGTCAGGATTTAGACCAATGCCAATGCCGTCTGCCACGGAGTTGCCGTAGCCATTGTCCTTGTAGGCTACAAACTCCTGTTGGGTTATGTCTGTGAAGTTCGGGAAGAAGACATCCATGATGGAGTACGCAGTGTCAGCAAACGCACTACGATTAGGTACGAATTGGTTGCGTTCCGCAGCATTGAGGAAAACTTTGGTTGTTGTTGCAGACCCAATACGCTCGTAATCTGATTGGGTGTATTTAAAATTAACGTTTAGATCATCGGTGGGCTGCCAGTTCAAAGACAGTCGATAAGATAGGTCTTCGATCGAGCCCTCGGGCTGTCCAAGGAATGTGTTGTCAGCAAAGCCATCTGTCTCGCGATACTTCACCGCAAGGCGAGCACCTAGAGTGTCAGAAATACCGCCCCCTACAAAACCCTCAACCACCCGTCCGTCGAAGGATTCGGCCGATGCCATGATTTGCCCTTCGAACTCATCGCCAGCTCGCGCACTGGCGGTGGTGATGTTGACTGCGCCGGCAACCGTGTTGCGTCCAAAGAGTGTGCCCTGTGGTCCACGCAGCACCTCCACACGCTCTACGTCCAAAAATGCAGCCCGGTACTGACGGCCGCGACCCATGTACACGCCATCGATATACATACCCACCGATTGCTCAAAACCCTGGTTGTTACCCGAACCCACACCACGCATATAGATGTTGGTGTTTACCGGCGCATCGGCGATGTGCAGGTTGGGTACGTAGTCCGCCAGTGCCGCCATGTTCGGAATACCGGCATCCTGGATCTTCTCGCCCTGGATTGCAGATACGGAAATCGGTACGTCCTGAAGACTTTCCGCGCGTTTCTGAGCGGTAACGATAACTTCTTCGAGTACTTGAGCGCCGACGGTGAGAGATTGCGTCGCCAGTGAGACAGCCGCGAGCAGCGGCAGCGTGCGAAAAGTCGCAGACATGGATATTCCCCTTGTAGTTTTATATTTATAAGTCTTTGAGCTGAGGAGCCCGGCGACCTTCCTCAATCGTAGGTAAATTCCGGGCCTGAAGGCAAGCAATTTAACCCGTAATTTTTACGAGGGAATGCACCACATGAGTGCGTAGATGCTGAGCCCGCGTATCCCGGGACCGAAGAAAATATCAGTCGTTGTATCCCGGCGGAGGTACAAACGCGCGGTGGTGAGTTTCCAGTAATCGAGCCACGGCAAGCGTGGTTCGATCTCCGAGGTAGCGACTGGCGATTTGCATGCCCACGGGTAGTCCGTCAGTGGTTGTTCCCAGGGGCACGGCAGTGGCTGGCAGATAAGCGTTCAGTGTCAGACCTGCCCATTTGAGGATGTCGGTGTAGGGGCGGTCTTCACCATTTACCGTGATGACGCGCGCCTGCATATCCGGGTGATGGTCATGCTCAAATGCCGGTACGTGCGCGCAGGGACATAGCAGTACATCGTAGTCTCGAAAGAACGCTTCCCAGGCTACGCGGGTGTGTTGCCGAATCTCGTTCTGGATGATCCAGCCCTTGTGATCCAGGGCGATGCCGCGCATTTGCAGCATAGCCTCACTCATGTCGCCTGCATCGGCGGCGGCCACCATATCGCGTGCCATCTGATGCACTTCATCTGGCATGCCGGCTCCCATTACTGACATCAGTAGTTGGGTGTAATTCTCATGATTGGCCTGTGGGTCTATCGCGGGGCGTGCCTGTCGGTCCACAAATGCACCGAGACCCTCGAGGGTGGCGGCGGCGCTTTCGATATGCTGGGCAATGGATCGGTCCACAGGGCAAAACGCATCGTCAGCCCACACCGCTACGCGCAGGTGCGAGGCGTCGCGAAAACTCGGTGTAGGCAGCGCTGGCAAAGGATGCGCCGTAATGTCGGGAGCCGGGCCTGCGAGGATCGCAAGGGCTTGCTCAAGATCATCGACGCAGGTTGCCAGAGGGCCCGCACAGGAAAGATCGGGTTCCGACAGTACTTCATCGCCGGGAGGAAGGTGCCCGCGCTTGGTGATGAGTTCGTAGCTGCTTTTATGGCCAAACACGCCATTGAAGTGACTGGGTGTTCGAATCGATCCCCCAATGTCGCTGCCCAGCTCCAGTGGGGTAAGACCGCTGGCCAGCGCCGCGCAGGCCCCGCCGGATGAGCCTCCGCAGGTCCGTTCGAGGTTCCAGGGGTTGTTCGTCACGTCATAGATTTCATTGAAGGACTGAAGATCCGCGCTCATGAACGGCACATTGGTTTTGCCAAATATAATGGCACCGGCATCCACGAGTCGCTGCACGGCCACTGCATTTTGCTTGGGGATAAAGTCGCGCCGCTCGGGTATGCCGCCCACGGTGACCAGGCCTTCGGTGCACCAGGCATCCTTGATAGTCATGGGGACGCCATGCAGGGGCCCCCAGTCTTCGTTGTTTGCCGCAGCTTCGTCTGCAGCGACAGCCCGCGCAAGAGCGCGATCGGTATCCAGTGCCACGACGGCGTTGATGTCGGCGTTAAAGCGCTCAATGCGATCGAGATAGAACTCCAGCACGGTGACCGCGGATAGCTTGCCCGCCTTGATGTCCTCGGCAAGTCCAAAAGCGCTGCGGTAAAGTATGCTCATAATTCTGATTCCCGGCGGATGCGTGTGTGAATACCCTATTTGGTCGAAAGCTTATCGTTTGTGTGCTACTGGGGCTATACCCCGTTCTTGGCAGCGCCACCGTGCCCGGTCAGAGCTGTCCCGCGGAATCAGGTATCTCCGTACAGGTTCTCGGCTCTGGTGGCCCCATCGCCGACGATGCCCGGGCCTCCAGCGGGTACCTTGTGTGGCGTAATGGCAAGGCGCGGTTGCTGGTCGATTTGGGGGGTGGAGCCATTTTGCGCTTTGCCCAGTCCGGGGCTTCTTTTGCCGATTTGGACGCTATCCTTTTATCCCACTTACACGCTGACCACTCCGCCGGGCTGCCGGCACTGCTCAAATCCGGTTATTTCGCCCACCGTACCCGGTCACTGCCGGTGGTCGGGCCTGCGGCCGGGGGTAATACAAAGGTGCATTTTCCTTCTCTTGATGAGTACATGAAAAGCCTGCTGCAAACGGGCTCGGGCGCTTACCAGTATTTGGGTGACTATCTTTCTGAAGAGGGTGGTATGCCTCCTCTGAAGCTGACGACGGTCGCGAACAAGCTCGGTGATAAGACCTCTGTCGTTACCGAGGGTGGCCAAGCGGGATTGAGCGTACAGGCGATGGTGGTGTCACACGGACCGGTCCCGACGCTGGCCTACCGTATTGAGGTAGACGATAAGGTTGTTGTGTTTGCCGGGGATCAGGACGGCCGTACCGACGCATTCGTGGATTTTGCCCGGGATGCGAATCTGCTGGTTTTGCATATGCCCATTCATGAGGCCGCGGGAGCTGCTGCCCGTGCCTTGCATGCCCCGCCCTCAAAGTTGGGTGAAGTCGCCGACGCCGCTGAGGCAAAAAGTGTTCTTTTGAGCCATTTTATGGCGCGTTCACTGGCCGATTTACCTGGCAATGTCGCCTTGGTGAAGTCGCGATTCGCCGGGGTTGTTGAAGTTGCTGAGGATCTGGACTGCTTTTCTCTGGACTAGAACTAACCGCAGGCTGTAAAACCGGGCACTTACATTGCAAGGATCTCAGCAAATACCCAACCAAATTCATCGGGTTTACGTATAATGCAGCATCAGCGTAAATAGCCCTTGATCCTATGGCCGACAAACACCCTGCAGCCGAGAATTCACTCTCGTCGTTGTTTCGTTTTTTCTTCGGAATTTTAGCGCCCGAGCGGAACTACTACGCGCTGGCCATCGTTTATGGTCTGGGTATAAGCCTGCTGTCGCTGGCGACCCCCGTGTCGGTGCAAATGCTCATCAACACGGTGGCAAACATCGGTCTCACCACGCCCCTGGTGGTGCTCTCCGTGACGTTGTTCTTTTTGCTGCTGCTGGCCGGTGGTCTTAACGCTTTGCGCATTTACATCATGGATGTGTTCGGTCGACGGTTTTATGCACGCATGGTGTCTGAGATTGCCCTTCGGACGATTTATGCCCGAAATCCCTACTTTGATGACCGCGGCAAGAGCGCGCTGTTTAACCGCTATTTCGACATCATCATCATTATGAAGATGCTGCCAAATCTGCTGGTGGGTGGATTCACGATTGTGCTGCAAACCATCGTGGGCTTTTTACTGGTGTCTTCCTATCATCCGATGCTGTTGGCGTTTAATGCAGGCATCGCTTTTCTCATTTGGGTCGTCTGGACCATCTGGGGCCGTCGAGGCATTCGCAGTGCCGTGGAGCTGTCCCACCGCAAGCACTACAGCGCGTCCTGGCTTGAGTCTCTGGGTCATGCCAATGGCTTTTACAAAAGCGAAATGCACATTTCCGAGGCTCTAAGGCGCACCGATGAGGTCACCGGTTCCTACATGGAGCAGCATCGCCGGCATTTTCGTCATCACTTTTCGCAAACACTCAGTTTCCTGTTTATCTATGCGGCAGCCAGTGCGGCGTTGCTGGGTTTGGGCGGTTGGTTGGTGATTAGCGGTGAGCTTTCGCTGGGGCAGTTAGTGGCGGCGGAGTTGGTGCTCTCGGTGGTGTTTCTGGGTATTTCCCAGATGGGGATCTACCTGAGCTACCTCTATGACGTGTGCGGCGCTGTGGATGAGTTGTCGCTGTTTTTTCAGGTGGAGCAGGATATACCTACAGATGCGCATAAGCGCATAGACGGTGATTCGTCGTTGAGCTTTAGCAAGGTCGTTATGGGGCCCACGATCACATTGGACTTTAAAATTCCAGCGCGTTCACGCGTGTGTGTCTACGCCGACAGCCATCGCGCCCAGCGTGTGTTTACCAATCTGGTGCGCGGTCATGAAGCGCCGGACAGCGGTTACATTGCCGTAGGTGGAATGGACCTTAGAGAGTTAAAGGCCTACGAGAAGCGTCAAGAGATCATCATGCTGGATCGTCCGAATGCGGTGGAGACCAGTATTCGCGAGTATCTTCGTCTCTCTGCCCCCAATGCGGAATCGGTAGACGTTATGGCGGTTCTGGAAATTGTAGGGCTGGCGGAGACCGTGACTCAGCTGCCCCAGGGGTTGGACACGGAGTTGGTGGGTACCGGATGGCCCCTGTCCATTGTCGAGACCATGCAGTTAAAGCTCGCCGCAGCCATTATTTCCAAGCCCAGGATATTGGTGCTCACCCAGGCCTACGACGGTATGCCCGAGGTCTTCCTGTTGCGGGCGATGGATGCGCTTCAGAACAACTGCGAAACCACCATTGTGTACTTTACCTACGAGAACATCGATCTGCGCTTTGATCACTATTTGCGGCTAGGCTACGAGCAGCAGGTCATGGTGCGCGATTATGAGTCACTTTGTGAACTCATGGGCCTTGAGGAACATCCGCTGCGCAACCCTCTGTCGATCTACGGCGAAAACGCCGCTGAATTGAACGAGGAACGCTAGCTATGGCTGTGTTTAATTATCACAACGAAAAATTCACCACGCTGAACGCGATCGGTGTACCTCGCGTAGCGCGGGTCGTGGGTATAGGTCTGCTTTTTTTCTTTGTCGCTGTCGGCCTGTTTTTAGCCTTTGTTCCCTGGGTGCAGACGGCGAGTGGCCCCGGCAATGTGACAGCGCTCAATCCTAACGATCGCATGCAGGAGATCAACGCGCTGGTCCCTGGTCGCATTCAGGAGTGGTACGTGCGTGACGGCTCCCGGGTGAAAGTTGGCGATCCGATTGTGAAGATTGTTGATAACGACCCCCAGCTTCTGGAGCGTCTGCGGGCCGAGCGCGGGCAGGTCATGGCCAAGCTCACCGCTGCAGAAACAGCGCTGGAGATTGCCCAGATAGACAAGCGACGGATGGAGAAGCTATTTGATGAAGGCTTGTCGGCGCGTAGAGAATTTGAACAGGCACGGATCAGGGTTGAGCAACTCCGCGCAGACGTTGCCCAGGCGGGGGCCGAGCTGAGCCGGGTAGACGTTAATCTCTCCCGTCAGTCCGTGCAGATCGTGCGAGCGCCCCGCGACGGCACCATTCTGCGCGTGAACGCGGGGGATGCGGCGACCTTTATCAGTGCCGGACAGGTGGTCGCCACCTTTGTGCCGGACAACGCCGAGCGCGCCATAGAGATGTTTATTGATGGTCGGGATATTGCGTTGGTCCGTGAGGGTGCCAAGGTCCGCATTCAGTTCGAAGGCTGGCCGGTGATTCAAATCAGTGGATGGCCGTCGGTAGCGGTAGGCACCTTTAGCGGCCACGTGATTGCCATCGATCCCACTGCCCAGAGCAATGGTCGTTTCCGCATCCTGGTGGAAGAAGACGAGGACACGGGCGTCGCCTGGCCGGATCGACGCTTTGTGCGCTTTGGGTCGAAAGCGCGGGGCTGGGTGCTGCTTGATCAGGTCTCGGTCGGTTATGAGATCTGGCGCCAGCTTAATAATTTCCCGCCGAATTTCCCCGGTCAGGGTGATCCTATGGTGATGCCGAACCCGTGATAGTGCGTAGCTTACTTTTAGTCGTGCTGGCCTTTGCACCGGCCCTGCGTGCGGATGTTCCCCTGGCAGAGATGCCGCTGTTACCCGAGGAAGTGCTCGCAGCCTCCGAGGAACATTTTCCGTCGATTCTCAAAGCACTGGCCGAGCGTCAAGCAGCCCAGGGTCGGGTCACAGAGTCCCTGGGTGCCTTTGATCTGGTTTTTGGTGCTGACGGTTTCGATCGGGTCGATGGTTTTTATGACGGGACGGCGCTCAGCGGTAAGGTGTTAAAGCCACTTCGTCCTCTGGGTGCGCAGCTCTACGGGCAGTACTCCCTGTCCAATGGCGACTTTCCTATTTATGAAGATGAATATTTCACCAACAACGGCGGTACGGCGAAGCTGGGCGTTTTGTTCAGTATCTTTCGGGATCGGGATATTGATTCCCGACGCTTTGGCCAGATAGATTCAGAGCTGGCGCTGGTTCAGGCTGAGCTTGATGTATTACTCACCAAGGTCGGTGTACAGCAGCGGGCGTTGGCAGCCTATTGGCGCTGGGTGGCGGCCGGTCAGGAGTTGGCGGTTTACGACAACCTCCTGCGTATTGCCCTGGAGCGTGAAACAGGGCTTGAGCGTGAGGTGAGTAGCGGTCGTCGTGCGGCGATTTTTATTACCGAGAACCGTCAGAATATTACACGGCGACAGACGCTGATGACTGCGTCCCGGCGGGACTTTCAGGTGGCGGCCAACCAACTGGCGTTTTACTTTCGCGACGAAAGCGGCGAGCCGCTCATCCCCGGTGTGCAGCGACTGCCCTCCGAAGAGCAATTTGGCATATTGCCGCCGGTACCCACAGCGAGTTCTCTGGATGTGTCAGCGGTGCTCGAGCAACGCCCCGAATTGCGGATCCTGGAAACCGGTGCCGAGCGTGCGTTGCAAAAAATCGCGCTGTCCGAAAATGAACTCAAGCCGAGACTGGATTTGAATCTTGAGCTTGCCGAGGGCTTTGGCTCCATTGGTGAGGGCGGGGCCTCCCGTGATGGGACTGACGCAATTGTGGGTTTTACCTTTAGCGTACCTCTGGAGCGGCGTCAGGCAAAAGGTAAGATCACTCAGGCGCGGGCTGAGCTGGAGTCTCTTCGGCAGGACAAGCGTCGCGTGGAGGATCAGGTCGAGATTGAGCTGCGCAATATTTTGCTCGAACTGGAGACTGCGCGAGAACTCATGGATCTGGCAAAGCAGGATGTGGAGTTGTCAGAGACCATGCGACGCGCCGAAGTCCGACGTTTTGAGCAAGGTGCCAGCGACTTTTTCCTCGTAAACATCCGTGAAGAAACCGCCGCCGATGCCCGGGTGCGTTTTTACACGGCGTATCAGCGCACGCGGGTTGCCCAGGCCAACTTTGATGCGGCAACGGTCAACCTGTCACGTCTGGGCATCGACGAGGACTATTAAGCGCTTAATGACCTTTCCTTGCGGCAGGTCAACGCCTCGGACTCGTACCACCCTTATACTGAGACATTGCTATACAGTGAGGGCCTGATTGGCTCCGGGGTTTTACTTGCTAGCACTCTCAGATAAACGATGGCCCGCCTGGCTGGATCTCGTCCAAGGTCTCAGCGGCTTGCTGCTCGTGCTGTTTATGTGGGCCCACCTCTTCGCGGTGTCGAGTATCTTGCTGGGAAAGTCGGCGATGTTTCGCGTCACACGATTTTTTGAGGGTTCCCTATTCTTTGACACTCCGCAGCCCTGGCTCGTGAGTTTGGTGGCGCTGTCGATCTTTGCGCTGTTTGCGGTGCATACTCTCTTGGCTATTCGTAAGATGCCCGACGGCTATCGCCAGTGGCGAGCCTGGCTTGTGCACATGCGCGGAATGCGTCATGAAGAAACCACTCTTTGGTTGCTGCAGGTGATTACCGGCCTGACGCTGATGTTTTTTGCCACAGCGCATCTTCTTGAGCTTTTTATTCACCCCGCGAATATTGGCCCCCACGCATCTTCCGCGCGCATTGCTGACGGCGGCTGGGTGTTGGGACTCATACTGTTGTTCTCTGTAGAAGTGCACGCGGGTATCGGTCTTTACCGCCTGATCATCAAGTGGGGTTGGTTTGGACTGGGCGATACTGCCAAAAAACGCCGGCGGCTTCGTCGTGCGGTGTATGGGTTGGTGACGTTTTTTCTGGTGCTGGGTCTTGCGACGCAGCAAGCCTATCTGCGCATTGGCAACGAAGAGGCAGTGCGCGCGGGAGTGCGCTATCAGCCTACGGCAGCAGAGGTCTCGCACTGATGGAGGTTATTTACACTGATGTGTTGGTGGTTGGCGGTGGCCTTGCGGGGCTGCGCGTGGCGATCGCCGCCAAGCGACGGGGGCTTGACGTTATTACCCTCAGTCTTGTGCCCGCAAAGCGTTCGCACTCTGCGGCCGCGCAGGGCGGCATGCAGGCCAGTCTCGGCAACACGACAAAAGGTCGCGGTGACAACGAAACCGTGCATTTTGCCGATACGGTAAGAGGCAGTGACTGGGGCGCTGATCAACAGGTTGTGCGCATGTTTACCGAAACCGCGCCCAAGGCCATTCGAGAACTCGCGGCCTGGGGTGTGCCCTGGAATCGTGTGGAGCGGGGCGATCATGAGGTGGTGGTGAATGGTCAGCGGGTAACGATTACCGAGTCCGATGCGGCGCACGGTCTGATTACCGCGCGGAACTTTGGTGGCACCGCACAGTGGCGGGCAAGCTATGTGTCTGATGGAACAGGGCACTCCATGCTCTACACCATGTCTGATCGAGCGGTAGCTGAATCCATTCCGGTGCACGAGCGCATGGAGGCCATGGCGCTGATCTGCGATGGCGAGCGCTGTTGCGGTGTTGTCGCTCGCAACCTAAAGACCGGCGTTTTGCTTGCCTATATGTCCCGGGCTACCTGTATTGCCACCGGAGGTTTCGGGCGCATTTATCGGGTGTCTACCAATGCCATCATCAATGAAGGTATGGGTGCGGCCATTGCGCTGGAGAGTGGCCTGAGCGTGCTGGGCAATATGGAAGCCGTGCAGTTTCACCCCACGGGGATTTTTCCGGCGGGGATTCTTGTGACTGAGGGTTGTCGTGGGGACGGTGGATTGTTACTCGATGGTGCAGGTCACCGCTTTATGCCGGATTACGAGCCAGAAAAAATGGAGTTGGCATCGCGCGACGTGGTGTCCCGCCGTATGGAAGAGCATATTCGTGCGGGTAATGCAGCACACAGCCGATTTGGCGAGCATCTGTGGTTGGATATTCGTCTGCTAGGCGCAGCGCACATCAACTCCCGTTTGCGGGAAGTAAAAGAAATCTGCCAGCATTTTCTGGGCATTGATCCGGCTGAATCCCTGATTCCCGTACGTCCAGCCCAGCACTACTCCATGGGCGGTATTCGCACGAATCATCAGGGTGCCGCCTATGGGCTGGTGGGTTTGTTTGCGGCAGGCGAGGCAGCCTGCTGGGATTTGCATGGATTTAACCGCCTGGGCGGAAATTCTGTTGCCGAGACCGTGGTGGCGGGAATGCTTGTGGGTGAATACATCGCGGACTTTTGCGAAAGTCCGACCGGTGAGCTGCGGGTTACTCCCACACTGGCAAAAGACGCGATTGCCGCGCAGTCAATGAATCTGACCGCGCTGACCACGGGTACTGATACTGCCAATCCGCTATTGCTCATGGCCCAAATGCAAAACCTGATGACGGATAAGGTGGGCATTTTTCGGCACCGCGAAACGCTGCAAGAAGCCGTGGACGAGCTGGGTACCTTGCTGCAGCGCAGTGCCATGATGCGTCTGGCCAGTAGTCGACCCGGTGCCAATCCCGAGCTGGTGGCGGCTTATAGACTGCCCCGTATGCTCAAGCTGGCGCTCTGTGTTGCCCAGGGCGCGTTGGCGCGCACGGAAAGTCGGGGGGCGCACTATCGAGAGGATTATCCACAGCGCAATGATCATGATTGGCTGCAGCGAACGTTGGCGCAATGGTCCCCGGGCGCCCAGGAGCCTACCCTCAGCTATGAAGCCATTGATGTGAACCGCATGGAGTTGCCGCCCGGATGGCGAGGCTACGGCGCACAGGATTTTATTGCACATCCGGATACCGCGGGGAGGGCGCAGGCCGTTGCGGCGGTTTGTGATCGCTATCCCCACGGTGAGCAACGTCAGGAGGCGCTGATGCCGTTTCGTGATGAGCTTCCACCGCGTTATCGCGGTATTAATCAGCGCCCCGGGTTTGAGGACCAGGCACCATGAATCAGTTGCAGGGATCGCTGTTGGCCAGTGACCGCACATCCTCTGAGGCGGAGCTGTTTACCCTGGAGGTGCTGCGCTGCAATCCAGAGGATTCATCCGTGCAGCCGCACTGGCAGCGCTACTCGGTGGAGCTAAGTGAGGGTATGACCCTGTTTATCGCCCTGTCCGAGATTCGTGAGCAGCAGGACCCGTCGCTGCAGTTTGATTTTGTGTGTCGCGCCGGAATATGTGGTTCCTGCGCGATGCTGATCAACGGTCGTCCCGGGCTGGCCTGCCGGACACTTCTGTCGAGTTTGCCAAGTCCTACGCGGCTTGCACCGCTGCCCGGTTTTGCACTGATTGGCGATCTGTCGGTAGATACCGGCCGATGGATGCGCTCTATGAGCGAGCGACTTCAAATCTGGGTTGAGGGCGCAGCTACCGAGCGCGATCCCTGCGAGGTCGAAGAGCCCATGGAGCCTACCCTCGCCGAGGAAATCTATGAACTGGATCGTTGTATTGAATGTGGTTGCTGTGTGGCAGCCTGCGGAACCGCGCAGATGCGCGATGACTTTGTGGGTGCCGTGGGTCTGAACAAGCTCGCGAGATTGCGCCTGGACCCCCGGGACGACAGAGACGACGCCGCGTTCTATGAGCTCATTGGGGATGATGATGGGGTGTTTGGCTGCATGAGCCTGCTCGGCTGCGAAGATGTCTGCCCTAAGGATTTGTCCCTGGGAACCCAGATTGCCTACCTGCGCCGGGCTATGTTGCGCGAGGCCCTTTGAGCGGGCCCCAGCTAATAAGGCGCCCGGCGCAATTCTCAGACCTCAGGGGCCTGCGGCTAGAGCAGTGCGAAGTTAGCCGCTCAGTGCTTCGACCATCTCCTGAATGTCTTCCTCGCGTTCCTCAAGAACCTGAGCCAGTTTTTCCGCGTTCATGCGCAACCGGGCTAGTGCGTCCAGGTCCCCAAGCTCACTCGCGACTTTGATGCCGGCTCTGGCCAGGACGTTGGCGATAAACAAAATGTCGCTGACATTTGCTGAGCCGATTCGATCGCGCTCCTTAAGCTCTTGCTCATCAATGCCTATAGCGATGGATTCCGGGAATTCCCAGGATTCGACAATCGCCCGGGCTACGCCGCAATGCCACTGCGCGAGCAGGTTGTCTACCGCCTCTCGGTCCGTGAAAAGCGCTGGGTGATCCGCCGCTTTGGTGAGTATGTAAAACTTGCCTACCGCGTGAAGCAGCCCGGCGAGCATGGCCTCATCGGGCTTGCCGGCAAAGCGGCTGTTTTTTGCCAGAACGTAGCTTATAGAAGCTACTTTACCGCTATGCAGTCGCAGCTTGTTCAGGTCGTCAATAAACGGACTGCCCTTGGGGAAAGTGAAAGCCTCACGCGCCGCGAAGGAAACCGCAGCGTTTTGCACCATATCCATGCCGACGCGGGAAATAGCCGTATTGATGTCGGTGACTTCCATGGGGCCGCGGCGCATCATCGCCGAGTTGGCCATGCGCATCAGTCTGGCCGCCAGAGCCGGCTCGCCTGCGATTATCACACCCAGAGAGTTAATGTCTGAGTCAGGATCGGCAACACATCGTTGTACGCGCATGGCAGTGTCAGGAAAAGGCGGCAGATCAAACTCGCCGGCTGCCAGTTCCGTACCCAGCTGGCGTACAAATTCAAATGCGGGGCTGCTCATTATTAACGACCGAGGAGTTATTTGATCTAGGATTCTAAAATCGGACTTTATTCTAGCAGCAGTTGCAACAATACGGCGATTTTGCCAGACCTAGGCGTTATGCATGCCTGCGAGAGTCTCGTCGGCCCATTGCGTCGCTGTTTGGTGGAGCCTCGCAATCGTGGGGGCAGGTATTGCAAATGGTTCGAAACCCGACAGTCGTCCATGTTCCAAAGCTTTGGCGAGATCGAGGGACTCACCCTTGCTGCCCGAGTGTTGGCAAAGGGCGTCGCGAAGCTCCTGGGGCAGGGCCAGGGTTTCTATCACTTCTTCCAGTGGCGCATCCATGAAGGCATCCAGCAAGGAGAAGAGGCCTACGGTAAAAAACGCATTGGCGTCTTCCTGATTGCCTTTTTCAGCGAGCAACTCCATAAATTTTGCGCGTACCAGAGCCATGGTCACCAGCTCCCCGGGTTTGCCGTCGAGTCTGGCCATGATCAAAAGCGTGACCCAGCGGCGGATGGTTTCCCGGCCGATGTACACCACTGCCTCACGGATGGATTCGATGCGTCGGTTTAGGGCGCCGGCGGCAGAGTTGACGTAGTTCATGGCGCGCACAGATATGGCGACGTCGCGACTCACGAGCTCACTGAGAGACTCGATATCGGTTTCTGGATTGTTGACCTTGGATAGAAGCTGGATCACGGCCAGCTTGTTTGGGGCGAGACGCTTTCCGGTGACGACTTTTGGCTTGGCAAAGAAATAGCCTTGGAAATAATCGCAGCCCAGGGCTTTTAGCGTTTCAAACTCTTCGTTGGTCTCTACTTTTTCTGCCAGGACCTTTACGCCGAGATCTTTTAGGCGGGAGATTTCTGAACTCCAGTTCTCGGGCGCGATCCCAGGAATTTCCAGCTTTACGATGGCCACGTGCTTGAGTGCAGTGTCGAATCGTGCATCGTAGACAAAATCATCTAATGCCAGGGTGTAGCCGCGTTCGCCGAGTGCAGCCATACCCTGGATCACCTGGTCGTCAATATCAACGTGCTCAAGCACCTCGAGCACGACATTATCCGGTTCAAAGGGCAGAAGTTCTGGCTCTAC
Organism: gamma proteobacterium NOR5-3; assembly: GCA_000158155.1. Classification (GTDB taxonomy): domain Bacteria; phylum Pseudomonadota; class Gammaproteobacteria; order Pseudomonadales; family Halieaceae; genus Congregibacter. Next base: position 322,083 of record DS999407.1, on the reverse strand, counting down.
CAGAAACCGGTGCGGAAGATTAATAAAGGCAGGACGGTCACCCACTAGCTGTGTCAGCCCGACCTCTTCACTGATACTCAATACCTGGGCTGTGGCAACGTCATCGTCCAGGTCTTTTGGTGCCGCGCCGGTATCAGAGTCACGAAAAAGCAGTTCGTAGGCGAATAGCTTCACGTTGTGATCAAAAATAGCTTGTCGTGCGATGAAAAAGTCGGACATCTATGGCGGCCCTTAAAAGGCGGATCTCATCGAGTGGGATCTGACCGTCAGTCCCACACTTATGACGCTGAGTCTGAGGGCTGCCGCGACGCAAAGAAAGGGTGGGCTTCACATTTTCAGAAAAATCACAGTGTGTGCAGAAATTTTATGGTCAGCTATTAAGCGGTAGTCGTGTTCTGTTGATGTCTTCCCAGCGCGAGCAAGCCGACAGCGACGAGTGCGATGCTGGCCGGAACGGATACCCGAGTCGGTGTTACTACCAGAGGCCCCCAACGACCGGGTGTGGGAGGGCCTGCCGTCCAATTGCCGGCTTGGCTTGCGTCTTGGCTACCGAGGATTAATTGTAGAGAGCTACCCAGTCCGTCGGCTTGTTGGGGCCAGGCGCCTCTGTCGTCGTAAGTTACTGACCAAGCCTCAATACCATTCGAGTTTGTCAGCGTGAGTGTCTCGCCACTGTTAGACAGCGCGCCGGAAAAGTCATAAATCTCCCCGGCAAAATCCGAGAACACACCGAGAAAAGCCCCGGGATCCCGGGCCAGCACCAGCGAAGTCGCGGGGGCGAGCGTAACTCCTGTTTCAAAAAAGTAGGATATGCCCCGGGTAAATCGCCAGCCCGCCAGATCCAGAGCGCGACTGTCGGCGTTGCTCAGTTCGATGAACTCATCCGGGTCGGCGCCGCTGGCGATGCCGTTGTAATGTATTTCAGTGAGAATCGGAGCGCTCAGCGCGGAGGAGCTCAATGCTGCCAGAGCTACAGCCCTGGCAATGGCCAGTGGTAACCGCCGCAGTGCGCTTAGTCGATGTGTGGATTGCTCTGATAACGAGTTTGCTTGTTGTACATCGCGTGTCTTTGCCATGAGCCATGCCTGTGCTGAGGAGGCTTTACAGGATGGCAACGCGCGTTGGTTTCATGAACGTCGTAAATGATCGAGATACATCATATCCGTGACGGTTTGAAATCGGGCGCAGGGTTCAGCTGAAAAGTCGACAGCCCGGCTGCTTTTATACCGGTTAAGTCCGCCGCTTTTCTTGACCCGCGTCAAAGTTTGAGAACTGGCCCGTGGTAGTCGGTATAAAAGTGACATATCTTAATTAACTCACACTTCCGCGCTCCCTTTGTCGGTACAAAAATAAGGAAAATCAGTGGCTTATAATTCCGCTCGCGTGACCCTGAAGTCATGGTTGGTTCTTGGTCGTGGCAGTTTTACCCGCAAACTGCCCCACAATCTTGCCAGGCAACCTGTCTCAGTGCTGTGGTCCGTCATGACGATCGTACTGACGTTGCTGGTCTCGGGCTGCAACGTGGCTCCCACGCCGATCAGTGACGAAGCGCTTCGGGCCGCTATCGAGACTGATAAAGCGAACATTGCCGCAATCGCTGCACCGGTCTCGGGTCCTTTGAGTCTTTCGGAAGCGATAGCCAGGGCGCTTAAATACAACCTGAATCACCGTACGAGGCTTCTGGAGGAGTCTCTCGCATCGGCGCAGTTCGATCTGTCAAAAATGGATATGTTGCCGCAGGTTATGGCGGGCGTTGGCTACAGTGGTCGGGATCGGGAGAACATTCGTCGGGCGGTAGATTCCGTCACCGGCCTACCCTCACTGTCCAATCCTTTTATCACGTCCGAACCCGAGCATGTAACCGCAGATCTGGGGCTGACCTGGAACCTTCTTGATTTCGGGGTCAGCTATTACGGTGCCAAGCAAAATGCCGATCGCTTGCTGGTCGCTGGAGAGCGTCGGCGACAGGCCATGCATGAACTCATACAGCGGACCCGCTCAGCGTTCTGGCGGGCTGTGGCGGCAGACAAGCTTGACGCAGCTGTACGTGACAACCTGGATGAGGCGGAGCGTGCGCTGGCAAAAAGCCGCTCGATGCTCAAACAGCGCATTCGGCAGCCGTCTTCTGCGCTGCGATACCAGCGCAACCTTTTGGAAAACCTGCGTCTGCTGGAGAGCGTCCAGCGCGAGCTCTCTGCGTCGCGTGTCGAGCTTGCCAGTCTCATTGGAGCCGAGCCGGGACAAGTACTCTCCCTGATAGAGCCTGATCGAAACAATGCATCCTTGTTAGAGCTCGATGTGCTAACCATGGAAGAAGTCGCCCTTGCGAATAATGCGTCGCTGCGCGAAGAGCACTACAACGTGCGGATTACGGCGCTGCAGACGCGCAAAAGTCTGGTGCAGATGTTGCCGGGGGTCTCGCTGGACTACGGCAGTTACTACGATGACGATGACTTTCTCATCTACGAAAGCTGGCGTCAGGGTGGGCTACGCGTTACCTATAACTTGCTTAACTTGCTGGCGATTCCCAAACAGCAGCGTGCTGCCAAGGCCGCCGAGCGCGTTGCAGAAACCCGGCGTATGGCGCTACAGGTTGCCGTGCTAACCCAAGTGCACCTTGGGCGTAACTACTATCGTAGTGTGCTGCGGCAGTTTGAGCGCGCAGAGCAAATCGCCGATATTGATATGCAGCTCATGGAGCTGTCGTCCAATGAGTCCCAGTCCGGGACCGGTAGCGAGCTGGACCGCGTCGCCGCTAATGCAGTCTCAATTTTGAGTGAGGTACGGCGCTACCAGGCGATTGCGCGGGTCGAGGAGGCCGCCAGTCAGCTGCAGGCCACACTGGGTTTGGAGCCGGAGCTGGCCTCCTTGGATCAGCTAAGCATGCCCGCACTTACCGACATCATGCGACGTGAGCTGGCTCGCGACTTTTCCTCGGTACGTGCGCCAGGCATTTAAGGTATGTCGGAAAAATGCAGGCGCTTGGGAGCGTATGGTGTGCGTCTGGCATGGCTCCTAAGCATGCTTCTTCCCCTGAGCGCTGTTGCGGCCGCGCCGGGCCTGCAGGAGGATCGCTTGTTAGCGCAGTTTGTGCCGACGCGTTTTGCGACGCTGTCTGCCGAACTCCCGGCGCGGGTCGAGTCCATCGGCTTTCGTGAGGGCGAAGCTTTTCGCAAAGGCGCCGTGCTGTTCAGTCTGGACTGTGCGTCGCAGCGGGCGCAGCGGGAGCGTGCGCTTGCAGAGCTTGCGGGGGCCCGGGCGGCGCATGAGGGCAACCTGGAGCTCGCTGGTCTGGGTGCCGTGGGCGCTGTCGAGCTGGCTGCCACCGAGGCTCAGTTGGCTGCTGCGGCTGCCGACACAAAATATCTGCATGTAACCTTGGGCAAATGCGAGGTTCTTGCCCCCTGGGATGGTATTGCCGGTGAGTGGTTTGTGCGGCCTCTTGAGTATGTGCAGCCGGGACAGGCAGTAATTGCTATTCACGACCCCGTGGCTTTGCAGGTGGAGTTTATTGCGCCCACTGCCTGGCTTAGCTGGATTGACAGACAAACCAAGCTGGAAATCGTCGTAGAAGAGCTGGGTCGCACAGTGCCGCTGGTGCTGCGGGCAACGTCTGCGCGCGCTGATCCAGTCAGTCAATCTGTCAAGGCAATTGCCGACCCCATTAGTCTGCCGCAAGACATTATTGCCGGAATGACCGGTGTTATACGGGTGCTAAACCCGCCAGAGCGCTCAGCGCTCAAGAGAGGTAAAGAACAATGAATGAATCTGTGAATAATCGTCGTTTACGTCGCCGTGGCCCGCGCCTTGAGCGTTTGGAACAGCGCCTGATGTTTGATGGCGCGGTTGCCGAAACCACAGCCGATGCAGCCGAGTTGCTTCCTGCGGATGATCATTCACAAAACGCGGCGGATACCGCCGCTGATGCAACGCCTCTGGGGGTTGCGCCCACGGGTGACGAATCCCGCAGCGAGCTAGTGGTAGTCGATGGCGCTATCGAAAACGTCGAGGCATTGCTGGGGCAGATACCCGAGGGCTTTGATGTCGTCGTAGTCGCCCCGGGTGCTGACGGCGCGGCGGCGATTCTCGATGCGCTGAGTGGTCGTGATGAACTTGATGCGCTGCATATTATTGGCCACGGCAGTGATGGCGTGCAGCGTATCGGTACCACCGTACTATCGGCGGCTACCCTTGGAGACAATCAGGCGCTGCTTTCGATGATAGAGCAAAGTCTGGATGAGCAAGGTGATGTGCTGCTCTATGGTTGCTATGTGGGTACGACCGATGGTCAGCTGTTTGTGGATCAGCTGGCGGCATTGTCGTCGGCAGATGTCGCGGCCTCGACAGATGCGACGGGCAACCCTGAGCAGGGCGGTGATTGGGAGCTTGAATATACCCGCGGTGGTATCGAGACGCAGAGCGTCTTTGAAGGCGCCGTGGAGTCTTTCGATGGCCTGTTAGCCGAGGCGGTGGTGAGTGGGCCCGCCACGGTACAGATTCCCGAGGACGCATCCCAAAGCCTGAGTGAGTTAGCAGGTGCTGAGACATTTGTTATTACCGGCGACACAACTTATGGGATCGACGTGGTGTTTGCACTGGGGTCCGGCACCCTGGAAAACGGAGGTCTGTCGCTGGATTCTGGCTCTGGCGCTAGCTTCCGGACCAGTGGGTCGGCAGAGGACCTCACTACCTATCTGAATGGCTTTGTTTACACCCCCGCTGCGGACTCCAACGAGGATGCACAGATTGTCGTGCGTCTTGATCAAGATGTAACGGAAAACAGCGCCGACAATGCCGACTGGGAGACGGTATTCACTATTGTTATTCAGGTGACACCGGAGGCTGATGCGCCTGTTCTGAGCGGGAATGCATCGCTGCCCGCTATCGATGAGGATACTTCCGATCCGGCGGGGGCGTCGGTTTCTGCCCTGTTTGCCGGGCTGTTTTCCGATGTGGATGGGGAGTCTCTCGAAGGCATTGCAATCAGTGGTGATGCCAGCGTTGCGGGCGAAGGTGTATGGGAGTACTCGCTGGATAGCGGTACTACCTGGACGGCGATTGGGGCTGTCAGCTCCGGATCGGCACTGTATCTGAATAGTGCCACGGTGCTGCGCTTCAAGCCGGCCGAGAACTTTAATGGAACGCCTGGCGAGCTCACGGTTCGCGCCATCGATAGCAGTACGGACAAGGAATTCAGCGAGGTGGGCAGCATCCGTTCCGGGGATCTGGCTGGTGCCGATGTGTCTGCAGTAGGTCGGTTTTTATCCACCAGCGTCAATGCACTGAACGACGCGCCTACGACGTCTGTGTTTGATCTAAGCGTGGTCAAAAACACGACCCTCAGCGCTATCGATCTGACGCAAAATACCGTCGATGTGGATGGCGGCACAGATAACGCAACGGACGCCGGGATTGTTAGCTATAGCGTGACCGTTTTACCCGCTGCCAATGGCGGGGAGCTGCAAATTGCCGATGGCACGGCAGTTGTCGCAGGCTCTACTTTGACGCTCTCGCAAGCGGCAAGTCTTCGCTTTGTTCCGGTCGAGAACTTTACCGGCGACGTAACGTTTAGCTTCACCGCAACTGATGCTGCGGGCGAGCTTAGCAACGTAAGTGTCGCAACAATAACCGTAGAAACGTTTAACGAACCCCCGGCCGTTAACGTGCCGGGAGCGCAGGCGGCGGTGGAAGACACGCCTCTTGCGATTGCGGGTATCAGCGTGAGCGACCTGGATGCGGGTGGCGATGACGTCCAAGTGACTATCGGTGCGTCGGCAGGCGGCAGTATCAGCATAGCGAATTTAAGCGGGCTGGCGCTTGTGGGCGCTACGGCGAACGGCGGCAGCACGGTTTCTGTGCAGGGCTCAATTAGCAATATTAACAGCGCACTCACAGGTTTGAGCTACCAGGCGGCGCCAAATAATACCGGTAGTGAAACGATCACGGTTACGGTCGATGATCTTTTTGATGTCGCTAACAGCGGCAACAAAACCGCCAGCGATACCATCGCGGTAACAATTTCGCCGGTGGCCGATCGTCCGGAGTTCAGTGGTGACGCCACGCTTGCCCCGGTTGATGAGGATACGGCGGACCCACTGGGTCAGACCGTCGCCACCATTCTGACAGGTGTCTATCTGGATGCCGATGGTGACCCGCTGGCCGGCATTGCGGTAACGGCCGATGCGTCGGATCCTGCCGATGGGGTCTGGCAGTACTCCCTGGACAACGGGGTGAACTGGGACCCTGTTGGCGCCGTGACGGAGTCCGAAGCCTTGTTCCTTGACGCGTCCACGCGCCTGCGTTTTTTGCCGGTTGCCAACTGGAATGGAGTTCCCGGTGGATTGACCGTGTTTGCGCTTGATAGCAGTGGCAGCCGCAGCTTCACCAATGCTTCCCGCGTAACGGACACCGTTGCTGTCGCAGCAGATGATCTGAGCGCGATTGTGACTGATGGCGCTGTGGTGGGTGGGAGTGCACTGCTAGGTACAAGTATTACCGCTGTTGATGACCCCTTTGTTGTCGTCAATGACGCCACGGCAACGGTACAAGAGGGCGGAACCACCGCGATCACCAGCGCGAATCTTCGCCTCAGCGATGTCGAGGCAACGCTGCCAGAGCAGATTGTTTATACCTTGACGGGACTGCCCACCACGGCAGGCTCGCTTTTGAAGGGCGCGAGCGAGCTGGCTGTCACAGATACGTTTACCCAGCAGGACATCAATGATGGATTGCTGAGTTTTGTGCACAACGGCTCCGAGCCCAGTGCTACCGGCGCGTCGCTGTCCATTGCTTACACGGCGTCCGAGGATCAGGGCGGTAGCAGTAGCGATCGAACACTGACGATTAACGTGTCGCAGGTTAATGATGCACCTACGCTGAGCTCTACGCCGGTCCTTGTAAATCAGGGTGGAAGTGTGGCGGTGGATACGACGTTCCTCACCATTGCTGACTCTGACAATATTCCGGCGCAGCTCATCATTCGTCTGGATGCTCTGCCTGCTCATGGCACGCTCACGCTCAATGGCGCTCCGGTAATTGCCACGGACAAGGGTGTTGATCCTATAGAGCCCGGGACGACCTTTTCTGCGGCAGACATTGCCTCGGGTGCGTTGGTCTACGAACACGATGGAAGCACAGACTTCGGCGACAGCTTTGCGGTCAGTATTCGTGATGGGGCAGGGGGCATTGTTGGAGCCGATACGCCGCTCCAAATTGCGATTAACATTACCGAGGTCAATACCGCACCGCTGATCACTGGCGATGTTGTGGTTGAGCTTAATGAGGATCAAGCCGGGTTGTCGGTATTTTCCGGGGTTTCGTTCACCGATGCCCAGACGGACAATGCCGCGCTTGTAATTACGATTGATTCCCTGCCTGATCCTGCCAACGCCCTACTGTTTTTTAATGATGTTCAGGTCACGCAGGCGCAGGTGGACGCAGGCTTTCGCTTTGCAGCTGCCGATAAAAACAGTCTCACTGTGGATCACGTCTCTGCGGGTAATCAACGCGATCCATCTGATGCAAGTTTCCAGATTTCTGTGCGCGATGACGGGAGTCCCGCGCTGACAAGTAGTGAAACAATCACCATCGATCTCAAGGCGATTAATGATGCGCCCATTGGCACAGCGGGATCCCAGGAGATTTTAGCGGGCCAAACGGTTGTTATTGATGCTTCGCTGCTCAATGCCACCGACGTCGATGCGCTGCCCGATGGCAGCGAGCTGACTTTTAACCTGGAGACGCGACCGGCCCGGGGTTTCTTGTTTCTTGACGGGATTCCTCTTGGTGAGGATTCAATTTTTACTCAAGCGGACCTTAATGCCGGAATTTTAAGCTATCGGCATGATGGTACTGCGGACGGTGACGATAGCTTTACGGTAACGGTGCGAGATGGCTCCGGAGGCGTTTACCTTGATGGCATTGAGACGCCGCTGACAGTCAGCTTCGATGTGGTGCCGCCTCCGACTTATTCCGCCAGCGATGATAGCTTCGATTTGATTGGGGTGTCGTCAAGGGTGTTTACGGCCGCCGATCTGTTTGGTAACGACACGGGTACGGGCACGATTACGCTGACATCGGTTTCCGCTGTTGATCCGGTTGGCGCAGGAACGGTTGAGCTCACTGATGCGGGAAGCACTGTCACCTTCACGGTTGCCGATGGGTACACCGGTCCCGCTGAATTTACCTATACCGCCGAAGATAGTATCGGATCGTCGGATACCGCAACGGTCACGCTGGACATAACGGCGATCGACGCGGTGGGCGATACCGTGGTCACGCAGAAAGACACAGCCGTGGACATTACCGAGGCAGAGTTAATCGCCAATGATCAAGGCAGCGGCACGCTTAATATCACCAGCGTGAGTGACGCAGTAAACGGCAGCGTTGCATTGGTCGGTGACACGATTACTTTTACTCCGGCACCAGGCTTCTTCGGTAACGCGAGCTTTAAGTACACCGTTGAGAACGCTACGGGCAGCGATACCGCGTTGGTCACCGTATCGGTAGAGCCCTTTGCGATTAACGATAGCTACACCGAGGTTCTTGAGCGTGAGCCGGTACTGACCGGTGGCGATGCTTTACTGGCTAATGATCGTGGCGCGAATCTGAGGATTGTGTCGGTTGGGAGTGCGGTTAACGGCAGCTTAAGCTTCGATACGATTAACGGTGCCATCACCAACCTGGTGTTCACGCCGGGCCACGTAGAGGACTCGCCGGGCTATGTTCCGCAGCCGCTGGCCGGAGACGAAACCGGGTCAGCGTCCTTCGTCTATACGGTAGAAGACGAAAACGGTAACCAGGCCACGGCAACGGCTAGCTTCGCGCTGATTAACCTTATTGCGCGCGATAATGGTTTTTCTACAGAAAGTGACACGCCGTTGGTTATCAGTGCTTTGTCAACGATATTACTGGACAACGATGAGGGCAACGACAGCATAACTGTGGTGGCGATTGACACCGGCGGATCGCCAGGAGAGTACAGCGTAGTTTGGGACGAAGCGGGCGATACGCTGACCGTAACACCTGATCCCGGTTTCTCCGGTGATATAGCCATTGAATACACGCTGCGCGATGGCGATGGCGAGGAAGATATTGGCCTTATTACCGTCAATGTCGAATCGGCGCCAACGGTTGCTGCCATTGATGATGCTTTTTCCACGGCGAAAGATACCGCATTGGTGCTGGAGGAAGGTTTTCTTTTGGCCAATGATGACGGTAGCGAAGGGCTGTCGGTTACGTCGGTCACCGAGCCCGCAGTAGCGGGCAGCTATGCGGTGGTATGGGACGAGGCCGGCGACGCTATTACAGTAACGCCCACCAACGGCTTTACGGGGCCGGTGGTCTTTTCTTACACGGCACAAGACAGCGAGGGAAATAGCTATACAGCAGACGTGACGGTAACCGTGCTTGACGACGGAGTGACACCAACAGATCCACCGGTGGCAGCGAATGACCTTTTTGTTGTTAATGAAGATACGCCTGGAGTGTTTACGGCCGAACAACTTTTGGCTAACGATGGTGTGAACACACCGCTGACGATTCAGTCGGTTCAAGATGCGGTTAATGGCAGTGTCCAGTTGATCGGTACGACCGTCACATTTACCCCCGCGGAAGACTTTAACGGGACCGCTTCCTTTACCTACACGATTACTGACTCCTCGGGTTCGGGCCTAAGCGACACGGCTACCGTTGAAGTGGTGGCGCTTGCGGTGAATGATGCCCCGCTGATTGTCGAGGGCACGCAAACGGGCTTTAACGAAGGTGCGCGGGTTACCGTTTCGTCCGATGCCTTGGACACTGTTGACCCGGATAATCCCGCAGCTGAGCTGATTTATACGATCACGGATTTTGGCGCAGGGTTTCCCGGCGTCTTGTCTTTCGAAGAAACGCCCGGCGGCGGTCTGACAGCGTTGGAGCTGAACGATACCTTCACCCAGGCCGATCTCGATAGCGGAAAGATCAAGTTTGATCACGACGGTGGAGAGACACATACAGCCACCTTTACGGTGCGCGTGACCGATGGATCTGCCTTCTTTGATGTCGGCACTGCAACCCTTCAGGACACGCCCGTCAATGATCGTCCGCAGATTACCGGACGTGCGGTAAATGACTTGGGCCGCCCGCTGGTAAAAGAAGGTGAAAGCGTTGTCATTCGCAGTACGGATATCACGAGTAGAGACCGTGACCGGGGTGTTGACGGCAATCTTACCGACACTCTTTTGTTGTCCATTAGCACACTTCCAAGCTTTGGAGCGTTATTCCTCGACACCAACGATGACGGCACTTTTGATACTGAGGTCACCACCTCTACTACCTTCACTCAGGCACAGATTAACGCCGGCCGCCTGCAGTATCTAAGCGACGGTGATGCGGAGGTGACCGCCGACGTATTTACGGTACAGGTAGATGACCAAAGTGGTGCTGCAAACGCCACTAGCAGCGCCGATGTCAATATCGGCATTATTGCTGTGAACGATGATCCGGTCACCGTGGCGGCGGAAGGCGATGTTCGGGTTTATGAAGGAGCCCAGATTGCCGTTAACCTCAATACGCTTTTTGAGGCCAGCGATGTCGAAAACGACGATGATCAGGTTCAGTTCCGTATCACGCAGGCGCCAAGCTCCGGCCAGCTGATTCTTCTTGACGCGCCGGGAGCAGACAGCGGTGTCGTTATTGGTGTGAACAGCGCGTTTACGCGTGAACAGGTATTGGCCAATCAGATTGTCTATCGACACGACGGCACGGAAGTCCTGGTGGAGACCCCCGTCGACCTGCGGGACGACTTCTTCGCCTTTATTGTCTCTGATGCCGGAGGCGGTGCAGAGCCGGCGGGTACCATCAATATCTTCGTCGATCCGGTCAATGACGCGCCGACGCTGGCGGTGCCCTCGGGCTTGAGTGTCAATGAGCAGGCCACCTTAAATGTGACGGGAGTCAGCATTGGTGACCCCGATGCCGTAGATCCGGCGGGCAACCCCCTGGCTGATTTTGCGTCGGTAACGCCAATGGTTGTCGAGCTGTTTAGTAATGAAGGGGTGATCTCAGTCACTGCAAGCGATGGCAGCGACACGGATGCTGGCCTGGCCGCTGTGAGCGGTGCGGGCTCCGCGGGCGATCCTCTGACCCTAAGCGGCTCGCTTGCCGACATTAATGCCACATTGGCCACTTTACGCTTTACGGGGAATACGAACTTTTCGGGCACTGCCACGGTTGATGTGACCGTACGTGATGGCGGCAATACCGGCGCCGATCCTGACGATCCCGCGCTGGCTGCCGTTGATTTTAGCCCTGAGCCCGTGAGCGGTGGAGACAACAATGCGGCCTTCGAGCAGGCAAGGTCGACTTTCACTATCGCCGTTAATGCGGTCAACGATGCGCCGACCATTGTGGTACCTGCACAGCAGACAGTCAGCGAGGACCCGGCGACTGCGCTGGTCTTTTCCGGTGGCACCTCCAATGCCATCACCGTTGCGGATCCGGATGTTGCTGACGGTGGCGCCTACATCGCAGATGTCACTGTAAGCGTGCTCAATGGCACTCTGAGCATGACTGCCAGTGGTGCTGCCCAGCTGAACGATAATGCAACGGACAGCGTCAGTATCAGCGGGTCGATCGACGATATTAACGCCACGCTGGAGGGCCTGCAGTACACCCCGGATGCGGATTACTACAACGACGCGGGTAACCCGGACACGCTGACTATCACGATTGCGGACAACAGCAATTTTGGCGTGGGCGGAGAGAAGTCTGCCATCGCGACCGTCGACATCGTGGTGACGCCGGTAAACGATGCGCCGACAACATCCGCACCGACAATTGGCGCTGTGTCTGAAAATGATTCAGGCAATAACGTTAATTTTGTGACCTTTGCGTTGCCCTCCTCAGATGTGAGTGCCAGCGGCGTGACGGACTCGGAGCTCGTCACCCAGTTCATCATCGTTAGCGTGCCCCCAGCGAGTGAGGGAGTACTTGCCTACATAGCAGATGACGGGGGCGCGGTAACCGCTATTGCCGCCAATGCACTGCTGAGTAAGAACGAAGCGCAAAGCATCACCTTTACGCCTGAGGGCGACTTTAACGGTACGGTGAGCTTCAGCTTTTTGGCAGAAGACGTAGGCGGTTTGCGCTCTGGCGGCGAGAGTAATATTCCGCAGGTCGGGACTATCACGGTTCTTGGCGTCAACGACACGCCGGTGCTCGCTGGCTTCGATGACGCAGATGTGCCCTATTCTGAGGGTGCTGGCGCCGGAGTTGCAGGCACGCCGGTGCGTTTAGATGCCAACGGCAATATGCAACTCCTTAGCGACATTGAACTCACAGAACGTTTAGAGGATAGCTTCACAAGTAGCACGCTCACCGTCACTCGTGCCGGCTGGACGGGAGCAGGCAGTTCGGCGCTTGATCGATTTGGTCTTGATGAGACTTACAGCGCAGACGTTTACAGCGTGAGTATCGCGGGCAGCAACCTGCAGATCGAGGGCGGCGATTTTACCGACCTAACGACTATTGCTTCGGTTACCAGTGACAGTCAATCCAATGGGCGTTACCAGATACGCTTTGATGAGAGCGCAGCGGTCGCCGGCGTGTTGTCCACGGCCACAGACGCAGAGCGTGCGGAAGCTTTCCGTGCAGCGGTAAGCGCGGTAATGACGCGCCTGACCTTCAGCAGTGAAGACGACGTGCTGGAAGGCGAGCTCGGTATCAATATCACCTTCAATGATGGGAATACGGGGGCGCAGGGGTCTGGCAATCGATCGGCCACGGGCTCCGTCACCGTTGATGTGAGCAGGGTGAATGATAGCCCCGAGTTCACCGATGACCAAACAGTGGCTGCGGTTGCTGAGGATACAGGCATAGCTAACCCTGGCCAGACCGTGGCCAGCCTCTTCGATAGCTTGTTTGCTGACCCCGACAACGCCTCTTCTGACATTGACGCACTTGGGGGCGTCGCGATTATCGGTACTGCGGCAAATGGCGCCGAGCAAGGTGAGTGGCAGTACAGCATTAATAGTGGCGCGGATTGGATTGCGGTTCCCGCCGTCAGTGAGGATGCTGCGCTATTTTTAGATACAGCGGCGCTCGTCCGTTTTGTGTCGGTGGACAACGCTAATAACAACACTTTTGCCAATGATGCTGCGCTGCCATCACTCACCGTGAAGGCGGTTGATTCGACGACAGCGCTGGCGAGCGGCGCGAGTGCTGTCGATGCGAGCGGCGGCGGAGTGTCGCCCATCGCTGCGGAGTCAGTGCAGTTGTTTGCTAATGTTTCTCCAATTAACGATACGCCCACTTTTAGCGACCTGGATGGCGACAGCGTCAACTTTACAGAAGGTGCTTTGGATGCCCAGGGCGCCGCTATCTTGCTTGATCAATCGGCTAATGGCGCGCTGGCGGACATCGATGTCACTGTCAATGCAGAGGCAAACTTCGATGGCGCCACTCTTACCGTATCCGACATTACAACTAATGGTAACGGCACTCCGGTGGGCGAAGACTTCTTCTTTATTCTGAATAATGCCAACGGCATTTCAATCAGTGGCATAGCGCAAACTGTCGCGGGCGAGAGTATTTTCAGGGCAGACGGCTCCTCCATCAATTACAACGGGACAAGCGTTGCGTCCATAAGCGACAACAGTGCCACCTCTGGCCAACTTGTTCTGACGTTTAACGCAGATGCCACGGTTGAGGCCGTAAACGCCATTATTCAGAACGTTTCCTTTAACAGCGCGAGTTCTTCTGTGGAAGCAGGGGTCAAAGAAATAACGTTTGTCTTTGATGACGCCGGTGCCGCCGGCGCTGATCCTGGGATTTCAGGCACAGCCAGCAGCGAGATTGCAAGCGCGCAGGTCACGATTAAGATCATACCGACCAACGATGCACCGCTGCTGACAGCGGGAGAACTCATTGCAGAGGTCGAAGCGGTGAACGGATCCGCCGTGCCGACGGTGCAAACCGTTGGTGAGCTGCTCAGTGACAAACTGGTGGATCCGGACAACGCGGCGGGGGAGTTTGGTGTGCCAACGCTTCTGGCCGGCGTGGCGGTGTCAGCGTTTGACGATCAGGGACTGGGCGCCTGGGAGGTTGATCTTGATGGTGGGGATGATTCCTGGGTGACCCTTGAGTCCCTGCAGGGAGCAGGCCTGAGTGAAAGTAATGCGCTGCTGTTAGCTGTGGGTGCGCAGATCAGATTTGTCCCAACCGACGGTAACGTGAATACCTTCGCGGCGGTGAATTTACCGAGTCTAACGGTGTTTGGCGTTGAGGATCGCGGGCCGAACCCTGACGTAGAGGTTAATCCTTTTGTAGTAATTCCCACGGTGTTCTCAACGACCGGTGATGTTCGTTTTTTCGACACAAGCACCGATGATGCAACGTCCGTCGTAACGGCTGCCCCGGTCTCTATCGATCTGTCGATAGCGGCCCAAAACGATTCACCGGTGCTTGCAGCCACTGCAAACCCCATCGCGCTTACCGAAAGTGATGTGCAGGGTATTGGAACGGAGTCAGCACTGTTGTTAAACGCCGGTGTCAGCCTTAGCGATATCGACTTAACAACAACCGCTGGGCTGCTTGCTACGAACTTCGGTGCAGGTGTTGTACAGGCGGGGTGGGCAACGGGCGTAGATTACGATGCCGGTGACGTTTTTGGTCTTGCTGCGGATGTCGCGAGCCCAGCGGCGGGTGATGCGCGCGATAATAGTGGCACTATCGAGGTGTACAACGGTAGCAGTTGGGATGCTGTAGGCACGGTGGATCCGGGTCAATCCGGCGCCGGTGAAGCGCTGCAAATTAATCTGCTGGCAGACGTGTCGATCACGCAGGTAGAGTCAGTTCTGGCAGCTCTACGCTTTGAGAATACCTCTGATAATCCCAGTTTGGCGGCCGAGGACGTTAACGGACGCAACTTTGAGGTGCGTGTTGCCGATGGCAACAACGAGGATGCGGAAGCCGATACGGCCGGTGGTCCCGGTACCCTGTTTAGCACGGCTATTTCGGGCAACGTAAGAATTACGGATCAGGATGACGCGCCAATTATTACCGGAGGGCCTGACGTAGCGGATCTTGAGGAGACGGATCTGGCCCTCACGGCTACAGGGCAGTTCACCGTCGAGGACGTGAATACCACCGATGTGGTCACCGCAACACCGACTCTGCTTGTGAGCGGAAGCTCTGACCGCGCGGATCCTGCCGCGCCGGATGACACAGCTTTGTTAAATATGTTGTCGTTGAGTCCGTCACCGATTCTCGATAACGCAACGTCTATACAGGACGTCACCTGGACCTTTGATTCGGGCGCGATCACTTTTGACTACCTGGATGTGGGTCAGACCCTTGTGCTTACCTACACGGTGACCGCTAGTGATTCGTTCTTGAGTGACAGCGAGACGATTACGATTACGATCACGGGCACGAACGACACGCCGGTGATTGCGGTTGAAGCAGGTGATAGCGACGCGGAGTTGTTGACGGAGTCGGATATTGCGTTGTCGACGTCGGGGACCCTGAGTGTTGAGGATCTGGACACGACGGACACGGTATCCGTATCGGTGAATGGACTTGCGGTGAGCGGGAGTTTTGGCGGTACGCTGCCAACGGGCCTGAGTGCGAGCAGTAATGCAGCGTTGGTGGCGATGCTGAGTGTGGATTCGGGCACGATCATTGATGGTGCCTCGACGACGGGCACGATTAACTGGGCGTTTGCGTCGACACCGGAGGTTTTTGACTTTTTAGCGACGGACGAGACGCTGATTCTGAGCTATACGGTACGCGCGACGGACGATAGCGGTCTTGCGAGTGCCAGTGGCAATGATGAAGTGGGTTTTGTCGATAAGACGGTGACGATCACGATCACCGGTACGAATGATGCGCCGATTGTTGCAGCGATTACCCAGGCAGACCTGACGGAGCAGAGCGACGCATCGGCGTTGGCGACAACGTTGACGGCGAACTTTGGCGATGTGGATCTTACGGATGTGGGTCACACGGCGACGATTACGGCGGCGACGGCGGCGGGAGTTGTCAGTGGTCTGCCTGTGGATCTGGGCGCCCGACAGACAGCGCTGGCAGCGCTGATTACGCCGGTGCCTGTCAAGGCGTCGGATAGTGCGAGCGGCTCGGTGGCGCTTAACTTCTCGGCGGCTTCGACGGTCTTTGACTATCTGCAGCAGGCTGAAGTGGTCACCTTGAACTATACAGTTGAGGTTGATGATGGTGACGGTGGTACGGACTCGGAAGACTTCGTGATCACGGTAACCGGCACGAACGATGCGCCGTTGATTATTGTTGAGGACCTGGCGGGGGCGATTACGGAGCTGGTCACGCCGACGGGTAACCTGACGGACAGTGGAGTTCTGACCTTTACCGATGTTGATTTGGCCGATGTGCATGTGGTCTCGGCGACGGGTACGGCGGTGACGGCAGATCCCCTGGGTGCGCTGACGGCGGTATTGGATACAGACACTACGGGCACCGGTGCTGGAGGTCAGCTGACCTGGACCTACACGGTGGCGGCCTCTGCTGTGGAGTATCTGCAAGAGGGTGAGGAGCGGGTTGAGAGCTTTACGATCACCTTGGATGACCAACAGGGTAGCGTGTTGACGCGCCAGGTTGATGTGACGATCACGGGCACGAATGACGCGCCGGTGATTGCGGTGATTGCGCAGACGAATCTGAATGAGCAGACGGATACGGCGCCGCTTACGGCGGATATAGCGATTCCGTTTACGGATGTGGACCTTGCGGATGTCGGGCACAGCGCCGCCATTACGGCGGTAGCGGTTGCTGGCGATGTTGACGGACTGCCGGCGGCCGGAGCGGCGCGTGATGCTGTGTTGGAGGGCCTGGTGACACTGGGCTCGGTGACCAAGAACGCCGGCGACGGCACGGGCACGCTCACGGCAGCCTTCTCGGCGGCCTCGACGGTGTTTAATTATTTGCAGACCGGTGAAGTGGTCACGGTGACCTACACCGTGGAGGTCGATGATCAGACACGGCGGGTACTGCGACGCAGACCTTTGCGTGCAGATTACGGGTACGAACGATGTGCCTACGCTGGCGATTGGCCCGGCAAGTGTTGCGGAGTTGGGTGATGCCTCGGCTCAGGACCTGAGTGTGTCCGGGCAGTTGCAGCCTTTTGATCTGGATATTGGCAATACGCTGACGCCGACCCTGGTGAGTGCGACACCGACGGTGACGTACAGCGAGGGGGCGATTCCGGCGAGTGAGGATGTATCGAATCTGGCGGCGGCGGGTATTTTGACGTTTACGCCGACGACGATCGCTTCATCCGGGGCGCCGCAGCTGATTGGCTGGACCTATGACCCCTCGGCGGTTGATTTGGACTTCCTGGCGGTTGGCGAGAGCCTGACGGTGAGCTATCAGGTCACGATCAGTGATGGGCAGGGCGGCAGCCAGACCCAGAACCTGGAGATAGCGATCACCGGTACGACGGATGCGCCGGTGATTACGGCGGTTGATGTGACCGGCGCGATAACCGAAGGCGCAGCGTTGACGGACAGCGGTTCCATCACCTTTACGGACCTTGACCTGACGGATCGTCCGCTTGCAGGAGTTGAGCTGAATCCGGCGGCGCCTGCAGGTCCGGCGATCACGGCATTGCGTGCGGACGGCACGACCGCGCTGGTATTGAGCACGGCGCAGGAGACGGCCATTGCCAATGCGTTCAGCATTGCGAACGAAGCTGGCAATACCAATGATGGCACGGTGACCTGGGACTACACGATCACCGAGGCGGCTCTGGACTTCCTGGCGGAGGGTGAGACGGTCGAGGCGGTATTTACGATCACCGTGGACGACCAGAACGGCGGTACGGCTACGCAAACGGTCACCATCAATCTTACCGGGTCTACGGAACCCCCTACTGCTGACCCTATCATCGATACCAGGACCGAGGACGAACCGAGTTACACAATCGACCTCCTTACGGCGGCGAATGCGGCTGATCCCGATGTTGGGACGGTGCTACAAGTCACTGATTACAGTGCAAGCGCGGTGGATGGATCTGGCGTATCCGTCAGTGTACCCGCTGCTGCCTTAAACCTTGCGGGCAGCACACTCACTGTAGATCCACGGCAGTTTGACGACCTGGATGCTGGGGACACAGTTGTCGTTACTGTGAGCTATAACGTATTTGACGGCGTATTGAAAACTGCTAACACGGCGACGATTACCTTCTCCGGCATGAATGATGTGCCAGTTCTGAGCGTTGTCACACCAGGTTCGGTTGCTGATAGCACGAACTCGCCAGCGCTGGGTGCAAGCAGTGGCCTGAGCGGCACGCTCGTGGGTAATGATGCTGATGCCAACGCCTCTGTTAGCTACGCGCTAGCCGGCAGCCCGGTAACAGGCAGCACGACCCTGGATGGCATTAGCTACGATCAAAGTCTGGCAGGCGGTTTTGGAACCCTGTTCCTCAATACCGTTAGTGGACAGTATCGCTATGTGGCGAGCGCCACTGCAGTTGACGCGGTGCCCGATGCAGCAATGGAATTGGACAGCTTCGCGCTGCTGGCTTCCGATGGTGTAGAAAACTCTTTACCTCAGGCCTTTACGGTGGCCATAACGGGCGCCAACGAAGCGCCGGTACTGAATGACACAACGGATCCTGTTGCTGTTTCGGAGTCGGCGGATGCCAGTGCTCAAAGCATCTCGTTGACAGGCAGCTTTGCTCTGGCAGATCTTGATATAGGCGATAGTCTTGCGGCGACGGTCAGCTTGCCCGTTGTTCAGTTGAACGGCGCTACGGTGACTACCGGATTCCCTGCAGAGCTGACCGCCCCGGGCGCTTTTGTCCTGTCCAATGCGAGTCAGACCAGTAACGGTGCGGCGGTTACCGCAGTAGCTTGGAGCTACAACCCAGCGGCAGCTGCCCTCGACTTCCTGGCATTGGGTGAGACCTTAACGCTGACTTATACGGTCACCGTTAGTGACGGTGAGGGGGGCTCAAGCGATCAGGATGTGAGCATCGTCATTAGTGGTACCACCGACGCTCCGGTTATTACGGCGATTGATGTCGATGCCCAGATCATCGAGGGCACGACCCTCAGCGATACTGGGTCGATCACTTTTGTCGACCTAGATCTCAGCAATCGTCCGTTGGCCACGGCGACGCTGACAACGGCTACTGCGCTGCGTGCGGACGCTTCGCCCTTCACTCTTAGCGCAACGCAGCAGGCGGCTGTCGCCAGTGCGTTCAGTATCACCAACGAGGCTGGCAATACCAATGATGGCGAGGTGACCTGGGACTACACGATCACCGAGGCGGCCCTGGACTTCCTGGCAGCGGGTGAGACGGTTGCGGCGGTGTTTACGATCAGCGTCGATGATCAGAACGGTGGTACAGCCTCGCAGGATGTCAGCGTTACTATCACCGGAGCTGCCGATGTTATTACGCTACAGCCGATCGTCGATGCGAAGACAGAAGACGATGCAAGCTACAACATTGACCTGCTGACGGCAGCGAATGCCATCAATCCGGACGCGGGCACCATACTGCAGGTCAGCGATTATGCTGCGACTGCGGTGGATGGCAGTAGTAATCCTCTTACCCTGCCGGCCGGTGCGGTGAGCCTAAGTGGAGCGACGGTCACCGTTGACCCGCGACAGTTTGACGCTTTGGCGGCGGGCGAGTCGGTTGTTATTACCGTCAGCTACAACGTGTCTTCTATAGCTGAACCAGGCACTCAGGTACCGAATACCGCAACGATTACGATTGCTGGACTGGATGAAGCGCCTATTATTATCCCGGTGCCGCCCGCACCTGAACCCGAACCTGCACCTGAGCCCGAACCTGCACCTGAGCCCGAGCCCGAGCCTGCACCTGAGCCCGAGCCCGAGCCTGCACCCGAGCCCGAGCCTGCACCTGAGCCCGAGCCCGAGCCCGAGCCCGAACCTGCACCCGAGCCTGAGCCCGAACCAGGGCCCCAACCAAGCGATGAGGGGCTCCCCTGGAACCCCGCTGAATTCAACCCATTGGTGAATCGGCAGATTTCAGGTGATGCTCTTGGCAGGCCCTTAGCGGGACAGCAGCCATGGAGAGATACCTCTTTTGATATACCATTGATGGATCAGCCTTCGGGTCTGGGTACGCCGTGGCTGCACTTTAGTGAATCACGTGACTTTGGTGAGTCCAGGGACAAGGTATGGACCTGGTCGCAGCATGATTTTGTCATCGATCGCGGCATACCTGATCAAACGTTCAGTACAACCGCTGGGATGTTCAGCTTTGTACTGCCGCTGGATGCCTTTAGACACACGGACCCTCAGGCACGCATTACGGTTATCGCGAATCTCGCGGATGGCTCTCCGCTGCCGCAATGGCTGAGCTGGAGCGATCTTGAGCAACGTTTTGTGGGATTAATTCCCACTGGTTTTACCGGTGATTTAATGATCAAGGTAATTGCGCGGGATAGTCTGGGCCGTCAGGTCTCAACGATTTTCCGTTTACAATTAGGCGTTGAGGACGATTCGACGGCGATGACAGGGCCCTCCGGTGTGAGTGCTCAAATTGCCAAGGCCGGTGTCGTTGGTTTTCAGCCACCGCCGGTTAGTCCCTCTGGCGGCAATGCACAGAACCTGTAACAGGTAGGCTGCGCAAATGGAGCCGGGAATGCCGCCGGAAAAGGAGCAAGCTGCGCTATTGCAGTACCTCGGTCGTATGGCCGAGGCTGCCAATGGCCGGGAGCTTGGCTTTATTGCCGTTAACGAACTGCACGCTATTGTGCCTTATCGCCAGGCAGCACTGTGGTTTGATCAAGGTGGCTTGCAGGCGTTGTCGGGTGTGGTCAGCATCGAGGATAACGCGCCTTACAGCCTGTATTTGCGTTCGCTGTTTGCTTATCTGCATTCCTCTTCTGACGAGGAGCAAGTGCGGCTTGTGCGACCGGGCGAGTTACCGGAGCGTCTTGCAAAATCCTGGAGCGAATGGCTGCCGACACAGGCAGTATTATTGTCTCTCACTGAGCCAGGCGCCGCCGGATGCTTGCTTTTAGTTCGCGATGAGCCCTGGACCCCGGCAGAGTTCACCAGCTTGGGGATGGTCGCGAAGTACCTGGGGTTGGCCTTTAACGCCAGAAGATCCGCACGGCGCATGTTTTGGCTGGGGTCAGGCAGTAGCTCTGGGCAAGACGTCAACGCCCCGCTGTGGCGGCGCGTCTGGCGTCAGCCCATGACATGGCTGGTGCTGGCGATTGCTTGTCTGGCGTTTCTGCCGGTACGTCTTTCGGTGTTGGCCCCAGCAGAGCTCGTGCCGGTCAATCCTGAGGTTGTGCGTTCTCCGCTTGACGGCGTTGTTGAGCGGGTCTTGGTAGAGCCCAATCAACGGGTAGATGCAGGAGAGCCGCTATTCGAGTTTGATCGGGCTGCTATTTCGTCGCAGTTGCAGGTCGCCGAACGCACGCTGGATACGCTGCGTGCGGAGTACCGTCAGCGCGGTCAACAGGCGGTGGTCGATGGTGAAAGCCGCTCTGCCCTTGCGGTGATATCCGGGCGCATGAAAGAACAGCAGGCCGAAGTTGATTATCTGCAGGCGCTGGCCGAGCGCGGGATGGTCCTTGCCGGCAGTGATGGAGTCGTGATCCTTGATGATCCCACCGCCTGGGTTGGGCGTCCGGTGGTAACCGGCGAGCGCGTACTGTTGATCGCAAACGAGCAGGACGCCGAGCTGGAAGCCTGGGTGGCCCCCGATGACCTGATCGAATTGCGGGATGATGATCCGGTCAAACTTTACCTTAACGCTGATCCATTGAATGCTATCCCAGCGCGATTACGTTATCTGGCGTATAGCGCTACCGAGCGGCCCGACAGCAGTTTTGCTTACCGGGCTCGAGCCACCCTTGAAACCCAGCAACGCCCAGACTTGCGTATCGGGCTGAAGGGAACGGCCAAGTTAAGCGGTAAGCGTGTTGCGCTATGGTATTACCTGTTACGCAAGCCACTGGCGTCCTTACGGGGATTATTGGGTTTCTGATGCTGCCGGCGCTGCGCGAAGAATTAAGTCTTTACAGCGCGGCACCATCGGCCGATGGCTCTCCCGCGTGGTCGCTGTACGATCCGGTCCGCAATCTTTTTTTCCGTATTGATTGGTTGTCATTTGAAATCTTGAGGCGCTGGGCTGTTGGTGATCCCGTGCGTATTGCCGACGATGTGTCCCACGCGACTACCATCGAGGCCGAAGTCGAAGATGTGGAGGCCGTTGTCGGATTTTTACAGCAGAATCAGCTGCTATTACCGCAGGGAAAAGAGTCTACCGAGCGCATGTGCGGTGTAGCCGAAGCAGCGCAGCAGCGATGGTGGCACTGGCTGATGCATCGTTACTTGTTTTTTCGATTGCCGCTGTGGCGTCCGGATGCATGGCTTGAGCGCAACGTAGATCGGGTAGCTGTTTTTTATACGCGGTGGTTTTTTCTGGCGACGCTGGCAGCGCTGATCGCATCGGTCATACTCCTCGGTCGGGAGTGGACGAGCTTTAGGTCAACGCTTGTCGATGTGTTCACCCCGCAGGCAGTAGTGCTCTTTGCTGTGACCCTGGTGTTTGTGAAGTTCCTGCACGAGTTGGGTCACGCTTTTACCGCAAAGCGTTTTGCTTGTCGCGTGCCCACCATGGGTGTGGCGTTTTTAGTTTTGTTTCCCTTGGCCTATACCGATGTCAATGATGTCTGGCGTCTGCCGATCCGTCGGCAGCGTCTATTGGTGGGTGCGGCGGGTATTCTCGTGGAGCTGGGCCTTGCCATTTGGGCAACCCTGGCATGGTTTCTGATCCCCGATGGCGCAGTGCGCAATGCACTATTTCTCATCGGAACAACTACCTGGATATCGACGCTACTGGTTAACGTGTCGCCCTTTCTGCGCTTTGATGGCTACTTCCTGCTCATGGATACCCTGGAGATTCCCAATTTACATAGCCGTAGCTTTGCCCTGGCGAATTGGTCTTTGCGCAAACTGCTGTTTGCTAGCGATGAGCGCTCGCCGGAATCCTTCTCTTTGCAGAAAACTCGTGCGCTGGTCGCGTTTGCATTGCTCACCTGGATGTACCGTTTCCTGGTCTTCACGGGTATTGCGTGGTTGGTTTATCAGCTTTTTCCCAAACCGCTGGGGCCTCTTCTGGCGTCCTTTGAGCTGTACTGGTTTCTGCTTATGCCGGCTCTAAGGGGAATGCAGAGTTGGCCCCAGGCCGCCAGAGAAGGGTGGACGCGCCGCGGGGGTAAGCGTTGGTTCGGATTTGTTGCGGTTGTACTACTGCTTGTTTTCCTCCCCTGGGATGCCAAGGTGGGCGGTAGCGGCCTATTAAAGCCAGCGGCTATGGTTCGCATAAGCTCGCCGGCCAATGCGCGAGTCGAGGCGCTGTTGCCTGATGGGGATTCCGTAGTTGCCGGACAGCTTGTTTCGCGCCTTGCAGTGCCGGTGCTGGAGTCTGAGCGAGTGCGCGCAAGCACTCGCGAGGCACTGGCACGTTGGCGGGCCGAGGTCGCTGGGCTCAATGCATCGCTAACGGAGCAACGCAGTGTTTTCGCGGCCGATCGCGATCGGAGCGTTGCTGAGCTAAGTGGACTCGATGCGCAGCTTGAAACGTTCCGCCTTGATGCGGATATGGACGGCAGCTTTTTACGTGCGGACATCGATAGAACGCTGGGGAGCTGGATCCGACGCGGGGAGCTTCTGGGCTATCTCATCGATCCCTCGCGCTGGATTGTTGAAGCTTACATAGCGGAGGCTGAGCTGGAGCGTCTGAGCGCTGGGCAGAACGGGGTGTTCTATCCAGAGACCGCAGGTAGCTCACCGCTTGCGGTAACGGTGCTAGGTATCGAGTTTGATGCGGTAAATGCTTTAAGTCACAGGATGCTTGCGACGACTCATGGCGGTGCCTTATTGGCGCGGCGAGTGGGGGAGAGCGTTGTGCCCGAGCGAGGTATTTATCGGGTCCAGCTTGCCGTTGACCGCGCGCCCCAATCGCTGAGGCAAAGTCCAAGGCAGCTACGCGGCAGTGTAGTAATACGGGGCGAAAAACGCTCTCTAGTGTCGCGGGTTTGGCAAAAGGCGGCGGCTCTGTTTGTGCGCGAGGCGGGGCTGTAGCCACCCGTTCAATGCTTACGCAGGCCAAACACCAGCAAGCCGGCGTGCACTTGTGTTGACTTGTGCGTAAAAAATCTAGAGAATCTCGCCTCCCGATCTAGGGGGCCTATGTGGCTACGTAGCTCAGCTGGTTAGAGCACAGCATTCATAATGCTGGGGTCGGTGGTTCAAGTCCACCCGTAGCTACCAATTTTCTTCTTAATTTTCAGTATCTTAGCACGCTCCTTCTTGCGGTCAAATCTCAAATTCTGCGTTTGAGACCATATTGAGACCATATTGAGACCACTTTAAAAAAGTGACCCCAACATTGGGTTGTGCTGTAGTCATCGATTGCTGAGACCATCTTCCCTCGAACGACCCCAGCATTTTCCGTGCTGTGGCCATCACTTGTTGAGATTTTGAGCCTGTAAATGACCCCAGCATTTTTCGTGTTGTAGTCACCGATTGTTGAGATTTTGAACCTGGAAATGATCCCAGCATTTTCCGTGCTGTAGTCACCGCTTGTTGAGATTTTGAGTCCGCAAATGACCTCAGCATTTTTCGTGCTGTAGTCATCGCGTGTCGACTTCATAAACCTTCAAATAACCCCAGCATTTTCTGTGCTGTAGTCAGCGCGTTTTTGGCCATTGATCTGAGACCGCATTGAGACCGCGACCCAAAAATTGATCCCAACATCGATGCTGCTGTGCTCAGCCAGCTTCCTCTAGTTTGAGACCACATTGAGACCATCGTCGCGTTTCCCGCTCCGCTGCACGCCCATCAATTTTGTGCCCTCTTGATGCATAGGCCGGCGCGCCGCGCACAACCTGCGGTTGCGCGCGGCGATATGAAGTGGGCCAACACTATAGCTTTTGCTCCAAATAACGCTCGGGAATCCTTCGGATTTACCGCCGTTTCCCTCCGTCAAGCAGGATTCTGTATCACCGGTAGGTTCATCTCATCGGCAGGAAATTCGCAGCACAGTGCTCGGATAGGCCGAATTTTGGAGATAGACCTATGGACGCAGCAACCACCTACCTCACGACTGAGGAGCTCTCATCGCGCATTAAGTACGACGCGCGAACCATTCGAAACCAGCTGAAGGACTCCGTGCTCCTGGAGGGGGTGCACTACATCCGCCCCTTTGGTGGACGCAAGATCCTGTACCTCTGGGAACGCATTGAAGAGGACATGCAGCGCCCCAGTCACGTAGGCCAGCTCATGGTCGGCATTCAATAGGAGGTCGGTCATGGGTTCAGTCAACGCTAGAGGTAATAAGCTCTTCTTCGACTTCAGGTACCGCGGTGTTCGTTGTCGCGAGTACACGCACCTTGAAGACAAGCCCGCAAACCGCAAACGGATGAGAGACATCCTCCAGCGCGTCGAAAGTGAAATCGTGCTGGGCACTTTCGACTACGCGGCGTATTTCCCCGAGTCGCCTAATGCTGCCCGGTTTGCTGATCACGACAAACAGATCGAGCAGCGTTCTGCCAAAACGCCGACCTTCAAGGCCTTTGCCGACCAGTGGATGGAAGAAAACCGTATTGGGTGGAAGCCGTCCTACATCAATACGCTCGAACATTCACTGAGCAAGCACGTGATACCCGCGTTTGGATCGGTGCCTATGAGCGCGATCAGTAAGGAAGACATCCTCGCCTTTCGTAATCAGCTGGCCCGGATCCCTCGCAAAGATGGCTCTGTGGGCCTGTCAGCGGCCCGGATCAATACGGTGATGGTGCCACTTCGCCAGGTAATGCGAGAGGCCTCGGAACGCTTTGGCTTCGATAACCCCTATCAGGGTATCAAGCTACTCAAGGTCCCCCGAACCAAGGTGGAGCCGTTTACCCTCGATGAGGTGAAGGCAGTCCTTGATGGGGTGCGAGAGGACTTTCATGCGTACATGACCGTTCGCTTCTTTACCGGCATGCGTACAGGCGAGATCCATGGCCTGAAGTGGAAATACATCGATTTTAAGCAGCGCATGATTCTGGTGCGCGAAAGCTATGTCGCTGGCGCCATGACCGACACGAAGACGGAAGAGTCGGCGCGAGACATCCCGATGTCGGACGAGGTCTACGCCGCGCTAAAAGAGCAGCATAAGCGCACCGGCAAGCTCGACCTGGTGTTCTGCAGCGGCTCGGGCGAGCCTTTGTCCATCAATAACGTCTGCAAGCGCGTCTGGTACCCGCTGCTGGCGCTATTGAAAATCCCAAAGCGCCCGCCGTACCAGACCCGGCATACCGCCGCCACGCTGTGGCTCGCCGCCGGCGAAAACCCGCTATGGGTGGCTCAGATGTTGGGTCATAGCGACTCAGCCATCACACACAAGCGCTACGCGCGGTGGATACCCAACCTTACACGCCAGGATGGCTCGGCCTTCGCCGCGCTCTGGGCGGCTCATACCCACACCCAATCTGATGACTCATCCGACGAAGGAGTTTCACATTGAACGATTACGTTGATCCGTCTTCATCTAACGGTAATTACCCACGCGGGTTGGTCAGTCGCACTTGCGATGCCGCTGAAGACGTAAAAGCCGCGAACGCAGCGCTTGAAGATGCCCGAGAGTGGTTGGCGGTCGCTCAGCGACGGGAGAGAGGTGCGACTGTCGACCGAACGGGAGCGGAATCGCACTATGACCGTGAGGTGAACCGGTTAGCGACCTGGGTCTGCCGATGCTTTCATATCCCCCCGTTCGAGAGGGGATTGGTCTATGCATTCGGTGCCCCGAATGCGCGTGACAACCAGAGTGCAGCGGCGCTCTGGATTGATCAGTACATTTACGAGTTAGGGACACGCTTGGAGCCGCCTAGCGACTATGGACTGTTTCTGGCAGTCCAAAAGCATCTTTGCAGGCATGTTTCGCATCACCAAGTCGGCAACCTGGATGACCTCTTGGATGACCTTCTTGATGGTATGGACGGGGAGTAGGGGCATGAGCGAGTTCAACTTTTGGATGATCATGTTCGGGGTTTATGTGGTCGCGTACTACGTACGCGACCTCCGTCGGCTGCACAAGCGTGTCAAAACCCTAAGTCCCGAATGTTCCTGTTGGGCCACGTGGTTAGCTCTGGGGCTGAGCAAACGATTGCTGCTATCCACAGCCAGGAGCGTTGCGCAGTCGATGTGCGCATTAGTGGGTGTTTCCATTGTCAGTGGGGACTTTGATGGTGAGCGTGTGGAGTAGCATCTGAAAACGACCCGCTAGTCGCGCTACAATCTGATTCGCCAGAACGCTCCCAGTCATATGATTAACCTTAGATTCTGGCTTTGAAGGTGGGGCAATTTGAGATGCAAATAACCTAGAAAATTGGCACCATATCCAATGTAATTTGACGGGGGCATCCTTACATAGCTTAAAGCAAGTCCTTCAAGGTTGCTTCGATCGGGCTTGCGATTATGGTCCGTCTAATCGCAAAGGTTGGCCCGTCGTTGAGAGAATGGCTTTTCCAATTGTTATTTCTTCGATACTCTATTCACACCGCAGCGCCGCCGATATCACGCCGCGTACGTGCGGATTCGTAGATGCGACTTGTCAATCACGCTCTTCTCCGGCGACGCGAAGCGCGGCCTGAAGGTCAATCGCGTGTTTTCCAGTCAGTTTTAGAGTCGTCCGCTTTCCTGCCACAAGCACTGGCAGTTCTACAGCCCCAGCTCCGGGGCTGACATCGACTGTCAGCAGAGCTTCTATGAGTGCAATGTCTTCGGTTTCGCGTACGTGCTTGTACTTGGCGGCGCACACGGGGCACAAGGCAAGCGCGTTCGCCTTGTGGGTTCGTTTACGCCCAGGGACGAACTGAACGGCCTCGAAATACCATGAACCGTCCTTAAGCGTGAACGGCATGGGCGCGTGACAGCATTGACAAACCATCCCTCCATCGCTTTTTGTGTAGTTCTGCTTCAAGTACGTTCGTGTCTCCTCCGACTTTTCGGTTTGACCTCGTACTATCTGTCTAACTTTTTCCTCTGTCTCATGGATGGGAGCGCCGGCCGCATCGCCCGCCGCGACGTCAGCACGGCGGGAAGGGTTATCCGACGCAAGTTCTGGGAAGGCGGCACGCTGGAGTCGCCATTCTTCGACTGCGGCGAGTAGGACTTCAGGTGGCACGCCGCTACTGATGGCATCTAGCACGGCGGACGCCTGTTCGGTGGAGCCACCTTGAGCAACTAATTCAGCGTGAAGCGACTCCCGCTGCGCTCTAGCAATCTTCTCTCTTGTGCCAAAGCCGATCGCGACTAGTAGAGAGTTTGCCGGTGGTGGCGACCAACCCTCCGAAAGTTCTTCGGCAAGCACATTCTTGGGAAGCCGAAAGTCGCCTTCACGTGTAAGCACCCAAGGGACAGATGTTAGTTCTTGTGCGAGCTTCGACTCAAACCTGAAAGTATTGGAGCTTGCATTTCCACGATATTGGGCGACTGCCCTCGTTCCTGGCACTTTGGTCATCGCCATCCACAGGTTCTTTAGCAACGCTTCGTTTTTCGTTTTGGCAATCGAATCTATGTAGAACTTTTCTAACTCATAGTCGTCGTCAATCGTGTAATGCGATGTCCTCGCTGGAAGCCATTGCGATTGAAACAGACGGTTTCCTTTATGGTTTGTATTTGCAACGGCAAAGGTATGCATCGCACCGAGTTGTTTTAGGAAAGATGCGAATCCCTCGATTTTGGCGTAGATATGAGCAGGACAGTGCTTTTCGGGCTCGTGCCAGTCGCCGATATCCGGATCGTCCTCGTCTTCGTATGATTCGAACTCCCATTCGTACAGCGCGGCAAAACCGGTCTCCTCGAACGGTTGGTCCACGAACGTGTCGGCTGGACTCACCCACTTGAGAGCGTCGGTACCTTCCTCAGGGTTCGGGGCGAGCAGAAACTCAACGTCTGACAGTTTCGATGCGGCTTTCTGCAGATCGCTCTTCGTGTACGCGACGAACGCCTGAACGTCGGCAACATGCGCCTCGAAGTCCTCAGCGGATGCCGGGATCTCGCGCTCGTATGTCGGGAGCGTGTAGGGGGAAAGCCGCATTTCGATCCTTGCTGATTCGCTCCACCGCTGGACGCCTGCCGCTTTGAAAAAGGACCGAAGATCCTGCGCTCGCTGGTTGTCTTCGTCGTCGAAGTAGGCGAACTCCTGTGGCACGCGCGTCGAGACATTGTCGGATCTGTTGCTGGGTAAGTACGTTGTCGGCCCAGTGACGTGTTTAACCTTCCCGCGTTTCTTGACACGGATCAGCGAAATTTCGCTCAGCTTGACCGATAAGAGATTGAAGCCGGCTCGGCCGCGACCGAGGAGTCGATACAGGCTCTCGATCGACTTGTCGGACTTACCCGCGAGCCAGCTCGAGAACGCTTCGCGATCATCATCAGAAGGTGTTTTACCATATCGATCCTCTACGTATCTATATCCCGGCTGTACCCACTGAAGAGCAGACCCAAGCTCGTCCCAGCCGAACTCTTCGGGGCTCAAGCTGTCAAGGAAACTGGCAGCTCGGCCGGTCGAGTCGCGTATCCAGCGAGGCGAGTCTTCACGGTCTCGACCGTCGCCGATGTACAGCAGTGTCTGCAGATCGCTTTCGTTGAGGAAATTGCGGAACTCGCTGGGACTTGAGATGAGGCTCTTCGCCGGTGCATAGGCGCCGCTGCGACCACGCACTGGAGTGATGGGCTCGTTATTGAAGGCTTCAATGACGACGTCGCGTATCAATGTGTACGGCGCCTCAAGGGGGTCTTCCTCATTCGGTAGCGCAGACAGTAGGCTATCTGTGATCAGGCCGCCATTGCGCAGAGCCGGCAGGGAATCCACGATAAGCCGACCGATGTCAGCGACCAGCTGTGCGTTGTCTGGGTCGTCGCGGACGCTATCGCGCGCCACCGTTGATGCGAACGGCGCATGGACGTGGAACCGTAGACCGGAGTCCTCTTTGACTGCGGGGAAGTAGATGCAGACCTCTCCCGAATCGACAGGAACAACCCTTCGGACCAGTTTGCGCTCCAGGGGTCTGTTCTTGCTGCGACCCTTCCGTTCTACTTCGTCCTCCTCCAATTGGAATGCAGCCGCGATACTGAGCGAAGAGTGCCCTGGTTGAGCAATGGTCGATTCGCCGATCAGCCTCAGCCACTTGGACTCCGTTACAGTGCGGCCAACCTCTTTGATGATGGTTATCGTGAGGTCGCTGTGCTCCTCGCGCATGACGATTGCGTCGGTGCCATCCGGAAGTGAGTAGTTGATCGTCGAGATGTGGCTCAAGAACAGTAAGGTCTTCTCGTCGAGCTCTTGCAACCCACGCTGGACCTCCGCAACAGCGACGCTGGATTCCTTTTCGGGCCGGTCGAATGGGAATGTGAAGCTCGTCTTGCCTGTCGGCGCGCTTCCGTCGGTGAGTCGCGGAACAAACAGGTCCTCGATGACGAAGTTGAACTTACCTGATCGAACCTCAGGGCGCGTGGTGTACGCGAAAACTGCTTTGAAACCCACACCGAACTTGCCGATTGAAGTCTCATCATCCTTCTTTGTTGACTGCCCGATGCTAGTGATTGACTCGATGTCATTGAGCGAGAATGGCCGCTCCCCGTCATGCGTGACGACCAGGCGATCGGATTCGAGCATGAAGTCGACTGTCGTCGCTCGAGCGTCTTCTGCGTTCTGCAGAACCTCGTAGATGAAGTGTGCATTGTCTGGGTAGAGCTCCGACAACAGATTTCGCAGCCCCTCTTCGAAGCCGTTCTTCCGTGCGATGCGAATATAGTCGGAGCGATCCTGCAGGAGTTCTTCGAACGAGCCAACAGTCATTGCTAAATCACCTCCAGTACGCCTCGACAGAGCAGGTTCGAGGTGACGTCGCATCGTTCGCCCGCCCTCGATAGTTCCGCCCTTCGGCGATCGAAGTCGGCCTCGGCTGACTTTAGTTCCGATTCGCGCATGCGGCGTATGTTCTCGTGGCCTGCTGCAACGATCTGCTCTTCTACCTGTATTTTCCGCGCTCGATGGGTGAGCTCAAGTGAAGCAAGCTGAGCCTCAACGTGTAATTTGGTGCGCTCGATCTGCACAGTTCGAGCCTCTACCCATGCTTCGTAGTGGTTGGCGTCGAGGTTCTCCATCTCGACTTCAGTTACATTGCTTTCTCCAGCGATCGCTTCGAGGAGAAGACGTGCAACCTCGTCGTTGGCACCATCGACAGTCGTGATCACCTTGACTTCGTGGGTGTCGCGTACGCCGAGCGTCGTCCAGCTATACACTGCGAAAGGGTAGCGCCCCGCCGAAAGTGAGGCGCTGCGTCCACTAAGCGAAATGGCCTCGCCTGTCAGAAAACCGTCGGCGTGAGCCGCCGCGGCTCGTACGAGCGGGTGCGTGGGTGATAAGAGCTCAATGTTGTCGCGGTCGGCCCGAGCTGGTTCGAACGTCAGCCCACGACCGGCTTCGCCCGAGCCGTCAAGCCAGGATAACCAACGGATCGCGACTGGGCCTGTCATGGCGAGG
This sequence comes from gamma proteobacterium NOR5-3, assembly GCA_000158155.1. Lineage (GTDB taxonomy): Bacteria > Pseudomonadota > Gammaproteobacteria > Pseudomonadales > Halieaceae > Congregibacter. Next base: position 290,540 of record DS999407.1, on the reverse strand, counting down.
GCACGTGCCTCGGCATACAGCTTAGCGCGCGAGTCCTTGTCGGGTCGGAATAAAGCGACAGGTCGATTGAACAGATCCGACGCCTGCGAATATCCAATATCCGCGAGGTACTTGGCTACAAGCCCGGCCAACTGTGGGCGCGTCAGCCACGGGCTCGCTGCCGCCTCCACGCCCTCGTCGTCGAGCTTCTGTACTGAAAGCCCGAATAGAGAAGCCTCCCGGTCTTCCAGCGTGGTCTGCTCTTCGATGCGTGCGATTTTGTTGTCGGCGAGCTGCTGCAGCTTGCTATCGAGTTGCTCGTCGGTCAACGACAAATCGTCGGCTACCGTGCGCATCTCGCGGGTCAACTGTCCTAGTATCTCCTCGCTGCCACCGAGGGACTGGCGGAAGACTCCGATGCGCTCCAAACACCGGAAATAGATCCTCGCATCGACCGTGTTGCGGACAATCATGTTTTTGATCGAGACCGCTTCGCTCTTCTGGCCGCGGCGGTCGATCCGACCGATTCGCTGCTCGATACGCATGGGGTTCCACGGGATGTCATAGTTGACGAGCGTGTCGCAGAATTGGTTGTCCAGTCCCTCTGTGCCTACCTCAGACGACAGAAGCACGTCGAAAGCTGTTGGCTCAGCTTTGTTCAGTGCGAATCTCGCTCGAGTCTGACGGCGTTCGTCGTCGGCAATGCCACCGTGAACGAGGCCGACGCGGGCGCCCGCGCTTTCGAGCCGGGGAAGGAGGTAGCTGAGAGTGTGCCGGAATGTGCTGAAAATTAGCAGCTTGTTGTTATCCATGAGCTGCTTCTCGCGGATGATCCCGACGAGGGCCTCGAGCTTGGGGTCGTCGACAAGCCGAGACGCTCGGTCGGCGAGAGCCTGGATCTCGTTGCGGAAGTCGGCGAGTCCATTTGTGCCGAACCATTCGCCCTCGAAGTCGGCCTCGCTAATCTCCTCGTCTGTCAGTCGACTTTCGAGTAGGTCGCCTACGAACGGGGCTAGACCATTAATACAGCTTGATGCCTGACGTCGAAGCGTCGAGAGAAGAAACTCGATAGGTATGCTCGGGGTTTTCGTGCGCAGGACTCGCGCACATAGGTCGATCAGCTCGCTATTCACCGCTTCTTGCTCGGGCGTGAAGTCCACTTCGACTGTCTCTGGATTACGAACAGCGAACGCGCCGATGTCGCGACGGCGGGTGCGATTTATCAAGCCCGAGAATGTGTTGAGCGACTGCAACGCACGAACGGCCTTCACTCGTGTCTCGTGCGTCGGTTTCTCCTCTAGGAGGTCTCTCGTCGCCTGCGCTCGCGGATCGGTGATCATTACAGATTGGCCCCAGGTGGTCGACATCGCGGCTTCGAGCTCTGCGAGTGCACTGTTTTGCCAGTCAGCGTCGCCTCTGCGAGCAATTTCCTCAGCGCGAGCGAGACAGGCGTTGGGGGCGGCCATACGTTCGAACTCGGCCGGAGCGACCAGTACGTCCGGCCGTAACAACTGAAGGAGATTGAACAGGTCAGTCGCCCCCGTCTGGATGGGCGTGGCAGAGATGAGAACAGCTGCCTTTGCCGAGTCGAGGAGGTGTTTAATGTTGCGGTGGCTCCAGGTGTTCGTGTTTCTGATGTGGTGCGCCTCGTCGACCAATATAAGGTCAAATGCGGCCGGCGGAATCAGCGACAAGAGCCCGTGTCGCTTGTTCTTGCCATCGGTGTTTCCAAGGAGCAGCTTCTCGTCGAGGAGCGAGTAAGGCAGGATTGCCTTGGCATAGCGGCTCGGCCACTTACCTTCGAGTCGCGTCTCGTCGATGCAGTAGCGCAGCGTCGCGCTGTCAAGCTCGACGAAGTCCTCATCGAACCTCTTTAACTCGTTGCGCCACTTATGCTCGACGACGAGCTGCTTGGGACAGATCACCAACACGGATTCCAACGGTTGGCGCGCCTGCAGCTCCTTGATAATGAGTGCGGCCTCGATTGTCTTGCCAACGCCGACGTCGTCAGCTATCAAGAGCCGTGGGCGGTCAGCCGCTATCAGCTTCATCACGGGTCGAAACTGGTAGGGTTCGTAGTCGATGCGACCGCTATTGAAGGAATACAGGTGTTTCGCGCTTGGGTGTAGAAGCTCGGTCGCTGTCAGGCCCACTCGCATCTGCTCGGGGGTGAGATTCGACCCCGCTCTGGTTTTCGCGAATTCAACCTGCGACTCAAAGAAGGGCCGCTCCTTGCCATCGACGAACAGCACAAAGGATCTTTCCTTACCGCCGCTCTCGATTCGCATGATTGGGCTACGTACATCTGGCCGCGCCTTGAGCTGTACAAGAATTCCGGGGGTAAGTCCGCCGTCGACAAATGGAGCCGGTGGCTGCGACGCCCGCATCTCGGAGGGCGCGACCAGAGCGCTCAGAGCTGCATCGCTAGCTTGGATTAAGGCGGCGGTCTCTGGCGCTCCCGGATCAAGGCTCTCAGCTAGTCTCGCGATGGTGTCGAGATCGCGGTGGCGCCGCTTCACGTCATGGGCTTCGCTGGGTGCCCTGTGCGCGTCTCGGTTCCGTACGCCCATCGCCTCCTTTAACCAGTTGCGCGCCTCAAAGCTCAGATTAGAGCGCGGGCGGAGGTAGTCCCAGTTCTGGTCGATCAGGCGAAGTAGTGCTGCGAGGTCAAGCTCCTCTAAGGTCGTCCAGCCGCGCTCCTCTACGATCCGGCGCTGCTGGTAAGAGAGCGCGGTCACAACTCCCTTTTCCCACCATTGATCCCCTAGCTCCGGCAAATGCGCGGACAGGAAACGTCGAGCGAGTATCCCTATAGCTTCCAGATTCTCCCGCATCACCATTCCACGCAAAGTAGGAATGAAAGCTTAAGACTTCGGTGCTGAGCCGCTATGGGTATACCTGCCATCATTAATAGCTCCAAAAATAGGTCAAGGTTTCACTACTGATTCGAAACCGGGTAACCAAACGCTACTATGCTATCCACGAATCCCATATATCGGCAAGCGTGTCAATTCACACGGGGCGCATCGAATATAGAAGTTTTTCAGAACGGGTCTTGATAGTCGTCCGATAGCCGATACCTAGCCGGTCTAGATTGATAGACTGGACGGATGAATATATACAAAGCCTCACCGATTCCCTCCCGACATCACCAGCTGCGCGGCCGAGCTCTGCTATCGTTTCAATTTCTGGCACCGTGATATCGAAGACCTTCTGGCTGCGCAGGGCATCAGGGTTGGCCGCGAAGCGTTTCGTCTAAAATTGCCTACTTTCTTTTGGTGGGCATGGTGAAGTAGTTGATGCTTATCTACAGGCCAAACGTAATTGGAACCACTGCCAAACGTTTCTTTAAGCGCTTACTCCGGGGCAGTGTAAGTGAGCCACGGAATACTGTCACCGATAAGCTACTCAACTATCCGGTTGCCCATCGAGAGGTTATTCCTGACGCCATTCATGTCACAGGTCGAAATGCGAATAACCTGACAGAGAAAAACGCACAGCTTGCCGAATTTCATGGGTATGAAGCGACCAAGGTGAGGGAGCGTGAGATGCGAAAGTTTACATTGATAAAGCAGGCTCAGGGAGTCGTTACTGCCCATGCAGCGGCTCCTTACCTGTTCAATCGAGGAAGTCACCTGGTGCGAGCTCAGTATTAACGCGACCTGACGGAAAAAGCTTTCAGTGATTGGAGCAGGTTAGTTGTCTGAGATCTGAAGCGCCATTTTGCTGGCTGCGAGGGATTAATTTGCCAGAACTAAGACGCATTCGATTGGGAGGCGACGTGTATCTGAAGGCAGTGACGTGTTAGAGACGGTGGCTCTGCGTTACGCCTACCTCGATACCTTCTCTGTGATAGAGCTTTAAAGTCTGTGGGTGTTTAACTTGACGGCCTATTTGCCGTATCTCGAGGATCGCCTTGCGTACGTAGAGAACCAAGTGAAGGTCGGTCCAGATGTAGTCCATCGGATCTGTACAGAGGGTGACCGACTCCAGCGATTCTTCCGCTGGTATCGGGAGGTCGCAGCGTGAGCTTGATGAGGTCGTTATGGACGTCCGAGATCGATTTGGCGGCTTCCGCTACATTGATCTCGAAACTCGAGATCGAACAGCAAGTTCCGTGTTACGCGGTCAGAGCTTGTTGGTATCAATTCCCCGACTCAAGACTTGAGTCACTTGGGTAAGGCGAGGATTGTTCGTTGCAGGCGTGACCGTAAGTCCCCGGAAAATCTGCCACGTCACGGACGCACAGGCGAACTTGCCCGTGTCTTGTCGGTAGGGTTAGCATCAGTCTGGTGCCAGCGGTATGCGGTGCTGATCGGTGTGGAGACGGTCCCGAACTGAAGACGCGCGGCTTGGTGAAGTCACGCGTATGGTTAGGACTATGATGTTTACACTCTCTAACCCTAAAAAATCGACGAGGGAATAGTTATGGCTGCGAGAATAAACCCTGCGACGGTTGTAAACGCGCGCGCGATGAATTTGACGGATATTTTCGGAGGGCCAAGCTACAGAATTCCTGCGTATCAGCGCGAGTATGTATGGAAAAATCAGCATGTTGAAGTGTTGTGGCGAGATCTGGTCGATCATTATGAAGCGAATACAACTCACGATGACCTAGATACAAATCCGGATGGCTACTTTCTCGGAGCGTTAATGGTCATTCCTTCATCTGCAGCGAACAATGAATTTGATGTAATTGATGGTCAGCAAAGGTTGACCACTCTCTCCGTGCTCCTTTCTGTTATCTCTGAACATTTATGTCTGATTGCTGATCCGGGTCAGCGTAAGGGGTATGACCGAAACTTGGCGAATTTGTTGGCGCGCTTTTCCTCTGGTCAATGGTTGCCTGCTGTTCGGTCTCACTCCGCAGATGTTGAGTGGTTCCTGGGGCAGTTAACGGGAGAGCTTATGTCAGCCGCCGAGCGACTCTCATTCTTTGATTCGAATCCTCGTGCCGTCGCTTTGCTGAAATCCGACAAAATGGCGCTACGAATCCGCGAGACGGTAGAGCTGCTTGAAAAACGCATCGAGGAATTTGTATTTTCTCCTGCAGCAACATCAGATAAAGACAAGCGAGTGCGAGCCCTCGTCGATATGTTGCTAGAGACAGTCATTCTGCTGCGAATAGACGCTGGCTCGGAGTCTGCTTGCTACACGCTTTTTGAATCGATGAATAATCGTGGTGTAAGTCTCAGCCAGTCGGATCTTATTAAGAATCACGCTCTGCGGGTAGCAGCGCCGGTCAGCTCTGTTCTCATTGCAGTGCAGGACGGCTGGTCTGATCTAAAGGCTGTTGTGGATGGTCAAGACAAGTTGACCGCGCCCGAGATAATGCATTACTCGCAGATTAGCCGGCATCAATATTGTCAGGCGTCTCGATTATTTTCTGTCGTTTCCTCCCGATTGAACGCTCCTACAGTTGCGGCCAGCTATATCGGTGAGCTGAACGAAGACTCTGACGCGCTTGAAAAGCTGTTAACAGGAGACTCATCGGCATGGTCTGAAAAAACGAACCGGTCGCTTAAGTGGATCGGCGAAGTGCTAGGAATAAAGCTGGCGTATGCATTTCTTCTTTCGTGCTACAAGGTCAATGCCAAGGATCGATCTAGGTTTGAGAAATGCGTCGTCGATGTAGAGCACTTCTGCTTTCGTTATATGAAGTTGTTGGAAGGTGACGTTGCCGATCTGGCCGAGGCAGCTGGTAAGTACGCAGAGCTCTTGCGTAGTGATCCTACAGGGGTTGCGGGGGCTGCTCACCTGGCTTCTCTAGTTCCTAATGTCGAATGTCAGACGGCCTTCTCGTCTCTGTCTGTTACGAACAGCAAGTTGGGCTTCTATGTGATCTACAAGATCGAAGAATCTTTGTTGGCGAAAGGAGGATCTTTGCCGCTTTCGCAGGCAGCGTTTAACGACCTTGAACATATCGCGCCTAAGACCCCAAAGGCTGAGGACTGGCCAAACATGTCCTTGTTAAAAAGTGCTGACCCGGACCGGTACAAACGCTTGATTTGGCGCGTAGGGAATCTCTTGGCGATTCCCGCAAAGACCAATCGCGGATTAAAAAATAAAGGGATTTCCGAAAAACTGACGGGAAATAAGGGCAAAAACTACGCATCCTCGACGCTGGGGCTGCCTGGCGAGGTAGATGGATTCTTGGACTCAGGACATTGGACCGAGCAATCTATAGAGGACCGACAGAGATATCTAGCCACCTCGTATTTTGGGCCTGCGTGGTCGCTATAAGTATAGAAACGCTGCGCGCTTGCTTTAAGTTCGAATCAAATAGTTTGACTGTTTGCTGAGGCTAGTTCTCATTGGCGGGAACGTGAGCTGTTTAAACTCGAGGAGAACTTCATCGCCGGCAAATAGTAGGCCGACATTAGCATCTAGAGTCGCGAAGGGGAGTGTGCACTCGTTGATCGCGTCCAACTGCATCGAGTTTTCTGTCGCAGAATCGATTTATCGAGCATGTTGAATACACGTGACAATATGTAAGTTCAACTCATTCACGAAGGTATATTCGATTCCATTCCCCTCAAGCGTTTGTCGGCAACAGATGTGTGCTATTTTCGACGGCAGATGTGTTGCTTAAAGCGGCGAGTTGGGCAAGACTAATGCGCGTCACGGACATTACATAAAGGTTTAGTTTCAAGCTTAAAAACCACAACGGAGTCACGGCACGCTTTGTTTGATCAATCCTCGCTACGCGCTACCTATGCCAGTGATGACTCGTCACTACTTGACGACTTCTACGTTCCGGCCCTTTCTACTGCGGTGAGATACGACCGCGCTGTCGGTTTTTTTTCCGCATCGATGCTCTCATACGCTATGCAGGGCATGGGTGAATTTATTAAGGGCGGCGGGACAATGCGCCTCGTAGTAGGGAGCGTACTTGACGACGATGAATATGAAGCGGTTTTGGAAGGAAAGAGGCAGAAAGTAGCGCTCGACCGCATAGATAGGCTTCTCGTTAAAGCCATTACTGATATCGACAATGACATTCTCAGGCATCGACTCAAATTGTTGAGCTGGCTTGTGGCCATAGGACGGCTCGAGATCAGGGTAGCCATCGTCAGAAGGGGTATGTATCACGAAAAGATTGGGATCATGGAGGATGAGGTAGGTCAGAAATTAGTATTCCAAGGATCGGCAAACGAAAGTGTTCATGCCTTGATTCCAGGGTTTAATTTTGAGTCGATTCATGTGTACCCGAATTGGAAAGAGGAGGTTTATGAGCTTTACGGCAAACCCTGTGAAGATCGATTTGATCGGTTGTGGAACGGACGGCTGAAAAACACGGTCACGCTGGAATTACCATCTGATACGTATGATCGTATTCGCTCGATATATCAGCAGGTGTCTCCACCTCCAGACATTGAACAGGTTCTCGTAGATCAGTTTGAGATGACAGGCGACCTGTCGTCAGGCCCTTTTATACCCAGTGTCCTGAATGGGCAGAATTTTGTGATGAAGGACCATCAAACTGAGGCTCTCAAAGAGTGGCAGGCGGGCGGTTGGCGAGGGATTCTAGCGCTAGCTACTGGTGCGGGCAAAACTATTACGGCCATTTATGGTGTCGTCCGAATTTTTGAAGCAAGGCGAAATGCAGGAACCAAGACATTTTTAGTTGTTTCCGTGCCGTACCAAATCCTTGCCGACCAGTGGTGCTCTGTACTCAATATCTTTGGAATTGATCCGGTTCGTTGCTATAAGGCAAGAGCTAGCTGGAAGACGCAATTAAATCGAGAAATATCCAATTTCGGTCTTCTTGAGGACAAAAACTTTGCAGCTGCCGTTGTCGTCAACGCTACGCTTGTAAGAAAGGATTTTCAGGAGGCCATAAGCAGAATAAATCCGAAGCACTTGATTTTTATTGGTGATGAGTGCCATCACCACGCTTCGGAGAAAATAGTAAAGAAGCTTCCAGAGTGCGATTACCGATTGGGACTGTCGGCGACACCATGGTCAGCCCTTGAAGATCAAAAGAGAACGGCACTCGAGTCGTACTATGGTGGTATTCGTGCAACTTATTCAATCGACCAAGCTATCGATGAAGGCGTACTCTCGCCGTACAAATACCTCATCCACTGCGTGAGCTTGAGTGAGGAAGAGTGTGAAGCGTATGAGCATCTTAGTGATCAAATATCGAGGCTATTTGCGATAAAAGAGCAGGGCGGTTCGATAGACGAAAATCAGCTAATGATGCTCCTCATGGCGAGAGCTCGCGTGCTAGGTTCTGCAGAACAAAAGTTTATAAAGTTAGACTCAATCTTGCAGACTAGCGAAGTCGAACCACACACCTTGTTTTACTGCGGCGATGGGTCTGTTGAGAGTGATGTCGTCGAAGATCGTACTAGAGATGTAAGTAGGGTTGCGCAGCTTTTACATAAATATGGTTGGAAGACATCAAGGTTTACCGCCGAGGAATCTTATCGTCAGCGCGATGCGATCATGGAGAACTTTCGCGGTGCGTCAATCGATGGCTTGGTTGCTATACGTGTCCTGGATGAGGGTTTTGATGTGCCATCTTGTCGGCAGGCGTTCTTGCTGGCTAGCTCACGAAATGAACGGCAGTTTATTCAACGCAGAGGGCGAGTTTTAAGGGTCGCGCCGGGTAAAGATATCGCCACAATACATGATTTCCTGGTTGTCCCATCGAGCATGAATATCGGAGTTGCTTGTTTTCTCGACTTGGTCAGGAAAGAAATGCTCAGGGCTTGTGAGTTTGCAAGAGTGGCGATAAATGCCCAGGAAGTTAATAGGGACCTTGAAGATATGGCCAATGAATACAAGGTCGATATCAAAAAAATACGTCAGGAAATAGAGTCTCAAAATTATGAGCACTACGAAAATGAAAGCATCTGAGCTAATTGAAAAGATCATGGAAGATCCTTCATTTCTAGAAGAGCGAGGTACCCTAGTCGACCCTTTGCTAATGCAGATCGTCAAATTGGAGAAAAGACACCTTTACGGTATGGAGACAACTAGCGATCGAAAGCGTAGAGATGAGCTTGAAAATCTGATGAGAAAAGAGTTCGCGGAGTAATTTTCTATGATGCTGAAAAATTTGATGATGGTAAATTTTCGTCAATTCTATGGAGAGAACTATCTCGAGTTTTCGACAGATCGCCGGAAAAATATCACTCTCGTTCACGGGGAGAATGGGGTCGGTAAAACGACTATTTTGAATGCTATTTTGTGGTGTTTCTTCGATCGAGTGACAGACGATTTTGAGCAGCCTGATAAGCTCATCTGCAATCAGGCAATCAAGGAAGGTAAGAAAGCTTGCAGGGTAGAAGTACTTTTTGAGGAGGGCGACGATACATATTTAGTGCAAAGGGAGAAAAATGATGCTCCTTCGACAAATCTGAAGGTTTACAGAATTGAATTAGATGGGAATTATGCGGACGTCCCAAACCCTAAAGCATTCATAAACAGCGTGTTGCCGAACGACATGGCCGAGTACTTCTTTTTTCACGGCGAGGGTATTTCCAACATATCTTCGAGGCAGTCCGGCCAGAAGTTTCGGCGAGCGATACGAGACATTCTAGGTTTTACATTCGCTGAAAATGCAGTGGACGATTTAAAGCATGTAAAAACAAAATGGACTAAAACTATCCGGGACTTGTCTAAAGGCAAGCAAGAGCTACATGCAGCGGTAAAGGCCAAGGAAAATCTAGAGCGCAATATCGCTAGCTGTCAGAAAGAGATTGAGAAGCACAAGCAGAGCGCCTCTGACTTTGATCAGCTTTACGAGTCGTCAACCAAAAAAATTGTGGCCTTTGGTAATCTGGACGCTAGTAGGCTGCAGCGTGAAATAGTCTCTAAAGGCAAAGATAAAGATTCGGAGGAGAGCAGGATAAGTAGACTTAATATGGAAAGGCAAGCTCTTATTGCGAAATATGGTTGGGCGCTGTATGGCTTTGATCTCGCAAGTGAGGGTTTGGATTTTATCGACGAATCGACTCTTAAGGGAAGGATTCCCGCCCCGTATGATGAAACGCTTGTTAAAGACTTGATTGAAAAGGCCGAGTGTATCTGCGGGCGAGAGCTGAAGGAAGGAACCGATGCTTACAAGAGTGTTTTGTCTCTCATAGAAACTGCGAACACTGCTCTGATACAGCAGCGGCTGCAGAAGGCTCGGGCTGTAGCCGATAAGATTAAGGGCTTGGCTACTGAGTTCTTATCGGAGGTGGGGCGCTACGAATCGGAGCTAGACGCTTCACATAAAAAGGTGGGAGCGTTGGAGGTTGCTATCAATGAAGCTAATACTGAGCTGAATGGTATCGATGTCGATGAGATTAACTCACTGCAGCAGCAAGCGCTCAATGCCAAAGAAGCTCTCAAGAAGGCGAATAGAGATATTGGGACAGAGCATTCGCGCTTGGAGAGGCTAAAAGAAGAGTTAAAAGCGACGGACCGAAAGATCGGCAAGGAAACTAGCACAGATGCCCGGCTGGCTCGAATTCAAGCTTGCGAAACGATTATCGAGTCCATGGTCAAACGTTGCGAACAGCGGCTAGGAGATTATGAGGAGGAGGCGAGAGCTAACATTGAAAAGGCGGTTAATGACATCCTGGAGGAGTTCTCCCGCAAGGACTACAGGGTGGATATAACAGAGACGTTCGACTTTAATTTGGTCAAAACCGATGGCTCTATTGTTGCCAAGAGCAAAGGCGAGAATTTGCTGCTTAATTTGGGATTCGTATCCGCGCTGATCAAGCTTGCTCAAGAGCGTCAAAACCTTGATGACGACTTCTTGGTCAGTGGCACAGTGGCGCCGTTTGTCATCGATGCCCCGTTCGGTGAGTTGGATGAAACCTATCGCCGTGCGACAGCATCCTTCCTGCCGAAGAATTCACGCCAGCTAATCCTCCTATTGTCTAGTTCACATTGGAAAGGCCAGGTCGACGAGGCGATAAGGACAAAGATTGGTAAGGAGTGCGTCCTAATATCTGAGAAGGAGGGGGAAAGAGGCAAGCGGCCGGCCGATGAGATAGAGATTCAAGGGAAGGTAATTGAGCAGTCTCTGTATGGTAGAAAAAGAGAGCGTACGCTCATATTGGAGGTGTAACGTATGGCTACCGTATATATTGCTAAAGACATGTCTGGATTGGCCGATAGGCTGGCGAAGCAGAATACATCCGCCGGTAAGCAGATATTTCCTACTTATATGTCGGCAATGGTTTTCGCGGCAATGGTCGGTCGCTCGTCAGGGAATGAGCGGACTGCTGTTGATAGCAAGAATCGTGGGCCGGAGATCTACGACGATATTTTTGCGCGAGGGCAAATGGATAGCGTAGCTTTTCTGCTTGCGCTTCAGGACGCTAAAAACGGTGAGATACTCAGGGACAAAAACGACGCAGAGGCATGGAAGTCAATTGAGGAACACGCTGCTACCGGTTTTCGTGAAATCAGTAATTGGTTGCTTGAAAATGCATCTGATACGGATGGCGTCGAGACAATATTGACTGAGATGAAGGGTCAAGCTCGCAAGATTATGCTTGAGAGCGGGGAAGACCCGACGATTGACCCCATTACCTTTTAGGAGGCAGCGACCGTTGACGGACTTAGTGAGTTTTCTTAACAAACTAGCCGAGGGTACATTGGCCCGAGCTCCAAAGACGGGTAGGGCCGTGCACTTTGGTAGCGATGGTGCTCCTTACAAGCCGGTTATGTTGCTCGTCATTTTTTTTAGGGTTTTGGAGCGGCATCCAAAATTTTTGCAATCGAAGCTCTACTTTGACGATTTGGAAGCGACATTTTTGAAAGTCTATACGGAGCTTTTCCCTTCATCCTCTCATAAGGTCGGCGAGAGCCAGGCAGTCCAGGCATTTTGGAAGCTTGGAGCGGGCTCGCCAAAGTTGGTTTTATTCAATTCTCCTTTCGGGGCCGAGTTGGAGCTTGAGTCGGAGATGAAGAAATCTGCGGGTCATCAGGTCAAGTCGAAGCCAAAGTTAGCAAGGTTGGTTGAGTTTGCCCATTTTGGCTTGGGCGACTGGGAGTTAGTGCAAAATCCTATCAACACGGAGGCTATTGTTTCGTTCCTGCTGGCCAGCCACTTCAGTGACATTGATACCCATTCAAGGTTGAGGTCTCGTATCGAGCGAGCACTTAGCTGATCACTTTTGTTCTGAGCGTCATTGATCGGCGACGGGAAGTGGAATGATCTTTCTTACCCGCTTATCGAGAAGGTTAAGCAGCTCGGGGTCCATTTTTTCATAGATATCGGGTATCCAGAGGCACTGAATCTTCGTTACCTGAGAGATGTTTTCAAAGTGTGTTTCAATGTAGCTTCGTTGAGGTCTTTCCATCGTTAATATCCAGTCGGCCCATTCGATTAGTATACGATCTAGCTTTGTTACAGCGTTTTCGTTGATACCTGCACAACGAGTCTCAACTCCATCTAGGCTCGAAAAGTGTTTAGCGGCGCTTGGGCTCCTTAGCCTACATTCGTTGCATACAAATAGTATTCGCACTGAAGCTACCTCTGGATGCATATAAGAGAGCATCCATGAGCAAGTCTACGCGGGAGTAAATCTACGCGGGAATGTTTCGACTTCCGGGCACCAAATGCGAAAGTCGAATTTGTTTGAACACTTGTCCTAATGCGTCCGTTGGGCGCGATGTCGTTGTCCTTGCCTTTGAGCAGTGTATGCATCCCATCATTCCCCAAGCAGCGCTAGAAGGTCACTTGCGTTACTGGTTTTTCTATTCAGATACGAAATACCTCGGTGTAGATGAACTATAAACCATTGGTTTGCTTCGCTAACTGGCAATTGGTCTTCGTGTAAGCGCTGCTTGAAAGCTGCCTCGTAAATGTCAGCATAGTCTCCGCCAAACGTTTTCCAGCTCATTTCGATATTGCTGAGTTGGCCTGCTTCTTCTTTTGGTGGAACAGAAGATTCGGCTAAGGACGTTACTAGTGCCCAGCGACACAAGGTGTTCCAATTTTCGATTCCGGTTTTTCTTTTGAGCTGGATGAGAGAGTTCTTTCCTTTCTCAGTGACTCTTACAGTTGCGATCATGTTTTAAAAATACCCAGGCGTTATTGTTGAAGTCTTTGCTTCTTGCGAATAGCTAATGTGATATTCCTTCCCGATAAACTTTGACAGCTTGTCGCGGTACCGCTGATCTATTTCTTCGTCGGTAGATAGCAAAATCACTTGATGACTCGCGTAAGGGAAATAGTTCTCGACGAGGTGTGTTCTGTGCTGGCTGTCAAGCCGGCCCAGTGGTGTGTCTACGATGGATGGGAGTGGTCGTCCCGAAGCTTTAGCAAGGCCCCAGAGAATCGCAATAGCGAAGAGCTGACGTTCTCCTGCACTAAGTCTATCTGTAGGTAGCGCGACATTGTCAGAATCGAACACGGTTATTTCGAAAGTGTCTGGATCAATTTTGACGCAACTTATTAGAGCGTGCTTTCTCACTAAGGAGGTGAAGCTATCGAAGATTAGAGTCTCAAGTTTGGAGATGTGAGCACTTAGTATTTTAGACTTGTAGCTCCTTAGTGTTTGCTTAACTAGCTTGCTTCTCTTGTTCATAAGCTCTATTTTTTGATCTGCGTACTTTGCTTCAATCAATGCAGTATTAAGCTTGAATTCGCGCTCTTCTATTTTTTCGATTTGCTTTTTGGCGGTCTGGTGGCCTTCTTTCTGGACAGCAAGCTTCGCAGTATTCTGTGTGAGTTGGGCCTCGAGATTCTTAATTTCGATAATTACGCTGTGAGCTTTCTTTTCGTTCGGCATGGCCGCTAGTTGTTGTTGTAAGTGTTCTTTTTCCGCTTCCAAACGACTTGTAGCTTCGACCAACTCTTTAGCCCGCTTTCTCACAAATCCAGTTACATCTCCCTCCAGCTTTTCGAAGATGGCAGATTCGGTGTCAAGGTAGCTTGGCTCTTCGTTTGATGGTGATCGCAGCTCGATATCATTCGCTAGCCAGTCCCGTATTGACTCGGAAACAGCGTTTGCGTTGGTTTGATCTAAGAAGTCCAGAAGCGCCTTATCGCGGTCCTGCGCCTGCTTCAGGAACTCCTTGCTGCGCTTGCTCTGCGCTTCCCGCTCACTTTGGTCCTTCGCGCGAGAGACTATCTTTTCAATGAGCAGTATAGGTGCGACGCCAGAAGCCAGCTCACGCATTGATAGTCGACTCTCTGCCAGACTAGCCTCAACTTTCTCGAGGTCTTGCTCGTTGCGTTCTCTGTTTTCCAGCAGGTGTCCTCCAAGATCGCGCAGCTTTTTGCGTTGATCTCTTAGTCGGTTCTCGAGTTGCTCGATCTCGCTCCCTAACGTTCCGATTCGATTGGTTGTATCCTGGCGTTCGGTCGTTAGGTGGGCTAGCTTAGATTGGCACTCCTCGATATCTCTTTTTAACTTTACGTCCGCGGTCGTAGTTGTCCTTCTTCGGTCGAGTACATCCAAATCCGACTCCAGCTTGCTAACCTGGTTTAGCCCAAGCAGTGAATCAATGCCCGTCTTCACAATAGATCCTGAGCGTTTCTTGTCGGCCAATGCCTCAATTTTTTCGCCGTCAAAAAAGAATAAGTTGGCAATTTCCTGAGGTATGAACTCGTCTACATGGTCCAACCAATGCTCACTTAAGAATGGGTTGTGCGCGTCATTTTCCAGAACCTCTACCTTCTCCGACACCGTCTTCATTTTTTGCCAGAACCGCTTGACTCGTATCGTAGTTTCCTCTGACGCCCTATAGATAGTGAACTCAAGCTCGATCGCGGCTCCCTCATTGGGCGGGCAGTGTCGGTTGATGGTGTTGGCTAAGTATTGATCATAAGACTGTGAGCCTCTGTTGGAGCACTCTGCAAACTTTCCATAGAGGACTAGTTTCATAGCGTCTAAGAACGTCGTTTTACCGCCCCCATTGAGGCCTCCAAAAAGTATGATGGGCTGTCCCAAGGACTTTGGCCTCAGATCTACCGTATGCCTTCCGCGGTAAATGCCAAAGTTGTGAATGACGAGTTCGGTAAATAACAAACGCAGACTCCCTAGCTGATTTCTTTTAGTTGTATGTAATCGGATTGCGAGAACTCGTCTGATGCACTGGCGATGATGTCATCCTTCTTGCTTTGCTTGCTTACGGCATAGTCTTGGGCATCCGCTTCGTTTGAGAAAACGCCCGACTCCAGTACCTTTTCCAAGTTCTTGAAGAACCCTTTGTTTCGTTTCACCATCGTCCGATTCTGATGCTCAATATGGAGTAGCGCTCTCACTACCTCATAGTGAATCTCGGAATCGTCTACTTCCTGGCAAATCTCTTTCAGTAAAGTGAGGTCTTCCTGAGATAGACCGAGATCAGACATGTTTCTGCGCGCCGGATATTTCTGTCCGGTAGCCTCTTCATAGACGACTGGGAGTCGGTCTTCGATTTCGTGTTTTTCAACCACCCAAATCCGCCTTATCTCTTCGAGTTCCTCGAGAGAGATCACCTCGAGATCTTTGACAGAGTCCGGACCAATCTCTCGTACAGCCATTTGTGCTTCGAGTACCGCCCTCAGCATGTTTTCGCGGTAATAGGCTTTGTAAGGTCCATGAACTAGGCGGCCATTGAAGACGGTAAGAGAACCATTCATCCGGCGGAAGTCACGATGCTTTCGTTCTTCGTCAATTTTCTGTTTTTTCTTTTCTGGATCAGCATCGTTAATGTTGATCCAGTTGGATCTGAATTCGAGTAGGGGAAGCATCCATTCTTTCTCGACGTCGTTTTGAATCATCGCCGAAAGAGATTTGTCTTCGTTTACCATTGTGCAAACGTGACAACCAAATCGGCTGTCGCCACAACTGGGCGTACTGGTGTCGACGACTAGTGGGCATTCGCCATCTTCGGTAGCACCTTGGTACATTCCAAAGAGGTCTTCGTTTGGGAATCCCCAGGGGTTTTCGAATTGTGTAAGGTATTGCCACACATCGTCGTTTTGCCATTCTGCGATAGGCGTGTAGACCCAGACACGATCGAGCTCTTTGTTGCTGCTTAGGAGGTCTCGAGTACTTTTTGACTCGTACTGCTTCATGTTCGACGCTCGGGCGGCGCTTTCGGACTTGCGTGTGCCGAGGACTAATATGGCCTCTCCGTTTTGCTGTACGGTTTCCGAGATAAACTTGTTTGACGGAGAGATCTTCAGCCGTTCAGTACACCATCTAAACTTGGGACGTGGCGCGGGGTAGCCGCGCCCAATAAGATTTACCCAAAAGCGGTCTTTAACCTCAGGCGTTAGTCGGTGTGGTTTTATGGGCATGCTTTGCTCGCCGCTCGCCGCACGCATTTTTGATAAAGACTTCTCAACCCATAGTGCCACTACCGGGTTTTCAACTAGTGTGTCTGTGCTGATCACGTGAACCGGCTTAATGTGATCTTTTGGCGAAAGCTTGCTCAGAGCACTCCATATCAGCTGTAGGGTTGCCGTTGAGTCTTTGCCGCCGCTGTATCCAATGACCCATGGGATTTCATCACTTAGGTAAAGTTGGCGGGTTTGTTCTTCCAGGTTTTCAACATGTTGCTTGATGCCGAGTTCTCGAAAAGCTGTCTTACGTTGCTTTTTAGGTGATTCAGACATTTTCACCACGCAGATATGCGTCCTCCACTCGTTGCTCCTCGGGGCTCAAATCCAATCCAATCTGAGATTTAATGTAGTTTGAAGTAAGCGTGATGTTATTTGAGGACTTGGACATTCGACCCCCTATCATCGCTCTTCCTTCCCATACCTTTGCGTTTGACCTGCTCCAATCAATCTGCTCCAGCAGCTTGAGTCGCTCTTTGGACTCCTTCCAGGACAAGTCACAGAGCTTATTTCCTATTATTCCGAGAACTTGAAGCACGATTGCATGGCAATTTACGTAGCCCTCACGAATCTCCCCGGCCGTAATTCGCCCCTGCGAAACAAGTTGCCACTCAGAAATATGCTTACCAAGTTCGTCCCAGTACTTAATACTAAAAGACGTTGCGTCGTCGATGTTCTTGAGCTCCTTGCCAGCAAGCAGGCAAGCGGTAGCTGTCTTGATTGCGCTCAATGTGACCAGCTTTCGAGAGCGACGAGCCAAAGTTGACTTCTCCATTTCGACGACGCCTTTAAACGTTGTCGATTCCAGAGCAATGGCCTTTGCAATTTTCGAAATATCCTCTCGCTGGTCGTACAGGGTATTGAGTGATGCGCTCGGCTTGATGGCGTGTTTGTTTAAATCCACAAACATTTGTTGGCATCTCTCGAGTCCTCGGTCGATAAAGAAGACTACAGAAATCGTCTCATCGCCCAGGCTGGGCTCTTCTTTGAGCGCAGCCTCAATTGCCCCGCGTCTGTGCTGGCCATCGTTGATAATAAACTGCGCATTCATATCAATGCGCAAGGAGCCTACGCGGTTGTGTGCATCCTGGTCCCCGATAGGCTCAAAAATCACGGGGCCGTTTACAGATGCCGTGATAGACGAGAAAACATAATTATCTTTATTTTCAATAAGATACCGTGATATGGCTGGTATGCGGGTGAGGTTCAACTTCCGCTGGGCTCTCATATCCGGTGGCAGCTCCTCCTCGTCAAATGTAAACAGTTTTGGGATGAGGCGGAGGGGGCACATTGACACGTAGTATTCACGTTGCGCTTGCACACCTCTGATTGCTGGGAATACATATTCGAACTCTGCAGTCATACTATGATAGTCTTCAGTGGCGGTTTTGTTTGCACGTCTGTATGTTTAAAATCTAAACGATGCGAACAAAACATGCAACCTCAATCTTGCGCGTGAGCAGTAAATTTATGGATCAGTACCTCGATACAAACGCGACGGCGCCTATCGAACCCGAGGTCGCAGAGATCGTTATTCATTACCTAACGCAGGAGTTTGGGAATGCCGGGTCGCGCACCCATGAATATGGTTCGCGTGCGAAGAAGGCGGTTGAACTTGCCCGAAGCCAGATTGCAAAGGTAATCGACTGTGATAGGAGCGAGGTGATATTCACTAGTGGGGCAACGGAAAGCAACAATTTGGTGATATTGGGATTAAGGGCGTTTTTAGAGGAATCGAGTAAGCGGCATTTGATTACGGCTGCCACAGAGCACAAAGCTGTACTAGAACCTATGCAGCATCTGGAAGCGGGCGGATTCGAGCTTACAGTGCTGCCGCCGGGACCTGGGGGGTATGTTTTGCCCAGCGATCTCGAACGCGCGCTGCGCCCTGATACGGGGCTGGTATCGCTGATGCAAGTGAACAACGAAACAGGAGTTGAGCAGCCGTTATCAGAATACGCGGCAGTATTGGCTGAACATGACTGCTATTTCCATACGGATGCTGCTCAGGGCTTTGGAAAATCTATTAGCCCATTAACAAATTCTCGCGTGGACCTGATCAGCGTATCTGGACACAAGATATATGCGCCGAAAGGCGTGGGCGCTTTGGTAGCGAGGCGGCGACGCTACAAGATGCCTCCGTTGAAGCCTCTTATGTACGGGGGTGGTCAAGAACGGGGGTTAAGACCTGGTACGGCTCCTGTCGCTCTAATTGCGGGGCTAGGCAAAGCGTCTGAGCTGGCACTTGAGCACCACGCAAGACGAGCTCAAGTTAATCTAAGGATTAGGCAAGACGCCTTGGCTGCGCTCAGTGACTTAGGACCCGTAATGCATGGTGACCAGACACGGGTTTTATCTCATGTGCTCAGTTTTTCAGTGCCGGGCGTCAACTCTGAAGCAGCCCTGATTGGATTGAAGGGTATTGCTGCGGTTTCAAATGGCTCTGCCTGCACCTCGGCGAGTTATGAGGGGAGTCATGTGCTTAAAGCCATGGGTCTTACTGAGGATGAGGTATTCGGAGCGCTAAGAGTTTCATGGAGTCACTTAGGTGCGCCCCCTGACTGGTCGGATTTCGCAGCGGCACTTGCGACATTGCAATAACTGGTACATCGCAGGTTGACTCGCGACGTGCGTACTGTCTCCGTACTTTGACCATTTATCCTGTCAGTCCCTGATAATCGAGTGCCCTTTAAGCTTAATCTTGTGATCACGTAGTAGAAAGTCCAGCCTTTCAGCCGATACGTGCTCATCGTCTTGCCCTTGGTCTAGGTCCTCCCTAAGGATTTGGTGTAACTCCTCGTCGAAGGCGGCTTGTATAGCGTAGCCTGCTTCATCAGCGGCCATGAATTTTGACTTCATTAAAAGAGGCTGGGGCCTGTACTCGTATACGTAATCAAAGAAATCAATATCCTGTTCCCTCATTTTGATCTTAATTCGTTCTTTTAGGCGTGGAATTGCTTCCGATTCAAAGCCGTCGTAAGCCATCAGCGTGACCTTGCCGCTCTGTATGTGGACCTTGATAAGGTTGACGTTGTCGATTTCGCCGTAAAGCTGCAGCGCACAACCAATGTAGACTCGAAGAATGCTTGGACATAGGTTAAGAAACCGAGTTTGAAATGTTAGTCCATGGGCCTCACTTAGATAAGCAGCCGGTAAGAGTTCTAGAGCCTCAACGCAGGCTTTGCTAATCATCTCAACATTGCTTACTGCAAAGAGGAGTTCACGAGCTTGTGCTCGAGCGTTTTGGTATCTCTGAAAATGGTACTTAATGTCGCGCCGTAACCGATCGGGCATTCGACTGTATGTGTCCCTTTTTCCGAAGTGGTCTAGCGCTAAATAAACTAAGAGATCGCCCTTTCTAATTGATTGGGATTCTGTGAAATCGGTTTGGTCAAATTCCTCCTCACATATCCCCAACGCCGCTTGGTGCGAGCCGAAAAGATGACGGAGTTGATCGCTATGATCAAATTCATCATTGGTAGCGGGCCGCCCGAGATCAAGGCAGGCGTACCAAAAGTCCCGCAAAAGATCTTTGTTTTCCTCGATTTTTGACTTAGAAATTTTGGCAGTCGATTCTTGTCTTGGGCGCGATGTAATCTGACGCCAATTGATCTTTGTTCGTTGCTTTTCGCTAAGGTACTTTTGCTCTTCTGCCTTGTCCGTGAAGACATAGAAAAGGCCCGCGCCAACAGCAATTGCTTCTCGGTTTAAGGTGCGCTCGATGAACTCCTTGAGCTCTGATTGGTAATAGTACTTCTGGAATGTCTTGGCCTTCGTGAGTACGCCGTCTTTGTAGGGTGTGTACCTTTGGAAAACACTTTCGTTGCCCAGCATCGCTGACACTACAAGTAGTTTTTCTGCGAGTTTAAGGGCGAGTTTGAGCGTTTCTCTGCGTTCGTCGATGTCATCAATCACGTTAATGACATAGCCTAAGTTTACGATGTCACATGGCGTGAGCTCGGTGTCGGGCCTGAAAACCGGGTCCCAGCCCATGCAGTCAATGTTGTGGGCCTGTAATTCGCGTAAGTCGTCTCCCTTACCGCAGCCGTAGTCCAAGATCGTGTAGCTACCGTTGATGTAGCCACTGTTCACGAGGGAAAACATTGGCACCGATAGCTGCGCTCTTGAAATCGCGGTTTTGTGCCTCAAGATTGTGTCATCGTCCTTGGCGTCTCTGCTCAAACTTGATTTCGTTAAGCTCAGGGGCAGCAGCCGCCCCTCTGCATCAAGAATGTGTCCGCTCTTCCTTATAGCTCTTAGCCAACCGAGCTTTGTGCCAATTACCCTAGTGTTGTCGTAAAGCCCTATAACCTCGCCTTCATGCGTATACGATGCAAATTCGTCTCGTTGAGGGCTGTTGGGATCGAGGAAAAGCTCTCTTCTATGCAAGATTGGTGGGTTGTCAGAGTCTTCATAAGTGGCAACTCTCTGCGTTTTTTTTGTCAGGTCTATTGAATAGCTCGCCTTTAATGAGGGATATGGGTACGTAAAAAAATCCGGATAGCTAAGAAGCGATAGTTTGAAATCTCGTTTAAAAAGCTTAATAAGATCCCAGTGGCGATCTTCAATCTTGAGTGCCTTGGTTAGCTTGCCAACAAAGGCTTGAAGTTCAGGAGGCGTGTGTTGCAGCGCACTCTTGTGGAGATAAACCGCTTCTGGCAAGTCTTTGCCAAAGTTAATGGAGCGCACCAATGTCTGAAATTCTGCAAATTGCAAATTTATTTCCGTTTGCTTTGAAAATCGATAATAGTTGGCCAGGATTCTAGCAAGCCCCACGCGGATTCATGCAAGAAGCTCGCGTTTGCCACGCGCTTATTGGTTTTATAGTTAGGATGCAAAATTGCTTTTGACTGAAATTTCGTGATCGAGATCACTCCTGAAGACCGTGAGGATTTACTTTTCTCCTCAAAGCTGTAACCATCTCACCTGCATCAAGAGGGGCATAGCCCCACCAACCGCCCACTCCGGGAACGGTGGTCCAAATGATGCGCCAATGGCTCTGCTTTGCAGACATGGAACATATAGGAGACCTGCCATGAATACCCCTTTGCCTGTTGTTATTGCCCAATCACTCTTCAGTGATGACGAGCTGCATTCCTTAAAAGCCTTTTACGCAGGGGAGCGTGCTCGCTCCATCCGTAAGCGTTTGCCCAATCCATGGCCGTTGATCGCTCGGCACCGTGCACTTACGCATAGTGAATTCGCCATCGTGATGGACTCGCTCGCTGCATTGGTTGGTGAGTCATGAGGCGTCGTGATTTTCTTAGGGGTAGCGCTTTCTCTCTCGCCGCACCCTCTGTTGTGTGTGCAGAACAGTCGACAGACGAGCCGCTGTATACACCCCCAAAGGATCGGTTTGTCACTGTTCAGATGACGCCCGATGACGATGATCCGCGTTGGGAGTTCTACCCAAAATATAGGGTGCTGTGGGCGGACGTTGATTTGCAGACGGGTCACTATGATTTGTTGGAAGCAGATGATCCTATGTATGCCTGGCCCTTGGCGAACTGGTGGTGCAACGAAATCGAATTCGATGACTCGGAATGGGATGGTATCGGTGCGCCATCTGGCGTTCTTGATGGGTACCCTTGGAAGGAATGTTACGGACGCATATTTTTCTTGGCGCCCGGCATGCGTGGCATCATCCCGCGATACGTGAAGGCCCCAAGATCTTGGGATATCTTTCACGGGTTGGTGCCGAGATATAACCGAGACCGACGGGATGGCCTCAGTATCAGGTGGGTCAACGTTGACCTGCTAACAGGTCATTATGTCGAATGCGCCCCGGACGATCGTATTTACGATGTGTATACAACCTGGGATGTCTGGTCATGAGGTGCTTTGTGGGATGTTATGAAGGCTGCTCATCATGAACAGTCGCATTTCGAAGGCACTTCTGGGCTTACTGCGATCGCGATTTGAGTTGGATTGGCGCGGTATTCACGGAGTTCGTCACTGGGCACGAGTCAGGCGCAATGGGTTGCTGCTCGCGCAGAGCACGGGAGCCGACGTAGCTGTCGTAGAGTACTTCGCGTTTGTTCACGATGTGGCTCGCGTCAATGACGACTATGACCCATGGCATGGCGAGCGGGCAGCAGAGTTTGTCTTTTCGCTATGTCCGCAAACTATCAACTTGAATCGATCTCAGCTGAAACAGCTGACCGATGCGTGTAGAGAGCATAGCGAGGGGTATACAGAAGCCGATATCACGGTGATGACTTGCTGGGATGCAGATCGACTCGATCTTGGGCGTGTGGGAATCAGGCCCAATCCTGAATACCTCTGTACCTCAGCCGCTAAAGATCCTGGCGTATTGGAAGCGGCCTACCGGCGATCGCTGCCGGACTATCACGTTTAAAAAAACGCACTAACTCGCATGGCGTCCCACCCTAACTCCAGAGGTTTAGCGGCCGTAAGCGCATTGGCGCGGTGCTGAAATAACTAAAGGGTAATTTTATGCAGAATCAAACAGAAGATGACAGGACGCAGATCGTCGATCCGTGGGTGAAGCAGGCCGAGAATCGACTGCGGATTCCCGAAAGTGCGCAGTTGATTACAGCTATCTCCTTTACGTCCAACGGGATCGTCGAGATGACTTTTCGTTCCAATGGATGAATGTGGAGCTGCTGATTTTCTAAATGGCTGAATGCCTCAGATGACCCTATTTATGACTTCGAGTTAGCGAATGGTTTGTACCGTACTCAACGCTCAACGCTCAACGATTCACAACATTGAAGTACAGCCGCCGATTTAAGCACCAACTTGCGGGCGGGATAAAAATGCAGCTAAAGCGGCTGATCTGGCTCCTGATCCCCGAGCTGATTTATGCCGATTATCCTTGGGGAGTAGGAGATTTGACATGTCTAAAGAGAATCACGCGTTCGAAGTCGTGTACGTTAACCCGTGGGTCAAGCGTCATAGAGGGGTAGTCCCCCGAGGCAGTTTACTGGTCTGCATATACAGCCTTAATTTGGGGGTCGCCTCGGTTAACGAGGCGCTTTATGTACGACAACTCGGTGACCATGTCGAACTCTGGCTTGCGCACCCCGACGCCCTCGATTTTGAGCCGGCATCGCCAGCAACCCTGCCTGTGTCCTGTAGGCAGGGCCTGGCGGTGCGAGCGCTTTGTTCCAACAACACAGATGATGTTGTGCAGAATCTATTCATCGCGTTGGTACGTTCCCGCTGGGGGCATGCTTGGCCCGGCAAGTTGTATCTGGCGGGTATATTTTCAGAACAAGTTTATGAGGAGACCGTTGAAGGGCTGGAGCGAGAGGGCGATGCGATGGCTATTCAGGCGTCTGCTAAGGAAACCTCGGTGGTGCGTGCTGCCCGGGAGCTACGCCTGCAGCCTGAACCCACAGGCACCGCCCCAGCTGCTTGGCGGGCCCGTTGTCCGGAGACAAACCATTCGCTCTACATCAGCACGGCGTCCAACTCTTTTGGTTGCGGCTACTGCCGTCGTAAGGGCGGAGAAGACGAACTGCGCGCCTTTGTAGATGAAAGGAGGGGACGGCGTAGAGCGTCGGAGGATGTTGGCAAAGACTGTGAGGGTGAGACGCCATGATCTCACGACGACAGTTCCTTCTCGGCACCGCGACAGGGTTTGTGTTGCCACGATTTTTTGAACGAGCATTAAGTGTATTCGAAAATCACGGCGAGGCACTGCTTCAGGCGCCGACAGACTCGCATACGACGGTCATTGCGTCCCGTGACTTCACCGACAATTTCACGCTTTATCTGGGTAACCCGTCTGAGGAGCCGCCGGAGATGACGCTACGGGAGTTTGTCGAGCGCTATTCTTTTGAGCCGGTTGAAGAGGCGTTGGCGGAATGGGCGGAGACTGGCATCGAGCCTGATGACACACTGGATTGGTCTACCGTTTGCGACGCTTGGTGTCTGCATGACAGTCCTAATGCTCGTGCGTATGAGTTGCTGTGTGATCTGGATCTAGGTCCAAATTCATCAATCGATTCACCGATAGGAGAGGTGAGGTTTATTAATGGTCCATGCCCAGGCAACGACTACAAAGGTGTTGAGTTACCGACGGCACTGGATGTCAGCCTGTTGCAGCATCGACTGAACCGCCTTCAGACGGGCGTTAGCATAATTGTGGGCTAACGGTCAGTGCGAGGGCGACAAAGTATCAGCACCTGGACATGCTAGCCCTCAACCACGGGATAGCACGCATCCCCCCATAGCGTATTCGGGTGGTCCATCATTACGAGAATCATCGTGGGCACAAGCTCCCCCAGAAATTTTGAGCAGTCCCGCAGCTGATCGCGATTAATGCTGCCGTTCCAGGTGGCGCCGCCGTGCATTAGCTGGTTCCGCAGTGTGTAGAGTCGGGTCAATACGATACTCAAAACCGTAGCCGTGTCGCTGCGTGCCAACGCTCTATGAGCTCCTGACTTTGATTCGACGAAGCGTGTTTCCCAGTCAGATGCTGACTCATCGCCATGGTGCGCGTCCCAAAAGGGCTGGAACACATACTTGTTGTCGAGTAGCACTCGCACGGTGCCGCTATAGGTGTCCCAAAGGAGTTGATGCAACCGGTTGCTCGTATCGAGCTCTACAAGTTTCGTCAGGAAAAGACTAAAACGCTCTCGCTCCGTGCCGCCATGCAGTGACCCCAATTCCTGAGCATAGGCGCCATTGAAGGCTATCCACAAAAAGATAAACCGCCCGTCCGCATCGTCGCACTGCTCTGAGCGATCAAGCCAGCTAAGGGCGCGATGGACCCGAAGACTCAGGTTGTTGGGCCAGCTATCGCGTTCCTGTCGATGACGGGCCTTAAGTGTCGTGTAATCCATGTCTCGTCCCGATCGATAGTTTGCAGGTCGATAACAAGTATGCCCCAACTAAAAGCAGGCGTGCACGTGTGTGTAGCCAATAACGATCAAAGGAGAGCATCGTATGTTTCGACACATTAAAGGTGGTGAGCGCAAGCAACCGCAGTTCATTGGTGAGGCGCGTCGTCAGTTGTCCGACACCTATTTTCTGCTCCGAGAGGTTTTTCCGTCTGATATGCCACCCGCGGTTCTGCGTGAGCAGTTACTCACCCTGGTGGATGAGGTGTGTGTGACGGCGGAGGCTGATTTCGATCTCGTGACAAATGTCTGGGCGTCAAGTTCTGAGTCAGTTGATGACGCTCCCCGCCGGTATCGGCGGTAAGCGCTTGCACACCCAAGCCTGATTGACCGATGTTTCTGTGACGGATAACACACTCTTTGGACACTTTTTGAAAAAACACGCGTAGTGAGGCGACATGTGAATCCATACACGATGGCGCTTATTTTTTTTCGGTCTAGGATTGATTCCCCTGCTCAAACGAGTGGAAAGAATATGGTGGGACCCTATGACAGTATTTCAAGAAACGCTTCAGCACATCAGTGTGGGGCAGGTACAACGATCAGGACGGCTGAGTGTGTTTCCGCTGCTGTCGTCGGTTTCTACGATCGCGGATTACACGCTGCTCGACAGTGCACAGGCGGAGGGCTTGGCGACTGTATCGGAGATCTCCGAGGGCGGGAGTGTGCCGGAGTTGCTGCTCGACAACGCCTGTGAGCTGTCACTGTTTTTGCTTGATGGTGAAGAACTGCTCGGCGCCAAGCAGAACCGCATTGTGAATCTTTCGTTGCTCGTTCCGGGCGGTACCAAGCAGACCATTCCTGTGAGTTGTGTGGAAGCGGGACGCTGGAATTATGACAGTGAGGCCTTCAAGAGTTCGGACCGGACTTTTTTTGCCAGTGGCCGCGCCAGGAAGTCCGCCGATGTCACAGGGCATATGGGCACCAGTGGCTCCCGCCGAACAGATCAGGGTGCGGTTTGGGAGGACGTCTCGTTTGCACTGAGTGATTTCAAAGTGGCGTCTGAGACAAGCGCGGTATCGGCCCTGTACGACAGCCAGTCAGGGTCGCTTGATGAGTTTGAGCAAGCGTTTGCTATTACCGAGGGTCAGGTAGGCGCGGTCTTTGCCATTGATGGAGAAGTTCGCGGTATGGAGCTCTTTGATGCGTCCAGCACATGGCAGGCACTCATGCCCAAGGTGCTGCGAAGCTATGCCATTGATGCGCTGCGCGCTGACAGGTTGGATACGCCAATGGGTGATTCCGCTGATGCCCAACCCGAGTTGGCTGCACGTGAATTTCTGGACCGCGTGGCGTCAGCGCATGTTGAGAGGTTCGACGCATTGGGTGAGGGCAGTGACTTACGGGTAGTGGAAGACAATCTCAGCGGCGGTGGGCTTTTCGCCAAAGACCGGATTGTGCACTTATGCGCGTTTGCGATGGATGCAGACAGTTCCACACGGCAGCGGCAGCAAGCGATGGAACTCGATTTCTGACAATCGGTAAGTGCATTGATAGGTCATGACATTTAAGAGGAAATGACAAATGACGATGAACAACGATATATGCCAGCGAGTGTTAGGCACCCTGGCCCTCACGGCGCTTCTGGCGGCCAGTACAGTTAGTGCCCAAACGGATCTTGGCAACCTGAGCGCCAATCCATTTGATCCAGATTCCGTGAGTAACCCTTACGGTGCGGGCAGTCCCTACAAGGCTGATGGCATTGCCAATCCGTATGGTCGTTATGGGAGCCCCTATAGCAATCAGTCGGCCACCAACCCGTATGCAACGGATGCGGCCAAGTTGTATGACAGCAGTGGCAACTACCGCGGCAAGTTGAGCGCGAATCCTTACGATGCCGATTCAGTGAGCAACCCCTATGGGCGCTACGGCAGTCCCTATTCAGCAGACTCCATTAATAACCCCTATGGCGCCGGTAATCCCTTCTCGCCCGATAGTCCGACCAATCCCTTTGGGCAGGGTTTAAAGATCATTGGCGAGCAATAACCGTGGGTTGCGCAGCCGCGAAGCTATGAGCAACAACACAGGGAGAGAGTGATGGCAGTACAAAGTCCTGACCTGATCGAGTGGAACCGGGAAGCCAGCGAATTCTTATGCCTATCTGCCTGCGACCAGGAACTTTATATCGCGGCGGTCAACGCGGGGGCTAATCCCGAGGCCGTGCTTGCTCTTCTCACGAACGATTGTTCGCTGGAGGCCTTGTCGCAATTGGCAGACCTCGATCTGGCCGCATTCTTGATGGCGCTGCCAAGCGACACAATTGAACTGGCCGGCGAGCTTGCCTGCAGCGTGTTTGGATTTTAGGGGATGGCTATCGATAAGCGGATTCGAACGCAAGAGTTTAGGGAGTCGCTTGGTGGCGCTAGAGGGCGCCTCCACTGGATAGCAGACGATAGGGCGTTGCCACCGCTCATCGGCATGTTCCCACGGGTTTCGCTTGAGCTAGCCAGTGACGTTTGCCCGTTTAATTTCTACAAATTGGGAGAAGCGTGATGCCGCGGCACCGTGGGGTTTTTGACCCCAACAACCCAGAGCCCTACGAGCTTTCACGGTCGAAGCTGGAGTCTTTCGTGCGATGTCCGGGCTGCTTTTGGCTTGAGAAGGCCGGTGGTGTGAAGTTTCCGAGCATGCCGCCGTTTAATATCAACTCCAATACGGATCGGTTGCTCAAACGGGACTTTGACAGCGTTCGAGGATTTGGACCTCATCCATTTATGGTTCATCACGGTCTGGACAATCTAAAGCCTTTTGAACACCCCGATCTTGAACGCTGGATGAGCTCGCTTCACTTCGGATCGGGCGACGACTACTTCAGCGTCGTCCACGACGAAACAAATATTCGCTTTGGCGGTGGCATCGACGATATCTGGGAGCATGTGACCACGGGACAGCTGCATATCGTCGATTATAAAAGCACCTCGAATCAGTCAAACGATCCGAAGCCTGTTTCTCTAACCGGAAAATGGAAGGAGGGATACAAGCGCCAAATGGAGATGTACCAGTGGATCCTGCGGCGCAAAGGGTTCGATGTGTCAGACACGGCCTATTTTGTATACGTCGATGGCCTGCATGTGGGTATGAGTGGGATGCTGGAAGAGAATCCTCGTTATGCGTCGATGCGATTCGCTACATCGTTATTGGTGTACGTGGGTGACGACAGCTGGGTCGAAGATACCTTGAGGGAAGCCAAATTCATTCTGGAAGGCTCGGAATGTCCAGATCACGATGTTGACTGCGAGTACTGGCCTTTTATCTCGCAGGTATACGACTGCCTGTGCCTATGAGCGTTGATATCAAAGACCGTGGTCTGGGCGCGTTACTGGGACTCGCGGTGGGCGATGCGCTGGGAACGACTCTGGAGTTCAAGTCGCCGGGTACCTTCGAACCCATCAGCGACATGATGGGGGGTGGGCCTTTCGGTCTTAAGCCAGGGCAATGGACTGACGACACGTCGATGGCGCTGTGCCTTGCAGCGAGTCTGATTGAGAGTGAAGGCTTTGATGCTACCGATCAGATGCAGCGGTACTGCCGTTGGTGGCACGAAGGGTATCTAAGCAGTACCCGAACCTGTTTTGATATTGGCAACACGGTACTCGGCGCGCTCTTTAAGTTTGAGCAGACGGGGGATCCCATGGCAGGGTCCGTAGATCCACAAAGCGCTGGCAATGGCAGTTTGATGCGCTTAGCGCCGATACCACTGTTCTATGCGAACTCCCCCTCTGCGGCGATTGAACGCGCGGCGCAGATGTCTCGCACCACCCATGGCGCGGATGAAGCCGTTGATGCCTGCCGGTATTACACGGGACTGATTGTGGGTGCTCTGAATGGACAATCAAAAGATGCCTTGTGTGGTAGCTATTGGCATCCCTCAAAGGATTTCTGGGACCCGGCCGATCTCGCAAGCAAGGTCGCTGAAGTGGCAGGAGGCTCGTTTAAGCGCAAACCCGCCGGCTCCATCCGTGGGACAGGCTATGTTGTCGATGCCATCGAAGCGGCGCTTTGGGCTTTTTGGAGCACCACGAACTTTCGAGATGGAGCCTTGGCCGCTGTGAATCTTGGAGACGATGCTGATACGACCGGTGCCATTTACGGACAACTCGCCGGTGCGTTCTACGGGGTTCGCGGGATTCCTCCCGATTGGGTTGACCGTTTGTCTGATAGACATTTGATCGAGACGTTTGCCCAAGACCTTTTGGCCCTCGGAAATCCAACTAAACAGGCATCGCATTGAAAGAAATACGTTCCAGCCAAAGCCACCCCCTGCAGATTGGTACTCTCGAAACGCCCCTGGGTGGCCGACTGGGTCTGACGTTCTGTCCAGGCAAGCGGGATGATCATGCGATGACGGGTGCCTGGAAGCGAGATCTTAGTCAGGACCTTGAAGTAATCGTGGACATGCCGGCAGTCGCGCTGGTGTCGTTGATTGAGACGCATGAGTTTGACCTACTCGGTGTGACGGACCTGCCGGGCGCAACCCGCGCCGCGGGCCTACATTGGTATCACTTGCCGATCAAAGACGTGTCAATACCCACGCCCGAGTTTGAAGAGGTCTGGTGTCGAGTCAATGCGGATCTGCACGCCACTCTCAGGCAGGGTGAAAATATTGTTATTCACTGCCGTGGGGGACTTGGGAGAACAGGGCTTGTCGCTTGCCGCCTGCTTGTTGAACAAGGCATGGCTCCACGTGAGGCTTTGAAACTTGTGCGGGAGGCACGCCCCGGCGCCGTCGAAACCAGGGAGCAAGAGCACTATATTTTTGAGACGCAGTGGGCGCCATGAGCAGCGTGGATAAAAAGCTTATTGAGCGTGTACGGCGTCTTCTGGCTATGGCTGCCGATGTAGCCTCACCCCACGAAGCTGCAATAGCGGCGAGGCGAGCAGCCGTGCTGATGGCGGAGTACAACCTCGATCATGCGTCGATCATGCTACACGATGGAATTGAAGACAGAATCACCGAACAGCGTGTCGATCGGGAGTTTGGCCGAGCCCCGCGCTGGTACAGCCTGTTAAGTGTGCCTGTCGCGAAGCTTTACGACTGTGAGTCGCGTGACCAATTCAATGCGGAGACGTTGCGCTATTACACAGAGTTTGTGGGTGTCGACAACGATGTCCTCGTGGCGACTTACGTACATGACTATCTCGTTAGTGAGATTGAGCGACTGGCGAAACGCTATCGCGCATCAACCGGTAGTGACCGAAGAGCGATGAATGATTTTCGATTGGGTGCTTCGGTCGAGATTACCAGGATGCTTAAAGACATGGCAGCGGATCGCCATGATGAGGCGGATCTTTCGGGAAGTGATTCTGCGGACGAGACAGAAAAGCATACAGCTGCCAACCAGTTGTCAGTGCTGAAGAGCAATCTCATCCGAGAGAAATACAATATTGCCTACGAGAGCGTGACATACCGGTTTCGTCGAAGCGCCAGTTATGAGCGAGGTCGGGAAGAGGGCGCCAAGGTGTCGATAAGGGCCGGTGTAAAAGCGAGTGCTCGCGCAAAGATCGGTCGAATTCGATGAGAAGTAGGAGTCGGAACTAGACTATGACCGCACAAATCGCAGATGTCTTGATTGCCGGCAATGATCGGATGCAGTTGTTCACCAATCCACTCGAGATGTTCTTTGAAAAAATGGGTACAAGGCCGGATTTCACCTTGCCGTCCACTGCAAATTGGCGCGGGTACGTCGCGACCTGGGATTTGACCGATGGTCGATTGTACCTACGGTCTATTTCCGGGCGTCTGAAAGACACCACGGCTTGCAGCGTAGCGAGTATTTTTCCCGGATTCCCGGACCGGGTGTTTGCGCATTGGTTCAGCGGCGAATTACGTGTGCCTATTGGGCGAGTGCTGAGCTACATGCATATGGGGTACGGCTCGCAGTACGAGGCGTATCGTCTTGTAAAAATACACCTCGGCGTCGTCACTGCTGACCAGGCGATGAGCAACGATGAATATCAGAACCGTGATGTTGTCTGAGGCGTTGATGTCTTCTCACTTTCTCCAGAGCTATCTACTGGTGGGCGTTGCCTTTCTCATCGTAGTCTGGATTAGGGCTCGAAAGCAGACCAAATTCGAGATACCAAGGATCAATCACTCGGGCGTTAAGTGGTCGATTGGTGGCTATTTTAGGAACAGGGCTGTTGAAGATTTCGCGGCTATTGTTGGGTCTTTGCTCGCCATTACTCTTTGGCCGTTAATGGCTTTTTTTTGGATTCGAGCGCAGTTAGAAACTAAGTACAGCGAGGACGAGTGGCTCACCGCTAAGCTCCGATGCCCGGTAGATATTGAAAACCTGCGCAGGAAGGTCGAGATCTGTGAAATAGAAGGCCATGAAAGAATTTATGACCCCCTCGGTGCAGTGCCAGACCTACCGTTCGGGCACCTCAACAGGCGTTGGGAACATTTGAAGGAAGAGGCCGATGGTGCCGAGTGGTGGTCCTACAACCTAACGGTCACTAGTGAGCCCGGTCGGTCGCGTTCGAGTACCAAGACGGGTTACGTTACACGGCGCGGCAATGTGCTGGGCCCCGAGCTAATTGAGTCATGCCGTGATCATGCTTGCGGTCAACCGGCGGAGGGAGAGAATAATGCCCCCAGCTGACACAATGACCGCTAGATGGAACCACTCGTCGTCGGAACTCACAATCGACTGGTCCCAACTGCTCGGTCACGACTGTGAGTTACGGGTTGCTGGCTGGGATGCTTTTTTAAGCGCAACGACAAGTACTCACGAAGAGATTCAGTCCGTGGAGCTGGCTTCACTCGGTGATTGGTTTTACCAGTTAGCGGATCCCGCCGTGCTCGAATGGAAGAATACAATCCCGGATAAGGTAGCAAGTGCAGTAGATTGTTTGCCGAGCAGAAAGCTGGCGATTCTCGCGCTGATACGCCGGATGCCTCAGGCGCGTGATCTGCTCGTGTCTAATCCGTTGCTTTTGTGGTTGCTATATTCCCAGTACGAGCAGTCACCCCTCGACGAACCCGAATGGAATAGCTTATTGCGTAAGCGCCAGAGAGATCTTCTGGAACAGTTGGGTATTGATGGCACAGCCAGAAACGTAAAAATTCTGCGTAAATTTGGCGGCATCGCCATGCAGGCGAGCGATGTTAACCTGCTAATTGAAGTGCTATCTAACGAGCCTGTATGCCAACACCTGGCACACCTTAAGTCTCCGAATGCATCGCATCTACGCATTCTTCGAAAGTTTCCGTGGATAGCTTCCTGTAAGGCTAAGGTGTTGTTGCCCAGCCTGATCGACCCGCATTTTCATCGAAACTTTGCCGATACGGCTAATCTTCTCGAGGATCTTGCTCCATTGAAGCAGTGTGAGTCGATGGTCCAAGTCTGTCGCTTGCACGACCGACTGGTCGAGGAACTCAATCGGCGACCCTCGTTTAAGCTTCTTTCGCGCAGCCCCGACGGAGACATTCTGCCATTCCCGCGCCCGCCGCTTCCTGCTACACAAAGCATAAAGCCGATAACTAGCCAGCAAGAACTGATTCGCGAAGGACATTCCATGCGGCACTGTATCGCAACCTATATCCCCAGAGTGTTGCAGGGCAACTACTACGTTTATGCGGGCGAATTTGATGCTCGCGTCACGATTGGTGTGGCTATTGATGAACGTGGCAGGTGCTCTATCGACGATATTCGGGGTGTAAGAAACAGGCAGGCCTCAGTTCAAGCAGAGAGGGCGGTAATGTCGTGGATCGAGGATTAATGCATTCATCTTGATGTCCGACTGAGCTACAAGCTTAAGGAATTTTTCTTTTCACATGACTGAACATTCGTCTTCCAAGCATGGGGTTGACGTCAACCCGAATTACTCGAGCCAAGCAGAATTGAAGGCCACTTCCCTGACCTTAGTTCGCTAAGTTCAGCCCGCTCTAAAGGAGGGGGAAGGTCGATGTGACTTGGTCATAGCACAAGGAGGGGGTATTCAGAGCAGGATTGGCGCGATGAGATTGAGCGTCGTGAATACAATGCACTAGTCGTACACTTGATCTTCGCTTCTCTCACGTCATCGAGAGAGCGTTATTCTTGAGTGAGAGATTTTCAGAAAGGTAAGGTTTTAAATGAAGCTACTACACACATCAGATTGGCATCTAGGAAGATTTTTACACCAGCATTCGTTGCTCGACGATCAGCAACATGTGGTTGATCAAATAGCCGCGATCGCCAAGGAGGAGTCTGTAGACGCCGTGATGATCGCCGGAGACTTGTATGATCGTGCAGTTCCTCCTGGTGAAGCCATTGGTCTATACGACAAATTTCTAGATGCAATATGTATCGATTTAGGTCTACCTGTACTTGCGATCGCGGGAAATCATGACTCAGGTGAGCGCGTGGGGTTTGGTGCCTCGCTTTTGGGTCAAGCTGGTTACACAGTGAGCGGTCAATTGCCGGAAACCTTTGTCCCGGTGACTCTAAACGCGGGTGGTGAAAGCGTGGATGTATTCCTTGTTCCTTATGCTCA
Source organism: gamma proteobacterium NOR5-3 (assembly GCA_000158155.1). Taxonomy (GTDB): domain Bacteria; phylum Pseudomonadota; class Gammaproteobacteria; order Pseudomonadales; family Halieaceae; genus Congregibacter. The sequence continues at coordinate 256,922 of DS999407.1, read as the reverse complement.
GCCAGCTCAAGTGCGCGATTGTTACGGCGTTGAGTGCAATACACATGAAGAGGCGATGAAGTTTCTCCTTGGCAAGATTGAGGAATCACGAAGCGGCGACCGACCTACGGTAGTCATGGCGCATTGCTTCGTCGCCGGTTCTTCCGTATCGGATTCTGAGCGCGAGCTTTCAGTCGGGGGTGCGGACAACATACCGGCTGACCTGTTTGTAAATTTTGATTATGTCGCGTTGGGTCACCTACATGGCCCGCAACGGTGTTCTGAAGAACACATTCGATACTCTGGCTCTCCTTTGAAGTACTCATTCTCGGAGGTTGGGCATACGAAGAGCGTCACTATTGTTGAAATAGGTTCGTCCGGCGTGTCAGTGGCGCAACGAACGCTTAGATCACTGCGGGACGTTCGCATTGTCGAAGGTCTGTTATCAGAGATTTTGGAGCAGGCTAAAACAGATCCTGGCAGCGAAGATTACATCCAGGTCAGATTGTCAGACTCGGATAGCCAACTTGACGTCATGGCCCGACTTCGTGAGGTATATCCGAATGTAATGCAAGTTGTATACACAGACCGCAGTTCGCCCCTTATGTCTTCAGCGGAAGATATTCAGGAACATTTACACACCGGTCATTTCGATCGATTTGCCAGGTTTTTTAAGGAAATCAAGGGAGAAGAGCTAAACGAAGCCCAGAGGTCCCATCTTAATCTTGTGATCTCAGAAGTGCAGGAGATCATGGATGCGTCCTGAGTGGCTCTCGCTGTCTGGTTTTGGCCCGTTTGGAGGAACGGTTACGATAGATTTCACTGAGTTTGGTGAATCTCCGCTATTTCTAATCAACGGCAGCACTGGCGCAGGTAAGACTTCAATCTTAGATGCCATTTGCTTTGCGTTGTATGGAGACACTACGGGAGGTGAGCGTTCGGGGGCAGAAATGCGCTCCCAATTTGCGAAAGACACCAGCCCTACAGAAGTGAGTCTTCGTTTCTCATTAGGAACTGAGCGCTATCTCGTCACCCGAAATCCGCGTTACATGCGCGCCCCAAAAAAGGCCACTGGCGCTGATCTAACCACGCAGCAACCAGGGGCTACGCTCTATCGTCTTGGACATACTTTGGATCCTGACGACGGAGACCTCATCGCTACCGGCGTCGCAAAAGTTCTGCCTGAGATAGAGGCAATAACCGGTATGAGTGCGGATCAGTTTCGTCAGGTATTAGTCCTTCCACAGGGACAATACCGAGACGTCCTCACTGCACCTTCGGCTGACCGAGAAGAAGTCTTAGAAAGGTTGTTTGGAACCACTATTTATGTGCGGTTAGAAGAAGCGCTGCGAAAGCACGCCGGCGATATAGGTCGATCTATCGAAGGCGCAAATGAAAAGATTAGGCACGAACTTTCTCAGGCAAACGCAAGTACCGAAGAAGAGCTGAATGAATTGATACAAAGATCCATTGAGGATGAGGCCAAGTCGGACAACGAACTGCTCAAAGCTACCGCGGCGCTTGAGTCTCTGCAGCAGAAGATTGGCAACGTTGAGGCGAACAACAAAGCGCTACAAGACTTAGATAAAGCCGCGAAGGCCCTTATGGAACATCAGTCAAACTCTGAGTCGATGGAGCAAGATAGAAAGCGAATCAAACGGGCGCAGCGCGCACAGCCAATTCTTGCTCTAAGCGCACAGGTAGTTTCAGCTGAGACTCGTTCGAACAGCGCCGATGAACACGTTAACAGCTGTGGTCAACGGGCTCAGGACACAAAAGAAGCAGCAGAGAAAGCAGAAGCGGCGCTTTTGAGCCTAAGTACGCCTGAGGCACAGGATGTGCTTCAAAAGCTTCGAGATCGTTTGAAGGAATTGTCACGCTACAGAGGCGAGATGCCCACGTATCTTGGACTCATCGATTTGGTTGAAGGTGAGACCGCTCTCTGTAAATCTGCTAGCGACGCTCTCGATGCTGTTCTTGTCGAAATTAATGAACACCAAAAGGAGATATCCGAAGCGTCGGTGCAGCTTCAGCTGCATCGTCGGCGTATAGGTGAGGTTGTTTCTGAACTTACTGCCAAGACGGTATTTGAGTCCCGCCGAGACTTACTAAAGAAGATAGACGCACGTTCCAAACTTGCCGTGCAAGAAGAGGAGGAGCGAACAACGCACGTGACATTGCTCAGCAAATGTCTGCAGAAAGAGACGGAAGCCCGTGAATTGTCTACCGTGGTGCAGATGCAATGGCATAGCGCTCAGGCGTTTCTACTTTCGAAGGAGCTCGAGCCAGATAGGCGATGCCCAGTCTGCGGGTCTCAAGAGCATCCGCATCCAGCGACCTATGAAGGCACTGCACCATCGCAAGTGGACATTGACGCGGCCCAACAAGCACATGACGTGTCGCGAGAGGCCGTATTCGACGCTCGCCAGAAAAAGGAGGCTTCCGAGTCCACCATTGCACGTCTGCAGCAAGAGATGTCTGAGTTTCGGAATGAACTGGGCGACTATGACGGCAGTCTCTTGGATGTAGATGAAGAGATTATTCGGCTGAAACAGTTAGAGGAGGAGAAAGCCTCGATTGAGGAGGCTGTGCGGGAGTTGGATGAAGCGATATCTAATGCTGATGAGAAATCATTGCGCCTAAAGGCGAGTGAAGATACAGCGCGTAAGAAACTGGACGACGCACGGCAGACGCTCGCTCGTGCTGAGACGCGACTGGAAGATGCTAGAAAGGCCCTGCCCGCGGAGTACCGGGACCAGGCGAATTTGGACAGCACATATGCCGAAGTTTCGACAAATCTTGAGGCCCGCGAGCGCGAACTTGTTGCGGCTCAAGAAGCTATGATAACGACCACTGATAAGTCGTCATCTGCTACAGCCGTGCTGGAGACAGCGGTCAAAGCTGCTTGTGATCTAAAAGAAGAGTTGCGTGTAGTCAAGGAAGGCCTCGACGAGGCTGTCGCTGAGAGCGACTTTGCGTCGATTGAGGATGTACTGAAGGCAGCTCTCTCGCAAGACGATATAGATGCCCTCCAACAAGCGCTTGACGAATATGGGACAACCCTCGGTGTACTGACCGGGCGGCTTAAAGCAGCCGAGACTGCGGCCTTGGGGCTAGTGGTGGAAAACATTGATCCGCTATTGGTTGAGCTCCAGAACGCCGAGTCGGTTCGACAAGAAGCTTTGGGCGTTCGTAATACGGCTCATGATCGGACCGTACTATTGAATTCTTGTCGAGTTGCGATAAATCAAGAACGACAAGCGCAGGAATCTGCGTATGCACTCTATGAAGTGGTGGGAACGCTTGCGGACGTTGGTTCAGGCAGGGTAGAAGGGACGCAAAAACTTTCGTTCCATCGCTTTGTATTGGGTACGATTCTCGATGATGTTTTGACTCAGGCGTCTATGCGCCTGAGGTCAATGACCAGCGGGCGCTTTGAGCTACGTCGTAGGAACTCCGCTTCCGACAAGCGGTCAGTTGCAGGTCTGGATATTGATGTCTTCGACGAGTATACCGGTTCGGCTCGGCCGGCAACCTCTTTGTCTGGCGGAGAAAGCTTTATGGCCGCGTTGTCTCTTGCGCTCGGTCTTAGTGATCTTGTACAGGCACAGTCCGGTGGGATTCATATGGATGCGCTTTTCGTTGACGAAGGTTTCGGCAGTCTTGATCCTGAGTCGTTGGAACAAGCAATCGAGGCGCTAATACGGCTTCGTGACAGCGGCAAGATGATCGGTGTGATTTCTCACGTAGAGGAGTTGAAGGCTCGCATGGATAAGAGGATTGATGTCACGAGCGGACCGAACGGTAGTTCTTTGTCTCTCGTATCTCTGTAAAGATGTTGAGCCTTCAGTTCCCGGTGTGGTTTTGGTCTTGGTTGTAGAGAGAACTGCCCTGAACGTGCCGATGCACACGAATGGCCTCAATATTTGATGCAATTTAACGGATAGTCTATCCCACAACTTTGGAACCGGATCGAGAGGCCATAGACCGGCGGCCCGCCAATCCGGTTGATTGTATTTATAAAATTGTTGAACTTAAACGACGCTACGGCTCTACGTTTTAGTCTTTTGCAACAGGGGGTTAACGACGTGAAAAGGCAATAATCTATAAACACGTTGGTACCCGAGCTCGGATGTATTCAGTCAGTGAACATCCTCCTCTCGCAGTAAAAACTCCAGTCTGTCTGTAGAGGCCGCCAGAGTGTATGCGCAGTACAAAAATTCTCGATAGGTCATCCCATCTATAGGATGTATCACTCTTCCATAGATGGACATTTCATCGTCCAGCATGAATTCAACTAGGTCGATGTCACGGTTTCTTACCCAAGTAAGCCGTAGCAGCTGATCTACGGTCAAAGCCTGGGTAACCTTTGGTGTGGCTGCCTGTGCAAGAAAGACACACCGTCCCTCTACTTCGTAGATGCGTATATTATGTTTCCGGTCATTCTGAGGGTCTTTAAATCGGAACTGTAGTCCCAGATGCCCCCGTTTCTCAAAACAGCTTATCTGGGCGTTCCATTGCCCAAAATGCGCCGACTTATCATTCCTAGCGCGTTCCCAATACTTTCGTGTTTGGGCGGCGCTGGGTTTCCCATAGTCACTAGGGTCATGGCCATGCTGAAATCGTTCAAAGAACATATCGATTTCGCTGGGGGTAGTCGTGCCTTTGTCACCCACTAGCAACTCAGCGTCGTGATGCAGAAAAAGCTCGTTTGTCGCTGTATACACGCCGTAGGTTCTGTGGAATGTACGCCAGGACTCCCTGACCATGATGTCGCAGAGCCAGCGATGACTGCGATCACACGTCGTGATTTTCTCTGCAGGGGTCGTAGCGCACAGCAGTATCTCTCCGCTAGATCGTGCTGATTTCAGCGTGACACTCATCGAATGCTCGCGGGTATCGCCGCGCTGCATTCGAACGCCTTCTTTCCCAAGAACAGCGCTGCCAAACTTCGCTGTGAGCAATTGATCGATATGCGACACGATTCTCGCTGTGTGGCGGCCTTGTTCGTCGACAAAAGCAGTTCTATTTGTCTTTGCCGACGTTGGCCGGGGCGCAGGAATGTAGGGCGACTTCAGCCGGTCAAGGATCTGGTCCGGAATAGGTGAACGATCCAATAGAGCAAGATCCATAGCTATTGTGTCTTCGGCATCCACTGGCTTAGAACTGATTTCATGTAAGGACTCGATAAATCGGTTGATGTTCTCGCATAGGTTTCGAACCTGCAGAACCTCAATACTCTCTCGCACAAATGGAAAGGCGACTTGAATGTAGCTTTGATCGTTAATGTTGTCTTTGGATGCGTACGTCAAAAGTCTTCGCTGTGCCATAGATCCTACGCGGTCGACTCGGCCGGTTTTTTGCTCGATGCTCACGGGAGAGCCAGAAAGCCCGTAGTGCATAACACTGTCGCAGAATGTGTGAAGGTCTTCGCCTTCCTGGAACACATCTGTGCTAATCAGCGCGAGTGGGTAACCGGGCATACGGAACTTACGAGCCTGTGCCGACCTGGTGGACACCGTCTCGCCGGTCGCACCGATTATTGGAGCCACCGGGTTGAGAGTTCGGGCGAGATATATGCGGTATTCATCACGGGGGCGGTCGAACACATCCGGCAAGTTGTTCTTCACAATTAGCTCGAAGTTCTCAGCTAGGTTGTGGAGCTCTTGCCAAGTATTGAACTGTTTTTCCGTCGATTGCTTTTTCAGCACGGACGTAAAGTCATCAATCCACGCGGCTCGGGTAGCTACCGTAAGGTTCTCTGTGCCCTGTCGGAGTCTGGATAAGTACACATCCACCACACCATGCCCTGTGCGTATACTCAGTGACAACATATTCTGGTGTACATCCAGTACCTGAAGGGAATCAGGTTCCAGTTCTTCACCGCCAACGATGGCGTCACGCACTTTGATCAGCGGCGGGAAAAGTGACTCCAGAAGATCATATTCCTCAAGCGAGCAGAATAGCGTCTGTGTTGTTAAAGCCTCTTTTAATCTTTGTGCGGGTATATCAACCTCGCGTCGGACCGGCTCAGTTGGTCGATAATGATCAATGAGAAGCTGCGCCGAGGGTAATCGAGATTCATTTACCAGCCATTCGAGAAAGCCCAGTTGTGACGCACTGTATATCTCTAACTGGTCGTTCTGAATCTGTCCGATTGTATATGCGCTTGCCAGACTGGCGATATGTTCGGCATGTGCATTGAGTATCTCAGTGAGGTTCAAGCCCAGTGCTCTGGCGAAAACCTTTGCCCAGTTGACTTCCAGTAGAGCCGAAATGATCTGGTTTTTGGCGGCCAGACCGTTGCGCATAGCATCGGGCGTGGTGAAGCTATCATCTTGCGTATGTAGCAAAGACTCGCAGTCGTCGGGAGGCATTCCTCTGAAGAACCATGAAAATAGGGTGTCAGTCTTCGCTTGTTGCGTGTCCTCGGCGTCACCAGTGTCTCCTGCGACAAACACTCCACCCGATATGTCATCGTCCCGCTCACGACTACGGTGTAGGTATTCATCAATGACCGCCTCCATCACCCGAAGCGCGTCAGGATAGCCATCGAGCTGGCTTCGAATATAGGATGCTAGCCAGTCCGTATAGTGGTCATCGAGCTTGTTTTTGAGCTCGCGTACGCTTTTCACGCGCCTGACGAAAACAATTTGTTTTCGTCCGCGATGAAAAAGCGCTTCGGCCAGCCGGCTTGAAACTATATCCATTTTTGGATGGGGCAGACTTCGACCGAGATCTGCCTGAATGTAGGTATCAGCAATGACGCCGACTACATGACGATCCTTCGCATCAGACGTGTCTTTCTCGTTGATATCCCCGTCGAACTCTACAGGTTCAGAGCGAGTGCTCTCGGCGAAGCTCTCGAACGAGGCGAGCAAACCCGTTTGGAAGGATGGGCTGCTACTCTGGCGATCAAGCATTTCGCCGACTTTTTTTTGTACCAACGCTGTGACTAGCTTCTGTTCATCGGATTCAAGCGTAATCTCGGCGTTGTCTCCTCGCCGCCATTCCTTGCGATACATGTTCCGTGTGTGTGGCTCACCGGCAATCTGGAGTTCGTTCAGGCGTCGAACTAAGAACTTTGACAGATGGGTCTCCACAAGCTTGTGATCATCGTCTTCAATGTCAGCCGGCAGGAGGAATTCTCTACCTACAAGTCGGAGCTGGTTGCGAAGGTGGTTTAGGTTTCGATCATAGGGAGTTGCTGACAGGAGTAGGGCGTGTTTCGCGCGGGTACGAAGCTTGGACGAACCGTCATTGCGAAAACCGAGGACCGCAGAAAGCACTCGATTACGGTCGCTGCTATCAAAGTCATGTTTAAACTTGTGGGCTTCGTCAATAACAACCAGATCAAAAGTAGGGAGGACATAATTGAGCGCGGCGGCATACTGGTCCTTTACTGATGTCTTGGATCGAATGTACTTAGGCAGGGTGTGCGCAGGCAGCAAGGTCTGAAGTTCTTTGAGGGCCTTCCACCAGTGATCCTCGTCCTCGCTCAGTGCGATGCTAAAAGAACCCATTCCAACAAAAAAGTCCGCGTAGTAGCCAGTAGAGGCGTTGTGAATGAGGTCACGAACGTTGCGGCAGTTGATCCTTGGGGATGCTGGTTTGCCATCAACTGTGCGGATACGGTACTGGTTAACCTTGACGTTGTTTTTACAAAAGGCCCGATACTCACGAGCGTACCACTTGTCTTGTACGTTATTGCTCGGGCAAATATAGAGCACGCGCAGTGAGGGATTGAAGTATCGCATCAGGGCTACGACCCCTAAGGCAACGTATGTCTTGCCCATGCCCACCTCGTCGGCGAGGTAGCCCATGCCCACGCCAGGATCGGCGATCATATTGTGCAGAGCCACAGCGCCTTCGAGTTGAATTTGGCCCAGATTGGCCATGGCGGGATCACCACCAGTAAAGTCCAATATGTGGCTAGCCGTGGCAAGGTCGATCGGCTTGAGATTCACTCCAGCGCCTCTTTGGTGCGGTAAGTGTGGTAAAACTGACTCTCGAACCACTTGAAGAATGCTTTACGCCTTGCTGGGCTGTCGTTCTCGAGTCGAATAGCGCCAGACGACTTTAGGTAAACGATTTGCTTTCTAACTGATTTTTCAAGGGTGTTCACCCGAGGCATACCGCGAAACGTCTTGTCTTTATAGACCTCCTGCGCGCATAGCAGCACCAGATAAGCGGTTACGGCAGCTTCCGACGATTCCTCAGATGTTACATGCTCAATTAGCGTGGGTAGGCTATCCATTCCCTTGCCGGATAAGTAGTAATTGAGGGTCACTTGGTTGTCGTCTTCTAGCGCTTGAGACAATCGTTTTCTGAGATGACGAAAAGCGTTGAAAATCTCAGCGTACTCACTAAAAAATTGCTCCGGTAAATGTTCATCTAGTGGAAGCGTAAGATCGCCTGCCTCTCCGGCTAGGACCAATTGTCGAATAATTGGCGCTATGATGATTTGCTCGCGCTGCTCAGGCGTAAGTCGAGCATAAATCGCGAGTATTTCAGCGGCTGATAGTTCAGGTAGACCCAGAGGTTTGTGTGTCCAGCCGGTCTGCATGAGCATAACCGTCTGTGGAGGGAATGCTTCACCGGAGCGCGTGTTATAGCCACCGACTTTCACGAGCGAGCCATTGCGCAGCAATCCCTCCAGTGCTGTGACATCCCCCTCCCAAACCCTTTCGGTGCCTGTGATGGCCCAATCTGCAACCGCTGCTCGGCCTTCTGGCGTGAAAATCGTTATCGTGTAACTAAGGTGCGGGTCGGTAACCCCCGTGAGCACTTGCTCCGTCCAGTCATAAGCGAGGTCGATCTGTGGAGTCTGTGTTTCCTCTTCTGCTAATAAGCCCGGAAATGCCTCCTCGATAGGAGCAAATTTCTCGACAGATGAGGGGCGGCGAATCGGCTTTAGTAGCGGGCCAGCTCCGTTCAATTTGACGAAAAAGCCTGCCTCGATGTTTTCGCGCATAGCCTTATGAGTGAAGTTCACAGAGCCTACAAAAGCCCACGATTGTTTGGCGTTGTAGAAGTGGTAAATCTTGGCGTGAAGTGGTCGAAATACCTGGCTACGCCTGCCCAATAACGTATCACTATCGTCGGACCATCTTGCCCATTGAATATCGGGCTCATTATTGATGTGTTCAAAGTAGGCTTCGTCACACAGGGCATTGCCCTCGCTGTCTTCGGGAAGCAGCATTTGAATGCTTACGACACCCAGTTTAAAAAAGTACTCATGCTCTGTGTTGTTGACGTCGCTAGCAAAAAACGGGGAGATAATCTCCAGGTTGTAGTTGCTGTACGACATTCGATTGCCGGCTTCGCGGATCAGGAACCCTTGGAAAGCACCGGCCCCATCCACGCTGGTGAGGCCATAATATGAGACATCGGCGGCGTCTCTCGTGCTTTTGCACTCTTCAAGAAATCTGGCGATTTTATCCAGCGCGGGGTCGCTGCGTTGAGGCGCGATACGACGCTGCTCTTGCAGCCAGGCTACGTCGCGTTTGAGTTGATTTAAAAAACGTAAGGAGCATGCGCCGGAGTAAACGAATTCCCAATGAACACACTCGATATTGCTCCACCAACCGGCGCGAGTGAGGTTGTTGGAGCCCGCCGCAACCATGAGGCATTCGCCTTCTTCGTCGTGATCTTCAACGAGGATAAGCGCAAGCTTTGAGTGAAAGGCGTTGTTGCCGCGGTGTATCCCATGAAATGCATACTCCATGGCAGGCGAACAGCTACCCTCACGGCGGTACATGGGTAGATCATAGAAGACGTCCAGGGGGATCTGGGATTCTCTCAGCGCCTCTCTGACCTGAAATTGTTTGACCCGCGAGTCCGAAGAGAAGGCTCTATTGCCGGACAATAGCAGAGGGATAACCTCGAGCTCGAAAAATTCCGGGTCAAACGTGTAAGTCGTAAAGACAGCTGCTTTAACCGTGCTATTGGCCAAATGGCTGCTTAACTCCTCGGAAACTACCGCGCCGTCCATTGTGCCTTCAAACCATCGCTGGCTATTTGAATAAATGACCCGAGAAAGTAGTCGTAATCCCAATCCTTTTCGAGTTCGTTCTGACTTTTAAGCGCCGCAAGTTCACTCGGTACGCGCACGCGCAGGTGTTTACTGGATTCAGCCTCTACCCACGGTGCGCCGCCACGTTGGGCCATAACAATGCGATTGAGTTCGAGTATCTGCTGCACAGCTTGTGCCGTATTTCCGGCGCGGAAGGAGTCTAATATCTCTCTCAGCCGCTCCCCCCGTGGTACCTGACTCAAGTCCAAGTTCATCGGTAGATGGCTATATTCATAGCGTTGGTCCAATTCTTTGACGATGTTGCCTACCGACTCACCGTCTTTGCGCCGGCAATAATGGAAGACGTTGTTACTGGCGACCAGCAGACGCTCGACCTGTTGTATGTCAATGAGACACTTTTGTAGCGTGGGTTCCTGAGTTTGACGAGCGACTTGGTCTATGAAGTCGGCCACCCCGCGAATGCGAGCGTCTGCATTGGCTAGTTTCTGCGTGACATCCCACATTTCCTGCTGGAGTCTTTTGTGAGGGTTGCCGTTCATGAGAGCGTGTAACAGTCGATCGCGGACGCGTTTTTGGTTGATTGCTGCAAGGAAAGGCTTTGCAAACGATGTGAGTTCATCGGCCCTCACCTTTCGCTTTGACCGAAACAGCTTGATGAGAGCGTCTTTGTCGAGCTTCCGCTCAATAATCGCGGCAATATCCATGCCTAAGGCGGTAAGCAGGCGGTCATCGCCGTGCACCAACTGCGTATCCCTCATTGCGGACGAGTAAAGACCCCACATGCCATAACTTGCTTGATCGCTGAGGATTTGCTGGTCAGTGTCTAGCCCAAACGAGACACGGCCAGCGGGTTCTTCTATACGCCGACCTATGCGGGTGATGCCCATCAAAGCCTTGTCGCCAGCCAAATAGCGTAAGTATCCGGTCAGTTGCTCATAGCGTAAAAAGGTCTCGCGGACCTCCAGATGACGCGCGTGTTCGGGTAGGTGCAACGCTAATTCGTTAGCCCATTTAAACCCGAGCAGAGCGACGGCGAAGTTACTGATGGAAGAGGTGATGGTCGTTAAATTCCCAACGACCTCGCGGCCGTAGTGACTCCAAACCATCTCAAAGCCCAGTGGGTCGCGGGATCCCTTTGGTTTTTCGCGGTCATCAAGTAGCGATAGGAAGGCCATTGATGTCAGCACTCAACTGGGCAAGATGTAGGGTGTGTTTGACACACTAAAACAGCTTTTCTTTGTGCAATTCCGGCCTCTCGTCTGGACGTTCGATGTTACTAATGTGGATGCGGCCCAAATGGCGTTGGCTGCGCGCCCGCTCACAATCGATCATATCGAAATCGACGGCTGGCTGACAGCAACCAGCCCACCTGTGGCCGCAAAGTGAATCCACTGCCCAACAACAGGTTTATTAGTTATTTGAGAGACGCCTCTGGCATAGGCCGCAAGCTGTCCAGAGTATCCCAGCGCGATTTCAGCCCAGTCAGATTTAGCTCTGGGTGACGCCTTGTGATCAATCAACACGAAGCCATCTTCAGTTTCCAGTAGTAGATCAATCCATCCATTGACTATTTGACCCTCATCGGTTGTGTAGTGAATGGGATACTCGGTGTAGTAGGCGAAAGGCTTGAATCGTTCTTCAATTGTGTTCATCAGTCGGTTCGTACACTTGTCTGCGGCCTCGATCGAGATAACGCTGTCTACGCCATGGTCTTGCAGCACTCGCTCAGTAGAATTTTGCCCGAGAATTGTGGTCGCAATCACAGCATGCAGCGCTGATCCAAGAGTGGCTGGATCGTATTCTCCCGTTATCTCTAGCCGCTCACCGAACTCGATTACTTCACCGATGGTCGCTGAAGGGTTTGGCGGTATCGATGACGGACTCAAGCGTAATGGCAGCTTGCCGACGAGGGATGCTGTGGTGCTGAGCCAGGTGGGGCGGTAGGGTGTCAGTGTAATTTCTGCTTCACTCTCTACCAGCTCAATAACAGCGCTCGGGATAGTCGATCCATCAGGGAGTTCCAAAGTTTCGGTTGTGGGCAACATCCAATCGGCACCCAGCGTGTTCATCCATTCGCCGTCTTCGTCATTTTTGTTCATCGTAAGAATGAGGCCGTCACGCGGTCGAGTGAGCGATACATACAGCAGTCTTTTGGCCTCTTGCAGCTCTTGTGCCATCGCTAATTCACCTTCATCGCTCGCGGCGATGTCATCGAGTAGCGAGATTTTGGCGCTCTGAAGCCCGGCGAAGGTCGGCCAGTAACGTAGCGTGCGATTAGCCAGCGGATTGTCGAGGTCGATAGCATGGGGAGAGGGCAATACGGTGAGACCCCAGAGGCGCGGTTTGAGTTTTGCGTCCAAGTCCATCGCGATGACGAAAGGCCACTCCAGTCCCTTGGCGCCGTGATGAGTGACGAGTTGTATGGCATTTTCGGAGCCACCTGTGGCCTGAGTGTCCTGCTCGGCCTGCGCTAGTTGATATAGCCAGAGCACAAGCCCAGCGGCGGTGGCTGGCTGGTTCTGGGAGGAGCATTGATTCATATACTCCTCTGCATGGCCCAATAGGGCTGCCAAGTTGTTTAGACGATGCTGGCTGCGCTGTTCGGTGGGGCCCCAACGAAAGACTGACTGCCGCACGTTGCCCGCGTCTATCGCGAGTCGCAGGGTCTCCACTGGCGTCAGAAACGGGAGGCGGATGCGTTGCGCCTTCAGCGCTGCAATCGGTCCGGTCTCGTCGTCTTCCAGCCATTGATGTGGTTTCTGATCGGTGTCTTCCAGGTAGGCTATTCGCTGCGCGATCCAGTTATCTGGGCTTTCGCACTCGCTGAGGCTTAGAATTTCGGCACTTGCTAAAGTATCCAGCGGGTCGATTAAACGCCGCAGGCACGCGAGTGCGAGGCACCCTTCAGGCGTGGCGAGTAAACCGGGACGTTTGTAGCGAATAGGTAGTTTGGCCTCGCTCAGCGCCGTGGCAACAGCGTCCAAATTGGTGTGAGTTCGGCACAATATCGCGACATCGCTATAGTTAGCCGTCCGAGGAAGTTGGCTGTCTTTGTCGATAACGGTGGGTTTGCTCTCTAGAAGTGATGTAACTCCAACGGCTAGAGCCCGGGCACGTTTCTCTTTGTTACTTTCCTGTAGTCGCCAGAGCGTCACGGCGGGGTTGTCGGTGAACGATTTGCGCGCTGGTTTCAGCGTGACCTGTTCCGGCCTTAGCGAGTCGGTAAAGGCAGGAGCAAATAAGTTGTTGGTGTAGGCGACCAGCTCGGGGGTAGAGCGCCAGGAGTTTTCCAAAATTTCGGGAGCGTTACCCTCATCAGTGACGCGCTTAACCACCGCCGCCATCAAGGTGGGATCAGACCCCCGAAATCCGTAAATCGACTGTTTGATATCGCCTACCCAAATTACTTGTTCGGCGAGTTGGGATAGTTTGAGAAACAGTGCCAGCTGTATGGGGCTCGTGTCCTGAAACTCATCCACCATCAGTAGCTGAAGTTCCTCTTTGAGTGTTTCACGAACCGTGGGGTGGTCGAGCAGTTGATACAGCCGCTGTTCTTGATCGACGAAGTCGATCAGGCCCTTCTGGGTCTTTAGCAGCTGGTAGGCGCTGAGGCTGTCAGCGGCAATCTCGAAGGCACTGACGGCGAAAAAGCGAATATCCTCATGCAGCTTGGGATGCTTGGCGTAGTCGATCGCGATATCCGCAATCGGCTCGGCGTAGGGTTTGGACTTCGCGCCTGGCATTTCCTTGCTTAAAGAAAGCCATTCGGGCCAGGTCGCTCTATCGTTATAGAGGGCGGCTCTGACGCCGGTGATTAACGATACATATTTACCGGTGACCTTTGTGCCATCAGTGTCAGTATCAATCCCATCGAGGGCTTGCTCTATAGCGTTGAGTAATTGCCTATCGAGATCGCGGTCTGTGACGGTTGGGAAATGTGCCAGGAGTCCGTCAGCGCTGGCTTTACCAAGGTAGCGGATATCCTGTGCTGATTGGTTGTTGGCGCGAGCTGCATCGGCAATGCTTTTAACCTCAGCACGCCAGTTCAGCTGACGCGATCGGTCAATGATTTGTAGACGATGGCAGGTTGCATTCATTTTTCGTATCAGTGGCTTGTTGGTCGCCAGTGCATGCTCTATGGCCTGATAGAAAAGCAGATCGCCCTGCGCTTCATCCAGCACCAATTGGTCGGGCGGCATGTGAGCCTCAAAGGCGAAGCGCCGCAGTAGGTCGCCGCACACACCATTGACGGTGCCGATGAGTGCCTGCTCCATTTGATTAGCCACACCAAGCTGGCCCGATTCGATCAGCTTGCTGCGTACCCGCTCCTTAAGCTCTCCGGCCGCAAGCTTGGTAAACGTCGTGGCTATTACCCCGGCGGGGCTGACCTCCTGTGATGAGAGTAATTGCTCAAGCTTCTGGGTCAGGGAGTAGGTTTTTCCACTTCCAGCACCTGCGCTGATGAAATGGATATTGGAGCTGGTAGAGTTGCTCATGCGTTGCGTCCCCAGCCAGTGAGTACTTTGTAATCGTTGAATGTGTCGCTGGCCTCTGGAATTTCCAGGCAATCTTCGTTTGGGACTGATTCATCGGAGGGTTCGGTGTCCGATACGGTCACTTCGACGAGGCCTTGATCGAACTGCGCCTTGCGCCACTTCCAGCTTTGCTCAAAACGCTGCCAATACTGCGCTGAGTTTTCTTCGACCTTGGGCTTTATGATCTCTGCCCTGGGGAAAAAGTCGTGATTGAGGCTGAGCAGGTGCGCGTCTTGCACGATGAAATAGCTCAGCGCGGGTGACCACTGAGCATCGTTGTTGCGACGAAGCTGTGCGTAAGTGGCCAATTGTAAGTAGCTGTTAGAGAGCAGCGCGTCTCGGCGATAGGTCTTGCCACCCCATTTAATATCGACCACCGCTTCCTGACCGTCTGATCGGGTGGCCAGTACGTCAATTGAGCCGTTTAGCTTACCGCCGGCAAAGACGCCCTCTTGCCACAGCTCCATGTCGACCTTAACCACGGCGGCAGCCAGTAGATGGCGCACCAGGGTGGTGAGCGACTCCTGCACCTGGGTGATAAATCGTTCACACTCGGCCTGACGGCCAGGCTCAAGAAGTAGGGCACCCTCTTGCCGTAGTAGGTCACCTATCGTTTCATCAATCCAATCAGCAATGCTATTAGGGTCGATTCGGCTTATATCTGCGTGTGTTTCGAAAAACTCTTCATAAGCACGATGGGCTAGGCTGCCTTTGAGGAGATTGCCATCGCTGACGCTCGCCAGAGATCCTGGCCTGACCTTGGCGGCGTAGCGCAGCAGCCACTGGTAAGGGCTATGAATGTAGCTGTCTAGACTGGAGAAGGACTCTGCACTGCGTTTGGGTAGGGTCACTGATTCAGGTAATCGCCACCAGCGCACCTTTTCCTGCAGCGGGTACGCATCCAGAGAGCTACTAGTAACTCCCAAGCCAGCGGCTGTTTCCGGCGCAGAAATCTGCAGGGTCGGCAGTCCGTCCGTTAAGCAGGCCACCTGGTCCCACACCGGATGATGCCGCTCGGCGTCATCATGGAAAACGAACGTGCATCGTGCCTTGGCGCACAGGATGGGGCGCAACCAAGCCTCCCCTAACCATTCCAGTTGAGCATCCTCTGACTGAAGTCGCACGCCATTCGCCAGTAGAGCGGCACGCTCGGTCTTCGACCAGGGCCAGCGGTGTACGCGGTCACTGGATTGGCAGTCCCACCAGATGACGTTGTCGACAGGTGCTGCGAATGTGCTCGAGTGGTCGGCACGCAATACCCGTGCTTTACCGGGGATAACCTCTGCACTGCGGTCAGTTACTGAGGCGCCCGTGCCTCGAACATCTTCAATCAGACGTCGTACGTTGTCTTGCGTAAGGTTTTCTCGTCCGTGGACCCTCAGTCGTTCTATGGCACTGACAAACTCCAGTGCTTGGTTTAGGGCTATGTTGTACAGCGACTTGAGCGCAGGGTTATCGCTAGCTTCTTTTGAACCCTGTAGCCAGTCAGCGACTCTTTGAGCGCGCCGCGACAGGGTCTGACTGTCTACACCGGTGGCGGGTGAAAAGCGCGGTGGCTCCAGCCAGTAGCGTATGTCCGCTTGCAGCTTCTCTCGCCTATCCTCGTCCTCATTAGCCAGAGTTTGGGCAATCGTCTCCTCCCAGTCTTTACTGCCGATCCCCGGAGTGCCCGCCACGGTCTCAGCCAGTTTCTCTCGAATACGCCTGGGGATGGGGCCGACAGAATGCGATAGGAATTGAAAGAGCGCAGTGGGGTTGAGCGGGTCCCACAGCAGTTCGCAGGCTAGGGGTAAGACTTGAAAAACCGGTCGCCAGGGTGACAACGCGCTAAATCCTAGGCGGGGGCTGTGTATGTTCTCCAGTGAGTTATCCAGCAGTTCACCTCGACACTCTGCCAAGAGCGCAATCGATAGATCTGGCGCTTGATCTAAACAATGTCGGGTGAGAAGTGCAGTCAGTGGTGCGCTCTCCTGTGGCGAGTCACCGCGCAGCACCAAAACTGAGCCGTCGCCGTGGAGGTGTATTTTCTCGTTCGTATCGCTGAGCAAATGGCGTTGCAGTCGGCCAAGGTCGGTATTTTCATCAGCCTGCGGTTCGGCATTTGTACCCTCGATGATGTCTGCGCCACTGGCTTCAATCAGTCTTTGCCAGAGGTGTGAGAAGTGAGTTAAGGGATCGCGCAACGTGATGGACTCAATAGCGATGGAATTATCGGGAAGTAGCTCGAGGACGCGTTGTATTCGTTGCCCGATGTTGGGCTCTACTACGTCCCTGGCTAGCGATTCGATAGCAGCCATATCGGCCAGTTTCGCAGGAACATCTTTTTCGAAATCACCTTGCCATCCTGCTTCGTACCATTGGTCACGCCATTGCAGAAGCGTACGGGCAACCGAGAACGGATCGGCATCGTAGGATGCATGATAAAAAGCCGCTGGACGATCAATTTGATCGATGCACCCCAGGTACTGAATTAGGCGCGCGGTGAAAGGGGCATCGGAAAAGGGAATGCCTAGCTGGGTTTCAATTAGGTTTAAAAAACCCTTTGGTCCTACGGTGATTTCGCCCATCGTGTCTGGCAGAGACTTGGGTAACGAGCCATCAGCTCTCAGAGAGACAGTAACTTTGACGCTACAGACTTGGGCGTTGCTCGGCATGGTGCTCCATAGTACTAAAGCAGTTTACGATTAATCGTATTATGCCGGCTGGAAACACGATCATCGACACCGATTTTGACTATCGGCGTTGCAATGCTTCAGCAATAAATATGACCAATTGCTCTTACCTGATTTATCGTGATTTTAGGGGAGAACCAATATCGCAGGACAGGAGCGCAATTGAATGGTTTACTCAGCGTTTTCGATGGCCCTGAACGTAAGGTTAAATCTAGATCCTAAGACCTTTTTCCGTTTGGGAACAGTGTGCTCCCAGTAGGGTACTGCCAAGTAAAGTCACCGTAATTGGTAGAATCCGTGAATGAATACCTACAAACGGCACCGATTCCCTCCAGATATCATATCGTATGCAGTCTGGCTCTATTTTCGATTCAATCTTAGCCACCGAGATATCGAAGACCTACTCGCTGAACGGGGCATTACCGTAAGTCGAGAGTCCATCAGATTGTGGTGTAGCAAATTCGGAGCTATTTTCTCGCGTCGATTGAAGCGTAAACATAGCGGCTATGGCGACACCTTCTACATCGATGAAGTCTTCGTCAAGATCAATGGCAAGCAACACTACCTGTGGCGAGCAGTCGATCAGGACGGTGAGGTGGTTGATGTATTTCTACAAGCAAAGCGGGATGGTGCTGCTGCAAGGCGCTTCTTCAAAAGATTGCTACGCAGTCACAGCGGTGAGCCCAGGAAGATCGTCACTGATAAGTTACGAAGCTATGGAGTTGCTCACCGAGAGCTGATTCCCGAGACGGTGCACAGCACCCAGCAGTACGAGAATAATCGGGCTGAGCAATCACACGAGGCGACCCGGGCGCGGGAGCGAGGAATGCGGCGATTCAAGTCGATGAAGCAGGCGCAGCGATTTGTTACTGCCCACGCTGCTGTGTCCAATCTCTTCAATCTGGGCAGACATCTCGTGCGAGCTCAGCATTATCGAAATCTCAGGACAAGTGCGTTTGAAGAATGGAATAGAGCGGTTAGTTGAGATGAACGAGCGGATTTCTGCATTCTGCCTGAGTTAACTTGGCAGAACCCCCGGGAACGTTCAAATCAGATGTTAGTGCTATCGGACATCGCATCGTCGGATTGCGAATTACACTTCCACGTAATATCTTGTGACGCTCTTTTAAACTAAATCCAACTTGTCGCATCTCGGAGATTTGGTCTTTTGAACCTCAGCCACCACCTAGCCAGCCTCGGCATGTTGTTTTTGATAACGTCGATGTCTACGGTGAGTGCCGAGCGCTTTTTGACCAGTGATGACCAACTTGATGGGGTGCTGTGGCAACTTCGGGCAATGAGTCTAAATCGGTATGGGCAACAGGCGGTTGAGAGGATCGACGAGCAAATCGCGCGGGAGTTCGTCAACAACGATCTAGGAAAAGACTATCTCGCCAGATATGATTGTATGGCGATGTATTCACACATCAATCTTTCCAGTGACGACCGCCCAGATGGTTGGCAGTATGCAAATTATTCGGCCGATCCACAGGGATACACCTTGCAGTACTACTATGCGCTCTATATTTCAGAAGAAATGGGCCTCTTCAAAGTATTGAAGAAGAACAAGTTGTACACAGAGCTGAGTAGGGCAGACAATTTTGTAATGACTGTTTCTGACGGGGTGCGTGTCAGCCTGAAGGACTATGCAAACAGTGTGGGTTGCAGTCAGAAAGGTTTTTGGCGTCTCTACAATGTAATTGGTGCGACAATAGTCGAAAAGTACATGAATGTGCTTGGTCCTGCAGCCGTAGAGTCAATCCCATTCGATTATTGATCACACCGTACACTTGTCGGCGAGAAAATTTCAAGTAAGCTCCTAGGGGGCACCGGGTTGATCCACACATGGACTGTATCGCTTGGTTGGTCCTGAATATATGGGTAGGCGCGCAGTTGTATTTTGCCGTTGTCAGGTTTGTTACTTCTCTCGATGAACATTCTCTCGACGGTTTCTCCTTACGCTTAACTCGTATCTCATCGCCACCATTCGTCTTAGCGCATCGCTGCGTCCCTGAAGACTCTGCGCCCGTGCTTTTAGCGGATTAGGTTTCGCACCCCGCAAAGATGATTCCCCTGAATCAAAGTTTTCGTCAATGCTAATGCTTGCATTTTCATTATTCGATTTGGTTAGGCAGTTCGGAGTTGATCCCCCGTTGTCTACTGAAACAAGCTTTTGCGATGCTACGAACATTGAGATGCAAAGACCACTGACTACAAGTGCGAAAAATCCTGGGCCCACTTCAATGCCCAAAAACCAGTTTTCGGCATTGAAGTCTCTTACTTTGAATATGACTATTACCGCTATGAAGTTGGTCTGAGCTGAGAGTAGGTCAAGAAACAAAGTTGTATATGCTTCATTCTTTCGTTGAAAGTATGCCGCTCCAATAGTTGAGAACAAAATTAGTAGGGAGCATAGCGTTAGCACAAAACCCCGATCATTTATGGATTGAGATCCTAGTTCAACTTTGAAAAACAGTAGTTTCAGATAAACATGTGCAAAGCTGTCATAAAGCGCCACTAACGAAAAAATTGCTGCTGCGAGTAAAAAGGCTCCTTGTATAGCGCGGTTTCTGCTTTCGATTCGATCTACTAGTTCATCGTGGTACTTTCTCTGCAAAAAATACAATCCGGCGATCGATCCGAAAAAAAATGCTATCGATGGTAGGAGTGTTTCCTGTGTGATCGTAGATCCGGATACAAGAATCGGGATTATAAGAATGGGAGAGGAAATACAGCGGAGCAAGAACGATACGGTTCTTTTTGTGTTGTTCGTCACCCAATACGTACCCCAAAGAACTAGCGCTACTGCGGTAATGTACAGTGCGAACATCCATACTTTAGACATTTCGGATTTCCAGCCTCCGCAAAGTCACGGTTCTAAGGATTAAAGTGGGTCGAACTGTGTGAAGTTGAAGCATATGGATGTTTAGACTGACTGTTTGCTGTCGGTGCTAGGCTTGCAAAACCAGTTTACGCAGGGAGTTGGATTGTGTGGTGATCTCGTTTTTTTATGAAAACTGTTCGCATTACGATGCGTTCGCGGTGTAGACACTGTTAAACGATCCCCGTGTTTCCAAGAGATCAGCGTCCAGCGAATGAAGCTCTTGAATGGCGAAAATTGGTCTTTGAATGTTCCAGTAGCTTAAAACAGCGCTTTTTCACAGGCGAGTGTGGGCTAAAAATCAGTCGATACTTAGTCTCCGTACAAAATTTCATCAATTTCCTCGTAGGCTCGAAAATACCCTTCATTCATCGCTTGCACCGCTTCCGCAGTGTTGAATCCACCCACGCCACCACCAAGCAATACGGTTCCTACTCTCAAAATCCCATGACGAAAAGCTTCGTGCATTAGGTTGTAGGCGCCGTTTTCGATTACGTCTCTACTTGGAGTTTTAGTTTGCAGTGATCCGATTTCAGTGTTTCCACCTGAGCCGGCGAGCTTACCCACCACGGTGGGAACCACAATTATCCACGGTATTTTGGATTGGGTTTTCAGCGCCCGCGCCTGACCAAGAAGCAGCGGTGATTCTCTAAGCGACCGCATGACGGTCTTCTCTACGCCAATGCCTAGTTTGGTACGGATCTCCAGATCATAGCCACCCGACATTTCCCCGACAGTATTGGCTGGAGAAACAATCGCATCCGGCGACGCAAGCATTGGATCTCCATCAATCCACTCGGCGCCCAGGCCAACGCGCCTGGCATTTTCAACCACAGATCGATTGGAGTCGCCGAATATCAGTGTAGGTATCTCTCGATCTTTTTGCATTGATACCTCCAAACAACAAAACGTTCCCAGTAGAAGTCTTACACCCCGTTTTGGCTTTCAACAAGACTGCATTTTACTGCGTGCCTAAGGCCCTCTCACATTTTTCGTAAGCGTAGTCAGCTTCCTGTCGCAGTTCTAATGACCGTCTAAACTCTGTTGCGTTATCTAAAAGACGATACATTAATGTTCGAGCAGAAGCCTCTCTTGATCGCTTTGTGTATATTCAAAAACTAGGTGATCGATACAAGCCCTTCATACTTGACCGACATTGCATGCCCACGATACAGCGGTAGAAAACTGCCGGGCGTTTTCGTATTTGGATCAAATGAATCATTATGGTTGGCAACTACGATACTTGCGAAAAAACCAGCTTTTCCAATTTTTGATAACTCATTTGCAATATCAGCAACGTGAGGCGGCATCGCCGGTTGATTGTTGGGATATCTTGCTTCTCGCACGATCACCCAGTACGTGTCGCCTTCATGTTCGTACCAGATCGACGGGTCGATCTTCCGAGAAGACTGTGTTGAAAACACATTTTTCCCCTCTTCAGATAGCTGCGATTTGACCACTTGAACGGCAAAATCGTGTAGCTCCCAATCAGTCATCTCGATTAGGTCGCTCGATACCAGGTCAGGTGGATTCACTGATTCTCTAATTTCCGCATGAATTAACCCCCAGCCGTTCGCGGAAGGTTCATAGCTGGTCAACCTCTCCGTCATTGGCATAAGGCAGGGGACGGCGTTTGCCTCTTGTGTAACCTGGCTGAAAAGATCGTTAGCCTTTTCATACTGGAATTCGGCCGCTTCTACGAAAACGAAAAATATTTGATTCCCAAGTCGAAACGATAAGTGTTCTGCCATTGGCGGATTTAGATTCGCTCGTAACCAGTTAAAGCCATCACCCCCAAGTGACCCTAAGTGACGAGCGGCTGCCTGCCAAGCTCTTTTGAAGTTGTCACTCGGTTCGTCTTGTATTACGTCGTACATCATTTAGCCCGCTCTAATTAGCTGAATTCTGGGAATAATTAGGTCTGTGTATATCAGTCAGTTGATACAGTGTCGAATCGCAACGCATTCCTAATGTGGGCGCTGATGTTCGACGTAGCGTGAGAACGCCACGCATTAATACCTTGCCGAGAGCCGGCGAAAGACACACAAAAGTGCAGATCACCTAAGACCTCGTAACGCTGAATGTCTGGGGGCACTTTGCTTTCTAATGTCGGGTGACGCTTGCTTTTGTGGTCTAAGTAACTTTGCCGTCTCTGTTTTAGTATGGTCAAAAAACGACGTGGTTGCGTGCTCGGTGGAGGTGTCCGTCTTGCGTGGCTGCCAAAGAAGGAATTCTTTTACTAGCGATGCTCAAGATTGCGTAGTTAATCGGGGGGCGTTTTGCGTATTGGCGTGACGCCGTTGTCAGTTGCGGCGATGCACCCTATAGCCATTGCTCCCAACTACTGTGCGTCACTTCGCTTTTTTCGCCAGGTGCCATCTTTATTTCTAGATCGATTTCTTCCAGCTGTCGGTCCGCTTTTTACTACCGGACCTTCCGTTTCTTTGGGCGACTTTTTGGGGTCTTTTTTGTCTGATTTTGACTTACTGAAAAATCCCATCTTCGATCCCGTTCAATGCTTGAATTTATAGTACTGATCCGATGGTTAAATTAGCAATACTACAAATCCGGTTCCGTTGTATTTGAAGCATCGGTGTCGGAATGCATTTTTACACCCTACCTCGGCTTTAGGTTAAACCTGATGGCGATGCTTAATCACTAAATCGTGTCTATGCCAGGTGTTTTTCTTCGGTACCGAACGTGTGCGTGAAAGAACAATGCTAGGTACAAAAACGTGAAAGACGCAAATAACTATGAACGAGGGCGCAAAAGCGGGTAATAGATTCGCAACGTTTTGGAGATTCAGTTATACCTTGCATGCATAACTATGATGAGCGGCAGATGCGAATTTGAATTGTGAAATCATTGTTTTAGTACTTCGATCATGCCTTTTTTGATGTCTTCTCCATCGCCACGCTCGGGTGCATGTGACTACGCTTGGCCCAGACTAGTGGGCAACTATCTGTTGGGGCAATTGCCGGTAACATTTCCTTTCACGTTGCTGGCTACGGCGAACACGACAATGAACATAGGCTATCAAGCCTATTTTTTTGTTTCATTTGAGCTAAGTCAATTTCACTTTGTTACATAGATGGTATCGTTTGATGTCGCGCGTAATAGTGAGTATTCGATGAAGGTTTTTCTGATCTGCGCGCTGGTCAGTTCCCCCGTTGTAGGATTGCTTATCACTTGGGCGACCCTTTATCCAAGCAACGAGATTGCTTCGCTTGCGATCTTGACGGCAGCGGCATTGTCTACAGCGGTTCTGTATAAAAGCGACCTAGCCCGCCGGCGCGCCTTGGCATCTGCCGTTTTATTGCCCAGTACGCCACTCTATCCGCTCTTCGCAGGAAAAATTGGCGCTTTAATTTCTAGCGTTGTTGCAGTGATACTAGTGATGCCCCCCGTAGCATTTTTCACGCTGAGGAGTGGTGTTCTCGGTTGGATGGCTGTGGGATTGCTTGTGGTTCTAACTTGTACTTTGAGCGCTATAATCAATCATTTTGTGTCCGAGCACACACGGAGCGCCTACACGCCGGCTGTCACTAGCTGGGCTGTAACAGTTATGGCAGCTGTGCCGATAGTCCTAAGTCATTCGTTTTTCAGTTTTCACTTATCGACCATGCCAAACTGGATTGATGAACCATCACTAATTGCCATGTTGTCGGCTGCTGGCAGGACACTTCCGCATTCTGGTAGTGCGATGACGGAGATGCTTTCGATTTTCTTGTATGGTGATGTTCTAGGCTATTGGCTTATCAAATTGAATGCGGCAAACAGTCTCCCGCTGATTAGTGTGATCTTGCTGAGAGATTCACTGGTCTTTTTTGGGCTGGCTTCTATTCTCGCTGGATTCCAGACAGTCGCGCTATCGTCTGTTGGTAGGAGCGGCGGAAGAGGCGTTCTCAGGGGGGGGCGAGATGTCTAAATCGAATAGCAGTAGAGGCACCGCGTTATCACAGGGCTCTCCCCTTGCCGGTAAAGCATTTTGGGTGACGATATTTGTTCTCTTTGGTTCGACTATCGCGCTGATTGTGGTTGCTTCGTTTGCTCCTAATCCAGCGCCGGGGGGCAGGGATGATTCGCTAGATCGAGATCGCCGACAATCAGCTACTGGAGAAGAAAAGATTGGTAATCCTGAAGTCATAGACGTATCACCAGAATCGATGGGTAAGATAATAGATGTTGCTGCTGAAAAGGCCGCTCTATTAACGGCCAAATTTGTAGATCTTCGTATAGCTGAGGTCTATTCACCGGTTTATGCAGCCATTCCTCGTTATGCGGATTTCCATTATTCGGTCCTGGGTGAGTACACGGAGCTCGTTCAGAGCGCTGTTGGTAATAAGTTAGGGCCAGACATTGATGCGAAGCTTGGAAATAGTGTTGAAGAGTACCTGTTGGCTGGCTTAGAGAATCGACAAATCGGCGCTTTGAGAGAAATAGAAACTTATTTTGGGCACCAATTCACCATCGAACTATCGAAGCAACTAGAAGACCTCAGGATGCATGAGTCTAGTGGTTTGCCCCTCAACGACTTTGCGCAACAGGCGTTAGAGGGGGCTCTTTCGCGCGTCAGAGTGAGTATGCCCCTGGCGGGTATTGTTGCGGGAGCCGTTGCAGCTAATGCCTTAAAAGGGTCTATCAAAGTGGTGGTTGCAGCATTTCTAGTCAAAGCGACAGGAAAGATGGCCGTTAAATCAGGGGTCTCTGCAGCAGGAGGAGCTGCTACCGGTGCTGTTGCTGGAAGTTTTCTCGGGCCGGTTGGCGCTGTAGTGGGTGGAATAGTAGGCGCTGCTGCGGTGTGGATTAGCGTCGACGCCGTCGCAATCAATGTCGATGAATATCTTAATCGTAGTGAATTTGAAGCAAAGTTGAGAGGCATCGTCGCGGAGCAAGAGGTTGTGCTAAAGGCTCGAATAAACCAACAACTGCAGCAAAACTCAGAAACACTTTCTGGGCAAACCTTGAGCGATCTTAGGCGGGCTAAGATGGATGAGTGAGTTCATTGCTTCTGTATGAAAAGTTTTCGGAGATTGCGGGCCGCGAGAAGTGAGAGCATCAAGTGTGAGGTGACACTTTTCGGGCGTTTCTAACATGTTTTTAAACGGCAGTATATGACGACCACGCTAAAGATTGGAGTGACAGGATTTTCTCGAAGTGGGAAAACCGTGTTCATCGGTTCCCTAGCTCAAGCTTTGATTACTTCAGAGGCCTGGTCGGCGCGCGGTCAATTGGGGCCACTAGCGCAGTTTGAGCCCTACGAGCGAGGCTACTTAAAGTGCGCCAGCATCCGTGATGATGTGCATTCCGACTTGCCCCAGTTCCCGTTCCGGCAAGCGCGCGACGCCATGTCCGGGTCGCAATCACAATGGCCCGCTGCGACTGATGGAATATCTCATTTGGTTCTTGACCTCGACTATGAAGTCCCCAGTAGATTCATGACGAGGCGTAAAACGCTGCGGTTAGATTTAGTCGACTATCCGGGCGAATGGCTCGCGGACTTCCCACTATTGAGCTTGAGTTATGAGGAGTGGTCGAAGCAGGTGTTAGCGCAAGCGCAGACGGGTCCGCGTGCAGATATGATTTCGCAATATCGAGAGGCAATAGAGGCGTTACCTTGGAGCGCGGACGAGGGCGACCTCGAGAAGATTACAAGTGTTTGGGCCGACTACCTTTCTCAAGCGCATTCCGCGGGCTTGGTGCTGAATCAGCCTGCGCGTTTGCTGCGGCCTGCAAACTTAGAAAACTCTCCAATTCTTAGATTGGTGCCTTTACCGGCAGATAAGTTGTCATACCCCGTAGCTGGTGTTCTTCGGAAGAAATACGAGCAATATATTAAGCGTGCTGTGCTTCCATTTTACAGGGATCACTTCTCCAAACTTGATCGACAAATAGTTCTCGTTGATGTCTTGAGGACGTTAGAGTTGGGATCAGATGCCTACGATGAGCTGATGTCAGGACTTCGGAGCGTGCTCCAGGTTTTCCGCTACGGTAATGGTTCGTTTTTTGACCGACTTCGAGGGCATCGTACGTCACATTTGTTGTTTGCAGCTACGAAAGCCGATCATGTCACTCGTGGTGACCGGTCTAATTTGCGGGATATGCTCAGAAAGATTGTGCGGTTTGTAGATGACGACAATCAACTTAGGCGCTCGGTAAAGCACACCCATTCGATAGCATTGGCCTCTGTGCAATCAACTGAGGATCGAATGACCGTACAGGCTCCAAAACGTGAGGTGCTATACGGGCGTCCACACGGTAGGGAAGAGGCTGCTTGGGATCCGGGCGGTATTCCGTTAGATATTCCCCCTGATTGGGATGAATTGGGTTTTCAGTTTCTTGAATTTCAGCCTCAGCCTATGAACGACGCGCTGTACGATGGATTTCCGGCCATCAATCTTGGCCGTGCACTCAATTTTTTAATTGGGGAGGACATACTTTGAGCACGCGTAGATCTGAGCCGGAGCCGTTGAACGTTGAAACAGAGGTAGTTGGTGTTAGCAAGCCTGAAAATAATGAGCAGGTCGCTAAAGGTCTGGCGAATGAATTGAGACATGCGGGACGGGTTGATGAAGATACAGAAACCACCGACACCACAGCGGAATACGTTCTCGATAACTCTCAGAGATCAGCTGTGGTCAATTGGAGGGTTTGGATTCTTTTCTTGTTTCCATTGGTTTGGCTTGTTTACGCGTTGGGTAATTCTATTGCGATGACGTGGCAGTCGAACCGAGCTGTTGCTATCCCCCTCGCTGTGGTGACAGTAATGTTTTTTACGGTGTTGGGACGCTGGATACTGGCTGAGTATCGAGCCGCTCGAGAGGTTGACGCGATTGTTATGGTTAAGCAGATCACATCTGAGGCGCAACCAGATGACTCGCCGCGTGAGATAGCTGACGCGTTAGAGCCGGTGATATCCAGACTAATAAAATACCACCCACGCGAGGTTGCTATCTATCGTGCGGAGTTCGGGGAGCGGACGTCGGTTGAAACATATCGAGAGTTGGTCGAGAACGTGCTGTTGTCGAAGGCGGATCGGCGAGTAGATGAACTAATACGTAATGCGACCTTGTCTGCGGCCGGGCTCGTCGCCATATCGCCACATCCAGTATTAGACGCAATGATAGTGCTGTACCGTGCCACAGCCCTTGTACGGGCAATCACAGAAGCCTATGGAAGAACCGCTACAGGGTTGTCGTCACTCCGACTTTTTCGCCATATCATTATGAGTGCACTGACTACGGCCACAATTGAGGCTGTGGGGACAATGGGAGTGGAAAGTCTGGGTTTAGGTGCGTCTGAGCAAGCCCTGAAAGGCGTGGGTGAAGGAGCTTTTACGGCGCTTCGAATGAACCGTCTCGGTAGGATCACCAAAGAGGTTGTAAGACCTCTATAAAATTCAGGCTTCAGCCGTATACTTTTCTTCATGGTTCGTAGCATTTTCTTAGCATCTTAGTACGCTTTAAACGGCCGCTTCTCAGAGATATTCTTTGACACTTTCTATGGGGTCTTCCTTATGATTCAATTTGCCGTGGCGCCTGATAACAGAGATCTGGTTACGGTTGGCGAACGATTTATCAAGGCTCGCATTATGGACCGCATCAGATCCTCTGTGGATAAGGGTTCGGGCTTAGTCGGTGGTTTGGGGCACGATGCCGGGGTGCTAAGAGAGTCCTTGCTACCTAACGAAAGATTACTAGTAAACACCGATAGATCTGGAGTGAGTAAAGCCTATACGCTGGGATTAGCGGGTGGTGAATGTATAGGGGACTTTGCTGTCTCACATGCTGTCAGTGACATTTTGGCCACCGGTGGCATACCGTTTGCGGTGTCGGTGGCAATGCTTCTGCCCGGAAGCACTAGCGTAAAGCTAGTTGATGAGATCGTGGATGGGATTGTGGAGGCATGCGCTGAATTTGATGTAACGATCACTGGCGGGGATACAAAAAAGGCTGAAAAACTTTCTCTGGTTGTTACTGCTCTTGGTCGTGCGTCGGAGGATCGATTGCTCTTTCGCGATACTCCCAAAGTGGGCGATCAGTTGGTGGTGTCCGGGTTTCTTGGGTCCATGTTGATGGGATCCATTATTCACAAGCGGCATCATAAAGTCTCAGAGTTAATTCAAAAATTAGTAGATGAAGCCTTGGTGCGACAGCGCCCTCCTTATCGGTTGGCAATGGAAATGGGCGCAGCGCGTATAGCGACCGCCTGTACGGATATCAGTGACGGTTTGCCGTCGGCTTGCCGGAATATGGTTGAGAAATCTAACTTAGGAGTTGAATTGTTCGCAGACAATATTCCAATCCACCCGGCGCTTGAGAGCCTGCTAAAAACCTTGTCTTTGACACCATTGCAGCTATCAATGGCAGGTGGCGATTGGCAATTCCTGTACTGCATGCCGAAGGCGTCTATTGCGTCCCTAAATAGAATCAGTGACTCCTGTGGTACACCGCTAACAGTGGTAGGCGAGGTGACCGGTGCGTCAGGTGTTTGGACTAGGTCTAAATGTGGGAGACGGAGGAAAGTTCGAGCGATTGAGCACGACAGCTTTGCCGTGCCCGCTGAGGGTAAGAGCTATTTTGAGTTCTTAAGTGACCCCCAGGAACTCTTCGAGTAGATCGGTACAGGATGGAGAAGCGGCATGATTACAGTTGTTGAGGATACTCTCGGCGAGGCTTGGTTGAAATGCACGCAAAGTGTGTTGGAGCACGGCGTGCCTCACTATGATGAGGACGTGGTGATCTTGGAAGTATTAGGTCTATCCCTTGAGGTTGCTTCGCCTTCATCGGATGACCAAATCGTCAGCGAAAAAGGCGATCGATATGTTATCGAGCGTATGTTGAAAAAGTTCTCAAAAGGGGTGGAGATGGAAGATCGTCCGTTCACGTATGGGCAACTGATCTACGATATGAATGGAATTGATCAGTTTGACTGGATGGTTGGGCGTTTGCGCAATAAGTCTGAGACAAAGTCTGCCGCAATTTCACTACTTGTGCCGGGTTTGAACCAAGCTAACCTTCCTTGCTTATGCGTAGTCGATTCTAAGATCCGAAATGGAAAATTGAATTTACAGTTCTTCTTCCGAAGCCAGAACGTATTCGGTCGCCAGTACGCTAACTTGGTCGCGATTGCCCGCTTGCAAGAGAAGCTCGCTGCTAGCGTGGGTTGCGATATTGGTATTTTAAAGGGGTATATCGCATCTGCTCACATTTATGAGTATGACCTAGAAGAGGCTCGATCCTTGGTCGAAGGGCGGCCTCTAAACATTGTTGATCGCTATTATAGTAACGGGCCAGCGTCGGTTCGTATCTCAAGCTAGTGTCACTGAGAGTCGTTAGAAGAAGACAATCAATTCACGAGGATAGATATTTGAATAACGCAGTTGCTTTACCTTTTGCACCATCTCAGCCACCGCGAAATGTAATCTACCAGCATGTTACTTCTGACGGCGCTAAGACGCTCATTTCCGCTTGTGAGCAACTCAAAAAAATCGACTGTGCGGAGCTAATTGTTGGTTCCTTTGAGACCCCAGGTGTGTGGTGGCTTGCGGCAAAAACGGTTTTCCCTAGGGCGGAAATTCTTTTTCTTAAAGACGATGGCCAGTGGTTGAAACTGGCGGGCAGCGTTATCTGGACGTTCGATGAAGAGTCAGTACAGGCCTTCCCCCCTGCATCGGATAGCGATAATTCGGACGTGGAACGCGCGGTTGACTCTGGCGAACCGACTTCTGGGGTCCCAAGTGTACAGCGAGAGCAGTCCGACACAGAAAAAGCACTGGCGCACAAACAGGCCGTGGATTTGGAGTGGGATGCTTACACATCTTTTGCATGGCGATTACCGGAGGGCGAAAGCCGA
The DNA here is from genome assembly GCA_000158155.1 of gamma proteobacterium NOR5-3. Taxonomy (GTDB): domain Bacteria; phylum Pseudomonadota; class Gammaproteobacteria; order Pseudomonadales; family Halieaceae; genus Congregibacter. The sequence continues at coordinate 226,964 of DS999407.1, read as the reverse complement.
TATAAAAAATGCGTGTTGCAGGCGGAGTCTCTTTTATCTGCTTTCCCCGACTTATCTGTACGCATTGAAGACGCGGCAAAGGATGGTCGGAGCGCAAAGCGACTTTTGGGTGAGTTGGATCTTAAGCGAAGGCGTGGCGAAAGCGATAAGGAGTTGACCGATTGGGTTAAGCAAAAAAAGACTTCGGAGTCCCCAAGAGTTTTTAAGACGCTTCAGCTTGCCCTTGAGAAAAAGGCGGACTTTCGAAAGAAAAAGGAAGTGTTGGGTCAGCGAAATCAAGCCTTCAGAGTCTCTCTTCCTTACGTTTCGTTTGAGCAGGATACCCATCCACAGAGCTTGAGGGCATTAGCGCCGTCGCAGAAGTGGGAGATATATGTCGATGAAACAGGGAGGGAATTTACTAACGAGGCGCAAGAGCTCAATGAATCCGACTCTAAGTTGGGGCGGATTATCGCTCTAGCACTGCCGGATGGACATAGGCTGCCTATACTTGAAGCTTCGACTCACGCCACAGATTTGACGTATGCCGAGATAGAGTCGCTGTTGCAGCGGATTGTGAGCAGTGGCGTCGGCATACTTGGAGGGACGCTCAAGGCGGATCTAAGCAGTGAAAACTGGATTGCTTCCATTACCAAGCTGGTGCGTTGGACGCTACTGATGCTGCCGTTGCGCGGCGCTACGAAGGTCGTGTTTAAGATCGAGCAGCGAGGTGAATACAGGGATAGTGCAAAGCTAAAAGCCCTAGAGGAGGTTTTAGTTGATCAACTAAAGCGATTGGCGCCCGAGCGATTCAAGGGTCTCCAATTAGTCTTGAGCTTCGTAGGCAAGGACGCGTCATACAATGGTTATGTAGATGTTATTGCTAACTGCTGGGGTAGTCCTGATGGCGTAAAGCGCAAGCTTCTTGCAAGAACTCGGTGGCGCGGCCACTGCCTTCTTCAGAGCACTGATCTCGCAGAAATAGATCGCCTTTATCGCGAGGCCTCCAGTGATATGGAGTCGGAAGTTTGGTTCGGAATCTGTGCCTATCTGTCGAAAGAGCCTGGGAATTCTATATTTCATGATCTGTTAGACCGACAGGGTGTGCTCGCCCAAAGTGATCGATTCGTTTGGCAAAAGTTCTTGGATGAGGTGCAGAGGCGTGTGGCAGCAAAGGATTTTGACGCCGGCAGTCTTGATAGAGCGCTGTCATGGTTGACGAAGTATCAACCAGAAACAGCGAGCCTGCCCGGCCTACTTCAATTGCAGTTGGCCTCATCTCAGCTCGCTGCCGCGAACCACCTTGGCCGAAGCGACTTTGCTCACGTTAAAAAGACTATGACTTACGCGCAAGAGTTAAAAGAAGAATCGGCGCAGGCTGCCTGTGAAGCGGCATTGCGAATAGCCATAAGTGCGACTAACACTTTTGATTTTGCCAGTGCGGTCCCCTTTATCGAAAACTGGTGCAGCGAGCCTGTCACCGTGACCGGTCGATTGAATCATGGGAAGTTGTTGTCGACCTTGGGGCAGTTGTGTGCTTTTCGCGCCGAGTATGATGAAGCTCTAGGCCATTTCGATGGCGCCTTGGATGAGTTTGAACAACTTTCGAACGCCGATGAAGCGAAGAGGAATAGCCAGCAAACGAATATTTACAAAGCGATCGTGAAGCTCGATCTTAACTCCGCAGACAGTGGTGAGCACGTGCTTGCTCTCGTTGATAACGCTACCGGTAAAACAGGCGTACATAGTATTCGGCAATTGGCTCGGAGCGGGTCTCCCTTGAGGTTTGAGCACTGTCTTTTTTTGCGTTCGTTGACAGGTGGGGCGCTAAAAGTGGATGAGGCGCATCACTACCTCGAATGTAGTGAGGACTGGGTGTCGGGGGAAGGGCATCCTTGGATGCTTATAAATGCGTATAGGGCTTGGCTTCTCGCTGATGCGTGTCGAGAAGACGAGGCGGTTGAATATATGCAGCAAGCAATTGATGACTGCTCCGAAATTGAAGACAGTGCGATTCATGTTTGGATGGCACATTGTTTATACAATTTGGGAGTAGGCCTTGGCTTGACTCTTCACCCGGTATCAAAGGAATGTCCTGCGGGGCCGTACCCAGGTGAGGGGCTGGAGATGTTGCGTCATGCCGGAGGCCGGAGTGATCGAGTAAACGCCTTAAAGATGGTTTTGCCGTTCAATTTCCATTGATGCATTGCAACTTAATATCAGGTGAGGGCTTGCCCGCTCGTACGCAAGCCCTAATTCCATTGGCCAGCGCAGTCTGAGTAGGTGAGGTTTTAATTATGTGATGTGGGTCACGTGTGCTGGGAAGCATGCATTGACAATCCGTTCGAGCCTCGGTAATGTTCACCCCGCTCTCAGAGCAACTTCAATCTTTGGCCAAAACGCTCGGCCAAGCAAAAATTCGACATCCAGCCTGCTGGACGTCGCGCAAGATGCAAAAACTTGTGATGTCAGATCTAGCCCTGATCCGGGTCAGACTGATTTTTTGTTTTGATTGGAGATTCTTATGCGACTAGCTGCCTTATCTTCCGCTATTGACCCTGCCCTATCGCGCGTCCGTGATTTGGAGTCTAAAGTCCGTAAGGAAACTTTAGGTCAGTGCGTCTGCGTGAAGGTCTGCAAATCCACGCGGCAGATCTCTGTTTCAACACCTGAGATGACCTTTGTCGGAGCACTCGACAACAAGTTAATACACCAACTTGGTAGCCGTATTTGGAAAGATTCCGATTTAAAAACTACATGCCGTCTCTGGGCGGGTTGCGAGGAGTCGGAATTGGAGTCTTTACTTCAAGTCGGTCTAGCAAACTCTGGAGTCGTCCTACGGTACATTCAAGCGCGTGGCACGAATACTCTTTATGGGATCACCTCGCGGCGTTTTGTGGAAGTCGATCAAGGTTTGTTTCGCGAACAGTTGGTGAAATCGCTCAGAAGACTTGGCATCTTGCCTCGTTCGAAAGTTTTTAAAACGCCATTTGGCGAAGTAGTGGAGGAATTCTCTACTCCAGGGCAGGGTGGCCAGGTTGGTTTGCGCTGCAGGGCAGTGTACGGACTTAACAATGGGTACAGTTCATACAGAATAATATGGGGTCGAGTGGTTCTAATCTGTAGTAATGGACTTACCGCATTTGAGAGCGTTGGCCGTGACCGCTGGATTCACAATTCGGACGTAGACGTAGATGTCTTCGTCGAAGAATCTGTGACCGAGGCGTACAGCCGCCTTGCTGTGACCGAGAAGCAAATAGCTGATGCACGTTCCCGAGCAATAAATTATTCATTGCTTGATCAGTTTATGACACGCCTGGCGCTAGCTAATGCCTCTAAAGAGAGGGTCCGGAAACGACTCATACATGAGTTCAGTGATACAGGTCACAACGAGTGGTCTGTTTCACAGGCCTTAACTTATGCCGGCGAGCATGAAAAGCCAATACCGATAGGCTCGCGAGAAATTTTAACTCGTATCGGATCTCGGTTGCTTGAAACGCCGTTGATCGAGATTGTCGCTTCGCCAGCTATTGTAAACACTAGCGGATTCTACGATATCCTGCGGCCATGAGAATTTTTGGTCGAACGCAGCCAAACTACCTCTTATGTCATCACGTTGACGGTTAGTGGTTTGCGTCCGTTCCGTACTGAATAACGATCGGGAGTTTCACATTGCAATTTGTGTCTGAATTTAAGGAGCGAACTTGACCCCATTTGAATTTATAGACAGAGCGCTTTCGATAACGGAGTTTAATCTCGACCCGGTGTTTGATCTGGCCAAACAATCAGAGACTGACTGGCTGGAATTTAAAGCTGCTATTCAGGGTCAGCACGTAATAGAAGATAGTAAATACAGTGAGGGCGACTATATCTTTAACCTAGTTAAAGCCTTGGTCGGTATGGCGAATGGAGCCGGTGGATTGGTCGTTCTTGGTGTTGACGACGACGGTGATGTGGTGGGTCTTGAAAAAAGTGGCTTTGACGGTAACAAGGACTTGTTCGCTCGACGCGTCTCAGAAAAAGTTTTGTTAAAAGATGGATGGAAAACCAAGAGTTCTGGTCGATGGCTTTGGGCTAATACGTCTGATCAGCTCGTTTTTTATCCGCAGTGGGCGACCTATCAAGGACGGGATGTTCTAGCTTTTACCGTATCTCCGCGTAAGGCGGCTGAGGGCCCAATCGTGCTGAATAAAGAAGCAAAAACTGACGCTGATGCTGATGGGTGGGTCTTCATAAGACCAAGTGGTGATAGGGCCCTTCTAAAGCGCTTGTCCCCAGCTGAAGCCGAGGATTGGTGGAAGAAGCGCGATCTAAATCTCTTCACTACTAAGTTCAAAACATGGATTGCGGAGTTGCAAGCAACTAGTCCAGATGTGTACGCGTCAACTGTGGACAGCTACACGGCCGAACTAGTTCACGACACTGCAGAGTTGGACAGTCACTTTGTTTCGCTCGAGGCAGATGTTCGAACCTTTCAAGAAAGGCGTGCCAAGCCCGTTTGGGGGGCAAAGGATGGCGGATCACCTGCACAAGACGGGAAAACTCAAAAGACAGTGTCGCGAATGGATGCTCAGGAAGCGTTGTCGAACACCTACCCAGCATTTCTAGTTGGCCAGCCGGGCGCCGGTAAAAGCACGAGTTTGTTGAAGCTCGCACGAGAGGTAGGCGGAGAGTACACAGCGCCAGGCTCCAATTGGGTTTTGTATGTCCAGCTTGCGGGATTTACTGCATCGGGGCTTCACGATCTTGTCTGCCGGGCAATCGCTCCACTAAATTGGTTCGATGTGCTGGTAAGTCTAAACGCGGACAAGCTAACCCTGATTCTCGACGGACTGAATGAGTGCCCTACTGTGCACTACGAACAATGTGCCAGGGAGATTAGCGATCTTTTAAAGGAATGCCCGTCTTCACGCATAGTGATATCGACCCGTGCCACACATTTGCCTGCATTTGCTCCAAATATCATTGAGTTACTGCCTATTGGTAAGTCGACACAAAGGCTGTTTGCAAGTAGATATCTGCGCGGCGACCAGCGCGTTCTGAACGAATTTTGGAGTGCGCTATCAAAAAAAACTACGTCGGAGACAATATCAAGAAGTCCAATCTTGTTAAAAGTTGCGTTAGCGTCATGGGAAAGTAACGAGGAGTTACCAGATGGGTTGGCGGAACTATACGAGTCATTTTTTGATGCGTGGCTAACGAGGGAGACTTCCAAAGATATTTCTGCTGGCGCTACGACTATCTGGTCCGAAGACGAAGCGAAAGATGCATTAGCGTTGCTTGCGTATTCAATGCGCTGCGACGGGATTGTCGTTTGTTCGCTGACCTATGCGGTGGCGCAGCTTAAATCTCTGTTGGGCGAAAGATCCAACCAATTCGTCGAGCGGATGGCACAAGGGTTGTTGATTGAACGAACCAAGAACAACGGAAATATTCGGTTCTCACATGAAACCATTCAAGAGTTTTTGGTAGCAGTTTTTCTCACTAATCACACGGAGCACTGTCTTCTTCAAAGCACCGATCAGTTCGATAGTCGTCTCTGGTCTATGCCAATTGTTTTTGCATTTGAGTTGTTTGAACAGCCACCTGAATATTTCGTCCAAGCCGCTTGGGAAATCGCGCCGTTGTTAGTTTGCGCAGCCATGAGAGATGAGGCGCGGCTGAGGCTGCTGCCAGAGCCAATAGGTCGGCATTCGGCGGCGCAGAACGATTTATGGGTTAGGGCGTGTATTCGTTGCATGCGTGGTGAAAACGTAGACGAGGTAGTCAAGAGCATTGCGCTTCGAGGTCGAACCCCGTCACCTGGACGCTTCTTACAGAAGCACCCGTTACCTCAGGAATTGACCTCAGCCCTCGAAGGTCTTCCGTTTTGGTACGCTCTCAGCGGTTTTGAGCAAGGTCGTATTCGTGCCGAGCGTCTGCAGCACCACATAATCGATCGACGTAATTTGTGGGTTGAATTACTCCCTTATGTGGTGATCGGACAGCCAAATTGGTTCGCAGACCTTTCGGCCGCGCAGCGGTTGCTGGTGGGCGAGGTCAAATCGGAAGATCGTTCGAAAGCGTTGACGGATGCTTCGGTGTCTGAGCTTTGCTACATGGCTCGGAACCGAATTATTTCGGAGCAAGAATTTAGGGAGAACTGGAAGCGCGCCTTAAATGCCGACAATGTCGCTCCTGTGCAGCTCGATATTCTAGCTCTTCTGACTGTGAAGTCTTTCAAGCTATCGCAACTCAACGGTATTCAAAGTGCCGAACTGAAGGATATTGCGGTTAGCTACGAAGTGTCTCCTCGACTTCTTGCTGTTCTTGTTAGGGACAGGGCGCTTCGAGCCGAGGAGGTGCGCCGGGACCCCCTACAAATCAAGCGTTTAGCCGACGTAGCTTCGCCGATTAGAGTAAAGCAATTAGTCAAACAACGTGTGCTGACACGCGACGACTTTGATGCGAATCAATTGCGGCGCTTATTGGAGCGGATCCAAAAGCCCGAAGACATTACTTTCATAATGGACGCCGGTTTAGTTGCAAGTCGACAGCAGATACCTGAGCGCATCCTACATCGTGCTCATGGATACGGTCAGAGTGACCTTAGCGAAACGGCGACTGACTCTAAGCCCGCAATCGTGGTTGAGCAAAAGCTATCGGCTAGTGATTTGGTCTCAAAAGTCTATATGTCTCACGAACAGCTTTTGCTTGCGGAAATTAGAGAAGCAGTCAATAACCCCGAAAACTTTTTGCCTGAGAGTGGGTACCACCGAATCCTCGCAGAGCATGTAGAGGCCAGCGCCAGCTGGTCCCGTCCTGAAAGGAATGCTTTGTTGGATTTGGCAGAGACATTTTTTCGCGAGCATTCTAGTAAGAAACGTTCAAAAACATACCGGGATCTAATTTCGGCTGCTCGGAAAACGTTTGACGGATAGCTTGAACAGAAACCTAAGAAAAACTGCCAGGCTGCTAGGAAATTTGCCTAAACAAGAGGGCTGCTTGCTGCGCGTCCTCTTCGGGTTTGTCTGGGTAGAGTGTGACATTCGAGATTTTCGGCGAAAGAACTCCGGTTGTGAACATACCGCTGTGGCTCTTTAGCGTGCAAAAGACTATTTATTGGTTGCTTAACTGTTTTCTTAGGATAGGAGTCGATTATGGGAAACGTGTCTAGGTGTTTTGTTTTACTGTGCTTGTTTTCTTCAAGTGCTGTCGCGTTCGACTTTGGTGAAGTTTGTGACTTTCGCCCTAGCCGCATCTTGAGTGACGTGGCGTTGAGCGCAGCCGCTGTAGGGACGGGACTTGTTGGGGGTACAGCTGCTACTGGTTCTGCTCTCGGTCTTTACTCAGTTAAGCATGCGGTTACGGGTGCGTACATGATTGGCTCGACAGCGGGTGGGGCGTCCGGTGCTGGAACTATTGGCATCATGGGTGGAACCGCTGGGGCTATCGGATCGACAGCGTCCGTATTGTTAAACCCATTTTTTTGGGCTCCGGTGATTACCGTAGCTACGACGGCGATCGTTTACGAGGGCGGATGTACCCTCATTGATTAGCTGTAGGTTTTATTACTAGCCTTTTTGTAAGTTCTCTAGGAGCACACGGTAATGCCATTACCTATCGTACCGATAGTGTCAGCACTCGCAGCTGGAGGGACTCTTGTACCTCATGCAGCTGGAGGAATGATCGTCACTTCGACAGCAGGATATGTCGCTGGCACTTACTTGAGCACACAAGCCATAGCCGCATTTCTCACTACAGCCGGGGCTAGCCTTGGCGCGGGCGTAGTTTCTCTTTCCGGAGTTACGGCCAGCGTAGTCGGTAGTGCAGGTCTGTTTGGCACGACGGTAGGTTCTTCGGGTGTGACTGGTTTGCTTATGTCACTGGGCATTGTCTCCTCCACACCGGTATGGGTTCCAGCCGTAGCCGGAGGGGTTGCGGTCAGTGCGACAATAGGACTAGGGATTGGTGCCTATAAAATAATGAAACTCAAAAAACGACTGACGTACCACGAGTCAGGGAAGGAGCTTTATTTTACTGAGGCCGATGCAAGGGCGCTCGAGCTGATCATTGAGCGATTGCATCGTGGTAATCCTACCTATTGATGCACTGACCAGTTGTTTCCGGAGTCTTAAAGTTTTTTTAGCAAGCTGTTCCAGAGCGGGTTAGGAGGGGCGCCTAGCTCAGAGGAAAGGTTGCTATTCGCAATGCGCTTTAAGTTAGCGGCTGAGGCGTAATGTTTGGCGTGTAGCTATTTTTCTTCTGTACATGAGACGACAACTCCAACCAAACGAGGCATGAAGTTTCTAGATCCAGGGAAGGTTAAGTGGCGGTAGCAGATCAGGCTTTTGGCTAATGCATCACTTGGGTTTCTAGATTGTAGGAGATCGATCAAGCTTGAATATTCTCAGCCGATTCTGGTACTTCCTGCGCATTTCAGCCGCGTACCCCGCGTGGGAACGGTTAGAGCGAAAAGCACACATTGAAAATGCTGACGCGCGGTATCCTTATAGGAAAGAAATGAGGCAACTCGATGTGGCTCGGCGCAACATCGAAATCGCTTCGGAAAAGATTCGTAGTGACGAGTTCAGAGAGGCCAAGAAGGCCCTAGAACGGCTAGGGCCCCAGATTTTGGACGCGGAGGCCGTGCAGGAGCTTTTTAACCGGCATTTTAAAACTGAATTGGACCAAATTTACGCGACAAAGAAGGAAATCTATGAACAACTTGACGACGCCTATGGCGAACTAGCTGCGATCAAGATTGTTATTGATTCCCAATACCGGCGTAAAGATGCTGCGTTTTCCGACCTCAATATAGCTAAGAATGAAGTCGATCGCTGGTATCGCAGGTCCAATAGTCACATGCCCTTCTATGGGAGCGCTGGTAGGAAAATTAATCGAAACTCTTGGTTTTCGCAGGACTTCAACGATTTAGATCGCGCTAAGTCCGAACGCGACGACGCCTATAGTCGTGTAGTGAAAGCCAAGGATGCTATCGGACGCACCAAGAGAAGCAGGGACGTAATTTATAGCAACGTCGAAGGGCTCAAGAATCAGGTCGGTGCACTTCGCGAGCGAACACGCGCGGTGAAAGCTGCTCGACGCCGTTACTATGAGCTAAAAAAAGAGGGTGTTGATCGAAGAACGGCAAAGGTTGCCCTTGATAGACTTTTGGCGAGACGCACAGAGATAAACGCCAGTATTGTCAGAATCAAGGAAGAGCGAGAGCTTTATGTCCGGTCTGAGATGTTGGACCAGGACATTTCTTCCAAAACTTTGGCAGTTCAGAAGATGGAAGAGCAACACAAACGCTTTGTTGACTCCTTTGACTCATCAGCGGAGGCGGAAAAGCGTCGTAACGCACACCGCAAGCAATGGCTTTCGGAACGTGGCATTGTTACTTGATAAAGTTGCCAGACCTTCATTTAAGTCTCGCATTCAATAATGGCAAGTCCCTCAACTCAGTTTCCCTTGAGTCAGCAGAATCTCGTCATCTAGGTAGGTTTATCTCAACGGCAAGAAATTCTCTGCAAAGGGCAGGGGATGCCGGTACTAGGAGATGAGCTATGGCTGAATTAGTGAACAGGTGCCCCGCCAATGATGAGCCCTCTCAGGACGGCAAGCGTCAATGGCGTATTAGTTATGATCAGCAAAAAGAAGCCAGTTGTCTGTCAGCTTTGCAGAGTTGTGTCTTGGGTGGTGCGAGCCAATTAAGTTGCACGCGCTTTCGCGGTGGCGAATCATGAGTGCGCTGGGTCAAGCGTGTTTAGAGGGCGGCGATGAAGTTCAGCAACTTTTGATTGCGCGAGCAAACTACGTAGAAGCACAACAGCAATATCGAAACCGACTAAAACTTGCTGCCTACCGCGTATGCGACGTGTTACAGATAACGCCACACTTTACTGAATTGGCTAAAGCAATGTCTGTCGATCAGCAGCAGTATAATGCTCTTGCCATAACGTATTGGCTTCATGATTACCTCAATGCCCAGTTAGCGGCTAATGAAAGCGTGCGTCTGGCCTCGGTGGTAGGAAGCCTTATTCGCTATCTTATTGACGTAGTACCACCCGATCAGCAGGGTGAATTCATGCAGATTCTGACGCGTCTACAGAGGTCGGATGACAATGAATGATCTTTGTGTTCAACGCGATCAATTGATCAAACATAGCGCCTGACTACCGTTACGCTAACTCTGGAGAAAGAAGCGTGCTTGAAGTTATGGCAGGCAGCGATCCTCAGTGTGAGCGTGGAGCCGCGGCGGACGATGTCGTGTGATCGTGGGCAAAATCGTCGTTGGCAGCATGGCCGCCAATCTCACTCAATGATTGGATTCGATGGCCTTGAGATCTGCTTTTCTTCGAGTCTGGTAGGCGAACTGAATAGAATGCCGGCACAGCATAGGGAAGGGTTACGGATGTTAGGGTTGGTTCCATGTTGTCAAAAACATCAACCGAATAGCTGACCTTGAGCCCTGTATATTGAGCGTGGGCGACGGCAATTTGAAGTTCTTGTGGGACCCGAACAGTACTTTGGACTCCCGGTATGGTATATCCGATATTTACGACCGTAAACTTTTCCGCATCCATCTTCTCTTGGCGAGCGGGATTTTCTGAAAGTTGAAACTTGCCCAACTGTCGCCTTGTTAGACTAGAAGGAGCCGTCAGAGAGGTGGAGAAGTGGCTGTTGCGATGTTCTGATATCGATATATTCAGGCTCGACAGGCGAGTAGAGATTGCTCCCACCGCTTTGGAAAAGGAGGCTCCCAAAAGGCTGGCATTGTTATGTTCGTTTGCAAGCGCGAGTCCGATGAGGTTTCGCGTAACCTCTGAGACATCCGCGAGCCTGCTCTGGTTGGTTTCGCTAAGATCACCGGTGAGTGCCAGTAGTAATCCTGGTCGCTTACCTTGCCGGTCAAGGATGACGTCGAAGTAAAAGCCTGAGTTAATAGTGTTATCTCGATCCAAGTGAGTATTTCCGAGAGTATCCATACTGTCGGGGGAATTCAGAGCGTCGCATATTGCACGAAGGAGCTTGTAGCCTGGAATGAGATTGGGTTCGCCGTTCACCGCCTTGACAGTCGCTAGTGACTCGCGAGTGGCTTTCCAATCGTCGCAAAAAGTGAGCCGTAGTTGGCCGTTGCCACTTGGGCAAACTGACGCTTTTAATATCCCTATAGCGTTGCTCATGGATGTTCCCTCTTACCGTTAGCCTGTTCGAGTGTTCAAATGACGATTTGGTTCCACCAAAAACTGTAGGGATTTCGAAAAAGCTCCAAAATCACTGCTTTAGTTAATGTGCGTGAGAGGCAACCGCGGCCATAAAACTGCCTAGTCGGCGCGGTTTGTTGACAGTCACTCTTCACTCTTTACTTTGATGCATGAGTCTGTCGATGCTTTTACCGTCGAATTTGCACTTACGTCGTAGTCCATAGCGACCGTTGCCATACGATTGACTTGAGTATGTATTGGTATGATCTGCAATAAATCGCCGGTTAATTTTCCGTCCCTATCTCTTTCTACACGTGCTCTCAATCGAACTAAAAAAGGTTTTACGAGTTCTTGCTGATCGTTAGCGCCCGTTTCTTGTTCGCGGGAATTAATGTCCAGTTTCATCTGGTTCAGTGGCTTTGAATCAAGCATCCATTGATTGATTTCGCTCGCGTGACATTTAGTTAAGCCACCGAGCGTTAGTGGTTTGTGCACCAACTTTTCAAGGTGCTCTAATTCATTAACTTGATCTGAATCTTTAGGGGTATCAGGTCCATGTGAGTCGTCGTTGCGTGGGAGGAGCTTTTCAATATTCCCTGTGATTACCGCATTGGCGTAGTCAATACCGTTCGTTTTAATTTCCAACTCTATGTTGTCCCAGGTTCTCTCTTCGACCTTCTCTTTTGGTGGTACATTCACGCTAAATTCAACGATTTTGATTTTTTTGCTGTTTTCGGTTTCGGTTTCGCATAGCGTGTAATTGCGTGTGATGGTCTCTGCTGGCTTTAACGCTGTTTGCAGTCCTTGTTCCATGGGCTTTCTTAATAGCTCTTGATCAATCGGCACGAGGTCTAAATCGATGCTTTCGGACTCACTTTTGGCCACTTCTCGCAGAAAAGTACATGCTTTCTCGAACACTGCTTCTCCGAGTTCTTCGCTACCCTGAAAGACAGTTAACCCGGCTGTAAGCGATGGATTTGCATTCTTGCCTAAAGGAGATCCGCATAAACCAAAATGAGTCCCCCCAGTTTCTCCACCGTAAAGTTTCTGGATTTGTTTCTGTAGATACGAGCCCAAATTTTTGAGTCCACGGTCAACCTCTATTTTTGAGGTTTCTAATGGAAGTTTTAGTAGATCTTTTTGGTCACAAGTCTTAATGATACGGATATCGCACATGGGGGATTCTGCGAAAATCACTGGCCCAATCTTCATTGTCTTGTTCTCCAAAAATCGCTTTGCGTTTTGTATCAAAGGGTGTCCCTGCGCCACCCTCGAGCCTCTGTTGTCGAGAGAGCGGTAGTGCTTTGCCAGATACATTCGCTTTGACGATACTTGCGGCGCTATTTTTTGGTCAAGATAAAGATGCTCACTTTTATAAGTTCCTTAATAGAACCTAGTGGTGAGCTCTCAGTGAATTTGTGAAATGTGCTACGCCGATTCCGGTTCTAGTTCGTGAGAGATGCATACAAACAGTAGAGTACAACTAAGAAAGCAGCGCGAATGACGGCTCCAGAAGTGGTCAGTTCTTCCGGATAGTTTAATTGGTAGATTTGACCTTGCTTATAGCTCTTTGCCGGTTCATGCGCCTTGTAACCCGTCAGGGGCTTATCGCTTTGTGTATCCGCGTTACACGCATCGCTAAGGCATCCACCCCAACCTAATAGGTGCAAAGCGGTTTTAACGGTCGCGTAGTCTTCTTGGGTCACAATTACAACGCACCGTGTGTTGGTTTCGTGCCCACTGCAAAGTAGGGCGAGGCCCTGGTTAACACGGTCCAAATCCTCCTTAGTCATATCGTCGATTGCAGGCTGGAGTGCCTCGCAAGCGGCGCGGATAGCTGCGTTCTCGCGGTGATTCCGAAATGGGGGAGATACGGCGTCATGAATTTGAGCACTGGGATCTAGTCGTCTAAGTTGAAAACGATCGTAGCCACTGATGCGCTCCGCCTGCATGGCACTGCGTCGAAACAGGTCGGCATCAATACCGGCCAGTAGCGCTGTCTCCGCCAGCGCCTCTTTGCTGCAATGATTTGCATTGAGGCGCCGACAAGCGTTGTCTAGTTCCAATAGGCTGATCTTGCCGCCACCTCGGTAAGACGATTCAAACTGAGTATTTTGCTCCGATACCAACATAGCAAGTTGATGGCCATGCTGTTCTACATTGTAGGGGCCATACATTGCAGCAAGGTTCCATGGCTGCGTTTTTGGACAACGCAGCTTCCGCTTGACGAAGCCACCGTATGGGAGGCCCGTGGCGAAGCTCATCACGCTATCGTCGGGTTCGTGCGTTGAAAGATGATGAGACCCGGCATATGTATCCCAAAAGTGTGCATACGCGCGAATACTGGTTCCAGGTGATGCATGTCCCATCAGTTCAGCTACGGTTTGTAGCGTATGCGGTCCGATCGGCTCGTCTCCCCATAGTTGTGGCCACTTCGGATCTTTGAGCCCGAGAGTTTTCAGTAGTGCCTGTTCTAGCGCCCCGTACAAGCTACTGCGCTTGTTAAGCGTGGGCGCTAGCGCGATTGCTAGCAGCGCCGAGCAGTACGTATGCCTAAGATGATGGAAGCGAACGTTAGCGTCCCCCGTGGCTTGTTTGAGTGCCTGGTTGAGGACACGTGATGTGACGCTTCCAGATACCACCGCTTTTGCGCCCGCGAGCTTGTCAAGCAAGGGAGGCGCTGATGAAGTTGGCATCTCGCCGTATAGCTGCGTGTGCCTTTCGATGACTCGATGAGTAATCGCCTGCTCTTCGTCTGATAGGTAGCCCACGAGCGGTATGCGTCTCTGTGCGGACCGCGTTTTTAGAGTGCGCTCGTGCGTGGGTCTCACCAACAGCATCCGGAGCTTCTTACCTACCGACAAAACGGCGTGATCAGACCGCACGTGCAGTGCTTCGCTCCATCGCTTTCCAAAGCGCGCACCCTGTATGAGAAGAAAGGCTAATTGATCCTTGGTGGGTTGATCTAGATCCAGCTGCCTGATGTAGCTGAGTGCTTGCTCGTATTCATGATGAAAGATGTAGTTAGCATCTATGCTTACTACTGCATCGGGCAATACCCAGTCACCAAGCGCGTAGATGTACGACCAGTCAACGGGGGGCGCATCGATATCACGAACGAGGAATCGATGGAATTGGCGGAGAACATTGGCTGTTTTCTGGCGCCTCGCGGGCGTCGATGTTTCTAAGGCGAGAAAGTACAGTTCCTCAAAATCGGCATCCTCAAGCTCGACGAGGTCGGCCTCCAGATATTTGCCGAGTAGACGAATGACTATCTGGTGATACTCCCGGATCGTGCTCCAGGCTAACCTCCCGCGTTGTTCCTGACATTGGTGTGCCACGTATCTTGCAAGCGTAATCTGAAGGTGGCTAGACATTTTCTGCTTGGGCAATCGCTCGATAATCCAGTCAAGTGCACCTTTCAGGCGGTCTCTTTCGTCGCCTTCGGCTAATCCTTCAGTCTCTAGGTACTGCGGCGTCTCGCCGTTTTCCTCATCCGGAGGTAGCGTTACCTCGATTGGCTTGTTGCCTGACTTCACTATCTGTCTGGCTAGCCGAGTAATTAGTAAACCGGTTCTGCGCGCCTCTTGTCGGGCCTTGCTCGCCATAGGAAGGCCCGAATTCAGGCTGTCAGCTGTGACAAGCCATTCCGCGTCAGGTGACGCAAGATTCGGAGTTTCAGCCTTCAAAGGCTTTTCTTGAGTTAACCGGGCGATAGCGGAAACTGGGAGTGACCTATGCACAAGCGCTGAAGCGCTAATGGAGCGCGCTAATCCTGTCGATTGGAAAAGATTGAGGCTAGCAACAGATCGAGCTAGCGCGGCAGTTATAGATTCCTTTCCTCTAATCGGTAAATTAATTTTTTCGGCTATTTTGCGCAGATGATCATCGACTCGGTCATGGTGTACAACGGTGTCGGCCGCAGCCAAGGCGCAAACAAGTCCAGCTGTCGTCGTATCGAGGGCAATTATTGAGTTGATGTCGTCCAGCACCGGAGCATTACTGGTACCTCCGACTTTTATCGTGGTACGAACTACGAGCTGTACGTTCCCGTGAATCCAGAGAAGCTGGTAATGGCCTTTGGCGATGGCGTCTAGTTTATTTTGGTCAGCGATGCCTGAAAAGAAAGCGGCTGTTAGGACGGAGAGGGCGCGTCGTTGCTCCGGCGAATTGCGAAGAGTGTCTCCTTTTCTGTGCAGTGATGCCAGGCGCTGCACTTCGACAGTGAGTGCTGCCTGCGCTGCGTTTGCGGCCACGTATTTTCGTACTGCATCATCTCGGAATGGGGATGGCTCCGGATCAACAAAGAACCAGTCGCTGCGAGGTACCTTGATGTGTTTTCTTCTAAGCGCTGCTAGTCTCTTCTCAATCAGTAGGGACGTACGTTGGATTGAAAGATTCTGTGATACCGCTTCTTTTGTTGCCTGTGCGTAAAGATTTGCTACTTGAGCGTGGGTAACTTCGTCACCTGACTTAAGCTCGCCGAGTTTCGCGACATGTTGATCCACCAAAGCTCTGTGCTGATGCTGCACCTTCAAACGCTGCCGCTCTCGTTCAAAATGTGCAGGCTCAAGCTCGAGCGGTGCTTGACCTTCCGCCGCAACTAACGCTTTTTCTGCCAGCCGGCGTTTTCTTGACCCAACACGGAGCTTGACTGGAAGCGGAGTTAATCCAATGGATGTCGAGAGAGCATCAACCTCCTTGGTGACGGCGTTGAATGCCTCTGCTGGCGCGTGCAATGAAAGCTTTCCAAAGCTATGTGCTGATTGCTCATGATGACCTAGCAGCGCGACAATCCATTCGTAGGGAATACCTCTGCGGTCCAACTGTGTGGCTAGCCAGCGGCGGCCCTCATTCGCGGCGATTGGTGCGTATTTATGGAAGGCTTCTTGCTGGTGTTTGGTGTTCAGATGCTCGATCGCGAGTTTTGGACCGTTTTTGTCATCAGATCCACTGAGCGAGAGGTTAAAAAATAGAGGGATCGTGGGCTTGGAGGTTCCTTCAGCGACAATCCGAATCGCTTTCGCCGCCGAAATCCAACTTGGATTCGTCGCAAGTTCAGCGGAAAGCCAGTGAAGATACTTACGGTACTCGGCAAGCTGGGCCCTGGCGACCTCTCCGAGCTTTACGAGACGGTAGGCGAGTTCTGGGATGGTGACTTTGTCGCAGAGAACGCAGTATCCAGACTCCAAATCTAGGTGTTCGTATGTGCCGACTGGATCATTTACCGGGCGAAAGCCCAGAGAGAACTCAAGTAGCCACAAGGTGTAGTGGGTGTAGCAGGTATGCCGTTCAATCAGATCGGCCTTAGAGTTCGAGACCAGACGTTCGGCGTCTCCGCGAGCGCGAGATATGGCTTCAGCAAGATGATCGGTATTGGGCTCCCAGACTGTGGATCTTGTGTCGCATGATGGCAAAGGCGATTCATCAATAGTCAGTCCCAGAAGCGCTCGACATGCATCATTGAAGGCATCGCGGACACGCTCCTCTCGGATCCCCATGTACCACGCCATCGCAGGCATAGAGAGTGACCCTGAGTTCGAGCGAGTAAATATGCCTTTCAGCATCAAGTTGCGCGATCCAAGCCATACCTCGGTGGCGAGCAACGCTTTTAGTTTGCGCTTTTGAACTGTGGATCCGTTGGCTTCGGAAAGCTGACGCATGAATGCATCGTAGGCAGCGCGAATCTCTGCTTCATCACAGCTTTCCTGAAATTGATTCGCTTCTACTAGTTGCGGCTGTCCGATCGTTGAGGAGTCGAGAAGGCCGCTGAAGAACTCTGAATCTTCGGGGTCTGGTTCCCAGATGCTGTCGGGTATCGGCATCTCTATGCAATTTTGCGTTGCATTCGCGCTTGAAGCTCCCGACGAGGATGGGAAATCGCTAGACAGGTCGACCCCCAGCGTTATCTGCATGATTATCAGTCGGCGCGCTGCAGCTTCAGCTTCCGACAGGTCCGAGCTCGCAATCATTTCCAGTAGCCACGCCCGAGCTTCAGGGGAAAGAGAAGCCGCAGACGCCCGATTAGTGTTCTCTGTGCCCTGAATCCAAAATCGTTGCAGTGATTGTCTTGCAGTCGGGTCTTGAATCTTCTGGACTGCCGCCTGGATCCTTATGGATTCGCCGACGACGCTCGGCTCACCGAGCGCTTCGGGCGACTTCGATACCTCTCTTATTCCGCGGCCCTTTTTTACCTTTCGCCTTGAGGTGTTCGGCCCGACGTCAGGAATTGTTTTAGGGTTCGCGGCACCGTCGGACGTTACAAAGGTGTTGGGGTCGTCTTTCTGCAGGTTTGGCGGTTCGACTGGTGCCGGTTTGGAGCTGGTTCCACGATCAGTTCGAGGTAACTCGTGCTTTTTGTTTAGTTCTTCCGCAGTGTTGGCTAGTGCACGGATTAGTTCGCGAAAGCTATCGAAGCTATTGGGAAACGTAAGTTTACTCGCCTTGAATCGTTGCGGTGCTTGGTTCACCGCGTTCAGAAAAAGTCCGACGACTACATCTGGTCTGGTGTCGCCAGGATTGGACTCGGTTTGTTGCGATATGCGCCCTTGCGCTAAGTCGAGAATGTTGGCGAAATAACTGTAGCGAGCCTTGCTGTCATACCTATCTGGTACGCCTTGGATCTTTAGCCTGTCGCTGTCTCGGTCTGCGAGTAGTCGCAGTGACGTGGCGTCTTCTCTCAGTTGGTGCGCGGTACGCTTGTTGTCTAGACAGATTCTTGCCAGAAACAGATATCGCAGGATGTCCCATAATTCGGGATCGAGTACGCCGGGTGGTTCGACGAGGAGGGCGCCAATTTCGTTGCCTTTCGTCTTTCCGTGGTATTTGTTTCGATTTCCTGCGGTGTTGCGGAGGGTTGGCGCATTCGCGGCCAGGAGGGCGGTCTCTAGGTCTTCTAGTTGAGCAATAAGCGCATCAGGGGTCAGATCTGGAATCACTCGATGTACCGGGAAGGGTAGGTTCGAGGCGATAGAAGATTGGAGGAGTTGTCGGGTGCGCGATACCACGTCTACTGCACTGAGATAATTAGCCTGGATTCCTAGTCGCGAGAAGAAACCATGCAGCTTGTGGGGGTCTAGATTTGCTGGGAGTTGGGGCGCGAACACCGACTCTAATAGTTCCGGCATAGCCTTTGAAAATCTGCCAAAGATCGTTGGAACGAGTATACTTCCTCGCGACCATTTTTTCATTAACAAAAAATTTGTTGGACAAATAAGCCTCTATCTTGATGTAGCCCAGAGCATGGATGTCTAACAAAAAAAATGTTAAATTATCTCCTAAGCCCTATATTTACTGGGTTTATGTGGAATATTAGATTATATTTGTCATATTAAAGATATTATTCGTATGCCTGCGCAGGTCGATATTACCGTTTTCATAATGCTGCGCTCTTTCCGATGGTCAAATCTCAAATTTTGCGTTTGAGACCAAATTGAGACCATATTGAGACCACTTTGAAAAAGTGACCCCAACATTGGGTTGTGCTGTAGTCATCGATTGCTGAGACCATCTTCCCTCGAACGACCCCAGCATTTTCCGTGCTGTAGTCACCGATTGTTGAGATTTTGAGTCTGTAAATGACCCCAGCATTTTTCGTGTTGTAGTCACCGATTGTTGAGATTTTGAGTCAGTAAGTGACCCCAGCATTTTTCGTGCGGTAGTCATCGCGTGTCGACTTCATAAACCTGCAAATGACCTCAGCATTTGTTGTGCTGTAGTCAGCGAGTTTTTTGGTCATTGATCTGAGACCACATTGAGACCGCGACCCAAAAATTGATCCCAACATCGATGCTGCTGTGCTCAGCCAGCTTCCTCTAGTTTGAGACCACATTGAGACCATCGCCGCGTTTCCCGTTCCGCTGCACCCCCATCGATTTTGTGCCTGCTTGACTGCACGGGCCGGCGCGCCGCGCACAACCTGCGGTTGCGCGCGGCGATATGTAGTGGGTGAAAACTACAGCTTTTGCTCCAAATAACGCGCGGGAATCCTTCGGATTTACCCCCGTTTCCCTCCGGCAAGCAGGATTCTGTAGCACCGGTAGGTTCATCTCATCGGCAGGAAATTCGCAGCACAGTGCTCGGATAGGCCGAATTTTGGAGATGGACCTATGGACGCAGCAACGACCTACCTCACGACTGAGGAGCTCTCATCGCGCATTAAGTACGACGCGCGAACCATTCGAAACCAGCTGAAGGACTCAGTACTCCTCGAAGGAGTGCACTACATCCGGCCCTTTGGTGGGCGCAAAATTCTGTACCTCTGGGAACGTATCGAAGAGGACATGCAACGCCCCAGTCACGTAGGCCAGCTCATGGCCGGCATTCAATAGGAGGTCGGTCATGGGTTCAGTCAACGCCAGAGGCAACAAACTCTTCTTCGACTTCAGGTACCGCGGTGTTCGCTGTCGCGAGTACACGCACCTTGAAGACAAACCCGCCAACCGCAAAAGGATGAAAGACATCCTGCAGCGCGTCGAAAGTGAGATCGTGCTGGGTACCTTCGACTACGCGGCGTACTTCCCCGAGTCGCCTAATGCAGCCCGTTTTGCCGATCACGACAAGCAGATCGAGCAGCGTTCTGCAAAGACGCCGACCTTCAAGGCCTTTGCCGATCAGTGGATGGAAGAGAACCGTATTGGGTGGAAGCCGTCTTATATCAATACGCTTGAGCACTCACTCAGCAAGCATGTGATACCCACTTTTGGATCGGTGCCTATGAGTGCGATCAGTAAGGAAGACATCCTCGCCTTTCGTAATCAGCTGGCACGTATCCCTCGCAAAGATGGCTCTGTGGGTCTTTCAGCCGCTCGAATCAACACGGTCATGGTGCCATTGCGACAGGTCATGCGAGAGGCCTCAGAACGCTTTGGCTTCGATAACCCCTATCAGGGTATCAAGCTCCTCAAAGTCCCCAGAACCAAAGTCGAGCCGTTTACCCTCGATGAGGTTAAGGCCGTCCTCGATGGGGTTCGAGAAGACTTTCACCCTTACATGACCGTCCGCTTCTTTACGGGCATGCGTACAGGCGAGATCCATGGCCTGAAGTGGAAATACATCGATTTTAAGCAGCGCATGATTCTGGTGCGCGAAAGCTATGTCGCTGGCGCCATGACCGACACGAAGACCGAGGAGTCTGCTCGGGACATCCCCATGTCCGACGAGGTCTATGCCGCGCTAAAGGAGCAGCATAAGCGCACCGGTAAGCTCGACCTGGTGTTCTGCAGCAGTTCTGGCGAGCCCTTGTCTATCAATAACGTTTGCAAGCGCGTCTGGTACCCACTGCTGGCGCTACTAAAGATCCCAAAGCGCCCGCCGTATCAAACGCGCCATACCGCCGCCACGCTGTGGCTGGCGGCCGGCGAAAACCCGCTTTGGGTGGCTCAGATGCTGGGGCATAGCGACTCAGCCATCACACACAAGCGCTATGCACGTTGGATTCCCAATCTGACTCGCCAGGATGGCTCGGCCTTCGCCGCGCTCTGGGCGGCTCATACCCACACCCAATCTGATGACTCATCCGACGAAGGAGTTTCACAATGAACGATTACGTTGATCCGTCTTCATGTAATGGTAATTACCCACGCGGGTTGGTCAGTCGCACTTGCGACGCCGCTGAAGATCTAGAAGCCGCGAACGCTGCGCTTGAAGATGCCCGAGAGTGGTTGGCGGTCGCCCAGCGACGGGAGAGAGGTGCGACTATCGACCGAACGGGAGCGGAATCGCACTTTAACCGTGAGGTGAACCGGTTAGCGATCTGGGTCTGCCGATGCTTTCATATCCCCCCGTTCGAGAGGGGATTGGTCTGTGCATTCGGTGCCCCGAATGCGCGTGACAACCAGAGTGCAGCGGCGCTCTGGATTGATCAGTACATTTACGAGTTAGGGGCACGCTTGGAGTCGCCTAGCGACTATGGACTTTTTCTGGCTGTAGAGAGGCATCTGTGCCTGCATGTTCCGCAGCACCTAATCGGTAACCTGGATGACCTCCTTGATGATCTTCTTGATGGTATGGACTGGGAGTAGGGGCATGAGCGAGTTCAACTTCTGGATGATCATGTTCGGGGTCTATGTGGTCGCGTATTACGTGCGCGATCTTCGTCGGCTGCACAAGCGTGTCAAAACCCTAAGTCCCGAATGTTCCTGCTGGGCGACGTGGTTAGCCCTTGGACTGAGCAAACGATTGCTGCTATCCACAGCCAGGAGCGTGGCGCAGTCGATGTGTGCGCTGGTGGGTGTTTCTATCGTCAGTGGGGACTTTGATGGTGAAAAATAACGAGCGGCTCTTGCGCACTATAAGGTACAAAGTTCGTCGTAATAACCTAAGCTCGAGGTTATCTTGCGGAACTAGGCAGCTCAAAATGCACTCCCAAGAGCCGATTACTTAAAATCTCCCGATCATTGCAGTCGTGCCGGTTCGATTCCGGCCTCGGGCACCAATAAAATCAATGAGTTGTGGTTTTTTGAGAGGTGTTAGTAATTGCGGATGCTATTGAATGTAGACTTCACCGTTTTTTCAAACCGCGGCAGGTCAGCGTTCCAAGCCAGCAGCGCCTCAATCTTCTCCACCGTATCGGCGGCGCCAATGCGCTCCAGAACATGTAGCAGGTAGGACCTCGGTTCGAGATGATTGGCTTTTGCCGTCTCGATCAGCGAGTACATGGTGGCGCTGGCATGAGCGCCGCGGGTGGTGTCAGCAAAGAGCCACGCCTTGCGACCTACAGCGAAGGGCCTGATCGCGTTCTCCGCAAGCGCGTTGCTGATACACAGCTCGCCATCGTCGCAGTAGCCGATCAAGAACTCCCATTGGTTGAGGGCATAGTCGATCGCCTTGCGTGTCAGTGAGCCGGTCACGACGTGGGACTGATTCTTCGTAAGCCAGGCTTTGAACTCCATGAGCTTGGGCACACTCAACGCCTGCCTCGCGCGGTACTTTTCCTCCGGGCTGCGGTCGGCAATCTCCTGCTCAATGCGGTACAGCTGCCGGATATGGCCAAGAGCCACGTCAGCTTTGGAGACCCGGCCCTTCGCCTTCCCTTTACTTTTCCCAGCTGGCCCAGCACGCGACGCCTCTGCAAACTTGTGCAGCAGGGTATCCGGCGCAGGTTATCAACCACCGATTAGCCGGAGCGGCCTCCCTGTGAACAACCTACTGAGTAACCACAGTTAGGGCGCTACGTCTGGTGCATGACCCGAACAGTGAACGGTCACCGTTTTCGGATACCAGATCGGCGCTGCCCAGTTGGTTGTGAGCCTTGCCAAGAAATTGATCGGGGTGATTTCGCGTTTGACCGCCCTCCATGAGCCTTCAGAGCACACCTCGCTCGGCTTCACGGGTTGGGAGGCTTCATAGAGGTCGAATAAGAACCCATGATGCCATTGCTCGTTGGCGTAGGACGAAGTCGCATCCTGATTCCCATTTTCGATGACGATTGTTGTGCAGCCTAATAAACAGCTGATAAAGGCTAGTATTGAGAGCTTCATGGTTCTTTCTCACACCAGACCAGCACAGAGTGCGGTGAATAAATTCCAAAGGTAACTAATCCCAAAACACCGTCCGAGAAAGTCATCTGCGTTTTCACAATCTCGACCGCTTCGTGGCCACAAATCTCTTGGACATCAACTCGCGCCTCCCCAACGAGACCCCACAAAAAGAAGCCCTGCGACTTCTCAAAATCTGCTGGACCAGTCACCAGGGCTTCAGTTGTCGGTTCGATGGTTATTGTGGAGCAACCACCGAGTACAAAGGCTGCAAGTAGCACCGTGAGCGGTCTCATTGTCGTGATGAGCTTCATTTGTCCAACCTGACCAAACAAAGGGACGACTTCACTCTGTCACCAAAAAGCGCGCGAGTTCTTCTTGAGTCATGAAATACATGTCATCGAAATCCGCAGCATTGATCGTGAAAAAGTAGAACTCTTCGCCGAGCTGATCGCCTAGCATTTCTCTGAAGTAGGTAAGTTGGACCCCATGGGCAGGATCGTCCTCACTTATCTCATTGGCAGCTAGTCCTTCGTCAGTGCAACACCAGGAATGGACGCCCACTTGTCCGCCCTCTTCGACGGCCCTGATCGAACCCGAAGCGAAGATGTCGATGCCACCCGATTGAGCGATTCCGTTTGAAGGGATCAAGGTAGAGAGTCCACGGCTTCAAATCAGGCGGCCGGTGTGCACATTGATGTCGTCGTTGATCGATCCACTAACATCTTGAAGCTTGATCGTTGTTACACCGCTTCCGTTATCCACAAGTTCAGACACTTGCACATAAAAGGCTGTTCCCAGAAACCCGGACACGGAGGCCATATCACCTTCCACACTTACGGCGCTGTTGCCGCCCGTAACGAGTGAATCGTTGAATACGAGCCTGATGGACGCGGCTTCCTGAGTACGCTCTTCGACGAGTGTGCCTTCAATTATGAAGTTTGGATCGGTGTTAACAACCGAGACATCTGCAGGTATGAGGGTGGTATCTGGATTGGACAGGATTGCTTCTTGGTCGCTCACGTCGCCGAGTCGAATCTCGACGTAGCCATTGATGGCCCCATCATCTATTCCAATCAGTATCAACCCTGCGTCGAAAAGAGCGAGCACACCCTGACCCTCAATAATATCGAGAAACTCAAGGTCAAAATCATCGCCATCGAGTGTTAGGAGTATCTGCTCACGCTCTGCGATAAACGTCCGAACGTAGTCCCCGACATCCTCCGGCTCGATAGCGTGAACCGCAGTAGGCTCTTCGGGCTCCGCCACTGGGGGAGTTGATGTCGCTGGTGGCGTATTTGGTTGCGATGATGACCCTCCGCCGGAGCACCCAATCAGCAGTGAACAGAGGATCAGTCCCGCAGAGAAAGCCCAGAATCGAGCCTTACTCGAACCTCGCAAAGAGCTGGTCGAATTTTTCTTCTGTTCAATCACATGCATTTCCATTTACCTCCAATTTATCTGTTTCCGATCAGTAAGCGACGGTAAATCCGCTTACAATAAAGTCGTCGGTGTTCGCACCTGCATACCTTGTGGCTTCATCTCTATGGCTCCAAATTTGAATCAGTTTGGTTGTCGCTTGTTTAGTTTTGCGATCCTTTGTGCTCTTTAACTGCACAGACTACAGGGCTACTTGACCACGAATGAAGATTTAACCAGCTATCTCAATAGATAAATTGAATAAACGCGCTGAGATAACTAATACCTGAATCCGAGACTTCGACGGCGGCGCTGGCAGGTCAAGCGTGCCTACCCGCAGCGCAAGTAGGCGGATTTAGCGGCCTTACGTAGAGAAGATCGAGGCGCTGCTGCCGTGGCACAATGACCTGCCACGTTTTGGAAAAACGGTGGGAGCATATCCGCAGGGCAAGCAAGCGGATTCACCGTCGCTTACGAATGAAAACGGGAGGAAGGCGCTTTGGTTCATTTAAAACGAAACAACAAATGGCTTGGTTTTGCTCTGATCGCCTTTGCGATAGCGTTCAATTTGCCGTTTTCCATCCTCGGCGCGACTTTCGATTACCCCGACATTCTGCGGCAATCGCCACATGAAATTCTGTCGAACTTTCGCAATGGTGGTACAGCACTTATTTTAACATGGCACGCTTTTGCCTGGGCCGCTCTCCTGTTCATTCCGATCAGCATCTCTCTTGGACTGACCGACCGGAACTGGCGTTGTTCTAAACCCTTGGCACTGAGCGTCGCAATCACGGGTGCACTCTCCGGTCTGGCGCAAGCAATCGGACTTTTGCGCTGGGTGTTCGTTGCCCCGGTTATCGCAAAGTTGCACGAAAGCGGAAGCGACGAGACGCGCGAGACGGCGGCTCTAATGCTCTCGGTGCTGAATTCGTATGGAGGCGTTGCCGTGGGCGAACATCTCGGACAGTGGCTTTTGGTGTTTTTTGCATTGAGCCTGTCGATCTTGCAACAGCGACAAGGCGCGCGCTTCACCGCCAGCCTTGGGGTGATAGCGTCTATGACAATCGCCACAGGTACGACGGAGGGCCTAATGATCGCTTTAGGGAAAGATGGTGCGGCATTTGCTTTGCTAACAGTGGCAGGGTTCATACTTTTTACGTTTTGGCTGATTTCGACTGGGGTATCACTGGCTCGAGAGCGGACCTCTGTCTGTTAACAAAAGCGATCCGAAAGGTGAGCAGGGTGCAGGATCTGGACGTCCAGAAGATCTTCGACCGAGTCGAACACGACTGGATGCTGAGGGTTATCCAGCATCGGGTGGGGATCCCTGCATATCAGCAACGCCCTGGCGGAGAATGCCATCCGGCCCTTCGCCGTCGGCCGGACGGCTTGGCTCTTCGTGGACACGGCCCACGGCGCCTATGCCAGCGCCACGATGTACTCGCTGATCGAGACTATGGAAGCCAACGACTCGCCCCTCGAGCTTACCTACTTCTGTTCTGGAGCGTATCGGCGCTGCCCACACGTTAGAGAGAGTCGAGGCGCTGCTGCCGTGTGACACTGAGCTCCCGCGTTTTGAAAAAACGGTCAGTGCCAGCCCGCGGCGCAAGTAGGCTGATTTACCATCGCTTACGCTTGCGGTGTCGGCGAGACTCGCGAAACAGCCAGTTGGTTAAGGTCTCTTCGTAACTATCCAGCTTGCTCGGTGACTTGCGTGAGGGGTAGCTGGGTTCCAGCTCTTGGCTGGCCAGATATTTGCGCACTGTATTGCGAGAAAGGCCGGTGCGGCGGGCAATCTCACGGATCGGCATACCTTCACGAAGATGCCAGCGCCTGATAACACTTACTAATGCCACGTCTATCACTCCTATAACCCCTGCCGTTTCCTTGTGCAGGGAAGGGTTGTACGTGGGTCAATATTCGATGCAAATCTGGGGGGTTAGTGGGTCAGTTTTGGGTGCAAATCAACAGGTCACTAGCTCAGATCCCGATTTACACGGGAAACACCGATACCGGTCGACAGGTCAACGCAAAGGCATGACAGCCAATCCCAGCACGGGTCAGACCGGCACGGTGTTCATAAGAATATTAGACTGAGTGTCCCAGCAATTACCTCGCCGGCTCTTGCTTGGCTCTAGCTTGTTCGTTCGGCAGAACCGTCTCCAGTCATCACTGCCATACTGAGAGCCTTGGTCGGAATGGATGATCGTTCCATTGGGCTTTCGCTTGAGTACCGCCATCAAAATCGCATCGAGGGCCAGTTCACGATGGATTGTTTGCCGCGCAGCCCAGCCGATTACCTTTCTGGAAAACAGATCCAAAACAACCGCCACGTAGAGCCAGCCCTCCCAAGTGCGAATATAAGTGATGTCCGTCACCCAGATCCGATCAGGCTGCGACACCGTGAAGTTTCGTTTGACTAAATTCGGGATAAGTTCGGTCGGCTTGCCGGCGACATATCGACGCGTGCGGTACCCCGCCTGAGCTCGGATGCCATTTTCGCGCATAATTCTGGCAACACGATTCTTACTACAGGTTTCTCCGACCTCTTTAAGGTCCAAGAATACGCGGGGGGCGCCATAGACGCCCTGGCTGGCTTCAAACGATGCTCGAATCAATCGCAGCAAACGGGCATCCTCTTTGGAACGAGCTGACAGAGGGTTCTTGAGCCACGCGTAATAGCCGCTGGGGGCCGCCACACTAAGCAGTCGGCACATCATGCTGACGCTGTGCTTACCTTGCTTGGCTTTGATCAACTCGTACTTACGACGAACTGCACTAGATTCGATTCTTCGGTACACATTTCACCTCGGCCTTTTTAGGTTATCGAGTGATAGTGTCCACGAAACCCTGGTAACTCCATTATGGCTTTCCTGGACGCCCAGAATCTTGCGGTAGCCGTCCTGGTCGACACCGATGGCCACCAGCACCGACACGTTTTTAACCTCGCCAGCCCAGCTACGCTTAAGAACAATACCTTCGAGGTACACGTAAGGGTAATCACCCTCTATTGGCCGGTTATGCCAGACCTCAATGTGCTTGTAGACCTTTTTGTTGAACTAGCTCACCGTGCCAGAACTCACGCGAGTACCCCAGAGCGCCTCCGCGACATCTTCCACGCGTCGTACGGAAACACCGGCCAGGTACATCTCCATCAATGCTTCTTCAATCGACGTTTCACGCCGCTTGTATCGTTCAATAATTACTGTCTCAAAGGTCTGGCGACGCAGCTTGGGAACCTTGAGGTTGACCTTGCCAGCCTTGGAGTGAAACTTGCGGTCGTAGTGTCCGGCTCGGGTATCGACACGATCAGGTGATCGTTCATAGCGCTGCGCGCCACACAGCGCATCTGCTTCCGCATCTAACATCGCGTTGAGCCTCTCTTCGACTGTGCCGCGAACCAGCTCACCCAAGTGATCCTGAATCCGTGCATCATCGATCTTGACGACTATACCCAATGCTTTGCTCTCGTTATCGTAGCTCATGGCGGTGTCTTCCCCTGTTGTCTGATTAAGCTTCGCAACTCAATCCTATCAACTTGCGGAGGCACCGCCCCTTACTCAAATGTGCGAAAGATAATTTACGTTATCCTTCGAGTGTGACGTAGTGCACAAAATGGACAGAATCTCGTATAAGTAGCTAGAATATGTAACGACAAGACGTTGGCTTACATGCAAAAGTAACCTCTGACCTGTCGAGTATAGGTGCCTCCAAGAGTGGTTATAGCCCCAGTCGGGGCTCGGACATCGACCCTCGTGAGGTAGTGACGCCCCTCCGGGAGCGACGGTAATACCTACGCTGGGGTCCTGGGCGCTGGCGGTATTGTCGGGCCGGATGCTAATGATGGCCGCGTATAGGCAGTGGGCCGTGAGGTAAGGGGGATAACGACCGGGCAGAATGCTGGGCGAGTGAGGTTTCGTAGTGCTCATGCGGCCATTCTCAATCCGTTCAACCTCGGAAGGCCCTTCGGAGCTGAGGACTATCGGAACCACAGGGTAAGCGCGTTCGCGCTTTGAAGTATGGATATTCTAAGGCTGGGTCGTTATAGAGTCCGAGACTTAGCTTGTCACCACCGTTAGTTCCCTTAAGGGTGATGGAAAGGAGGCACACCGTGAATCGTGACATTTCCGACATCATGCGCGAGGCTCTATCATTACGAGAGCCAGAGCGAAAAGCCTTTCTCGAGCGCGCGTGCGCGAGTGATGAAAATCTGCTGGCCTCGGTCACAGGGCTGATGTCGAGCCCACTAAAATTCGATGCCGATAGCTTACCGTCAGGTGGAAGAATCGGGCCCTATCGCTTGCTGGACCATTTGGGTGATGGCGGGATGGGGGCCGTCTATTTGGCAGAGCAGCACGAACCTATTGAGCGCCTGGTGGCGTTGAAAGTACTAAAGGAAATTCAGGGAACGAAGGAAAACCTGGTTCGCTTCGAGGCTGAGACTAGAGCACTGGCGCTCATGTCCCACCCCAACGTGGCCGCTATTATTGATGCAGGGAAAACAGGCGAGTCGCAACCTTACCTCGCTATGGAATACGTACCCGGTGAAGCGATAACAGCGTACTGTGATCACCACAGACTGAACCTCCATCAGCGTGTTGAGTTATTCCTGCAGGTGTGCGCTGGCGTGGCGCATGCCCACCAGAAGGGTGTTGTTCACCGAGATCTGAAGCCTGCAAACATTCTAGTCACACGAGTTGATGATACCCCCGTCGTAAAAATCATCGACTTTGGGCTGGTTAAATCATTGCAACGCAAGTTCAGCCCGGAGTCACTGCACACGCAGATAGGGACTTTCGTTGGCACCCCACTCTATTCAAGTCCAGAGCAGGTCGATGGCGCGGCAGATCTCGATACGCGCTCCGATATCTACAGCTTGGGCACCGTCCTGTATGAACTGATCACCGGGGTGCTGCCAATCAGCGGGATTGGTCTCGATGACCGACAATCGGTGAGGCAGCTGAAGGAGGCGCCCGTTCCTCTCCCAACGACACGGTTTGCGGGTCTGGCTCAGGAAACGGAAAAAGAAGCTATCGCATCGAATCGCAGCCTGAGAACTGGCGAGCTTTCGCAACTGCTTAAAGAGGATATAGCGTGGATTGTGATGAAGTGCTTGGAAAAAGACCGGGCAGATCGCTATCCGTCGATCTTCCTGCTCATCAATGACCTCGAAGCCTATCGTGAATCCCGCCCCGTTTCTGCGCGTGCGCCAACGTTCATTTACCACCTTAAGAAGTTCATACGTCGCAATCGCGTTACGGTGGCAGCGGTGTTGGCAGTGGTGCTGGCGATCAGCTTTGGCGTGGTCAGCGCGCTCGTATCCAACGCGGAGTCCGAGCGTCAGGCTACATTGTCAACCGCTGTGTCGCAGTTAATGGGCGACATGTTACTGACGGCGGATCCCTGGAATAAGGATAATCGTGCGGGACTCACCGTTAGGCAGGTGCTCGACAATCTGGAGGGCAAGTTGGGCCGCGACGAACTGTGGACAGATTCGCGCTACGACCGAATTCGTGAGCTGGGGCTCGAAGGTGCGCTCACGCTTACATTGCTATACAGAATCGCCCAGGTTCGTTTCAGCAACGGAAACTTGGAGGGCGCAGAGCAGAACATACGAACCGCAATCACTCTCATGTCCAACGATACGCCAAATCACATGCGCGGCAGCATTCTACTTCTTGAAGCTAGCGTAATGGCGCAGCAGGCGCACTATGACGAAGCGCGGACGCAAATTCTAAACGCGGTCGCTCTCGTCGACCCTCCACAAACGCCGGATGAGGCAAGAGTGCTGCTGGAAGCACTTAGAGCGAGGAATATTCTAACGCTAAGCGGCAACAGATCGCCTGACGACATCAGTTTTGCGGAGCATGTTGTTGCGACGGCGAAGCAACAATTTGGCACTGAGTCGCGAGAGCACGTCCGCGCTCTTATTCTCACAGCGCGGTTACGTTATCACCGTCTCGACATTGACGAGGCCATCGAAACGAGTCGTCGCGCGCTGGAAATGGGTCGGCGTGTTCGCCCTCTGGATCACATCTTGGTCATGCGTGCGGCCAATTGGTTGATAGCGGCGACTTATTTTCGCGAGGACGGCGAAGAGGCACTCAACATCGCACGCGAACAGGTCGACTGGACCACGACGAACTTGGGCGACGCACATGCGGCCTCTATAGCTGCTTACAGCAAACTATCGGTGATGATGACCGCCGCAGATGACCCCGAATCCGCTCGTGCTGTTGCCCTGCATGGTCTCGACCTAATCTCCACGCTTGACATCGTCCCTCCAAGCATCGAAGAGGCGTTGCAGCAAGCGCTAATCGAATCGACATTTGCTTTAGGTGATTACCCGGAATGCCAAAGGATCGCACACCAAAGCCTAAACAAGCTTAGTTCGAGTCCTGCACCCATTCGGGCCTATCAAGATGTATTCACTGCCTATATGGCGATTTGCTCGTACTACACAGGCAACCTTGAGCAAGCCAAAAAAATGATCACCTCCATCGACGTCGCCCAGTCGATGCAAAAGGGCATGGCTTGGGCCGTACTGTCACGCACTGAGTTAGCGCTTGGAGATGACCAATCGGCGCTCGAGGCGGCCGATCAATCCATTGTAATAGGACAACCGCCTGCATGGGACGTCTACGGGTTTGTTTATCGGAAGAACGGTCAGTTGGAGCTATCATTGAAAGCGTTTATGGATTATCCCGTAGTACGTGGTAACGGTGGTGATTGGTATGTAATTAGTGCTGTCAATGCAGCTTTAAATCTGATTGCCCTTGACCGGTACATGGAAGCTGAGGGAGTGCTGGGCGACATTGCGCCCAAAGGTCGCCAGATCGATGCGCTAGTTGAGTTCGGCCGACTTGCGTTGCGACAAGCCACCGGAGACGATTTCGAGGCGGACATGGCGCTTGAGCAATTATCTGTACTTACCGGGCGATACTTACCTCACACGCTTGAGTACCAGTCTGCCAAATACGCACTCGAGTTGATGAACATCGAGATTCCAGATTCAATCGCACAGTAGGAGAAACCATACGCCGCAGGCGATTACACGCCCCATAGGCTTAGCCCGACATTTACCTAGATAGAAACGTCATAAGCCAGTGCACGTTAACTCCGTCTTGCGACGCTTGCCGAGATTCCGCCCAGGTCTCTGGCTTGCTGTCAGACTACATCAGACAACGCGCGCATTTTGCAAGGGCACCGCGTCGTGCTATAGGGATAAAGCGGTGAAAGATCCCGACAGGGCATTACGCGGTTGATGGCCGTAAAGGCGACGCACCACTTTAAGTGTCTAGGAATCAGGGGCATATAAACTCCGCTGACAAAAAATGCGATATTGAAGATCTACTGGCCGAACGAGGTGTTGATTTGCACTTAATAGTGACCCAGGGGGGGATGCGGCTAATTTCTTGGACTGGTTTACGTCACTAACCCTAAGCCTTCACGGTACTCGGTAGTGCATCATTCTTTCTGTAATTTGGCGGTGGCGAGAAAGAGCTGAGCCACCCGGTTAATCTCTCGATTGCGAACTTAGCAATTTGCTACGAGAGGACAACAGAATGGCTCAGCATACTCAGGATAGTTCGATTATCGATGCAGTGGAACTGCTCAAAGACAATGGCTTCGACGCCCTCGCCGAGGCTGTCACGGTGCTCATGAATACGGCGATGGTCGCCGAGCGCAGCGAGCACCTCGGTGCCCGGCCGTATGAACGTACCGAGGAACGGCGCGGCTGCGCCAACGGCTTCAAGGCCAAGACCGTCAAGACACGGCTCGGTGAGCTGCCGCTGCGGGTGCCGCAGACCCGGGACTGCGAGTTCTATCCGCAGAGCCTGGAGAAGGGCCTGCGCTCGGAACGAGCGCTGTTGCTGTCGATCGCCGAAATGTACGTGCAGGGCGTGTCAACTCGCCGGGTGAAGCGGATCGTGGAGGAGTTGTGCGGCATGGACGTCAGCTCGACACAGGTCTCCCGCGCGGCGGTTGAGCTCGACAAACTGCTGAGCGCCTGGCGTGAGCGCGAGCTGGGGCAGTACCGTTACCTCTTCCTGGACGCCCAGTATGAGAAGGTCCGCCAGGGCGGACAGGTGCTGGATGCCGCCGTGCTGATTGCCTGCGGCGTCGACGCCGACGGCCGACGCGATGTGCTGGGTTGCTCCGTTTCTCTGTCAGAGGCCGAGGTACACTGGCGGGCATTCCTGAGCGAGCTCAAGGATCGGGGCCTGTACGGCAGGAGGTGATCGTCAGCGACGCCCACGTAGGCCTGCAGGCGGCGCGCAGGGCCGTGTTTCCCAGTGTGCCCTGGCAGCGCTGCCAGTTTCATCTGCAGCAGAATGCCGGGCAGTATGTGCCGACGGTAGCGAAACGAGGGCCGGTCGCGGCGGACATCCGGGCGATCTTCAACGCGCCGGATCGGGACGAGGCACAGCGGCTCCTGGAGCGTTTCGTTGAGCGGTACCGCAAGACGGCGCCCAAGCTGGCCAGCTGGGCTGAGGAAGCGCTACCGGAAGGCTTCACGGTGTTCAGCCTGCCGCCGTCGCATCGACGACGGCTGCGCACTACGAACCTGGTGGAGCGGCTGAACGAGGAGATCCGCCGGCGCACGCGAGTCGCGCGGCTGTTCCCCAACGAGGCATCGTGCCTTCGACTGGTGTCGGCGGTGCTGATGGAAATCGCGGAAGACTGGCAGACCGCTGAGAAGCGCTACGTCACCTTCGGCGACTAGCAAACTGCGGTCGAGGGATAACTGAATTTACAGAAAAGGTGTTGCTCAATCGCTTAGTGACACAGAGAGGCCGCTGATAGTCGAGATCCGACCCAGGCTACACTCAATTCGACCGGCCGTCTGGAGGTGGTTTGCGGCATAGCTAGAGATCGGCTTTCGCAGGCGCGAGCCGACCTTTCTCGAATTGCAGTGTTTGTAGGCGGAAGCGACCTGTTTTGAAAAGCTGCCTCCCAGTTCAAATGTGGCGAAGAATTTTCAAACAACCTGATAGCCAACAAAGACTTGGGCTCTATCGAAGGCCGTTGTCAGTTTTTTCCGGTCAAAGAGAGCAGTCGATTTACCGTTTGACTAAGCTTTGGATTATGAGGCGTCGGCTCGCGACGAGTAGCGGGCTTAAATCCTGCATGCTCCGGCAAACAGCGGCCTCCTGTAGCATGAGAAAATGGACATTAAGGCAGGCGCAGCAAGATCGCGGATTCTCGTGATCGGTTCGGCAGGCGGTGTGGGACGAAAGGTGTGTGCAGAGATCGCGCGCCAGTGCGGCCCGAGTGCACTCGCCCTCGGGGACTACCGGCTTGAGCGTGCCATAACGCAGGCGCAGGGATATCCGGGGGCTTCGCCGATGCGGATCGACCTGCGTGATCCCGCGAGTATCCGCGATGGCATCGCCTCGGATGTCACCGGCGTGATTAGCTGTCTCAGGCAAGAATGGCCGGAGGTACAAATCGCGTGCCTTGAGCATGGCGTACCCTGTCTTGACTTATCTATCGAACAGAACTTTATCGATCGCGTTCACGCACTGAATGACCGTGCGATAGAGGCTCGTACCCCCTCGCTCATGATGGCCGGCTTGTGGCCCGGGTTTTCGGGTCTGATGGCGGTGCAGGCAACAGAGATGCTCGACCGAGTCGATGCTATCGATCTGTCGCTGTGTCAGAGCACAGCGTCGAGAGTCGGTCCTAGCGGAATTTCAGACATGATGGGAGCATTGTCGAAGCCAGTAATTTTTCGCGAGGGCTCGCGTTGGCACGAAGTCCCCGGGTTCAGCGTCATGGCCTGCCCTGAGTTTTTCGGACCACACCAGATTTGAGAAGATGGCTTCCTGATGACGAGGAAGCGAGATGAAGAAGGGACGATTCAGCGAAGAGAAGATGGTTGCCATCCTCCAAGAGGCGGAACAATCAACGGTTGCAGAGGTTGCCAAGAAGTACGGTGTTAGTGAGGCAAGTATTTACAACTGGCGCAAGCACTTTAACGGCATGCAACCGTCAGATGTCCGACGACTTAAAGCCGTTGAGCAAGAGAACGCCCGACTCAAGAGAATTCTTGCTGAGCGGGATCTTGAGATCGAGATCATTAAGGAGATCAACGTAAAAAAGTGGTGAGCGTGCCCGCTCGCCGACGACAGGTGGCCTACGCAAAGTCGCGCGGCCTGTCAGAGAGGAGAGCCTGCACGCTGCTTCACGTTGCGCGGTCGGCACTGCATTATGAGTCGAAGTTGGCCGCGAAAGATGCCCCCGTCGTTGTCGCGATGAGGCGTCTCTCGAGCTTATATCCACGTTATGGATATCGTCGGATTCATGTGTTTCTCGACAGAGAGGGGCATGTTATGGGTGAGGAGCGAGCGTATCGAATTTGGAGCCAAGCGGGGCTCCAGGTACCGAAGAAACGCCCTAGGAAGCGCATTGCTCGCAGCAGACCGCGTCCCCATGCGCCCACAGGTGCCAATGGAGTATGGGCGTATGATTTTGTCTTTGACGCCTGTGCGAATGGGCAACAGTTGAAGTGTCTTACGCTCATCGACGAGTACACAAGAGAATGTCTGGCGATTGATGTTGCGGGGTCAATTCGTTCCGGTAGGTTGATTGAGGTGCTAAGCAGAGTCATCAGCGAGCGTGGCAGTCCCAAGCATATTCGCTCAGACAACGGACCGGAGTTCGTGTCAAAGGCATTGCTCAACTGGGCCGTAACCAACGGACGTGATCCTGCGCTGATTGATCCGGGCAAGCCTTGGCAGAATGGCACTAATGAGAGTTTCAACGGAAAGTTTCGGGATGAGTGCTTAGGTATGGAATGGTTCAGAACTCGTTCGGAAGCAAAAGTTAGAATCGAGACTTGGCGCCAGCACTACAATGACGTCAGGCCACTCCGTGGTAAACGTCTATTTCATTTGTGGATTTATCGGCTCTGGCAAAACAACTTACGCCAAACTGTTAGCGGAGGATAAGGGAGCGTTTCGCTTTTCTATAGATGAGTGGATGATCCCACTCTACGGAGAGCACATGGAGCGAGAACTTTTCAATGATCGCTTGGCAGTCTTGGAAAAGTTGTTCCAAAGATCGGCGTTAGAGCTTAGTGAAATCGATGTGCCCGTGATCTTCGACGTAGGGTATTGGACCGCTGAGCATCGGGCCGCCGCTTTGAAATGGGGCCGGCAGAACAGTTTGGTGTGCGAGATGCATTTTCTAGACACGCCTTTTAAGATCTGCAAACAAAGAGCAACCGAGCGAAACAGCTCCTATGATAGTGAATTCTACGAAATGACTCCGCAGATGCTGGAAATGTTCTGGTCGTGGTTCGAAGTACCTGGTCCAACAGAGGGTGTGCTCCGTGTGTCGCGCACATAACAAGTGACTATGGTCTCTCGTCAAGCATTTAGGCCATATTCGCATCCCAGTGAGTCCCATTTTTCATCATCGTATTGATAATGATGAGTTGCTTGCGCATGCAGGCGATGAGAGCGACTTTCTTGGGCTTTCAGAAATGGACCCCATAAATTGGACAGCTCGATAAGTGCATTCCCAGATTATGCCGCCAACCTGACGGCAGATTCGTAGTACACGCTGTCAGGCGTGCGACGGTCAAGCGACTGGTGGCGTCGCTCGGTGTTATAGAACTTGAAGTACCGGCCCAGGGACGCGCGTGCCCCATTGATGCTGTCGTATGCCCGCAGATACACCTCCTCGTATTTTACGCTGCGCCACAGCCGTTCAATAAAGACGTTATCGATCCAGCGGCCCTTGCCATCCATGCTGATTTGGATGCCTTTGCGCTTGAGAACGCCGGTGAAATCAACGCTCGTAAACTGGGCGAATTCAACCGGTTGTCGCAACACCACTGATAATGGAGTTGTTTTATGGGAAGACCTGCAGCATGGATGCAAGAGTTAACTGGACGAAGAGCAATGCGCTCACCCGGCGCACCATCACACCGCAACGAAACTGAGCGCCGGTTTTGGCAACAAATCGCAACCGGAATCACGAGCGAGAAGGCGGCTATGGCCGTTGGCGTATCGCAGACCGTTGGTACACGCTGGTTCCGTCACCGCGGTGGAATGCCTTTATTTGTGTCTAGCGCCATTTCTGGAAGATATTTATCCTTTGCTGAGCGAGAAGAAATCGGACTGCTTCGGGCTCGCGGCACTAGCATGCGTGAGATAGCTCGCTGCCTTGGTCGAAGCCCATCGACAATTTCACGAGAGCTGAACCGTAATGCGGCGACGCGGGGGTAAGCTCGAGTATCGTGCTTCAGTCGCGCAGTGGAAGGCAGAGTTGGTTGCCAAAAGACCAAGGCCTGCCAAATTGACAACTAATACGCGGCTGCGCGACTACGTCCAAGAGCGCTTGGCGGGTAGAGTCAAAGACGTCGGTGGGAATGAGATTGAGGGGCCGGTACAGGCGCTATTCATTGGGCGGAACAAGCCTCATCGTGGAGATCGGAAATGGGTTAACGGTTGGTCTCCTGAGCAGATTTCCAATCGACTGAAGATTGACTTTCCGGATGACGAATCCATGCGTATCTCCCATGAATGCATCTACCAAGCTCTATATATCCAGGGACGCGGTGCTCTGAAGAGAGAGCTGGTGAGCTACCTACGTACTGGGCGGGCTCTCCGCGTCCCGAGAGCTAGAGCTCAGGCGAAGGCATGGGCACACGTCAATGAAGATATCATGATCTCTCAGCGCCCGGCTGAGGTGGAAGATCGTGCCCTTCCAGGACATTGGGAAGGCGATCTGATCATCGGCCTAAATAGGTCGGCCATCGGCACGTTGGTCGAGAGAACAAGCCGTTACACCATGCTAGTTCATCTGCCACGTGAGAAAGGATACGGGCAGGCTCCGCGCGTGAAGAACGGTCCTGCGCTGGCCGGTTATGCCGCCACCACTATGACAGATGCGCTGAAGCGGGTTGTTACTAGCTTGCCACATCACCTGTGGCGTTCATTGACTTGGGATCGTGGCAAGGAACTATCAGATCACGCCCGCTTTACTGTTGATTCT
Source organism: gamma proteobacterium NOR5-3 (assembly GCA_000158155.1). Taxonomy (GTDB): domain Bacteria; phylum Pseudomonadota; class Gammaproteobacteria; order Pseudomonadales; family Halieaceae; genus Congregibacter. The sequence goes on along the minus strand of DS999407.1, from coordinate 189,892 downwards.
GGTGTGAGAGTGTTTTTTGCCGATCCTCATAGTCCATGGCAGCGCGGTACCAATGAAAATACTAACGGCCTGCTTCGGCAGTGCTTTCCGAAAGGCACTGACCTGACTCGATGGGACGCTCACGAACTGCAAGCTGTGGCTCATACACTGAACGCGCGACCAAGAAAAACGCTTGGATGGAGGACTCCTGCCGAAGTGCTGGACGGGCACTTAAAATCTGCTCAAACTACTAGTGTTGCGACGGCCGGTTGAATTCGCCGCCAGGAGCGGACCCTGGGCACATTTATTGGCCCGCAATTCCGATGATTGCAACCACAGTCATCAGCGCGTAGGCGTAGCGAAAAACGGAGTACCAATACCAGCACATCGCACCCAGCAGCACCGCCCCCATTCCTGCGGCTACCACATCAGTGCGGGCGAGTATTGCAGTAACGGCACCCAAGGCCGTGAAAATGGAGGCATACCAAATTACCGGTGCGTATTTACTGGCGGCAATCATGAACTCATGGCGTACGACCCAGCGACGTACGCAATACGCCATCGTTGCAATAGACACGATCAGTGCTGGCATACCCTCGGCGAGTATCGGCAGAGCAAGGCAAGACACTAGGAGTGTTTCAGGCGTAAGCCACCACACTCCACCCATTGATAAGGAAATGCCAACATTGTGCAGAGTCCAGAGCGCGATGCCGAGCAGAATAGCACTGCATACCAGCGAAACAGCCAACAATGAGGAGAGCGCAAGCAGCCAGGAAGGTGCCCAGAATATCAATGGCAGGTAGAAAAGGGCCGGAGCGGCGCCGAACGCCGAATACAAGAGTATGCACCTGCGCCGCTCTTCGATGCTGAGTGAGCTTTGGACAAACTCCGATGTTCTTTGCACCGTGCGCAACCAAAGGAATCCAAGGGCGACGATCACAGAGCCGAATGCGACTAAATAGGCCACGCGCCCGTAGAGCACTCCGTACACTGGCGAAAGTAGAAACAGAACGGACATGGGCCAAAAAAGCACGAATCCGATAATGTAGAGTGCCTTGAAGCTAGCCCCGTGCTCTTTCGCGACAGCCAGGGCATGAAAACAGTCGAGGGCCACCTGATTACGCAGATGCATGCCGATACAGGCTCAGCGTGTCATCGCCGTCCATCACGCCGGAATGATCAGTGAACCACACTGTACCCGGATAGCTTTTGATTTGGTCGAAGACATAGGAATGGCTTACAGTATCGAGATGATCGAAGGGCTCGTCGAGTAGGAGCCACGGGGGCTGTCGCGCAATAGCCGCAAGAAACCTAATTTTCTGCTGGGTTCCCGCAGAAACTCGACTGCAGGATTCGTTAGCAAAGGGTGCGAGCCCTAGTTTCTCAATATGCTTAGACAAGTCGAAGGACGCCTCCGCTATGGCGCCGATATATTGGGTGACTTGACTGACCGTTGCGTTGGGGATCGCTACAGCATCGCTCATCACGCCTGATATGTTCGCCCTCGTCGTTTCAGATGTAGATGAGCCGTCAATCTCGATACGTCCGCGAACAGTAGACCTTAAGCCTCCCAGCCCGAGAAGCAGGGCAGTCTTACCCAAGCCATTTTTCCCAGCGACCTTTACGCGTGTTGCGCGTGTCTCATACTTTTCTATCCCACAGAGAGGTATCGAATAGCCAACCTGCAGATTGCTCAGGCAGACATGCATAGTCACTCCTTAGTAACCTGCTAAACACGTGCCAACGCCGGGCGATAACGCCTCATTGTATACACGCGAAGGCGTAAGTCGATTGAGACGCCATCAGTAGGCACTGCATTAGAGGATGCCGCGCTGGGTCAATAAAGAACATCATATTCTTTTTGAGGCAATGTCTGTAGGTTGGCGAAAGCGGTCTTTGTGGATTAGCTGGTAAGCACTGGCAAATCCAATAATCAGCAGAAAGCGTCGGTCGGTGCGATTCTCTGCTCGCGCGTATTTCGCCACTTGTTCTAAGAACGTAAGGTTTGACGCAATTACCGTGAAAAATTGGTCTAGCCTGAATCTCACGCCTTTTTGGGAAAAGCACATCACAAGCTCGGCCTATTCCTCGTCGCGCCAGCTGGGCTTTCACGACTTTTCCAAGTCACTGTTGCTACATTTTCTATTACCGCTGCTATGCACTCGGCTCGCCGTAACTTCGCCGTCACTCTACTTATTGGTGCTGTCACTCTACTTAATCGCCCCGCATAGGGAGAATTTGATCATTTTTTGACCGATTTAACTTGCTGCAACTCCAATTAGTGGTCCAAGGACCAGCTCCCAGCCTATTTTCAGGACTGCGCTGAATTTTTGGAGTGATCCCGCTGGTCGCAAATCAACTTCTCAGATTTTCGCCCGGATTTTTTAGGCGAGTACAAAGGACTAGGAGAACTGGTCGGTAGCAAACTGGGAGTGGCTCGCCTTATTCGACGTACTTACGAAAGTGTCAAAGACATTCACCAGGTGGGGATCTCATAGGATACAAGGCCCGGAGGGCGGGAAGACGATATGTTCATGCACGCCTGCTTCATTGATCTGCGCGAGGGATTCAGGCGATTACTCGGTCACATCATCGAACCTCTTGGTCTATTCACAGATACGTCTCGCAACCTGGCAATATTCGTCCGCCCTTCACCTTGCCTTGGCGATGGCTAGAGGAGACGAAACCGGCTTTCTTCGCTGACTACTTTCCAACACCTTCTGAGCATATACTTCACATGGCGTCGAGAGAGTCCATTAGGCGATTACTCTGAAACATTAGAGCTTTGCTGGGAACATTAGATAATCCCAGTACGAGCTCGGGCAGCTCACTCATCAAGGTATAGGCGAGTACTCTGCCGACGCCTTTGGCACTCATCAGTAGGTCGCGTTGGGCTTTCCACTCGGGGACATCGCTAGCAAGCTTATCGACTTTCTTGTCGATGGCCGCGATCTCCTTTTGCAGGGTTTTGAGTATAGATTTAATGTGTGAATGCACCGATGCAGGCATCCGCTTCAACCGGTTTTTCTGCATCGTGCTCATCTTTAGGCACTGACTGCGGACCGTGAGCAAATCGCTGATGAGGCGTAGTTTCTCGGGTTTTTGCGGTGTCAGGCGAGGCTGTGTGGCTTCGCCGAAGTGGGCAAGATCCATCGCGTCGAGTTTGTCAGTTTTAGCGGTTCTACCGATCGATTGCGCGAAGAGTCGAGCGCTGCCGGGGTTGCAGACAGCGACGGGTAGTTGGGCCTTGTGCGCGGCGTGGACGAGATTGAACTCGAGCCGACCGGTGGCTTCGATATTAATGCGATCTGGCCGCAAAGCCTTTAGAGCAGCGACAGCGGCTTTTGCACCGACGGGTGTATTGGGTTGTGAGAAGAAGTGTCCGGTGGGACGCACATAGATGTCGAGTTGCGATTGACTGGTATCGATACCGACATTGATCTGGGTGTTATTTTTACTGGGATTATTCATTGATAAGCTGACTCCGCCTTGCTATTCGGGCTCGAGGCCCACATGACTATTCGAGTTGTGCCTAGGAAACGAGTTTGCAGTGCTCCTACTTGTTATCAGTCTCTAAGGAGCCTTTCAAGGTTCGAGCTACTGCAAGAGGCCTTAGGTGGCCGCCGAAGGTGGGTCTCAATTTACCCTTTTTGCAAGGGAGGATTTGGATGTCATCCGCTGCAATTCAACCATACAAGTCAAGGCAGCAAGGGCGCGGCGCGCCGGGACGCCGTACCCGGCGCCCCTGCTTGAAGCGTTAATGCGCCCAATCAGTGATCGAGGTAATGGCCACCAATGGCGAAAACATAGATATAGTTTTCGTCAAACTTATAAATCAGGCGATCCTTCTGTGAGATTCTTCTCGACCAAAGACCAGCGAGATTATGTTTTAGCTTTTCGGGCTTACCTGTTCCGGTGCTAGGGTCGCCTCTCAGCATTTCTTTTAGCAATTTGCATAAAGCTCTGTGCATCCGGTTATCTTTTTGTCGTAGTTCTTCATATGCGGCCCAGGTATTGCCTTCAAAGACTAGTGATCTCATCTGCCTCTTCCTGAGTGGGTGTGTAGCCATTTCCCTGGCTATGAGATTGCAAAGATTCAGAAATTTGCTTCATCAGGCTCTTATTCTGAAGCACATAAAGAGTTTCTTGCTCCCTCTCCCAGTCATCGGCACTCACCACCACAAAGTCCTCGCCAGATCGGCGAGTTACTTTGAGCGGTGTATGCTCACTAACTATCTGTTCTACAAAGGATTTTAAGTTGTCCCTAAACTTGTTTACGCTTACAGTGTCCATAAGTTGCCCCGCAGTTAAACGTACGGTATTTCCGTACATGATAGCGGGTCGCATTAACAAGTCAAGGCAGCAAGGGCGCTTCGCGCCGGGACCGCTTGACAGCGGCCCCTGCTTGAAGCGTTAGGCGGCGGCATCGAATGTCGTGAGCAAGCTGTGGACGGCGGTCATGTTTTTCTCGCAAACTCTCGCGGCGCTCTGCGCTTTCTTGGCGTCCGCACCGTTCACTCCAGCTGTCGTGGCTGTAACTATTACACTGCCGCTTGGCTTCGTGGGGTGGGTGACAGGGAGGCGGCGCACTGGTTTTCTCGCTATCTACTGGTCTCTTTGTTCCCTGGTCGCTTTCTTAACTCTGGGTTATCCATCCCGGGCGGGCGATAGCTTGTTGCTAGCGTTCTTTGTGCTGGGTGTTGCTCTCAGCGTTGCACTGTTAATTTCTTTGTATTAGAATATTTTCAAACGAAGCTGCTGTTTTTGGCGTTATGGCTGCTTTTATGCACTTAGCAACAAAAAGGGTAGCGAGTTCTTCTGAGCAATTAGATGCAAATGACGAGCAAAGTAATGCTAACCAGCAATCGTAGTGAACGGCTTAAAAACGGCACCACTAGCTTGAAGCGTTAGCTAGCCAGAATGACTCCGCTGCATAATGACGACTGCTTGATCCGGCCGTTTGAGGCTAGGGACGTTAGTCAGTTTGTAGCCGCCGTTCACGAAACTGGCACTACTCTCGAACCAACCATGCCGTGGTGGAAGCCAGACTACTCAGCGAATGATGCGAGCAAGTTCTTTGCATCCTGCGCAGAAGGCATCACAGCCCAAAAGGCTTATGATGTCGGAATTTTTCAGCCCGATGGCAGCACGTTTATTGGCGGTATCTCCGTCAATCGCATCGACCCTGATTATCGAATCGGCTATGTCGGTTACTGGGTTCGGGAGTCAATGCAGAATCGCGGCTTGTGCACAATGGCAACCGAGGCGATTATTGAGTTTGGCCTGAATACCCTTGGTTTGGTTAGGCTGGAGATTGTTGTTATGGCCGATAACTCATCAAGTCGTCGTGTTGCCGAGAAAGTCGGAGCAACTTTGGAATGCATTGCCAAGAACAGAATTATGCACAAGGGAGTGCCTCTGCCTGCTGCGGTTTATTCGGTCGTCAGAGGATGATGCTAGCTAACCGGCGCAAGCAAGCAGCGGCCTTCGGCCGCTGGACCAGCCGCTTCGCGCCCGGCCCCTGTTGCAGGCGTTATGCATACCGTTACGAGTCCGCAGATGTCTAATACCCTGCAAGTCCACAATATCTCGCAGTCTCAATCCGTATCTAGCGCCGAGCTTACTGTTCGCGGGATCATCGAGAAGGTCGAGTTGAATGATCGAGTCTCGGATCTTGAAAAGGCTCAGATATTCGAATGGTTTGCTGAATGTAACCCTGAGGTTGCCGAGCGAATTGGTAATGCTAAGCAGCTTGCTGAATACGTCGGCGACGAGCTTGCCAATGTGATCACGCCCGAAGCGCTTGATGTTTTGCTTTCAGTAATACGAAGCCAGTAGCAGGTATGCATGGTTTTGCCAAGTTAAGTTCTTGAGGCAAGGTAAACACCAGTACCGACTATCAGGCAACAGCCCTGCTCCATTCAGCAAACGCACTTACCCTGAGATCACGGTAATGCTGCGCTCTAACCAAGTGCCTACCGAGATTAAAAAGTCGACCCTGAACAACTCGTTTGAGACTATGAATATAGGGTTTGCAGTGCATTTTGGCTCCCTGGAATCGCAAGGTTTTGGTAAAATGGGCCCAGTTTCTTGCAATTTGGGGCCGCACCGTGAAACCCAAGCCAGATCCCGCGTCAAAGCGATGGCAGAATAAACTGTTCGATGACGAAGGCCCCGCATTGCTCGACTTCATTGACCGGAAACACCCCCTGGTCCGCATGGCGGACTCGATGCAGTGGGAACTGTTCGAGACCCACTGGAGCGCGCTGCACAGCGGCGCCGGCGGCCGCATGGCGAGTTCCGGTCGGCAAGTCGCGGGCCTTCTGATGCTCAAGCACATGGAGGCGCTGTCCGATGAGCGTCTCATGGAGGTATGGATTACCAATCCCTACTACCAGTACTTCTGCGGCGAAACACATTTCCAGCACCGGCCCCCGGTAGATCCGACGTCCATGACGAAATGGCGCAATCGTCTGGGCGAGGAAGGCATGGAGTGGCTGCTGACGACGGTGGTCGAGAGCGCGACGCGCAGCGGTTTCGTCGAGCGCAGCAGCTTTGCGCACGTGAGTGCGGATTCCACCGTGATGGAAAAGCACATCGCCCACCCCACGGACAGCGCGCTGCTGGAGAAGATGCGGTGCAAGTTAGTGGACTTCATGCGTGAGCATGATCTGTCGATCCGCCAAAGCTATTCCCGGAAAGGACCGCGGCTGGCACAGCAGATTGGTCGCCATGCGCATGCCAGGCAGTTCAAGCGCATGCGGCGCCTGCTGCGTAAGCAGCGGACCTGGGTCGGCCGGTTACAACGGGAACTGGAGCGGCAGCTTGAAAGCTTGGCGCCGGTGGCTCGTGAACGGGCCGAGGAACTCATCCGTCTGGCAAAGCGGCTGATTGAGCAGGGTAAGAACCCGCAGACGAAGAACAAGCTCTATTCACTGCATGAGCAGGCCGTGGACTGTATCTCCAAGGGTAAGGCAAGGAAGCGCTACGAGTTCGGCACCAAGGTCGGGATCGTGTGCACGCAGAAGGAGCAGTTCGTGGTCGGCATGCGCAGCTACCCTGGGAATCCTTACGACGGTCACACGCTGGATGACCTGCTGCAGCAGGCGGAGACGATCACGGCGATTCCCGTGAAAACCGTCGCGGTTGATCTTGGCTACCGGGGACGACACGGCACGCAGGCGCGGGTAATACACCGCGGCCGGAAGCTGAGCAAGCGCGAGAAGCAACGGCTGCGCCGCCGTTCGGCCCTGGAAGCGATCATCGGTCACATGAAAATGGATGGACTATTGGAACGCTGCCATTTGAAGGGTACCCGCGGCGACGCGGTGCACGCGATCCTGTGCGGTATCGGTCATAACCTGAGACAGATGCGCGCCTGGTGGATGCGTCGTCTTTTTGCGCTCTGGATTCAGTGGCTGGAGCAGCTGATATTGCCCCAAGGGGTCGCCCAGACTGCTATAGCAGCCTGAAACCGCAAAACCGTGAACTGATCGAGCCGACCAGCAGCCACAGCCTTGTGCATTGGTGAAAGTGGTTCAGGGCCGACTACGTTACTAAAGGCGTGGTCGTTGCGCGGAGTTAGACGGCACAAAAATACCCCAGCCCGCGAAGCGCTCTACCTAAACTGGGACCGCGAGAGCAGACACTCTCGCGGATATGGATCACTGCTCAGAACGACGCGCGTCTATGTTTTTCTTCGGTGCCTATCTGTTGATTGGCTCTAGCCCATTCAGAAGGTCCTCGATGCGATGTCTCGTCAAAGCCCCATCGATCGCCAAATCGCGCGCGCGACCATGCCGCCAGCGGTCATCCAAGGCATCCGTGTTTCATTGAGTATGTTGCGAAGACGCTCTCCCTCGGCGTCCCCGTGCGCGCCATCACGTATGATACCGGACACCATTCCCCCGGCCAAAAGCGACCATGGCACGCCGCTGGAACCATTGGGGACCACAAGAGCGGTATTTGGAAGGGCTGGGTATGCTTCAATGAACGGCAAGTCGTGCGCCATGCCCAGGATCGGGCCGCCCCAAACGTGTCCGATTTTCACGCCTTCAAGGTAGGGCATCGCGTTCAGGGCGGCGGCGTGCAGGCGACCGAACGTCTGTTGATCAACCGTCGCGTCGACAGTGTGCCCCAGCTCGTCAAAATTTCCGTAGAGAATGCGGCCGCTGTGAACCCGCCGATAAGAGGCATCCTTGCTGTTGGACAGTTCCGCCACGAGGGCGTGTTGATCGCTGCCAACTTGTAAAAGAATGTCGTCCGAGAGCCTTTCTGTGGCCAGCATCCATGTGTGAGCGACGTCAGGCGCGGTTCTGCTCTTGATGCCAAGTTGCCCGGACCACGCCCCGCAGGCAATGAGACATCCTTTGGCGGTAATACGGCCGCCGCCCCTCGTTGTCGCCGCCACTTTCCCTTCTGCCACGCCCAGATCCACAACCACCTCACCCTCATAAAGCTTCGCGCCCATGTCGAGAGCATTTTGGCGCAGGTTATGCACCAGCTTGCCGGGGTGAACACTGTAGCCCTCGCAGACAAGCGCGCCGTGACCGGTTGTTCCAAAGCGTTCGCGCGCTTCGCCACCGTCAATCCACTCTGCCGTCATGCCAAAATCGCGCAGCCGCATGCCAAGGCCCTTGGCAACCTCGGCAGAGATTGCAGTCTTCGCAGAGATAACGTTTGGGCAGCGGGTCAGATCGCATGCGATCCCACGGGCATCTAGTTCACCAAGTAACGTATCGAGCCTTTGCCGTGCCGCGTTGAAGGCCCATCGTGCGTCGGCTTCGCTGCCCAACGCGCCATCCAACGTCCAAGTAATACCCAACAGCGAGGGCTCAACCATTCCGGCGCAGCGCGAAGAGGCCCCGGCCCCGGCGGTCTCTCGTTCGACAAGGATGACATTCAGGTCTGGTTCTTCGGACAGCAAGTGAATGGCACAGGACAAACCGGCAAAACCGGCGCCAACGATCAACACGTCTGCTGTCAATTGGCCTTCAATCTTGTGTCCTGTCGGTGGGGCTGGCGACATACTCGCGATGTCGTCGGTCCAATAGTTTGTTTGTTTTGCGACAATTGGTTCTTTCATCGTGTCTATGTTTACCTCGTAAGATTTTGGGTGGAGTTGATGTGGGAGCGAGGGTTGGTCGTGGTCAGGAGAGGGCTTCCAGCACTTCCTGTGTCGTAGAAATACCTGACTGGTATGCTTCGGCGACCGTCACGGCCAATCGTTTTTTTCATCGGTTTATCACCATGTAAAAAAAGAGTGCAGGCCTCAGCCCAGGAGTTGTTCTTTGGCGGCCCGCCACGCAGCGTCGATCGCGGCATCGACGTAGGCCATGGCTTCAGAGTCTGAATTGGCAATGCTGATGCGCCCATAACGCTGTCGCCCCAGTTCATGGGGCGCCGTGCCGGGCTTCCATTCGGGATCGTAAAGGCTGTTGTAATTATAGGCGTAACCGTGGGGCCAACGATTCACCGTGATGGCTTCGATATCTCGGTCGGCGTCGAAGCCATGGGCTCCGAACATGGCGCTGAGCTGCTGGCGGATCTCACGCTCGTAGGTCGCAAACGGCGTGGTGTACAGGCTTTGTCGCCCCCGGCGATAGAGGTCGCGCGCGGTGTCCTTGCCGCTATTAAGGGGCGCCGGAGAATGGGCCATGAACACCACCAGGGGCCCATGGGGCTGTGCGGGCGCGTCGAAGTCTGCAAAGGATGCCGGGGGCGCCCGGCTGACGAGCTCAAAGTAACTGCCGGGGCAGGTGTAAAACTCAGCGCCGGCGGCAAAGAAGGGTGCACCATTGCGCAGCAGCACGTTAACCCAGATGAACGGCGTTTTAACCCCATAGCTCAGAGCCTCCTTCTGAGCTTCGGGCAGCTCCGGTGCCAGATGCGGGATGATACCGTTATCGCAGGCCAGTATTGCTCTCCCCGCCCGCACGCTACAGGCTGCCCCACTCTCCACGTATTCAATATCCACGCTGCCTTTCCCCCGGTGAACCACGTTCACGACAGTGGCGCTCAGGCGGAGGCGGACTGCTGCGCTGGCGCGGTCGAGCTGGGCGTAGTCAAAGCGCGAGGCCAGAATGTCATCCATACCCCTCCCCGTGGCTGCGGCAGGAATGAGTCGGCGCACCAACAACCGGGCAATGCTGGCGTTGCCATCCGGGAAAAACAGCGCACGGTAGGGTTGCTCCTCGTCAAACAGCAGGCTGTGGCTGAGTTTCCCTAGATAACCCATGGATCGCAATCCGGGAGACGCCTGGGCGAGTGCATCTGCAACGCACAGGCTGTCGCCACCCACACCGTTACTGACGCGCAACAGTGGGTCGAACAGCGCGATGCTGGCGTCTGACAGCCCTGCTCTGTCACGAAGAAAGGCGTGGTAGCTGGTTGTTTTCAGGTAGTTGAGTTTCTCCGCAAGCGACATTCCCCCAAGCAGGTTCGTCTTGCCCTCAATCAGGTCGACAAGCCTGCCTTTTTCTAGCGCATCAAAGGGTAGTTGCTCAATAAGGTCGCGATAATCGCCGCTGGCATGAAATGCCTGCATCCAACGTCCGGTAAGCATGGCAGCGCCGAATTGCTGCCCTGACTTCACGTAGAGCCCGCTGACTCCACCCAGGCTCGCGAAGTTGTAGTCAGGAGGCAGCGCCCGTTCGAGGCGGGCCATGTCGGTGCCCAACTCATTGAGCAGGGCTTTTGCTACGGGACTGTAATTCTCAGGATGTTCCAGGTTGATGCTGCCGCCAAACCCCAGCAGCATCCGGCCCTCGTGAAGGAATTCGTTGCGCCTCGCGTGACCGCCAAAATCATCGTGATTATCGAGTATCAGGATTCGCTGGCGGGGCGAAGAGTTCTGCTGGTAGAAATACGCCGCCGCCAAACCGCTGATGCCAGCACCCACGATCACTAGGTCGTACTCCTCGCCGGTATCACGGTATGACTGTGGACGAATACCGCGCCAGGCAAGTTGATGGGCAACCTCGTAGGAGCCATCGTGACTGCCGCGTATGCCATTGAGCAGGGGCGGATAAGAGCCTGCAGTAGCACCAGGAGTGTATGCCCCCGGCGACGTCTCAGCCGGGGCCTCTCCCGGAGCCAAGACTGCCATTGCAGATGTCACGGCAATGCCGTTGAGGAAATCTCGTCGTGAAATAGGTTTATCCATGCTCGGCCGGTTCCTGGGAAGCATCAGCATCTGTCGGACGACAGCCTAGGAGCACATTTACATTCTGTCAAGCGACAGGCACACTCTGCGTATCGTTACCAGTCACGTAATAAAGCGCGCCATCAATGACCGAAATGAAAGTGACAGATCGCAAGACCGAAATACTGGCGGCGGCTCAGCACATACTGGTCACCCAGGGCTACCATCGATTGACCATGCGGAATATAGCCACCACCGTTGGTATCAAGCTCGCCTCGCTGCAATACCACTACCGCAGCCGCGATGAAATGCTCGCAGCGCTGCTTGATGGTTTCGCCTCAGATTACCGAATGCGCCTGCTGGAACTGGCCCAACCGTGCTCGGTCGAAACCTCGCAAGCTCGCGTCTACGCCCTCATTGATCACGTTCTCGCCGAACACCGCGAGCCCGCAGTGGGGCAACTCTTCCTACAGGTGCAGGCCATGTCACTGGAGGAACCGCGGGCGCAGGAACTCGTGGATCAGTTCTACCAGCAAATGACCGACCTGCTGTCATCGCTGCTGCAGGGGCTCAATCCTAAACTGGCGAAAGCAGAGCGAGTCACCCGCGCTGCCATCATCCTGTCACTGGTGGAAGGCAGTGCGATTTTTCTGGCCAGCAAACGGCTTTCCAAAGGCCTGCCGGCCGCTTTTGAAAAGCGCGTTAAAGCCTCAGCGATTGACGTTATTTTCGGTTAGCGGCTTCTACCGAGCGGGCTGAACAGGCCCCCGAGGCGGTGCAGACCCATAGCATGGAAGGCACGGAAGCGTCTCTGCGGTCACTATCAGACCTTGAGTAAGCGCGGATTAATGCCGCAGAAAACCTGTACGGCGATTTCGCGTGAACTGACCGAGTTTATCTGGGCGATTGCCTACGAGGTGATACCCAGACGCACAGTGTAATCACACAGGAAACCTGAAAAACTGGTGAACAAGGAGTAAAGACAAGTGAGCTTTTGGAACAGAGCAGGAGTGTCAAGGTGGGAGAATCCTCGCGGCTACTATGAGGCATCCGGGCAACCGGATTGACCCTCGATTCTAGAGAGAGGTAGCTCCACGACGAAGATTTTTCAGGCGGTACGGACCCGCGAATATCAGACTGATCAACCGTCGTTAAGCGCTACCCCTGCTCTGTTTCAAGGGCTCACTGGAGAGAGCGATGAAAACATAGTGATGAAAACATGGCGCCAGTAGTTGACAGGTCACAACATATCAGCAGTATGCCGGTCGGGGCTCGCGGGCCCATCACCCCGCGGTATTGCTCAGTCTGCTGATTTATGGATATGCCACCGGCGTGTTCTCCAGCCGCAAGATTGAACGCGCCACGTATGATTCGATTGCCTTCCGTTACCTGGCGGCTAACACACATCCGGACCTTGACACGATAGCCGCGTTCCGGCGCCGCTTTTTGCCGCAGCTTGAGAGCCTGTTTGTTCAGGTGCTGCTGTTGGCGCGTGAAATGAAGCTGTTAAAGCTGGGCCGGATTGCCCTGGATGGCTCCAAGGTGAAGGCACACGCCAGTAAGCATAAAGCGCTGTCCTATAAGCATGTAAAGAAGATCGAAGCGCAACTCAAGGCAGAGGTGAGTGCCTTGACCGCGCAGGCCGAAGCGGCGGATCAGGCGCGTGTTGTTGAAGACATGGACGTTCCGGCGGAGATTGCGCGACGCGAAACGCGGCTTGCTGCATTGGCGGAAGCCAAAGGAAAAATTGAAGCACGCGCGCAAGAGCGTTTTGAACACGAGCAGGCCGAATACCAAGTCGACCCTGAACAACTCGTTTGAGACTATGAATATAGGGTTTGCAGTGCATTTTGGCTCCCTGGAATCGCAAGGTTTTGGTAAAATGGGCCCAGTTTCTTGCAATTTGGGGCCGCACCGTGAAACCCAAGCCAGATCCCGCGTCAAAGCGATGGCAGAATAAACTGTTCGATGACGAAGGCCCCGCATTGCTCGACTTCATTGACCGGAAACACCCCCTGGTCCGCATGGCGGACTCGATGCAGTGGGAACTGTTCGAGACCCACTGGAGCGCGCTGCACAGCGGCGCCGGCGGCCGCATGGCGAGTTCCGGTCGGCAAGTCGCGGGCCTTCTGATGCTCAAGCACATGGAGGCGCTGTCCGATGAGCGTCTCATGGAGGTATGGATTACCAATCCCTACTACCAGTACTTCTGCGGCGAAACACATTTCCAGCACCGGCCCCCGGTAGATCCGACGTCCATGACGAAATGGCGCAATCGTCTGGGCGAGGAAGGCATGGAGTGGCTGCTGACGACGGTGGTCGAGAGCGCGACGCGCAGCGGTTTCGTCGAGCGCAGCAGCTTTGCGCACGTGAGTGCGGATTCCACCGTGATGGAAAAGCACATCGCCCACCCCACGGACAGCGCGCTGCTGGAGAAGATGCGGTGCAAGTTAGTGGACTTCATGCGTGAGCATGATCTGTCGATCCGCCAAAGCTATTCCCGGAAAGGACCGCGGCTGGCACAGCAGATTGGTCGCCATGCGCATGCCAGGCAGTTCAAGCGCATGCGGCGCCTGCTGCGTAAGCAGCGGACCTGGGTCGGCCGGTTACAACGGGAACTGGAGCGGCAGCTTGAAAGCTTGGCGCCGGTGGCTCGTGAACGGGCCGAGGAACTCATCCGTCTGGCAAAGCGGCTGATTGAGCAGGGTAAGAACCCGCAGACGAAGAACAAGCTCTATTCACTGCATGAGCAGGCCGTGGACTGTATCTCCAAGGGTAAGGCAAGGAAGCGCTACGAGTTCGGCACCAAGGTCGGGATCGTGTGCACGCAGAAGGAGCAGTTCGTGGTCGGCATGCGCAGCTACCCTGGGAATCCTTACGACGGTCACACGCTGGATGACCTGCTGCAGCAGGCGGAGACGATCACGGCGATTCCCGTGAAAACCGTCGCGGTTGATCTTGGCTACCGGGGACGACACGGCACGCAGGCGCGGGTAATACACCGCGGCCGGAAGCTGAGCAAGCGCGAGAAGCAACGGCTGCGCCGCCGTTCGGCCCTGGAAGCGATCATCGGTCACATGAAAATGGATGGACTATTGGAACGCTGCCATTTGAAGGGTACCCGCGGCGACGCGGTGCACGCGATCCTGTGCGGTATCGGTCATAACCTGAGACAGATGCGCGCCTGGTGGATGCGTCGTCTTTTTGCGCTCTGGATTCAGTGGCTGGAGCAGCTGATATTGCCCCAAGGGGTCGCCCAGACTGCTATAGCAGCCTGAAACCGCAAAACCGTGAACTGATCGAGCCGACCAGCAGCCACAGCCTTGTGCATTGGTGAAAGTGGTTCAGGGCCGACTAAAAAGATTGCTTACTGCAGCATGGGCACTAAGAAACCGCTGGGCCTGCCTGGTAGATTTGAACCTCCGCATTCCTCGCTCTCTGGCCCGGGTCGCCTCATGTAACCGCTCTGCTCGATTATTCTCATACTGGTTCGTGCTGTGGATCGCCTCAGGAATCAGTTCTCGGTGAGCAACACCGTAGCTGCGCAACTTATCCGTCACGATCTTTCTGGGCTCGCTGCCGTGGCTCCGTAATAAGCGCATGAAGAACCGCTTCGCAGCCGCTCCGTCCCGCCTTGCCTGTAGATACACATCGACCACCTCACCATCTTGGTCGACCGCCCTCCACAGGTAATGCTGCTTACCGCGGATCTTCACGAAGACTTCATCAATGTAGAAGGTGTCACCATAGCCTTTGTGCCGGCGCCTCACTCGATGGGTGTAAATGGCTCCAAATTTGATACACCAGAGACGGATTGTCTCTCGGGTGACAGTAATACCTCGCTCTGCCAGCAAGTCTTCGATGTCGCGGTGACTCAGGTTGAAACGATAGTAGAGCCAGACGGAGTAGCTGATAATGCCGGGCGGGAATCGGTGGCGCTTGTATGTATTCATCGCCGGATTGTCTCATTTCGGCGAGTTAAGTTGGCATATATGAACCACCCCCTTTTGCAAGCTGATTTGCGATGGATGTCATAGGTTTGAGTTGCAGTCATATATTCGGCGTGCAAGCCAAGCTTGTGCCCTGATGTAAATCCGCGCTCCTCCACCTCATCAATACCATGGCCTCAAGGGGCCGTGACAACTTCCAGGTTCTAAAAGAGCCGGTGCAACCTATAGACCATCATTCAAATCAACTGTAGCAAACTCGTGATAATTTTCGGTTGGTTAAAGGAAGCTATTTGATATTGCGTATCAAGCAGCGGTTGCGTGTTCTCCGTAGTTAAAGCTTTCCCCCGTAGCTAACATCGACCAGATAATCCTGGCATTTTTATTGGCCAAGGCTACCGCGGCCTTGTTGTGACTTAACTTCGCCTTTTTCCTACCCACCCAGCGGGTATAGTCGTTATCCTTGTCTTTGTAGTGGCTTAACACTGCCCTGGCCCCGTGGATCAACAGCGTACGTAAATACCGGTCACCTCGTTTACTGATCCCCAGCAGCACCCGCTTGTCTCCGCTGGAAGACTGCCTCGGCACCAGCCCTAACCAGGCTGACATGTGGCGGCCGTTGCGGAATTCTTTGGGGTCGGGGACGGCTGCGACAATGGCTGTGGCCGTCAATTCACCCACACCCGGGACCTCCAGGATGCGCTGGCAGCGCTCGTTCTGACGGCATAATTGCCGGATCCTTGAGTCCAGGTTTTTCACTCGGACTTCGATATCGACCAATTCCTCATAAAGCGCCTGCATCGACTCGCGTGATGAGGGAGTCAGCTCGTTATCACTGTTGGCAATGGCCGCGCAGAGTGACGATTTGACGCTTGCGGCGCCAGGACGAAGAACGACACCATACTCCAAGCACAAGCCTCTGATCTCGTTGATTAGCGCTGTTCGGTTCTTAACAACTCGAGTGCGTATTCGATGAACTGATTGTATGTCCTGTTGTTCAACCTGCTTGATCGGCACAAAGTTCATTGAGGGTCTACTGGCTGCCTCCACGATCGCCTCGGCATCGTTAGCGTCATTCTTGTTTGTTTTAACAAACGGTTTTACGAACTGAGGGCTTATTAACTTCACTGAATGCCCATTGCCCTGAAACACGCGGGCCCAGTAGTTAGCTCCGCCGCAGGCCTCCATCACAATGGTGCATGCGGGTAGATTTGCGATATGGGCAGCTAGTTCGCTTCTGGTCAGACGTTTCTTATAAACAGCCTTGCCCGAACAATCAGCGCCGTGTAGTTGAAAAGTGCTCTTGGCAATATCGATGCCCAGCATATTAATAGTCATGTCGATCTCCCATCCAAGGTTAAGGTCCAGCAGACTCAATCTAGTCTGGAAGACCTCGCCGGACTAGCGGCGTGGGTGGGGGTGGTTCATTACATTAATACCCAGCCATCGTCAAATCACTCTGGCAGGCAGCTAAAGCGACCTTCGCTTTGAACTCGGGTGAATGGATACGTCTCTTCCTTCTCATTGCTTCTCTCGAGAGTGTTACGCTCATCTAGAGGGAAGCACTTATTTTCGTCCAATACCTGTCCGGTCATTGGGGTCCATCTCTCCAAGTCCAGCTTGTTTTTACAATTAATACGTGGCGCCAAAAGCTATATTTGGATTCGTGATAGATGCCGATGGCAAGATAGCAGTGAGGTAGCCCTCGTCACTGTGGACATTGAGTAGGCGGCCCTAACGAGTGCGCCTGCTGGTGGGTGACTCGGAGATAGGGTGGCTGACTAGACCGATGGGGGCTGTACCGGTGGCTATTTGCTGGGGTCGATGCACGATCCCAGAAGTTCGATTTCGACCCGGCGTTCAGCGATTCCCTAGAATCGGGGCCAGCAATCTAGATCTTTAGGAAAAAACGGGAGAACACCATGTTCAAGCATTATTGCGTCATGCTCATGCTGGCCCTGCAGGTAACCGCCCTGACGACTCAGGCTCAGGAATGGGTAGAGGGCGAGCACTACGATGTGATTTCGCCGGCTATCCGCGGCACGGGCACTGGCAAGATCGAAGTGGTGGAATTTTTCTGGTACGGCTGCGGTGGTTGTTACAGCTTCGAGCCTCTGGTCGTTCAGTGGAAGAAAACCCTTGCTGATGACGTCGCGGTGATTGGCTCACCAGCCATGTGGAATGCTCTCATGGAGGTACATGCCAAGGCCTACTTCGCCGCCGAGGCTCTCGGCGTCCTCGATCGAGTACACATACCCCTCTTCCAGGCCATTTATCTGGACCGCAAGCGTCTCCAGTCGGAAGGCGATTTGGCTGACCTATTCGCGGCCAACGGTGTGGCGCGGGAGGATTTCAGCAAGGCTTTTAATTCCTTTGGTGTCAGCAGTCAGGTCCGCCAGGCCAACGCGCGGGCACGGGCTGCAAAGATCACCAGCACACCGGAAATGATGGTCGCGGGCAAATATCGCATCAGCACACGTAAGGCTGGAGGCCACGCAGGTATGCTGAAACTTGCTAACTTCCTCCTTGAGAAGGAGCGCGGTGAGCGCGCCGCTGCCTCCTCCTGAGCAGCATTGTCTGTAGATGTTGGCGCCCAGGTTCTGGTCAGGTAGCCGTCATCGCGAAAGGTTTGTACGCTACATTTTCCACAGTGACTACCCTGCGACGGCACCACGAGCTCGTCTGAGCGTTTGGGGGCCGTTTGATGAGCTATCCCTAACTACGCTGCCAGCGCGGCTGGATTCTTCAGACTAGTCTTTAGTTTGAGCAACCTGATTCAGGGATGGGAGGTTGAGATGCAAATGCATATACTGGGCATCGGGATAACAAAGAACACTTATCAGCTCCACGGAGTTGATCCATCGGGCAAGGCGGTAACGAGAGAACACCTGCCTAGACATAAGTTGGCCGTGTTTATTGCGCATTTGCCCGTTTATACGATTGTCATGGAGTGCTGCGGCGGGGCGAACTACAGGGCGCGAGCCTTCCAGAATGGCCATACAGTGAAGTTGATTAGCCCTCACTTCGTAAAGCCTTTCCTTAGCAAGCAAAGGTTGTGGACGTGCTAATACGCCCCGCAACTTTGGGCGTTAGGCAGCGGAGCGCGTCTTCTGGAGACCTTTGAAACGATTACAGAATCCTACTCAAATGTGGTTACGGCTCTGGCTGCAGTCGGTGCGCTT
Organism: gamma proteobacterium NOR5-3; assembly: GCA_000158155.1. GTDB lineage: Bacteria > Pseudomonadota > Gammaproteobacteria > Pseudomonadales > Halieaceae > Congregibacter. The sequence goes on along the minus strand of DS999407.1, from coordinate 171,641 downwards.
GCGCTGGCCGCGATAACGCTTTCTTATCTCAAGAGGGAATACACCTCAAAATACCGCCCATATGTATTCCCTGGAGTGCATGTTGAGCCTATACCGGACAGCCTAGGGTTCAGTGTATCCGTAACTCCCAAAAATATCGGTGCCCACCCTTGTAAAGTGAAGCTGAGTGCAGTTGCTCTGAGCATTGGTGATGAACGACACACAACACCAGATATGAGTCAGTGGTTATTACTACCGCCTTCAGCTTTAGTTAAGGTCATGTATCCCGCAGGCTACGTCAACGACATTGGCGTCACGAACATTCGTGAAGGCCGCTACATCACGAATAGAATAGAACTTCGTTTTGATATGCGCACGATTTCCACTGAGGACAAGTACGAAGAGAGTATTTCATGCGCATACGAAATTGAAGTTAGAGGTGAGCATCCACAGGCTGTGCTTCGCCCGGAGTGGATTGAAAATGCCTGACAAGCGAGGCCAGAAGGAGCGCCCTACCGGTCGCACCTGCGCGCGCGGGGGGGGGGGATGCATTCATCAACTGACCGTACCCCCGTAATTCGAGCCATGCAGGATGTGGGATCTCCGTCTATCGTCTTGATAAGGAAATCCCGATATGAAACGCCAGCGCTACACCGAAGAACAGATCATCTCAATCCTGAAGCAGGAGGCTGACCGCACCATGGTCGATCTGGCCCGCGAGTACGGCATCGCCGGGAGCACGCTGTACCGCTGGAAGTCGATGTACGGCGGCATGGAGGTCTCTGATGCCAAACGCCGTCGCAACTCGTCAACAGAGCGCCTGTTGCTATCTGCAGGCCGATGAAACGCGGGTTCAGGTGCTGACAGAGGACGGCAAGACGGCCCAGTCCCAGAAGTGGATGTGGGTGACCCGGGGCGGTCCACCGGATATACCCTCGGTGCTGTTTGCCTATGATTCCACCGCTCCGGGGAGGTGGCGGCACGATTGCTCGATGGATTTACGGGCATCTTGCAAGTTGATGGCTAGTCGGGCTGTGCCGCCGTTTGCAAACGCCAGGGTATTCGACGCATTGGTTGTATGGATCATGCGCGGCGCAAGTTTGTGGAGACCTCGCGTGCAGGTTCCGATGGTAAGAAGAAAGGCAAAGCGAAAGGACGCGCCGCCAAGGCGGATGTGGCCCTGGGATTTACCCACTACGATTGGGGGCGGCCCTTAAGTTTTACCACAGAGCACATGCACGACGATTGTTAGGCGAAATCCGACGGGCGGCTAGTGTCGGGCCACAGCTAGTACCTGGGGGGCAAAAGCGGACGCTCGCCGAGGATGGAGTTTCGCGGACTGAGCGGTCGCAGTTGACCAAAACTGTCGCCGACGCTAGTCAAGACGATATGTTGGATAGTGTCCGAACTAGTACATTCTGACCTGTTTAAACAGGTCGCAGCATATATTGCTATATCTGCGACCCTCGTTGCTTCGTTTTTACTGCCCCAAAAACGGGCAGCTGGCGAAGCTCTTTGCCTAAGGTTAGGCCCTCTTAAAAGACCAGACGTCCCTGCAGATACCAGGTGCCGCCGTTAAAGCCAAAGGGGCTGTCTTCCGGGTAGAGCTGACCAGTACCACCCTGGCCTGCGTTCTCGTCCGGATATTCGTCGAACAGGTTTTCCACACCTAGAACCACTTCTATGGAGTCGGTGAACTGGTAGGCCACCTGGGCGTCGATCAAGGTCGCTGCGTCTACGTTGTATCCGTTGCCTGTCGATCTCCAGTCCCCGTAGTAGTTCGCACGGAGCAGCGTGCGGAACTTACCCTGCACGTGTGACCAGGTCACGTTACCTTTGTACTCTGGCAGTAGCTCTTCGAGAGCTTCTACACGACCATCGCTGATCGGATTGACCGTTCCGCGATCGGTGACTTCGGTTTTGTTGTAGTTAAACGCCACAGTCACAGTAGAGCTGCCACTGAGGAAGTCAAAGTACATGTTACCCACAACGTCGACACCTTCGGTGCTGGTATCAAAGCTGTTGCTGAAGAAGCGGAACTCAGCCAGATCGTCGAGACCAAGAAAGTCCTGACGGTTGATGATGCCATCCGCGTCGAGTCCGGTGAGTGCATCGGATATGGTGCCATAATCGGAACCGCCGCCGGCAAAGTTTAGTGCATCCAGGAAGTCAACATTGGCACCCAGCGCGATTCGGTCTGTCACATCGATATTGTAGTAGTCGATGGTCCAGGTAGAGTTCCCGATATCAAATACAACGCCGAGAGAAAAGTTCTCCGCTTCCTCGGTATCGAGGCCTGGTCGTCCATTTCCAAAGCTCTCAACGTAATCAGCACCTATCTGCCCCGCTGCGGATGACAGCGGAAGTGTTCCCTGGTCAATCAGTACGCCCTGTACGTTTTGTGTGGTGACGTTAGTGATGTTCGCCTGACCAGCGGTGGGTGCGTGGAAGCCCGTTGAGACCGCGCCGCGAAGGCGGAAGCTGTCCGTTACACGGTACATACCTGCAAGCTTATAGGTAATCGTTCCATCAAAGTTGCTGAACTCTTCGTGACGGGCCGCCGCCTGAAGCGTCAGGTTATCGGTAACATCGGCTTCAAGATCGATGTAAAACGACGTGTTGTCCTGCTTGGCTGAGGTGTCGTTGGGAAAGCCGCCAAAGCCGTTAGAGCTTGACGAAAAGCCCTGAGACGCGAGAACTCCAAGCTCGTAGGACGCCGGGTCGCCGGCAAACAGGTCGAACTCCTCTTCACGAAACTCCGCGCCAAAGGCGATGCTCAGGTCAGACGCAAAGCCGACATCAAGGCCGTAGACAAAATTGGCGTTATAAACCGTTTCGGTCTGCTCCTGTCCGCCCGGGACGAAATCACGCGGGGTGGCCGGGCCGAGAGAGGCGTTAATGGTGTTGCGGATAAAGAAATCGGTGCGGTTGGATCCACGCTGTACGCTCAGGTCGTAGTCAAGGCCGTTGCCCACGTTGATTTCACCGCGGATACCCGCTGCCAGTGCCATATCTTCGTTGGTACCACCAAAGCGAGGCACGAAGCCGCCCGGAATTGTCTCGATGAAAGAGAAGCAGTTCTCGCTTGCCGACACCTGTGCAAGAAACGTCGGATCAGGAATAACCCCGCCGGAACCACCCAGAGGAATACCGTCGATGCAGCTGCTGCCACCATCAAGGTCGCCCACAAGTACTGACGGGACTCCCGTAGCACTACTAAGACCGGTTAGCGGATCAACCGTGGGGCCCGCATAAACGCCGCCGCGCTGTCCGGTGGAGCCGCCGGTAAGGTTATTTGAGCCACCGACCACGTTACGGTAAAAGAAGCCACCCTCTACTTCGCGCTCCGCATAGTTACCAAACGCGTAGACTTCCATGCTGTCATTAATCTGGTAGGCCGAGTTGATGAACAGCTTAACGTCATCTTTGACATCCGGCGTGCCCCAGTACTGAGGTACATCGTTCGTGTAAGTGTTGATGGCCTGAAAGTCAGTGACGGGTGCGTAGCCATTTGCCGCAGCAAAGGCCACATCATCACGGATGACCGAGCGGACGGTGCCGTCGACATCGCGCATTTCGCCGGTGAGGTTAACGAAACCATTGTCCCCCAGAGGCAGGCCAAGATTGGCCGAGACCATATAGTTGTCGCCATCACCTTCGAAGGTGGAAGCGGTTCGCGCTACCATCTCAAAGCCTTCGGCGGCATCGCGGAGTCGGAAGTTGAGAACCCCCGCAATCGCGTCAGAGCCGTACTGTGATGAGGCGCCGTCGCGCAGCACTTCGACCTGCTTTATCGCAAGCGACGGAATGGCTGCCATATCCACACCCTGCGCGCCATCTGAAATACCGCCTCCCAGGAAGGAGATAATGGAGCCGCGGTGGCGACGCTTGCCGTTGACCAGTACCAGAACATTGTCTGGCGACAGACCGCGCAGGTTTGGTGGGCGCGTGATCGTCGCTGCATCGCTAATGGGCTGGGAATTGACATTAAAAGAAGGTACCTGCGTACGCAGCATGTCCTGAAGGTCTGTTGATCCGTTGACTCGGAAATCGCTTCCACTGATAACGTCTACCGGCACCGGGGAGTCGGCAGCCGATCGATCCGCCAAACGGGTACCGGTGATGATGACTTCTTCGAGTTGCGTTTCTTGCTGGGCTATAGCGGTCTGTGCCATCGACACGGCAAGCGCAAGCGTCGCGATTTTGAGAGGGGGGCGTTTTGTTAACGATCTCATCATTGGTTCCTCATACGGCTTGATTTAAAAAAACGAATGCAATTCAAATACTCTCCGAACCTTAGGTCACAGCGGTTGTCATGACGTCTATCTCTAGGGTATTACCCTGAGAACTAAGCCCGAGAACAGCGTTGAGACGGTGGTATGAGGCTAGAATTAGTGTGTTTCTGGCAGTCCTTCTCAAGCCCCGGATGAGACCAGACCGGCGTCAACGGCTCCGCCACTACTGTTAATAACCTCGGTTTCGGTCCGGTTGCGAGGCAGATCGAACTCCATAAAGCCGTATTTTGGCTTCAGCGTTTAGGTGGCCAAAGTATCGCAGCCATTGGTCTTTGGACCTCTACTGAAGGCAGGTAAACTTAATTCAAATACAGGTTACAACATCAAGACCTACGGTGACTTGCATAAATTGGCTAAGTTGAGCGCCGACAGGCGGCCGTCTCTTACCGCCATGGGGCGCTCCGTGTCGGGTAGCCGAAGCCACCTACCGATCCTATCCGGTGTCCAAATCAGCCCAGTCCGGCTAGGGCTGACAGCGCAAGGGAGAATAGCAAGAGCGACCAGATAGCGCTTGGTCGGAATTTTCTGCGCTGAGGGCGTGGGGCGTAAGGAGGAGGAGGGGGGCGATGGATGGATCGAGCGTATTGCTATCCGACCCGGAGGCAGTATCGGGGTCGAAGTGGGCCGTGGCCTCGGCCGCATTCACCTCGATACGCGCAGCTTGCGGAGGGGCAGTTAATTTGAGCCCGCGCACAGTTTTGTCATTCACGATGGCATCGATTTCAGAGGCCGGATTGAAACCGCTCGGCGGGCTTTAAGACACCACGGCCATCACGGAATCCCCGCCCCTGATAGCCTGGGATGAGTCGCCAGCACGTCAATGTCGCAACAAGCTGATCTTCAGTAATTTGCATTATAGGGTTGGAATTAGCGAATTCTGACCCGAACTTCTCTCTGCAGTGACTATTTGAGCACGCCGATACAGGCAATAGTGCCGATGAAGGACCAGGATATGACCCTCATAAACATATCGACCCAGACGTTATTCCCCTTCAATAGTGCCGCAAGGTCGTCGGGGATAGGCATCGGTTTGAGGGCCGAGACATTAGCGCCGCCGGTATTTCCTCTGGGCACCCAACCTAAGAGGTAAGCGGGGATAACAGCGATAAGCCGGAGGACCTGGCCTCTGATCTCTCGCCAATCCATTTTGCGGATGCCCACTTTCAACATCCACCAATGAGTTATCAGATGGGCTATGAAATACCTTTGTCCCAGTATGTGCGCGCGCTCCAATAGCTTGAACGAATCGTCCAGTTGGCGGCGATTGTACGCGTCCTTGGCCAGGGACATTTCTTGGTCGAACGCTGACCGTATAGTGGCCTTCATGATGCACCTTCGGCTTCGATTCTCGAAAATCTGCTGCGCTATCCGTTCTATTGAGTATCGAGCGAAGCGCTTTTGTTTGTATCGGCCGTCCGGCGATGCTTGCGCACGTCTGCCTTTGCCCGAATAGCTTGAACGCGCCGATTGACAGCTGCTACCTTGAGCCGATATAGGATGAGTCTGATCGGTCCGGGACGGTTCTTGTAGCATTCGGACTTAAAGTAGTCCGATGGCTCATCATAGACGCCATGATCATCAGTAACTGCAGCCATTTGCTGAAACGTTCCAAAAGTGGCGCACGACCCGTAGTCCTGCCCCGCTGCTCCCAGTGCAACCGAGAATCCTGTTGTCCATCCGCGTTGCTTTAACGTTCGCTGTGACGAAGCTTGAAGCAAAGTGTCGTTGATATATCCGTCTGTCCGTTTCCATTCATCGTCGATTTGGACTTCAAGCCAGGAATGCGAGATTTCCCTTGGCATCAGGTGATACGCGAGCCCCGTAAAAAAGCCTCGTTGGATCTCCTTTGAGATCAGCGAAAAATGCACCTGTGCTGGTATGCCGACAGCTTTGCACAATGCGAGGAGCAGAGTAGATTTCGTGTTGCACTGCCCGAGCCTCAGTCTAATCGTGTCGGACGCCTTGGTCAGGTCGCCAGTTGCCGGGAACCCAAACTTGATGTCGTCTCTGACATAATCGTGCAGTCTGCTGAATTTCTCTTTTGTAGTGGCGGCGTCACCAATGATTCGAGTTGCGGTGCGCTGAACTAAGTCGCTCTCAAAGTCTGCTAAAACCACTGGTATAGTCATCACTCAATCTCCTAAATGAAAAAGAGAAAGATAATGGACACATCGAGTGAGCGTATTGAACGAAACGCTTGCGTGTAAACTAACGCTCCTGAACCGCGTTCAATGCCTGGAGGGGTGTCACACCCATAACTGTCCTCATTGTCCGGGTTAGATGTGCCTGGTCCGCAAAACCGCCTGCATAGGCAGCGTCACTCAGCGAAGCGCCTTGCGCCTTCGCCGACCGCCGAATCGCCTGTCATATGAGCCACTTGGATAGAGGTACACCAAGTTGTTGTTGTGCAATCACCCGTAATCTCGGTTCCGATAAACCGCATGACTTAGCGGCTGCAGCGATCGCGCCTTTTAGCGGTGACGTGCGCAAAAACTCGAGTGCTTCCGCTAAGCGTACATCTAGGTTTGACCTGAGACGATTGCCACCTATGTCCAAGGGCTCAAGGAGCATATCGAGTTCGCCTCCCCAATTGATCTGAGCAGTGAGGCTTGGGGTAACCTCAGAGATATCGCTGTCCCCCGCAAAGCGCTGCACATAGTCTGCTAGCTGTGATTGCGGCTCAATCAATACAAGCACAACGCTCTTCGATGGATGAAGCGTATGACGTTTACCCGCTTTCACACAAAGCGCAGAACCAGACACCAACCGATCATTTTCATCGCTGATCAGAATTTCTGGGCCAAGGGATACGGTCAGTTGGAGCGTTGCATGTGCGTGTGGGCGATTGTCCCCAGCACGACCCCGAAAAACCAGCCATGTTTCGCCTAAGCAGAACTCACCTTTCCAGTTCATAGTTCACTCGTACAGATAGTTGCGCTTTTTGTCTACTTGCTTGTTTGCAAGAAACTTACTCACCCTGGTCGGCGAACGCCGCATCGTGGTCTCCTACCAACTTTTGCACAAACCGGGCCTTGAGCCATGCCTGACTAAAATCGGCTATTTGCATTCTGAGGTTGGAACTAGAGCATTAGTATTTCTCGAAGTGGGCCTGGCTGTTGGTTGGAATCGCTTGGATTGGGATGTTTTGCTGAGAGGTTGGCTGCCCTTTCCAGCGATTTGCTGTTTCACCTAGTTAACCAGTACCCGTACTTTCGCTAAGACATCGTTCAACACCTTCGCGGGAGCGGGTTCGATGAATTCGATGCCGCGATACTTGTAGTCGATGGTCTTAACATGCTGACAGAGCACCACGCCTTGAGTTTGGGCTTGCTCCAACTTGACCTCAAAACCGTGTCCCCGCACTCGACTGGTAATAGGGGCAACCAAGGCCAATTGGATCTGCTTATTGAACAGCTCTGGCGACAACACGATGGCCGGCCGCTTGTGCGCCTGCTCATGACCCGCTGACGGATCGAAGTCCGTCCATACGATGTCACCGCGCTAAGGTGTGTAGGCCACTTAAGCCAACTCCTTGCCTACTGGCGCATCACGCAGCCATGCCTTTTCATCGACATTCAATGTCACCGCCTCCTGCGGGCAGGCCTTCAGCAGTTCATCCAGGGTATAGCTGGGCGCAACCTGCTTGATCAGGATGGTGCCGTCTACGGCCTCAATGTCCACGGCATCGCCTAAATCAATACCGACTTCGGCTAGCACGGGTGCCGGGATGATCGCGCCTGCGGAATTGCCCCATTTGCGAATTTTGGTGTGCATACTAGCTACCTATATGTTTAAACTATGTTTGTACTACCACAGCTGCAATATTATACAATGTATAAACATAGTTTCCCGGGTGGTTCACGCACCCAGTCGCTCTCATACCGGATATAGATCTAGGGTTTGGGATGAACCGGATCGGAGTCATTCAACCAAATTTTGCACAAAAGAGAGTGACTGCCGATTTATTGGGGAATTTGACATCCAACCTTAGAATGCAAATATCCCTAAAATCTACAATCCAACCTCAGAATGCAGATAGCCTTTTAGTCTTACCAATACCATCTAAATACTCTGTCGGAATTTTGTCCACCTTCCCTAATCTGAGGCATCGATAATTGGAGTTTTCTGCGACAATGAGCAGTGCCATGACAGTGTAGTGCCTGCTCAGGGGCTATGGCGAGGGCTAATCCACCCGAAACCGGCTTCCAGGAAAGCTGCTGCATCCTCGTAAACCGGCAGTCCGTGACACATGACAACGGACCGGGGTTTCCACTCGAGCATGCGGCGCAGGCTCTCGCGCGCCTCCCGATGACGGAGCATAAACGTTTGCCGGTAATCCAGCGGGGTTTCCCCGTGCGGGGCAAGGACCCGGCCGAGTCGCGCGAGGAGACGGTGGAATGAGGACAGTGTCCCGGGATCGAAGTTTTCTAAAAGATCGCCGAGGATGAGGGTCCCGGATGGGCGATGGAAGAAGACCACTTCGTCAAGGACGCGGCTGCCCTTGAAGATGAGTTGGTCGACTTCGTTTGTCCAGAACGGCTCGGGGCTATCGCCAAGTTCACCGGCGAATGAAAGATCTGGCCGTTTTCTGGTCAGGCCGGGCGGCGCAAAGCTCAAAGTGTTCGGGTAACAGGCCTGCCACTGGGACCAGAACAGATGGTGGATCTTGTTGGGAGTGATGAGGTACTTTGGCGTCCCGAGTGCTTTAACCGTCTTCTTGACATCAGGAGTCAGCTCGATCGGCGAGTGAATCAGGAGCTCCCCATCAGCAAGACGCACAATGGTCATGCGTGTTGGAAACGGTACGGTGACCCAGCGTACGGCAGGGCCATCGACAATCCACAGGTTCTCGGCTAACTGCGTTGTGTTGCTTACTGCAGGCATAGGAAAAACAAACCCCGTCTTTTGCTATAGCGCGGTGCTATCCATCTCTCACACTTTCAGTCACTAGCGGTCACCAGCGCCCCAAGTCGCACGACCTGCATGGCAGCGTGCATCCACAATCTATCACCAGCGCGCCGCCTGCGCACATACGATGCTAACTCTCGAGGAGAAGGGGCACGGGATACGTGGATCATCGATCTGGGCCGCTTTGCGCACTGATGCTCGCTCGCGTGGATATTTTTACATCGACCAGTCACGTTCAGTCAATTCGGACCTGGTGTTAGGCATGGATTAACCCCTGAGATCGAGTCGGTGAGCACCATGCAGTAGGCGGTTCAAGACCGCGTCAGCTATCGCCGCCTCAGTGATATACTCGTGCCGGAGCTCAATGGGTAATCGACCGGTGATCAGCGTGGAACGGCGACCTTGCCGGCCCTCACTCACATAGAAGCGGCAGCTTCGGCTGTCATTGGACGAAAGCATCGTTTGTCATTCGTTCCGGTCGGTCGGAGCCTCCAGGCGTATAAGAAGATGAAAAGTAAAGATGGCGCCGCTCGATCACGGATTCTCGTGATTGGCTCGGCGGGCGGCGTAGGACGAGAGGTGTGTGCAGAGATCGTGCGCCAATGCGGTCCGAGATCGCTCGTCTTGGGGGACTACCGGCTTGAACGCGCAATAGCTCAGGCGCAGGAATACCCGGGGGGAGCTGAGTCGAGGCGGATCGACGTGCGAGATCCCGAGAGTATCCGCGATGGCGTCGCCCCCGATCTCACTGCGGTGATTATCTGTCTCCAGCAAGAAAGGCCGGAGGTACAGCTCGCTTGTCTTGGGCATGGAATACCCAGTCTTGACCTATCTATCAAGCAGAGTTTTATCGACCGCGTTCACGCGCTGGGCAGCCGCGCAACAGAGGCTTGTACCCCCGTGCTTACGATGGCTGGCTTGTGGCCTGGATTGTCGGGCCTGATGGCGGTGCGGGCATCAGAGATGCTCGACCGGGTCGATGCCATCGACCTGTCGCTGTGTCAGAGCACGAGGGCAAGAGTCGCTCCGCTTGGAATTTCAGACATGATGGTTTCATTTTCGAAGCCCGTAACCTTTCGCGAGGGTTCGCGTGTTCGGAAAGTGCCTGGCGTCAGCGTCACACGAGACTTCGACTACCCAGAGCCCTTTGGAGTCCGCCGCCACCGGCTCGTCGATTTCGCGGAGGGACAGGTACTTTCTGATGCGCTGGGCGTGCCCGAAGTTCATCTCTGGACGGGCTTCGACAGTATGGCATTCGACCGGCTGATGTCAGTTCTTCGTCGCTTGGGTATTCTGGCTCTCTTTCGACGCAAAGGATTTGGTCTCCAGCTCGGACGAACCGTGAACGCGCTCAAGGAGTTGAGTCCGGCCCGCCCAGAGCCCATAGCGATGGTTGCAGTCGCTCGCGGAAGGTGCGCGCGGCGATACGTCCAGACACAGGTTTCACTGCTAGGTCCCTCCGATTATGGGGTCACAGCCATGAGCGCGGTCGCTTTCACGCGACTATTGGCGGCGCGGGGAAGGGAGGTAGCTGGCGTCAGCCATCCGCTGCGTCTCCTCCAACTCCGTGAAGTGATTGAACAGATTAATCATCCCGATCTGAAGATACTCGAAAGCGAGTCGACGATAATGGAGTCGATATAACCCGGTTTGCTACTGCTGACCACTTCAAGCAGACGTTGATAGCCTCTTGCATGGACGTCCGCTCCAGCCCTAACCGGAAGCCATTCGATTATTTTCGTTCGCTCAGACTGCGCGCAGTAAGTACCCCGGGCTCGAGGTAAACAAGGCCAAGCGCCTAAGAGGGCTTGAGTCAGAGAACAGCAAGCTGAAGAAGCTTTTGGCGGAGAAGCTGCTCGAGACCGAGGCCATGAAGGACGTGCTGCAAAAAAAAGTGGTAACGCCTGCCGCGCGGAAGCATGTCGCTACTCATATGATTGAGGTCTGTCATTTGAGCGAGCGCACAGCATGCAGTTTGGCGGGCGTCAGCAGAACAGGTTATCGGTACCAGTCGAAGCCGGCTCGTGACTATACCCTAAGGTCCCGACTGAAGGCCTTAGCGGTTGAGTAGTCAGCGTACAGCTACCTGTTATTGCACGGGATTCTGAAGAACGAGGGTCTCTTTGTGAATAAGAAGCACACGTATCGCCTGTACACCGAGGAAGGGCTTCAGGTGCGCACTAATTAGCGCAAAAAGTTCCAGCGACCAAGGCAACCAATGAAAGTGCCGTCACGGGTTAATCAGCGGTGGTCGATGGATTTTGTTTCAGATCAGCTAAGTAGTGGCAGACGATTCCGTGTACTGAATGTCGTTGACGACTTCTCGCGTGAAATGGTCGGACAACTCGTCGCTGTCTCCATCACTGGCTCGCAGGTCGCTCGCTTTCTAAGTGAGCTATTCGAAAACCGGGAAAACCGCAGAAAATCATTTGTGGCAACGGCAGGGGGCGGTCAACTTACCCGAAATGGCTGCCCCATCCTAGAAAACGCCAACCGAAGAGAGGGCGTCGAAATCTCAGCACATCAAGTTGATGGCCCTTTCAGTTCAGCTACTTTATACAAAAGTGCAATCTCAATGGGGTGTAGCATGCGAATTATTAGTGAAGAAAAGGCTGAAAGAGATCTGCAAGGTTTCTGCATGTAAACCCTTCGTCTTCTGTGGATGATTTTTTTGAGGGTCTTTGTTTTTTACAGGATCTGGGCGGCAAATCACCATTTGTTACTTTCGGCCCCGGGGGGGGAGTTGAAACGATGCTATTTCATCACCTTTACCTTTTCAGTTTCTTCTCTCAATCGCGAGTCACACATGTGCTCGTCAAGTCGTTATCAATATCCCGGCTATTTCAATGTAGGACGAGAGTCGTCTTCGCCGTATTAATGTGTTTCTCGGTGAGCAGTCACGCTGTTGCGACGGACCAGCCAAAAGACCCTGATGTTTTGGATTATTGGATATCGAATGGCGACTACTTGGACGCAAAAATTTCACCTGACGGCGAACATCTCGCCGCATTGGTACGCGATCAAGACGCTGTCGCAATTATTTTCCTTTCCACGACAGATTTCAGCTTTGTTGGTGGTACGAAGACCGTCGAGGGCGATGTCATTTACGATTACCAGTGGGCGAATAACGAGCGTATTGTCTTCGCGGCAGCTGAGAAGTACGGTCGCTGGGAGCAACCGATTCCCACCGGCGAGTTGTATGCCGTCAATCTTGATGGCAAACGATCCGAGCGCATTTTCGGGTGGCGAGCGAATGGTCGGGTCAGCGGCAGAATTGGGGGGAAGAAGCCGAGCTTTGCGAGCCACACAATCCTCAGCATATTGCCCGATGACCCTAAATACATCCTGATCCTTGAGCACCCTTGGGAATTGCGCGGTAACATTTACCGCGATACCAGGAACACGTTCCCGGTCGTTTCCAAGCTCAATATCTATTCAGGCAAAAAACGCAGAGTAGAGAAATTGCCACACCGCGGCGCCAACGCGCTGGTCGATCTGGACGGACAAGTCCGTTTCATGCGCTGGATCGATGAAGACTCCTCGGTCAATGCCGCATTCAGGCGGACGCCGAAGAGCGACTGGGAGCCCTTGACGCTGTCGCTGGCCCATGAGCGGGTGGTCCTGCTGGCATTAGATGAGGCGCGGGGCCTTGCCTACTTCAACACCTCGGCGGGACCGCAACGACAAGACACGATCATGGCGATGGATGTAGAGACTGGGGCTACTAGCACCGTGGTGGGACCGCTAAGTGCCGACATCGTCGACACGCTGACCGAACCGGGCACAGGTATACCCCTTGGTGTCATCTCGTTACCGGCAACACCACAGTACGACTACCTGGACCCCGATCATCGGTTGGTGAAGCTTCACCGCGGTTTGCGCAAGGCGTTCCCGGACCAGCTGGTGCGACTGATTAGCGCTGATCAGGCGGGGCAGCAATTTGTTGTGCGAGTCGATGGTGACCGAAACCCTGGGGCGTTTTACCTGTTCGACACCCGAACGAAAGAGGCGCGACATCTGTTCTCCAACCGTCAGTGGTTGGACAGAACACTGCTCTCGCCGACCGAGACGCATACCGTGCGAGCTCGGGATGGCGTGTCCATTCCCGTCCTGTTGACACAGCCACACCGAACCTCGGAGACGACACCGCTAATTCTGTTAATCCACGGTGGACCGCATGGTGTACGAGCTCCATGGGCGTTTGATGAAGAGGTGCAACTGTTGGCCAGCCGAGGCTATGCGATCCTTCAGGTCAATTTTCGGGGCAGTGGTGGCTATGGCCTGTACTTTGAGGAGATGGGGTACCGGGAGTGGGGAGACGGCATAATCCACGACCTTGTGGATGCACTGCATTGGATAAAAAAGACATACCCCGATCGCTTCACGAAGACCTGTGCGTATGGAGGCAGCTTCGGTGCCTATGCAGCGATGCAATTAGCGTCAATGGAGCCAGAGTTGCTTGATTGCGTGGCGGCCTACGCGGGAATTTATGATCTTGAGCGGATGTACGATGAAGGCGACGTCCTCGCGCTGCGATGGGGCGAGGGGTACCTTGAGAAGGCGATCGGCACTGACCCCGAGGAGTTAGCGGCCTTCTCTCCCGTGAACCATGCCCGCAAAATCACCGTACCGGTCTGGATGGTCCATGGTAGCGAGGACCAGCGAGCACCGCTCTCCCAGGCCGAAGCGATGCGCGATGCGCTGTTAGCGCAAGACAAGGCGGTTACTTTTGAGGTTCTCAAAGGCGGCGGGCACGGGATTGCGAGTGAAACTTTGCGAGTGGCGTTTTATGAAGACCTGCTCGCGTTTCTGGCAACACACCTGTCTTCTTCGCCAGCGAGCGCATGGAGGGCGGCTGATGGAGGTTCCGGGAGCGGCTATGAGTAAAAAGTCCAGAGGATCCCATCATTGATGTCAGGCTATACCTGAGGATCGAGCCCGTCACTTAAAAGCCTAGACCATCGTCAACGTGCGCTTCTCAACCTCCTTCGAGACGGCTGGCGGGTCGGAGATTTATGTCTACGGCACCGCCGTGACCCTAGGGGAACGACTTACGATGGGCTCCGCTATTGGGATGACTCTGAGCCGTTTGAGCCGCGCGTGGCGTAGCCAGCCGTCGAATCAACGGCACGAGACGTGCCCAGTTGGCCGGTTTTGTGGCATGAAACAGCAGCCCATGTTCCTCGACTTTCTCCAGACAGAGCGCGTCGTCAACTTCCCCCGAGATGGTAATGACCGCAAGTCCGGGTTGTCGGGTCCGGGCGATCTCGGCCAGCTCGTGACCAGATAGCCCGGGAAGCTGGATGTCGGTGATAAGAAGATCAATGTCGTGAGCAGCCATCAAGGTTAGGGCCGCTTCGGCACTCGTCGATGTCAGCACGGTCAGCCCCGCTCTCTCGAGTGCGGCGGTCCCGATCAATCCCACGTTTGTGTCATCGTCGCACAGCAATACCGTGCCGTGGCGATGCTGGTGCCATTGGCCCTCGGGGTCGTAGCTGTGCAGGATGCCAGGACAGCTTTGCGTGGGAAAGCTGGGATAAAAGCACGCATGCACTGAAACCTTGTCCTGTACGCCGTCGTCATCTTTTAGAGCGATGGCCTCGACATTGAGCTGATGAGCGATCTCGCGTGCATACGTATTTACGAGTTGCAGCAGTTCGGATGCAAATGTATCGCCGACGGAATCGCCCTGCGTTTGTGCATAGTGCAGTAACTGATCGATGCTCAGCTGCTTCATGCGGAGGGTGCTCAGTGTCATGCCGATCGCTCCTGTGGTCGTCGCTGTGCGACGGTGTTAAGTGCTGCGAGACGGTAGCCGGACCCGCCCTATGCTCAGGAAGGTATCCTACTTTAGACGTCGACGCGTTGAATAATTAGGCTACGTCATACCGCCGCGCAGCGTAGTCAGCGTGTTTCTTCAACCTTTGGGCGGGCAAAGTGAGTAGATTGCGCCCCCCACCCCTCGGGATGATCTTGCCCAACCGTATCGGGAGTCTTCTGTGATTGAGCGCACCTGGCAGTTTGAGGCGTACACGGTGCAACGCCTGGGTAGCCACCTGCTGATAGGCGGGCGCCCGATGTCGGGGCGCACGAATACGCATCACGCGCTGGAGGTCGTGTGGGCGGCACCGGGCCATCGGGTGACCGCGCAGGTCGCCGATGCGACCCTGTCCGGTCCCTGCGTGGTGATCAATAGCGGGGTCGTGCACCGACTGGCACTGGATCATGGCATGATGGCCCTGGTGGATCCGGCGTACCTGTCCGGCCTGCCCCATCCGCGCTTCGCTCTGGACCTGGACGCCTCGGTCGTGTCCCATTCGCGATGGGACGGTGACCCGGCAAGCGCCAAAGCCCTGTTTTACGCGGTCGTGGGTCGTGACTTTACCGAGCCTGCGGAGGACCGTGTGCGTACGGTGCTCCACTGGATGGATGCTATGGAAAGGCAGGGGCGATGGGGCGAGGTCACGCTCGAGGCCGCCCTGTCGCAGGTCTCCCTGTCCCAAAGCCGCTTTTTGCATGTATTTTCCGCCGCGATGGGCGTGCCGTGGCGTCACTATTTCATGTGGCGGCGTGCGCTGGTGGCCAGCGTGTTACTGCTGGATGGCCAATCGCCGGGCGCGGTCGCGAGGGCGGCGGGTTATTCGGATGCCGCGCACCTCTCGCGCCACATCAGTGCGGTGTATGGCATGACGCCGTCGGACCTCCTCGCGTGGCGCCGCGGGGCGAGCGAGTAAGGTCGCACGGATACGCCGCCGTAGTGCATCCCGACGCGGTGTTCGCCGATCCGGGCCCCCTCAGGGCGTCCCTCATTGTGACATTGTGCACAAAATACGTAAGAATCCAGATTGCCTAGCCAGTTTATACAAGGACATAGGGCTGGCGGTGCTTCACACTGATAACAACAGTCACAGTACCCTATACCCCGGTGACCGCCTTGGCCGGGGGGGGGGGGGGGGGGGGATATAGTTAATGATCACGCAAACGCACAACGCAACACCCGACGTTGCACGACGGCATCGCCGCCCTCGCGCGCGCCGTGCGGGGCGCATCCTCAGCGGATGTCTGGTTGCACTGGCCCTGTGGGCCGGCCCGGCGCAGGCGGTGGATTTAACCGTCACGACCAGTACCCTGCCGGACCACAGTACGGTCAACCTGTTCAACGGCAGCTTTGCCACGGACGCCACGTTCTCGGCGACGGTGGTCAATCTGGATTTTGGCGCGGGGCTGCCGGCGGGCTCGAGTTTTCAGCTGCGGGTGTGGTACGACGCTGATGGCAATGGTGCGTATGACCCGAGCGAGACGGACTACGGCCAGACGGTGTCGCTGCCGGCGGGCCTGGGTCCCCGGGGTTCGGCGGCGCCGCCGGACGAGATCACGATCCCCTTGGCGTTTCCGACATCGGGTCTGCAGCCGGCGGATTTTCGCAACGATCTGGTGTATGCGGAGGTGGTGGTAGGCTCGATCGAGGACGATACCGGTGCGGTGGTACCGGAGGTTGACGAGACCAACAACCTGATCGACAGCGGGCAGGCGTGTCGCCGGCCGGCCGCGATCGATGGGCTGGAGGTGCAGTGTCAGTGGCAAGGTGCCAGCGGTTCGCTCACTGGTATTATTTCTACTCCTGTGGTGGCACCCCTCCCTGGCGAAGACTACTCCACTATATTTGTGATCGATTACGCAGGGAGCATTCCAACTTTTTCGCAAGCGGGTAATATAACTGCAATTAATGGTGAGGACTGCAGCCAAATATGGGTTCGCTCGACGGGCGCACGACCTGGGATCGCTTCATCACTGGCGATTGGCAATCTTGATGCAGATCCCGGCTTGGAATTGGTTACCTCACGTGAAATTCTCAATGCCGAGGATGGATCTCTAGTAGCGACGATTCAGGGTCGGGAAGGTCCAATTTATGACCCTGTCGCTGTATCTTTAACAGATCTTGATGCCGATGGTGTTCCCGAAATTGTCATGGGGAGGCAGGCCTTCAATGCAGATGGCACGCTCAGATGGACGGGAACCAGTGGTAGGGGGAGATTATCATACGGCACTCTTTCGGTACCTGCGGACCTGAATGACGATGGCTTTATCGAAGTTGTTGGCGGCCCTTCAGTGTATGCGGAAGATGGCACTCTGCTTTGGGATAATACTGCTGTTGGGGACGGTGGGAGCACAATCGCTGACCTCGATCTGGACGGCACTCCGGAGGTTATACTGTCCTCATCGGCAGTAGGAGGCCAAAGCGCATTGCTTCATGTCCTGCAGCCAGGCCCGGGAATGGCACAACGTGCGTCGGTGGCAACGAATACTGGTACGGGAGTCACGGTTAACTTGGGGGCAAATACTGGCCCCCCTTCTATTGCTAATGTTTATGATGATCCGGCTTTTCCTTCTTTATTTGGGCGTCCGGAGGTAATTGTTGCTGGCGCCCAAGCTATTAAAGTCTTTGCATTTACGGATGATCCTTCAGGATCCTTTCCCAATACTCTGGAAGACAAATATTGTTATCCGACCCAGGATGATTCCGCTAATACCTCAGTTTCAGTATTTGATTTCAACGGCGATGGCATTGGTGAAATCGTGTATTCCGATGAAATATCAACAAAGGTACTTGGTGTCCCTGACAATCCGGCGTGCGTCTCTCCACCGGCTACTGACAACGCTTTCTGTCCTCTGACGGCCGATCGGCTTTGCGTTATCGAGGATAGGATTGGAGTTATTCCTAACGGGACTGCAGTCGGAAATCCGATCATCGTTGACACAGATAATGATGGCAGTGCCGAAATCGTCGCGATAAGTGAGACCACTTTTCGCACTGGAGTTTGCACTGGTCTTGGGCCTAATTGTTTGGGCGGAGGCGGTCTATACATCCTACGCGACCCCACCGATGACGGCACCGAAGACTGGGTCAACACCCGCAACCTGTGGAACCAGCACGCGTATTCGATCAACCACATCGATAACGATGGCACCGTGCCGACCACCTATACCCAGAGCTGGCTGGACCACAACACCTTCCGCTCCAATCTGCCGGATATCGGCGATGGTCGCCCCCTGGCGGCGGACCTGACCGCCTCTGTGCTGCGCGCCACCGTGACCGGTCCGACGCAGTTAACGGTCACCGGCCGCATCGGCAACGCCGGGGGCAGGACCGTGCTAGCGGGCGTGGACGTGAGCTTTTACGCCGGCGACCCGCTGGCCGGCGGCACCCTGATCGGTACGGTGCAGACCACCACCGATTTGGCCCCGGGGGCATTTCAGGACGTGGGCCCGGTGGTGTGGAACAGTCCCGATGTGCCCACGGTCACCAGCGTGTGGATGGCAGTGGACGATGACGGCACGCAGGATGGGACGGACCGGCTCAACGGCGTGGTGCAGGAATGCTTCGAGACCGACCCGGTGGTGGCGGATGGAGTGCCTACCGGGGGTACCCCCAACAGCACCATCCCCAATAACGTGGCCGGGCAGGCGCTGGCCGAGATTGCCGTGAGCAAGCTCTACAGCAGCCCCGGTGATCCTGATGCGGTCGTGGCGGGCGAGACGCTGCAGTTCACGCTGCAGGCGACGAATACGGGGACGCTGCCCCTGGATCCGGCGGTGATCTCCGATGTGGTCCCGCCGGGCCTGACTTACACAGGCGGGGTGGGCACCGGCTGGATTGATTGCAGCCCCGGTCCGCTGAGCCCGGGGAACACGCTCACCTGCCGCTATGCCCCGGGGCTCAACGTGTCGGGCAGCGCCGATGGGAGCGACGTGTCATCGGACCTGGTGCTGAGTTTTACCGTGGATTCGGACTACGTGTCGGCAGGCACCAACCCGGACCCGATTGATAACACGGCCGTGGTCACCGGGGCCACCGGGCTGCGCCGGCCTGATAGCACGCCCTACGATGTGACGGCCCAGGACAATGACACGGCGCCGGTGACGGCCCGGAGCAACCTGGCGGTCACCAAGGACGATGGGAGTACCACGTACACCCCGGGTGGTACCGCGACCTACGTGGTGACGGTCACCAATGCCGGGCCGTCGGATGCGGGCGATGTGGACGTGACAGACAGCCTGCCGACCGGCGTGACCCTGACGGGGCCGGTGACGTGTACGGTAACCGGGACGGCGACCTGCGGGTCTGCCAGCGCCGGCACAGCGGGTGATACGGGCTTTACCCTGAACAACAGCACGATTGCCGCCGGTGCGGGCAATGCGTTGGTGCTGAGCGTACCGGTGGCCTTTGCGGCCAGTCTGACCACGGACCCCTTGGTCAATACGGCCACGGCCACGGACCCGGCGGATACGGGCGGTCCCAAGAATGGCAGCGATACCAATAACCGGGAGTCGCTGGTGGGCCTGGTGGTGGACAAGGACGACGGCAGTCCGACCTATACCCCGGGCGGTACGGCGACGTATGTGGTGACCGTCACCAACCAGGGCCCGACGAATGCGGGGGATGTGGATGTGACGGACGCCCTGCCGACGGGCGTGACCCTGACGGGGCCGGTGACGTGCACGGTGACCGGGACGGCGACCTGCGGGTCTGCCAGCACCGGCACAGCGGGTGATACGGCTTTTACCCTGAACAACAGCACGATTGCCGCCGGTGCGGGCAATGCGCTGGTGTTGAGCGTGCCGGTGGCGTTTGCGGCCAATCTGACCACGGACCCCTTGGTCAATACGGCCTTCGCCACGGACCCGGATGATCCGGATGGGGCCAACGGCAGCGACGGAAACAATCGCGATGCGGTGACGGACCTGTCGGTGACCAAGGATGACGGTAGCCTGACCTACCTACCGGGTGGGGTGGCGATTTACGAGATGGTGGTGTCGAATGCGGGTCCGAGTGACGCGCTGGATGTGACGGTGACGGATCCCTTGCCGGCAGGGACGACCCTGACGGGGCCGGTGACATGTACGGCCGCCGGGACGGCGACCTGCGGGTCGGCGAGTACGGGCGGGCTGGGCGATGTGACGTTCACGCTGACGGGGAGCACGATTGCGGCGGGGGCGGGTAACACGCTGACGCTGAGCGTGCCGGTGGCGTTTGCGCCGAGCCTGGTGGCGGCCTCGCTGGTGAACACGGTGACGGTGACGGACCCGGGTGATCCGGACGGCGCACAGGCCTCGGACATCAACCTGCGGGCGAGTGTGATTGACCTGCTGGCGAGTAAGGACGATGGGGTGGACACGTATACCCCGGGCGGTACGAGTACCTACACCATCGAGGTCACCAATGCGGGGCCGTCAGATGCGCAGAGTGTCAGCGTGATTGATGACTTGCCGGCGGGTCTGACGCTGGACAGTGCGGTGCTGTGCGCGGCCAGTGGCGGCGCGGTGTGCGGCACACTGAGCGAGGGCGCGCCGGGCGACACGCGGTTCCAGATTGACGGTAACCAGATACCGGCAGGCGGTGTGGTCAGTGGTGGTGTGCTGACGCTGACGGTACCGGTGCGCTATGCGGCGGACTTGACGACCGATCCCCTGGTGAACGTGGTGCGGGCACTGGACCCGAATGATCCGACAACGGCAGTAGAGGCGGAGGACAGCAACCGCCGTGAGTCTCCTGTGGGACCCCCGGGGGGCGCGATGGGTATCCCCACGCTGGGTCCCTGGGCGCTGGTGCTATTGTCGGGCCTGATGCTGTGGATGGGCGCGTATCGGCAGCGGGCCGCTCGATGAGAGAGGCGGACCTGCCTACGCTGCCGGAGCAGCGCGCCCCTGCGGGAAAACAGGTGGTACTCGGGGCCGGTGGAGCTATTGCCCGGGCCACACAGGATGCGCTGGTCGCTCGCGGTCTTGACGTCCTTGCGATCGGGCATGCGCAGGCCGATGCACGCAATCCGGCGGCGCTTCTACCCTACTTGACCGGCGCAACCCATGTTTACCTGTGTATTGGTCTTCCTTACAGCGCCGCTGTATGGGAACGCGATTGGCCGGCGATCTTGCGAGCGGTACTGTCGGGCTGCAAAGCGGTCGGCGCCCGGCTCGTGTTCTTCGATAATATCTACCTTTACGGGCCTCCACCGCTGGGCCAACCGATTACTGAAGACCATTTGCAGCAGCCTACGACCCGCAAAGGGCGCGTGCGCAAGGAGATCGTCGACCAGGCGTTAGCCGCTCACCGGCAAGGGCGCGTGCCCGCGGTTATCGGGCGTTCCGCAGACTTTTATGGTCCGGGCGCAGTGAACTCGCCTTTTTATATCCGGTTTTTAGAGCACCTGTTGGCGGGCAAGCCGCCGCAGACCTTGATGCCAAACGGGCCGGTACATACATGGGCTTATACGCGCGATTGCGGACGCGCCCTTGTAGAACTGGGGTTGGACCCGCAAGCCTACGGGGAGGCGTGGCATTTGCCCGTGGGTGATCCGGTAACGGTAGAGGACATGGGCGACTATTTCCGTCAGACACTTAAGCGGGATTTTGCCATATCGTACGTGTCGCCGCGCATGACGCGGCTACTGGCACGGGTGAGTCGCACTATCCGTGAAGTCAGTGAGATGGGTTTTCAGTTTGAGCAGGACTATGTCCTGGATTGGCAGCGCTTCTCCCGTCGCTATCCGGATTTCCGGGTGACGCCCTACGACGTCGGGGTCGATGCGATGGTCGACTATTTTCTCGCACAGCAACAGCAGGTCAATAGGGTTACCTCATAGTTACTTTGACGACACAGAACGAGAGTGGTCCTTGCGGCGTGCGCTGGGTCAAGAGAGCAGAGCGCTTGGCGCGGATACGTGCTGGTGGCGCCGTGGAGGTTTGCGCGGAACTGGATAGTCTTTCCCCGAGAGAATCTGGTTTGCCAGAAGAGCGCTACGTTCGTGGAGTTGCCTTCGCATACATCGGTCGTTTCTCAGCAGCAATCCGATTATTTGAAGAACTGATCGACACCCGCTATTGGAGCAGCGATCTGGTGACGGAGTTGAGCCGCCTGTATCTTGCTCAAGGACAGTATGCTAGAGCCCAGCATCTGTTAGATGCATGGGATGGCGAATCGATGATGGGGCTCAATCAAGAGCAGAGCGAGCTACTCATTGATGTTTTATTGCAACTCAGGTCCGAGCAGGATCTGAAGCGAGCGGTCTTGCTGGTAAACGATGCACTAGCAGAGCAGCCAGCAAGGCGTCTCCTTGTGCTGTCCAGAGTTGCGATATTGGGCCAGCGGTGCCACGAATTGACCGACATCGTGGCATCGGTGGCTACGCGTATCAGAGAGCAGCGCGATGTAGTCTTGGAATCTCTTCTTGCTCACGGGTTCTATTTTGAGGCGCAGATACTCCTTGAATGGCGTATCGTGCAAGAACCACAGCAGCTTAGTCATCGACTCGCGCTGGTAGACGTGCTTTGGCAGCGCGATCGAACAGATGATGCCATGGGTGTTCTTGCCGATGCGGTAAACATTATGGGCGAGTCTCAGGAGCTACTGAGTCGAATAATTCAACTATGCCTAGATGATCAATCTTACGACCTGGCGGCCAACTGGATTGCACAAATGTCGCAGGTTTGTGACGCCAGTGAAGACTCGGCACGGCGTTATTCTGCCAAGTTATTTGTCGCGCTAGGCGATCTGGACGGAGCATTCGAGTACCTTCGAGAAGCGGATCTGAACCATGCTGCTTGGGATGAGGTAAGAGTCGCGTACTACGTGCGGAGAAACGATACCTGCAATGCTATTAAATACTAGGATAGGCAAATTCAAACGACGGGTCGATCATTGGAATCATTGCTCGCCCGAGCGCGACTCGCAGTGACTGCGGGGAGAGCCTATGAGGCGGAGACGCTAGCGCATGAAGTAATAACGAAAGCGCCCGCCTCCTTGGCGGCCATCTCGCTGTTAGTTTCGATCCAAGGCAGCCGAGCGCATTTTGCCCACTTGACTCGCCTTCGCCACGCTCTTCGATGCGAATCTATGCCCAGAGCAACCCGGCGTCACGTCAGTCACGCGCTAGCCGAATACCACCATTCAGTGAAGGACTACGGTACCGCCGCGGAGCTCTACGAGACATTCAATCGTTTCGCCGAACCTTCCGCAGTCGAGACGCGCTATGATAACCGTTATCACAGCAAATGGCTGAATCTCCTTACGGCAACGTTTCCTTGGGCGGCACCGCGGGAAGATAGCCTATTGAAGGAAAGTTGGGTTGAGCCTGTATTCATCGTGGGTATGCCGCGATCTGGCACGACATTGCTTGAGCAAATTCTCGCTAGACACCCGCAGATAACAGGTATGGGCGAGTGCCACTATCTGCACATGAGCTTCGGATGGCTATTCGAGGGCAATCGAGAGGCCCCGACGATACATACCGCATTAAACGAACTCACTACCGAAAAATTGACGGCGTATCGTCAGCAATATGAACAGTTCTTGCGGGCCCATGCTCGACATTCGCTGTCGTCTTCTCGTCGTCACATATTTATAGACAAGATGCCTGACAATTACGCGCTGATTGGCTGGCTATATGTGCTTTTTCCGAATGCGAAGGTGATCTATGCTAAGCGTGATCCGCGCGACGTTGTCCTGTCTTGCTGGCGGGCCAACTTCAGTTCGATTCAGTGGGCCTATCGAGTAGAAGATATAGCCGCACGAATGATTGACCATTCGCGCGCTATGGCTCACTGGTGCCACCACTTTGGTAATCAGGTGTTTGTGAGTGATTACAAGGAATTGGTCACGAATGCAGCGCAACAAACTCGGGCAATTCTCGACTATCTGGGTTTGCCCTGGCATGAAGCATGCCTAGATCACCGGACTCAAGATGCGATCGTGCTGACCGCAAGTGTGAATCAGGTACGGCAGCCGATCTATCAAGATTCCATTGACAGATGGCAGCACTACCTTCCGAATATAAAGCCTGCTTTAGAGTTATTAGAGGAAGCCGAGTTAATATGACGGATGAATTACGTGTCTTCGCTGAATCAGAGTACGCACACAAGGGCGAGGGTGGCTTAGGTGCACGCCAGGGCTCAGGACGTCAACGTCTTGCTGCACTGTTGTCTGGAGGTGCACTTTCGCTCGCCTCATTGCTCAGTGGCTCGCTGGCCAGAGCGAATACGACCTTTACCTTAGCGCATGGTGCTGGATCCACCCGATGGATTAATATCGCGACCGGTGTGAGCTCTATTGCTACGGTGTCTCGAGCGACATTACTGGGGCCGAGCAGTCGTCCCAATGCATTTGACGGTGCTGGAGCTCTTGGCTTGTATGTCTATCCGGGTGCCGATACCGGCAGCAACACCTTTGACGACTTCCTGATCGTTTCGCCACCGGGCCCTCTGGTAAGTATTGACGCTCCGAGTAGGGCTACCGTGTCGGGAACATCCACTGCGAGTTTAGATGCCACTACTTTTTCCGTGGAATGGACGCTGGGCTTTTGCTCAGAATCCGCCACTGTGGATGGAACTTTTGAAGTGACAAACACTAGTGGAAGTGCGTTCTCTGGGTTTCTAGGTGTGTATTCACGTGTTGGCTCTGGCACTAGTACCACAATTGAGGAGACCTCATCAGGGGATACCGTATTAGACGATCAAGACACGTGGGTCATAACGAGCGAGGGGGGCGGGGAGTCCGATGGAGATACGCCGGTGGTTGTATCAGCCGCAACCTCTGGCGATTCCATTATTGGCCCGTTCACGAATATGGGAAGTGGCGGTGGAGATCTCGTCTGGCGATTCCCCGTTACTCTCGCTGCGGGTCAGAGCGTCACGGTATCAGCGGGTCATGCGTTGTTTCGAACGGTCGCTGAAGCGCTTGACGGAGCTCGGCGGGGTGCGGGAACCTGCTCCTCGGGTCAAGAAAGTTCAGCAACGCCTGTTCCTGCTCTTAGCAATCTCGCTTTGTTATCGTTGGCGATAGCGACGGGGTTGTTGGGCACTAGCCAATTGCGAAGAAGAGTGCGTAAAACTACGATAGACGAGTGACACCAACGTTCTGGGGAGCGTTAGAGATTCTGGGTTGATCTGCGTATAGCGGTGAATCTGGGATTGAACAGCGCATCTGATAGTCTCAGAGAGCGTCGGACAGGGACTTGAGTGATGGCTGCGCGAATAGCAGAGCAGGCACAGCGGCCGTTCATTGCCACGACAACTGGGAGCGGAATGTGGCACTTATGTCAGATCCGGTTTCTACTACCGCTTATAATGCGCACTCGTAAGCCTGCCTTACTACAGGCAGAACTTTCGGGGTAAAAAATTGTGCCTTTCCGCTGCTTGCCCAGGCTTTCGACATTACACACACTTTGCGTCCTGCGTCCACCGATGAACGCGATTAGGGCAGCATCACTCGCCACTTCACGCAAATCCCAAAAGAGCTTTCAGTGATGATCCTTCGAGCTTTGTCATGTCTGGACCATGCCCTAGCAGTACGATGCCCAACGCGCCAACAGAAAAGTGTCAACCCGAAAGCTCGGATCGGCAAACATTTCTGCGTCCTCGCTCAACTCCCGCAGGGACTCAAACAAGTCTCCATATAGCTCACTTTCGAGAAGTTCCTGTGAAAGCGTATGGAACTCCTCAGAGCTCCAGATAGCGCTGTGGCGGTGATAGCCGATAAACCAGCGACACACCCACTGGGTGTGGAGTCGTTTGATCAGGTCGGCAACATCTCGAGGACTGTAGATAGCCTGAAGCACCATTGCGCGAACAATCGCATCATGGGGTACTCTGCGCGTACCCACCGACTGAGAGAAACCCGATTGGACTGACGTGTAGCGATGGCCGCAAATCCACACGTTGTCATTTAGCCAGATGCTCACCAGCTTCCTGTCTACCCACGTACGTAACTTGTACAGCGGATGCGCTTCAGTCAGGTCGTCGACGGAGGAGAGGCCGGCCCCTTCTGCCAGCGACCCCGCAGGAACAGATACTTTAGCGACCATGTTATCGACTTCACAATACTTCGCACCCTAATTATAGCTTCCGACACCACATATTAATTGTAAAAACAGGCTGGATTTGGTGCTATGCTAACGTGTCGCTTTGTATAGAGGACATTGCAATGCCCCGAAATTCTGCGACCTTCCGCACCTGAAGGGACTGATCGGGTTGCGAGGATGTAAACATCAAACAAGACCGTTAGTTAGATTTCTTTGGCAACACTGCAAAGACGGGGGGCGGAGCCTCCAGCAAGGGTCACAGAGGCTGCCCTCTATGGAGCGCGGCGCTTTCGCACTTGCCAGCAGGAGGTACTATGGGCTATACGAAAAGTCTCTTGATTCTGTTGCCGCAAATGTGCGACACCTCTGAGCCGGTTGTTATTACCAAGTGGCCGTTTGCGGTGGGCCGTGCCTCAAGAAGTGAGTTTCGAATCTCTGCACCTGGGGTTTCCGCCGAGCATGCGGTGTTCAAGCGTGACATCGACGGCGAATGGTTCTTGGAAGATAGCCAAAGCACTAATGGGACGTTTGTCAATGGCGAACGCATTGGGCAGGCGTGTAAAGTCGTCCCAGGTGATTTGATTCACTTCGCCACACAGGCTTATCGCGTGGGCGATGAATCAAATTCCGCCCATCGCGGGACACAGACGGTCATACTGGATGGCTCAGAGTCAGTTAGAAGCAAGCTTCTCCTCAGTGAAGCACTCGAAAGCAATCAGTTTTATAGCGTTTTCCAGCCCATTTTTGATGTCAAAACGCGTGAGCCTGTTGCATGGGAAGCTTTGGGCCGTGGCGTCTCAGGTGGTGAAAACATGCCTCCAGCAAAAATGTTCGATATCGCCGAGCGATTCAAAATGAACTATCCGCTGTCCCGGGGTCTTCGCGACGCCGCTACTGATTGCGTTTCTTGTGGCCATTGCTGGCAGTCAAAAGGTCGTGCTGAAATCTGGATCAATTTACACCCGTCGGAAGTAATGCACCCAAGCTTTCAAGAAGACTTGCTGAAGCTGCAGTCCTTGAGTCGTGATGCCAACTTCTCTGTAGTCATAGAAGCGCCGGAAACGTGGGTTAGCCGAACAGGTGAAATGCAAGCACTCGTTGCACGGGTTCGGGCAGCGGGCATGCGTGTTGCCTACGACGACTTTGGTGCGGGCCAGTCGCGTTTGGAGGACCTCATGTCCGTACCCCCGGACTACATTAAGTTTGACCGAACGCTGGTGAGCAACTTGGACACAAACGTGGTGAAGAGGGATCTACTGAAGGCCATGATCAAGGTTTGTAACACCCTTAACGCGATCACCCTGGCCGAAGGCGTAGAGACTGCTGAAGAATATGTGGCTTGCCGGGAACTGGGCGTGGAGCTAATACAGGGCTTCTATTTAGAGCGCCCCAAG
This sequence comes from gamma proteobacterium NOR5-3, assembly GCA_000158155.1. Lineage (GTDB taxonomy): Bacteria > Pseudomonadota > Gammaproteobacteria > Pseudomonadales > Halieaceae > Congregibacter. The sequence continues at coordinate 144,212 of DS999407.1, read as the reverse complement.
CCAGCGTATAGCCTATTTACCCATGCCGCGCTGAAATTACCCACGACCTGTCAGCATCGCCGTCTAAACATCACCTGAGCACAACAACTATAGGATGATTTATCTACGAACCATCGCAGCAAGCGAATGTTGGATCGCGGAAATGTTCACAAAGGTAGATACTTTCCTATCGAGGCTCATTTAGGCACTAGACGCTGGCAGAGCACCGTGGGTATAGCTTTTGGACTCAATATTATAGCTCCAGGTGAAATCCTGTTTCGAAAGGGGCGACGGATTTGCATTCGAAAGTTCCGGGCGAAAGACGACAACCGAGATGTTGTCGTCGCTCTTCGCCGCCAAGGCAGCGTCAATGAGAGTGCTCGCGGTCTGCCTTACATCATTGACAGCCGCCCGCTGAAAATGCGTGGCTAACTCAGGTGCAGGCACAGCGTCAGAAAGACCATCCGAGCATAAAAGGATTACGGTCGACCTTGGAAGTCGGGTAAGACGGCGGAATGCAACTTCAAGAGATCGAGTTGCAGGCTGACCCAGTGCCTGCAGGATTACATTCCTTTGCGGATGGTTCGCAGCCTGATCCCATCGGATCTCACCGCTCGCCACCATAGACTCGACGAGCGACTGATCCCTGGAGAGCATGGACAGGCTTGTGCCATCCCAAATGTACGCCCGGCTATCGCCAACCCAGGCGAGCTCCAAAGCGCCTGGATGCTCTCTTGCGACGATGATCGTAGACGCCATACCTTCCCGAGCATCACCACTTGGCACACCTTCGCGCACTGCAGCATTGGCTGCGTGAATAGCAGAGTTCAGAGAGCCCCCCGCCCGCACCTGCTCAGCAACAACGTCACAGGCAATTTGACTAGCGATTTCACCTGCAATTTGGCCCCCAACACCGTCAGCAACTATGAAAAGCCCTAATGTCTCGTCGACGAACACACGATCCTCGTTGACACTACGCCCGCCCACATGTGTGCTTGCTGCCGCGCGCGTGAATGATGTCAGGTCTTGAGGGGGCATACGGTGGTGCTCCGGTGAGAAAGTCGTCTGTATCGAACGACAGCGCGATATGGCCTCGACGAGCGCATCCTGAAACGCTACGCATTTCTACTCATGCTCTCCCATCTAGCCGGCCGCACCAACATTTGCACTATAGTTTAGCGCAAACAAACCGAAGGTGGTTAAGCGGCGTCGCCTGAGACGATATCTCTAATTACTCCGCCCAGACGTGCCCAATCCGCCGGCTTTGCACAGTGGAACAAGAGTTGCTGCTCGGTGACACGGCTTAAGCATGTTGATGAATCGGCCTCGCCCGAAATCGTAACGATTCCAACCCTACGCAATCGCTCGACGCTTCGTATCGTGGTGATCAGATCGTGTCCAGACATGCCGGGCAACACAATATCGGTAACCAATAGATCAACATCCTGCCCTTCAAGTATCTCTAAAGCCTCCTCTGCTGACCCAGCTGTAAGGACCTTCAATCCTACTTGCTCCCAGGCAGTGCGAGCGAGCAGACAAACATTTGAGTCATCGTCACAGACCAATACAATCCCAGCGCGCTGATCTTGCCAGACACCATGAGGGTCATAGTGTTCCAGAACCGGTGGACATCGCTGGACGCTATACTTGGGGTAGAAACACGCTCGTACCTCAATCGAGCCAGTTAGGGCGTCGACAAATTTAACTGCGTGCCCATGAACATCGTATTCTTCACCGATCGAGCGCGAGAAGTCTTCAGTTAGACGTAGAAGGCGCTCGCCAAAACCCTGGTCACCTGTTGATTGTCGCCGCTGCTCAAAATCCAAAATCTGGCTAGTTGAAAGATTCTTCACCGCTTACTCCTCGTATCCACAACGATCAGTAGCCTAAGCTATTTCGGGTTATATTCGCGTGACGGTAGCACTTTTTAAGAATGGAAAATTGAATAAACTAGTTGCGAGACGTTCGACGGTTCACTGTTTCGCGGCGTCAAAATCAAAACATGCAGGGAATGCAGCTTTCTGTCATACCCACCACATTTGAGCCATCCCCAAAGTGTCCGAGATCAGTTAAGTACGACACAATTTTCCGGTGGATTCCGAATAAACAATCTATTGAGAGTCACGCAGGCATGAAGCCTGAATGCATCTAAAGACAGTCCTGCTGCGTACCGAGGCGCGTCAGGAGCTAGCAGCGTATCATCACAAAACGACAACGCGCCAGAAGGGCCTCCTCATAGAAAGATGACCACTTTATCAAAGTTTTCGTGGCCCCCGTGAAGCATACTGTATGCGGACATTGAGTGACTTCATGTCAACGCCTTCCCTAACCCGCGGGCGACATCTGGGGTCGTACAAAACTCAATGGTCCGTCTTACCGCGCGTCGGGAGTAATGCACCCTGCCTTTGCTTTCCTAGCAACCCAGGGCAGCGTGTAGTGCCCTCGGCGCGCGGGTCTTCAGCATGATCGACGTCAGAGAGGGATCGGCAGTCCCTCGACAATAGGGCGATCGAGGGTCTAGCTTCATATAGAGCCGGGCACTTGATGAGATAGCTGCTTAAGAGACCGCATCCCTCTATGTCAGAATGAGGAGTGACCAACCTAATGCGTCGATGTCTCGTGCGCAAGGGAGGCTGAGTCAGGTAGCCAGTAAGGATTTTCTTGCTGAGATCGGAGACGCCGCTGTCAGCGAAGTTGCGGTCAACTTCGTTGTTAGGCCGACTGCAGCCGTCGTAGTTGATGCCGTCTTCAGAATCGAGACATTCGTCAAAGTAGTAAAGGCGGGCCATAAAGCTCCCGTCGCCAATGGTGTGATTCGCCATGAAATTTCAGCGCGTTGCTGGCGGACCCTCTTCAATCTCTCGGGTGCGGCCTGAGTCAATCACACCGCCGTTGTTCTTGGTCACCTCAGTCTCAGTTTGATTATACGCCAGATTGAACTAAGCAAAGCCGAAGTCCGACTCCAGTGGGTAGGTCGCAACCATGTCGAAGCCCCTGGTTTCTGGCTCCAGGCCATTGTGCGTATTCCACTCCAAGCCTGCCAGTGATTCCAGACGAAGCCTGCAACTTATTCCACGCGAAAGCTGCCACTGATTCCAGGGCAAAGCTGCCACCCTGGCAGCCTGCCTGAGCGCACCCACTGGAGTGCTCCGGCGCGGGATAACTAACCGGTATTCTGGCCCCTTCCAAACGGAGGGGATCAGATGCCTGCAAAGAGGTTATCCATGCGTAAAACCAAAAAAGTCCTGCGTCTTAAATGGGCCAGCGGGGTAAGCAATCGCAAGATTGCCACCCGTTGCGGCATTGGCCGCCCAATCATCGGTGAGTATCTGCGCCGGGCCGAGGAGGCTGAGCTGCGTTGGCCCCTCCCTGCTTATCTGGACGACAGCCGCCTGGAGCGGCTGTTGTTCCCAACGTCACCGGATCTGTCAGCCCAGAAACAGGGGATCCCGGACTGGACGCGCATCCACGGTGAGCTCAAATTTAAGGGCGTGACCCTGTTCTTGCTCTGGCAGGAGTACAGGCAAGTCCATTCCGACGGCTACCAATACAGCTGGTTCTGTGCGCACTACTGAGCCCGGCAGGGGAAACTGGATGTGGTGATGCGCCAGAACCCGGGACTATTGCCGCCGAACCCGCTGAGCAAGGCGTTGGCGTAAGTGGCGGATCGGGAGGCTGCACTGCGCGTATTCCTCGGCAATGGGGCCGTACAGGTCGACACGAGCCATCTCGTGCGGGGCCTGCGGGTGATACCTATGGGTAGAAAGAACCGCCAGTTCTGCTGGAGCGAACTGGGTGCGAAGCAGCTCGGCATGCTGCAGAGTTTGATGGTCACCTGCAAACTGCACGGCATCAATCCGTACGAGTATCTGGTCGATGTACTGCAGCGGGTGTCGCGCCACCCGGCGAAGGACGTGGCCGTGTTGACGCCGCGGTTCTGGAGGCAGCGCTTTGCCGATCACCCGCTGCGCTCCGACGTCATGCCGTGCCTCAATGGCTGAGAAATCGGCCTACGCCAGTTGGGAGGCCTGTGCTCGAGAGGTGGAGCGTATTGCGCGCGACCGCAGCCTGGCGCTGTGGGAGAAAGCCCTCCGAGTTGGCACGGCGTACGCGACCATCGAGTCGGAGGGGTTGCGCTCCAAGCACCGACAAAAGATCTTCCGGCACATTGCCGAGGTGAATGAGATCCTCAAGAAGTACATGCCCCGAGAGCTTTGAGGAGTGTCAGCTGTTGGATGAGGCCGACCTGAAAGCCATGATTGCGCTCTTCAGGGCCATGGGCCCTGGCAAATAATCCTCGACGGGCCTGGGCACGGGCAATACGGCCCAGGGTGAACGCTCACCCAGGAATGGACCCGACGATACCCCCCAGGTACACGGAGTCTGCCCGACGTCCGCGTACGTGCGCTCCAGCCCCAGGTCGCTGCTCACGTCGAGGATGCCAAGGACGCCAGCCGTAGTGTTTACGGCGACGCGGGAGAGGCCGCGTCCCGCGTCGGTGAAGCGGGCCTGAAGCAGGCTGTTCGCCACGCCCGTGAGGTCGGCTATGTTGCGCGGGGCGTTGCCTATGCCCCCTGTGCGGGCGCCGGAATGAGCGTGTGGTAGGTGTTTGCTATAGGACGCAGGACAAGTCGATCGGCTACTTCATTGAACGCAAAGAACTTTCGATTCAGGGGGTCAAGCGGGTCCTGAGTCAGTGCAATCGAAAAGCAACTCAGGGTGCTGAGGCTCAACAGTAGCGATAACCTGATCGTACGATTTTTGATGGACTCATACATGGTTCAGCTCCAGGATGGAAAACGCCTTGGTGCATTCTTCGCTGATAGCCTTTCGCCGGTGCTTCACGGGGCGTGCGGTATCCAGCCGGTGGCTGGATACCGCTACCGGCCAGTCAGGAGAGGATTGGATTGACGTTGGTTCCACCGTCGATGTTGATCTCGGCGCCGGTGATGAATCCCGCTTCATCGGAAGCCAGGAAAGCCACGAGGCTGGCGACCTCCTCCGCGTTACCGAAACGCTTGAGGGGAATTCGCTGCTGCAGGGCGCTTGCGAACTCCTGTATCGCTTCCGGCGGAAGTCCCGACTTGCCGAATATCTCGGTCTGCACAGGGCCGGGGTTGACTGCATTGACACGAATGCCCCGAGGCGCGAGTTCGGAGGCCGCTGTGCGTGTCAGCGAGTTCAAGGCGGCCTTGCTGGCCCCATAAACTGCCGTGTTAGGCATACCGGTGTACGCATTGATCGAAGACAGATTGATCACAGAAGCGCCATCGCGCAAAACTGGCAGGAGTTTCTGTAGCGTAAAGAATGCTCCTTTGAAGTTGATGTCCATTATGGCGTCGAACTGGGTTTCGGAGAGCTGTTCGATGGGCGCGGCACTGAACACCCCTGCGTTGATAAACAGAATGTCGATCGGACCGAGTTCTGTGCGTGCATAAGATGCTAGGCGGTCGGTCGCGGCCAAGTCGCTCTGATCAGCGACAAAAGCCGATACCCCAAGTTCGTTGGATGCTTTCTCCAGGGCATCTTCGCGACGCCCCGTGATCAGCACCTTTGCGCCGCTTTCGCTGAGTTTCTTCGCGGTGGCGTAGCCAATTCCGCTATTGCCGCCGGTTACGATTGCTGTCTTGCCCGTTAGATCTGTCATGGATATAGCTCCTGTTTGATGTTCAATTATGTACCAATTGGTACAGAACTCGAAATTTATACCGAAAGGTATATAATGGCAAGGGATTTCTGTTGAGGAGTGATTAGGACATGGGGGCAGGGCGGCATCGGGAGTTTGATGAACAGCAGGCCCTTGAAGCGGCCATGCGCTGCTTCTGGACGAACAGCTACAGCGGAACGTCGATGGCCGCGCTTACGACCGCTATGGGTATAGGTAAACCCAGCCTTTACGCGGCTTACGGCAATAAGGACGCCCTATTTCTACGGGCTCTCGGCCATTACGCCGCTTGCTACGCGCAGCCTCACCTAAAGGAGCTTGAGCAAGCCGGGGCTCCCCTTCGTGACCGCGTTCGACGCTTCCTGACATCGGTCGCCAGGATGACCTGCGATCCTTCGTTGCCCGGTGGATGTTTTATCGCCGAGACGACCGGAGAGTCTGGAGGGGATCGCTTGCCCGCACAGATTTCGGCAACCGTGGCCGCGATGAACGCACAAACAAAAGCGCGGATCGCCTGTGCCTTCGCGCACGACTTCGAGGTCGGCGATCTTCCGAAAGGCACCGGCCCTGAAGCACTGGCTTCTTATCTTCTCACCATACAGTTCGGCTTGGCGGCGATGGGGCGCTGCGGCGTGGCGGCGGACGATCTGGGTGAGGCGATTGAACTGGCGGTAGCGCCGCTGTAGCACGTTCCATAGATGAGTCGGAATTATCGCGGCGTACGGGTCGGCGAGAGCCTAGCAGGCCGTCCATCGAGTTTGAGGGGCTGGGCTTCAAGTGTAATCCCCCCTTTCTCCGAAACAGTTATTCGTAGAAGTTAAGCTGCTTGTGGCAGTGGTCTTGGGGGTACTCCTCCTATTGCTGAATTGGGTCGTTCGTTGTCATACATCCATAGCCATTCGGTAGCTAGCATGCCGTGCATGCTCTATCGATTCAAACATATGCATGTCCAACCACTCGTGTCGCACCGTGCGATTAAACCGCTCAATGTACGCATGCTGCGTAGGCTTTCCCGGTTGAATATACATCAAGCTAATGTGATGCTTATTTGCCCAGTCAATATCCTGAGAACAATGACCGTTGCCGACAAGGACGTACCGCAGTCGCAGCGAAAATGGCGCCGGTCGCTCACGCCCTCGTCAAAACAGGTCGCGACTATAAAGGGTACTACTACCTGAATCTGTGACTTCCGTAGTGCACAAAATGACTTAGGGTACTTAAACCGCAGCGTTTTCCTGTCAAAATCGTCACCGTCAAAAACTCACCGGGTGGGTGACGATGAAGCGCCTCTAAATTGAGTAGTCCGAGACCGAATTCTACACCGCCCATGCGGGCCTTGCGTTGGTCGGACAGGCCGTGAATCGAAAGGAGACTTCCGCGCTATTTGACGTTGATCTCGCCACCCTCTACTACATCGGCCCACTGCTTCGACCAATCGTTGAGCGCCATCAAACTGGGACGCAACGCCACGCCCAGTTCGGTCAGCACCCAAGCCCCTTGCGGGTCGCGAGCAATAATGCCTGCGGATTGAAGTTCAGAAAGACGGCAAGAAAGCGTGTCTGGCGAGAGACGTCTGCAGCGCGCACGCATTTCTCGAAATCCGCAAGATCCGTCGCGCAACTCCCATAAAACGCGAAGCATCCACCGACGGCTCAGTAAATTCAGTGTCGCTACAATAGGGGGGTTGTCCTCGCTTCCGTGCCGGGGTAGGGCGAGTCGGTTTGCATCGTGCTTTTTTACCATTTGATCGCTTGTCAGTGAGCGGACGGGAAACTCGCGTTAATCGCTGCACGCTTGGCTAGACTGATCACGTTCGCCGCACTACCCACTGCGGTGGAAGCTTGCGATTGATCCGAGTTTTCCTTTACTAAAGCCTATGCACGCGTCTAACGCTTCGCACCACCATTGTCTATTGGGGCTCTATCATCGTCAAGAGCGAGCGCGCGTCAGCATATCCCGGCGCTTCAGGCTGCAATGACACCGTATGGTACCTGGGGTTCGCAATACGCCAAAATCGAATTGATACGAATATCGTATCATGCTACTTTCCTGTGAACGATATGGATTACGTAGGGAATGATGTATGACGACTGACGGCGAAATCAAAGTTCACGTGGATGGGTGCCATCCTGAAAATTGGAATCTCCCGGCCCGACAAGAAGAACAGCCTGACACCGCAAATGATGCGCGACCTCGCGGGTGCCTTTGATCGGTTGGAGACAGAAGAGGACGCGCGTGTTGGAGTTGTCTATGGCGAAGGTGGCAATTTTACGGCGGGTCTCGATCTACTTGAGTTTGTCGGTATCCTAACGGGCGAAGAAGAACAAAAACCGTTCCCAGGCATTGACCCCATGCAATTGAAGCAGCGTTGCACAAAGCCACTGATTGCAGCGGTTTCTGGGACTGTTTACACCGTCGGGATTGAATTGGCGCTTGCTTGCGACATGATTGTAGCGGCTGATGATTGTATTTTCTCGCAACTGGAGACGTCACGCGGCATCATGGTCTCTGGCGGGGGCACGGTGCGCTGGGTCCAGCAGTGTGGCTGGGGCAATGCGATGCACCATCTTCTGACAGGAAGAAGATTTGACTCAGCGGAAGCATTACGGATCGGACTGGTCCAGGAAGTAACGCTATCAGAAGCTTTGCTAACGCGCGCAGATGAGCTTGCTCAGCAGATCGCAGCGAACGCTCCGTTCGCGGTGCGCGAGACAAAGCTTTCTGCGCTTCAATATCTATCAGAAGGCGAAGACGCCGTTTTCTCGGTTGTCGAGGAAACTCAAGCACGCCTGGCCAAGACCGCTGACGCCATGGAGGGCGCCCTTGCGATGATGGAGCGTCGCCCCCCTGGGTTTAAAGGGGTCTGACCAGTACTTGGGACTTACTTCAACTCTAGCTGCCCAACGTTAACTGATCTCCGGAGACAATATGCCGACCGAAACAGCCCCTAAACGATGCCTGTGGGGGTGCGCGCTTGACGCTCATCGATTGTCTGATCGCACTCTGAGCGAGTCGGCCTGGCGTACCGATAAGCGAATGCGGATGTACAGGATAGCGGGGCACTCCGTGCGCCTACTCGATACAGGGGGCAAAGCCCCCGTTCTCCTTCTTGCCGCTGATGCACCTGTCGTCTTGGAGCACTACATTCCATTGATCGACCTGTTGGCGCCTGAGCGGCGAGTTGTCGCCCTGGAAATGCCTGGTTTTGGCTTTTCCTCGCCCTCAAGGGATTACCGCTTTACGCTTTCCGAGCAAGTAGATTTTACTATCGCACTGCTTGACGCATTACATGTCGCCAAGGCTCACTTTGCATTTACCTGCGTGAATGCCCTGATAGCGTGCGCTATTGCTCGGAGGTCACCGGAACGCGTGGAAAAACTTACGCTTGGACAAATGCCGAGTGTCGAAGAATATAGAAACTGGGCAAGACGCATTGATCTCTCCGTGCTTGGACAAGGACTAATTGCTACCCCAGGTATCGGCCAACTAATTATGGCGCTAGCTCCAGGCCAAATCGCAGCGAAGTGGTTTCATGGTGTATCAGGGCCGAGTGCGGATGGAGAAGCGCTAACGGCCGTCTCGCGACGGGTCTATGGCGATGGCGGGGCATTTTGTCTCGCCGCTATTAACCAGGCACTGCAGCGTGTTAGGCCGGAGGAAATAGGTCCAATCGACGTTCCTACGACCTTCCTATGGGGGGCTGCGGATGCTTCTCACAGGCGAACTGATCGCAAGTCATCTCTGACAATTGCTCCATCTGCAGAGTTCGAAGAATGGAGCGACCTTGGGCATTGCTTTGATATAGAAGATCCCGAACGAGTAGCGCATAGGTTGCTTACCTAGCCCTGAATCCGTGACTTCAGCTGTGCACAAAATGACTCAGGGTACTTAAACCGCAGCCTTTTCCCGTCAAAATAGTCACCGTCAAAAACTCACCGGGTGGGTGACGATGAAGTGCTTACACATCGAGCAGTCCGAGACCGAATTCTATACCGCCCACGCGGGCCTTGCGTTGGTTGGACAAGCCGTGAATCGATACACGGATCCGGTCAAGTCAGCGCGCTCGATCCCCAAGCGGCACGGCATTCGTAACATTGACCTGATTCGCACCTTCACCGGGCTGCTGTGCCTGGGCAAGAGCGATTTTGAGGCCGTGGAAAATATCCGGGAAGACCGCTTTTTCAAGGAGGCCATGGGGATCAAGCAGATGCCCTCCCGTGCCCGACTTCGCCAGCGTTTCGACGACGACGCGTCGGCGCTGATCCCGCTTATTGACGAAGCCTCGGTGACGTTTTTATCTCGCAGTGAGGGGCTGATCACGGCACTGGCGACCGGTCATATTGCTCTGGATATGGAGGCTTTCCCGATGGACAACAGCAAGACAGCCAAGGAAGGGATCTCGCACACCTATAAAGGGTAAGACGGCTATGCGCCGATGGCGGCGAACCTCGGTGCCGAAGGCTGGTGCCTGGCCTATGAGTTGCGCGAGGGCTCGCAGCATGCGCAAAAGGAGTTCGAATACGTGCTGGAGCGCGTGGTGCCCAGGGCCCGCCAGCTCACCGATGCGTCACTCCTGGTGCGCCTGGACGGTGCGCATGATGCCCGCGCTAACCGTCGCTGGCTCGAGCTGCAGTCGAACATCGACTACCTCATCAAGTGGAACCCGCGTGGGGAAGACCGGCAAGACTCGCTACCCCGCTTCGAGGCGCAGGTCACCTGGACGACGCCACGCGTCGGCAAGCGCGTGGTCCTCTACAGCGAAGTGATCGTGGAGAAGTCCGGAGATAAGGATAGCGAGGGTAAGCCGATGATCCGGCGGGTTCGTCGAGTCATGCGCTTGATTGAGCGCACGATCGACCGTCGGGGCCAGTCCCTGCTGCTACCGGAATACACCCTGGAGGGCTACTGGGCGATGACGCGCCGATCCGCCACACAGCGAGGCGCCGGCGCACCGTAATGCAGGAACAGATGTATCTCACAGGCCGTCTGGTGTCGAGTGGTAGGCGCGTGATGGTGTGCTTCCCCTCGCACTGCCGCGCTTACGCTGTCTTCGATCGGGTCTTTCATCAGCTCGCCAGCGGGTAGCGCGCCGGAATTCGCTTGACAATGTTGTCGGCGGCAATCGCTGCGGCCGGGTCACGCCCGCGCATAGCCGCTTGCCCCATCCGCCCTGCAACGCGTCACATTTTGGCGGCCATTCTTTATCACCGATAGAGATGCGACACGGAAGGAGATATGAAAAATCATCAGTACGCTTGACCTGCCAGCGCCGCCGTCGAAGTCTCGGATTCAGGTATTAGTTATCTCAGCGCGTTTATTCAATTTATCTATTGAGATAGCTGGTTAAATCTTCATTCGTGGTCAAGTCGCCCTGTAGAGAGCAGGCAGGTCATCCTGACAAGATGGGATGAGATTAAACTTAGAGGTTTCTATGGGATTTAGATGTTTAAGGTTTTGTGGTTGGGCAGCAAGAGCTTGCTCCATACTCTTGCTGTGTGGGGGAGCGCATTTGGTGCTCGCGGATGAAAGGACCCTTTTAGAGTCGCTTAGGAGTTCGAGCCTTGGTGTAGAGCCCGTGAGTGTTCGGCCTAGTGAAATCAAAGGACTCTATCGAGTTGAACTTGAGTCGGGGGAGGTCATATACGCGACACAGGACGCTCGATATTTTCTGCGTGGGGATATCTATGAAATCGGTTCGTCGAGTGTTTCAAACCTGACTGAGCAGGAACGTTCGCGGCGCCGCTTAGAACGCGTCAATAGTATGCCCAATGAAGGCCCGATCGTTTTTCCGTCGCACGGAGAAACGCTCGCATCAATTGTTGTATTTACTGACTCGTCCTGCGTGTATTGTCAGAGGCTGCACAGGGACGTGCCTGAACTAAATCGTAGGGGGGTGGAAGTCCGCTATTTCGCATACCCTCGCAGTGGTGTTCAATCAGACACTGAGAGTCTGCGCCAGCTCAAAAATGCGTGGTGCGCGGCTGATAGACGTAGCGCGTTAACTGCTTTAATGGAGGGGTATGCACTCCCTGCGTCTGTTTGTTCGAGTGATGTGGTCGCAGAGCACTACGCCCTAGGGCGTGATATTGGGGTTCGTGCAACTCCGACGATTGTCTCGCCGTCCGGGCAAGTACTGCACGGTTACAGCGGAGTAGACAACCTATTGGCTGCGCTGCGAATTTGATAAATCGCCCAAGGATTGTGGTGCCGCGAGGGCTTGGCTTGTTTCATCGGTGCAGAGCCCGTGTCGCACGAGCGTGCTCTATGCCGATGGATTCGACAGCTTGCACCGGATGGTAGGGGCGTGCGGTTGGCCTAGGCGGCAAATTATTAATTCGAGGTTCGGTGTTAAATTGACCGTTAGCCGAACTCCAGCAAGCAAGAAGCTTTGAGGATCGTGGATATGCCGTTGTTTCGTAGGGATATGTTTTCTTTTGCTTTGCTTGGATCTTGCCTTCTTACGTCTCTAAGTTGCTTAAGTGAATCACAGGGATCAGGTATTGAGCATGTCCTCGCACGGGTGCGCATTGCGTACGGGCCAGCGATTACAGGAGAGTTAAAAAGTTTTGATGTAGCGGGAGCCTACCTCTATCCCGCGCGCGGTCAAAGTTGGCATCCACAGCAAGTGGACATAGAAAAGTATTACTTGCGAATAGCCTATGATCTAGAGTCAGGTGGCCTCTACCGCGAGATGAGGCAGGATGGCAATGACGGTGTGCAACCGATGGCGTCAATCTTCAAGGGTGATGACGCTTGGAACATCATGCCTCGCGAGAAGACCTGGGGAGAGGTGGTGGGCGTTAATGCTGCTGATATCATAGCTAGGGCGGGGAGTAGTACGGACACGCTTCTCGCTCGAGAGCTTCTGTTAGCGGAGGATGCCGCCACACGTCTTGAGTCTGCATTTTTCCGAGGTCGACCGCACGATCGCGTGCTGATCCGTTCTACCGAGGGGCTTGAGAGGACGCTTTGGATTGATAGTGTGTCTGGGCTGATCACAAGAATGACCAGAGAAAGCGCGTACAGTTCTGTCGATTATCAGTTTAGTGAGCATTTCGACGTTGATGGAACCATGACTGCAGGAAGTGTGACGGTTTCTAATGCTGATGGACTTCAGTACGTCAGCATGTGTAGAGATGCTCGGTTCAATCAATCGCTCCAACCTGAGCTGTTCAGGGTGCCCGATGACTATGTCCGAGAAGGTGAGGAGTTGTTTGATGCGAAGCCTGTAATCAATCGTTTTTCAGATCAAGTCTTTCACGTGGGTCAGAGTTTCGGGTATTCGCTGTTTATAGCTTCTTCTGATGGTCTGGTCGCAGTTGGAGCCACTGCGGGACTGGCTCAGCGTTTACAGATCTATCGTGAAACCACTGGCGATCAGCAGCCTCTTCGTTTTGTTGTAGTCACACATCATCACCAGGACCATGTAGTTGGAGTTCGAGACGTCACGGAATTGGAGACGGCGCTGGTCACTGTTGGTGAAAATCAACCCGTTTTGCAGGCGACAGCGTCAAGTGAGCTGTCATATCTGATAGTGAACGATGAACTAACACTGGGTGAAGGAGATAACCGTATCGATGTTTACGATATTCAATCCCCCCATGCTTCGAGCAATCTCGTGGTTCACGTTCCCTCGATAGGACTGATTTTTCAGGCTGACCACTATGGTGATTCGTACGCGGATACGGTGCCACTGGCGACAGCAAATACGGTGGACTTGGCCGCCAGTTTGGAAAAGCTGGGGTTGCAGTTCAGTAGTGTTGTTACATCACACTACCCAAGGGTCTATTCCCGAAAAGAATTTGTCGAATCGGCACGCGATTACGTACCTTACATAAGCCCCGTTTCATCTTCAGCATGCGTAATTTCTGTCGATTGAGTTCGTATTCCATTTGCGCGGGTCTGTCGACCACGGGCCAGCGTTCCTCGCAACGCGCATTTGTAATCCCCTCGAAAATTACGGGAATTAGACCTAGACTTTCTCCCACGCAGGACAATGCGACGCATCAAGAAAAGCTGACACACAGAAGCTCAAATACTTCAGGCGCTGAACGAACCGGAGGCGCTCCTATCGATGGCGGATGTGTGCCCTAAGAACGGCGTCGGCAACGCCATTTTCTACAACTAGCCGTTCCAGGTGCGGTGGCATGTACCCGTCGAGAATGAAACGGCTGAAGGAGTTGGACGCCGAATACGCGCGGTTGAAAAAGGTGTATGGAGAAGAGTAGCTCAAGGCTGAGAAAGTCGCGGAGGCTTTCGAAAAAAATGTGGAGAAGCCATATCGACGCAAGGTAGATGGCACAGCGCGCGGGATTAAAAAGTGGTCTATCGATCAGGAAAGCTTGCCGGGCGTTCCGAGAGTCTGAGAAGTGCCATCGCTACCGACCCAGACTCAGCGGTTACAACGCGTCGATCGCTGACTGGCTGCTCAGGCTAACCACGGCATGTTGATTTTGCCCGCATCCCCCCAGGTCAGTTTTGGATGCAAATCGATATGGGGGGGACACTTGTAGATGAATTCGAAGATCACCTCGATACGCTCGAGTGCTCACACCATGTTGCGACGGATACTGTTCTTCAGAAAGTCAGCGCGTACCGTCGAACACGTTCCCACAACGCTCAGAGTGATTTCTTAAGACGTGCCTGTTCTCGGCTGCTTGAGGGTCTCTTCTAATAAAGTTGCTACTGCGGTGTCAGGATATAGCGTCCAAGTTCGCGCGGGTGGCTGCATCGAGCTCAATTGTGATCATGAACACAGTATAGAGCTAGATTATTCAACTTTCTTGCGCAGATGTTCATTAGTCTCTGCATTGTGCATATCAGCGTACTTGATCTCGTTGCTAGCCATCGCGTCTACCCGGTGACAAAAGCCGACGCTCAGTCTCACTCGATAAGATTTGGAGGTGCAAGATGCCCGATAAAACATATGTGTTCGAAAACCACCTGGTGCAACGTATCGATGCCCACGTTCTCATCTCCGGGTCACCGTTGCACAGCAATATCAATAAACATTACGCAGCGCAGATCAATTGGGCCGCGCCAGGCACGGTGGTGCGCGCGATGGTCGGGAACGCCGAGCTCATTGGCCCCTGTGTGGCGATCGATGGCGGTGTGGTTCACGGCATTGAAATGGAAGCTGGATTGGTCGCGATGATCGATCCAGCGTATGCCGCTGCTCTTCGGCCACCTGAGCGTAGAGGGTTTGATGCGGGGGTATTGACTGGCAGCGTCTGGGATGGTGATCCCAGCAGTGCACCGACGATGCTGGCTGACTTGTTGAGCCCTGGCCACGAGGTTCCTTTGGATGCGCGGGTGTCCGATGTGCTCAGGTGGCTTGAAGAAATGGAATTGAGCGGGAGATGGGCCGATGTGTCCCTGCAGGCGGCTCTCAGGCTTGTTAACTTATCTGAGAGCCGCTTTCTGCATTTGTTTTCCGCTCAGACTGGTACGCCGTGGCGTAGCTATCTTGTGTGGCGCCGCGCCATGGTGGGGATGTCGCTTGTGTTGGAGGGGAGTGCTGTCGGTGACGCAAGTATGCGAGCCGGTTACGCCGACGCTGCCCATTTCTCGCGCCAGGTCAGCGACATCTTTGGTTTGTCGCCCAAGGACATCATCCTGATCGCGTCCGGTCGCAAGGAACTCGAGTCTCGCATCGCGCACCATGTTGGGCCGAAGATGCCTGAATGCGATATCGTCTCTTAGCGGTGTTTCGTTCGGAGCCAGCGATGCCATGCGGAAGGACGTACGGTCGATGGAGTCGCCGTTGTGCGGAGCTCGGAATACCCGATACAGGAGTGCGCGAATGCAACGCAGACAATTGATTCGTCTTGTAGGTGGCGGAGTGGTTCTGTCGGCGACGGCGGGGAGCTACCGCTATGCTAGCCGGAAGGTGTTTCCCACACCAGAGATCGCGTTGGCGCCCTGGCGTGAGGCTGGGCGGGATAGCGACCCAAGGCTTTATGCATTGTCCTTTGCGATTCTTGCGCCGAATCCACACAACATGCAGCCGTGGATAGCTGATCTTTCGACGCCCAGTGAGATTGCAATCAGCTTGGACGAGTCGAGACTGTTGCCCGCTACCGATCCGTTTGGTCGTCAGATTTTAATGGGGCTTGGTGGGTTTCTGGAGCTTCTGGAAATGGCAGCCGCGTCAATTGGCATCGCTGTGGACGTAGCACTATTCCCTGACGGCACGCCCGGCGATTATCTGGATGGTCGGCGTATGGCGTTAGTCAGACTGGGTGAGCGTGGGGAACCGAGGTTAAGCCCTCTCTTTGACGCTGTGCTCGACCGACGCACAGATCGGCGAGCTTATGATCCCCATCGAATCATTATGCCGAAGGATGTCGAAGCGCTTGCGGCCGCCGTATCCACGCAGGAAGTGGCGTTCGGCGTTGAGCAGGGGGAAAGACTTACCGCCATCAAGCATACCGTGATGTCCGCTTGGTATAAGGAGTTGATGACGGAACGCACATTCATGGAGTCCATGAAGGTTCTTCGCGTGGGTTCTTCAGAAATCGGTCAGAGTAGGGACGGCATTGTGATAACCGATCCTCTCGTCGTAGCGCTTGATCGGCTTGGGATGTTTAATCGCTTTGCGGCCCCAACGCCCGACTCTTTCGCGGTAACCTCTCAGGTCCAATGGTTTGACGATATCACCGCTTCTACACCGGCCTATCTTTGGATTGTCACCGACGGCAATACTCGCCATCAGCAGATCGAAGCCGGGAGAGCGTATGTGCGTGTGAATCTGGCCGGCACTACGCTCGGGCTGTCCATGCACCCCAATCAGCAATCACTGCAGGAATACGTGGAGGTGGCGCAGGAGTATCAAACGATCCACACCCTGCTAGGGGCACCCCAACCGAGGTTTACGGTTCAAATGCTCGCTCGGCTTGGCGCCCCACCAGAGAGCGCGGAGCACCTCAGTCCCGCGCCACGCCGGGGACTATCGGAGCTCATTACGTAACGTTTGGTGAAGGCGCCGTGCATCAACCAGAAACCACGCTCACTCCCGACTGACTGTATAAAGGCGCTAGATGCCAGTCCATCGGCGCAGCGGCGGCTTCCCCGGGCGATTGTCGCTGGCCGCTCGGTTCGGAAATGCCTATAGCGTGTTTATACAAATAGCGCGGGATTGTCGTGCTTTAAGCGCCCATAACCGCGACTCGTTCACACAGTTCAGCGGCTTTTTACAATTCAAAGACGAGCAAGCCACCTATTCTATGTCTCGTGAATGAGAAGATGGAGCGCAGATAGGTGAGACCTGTTCAAGATCGATGTAACCTGCCGAGCCCGACGGTAATGGTTCGCCCCGATGCTGGAGTTGGCTACGACACCGTGCCGGCGGGAATCGACAGCGAGGGTGGCGAGCGCCTGTGCAAACGGTGCAGCGATCGACGACGACCGGTACTTGCCAGTGACCTTCTGCCGCTGCGTCTTATGTTGATCGCGAGCGCGGGGTTCAGCGCTGTGACGCTGATCGGGCTGGTGCGCTATGTCGGATGAGTCAGTGATGCGAACTCCGTGGAAGTGCGCAGGATGACTGTAGTGTGTCGTGAGCGCCAGGCACGCGGCGCGCCACTGAATGTCGTGGCGCTACGGCATTACCTGCGGGTGCTGGGAATTCGTACGCCGCAGGAGTTGGCGCGGGTGGACCCGGCGTTATATGAGGTGGTGGTCGGTGAGGGCGACGCGGCGGATGTGTGGGCCCTTATGTATGCGGACTGGGACGGCCGAATAGGCGAGGGGGTGTGATGAGCGATAACGGTGGGATGTGGGAATTCGAGTTGTGGGCTGAGGACGCGGCGGGGCGTACCGTGGGGGATAGCCGGCTCGTGCCGCTGCCGGACATGATCTGTAGTCGGTGGTCAGAGCGAGAGTTGACCGAAATGGTATTGGATGTGGCTGGAGGTATGTACTTTTGCCCGACGGGGTGCGAGTGGCGGGTACGCCGGGTCGTGTGTGACCGTCCCGCTGGGACGGCGGATCAATACGGTGTGGACGGTCAGGGGATAGGAGCGTAATCACGATGGGTGACGCGGGAAAAGCACTGTATTCGGTGGTACGCCTTGAGGACTGTATTCCCCAGGACCACCCACTAAAGCACTTCGATGATTGGCTTGAGCGCGAGTTGGCCGCAGTGTGGCTTGATAGTGAGGTAGCCACGGGTCGTTCGATACTGGATTTTCGCCTTACGGGTATTCAGGGAAAGGATGCGGTGGAGTCGGTGGTCCGGGCGATGCTGTTGCAGGCGATTTATGGCGAGAGCGACGATCACCAGTTTCTTGAAAGGGTGCGCTATAGTGTGCTGTTTCGTTGGTTTATTAATGTACCTCTGGACGAGGCGCTGTGGAGTGCGTCGGACTACCAGCTGGCCAAGCATGAGGTACTGACGTGTGGTGAATTGGGGCCGTTGTTTAAGGCGACGCTGTCGCTGCACGACACTTCGACGTTGTTGTCGGATGCGCAGTTTGCGGTGGATGAGGAGCGGCTGTGGTATTGGTCTGCGGTTTCGGGGATTGCCCGGCGGGTGGCGCCGCGGCAGAGGGTCTGATGGGGCCTGCTTGTTCTTGCAGAGAGGGTCGTTTTGTGAGCGGTTTCAGGGTCCAAGGTCCTTAAGGTGGTCAGGGATTTTATTTGTGCTCCGCATTCTTATGATCGACGGGACTGTTTCATTGCGCAAGTGGGGTGATGTCAGGGAGATGTAGACGGCATGCTGCTCCTGAATTTTTCATCGATGAGTCGAGTACGGCCCTCTTGGCATCACCGGTCTATATATCTCTGTCTCCAGGGAATAAACCCATAGTGGTCACTACATTTAAACAAGAAGCCTCTATGCCGAACAATTCACTATCATCTTATGGCTGGGTGTCGATAACACTGCACTGGCTGATGGCGCTGAGCTTCATTGGTTTATATGCGCTGGGATGGTGGATGGTAGAGCTGGATTACTACGACGGCTGGTATCACCGCGCCCCGGACATCCACAAGTCGATCGGTATCAGTCTGGCAGCCTTAATGCTCTTGCGCTTGCTGTGGAATCACTCGCAACCCCGGCCTCAGGATTTGAGCGACCACGCTCGGCTCAATCATCTCGCTCATATTATCCATAATGTGTTCTATCTGCTGGTGCTGATATTGTTGGTTAGTGGTTACCTGATCTCCACCGCTAAGGGAAAAGGCATTGCAGTGTTCGAGCTGTTTTCGATTCCGGCGATCTTTGCGGGTAGTGACGAACGCGGTGAACTGGCCGGTGATATCCACGAAGTCTCGGCCCATGTATTCATAACCCTGGCGGTGCTGCATGCCGTGGCGGCGCTGAAACATCATTTTCTGGATCGGGATATAACCCTGATCCGTATGCTCAAACCAACCCATCGAAACCGCGGTGAACAACCATGAAACTGATCCAATCTCTGGTGCTAGCCTCAGCACTTACATTTTCGGCAACGACTGCTACCGCTGCAGAATACATGATCGATACCAAGGGCATGCATGCCTTTGTCCAGTTTAAGATCCAGCATTTGGGCGTCAGTTGGTTACATGGCCGCTTCAACGACTTTAGCGGCAGTTTCAGTTACGATGCCGAGAACCCGGGTGCTTCCAAGGCCTCGGTGGTGATCAAAACCGCTAGCCTAGACACCAATCACGCGGAACGTGACAAGCATTTACGCAGCGACGACTTCTTCGATGTCGACAAGTATCCGGAGATCCGTTTTGAGAGTACCCGTTACGATGCCGACGGCGCAGACGGCGGCACCTTGCACGGCAACCTAACCATGCATGGCCGCACCAAACCGGCCGCTATTGTAATCACCAAGATTGGTGAGGGAACCGACCCTTGGGGCGGCTATCGTGCGGGTTTCGACGGCAGTTTTGAGCTCAGCCGCTCGGAATTTGGCATCGACAAGGACCTTGGGCCAGCGTCCGAAGAAGTCGGAGTCACGTTGTCTATCGAAGGCGTCCGCAAGTAAGTTTGGCGATAGCAACCGCGACCTCTGTGGTCGCGGTATCGATCAGGAAGCCGGGAGGAAATACATAGACGCGGCGACCGCGAAGGTGATGCCACTGGTGGCGAAGATGACTTCACCCTTGATATTGAAGAAATCAAATCATTGCCACACGCACCTATGTCTCATCCATTTGTTGAACGACTGGTTGGTAGTGTTCGGCGAGAACTATTGGATCAAACTTTGTTTTTGACAGCGACAGACATGGAGAACAAGCTGCGTGAATATCAGTGCTATTTCAAAGAGTCCCGGATTCATTCTGGGCTGGGTGGCGTTACTCCAGTAGATGTAGGCGCCGAAAAGATCGTTGATATCAATAACTGCCGATGGAAGAAGCATTGTCGCGAATTGTTTGAGCTACCAACTGCCCCTTGAGTTTGTAATTCGCCGAGGACAGCAATGACTGTGACACAGAATTTCGAACAGTACCAAGCCATGCGCATGACGGACAAACGACTCCACGAAGCGCTATATAAATTACTCAAGGAAACGCGCCTATCCGGCACCCTCTCATAAGATCTGGGGAAGCCTGAGCCGCTCAAACACAACCGCGCCAACCTTTGGACTTTGCAGGGCTTCTCGTGCAGTCAACTGCTATCAATATAGACGCCTCTCAATCAACTCGAGGCTATAGGCAGCCGTTTTGTACTCAATCGTGTAAGTACCGTAGTAGTCCTCTACTATCTGCAAATATCGTTCTGACTCGTCCATATCCGTCGTCTTCGACTGGGCCGCGTCCGCAGCCATTTGCACCAATGTGACGATCGCGTGGTTGGCAGCGCCCTCTAGGCTAAGCGAACCGAGCATGTCTTCAAAATGATCTTGGCGGCCTAGCGCAATCTGAGTCAGCCAAAGATTGACGTCGATCAGCCAGTCGCCAGGTGCCGCTTGCCCTGAAGCACTCTGGCCTCCTTGGTGAGCAGCCAGAAATGCGTCAAGGGCCTGCTCAAGATCGCCGTTGCTACGATGAATAACACCATGAATCGCCCAAGAAGCAGCGAGTCCTAGTTCAATCGCCTCATCTGCAGCTGTCATCGCAGCCTCATAGTTCCCGATAGCCAATTCAATCTTGGACAGCAAAGACCACCAGAAACGTTCCTGCACGCTGTCCTCGAACACTACGCTATCTAAAATCACCTTGGCGTCCACCAGCTTGCCGACGTTGAAACTGCACTCTGCGAGCAAGCCCTGAAATGTCTGATGGAGAGGCGGGTTCGATTCAGAGATCGACATCCCCCCCTCCGCATACTCCCTACATTGTTGGAAATCTCGCAACTGCATTGCTGCGCCTGCTAGAGCTTGGAGAAACTCTAGGCGCAGCCTGGGGCTTTTCGTACCACTCTCCAAAAACAGCGTGAAGCCACGAAAAGCTACGTCCCTAGAAGCTTGCACATCCCCATGCTGCGCAAGAGCATAAGAGTACAGTGAAAAAGCAGACAGGGCAGCGCCATGTGTCTCACCAAACGTATCGATTGACCACTGCAAATGCTCCTCCGCGGTGATTAGCGCTGCGGCTTTATGTTCGGCCTGCAGGCCCTTCGCCTGTAGACCTGCGGCTACCAGCAGCCTCGCGGCATCAGTCGTCAGCACGGGATCCGGTAAATCCATACGCTTCGAAGCGGCATAAACCGTCGCCGCATTAGCTCTGGCCAATGGATCTTGTATGTCCAAGTAGTACCTCATGTTTGCGAGTGACAGCAGGCTATTTGCGTACTCTGGTGATTCTGGACCAAAAAAGCGGATGGTTATTTGGGTGATGCGCTCCAGGGTGTCGACAGCTCTTTCAAGTCGGCCTCCGTCTGTAAGCGCTAACCGTTGAAGAGCATCAATGGCTTTTGTAAAGACCCGAGCGTCGTCAATATCCGCCGGCGGATCAACTCTAGATAACGTCGTCTCTACTTGACTCCAACCATCATCATTGCGCCCCAAGTTTGCCCTTATCTGCGCAGACAACAGTTCCATATTCGATCTGATATCGAGTGAAATATCATCGGGCAACTCAGCAAGCGCAATGTTAATATTCGATTCCGCACTTGCAAAGTCGCCCGTACTCAGACGAACCTGCGCAATACGGTATCGCAAGGTGCTGATCAACTCTGCCTCAATACCCAAGCGACGAATCCGCTCGTAATCGTCACCGCGCATCAACGCTCCGCTTTGTAGCTTTTGCTCCAGATTGTCGAGAACCTGCACGATGGTAATCTCGTCACGGTAATTCTTGTTCCAAGGGTCCGCCGACAGCAGCATGTCTCCCATCATTGAAGATACCGCTTCAGATAGCGCTGACTGGCGCTCCATCTCAAAGTAAGCCATGAGCGTCGTGACAGTGCCGACTGCCATCGCAAGCACCACCGCCGCTCCCGCCAGCACACCCACGCGGTGGCGCCGCAAAAACTTCCTTAGGTGATATGCAAATGTAGGCGCGCGGGCGCTTACCGGGCGGTCTGTGAGACATGCCTGAAGGTCGTCTATAAGCAAGAGTACGGCGGGGTAACGATCGGTGCGATCCTTCTCCAGGCATTTCATCGCTATCCAGCCAATGTCTGATTTCAGAGCGCTGTTCAAGCGCGCTCGCATTCAAGCCCCGATTTGAGGCGATGTCCTCTTTACCTTCCTCCAAGCGCGCGAACCCTGATGAAGGGGGTAGCGTGGCGGTCGTTACCAACTGCTTGAGATCCTCAGTGCGCTCAAAGATCTCAGCATTCAGGGGAAGTGTACCGGTGATAAGTTCGTAAAGAATGACACCGAGGCTGTAAACGTCGCAACGGGTGTCTACGTCATCGCTTCCCATTATCTGTTCTGGGCTTGAGTAAAGTGGCGTTCCGACAAATGACCCTAATTGGGTGTGTACCGTTCGTACGCTAAGTTTTCGTTCAACCGATTTGGCCAAGCCAAAGTCAATGATCTTGACCAACGGCTTATCGTCAACCTCGGTAACCAGGATATTCCCCGGCTTTAAGTCCCGATGAATAACCCCTTTTTGGTGCGCATGTGCGACACCATTGCAGATTTGTAAGAAAAGCTCGACCCGCTGCTCAAGGGTAAGACGCCGGCTATCGCTGTAGTCGGTTATCGGCTTCCCATCAACGTACTCCATTGCAAAGTAAGGCTGCCCAGCAATAGCCTTTCCAGCGTCAATCACTGATGCTACGTTGGGGTGAGACATGAGGGCTAGCGCCCGACTTTCCCCTTCAAATCGATTGAGAATCTGCTCGCTATCAACTGAGGGCCTGAGGATTTTGAGGGCAACAAGCCGCTCCACCGGCTCTCGCTGTTCAGCCAGATAAACCGAACCCATACTGCCGTCGTCCAGATGCTCCAGAATATAGTAAGGGCCGACTTGCGCATTGGCGGGCAGATGTCCGATCAGTCGCCCTTCCATCTCGGGCAATAAGCCTGTGACGGTTTTCAATAAGCGGTCGTCATCACCACAACTTGCTCGCAGAAACTGCTCACGCTCCGCCTCCGCCTCCGCCTCCGGAAGCGCCAGCGTAAGTCGTGCCAAGGTGGTCGCGTCAGTCATGTCACAGGCCTCCTGAAGCCCCCATTACGCCAATATAAGTCTATAATCGGATTGAATCGCCACCACATTACCAGGCAACTATAAGCCATACACAATGGCTATAAGGTGGCTGCTCATTAGCAACAAACATTCTCCCAAGGAATCCGAGCAAGGCTGGTCGCCAAATCCCAAATCGTGGTTACCTCGTTGTGGTTGTGGAAGTGGCTAGCCGGCTGGCGGTACGATGCGCACATCTTATCTGCATCTGCGCGGCGGATGCCTAGCCTGACCATTGATCAGTAACGATTAGAATCTGATGGCCACGCGAGGATTCAGCGGCCATAAAGAGAGTCGAAACGCTTCATCAGTGCCCCTCCAGCTAAGTCGTGATGCAGGTCTTTCGTCGCTAGATGAGGCCCCGCGTACCCGCTGCTTGACAGTGTTGTGCGATTAGGGATTTCAGCCCTGGCCGCCAGCGCATAGGCCAACACCTCGGTAGGCGACAGACCAAAAATCCCTTTCACCTGACGCGAGAGGTGCGCTGCATCGGCATAGCCAGCCACATCGGCTGCATGTGCGACCGAATACCCGTCGAATATCGCTATCATGGCAACAATGGCTCGGCGCCATATCAGGTATGTTCTCCAAGGCGTGCCAATGTTGTCGGAGAAAAGATGCAGGAACCGGCTCTTTGACAGGTGCACATGTTCGGCTGCCGCATCGCCGCATACACTGGGCCACTGCGCCGCGACCTCCATTTCATCCATCCAAGTAAGGACCTTGGTCACACGCGGATCCAATGGACACTGATCGCGGCGATCAACCAAGCGCCACATCATATCAAGGCAACTAGAGGACTCACCATCCCATAACTGCCCTGACAGGACGCCGCCTACATACGATTGCCCGACATGCCTCCTGAAAACAGCTGCATACGCTGAGTCAACCATAGCAATGAAGCCGTGTTCTATTTCCAGCGTATGTTCAACACCGCTGTTAATCGCTACACAATGACCTACCAACTCCGCGTCGCCCACCTTTGCACGCACAATCGAGCCCGGTGCCGCCCAGGCGATCTGCATTGCATGATGCTTACGTAAAGCCCGATCCATATTCAGCGGCGCGCCGGAAATCAGTACATGATTGCTGACACGCTGAAGGCGATGATTCGCAAAATCAAAGACTCTATCAGTCTTCATGGCACTACAACCTCCAAAGCATTTATCCAAATAAATACCAGACTCACAGAGCGAGGAAAATTAAATCTCGTCTAGCCTTTCGAAAGTTGTGAACTGCGTCACTTAGAACTACGCCTAATACCCTTGGTTGCTCGTAAGCGCTCAGTTATTGACCGGGTTCACGTTGAGTCGTTGTAGTACTGTCGTCAGTCAGGCTTCGTCGACGGCCTCAAACAGATCGCACCTACAGACGTCATTGATCAGTGCGTGCAGCTTTGGTGAGATATTCCCGCGCCGACCGTCGCCAGTCACCAATGTGGCCGTCCTTTGGTTGAACTACAGCAGGGTGTCGGTAAAACGTGCGTCGCCTGTCTCGGCAAAGCTTACCCGCGCACCGGGATGGAGTTGCAACGTGGAACGGTGCGCACCCAGCATATCCGCGATCCCGCGATAAGCAAGTCTCCCAAGAGAAGCCATTGATCTACCATGATGAGAATGACTTGTTGCCGCCCCATTCTTTCGGCGAATTACTGAGCTAAAGTGTTTGTTTTCTGTTCCGAGATCCTTATTCCGTGAGTAGTTGGCGTGTCACGCCATACTGTCGAGAGACGGCATCCAATCACTCGATTGGTCCTTTATCAGTTACTTCGATGATCTCTGTGACTTCTACACCAGTAACGTGATTACTTGGGAAATGAAGGGCTTTAGTACGCCAATGGCCTCGGACAGAGATGTACCAGCGGTCGAGTATTACATTGACTTGCTGGCGCCGATTGCGCAGAAGAGCCGAGTTGTCCAACACTGGTATCGGGATCTCTAAAGTGACTATCATCGGGTGCACTCCTTGTTCGTTGTGAGACACCTTTACGTGATACACGTTTCCCGCGCGATAATGGGTGATAATCTCGCAGCGCATGAGGGTGACGTTTTCGCGACCACAATTCAAAGGTCTATCTTTTATACCTCGTAGGAATGACAGATCAGGCAGCGTAAGTAACTTTCCTGCACCGAAGTGAATCTGAGCCCCATCAATAGTCTTTCCTGAATTAATCTGCATCCGTAGCGTCTTTGCATACAAGCCTCGCTCTACAGAAAATTGAGCCGCGCCAGGCATTGGACGGGACTTTGAATATTGATACGTGACGGCAACCGCGCACTGTTGATCGCATGCGATAATCCTCGTCTGCTCGACGAGTGCTTGAGTGATGGCCGCGTACTTTTCTAATCGGCTATAAATAGCCGTCAGTGCGCAGTCGACAAACTCTTTCTGGCCCTTATGACGAAGGTAGCACCGTATCGGTCGCCTTCCTTGCGAGTCAGGTGCCTCTGAGCGCCAGAAGAGTTCGGTCGATCCACTTAGTGGATTTATCTCTGGCAAAAGATTTCGCATTAACGCCGAGAGCGTATTCTGTATCTTTGTATAGTTATTGTGGTTTTCGTCAGCGTCGCGTTGTATGTGTTCTAACAGTGAAACCGTAATCCCGAGATCGATGGGTCGATTGCAACTTTCAATGTATTCACTATTGCTACATTCGCATTGAGCTAGCGTAGGGCATGCGACGTGGTGAAAGTACTTGCAGCAAGTATTCATATCTTCCATGTATCGGTATTTCCTAAATCGATTTGGGTATCTGAAGCCAAAGCATCAGTATGAATCCGGCTACGAACAGCGGTTGCGAATGGCGGGTTAGTGAGTGTGCGCTGTGCCGGGTTTCAAGAATTATTGGGTCTTCTTTGCCAAGAAACTTTAGGCCGCGGTAGAAGGTCTCGGAGCTCAGGTTTAGTGAATTGATATAGGCTATTGCGGCTGAATCGGGACCGGTCGATACAACTAAGTCATCCGTGGAGTAGCCCGCGTGCAGCAGAACTTTGAGAAAAATTTCGAGATGCGTGTAGTCGAAGATTCTGAAATATTCTGAAAGATGGGTACTGACGCCGTTTTCACTAGGTATTTGGACGGACACGTAGTTTTGCTCCCAGATTCCCTTCCGCTGGAATACTTCTTCAAAACACGGGCTCGTCGGGATACTGGTTAGAAATCTCTCGATTGGCGTGATGTACTGAACGCGAAGCCATGGATACTCCTGCGCTTTGTTCAGGTTGTTTTGACCGGTCACAGCCACATGTGGAAAATCCAGGGCTGTAGCTAGTTGATCCGCAGCATCAATGATCGTCTTGACAGCCGACCGGTGAGCCTCCGAGTCACGCGTGAGTTGGGATATCTCTGGAAATTCGTTTTTAAGGAGTACGTACAAAAGGTCTGCTGGAGATGCGGTATAGACATTTAGTAGCTCCACGCTGGATTTGTTGCTGTCTTTCCACCACGGCGGAAGTGCGGTGGGCCACGCTTTTCGGCGTGTCTCAACTTTGCAAAAAATGCGCTTTCGGTCGTTAGCAGCGACAGTAAGATGGTCGGAGACCTTTTGTTCATTGCTAGGCATAGTCATGGATCCTACGCATCCAGCCGGAAAAGCTCTTTGCGAGACTCAGAACCTCCCGGCGTTGCCAGTACTCAAGGTAAAACTCAGATTGATGAACGCCGTATTGACCCAAGGTTGTGTCAGTAAAACTTGAGTGTCCGAAGAGGCTACACATAGCTCTAGGAAAGTGTGTGTGACGCATGCCACCGTGCGCGATTGATAAGGGGATGTTGCGCCGACCGAGACGACTCGGACAGAGAAGGGTGTTCAGAGCCGCGAGTTTCGGGGTGGTGCCAAAAGCGCACGCTAGAAAAGCATTAATGCAGCTTCTCCTACCAAAACCGTGCAGAGTTGCTTCAGGATCGCTGGTCACCCATTTCATGAGGGCGCGCAGTTGATTTGCAATGGTGTTATCAGTGACGCTGTCTTGTCGCACTCTACCCGACGAAAAAATGTAGCTAGTGCGATCGGTCGCACGCTGTTGCATGCGTAAGAGCTTCTCAAGTGTTTTGGATTCTTCTGTGGTGATGTTTGAGAGATGCAGGGTTAGTGTTCGATTGCCTGCTCGGCTCTTTGGCCGCCAGCGTCCTCTGCGCCGGACGTGCACTGTTAACGCAGCGGTTGTGCATGCTTTGTCAGTTCCTTGATACCCCAGCTCTACCGAAAGACTTTGTAGCTGGATTACGTGGGTTTCTCCTATGCGTAACCCAGCCCTGTACATTAGCAAAAGTGAAAGGACATATCTGAAGCGCAGGTTAGGGTCCGGTTCTCGATACGCAATGGCTAATACAGAAGAATAAGTGGCATGATTGGCAATATAGTTTCGCGCAAGGAGCGGTGGAGCTTTAGCCCCGTAAATGACATACGGAGGTGGACGTTCTATGTCGTGAGTCTCACACAGCAGCTCCAGCGCATAGTCAATGGGTTGCTCAGCAGCGGCGCGTTTATCGCCGAGCGTTTTGAGATAGGTCGATGTGCGCGAGATCGCCAGTGTTGCATTGTCAAGCACCTCATCGTCCGTGTAGACCGACGCCAAGAACGCGTAGACAATCTGAAAGTACGTACGAATCGTGCTTGCTACGCCGCGCTCTGGGTTCTCTGCAGATTGTCGGGTGCCCCGCTCACTGATTTCAATCAAGTACTGAGCCGATAGGTAGTCCCAAAGAGCGAGGCCTTTCTCAGCTTGGTTCAAATATTCTGTGACAAATCCGCCAAGAAACCGGCGAAATACTGGGGCGTTCTTTCCAGCCTTTTCATCCGCAACGCCTATAATCGCCGTTAAGTCACGTCGTGCTTCTCCAGATAATTTGATCGGTGAATTATTATTTTTTTCATCGGCCGCGTGAATCGAATCGCTTCCCACAGCGCGCCGGCATTCTTCATCAATTTCGAGGTCATTAACTGTCTCGGGCACCCTTAAAGTTGAGTGGTGGAGCCGCGCGCGCTGCTCCATAGTCAATGCTGCGATTGTGGCTTTTCCTGAAAATGTGTGACGAAGAGGCGGCGGCGTTGCCAGGCAGATTTCACTCTCCAGCAGTCGGTTGAAATCAAGAGCACATTTTTCGAAGCTTCTTTCAGTCGTGAACTCAAGGTTGTTTAGCCACCAAGCGATGCGTTTATATGTTTCTTTTGACTCGCTCATTTTTTTGAGATCCGAGCGGTCGATGTGGTCAAAGTGGTTTAAGAGAAGCACAATTGCGTCCACATATTTGACGTCAATGGGCAAGCTATGCGTCAGCAGATTTTGCACGCCTGAATAATCACCAAATCGACAGTCGGCGTATTGATGAGCTCCTATTGTGTATCCGTGGAGCAGAAGACGACCGAATAGGGTGGTGGCGAGGGATAGGTTTGGGATGCCATGCTCTATTGCAAAGACAATGATCGAGAGTGCGATGACGTCTGTAACGGCAAGATTTGATAATTTTTCGTCGGGCGGGACGTTCAGAGTTTCCAGCAGCTTTGAGATGGCACGTCTCAGTCGGATGTTGCGCTCGAAGATATCGAGTTCGTGAACGCCCTGCACCTGTCTTCTGACCAGTCGCGTTAGCCTTGACTCCTTTTTAGGTGGATCAATGCCTACGTCTCGGAGCAAGCTGTTACGTTCGCTAGTGGTTTCAGATAGATACTCGGATATTGCGATGATCTGGCGTAGTTCCTCTGGGTCTTCTGTGGTCAGTGTTCTTTTCTCGAGCGTTGCGTGAAATACCCGCTTCTTGTCCTCGAGGTTCGGGGGTGGCGGGGGCGGGCAGGAGTGAGCCCTAGCGAAAAGAAGGGATTCGGTTTGATCATCGATTTCCATGTAATTGCTTTCCTTTTTCCGCGAAGTGCCAATGCGGTTAGTTAGTTAGTTTTTGTCGCCCACGTTGTCGGAATAGTGAAGCCATATTGCGACGCGTATTTATTTAGATAGGGCGTTGCAAGATCGCGAAAGTCGCGCAGGCTCCACCATCGATCGATACCGAAGTTTGGTCGTATCAGCGCGTTGTGACCCATAGCAGCAGTTATTGCTGCCTGGGGGGCGCCAGCATCGTCGAGGAAGTGGCGGAGCTGAACGCGAAACTCGCTGTCACGCGCTGAGTAGCGAGAGTCAACTAACGACAGCGCCTCGTGGCTTAGTATTGGTCGTATCGCCTGAAACGTTGTCTGATCGCTGACTTGGAAAAAGTACCAGGGGAAGCGTTTTGATGCGCCGGAAGCCACTGTTGTGCGTGTTTGAATTGTCTCTACCGAGTGTGGTCGACCTTTTCCGGTGGGGCCTCTGTGTCGAAAGCGTGAGGTATCCATGTGGCCACTAAGAAAAACAACCAAAAGCCTACGTAGCCTGCTTGATTCAATGAGGGCATATCTCAGTATCGTCGGCAGAACAACTGGGCGCCGGCCATGCATGTCGCTGTATGCTTTATCGCTGGGGAGTAGGACGGCGAAGTCATGGCTAATACGGTATGCGAGGTCGGAGAAGGCTGCATTACGTGGGCGTGCCCCGGTTAGCGCGAACAGACATAGCACCACAAGCGTGAAGAACCTATTTACTGTTGCGTAATCCTTGTTCGAAATCGTTTTTAGGGTGCGAACCGATTGCCATGTCTCCAGCAGGTCGGCCGCTAGCTGATGCATTGCTTGACTATGTATTGACGGGTCCAAGCGGTACGCGCCAACATCTTCGTCTTCGTGCTCATTCATACCCTTTGCCCTCCAGGTAAGCCTCAACGAGTTTCGTATAGAGTGTTCGGAGTCGAGAAACCCGAATAGATGCGTAGTAGCTGTCGGTAACGGGAGCGTGATTGGGGGCAGCCAGCAAGCAATAAATGGTATGTGCAGGCATATCGAAATGCGCGGCAGAAAACTCCCGAAGTTCGTTATTGAAGCTGTTGATTCGAACCACGGGTTGATGGGATTGATTCGCCACATCCTTTAGCCAGCCTTTTATTGCCTTCTCAGGCTCTATGTTTAATGTGGCAAAGAAAGATCCGAGTGTTGTGTTTTCCCCATAATGCTTGTAGATCAGCTTTGTGACTCGCTGCAGCTCACTCGGAATCTCAAGCATGTAGCGAGTCACCGGGCTGGTGTAGTAGTGGGCAACCTCTGGGAGAGGCTGGAATTGAGAGTCGGCTCGGAAAATTGACCTGCTTACGTAGATACCCAGCGGAAACAAATCATCGCTGAAGTAGGGCGTATGCATTAGGCGATCATCATGGGGGTTGCACGGAAGAATGAGTGCGGAATACACGGCGATTGCGCAAAGTTCATCGACGCCCAGCGATTCGTGATTTCTTAGTCTTTCTTCAGCGGCGTCGAGGGCTCTCTTACAGGCGTCGCCTAACGTTTTTCGAACGGTAGGGCGCAACAAAGTCTTTGCAAAAATGGTGCTGTCGCCAATATGCGCCCAACTGCTAGTCTTGTGAATGTCCTCAGATTCATCGGTCGCGTAAGTATCTTGGGAGAGTTCACCACGCTTTACTGGACCTGATTCTTCTTCGATGTCGTCTATGTTTTGAAGCAGTTCCCAATCGTCTTCTACGCTCAGCGCCATTGTCGACGTCAAAGCACCCAGTGGGACCTCGTTCAGTGCGTAATGCTCTCGCTCCTCAGGTGCTGTTTCTAGCAGCAATTCAAGCTGCGGAGCGAGTGTACGGTCTACGCACAGGACCAATTCCGATAGATTTTTGAGGCATCGGCACAGGTCTCTTTCGTTGGGCTTTATTGCTAGGGCGGTGTGCGCGTTTGTAACCTTTAGCCACCAGCTGTGGAAGGTGTTCGAATCTGTAGTGAGCTCAGCGAGGTGGTTTCGCTGTTTGGCATTAAGGGTGTTCCTGTGCCCAAACTTCGGTAAGGCAAGTTGGGTTCGAAGAATCTTCAGGGCGGTTTGAATCGGCGGATCAATTGGCGCGCTCAGACTGTGACCCACGATGCACATAAAGATCACCACATCTTCCACATCGCCAGCCGGTAGCTCTGCGATTATCTGCAGCATCGGGTGTGCCTTGAGGCGGGCTCCGGCGTCGGGCTCATTTACCGGTGGGGCAAGATCCGCTCTCTCTAGCGAGATGGTCAGCGCATCCATACAAAACAACACCACAGGGTCTGTCGGCCAGCGGTATGCGCAATTGTTGAGCGCATGGGCGACTTTTGGCGCGAGTCCCTGTGGGAGAGCGCCGGATGTGAGCTCCATCCCAAACGACTCGAAGGCGCCGATCAGGGCTCTTGATGGCGCGTGGTTGGGTGGGTGCTCTGAGAGATTTTCCATTGCTTCTGTGTTCCTATCTTCTTGCTCTTCGCAAGGAATGTGCGATAATCCACTATAACAAGTCAACTAAAAAAGTTAAAAAAAACCTAATTTTGTTCGTTTCACTGTGCTGTTCGGGGGTCCCGAGTAGCACTTCACGGGTGTCTAAGGGACTTGGCTGTTTGTTTTTTTCCCAAGAACACTGATTGATAGGAGCTCAAATGACACTGAAGTCCGCTAAGAAACCTCTCTCAGAAAAAGTGTTGCAGCGCTTTGAGGAAAGCAAACGAAGGAAGGAGGCCTTTGCGAAGCTGAGAGCAGAGCTCGGGCTGGACGGGAGGGGCTTTGTTAGTGGACTGGCGCGAGAGTTGGATATCGATCGAACACGCCTTCAAAAGGCTGTTGCGATTGACAAGCTTGAGGAGCGCGCGGGCGATTCGTCCTATCTTTTTTCAGCGGCTTTGGCGCGAAAGGTTGAGTATGCGCTGTTGTTGGATTACGGAAGCCTGGAGGGAGATCTTAGGGGGGCCGAAGAATCCGTTTCAGCAGATAAGAAGCAGTTAGTGTCACTTGCACATCAACACCTGTCTGGATTGTTCATCGATCCGTTCATTGATCTGCAGCTAGAGTATGTTGGTCAATGCAAGATCATGGATGGTGTAGTGCCGTACCAAGTTGATTTACGGTTAATAGGTGGGGATGAAAATCCTCTTCTAATTTGCAATGCGAATTCGAGCCATATCATGGTCGGATCGCCAGCATGGGCACGTGAACTTGGACTCCTTGTTATGACGGCATCCATGCTTCGTATTCCCTACGTTGTCCTCGCGACGCTGGAGGGGAAATCGAGGAAATCTAAGAGACTTCACATCGAGTGCAGGCATGCTG
The DNA here is from genome assembly GCA_000158155.1 of gamma proteobacterium NOR5-3. Lineage (GTDB taxonomy): Bacteria > Pseudomonadota > Gammaproteobacteria > Pseudomonadales > Halieaceae > Congregibacter. The sequence continues at coordinate 111,842 of DS999407.1, read as the reverse complement.
TACCTGGAGCCGTATTTGAAAGTGTCGACATCCCGACGGTTGAGCAATTGAAAGAGGCAGCAAAGTGTTGGCCAGATCCAACGTAAAAAGTCAGCTAGCCAATGTAGGTAGATTCGGCAGCAGTCCAGAGGTCGAAATCAGAGTCGAGACTGCATCAACCTTTGATTGAAGCGACGCCCAACGGTGTGCGCTACTCGATTCTTAAAATGTAAGCTTTTCCGTAATCATCTCGTGCCGAGCCTCAATCTGTAGGTAGGCATACGCACCTATCTCCTCTAAGCTAATATCTCACCGGGCTAGCCCCGCTCCGAGGGTCTGCTGGCACGGTGCAACGAACCTAGATAGCGCTCGCGATGATGGAAGATGAGAAAAATATTGGGGCATATACGACCCCAGCATTGCCGAAGTATCTGGAGACCAGCCAGTCCATCCTTCCCAAAGAAAAAAATTTCAGAGTGATTTGATAGCCTGAGCGGACTTGTCTTTATGGCCTACACAAAATCCGCTATGCGCCTTTATAAGCTATTGATCTAGAAAGGGAATTTCGTTTTACAACTACTTTTAAGATATGCTATCGTTAACTGAGCTACTTTAAATACGCTCAGCCGCACCGTCTTCATAATGGGGGTCGGTGGTTCAAGTCCACCCGTAGCTACCATTTTTCTTCTTAATTTTCAGTATCTTACAGCACCCGCGAAATCCGTCAATAGGCTCTGCCCAGTTAACGGGGGATACACCGGTTTTCATTAAACTCGGTTGATAATGCCATCCCATCCACAGTGGGTTAAGACCCGCAGTCGATAGTTTTCAAAATTTCTAAATCCATAGGCTCGCCTACTCATCATTTCCATCTTGTTATGGAAGCCCTCAGTGATCCCGTTCGTCTTGGTAAACCGCCACATGCCAACGATGGGTTCCAGCCATGATTTAAGCGTTTTTGCCAATCGATGAAGGGGGCTCGCCGCCAAGTCTTCGATCAATGAGAGCAGCTGCGGCAGCAGCTGTTTGGCTTTTTTACGATTCAGGGATTTGAGTAGCAGCAGTCGATTGAGCTTCTGCTTGGCCGCATACAGCGCCTTGAGCACGGGATAGTCATCCAGATATCGGGCAAGATTCTCTCTTTGCTCGTCTTTCAGGCGCCATTCGTGGCGGCGCATAAGACTCACTAGACCACGATGCTTGCGCCCCTCGGGGTCATATCCTTGCCAGGCTTTAAGCAGATGCTGTGCATTCGGTGCCCCGAATGCGCGTGACAACCAGAGTGCAGCGGCGCTCTGGATTGATCAGTACATTTACGAGTTAGGGGCACGCTTGGAGCCGCCCAGCGACTATGGACTGTTTCTGGCGGTCCAAAAGCATCTTTGTAGGCATGTTCCGCATCACCAAGTCGGCAACCTGGATGACCTCCTTGATGACCTTCTTGATGGTATGGACGGGGAGTAGGGGCATGAGCGAGTTCAACTTTTGGATGATCATGTTCGGGGTCTATGTGGTCGCGTACTACGTGCGCGACCTCCGTCGGCTGCACAAGCGCGTCAAAACCCTAAGTCCTGAATGTTCCTGCTGGGCCACGTGGTTAGCCCTTGGACTGAGCAAACGGTTGTTGGTATCGACATCCAAGAGCGTTGCGCAGTCGATGTGCGCGTTGGTGGGTGTTTCTATCGTCAGTGGGGACTTTGATGGTGAGGGCGTGGAGTAGCATATGGCTCACGATTGCTCGGGTCTCGCTTGTAGTGTGCTGCAAGTACGCGCCGTACTGTGTCTTTATTTAGATCCAAACCAAAGGTCAGGTTAATTTTCTGGGCAATCCGAGGGCAGCCAAAACGAGGGTTCCGCCTTTTCATCTCGGCGATGGCATAGATGATTTCGGCTGATGCTCCCTTGAGACGAGGTTCGCGCCCACCGCGTGGTAAAAAAAGCAGCTGCTGCTTCAAGAGTAGATTTTCGACTACAACAGTTCTGCTACCATCGGGTCTAATCAGCTTGACTGGGTGGTGAGCAGCTGAAACAGCAGGTAAATGACGTCCTTCATGCTGTCCGAGAGTAGTGCTGGTTGAGGAGGGCCGCAAGGGCCAACTATCTGATAGCTTTAATAACTAACCAACTCGCCAGGGACACCTTGCACCGACAGATTAGAACCGCGCGGCACTCAAGCCAGCTGAACGCCACCCGTGGGCAGTGACCGTCTTGAAAACCCGCCAGAATTCAGGTCGTAAATAGGTGAACCGCGGAGTTCCATAATCGGTCGTATCTCAGTGAATAACTGCCGGTAACGATAAAAAGGAATGCGCGGAAAGAGATGGTGCACCGCATGATAGTTCTGGAACAGCCAAAGCCAGGTCACTGCGGTATTGCACCACGCCGGCGCCTCGATAACCGAGGTGTCCACGTAAGCCCCGGTGTCCTCGTGGGGATGGTGCACGATGTAGGCAAAAAGGTACATGGTAATCAGTACTCCGCCGAGGCCACCAATCAGGAATATGGCAAGCCCTTCGCCCCAGAAGCCCGCTGCCATAAACACTCCGCGCCCACCAAACGATGCGAGTAGCTCCAAACATAGTCGGAGATTCTGACCGCGCGGCGCCTTATGCCAGCGGTGGGCAAAATAGAAGCGATACTGGGACACCAGGATCTTCACCACCGCGGGAAAAATAAGCCAGGGTGACTTGCTGATGACCGAAACCAGATAGTCCGGATCCAGCGCTGGATCATTGGTGTTGCGGTGATGGGTTAAGTGCTCATGACGATGCGCGGTGAGGGGGATCATCATGATCCAACCCGCGACATAGCCCATCGCCTCATTGATCCAGCGCAAATCCTGGCGATTACCTGAGATCGATCCGTGAACCGCCTCGTGGAGCACGGTATAGGCCATGTAGACACAGGGCATTGTGAGCAATGCCGCTGCAGGCAAAGGCAGGGCGCCCGCACTGGCCGCTAGAATAATCGCCAAGTAAGCAACCAAGACCACGATACCTAAAAGCACCGTGAACCACGCAAATTCGCCTTGGTAGGACTTGGCTGCACTGCGGGCAATGCCATCCAGTTCTTCTATTGATCGCCCTTGAACGCTCTGCATGATCGAAACCTTTTTAAATTTAGAATCACTGCAGCATACGGGTGGCCCATCCACCTAATAAGTGCACAAACTGCCAGCAGGGTGTCATAATTCGCCAAAAGAGGAGTCGTTGTGGCAACTATTAGCCCCATCTACGCTCGCATTGTTACTCGCCGTCTGTTGGACTACGGAGTTGATGCGGCAGCCTTGTTTCAGGGGACCGGCACCAACGAGGATGCGCTTTGGCAGCTTCCCGAATTAGAACTGGCCGCGTTCTCTCAACTCTTACTCAACGCCGACCGACTCTACGATGAAACGCCTATTGGCTTTCTCATTGGCCAGCATCACAGCACTCATGCACTGGGGTCCACCGGCATCGCCATGGGCAGCGCGCCAAATTTACGGGAGGGCTTCCGCGCGCTGGCAAGCTTTTCTGCGCTGCATACGAACTATATCCGCGTTCATATCGAATCAAGCATCGCAGGCCTGCGAGTACAACTATCTTTCAAGGGGGTCTCCAAGGAGGTCATTGTCTTCCACACTGAGGCAAGCATGATGCTGTTTCGCAGTTACGTGGAATCGCATACGGCACGGCAACTTGAGGACGCGGTGTTCGATTTCTCCTATGCTGCTCCTGACCACCGGTCGAGATATATCGATTCACTGGGAGCCAAGGTGCGATTCAATCGCCCGGCGACCGCAATGTTACTGCCCAGCCATTGGCTCGATGTCCCCTCACCGTACTACGAGCCAGAGCTATGGACCCAGTCGCTGCGCCAGCTATCCCAACGGATAAGAGAAATTGGGGTAACGGACAAGACGGTCTACCAACGCCAGTCCCGCGCCGCGCTGCGCGGGCGGCCACCTCCCCTACCCGGGTTCACCGATATTGCCGCCCGATTGCATGTTTCAGAACGCACCTTAAATCGCAGGTTGAAGGAGGAAGGCACCAGCTTTCGCAAACTGCGAAACGAAGTTTTGGACGAATGGGCGCGGAGCTACCTCACAGATGGCAAAGACAGCGTGGAATCTATTGCCGCCGCACTGGGTTACGGCGACGCGGCTAACTTCAGACGGGCGTTCAAAGCCCGCCACTCAATGACGCCGACGATGTATCGCGAACAGCTGCTTAGGGCAAAGTCGGCGGGGGATCGCGAGCAGTAGAACTCAGACCTGGGGCCTAACTGCAATTCAGGGAGAAAGCGCCGCCGAAGATAGCGCTGGCATTCTGATCGCCAACACTAGGGCGTGTACCAGACAGGCGATGTATAGGCGCGTTCCTGCTGCACCAGCGCTACGCCCTCTGGAACCTGGGTACCCAGACGCAGGTGGTCATACAACACCCAGCGAGGCGTTGGAATCTCAAGTACCCGTAGATAGTAAAAAGCGCTCTGACTTGAATTAAAGTCCGGGTCCTTCCAGTAGGCAGAAAGAGTCGCTGCACCGATGTCATTGCTATAGGTCGCACGGGCGACATCAACGGTGTTTCCCACAGGCGTTAAACAACGCCCGTCGGCGTTGACCTTGCGATCTCCAGAGACCGCGACATCAAAGATTCGTTCCTGGCTACGGCCATCCTCATCTACCCACCCCTTGATCACCTGGATACGGTCCAGGTTGGCACCGTCCGGGTCGCGAAGCGCATGGATCACAAACGCCGGCGCATCCCCTTCCTGCAGATGCGAATTTAGTTCGCCGCCCATGGGCACGCCTACAGAGTAGCCATAGCTGACCAGATCGCTACGATGAAGATCCTCTGGCTGAAATCCCCCACCCGCAAACAGTCTCACCGACATCCGGGTTCCCGTTGTCGCATAGACCTCCCGGCGCTTTAGCGCATCCCAGACATCGGCCCGGGTGTTATCAGTAGCCCAAACCGCCGTCAGGCCGGAAGCGGAGGCACGCGCGTGAGGTATCGCATAGTCGATACCCTTCGGGTCAGGGTAGTGACCGATGATGTTCTCGTTAAAACGTGCGTGGCCGGCCGAAGGTTCAAAAGGAGGTGCCTTACCAAAAAAATTTTCCTCCCTGCTGGTGGATAGGGAGGTATGGGAGTCAGTGCTGCCGATCAGTCCAAACTGAAAAGGGTTTGCTCCGGTAGTGCGACTATACTCGAGGCCACGTTTCAGGGCTTCACGGGCGTACTCACGGCGAATCATGTCCGGTTTTTTTGCCCTGACAAAGCTTCCCGTATCCCAGGTCTCAAAATCTGCAAACTCGTCGTTTGGGGACAGCCGGGGATGAGACTCACCATCCCCCTTCATTTGGGTGACTTCATAAACGGGCTCCCAACGCGCGCGGCGTCGGGCGTAAGCTGCATCGATCGGTCCTGCGAGAGCAGTGTCATCAAACATCAGGCCATTGGATAGATTGCCATTGTGTGGAATGGCCAAAACCCGACCTCCGGTAGTAGCTTCGTAGGCTTCCATCCAGTCCCAGAGATGTTCAGGATGAGTAGATTGATAAGCGGTGAAAGGCAAGATCTGGTCCGCGAGCGTGCTGCCGTCACGGTAGACGACGTTGCGATGCAGGTTGCTGCCGCCCGGAGTGCCCGACCATTCGTAACCTATCAGCGTCGAGAATACACCCGGCACGTTGTTATTCTCGGCGGAGCGCGTCATGCGCTGCCACATCGTCGATTGCACCTCGATACTTAAGGGCAATGGGTCTTTACCTTCCGCGACTCGACCGTCGTAATACGTCATCGCCTCCAGGAGCCGGCCGTCATTGAACAACGCCTGCAACTTGCGGCCAAATTCATTGCTGAGTAAATCGGGGTTGGACTCCCTCATCATCGGAGCCAAGCCGAGGTTCTCTGAATGATCCGCGATGACCAGGAAGTCCAGGGGGCGCAAAAGACGCAGGCGCAGGCCCGAGGACGACGTCACGGGCTTTCCCCGGGCAAAACTATAAGCCTCGTCCGGGCCTAGTGTATTGCCCAGCAGTGCCGCATCCGAAGAGAAGGATGTGTGTAAGTGCGTGTCCCCCCAGAGCAGTCGGTTCGGCGTCGTCGCAGAGACATAAGGAGAGAAGTCAGACCTTGTGGCCGTGGCCGCGTGGACGAAATCCACGACCAGCAGAGTGAAAACCGCAATAAAAACCGAGGCTCTCCTCAGGAGAACCATTCCAAGATCAGCTTGCTGACCGTTTCAGGCTCATCCATCATCATCCAGTGGCTGGCGCCCTCGATACGCTCATAGCGCCATTCGGCATCCATCAGCGTTTCCGTATCGGTCATCCACGTTTCCCACAGGTAGGTATCACCGCTGGACCAGACCCCCATGGTCGGGACCTGGCAGTTACCATACTCGAGTTGGCCCCGGCCGTGTGCGAGGTAAAAACTGGCCACCTGGTTCGCCCGATCCCAGTTCAACATCGCGTTCATGGCGAGAGGGTCAGACATGCGGGCGGTCACTTCATCAAGGTCCGGGTGCGAGGGAATAAACGACTCGCGCATGAACTGAAAGTTGTTCTCGGCGTAAAGCGCAGCAGTGTCCTCCTGCGTATTGAGATACATGTACCAGTTTTCCTTGACCGATTCCGGGGACTTGTTGCCGAACATCAGACCCGGGTGTCCCACAGCGAGCGCGACGTGTTTGCGAAACAGCTCCGGTTTGAGCAATACCAGCTCCCAGGCAACAAACGCACCCCAGTCATGACCGACCACATCCATTTTTGCTATTTTCAGGTGCTCAAAAAGGGCGAGCATATCGGCCAGAATATGCTCTGCCGCATAACGCGCTGTGGCCTGAGGCTTATCCGTTTCTCCGTAGCCCAGCATATCGGGCGCAATGACCCGGAATCCTGCGGCAACGAGCGACGCTGCCTGATGTTCCCATAACGCTGAGGTATCGGGCATGCCGTGCAGCAGCAGTACAACGCGGTCACTGTCACCCTCATCATAGACATGGTAGCTAACGTCATTGATCAGTATCTTTTTACCAGGGAGGCTCATGTTTTAGTTCCTGTTGTTATGTTTATCGACGTTCACGCGAATAAGCGGAATCTGTTGAAGGGATCAGAGTTGGGACAGGTAAGCGCTCAGGTTTTCTATATCCGTGTCCGACAGGCCCGCGGCTAAAGCCGCCATGACGCCTGTGGCATCACGTCGACCACCATCACGAAAGCCTTTGAGCTGCAGCACCAGATATTCACGACCCTGTCCCGCCAGGCGTGGGTTTACGCCCTCGCCCTGGTAGTTGGTTCCGTGGCAGCTTACACAGGCTAGCGCAGCGGCCCTGGATTGACCTGCGGCAATTGCAGCAGGGGCTGCCGGCGCTCCGGCTGCAGCAGCAACGGGCTTCTGGGCACTGAGGTAGTCCACAAGCAGGTCAATCTCAGCGGGCGAGAGTATCCGCGCGATTGACGACATGATCGTGTGCTTGCGTGTTTCGTCACGGTAGGCAATCAGTTGCTGCTGCAGGTACTGTGCTGGCTGCCCAGCCAGTCTCGGGTAAAAGGAGGAGCCGGCGTTCCCGGCCTTGCCATGGCAATATATGCACGATTGGTAAAGCTGCTCGGCAGGCTCCATCGCCCTGATGGCTTCGCCTTGCTTCTCAATAGACGCCATAAACTTTTCGGGGTCGTCTGCCTGGACATTCGCACAGGCCAGGCTCACCAGCAGCGCCGCCGTCAGCAGCGACCCTAGGCTGTTCAGTAACTGCTGGAGGCTTGTTCCGGGCGTAAGCTGATTTCTTGTGTTTGCTGCCATTACATACCGCCTATAGATGTGCAACGCACTTGATCTCTATCTTCAGTTCAGGAAGAAGCAGGGCCGCTACGCCTATCAGTGTTTGCGTAACGTCCGGTCTCTGGCCGTAGGCCTGCTGGCGAGCAGCGAAGATCGCCTCCAGGTTCGTCATTGCTTCGGTGACATCGGTCACCAAAAAGGTCTCATCGACGATGTTATCCATCGTGGCACCGAACTCTGCCAGCACGCTGGCGATATTCGCGTAGGCCACGGTTACCTGCTCTACGATGTTATCGGGTGTACTGCCGTCTTCACGCATCCCCACCTGGCCTGACAAATAGAGTGATTCACCTGCCTGCACTCCCTGGGCAATAAGGTCTGCATAAGGACCAGAGCGAAAAACCTTTTTTTCTACTGACATAAGAATTCCTTTTTTGACAAATGGCTTTGGCGGTCAGACGCGTTGCGACTGGCTCAGGCCGTGGAGCGCCTCGAGTGCCGCCCGGTGACCGGAGCGAACAGCGCCATCCATGTAGGTGTGCCAGATTTCGGCGGTTTCCGTGCCCGACCAAACCAGCCCGCCAATGGGGTCACGCAGTGCGGGCATAAGCCCACTGGTGAGAAATCCCGGGGTGAGCGGTGATACGCAGGCAGGACACCAGGGCTCCTGCCCCCAATCCTGATCGTGAAACTCGGTATAGCGCAGAGCCTCGTCGCCAAAGGCGCGGGCATACATGTTGGCGAGCATGGGAGCCAACACATCCGGGTCGTTGGGCATGGAGGGATAGATGAACGCGTTGATCACGCCTATGGATTCATCTTCCGGCGAGTTGTCGTAAGCCCACATTACTTCGCCACCAATGGTGAAGAACCATCCGTTGTAGCCCATATCACGCCAGAAAGGTCTTTCGTAGACATGGCAGGTTTTGCGTCCCGGGGAGTATCCCGGCCAGCCCTGCTGCAGTTCCCTGCGGGCTTGAGGCAGCTCCGGTTGGAACTGAACCTTGTTACACAGCGCCGGGGAGATAGCGAGGATTACCCGCCGCGCGCGGTACACACCGCTGTCGGAGTGAACGGAGACCGTGTCACTGTCCCAGTCAGTGATCTTTCTTACCGGAGAGGACAGGTGAAGCCTGTCTCCCACCTGTTGCGCCATCACCTCGCTGATGTACTGGGAGCCGTTTTCGATCCGCTGCTCCTGGGCGCCACCGGTAAAACCCTCGAGCTGCTCGTAGCTACCCGCATAGTTGATGCGCGACAGAGCATACAGTAACGACACTTCCTGATAGTGAATGGTGTCGGTCAGGCGAAAGCCCACATCAAAGGAAAGTAGATCCATCGCTTCGAGGTTGTAGGGCTCGATGAAGTCAGCCAGCGACAGGGCATCCAGCTCTTTCGCTTTGGGTGCGGTCCATGCCGCCCCTGAAGGCACATCGGCCGCAAGTTCATTGAGCTTATCTACAACTCTTTGCATATTGGGACTGACCGAAAATCCACCACCGGAATCCTCCTCGTAGAGGCTACCGTCCTGTGCTGCGTACACCGACTTGCCCTTGAGATAGGTCGGATGCATGCCGATATTCAGCTCACGGCACAGGTCGTAGACGGCGGTTTGTCCCGGCCCCACCCATTGCCCTCCGGCCTCGGAATAGTGGCCGTTTTGCAAATGGTGATTGAGGGTTCGTCCCCCCACACGGTCATTGCCTTCAAGCACTACAAATGACTCGCACCCCGCCAGCTGCAGATCGCGAGCGGCAGTGAGTCCTGCCAAACCCGCCCCGATCACCACTACATCCAACACCGACTCATCCACTGCGCTGCGCGGACTCGATGTCTGGGCAGCCGCCCCCAATGTAGCGGTGGCTGCAGCCGTGCTGGCCGCCGCCACCAGAATCTGTCGTCGGCTCAAACCATTATCCAGAGGAGACTTGGAGTTCGATCGGTCTTGCATAGGTCACCCGGCAGTGCTTGGCTCATGTAAAAAAGACCGACTGAGCCTCACAGGTTCAGCCGGCCGAAAGAGGTCCGCAGACCTAGTAATTCACCCGGAATGTAAGGCCATAGGAACGCGGCGCCAGCAGGAACGTCTGGAAGGACTGGTCGCCCAGGCTATCAACCAGACTCAGGGGTGCCGCAAAAGTTACGACTTCTTCATTAGTCGCGTTATCCATCCAGGCCACTACTTCATAGCGGTCCCAACGCGCGCCCGCACGCAGGGTCAGCCAGAAGTAATCGTCCTGCTCCAGATCAGGATGCGCGGACTGGGTCGTCTTGTAGTCGTCAGTATAGGCGACGTTGCCGCCCAGGTAGTAGGTACCCCAGCTCACATCGTCTTCCCAGGTCAGCCCGAGATTGGCCTTGGTTCTGGGCGCATTACCCGGAGTCTGCCCGCTCAGGTCACAACCACCGTTGGTTCCATTGGGTACGCCACCTACGGGTATCTGGCCGAAGCAGCCGCCCTCGGTGTACTCGTCGTACTCCAGTTCGACATAGGAAATAGCGAAGTCCGCCGTCAGCCTGTCGCTAAGAAGAGCGGTGCCCTCGAGTTCCACGCCCTTCAACTCGGTGCTTTTGGCATTACGAATCACAAACTGTCCGCCGACAAACAAAGGATCCTGATAGTTTTCAATGTCGGTGTAGAACACACTGGCCGCCAGGCGCATGTTGCCATCAAGCAACTCGGACTTTATGCCCAGTTCATAGTGCATAAGTTCCTCGTCCTCGAACTCCCGACCATCCGCCGGTGCAGCGCCGAATCCGATATCGAAACCACCCGATTTGAAACCGTGAGACGCGGTCGCGTAAACCATGCTGTCGTCACTGATGTTGTATTGCGGGCTGATAGACCAGGTGACTTCACTCGCGCTCCGGCTGTCCTCGCCACCGGTCCAGCCGAGTGCGACCGGACTCAGCAATGCACTGATTACACTGACGCCCCCGGTCGCGGCCTGGTCAATGGACATGTCCTTGTCTTCTTCCTGCCAGCGCAGACCCGCGGTCACAGAAAAGTTGTCGGTCGCATTCCATGTGCCCTGACCGAATAGCGCGATGTATTCAGACTCCTGGCGACCGTCCAGAAAACCGTTCTGGCCGGGGGTGGCCCAGGGGATCCCCAGAATCGCCTCCCACAAGGGGTTGCCGCTGTCGACATCCGACATGAACATGGGGGATTTGCCCTTGTCACCGAAGAAGAACTTGTTCTTGTAGTAGAACGCGCCCACCTGCCAGTCAAGCACCTCGCCGCCGGCGCTGCTCAAACGAAGCTCCTGTTGTATAGATTCACTTTCCTGCTGCGGGTTGTAGCGCAGGACCGACGAGGAGACCTGTGCGACGTCGTTTTGCGCTCCAGAAAATTCGTACCAGTCCCAAGAGGTGGTCGAGTTCAGAGACCAGCCATTATCGAAGCCGTAATCGATCAACAGGGTGAATTCCCGTGCGGTGACATCCGTGCGCACGTCCTGCAGGTGGCAGCCTTTGTAGTTGGCCGGATCATTGTCGCCACACTGCCCGGTCTCTCCCACCGCAAGCGCTGCGGCGGTTTCGAGCACCGGGGGAAGCACACCGGGAATACCCTGGAACAATATGCTGCTCTGGTCGAAGAAGATGTCGTTGCCGGTACCGGCGATATTATCCATTTCCACGTTACCGAAGATTCCCCGCATGCTCAGCTTGTCGGTCGCATCCCAGGCAAGCTGACCACGGATCGCTAAACGTTCATTCTCATTGGTGGATACACCGTTGCGAGCGACGAGCCCGTCGCTCATGAGCTCATCCTGATTCAATGCGGAAACACCCAGGCTGCCTCGCAGGGTGTCGGTCAGGGGACCGGATATCCCACCCTTAAAACGGAATAGCGAGGGGTCTTCGCCCGCATCCATTTTGCCCGCCGTCATTTCCGCTTTCCATTCGAACTCCTCTGCCGGAGCCGCGGTGTGAATCGCGATGACACCCGCGGTCGCATTCTTGCCGTAGAGCGTGCTCTGCGGGCCGCGCAGAACTTCGATACGCTCCACGTCAAACAGGTCACCCGCGCCAAAAATCGGCCTTCCGCGAAAGGCCCCGTCGACCATGATCGCTACCGCGGGTTCTACGGATGGCACGTTGGCCAGGTTTCCCAGGCGACGAATCCTATAAATATTCGATACGGGAGAAGTCGTCGTATTCACTTCCAGCGTAGGCATGTGCAGCGAGAGATCCGCCACGGTTTCAATGCCGTTTTTCTGCATCATCTCACCACTCATGGCTGATACCGCCATGGGGACATCCTGCAGGGATTGCGTGCGTTTCTGGGCGGTGACCAGCACCTCTTCGAGCTGCGCATGGGCCGCTAAGCCATAAAAAGCGCTGGCTGCTACCAGAAGACTCACTCCATTCTTTCTGAAAGTGTGAGGGATCATAATGCTCTCCGTTATTTTTTAGTGGTCGCCTCACATCGAGACGCCGTGTAGACACCAGCAAACGAGGTAGGATCACTAAGATATTGGGAGCGCGGGCCTGGAGCCGGTCATTTGACGACAGGTATCGGTCTTATGGTGTAGGTGGGTGAGAATTCACAGCGCCTAAAGGTGCAGCGACACAGCGCTTCTCATTGGCTGAGCTCAGCCTGGACCGCGTCGTCTGTTGGCTGATGATGATTTCGCAGCGCCATGCTCACTTCGCCATTGACGCGGGGACATTCCGAAACGCTTACTGAAGGCGCGCGAAAAATTGCTGGTGTCGGTGTAGCCCGCGATAAAGCTCAGCTGCGTCATCGACATGGACGAGTCGAGTAGATAATTCTGAACTAGGCTAAAGCGCACATCATCTAGTATCGCCTGGTAAGTGGTATCACTCTCCTCGCGCAGATAACGCTGCAAAGTGCGCTTGTCACACGCGTAATAGCTCGCCACACGCTCCACCGTACACTGGCCGGTCGGCAACAGCGACCTGATGATTACACTCACCCCATGAGCTAGATCCTGCTGCCTGTCACTTAGATCCCCAGATATCTTCTGGAGCACCAATTCGTGCAGCGCTCCGTTATTGGGAGATACAGGCTTATCTAGCAGAGCTTCAGGGAAATCTAAACCATTTGCCTCTGCATTGTATTCTACGGGAGCGCGAAAGAAGTGCCGGTAAGCTTGACGCTCCTGCCCGCACTCGTGATTCAACCGAACTTTTTTCAGACAAGGGTCCCCGCCCACCAATAACTCGACGAGCTTGTACGCTTGAGCCAGCGCCAGCTCAACCAACAACCGCCGCTGCTGCGGGGTAACATCCCGTGAGTCCATCCAAAATTCGAGTGATGCAGTATCCCCGGATCTGGACATCGTCCAGGTTGCGGCCTGCACATGAACCTGATGGTAATCCTGTATCTCGCGCAGCATCTGGCCGACGGTATCTGAGGTCTGCAACAGCAGCCCAAAGGTGCCCAGGTAAGCAAGGTCCTGATTTTCGGCGAGGTAAAATGGCAAAAGCCGACAATTAGTAGCCACGGACGCCCGCTCGAGAAGGCAGCCTAGGTCTCTCAGGGCAACCAGTTGATCGCCATCTTCGAACCTTTCTTGCTCCAAACCCGCAGCTCGAAAGACCGTATCAACATCCGCGTCAAAATGTCTTATTGCCGCATCAATCCCCTGAACAGCCGCAACTCTGACTAACTGTGAATGTAGCGATGAGCGGTCCATAAAATGTTTGTCTTCCTTATTGTTGTCATCAAAACGCTGACGTCCCGACAGTCTCAGAATAGGCAGAATTATCAGAATTGTCTATTCGCGACAAAGGCGAGCAGGCACTCAATGATTGTTTCTCGTCGCCTAATGACCAGTTTTTGAAGGCAGTGTCATCTAATTTTCCTGTGGGCTTTAATCACTAGCTTGGAAGGCAAGAGCTCAATGACTGCCTCACCGAATGCCCCACCACCACGGATGAGCGTTCGGCTCACAGGGATGATTTGGGGTGATTTTTCTTAAAGCGATTTTTAACACAAGGTTCGTAAAATGCAGTTGGCGACAGTACTTCAAAATAGAAAAGTTCAACTATCAATACTCGCAATTGTTGTAACGTTAATCGTAACGCCCAATGGCTTTTTTAGCGGTCACCGAACCGACATTCTTGAAGGAAAAATTGAGAAGGGCGTAGTGAGCACCTATATGGCTGCTTACAAAGGATCGACATTAGGCAAAGGCACTATATCGGGACAATTCACCAATGCTTCGGGGATACCTATTTCCGGCGGCTTGATTACGGCTTTTGACCAAACTAAAAAACGTAAGATAACCGCCTACACGCACCCCGATGGAAGCTTCGAACTGCCATTAACCTTTGTTGGAAATTTAACCGTAAGAGCCAGAAATCCTTACCACGCAGACATTATCAAAGAAATCTCAATCGCCGACAAAGGTGAGCTTCAAGTCAGTTTCGTAACAGAAAAACTAACCGACACCCAGCAAGTATCTGATAGCTTGACCGCTTCTGCACACGCCGCAGCATTGAACTGGGACAGTGTAGAAGATAAAAGCACCTTCATTAGTCAATGCCTCTTCTGTCACCAAATTGGTAACGGATTAACCCGTCGCCCTCGCTCAAAAGATGAGTGGCAGGCAGTGGTTAACCGCATGGAAGGCTACCTGGTGATGATCACTGATGATGAGAACAAAGCCGTGGTCAACTCACTTTCGTCAGCATTTGATGGCAAACCAGTTGATGTCATTCAAACCTATGATGTTTCAGAAGAACTGCCTAATGCAGTTATTGAAGAGTGGTTGAGCGGTGATGCACTCTCGTTTATTCACGACGCCGGTGTTGGCTCTGATGGCCGTTTATATGGCTCAGATGAAGGCAAAGATACTATTTGGCAGTTAGACAGAGAAACCGGAGAAATCACGTTCGTTAAGATGCCGGACATCGATTTACCTGAAGGTGGCTACTTTTCAGGCATGCAACTTCCTGTCGGTGTTTTTACCGGTAAACATGGTCCACACAGCTTTGCTGAAGGCGATGATAACAAGCTGTGGCTAACCAATTCTCTTTCGTCGACATTAATGTCCTATGACCCAGAGACCCTTGAGTTTGAGACTTTTGATGTCGGCGGTGACTCTTTATACCTGCATACGATACGAAAAGATCAGCAAGGGCGGATGTGGTTTACGGTAGCACTGTCTAACCAAGTCGGTGTTTTTGATCCTAAAACCAAACAATTAGATTTACTTGACTTGCCTGTTGATAGCATTGGCCAGTGGATTACTGATTCTCACATGCCCTATTTGCTATGGTTTACATCGTTCTTTCCAAAACAAAATCTGCACCTGACTCTTTCACACCATAAATGGGCAAACCTCGGCTATAAAGTAGTGGCAATGCCTTACGGTATCGACGTCAACCCCGTTGATGGCAGCGTTTGGTATGTCAAAATCAATGCTAACAAAGTTGGGCGAATTGACCCGGTAACACTAGAAATAGACGAATTTGATACGCCCGATGTTGGGCCCCGTCGCCCTCGCTTCGATAAAGAGGGAAACCTGTGGATTCCAGGATTCGAGAAAGGTGTTCTGTTGAAGCTCGATACTACAACTAGAACATTCAGAAACTTCCCTTTGCCCACGTTATCACCTACAGAATATGAAACACCCTATGCATTAAACGTGCATCCTGACTCGGGACATATCTGGATCACATCAAATATGTCTGATCGTGTTTTTTCGTTTAATCCAAAAACCGAGAGATTCATTAGCTACCCACTGCCTACCAAAGTTAGCTATTTACGAGATTTTGAATTTACTACGGACGGAAAAGTGTGTTCCAGCAATTCCAATTTGCCGTCCTATGCGATCGAAGATGGTTTAGGGAACTTCATCTGTATTGATCCCAATAAACATGATTAATGGGGTGCCAGGCGCTCCATCCAAAGGATTAACGACCAGACGCGATTTGATTGATCCAACTCGTCGAATGACCTGACCGAAAACCCCTCCTTGGGTAGCTTTCATATCATAATGGAGACTGCCCGCTTCGAGGCGGGGCGGGACCTGGCGCGTCTAGTGACAGCCTATGAGCAAATTCTGGCACTGGGGCCGAGCATATTGTCCCGGACATGGACGTCTGCTCCGGGGAGCCGACTTGCTCTAAGCCGCTCGCATCTGCTGGCGTAAACTACAACTCGCTGACAAGCTGCGACATCAGGAGTGTTTTTTCTCAGACATATATCCGATCTTTCGGCCGTTGCTAATCAGTAGCTTGCGATACATCTTTCTCGGCAATAGCCGCTTCAATAGGGCAATAACGCCCACCTGCTTGCCCGACAGTATAGTTCCGGCTTTGTTGTGCACCCCGTTTACAATATCGGTGGCGACGACACTCGGGTGCACGCCCTCGTCAACGTAATGACGCTGAAGCCGTTCTAACTGCACTGGGTCGATCGACGTCATCTCGTCATGATGCACGATGGGGGTGTTGATTACCCCCGGATGGACGCAGCTTACACTGATATCCAGCTCCTGCAGCTCCATAGCCAAAACCTCGCTGAGCCCTTCGACAGCATATTTGCTGGCGACATAGGCAGAGAGATTCCCAAGCGGCGTAAAAGCTGCCATCGACGAGACGTTGACCAGATGGCCCGGCATGCGTCGCTGTTGCCAAATGCCGCCGAACAGACGACAACCTAGAGCAACACCCAAAACATTGATACTCAGCGTCAGCTGCCAATCCTCGCTACTCGTCTCAAGAAACGGGCGTATTACGCCTAATCCAGCATTGTTGATGACGATGTCGGGAACTAGATTCGAAGCCTCCAGCTGGCTCACCAGAGCTCGGTACGCCACTTCATCGGTAACATCCAGCAGGTGTACATGGCAGACTGCACCGATCCCTTCAATCTTTAATTTAAGAGCATCCAGGCCAGCCTGATTGATGTCTGTACCAATAATCGTCGCCCCCTCGCCGGCAAACGCCAGAGCCGTTTCAAAGCCAATGCCGGAGGCGGCGCCGGTAATAAAAACTGATTTTTCAACAAACTTTTTAGTCACAACTGATGCCCCATTCGTTCTTAAATAACCCAGGCTGCTGAGGCGCGCTGGCTATATCGCTCGGGTTCAACGCAGCCCGTCTTAGCCGCAAATACTGCCTGAATACCCAGGCGTTATTAGCGGTGATATTGATTTGCTCCCGGTTTGACGTGGCCTGCTTGCCCAGAAGAAAGTCACTTTGGTCCACGCCGTCCTGGAATCTATCAGTGGGCAGCTCCGCGCCTATGATTGTTGCGAGCGTCGGGAGAATATCGTGTACTCGCTGACCGCCCGCAACGCGCCAGTGGCGTCTGACGCATAGATCATTGCCACGGTTTTAGAACACGGTTTTAGAAATAGTCGCTTCAGAAACCCCGGCTCTCTGCATGTGTCCACGATACAGAGTGCTATCGCTGGTCTCGATCACACCGACATGATACTCATCAAAGCCCTGTCGCGTTGGCCAGCCTTGCCCTCGGATTCCAGGTGCCACTTGCCGGTCATGCCCGTGGCATAAGCTCGGCTCTTGAACATCTCCGCAAGGGTGAATTCATCTGCCTGCAAGGTGTTTGGCGTGCCGCCGATAATGATAATTCCTAAGCCAGCACGCACCGGGTAGCGTCCCAGCATCAGCACCACGTTGGGTTTTGCAGCAGTGGCCGAAGTAGCCATGCAGAGTATGCAAAACACAGCCAATCCCAGTCCTTGGCTCGTCTAAACAAGCACTACGCCAAGCTTCATTTGGCTCCCTGATAGTGGTTAGCAATGGAACGAGGCTATCGATAAACTGCTATGGCTGCCAGTCAATACGCGACAGTCCATTATCAATTCCTGACCTGCCCCAAATCTTGCCAACAGTCGCATCCAGAGAACTCCTACAACAGCGAATTGAACTCAGTGGATCGGGACAGTAAGCATTGATTTCACTTGCAGCCAAACAATGGAAACTTGAAATGACCCATCGAGATATTCAATCAGGCGGCCGCTGAGACAACGGTTCCTTTCCTGGAGGCAGAATAGATCTTCAAAAGCACTAAGGGTGTACTACCTGAAAAACAGTTGTTGAAGACACCTCTTCGTCGAATTTGCGACAGGCTAGCCAAGACGCCCGTTGATAGCTTTCTGTCGCCTTTTGACCAGACGTGATCGCTATC
The DNA here is from genome assembly GCA_000158155.1 of gamma proteobacterium NOR5-3. GTDB lineage: Bacteria > Pseudomonadota > Gammaproteobacteria > Pseudomonadales > Halieaceae > Congregibacter. The sequence continues at coordinate 93,959 of DS999407.1, read as the reverse complement.
GATCTCTAGTGTCAGACTGCTGCTAATAAGGAATCTAATAATGTCCCAACCTTCACTCAGCTACCGACAGACCTCTTCCGACACGCCACTGCTGGAAGAGACCATAGGCGAAGTGCTCGCGCGCACTGCCCACGCTCACCCCGACCGCCTGGCACTGGTTGTCCGCCACCAACAAATACGCTGGACGTATAAAGAGTACGTGGAGGAAATAGATAAACTGGCCCTTGGTCTACTCGCTCTGGGCATCAAGCCAGGTGATCGGGTCGGCATCTGGGCACCCAACTGCGCGGAATGGTGCCTGACCCAATTCGCCACTGCTCGCATCGGCGCCATCCTTGTATGTATCAACCCAGCCTATCGCCTGCACGAATTGGAGTACGCCCTCAACAAGGCCCAGTGTCGAGCCCTAATCACTGCTGATGCGTTCAAGTCCAGCGATTACCTTGGTATGCTGAGACAATTGGCGCCAGAACTGGACTCACTGCCAGAGGGTGAAAAGCTGCGCTCCAGTAAACTGCCGCACCTGGAATTTGTGATCCGCATGGGTACTGCCCTGACCCCCGGCATGCTGAACTTCGACACGGTGCGCGTCAAAGCTGCGGGCATGGACAGCGCACAGCTAGACGCTGCGACAGCCAAGCTGAAGGCGGATGACGCGATTAACATCCAGTTCACCAGTGGCACAACAGGCAGCCCCAAGGGGGCTACGCTCACTCACCGCAACATACTAAACAACGCAGTATTCACCGGTGTCAGTATGCACCTGACACCGCAGGACAAGTTGTGTATTCCTGTCCCTTTGTATCACTGCTTTGGTATGGTGCTGGGCACGCTCGTTTGTGTTACTCACGGAGCAACGGCCGTCTTTCCCGGAGAGTCTTTCGACCCACTAGCCACCCTGGAAACCGTACAGGCCGAGCGCTGCACTGTGCTGCACGGGGTTCCGACCATGTTTATCGCTGAACTGGACCACCCACAGTTTGACGGCTTCGACCTGACATCACTGCGAACCGGCATCATGGCAGGTGCGCCATGTCCGGTGGCGGTGATGAACAAGGTTATCGAGCGGATGCACATGCACGATGTGTTGATTGCCTATGGCCAGACTGAATTAAGCCCAATTAGTCATGTGACAGAAATCGACGACCCCTTGGACAAACGTGTCGAAACTGTAGGCAAGCCCGGACCTCACCTTGAGACAAAAATCGTCGACGAGAACAACCAGCTTGTACCAATTAATGAGCGCGGCGAGATCTGCACCCGGGGCTACTCCGTCATGAGCGCCTATTGGGATGAGCCGGAGCGTACAGCCGAGACTATCGACAGTGAGGGCTGGCTGCACTCGGGGGACATAGGAATCATGGACGAAGACGGCTATGTGAGGGTGGTAGGACGAACAAAAGACATGATCATTCGCGGTGGTGAAAACATCTACCCAAGGGAAGTGGAAGAGTTCCTGCACACCCACCCGGCAATCCAGGATGTGCAAGTATTCGGCATTCCCCACGAGAAATACGGAGAAGAGGTATGCGCCTGGATCCAGTTGCAGGAAGGCGCCGACCTCGACGAAAAATTACTGCGGGAATTTAGTCATGAACAAATCACCCATTTCAAAATACCCACAAAAATTCGCTTTGTGCAGGAGTTTCCGATGACAGTGACCGGCAAGGCGCAGAAATTTGTCATGCGAGAGCAAATGGAGGCGGAGCTGGAACGGGAAAGCGCTATGCACAGCCAAGAGCTAGTCTGAAAATGACAAAAGACAAAACAAAGACGCGACCCGATGACTTAAAGCGTCGTCAGTTCATAAAGAATACCGCCACCCTGGCCTCGGGCACAGCAGTCGGCGCAAGTAGCACCCTCACAGCCAGCGAAACAATCGGCAGGGACCTTTGCAAATCAGCGGACTGCATGTACGACGTGATTGTTATCGGTGGCGGCAATGCCGGTGCTGTGGCGGCCCGTGACAGTATGAAAAATGGTTACAAAACTGTGCATGCTGTAGTTAGTAACTTGTTCGATCCAGGGAGACATCTGGTGCGGGCTCAGCATTACCGAGACCTCAGGACGAGTGCGTTCTCTGAATGGAGCCGGGCCGTTGCTTGAGACCGGGACGCAGATTCTTCTGGCCTCAAGAAGCTAACTTGTCGATACCCTGCGTAGCTTTCGTTTAGTGCAGAATGTGGCGCTTGCGATACTCACGTGGGCTGGTGCCCGCTACCCGCTTGAACGCACGCGCGAAGTGAGAGGCGTCTTCGTAGCCAAGCTCCAGCGCAATGTTGATGATTTTCTCTGCCGGATTGTCCAGTAGCTTGACGGCTTCCTCAAAACGAATCTGCTGAATCAGCGACGTGTAACTGGTGCCCAGCAGGGACAATTCGCGTTGTAGCGAACGGACGCTGGTGTGCGCGATAGCCGCGGCTTTCTCGATGGCAGGATAGCCATCACCGAGATAGCTTGGCAGAGTGAGTTTGAGCCTGGCGGCCAGATTTGCGTCGCAGACTGTACCGAGTCGCTCGTCACAGGAGTCGCTCGGCGCAGTAGCCGCGGACGTCGACATGCTTGCGCAGGCGCGACTCAGCAGTGTCTTTGGTACAAGGATCGAGGTGTGTTCATGCGCGGTGAGCAACTGCGTTTTCGCGTAGGCGTTATGCGCTTCGCTGGATGGGATATAGGCGCCGCGCATTGTTATCTCTTGCGGGTCAAAATTGCGGCCGGCCGCATCGCGAATCAAATCCAGCATAGACCTGATCTGCAGCCAGTTGGAGTACTCCAGGCCATCGAACACCGGTGTGTCGAGCTCCAGGGTCACCCGGACATTGGGTCCTTCGGGTAGCAACTGCAAGCGCAGGTCGGGTTCTTCGATCCGGCATAGCCGCGCGAATTGTTGCAGTCGCGAATAAAGCGTCGGCCAGCACCGTATCTGGGCTAGCACGTCGGCATTGAGGTTGGACAGTGACCAATGTGTGGAGGCATGAAACCCGAGGTCTTCAATACCCTCGCGCCGCGCAATCGAGCGAAAGCAGGCGATGACCGGCGCTGCGGGTATGTAGCGGTCCGGATGCTGAGCCATTACCTTCGGCAGTGACCAGCGATCCAGATCTCTATAGACAGGGCTGCCAATATGCTCGAGGACGTCCATGAACGGTGTAATATGCGCAATACGCGCGACTGCGATGTTTTCCACTGCTTTTCCCTTATGTCTAACCTGCAGCGACAGTGTGCGATAGGCTGTTCGCCTTGGATTCCCCCGGCGTAGGGGAAAAGGGGGGGGGTTATGGGGGGGGAGGGATTGATATAGATCAAGAGATGGTCGTTTGGGCCGGCCAGACCGGATTTATACCTTAGATTCGCGTCAATTAAAGAGAATCGATCATGAAAAGTGTTCCCCCAGCTTCTCAAATAAACGTGTGTCTGCTCGCGTGGCTGATATCAGCATCGGCGAGCGTTTACCCGCTTGAATATCCGGATCCCGGGCTAATCGAGGAGGTAACCGTTGTAGCCCAGAAACGTGAGCAGAATCTGCAGGAAACCGGCATTTCGATCACTGCATTCCGTGCGGATGAAATCAACGCATTCGGCTTCGTCAACAGCATCGATATCGTGGCGCAAACGCCGAACGTCAATTTTGGCGACGGGGGCGAAGGCGTGGCCAACATCCTGAATATCCGTGGCGTCTCGCAAAATGACTTCAGCCTGCACCAGGAATCGCCGGTTGCCGTTTACGTTGATGGGGCATACCTGAGTTTCAATTCGGCTCAGCAGTTCCAGCTGTTTGATCTCGAGCGCGTTGAGGTCTTGCGCGGTCCGCAAGGTATATTGTTTGGTCGCAATGCTACGGGTGGTTTGATTCACTACATAAGCAAGAAGCCAGGCACTGAATTTGATGCGTCGCTGTCGGCAGAAATTGGCGAGCGGGGATTGTTGCGCGTCGAAGGCGCGGTGGGGGGGGCACTGAGCAGCAGGGTGTCGGGGCGTCTGGCGGCGGTCAGCTACGGTCACGATGATTTTGTAAGCAATCTGGGTCCGGGCGGCGACTTTCGTGGTCGCAAAGAGTTTGGCGTTCGGGGTGCGTTGCTGATTGAGCCGTCAGATCGAACCGATATTCTTCTCTCAGCCAGTCATTTCAGAAGCGATTTGCCTTTTGGCTTTATTCATCGCTCGGTGGGCTTCGACGATGAAGGCCGCCAATTCCTGATTCCTGCGGATGTTGATTTTTGGGGGACCGGACCCGGCAACGATGCCGTGGGTTTTCAGGGGCCAGCTGGCGCGTATACCGCGAACACAGGTACGGCCGGTTTCTTTGAAGCCGAGACAACGAGTCTCACGGCAAAAATCAGCTATGAGCACGAGTCCTTCTCGCTAACGTCGGTTACGAATTTCCTGAATTTCACCGCTCCTTCTCGCGAGGACACCGATCTTTCGCCGCGAGATGGTCTGCTTCTGGATACGTTCCAGGACAACGACCAATGGTCGCAGGAATTTAACCTGCAAGGTATCAAAGGTGATGCGCACTGGCTGCTGGGTGCATTCTTCATGGACCGGAATGTTGATTTAAATACAGCGTTCATGAGTTTTACGCCTTTCCTTGACGATTTTGCCGCAGGATTGGGGCTAACGGCGCCTGGCGATATTCTTGCGGGCTACGGCGATGATGTGCTCACGATCAGCAGTGACTGGCGCCTGAAGACCCGGACCTCGGCTGTGTTCGCGCAGACAGAGTTAGGCCTCAGCGAAACCCTCTCTGCAACGCTCGGCCTTCGGTATTCGAACGACGACCTTGACTATCGTTTTGATTCGCTCGAAGACCTTGGCGGCCTCGAGCTCGACCCGGCCAGTCAGTTTTGGGGCGCAACTAACTACGCAGCGACTGATGACGATGATGATTGGTCGGCAAAAGCGCAGTTTGACTGGACACCGCGCGAGCATGTACTTGGCTACTTCGGTATATCTCGGGGAACTAAAGGTGCCGGGTTCAACGCACCATTTACCGGAGGAATCGTCAGCCCGTTCAAAGGAGAGGTGCTGACAAACTATGAATTGGGATTTAAGTCAACGTTGCGCGGCGGACGTATGGCGATTAACGGCAGTCTTTTCCACTACGACTACGACGATTACCAAGCCTTCATATTCGAAGATATCGCGGCAACGATTGCCAATATTGACGCCAGCGCGACCGGCCTGGAGCTCGAGATGCAGGCGAGTCTACCGGGCGCCTTCGAGCTGTCGCTTGGGGCGGGGTATCTGGATTCCAAAATAAAGCAAGGTGGCGAGCTGCCGTTGGCGCCCGATTGGTCGGTGAATGGACTGCTTAGAAAGGGCTGGCAAATTGGCGGCGACAACACCATTGTCGCCCAAGCGGACTTCACTTGGGCCGGTGGTTTTTATACCGACTCTGTCAATAATCCAGCAGGTCGTGTCGGTAGTCAGCATGCGCTGAACGCTCGGATTAGCTACGAACATCACGATGGGAAATGGGCCGCGTCGTTGGTCGGACGCAATCTCACCGATGAGGAGAATCTCTATTCGGTGCTTCCAGCAGGCACCAGTTGGGCAGGAGCGCTTTATGGCCGGCCGCGCTGGATATCAGTCGAGTTTGCTTTCAACTATTAGGTATTAGGCCGGCTGTCTTTCAGCAGCCCTACACGCATCGCTTTGGCAATCGCATCACGCCGGTTGCTGACCTCGAGCTTCTGATAGACGTGCTTGAGGTGATCCTTTACCGTGTGCGTGGAGATGTTCAGACGAGCCCCGATTTGCTTGTTTTGCAGGCGTTGGGCGAGCAGTTCAAGGATGTCCAGCTCCCGGTTGGTCAGATCGGTAAGCCCGACATGATCGGGAATATGTGGCGCACTGGTGCCCTTGTTATGCTTAGATGTCGTCGCACAACTGTCATAAGCAGTCAGTACACAACGGATGAAATCGCGGCTATGACCCGCTTCGGCGGACGTCGCCAGCTCGCCTAATAGCGGTTCACCGGCTTCTACGAAAGGCTGGATCCACTCACCCGGCTGGGCAAGCGCTAGGCATTCCAGCAGAGTGCTCTGGGCTTCGGTCGAGCGGCCCAGTCGTTTGAGTGCCAGCGACTGCAACACGGCAACCTGAATGAGATGATTGACTGTGTTGCATGCTCTTAGCTGAGATCGAATCTCGACGAGATCGTCGAGACTCTTTTCGCGCTCAGCGGTAGTTCCAGCCGCTATCAACATCCGGCGCTGGGTGATCTCTGGAACTTCGAGCCACATAAACATTCCGGGTGCGTAGGGTTCGATGCTGGCTATGCGCGCCCAGCGCAAAGCTGTCTTGGCGTCGCCTTGGAGGAGCTGCAGTCGGGCCCGGCCGGATTCTATTACGCCGAGACTCTCTGCATCCTGAAATTCACCGATAATGGCGGCTGCTTCCTGCAACGTGGCCGCCGCTTGCTGCGGGTTTCCTGTGAACTGCTCGCAGAGTGCGAGTCCAACGAACGCATCAGCCGCAGCCCTTGTTTCGAAACCGTAAGGATTCTCCGTACAGAAGGCGAAATGCTCTTTCGCCCGGTCAAATCGGGCGGCGTAAAATGACGAAATCCCGCTGAGGATTTCGGCCCAGAACCTGGCGTATGGCAAGTCAGCGCGAACAGCGTACGCGCCCAATTGGCAGGCGTCGTCATAAGCCTGTTCCAGATCGCCATCTAGCAAATGTATAAAGGCAATTGCAACGATTAGGCGGCTGACGAACAGCGCGGAGTTTTTTTCAGCGCCCTTGATATCGGACTCTAATAGTCGAAGAGCGAGCTGTGTGTCGCCATTCATGTGTTGAGCAAGCGCCCGATAGATACGCGCTTGGCCGACGACCATCCGCGAACCCGTCGGGCTGGCAGCGAGCGCGGCCTCACAGCAACGTTGGCACTCGGCGCCATTGCCAGCCCAATAGGCGAGCACCGCCGCGAAGAAGTTCCTCTCTGCACGCCATATCGGCTCTTCGCCCGGGTCTGCCAGCGAATCAAATTGCTGGACGATGAGCGACAGCACGTCGAGCTGCAGGCGAAAGAAGGCGAGCCAGCCGTGGCTCATAAGAAGGGCTGGTCGCATCTGTTTGACGCCAGTACCGAGCATGTCCAGCCAGTCCTGCAGCACCCACCAGCGATCCGTGCTTAGTGGTTCGTTGCGGTGGCGCTCGATAATATCGGCGGCGGCGGCCTGGTCATCGGCGGCCACCGCATGTTTGATCGCCTCATCAATACAGCCCTGTTGCTCGAACCACGTGCTTGCGTTGCTGTGCAGAGCGTGAATCTCGTTTGGCGAACATACCTGCTTGAGCTGGTCCAGCAACAACTGCTGGAACACGTGGTGATAGCGGAACCACTCGCAGTTCGCATCCAGCGGCACAACGAAAAGATTTGAGTGGTTCAGAAGCTCGACAAATCGGGTGCCGTCCATTTCGGTCGTTGCCGGCTCGGCGTCCGGGTGGATAGCGTCAAGGAGCGCCGGACAGAATCGATCCAGCACCGCAGTCTTGATCAGGTACCCCGAAAAAGCGGCCGGAAGGGTGGTCAATACCTCGTCCATCAGATACGCCGTCGTGTCGGGGAGATTGCCCCCAAGCTGAGCGATGAACCTGTCAATATCGGGGGCCTGGCGACAGGCCAGGCCGACCAGCCGCAGTCCTGCAGCCCAGCCTTCGACCCTTAACTGAATCGCTTCGATCTGCTTTTCGCCCAGTCCCGATGGCACCGAGCCTGACAGCAGCCCCGCAGTCTCCGCAATGCTGAATGGCAAATCTTGCTGGCGAATCTCGTTGATTTTGCCGGCGCCGCGCAGGCTGCCAAGCGCTAGCGGCGGATCTTTACGGGAGACCAGAATCAGGTGCCAGCTCTGTGGGGGATGTTTCAGATAACCACGAATCAGTTCATGTACCGATGATTTAGGGTCAAGCAAGTGATAGTCATCGAGAACGAGCACCTGCGGCGTCGTGCTGCGGTCGAGTTCGTTAGTGAAATGAGCGGCAATTACGGCGACGGGCGGCAACTCGGGCGCGTCCAAAAGCGCCGCCGTGTCTTGGAGCGAACCGGGATGTAGCGACTCCATGCCCGCGACAAGGTAGCGCAGAAAGCGCCGCAGATCGCCGTCTACGCCATCGAGCGACAGCCATGTACAAGGGTGGCCTCGGTCTTCGAGCCACGCAGCGACCATCACGCTCTTGCCGGTGCCGGCACCCGCCGATACGAGTGTCAGCGGCGCAGCCATCGCCTTGTCCATCTGATCAAGCAGCCGGTCTCGGCGAACGTAGTCCGACGGCAGCGGCGGTCGATGGAGCTTGGTGCGGATCAGCGGCTGGGACAATTCATGATCTGGGCCGCGCCGCGCCGCGTCAGGCATGATGGCGGCGCTCGCTGACGGGACGTGCGCTGAAGATGTGCTGGATTCGCTCATGTTAATTTTCAACTATTAGGCCGGCTGTCTTTCAGCAGTCCTGTACGCGTCGCTTTGGCAATCGCATCACGCCGGTTGCTGACCTCGAGCTTCTGATAGACGTGCTTCAGGTGATCCTTGACCGTGTGCGTGGAGATGTTCAGACGAGCCCCGATTTGCTTGTTTTGCAGCCGCTGGGCGAGCAGTTCAAGGATGTCCAGCTCCCGATTGGTCAGGTCGGTCAGCCCGACATGATCGGGTACATGTGGCGTTGCAACACCGGTGCCCTTGCCACGACTGGCAGCTGCGACGTACTGGTCATATGCGCTCAGCACGGATTGGATGAATTCGCGATGATGTCCAGTTTTTGAGATGCCTTCGAGCATACCAATCAGCGGTTCACCGGCTTCTACAAACGGTTGCATCCATTCAGCCTCTCCCCCGAGTTCCAGGCATTCGATCAGCACCGTACGCGCTTCGTTCTCCCGGCCAAGTTTCGCGAGACCCAGAGCCTGCAGGACTGCAACTGGGATAATATGGTTTTTCATGTGGAGTGCTTGGAGTTGAGTCCGAAGTTGGACAACATCTCCAAGGCTTTTTTCGCATTCTGTTTTCGTTCCGGCTGTAATCAGTACGCGGTACTTGTTGATTTTTGGCACCTCAATCCAGAACAACATTTCGACCGGGTTGGCTTCATCACTTTCTCTACGCGCCCAACGCAGAGCTGCCTTGGCGTTGCCCTGCAGAAGCTGCAGCCGAGCCTGTGCTGATGCGACGACAGCAATGGCCTCCGGGCCTTTCACGTCTTCCGCGTAGGCAATTCCCTCTGCCATCAATTTTTCTGCGGATGCGTTATCACCGTTGAACTGGTGGCACAAAGCGACCCCGACGTAAGCATCACAAGCGGCTCTGATATCGAAGATGTAGGCGCTATCCGTACAGTGACTGAGGATGTCGGATGTCTGGCGGAATCGGCCGGCGCAAAATGATGCAACGCCACAAATAAACTCGCCCCACAATTTGGGATGCGGTAACTTGTTGCGGATGGCGACCGTTACAGTCTGTCGTCCATGTTCATGCGCGAGTTCGAGATCGCCATTGAGCAAGTGTACGAAAGACAGTGCGGCGACAAGGCGGGTTTGATACGGCTCGGAGCCCTTTGGGGCGATGTTGAGTTCCGCCCGCAATTGGCTTAACGCCTGCCGCGTATGGCCGGTGACCTGCAGCGACAGCGCCCGGTAGAGATGCGATTCTCCGGCAGCCATATCCGCCGCACCAGGGTTGACGGCGATGGCTGCTTCGCTAAAGCGCAGACTTTCTGCGAAACGACCTTCCCAATAGGCGACTACGCTGCTGAAGAAGTTTTTCTCCGCTACGAGGATCGGATTCGCCAGATCAACTTCCAGGCCATCGAGGGTTTGCAAGATCACAGCCATTACGTCGATTTCGAGACGGAAGGAAGCAAGCCACCCGTGGCAAAGCAGCAGTGAGGGCCGGGACATCTTGATGCTGGCTGGCAGCATATCAAGCCATTCCTGCAACTCCGACCAACGATCGTTACGAAGCGGCTCGTTGCGGTGGCGCTCGACAATATCGGCGGCGGCCTGAACGTCGGTGGCCACCGCATGTTTGATCGCCTCATCAATACAGCCCTGTTGCTCGAACCACGTGCTTGCGTTGCTGTGCAGAGCGTGAATCTCGTTTGGCGAACATACCTGCTTGAGCTGGTCCAGCAACAACTGCTGGAACACGTGGTGATAGCGGAACCACTCGCAGTTCGCATCCAGCGGCACAACGAAAAGATTTGAGTGGTTCAGAAGCTCGACAAATCGGGTGCCGTCCATTTCGGTCGTTGCCGGCTCGGCGTCCGGGTGGATAGCGTCAAGGAGCGCCGGACAGAATCGATCCAGCACCGCAGTCTTGATCAGGTACCCCGAAAAAGCGGCCGGAAGGGTGGTCAATACCTCGTCCATCAGATACGCCGTTGTGTCGGGGAGATTGCCCCCAAGCTGAGCGATGAACCTGTCAATATCGGGGGCCTGGCGACAGGCCAGGCCGACCAGCCGCAGTCCTGCAGCCCAGCCTTCGACCCTTAACTGAATCGCTTCGATCTGCTTTTCGCCCAGTCCCGATGGCACCGAGCCTGACAGCAGCCCCGCAGTCTCCGCAATGCTGAATGGCAAATCTTGCTGGCGAATCTCGTTGATTTTGCCGGCGCCGCGCAGGCTGCCAAGCGCTAGCGGCGGATCTTTACGGGAGACCAGAATCAGGTGCCAGCTCTGTGGGGGATGTTTCAGATAACCACGAATCAGTTCATGTACCGATGATTTAGGGTCAAGCAAGTGATAGTCATCGAGAACGAGCACCTGCGGCATCGTGCTGCGGTCGAGTTCGTTAGTGAAATGAGCAGCAATTACGGCGACGGGCGGCAACTCGGGCGCGTCCAAAAGCGCCGCCGTGTCTTGGAGCGAACCGGGATGTAGCGACTCCAGGCCCGCGACAAGGTAGCGCAGAAAGCGCCGCAGATCGCCGTCGGAGTCATCGAGCGACAGCCATGCGCCAGGGTGGCCTCGGTCTTCGAGCCACGCAGCGACCATCACGCTCTTACCGGTGCCGGCACCCGCCGATACGAGTGTCAGCGGCACGTCCATCGCCTTGTCCATCTTATCAAGCAGTCGGTCGCGGCAAACGTAGTCCGACGGCAGCGGCGGTTTATGGAGCTTGGTGCGGATCAGCGGGCTGGTCGAATCACGACTTGGCCCGCGCTGCGCGGCGTCAGGCACTGCACCGGCACTTGCTGGTGACACTATCGCTGCAGTGGTGCCCGATGCTCGCAAATTTTTTCCTCAATAGATACCATCACGCACCCAAAGCGCCTGACATTATCGATTTCAATTATAACGGGGTTCTGCGGCGAAAAACTGGCATTTATGCCATCACAATCGGTATTGAGTTCTACGATGCCGGCTAGAGAAGATGCGGTCGCCAGCATCGCCTGTCCAATCCGACATCGCTGATTGCGTGAAATGGCCTGAATGTGGCCGAGCTAAGCGCGACCATCGGCTCAATTACATAGGCTTGGACCTGCGGTTAGCTCCGCGGGGTGCACCTGCATGAGCAAGATATTAGCGACATCGAAGAGTGAGGGGCTGCTTGTAGGGAGCCTGAAAGAGGCGGTGCGGGACTTGCTGCCGGCGGGTTATCCGACGGTCGAGCAAGGTGCCTGCTATATGGGGATTTCTGTGCGCACTTTGCAACGCCGCCTGAATCGTAATGGATTGACCTACAGCGAACTGGTCGATCGTGTGCGTCATAAAGAGGCGTGCCGTCTCCTTGAGGCGAAGGACAGAAGCATCGCGGAGATTGCGACCCAGTTGGGTTACTCAGATCCGAGCCATTTCAGCCGTGCGTTTCGCCGCTGGGAGAGGCGCAGTCCGCGGGTCTATCAGCGACAGGATTTACGGTGACCGTTAGATACCCCCAGAGGTTTAGCTGGCGCGAAATGGCCAGATTTCTTTGGCTCGCGAGGGGTAATGTCTCGGAGTGAGTGATGCTTTACGTCAACCCGGCTTGGGCTCAACGTCAAGAATCAAAACAGCGGCGGATGTTGCCGCAGCTAAATCTGGCAGATACACCAGGAGCAGGATATGAAAATCAAATCATTAACGATGCTTGCCGTCACTGGACTAGTGGCAAGCAGTTTGCTTGCTCCGGCTTTTGCTCAGCAGCAAAAGAGCATTTTTGAGCAGGCTGGCGCTCAAGCGCCGCAGTCTTCAAAGGATTTCAAGCCCGCCGCCGACAAGGTCAAGACCCAATTTGGGCGTCTGGAGTTTCCTGGGGGCTACCCGACGGAAGAAACCTCACAGAAAGTCTACGATGAACTGGATCTGCAACGCGCCACCCAGCTGTATCTCGATATGTATCCCGCCCTGTCCATGCGTGGAATGATGATTGGAACGGCACGTGATTACGGCGCAAAGAACAGCTCATATATTTCGGTGACAGCCGACCGGCTGGATTCAAATGCAATGTGGCTCACCGGTAATACGGAAAGTATCTATGCCATGATTGTGTTTGATCTTAAAGTCGATGGTCCCACGGTGTTTCAAGCACCTCCCGGATTAATGGGCCCGGTGGATGACGCCAACTTTTTGTTTGCCTTTGATATTGGCCCCACGGGCATGGACAAAGGCAAGGGCGGAAAATATCTGATTCTTCCTCCTGATTACACAGGTGATGTGCCGGATGGTTATTTTGTATTTAAATCGCCGACCTATCGTCTCTTTTCCTTTGTTCGCGCCAACGCGGAAGTGGTCGGAACCGGCGAAAAAGCAATGGAGTTCTTTCGCGAGAACGCCAAGGTATATCCATTAGAAACCGGACCGAGAGAAGGCAAGTTTACCAATGTGACAGGGGTGCCGATCAACACCCTGGTTCCCGAAGATGCCAGCGCGTTTGAATGGATGCATGACATTATCAACTACGAGCCGGCCGAAGCCTTCGGCAAAGAGAAGCTGGGGCGTCTGGCGTCCATCGGCATTATCAAAGGCAAACCATTCAACCCCGATGCCCGCATGAAGAAGATTATGGATCAGGCAGCCAAAGAGGGCGTGGCCATGTCGCGCGTACTTGCGTTTAATTCGCGGGACGAAAACGCGAAAGTGTATCCCGGTAGAGAATGGGAAAGTCCCTATATCACCAATAACTCAACTTTCTATCAGGACGATTACCTGAATCTTGGGGCGCGTACGGCGTTTCATTTTACCGCTGATGGGATTACCCCGGCTATGGCGGCGCAGATGCCCGAAGGGCTTGGCTCAAGGTATCAAACCACCTACAAAGATAAAGACGGTAATTTCTTTGACGGCAATAAAACCTACAAACTCAATGTGCCACCCAAAGTTCCCGTAAAGCTTTTCTGGGCGGTTACTGTTTACGACACATATACCCGTGCTGTCGTGCAAACTCAGCCTTTTCCAAGTATTAGTAGTCAGCAAACACCGGCTCCTGTTGTGAATAGCGATGGTTCTATCGATATTTACTTCTCGGTCAAGCAGCCAAAAGGTGTTGCAAAACAAAACTGGGTAGAAGTCATCCCAAATCAGGGATTCTTTGTCTACATGCGCTACTACGGACCGCTCAATGCATTCAACAACAAGACCTGGGTGCCAAACAACGTGGAGTTGGTCAGATAACGGCGAGCACCCGTAAATACAAAGATACCTTGACCGCGCGTCTGATCGTTGCCGGTCAAGGTGGTCTTTACCGGGTTACCGGGTAGTTGAATGGGCAGGTATAAAAAATAGCTGACACTTGATCTAGCTGTTAGCTGTTAGCTGTTAGCTGTTAGCTGTTAGCTGTTAATCGATGAACGCCATGCTCAGCCAGGGAATATAGGTTATCAGTGCCAGCCCGACTAAAAGAACCAGGGCGTAAGGAATGACTGAGCGAACCACAGTGGTGATGGGTTGCTTGAATCGATAGCTGCTGATGAATAGGTTCATACCCACGGGTGGTGTCAGGTAGCCAATCTGTAGGTTAGCCAGGAAAATAATTCCCAGATGAACCGGGTGAATGTTAAACGAGAGTGCCACCGGTAAGATCAAGGGCACCATAATCACCAGTGCAGAAAAAATATCGAGTATTGCGCCGAGTACTAACAGGGCGATATTCAGTAGTAGCAAAAACCCCAACGCGCTATCGACATATTGCTGGATCCATAGCAGTAATCTGTCGGGTATTTCGTTATCAATAATGAGATTGCTAAAAGCCAGCGACACGCCAAGGATTAGAATAATGCTTCCGATCATGGTGGCGGCTTGTTGTAGTATTCCCGGCAATTGCCTGAGACTGACCTCGCGGTAAAGCACGACCTCCACAATTAATACATAGAGCGCGGTCACGGCGGCCATATCCGATATGGCAAACCAGCCGCCATAGATGCCACCCAATACAACAAAGGGCAAAGGGATTTCCCAACGTGCAGCCCAGATTGCTTGCCAAATATTGCTCCAATTGAAGTCCTGTGTCTTCAGTTTGATGTGTCGATTACTCCAGACTACCCAGGCGCAGAGCAGGACTACCATAATCAGTGTGGGCAGCAAGCCGGCCAGGAATAGTTGCTTGAGGGTGAAGCTGGGCCCCATGTCCATTTGCTGGGCCAGTACGCCATAGATGATTAGCGGCAATGAGGGTACCAGTAGCAGCCCCAGGCTACCGCCGCTGGTAACCAGGCCCAGACTGCTGCGCTGTGAATAACCCACGCTTTGCAGGGCGGGGTAGAGGAGGGCCCCCAGGGCGACAATAGTGGCGCCTGACGCACCGGTAAAGGCGGTAAAGAAGGCGCAACTGACTAGCGCAATTATGGCCAGGCCATGGGGTAGCCCGCCCAGTAAAGCCTGGCTTAAATTAACCAGGCGTTGTGATGCCTTGCTTTCGGCCAGGACATAGCCCGCAATAATAAACAGCGGTAGTGCGACCAGTAGAGGGGTATCGGCAATACGATAGAGCTCAATACCGATAATGCTCAGGTCAATGTCTGAAAAGTAATAACCGGTCAGCGTGGCCAGGGCGATAATTGCAAATAGCGGTACCCCTGCGAGTGCTAATACCACCAGGGCGAAACTGATCAGCGCAATCATTTGACTTGTCTTTGCGGGATATGTCTTTGCGAGACGGGCTCGGGCTCAACATTGCGTTGCACAATAAAAACGGCTGCTGCAAAACGCAGGGCAATAATGCCAAAAGCAATGGGAATAATAATTTCACATATCCACAGCGGCAGGTCGAGAAAAGCGGTATCGCCATACTGGTAATCCGCTTTGACCAGGCCGATGCAAAACCAGGCAATGACCCCGCAAATAATAGCAGTGCACAGGTGAGTGAAACGCTGGACCCATAAGTACCACCGGGTGTTTTCAAAATGCTGGAATAAATCGATGCGAATATGTTGTTGTTGGCGACTGGCAATCATGGCGCCGGCCAGGGACAGCCATAAAACGCCCAGGCGGACTGCTTGGTCGGCCCAGAGCAGACCCTGCCACTCCAGCAGCCTGGAGAGGATTTGCATGACGGGTAACAAAATAATCGCCGCGACTAGCAACAGTAAAAAGGCGTCTTCTATCCTGAGCAGGCCGCGGTGAAGAGAGTGAAGGGCTTTCATTGATTGGCAGCTTGGCTCTCGTATAACTCATTGATATAACGAGTGATCTGGTCTACACCTTCTTGTGTGACCTGAGCGTTGTTGATGGCCTGCTGACGTGAGTGGGCAGCCAGTTTAGACCACTGCTGTAATTGTGCATCAGACGGGCTTATCAGCTTTAAGCCCTGATTTTGCAGTGCTTTCATAGCGTTGACATTATCCTTTCGGTTTAGCTGGTCAATATCGACAAAGGCTTTGCCCATGATGTCACGCGTGAGCTGCTGGTCAGCGGGCGATATTTGATCAAAGGCTTTCTTCTGGACGGCTAACACGGCGGACAGATAGACCAGCGGTACATCGGTAACGTACTCGACTTGTGTGTGCCACTGAAGTGCAATAGCGCCAATGGGAGAGGTGGCAACAGTATCGATCAGCCCCGATTGTAGTGAAGTTAAAACGTCGCCCAGTGATAGGGGAACGGGATGAATGCCAAAGGCCTGTGCGGTTTCCAGCATCGCCTGGTCGTCAGTGGGTAGCCAGACTTTACGTGAGCCAAGTTCATCAACGTCAGGCGTTGGGGTTTTGCTCATTACATAGGCCATGCCACCATCAGCCAGGCCAAAGCTGACAAAGCCATTATCCTCAAGTCCTTGCATGATTTGGGGGTCCATTTTTTTTCGGACGTAATCGACTTCCTGCTGATTTTTAAAAATGAAGGGTAAGCCATAAAGCTGTGCATCTTTATAAAAGCCAGACATGGCGCCGCCAGTTGTTGCGGTACCGTGCAACTGGCCTGCGCGGATTTTTCTAAAAACGGTCTGGTCATTTCCCATGACGCCACCAGGGTAGAACTTGAATTTCACCCGGTTGTCGGTTTGCGCGGCAATATCTTTTGCGGCCTGCCTCATGATGACCATCCAGCTAGAGCCATCGGGGGTTAAGGTCGCTACCTTCAGTACCTTGGCCTGTGCTCCCAGGTTAAAACCCATTAACAGTGCGCAAAATATAAGGGTGGCTCGGGTAAAACGGTGCATACAGCTCTCCACAGGGTGTTCGCTTAAAAGTAGTCGGCTTCTTCGGCCAGTAATTGCAGAGCTTGTTGCTGGGCGATGGTATTGCTTAGCACAAGGCCTGGGGCATGTTTGTCAGCCCGGGTTACTTCGGTCAGTAAGCGGTTATACAATTCACGATTAAACATCGGTTTGGCATAGGACTCGGCATAAAAGACCTTAGCCATAAGGTTTTGGCCCTCGCTTAACTCAATGGCACGCTCGAAGTGCTTGCGCGCCAGTTCTGGTTTGCCACCCATGGCGGCCGGTAGCAGGCCATCAATGGCACCCATATACAGATGCGCGCCGCCACGATCATAATCTTCGTCAACATCGAGGATATGTTCCAGCAAAATACGCGGGCGTGGCAGTTCGGCGATGGCGTTCCAGTCAGTGCTATTGGTCTGAATCCAGTTCAGCCAGTTGGTGGCAAGAGTGAACAGTACCTCGACATCATCTTCATCATCGAAGTCTTCCAGCTGCTCCTTGAATTTCGCAATGGGCATTTGCTTCAGGCCACAGAGATCGGAGTCACGGCTGCAGGCGCCGCGCAAAGCGTAGTCCAGCGCCTTGTCGGCCATGAGTTTTTTCTGTTGGGGGTTCTCGGCAAACATACTGGCATAGGCGCCATAGAGTTTAGCCCCTGATAACAGCAAGCCTTCACTGTCAGGGGATCGATAGATCAGGCCGTCAGCCAGAATCAGGAAGGTGGGGCTGCCTTGCCTGATAGTGGTGACATCTTCGCTGTTCAGGATGGCTTCGCTGAGGCTGTCGGTCTGGCGTTTGACCAGAGAGCCACAGCCCGAAGCAGTCAAGGCAAGTAAAGAAAGCAGTACGATTTTTATAGCTAACCGGGGTTTTTGCATTGAAAGCGAGCAAGCAGATTATTTTGGGGGCGTATTCATACCATAAAACCGGGTGGTTTCTAAAGAAGTTGTCGTGGTTTCCTTTGGTTATCAGAGCGCTATCCGGGCACTCAAGGACGCTCCCAATGTCGTGATCAGCCTGCTCGATGACGTGGACTTTAAAGATCTCAGCATGTCGACTGACCTCTCGAATGACGGCAAGAAAGTCGGCTCAGGGAAAATTGCCGCCACCGAGTTCTCCATCTTTTCGGCTGTGGATAAGCGTCTCACCCACTGATTTTCTGATTTTGCGAAGAGAAAGCTCATGGCGCAAATGGGCCGGAACCGAGTTGCCTTCATGGGTAGGATTTCTACGTAAGCCGTTGGATTCGGACTTTTAGGGCAATGCCCGGACTTGATAAAACCTGAAAAAGGAGACAAACGATGGATAGCGATAGTTTACACATGGAAGGGGCAGGAGTATTGATCGCCAGAAGAGCGTCGGCTGCCAGCCTCTCAATGGGCCTGCTGCTCGCCTTACTTGGCATGTTCTGTGTGATGGCGCCAATGTTCACTGGCATAGCAGTGACCACAATTCTTGGCGTGCTGCTGTTAATGGGTGGTATCGCCCAGGGCATTTTTGTTTTTCAGTCGGATTCATTCGGTCAGGGACTGATCCGTTTCCTCGTCGCTGGACTGACTATTGCGACGGCAATAGCCCTGCTGGTTTCTCCAGACCTGGGACTTGGAGCATTGACCATCATTCTTGCCGGCTACCTCGTCGCCAGTGGTGTGGCGGATACTCTGGTTTCTTTCAAGCTTCCGGCAGGGGAGGGCAAAGGCTGGATGCTTTTCAGCGGCATCGCAGCACTCGCGCTTGCCGTAATAATCCTGGCGCAGTGGCCCGTTTCCGGAGTATGGGCGGTAGGTCTTGTTGTTGGGGTGCGCCTGATGGTCTTTGGTATGTCCCTCATGGCATTGGGAACTGCGGGCAAACATGCAATTACTCATCTTCAGGATACCCGGGTGGCAGTGCTGGAGGGCCAGGTACGTAACGCTGCCAAGACTGTCCAGCAAACCCAGATGGTACTGGCTGACCACGCGACTATGTTGTTGGCACTGGACAATGAACTCAGAAAGAAAGTATCAGGCTCTGAGATTGATCCCGCCATTGTGGAGTTGAATGAAAGCCTGGCCAAGGCACGTGACCAGATGAAGCAGGCGGCTGAATCTGCAAAAGAAGACTGGTCCAAAACCCAGGATGAAGCGAATGCCGCTTTTGCAAAACTGCAGGAAGGCACAGCGGGTATATCCAAACGCCTGAAAGCAGAGCTTGGACTGGAACCCTGAGAGGTATTACCCATGAATGTTGCGACCATCGCCGGAGGTCCCGAACCAGGCGGGCCGTAGTTCCCTGACGCTTTACGAAGGCATAACCCGCATGCGGGAAAACGCCGTCATCGACAAGGCCTGAGTCGATGGACTCCGCAGGGGCGCATTACACGGGAGTGTGATGCGCCTTTTTTTTCAGCTGAGGCGCGAAATGGCCGTAATGAACTGAGTCAATGTCCTAGACTGGCCTCTTACACGTAAGTGTGACGCGCCTTTTTTCCACCTGCGGCGCGAAATGGCCGGAATGAACTGAGGCAATGTCCAAGACTGGCCTCGTCATGTACTAATTACTAATGGAGTCAGATATGCGCAGCCGAATACTCGCTACCCTCGTAGCAGCAAGCACGATCGCCGTCGGGGCCTGTGGGCAAGCAAACAGTCCTTCAAGCAGCGTTGATACAGGCGCCGCAGCGTCTTCTGTCACTAAGGTGGCAGCAGCCAAAATGGCGTATACCACGGATATTCCAGCGAATGTCATTACTCCAGACAAGATGGAGACAAGCATTGGCACACTGGAGTTCAACGATGGCTTTCCTACCGATGAAACAGCCCAAAAGGTTTGGGACAATCTGGATTTTGTCCGCGCCGTCGAAGCCATGATTATGACGACACCCGCCGCTTCGCTGGTAGGTTTCCGTCAAGGTATTCGTGATTTTGGGCCGGACAATGAAACCATGATTATCTGGGAAGGTCGCCTGGATCCTAGAGGCTTACTGCTAACAGGTAATACGACAGTGGTTTATAGCTTTATGTGGATCGATCTGAAAGATGGACCCATGGTCATGGAGACGCCACCCAATGTGCTTGGAATCGTTGATGATTTCTGGTTCAGATATCTTACCGATTTTGGTAATGCAGGAGATGATAAGGGTAAAGGCGGTAAGTATCTTCTTCTACCACCTGATTACGAGGGTGATATCCCTGAGGGATACATCGTTAAACAATCCAAAACTTATGGCCATTGGCTGGCCATGCGCGGTTTCATGACCGATTTCAACGCCGATCCGGTTGTGAAAAACATGAAAGACCATTTCCGTATTTACCCATTAGGGGACGAGCCAAAAGAAGTTAACTGGGTGAATATGAATGGCAAGTTTATCAACACCCTGCATGCTTCGAATGGTGAATTTTTTGCCGAAGTCAATCAAGTGGTTCAGGAAGAACCTAATTCGGCTTTTAGTCCGGAAATATTGGGAATACTTGCTTCAATCGGAATTGAAAAGGGAAAACCTTTTGCACCTGATGCACGCATGAAAGCAATCCTGGATGATGCCGCTAATGTGGGTAACGCTACACAGCGAGTTATACAGTGGAATGCCCGCGATGAGAGTTTTGCAGCCTACCCTGGAAGTAAAACCTGGGAGCCCGGTTTCGCCGGCGGAAGTCATGAGTTCCTGCGTGATGGCGTTCGATTAATTAATGAGCGTGAGCGTTTCCATTTTTATGCCACAGGAATTACACCAGCTATGGTGAAACCTCCGGTAGGCCTGGGCTCTCAATATTTAGAGGGGCTTCGTGATTCGGAAGGTCGACGATTCGATGGAAGCAAAACCTACAAACTGCACATTCTGCCCGACGTTCCTGCAGCTAATTTTTGGGATGTAACGATTTATGACATGCAAACACGGTCGTTATTGCAGACCGATCAGGCTTTCCCGGGCGTAACCAGTAAGGATAAGTCAGTCATTCAAAATGCTGACGGTTCATTTGACATTTATTTCAGTCCTGAAAAACCGGAAGGCAACGTGAACTGGCTGCAAACCATACCCGGTAAAAGCTGGCACGTACTCTGGAGGATTTATGGCCCAACCCAGGTTTGGTACGACCAGGATTGGAAAATTAGCGAAATCGAATTAGTTAACTAGGAGGCAACAATGAAAGCGCAGCAAATTATTAAGGCAGCAGCAGTAGGCCTCCTGGCAACTGCCATAGCTGGTCCCGCCTTGGCCGCGGACGGCAAGAGCATCTTCGAGCTGGGTGCGGCTGAAAAGCCGCAAACGTCGAAAGACTTCAAGGGCGCCCCGTCAAAGATCGACACGAACTTTGGCACTCTGGAATTCCAGGGCGGCGCATATCCTACCAAAGCCACGGTCGACAAAGTCTATGAGGAACTCGACCGGCAGCGTGCAACGCAGCTCTATCTGGATCTTTTTCCGGCGCTGTCTGTACACGGCATTCTCAAGGGGCAGGTCCGTGATCTCGGCGTGCGAAGCTCATCGGATATCCTGGTTACACCGACGAAGATGAACTCTACGCCGTTGTGGCTGACCGGTAACACGGACAGCATCTACGCGTGGATGACGCTGGATCTGAAGGCTGATGGCCCAACGGTAATGGAAATTCCACCAAACCTGATGGGGCCACTCGATGACGCCAACTTCCGCTTCGTCGTGGACTTCGGCGCTACCGGTCCGGACAAAGGTAAGGGTGGCAAGTACCTGATCCTGCCGCCGGACTACGAAGGTGACGTACCCGATGGGTACTTTGTTGCCCGGTCGCCAACGTATCGCAACTGGGCGTTGCTGCGTGGCAACACGGACGTCATTGGCACCGGCGACAAAGCGTTCGACTACTACAAGAAGAACCTCAAGATCTATCCTCTGGAGACGGGTCCGCGTAACGGCAACTATATCGATGCTGGCCATATGCCGACCAACACCCTGGTGCCTGAGGACTGGCGAGCCTTCGAGTGGTTGCACGAAATCATCAGCTACGAGCCTCAGAACGTCTTCAATATCGAGCAGCGCGGCAAACTCGCCTCGCTCGGCATCGAGAAAGGCAAACCGTTCAATCCTGATGCCAGGATGAAGAAGATCCTCGATGAAGCCGCAAGACAGGCTGTCGCGATGTCACGCGTGATCACGTTTGCCAGCCGCGATCCCGACGTCCGCCTCTATCCTGGCACGGATCTATCGTGGGAAACCCCGTTCATCGGTGGCAGTTCAGAGTTCACCAAGAACGGCTATCGCAATCTCGACGCCCGTACCTTGTTCCACTACAACGCTATCGTAATCACACCGGCCATGGCGGCTCCAATGCCCGAAGGTCGCGGCTCCAAGTACACGTCAACGTATCTGGATGAGAACGAGGAATACCTGGATGGCGGCAAGAACTACAAGATGACGGTTCCGCCGAATGTGCCCGTACGAGAGTTCTGGTCGGTGACTGTCTACGACCCGATTACGCGTTCGCAGCTGCAGAACAGCCAGGATTTCCCGAGCATTAGCAGCCAGAACAACCCGCCGGAAAATGCAGACGGCTCTGTGGACATCTACTTCGGTCCCAAGAAGCCAAAAGGCGTATCCGAAAAGAACTGGATACAAACCATACCCGGTAAGGGCTTCTTCCCGTTCTATCGCATCTATGGTCCGCTCAACGCCTTCAACGATAAAACGTGGAAGCCGATGAACATCGAGCCAATGAAGTAATACGCAGGCAGTGACGTGCGAGGGCGATGACCCAATCGCTCTCGCACAGGTGCTGGCAGCCTGGCAAAACCGAATGGCTTAAGCAGTAAACCGCATTTTCGTGGCGCCCAATTAAATTGAAATTGGAACTGAAAGTAAAATTAAAAAGGCACTATTCATGATTAATCTAAGTAAAAGCCTCATTGCTTCTAGCTTAACTCTGGCACTGATGGGGGGGGGCTCAACTGCGGTTAACGCCAATGAATATGTCCCTAAATACAAAGCCGATGTTAGTCCTGAGATGTTAACCCCCGCTTCAGTAATGACAAAATACGCGGGTGAATTAACTTTTAAAGATGGTTTTCCAACGGATGAAACATTCGCGAAAGCGAACGACTATATGGATACTGCCAGAGCTTTTACGTTATTTGGATCAGCGGTACCAACAGTAGCCATGCATGCCATGTTAAAAGGTCATCGTGATATAGGCGTTATACCCAATAGAACGATTGCCCTTACTGAGCAGTTAATCGACGCAAGGTCACTGTGGTTAACACCCAACACAACCACGCCCTATGCTCATGCAGAAATCAATGTAAAAAATGGACCCGTTGTGATTGAAGTAGGTTCGCCGGTAATTTCAATCCTGGACAATGCCTATTTCTTGTATGTGGGTGATATAGGTTTAGGTAACGTCCAAGACGGTGGTAAAGGCGGAAAATATCTCGTTGTAGGTGAAGATTACAAAGGAGAAATTCCAAACGGATATATCGTATTAAAAACCAATACCTACCGTCAGTGGATGTTGACACGGCCATTCCAGTCGCCTACTGAAACACTTGAAGAAACCTTATCTAAATTTAAAAAGGGGATAAAAATCTACCCGCTTGCAGAAGCTGATAACCCGCAGCCGGTTGAATTTATGAATATATCAGGCAAGAAATACAGCACGCTTCATGCAACTGACTCATCAATATATGACGAGCTCAATGAAGTGATTCAGTACGAGCCAGCAAATTCGGGTGACCCTGAGTTATTAGGTTTAGCAAAAGCAATTGGTATTGAAAAAGGTAAAGAATTTAAACCCGACGCACGTATGCAAAAAATATTGACTGAAGCAGCAAGCTTAGGCAATGCAGCTTACAAAGGCGTCATGTTTAAACCTCGTAACCCGGATGTCTATTTTTATCCTGATCGTAAATGGTTTTCACCGCTTTCAAGTGGCAGCTATCAATTTTTGTCTAAAACTGGCGCTAGGCTCATAGATGATCGTGTTGGCTTCCATCTTTTTGCAACCGGCGTTACCCCCTTTATGGTCAAGCCTACTGTCGGTAAAGGATCGGTTTATGAAGTTGGCTCAATGGATGAAAGCGGCAAAATGCTTGATGGTGGTATGAACTATAGCGTCACATTACCAGGCCCCATTCCTGCCCGTGATTTCTGGTCATTCATGGTTTACGACAACCAAACGCGCTCTATTTTGGAAACGGATCAGAAAACAGGCGGCGTAGACTCAAAATTAGCAGGCATGAAAAAGTCTGAAGATGGTAGTGTCACTATTTTCTTTGGACCTGAACCCCCTAAAGGACAAGAAAAAAACTGGGTACAAACTGTTCCTAACAAAGGCTTTAACGTACTTTTACGCTTGTATGGTCCAGAACAAGCATGGTTCGACAAAACCTGGAAACCCGGTGATTTTAAGCTCGTTAAGTAACGTCAATTCGGGATAAATAACTGATCCAAATGACGGTGCCGTGATCGGATCGCTCGACCAGGAACGATTCAATCACTCAAGGAACAGGCGTGAAGTACACCGGGTTATGGTGGCGCAAAGTGGCCTGAGGCCGAGTATCTTTGGGTAGATACTCGGCCTCATTGCTTATTGGTGAGACACAAAAATGATATCGAGTATTGGTTTGCTGCGCAATTGCGACTGCACTTGGAGTAAGCATGGCGGCACCGATACTCGCCGCCACCGGTTAAATGGCAGCCTAACTTATGAGAATTCCATCCAAGTATTGGCGTTAACTTGGTGGAAGTTCGAATGAAGCCTGAAGTAGAAGTAAACAAGAAGCTAGTTATTTATCTTGTTTCTCTGTTTTGTCTATTCCTATATCGATCTTCACATACGCATGCAGATGACTATGACACGAGCCCGAAAAAGGCAGACCTTAATTCACTTAACATTGCCGATACAAGTACGACTGATTTAACTCCCGAGCAAAAGAAGTATCTGAGTAACACTGCGTTCAGGCGATATCACATAGATGAGTGGATGCCGTTGAATTTTAGTTCATCGGATGGCGAGTATATTGGCATTGCTGAAGATTATTGGCAGTTGATTAAAAGTAAATTGCAGTTAAAAGAAAGCTTGCAAGGTAGCGTCACCTTTGCAGAGCTTTTGGAGTTGATGAAACAAAAAAAAGTAGATATCTATCCCGCGACGGCAAGAACAAAAGATAGGGAAGAGTACGCGCTATTTTCGATTCCTTATGAAAGTTATTCTATTGCAATTGCCACCAGACCCAATTACTTCTTGAGTAATGCTGCTTCACTGTCAGGGCGCACTGTGGCCGTGGGGAAAAACTATAGTACTTATCACTTGATGAAAGCCAAGCACCCAGACATTAACTATTTACAAGTGCGGAATACCAAAGAAGCAATCCAAAAGGTCATGAGCGGGGAGGCTTATGCTGCCGTCGATATTTTGCCCGTACTGCAATACCACATCCATAATTCGGGTAATCAGGAAGTTGTATTTGCCGGGGTAACTGACATTTCTTTTCCGATGGCGGTGATGATACATAAAGATCATCGACAGCTGTTGCCAATAATAAACAAAGCAATCAACTCTATAACCCTTGAAGAAAGAACCGCTATTTCAAAGAAATGGGTCAAAGAGAGGGTTATTCAAAAAGCCGACTATGGTTTGTTTTTGAGTGTTTCTTTTTTAAGTCTTGTTGTTATTGGCTTGATTACTTTTTGGAATCGAATAATCGCTAAAGCCAATAGACAAGTTGAACGAAGTAACTTGCGGTTAAAACTGCTAGACGAAGAACTGAAAGCCAAGAATCAAGAACTTGAAAAAATTGCAGGAACTGATGTTTTAACCGGGCTTTGTAATCGCCTTAAACTTGATGCCGCCTTAAAAAATGAGATTGATAGAGCTGATCGATATAGCCTTGAGTTTGGGGTCGCACTAGCCGATATCGATAACTTTAAAAGGGTAAATGATAGTTATGGCCATCAGATCGGCGATGACGTTTTAGTCGGCATAGCGGATGTTTTGCAAAATAATCTAAGAAAAACAGATATTGCCGGAAGGTGGGGGGGAGAAGAGTTTTTAATCATATGCCCCGGAACTTCAGCGAATGACATGTTGAAATTAATTGAATCTCTGAGGGTTAAGATAGAGCAGTATGATTTTCCCATCGCAGGTAAACAAACGGTAAGCGTCGGTATTACCTCTTATTTCCCATTAGATTCTGCGGCTTCAATAACTAAGAGGGCTGATCAAGCTCTCTACGAGGCTAAAGGTGCAGGCAAAAATAAGGTCACTCAATACGTGTTTTCGGTACCTGCGGAACGTTGAGGAGTGCGGTTTAACCCTGTACTCCGAACAGCGGTTATAAGTGGAGGGATTACAACTGGGGTCCATTTCTACACACGCAGTTATCGTGGCGCCAAATGGCCTGAGGCCGAGTATCTTTGGGTAGATACTCGGCCTCATTGCTTATTGATGGGAGACGACAATGACATCGAGTGTAGGTTTTTGGCGCGCAATGACGGTTGTGCTTGGAGTTGGCATGGCGGCGCCGCTACTCGCCGCCAGCAGCGAGGAGACCCGGAATCTGTTCGAAACCGCCGGTGAGAAACAGGTGGGGGCCGACTTCAAGCCTGCGCCGGACAAGATCAAGACAACTTTCGGCACACTCAAATTCGATCTTGAGGCCTTCCCTACCGAGGAAACGACCAAAAAGATCTACGATGAGCTGGACTTGCAGCGCGCTACGCAGGCGTACATGGATTTTTATCCGGCGCTCTCGGTGTACGCGATCGTCAAGTCGCAGATCCGTGACTTCAAATTCAAGACTTCGTCAGACATCGCCGTGGCCGCCGGCCCTGGCTGGCTGCCCAGTGAACCGTTCCTGACGGGCAACAACAGCACGGTTTATGCGATCGCCTCCCTCGACCTGAAAGTCGATGGCCCTACGGTCGTTGATATTCCGCCGGGCATGTATGGCACCGCGAACGACGGCTTGTTCAAGTTCATGGTCGATTTCGGTTTTGTCGGGCCCGACAAGGGCGAGGGTGGCAAGTACCTGTTCGTCCCACCGGGTTACGAGGGGGCGATTCCCGACGGATACTTTGCGGTCAACTCACCGAGCTACCGGATCTGGGTCATGATGCGCGGCTTCGGCGAAGTTGGCCTCGGCGAGCAGGCCGTAGACTGGTTCCGGCAGAATCTCAAGGTGTACCCCCTCGCGACAGGGCCGCGACAGGCCAACTACTTCAATGCGACGGGTATGGGCATCAACCCGCTCCCGGCCGAAGATGGCTCCGTGTTCCAGATGCTGAACGAGATCGTGCAATACGAGCCAACCGAGATGTTCGGTGCTGAGCAATTGGGTCGCCTCGCGACATTAGGTATCGCCAAGGGCAAACGCTTCAGCCCCGATGCGCGCATGCAGGGGATTTTAGATCAGGGCGCCAAACAGGGTGTCGCGATGTCGCGGGCCATTGTTTATGCCTCGCGTGATCCGGATATCAAGTACTGGTCGAATCGCCACTGGGAAAAGATGTTCCTGCACAACACCACGTTCGAGCGTAACGGTGTCAACGATATCGACGCCCGGACCCTGTGGCATTACCAGGCGATTGTCGTGTCTCCTAACCTGTTGTCGACCACGCCGGGGCAGGGCACGGCCTACCTGACCGCATTCCGCGATAACAAGGGCGAGTACCTGGACGGTGGCGAAGTCTACAAGCTCAACGTGCCCGCCAATCCGCCGGTCGCACGATTCTGGGCCGTGACCGCCTACGATGCGACGACTCGCGGGCTGCTCGATGCCGGCGGCAACACCAACAATTCCATCGGCAGTGCAAACAAGCCTGTGGAAAATGCCGATGGCTCGGTCGACATCTACTTTGGTCCGACGAAAGCGCCGAAAGGCAAAGAAAAGAACTGGGTCAGGACCAACGGCGAGAAAGGTTTCTTCGTGGTGTTCCGGTTCTACGGCCCTGAGAAAGGCTATATCGACAAGACCTGGGTGCTTGGCGACTTTGAGCGGGTGAAGTAGCCGACCTGACATCAAGGCAAAGTCCATGGCCCGCAAAGCTGAAGATACGCAACAGATAGACCGCCTCTTCCTGAAGAGGCTCATGCATCGGGGAGATGCGGTGGTCACTGACGAAGAGCTCGCGTACTTCCGTGATCACCCTGAGCAAATCGACAAAATCAGTGCCCCGGTGAATATCCACAAGTGGTTTCTCGCTGTTGGTACCTTACTCGGAGCGGCGCTCGTCGCTGCGTCCAAGATGTTGAAGTTCTCGGAGTTGGCTTTGCTGTGGTCCGAAGCGATGCGAGAGTTTCTTGTCGATATCGTGTTCGAGACGGGGGTCGCATTAATCGGAGCGGCTGCAACGGCCTACGTGCTCGGGATCCTGTTGGACAGGCAGCAGGAGAACGCCAGCAAGTGGCGCGCGGAAATCAGGAAGCGGCTAAACGAAGAAGGCTAAGCAAAAACTATCAAGAGCTTGCGATAATCGCCGTATTTACGGATTGCTTCTCCGTGATATCCAAAGCGGAAGTACAGGGTTTTCACTTTAAGGTCAGGAATGTACTGGAGCGGTCGTTCCTGATCTGGATTTTAGACGGAGACTATAGACCCATAGCAGGCCATGAGGTTTTGGGATGGCAGGCAAGAGTGAGGGGTAGCGAGTCGACTATGGAATTCATGAATAATACCTTGTCGCTATTACTGGGCATAAGAGGTGCTCACATGACACAACAGGCTGCCCACGTCACTCTTCTTGATACGTTTTCGAATCAAGGTTGCTTTCATGTCTAGCGAGAAGACAGCATTTCGTGATGGCGTATTGACTCTTGCAGGCATTGCTTTGCTGCTGGCGCTGATGCGCCAATCATCAGCTATTGTCGTACCGTTTCTGCTTTCCCTGTTTATCGCAATCATTGCCGCCACTCCGTTTGGCTGGCTGAAGAAACGTGGTTTGTCCACAGTTGCATCGGTTTTCATCGTGGTCATTGCTATTGCAGTATCTATAACCCTCTTTGCTATTCTGCTGGGAAATACAGCCACGCAGTTCGAGGCAGCCATGCCCTTATACCAGGCCCGACTGGACGAATTGACTGCGACAGTCACGACGTGGGCCGCAACAAAAGGCATCAGGCTTGACGACGCAGGCATATTTAATTCACTCGATCCTGCCGCTGTTATGAATTTCGGCAACAACTTGGTCGCGGGTATTGGTGGCGCGTTGAGTAACTATTTTCTGGTGCTATTTACCGTAATGTTTATGCTCTTCGAGGCAGCCGGTTTTCCTCGTAAACTGGCGTCGATCCAAGGGCATGACTCCGAATCAACATTACTGCGCCTGGCCGAGGTCGTTGAAAGCATCAATCGCTATGTTGTAGCCAAAGCAATTGTCAGCCTGGCCACTGGCCTCCTGATATGGTTAGCACTGGAACTGATTGGCCTGGACTTTGCTCCACTGTGGGGTTTTATGGCCTTCTTGCTCAATTTTGTCCCTAATATAGGTTCGTTGATCGCGGCGGTACCCGCTGTGCTGCTGGCAATCCTGCAACTTGAACCTGCTATGGTTCTTGTAGTGATAGGCGTCTATATTCTTATCAATACCGTAGTTGGCAGTATCATTGAACCAACGATAATGGGACAGCGTGTCGGCCTTTCTACCCTGGCTGTGTTTCTGTCGCTGGTATTCTGGGGATGGATGTTCGGTGCAGTCGGGATGTTGCTATCAGTCCCTCTGAGCATGGTAATTAAATTCGCTGCACAAGCTAATCCACAGACGCAATGGATTGCTGTTTTATTGGCACCAGCGCAAACGCAAACCGATTCTTGATAATTGTGAATCACAGTTGGCAATGTGAATGACCACCTCAAGCTCTTAATCTGGCTAATGAAGATCGGCAGAGTGAAATAGACTTATTGCGCAAGCAATTGGAAGAATCCAAGCGCGAACGGGAATCTCAACAAGCAACGGCCACTCCCGAAACAGGAGAACAGCCTGAAGCCGCATCGGAATCCGTATCTGTTTCGGGAGCCAATGAACCAGGTGGTTCTGAGGAACTTATCGCACAATTCAGAGACCTTCTCGACTCTATTGACAAAGACATCAAGGATACAAAGCCGACAACTTTGCTTGTTGTTTTCGCCCTGGGCGTATTAGTCGGGCGTCTTTAAGATTGCATTGATTTAACATCGCAAAAATTTGAACATGTCTGAACCGATAATCAAATTGCAGCTTATTGCTCGCTCTGAAATAGCCCTGGCACAGATTAATGCCCGTCGGGTGGCGAGTCGGTCCGCGCTATTCTCTGTCGCACTGGTCTTTTTATTGCTTGGTCTGGCAATGATGACAATGGCTGTCTACTTCGCACTCCAGCCCCAGTGTAATCCCCCCTTTCTCCGAAACAGTTATTCGTA
Source organism: gamma proteobacterium NOR5-3 (assembly GCA_000158155.1). Lineage (GTDB taxonomy): Bacteria > Pseudomonadota > Gammaproteobacteria > Pseudomonadales > Halieaceae > Congregibacter. Next base: position 64,044 of record DS999407.1, on the reverse strand, counting down.
GAAGTTAAGCTGCTTGTAGCAGCTGCCTTGGGGGTACCCCTCCGATCGCTGAATTGGGTCGTTCGTTGTTGTACATTCATAGCCATTCGGTAGCTAGCTGCTGTGCATGCTCGATCGATTCAAACATATGCATGTCCAACCACTCGTGTCGCACCGTGCGATTAAACCGCTCAATGTACGCATTCTGCGTAGGCTTTCCCGGTTGAATATATATCAAGGTAATGCGATGCTCATTTGCCCAGTCAATCAAAGGTTGCGCTACGTACTCCGGACCATTATCTAGGCGAATAGCGCTCGGCTTTCCGCGCCACTCAATAATTTGCTCCAGAGACCTTGTTACCCGGACACTCGGTAGCGATTGATCGACATCGATACCCAATCCTTCGCCATTTTAGTCATCCAGAACGCTAAATGTCCTGAGCAACCGACCATCAACCAGCGAATCGCTCATGAAGTCGATAGACCACACTTGGTTGGGTGCGATCGGCACAGACAAGGCGTCGGGTTTATCCCGTTTGATCCGCCGTCTTGGCTTGATCCTGAGATTCAATTCGAGCTCACGATAAATGCGATAAACCCTTTTGTGATTCCAACCAAATCCCTTCACGTTGCGCAGATACAAATAGCATAGCCCGAAGCCCCAGCGCTTATTTGTCATAGTCAGTCTTAACAGCCAATCTGCTATCCGTTGATTCTCAACCGATAGTTTGGGCTGGTAATAGTAGGTCGCCACGCTGATATCTAAACAGCGACAGGCAAAACGGACACTGACGTCGTAGCGCTGCCTTGCTGCAACCGCCATCTCTCGGCGCTGAGATAGAAAACTCCTTCATTTTATCTTAAAAGAATTTTCTACAAATAACCGTTCCGGATTTTTGGGGGGATTACACAATGGCACGAATTGGCCGGAAGCCGAGTATCCGCAGGAGGATACTCGGCCTCATAGGTTATTGATGGGAGACGAAAATGAAACGAAACGTAAGGTATTTGCTGACGCTGGCGGTTCTGGCGCTATCGGGTCCGGCGCTGTCGCAGGGCGACAAGACACTATTTGAGCTGGTTGATGGCCAGCCTGTGCAGTCATCCGAAGCCTTCAAACCAGCACCAACCAAAATCAATACAGACTTTGGCACCCTGGAATTCACCGGTGGCGGGTATCCGAAAGCGGCTACCTCGAAACTGATCTGGGACCAGATGGATTTGCAGCGCGCCACCCAGGCCTATTACGACTTCATCCCGGCGCTGTCGCTGCATGGAATCCTGAAGGCACAGGCTCGTGACTATGGCGCCCTAAACTCGTCGGACGTGCTGGTATTCGCCAACAGGATGAACTCCGAGCCACTCTTCCTCACCGGCAATGTGGACAGTATCTACGCGATGCTGACCATCGATATGAAGGAAGACGGACCGCTGGTCATAGAAGTGCCGCCCGGTGTAATGGGGCCATTGGATGATGCCTACTTCCGCTTCGTCGTGGATTTTGGCGCCACCGGACCGGATAAAGGCAAGGGCGGCAAATACCTGCTGCTACCGCCAGGCTACGAAGGCGACGTACCAGAGGGGTACTTTGTTGCGCGTTCAACGTCGTATCGGCTGTGGGGCCTGTTTCGCGCCAACCCGGGACGCGGCGAAATGGCCATGAATTACTACCGCCAGCTCAAGGTATATCCTCTCAATAATCCGGGCCGCAAGGGCCGTTACATCAACGTTAGCGGCATGCCGCTGAATAGCATCGCGCCCGAAGACAGCGAGGCTTTCCGTTGGCTGCACGAGATCATCAGTCACGAGCCGGCAAGCCTGGTGAACAAGGAACAGCTCGGTCGACTCGCATCGCTGGGCATCGAGAAAGGCAAGCCTTTCAATCCCGACGCGCGGATGCGGGGAATTTTCGAACAGGCAGCGAAGATCGCAGTTGCCATGGCGCGTAACAACGCGTTTGACAGTCGCGACCCGGATGTAAAGGTCTACCCCGACCGGCGCTGGGAGACGGTGTTTATCGGCGGAAACGATAAGTTCGAGAAGAACGGCTACCGCAACCTCGACGCTCGCAGCCTGTTCCACTACGGGGCGATCGTTGTCACACCGGCGATGGCCGTTCCCCTGCCGCCCGGCGTTGGGTCCAAGTACCTGTTCGGCTACAAGGACGCCGACGGTAACTACCTCGATGGCAGCAAGACCTACAAGCTGCACATTCCGGCAAACGTTCCCGTCAAGGACTTCTGGTCTGTGACCATCTACGATCCCGCAACGCGATCGCAGCTGCAGACGAGCCAGGAGTTTCCGTCGATTGGCAGCCAGGCCCTGCCAGGGAAAAATCCGGATGGATCCATCGACATATACTTCGGACCGAAACCGCCCAAGGGTAAAGAGAATTTCTGGCTGGAGACCATCCCGGGCAACGGCTGGTTCCCGGTCGTTCGTTTCTACGGACCCCTGGAGGCCTACAACAACAAGACATGGAAGCCGGACGACGTGGTATTGGTTAAATAGTTATCCGCCAGGTCGCAAGAGCGCGAGTCACGATATGTGGCTCGCGCTTTTTTGCAAGTCAGTCACCGGCACCAATAAGTTGTGAAGGCGGTGACAGCATATAGTCGGTTTTGCTGCAGTGGGAAAATCAGATATGCGTTTTGGGTCGTTGATAGGTACTAGCCAGGCCATGATCGCGACGGTCATTTGCGTGATGCTGCCCATGCAAGTGTTGTCGGCAACCGACATCGTAGACGCATGCCCGGCGGTTTCTGAGTTGGCCGGATTGCCGGAGGCCACGATCAAGGTTATGACTCTGAACATCGCCCATGGTCGGAATTCTGCGCTGAACCAGCTTTTCGTAAGCAAGGCGCGGACCTTCGAAAACCTCGACTACATCGCTGCGCTGCTCGCAGACATCGCTCCAAACGTTGTGGCCTTGCAGGAAGCCGACGGGCGATCTCGCTGGAGCGGCAACTTTGATCATGTCACTTATATTGCAGAAAAGTCCGGCTTGCCCTGCGTTGTTCACGGTCTCCATTCCAGAAGCTGGATATCCAACTACGGCACGGCACTACTGAGTCGTGGCAAGCCAATTGCATCATCGTCCGTGAGTTTTTCGCCGTCGTGGCCATCGAAACAGAAGGGGTTTGTAACGACCACCATTGACTGGCCTGTCGATCAACAGCGCATCCCGGTGACACTGGTGTCGGTACATTTCGATTTTCTGCGCAAGAAGGTGCGTGATCGGCAGGTCAGTGAGATGGTCGCACAACTTGTCGATATCGACGGACCGCTGGTTCTGATGGGGGATCTAAACAGCCATTGGAGCCAGAAGTCGTCGCACGTGCGATCGCTGGTGGATGAGTTGGATTTGCAGGCATTTTCTCCTGAGAAAAATGGGCTCGGCACATACAAAAAAACAACGGGCAAGCGGCTGGATTGGATTCTGATCAGCCAGGAACTGGCTTTTGAGGCTTATGAAGTATTGCCTGACATCGTAGCGGATCACCTTGCGGTAGTCGCAGAAATCTCTTACCGAGGCAGCCCCGACCAGGAGCCCCTGGAAAGAAAAGAGCCGCCGCTTCGCACCGACGAGCGCAGCGAGGTCATTCCAACCGCTAGGTAAATCACCTGTGGCACGAAATGGCCGGTGAAAGGAGCCGCGTACAGATAAGTTTTGCTCAGACGAAAATTTGCGAGGACGCTATGTTCTGGAAACGCTGCGGACTCTTCGGGGTCATCGTATCTACGCTGGTTGCAAGTGCCTGTGTGACAACAACTGTGACGCCGGAAGACTGTCCGGCGGGTACGCAAAAACTCGCTGGATGTCCGCCGATCGGCGCAATTCGCGATTCCGATATACAGAATCTGTATGTCGAACGGGCCTGGGAGCACGGCGACGAGCTGACCGATAACTCGATTATTCTTGGGCGCGACGCAGAGATACCGATCGTCGGCGGATTGGCGAAGTTCATTGGTTCTACCGATGAGGGTGGGCTGACTGCGCTCGCCACCCGGATCGGGATGATCGAACGTGCCGAACATACGGTCGATGTCACGTATTACATTTTTCGTAGTGACATGGCCGGTCTCGCGGTCCTTGGCGCGCTGTGCGATGCCGTCCAGCGGGGTGTAGATGTGCGCATCATGGTTGACTCGATGGGCTCTTCAACGCTGAAAAAGGACTATCTCAGGGCACTGCAAAGTTGTGCGCTTGAGGCTGGCTTTGTTCGTAACGCCAACGGCGAAATGACCGTGCACAAGGCGCGTGTGCAGGCGGTCGTATTCAACGCCTCATCAAAGGTGAGTTCAAACGTGAATCGTCGCTCGCACGACAAACTCATTGCGATCGATACCCGGTTTCCTGGCAAGGTATACGCCATTACCGGTGGTCGAAACGTGTCGCTCGACTATTACGGTACGCTCGAGGACGGCTCCCCAAACCCCCATACCTATCGAGATTCGGACATCCTGGTGCGCGCGCCGGCGGATGCTCGCCACAATGGAATGACGCTGGGCGAAATCATTGAAACCTACTACTCCGTACTGTTCTATTTTGATAAAAACAAGCGATTGGAAATGGGGCGTAATCGGGCTGACGCATATCGAGAACAAAGAGACGGGTTTCGCGACAGCCTCGCGACGCTCAAATCCCTGCCGAACATGCGTGAGCGCTTTGACAGCATTGACGAATTTATGTCTCAGGGCTTCCACGAGGCAGACCTGTTGTTGGCGCACGACGCTGCCAATGTCATAAACAAAAATGTCGTAACGAAAGCCGCAGAGAACCTGGCCCAAAACCCAAACTCCATAACGGGAATTCTGGGCCGACTGCGCGACAGCGATCACGATCTCATCCGCATTGTTTCACCGTACCTGTTCGTCGCTCGCTATACGGACAAGGATGGCAAAGTGATTGTTGATGAAGCGGCGGACATACTCGATTGGCTCGAACGAAACCCCGACAGCCGCATTGAAATAGTGACCAACTCAGTACTCACATCCGATAATTTCTTTACTCAGTCGGTAATTGACATGGACCTGGCGCCCCGATTGCTTCTGTCGGCTGACCTCCGGGCCCAGTGGGCGAAGCGTGTCGAGGAGAGTGAGCTGAATCCGGACCTGGTTGAAAGCGACGAATGGCTGGAGGCAGTGAATCATCCGAGGCTGGCCATTTACGAGACGGGGAAGATGGATGATGTTATGTTCGGCGGCGACTATCACCACGGGAAATTACATGCGAAATACGTAATCGGTGATGACGTGGGCTACGTTGGCACGTCGAATCTTGACTACCGCTCGAGACTTTTTAATAGTGAAATGGGGTTTTTCTTTCGCAGTGAGGAGCTTGTCAAAGACCTTGCCGAAAACACGGACTACCTCATTGGTCTCTCATACCGGTGGGGATCACCGGAGTGGCTGGAGATGCGTCAGCGGATGCGTGAAATGGAGGGCTTGAAAGCATCCGCGGTCAGGGACCAGCGTGGGGACTTCAAGACTCTCGACAAAACCGGGCTGATATGGTGGTTCTGAAGCGATGCCTTCTGTCCCGATAGCCCGCGCACACCACCTGCTTCCCTTCCTGGGGGTGTTGCGCGGCATTGGCGCGCCGGTTGACCGAGAACTGGCGCGGGCGAAGCTGCCTGCCTGCGTCGAAGAGGCGCCAGACGCCTATATCAACCTGCACTTTGCCTATGACTTTTTGGCGACCTGTGCCGCACGCGAAGGGATCGACGATCTGGGCTTTGAAGCCGGCTGGCTGTTGGAACTGGATGATCTTGGACCCGACCTGTTGCGGAGCCTGGATGCGGCGCCGACGACCAAGGCTCGCCTGGCGGCTTTAGTTCGCTTGTTCGGCCAGGAGGCGAGTACCCTGAGCTGCAAACTGCTGGCGCAAGGCAGCTCGATTCGTGTCTGTGTGATGGAAGACTTCCCAGCTGATGTGGATCCCCGCTTCTCCGAATGGCAGTCGCTCAAGGCCGTGATCGAGGTCGTGCGCAGTGCTGTCGGGCCAAAATGGCAACCATCGGAAATCTGCCTGACGTCAGCCCAAAAGGTGCATCCCTCGGTCCTGGATCGACTCGACGGTGTCGATGTTCGTGCGGGTCAGCCGTTGTGTTCGTTCCTGATGTCGGTGACGGACTTTGCGCGGCCAGCCAGGCAGCGCAGGTGGGCAACTCCCCGGCAACCGCAGTCTCCAGGGATGTGCGAGCCTGCCCTTGAGGACTTCGTCGACGTACTGCGTGCGGCAATGGCCCCCTATCTGCTGTCGGGCTACCCGAGTATCGGTATGGCGGCAGATATTGCGGGTATGAGTACCCGGACGCTGCAACGTGTACTTAGGGCGAATCGCACGTCGTACTCTGAATTGATCGAAAATATTCGCTTCGATCTGGCGACACAGCTGCTGGCTGACTCCGACATGAAGGTCATCGATATCGCCCTGCAGCTTGGCTACGAACACAGTCAGAATTTCTCGCGGGCGTTTCATCGTGTCAGCGGCCTGACACCGCAGCAATACCGCCAAGCACAGCTCTCCTGCTAATCCGACCGCGCATTGGCGCGAAATGAGCTGTCGCCCACCGTCCGGAGACGCAGCATGGCATTGGGGAATGGGACGTGCATCCGACACGTAGCCGTTAAACAACAGTAGTGAGGCATCAATCATGAGAATTACTTCAATCGTCAAATCGTGCGTGGCTGTGCTCGTCACGATTGTGACAACGAGCAGTGCGCTCGCCGCCGACAAACCCAACGTCGTGCTGATGATGTCTGACAACGTCGGCTACGGGGATATCGGGGCCTTTCAGGGCGGCGCGATCCGGGGAGCTCCTACACCGAAAATCGATAGCATTGCGGCCGAAGGTATGACCTTGACCCAGTTTCTGGTGGAGCCGGGCTGTACACCGTCACGAGCGGGCCTGTTGACGGGTCGCTATTCGCCACGTGCCGGTTTGGGCACGATCATTATCGGAGGTACGCCCAATACCCTGCAGGCCAAGGAGATTACGCTCGGCGAACTGTTCAAGAGCGTGGGCTATGCGACGGGATACGTTGGAAAATGGCATCTGGGCTCGGAGGAGCAAAGCTGGCCAGTACGACAGGGCTTTGACGAGTATCGGGTGGGGGTCATCGAAACCAGCGATTCGACCTTGTACCGGCCGCAAATGGAACGCCTCAATTTCCCCGAGGCAGCCATCGAAAAAAAGGCACCCGGAATCTGGGACGGCACGACAAAAGATGGATTGAAGAGAGTCCGTGAGTACGATGTTGAATACAAGCACATTGTCGAGGATGAGATTGCCACGGCGTCAGTGAAAATTATCAACAAACACGCAGCGGCCAAAGAGCCCTTTTTTCTCTTGGTCGGTTTGACACAGACGCACTATCCGAATGTGACCTCACCAGAGTTCTCTGGTAAGTCGGAAAACGGACCCTACGCAGATGCGCTGCTGCAACACGATCACGCGGTGGGCGAAATCCTGGATGCAATTCAGAAGTCCGGCATCGAAGACAACACCATCGTTATCTATATCTCTGATAACGGTTCGACACCTCTCGGCGGACCGGCCGAGTTCCGCGGTGGCTCTAACGGTATGTACACCGGCGAGTTGGGTGACGGACGAGAAGGTTCGATACGGACACCGGGCATGATCAAGTGGCCGGGCAAAATTCCGGTGGGAAAAAATAATGGGATGTTCGCGATTCACGACTTCTTTCCAACCTTTGCAAATATCATTGGCGCGAAGGTTCCGCAAGATAGACCCATCGACGGCATTGATCAGACGGATCTCCTCCTCGGCAAGCAGGACAACTCCAATCGCGAGGCTTTTCTGACCTTTATCGGGGACGAGATTGTTGCGGTGCGCTGGCGTCAGTTCCGCTTGTATCCCAATCAGTTTGTGGGCGGCCCCGGAAATCCGTCAATGCCAGGAACTGGCGGCGGCAGGATAGAGGGCAACAGCCTGCCGGCCACCTTCAACATCGAGCAAGATCCCCGCGAAGAAAATAACATGCTGGCATTGGGTGGGTGGATCTTCCCTCATTACATGAAGGTAATCGCGGAATACAAGAAGACGCTGGAGAAATATCCAAACCCAGGCTCGGCGAGCCTGTATCCCTGACGAAAACCGGGTTATGGGTTTTTAAGGCAGGCGTCTGAAGAATAAGTAAGTCGGTGCCCGGCACCATAAGCACTCTAGCGCATTGGCGCGAAATGAACTGGCGCCCACCGTCCGGCGGGCGTAGCATGGCATTGGGGAATGCGACGTGCATCCGTCACGTAGCCGTTAAACAACAGTAGTGAGGCATCAATCATGAGAACTACTTCAATCGTCAAATCGTGCCTGGCTGCTGTGCTCGTCACGATTGCGACAATGGGCAATGCACTCGCCGCCGACAAACCCAACATCGTGCTGATTAATATGGACAACTTCGGCTACGGTGAACTGGGTGTTTACGGCGGGGGTATTGTCCGGGGTGGCGCCACGCCGCGCATCGACAAGCTGGCCAGTGAAGGGATCCGGCTGACCAATTTCAATGTCGAGGCGCAATGTACGCCCAGCCGCGCAGCGCTAATGACAGGCCGTTATGCCGTACGTACGGGGAACGGTACAGTACCACTCCAAACCGTGGATTATGGCTTGACCCAGTGGGAATACACCATGCCTGAGATGCTGAGCGATGCGGGTTATGCCACCGCCCATTTCGGCAAGTGGAACCTCGGCCAAAGAGAGGGTCGCTATCCCACCAATCAGGGTTTCGATGAGTGGTATGGCATCCCCAATTCTACCGACGAGAGCGAGTGGCCGACGAATGAAATGTTCCTGAAGTGGGCGAAAATAGCGAAAGAGACCGGCAAAACTCCAATGATCAAGGAAACACATGTTTTATCGGGCAGAAAAGGCTCACCGACAAAAGAGGTGAAGGTCTTCGACTCGTCGGTAAGGCCAGAGATCGACCGTGAAGTCACCGATCTTGGTAAAGATTTCATGACACGCCAGGCCAAAGCCGGCAAACCGTTCTTCCTGTATTTGCCCTACACCCAGACGCATGCGCCGGTTACACCGAGTGCTGAGTTTAAAGGCAAGAGTGGAAATGGCAAATGGGGCGATATTTTAATGCAGATCGATGCCTATACCGGTGAATTGCTGGATAAGGTAGATGAGTTGGGTATTGCCGACAATACTATCTTTATTTTTACCGCTGATAACGGCGGCGAAATGACCCCTACTTTCCAGGGATGGAACGGCCCATGGAGTGGTTCCTATTTCACAGGTATGGAAGGGTCGTTGCGGGTGCCATTTATTGTGCGCTGGCCTGGCAAAGTTCCGGCAGGCAAGGTCTCCAACGAAATCGTTCACGAGTTTGATCTGTTCTCTACATTTGCAAACATTGCCGGTGGTAAGGTGCCGACAGATCGTATCATCGACAGTAAGGACATGACCGATTTCTTCCTGGGAAAACAAGAACAGTCCGGTCGAGACGGCTTTGTGATCTATGTCGGTGACGATATTTTCGGCGTGAAGTGGCAAAACTATAAGATGATGTTCCAGGAGCTTGATGGAGGGAATGGTAGTAATAAACTGAATGTGTTCCCGTTTGTTCGCTTTTTCAACCTCTATGAGGACCCTAAAGAAGAGTATCCATTGAACTTGACCAAAGACATGATAGCTAACTTATGGGTACGTTGGGGGACTGGGCCGATTCTGGTAGATCATATGGCGTCGTTGGCCAAAGAACCAGTAATCAAGCCGGGAACGCCTGATCCGTACGTGCCTGCAAAAAAGAAATAACAAGCCGAACCGTACATGCTGCGCCAAGGATAATCCCCGACGCAGCATGCAATGCTTTCTTGCCCCCGTTACTTCGCAAATTTTGTCATGCTGAAGGCTGGTGGATTGGGATATTTTTCCAGTGACTTCTGGTATTCGCCCACAATCTGCATATACGGTCCGAGCACAAAGGCAGAGACTGCAGTCTGGTTCCATTGTTCCCGTGGATCACGGGCAATGTTGTAGACCGAAGGATACCCCATCCCCTCGGCACGATAGGCGCCCACGCCCATCAGGGACGGGTTGCCCTCAGATGCAACGAATTGCTTTGGATAAATACGCCACTGCTTCCAGCGCACTGCAGCAACCTCGCCTTCCATGAACGTGATCAGGCTTTCGCGCGCTGACTGCTTGTTTTTGCCCAGGAAGAAATCACCCTGATCTACGCCATCAATGGCACGGTCGGTGGGTACTTTGGCCCCGATAATGTTGGCCAAGGTAGGGTAGAAGTCGTGGATAGCTACCATCTCGTTGCTCTTTGCCGGTTTGATCTTTGCTGGCCATTTGATCATGCCCGGAACGCGCAGCGACCCCTCAAGTGCATCACCAACCTCTCCACGGAACGGCCCGGCTGAACTGCCCAGGAAATCGTTATTGGACCCCTGGGTTGTAGCCGGTCCATTGTCGGAAAGCCATATGACGATGGTGTTGTCTTCAATGCCGGCCTCCTTTATGGCGTCAAGTACCTGTCCTGTACGGTAGTCAAGTTCCATCACAGCATCACCAAAAAGCCCGGCACTCGATTTTCCTTCAAAGTCGGGATGTGGCAAGGCCGGATAATGTACGTGTGACCATCCCACATAAAGAAAGAATGGTTCCTTTTCTTTTGCCTGTTCTTTGATGTACTTCACGGAGGCTTCCGCTATGTCACCTTCGATATGCCGTCTGTATTCAAGATCGTAGGGACGGACCTTTTTCACCACATCCTTGCCGGGTTCTGATTCCCAGATAGCAGTTTGCGATTTGGCAATTGCTGCTTCTGAAAAACCGCTTCTACGCATACCATCCGGATACAATACACCGTCAGTGGTTTGTAAAATCCCCACATGCCATTCATCAAAGCCCTGGTTAATGGGCAGACTTTGCTTTTCACCACCCAGATGCCATTTACCCGTCATGGCAGTGGCGTAGCCTTGTGATTTGAACAGTTCGGCCAGGGTCACCTCACTATCCTGAAGAGTGCTGGGTGTACCGGCAATAATAATGCTTCCCAACCCTGCACGTTGAGAATATCTGCCTGTCAGTAAAGCCGCGCGGGTCGGTGTACAGCCCGGCTCCACGAAAAACTGAGTGAGCATCATCCCTTCACTTGCCAGTTGATCAATGCGCGGCGTGGGCATGCCCCGAAGCTCACCGCCGCTGCCGTAGACGCCTAAATCACCGTAGCCCATGTTGTCTGACAGCATAAGTACTACATTGGGTTTGTCGGCTGCTATGGCCGGCGTGGCAAACGCCACCGCCAACGCGGCGAGAACAACAAATAGTCGTGATTCAGTTTTCATAGTGGTTTTTTCCTTGATAGACGTATCCAAAGCTCGGCATTGACCTTAGATCCGCATATCAGCATGCCGACACACACGCTGTTTTTCCGGCCATATCGTGCCGGACGCGTGCAGGGGGGTCGCATTAATTGGAGCGGCTGCAACGGCCTGCGTGCTCGGGTTCCTGTTAGACAGGTAGCAGGAGTGCGCCAGCAAGAGGCGCTCTCATAAAAAAACTTCATAACATGAAAGAGTTACAAGTCGGTGCCCAGTACTCAGCAAGCTGTCTGCGGCGCAAGATGGCGTGCGATGGCCAGAAAAGGCACGGTTGCGGTGACACTATTCCATTTTATGACCGACACCAGGCAAACATCCCGTATGTTTCGGCTTCTATGCATACTTTTGAGCGTCAGCGTCACTGTACTCGGCGGGTGTACCAGCTTGCCCGAGCGCAAGCCTATGAATGCCGAGCTTCAGGAAGTTGCCATTATTCCCGGAATTCCCGATGCGCGTAGTTGGGCTGATACGCGCCCCGAGAATTACGAAAACTGGATGAGCCTATCGAAACAGCAAATTCGTGAGCGTTACCCGGAAACTATTAGCAAGCCGCACAACTACCTGGCGATTTCAGGCGGTGGTGCCCGGGGCGCCTTTGGGGCAGGGCTTTTAAATGGTTGGACGGCTACTGGAACACGGCCAGAGTTCACGATTGTAACTGGCGTAAGCACAGGTTCGATTCTGGCCCCCTTCGCGTTTCTCGGTTCCGACTACGATCACCTGATAAAAAAATTCTATACGACCATGTCTACCGAAGCGCTGTTAACTAAACGAAGCAGGATTGCGGCCGTTACCAAAGACGCCGCAACGGACTCGGCCCCAATGAAGAATCAACTAGCTCTTTATATCGACGACGAACTCGTTGCGAAAATCGCTGCTGAGTACGCTAAAGGCAGAGAGTTGTTCATTGGCACGACGAACCTCGATGCGAGCCGGTCGGTGAATTGGAATATTACGGCTATCGCCGCAAGTGGCAACCCCAACGCGACGCAACTGATTCGGGACATCATTCGGGCATCGTCATCCGTGCCCGGCGTCTTTCCGCCTGTGCTGTTTGCGGTTGAAGCCGATGGGCAGCTATACGACGAGATGCATGTGGATGGCGGAATAAGCTCGAATGTTTTCGTCTACCCAATAGGGCTCGATTGGACAGCCGTAATGAAGAAGATGGACGTCAAAACAAAACCCAATCTATACGTGTTGCGCAACGGCTATCTGCAAGACGCCTGGAAGGCCGTCAAGCGCAACACATTAAACATTACTGCCCACTCGGTGAGCACGCTATTGACCTACGTGGGCCACGGTGATTTCAATCGCATTTATCTTGCGGCGCAACGCGATGGTCTGGATTTCAATCTCGTAGAAATACCGGCGGACTTTGAAGACACGTCGACTGAAGCGTTTGATCCCGTGTGGATGACGCAGCTGTATGAGCTCGGATACAGCATGGCCATTAACGGCATTAATTGGAGAAAGAGCCCGCCTGGATACGACACCAATGATGGCAGATAGACTCTCCGCTCCACCTGCCGATTCAGAGAACTAATCCAGATGTATCAAGAGCTTGCGATAATCGCCGTATTCACGTTTTGCTACTCCGTGATATCCGGTCGTGTCGACAAAATGTCGATGTCGGGACCTATCGTGTTTGTCCTTGTTGGCCTGTTACTGGGCCCATCGTTCTTATCATGGCTTCCGGCTGATGTTGCACAGATCGAGTATCGAACGCTCATAGACCTGACACTGGCACTTGTACTGTTTAACGATGCTGCCAGCTCAGACTCTGCGGTTTTGCGCCTGAGGGCCGGACTCCCCGCCCGCATGTTGCTGCTGGGATTGCCCGGTGCCATTGGACTGGGGTTTATCGTCGGGTATTTTCTGTTCGGTGATCTGGCCGTGTACGAGGTAGCCATTCTCGCGACAATGCTCGCCGCCACCGATGCAGCGCTTGGCAAAGCGGTTGTCAGCAATAAAGCAGTGCCGGCTCGGCTGCGCGAAGGATTGAACTGTGAAAGCGGGCTCAACGATGGCATGGCCGTGCCTGTGTTGCTGGTTTTTATCGCCTTGGCGCACGGTGCCAATGGTGGCGATTCGCAAGTGTCTGCACTGGCGTTAGTCGCTGAGGAAATCGGCATCGGTGCAGGGGTCGGCCTGTTGGTTGCCGGTATCGGAGCGTGGTTGTTAAAAGAGGGAGCAGCCAAAGGCTGGGTCAGTAACGTTTGGGCGCAACTCTCAGTACCTGCTCTTGCCATAAGCTGCTTCGCGCTGGCACAGAGTCTGCACGGAAGTGGTTACATTGCCGCGTTCGTTGGCGGCATGTTGTTTGGAATATTGGCCAAAGAGGCGACCCACAAACTGGTCATGCCCTCCGAGGGAATTGGCGAGGCGATGGCCATGCTAACGTGGATTATCTTTGGCGCAGTGATTATCGCCAGGGTCGCAGCAGAAATTAGCGTGGAAATCGCACTGTACTCCCTGCTGAGTCTGACCGTGGTTCGAATGGTGCCGATTTTTCTGTCTTTGGCGGGAAGCGGGGAGAGTAATTCAAGCAAGCTGTTTCTTGGCTGGTTCGGTCCACGCGGCCTCGCGAGTATCGTGTTCGCTATTATCGTGATTAACGAGCAGCTTCCCGGCGGTGATCTCATTGCAACTGTGGTTGCGACTACGGTTTTACTCAGTCTTGTCGCACACGGAGTATCGGCCAATCCGCTGGCGCGGTGGATGGCAGGCCGGGAAGGCAAGGCCGGTAGTTAGCAACCCTGACCGAATTTCGTATCGGGCACCAAATGGCCTGAAATCCGATCTGCCTTGCCCCATCGTTAACTATTGACGACACACAGCACTGCAAAAATAGCTTTAGATACGCAGCTGGTGCCCACAAATCGAGATCAGCGCATCCGTAATCAACGCATGCACAATTAGCCTATTGGCTATCAAGCAGACAGGGGAATCATCATGATCAGGAAAGCAAATTTAACGACGTGCCTGGCGCTTGTCGCGGCGGTCACCACGCTGGCGACACCCGTCGTGGCGCAGGAGACCAAAGCCCCGCCACAAACATTGATTACCAATGTCAGTATCTTTGACGGCACGTCAGAAAAACTGATTACAGGCAAGGATATTGTCGTCAGTGGCAACAAGATTGGCAGCCTTATTCCTGCTGGTAGCGGTGGTAGTAACTACGCACAGGTGATCGATGGTAAAGGTGGCTACGTGTCGCCTGGCCTGATCGATGTTCACTGGCATATGGGTATGGGTGTGAATGAGCGGGAATACTTCGGTGATCAGGCCTATGTTGCGATCCATTCTGCGAAAGAGGCAGAGCAACAGCTGATGCGAGGCGTCACCACGGTTCGGGATGCCGCGGGCAACGTCTTTGGCTTGAAGAAAGCGATCGATACCGGCGTCACACCGGGGCCGCGAATCTATCCCTCGGGCGCACTCATCTCGCAATACTCAGGGCATGGCGATGTCAGATCGGGTAAACCGACGGATATGGCCAAGGAATGGGGTGGCCCTGTCGGCATGGGCGTTAGTGACGGAAACATGATTCTCGCCAATGGCTACGATCAGGTTCTGGCGGCGACGCGCCAACAGCTGTTTCTGGGCGCCACGCAGATCAAGATTGCGGTGACGGGCGGTGTCTCCTCCTTTACCGATCCCCTGTATGTCATGGAGTTCACGGAAGAAGAAATTCAGGCGGCGGTCAAGGCTGCTTCGGATTACGGTACCTATGTGATGGCGCATGGACATGATTCTGCCGGGGTCATTCGGGCGCTGAACAATGGCGTGAAGTCTATCGAACATGGCTCGGTTCTAAGCGAGGAAGCCGTGAAGCTTATGGCAAAAAAAGGTGCCGTCTTTGTTGAAAGTTTTGAAGTGCTTGCACAATTGAAACCTCTTTATACGGATCCTGTTCGAAAAGCAAAACTGGATAACGCCACGAAAGGCTCTGCTGACGTAGCTAGGTGGGTAAAAAAATATGGCGTCTTGATGGGATTTGGTACTGATCTGTTGTTCAGCGCCGAGGGCCGTAAGAATGAACTCAAGGATCTGGAGCTCAGGAAGGAATTCTTCAGCTCGCCCGAGATCATGATTCAGGCCACCGGTAATGGCGGCAAGATCGTCGGCATGACCGGCAAGCGCAATCCCTATGGCAAACTGGGTGTGATCGAGGAAGGCGCCATGGCCGATATCCTGATCTATTCCAAGAACCCGATGGAGGATGTTGCGGTGGTCAATGATCCCGAGACCAACCTCAAACTCATCATCAAAGACGGCAACGTCTACAAGAACAAGCTGTAGTCGGGACTTTTGCTGAGACGGGTCCAAAAAAATGAGACAGGGCCAAAATTGGACCTTTGCACTGGCTTCAGGCCTGCTAGTGTCCCTGGTTGAGCCCGTCCTGGCCCAGCATGATCCGGAAGCTGCCCACAGCAACTCTGTTGTCGGCAGCGAAGATGAGGTTTCTGCAGACTATGCTGCGCCCCATCAGTTCGGGGGGCCGTCGAGTGTCGCTGGACAACTCAAATCGGACCACAGTGCGCAAGTTACCCCTTACTGGTTCGGAGGGCTGACCGCCAAAGCCCAGCCATATTACGGCTTCAAGAAGGGCGTCGCGGACAGGCACGCATTTGCATTCGGGGCCGATTACAACGCCCAGGTGCAGGGTGCGAATGAGAGTCTCGGTGAGGACGATGCTGCGGGTGGCATCATACGCGTTTATGGCACCTGGACCCCGCTGGGCCGGGGTACGCTGAATACCGGCTCAGTGACCTTTAAAGTCGAGAACCGTCATCGGCTGGGCACCGATATTGCACCTCAGCAGTTGGGCGGCGAGATAGGCTATATTGGGCTGACCGCTGTCCCATTCAGTGACGCGGGTACCATTGTGACGAATTTATACTGGCAGCAATCGTTCCGTAACAATCGACTTGCCGTTATCGCCGGCATCGTTGATGTGACCGACTATGTATCTGTTTATGGCCTGGTGAATCCGTGGACAGATTTCGCTAACCTGGTGTTTTCAACCGACCCCACCATTCCGGCACCCAACCAGGGGCTGGGCGCGGCTGTGCGTGGCACCATCGGAGAAAACTTCTACCTTTTGGCTGGCCTTAGCGATGCCAATGGCGATCCGAGTGACCCCCTGGACAGCTTCGATTCCTTCTTCACCACCAATGAGACCTTCAAGCATGTTGAGTTTGGATGGTTTTCCTCTTATGAAAACCGATTTTCGGATAACGTCCACCTGACCCTCTGGCAGGTCGACGAGCGCGCTGCTGCCGGTGTTCCCGACGGGTGGGGCACAGCCCTTTCTTTCAGCCGAAAAATAAACGACCGCTGGCTGCCGTTTGTGCGGGCAGGTTATGCGGAGGATGGCGGCGCGCTGCTGGAGCGTTCACTCAGTGCGGGTGTCGGCTATTTTCCGAAGGGTCACAGCGACGTGCTTGGCGTTGGTATGAACTGGGGCCGCCCCCCCAGCGAGCCGGATGGCCCTCGACTTAATGACCAGTACACCGCGGAAGTTTTCTACAACATGCAGTTGTTCCAGCACACCAACATCACAGCCAATATCGAATGGATAAGCGACCCGGCCCTGAACCCGGAGGAAGACAGCCTGTGGGTGTTTGGGCTGCGCGCGCGTGTGTCATTCTGAACTAACTCTACTGATCAATATGGACAAGCATCATGAGCAGTCGATCCGAAAAATTCGATCCAGATACCCAACTTATTTAGGAGATAAAATCATGCACTCCAACATCGGAAAAGCGCTTTCACTAACGCTGTTATCAGTGAGTTTGTTAACGGCTTCCGTCACCGCACTAGCTCAAGAAACTCATGACCTGGTGATTGTCAATGGACGGGTTATTGACCCGGAAACCGGTCTTGATGCTGTCCGCAATGTGGGAATTAAAGATGGGTCGATTGCGGCGATATCCGAGTTTCCCTTAACGGGAGCAACAACGATTAATGCAAAGGGTCAGGTCGTTGCGCCCGGGTGGATCGATCTGCATGCCCACGGTCAGGAAATTGGCGCGCTTCGTATGCAGGCTATGCAGGGTGTAACCACAGCGCTGGAACTTGAATCAGGGCTGCTCCCTATTGGGGACTGGTACACAGCGGAGGCGAAGAAACCCCACCCGATTAACTACGGTGCTGCTGCCGCCTGGACCTTTGCAAGAATTCAGGCGACTACGGGAACCGAGGCCAAAGCAGACTTGGGTTGGTTTCAGTCGATGTTTGCGAATCATGACTGGCAGAATTCGATTTCAACGCCGGAGCAACAAAAAGAAATTCTCGCTCTGCTTGAGCAAGCCATCAAGGAAGGCGCCATCGGTGTGGGCGTCAATGCAGGTTACGCCCCGGGCAATGGGCAAAAAGAATATTTCGCCGTTGCGCAGCTCGCTGCGAAGTACAACGTTCCAACATTTACGCACGTTCGATACGCAAGTGTGCCGGAGCCGAAGAGTTCGTTTGAGGCAGTTAAGGAGCTTGTTAGCAACGCCGCACTGGCTGGTGCGCATATGCATTTGTGCCATATCAACAGCACGAGCATGCGTGACATCGACTCAACCCTGCCGCTGGTGCTCAATGCACAGAAAGACGGTTTCCGCGTATCTGTTGGCGCATACCCTTACGGTGCTGCCGGAACGACGGTAGGCGCCGAGATGTTTCGTGGTGATGGCTGGCAGGTTCGCATGGGCGGCACCAAGTACAGTGATTTCGAGTTGAACGGAAAGCGCCTCGATGAGAAGACCTTTAATGATCTGCAGGCGAATTCACCCGGTACGATCATTACATGGCACTACCTCGATGCCGAAAACCCCGTTGATCTGGCGAAGCTCGATGCGTCAGTGGCAAATCTAAATGTGGCCATCGAATCGGATGCCATGCCTTGGGTGGTCAACGGTAAAAACTACGACGGCGATGCATGGCCGCTTCCCGAAGGCGCATTCGCTCATCCGCGCTCTAACGGCTCCTTTGCAAAAGTTCTGCGTTTCTGGGTGCGTGAGCGAGGCGTGTTGTCACTGTCGGATGCGGTGAAGAAGATGAGCTTGATGCCCGCGCAAATCCTCGAAGAGTCCGTTCCACAAATGCGTAAGAAAGGCCGCATACAGGTGGGCATGGACGCAGATATTGTGGTGTTTGATCTGGAAAAAGTTGCGGACAAGAGCACGTTCACCGAACCGAATCAGCCTGCAGTTGGTTTTGATTATGTCATTGTTGATGGTGAGTTTGTTGTTTACAAAGGCAAGTTAAAAACTGACGCAGCACCTGGTAAAGCGATTCGTCGACCGGTTACTCAGTAAGTCACTGGCTTCTTTTCGATTTTTTATTATTCGAAAGCGAGGGGTGAAATTATGAATACGCGCAAATTATTGGCGATTGTTGTGGCGGGCTTGGTGGTAATGGCTCAAGCCGCTGATCGTATGACCAACCGTGTAGCGGCAGATCGAATATTGCGAGAGTGGGCCACACTGCGGGCGACGCATCGTGGTGACGTGCAGGCCAGCGATTAACAGGAAAGATGCCTGAGAGGATAATTGCTGTATCGAAATGGCAAAAAAAACACTGACCTTCTATTGGCAGGTGCTCACGGAATCCCTGGACAGGTTCCTTGCGGAAGACATGCCCACACACGCCGCAGCGCTCTCCTACAACATGATCTTCTCCCTGCCATCGATGTTGCTGATTGTCCTTTGGGTTGCCGCCGTGTTTTACGGGGAGGCCGCCGTGAGTAATGCGATCTTCGCCGAGCTCGGCTCTTTGGTGGGTGAAAGCGGTGCGCAGCAGATCATGGCTACGCTGGACGAACTCCATATCCATGAGCCAAGCTGGGAGGCGAGCGCTATCGCTATCCTGGTGCTGCTCTATTTCGCAACGACGGTCTACCACGTGTTGCGAAAAGCACTCAACCATCTTGCACAGGTAAAGGCTCCGGCGTCACTGCACCTCAGCATCTGGAGGTTGCTGCGTATTCGGATCATAGCTGTCGCACTGTTGAGCATTGTTTCGTTTCTGATGGTCATTTTTCTAATGCTGGATGCCTTGGTGGTCAAAGTAGACAGTTATCTGGCCGGGTTTTCCGGCCCGCTGGCGGCTTATTTGGATATGGTTGACGCTTATGTCCTGAATCTTTGTGCAACGACGATTCTGTTCGCACTGTATATTCGTTACCTGCCTGACGTGCGATTGGCGTGGCGTGATACCTGGTTCGGCGCGTTGCTGACAGCGTTTCTGTACCTTCAAGGCAAAGCCCTGATCTCGCTGGTTATCGGCAGCAGTGAGGCGGCGAGCGTATACGATGCCGCAGGCAGCATTCTGGTGTTGATGCTTTGGGTCTACTACGCAGCGGCCATCTTCCTGTTTGGCGCCACGGTCGCTTTTACTCGCGCGCGAAAACTGAATATGGGCCTCCCGCCACCCCCAGGTCGCGAAACACAAGTGGCGTGAATTGGCCAGAACGTCCGGACACCA
Source organism: gamma proteobacterium NOR5-3 (assembly GCA_000158155.1). Taxonomy (GTDB): domain Bacteria; phylum Pseudomonadota; class Gammaproteobacteria; order Pseudomonadales; family Halieaceae; genus Congregibacter. Next base: position 44,219 of record DS999407.1, on the reverse strand, counting down.
ACACAAGTACATAGTCACTGACCGCTCATCACGCATGGACTTGTTGACCAACAAGGATGGCTCCGTTGATCTGTACTTTGGTCCGGACGAGCCGAAGGGCAAGAAACAGAATTGGATACCGACCGAACCTGGTCGCGCGTTCTTTCCCATGCTGCGTTTCTACTCGCCGGGTAAGACGCTGCTGGACCGCAGTTGGGTGTTGTCTGACGTCGAGAAAGCGAAATAGTCTGAATTTGCTCAGCGTGGGCAGCAACTGGCGTAAATCGGCCAGAATGTCCACGCCGGCTTTTTTAGCCTTACTCAACAAGCCATAAACGTTATAAGAGTGTTGTTGAAAGTAGATGTGATCAGTTGGCGCGTTATGGCCAGAGTGAAAGTCTGTCGGATTCTACTCTCCTTTGATAGGCAAGGGAGAGAACCGGAATGAACACGCGTTCGAAAATCTTTTGCGCATTTAAAAATGGTTAGCTGTACGGTTGTGACTACTGAAATCGACCAGAAAGAATGGTTCCGCAAAAGTTTTGTGCTGGTCATGACGTTGGCCTATACAGGGCTGTTTTTTGCGATGATCAGTGGCTTTGCCATGGCGCTGCTACTTGCTGCTGTATTCAGCGGCATTGCGTATCCGCTGTATAGCTGGTTGAGCAACGTATGGGGCGGGCGCAACACACTGGCCTCGCTGATGACCCTGCTGATTTCGTTGCTTGCCATTGTTGTGCCGCTGATGCTCCTGCTCGGACTTGTAGCGGATCAGGCGTTAGAGGTTGCCGAAGAGGTGACACCGTGGATCGAACAACAACTTGATCAGTCCCAGGAACCATCCGCTTTGCCGGGGTGGGTTCCCTATGCGGAGGAGCTTGAGCCATACCGCGACAGAATTATGGCCAAGGTTGCAGAGTTTGCGGGCAACGCCGGTGTGTATCTTGCCTCAGGTCTGAGTACGTTGACCCAGGGCACCATGTCGTTCTTCCTGAATTTATTTGTAATACTGTACGCGATGTTTTTCTTTCTGATCAGTGGTTCGGCGTTGATAGAGAAGATCATGAGCTACGCACCGTTATCGCGAGTGGACAAAGACAAGATGCTCCAGGTTGGCCTCTCCGTCAGTCGCGCGACGGTGAAAGGTACGCTGATCATCGGCGCCATACAGGGTGCACTCGGCGGTCTTGGTTTCGCCGTTGCTGGTATCGATGCGGCGGTATTCTGGGGTGCGGTCATGGCAGTATTGTCAATCCTTCCCGGTATTGGCGCCACTCTGGTGTGGGCGCCAGCGGTTGTTTTTCTGTTGATATCTGGAGAGACGCTGGTCGGGCTTGGTCTTTTGGCATGGTCGGCCGGTGTGGTTGGGACCATCGATAACTTCCTCAGACCCATACTGGTTGGCCGGGATACGGAAATGCCCGACTTGTTGATCCTGCTCAGCACGCTTGGTGGATTGGGCCTATTTGGTGTCGCCGGGCTTGTCCTTGGTCCAATACTCGCTGCATTGTTCATGACTGTTCTGACGATCTACAGTCGTGTGTTCGCCGACTGGCTAAACCTGGATCAGCCTGGCGAGAATCTAGCAAACAGGAGTTCACAATGACACAAACAGACAGTGATTTAGAAGAATTGAAAGACCTGCAGAGTGAAGCTAACAAGCATCGAGCTACACGCAACAAGGCTCGAGCTACACGCAAGAAGGCTCGATCAACGGCTGAGGAAGCAGAGGCTCAGCCTCAGCCTGTCGCTACTCCGCCAACGCCTCAGACCGACAAGGTGTCTACCGAAAGCGTAGGCGATGAATTACCAGACACAACTCAGCCACAAGATGAGGAAGCGACGATTGGGGGTTTTGTCGAACAAGTCGGAATCACTGTAAAAGAAGTGGAAGAGTTGGCAAGCGAGCGTCCGATGCTTGCGCTGCTCGCTGCGTTCTCGCTCGGCCTTGTCGTTGGCCAGCTGCTCTCTCGAAAATAGGAAGAACTATGGAACACTTGGTGCGCAGCCTCAAATTAGCCTGGCGATCAGAGCGGCTACTGAAGCAGAATGAATTCCAAATAACAAAGCAGAAAATTCTGCTCAATGGGCTAGCCGGGCTCGTGGCCGTCTTTGGCCTTGTCATGCTGAGCCTGGCGGTGTTTTTTGCCTTGGTGCCTGTCTGGGGACAACCGCTGGCGGCGTTGGCCGTTGGCGGCGTCGATCTTGTGTTGGCCGGGGTGTTGGTAGCCTATGCGGGCTCATTAAAACCAGGCGTTGAAGTTGAGATGGTAAAAGAAGTACGCGACATGGCCATGAGTGATGTCGAAGCAGAAATTGCTCTGGCTGAAGAAGAATTGGTAGCGCTGAGGGATGACGTTCGCAGCTTCGTTCGTAATCCTGTTGACGCGCTGTTGCCTGCCGCGATTGGCCCACTGCTTGGCGCCGTCACGCGCGGGGTGGTTGCGGCGAAAAAGAAATAGCAGGTCATGACTTTCGACTTGGAGGTCTTCAAGGCCTCTGTCAGTGAGTACCTCAATGAAGACATGCCGACTCACGCAGCGGCACGTTCGTACTGCATGGTCTTTTCTCTGGCGTCGATGTTGCTGATTATCCTCTGGGCGGCGGCCGGATTTAGTGATGAGCCCTCCCGTTGGTTCCCTATAAAAGTCAAAGTATGAACGCCTTCACCGAGCTGCTCTCCCGGATCTAACCCTTGTTGCTGCTGATCCTCCAGCTCGGCGGCGCGATCGCCGTCAGCGTTCATGCCTTGTTGAGAAAACGGGAGGTAGTGGCGATGACTGGCTGGATCGGGCTCGCCTGGCTGGTACCGCTGCTTGGCCCGGTCCTCTACTTTGGCCTTGGCATCAACCGGATTCAGCGGAAGGGAGTTTCTCTGGGCCTCCGGGAGGCCTGGGATCATCGCAGTGCACCCGAGATGAGTCTGGAGGATGAGATGCTCGTCTCCGAGTTGAGCAGCCGCTTTCCCACCTTTGTCGGGATGGCGAGGCTTGGCGAACAGGTGACGGGAAATCCGATCGTGCCGGGCAACGCGGTAGTCCCTCTGGTAAATGGTGACGAGGCCTACCCGCAAATGCTGGCTGCGGCAACCCCGGCGAGTGTCGCCGAGATCGCGGCCCGCTCCCTGCCAGTCAAGCTCCGTGACAGCGCTGCGCGTTTGCTGTCGCCCTACCTGTAAATGATGCATTTCCCTCAGGTATTACTGTTGTCGGAGAATGGGGTCGGGACACCGACACCAAGCTATGCGTTTTCAATCTAATAACAAGCAGTTGGAGTTCTTCTGGACCGTCCTGAAACAATCGGCGGCCCGGTTCACGCAAGAGGAGGTGTTGAACCGCTCGGCGGCCCTGGCGTTTTACATGATGTTTTCCCTGCCGCCCATGCTTTTGATCATGCTGTGGACCGCTGGATCTATCCACGATGAGGCAGCGGTCAATGAAGCCATCTGCGCGGAAATCGGCAAACTGGTTGGCGAGGACGGGGCGCGGCAATTGATGACCACAGTGGAAGGACTTCGCCTTGAGGAGCCGAGTTGGTGGGCCACCTTGATCGGAGTGGGTACGCTGGTGTTCAGCGCCTCCACGGTGCTGATCACGATGCAGGACGCCCTGAACCGCATCTTCGGCGCGCCCCGCACGGAAGGGGGGAAGCTTGGCCTGTGGCGAATGCTGAGGGATCATGTTCTCTCGGGGGCGATGCTCGCCACGATCGGCCTGATCCTCAGCGTGTCGCTTGCCGTCAACGCCCTGATTTCCGCCCTGGGCCGCCTCCTCGAGCGGTGGCTCGGGCCGGTGGCGTCGTGGCTTTTGGCATTGGATTTCGTTCTCGTGAAGCTGGCCGGATTTACGATCTTATTCGCGCTGCTATTCCGCTACCTGCCGGACGTTCGTATCGCTCGGAAAGACACCTGGTTCGGCGCCCTGCTGACGGCAGGTTTGTTTGGCGCGGAGCGCCAAAAGAGGGTGCCCTGGGGTGGGGAAAAGCCGGCTTCCTTACCCACCGTGCTCGGCAGGTCACCCTCGCAGGCCGGCAAGGTCTGCAGAGTGAAGACCTTGCGCCCCTGCTTGGGAGACCGAGAGCGATGCGGTAGCTCGCCAGGGAGCGCCCGGAACCATGATGCTCGTCATTCGGTCGAGCCCACTGGCGATCACGCGCCGCTGGTTTCTGGCTCCCTACTCGACGTAACGGAACTCCGGCAGGCCATTCAGTTGGTCTTCGGTCGCACCGGGCAATACCATCCGACCCTCGGCGTCGCCTTCGATCAGGGTGGCGGGAACAGCGACTTTTCGATCGCCCATGCCCAGAAAACCGCCGACCGAGATCACGGCCACAGAGACTTCGGCCTCCGAGCCGATAATAAAATCGTCGAGCCGGCCGACCTGCTGTCCCTGGTCGTTGTAAATGTCCGATCCCAGCAGCTGGGACGCCCGGTAACCGGTGGTGGCCACGACTTCCACGCTCACCGAGAGGATGGAATCGCCCACGATCGGGGCGCTGACCTTTTCCTCCGTTTCCGGTTGCGCGCATACCGAGGCCGTCATGCCGACTGCCAGCGCGCACGCCACTATTACCCTCATCGCTTTCATCATCTCACCTCTCTTGATATTGCGGTACGAAAGCCTGCTAGCCCGTCGAGAAACGATCTTCTTTCTTAGCCTGTCTCCGAATCTAGTGGGCACGCAAAGCGTTTTCCGGCCTTTTTATGCCACTCGTAACGGATACGTGCGCCGTACTTATCGACTGTATCGCGAAGAAGCCCCTGCAGGTGCGCATGAGGCGTCGGAAGAAACCGGTCCATGCGGAGGTATCGTAGGGGAAAAGAGAAGCTGATCACCCACTGGCGAATCAGGGCAAAGCCCTGACCTCGTTATTCATCGGCAGCAGTGCGGCGGCGAGTGTACACGATGCCGCAGGCAGCATTCTGGTGTTGATGCTTTTTGGGTATACCACGCAGCAGCCATCTTTCTGTTTGGTGCCACGGTCGCTTTTACTCGCATCCGAAAACTCAATATGGGCCTCCGGCCACTCCCAGATCGGGGACCACCAGTGGCGTGAATTGCAGTGACGTAAGTGACGTAAGTGGCGTGAATTGGCTAGAACGTCCGGACACCAACTCCTATTCTGGCTCCAGCATCGACAGTCGGACATGAGTCGGACATGAACAACAAGATCTTCGCCTCACCGCTGGTAGCACATCCTGAGGATGTACGCGGCAACAAGTAACGCCGGGCGAGTGGTACAGTAACGTCATTTGCAAACAAGGGATTTATGGCATGAGCCGCAGCTACTGGTTAGTGTTTCTTCTTGTCCTTGGTGGCTGCGCCACAGTGGGCGTCAACCTCGAGAGCCTCTACGGCAAATCGGAACCGCGTGATCGCGTCGTACAGACACTCCCCCCCAACACCGTCGACTACTGGAGCGACGTCAAGCCCATTGTTGATACGCGCTGTATCGCCTGTCACGGTTGTTACGATGCACCCTGCCAGCTGAAAATGACCTCGATCGAAGGTATAGAGCGCGGGGCCAGCACTGCCAAGGTGTATAACCAGGCTCGACTTCGCAAGGCGACTCCCACCCGCTTATTCGAAGACGCCCAAACAGTGCCGCAGTGGCGCGAACTCGGTTTTCATCCGGTTCTCAACGAATACGCAGCGGCGGCTGCAAATACTGAGGCCAGTGTTCTCTATCGGATGCTGGAGCTGAAACGCAGCAACCCTCTACCCAAAGACAAGCGCCTCTCCAAGGATTTCGAACTGGGCTTGTCTCGAAAGGAAAGCTGCACAACGGCAGAGGACTTCGATGCATATGCGATTGATCACCCGGACTGGGGGATGCCCTATGCGCTGCCAGGGTTGAACGAAGAAGAAGAGCAAGTGCTAATGAGCTGGGTGGAGCAGGGTGCGAGCTATACCCCCCGCCCGCCGCTACCGGCAAGCTATCAGCAGGAAGCCGCCCGCTGGGAAACGTTTCTCAACGGCAATTCCCTGAAGGAGCGGGTAGTCAGCCGCTATATCTATGAGCACCTTTCCTACGCTCACCTCTACTTTGGCGACCTTGATAAAGGCAGACCCCGTTATTTCAACCTCGTGCGTTCGAACACCCCCCCGGGCGAACCCCTGTCGGTCATCGCCACCCGTCGTCCTTACGAGGACCCGGGCGTGGAGCGCCCTTATTACCGGCTACAAGAGGTGGTCAGCACAGTGGTCGACAAAACACATATGCCCTATGTGCTTAACGAGCAGCGCCTGAAGCGTTGGAAGACGCTATTTTTTGAGACTGATTACGAGGTCACACGGCTTCCGTCCTACGAACCAGAAGCTGCATCCAATCCGTTTGTTACCTTCGCCGAACTGCCGGTGACCTCGCGCTACAAATTTATGCTCGATGAGGCAAAATTCTCCATCTCTACCTTTATGCAGGGCCCTGTCTGTCGTGGCGAGGTAGCTGTGGATGTCATCCGGGATCGATTCTGGGTGTTTTTTACCAATCCCGACAATCCGAACGAGCAGCGACTAGCGGAGTTTGTCCAATCCCAGGGCGAGAACCTGCAGTTACCTGCCAGTACCGAGGCGATCTATAACCCGGCAAAGTATTGGCGTATATACCAGAAGCAGCAGAGCAATTTCCTGGCCAGTCGCGACCAGTTTCTTAGCGAAAATTTCGGTGGCTCCGGTGAACTCAATCTCAGTACTGTCTGGGATGGTGGCGGCAACAATCCGAATGCCGCCCTGACAATATTCAGGCACTTCGACAGCGCTACCGTTAAACAGGGCATGATTGGTGAGCCGCCCAAAACCGCCTGGCTCATCGACTACTCCTTGCTGGAACGCCTCCATTATTTGTTAGTGGCGGGTTACGATGTCTTCGGGAATGTCGGCCACCAGTTGAACACGCGGGTGTACATGGATTTCCTGCGCATGGAGGGTGAGTTAAACTTCCTGACCATGCTGCCGGAGTCGGCACGCAAGGCTGAGCGGGAACTCTGGTATCTGGATGCCAGCAAGGACCTGATGGCCTACCTTTCCAGCCCCGCCTTCGAAAGCGTCACCGAGCCGAATATCGCCTATCGAAGCGACAACCCCAAGCAAGAGCTTTTTTCTCTCTTACGCGAGCAGCTGACGCCGGCACTCCCGGAAACGCACAATCTGGCCGCCATAAATGACCTGGCGCTTGAGCAGGAACTGGCGCGATTATTGGAGATACGGGGCCAGCCCGCGACTTTATTGCCAGAGGTCGCAAACGTACTAATACAGTCGGATTCGGCCGGGGATGGTGCTGACGATAAATTTGTCACTTTGCTGAGCAACAGCGCCTACACGAATATGACCGCAGTGTTCGGTGCCAAGAATAATCGCTGGCCCGATGAGGACAGCCTGTCTGTTGTTCCAGGCTTTGTAGGCGCCTATCCCAACGCTTTTTATCGAGTGAAGAGGGCCGATGTTCCCGATTTTGTCGAGCATATCGCCAGCCTGAAGAGTGAATCAGACTACAGTGACTTTCTCGACAAGTGGGGCGTGCGTAGAACCCAGAAAAATTTCTGGCAGCACAGCGACGAGGTGCACGCTGGTTTCCGGCGCTACAATCCCGTCAACTACGGCGCGCTTGACTACAACAGGCTGGAGAACCGATGACGATTCAGCTGGCGTATTTTTAGGCCGTGGCATGATCTGGCCGGATTTTCGGTCTGCCGTTGTTCATTATCCATTGATAACAAAGCGAGTTTCATGGATAGGAGGCAACGATGAACAATGCAGCGGACAGCCCACCGGCTTGGCTGTCGGATTCTGAGTCAGCGGATGCGGCGCGAGATTTTTCAGAGCGCCAGCAGGTGATGTCCACTTTCAAAACTGAAATCGAGCAGTGGCCGGCGAAAATAGATGCGGCGAAGCTGCACATGCACTTGGGAGCCAAAGAGATGCGAGAGGCCTTACGGCCGCACGTCGAGAGACTCGAACAGGACCTGGGCCGGGTTCAAGCGTCCTGGGCGCAGCTTGAGGAATCATCGGAGAACGCCTGGAAAGATACCTACCACGGCCTAACGATTTCGCTCCTGGCGCTTCGGCGGTCCTTCGACAAAGCAAAACCCAATTTCGATAATCTGGACGACGGTTGATCCAGGGGGCCTCTGAACAAGTCTATGGTGTCTCTGGCTGACAGACGAACGGTGAATCAAGGCGCGACCGTGAAGGCATGCGTCTGCCTGTTTTCACAGAAGTGAATATGCTCACCGCGCGACTCCGTGGATTGATCAAAACCCCACTGCTGGTTTTTCTCCTGTTTTCCGTGATAGTTCATGGACAGGAAGCCCAACTCGCTGCAGCGCCGCCCGTCGATGCCGAAGTCCTGGCCAGCAAAATTGCCGAGGTTGGGGCATCGACGACGCTCGATGAGGGCGCTGCGGCGACGCGCATCGATCTGTATCGACGCGCGCTATCCAATCTTGAGCAAGCACGCGTCGAAGCGTCTCAGGCCGAGGCCTTTGCATCGACCGCCGCCGGTGCTCCAACCGAGCTTGCCGCGGTTCGTCAGGCGATCGAAGCGCAACAACGCGAGCTGGACAAAGTCAATGTCCCGATCCCGCAAACCGCGGTTTTGTCTGAGCTTGAGCAAGCTCTGCGCAAAACGAAAGCTGAACTCGGCGAGGCCGAGGCACAACTGGCCGGTTTTCGCGATAAATATACGTCCGAATTGGGGCGGCCTTCGGCCGCACGCGACCGCTTGGCGGCTGCGCGCACGGAGCAGACCAACACCGACGCGGAACTGGCTGCGCCCGCACCGGTTGATGAAGCGGCGGAGCTGACCGAAGCGCGCCGCTGGGAGCTTGACGCTCGCCGCTACCGACTCGGGGTAGAGATTAAGAAGCTGGATCAGGAGCTGTTGACGCACGCATCTCGCCTCGAACTATTGCAGGCGCAGCGGGATCTTGCCGGGCAGACTGTGGACATCGGACGCGCGCGGACGCGGCGATTCGAGGACGCTATCAGTGAGCGCCGCGGTGCTACTGCTGAACTCGCGAAGCAGCGCGCAGAAACGACCCGCCAGAAACTCGAGGGCCGGCCTCCGGCTATCCGCGACCTCGCTCGCGGCAACGTGGAGGTGAGTGCTCTGATGGCGCAGCGTGTCCTTGATATTCAGGACGCCTCCAAGGAGCGCGACGACCTGCGCGAACAGGCAACCAATATTGCCGACAGCCTGAGTTCAACGCGCAACAGGCTCGCCATTGGGGGGCTCAACCAGGTATTGGGTCAGGTGCTTGTTGAGCAGCGTCGGACTCTCCCGGACATAACGAGGTTGAAAGCGAGGGGCAAGGACATCGAGCAGAGGGGTGCCGATGTCGGGCTCGAGCAATTTCAACTGCTGCAGCAGCGCAGAGAGCTCCGAGACATTACGAGCTACGTCGATAGCCTGACTGCGGGAATGGCTGATAAAGAACTGAGTGAGATTCGACCGGAGCTCGTGACGCTTGCCGAGAGTCGACGCGGCCTGGTGCAGGAGGCGATCGACGCGGGATCCCGCTATCTCCAGATCCTCGGCGAGCTTGATCTGGCGCAGCGCCAACTGGAAAACAGCGTAAGTGAGCTCGGTGATTTTCTGGAAAGGCGACTCCTTTGGGTTCGTAACACGATCCCGTTCGATATCGACGCACTGAACTCTGTACCGGGCGATATCGAGCGCCTGGCTTCGCCGACCGTCTTGCGCCAGCTGGCCCGGGACTTTGTCGCTGCAATGCGCACGATGCCACACCTTGCTGTGGTGATCATCCTGCTCTTGTTACTGGGTGCTATGCGCGGACGTTTTATTGCCGGAATCAATAGCTGTGCTAAACGCCTAGGCCGAATCAGCACTGATCGTTTCCTTTACTCTGTCGAGGCAGTCACCTTCACAGGCCTCGCCGCCGTACCGCTAGCACTCGCGCTGCTTGTCTCAGGTTTCGCGATGTCGGCATATGTTGATGCGGCAGTCGTTCCCAACGCATTGGCCATAAGTATCGCCAAGGTGGCGGGCGATTTTTTGATTATTCAATTCTTCCTGGATGCCTGTCACGATAATGGACTATTTCGTGAACACTGTGGCTGGTCGAAACACGCCGTCACCAAGCTGCGCCATGAACTGCGCTGGTTCAGGTGGGTATTTCCGGTCTCGCGATTTGTTGGCGATGCCAGTTTCCAGCTTGATAGCGGCGCGCAGATAGGCGGCCTTGCCACCCTCGGTCTGGTTGGTGCCGCGGCGGCATTGAGCATTCTCCTGTTCCGCCTGCTTACGCCCCACGGCGGCATGCTGCGCGACTACATTCAGGAGCACCCTGACAGCCTGATCGCAAAATTTCGCCCGCTTTGGTTGGCCGCAGTGACCTTGGTGCTGCCGATGCTGATTGTGCTTTGGTTATCGGGTTACAACTACTCCGCTACGCTACTTTCCGTCAGTTTCATGTATTCGATCTGGCTCGTTCTTGCTTTGCTGTTGCTGCACGGACTGCTCTCCCGCTGGTTGAGACTCGGCTATCAACGCCTTGAGCTACAGGCTGCGATCGAGCGCCGGGACGCCGCGCGTTTGGAGCGCATTGCTGCCGTCGAGGGCAGTGACAGCGGGGCAGATTTCGAGCAGACGGAGGTCGACGAGCCCGAAATCGATTTAGCGGGACTCGACAGCGACAGTCGTCGCCTGCTCAGGACAATCATCGCTTTCGTCGCCCTGGTTTGGCTTTGGTTTATCTGGGCGCCGATTATTCCCGCTCTGAGCGTGTTGCAGGAAGTCTCGCTGTGGACTGCAATGCGAACCGTCAATGGCGAAGCGATGCAGACGGCTGTGACATTGGCCGATCTTCTTGTTGCCCTGATCGTCGTCATCATAACGAGTGCCGCGGCAAGGGGTTTGCCGTCGTTTGTTGAGCTGCTGCTGCTGCAGCGCACGTCGATGACCGCCGGTGCACGCTACACCGCGTCCACGTTGATCCGCTACGCCATTGTTGGTGCCGGCACAATGATAGTGTTGGGTCGTCTCGGTGCCAGCTGGGGGCAAGTACAGTGGCTGGTCGCTGCCCTTGGTGTAGGCATCGGTTTTGGACTGCAGGAAATTGTCGCCAATTTCATTAGCGGCCTGATCATCCTCTTTGAGCGCCCGATACGGGTCGGGGACATCGTCAGCGTAGGCGAAACCAGTGGAGTGGTTACGCGCATCAATATTCGCGCGACAACAATCCGCGATTGGGATAACAAGGAACTGCTGGTGCCGAACCGGGAATTCATCACGGGCCGGCTGCTTAACTGGACCCTGTCGGATAACATACAGCGTGCTGTCGTAGACGTCGGCGTGTCTTACGACAGCGACGTGGGGCTCGCGATGCAGATCGCGCAAGAAGTGGCCGTGGACAACGAGGATGTTCTTGACGACCCCCCATCGTTTGTTGTCTTCGAAAGCTTTGGTGACAACACAATCAACCTGTCCTTGCGGGCGTATGTGCCGTCTTTCAACGTATTGCTGAAGGTCAAGACGAATTTACACAACGAGCTGAATAACAGATTGCGCAAGGCCGGTATCGTCATCGCTTATCCGCAGCGTGACGTGCACCTCGACACCAGCCGGCCGCTGGAAATCAGTTTGCAGCACAGCGGCGCAAGACCTTTGGGTGACGCGGCCGAATAGCCACAGAAGTGATCTGGCGCATAATGGCCGGAATGTCGCAAGTCTAAGCCCTAGGCTGATTCTTTTATCCACGGGCGTTCCAGCGAATACCCGTACCCCGACAAGATCAAGATAGCGAGGAATGCGAAAATGAACTCACTACAATCCGCGGTTGTTACCGGATTAATAGCTGCAGGCCTGACAACGGTGGCATGGGCCGACTCACGGAATATGATCACCCAAAATCCTGTTATGAAAATGACGACTCCGCTTCCCCAGAGCATCACCACGCCAGCCAAGGTTGAGTCACCCATAGGTACTCTGGAATTCTTTGATGGGATCCCAACGCTTTCGACAAAAGATGCGGTGTACGACTATGTCGACCGGGCCCGTGCTGTGCAGATGTACATTACTATGATGCCCGCAGTATCCACCTACAGCCTGCGTCAGGGAAGTAAGGACGTGGGTATGGGAGACGCTCATCAGGTTGTGCTCTGGGAGCAGATGGGAGATTCAAAGTCGCAGGTACTGACCTATAACAACACCTCGCTCTATAACTGGAGCTTTCTCGACCTGGAAAAAGATGGCCCAACCGTCATTGAAGTTCCGCCGGATCAACTGGGCATTCTTGATGATGGCAATATGCGCTATCTCAGCGATATGGGCGCAGCTGGTCCCGATAAGGGCAAGGGCGGAAAATACCTGGTGCTGCCTCCTGGTTATGAGGGGGATGTTCCGGATGGGTATTTTGTCGTTCAATCCACGAGCTATGTGGTGTGGAACTTCTTTCGCGGCTATGTCAGGGATGTGAATGACCCGGCTGATGTCAAAAGAGCTGCCGATAACGTCAAAAACAACCTGAAAGTCTATCCGCTGGCGATGAAGGACAATCCGCCGAAGATGGAGTTCAAGAACATGTCGGGCGTTTATTACAATACGATTCCGCCCAATGATTTTACCTATTTTGAACGACTCAATGAGATCATCCAAAAAGAACCCATCGATTTTATCGACCCTGAAACCCGTGGAGCGATCGCAACACTCGGTATCGTCAAGGGGAAACCCTTCAATCCAGATGCGCGCATGAAAAAACTGCTCAACGAAGCGGTTGATATCGGCAATGCCTACGCACGCGCCAATACCGTGTATCCACGGGATTCCGGACATTATTTCTATCCAGAGACCGACAGTGAGTGGGTCATGGCATTTCCTGAAAAAGATGCCTTCTTCTTAAAAGATGGAATCCGTCGCATAGATGCTCGACTTTGGATGCATTACAACGCTGTCTGCGTCACTCCGGCTATGGCAGGGATTAGACCTGGTGTTGGTTCTGACTACGGTATTGCCGGCTTAGATTCGAACCACCAGCCTTTGGATGGCGCGAAAACCTACAAACTCAACCTGCCGCCCAATGTTCCGGTAAAAGACAATTGGTCAGTGACAATTTATGATCCTCAGACGCGCAGCATGCTTCAGAGCGACCAACCCTTTGCCGGGCTGAATAGTTTAAGCGGGAAGGTCAAAGCCAACAAAGATGGTTCCTATGACATCTACTTTGCTCCCGAAGCGCCAAGGGGCAAAGAAAGCAACTGGATCCAGACCATCCCTGGCAAAAGCTGGTTCATCCTCCTGCGTATGTACGGCCCGCTTGAGCCCTGGTTGGACAAAACCTGGCGTCCGAGCGAGCTGGAACTGGTGAACTAGGAAGTCATTCACTGTGGAGTAGCCAAGGGACGCCAGCTGACGCTGTGCGTCCCTTCTTTTGTTTAAGGTAAGGCAATTCATTGCAGGAGGCCCATTTTGTGAACAGGTCTAGCGCACTAGTGCTTGCATGCCTGCTAATGCAGTCCGCGCAGGCGCTAGACGTTGAGCCACGACGCTGGAGCCACCTTCCAGTGGGTACCAGTTTCATAGGTATGGCATATGTCGATACCAACGCAGACATTCTTTTTGACCCTGCGCTGGAGTTGGAAGATGTCGATATGGACCTTGATACCTGGGTGGCAAAATATATTTATAGCTTTGAGAGTTTCGGCAAAAGTTCACGCATCGATGTGACGCAAGGCTATCAGGATGGGTATTGGGACGGCCTGCTGCAGGGTGTGCCCGCAGAAACCTCTCGCCACGGCCTTAGCGATACCTTCGTTCGTTATGCTGTCAGCCTCTACGGGGCGCCGCCTCTGAAATCAAGTGAATACGCGGCGTACAGAAGAGAGCAAAAGGCTGAAACCATCGTCGGTGCAGGCTTGCTCCTTCGCTTGCCAACAGGTGACTACCAGGAAGATCGCTTGATTAACCTCGGGCAAAACCGCTTCGTGATTCGACCGCAACTCGGGATTCAGCACAACCGTGGGCGATGGACTTTTGAAGTGAATACTGAGGTCGCTCTTTTTACGCGCAATGACGAATTCTTCAATGGTAATCGCCTGGAACAAGATCCGTTATTCATATTTTACGCCACGGCCGCTTACACTTTTCGACCAGGATTTTGGGCAAGTATAGGATACGCTTATGATTATGGTGGCGAGTCACAAGTGAACGGTATCAATAAGGACAACCGCCAACAGAACGTGGCCTGGGCCGCGAGTATTGCCTATCCCTTGAGCCGCCGGGTGGGCGCTACATTCAGCTATATAGAAACCCAAACAAGGGAGCCCATTGGCCTGGATTCTCAATCATTGTCGCTTGCGTTCTCGGTTCGCTTCTGAGCAGGGCATACGCCGAAATCCGTTGAACGCCGTTTCTAAATCACTGAGTCTTGATACTGCCCCGGGCTCATCGACGTCCAGCGCTTGAATGCCCTGGAGAAATTGCTCTGCTCAGAAAATCCCAATAGATAGGCGATCTGAGCCAGTGAGTATTTCTTGTCGCGCAGGTAGGTCTCGGCAAGACTGCGTTGGGTGCTTTCCAGCACATCCCGATAGCTCAGGCCCTCCGACTTCAACTGGCGCTGCAACGTGCTCGCGCTGCGATTGAGCTGACTGGATACCAGCTCTTGATCCGCTTTTCCGGAAGGCAGTAGCGCAATGAGTAATTGCCGGACTTGCGAGGCAACCTTCTGCGGATCCAGCGTCTCCATGTATTGCTCGGTAATTCTGTCCGTCGCCCTGGCAATGTCCGGGGCACCAAGTGGCAGCGGCTGGCGCAGAGTTTCTTTGTCAAAGTGCATGCATCCGATTTCGGCATCGAAGCGAATCGGCGCCCGGAGCGCCTCACGATACGCTTCGGGATGGGTTGTCGCCGGGCAAGTCAAGTCAACACGCAACGGGCAAATTTCTTTTTCCGCGACTATGTCGCACAGCGCCAGCAACGCTGTCATTCCGCTATCAATACCTTCTTTCGGCGGCGCTTTTGACGGGTCGGGAAACCGTGCGGCTAATGCATAGCTGTCTACCGTCTCCGTCAGGGTCACTACCGCCGATGCCGTTGATACCACCTGCATGTAGCGCGTAAGGCGTTCCATAGCGCCGAGCAAAGAGGAACTCGCCAGCCACGAATACCCAAGGGCGTAGAAATCTTGCGGCTTGGCGTAACGGCCGGCCTTGAGCCCAATAGCATCATCGCCGCACGCTTCTTTGCCGAGCTTCCACAACTCGCGGATTCTGGACAGCGGGTAGCGCAGCTGCGGCGACCCCGGCGGCATCATTGATAGGCCGGCCCGCGAATAAATCGGCTCCGGGTCGATGCCGTAGTCCTCCCTCAAAGCCGTGGCCAGGAGCGTAGCCGTTGAGGCCAAAGTTGACGGTTCATAGAGCATATGCGTTGTATTGAACAGAACTTGACGGGTTTGGACAAGAGAAAAACCGATACATCATCTAAGCTGACCCTATGTTAAATGACTACGACAGGACCATTATAGATCCCACGACGGTGGATTCCCTGAAAACCATCGATGCCGTCGCGCGTGCAGCCCATCTGTGGATTCGCTCACTCTGTTTGAATGAAGTGCAGACAGAACAAGAGCGATATGCCATCGCGAGTGGGCTGGTTGCCGGCTTGTGTGAGCACCTCGAGCTCAATCACCGGATCCAGGCTTTGGTGGCGTACGTGTACACACTGCTCGACAACGAAGGCAAACAGGCGCTAGCGGTTTCTCGCCTGATGCTGGACCAGTCGATCCCGCAACCTATGCGCGGCGCCTACACCAGGGGTAGAGCAGAGGCAGTAGGCATCGTCGAAATGCTCCGCTATCAGGACCACTAGCAACGGAACTCGAGTCAGGATCCAACGAATGGCGCCAGGGAGTCAGGACAATGATTAAGCAGGCCAGTTTATATAAAAGGAACACCTTGTGAGAGCGATTGCAACGCTGACAGTATTGGCCGCCATGACCGGATGTGCGGCGCAGAATGAATTGCCCGGCCTGCAGACTGCGGCGGTACAGACAACGCCCGAGTTCTGTGCGGCGCAGCTCGGCGGGATTCAACATTCGCAACAGCAAGAGCTGGACTCCAGCGAAATACGAATCGTGAACTGGAACCTCCATAAAGGCAGCGATCCTGACTGGAGCGATGACCTCTCGATGTTTACCAAGGAAAACGACCTGATGATATTCCAGGAGGCGGCGTTAGAAATGGACGCATGGGAAATCGTCGCCCCTGATCATTATCGTTCCTTCGCTCCCGGCTACCGTACGCGCGGGCCGGCAGGGCGGGTCACGGGCGTGATGACTCTCAGCGCCGCAGAGCCATTGACGAAATGTAGTCTCCTTAGCATCGAACCTTGGCTGCGGTCGCCAAAAGCCACAATGATTACTGAGTACGGACTAACGGATACCGACCAATCGCTCCTGGTCGTCAACATCCACGCCATTAACTTCACTATCCGCAATACGGACTTTCGGGAGCAGATTGGACGCGCGCTGTCCGTCGCAAGTGTGCACTCTGGCCCGATTCTGCTGTCAGGCGACTTCAATACCTGGCACTGGGGGCAACGGAAAATGTTGCGTGAAATGGCCACTAAGCACGGCCTTACGATGTTAACTTACGACGCAGATCACCGCGTACGTGTGTTCGGGCAAGCGCTGGATCATATCTACGTCCGTGGCTTGCGCGTGATTGACGCCACGTCCATTCGCGTCGAATCCTCGGACCACAACCCTATGACAGCAACGTTGAGCCTGTAACTATGCGTATACCCATTTTTGCTATTCTAGTCATAAGCAGCCTGCTGCATACGGCCGCAAGCGCCGGCGAAGCTCCCACGGAGATCGAGTATCTGCTCACGACGATGGGCAGCAGTGATTGCACGTTTATTCGCAATGGCAAGGAATACGATGCGACAGATGCGGCGGCACATCTCCGTATGAAATACAAACGCGGTAAGCGCTACGCATCAACAACTGAAAAATTCATCAAGAACCTGGCAAGCAAAAGTTCTATGAGCAGAAAGCCATATCTTATTGCCTGCGAAGGAGTCGAAAGAACTGAATCCGGCGCATGGCTGACGCAGTTGTTGGCCGAGTATCGAGCGGAGGATCCCTAGCAATCGTATACACCGACGGCGCAACGTCTCACGGTACGTCGCGCCATGCCGGCAGCGATGTGCCCGATACCACCGCCAAGGACAGTGCCACGACCTGGATACTTTGCATCAATTTCACCGTGAATATTGATGCAGTTTTATTTATCTTCAGTGCTTCTGCATTAACCGATTCGAAATCTCCCCGGCCAGCCATTTTCACAGCTGGCCGTGACTGTTCCGTTAGTCGGGCGCAACCACTCTCATCGCGATTGCCGTTGTAATGCGCAGCCGCACCTGATCACCAATATCAACCAGGTGTAGCTCAGCCTGATCACTGACCTTCACTGTACGAACATCGCCGTCTTCTGTCTCCAGAGTTAACAGCCTGTCCACGGCGTTGATTGCCTGCACCGTCGCAACCACCAGCCGCGTCTCGACGCCCGCAACTCCGGGCTTGTCGCCAGCCTCGGCGACGTTCCAGGCAGACCCGTCTTCCACCGGAGGCTTCGAACCCTTTGGAGCGATCACAACCGCGACCGACTCCAGGTACTCGGCGACAATTCGGTCACGGGGTTTGATCTGACTGAAGTTACGGACACGCTCGTCCGCCACGACCGTAAAGCGATTACCTTGCGCGTCGAGTAACTTGAGTTCGCGTGTATCAGCGTTTACTGACTCAACGATCGCGGCGCGCTTGATCAGCGTGCTCAGGACACGTGCCGGCTTCGCCGTAGTCTGAGCGACGGCCGGGGTGGCAATCATAGTTGCCATCACAACT
Source organism: gamma proteobacterium NOR5-3 (assembly GCA_000158155.1). GTDB lineage: Bacteria > Pseudomonadota > Gammaproteobacteria > Pseudomonadales > Halieaceae > Congregibacter. The sequence goes on along the minus strand of DS999407.1, from coordinate 26,377 downwards.
GCCATCACAGTCGCCATAAAAAATGTGAAAACGGGGGTTGTCAGAGAAATGTATTTATTCTGAGTCATGATTTTGGGCTCCTGTGAGATCTGATGCCATAGCGGCTGATGACGCCTGTACCCAGCAAAGCGAGGCTAAGCAAGGCTATTGCTGGCCATGGGCTTGCCGTTGTCGGCAGCGCCGCCACTCGCGCGACCGGGTGGTTAATGATCATGTCTTCCTCGCTGATGAGTGCAACGTCTTCAATGTTGGGTCGCGAGAACTGGCGCGCAGATATATGGATCTGAATTTCCTGGCCTCGCTGCAAGTCGCGTGATCGAATCTTCTGCCTGCCAATCAATACACGGGCGTCTGATTTGGGGTCGATCCTGAAGGTGTGATCAGTCGCTGGCAGATATAAGGTGACACTGGAGTTCGTTGCGCGTCGAACTACAGCGGAAAATCGGCCGTATAGCTCGCCGTTTTGTTCCACCACGGCCTCACAGGCGCCAATGAGGTCCGGAAAACGCCGCAGCGCGTCTTGCGTAGGGCGGAAGTCCTCGCAACTGAGGTTGGTATCGGTCATTTGTTGCGCCCAGCCGGTGAACGGCATACACGACAACACGAGTACGAGGGGTATCAGGATTTTTTTCATGGGGTGTCCTCACATCAATAGTTTTTAAACACACACTATTGTTGGAGTTTAAGCGGCGGACTTCTGGCCTTTTAGTGCCAGAACTTTGCCGGTGTGCTGAGCTCAGGAGTCGAGGAGCGTTGCCCTGACAATGAACCGTTCCGGTGCGAAGCCGACGTAATAGAACGGGTAGCAGGTAATCAGGGTGAGGGTTGGCGTGTCGGTGGGGTCGAGTACGCTGACGTCCAGCGGGTCGGTGATAAACGTTTCGCCCACTTTAAAGCGCTGCATCCCATTTTGTAAATTCAGTTCGATAACATCGCCAATGCGGATGTCTTTTAGCGGACGAAAATAGCTGTCGCGATGGGCCGAAATTACGATGTTGCCAGCGGTCCCCGGCAGTGCCGTTCCATCGACAACCCCCGCTCCGCGATTGAGCGTTTTTTTGGTCGTACCGGAAAAAATCGGCACCTCGAGCTTAAGTCGGGTGATTGTCAATAACGCCAGCACCTGGCCGTCTTTATTGGCGTCTTTGTCGGCGTATGAGCTGGCGTATGAGCTGGCGTCTGAGTTGGCGTGTGGGCTGGCTTCTGCGCTGCCTACTATCGCTGAGCCCGGTTTGGTGCTGACAGATACTGCAGCTGAGGCTGCAGTTACCTGAGCCTGCTCCGCCTTGAATTCGGCCACCGCTCGCCGGGAACCAAGCCACGCGTCGGTGTACACCACGCCCGTGACACTGAGGCCAATGGCACCCAAAAACATTAATAAATTAGCGGTATAGATCCGCATATTTTTCCCGATGTTTTCAACGTCGTGGATATCAGGGTGCACATAAATGCCGAGAAAACCAAGTTGGCGTAAAAAGGCCGGACTGGAGAACGGCCTTTATCTTACGCTCAAGGCCCATCCAATATTGACAGGGCACCCGAAATGCTTGTTCCGAACAAATTATCCAGCGTATTGCTGATGTCAATGGCAATTCTAGGTTCCGTCGCACCCAACGCATCAGCGCAGGAAAGCGCTGCAGCGTTGGCGAAAGCGGCACAAAACCCGATCGCTAGCATGATCAGCTTGCCTCTGCAGAATAATACGACCTTTAATGTTGGTCCGGAGGACAAAACGCTAAACGTGCTCAATATCCAACCCGTGTGGCCGTTCTCTGTCGGGGAAAACTGGAACGTGATCACGCGTACGATCTTACCGGTGATATCCCAGCCTGGCTTTGGTGGCCAGAGCCGTGAGAATGGCGTCGGTGATATTAACTTCACGTCGTTCTTTTCACCGAAAGACTCGGGCAAGTGGACCTGGGGTGCCGGCCCTACCGTTGTGCTGCCAACTGCCAGCGACGACCGGCTGGGCAACGATAACTGGCAGGGAGGCGCGTCATTCGTGGCTCTGACCATGCCCGGTCAGTGGGTGGTAGGAGGGCTGGTAAGTAACGTTTGGTCGCTTGGCGGCGGCGGCGCAGATGATCCCGATATCAATCAAATGGTGATACAGCCATTTATTAACTACAATTTTCCTGACAGCGGTGGTTGGTACTTCTCGACGGCGCCTATCATCACCGCCAACTGGGAAGCCGATGACAGCAGCGATACTTGGACGGTTCCACTCGGTGGTGGCTTCGGTAAAATATTCAAAGTCGGCAAGCAGCCCCTGAATGCGCAGTTTCAGGCATTTTACAACGTAGTCAAACCCGATAATGCCGGCGACTGGCAAATGCGGCTGCAGCTGCAGTTTCTGTTTCCGAAATAGCGGCACGGCGACATAGGGACTTCTGGGTCTTGCTGTTTCCTCGCTAGAGATCGTAGGCAAGGCCGGTAAACAAATTGTAGTCGGAGTTGGCTGAACTTTCCCCGGGCGGATCTGAATCAGCATTTTGCTGGTATGAGATGCGCCAATAGAGATCGTTAACAATCTCCCATTTCAAGGTCAGGTTGAAGCTGCCGCGCACACGTCCTGACTGGGTGAGACTGGGAATCACGACAAGCTCTGTTGTCAGATCAATGTTCGGCTCGTCAAAGGTAAACCATTCGTAGTGCGCGCCAAGATACGCCTCGCGGCTGTTTTCGGAATCACTCGACCCGGCTATTTCTTCTTTCGTGAAAAGCAAGCCGCCCTCGACGTTAAAGATCTGTGAGTTGGTGTGTCTCAAGGTCTTTCCGACAGTAATACCCAGAGATGAGCGCAAATCGATTCCGAGATCTTGATTGCGCGAGAAGCTGAGCAGACCACCTGTGTAGCGCCGCTTCTTCCATATACGCGAACTTTTTATCTGCAGGCTTGACTGTTCTGATGTGGCCGTGTCGTCGCTGCGGTTAATGTTAGAACTCAGATCCAGGCTGCTAACATATTTGAGCGTGTTGTAAGTCAGGTCGAGGCCGAGATTGTAGCTTTCGTAGCTGTTTTGCTGAGTCAGGTTCAGCCCGGCAGACGCAGTGCCGTCAAAGCGGTCCCGTACTTTCTCGTCGATTTCTGTAAGGCGTACGACGCTGGACAGCGCAGCGAGGCGTGCGCCGGCATAATTACGAATCGAGAGCTGGCTCGGCGACTCCGTCGGCTCAACGACGCCGAGCATGATATCGCCGTTGTCAAATTCGATTTCGAAGGTCTTCGAGCTGCTGACTCGGTCAACGTGAGCCCACTCGATCGAAATCGTGTCCGTCCCGGGTGTCTTGAAATACAGCTGGCCCCGGTCGAGGTGTTTGAGTTCGCCCCGCATGACGTTCTGTCCGTCGAAGCGGACTTCGTCGGCTGAGGCAGTGGCACTGAGCACCGAGAGGCCGATGCAGCACAGTGTTGTAAGGCAATAGGTTTTCGTCACGGACTTCTCCTGAGGTAGCAGCAGGACCATTCTTAAGCGTCTTGCGACCATAGTGCTCAACGTCAGGCCGTTCTGGCCATGTCGCGCCACACCCCGTCTGCAGATTGTCACTGGGCACGACTAATAGCGATGGTATTGATGAGGGCCTGAGGGTCGGCCGTCACCATTGTTAAATAGGAAAAGCTGCGGCTGGCGCAGAATGGCCAGAGAGAGGAAGTCATTTGGAGGACATTGCAATGGAGTCATGGTCATTACAGACAGTTAATGAAGGAGGGGTGAAAATGCGTAGTAAATTTCTGACTGCGGGTGCAGCATCTGCACTCATGTTTCTTGGCATTGGTGACAGCTACGCTGCGGAAGGGGCATCGTCGAATTATTTTCCCGGTAGCTACGGCGACTTCTTGATCGCCGCAGCGCCCGACCCGGGCTGGATCTATCAGAACTACAACTTCTTCTATGATGCAAAGGTAAACGAATCGGTATTGCAGGGCCGCCTTAACCTCGACATCGATACCTTCTCCTACGCGAATATGTCGGTGGGTCTCTACACCTTCGAAGAGAAGGTTCTTGGAGCGACCTTTGCGGCGGCTGCGTTTGTGCCAATCGCCTATGTCGATCTTGACGCTACTCTGGCTACCGCAGATGGTAACGTCGCCGTGAGCGACAGTGTCACTGGACTTGGCGACATTTCGATTATGCCGGCATCGTTTTATTGGAGCTCCGGAAACTGGAGCTTCAACCTGTACGAAACCATTATCACGCCTACGGGTAAATACGATGTCAATGATGTGGTCAATGTCGGTCTTAACCACTGGAGCTTCGATACGGTATTTGCATTTACCCATTTCAATCCGGATAGCGGCTTTGATTTCTCGATGGCGACGGGGTTCATAGTCAACACCGAGAATGACGATACCGATTATGAGACCGGCAACGAGGTACACGTCGATGTCATGGCCAATCAGTTTCTATCGGAAACTTTCGCCCTCGGCCTGAAAGGCTACTACTACAAGCAAGTGACAGGCGATAGCGGCCGTGGCGCTATCCTCGGCGACTTCCAGGGCGAATCCTATGGGCTTGGTCCATCGTTATTGTGGGTGCCAAAAACAAAGAGCGGCAACTTCAGTGTTACGGCATCGTGGTTGCACGATCTGGACGCGACCCGTCGCCTGAAATCTGACTATGCCGTGGTGACGCTCACCTGGGCGTTCGGCGGTTAGTCGCAATGGCGTGACATGGCCGGAGTTTCAGCGCGCTACAGGGCACAGTGTTGGCAATGCACAGAATGTTCAAACAGACGGAGATAACGAGAATGCAAGGCAGTGTACGAAAATTCGCAATTGTTGGCGCATCCTTTGCCGCGTTGATGTTACCGGCGATGGCCTCGGCCGCTGATCATGACGGTCAATGGCATGTGGATGGAGAGCTTTATCTGTGGGGCGCCGATGCAGACATTACCTCGGCCGCCGGCCAGGACGTCACAGCAGATTTCAACGATGTTCTCGACAATCTCGACATGGCATTCATGGGGAGTCTGGGCGTTCGCAAGGATCGTTGGTCGTGGTTTGGGGATGTTATGTACGTCAATGTTGATGCGGGTAAAACGATCCCCGCCAGTATTCCGGGCCTACCGGCGCCGATCGACGCACGTGTCAAATTTAAGCAGGAAGCCTGGATAGTTACTGCAGGCGGTGGGTACGAGCTCAGCAGCACGTCAGATTCGAACGTGGACCTCGTTGCGGGCCTTCGCTACGCCAATTTTAGTACCGATATATCCCTGGACTTCGGTGGCGGAGTGGCAGGTTCGGTCGATGATTCGAGCGATGTTGTGGACGCAGTGGTAGGTATAAAAGGTGAAAAGGGTCTGTCGGAAAAATGGGCTTTGGGTTACTACGCCGACGTTGGTACTGGCCAATCAGATCTGACCTATCAGGCGCTTGTGGACCTTAATTACCGATTCTCCAAGGTTGCCTTGGGCGTTGGCTATCGATTTCTCAAGTGGGAGCTTGATGGTGATGGGTTCCTCGATGACTTCCAGATCAGCGGTCCTTATGTAGGCCTTATTTATCGGTTCAAGTAGCGGGCCGTATACAAATAGATATTTTGCAGGAGCCGCCCAATGAAGGCAGATTTTTTTAGCAGTTCAAGTGATTCATTCAGGATCACCGTGGCGCTTGTTTTCTTCGTCGCCTGTGCCTCGGCCCTGGCCGACGACCTTACAGGAGCAGAAAGCTTTGTGTGCGCGCCGGCGCAGGTGAATATCTGTTTTGAAGACGGCCGTTGTGAGTCTGCTATGCCCTGGGACGTCAACGTCCCGCGGTTCTTGGAGATCAACCTCAAACAAAAGAGCGTCGCGACCACTGAGGCAAGTGGCGAGAATCGGCTTACGCCCATTCAATCCATGTTGGAGGAGGCCGGTACCGTGTATCTGCAGGGCGTGGAAAACGGCAGGGCATTTAGTTTTGTCATCAACAGGCCCTCGGGGCTCATGAGCGTCGCAGTCGCACGCGAGTATTTGACGGTAACGGGTTTCGGCGCATGTACACCGATGACATGAAGCAGGCAGGAAAAATAATATGAAACTATGGGCAGTCACAGCAGCAGCGCTAACTGTTGCCGTTACCTCAATATCCATTGAGGTGCATTCCGCTGGCCAATCACTCGCCGGAACACTGGAGGTTTACGTGTTCCCGAGCGCTGGTCAGGCGTCGGACAGGCAATCGAAGGATGAGTCCGAGTGCTACAACTGGGCAGTCACGAACACAGGTTCGGATCCGTTCCAGGCCAGGAAAGACGCAGAAGCTGCTCAGCAGCAGGCGGCTCAACAGAAAGCGGCAAGCCAGAACGCCACTGCAGGGGCTGGAGCGCGCGGGGCTCTGCGCGGCGCAGCGGCGGGCGCGCTAATCGGCGAGATTTCCGGTGGTGATGCGTCCAAGGGCGCGGCCTATGGTGCGACGGCCGGAGTAATTCGTGGGCGGAGACAGGCGCGCACTTATCAGAGTCAGACAGCACAGCAAGCAGACCAGTATGCAGCTTCAGAAGCTGCGTATTCCGAGGACAGCATCACGAATTTCAAGAAGGCATTTAGTGTATGCCTGGAAGCAAAAGAGTATATGGTCAAATATTGATTGGTGGAGAGCTATTTTACCCCTCGGTTCAAAAATCTACCTGGGGCCACGATCCAATGACCCATCTGCTCGGCTTGCCTCGCCTTCAAGGCACATGGGCAACGCGCTTCGCGACAGGCTGGAAAATCTTTAATGCTTTAGCAAACCTGCTGATTTCATAGCAGGCAGGCACGCGCAAACACGCTATCAAAGGAAACAACTGAAAATGCATTTACAGACAACGTTCGCGAAGGCCTTGCTAATGCTGTGCCTTGTTGCAAGCGCTTCTTTGGTCCATGCCGGCCTGTTTGACCGGGACAAGGGCGTCGATGCACAGCGTGCAGAGATACAGGAAGCGCGGGAAGAAGCCCTGACCAAGCTGTATGCCGAAAAGTCAGGATCAGGAAAAATGCTCGCTGAGTCGAAGGGCTATGCCGTGTTTTCCAACATTGGTGTGAACCTTTTTCTCATATCGACGCAGCATGGTAGTGGTGTTCTTCGCGACAATCGGTCCGCGGAAGATGTTTATCTTAAAATGCTCTCTGGCGGCGGTGGAATTGGCCTTGGCGTAAAGAATTTCGCGGCAATTTTTGTTTTCCATACGGACGCTGCGCTGGACCTGTTCCTTTCCGAGGGATGGGACTTCTCCGCGCAGGCGGACGCTAATATGGAAACAGACACGCAGGGCGATGGCATGGAGACGGCGTACACGGCGATGCCGGGCACCACGCTATACCAATTAACGGATGCCGGTGTGGCGGCCCAGGTTACGCTGCAGGGAACAAAGTTCTGGCGCGATGAGGACCTGAACTGATTCAGGGTTTGAGGCAGTTAAACCTGCCACCGCTTTGGACACAGGTGTGCAATGCACGCAACACGTACGCTGATGCTCTTACACAGTCCGATCCACCTCGGCGGGTCTCAACGCGAAGAAGTTAATGTACCCTCCAGTCAGCATTAAGAATCGGCTCTTCTTTGGGTTTCTCCTGGCGCTTGCCGGCGGACTGGTTTGCTGGCCTGCAAGCGCTATCGGTCAGTCGCGGATGCTTGACCCCGAGGATCGCTCCGGTAACTGGTCTATGGGCACGGCCTTTCGCTGGCAGCAGTCACCGTACCAGGGTGAGGATGTGCTGCCGGACTTTGTGCCAACGCTGTCTTACAGCGGCGAGCGCTTCTTTCTCGACACCACGCAAGTCGGCTGGCACGCGGTGGATAACAACCGATGGCAGTTGGACCTGTTCGGCAGCTACACCCTCGATGGTTATAACGACTTCAGCGGCGACACACGCGGTGGTGATCCGCGTCCCGACGATGATCCTCTCGCCGGCCTGGAGCGTGGCAATGCGTTTGAAGCTGGTGCGCAGCTTACGCGCAAGCTGCCCTGGGGTCGCGTAGCCCTGGAACTGCGTCAGGATGCGAGCGGTGTGCATGACGGTGCCGCCATGCGACTGCGCTGGGCGAAGGTGTATCGAGACAGGAACTGGCAGCTCGAGCCCTGGGCCGAGTGGGGTTACTGGTCGTCAGACCGGGCCAATTATTACTTTGGTGTGCGCCAGGGAGAGCTCGCTGAGGAGGCGCCAGCGGTTGATGTCGGTGCCCTGTCGCGGTGGAGCCTTGGTACGGCACTGCGCTACTCATACCGGCAGAACCACCATCTCAGCCTCAATCTCGCCTATCGAAGCTTCAGCGACGGGATCGAGGACAGCCCTGTCATCGACCGCTCCGCAACCCCGGGCGTGCAGGTAGGCTACCGCTACGAGCTTGGCAAAATGCGGGTACCGGCCCGCGAAGGCGACTACAATTTCTTTCGCAACAACGGTAACCCATGGTCCCTGCGAGTAGCAGCAGGCTGTACCACCGACACCAAACTTAACCTGATCGTCCGCGGCGACATCAATTGCAACTATGAGGGAACGGGCGTTGCCAGCCTGTCGGTTGGCCGTCAGGCATCAGAAAATATGTGGTCTCTGCCCGTGGAAGCCTGGGTACGAGTCGGACTGTCGCGTCACTTTCAGAACGATATCCAGCCAGACTTCTGGGAGGGCTTCTTCAGCATAAAGGCTCTATATCGACGCTTCCCCTGGTCCCCGCATGTGGATACGCGCTTGGGGTTCGGTACCGGCCTGTCCTACGCGGGCCGCATACCGGCATTGGAAAAACAGAAAGCGTTGGAGAAAAACCGCGCCACCAGTCATCTGCTTCACCACCTCGATGTGAGTCTGGACGTGTCCGTAGGTGACCTCCTGCGGGTGCCAAAGTGGCGTCAACTGTATTTTGGTTTCTCTGCGCACCATCGCTCCGGAGTATTCTCCAGCGCCAATCTCTACAGCAACGTCTACGGCGGCTCCAATATCAACACGCTGTATTTCGAGTGGGAGTTTAACTAGCTCAGCTTGCCACATTAACAGCGCGCGCCGAATCGGCGGCCGCTGTTATTACACCATCGGCCGACCCACCGTGACGGCTGCGTGCCAATATCAGAAGCGATACAGTCCGCACTGGAACGCATATCGGCAATGGCTACTTTTCGGCCACGGGCCTGTTGCTGACCGGGATAACCATCTTCGAGAAATCAGTATGCAGGTCATACTCAAGAGTCAGAAGTTCCTGCGCTGTACGGTCGCTGGTCGTGCCAAGTATCCAGATCTCATGGGCACTCCCCTCACCAGCGGCACCGACGGACTGATATTCCATAGCTGCATCGGCCATGGGTTCCGTCCAATAGACATGATCAGACGGAAACAACAAGACGCTCTTGCCGTTTGCCGTGATGCCACCGGGGATTGCTAGTTCGGTGCTTATTGATACAAATGGCTCCCTGTTTACGTGGTACCACGCCAGCAATGTGACGGCTCTGACCAGGTAGCGGACCTCGACTTCGTCTTCAGGGTGTAGGGCTTGCACCAGGATATCAGTGGCTCCCTCGGCGCTCTCAAGAGCGGTGATCGCCGAGGTGACCAGTGTTTGCTGTGCCGGGCTCATCCATGGGCGATCCAGATATTTTTCGACCAGGTCCTCATCGGCCCCGGCCTCCAGAAGCGCGGCTTTGTTTCTGGCTCGCAACGCGAAAGGATCCTCGCCCCAGATGGCATCACTTACTTGTCCAGCATAGCCGACGTAACTGACGAACGGGACCAGCACTCCTGCGGCAAGTGACACACCTACGCTGCCGACCGCGTCGACGAGTGCCACGCTCTGAACGGCGTCTCTGAGAACCTCATTTGAGGTGTACGGGTCGACCCTGAGCTTCTCTGACCATTTACGTTCGGAATCGGTGACCCCATAGTAACGGTCGGTCAGTATGGTCGCCTGCTCGGCGTCCTTGTCATCTGGCATCACGGCAGCAACGGCCCTTTTGGTCTTTTGCGAATAGCTCTTGAACAACCGTCCAATGCCACTCGGCGCGCCCTTGACTGCGGCCACCGGATCCGCCACAAGCTTGGTAACGCTGACGATCTTGTCCACACCCGCCTGTCCCATGGCATTGATAAACACGTCTGTCTGACTGAGCTCGTCGAGCTCTCCCAGCGCCTCGATTTCCCGAATCCGCATGCGCAGCGAGGCGTTGCTTACTGCCTCAAACTCGCCGAAGTCGGATTGGATGGTGTAGTAGTTCAGGTAACCATCGTTGCGAACACGATCGTCAACCACATGATGTTCTCCCCGCAACAACTCCGCCGGAAGAAGGTCGGCTGCGCTCAAGTCCTTGGCCACTTCGTAGTCGAGCTGGCCAGGCGAGGAGGAGGGGACTTGTGCCTGGCACAGTCCTGCAGCAACAATGAAAAAAATTGTGGGACTAATTCGGGCTGTCATTAATGTTGGTCCGAGTGATTTTGATGCCGTGACGATAGAGGACTATCGATCCCAATACTGGCCATTAGGCGCCATGCTTACGCTCTTCACCCTGTCGGGCGCGCCATAGCTCCTTAAGCCATAGCCCGTTAAATTGCAGGCTTATAGCTAGAAGTTGGCTTAGAGTTGTTTCTCCGGCGCGATCCTGAAAAACCACGCCTGAAATCGTCGCCAGCCGGATGTTTGCGGTTCCTTGGTTTCCATGACCTGTTTGCCGTCAATCGTTGCATGCCAGGTAATCGTGTTGTCATCGCCCAGTTGCAGCCGATATGCCATATCCGGGATACCGCTCAGTGCTGAATCGGTGAGCATAGCGCCCATCTCCGGCGAATCTATCAGTAGTCCCATTTCGGTGTTGATATCGATGGATCGTGGATCGAGGTTCAACGATCCAACGAAAATGCGCTTTTTATCGATAAGGATGCCCTTTGTGTGAAGGGTCAGGTGCTCGAGTTGGGATTGCCCATCGTCCGTAGTGATCTTCGCAGCATCTGCGCGAGCCTCCCACAATTCAACGCCTGCTTTTAACAGATCCTTGCGGTACGTCGCATAAGATGAGTGAACGGGGATGTGATTGTTTGTTGCCAGGGAGTTGGTAATCACCACGACGCGTATACCCTTGCTACGCAACTGCTTTACGAGCTCAATGCCACGCTTACGGGGTATGAAGTAGGGCGTGAAAATAATAATTTCTTCTTCAGCGGCTAATAAGGCCTCGCGCATTTCGTTAACGACAATCTGTTGGTCGTCAGAAACATCCTCCAGCAGTTTCTGCGGATCGTCAGTCAACAAGCGTGCGTTAGCAATGTAGGGTGACAGCGACAATTCGTTGAGCTGCTTGATTAGCGGAGTGTTGATGGCTTCGGCGTAGATCGAGTCGCCAGAGTCGCGCATTTCCTGCAATAAGGCGGTTCTGGCTTGTGCAAGTTTCTTCCGGTCTTTGTCGGTATACAGTGCCTCCATAGGCACCGCGAGCTTGTGATTCCAGTAGGTATCAAACTCAGTTGATACCTGCCTGACTACCGGGCCCACACTGATCATGTCGAAATCCAGGAATTCACCGGAGGTGTCAAGCTGGTAATACTCCTCCGCTATATTGCGTCCACCGACGATGGCGACCTGATTATCGATAACAAGTGCCTTGTTGTGCATGCGCCGATTGGCGAGACCAAAATGGCCAATGTAGTTAAAAACGTAGATTCCCTTACGGGCAATGGGATTAAATATACGCAGCTCGATATTCGGATGGTCGTTCACGACCGCCAAATCTAGATCTTCAACATTCGTGAATATGTCATCCAGCAGTAAGCGCACCCGAACACCACGATCTGCAGCTTCCATAAGTTTTGATACGAATACGAGCCCTGCGTGATCCGGCTTCATCAGGAAGTATTGAGCATCGATACTGACTTCGGCGTCATCAATCAAAAGCAGGCGAGCCCCAAAAGCATCAAATCCTGAGACAAGCGGGTAGAAACCGTTGATATCGGTTCTGCCTGCCATCCATTTATCCGTTTCGACGGCTTCCCTGGTATGTGATGTCTCCTCAATCGCGACCGACGTTTGCTTGGGATAATCCAGTGGAGCAGTTGCACAGCCAGCAACTATCGCCAGCAGGAACAGGCAACAGATGCGTGCAAGGGATCTGTGTGAAGGAATCGACAAGGAAAAATAAATGGCCATTTTATGACTCGGACGCTCGCCAGTGAATATGATGAAGATACGAATAATGGCGCACCTATTCTGGCCATTGTGCGCCACGGCGAAAATTGGCCAGCGCTGCCGAGCCGGCTTACAGCCAAATTAAACGGCCGGTATTGATATAGTTAGTCCATCGCTATCTACACGCGCCACCGATGTCGCCCCGGCATCATTTAAACGAACAGAATCGGGATACATGAATCACCTCTAAAGGGTACCGCCAACTTAACTGCCCCCAATTCGCTAGACGCGGGGCATGAACACCTACAAGCGCCACCGATTCCCGCCCGATATCATTTCCTACACTGTTTGGCTTTACTATAGGTTCAATCTCAGCCACCGGGATATTGAAGATCTGCTGGCAGAACGTGGCATCACAGTAAGTCGCGAATCAATACGTCTCTGGTGCAACAAGTTCGGCGCCATTTACGCTAGAAGATTGAAGCGAAAGCACCGGGGCTATGGCGACACGTTCTACATCGACGAAGTCTTCGTAAAGATCAATGGCAAGCAACAATATCTCTGGAGAGCGGTCGATCAGGACGGCGAAGTAGTTGATGTTTATCTGCAGACTAAGCGTGACGGCGCTGCGGCTAAACGCTTCTTCAAACGCCTATTGCGAAGCCACGGAGGGGAGCCCAGGAAAATCGTCACAGACAAGCTACGCAGCTATGGCGTTGCTCACAGAGAGTTGATCCCTGAGACAGTCCACATTACCGAGCAGTATGAGAACAATCGGGCAGAGCAATCGCATGAAACGACCCGAGCTAGGGAGCGAGGGATGCGGCGATTCAAATCCGTTGCCCAAGCTCAACGATTTGTTGCGGCGCACGCCGCCGTATTCAATCTCTTCAACCTCGGGAGGCATTTAGTTGGGGCAGGGCATTATCGAAATCTTAGGATCAGTGCGTTCAATGAGTGGAGTCAGGCAGTCGCTTGATCTCAGACAGCGGATTTCTGTGATCTGGCGAAGTTAACTTGCCAATACCATAGCCGGTAGTGGTCTGGGAATACAGCTCCTGGGTTTGTGAGGTATTTTCCGTAGGCCGGTGCGTAAGTTTTAACACGTCAAGCGGCGGGGGAGTTGGTACGCATCGTCACTCGCCAGTTCCCATTGGTACTGTCAGTTTGGCTAGCTGTTGAAAAACCCCAGTAAGTCTCGCGCCAGTTGTTCCGCGTGAAGCTCCAGAAAACCGTTGCCCCAGTGTGGGTAGTCACGCCGAACGCCGTTGTTCAGGTACGGGTCGATCCGTCGGCTATGCTCTTCCAGGTCATCGGCGACGTTGATGACTAAGATCGGGTTTTCCAGCAGGGATATCTCACTGAGAAACTGCTTGGCGTGATCGAACGCCGCCCGATGGCCTTCCTCGTAGTCTTCGCCCCCAAGAAGATTGTCTGATAGTGACGCGGCGGCCATTTCCAATGTCATCCCGGGCCCGCGGAAGCGCATGATACGTTCCCACATAATGCGAAAACGGCTGCCATCCTCATCGAGCGGAATGGGTCTGAAAAACTCTCGGAAGGCTGCTATTTCTGCGTCTTTAAACACCGGAGCGGATAGGGCTACCAGCTTGCCCACGGCTGCAGGGCGCGCCTGCGCAGCAGCTACCGCAACCATGGCGCCGGTGTGGTAGCCGACGAAGTCCACCGTTTCGCCCGGGAGCTCTGCGTCGAGGAGTTCCCATAGCCACTGGGCGTAGCCTGGAATGGAGGCTGCCGAGTTTAGCGGATCAGACGCCCCATGACCGGGCAGATCGGGTGCCAGCGCGATGCGATTTCTCGCCAGTTTAGGTAGCAGGGCGCTAAAACTCCGGGATGACTTGGGGGCCATGTGCAGGCAGACAACGGGATTGGCGCTTCCAGCTCCGATGCTCCGGCGCCAATGCGCCTGACCGGCGCTGGTATCGCTGTAACCGCGGGTGACCTGCGACGTCATGGGGTGCTTCGAGCCTCTACTTTGGGATGCAGGTCAACGGTTTCCATCGATGCGTTCGTACAGGTAGTAATCACCGTCGGGCAGGCCAAACAACTGTGTGCCATCGGGCAGATAGCCGGATTCCTCATTAAGAATGCGTGTTGCCTCGATAAACTCTGTACTCTGAATATGCCGCGCTTTTCCGTCCCGGCTTGACGCAATTACGCAGCGCTTCCGATCAATGCGCGAAACGTACGCCGCGCCCTCGACGCGCCAGCGCGGCTCGCAGCCCGGGTTCAGGGCAGGGCGAAAATCCTCCGGGACCAGGGTTGCGAAGGTCTCAGGACGCGCGAGGATATCCAGATGCTGTTCAGCCTCGATAAAGCGCAGGATTCTGGATTGAATCTGGCCGCGTTCATCCTGGCTGAAAACGTGAATAAACTGCCGGTACACATCGTCCGGGTCGGCGCGGCGGTTTATTTGCGCATAGATGACGTGGTCGCCAACGGCTGGCATCGACACCCGGCGCCTCTGCAGGCCGAGGTGGGAGAAGTCGTCGTCACCAGGGGACTGGGACGCATACTGCGCCCAATTGTCGAAATCGCCTTGAATCCACTCGAGCAACTGCGTCAGTGAGCCGTCGGGAGCCAAGGAAGATGAGTTGTGCTCCGCCAGACTGCCCGGAGTCATCAGCGCCTGAGCGAGCAGCATTGCAATCACTACGCTAGCCCGGGCCTTAGCCTGTTGCGCTGTCGCGGCAATCTTCCAGCCCGGGAACTCTGTACCTTGGGTGGACCTCACCGCTCCTCCGCTACAGCAATGATTACCTTGCCAGTATTTTCTCCGCGCATCAGTCGACAAAAAGCTGCGGGCGCAGTCTCCAGGCCGAGACTGATATCTTCGTTGCTGTGTAGGGCTCCCTGGGAGTAAAGCGTCAGTGCCTCACGAAGAAATTCCTCGCGCCGGGATTCGAAGTCGTAGACCACCAACCCGAAAATGGTAGCTCGGGCTCGGATCCACAGTCCCGGCGGCGGGCCAGCGCTGCGCGATTCGCTGTTGTAGTCTGCCATCAAGCCGCAGAGCAGCACGCGTGCACCCTGTGCGAGTCGCTCGCTGGCGATATTGAGCATGTCGCCGCCCACGAGATCGAAGTAGACATCGATACCGCTCGGGCAGTGAGTGTCCAGAGCAGCGGCCAGATCTGAGTCGCGTCGGTTGATACAGTGGTGATAGCCCAGCTCCGAAACCGCCGTACGACACTTGTCATCACTGCCGGCGATACCAATCACTCGACAACCCGCACGGCGCGCCAACTGTCCTGCAACCGATCCGACACCGCCAGTGGCTGCGGGGATCACCACGGTTTCGCCTGCTTTGGGTTTTGCGAGGCAGTGTAGACCGGCCCATGCAGTCAGACCCGGCATACCCAATGTGGACAGAGCCAGGGATGGCTTAGGAAAGTCCCCGGGGAGGAGCGTAAGCTCACTCGCCCTATGCACTGAATGGCTACACCAGCCCCCGAAGCAGCGTACGAGATCGCCGACGGCAAAGCCGGGATCACGGGAGCTTAGAACCTGGCTGATGGTTTCCCCGCGCATGGTATCGCCGACACCAATCTCGCCGGATAAATGGCGTCCGGAAATTTGGCTGCGCATGTAAGGGTCGAGGGATAGGTATTGGGTTGTGCAGAGGACCTGACCCTCGGTGATGACCGGAAGCGGAAGTCCCCTTAGCTGAAAGTCCTCATCGACCGGGATCCCCGCGGGTAGGCGTGCCAGTTCGATCCGCCGCATCATGTTGCTCATAGTGTCATGCCTTCTGTGCGCGCCCGGGTTTCGAGCAGAGTTGCAGCAGCTTCCTGTAGAGCCTCAAAGCGTGCCGACATACCGGAGCCTGCGTTTCGCAGGACGATAGCGTCGGGTAGATCTACTTCCCGGAGTCGCTGCGCGTACTCACCTAACAAGCCGTCGGTCCAGAGAATTACCTGTGTGGGTAGCGTGAGGCCAGCCAGTTGCTCTGGTCGTTCATTGGCAAAGGCTGCACGATAGGCGCGATCATAGTCCGGTCCCGCGATTAGATAGTCCCGGAAGATGTCTGCGATGATGTCGGCGTTGGGGTACGCGCTGCGACGCTCAGCGGCCGGACTTTCATCGTTCCAGGGGAAGTAGCGTGTACTTTGTCTCGCCATGTCCCAGATCTGCTGTAGATGGGATCCATCGTCCCGGGCATGGATGTCCGGGAAGTAGTTTTCCATCATGGCTTCCGATTCCTGCGCTGAGAACAATGCCAGATTCTCCAGCAACAAGCCGCTGCACAGCGTTGGATGCTGCTTGGCGAACTCTATCGCGATCTGGGCGCCGGTGGCCGATCCGTAGATCAGCGGTCGATCTAAATCCAAGCAAATGATAAAGCTGCGTAGAGCATCGACATAGGGAGAGAGGTCCTGCTTGCTCCAGGCTTTTGGTAGTGAATCTGAATAACCGTAGCCCGGCGTATCCCAGGCAATGCAGCGAGCCATCGGCGCGAGTACTTGCATGGTCGGGGCCATAGCCGCAGACGATAGCGGGGATGGGTGTAGCAGGACGCAGGGCGGGCCGCTGCCGGCTTCCCGGTAATGGATTTGCCAGTTGCCCTCGGGGCCGCTCAGACTCTGGTAATGACGGCTCATTCTAGACCGAGGGAGCCCGGGTTCATCAGTGACTTGCCATCCAGAACCTGTTTAAGCGCATCTACGAGTTGCGCAGGTCCATTTTTCAGTGCACCCCGATAGTTGTAGGAGCGTCCGATTTGTAGGTGGACGGCGCCTATGTCGCTAAATAGTGCGATCAGCTCAGTTCGTAGCGTGTTCACATGATCGAATGCCTCGGGATTGGGTGCGTGCCGCGGGAGCTTTTTCAAGTGTCCGGGTTCGACGGCATCCTCATGAATCTCGAGCAATTCGTCGGGCCAGAAAAATACCGGTTCAAGCACGCAGCAGTGTGTCGACACCGTTGCCAGGAGATAACCCGTGCCCACACCCAAGGCATCGCTGCGCTCCCGGTGCTGATCGAAAATAGCCTCTACCGCATCGTATGCCGCTTGAAAGCGCGAATGCGGGACTAGTCCATGCACTGGTAACCAGCGTTCTCCTTCCGGGCCTAGCATACTGTTGACGGGACCGAAGGGGTTGGCGCGGGTGATCTTGGGAATACTGTTCTCGATCTCTCGGCCGTTGTGGCGTTGACAAATTGCCCGTATCTCCGCCGCCTTATCTGCTGCGCCAGCAGCTATCCGATCCTCTACGATGATCTGCACAGAGAAATTCACATCGTTCATGTAACGCCGTCCAGCGATGGCGAGCTTCGCGCCATCATGCATCGCGGACATCAGTGACCCGGATGCCTTCATAACACCGGCCAGGGCTTTCACGTCGGCACTCATGCTCTGACGCTTCAGCCGCTGTTGCTGCAGGAACGGATCAAAGCCAAAACATTCGGAAGCGAGGCCTGTGCGGGAGATATCGCTCATGGCAGCGATGGTTTCCTTGGCCTTGGCAAAATCAAAGGCCAGGTATTCCCGCGCTGGCATCTGTGGAACCAGGCGCAGCGTCGCATGTGCCTTAACACCGAAGGCGCCGCTATCTGAGCAGAACAGACCGGTCAGATCTGGGCCAAAATGGCGGAAGAAAGGATCGCTCTTTGACTGCGCCGCTGAGCCGGTCTCGATCCGCGTCCCGTCAGCGAGCACAACGGTGAGGGATATCACCGAGTCCACGGCGGAGCCATGCTGACCGGATCCCCAGAATATGGCGTTCTGCGACAGACCGCCGCCGACCGTTGCACGGATCCCCGAGAGGGTGCCCCAGTAGGGTGTTCGCAAACCGGTATCCGCAAGCGCTTCGTAGAGCGACTTCCAGGTGCATCCGCACTCGACGGTTACGGTCATATCCTGGCGATTGACCTCCAGCACGCGATTCATCAAGCCGAGGTCTATCACCGCCCAGTCTTCGCCATCCGGCACGAGGCCGCCCGTGTAGGACATGCCGCCGCCGCGGGGGATGCTGGCAATGCCAGCGGCGTGGAGCAGACTCAGCGCCTCTTCAAGTTCATTCAGTTCGCCGGGCCGAAGGACCATGCCGGCGGGTGCCGCGCGGGTAAAAACGTCCTGTGAGTAGAGCCGCCTAGCAGCGTCATCGCAGAGTAGTTCGCCGCTGGGCATTGCATCGCGTAACGCATCGCTGATGCCCTCCGAGGCGGCTCCCGGTTGAGGAATAGTCATTGAATCCCTGCTCCTTCAGATTAGTCGACCATCGCTCGCAGCTTGTCATCGCGATAGGGCCCCAGGAGCAGCAGCGCCAGAGAGCAGAAGATGAATGCCCACATCGACCAGTTGAGCGCGGCGTTGTAGCTGCCTGTGGCTTCATAGGCACGGCCGAAAACTGCGGGGCCAAATCCCGCCCCGAGGGCAAAGAAGGCGTAAAGCGCGCCGTAGATACCGGCGTAGGAACGAATCCCGAAATAACGGGATACCAGATAGGCCAGCAGGTCGTACTCCATGCCGGCGGCCACACCGAGGAGAATCACTGAGATCAGCGTCGTGCTGTAGCTGAGTTCGTCGGCGCTGAGGAGGTGCATGGAAATCGCCGGCATAATCAGCAGCACGCAGGCGACCAGTGGCGCCCAGATATGGTCCAGAAGAAAGCCGCCGAGCAGCCGGCCGCCAAACACCGCGTAGCCCAGGCAGCTGGCGAGGAAGACCGCGTCTATCGTTGAAAATCCTTTCGCGCCGAGCAGGGTTTCGATGTTCGGAATCGGGCCCCCAATCGCGAAGGAAAGCGGTACGAAGACCAGCGCCAGCAGCCAGAAGCGCCAGTCCCGAAGCGCCTGAGGCAGCGTGAGTCCATAGACCTCGGTGGTCACATTGCCGTCGCTGTGAACCTGACGCAAACGCTCGGCGCGGTCCGCGGATTTAGGATCATTGATATCCCGAAAAAACAGCAGGCCGATCGGCAATGCGATCAGGAGCGGTAGGGCGCCGACCGCCACGTAGGCCACTCGCCAGCCCGCCTCAGCCATCACATACGCGGCAAAAAGCTTGCTCAATGCGCCGGATACACCCGTGCCAATCAGCGCGACGCCGAGGGCGAGACCGCGCTTTTCGTGAAACCAATTCGAAATAGCTCGTGTAAAAGTCATTGGCAATGTGCCGGCACCGCAGAACGCGAGCAACGCCCAGAGGCAGTAATAGAGGGGTAGGGACCCGGTGTTCAGCGCGAAGGCCATAAAGCTGAGGGAGAACAGAAAAATTGATGTGAGCGCGACCCGGCGCACGCCGAGTCGGTCCGAGAGGCTGCCTACCAGCGGCGATGCGATCATGGCTGCCAAGGTGAAAACGGCCAGCCCCGAAAATACCTTGTCGATGCCCCAGCCAAATTCTGCGGCCAGCGGCCCCGCAAAAACGCCGATGGTATAGAACGGCAACGGCGACATGCCGAAGGCGATGCCGAGCATCGATGACAGCACGATAGGCCAGCCGATTCGAAATTCACTGTAAGCGTTCATCAGATTCCTTGGCTCTCGCGCGGGGAGCGACACGTTTTAAGTAGGGGTAACAAAGACATAATGTTATAGCTTTATAGTTTAATGCAACTTTTTTCCCGATGGCAGCTTCGTTACGGTGTCGCCGCGGTGCACATGATCAGCTCCAGTAGCTCACCCGCTTCACCCTTCACGACCCGCAGGGGAGCATCATCGTACCCGAGGCCGGAGATCTCCAGCTCTGCGCCTGCGTAGACCGCGTAGTCCGAATGGGGGAAGCCACTGCAGAAACTCACGATAGCGATGCCCGGGGGCAGTTCACCGGGGATTGACGGGCGCTCGCGGGCGTCGGGATAAGCATCGATTTCCAACGCGTGGCTGAACTGCGCAAGACGCATCAATGACAGCGTATAGGGTTGATCCCAGGGTAGGTCCTGAGCGTGCGCGATGAGCGGAATTGGCAGCGTCATGCGCAATGCCTCCTGCAGCTGGAATTGTTCCTGGTAAAAGGCTTTTGCTGGCGCAATGGCTGTCCCTGCCAGCACGACGATAAACGTCCGACCCACCGGGAACTGACTTGTGGCGAGTGTCGAGGTGTCAGGATCACCAAGATCAGCCGTGAAATACAGGACTTCGTCGTCCGGGCCGAGGTACTGCACAGCGTGGATAGTTGAGCCGGGACTGAGTGCTGCAGGACCGCCAAGATGTTGGAACGGGCTGTCCTGCAGGCGCTGGTGCAGCGCGTAAGGATCATTCGTCAGCAGCTCGATCGCATTCCAACCGGAGGAGGTGAGCGGCTTATAGTCCGCTGGGACGCGTGTTTCCACAAAGCGCAGGTAAGAGGTCTCTGACCCCGGCGCCCGCAGAAGCACATAGCGCCTGTCGGCAGCGGCGGTGCCCCCATAGCGCTGCCAGCTTCGGTGATCTGACC
>DS999407.1:0-5898 GCA_000158155.1 gamma proteobacterium NOR5-3 | reverse complement strand
GTAAACTGCTGAGCACCAGAATCTGCGCGATAGTTTTTGGCAATTGGACAACATCGCCCCTTCGCAATAACCATGCGCCTTGCCGGGCTGGATGGGTTCGAGACGTGCTTGTCATTCCGAATGCCGTGTCTTGCCGAGCCACAGGCACAGCGCTGCAATAGTAAAGGGCAGGAGACGTTCGGCGATGTCGCCGGGCGTGTTGGGCGCCAGGTACAGGGCGACCGCACTGGCAAATCCCAGGCTTACGGACAGCAGGGTCGCCATGGGTGTCACGGACCATCGCGCCAGTCTGGCAAAGACCAGCGGCCCGAAGGCGCTGCCGAGCGCGATCCAGGCAAAGAGCACCCGGGAGAAAATTTTCTCCGGGAGAAACAGCGCGATCAGCACAGCCAGTACCACGAGGCCCACGATCGCGAGCCGGGAGACCAGCAATGAACGGGATTGAGAGCCCTTGCCCAGGCCCAGATCGTGGGCGATGACGCTCGCGGCGACGAGTAGCTGACTGTCAGCGGTGGACATGATTGCCGAGAGCACCGCTGCGATCAGTACAGCGCCGAGTACCGGAGGGAAAAGGTTTTCTGTGAGAACAAAAAAGATGCGCTCCGGGTCGTCGACGATCGGAAACAGGATATGGCCGACCAGTCCGAGAAAGCACATCCCGAGGAACACCAGGAGGTACCAGACAATAGTCAGGATTCTGGCCTGGCGCAGGGCCTTCGCGTCGCGCAGAGCCATGAAGCGCACCAGCAGATGAGGTTGACCGTAGGTGCCAATGCCGATTCCCAGCAGCCCCAGAACAAACCCCGTGCCGGCGAGGCCCGCGTTCCCGGCCTCCCAGCTGAGCTGACTTGGCGTGCTCACAGTCTGCAGCTGGGAAATAAAACTGTTCCAGCCGCCGACCGCCTGCAAGGCGGTCACCGGCAGCAGGATTGCTGCCGCGGCCATCAGTAGCCCCTGAACCGTGTCGGTGACCGAAACCGCCCAAAAGCCCCCGAGCAGGGTGTAGATCATGATGATTGCTGCGCCAGTGGCTATGCTCAAGGGCATAGACAGACCGAAGCTACTGGCGAAAGTACTCGCGGCTCCCTGAAACTGCGCTGCGACATAGAAACTGAAAGAGATGACAATAACCGTGGAGATCAGCCATAGCAGCGTGCTACGAGCGCGGCCCTGCAAGTCACCGAGGAGAAGATCCGTGAGAGTGACCAGGTGCTGTTCCCGGCTCGCCCGCATCAGGCGCGGCGCGATCCAGTACCAGGCCACCAACATCCCCAGCACTGAACCCGCCACGATCCACAGGGCGCTGATACCCATCACATAGGCGACGCCGCTGATACCCAGTAACGTCCATGCGGAGGAGGCGCTGGAGGAATAACTGATAGCAGCGACCAGTGGGCCCAGTGATCGACCGCCGAGGAAAAAGTCGTCCTCGTCGTGCGTGCGTCGGGACGCCCAGATGCCTATAGCGATCAGCAATGCCTTATAGGCAAGCAGCGTTAGCAGAATGATGCTTGCTGTTGACACGTTTATTGTCCGCCCGTTCCGCCGTGAGCGGCGAGATAGTCGATCAGAGACATGACTTCATCAGGCTGCAGATTGTTCTGAAAAAGCATCCAGCTGCCAGGAACCATTGCCTCGCTACCGGCTATCCAGGCGAACAGGTTCTCACGCGTCCATGTGAGTCCGGCTGCCGCAAGAGCGGGGGAATAGGCGTAATCCTCTGCCTGCGCCGCCGCTCGGCCGTAAACGCCCCAGAGGTTCGGACCGACCTTGTGCACGGCTCCATCGGCCAGACTATGGCAGGCGGCGCAGGCCGCGAAGGCCTGCTCGCCACTCAGCCGGGCCCGTGCTGGCGACGACTCTTCTGCCGCCTGGGATGCGAGCGCCAGGCATATCGCAACAGCGGTAAGGAGGCTTGCGCCGAGTCCGGCTCTCCGGTCGCGTCGGGCGTTCGTGCGATGCGGGTAAATACGCGTCGGTTTCATAGCAGTGTCCTTAGCGAGTCCAGCGCCGCGCGTTCGCCGGATTCCATAGCGCCTTCCATTCCCGGGTTGGCTCGCGCCGTATGTTCACCGGCGAAGAATATACGCCCGAGCGGTTGCTGCAGCAGTTCGAAGTACCGCCCAAGTTGTCCCGGAGCCCAGACCGCCCAGCTGCCGCCGGCGAAAGGATCATCAGTCCAGCGCAGAACTTTGCCAGTGGTCAACAGGCCTCGCGCTTCAGGGAGTACCGCTTCGACTTCGCGCCGGACCGTATCGCCTGCCTCGGCCTCGCTCATGGCTGCGAGTCGATCGCAATCCGCACCGTTAATCCAGACTGTGAGATTAGCGTATTCGCCGGGGTTCGCGGACGGTCGGAGAAACAATCGGCCCAGCGGACCGTTGGTCCACCAGGAAGCGGGCAACGCGTCATTCCAATAGGGCTCGCGAACCAGCAGATGAACCTGGGTTACCTTGTGGTAGTTCACGGCGGTAACGGCCTCGCGCTGCGCCTCGCTCATAGCGTCGATCTGGATATTGCGTAAAGCGGGAAGTGGCAGAGCCATAATCAGCGCATCGCCGTGATACTGCTGACCCTGCAGGTCCTGCACGATAATCTCAGCGCCGCTGCGCTCAACCCGGGAGACAGTGACATTGAATTTGATGCTGCCAGAAAATTGTTGAGCAATCGATTCCGGGATCCGCATATTGCCCCGTGCGGCTTCATAGACCGGTTGACGCATGGCCCGCGCCCGAGCAAAGTTGTTGCCAACGCGCAGCAGGCTCAGCATCGACGTGTCCTGAATACTGTTGCCATAGCTGTTGTTTGCTGCCACGAGAGAGACAGCGGCATCGCTGAAGCCAAGACTCGCCAGGTAGCTATCGACACCCAGGTCATACTCGGCCATACGGGGATTCAGCCAGTCGCTCGAGGTCTTCAGCGGGTTGTCCCGCAGCGCCGCGCCGAGCAGTCGGTCCGGAGCCAGTGCACGCATTGGGCCCTGGAGAGGGTTGGCCGCTGATGTGGCCCAGGCGTCTGGAAGGATGCGCTGACCATTGATGATAAAACCGGTTTCCCCGGATCGAGCCGGGCTATGAAGCTTAACGTCGCCACTTTTTGCAGCATCAATCACCCGGCCGTAGTTCGGTCCGATCACGTTAGCGCCGCCTTCCGGATGACCGGGCAGTTCGTCGAGGGTGTTGACGCGGCCACCGACGCGGCTTCGCGCTTCCAGAACAAGCACATCGATTCCCTGGCGCTGCAGGAGTTGGGCGGCGGCGAGCCCGGCGAGCCCGGCGCCCACGATGATACCCGGCGTGTCGCCGCCGCGGCAAACAGGCCTCCGGGAAGCGCAGCTCCTAGGGTCAATCCGCCAATGGCCTGAAGAATCCGACGACGGTCCCGGCGTTTGGAGTGTTCCTGCATGGTTCAGGCCCCTTGTTTATCCTGCGGGTCTTTCAGCCCTCATGCGAAAAAAAAGGCCACCCGAGGGTGACCTTGACCTTCCGCTTTACGCTTAGAAGCGATAGATGAGCTCAAGCCCCAACTGTCGCTCGCGGCGCAGCGAGCCAAAGAACGCCCGCGGTGAACTCGTATCCGCTCCCGGCACGAACGCTGCTGTGTTGAGGGTTGGGAAGTTCGGCGCGAGGTAGGGCAGCGAGAGCCAGCGTGTGGCCATGGGCGGTGCGTCCTCGTCGGTCAGGTTGCGACCAAAGGCGGCCAGAGTCCAGTTCTCACCGTTCAGGCCGAGGCGCGCACCCACGATGGTCGCTTCCGGAGCATAGGCCAGGTTATGAACCTGCACCGGCTTCTCGCTCTCGTAGGACACATCGGCGTTGAAGAAGAACTCCATGTTGTTGCTGATCGGCATACTGAAATTCATGAAGCCCGAGGCCTGGTGCTCTGAGGACAGTGGGAACTGATTGCCCTCGATAGAGCAGTCACCGTTGCCGGTGAAGTCTGCGGAGGTGGCGGCGTCGCCGGTCCACTTACCGCCGCCGCTGGTCAGGGTCCACTGGAATTCATCACAGCCGCTCGTGAACTCGGTGTCAGCCAGCGCGTAGTTGAGGCCGAACATCAGGTTCTCGGTGGCGTAGTAGCTCAGTTCGAGTTCAACGCCGAAGACTTCACCCTCACCGTGATTGGTCACGATCGAGGTAAGGCTCGAGTCGCTCGGGTTCTCGATGGGCGTTGTGAGCTGTATGTCGGTCACTTCGGTAAAGAAGATCGCTGCATTGCGATCAGTCGGCCATTCATCATGGTAGATTTTACGCCTAGCTCGTAGTTAACCGATTCTTCCTGATCGTAGATCGGTCGCGAGACGCTGTCGCCATCAGAACCATTGAATCCGCCGGGTTTAGCGCCCTCAGCATAAGACGCGTATAGCATTACGGCATCGCTCACCTGATAGTTGAGCGTGAATCGAGGCGTAGTGCTGGACCAGGTATCGTCGCCATTGAACGCGGCGTCAGTCAGCGTTTTGTCTTCTTCCATGTAGCGAATTTCAGCGCTTGCGGTCAGTCGCTCGCTGAAGTCATAGGTGACCGAGCCAAAGACTGCCTGATTAGTCAGGGCCTGCTCATCCGAGGGCGTTGTTGTAGTCTCATACCGATTCGGTGCCCCAAAATTGATATTGAATCCATCAATTTCCTGGTCGAAGTAGAACGCACCGACCATCCATCGGAAATCGCGATCCTGTGGAGAATCAAAACGCAGTTCCATGGAGTAGTCTTCACGTTCAGAGCCACCGGAAATCGCGAAGAAGCCATTTTCAAAGGGTTCGCCGGGTGTTCCTGCGGAGAACTTGAAGTTCACGGAAGAGTGGTCCGAGTCGGAGCCGGTTTTTAGTTCCTCTTTTCTGTAGGCGCTGGACAGTGTCAGCGCATAGCCGCTATCAAACTCATAGTCCATAAGAAACGAGGCGAGATTGATTTCGCGTTGTACACCATCAAAAGGGGTGCCATCAGTGCGTGAGTACGGGTCGCCAAAAAAGGTCCCGCCCACAGCCGGCACGTCACCGCGCAATATGTTCTCTCCCACCGCGTCCTGGTCGTTCAAGGCAATAGGCCTGGCCTCGATATCACCGCAAAAGTATTGAAAGTTGTTGTCGACGCCCCACAAAGGTAGCGAACTCAAGGAGCGCAAGCCGGGGGAGCAGTTGTTCTCGGTGCCTGGCTGCAGGAACAGCGGACGAGTGCCGTCTTCATCTTCCTGATACTGACCGCGAACGCGTACACGCAATCTTTCGTTAGGCGTCCATTCAAGAAGTCCGCTAATGGAGTCCGTCGATTCGTCGCCTATGGTCTGACCGGTTACCTGGTTATCCCACTGACCGTCGAACTCGTAGCTGCGCAGACTTAAGCTACCACCAAGAACACCGGGAATCAGGGGGCCACTTACGCTGGCACGTAAATCCTGCTCACCGTCTTCGGCAAACAGAAGACGCACATCTCCTGAGAGCTCTTCAGTGGGTGACTTGGTGACAAAGTTGATGGCTCCAGCGTAAGAGTTACGACCGTAGAGTGCGCTCTGTGGCCCCTTGATTACCTCTACACGCTCCAGGTCATTGAGATTCAGGCCCTGAAGATCGCCCGGATAATACACACCGTCAACAAAATAGGCGGCGCCGGATTCCACGCCAAACTGCACGCCGGCCAGTACGTTACCCAAGCCGCGTATCACCGGACGCTCTGTGGCACGACCAAAGGCTTTTGAAAAACTCAGACCCGGCGTGAAGCGCGCAATGTCGTCGATGGACTGCAGGCTTCGCGCCTCAATCGCCGCGGCATCTACCACCGCAACGGAAACTGGAACCTCCTGTAAACTCTCTTCGCGGCGACGGGCGGTAACCATTACCTCCTCAATAGTTTCTGCGCCCTCCTGTGCAAGCGCCTGCGGCGCGATCACGCTGCTGCAGGC
>DS999408.1:217858-471934 GCA_000158155.1 gamma proteobacterium NOR5-3 | reverse complement strand
TCCGGTTTGTTCATTTTCTGTATCTGTGTGTTGTTATCACACTATGACTTGATCACAACATCCGTTGTCTTCGTGTGTGCCTGGACTCTATTGAATCAGGACACGCAAATAGCTTGGATTATATGGTCAAGCCTCACGGGCAATTAGTACTGGTTAGCTCAACGCCTCACAACGCTTCCACACCCAGCCTATCAACGTAGTAGTCTTCTACGGCCCTTCAGGACCCTCAAGGGGTCAGGGAGAACTTATCTTGGGAGAGGCTTCCCGCTTAGATGCTTTCAGCGGTTATCCCTTCCGAACGTAGCTACCCGGCAATGCGTCTGGCGACACAACCGGAACACCAGGGGTTCGTCCACTCCGGTCCTCTCGTACTAGGAGCAGCTTCCCTCAATTCTCCAACGCCCACGGCAGATAGGGACCGAACTGTCTCACGACGTTCTAAACCCAGCTCGCGTACCACTTTAAATGGCGAACAGCCATACCCTTGGGACCGGCTTCAGCCCCAGGATGTGATGAGCCGACATCGAGGTGCCAAACACCGCCGTCGATGTGAACTCTTGGGCGGTATCAGCCTGTTATCCCCGGAGTACCTTTTATCCGTTGAGCGATGGCCCTTCCATTCAGAACCACCGGATCACTAAGACCTACTTTCGTACCTGCTCGACTTGTCAGTCTCGCAGTCAAGCGCGCTTGTGCCTTTACACTAACCTCATGATTTCCGACCATGATTAGCGCACCTTCGTGCTCCTCCGTTACGCTTTGGGAGGAGACCGCCCCAGTCAAACTACCCACCACACACTGTCCTCGATCCCGATCAGGGACCTGAGTTAGAACCTCAACATTACCAGGCTGGTATTTCAAGGACGGCTCCACAATGGCTAGCGCCACTGCTTCAAAGCCTCCCAGCTATCCTACACAAATAAGGTCAAAGTCCCGTGTGAAGCTATAGTAAAGGTTCACGGGGTCTTTCCGTCTAGCCGCGGGTACACTGCATCTTAACAGCGATTTCAATTTCACTGAGTCTCGGGTGGAGACAGTTTGGCCATCGTTACGCCATTCGTGCAGGTCGGAACTTACCCGACAAGGAATTTCGCTACCTTAGGACCGTTATAGTTACGGCCGCCGTTTACCGGGGCTTCAATCAAGAGCTTCTCCGAAGATAACCCCATCATTTAACCTTCCGGCACCGGGCAGGCGTCACACCCTATACGTCCACTTTCGTGTTTGCAGAGTGCTATGTTTTTAATAAACAGTCGCAGCCAACTGGTCACTTCGACTGCCGTCAGCTTAGGGAGCAAGTCCCATCACCAACAGCAGCGTACCTTCTCCCGAAGTTACGGTACCATTTTGCCTAGTTCCTTCACCCGAGTTCTCTCAAGCGCCTGGGTATTCTCTACCTGATCACCTGTGTCGGTTTACAGTACGGTTCCTTTATATCTGAAGCTTAGAGGCTTTTCCTGGAAGCATGGCATCGACCACTTCGCTTGTCGCTTTCGCTCGAAGCTCGTCATCAGCTCTCGGCCTTAAGGCAACCCGGATTTACCTAAGTCACCAGCCTACAACCTTAAACGCGGACAACCATCGCCGCGCTGGCCTAGCCTTCTCCGTCCCCCCATCGCAATATAAAGAAGTGCAGGAATATTAACCTGCTTCCCATCGACTACGCATCTCTGCCTCGCCTTAGGGGCCGACTCACCCTGTCCCGATTAGCGTTGGACAGGAAACCTTGATCTTCCGGCGGGGAGGTTTTTCACCCCCCTTATCGTTACTCATGTCAGCATTCGCACTTCTGATACCTCCAGCAAACCTCCCGGTTCACCTTCAACGGCTTACAGAACGCTCCTCTACCATGCATGCAAGCATGCATCCGCAGCTTCGGTTACCAATTTAGCCCCGTTACATCTTCCGCGCAGGCCGACTCGACTAGTGAGCTATTACGCTTTCTTTAAAGGGTGGCTGCTTCTAAGCCAACCTCCTAGCTGTCTGAGCCTTCCCACATCGTTTCCCACTTAATTGGTATTGGGGACCTTAGCTGGCGGTCTGGGTTGTTGCCCTCTCGACAACGGACGTTAGCACCCGCTGTCTGTCTGCCGTGATTGTACTCCTGGGTATTCGGAGTTTGCATGGGGTTGGTAAGTCGGGATGACCCCCTAGCCCAAACAGTGCTCTACCCCCCAGGGTAAGACACGACGCTCTACCTAAATAGATTTCGAGGAGAACCAGCTATCTCCGGGCTTGATTAGCCTTTCACTCCGATCCACAGCTCATCCCCTAATTTTTCAACATTAGTGGGTTCGGCCCTCCAGTTAGTGTTACCCAACCTTCAGCCTGGCCATGGATAGATCGCCCGGTTTCGGGTCTATTGCCTGCAACTAAACGCCCTATTAAGACTCGGTTTCCCTACGCCTCCCCTATACGGTTAAGCTTGCTACAGACAATAAGTCGCTGACCCATTATACAAAAGGTACGCAGTCACAGAACAAGTCTGCTCCCACTGCTTGTACGCACACGGTTTCAGGATCTATTTCACTCCCCTCTCCGGGGTTCTTTTCGCCTTTCCCTCACGGTACTGGTTCACTATCGGTCAGTCAGGAGTATTTAGCCTTGGAGGATGGTCCCCCCGTCTTCAGTCAAGATATCACGTGTCCCGACCTACTTATTGCATGCTCAGTACCACTTTCAGATTTTCGTGTACGGGGCTATCACCCTCTATCGCCGGACTTTCCAGACCGTTCCACTAACCCAAAAGCTATTACATGCAGGCTCTTCCCCGGTCGCTCGCCGCTACTGGGGGAATCTCAATTGATTTCTTTTCCTACGGGTACTTAGATGTTTCAGTTCCCCGCGTTCGCTTCTACGACCTATGTATTCAGTCGCAGATACCTAACTTACGTTAGGTGGGTTTCCCCATTCGGACATTCCCGGATCAAAGGTTGGTTGCTACCTCCCCGAGACTTTTCGCAAGCTCCAACGTCCTTCATCGCCTCTGACTGCCAAGGCATCCACCGTGTGCGCTTAGTCACTTGACCATATAATCCAAGCTATCTTGCCGCTTGAACTACCTGCTCTAGAAGACTCCCGTCCACGCCCTTAAGCAACTGCTTACGTGGCCGGGTTCATTAAAGATCGTTTGAGATAACTACGCGGTTAACGTAACTACCCGACTCCGATCCGCCGGATGTTGTGACGCTTAAGTCACAGTATGTTTTACAACATATTTTGATATTACAACTCGTCGTGATAACGGGGAATTGAAGTCCCGCTACCACTGAACAATTTATCTATAAACCGTCTGACCCACACTCACGCACCAAAGCGCGTAGCCTGTGTTTCAGCTCAGTTTATAAACTCAGCTTGATCTACCTTGTTAAAGAACATCCGGTTGTTAAAACCAGAGGTAGGTACAGCACGCTGTACCTACCTCTGACTTTGCTAATACCACGCCTGCTGTCTCTTACCGCTTACCTCACCATCTACTCGCTATCGCTAACGGCATAAATGGTGGAGCTACGCGGGATCGAACCGCGGACCTCCTGAATGCAAATCAGGCGCTCTCCCATCTGAGCTATAGCCCCTTATTCACACAGCTTGCCAACGTTTGCTAAGCGCGCCAAATCGTTTACGTACTAGGCGGAGGTGGGCGACGCATAGCCTGCTATGCGAGCTCGCCGACAACGACGTACGGGGCAATTTGGTAGGCCTGGGCAGATTTGAACTGCCGACCTCACCCTTATCAGGGGTGCGCTCTAACCAACTGAGCTACAGGCCTATAAGTGGGTCTGCACCAGACACTATTCTTGCGTGGTATCAACCGATTAGATGAAGACAAAAGTGTGAGCACTCGCCAGGTAGTGCTTATCGTTTAAGGAGGTGATCCAGCCCCAGGTTCCCCTAGGGCTACCTTGTTACGACTTCACCCCAGTCATGAATCACTCCGTGGTGATCGCCCTCCCGAAGGTTAGGCTAACCACTTCTGGAGCAACCCACTCCCATGGTGTGACGGGCGGTGTGTACAAGGCCCGGGAACGTATTCACCGTGACATTCTGATTCACGATTACTAGCGATTCCGACTTCACGGAGTCGAGTTGCAGACTCCGATCCGGACTACGAAACGTTTTGTGGGATTCGCTCCCCCTCGCGGGTTTGCTGCCCTCTGTGCGTTCCATTGTAGCACGTGTGTAGCCCAGGCCGTAAGGGCCATGATGACTTGACGTCGTCCCCACCTTCCTCCGGTTTGTCACCGGCAGTCTCCTTAGAGTTCCCACCATTACGTGCTGGCAACTAAGGACAAGGGTTGCGCTCGTTACGGGACTTAACCCAACATCTCACGACACGAGCTGACGACAGCCATGCAGCACCTGTCACTAGATTCCCGAAGGCACTCCCGTATCTCTACAGGATTCCTAGGATGTCAAGGCCTGGTAAGGTTCTTCGCGTTGCATCGAATTAAACCACATGCTCCACCGCTTGTGCGGGCCCCCGTCAATTCATTTGAGTTTTAACCTTGCGGCCGTACTCCCCAGGCGGTCTACTTATCGCGTTAACTTCGCCACCAAGAAATCAAGTCTCCCAACGGCTAGTAGACATCGTTTACGGCGTGGACTACCAGGGTATCTAATCCTGTTTGCTCCCCACGCTTTCGCACCTCAGCGTCAGTGTCGAGCCAGGAGGCCGCCTTCGCCACCGGTATTCCTCCACATATCTACGCATTTCACCGCTACACGTGGAATTCTACCTCCCTCTCTCGCACTCCAGTCGGCCAGTATCGGGTGCAATTCCCAGGTTGAGCCCGGGGCTTTCACATCCGACTTAACAAACCGCCTACGCGCGCTTTACGCCCAGTAATTCCGATTAACGCTCGCACCCTCCGTATTACCGCGGCTGCTGGCACGGAGTTAGCCGGTGCTTCTTCTAAAGGTAATGTCACAGCCACGTGCTATTAACACGTGACCTTTCTTCCCAATTGAAAGTGCTTTACAACCCGAAGGCCTTCTTCACACACGCGGCATGGCTGCGTCAGGCTTTCGCCCATTGCGCAATATTCCCCACTGCTGCCTCCCGTAGGAGTCCGGGCCGTGTCTCAGTCCCGGTGTGGCTGATCATCCTCTCAGACCAGCTATGGATCGTCGCCTTGGTGGGCCTTTACCCCACCAACTAGCTAATCCAACGCAGGCTCCTCCAATAGCGCGAGGTCCGAAGATCCCCCGCTTTCTCCCTTAGGACGTATGCGGTATTAGCTCGGGTTTCCCCGAGTTGTCCCCCACTACTGGATAGATTCCTACGCGTTACTCACCCGTCCGCCGCTCTACTCATACCGAAGTACTTTCGCGCTCGACTTGCATGTGTTAGGCCTGCCGCCAGCGTTCAATCTGAGCCATGATCAAACTCTTCAGTTTAATCTTTAACCTCAGCCTTTCGACATGAGGGTTGGTTTTCACAGTAACCCGCGCTAACCAACAAATCTCGGCTCAGACACAATTCGAAATCAAAAATTACAAACTCTATAAATAGAGTAATGAATCGATGAGTCACTTGTTGTGTCTGAATAGTCATAAACAACTATCCCAACAAGTGCCCACACTTCTGTCTTCATCTTCTTGTTAAATATCCACCAAACCGCGCGGGTTTGGTGTGTTCCTGCTGACCCTCAGGCCGGCAGAGGCGCGCATTATACGCATGCGCGAATGGCGCACAAGCCTTTTTTTAAAAAAGTTTCAGGGCCGTCGAAAGTCCGACAGAAAGCCCTAGGAACGCCAGCGCCGAAGCTGGGCAACAGGCCCGGAAAACGCATAGGTCAACGAGGCCAACAGGAGGATTTTGGGTGGGTCTACCGTCACAAGGCCAAAGATAAACACGACCGCCAGAATCGCTACAAAGGGAACACGCCCATGCAGATCAAAGCCCTTAAAGCTGTGGTAAGGCACATTGATTACCATCAGGATTGCCACCACGGCGGTCAGAGCAGCAACGGTCACCGCAATCTCTCCCGGCAACGCTGCACCTACCCAGCCCTGATCCTGACATACCCATACGGTGCAGGCCATGATGCAAGCTGCAGCCGGGCTGGCCAGTCCCATAAAGAAGTTGGGGTCACCAACACCCACCTGGGTATTGAAACGGGCAAGACGCAGGGCGACGCAGGCCACATAGATAAAGGATGCGCTCCAACCGACCTTCCCAAGATCGCCCAGTCCCCAGCTGAACATCACCAACGCCGGGGCAACTCCAAAAGAGACCATGTCGGCGAGACTGTCGTATTCAGCACCAAACTTACTCGCGGTATTGGTCAGCCGCGCGACCCGGCCATCCAGACCATCAAAAACCAATGCGAACAATATAGCGATAGGCGCAGTCTCGTAGTCCCCACGCATTGCGGCGACCACGGCGTAAAACCCGCAGAAGAGCGCTCCTGTCGTGAATAAGTTAGGCAGCAGGTAAACACCGCGACGCTTCACCGTTCGGCCGTTTTCGGAGACCTCTTCTTCGTGGTCCTCGATCAGCCCCTCGATGGTGCTCGCGGCCTCGCCGAGACTATCGGTGAGCGAACTCACACCGCCAGCAGGCGCAGACTTTCCGGACGTTGATACATGATCCTGTGCTTCAGCAGAGCCTGTCTGCTTCATGTCGGACTCGTCATCTTTCATGTGTTGATCAGCCATTGGGCAAACCCCGTTATTAGCCGGGTAGTCTATCAGATAGACCTAAAGACTCTGCGCTACCTGCCACAGTCCGGCAATCACCGGATCCAAGCGCCTGCGCTGCCTCGTGCACAGGCCTATTTCAAAGGGCGGCAGATCTTCCTTCAACGTCAGTACACGCAAGCTACCTGCGAGCCCACTCGCATCAACCACCAGTCTTGGCAATATGGCGACACCCAACCCCAGAGACACCATGGCGACTATCGCCTCATGACCTGCAACACGGGCATAAATCGGGGGTGGCGTGAGGAATCGTCTTTGCAACCATCGGTCGATGAGCTCTTTGCTGACGCCCCGCTCGGGCAACACCCAGGGCACATCTTCCAAAGCAGACCAAAGCGCCCTGCCCTTCAGATCCTTGACCGTATCCCGTAAGTCACATTCCACTTCAGGCAAACACAGGCATAGAGGCGTACTCGCAAGCGGACTAAATGCAAAGCTGGCAGGCAGACTCTCGGGCCTGGCGATCACCGATACATCAGAACTCCCACGCCTGACTCTCTCTATACCGTCAGCCTGATCACCCGTCTGCAACAGGATATGCACCTGCGGATACGCCTCACGGTACGCTGCGAGCAATGGCGATAACAATCGATGAGTCGCCGTGACCGAGCAAAAAATCCGCAGCTCACCCTGCAGACTCCCATCATCCCCAAAGGACTGCTGGAGCGAGCGCCAGTCGGACAGCATGCGCTCGGCGACAAGCTGCAAACGTCGAGCCGCAGATGTCGCGGTCATTCCCCGCCGATCCCGGTCGAACAAACGCTCTCCAACCTCTTCTTCCAGGCGCAACACACAGCGACTCACTGCCGATACGCTAAGATGCTGCTCGGCCGCAGTCTGGGTAAAACTGAGGCTGCTATAGACAGACAGGAATATCTCTAGCGACTTTAGATCCATGATTAGCGCCAAACGCAAAACTGTTTTTATTATATAGCGTTTTACGCAAACACCTCATTCCCTTAGACTTGCGCGCTTTCCGTTACCAAGGACATTCCAAATGGGCCAGAACTATTTCAACACTCTCCCCCTGCGACTCCAGCTCGAGCAACTTGGCAAGTGCCGGTTTATGGACGCCAGCGAGTTCGCAGACGGCGTCGACAGGCTCCGTGGCAAAAAGCTGGTCATCGTGGGCTGCGGGGCCCAGGGCTTGAATCAGGGTTTAAATCTTCGCGACAGCGGATTGGACGTGAGCTACGCGCTTCGCGAGTCCGCGATTGCCGAGCAACGGGCATCCTTTCGCAACGCCACAGAAAACGGATTTACCGTGGGCACTTACGAAGAGCTGATTCCTGCGGCTGACCTGGTACTGAACCTCACGCCAGACAAGCAACACAGCGCCGTTGTCACCGCCGTGATGCCCTTAATGAAGCACGGCGCCTGCCTGTCCTATTCCCACGGCTTTAATATTGTCGAAGAAGGCATGCAGATCCGTGAGGACCTCACCGTGATCATGGTCGCCCCCAAATGTCCCGGTACCGAAGTGCGCGAAGAGTACAAGCGCGGCTTTGGTGTACCGACGCTCATCGCCGTTCACACAGAAAACGACCCTAATGGCGATGGTTTGGAAATCGCCAAGGCCTATGCGGTGGGCACCGGTGGACATCGCGCCGGCGTTCTCCAAAGCTCCTTTATCGCCGAGGTTAAGTCAGACCTGATGGGCGAGCAGACGATTCTGTGCGGCATGCTCCAGACTGGTTCTATTCTGTGCTTCGACAAGATGGTGGAGAAAGGTATCGATGCGGCCTATGCGTCCAAACTGATTCAGTATGGCTGGGAAACCATTACCGAGGGACTCAAGCACGGTGGCATCACCAACATGATGGATCGCCTGAGCAACCCCGCAAAGTTACGCGCTTTTTATCTAGCCGAAGAACTCAAAGGCATCATGCGCTCTCTGTATGAGAAGCACCAGGACGACATCATGACCGGCGAATTTTCCCGCACCATGATGGAAGACTGGGCGAACGACGACATCAACCTGCTGAGCTGGCGCGCCGCCACTGCCGAAACCGCCTTTGAGAAATCCGACAACAGCAGCCAGGAAATCAGCGAGCAGGAATACTACGATCACGGGATTCTTATGGTGGCCATGGTTAAGGCCGGCGTGGAACTGGCCTTTGAAACCATGGTAGCGGCGGGAATCATCGACGAGTCTGCGTACTATGAATCACTGCATGAAACGCCGCTCATCGCCAACACCATCGCGCGCAAAAAACTGTATGAAATGAACGTAGTGATCTCAGATACCGCCGAATACGGCTGCTACCTGTTTGATCATGCCTGCAGACCGCTACTGGCAGACTTCATGAAGAACATTGAAACCGACGTAATCGGCACGGGACTGGGGAACGACAACACGGTGGACAATCAGGAGTTGATCCGAGTCAATGACGCTATCCGATCTCACCCGGTAGAAACCGTAGGCACGATGCTGCGCGGTCACATGACGTCAATGAAAAGCATCCTGTAAGCGATTCCCGCCTTGGCAAAGAACAACTGCGGCCCTTAGGGCCGCAGCACTTTCTCACCTCGAGCTATACCGGCAACACCGGAGCGCACCACCTCCAGAATATCCGCCTCGGGTATGGCAGAAACAAACGAGTCCAGCTTATCCGTGGTCCCCGCCAACTGAATCGTATAGACCCGCGGACCGACATCAACGATCTGCCCCCGGAAGATATCCGTAGTGCGCTTGATCTCTTCACGTTGGGTGGAATCTGCACGCACTTTTATGAGCATCAAATCCCGCTCGACATGAGCCCCTTCGGTTAAGTCCACCAGCTTGACCACATCCACCAGCCGATTGAGGTGCTTGGTAATCTGCTCGATGTGCCGGTCATCACCGTTGGTCGTCAGGGTCAATCGCGACAGTGTTGCATCTTCGGTAGCCGCCACATTGAGTGTTTCAATGTTGTAACCGCGCTGCGAAAACAATCCCACCACGCGGGACAATGCCCCGGGCTCGTTCTCTAACAGTATTGAAATAATACGACGCATGTCAGCTCCTCTCATTCTTGCTAAGCCACATGTCCTTCATGGAGCCATTGGGCGCTACGTGCATGGGATACACGTGCTCCATGGGATCAACAAAGACATCGAGAAACACCAGGCGATCTTTTAAAGCAAAAGCCTCAGCCATTTTCGCATCCAGCTGGTTCTTATCTTTCACCTCGATACCCACGTGGCCATAGGACTCTACAAGCTTCATAAAGTCGGGCAGGGAATCCTCATAGGTACTCATGGCGTAGCGCCCCTCGTACTGCATGTCCTGCCACTGCTTGACCATGCCAAGATAATTGTTGCGCAGATTAATAATTTTCACCGGCGTGTTGTACTGCAAACAGGTAGAGAGCTCCTGAATATTCATCTGGATACTCCCCTCGCCGGTGACACAGGCAACATCATCTTCCGGGAACGCCAGCTTGACCCCCATGGCCGCGGGCAGACCAAAGCCCATGGTTCCGAGGCCTCCTGAGTTGATCCAGCGGCGCGGCTCATCAAACTTGTAATACTGCGCAGCGAACATCTGGTGCTGCCCAACGTCTGACGTGACAAAGGCATTACCTTCGGTGATGCGATAAAGGCTCTGGATGACTTCCTGGGGCTTAATGTAATCGCTTTCGCCAAATCGACGTCCGGTCCATAAACCATGGCTGGCGCGCCACTCTTCAATCTGTTTCCACCAGGGATCCAGAGACACCGCCTCAGTCGCCGATTCGTCATTCCCCTGGGCGCTGCGAATTGCCTCGAGCAAGTCCGTCAGCACCGCGCGCACGGGCCCCACGATGGGTATATCGGCAGTCACCGTTTTTGAAATAGCGGCGGGGTCAACATCGATGTGAATGATCTTGGCGCCAGGGCAGAACTTTGCGACGGTGTTGGTCACCCGATCATCAAACCGCGCGCCCACAGCGAGAATGACGTCGGAGTGATGCATAGCCATATTGGCCTCGTAAAATCCGTGCATGCCCAACATGCCCAGGAACTGTCGATCCGATCCCGGATAGGCACCCAGCCCCATCAGGGTATTGGTCACCGGAAAATTCAGATGCCGGGCAAGCTCTCTGAGCAGATCACTGCCCTCCCCCAGAATAACGCCACCACCGGAATAGATAATCGGCCGCTTGGCAGAGAGAAGTAACTTGGCTGCCTTACGAATCTGACCGCTGTGTCCGCGCACCGCCGGCGAATAAGAGCGCAGCGTGACACTCTGTGGGTATTCATAGGGAAAGCGCTCATCGGGACGCGTAATGTCCTTGGGTATATCGATAACCACCGGACCGGGACGCCCGCTCGCGGCGATGTGAAACGCTTTCTTTATTACCAGCGGTAACTGGCTGGCGTGTCGTACCTGAAAACTGTGCTTCACGATGGGCCTTGAGATCCCCAGCATGTCGGTTTCCTGGAAGGCATCCTCGCCGATAAGGTGGCTTTGTACCTGCCCGGACAGCACAACCATGGGGATGGAATCCATGTACGCCGTGGCGATGCCCGTTACAGCGTTAGTCGCACCGGGTCCGGAGGTGACCAGTACCACGCCCGGCTTACCCGTTGCCCGGGCATAGCCGTCAGCGGCATGCGTTGCCGCCTGCTCGTGGCGTACCAACACATGGGGGACGCTCGCGGCCTTAAACAGGGCATCGTAGATGTGCAACACTGCACCTCCGGGATACCCAAAAATAAACTCTACGCCCTCATCTTCCAGCGCTCTTGCAATCATTTCGCCGCCGGAGAGCATTTCCACACTCTCCTGTGACTCAGCGGCTATATCCAACTCTGCGTTCACAATCATGACTCCCGCTCGTGCCGGCGCTTACCCTCGCCAGCAACAAACAGTGTTTCGCGCCCAGTTCAAACAGGCACGCCGAATCCGTCACCACAAAAAGATGCCGCAAAAAGAACAGAGGGATAACAAGCACGAAGGGACCCCGTGTCGTTGTCGCCCTGCGCGGTAACGCAGTGTGGACTGCCGGGATTTGTCCAATGAGTGACAAACCACGGCCGACGGGACGCAAGTACAGCTAAACCGGATAATCGCACCGGGATAGGGGCCAGGGGCAGAGGGTACTCTGCATTGCCGTTACCATATTTACGACGGCGCAAGTGTGGTTACTGATTCCACCGAAGTCAACCGTGGGTTACAAAATCTTCAAATTAGGACCCAACAACACTGCCGACTAACTAGTATTTTTCACTTACCAGCACTCATCCACTAATGCCGCGTCGGTGGAGTTCGTTAAAACGTTGCGGACACCCTGATGATTGATTCTCAACGTACCGCAACGCGCATCCTGGTTTTCCTGCCAGCCTTGGGGAGCTGCCTGCAGTAAAAACCCATCACCGTCAGGTGGGCTGGGGTGAGTCAAAGTGTATAGATAATACGTAGCCATGCCATCTTCAGTGCTACATACCTGAGGCGGCAACGTCGTCACCGTAGGATCTGTGGGATCTGCATAGTAAGACATACTGGCGGTGTAACGCCGCTCCATCCCTTGTGCCATCTCTACCAAGCAGGCGGTGGCCTTGCGACGCCACGACTTTGACACTGAATTCTGATACGACGGTAGCGCAACGGCCACCAGGATACCCAAGATCACTACCACAATCATCAGCTCTATCAGGGTAAAGCCACTTTGGGCTGTGCTTTTATAATTCTGCATCAAATGTCCTCGCGAAGCGCGCCGAATTATCGGTTAGCGAAGTTGTTGCCATGACTGCCTTCCCAGGGGATCACCGGTTGCCAGACCTTCGGGCCCGGTGCCATTACCAATACGACCACCCGAGCCATCGTAGAAGAAGTCACCGCCCCCTTCCTGATTACGAATGATCGTGAGTTGTTCACCCTTGCCTCCGCTGATGGCATTCACCATTTTCAGATCCA
The DNA here is from genome assembly GCA_000158155.1 of gamma proteobacterium NOR5-3. GTDB lineage: Bacteria > Pseudomonadota > Gammaproteobacteria > Pseudomonadales > Halieaceae > Congregibacter. The sequence goes on along the minus strand of DS999408.1, from coordinate 459,351 downwards.
CCAGGTCGTCGACGTTAAAGAATCCATCGTCATTCAAATCGAACACGGAGAAGTCTGTTGCCCCCCCCGTAAACAAGTCCATGTCGAAAATAAAGCCAACCCTGCCGGCCGAACAGGGGTCATTTGATGGGGTCATCGATGTGAAGCGCACGCGCTCCCGACGATTGCCCGATGGGAACGTCACACTACTGATGACTCTCTCGCCAACGTTGTTACCGTCGTAAACCAGGTCTAGGTACCAACCATCTTCTTCACTATTATTGTTGGACGTATCGTAATTATTATTGGAGAGCTGGCGAACGATGCGCGGCTCTCCCAGCGCCACAACAGTGTCCTGCCATAGAATCGTTTGCTCGAGAAGATCGCCACGCGTGATGGTAGTGTTGCCCAGCGCTTCGCGAATGCCGTACAAAGTCTGCACCTGAGGATTCGCCAGCGAATTATCCTGATCCCGAAAGAAACTCCCGGTACCAAAATTGATGATCAGTTCACCACTTCGCTTGGGGTTCAGAGAAAGCCGGGGCTGCACTGTAATAGGTTGGCGGTCGCCATTTGCATCCGTAGCTTCAAATAGCTTGTCGACATTCTGAGACCGATCCCATCCGCTCGGGTTATCGTCTGTCAGCTCAAAGCGCCACAGATTCCCATGTAGATCGCCAGCGTAAAGGTATTGAGTGACAAAATTCAACTGCGGAAACGAACTGGCAACGGGGGCGGCTAGCCCGTTGGGGTCAGCGCTGCTCCCAGCGCCAGTATCAAGCTTGGCAAGAAGAGTGCCGTCGGCAATATCGACGACGAACAGAACAGCCTTATCGTTATCGCTGTTATAGCCATTTCCAAAAACTGCCGCAAAACCGCCGTTTTGCATGGGCAGGATCTGCACATCGGTAACGCCGTAACCAAGATCAGGGTCGCTGAACTCCCACAACACGTCAGCAGCATCAACGCTATTCGGGTCCGTTACATCTATCGCAAAAATGCTCCGCCCGCCCACGCCCATGGAGCCTACGAGCACCGTTTTCCAAGCGGAATTGATGAGCACATCGTTGACTGACGCCGATCCATCAACAAAAAACTGGTGCGCGTAATTAGGGTCGGTTAGCAAGGAGGCTTGAGCGTAATCATGCCCAATAGCGGGCTCTAGAAGCTCACTGGGCATGTATGCGAAGAGCTCGACCCCTGTGTCGGCGTCGAATACATGAAGGAAACCATCATTCGCGCCTACCGCCATCATATTCTTGCGCGTGCCGATGGAGCTTCTGAACGTTCCATAGGTTCCGGGCGAGAACTCGGTGGGCAGCGAAGAGTATCCACGGTTAGGTGTACCGACATACAAAGGTGTCGAATTAACGATATCTCCAATAAGGCGCAGATCGCTCGACGCAGACGCGGCACGATTGCGCATACCTGACACATTGTCTCCCCGTAACCATGCTACGCGCTCTGTCCCGCGTCCATCGTTGACGTCTGACAGATCGGTATCCAGAGCATCTTTTTGGGCCTGGCTGAGATTCGCATACGCCAGATCTGCCCCCGCAGCACCATCAAAAGTGAGCAGGTTACGGGAAGAAGTACTGCGCGTTTCTAAAATCGACTCGGCGTTCCAGGCCTGGGCCGTGAGACTGCCGTCGACAGTGGACACTTCCTGTGCAATCAGGTTTCCAGTCCAGTCATCGCTTCGAAACGCAACACTATAGAGAAGTGTGTCCTCCTGCAGAATCGCCGCGGAAGTCGATGAAGACGTGCCCGACTGACTGGTGCGATCAACAATATCCAGTAAGGCCCCGCTGAGAACCTGTCGCAGCTGGTCCGCATTTTGCGCGTTGAGCATCTCACCCCGGGAATTGACCGCCGCATGGTACAGATCGTCCACCTGCACAGGATTCCGCGTTTGAGTGGGGTTCTGCCATGCTGGCGGATTGCTATGGGCATCCTCTACATCAAAATGGGTCTGGCCAAAAATGCTTCCCTGCGCGCCCAAGGTAATACCATAGGTCACCATATGAGGGTCATCATTGCAGTCGGCGGATAGCGGCGGAGTAGCCAGTGCGCATTCTGTTGGCACAGGAACCCTTCCTGAAGCCAAAGTCGAGGCACCCAGTGTCTTGTTGTAGTACTTCGCCGCAATATCGGCGATGGTATTGCTGTGGGTGTCCTGAAAGGGTACGCCCATGCTCCCATCAGCATTACCGGACCCGGAGCCGGTGTTCACATTGGAGAATCCGTCCGTAAAAATCATGGCAAAATTTTGCTGACAACTTTCGGTGATGACGCTTGAGTTGTTGTCAAACTGCCCGCCAATAAAGTCCAGAGTCTGGCGGTTCGGCGTGCCGCCACCATTGCCACCCCGCTCATAAATGTACTTGAAAAAAGAGTCCCGCTCCGCGGCGTCCGACAGCGAATACATACCGCGCAGAGAGCGCGAATTTAAGGTAAGGGCGCCCATGCGCACCCCGGTAGTGGTCTCAAAAGCCTGGCCAATGCCCGAACGCGCCGCGAGGTGTCGCTTTCGCGAATAACTCCACCAGTTTGCAAAGTTTTGCATTTCATCGGTATAACTGCGGCCCGAATCGAAGGTACGTCCATCGTCGATAATCTCGACCTTCTCGAGGCAGCCTCCATCGTAAGCCAGTGCGTCGACTCCCGTCAGCTCACTGGGATTGCGCTCAAAAATCAAATAATGCGCCGGCTCTGGCGCAGCACAATTCCCCGTGAACACGTTGCCGCTGGCAACATCGCGCACCGTATACGTTAGGCCAGTGGTGACAGGGACGTAATAAGTCGCCGGGTAATACTCAACGCCAATGTCGGAAGGTCCCGCAGTGCGCTCCGTATCTGAAGCGGTAGTGACCCATGAGGTACCGTTGAAGGTGACTGTTCCGGCAGGCAGGACCATGCCGGTCTGCAGCTCAAACCGGTTATTGTTCGCCGTATCTCGGTGGACACGGGTCAGGTCAAATGTCGATGAGCCTCGGGTGGGATCAGATGGAGCTGCCGCCGGTGGAACGTTCCCGAATGTGTAGCCCCCCGCGCTAGGCCACGGTACGTAGGTCTGATCGGGATCGTAATACATACCGTTGTAGGCCGAGCTCCGCGCAAAGGCAAACTGAATAAACGGCGGCACGGCAAAGTGGTCGTTGGTGGCATCGCTATAGACGCGGTTACCTGTTCCGGTCCCATTAGGAAACAAATAGGTGGTTTTTTTCCAGGTGCCACTCGCGCCACCGGCTCGGTTGTAGTTGAGGACACCCAGCGCTGCACTGTCGGTATTGTCCAAGCCTACAAAACTATCTGTCGATGTATTCCACCAAAATGCGCCATCATTCGCCGGCATCAAGACCTCAGAGTCCATGCTGCCCGAATCATCGATTCCTGCGATGATATTGGGCTCAACCCCCGCGGTTACAAACAGCGGCTTGGAGGCAATATCGACTGCCGCGACAGCCAGGGTGCCCTGCATCAGCGCGAGAGTCAGCACAAAGATGCCTTGAGTGAGAGCTGTTAAATTCATAGCCATTGCCTCCCGGCGAGCCGATGCAATCAATTGGGTTCGAAAAAGGTGCGCAGAACAACTACGGCGTTATCGGTACCGCCCACACCCCGGGCAATTACCGGATACAAGTAGCGAGGTGTTTCAATGCCCACTTCAACGCCAGCGTTGGCCCATAGCAGAACGGGGGGGCCGGCATAAAACACCGGAGCGCTGTTGAGTTGTAACTCTGAGCTGGTGGCGTAAATTCCTGCGCGGGAGCCCGTCGGCGCCGGGGTGGTTGCACCATCCCACGTCCTGGCATCTAAAGCGGTTAACTCGGGGTTCGCTAAAGCCGTCGCCTGATTGCCCTGTACCCACTCTTCGCCTTCCCGAAGAGCCGCCTCAGCGGCCTGAAAGGCTGCCTCCCGATCCCGGAGGTTTCCGGCCATGCGTTCCTGCATCACGGTGTCATCCATCCCGGCAGATGCCAGCACCAACATAATGATCATGAGAATCATAATGATTGGAAGAGCCGCCGCGCCTCTTTGGCGGGCCGGGTAAAAAGCCAGTTTGGAAATCATGGCAGCCTGTCTCTCACTCCGATAGTGGTCGTGAAAGCCTGGTACAACCGGCGATCCGGAGCCGTGAAAGTACCACCCGCAAATGGCACCTGCACGGGGAGTTCGGTAAGTCCATCTTCATCACCACTGCTGAGCAGTAAATGGATCTGGATGGCAATCACTCCCTCCCAATCAGGGTCCACAGAAGCCAGCCCATCAAGAGGCGCGGTGCCGGCTCGCACATAGCTATCGATGCGGCGATTAGTGGTGGTATCTACGCCATAAAAAACCCGCATGCGTTCGACATTCTCGACCAATTCATCGCCGTTACGAAAAAGAGCGGGCCGTCCGTTAACGCCATTGGCTACGTAAAAGACAGACTTCACAGCTTCAAACACTTCGGCGCCAGTAAAGCTTCGGCCAAGGCTCTTGGTGTAATTACCCGGCGTGCCCACACCGGTATTATGAGCGATCGATCCGGAAGTATCCGGGTTAGCAGAGGACACCTGAAAAACCGCCGCAGAACTGCAGTCGGTTACGAAGAGGACATCAAACTGGTCTATGCCACTACCAGGGTCGACCTGTATGTTCGCCGACCCGGGCGGGCTGCCGCCGGGATGCGCTGTGACCACAACGCCGACACCCTCGGCGCGGGAGGTAGACACAATGTCACTATGGTCCAGTGCGTTCGTGATCTCGCCCGTTGTTGGGAGCGCCGGCGTCCAGCCTGAGCCACCATCGGTGTCCACTGCGCTAAAGCCCTCCAGAGCTAAGCCAAACCTAAAGTCCCAGGGCAGTAAATCCGTTCCCCCAGCCGGCGCGGGGCTCAAAGTGTTACGAATAAATCCCGGCGTTAGCGCCGACTCGGAGCGGGGGATCTCCGGCGCAAGCGCCTGACGACAGCCAAAGTAGCCCGCCATTCGCAGGTCCCGACGCATCAACTCCATGGCAAAGCGACCGCTTTCCTGCATGCGGGATAATGAATCATTGGTGCGAAAGGTGCTCAGCCCTCCCAGAAACACGTTGATCACGCCGCCGACTAAAAATATGCCAAGCACGACACTGATCAATAGCTCCGTCATCGTAAATCCACTGACTCTACGAGACCGATGGCGCTGCCGGGTTTTCCGCGCGAAGATCATCACAATTCCACCGCCGTAGTGAACACCAGCGGCGCTTCCTGCCCTCGACTGTCATTCCAGCGCACCGTTACTTGAACAACCTGCCCGTTTCGCGAGACCCCTCCATCGCCAGCCGGTAGCGTACTATCAAGCGTTGTAAGCCATTGCGAGAGCTGTGCGGCGGCAACGGTGGCCGTTCCGGGGGCCGTATCTCCTAAGGTGTGGTCGTAATCACCCGCGATCGCACCCTGTCGGTCAGCACGCATCCTGTCGATCATATCGTAAGCCAATATAGACGCCTGCGACCTGAGCAGTGCACTCTGATTATTTCGAAGCATTGTCACCTGCATTCGGCTAATACCCAGCACCCCAACGGCAACCACAACCATTGCGATAAGCACCTCTATCATGCCAATACCACGCTGCGAACGACCCCTGAAAACGCTGAGTTTCATAGTGGGCATGCCGCTCGGGAGATAGACACCCGTCCCGTCGCTGCGAAAGTCAATTCTCGGGCCCGATCTCCCGAGCAACCGGTCACAGACACAGTCAACTCAGGTGCCGTGAGTACTCCCAGAAAACCTGGGAGGTCTCCCAGAGCGCCGAACTCTATTAGCGTGCCGACACTTGTAGAGGCATCGATAACTGAGCCACTAGGCGAAGCGGGCCACACGCGCAAAATCTCCAAAGTTCTTGGCACCCTGACTATCCAACCCGAAGTCCAGGCGCCACTGCATCCGGCCGCTTCTGTGCCCGCACAAACTTGTACTGGCTCACCCCGCCTGATGGCCTCGGCTCTTGCCAAGTTAATTGCGCTGGATATATCGGTCGCCAGTGCCGCGGATCTGGAATTTTGCAAAACGGTCTGAAAAGAAGGCACTCCCACAGCCAGTAAAATGCCCGCGATGACCAGAGTGATCATCAACTCAATGAGCGTAAAACCCTTGTTATATCGGACCGCTAGCATGAAAACCCTGGAACCTGCATATGTCGGCAATCTCTCTTATAGCCCTGGCAAAAAGTGGAGTCAAACGCCGGACTCAGCCGTTGGCGCGCTACAGGGAAGTGCTTGCCTAGCAAAAACGACAGTGCGCCACGATATTGACAATCACTGAGACTGTAGCTGCTCTTAAGCACACGCATTCCTTGTTAGGCTTGAGAAACGTTGTTCTCTGAAACATAGTTCTCTAAGGGAGGCGTAACCGCCTGATAGCCCTAATATTTATCTACCAATTGCGCACGACGTCGCCCTTAGGTATTGTCTAGTATAGACGGTATCGGAGTTTTCCGTGAAAAAACAAATTCAACATAATGTGTCGTCAATCGATCGCCGGCGTCGATTCGGCATTCTGCCCGTGATCGGCGTCGCTGTGATTTTGCTCTTTGGTGGGCAAGAAGAACTCGGAGCAGCAACTACCTACTATCGCTGGACCGATGCTCAGGGCAAAATGGTCGTTAGTGATCGCCCGCCGGTGGAAAAAGATATTGAGTATGACGTTGTATCTCAGGGCTCATCGCTCACACGCCGCGTCGAGACAGGACAGGGAGCAGTTCCAGCAGAGGTTACACCCCGGCCAGGCAATAACTTCACGCCCACAGAAGATCGTCGCAATGCCATCGTCGAAACACCTAAGAACCCGGAAAGCTGCGCCCGCGCCAGGGGGAATATTGAAACGCTGAAAACCGGTGCGCGGATTCGCATCAGAGATCAAGACACCGGCGAGCTTCGCTACCTTTCGGAACAGGAAAAAGAGATCCAACAAAAGAAGGCAGAAGACACGATCCGCGTGCACTGCGAATAAGCCCTGAACGCACCCTGATAAATAAGCCCGGCATAGAGCCGGACTTGTTTCTTTACGGGTTCTGAACCAAAACGCCGAGTCGTGTCAGCTAGGCATGGTCCTCCAATGGAGCTGAGGTAAACTCAGGCCCGCCGTCAATCCAATCAGCAACAATCCGCTCACCCGGCGAGAACTCTCCTGCCAACAGTTTCTGCGCCAGTGGGTTTTCCAACTGCTGCTGAATGGCACGCTTAAGCGGCCGGGCGCCATAGACAGGATCAAAACCACCCTCCACCAACTGATCCATAAAGGCATCACTGATTTCCAACTGCATGTCGCGCCCGGCCAATCGAGCCCGCAGACCTGCCAGCTGAATCGTCGCAATGCCGCGAATCTGCTCTTGCAATAATGGGTGAAATACCACCGTTTCATCGATGCGATTCACGAACTCCGGACGGAAATGCTGGGACACCACGCCCATGACGGCGGACTTCATGGCCTCGTAATTCTCGTCGCCAGCCAGCTCTTGAATCAAATCAGAGCCCAGGTTCGACGTCATGACGATGACCGTATTGCGAAAATCAACGGTCCTGCCCTGACCGTCCGTAAGACGACCGTCATCAAGTACCTGCAACAGGATGTTAAACACATCAGGGTGCGCCTTCTCTATCTCATCCAGGAGCAGCAACGAGTAAGGTCGCCGGCGCACAGCCTCCGTAAGGTACCCGCCCTCCTCGTAACCAACGTATCCCGGGGGTGCCCCGATAAGACGCGCCACGGAATGCTTCTCCATGAACTCGGACATATCGATGCGCACCATGGCCTGCTCACTATCAAACAGAAAGTTCGCCAGTGCTTTGCAAAGTTCGGTCTTACCCACCCCGGTTGGCCCCAAAAACAAAAAGGAACCGTTGGGACGATTGGGGTCCGATAACCCTGCTCGAGAGCGTCGCACCGCATTTGAGACAGCAACCACCGCTTCATTCTGCCCTACCACCCGGTCATGCAGGGCATCTTCCATACGCAGCAACTTGTCGCGATCACCCTCCAACATTTTGGATATAGGAATACCTGTGGAGCGAGACACGACCTCTGCAACCTCTTCATCGGTCACTTTGTTGCGCAGCAGAGTGCGTTCTACATTCTCAGCAGCATGTGCCTGGGCGAGCTGTTTTTCGAGCTCGGGCAACTTGCCGTACTGAAGTTCGGACATGCGGGTCAAATCGCCGGCACGACGCGCAGTTTCAAGATCGAGCTTTAATTGTTCGATATCGCTCTTAATCGACGCCGCCCCCTGCAGGGAGGCTTTCTCCGCCTTCCAGATTTCCTCGAGATCGGCGAACTCCTGCTCAATGCTCTCAATCTGACCGTCGAGCAAAGCCAGCTGCTTGACCGCTGACTCATCCTCGTCCTTGCGCACGGCTTCGCGCTCGATCTTGAGCTGAATCAGCCGCCGCTCCAGGCGGTCCAGAGCTTCAGGTTTGGAGTCGATCTCCATACGGATACGACTGGCCGCCTCATCAATCAGATCAATGGCTTTGTCGGGAAGCTGACGATCCGTGATGTAGCGCTGGGATAACTGTGCGGCGGCAATAATCGCTGAATCCGTAATATCCACCCCATGGTGGACCTCGTAGCGCTCTTTAAGGCCCCGCAAAATAGCAATGGTATCCTCTTCGCTGGGCTCATCTACAAGCACCTTTTGGAAGCGACGCTCCAGGGCGGCATCCTTCTCTACGTACTGCCGATATTCATTGAGCGTCGTTGCGCCCACGCAATGAAGCTCTCCTCTGGCCAGCGCGGGTTTAAGCATATTGCCCGCATCCATAGAACCTTCGGCTTTCCCTGCGCCTACCATGGTATGAATTTCGTCAATAAACAGAATGACGCGACCTTCTTCTTTGGACAGCTCATTGAGCAGCGCTTTGAGGCGCTCTTCGAACTCTCCGCGAAACTTGGTGCCCGCCAGCAATGCGCCCAAATCCAGGGACAGAATCCGCTTGTCCCGCAATCCCTCGGGCACCTCACCATTGATCACCCGTTGCGCAAGCCCCTCTACGATGGCGGTCTTGCCCACCCCTGGCTCGCCAATCAAGACCGGATTGTTTTTGGTACGACGCTGCAGAACTTGTATGGTTCTGCGGATCTCATCATCGCGCCCAATCACGGGATCGAGCTTGCCGTCCCGGGCGCGCTCGGTCAGATCGATGGTGTATTTCTCCAGCGCCTGACGAGATTCCTCAGCATCAGCACTATCTACCGATGCACCACCACGAACAGCCTGCACAGCAGCGTCCAGGCCCGCTTTGGTCACGCCACTATCGGTCAATACTTTGCCGACCGCTGCGCCCGCCTCCAGCAAGGCCTGTAGCACCAGTTCGCTGGAAATAAAGCTGTCACCGCCTTGCTGCGCCTTTTTATCGCTCAGGTTGAGTACGCGGCTGAGATCGGGAGACACGTGAACCTCACCGGTGGAGTTGCTCACCACAGGCAAGGCATCAATCACAGCACGCAAAGACTGCTGAAGGGCATCGATATTGGCGCCGGCGCGCTGAAGCAGAGGCCTTGCGGACCCTCCCTGTTGATTAATCAGCGCCTGCAGCAAGTGTGCTGAGTCTATCTGACTGTGATCGCGACCGACCGCCAAAGACTGAGCATCCGCCAGGGCGCTCTGCAGCGGATTAGTAAGTTTGTCCATTCTCATCGTTTTCTTCCTCCACAGTGATTCCAGGACCACCGTTAGCCAACATGTTGATTGGCGTGATCATTTATACCCCTATAGATGTTGGGGTTTAATGACCGATTTCAAGGGTCGATAGCTAAGGATTTCTGAGAATGAGACAGGCCATGCGACCGGTAGCGCCGTCGCGCCGGTAGGAAAAAAAACGTTCGGGTTCGCTCACGGTACAGGCCTCAAAGGCCTGCACCTGAATAAGACCCAGGCCCCGCAGGCGCTGCTCGGCAAGCGCCGGCAGGTCAGCAAGATAGTGCCCTGGTCGGTTATCAGAGGGACGAAAGCAGCTATCGGCGCGGTTGTCGTTATCAATAAACGCCCGGCTAACCTCGGGCCCGACTTCGAAGCTGTCGCGACCAATTGCGGGACCCAGCCATGCGCAAACCTCCTGCGGTGCCACCTTCATTGCGGCCACCGCGGACTCAAGAACCCCTGCTGCAAGGCCCCGCCACCCGGCATGCACCGCAGCAACCACGCTGCCCCGACGATCACTCAGAAGTACCGGCAGGCAATCAGCCACCATCACCGCGCAGGCGATCTTCGTGTCACCGGTCCAGGAACCATCCGCCGAAACGGGCACATCCGCACTATCGCACGCCGGGACGACCCGGGTCCCGTGCACCTGGTTCAACCACGCAATGCGGGTTCCAGCCGGCAAACAGTCCAGCAGCTGGGCGCGATTTTGTCGCACTGACTGCTCGAGATCGCCCACATGGAGTCCCACATTGAATCCGCGGTAGGGGTCCTTGCTGTGTCCACCTTCCCGCGTGGTGTAAAAAACTTGCACATTATCGGGCCAGTGGTGGGGACGGACCTCGTGAACGCTCACAGCAGGCCCAAAGACTGTCCACTGTCGGACGGGTTTTCTTCAGCGAGCACTTGCAAGAGCCCCTGAAGATCGTCCGCCAGGGGGGACTCAAAACTACAGAGATCACCCGATCCCGGGTGTATAAAACTCAGGCGCCGGGCGTGAAGCGCCTGACGACGGAAACCGCGCAAAGTCTCAGCCAAACGCTCACTGCACGCCCGGGGCAGCTGTAACCGCCCGCCGTAGACCGGATCGCCCAACAAGGGGTAACCCCGGTGCGCCATGTGCACGCGTATCTGATGCGTTCGCCCGGTCTCCAGCTGCACACTCAGGGCCGTGTATTGCGCAAAGCGCTGGGCTATCCGATAGTGCGTGACGGCGGGCTTGCCACTGTTGGGCACTACGGCCATGCGCGTTCGTTGACGTGGATGACGACCAATGGCGGTTTCTATGCGCCCCCCTCCGCTGGGGACCCCTCGCACGATGGCAAAGTATTCTCTTTGCACATCCTTTTTTTGCAGCTGTGCCACCAAACTGCGGTGCGCGTTCAAAGTACCCGCCACCACCAGTAGTCCGGATGTTTCTTTATCCAGACGGTGCACAATACCCCCTCGAGGCACAGACTCCAGAGCAGGCCTGTGGCTGAGCAGAGCGTTTACCAGGGTTCCATGGTGATTTCCCGCCCCGGGATGCACCACCAGCCCCGCCGGCTTATCAATCACCAGAAGCTCTTCATCCTCATAAAGGATATTCAAAGGAAGAGACTGAGCTACCCAGGATACTTCGCTCTGTAATTCGGCACTGAGACTGAGCTGGGCGCCGCCATGAACAGCGTCTCGCGGACGCGCACTGCGGCCGTCGAGCAACAGCTGACCACCACGAATCCAGCTCTGCAGGCGGGCCCGGGAGAACTCCGGGAACAGCTGAGCAGCCGCCTGATCGAAACGCGCACCGGCAAGATCATCACCTGCGGTAGCCTGGCGTTCAATAAGACTGGTACCACTTGAGGGTTCTATGGTTTATGCGCTCCGTTTGCTGTGCTTAAATGGCGACCTGTTTTCTTTGCCGATTTTAGCATGAGCCTTATTAGCACCCGCCCTACACTGCTCCGACGCTCGCCGTTACTTGCCTGCCTACTCTCAATACTGATGTTTGTGGGAGGCTGCGCTAATAATGATGAAGACGGTGATATCGCCGCTGACAGTGGCGAGCAGCAGATTTATGACGAAGCGCAGCGCTATCTGAACGCCAGAAACTTCGATCTCGCCATTCGGGCACTGCAAGCCCTTGAGTCCCGTTATCCCTTTGGCCGCTATGCCGAACAAGCCCAGCTGGAACTTATCTACGCCCACTACGGTGCCTATTCACCGGAGGCAGCTATCGAAGCGGCGGACCGGTTTATCAGACTGCACCCACAACACCCCAACGTAGATTACGCCTACTACATGAAAGGCCTTGCTACCGCCACCGCAAGCCAGGACTTCCTGTCACGATTCACACCGACGGACAAAACGCTCCGCGACACCAGTTTTGCCAAAGAGGCGTTTGCAGAATTTTCGCAGCTCGTCACGCGTTTTCCGAACAGCCCCTACGCAAGTGACGCCAAGTCACGCATGGTCTATCTGCGGAACCTCCTCGCCCGCAACGAAATTCACGTCGCTAACTACTATTTCCGCCGCGGGGCCTATCTGGCGGCAGCGAACCGGGGCCGTTACGTGGTGGAAAACTTCCAGGGCACCCCGGCCGTTGGCGATGGTTTAGCAGTGATGGCCCAGGGCTATCTCATACTCGGCATGAATGACCTTGCCCAAAATGCCATCGACACCCTCGCTCTAAACTACCCGGAGCATCCGTCGCTGAACAAAAAAGGCGAGTTCGATACGGTGTACACACAGGAAGGCCTGCAGCGTTCTGTCATCAACAAACTCAGCTTTGGTCTCTTTGATCCACCCAAGCCTCCGCAGTTCGATAGCAGAAAAGGGATCAGTTAAAAAAGGCCATCAACTGCCGATCCGCCAGGCAGACGTAATCGGGTAACGGCGGTCGCGTCCAAAGCCGCGCTGGGTAATGCGCACTCCCACGGGGGCCTGACGCCTCTTGTACTCATTGATGTCCACCAGCCGCACCGCACGCTCGACATCTGCCCGGTCTATACCCTCAGCGATGATTGCCTCGGCACTGTAATCGCGTTCCACATAGAGCTCGAGAATTCGATCCAGGACCTCGTAAGGGGGCAGACTATCTTCGTCTTTCTGATCCGGCGCCAGCTCCGCTGACGGGGGACGCTCGATCACTCGCTCGGGAATGCAGGGACCCAGACTATTTCGGTAATGGCACAGCGCGTACACCAGCGTCTTTGGCACATCTTTAAGTACATCAAAGCCCCCGGCCATGTCGCCGTACAATGTGGAGTAACCCACAGCCAGTTCGCTCTTATTACCTGTAGTGAGCACTAGAGACCGCTTCTTGTTGGAAAGAGACATGAGCAGGACCCCGCGGCAGCGCGCCTGTAAATTCTCCTCGGTGGTATCAGGCTCAAGGCCCGCAAACTCGTCTTGCAAAGCAGCAAGAAAACTTTCGTAGATAGGCTCAATAGAGATAACGCTGTGACGCACACCCAGTGTCGCACTCTGTTGTGCGGCGTCTGCAATACTAATATCCGACGTATAGCGAAAGGGCATCATCACAGCCTGAACACGCTCAGGACCCAGAGCATCCACTGCCACCGCCAGCGTGAGGGCCGAATCCACGCCGCCGGACAGCCCCAGCACTACGCCCGGAAAACCGTTTTTATTGACGTAATCCCGCATTCCCAGCACTAATGCCTGCCAAATGGCCGCCAGCTCATCCAGGGGCGGCTCAATAGACGATGTCCTCAAAGCCCCAGCACCCGCTTCACCAGAGTATTCGCACCAGGTTGTGGCGTTCTGGAAGCGAGGAGCCTGAACCGCAACGCTACCTTCAGGGTTCATAGCAAAGGAGCCGCCATCAAACACTAACTCGTCCTGCCCTCCCACCTGATTGACATACACTACTGCCAGCTTATTGTCTTTGCAGCGCTGAGACACCAGCTCAAGCCTCTGCTGCTGCTTGCCGCGATGATAGGGCGATGCGTTGAGGTTAATCAGCAACTGGGCGCCCGCTGCAGCGGTCGCTGCCGTGGGGCCTGGCACCCAGATATCTTCACAGATGCTAAGGCCCACGCGGACACCCTCAATGTCCAGAACACAGGGCTGTGACCCCGCGGTGAAGTAGCGTTTCTCGTCGAACACCTGATAGTTGGGAAGCTCACATTTCCGGTATTCTGCTACCAGCTCACCCTGGTGAATAACGCCGGCGCAGTTATACAGAGCTCCCTCCCGGCGAATCGGATACCCCACGATGACCCAGGCACTGCCTGGCAAGTCTGAGCACAAACGCTCCAGCGCATCGCTCACGCGTTTACACAGCGCTGGCCTCAACAGCAGGTCTTCCGGTGGATAGCCCGAGAGGGTCAGCTCCGGAAAAACCACTATCGGTGAGTCATGCTGCGCGCAGGCTTGCTCAGCCGCAACGATCACCTGATCTGTATTGCCAGTGAAATCGCCCACCGTGGTGTTTATCTGGGCCATCAAAATGTGCATAAAAAGTTGTCCAACAATCTGAGGACGCTATTGTCAGCGATCCGGAGCAAGCTGACCAGATGGAGCGCATTCGCAGCTGGCACTGCTAGAATGCTGCCATGCCATTGAGAGAACCAAACTGTGGGTAAGAAGGCGTGAGCAGCCCTGCCATCCTGGTGCCGCCCGGTGCAAGCGGATCCGAGCAGAACCTACTGCTGTTTCGGATTTACCTCATCTATCGCACAGTGCTGTCCGTGGTCTTCTTACTGCTGATCACCATGCCGGCCACCAGACCGCTGGTGGGCTCGCAAAATCCAGCTCTGTTCACTGCCGTCAGTAGCATCTTTTTATTCAGCAACATCACCCTACTCGGCTTTGTGGCCGCTCGATGGCAAAGCTCCAATGCCAAACTGGTACTGCTCTTTGGGGTCGATATCGTCTGCATCACACTACTGAGCGACGCCTCGGGGGGCATGAGCAGCGGTCTACCGTTACTGCTCGCCGTCACTGTGGCGTCAAGCGCCGTGCTCATCAGCAATCGTACGATAGCCACGCTCGTTGCGGCGCTGACCGTGCTGGCGGTTCTGGGCGATACACTGCGACTCATATCCACGGGTGACGCCGGTATCAAGGCACTCTTTCCCGCCGGATTGCTGGGACTGCTGTTTTTTGTGGTTTCCGGCATGGTGCAGCTTGTCGCATTACGGCTAGGTCGTGTTGAGGCCCTGGCCAGTGAACGGGCAACGGACATCTATCGCCTGCAGAGGCTTAATGAACAAATCGTACAAAACATGCAAACCGGCATCCTTCTTGTTGATTCACAAAATCGGGCCAGAATTTTGAACGCTGCCGCCGGCAGGCTCCTCGATCCCAGTAGACCGATCGCCTTGGAGCAGGGGCGTCCTTTGGTGGATTACAGCGCCGAGCTCACCGATCGCATGGAGAGGTTTCGCAGCAACGGACAACAAATTGGTTCGCCCTTTGAAGCCCGGGGAGACGGTGCCGAGCTCGTCGCCAAGTTCCACGCACTGGAAGGTGCCGACGACGACCAGATTCTGGTCTTTTTAGAGGACTATCGACCTGTGGCGGCCTACGCGCAATCGCTTAAGCTGTCATCCCTAGGACGCTTGGCAGCGAGTATCGCTCACGAGATCCGCAATCCACTGGGCGCCATCAGTCACGCCTCGCAGCTACTGAACGAGTCTCCCACCCTGGAAAAAGACGACCGGCGCATGGTAGACATGGTGTTGACCAACAGCCAGCGGGTCAACGAAATTATCGAGAGCGTATTGCAGATATCCCGCCGAGAGCCCCCGCAACTCGACACAGTCATTCTCGCAAACTGGATAAAGGGGTATCACGAGCGCTACCTCAGTAGTAGAGACAATCCGGGGCAGCTCAGTATCGAATATGTCGACACGACAGCCCGCGTACTCATTGATCCCGAGCATCTACAACGAGTCCTGGATAATCTTGTTGATAACGCCATGCGTCACAGCGAAATCGCTACAAATCAGCGCACCGCAGAACTCAGGGTTCGCGTTGATCGCAGCAAGCGAGAATGTGTAATCGACGTGTACGACGACGGGCAAGGCGTGAATCCCGCTGATGTACCCCGCCTCTTTGAACCGTTTTTTACGCGCAGTCCGGGAGGGAGTGGACTTGGACTGTATTTGTGCCGAGAGCTGTGCGAGCTTAATCAGGCGAGAATCAGCTATTTTCCGACCACCGAAGGTCGCAGTCGTTTTCAGATAACCATTGAGCAGCAGGAGTAAGAATCTTTGAGTAGTCATCATTCAGCGCGAGTGCTCATCGTCGATGATGAACCCGATATACGCGAGCTGCTGGAAATCACCCTTGGTCGTATGGGCCTGGACACGGTCAGTGCCGCCACACTAGGCGAGGCTTATCACTATCTGGACGACGGAAACGCATTGCAGCTATGTCTGACCGACATGCGCCTGCCGGACGGGGATGGTATCGATTTAGTGGAGCACATTCAGGCCACTCAGCCTTCGCTTCCCGTCGCCATGATCACGGCCCACGGCAACGTAGACAGTGCCATCCGCGCGCTGAAGGCTGGCGCCTTCGATTTCATCAGCAAACCCGTCGCGCTGGAAAAACTGCGCTCTCTCATCAGCGCTGCCTTGGAGCTTGATCCTATTGATTCAGTGACGGGAGCACCCATCAATGATGAGCTTATCGGTGACACCGAAGAGATGCATCGACTACGCAAGCAAATCGACAAACTTGCCCGAAGTCAGGCCCCGGTGCACATTCGCGGAGAATCCGGAAGCGGCAAAGAAGTCGTCGCACGGAATATTCATGGCCGCGGCCCACGGGCTGCGGGCCCCTTTGTCGCTGTCAACTGTGGCGCGATCCCCGCCGAGCTCATTGAAAGCGAGCTCTTTGGTCATCTCAAGGGAAGCTTCACCGGCGCCAGTCGCGACAAGCTTGGCCTCTTTCAAGCCGCCGAAGGAGGAACGCTGTTTCTTGATGAAGTGGCTGACTTACCTCTGCAGATGCAGGTCAAACTATTGAGAGCCATTCAGGAGAAGCGCGTTCGTCCTGTGGGCGCCAACGAAGAGGTCGCTACCGACGTGCGACTGCTATCTGCCACGCACAAGAGCCTTGCCAAAGAAGTCGCCGAAGGGCGCTTTCGCGAAGACCTGTTTTTTCGCGTCAACGTTATCGAGCTCGAAGTACCCAGTCTGCGGGAGCGCAAAAAAGATATTCCGATTCTGGCTAGGGCGCTGATAAAACGCATCGCCAACGCACACCATTGCGACACGCCGGCAATCAGCGCTGCGGCTATGGCAGCAATCGAAAGCCATGCGTTCCCGGGTAATGTACGCGAACTGGAGAACATGCTGGAACGTGCTTTCGCATTGTGTGAGGAGGATGTGATCGATGCAGAGGATCTCCAATTGGGCAGCATCGAATCTCTGCCGGCGCCAGGCGAGGCGAGCACGACGAGCACGGGACTCAGTAGCGTAGCAGGCGACCTGGATGCCTACCTGGCAGACATTGAGCGCCGGATACTTAGCGAGGCGCTGGAAGCGCACCGCTGGAATCGCACAGAAACCGCAAAGGCTCTGGGTGTCAGCTTCCGTAGCCTTCGTTATCGAATGAAAAAGCTACAACTTGATGAATGACGGCCCACAACCGATGTGGGCGCTAAGATGCATTGAATCTAAGGTGTTACCGATGTTGAGACACATCCGGAATACTACCTGTGAGAGAAGCCTCTGGCGCTGAAACCGGCTTTACCATCGCGGAACTCCTGGTCGCCCTGGCGGTTTTATCTATTCTAATCAGCATGGGGACGCCTGCGCTGTCAGAGCTGCGGCAAAAAGCCGAAAGCACTCGAGTGGTGCAGCACACGCTCACGCTGCTTAACTATGCTCGATCTGAGGCGGTCATGAGCGGTTTGGATGTAACGCTGTGCGGGACTGACGAAACGGGGCGCTGCCAGCGAGACTGGCGACAGGCCGCCAGTGTGGATATCTTTATCGATGCCAACAGAAACAAACGGCATGATCATCCTGAAACGATCTTGAGAACCAGCACATTACCAACGGAACTCGGTGTGATGAAGTGGCGCGCCTCCCTGGCAAGGAGCTACATCACCTTTGATGCCAGCGGCTTTACCTGGCAAAACGGCACACTCACCTTCTGCCCCAAAAATGGCAACCCCAGAGATGCCTACGCCGTGGTGATCAGTCAAACGGGACGCAGCTACCTCACCGGTGACCGTGACAATGATGGTATCCGAGAAGACCGATCAGGAAAGCCTTTAAACTGTTAAGACCAGAATCCCCTGCATGCCCCAATTAATCAACCGGTTGCAGGCGCAGCTCCTTGGGCATACTAAAGGTCACATTCTCGGGACGTCCGTCCACCTCCAGCACCGTGTCTGCCCCCAGGGCCTGAAGACGCTCCACCACCTCATTGACTAAGACTTCGGGAGCCGAAGCTCCGGCGGTAACGCCGATAGTTTGCTTGCCCTCGAGCCACGCCGGATCAATTTCGGCAGCGCGGTCCAGCAGATAGGCCTGGGCGCCCATACGCTCTGCGAGTTCTCGCAATCGATTGGAATTGGAGCTGTTGGGGGAACCGACGACAATCATCAGATCGCAATCGGCAGCCAACTGCTTTACCGCATCCTGACGATTCTGGGTCGCGTAGCAAATATCGTCTTTGCGAGGACCCGTTATGGCGGGGAACCGTGCTCGCAACGCATCGATGACCCGCGCCGTATCATCCATGGAGAGGGTCGTTTGCGTGACGTAGGACAGCTTCTCGGGGTTGCGCACAGACAGCTCAGCCACCTGAGCCTCGTCTTCGATGAGATAGATATCCCCTCCCGCACTGTGGTCATACTGCCCCATGGTGCCCTCTACCTCGGGATGCCCCGCGTGACCGATGAGGACACACTCGCGTCCCTCGGTGCTGTAGCGCGTCACTTCAATATGCACTTTTGTGACCAGAGGACAGGTTGCATCAAAGACTTTGAGACCTCTGGAACCCGCCTCTTTTCGCACCGCCTGAGACACGCCGTGCGCACTAAAGATTACGATGCAATCATCAGGTACTTCATGCAGCTCTTCCACAAAAATGGCGCCCCGGGAGCGCAGATCCTCGACGACAAAGCGGTTGTGTACCACCTCGTGCCGCACGTAGATCGGCGCACCGAAAACCTCCAGAGCGCGATTAACAATATCAATGGCCCGGTCTACTCCGGCGCAAAAACCCCGGGGATTCGCTAGCTGAATCTGCATTAGTGCAACTCCACCACTTCCAGTCGATGAATATGGACGTCAAAGAGAATCGTGTGCCCCGCAAGCGGGTGATTGAAATCCACGGTAACCTCGGCGTCGTCAAAAGCGATGATCATGCCGGGTAACTCGCCACCTCCTGCGTCCGCAAAGGAGCACACCAGCCCCAGTTCAAGCTCCATATCGTCATCGAATCCGTCTCTCGGCACTCGCTGGACGTTGTTTTCGTTGGGCTGTCCAAAGGCATCCTCCGGCGGCACCTGGAAAAGTTTACGCTCTCCAGCCTGCATCCCCAGGAGGCATCGCTCAAACCCCGGTAGCAAACTGCCGTCGCCCATGGCGAAACTCACCGCTTCGCCACCAAAATTCGAGTCCACCTCGGCACCGTCTTCCAGGGCCAGAGAAAAGTTCAGGAACACCCGGGTGCCATCACCCACAGTCACCTGCATATCTTGTATCGGCGCGTCTGACATTAACTGCCCCCATCCTGTGCAGACTGCTCGTCCACAAAACTACTGAACAGGCTATCAACAACGATAAGAAATGCTCCCAGGGAAATCGCCGCATCTGCCACATTAAAGGTTGGAAAATACCAGCCACGATAATGGACACTGATAAAATCGACAACATAGCCCAGATGCACGCGGTCCACGAGATTGCCCAGCGCCCCACCCAGCACCAGCGCAAGGGCCAGCGATAATCGACTCTGGTTCGGCTTAAGGTCGCGTAGCCAGAACACGATCACAGCGCTCACCGCAAAAGCAAGCGCAGCAAAAAACCAACGCTGCCATCCTCCCGCATCCGCCAGAAAACTAAACGCCGCACCCTGATTATGATGCAACGTCAAATTGAACCAGCTCAGAACCGTCACCGGCAGCGCGTAACTCAACTCAGTCGAAGCAAGCCACTTACTGGCCTGATCCGCGGCCACCACAGCCAGGGCCAGCGCATACCAGCGCGTCGCCGTCGTAAGCGCCTCAGGCAAACTCACGCTCCTCTCCCGGACCCTCAACATTACTCACACAGCGCCCACAGAGCGTTGGATGAGCCGAGTGCTCACCCACATCTGCGCAGCGATGCCAGCAACGCTCACACTTCTCGTCCTTGGACACAGTCACGGACAGACGCAGGCCCTCAATATCAGTGACTGCCGCCTCGGCGGGAGCCGAGGCCAGAGCATCGACCTGCGCCCCGGAGGTGATGAGTACAAAGCGCAACTCGTCCTTAAGGCCCGCCAGACGTTCAGCCAGCTTGCCGTCACAATAGAGCGTGACCCTGGCATCCAATGATCCACGCAACTCGCCGGCGGCGCGCAAAACTTCCAGCTGCTTATTCACCGCCGCTCGCACGGCGATCAGCGCGTCCCAGTAATCCGCATCAAGGTCTTCGTTGCGCGACAGACGTAACAGCGGCGCGCCCCAACCGGCCAGCAGCACTGAGTCCTCACGGTCTCCCGGCAGGTTCTCCCAGATCTCCTCGGCCGTGAAAGACAGCACCGGAGCCATCCATCGCGCCATGGCGTCGGCGATGCGATACAGCGCTGTTTGCGCGGAGCGTCGGGGCAGACTGTCTTCCTGGGTGGTGTATTGTCGATCCTTGATAATGTCGAGGTAGAAACCGCCCATTTCCCCGGAGCAAAAATTGTGCAGACGATGACAAACCTGATGAAACTGGTAGGCATCGTAGGCCTGTCGAAGCTCCTCTTGCAGACGCGCCGCACAATCCACCGCCCAGCGATCCAGGGGCAACAAGTCCTCATCGGCCACAATATGCTCGGCCGGATCAAAACCGGAAAGATTAGCCAGCATAAATCGTGCGGTGTTACGGATGCGTCGATAGCTATCGCCGGTGCGCTTTAAGATCTCGTCAGAAACGGCCACTTCATTTCGATAATCCGTGGATGCCAGCCAAAGCCTCAGGATGTCGGCCCCCTGGTCATTCATCGCCTTGCGCGCAGGAATGATGTTGCCGATAGACTTGGACATCTTCCGGCCATCACCATCCACGGTGAAGCCATGGGTAAGCACCGCTTTGTAGGGCGCCTCGCCGTAAGCACCAATGCCTGTGAGCAAAGAGGACTGGAACCAGCCTCGGTGCTGGTCAGATCCTTCAAGATAGAGATCGGCAGGCGCGTCGAGTTCTGCTCGACGTCTAAGTACACAGGCGTGGGTCACACCAGAATCGAACCATACATCCAGCGTATCGGTAACCTTGTCGTAATACTCTGCATCATCACCCAGTAACTCGCGAGGCTCGAGACTGAACCAGGCTTCAATGCCGGACTCCTGAATGCGTTTTGCCGCTTCCTCAATGAGCAACGGCGTGTTGGGATGAAGCTCCGCAGTCTCCTTGTGCACGAACAACGTGATGGGCACGCCCCAGGTACGCTGCCGCGATATGCACCAGTCCGGTCGGTCACTGAGCATGGATTCAATACGGGCGCGGCCCCAGTCGGGTATCCACTGCACCTTATCCACGGCGTTTTGCGCGGCCTGTAACAGGCCATTTTGATGCATACGCACAAACCACTGCGGCGTGGCGCGAAAAATCAGAGGTGTTTTGTGTCGCCAGCAATGGGGGTACGAGTGCTGGTAGTCCTCGTGGTGCAATAGAACACCCCGCTGTGCAAGCACGGCGACAATATTGGCGTTGGCCTTAAACACATGCTCACCGGCAAACAGCTCCGTGTCCTTTACAAACACACCATTGGGTCCCACGGGGTTTTCTACCGACAGGTCATAACGCAATCCCACCGCATAGTCTTCCTGGCCATGCGCAGGCGCTGTATGCACGGCACCGGTGCCCGCATCCACGGTGACGTGCTCGCCCAGTATCACCGGTACCTGGCGCTCAAGAAACGGATGCTGCAATAGCTGATGTTCCAGATCGCGGCCTTTACAGCGCCCCAGCACCTGCGGCTCACCAAGACCGTAACGTGCAGCGCAACTCTCTGCCAGCGCTTCGGCGATCAACAGTCGCTGACCGTCGCCCGCAATGAGCACATAATCCAGATCCGGGTGCAGACTCACGGCCTGGTTAGCGGGCAGCGTCCAGGGTGTGGTCGTCCAGATGGGAACCGCCACCGCGGCGTCTCCGTCAGCACCACAGGCCTGATTCATGGCTGCGCAGTCCAGCGCTGTAAACGCCACATCAATCGCCGGAGACTGCTTGTCGGCGTACTCGACTTCGGCCTCGGCGAGCGCAGACCCACAATCGAGACACCAGTGCACGGGCTTAAAGCCCTTGTGCACATGGCCTCGTTCCACCAGGCGACCCAGCGTGCGCACAATATCCGCTTCAAAAGAGAAGTCCATGGTCAGATAGGGGTTCTCCCAATCGCCAATAATGCCCATGCGCACAAAGTCTTCGCGCTGGTTATCGATTTGCCGCCGGGCGTAGGCGCGGCACTTCTCTCTAAACTCGGCAGCGCTGAGCTTGACTCCGGGCTTACCGACTTTCTTTTCTACGTTGAGCTCGATGGGCAGGCCGTGGCAGTCCCAGCCCGGCACATAGGGTGCGTCAAAACCATCGAGGGTTTTGTACTTGACGATAATATCCTTGAGCACCTTGTTAACCGCATGCCCGACGTGAAGGTCACCATTCGCATAGGGAGGCCCGTCGTGAAGAATAAACTTTGGCCGGCCCGCCCTGGCTTCACGAATACGCTGGTAAAGCCCCATATCCTGCCATTGCTTGAGCCTCGCCGGCTCTCGCTGGGCAAGATTCGCCTTCATGGGGAATCCCGTAGTCGGCAGATTCAGGGTGTCTTTATAATCACTCATGTGTTCTGTCTATCCTGTACGCTCGATGCAAACCAGCTGCGAGCTCCGTCGATATCTTCCTGTATTTGCGCCTTGAGTAGGTCTACAGACTCAAAACGTTGTTCCTCGCGCAGCTTGTGCAGAAAACGCACCTGCAGCCTCTCGCCGTACAGCGCGTGCTCGCCATCGAGGATATGCACCTCAAGGTTAGGACGCGAACCGGCTGAAACCGTAGGCCTGACCCCCACATTGGCGATGGCCATCGCGTCGCAAAGACCCGCTCCGCTGACGGTCACGGCGAACACGCCACTTAAAGGCACACTGCCGCGGCGCAGCGCGATATTCGCAGTAGGCGTTCCAATCTGCCTGCCCAGCTGACGACCAAAAATCACTCGCCCGCTAATTTCGTAGTCGCGACCAAGACAGGCGCTCGCCGTGACAAAGTCGCCTATGGCCAGGGCATTACGCAGGCGGGTACTGCTAATGCGATCACCCTCAAATTCGAGAGTCCTTGTGGCGAGCGTCTCAAATCCCTCGCGCTCACCGATGGCCTGCATGAGCGAAAACCCACCCTCACGATCATGGCCAAAACGAAAGTCGTCGCCCAACACCAGAGACCGCACCCCCAATCCCTTGACAAAAATCTCATCCGCGAACTGTGCCGCTGACATCCGACGCAGGTTTTCGTCAAAGCGTAGACACAACAACCGATCCACACCCAGAGCCGCCAGTGCTTCCAGGCGCTCGCGGAAACTTTGCAGACGTGCAGGCGCGGTAGCGGCCGCCAGATACTCCCGCGGCAGCGGCTCAAAGGTCACCACCGTGGTCGGTAAATCGTACTTATGTCCCTGCTCCGCCAGCTGCGCCACCACGGTCTGATGGCCCAGATGCACACCATCGAACGCACCAATGGTGGCAACACTGGGGCGATGTTGGGGGCGCAGGCTCTTAAGGCCGCGAAGGAGCTCCATGGCGTCGCTGAGGTTCAGAAAATAGACGGCGCAGTATATCGAAGAACGCGCGGGCAGCCTATGCGGATGCGTCGGAATCGGGCCCGGACACAGAACCACCCACCGCGGGGGCCCTAAGGTCCGCCAGCCGCGCCCCGGCCAGCCCCAGGGCCAGCAAAAACACACTCAGACCCAGGCCACAGAGCGCCAGAATACTTATTGCACGCTGATCCCAGCGCCATCCCAACCAGGCCTCCTGGTCAGGCGTTGCCAAGACCAGCGCCAGCGCCATACACAGACAGGCGAAACCCAGACGCATCAGGTATGGGCGCCATTGAGGATCGAAGTGATAAACCTGCATTCGCAACAGGCCTTTCCACAACAAAGCGGCATTCAGGAAGGCACTCAGACTGGTCGCCAGCGCCAGCCCCACATGTCCCACCCCAAAATAAAACATCAGCGGCAGGACAAAAATGACGTTCATTACCATATTGGCGACCATGGCCTTAATACCGATGCGCACCGGCGTCACCATGTCCTGACGCGCGTAGAAACCCGGCGCAAGCACCTTGATGAGCATGAACGCGCAAAGGCCCAGGCTGTAAGCGCGGAGACTGAGCGCCGACATGGCAATGTCTCGCTCACTGAGCGCCCCGTAGTGAAACAGGCTAATGAGGATCGGCTCAGCCAACAGCAATAGCGCCAAAGATGCCGGGACACCCACCAGCAGTACGGAGCGCACGGCCCAATCCAGGGTTTTAGCGTAATCCTCGTCCCGCGCTGCAGACCTGTGTGCCGCAAGCGTCGGCATAATCACCGTGGCCACAGCAATGGCAAACACCCCCAGAGGCAGCTCCGTCAGACGATCGGAGTAATACAGCCACGACACGCTTCCGGTGGGCAGAAAAGACGCCAAAACGGTGTCAAACAACAGATTCAACTGACTCACCGACACCCCGAACAACGCAGGAATCATTAAGGTCATGACCTGACGAACACCCGGGTGCTGCGGCTCCCAGCGCGCTCTGGGTACTAAATCAAGCCGGTAAAGAAACGGCATCTGAAACAGCAATTGAACCAGCCCCGCAAACAGCACGCCCCAGGCCAGGGCAAACGCGGGCTCTGCAAAGTACGGTGCAGCCAGCAGTGCTGCGCCTATAAGAGAAATGTTGAGCAGAACCGGCGTAAAAGCGGGCACAGCAAAACGGCCGTAGCTGTTAAGAATCGCCCCGCACATGCCGGTGAGGGAAATGAGCATCAGGTAGGGAAAGGTAATGCGAATCAGGTCGGCGGTGAGCGCAAATTTCTCGGGCTGGGCAATATACCCGGGCGCAAACAGCCCGGCGACGAGTGGTGCCGCAAGTAAGGTCAATGCTGTCAGTAAAAACAGTACGCCCCCCAGGACGCCGGCAACGCGGTCCACCAGCGCCCGCACCGCCGCCTGCCCACCGTTCTCGCGACACTCCGCCAACACCGGCACAAAGGCTTGCGCAAAGGCACCTTCGGCAAACAGGCGACGCAGAAAATTCGGGATCTTAAAGGCAATGAAAAAGGCATCAGCATTAGCGCTGGCACCGATCACGGCGGCGAGAATGACGTCTCGCGCCAAACCCAGCACCCGGGAGAGCATCGTCATGGTGCCCACCACTGCGCTGGAGCGCAGTAAGCCGGGGCTGGACTCGGGAGAGGCTTCGGTACTCATTGCGTCGCAGAACGCCCGCCTGTCCAGGCGTCTCTCAAACGCTCTCCATGCAGGGCAAACCACTGCAGCGCAACGAGCGTGTGTCCGTTGTTGATCTGATTGCGGCGGAGCATCTCGAGCACCTCAGCGCGAGAAAGGCGATGCACCAGAATGTCCTCGCCCTCCTCGGCCAAACCTCGCACCTGATCTACAGCGGCACTGAGCACACGCCCACAGAACAGGCGCACGTGCTCTGTGCAAGCACCGGCACTGGGGTAATACGTGGCGATGGGAACCAGCTCATCCAGCTCACAGCCGGCTTCTTCGGCGGACTCACGTCGCACCACAGACTCGTCGCTCTCTCCGGGCTCAACAATGCCGGCGATAAGCTCGAGCATCCAGGGGCTGTGTTCATCGCGAAGGCTACCGGCACGAAACTGCTCAATGAGGATCAGGGAATCCGTCTCGGGCTCATAGGGCAGCACACCCACAGCATCACCTCGCTCAAACACCTCCCGGGTGATCGGCGGGCTCCAGTCGCCCGAGAAGCAGCGATGGGAAACGGTGATTCTTTGCACGCCAAAATAGCCGTCAAACACCTGCTCATCGTTCAACACGCGCACATCGCGGGCAGCAAAGCGCAGTCGAAAACTCACGCGAATCGACTACCGGTGTACCAGCTAACGTCCCGCGCGTGCGCATCTACCTGATTGACGACATCAAGCACCAACGCAAACAAAGCCATGCGCACAAGCACGCCGTTGTCTGTTTGCCGAAAAATAGCCAGGTTGGGGTTATCGTTAAGGTCGTCGTCAAGTTCGCGTGCCGCCTCCCGGGAGTCGCGAGGGAGCGGATGCATAATGACGGTATTGGGGTCGCAGTGGCGGGTATAAATCTGCTGATTGAGACGGAAGCGACCCCGGTACAGATTGGCCTCCTCCGGAGAAGCAAAGCGCTCTTCCTGCAAACGGGTGCTGTAGACAATATCCACGTGGGCGATCCCCTCTTCCATGGCTTCGCTCTCCACCACCAGATGTCCCGCCTGCCGCAGAGCCTCCACGATCTCACCCGGCATTCGCAGCTCATCGGGGGAGATCAGAGCCACGCTGACACCATCAAATAAACAGAGCAGCTTGCAAAGGCTGTGCACCGTGCGGCCAAAGCGCAGATCGCCCACCATGGCTATCCTTAGCGAATCAATACCGCGACCCTGGGCCGATAGCTCGCTTCGGATGGTGTACAGGTCGAGTAGCGCCTGGGTGGGGTGCTCATTGCTCCCGTCTCCACCGTTTATCACGGGCACACGACTGGCAGCAGCGAACTCGGCAACTGAGCCCACCTGGGGGTGGCGCATAGCGACGACGTCCGAGTACCCGGACAGCACCCGGGCGGTGTCGTAGAGGGACTCGCCTTTGGCAATGGCAGAATTTTCGATGCCCGTGGTCTCCCGGACCTCGCCTCCCAGCAGGTTAAAGGCACTGCCAAAACTGACCCGGGTGCGGGTACTGGGCTCGAAGAACATGGAACCAAGGATCGCGCCTTCCAGCACGCGGGTGACTTTGCGACGCCGCGCATAGGGCTGCATCGCGTCGGCCACTTCAAACACGGACTGCACATCCGCACGCTCAAACTGTCCCACGGAAAGAATATGACTACCCGCGAATTCCATGCTGCCCTACCTGATTGAGAGATCCCTTGGCACCGCATTATACGGGTGGAACGCCCGAGGCGAAGCTCACACCAGGAGACTGTCACCCCAGCGCTGTAATTCTTCCAGAACCTGCCTGTCGCGCTCACACAGCTGCGGTGAAGCCAGGCGCTCTTCGATAAGTTCGTTAAGCCCCTCCAGAGTGAGGCTGCGCCCATCGCCTTCGCTGATACGGTTAAAACGAAACTCTTCCCAACGCAGTTGTTCCTCGGCGCTAAGTGTCTGCGGATAGTTTCGGGCGCGGTAGCGAAACAGCATCTCCTGGAGTCGCAAATCGTCAAAGGCTACTGTGGTGTCCGCCAGGTCCTCCGGGCTCAGATCAAGAATGCGGTCCAGGGTCCGGCGATCCTCTTTCGGGATAAAGCCTCCGCTGTAAAGCATGCGATCCGGGTCGGTTTCGGGAGCGCGTGTTGACAGCTCACTAACACTGCGCAATTTGTCGCGCAGTGCTCCCGGCATATGCTGCTCGTAATCGCGCAGATGCTGAAGATTAGCTCGACAGGCCTCAAGGTCCAGATCAGCGCGCTGGGTCACCGCTGCATCGGCCATCTTGGCAGGCAGCAGCACGGGACAGCGATTGATATGCACAGATTTGAGGCCCGGACGTTGCTCTCCCTCAGCGAGGTCTGCGTTTGCCGTGAACAGCAGACGATGCAACTCTGCGGCCGGCAGGTCAGTCAGCAGATCGGCATCAATGCTCAGGTCCGCACACATGACCTCGTTACGATTCTGGTGGTGGGCAGCCAGGGGCAGGATGAGACCGAGATTGGCCCGCTGTGCGCCAAACATGCCGGACACATGCAGTACCGGCTGCGACATCGGCTCCAGCAGGGGCTTCACCGCCTGCTTGAACCGCTGCTGATATAGCCATTGAAAGAGACGCGGCTGTCGCTCCTTGAGTAAACGTGCCAGTGCGATGGTCGCCTGCACATCAACCAATGCATCATGCGCACGCCCCTGAGCCAGTCCGTTCGCCTCACATAAGTCCTCCAGCCGAAAGCTTGGCAGACCGTCGTCGCGTTCCGGCCAGATCAGACCCTCAGGGCGCAGCGCATAGGCCGTTCGCACAATATCGATAAGATCCCAGCGGGAGCGCCCGTCACCGTACTCCCGCGCGTAGGGATCACGTAAATTGCGATACAAGGTGGCGCGGGTGACGGTGTCGTCAAAGCGCAGCGAGTTGTAGCCCACCGCACAGGTACCGCGCTGCATAAACTCATGCAGAATGGCTTTTATGAAATCCGCTTCTGGAACGCCTGCGGCCAGGGCTGCCTGAGGCGTGATACCGGTGATCAGGCAGGCATCGGGATGCGGCACATAGTCCCTCGGTGGCTTGGCGTAGAGCACCAGAGGCTCGCCAATGGGGTTGAGATCAAGGTCTGTGCGCAGACCGGCAAACTGCGCCGGCCGGTCGTATCCCGGATCTACCCCAAATGTTTCGTAGTCGTGCCAGTACAGCGTTTCAGATGAGCTCAAGTGCCTGCTCTTCGATAACGCCGCGCCAGTGTGCCGGGCCCGTAATATGCACAGATTCGCCACGGGTATCGACGGCGACGCTTACGGGCATATCCTTGACCTCAAACTCGTAGATCGCCTCCATCCCCAGTTCGGGGAATGCCACCACCCGCGAGGAGGTAATAGCCCGGGAAACCAGATAAGCAGCACCACCGACGGCCATGAGGTACACCGCCTTGTGCTTGCGGATGGCTTCTATGCCGGTGGGTCCCCGCTCGGCCTTGCCAATCATGCCCAGCAAGCCGGTTTCTTCAAGAATGAAGTCCGTGAATTTGTCCATGCGCGTTGAGGTTGTCGGCCCCGCAGGACCCACCACTTCATCGCGAACCGGATCTACCGGCCCCACGTAGTAGATGAACCGACCTTTGAGATCTACGCCCTCGGGCAACCCCTCTCCACTTTTGATCAATTCCTGCATTTTCTTGTGCGCTGCGTCGCGCCCGGTGAGCATTTTGCCCGACAGCAGCAGCGTATCTCCGGGCTGCCAGGTGGCCACCTCTTCGCGGGTCACCGTATCGAGATTGACCCGGCGAACATCGTCTCCCGCCTCCCAGCTGATATCGGGCCAATCCTCAAGATTAGGCGGCGTCTGCAACGCCGGGCCACTCCCATCGAGGACAAAATGCGCGTGCCGCGTTGCCGCGCAATTGGGAATCATCGCCACAGGCAGAGATGCCGCGTGGGTAGGAAAGTCCTTGATCTTGACGTCCACCACCGTGGTCAGGCCGCCGAGCCCCTGAGCGCCAATGCCCAGGCGATTCACCGCGTCCATAATCTCCAGACGCAGTTCCTCTACCCGGTTCGAAGGACCACGCTTTCGAAGCTCATAAATATCAATGGGATCCATGAGTGACTCTTTGGCCAGCACCGCGGCTTTTTCGGCGGTACCTCCAATACCAATGCCCAGCATACCTGGAGGACACCACCCGGCTCCCATGGTGGGCAGGGTTTTGACGACCCAGTCGACAATGGAGTCTGAGGGATTAAGCATCACCAGTTTGGCTTTGTTCTCCGAGCCGCCACCCTTGGCTGCTACGCGGACATCCAGCTTATCGCCGGGCACCAGCTCCATATGGATCACGGCCGGGGTATTGTCCCCGGTATTTTTTCGAGCCCCGGCCGGGTCGCTGAGAATAGACGCACGCAGCACATTGTCCGGATGTGTATAGGCACGCCGGACACCCTCGTTAACCATGTCGGTGACAGACATGGTCGCGTCATCCCAACGCACATCCATTCCCACCTGCAGAAACACGGTGACGATACCGGTGTCCTGACAAATGGGTCGGTGTCCCTGTGCGCACATTCGTGAATTAATCAGAATTTGCGCCATTGCGTCTTTAGCTGCAGAGTTTTGCTCCATCTCCCAGGCCTTGTGCACGGCCTGCACAAAATCCACGGGATGGTAGTAGGAAATAAACTGCAGGGCATCGGCCATGCTGTCGATAAAATCATCCTGTCGAATTACGGTCATACTTCCCCCTGCTTTGTGCTCATGCGGATTTAGCCACCAGCCGGCGTCTGCATCGCGCGTAACTGCGACTGCAGTTGACTGATACTTGCATTGGTTGACTGGCGGAAGGTGTTAATGGATTTGATCCATTCTTCATTGCCGCCCACGCGCTTGCCGAGCTTGGCCAGCTCCAGATCAATAGCATTCAAGGCGTCGGCAACACGCTCGACCTCCGCCTGGCTGGTGCGGGCACTGGCCGCCATGCGCTCCAGATCACCTGATACCTTTTGCAGTCGCGCGATGTCCTGCAGAGCCTTGCCCAGATCTGTCTGAGTCTTCTTCACGCTCTGCGTGTTAGCCGCAACTGCGCCGTCTGCGCGCTTGGCGCCCGCTTCAAGCTTACCCAGGCGCTCCTTGGTACTTTTCCAGACGTTATCCCACAGCTTGCGCACCTCGCTATCAAGCTCACGGATTTTCGCGGCTTGTACCGCTGCATTCTGATTCATACCCTCGTCCGTATCGGATAAACGAGCCTCAAGATCAGCGATGCGCTTTTCGTAGCGATCCAGGACATGACCAGCCTGCGTGAGCTTCTCCTGAAGCTGCCAGGACCAGGCACAGGCAGCAACGGCAATCAGTAGCGCCACCACGAGGCCTATCCCGGACAACAGGCCGGGCTTTGCCCCTCCATCGGATTTTGGCGCTGAACGTGAGCTGCCACCGCGTGGTCTGGGCACAGCCGCAGTGGATGACTCACCGTCACGACTGGCGCTAATAGAGGGTATTGATGGAATATCGTCGTCTTTAGACATGCACTTTTGCTTCTAAGAAAAACGGGCGCGATTATATCGCGCCCGTGGATAGAACGTGAATCGTCGCCAAAGGCGGCGACCCAAAGAACAACCAGGCGTCTAGAGAAACGCCAGCAACGCCCAGATGGCCGCAGCGAGCAGGATGCTCATATGGACCACGCCGACCACACTGGCCATGGGGCCCATGCGGCCAAACAGGGCATTGAGCTGCAGCAGCACAATCAAACCACAGGCCGCAAGCAGCCCGGTCATGCTCACCTCCGGCATGATCAGATGCTTGGATCCAAGCATACCGAGCAACATCGGGCCGGAGAATAGCGTGTTGGTCCGAGACGCAAGCCCCGCCTTTGCCGCCGCAGCGGGACCGTCTCCTTCTTTCATACCCAATACGATCTGCTGCTTGGGCCAGATAACCAGCCAGACGTTCAGAAACATAAAGGTTCCGGCCAGAGCACCCATATTGATTAACGCACTGGCGGCAGGGTTTTTGAAGGATCCCACGTAATGCAGCAGCGCAAGACCGGTGATGAAAGTGACCAATGCGCCGTAGCGGAACCACTTCAACGCCCGCGGGGCCAGTTTCTTCATGGCGTCCGCTTTGGCGGGAGCTTCCGCCTCCTTGAAATACTCGGTCTGTACAAAATTGAAGTAGTACAGCATGCCTATCCACACAATACCGGCGAGTACGTGAAACCATCGAAAAATGAATTCTACAATCATGGCAAGTTGCCCCTGTTGAGTGCTAGTTGCCTATAATACACGGGCAGCCAGGGACACACATCGACCCTGACAATAATTCCGTATAAAGATAACAGCGTAGTTATTCACTGGCGTAGAGGCCAAAGCTTGCCACCCTCTGAATTTCGGCAAGAAACCGTCCTTTACGAAAGGCCCTCAACACAACACATGGAGCTTGGAGACACAATTATGGCTTTTGAATTACCCGCATTGCCCTATGATCAGAACGCACTTGAGCCGCACATCTCGGCAGAGACCCTGGAATATCATTACGGCAAGCACCACAAAACCTACGTCGACAAACTGAACGGCATGCTAGCCGGCACCGAACTGGAGTCTGCAAGCCTTGAAGAGGTTATTCGTCAATCGGAAGGAGGTGTGTTTAATAACGCTGCGCAGATCTGGAATCACAGCTTTTACTGGGAGTGCCTGTCACCCAACGGTGGCGGTGAGCCCACCGGCGCTCTTGCGGACGCAATCAACGCGGCATTTGGTTCTTTTGCGGCGTTTAAAGAGGAATTCAGCGCGGCTGCCGCAGGCAACTTCGGATCCGGTTGGACCTGGCTCGTGCAAAACGCCGATGGCTCCGTAGCAATCAGCAATACCAGCAACGCGGGCTGCCCTCTTACCGAGAACGTAACACCGCTACTGACCGTCGACGTCTGGGAACATGCCTACTACATCGACTACCGCAACGCGCGGCCCAAGTACCTCGAGGCCTTCTGGAACCTCGTTAACTGGGACTTCGTAAGCAGCAACATGGCGTAATTGTTCGACGCCAGACATAGCCGCCTTGGCGAGAGCTCAGGCGGCTTTTTTGTGCCTCCTCTTCCTTCGCCAACACCAACTCACACTAGCCCGCCAACACCAGAGCAATCCTTACTTCGCGTCGCGCTGTGCGCTCCTGACTGCTGCGTAAGAATCACTCTGGCGCTGGCTGACGCTGAACGAGACTCAGCGAGCAAGCGCGGAGTTGCCGAACGAAGCGTAGAAGCGCAAGCAGCGAGAGAGGCGACTGCGGGATTGCTCGCGGACTCGATTCGAGACGTCTTTCCACCGACACCAGCGCAACCCTTACTCCGCGTCGCGCTACGCGCTCCTGACTGCTGCGTAAGAGTCACGCAGGTGCCGGCTGGCGCCGAGCAAGTGTCAGCGAGCAAGCGCGGAGTTGCCGAACGAAGCGTAGAAGCGCAAGCAGCGAGAGAGGCGACTGCGTGATTGCTCGCGGAATCAATTCGAGACGACTTTCAACTGACACCAGCGCAATCCTTACTTCGCGTCGCGCTGTGCGCTCCTGACTGCTACGTAAGAATCACTCTGGTGCCGGCTGGCGCCGAGCAAGTGTCAGCGAGCAAGCGCGGAGTTGCCGAACGAAGCGTAGAAGCGCAAGCAGCGAGAGAGGCAGCTGCGCGTTTGCTCGCGGATTCACAGCGAAACCGTCGCCAAGCAATATTGGCGAATCCGAATAGCCAGGCACAAAAAAGCCCGATCTGCGAACAGACCGGGCTTTGTTTGAGCGTTTGGGAAAGCAGGCTTACATCATGCCGCCCATGCCACCCATACCGCCCATATCAGGCATACCGCCACCTGCAGCAGCCTTATCTTCCGGCGCATCGGCGATCATCACT
Organism: gamma proteobacterium NOR5-3; assembly: GCA_000158155.1. Taxonomy (GTDB): domain Bacteria; phylum Pseudomonadota; class Gammaproteobacteria; order Pseudomonadales; family Halieaceae; genus Congregibacter. Next base: position 426,249 of record DS999408.1, on the reverse strand, counting down.
TCGGTAGTGATCATCAGACCAGCAACAGAGCCTGCCGCCTGCAGTGCAGCACGGGTAACCTTCGCCGGGTCAAGAATACCCATCTCGATCATGTCACCGTACTCACCGGTTGCCGCGTTGTAGCCAAAGTTGCCTTCGCCCTGACGGACTTTATCAAGGACAACAGAAGCTTCGTCACCGGCGTTGGCCACGATTTGACGCATGGGTGCTTCCATAGCGCGCAGTGCGGCAGCGATACCAATGTTCTGGTCTTCGTTATCACCCTTAAGGCCTGAGATTGCAGAAATCGCACGAACCAGAGCGACACCGCCACCAGCAACCACACCTTCCTCAACCGCTGCGCGAGTCGCATGCAGAGCATCTTCAACGCGGGCCTTCTTCTCTTTCATTTCGATCTCGGTAGCAGCGCCAACCTTGATAACTGCAACACCGCCAGCCAGCTTGGCCACACGCTCCTGCAGCTTCTCACGATCATAATCAGAAGACGTGTTTTCGATCTGGACACGAATCTCTTTTACGCGCGCTTCAATGGCAGCAGCTTCACCGGCGCCATCGATGATCGTGCTGTTGTCTTTGTCCATGGTGAAGCGCTTGGCATTACCCAGGTGCTCAAGAGTCGCATTTTCGAGCTCCAGACCCACTTCTTCAGAGATCACAGTGGCGCCGGTGAGGATAGCGATATCCTGCAGCATCGCCTTACGACGATCGCCAAAGCCAGGTGCCTTACAGGCCGCAACTTTAACGATGCCACGCATGTTGTTCACAACCAGTGTGGCCAGCGCTTCGCCTTCCACATCTTCTGCCACGATAACCAGCGGCTTGGATGCCTTGGCTACCTGCTCAAGCAGCGGAAGCAGTTCGCGGATGTTGGAGATCTTCTTGTCCACAAGCAGGATGAATGGGCTGTCAGTATCAACGCTCATGCTGTCCTGATTGGTGATGAAGTAGGGCGAGAGATAACCGCGGTCGAACTGCATACCTTCTACCACGTCCAGTTCGTTCTCAAGACCGGAGCCTTCTTCAACGGTGATAACGCCTTCTTTGCCCACTTTGTCCATGGCATCAGCGATGATCTCGCCTACCGCATGGTCAGAGTTAGCAGAGATGGTGCCAACCTGGGCAATAGCCTTGTTGTCTTCGCAAGGAATGGCAAAACCCTGAACCTGCTCTACCGCTGCAGCAACAGCCTTGTCGATACCGCGCTTGAGGTCCATGGGGTTCATGCCTGCTGCAACGGACTTCAAACCCTCGTTGACGATGGCTTGCGCCAGTACCGTCGCCGTGGTTGTTCCGTCACCGGCAACATCAGAGGCCTGGGAAGCAACTTCCTTGACCATCTGTGCGCCCATGTTTTCGAAGCGATCCTTAAGTTCGATTTCTTTCGCTACCGATACACCGTCTTTGGTGACCGTCGGCGCGCCGAAAGATTTCTCAAGAATCACATTGCGACCCTTGGGTCCCAAAGTTGCCTTAACGGCGTCTGCGAGAATGTTTACGCCGGCGAGCATGCGCTGCCGGGCTTCGTCAGCAAAAAATACGTCTTTAGCTGCCATGATGTGTTCCTTTAAGTCTTTCTAAGTGTTGAATGTCTGGGTGTTGAAATCGCGGAGGATTTACTCGACAACCGCGTAGATTTCGCTCTCGCCCATGATGATCAGCTCTTCGCCATCAACTTCGATGGTGTTGCTGCCGGCGTACTGGCCGAAAACCACGATGTCACCAACATTGACAGCCAGCGGGCGAATCTCGCCGCTATCCAGTGCTTTGCCATTACCAACGGCAACCACTTCTCCCTGGTTGGGCTTTTCTTTAGCAGAGCCAGGCAGAAGGATGCCACCGGCTGTGGTTTCTTCTTCTTCTTTACGGCGAATGACCACACGGTCATACAGCGGACGGATCTTCATTGCTTCAAATCTCCAATCAATCGTCTTTATGGGACCCCGAAGCGGGGGACTGACTGGTTTATGGGGGGTGTCGAGGGGATTTCAAGAGGTTTTTGGCACTCTTTTGCATAGAGTGCTAAAAATTTTTCGCCGTGAACTGCACAACCACCGTGAAAATCTGTCTAATACTGCAAATAACTTATATTTTTCAATGAGTTATCTTTCATCATCGTCCAGTCTGCGAAACTCCCCTTCGATAGGATCGCCGGGCCGACTTTCATGATGCGTGCGCGACTGGTAGGTCGCTGCGTGGACCGTGCCCCCCAGCGCGGTAAAAATCCGACGCCGCAAAGGACCCAAAAGCACGATAAGCGCCAGAAAGTCAGTAATCAGACCCGGAACCATCAGCAGCAGTGCCGCCAAACCCAGAGCTAACTCATCGCCCAGCAGTTGCTGTGGTATCACGGCAGCGCCCCCCTGAGCAGCACGGAGCTTATTGACGATCCCCATGCCCTGCGCCCTCAGCATGGCTAGTCCCAGCAAAAATGTCGCCAGGATATAGAGCATTGCCTCCACAGCACCGATACGACTACCGAGCTGAATCAGGGTAAAGAGCTCCATCCATGGGAGCAGTATAAAAAACCATCTCATGACTGAAGTATGGGGTCTCATTGAGGGTTTGCAAGCCGGCCAACTGTTTGACTTACAATTCAGGAATGACAGACAAACATCCTATGGACGGCGATTTGGATCAGCGTATCTGGCTTACGGTATGCGCTATCCCCGTCGGAAAGCTTTCTACCTATGGCGATATTGCCCAACGAGCGGGCCTACCCGGTGCCGCCCGGCGTGTAGGCACGGCGCTTCGCAAGCTACCCCGGGGCAGCAACGTGCCCTGGCATCGCGTAGTGAACGCCAGCGGAAAAAGCTCCCTGCCGCCGGGCACCCTGGGCGCTGATCGGCAGCGGACTCTGCTGGCAGACGAAGGGGTATTGCTGGGGTCCGGGGGCGCTGCTGTTTTGCGACGCTATCGCTGGTGAATGTGGTCATCTGGACCCCGGTAATGGCGATCAGGGCCTAAGCTTTCGCTCGCTCCACGTGCATCAGGACGCCGACCAACACGATTGCAGGAATGCCCAGTCCGGCGGCGATAACAAAAAACTGGGGATACCCGGAAGTATCTACAACCCAGCCAGAAAATCCGGACAAAAACTTGCCCGGCAGGGTCATCAACGAACTGAACAGCGCATATTGGGTAGCGGTATAACTGCGATGAGTAAGACTCGACAGATAGGCTACGAACGCGGTGCTGGCGATCCCACCACTGAGATTGTCAGCGCTGATCACCAGTGCCAGCCAGACCAGCGCCGGGGGGCCATCACCCTGTATACCTGCAAGCACAGCGAACAATAAATTCGTGCTGGCCACCATCACAGCACCCAGCATCAGCGGCCTTAGCAAGCCATAGCGCAGCACCAGCACACCGCACAGTGCAGAACCGGCAATGGTCATAAAAAAGCCAAAGAGTTTCGCAACGCTGGCGATCTCGGACTTGCTGTAACCCAGGTCCAGATAAAACGGGTTCGCCATTACACCCATGGCGATATCACTTAAGCGGAAGACGGCGATAAACAGCAGCAACACGAAGGCGAAGCGACCAAAGCGCCGCAAAAACTCCAAAAATGGACAAATGACCGCCCCCAGCAACTGCCGCTGCCACGCTGGACGCTCATCCAGGCGCATCGGACGCCCCATCACCTGATCCACCATCTGAGCATCCATCAGGCGCTGCTCCTGTGCCGTTCGATGAGACGGCTCGTCGGCCCAGAGCGTTGCCAGAATGCAGATGCCCACGAGGGCCGCCATACCCAGATAGGCGACCGACCAGCTATGAATATCTGCGAGATACAGTGCGCCGGCCCCGGACACCAGTAACGCCAGCCGGTACCCGAAGATATAAGACGCGGAGAGTGCACCCTGCTCTTCATCCGGCGCAGACTCGATACGAAAGGCATCTAACGCAACATCCTGGGTGGATGAGGAGAACGCCACCAAGAGTGCTGCAAGCGCAATAGGAACCAGGGAGTCCTGAGGATTCATCACGCTCATAAGAGCCAGACCTGCCGCAATGCCCAGCTGCCCCAGCAGAATCCAGCTGCGTCGCTGACCCAGCAGGCCCTGCAATAGCGGCAACTGCAGGCGATCCACTACCGGCGCCCAGAACACCTTGATGGAGTAGGTCAGACCGACCCAGGCAAAGAACCCAATAGCGGTCCGCTCGACGCCCTCATCGCGCAGCCAGGCGGTGAGCGTCGAAAACACCAAAAGAAACGGCAGGCCCGCAGAAAAGCCCAAAAGGCTCAGCACCAGCGTCTTTTTGCGGGTATAGATCAGCAGCGCTTCGCGCCAGGTAAAACTACCAGCAGATTCCATCACAGCCAAAGTGCTAACGCCTACTCATCGACCAACACCGCCCAACCTAAAAAATTTGCCGGAAAATCGCGTCTGCCCTGTCAAAAAAGCACGGCAAATCGTTACTGGCAGCTCACTTGATTGACGACACCATAACCCATTATCGTGACCTGAATCGTGGTCCCTTAGAGCTATACAGACGCAAATCCCACGAAATTCAACGGTATAATAAGACACACGACGTTAAGAACGTCATCAACAATAGTTGCGGGTTCAATTCTCACGATGACGATACCAATAGCGCGGTCCAGTTATGCGGCCGTTATCGTAGCGTACAACCCTGCGATCTCACGTCTCAGTGCGCTGATGAAATCACTTCGGTTCATCTCGGGCCATCGGTATATCGTTGACAATGCTTCCGGCAACGCTGCTGCGATACGCCTCCTGGCAAAGGAATACGGCTTTGTCTATCTGCAAAACACCGAGAACCGCGGCATAGCCCAGGCAATCAACCATTTCGAACAAGCTCTACCCGACTCGATCACAGCATTCATCCCATTTGACCAGGACAGTATTCCGCAGATTCACTATTGCGACTGCATTTTCGAAAAACTCATACATCAATCTCGCCTGGGGATTAGCATTGCGGCCATCGGGGGGCAAGTTATCGACACCCCTCATGAGCGCCAGCTCAAATTTGTGCGAATTACCTGGCGAGGCGTGACCGAACTAGACGCATCATCTGTGGACGTCCAACCGGACTATCTGATCATTTCCGGGACAATGATCAGCCGGGAGGCATTCCGTAAATCGGGTGGATTTGACGAACAGCTATTCGTTGACAACGTAGACGTAGAGTGGAGTTATCGAGTGAGCACTCTCGGATACCGCTTGGTCGGCACTCACCTTGCGTCAATGATGCATTGTATTGGTGACAGTGAATTGTCCATTCCCGGCACCGCTTTGCAGTTAAACGTACACAGTCCTGCCCGTATGCGTTTTATGACAAAAAGTCGTTTTCTGAGCTACCGAAAAGCATCACTTCCCATGCAATGGAAACTGCAGGATTTCCTGCGATTCTGCGTCAAGACCTTACTCATTATGGCTTATAGTGACGAGCGGAGCCCCATGCTCAAAGCCGTTCTAAAAGGGGCCATGGAGGGGGCAACGGAAGCCATCAGCATCGCCGGAAAAACCGGCCCCACCTGACAAAGGAGCTACTTGGCGTTTGCAAAAAATAACACGCACCTGGCGCCAGCGCCTGCTCTCGAAGCTCGCCATGGTCTCAAAAAAAATCGTCCGATGGATCCCGATGACGGCAACAATGATGAATCTACAAAAGCTTCAACACACACGGCATAAAAAAACGCAGCTATTCGATTTTTTAATCGAAGACGAGACTATTGATTTTTCAACGACTGAAACTCCTACCGTCGCGATCATACTCATTCTCTTCAACCGCGCAGAACTCACCTTGGCCTGCTTAAAAAGCATCCAAGCAAACGTTGAGGTCGCGGTCGAACTTATCATCGTAGACAACAACTCCAGCGACGAATCGTCATTACTTTTGGACAGGATAAAGGGCGCAAAAATTCTCCTCAATGATAGCAATCTCGGCTTCTTAAAAGCCTGCAATCAGGCCGTAATCCATGCCTCAGCCCCGCATTTGTTATTTCTCAACAACGACTCCGAGATTGGCGACGCCGGCATCAGCGATGCCATTCGGACACTGGAGTCTGACGCTGCGATAGGCGCCGTAGGCGCCAAAATTCTCTTGCTCGACAATCACTTGCAAGAAGGAGGGAGCATCATATGGAACGACGGCAGTTGCCTTGGCTACGGTCGTGGCTGGGAGCGCGACGACCCCCGCGTTAACTTTGAAAGAGACGTGGACTATTGCTCAGGCGCTTTTTTGCTCACACGGACAGCCTTGTTCCGGGAGCTTGACGGCTTTGATGAAGCTTATGCACCAGCCTACTACGAAGAAACCGACTACTGCGTGCGCCTACATAAAGCAGGATACCGCATCGTCTATCAGCCGCGAACAGAGATTACCCATTTCGAATTCGCAAGCAGCGAAGGAAGCAGTCAAGCTGTGGAACTCATGCAACGGAATGCGGAAAAATTTCGCGATAAACACGGGGACTTCCTGAGTACACGAAAAGCCCCATCTCTCAATGTGATCGGATTAGCACGGCACTTTGATCACACCCGTCCACGCATCCTCTATATAGATGATCGCGTTCCTCACGGATTCTACGGAGCCGGATTCCCGCGCTCGAATGATGTAGTGGGAGAGTTAGTCAAGCATGGGGCGCATGTATCAATAATGCCCTACAACTTTCCTTTTGAAGATACATGGAGTACGGCGTATTCAGATATACCCGAGTCGGTGGAGGTATTGCTCGGGTTCGGTCGCCACAACATACGGCAATGGTTGGAAACTCTTGATGCGCCCTTCGACGTTATTTGGGTTAGCCGGCCACATAATATGGCGCACTTTTACGAACTGATCGGGGAAAAGCGCCTTGGTGGCGCTACCATCGTGTATGACGCCGAAGCTCTCTTTGGTATTCGCGAAATACTCAAGGCTGAGACCGCTGGAAAGCCAATGTCCCCGACCAAGGCGGCCAGCGTCATCGAAAAGGAACTTGAGCTTGCAGGCTATGCCCAGCAGGTTGTGGCCGTAAGTCCAGCAGAACGCGAACACTTTGCGGAGCACTTAGAGCTTGCAGACGCGAACATACACACGCTGGGCCACAGCATCACTCCTCGACTCAGTGACCCGCCATTTGAAGATAGAACGTCGATTCTGTTCATCGGCAATATGGACTACTGCACGGCACCCAACGCCGACTCGGTGTTGTGGTTTATCCAGCACGCTTGGCCAACCATTGCAGATGCCATTCCCGATGTGACTCTGGATTTGGTCGGCTCAAACGACTGCGAGGCTATTCAGTCAATTAATCTGCCGCGCGTGAACGTGCATGGACGAGTGGCCGACTTGCGAGCTTTCTATGATAAGGCGCGTATTTTTATCGCACCCACTCGTTTTGCAGCGGGCGTTCCCTACAAAGTACATGATGCCGCAGCGGCAGGCATACCCGTGGTCACAACACCACTCATAGCGAGTCAACTCGGATGGCAAAACAGCAACGCACTCGTTGTCTGCGAAGCGGACGCGGCGACAGAGCAAACGCCCTTCGCGGGAGGATGCCTCAGTTTGCTAAATGACAGAGAGCGGTGGCAACAGGTACGCGATGCAGCGCACGCAGCGGTGGTACAGGACTGCAGCGAAGAGCGGTTTTCGCAGGACGTACGCAAAATACTGGACAATTGTCATTTCCCCAACTAGCACGCTGCGCCCTCGTTTCAAGCAGAAACTTTATAGTCGGACACAGAGCGCGATGGGGCGGCCTCGATGCACGGACAGTCGGTTTTATGAGATACTTCGGACCCGAACGTGGCGCTACACTCTAACCCGCCCGGGAACACCACGATTCATAAGCCCATCGAACTAAATTGAAACCGTTGCGTAGTAATAAAGGTCCAGTAGGCCAGAATTGCTTTACCGCAGTGACGTTGCTACTCCGCCCGCTATCGGGCGGCGATTGTGGAATTTACGAATGCCAGGGTTAACTGAAGCAAAAAACTCACACGGGCGCGTTCGTCTCTGGCGAAACAACTTGAACCTGACTTGGGCATTGATCGGTCGCGAAATCAGATCGCGCTACCGAGGCTCATTTCTCGGCTTTTTCTGGTCCTTGATAAATCCCCTCCTACTCCTGGCCGTGTATACCTTCGTTTTTGGAACGATATTCCGCGCACGCTGGGCAACAAGTACTGACGACTCTTCCTCCGCAGAGTACGCAGTCATCCTGTTCGCGGGACTAATCGTTTTTAATCTTTTTTCTGAAACGCTAAATCGCGCGCCAACGTTAATATTGCAGAATTCAAATTATGTGACGAAGGTGATTTTCCCACTTGAGATACTAGTGCCGGTGGCCGTCGGCAACGCTCTATTTCACGCCTTGACGAGCATCGCTATTCTGTTGCCATTTGTCTTTCTTGTTTTTGGCCACTTACCAGCGACCGCCCTGCTCTTACCCCTTATCATCCTTCCACTTTTGTTAGTGATACTCGGGATGGCATGGTTTCTCGCCTCGTTGGGTACCTATATACGCGATATCGGTCAATTCATTTCCACATTGACGATGGCGACCTTGTTTCTTGCTCCTATTTTTTTTCCCGCAACGGTAATGCCGGAGTGGGCGCGCCCCGTGCTCATGATCAACCCAATCACGATACCCGTAGAGCAGGCTCGAGAAGTGTTAATCTTTGGAAACCTACCAGACTTCGAACTTCTGGGAGCCTATGCAATTGCATCTGCAGTAATCGCCGCCTTAGGACTCCTTTGGTTCACGAAGACAAAGGATGGCTTTGCCGATGTGCTCTGACACCGTCATTCGCGCCTCCGATCTTGCCAAAGATTTCATGATCTACGATGTACCGGCAAACCGCCTGAAGCAAATGATGCTGCCTAAGCTGCAGCATATTTTAGGCATGAACAAGCAAGAATATTTTCGGCGATTTTCTGCCGTGAAGCATGTGTCACTGAACGTGGGCCGCGGCGAGACGGTGGGCATAATTGGTCGCAATGGATCGGGCAAATCAACGCTCCTCGAAATGATTTGCGGGACCTTGCGCCCCTCTGGTGGGACAATCGAAGTGAACGGGAGAGTTGCCGCACTACTGGAACTAGGATCAGGGTTCAATCCCGAATTCACCGGGCGGGAAAACGTACATTTAAATGCCGCCATCCTGGGACTTTCATCGTTAGAGATTGCTGAGCGTTTTGATGACATTGCTGCATTCGCGGACATCGGAGCTTTCATTGACCAACCGGTCAAGACCTATTCGTCGGGCATGTACGTTCGGTTGGCGTTTGCGGTCGCAATTAATGTTGACCCCGATATTTTAATTATCGATGAAGCTCTCGCCGTTGGCGACGAGGCTTTTCAACGGAAATGCTTTGCAAAATTAGAACAAATAAAGAACAGGGGCGGCACCATACTGTTTGTCAGCCACAGTGCACAAAGTGTCATCCAGCTCTGCGATTGGGTCGTGTTACTGGATCGGGGCGAAAAAATTCTCGAAGGCACACCCAAAGCTGTCGTCGACAAGTACCAGCGATTTATAAATCTATCGGGTGATAAGGCGGAACAGGCCCGGAGAGAAATCAAGGCTATCCGAAAACTTTATGAAACCGGCACACCAACTCTATCGACATCATCGGCAACATCGGTATTGGCTGCCGACCTCCCCTCCGACGAGGCCATAGTAACGGGTCGAAAATCTGACTTTTACAATGCTGCGCCCGATAAGCTGGACGCCGGCTTTCTTGATCCGTCACTGCTTAGCCACTCGCCACTAGAGTACCCGACCCACGGCGCCGAAATTTCCGACGTTTCCATATTATCTGAAGCCGGCCGTCAGCTAAACTCCATTCGCGTGGGACGAAGGTACACTGTCAGGTACACGGTGACATTTAACAGGGCTGTTCAAGATATAAAGTTTGGGATGGTATTTCGTAATATGATGGGGCTGGAACTGGCGGGTGCAAACAACGCCAACCTGCGAGACGGCTTCCTTAAATCCGCCGCGATTGACGAACAAGTTACCGCTGAATTTTCATTCCTCTGCCTATTGCTACCCGGCTCCTACACGCTCACCGTCGGTGTCGTGGGTACGGATGAAAACGGGAATGAGAAGTTCCTGCACAGGATGGTGGACTGCATTCAATTACGCGTGCTACCCGAAGAGAACGTCGTTGATTTCGGCTACTTTGCGATGGATTACGAATTCGGCCTAACAAGAGGCACGCAACCAAGCCCTCCGCTTGGATGAAAGAGAACGTTTTATGGCAAAAAATACCTACGAAATCGAATCCTCCGTCGCCCGGAGTGTGGCTCAAGGAAATCACAGGGAGGCTGTCGGTGGATTATGGCAACACATCGGTGAGTTGCAGCTCGAGGTGCTTAAAAGTATTGGCCTTAAAAAGAGCAGTACGCTTTTGGATGTCGGTTGCGGCTCGCTTCGTGGTGGCTGCCACTTTGTTGAGTACCTGGAACCAGGCAACTACTTCGGAATCGATATTAACGAAAGTTTGATTAATGCCGGCTACGACAAGGAGTTAACTACTGCGGCCAAGCAAAAACTCCCTCGAGAGAACCTGCAGGTAACAAAAGACTTTCGGATGGACATGTGGAACAAGCAATTTGACTTCGCCGTCGCGATCTCTGTGTTCACGCACATGCCGATGAACGATATTCGGTTGTGCCTGGCACAGCTGGAAAAGCAGTTACTGCCAGGTGGGAAGTTTTGTGCAACGTTCTTCGAAGCCCCCTCCAAACCTCAATTAACACCCCCCCTTCTTCATGCTAAAGGTGGCATTACAACGTTTGCGAACAAAGATCCCTATCATTATTTGTTTGAAGACTTTGTTTATCTATCGCAGCCGGAATGGCAGATACGATATCTTGGTGACCTCGATCATCCCCGATCTCAAAAGTTTATTGAATTTACCAAGAAGTAAGCTTCTAAAAATGGCGACATGCCAATAAAGATGGAGCAACGTCAGACTTAATGCATTATGGGCGTTTGTTGTAGAAAGTCCGGAAAGTACTGATTAACAAACCCCACATAATCGGCCCTCAGGCCTGCACCAGGCACAATCACTTTGTCGTTTTTGTCAGTTATTTTAGTGACATAAATCTTTTTAAAGTACGCTGGATTGCTCCTTTCAGTTCTGAAAAAAAGCTTCCAATCTGGCGACGACACAACAAAAGAGGATGGTGTATTTTGCTCTCCGGCCACAGACGACAGCTTATAGTTGTGCCGTGAGTCGTTGATCAATGAGGAACCTTGAATCCCTCGTATACCTTCTAAATCTACATTTAACTGATCGAGCAAAGTCGGCATGATATCGACATGTGATGCTACTTTGTCATCGACAAACCCCACCGTGCCCGGCGTCTGGAAATAAATAGGGACATCAATATCTTCGTTGAAAAGCGTAAATCCGTGAAGCATATAGCCGTTTTCCATGAACTGCTGGCCATGATCACCGACCGCTACGATTACCGATCTATCAGTCAGGTTATTGTCTCTAATAGCACCAACGCTTTTACCAAAAAGATAGTCCATATATTTAATAGCGTTCTTGTAACGATTAACAATCAACTGCCTGTCGTTTTTCATAATCCTCACTGCACTCGATACATCAGTGCCTTCTGCAGGCGTTCCTTGGTATGGAGTGATCTCTGTGAAAGCGCCAGATTTCCAACGATACGGATAATGAGTTGAATCGAGAAAAACGATATTAAGGTTTTTACCGGTTTTGTGGCGGTCATTGATATCAGCAATCAGATCTTTGGTGATTCGTTCATCGTGATCAGGAGGACTCATGTCCGGGTGCGGACTGATGTAATCAGCCAATGATAGATCCTGGCCAAACATAATTTGGTCAGACTGCAGATATGACAGGTCCTTCGCTGAATAAATATTTATAGTAAAGCCTAACTGTCGAAACACCTGAAGCGGCACCGACCCTTGCTTATCGGTCAATCGCTTGTAGCGCTCCCATTCAAAGGGCTGTTTACTGTTGATGATAGAAAACCAGCCATAGTGGGTGGCATTACCGGATGCGACGCTTTTCGAAAAGCGCCAGGAATTCTGACGAAATGTAGAAAGATAGGGCGTGATTTGCTGGTTAACCATATCCTCACGCAGCGACTCAAAAACAAACAGATACACGTTGCTGATAGGCGACGTTGTCGTCAATCCCGCATCGGCAGGTAGCACGTCATTTCGCTGATAGGGCTTGGCCTCGGCGTCAAAAGAAACTAGGTAGTCTTTTACATCAAAAAAACTCAAGCCGATGGGATGGTGGTCTTGATAGGTAAAGATCTGCTCGGCATTTAGTTTGGGCGCAGACAGCGATTGAGCGATGTAGATTGTCGCTATCGCAAATAGTACGACGACCATTGACTGATAAATTGAAAAGCGTAGTTGAAACCGCTTACCGCGGTGCTCTAAAAACCAAACCAGACTTAGGCTCAGCAAAATGCCCGTAAACAAGGCCGCGACATAAAGCCCCAGTTCCGTGAATGATAAGCCGGTGAATCGCAGATTATCGAAAAACCTGCCGACACCCCCATCGGTGAGAATCGCCAGGCCTTGGCTCAAATGCATACCGTTTAAAGAGAACAGGCTGACGTCGACCCAGACGGCAAAGCTTACAGCGAGCAGGCAAAAGCCCACGATAACGCGATACCAGGTATGTTGGTGCATCGCCCCTAACAGCGCTATGTAAACACTGGTGACAAAGCAGAATTGCAGGGCAATAAACAAGAGCGTGGAAAAAAAACCGGCGTCGCCGTTTTTAATCAAATGGCCTGTGAAAATATACGATGAAAAACCATAAATAGAAAAAGCGAAAACCAGCAAGAATCCGTTAAGCGTGATGGGCTTAGCGAAAAAACGATGCGTAAAATCAACTATCTTTGAGACCACCTGATCAAAAAGGCGTTTCGCGGCATGAGAGAAATCGGCAACCTGGTGGCCATTTCTCATCACTATCTCGAGTAACGGCAGAACGATTTTCAGAAGAATAAACGCAACAAAGGCGTACTGTGCAAGAAAACCTAGGTAGTCACTACGGTCGGTCGCGACAAAGCTTTGCAGTTGATCGGTTAGCTCAACGTAGGGGTCACTACCAACAGATACGATAACTATTTGGTCATCAATCAGCTCGACGCTTTCGATGCTATTGATGGGTTTGATGTGATCGATAGCATCACGCAGGTCCACCGTGTGCCAATATCGGGTGTGAACTCGCATTTTTGTAATAGCAACCACACCATCGGCCGGCAGTGGGTCAAAACGCAGGTGAGTAGATTCGGGGCCGCAGGAAATGTCGCTTATTATTTTATACGCATTTGGGGCGGTTTTATTTTCTGGTGAATACCTGCTTGTTACTCTACTACTTCCGAGATAGGACTTGTTCTTGTGGCAATAAAATTCAATGATTTTGCCCTCTGCACTCGTTTCCAAGTGCAGGCCAATTTTGAGCTCCAGAGGGCCATTCACCTTCGCTTCGGTTTGCCAAATGCCTATGGACACAGCTAGCAAAACAAAAAGTAGGTTATGTTTTAAGATATTTAAAATGAACAAGAGTGCACAGCACTAGCAGTAATCAGATCCGCAGTGTAACTAGTTTTGAACGGGGTACAACAGCGTTGCCCGAGAATCCTCTTAAGTGGCACTTTGGCCAGCAATAGCGGCCCTACCGAACGAACAAACGCCTAATGCGTCGGAGTGGCGCTGTCACTTTCCAACTGGTCGAGCCGTAGATTTCATCAATATTAGCCTCGAACTGCGATGTGAGATCCTCACAGTGTTGACGATTAGCCTCTAACTGCGATGTGAGATCCTCACAATGCAGGCGGGCTTTCTCAATCTCTTCAGCCTTTTGAGACGCATCCAAAAAATAGGCGCGGGACTGGCCGAGCACAGCCTTTAGTCGCTCTTCACCATACGCTATCGCGTCTTGGTGGCAAGCGATGGCGTCACGATGCTCACTGATAAGATGTTCTATGTAGGCTTCTAAGTTTTTAATTTGCCCCTCTTTATCAACAAGGCTCGCTTCAAGAGAAGTAACCCAAGCCTTTTCTGCATCGTCGAGCAAGGCCATGGAACTGTACTGCAGGTCTATCAACCGCAGCGTCTCAACCTCGCCAATCCACTGCGCATACCAGCTCTCAACGTCACTCTTACCAATGGAGCCGTCCGTCAACCGATCGTACACAATGGCAGCCAGGCTATGCAGATTACTCACAGAGGGATCCAGTTGCGGCGACGATGTGACCAGACCTGAATCAAAAAAGTCGTAAAAACTTTCGGGATCGAGACTGCAAGAACGCAAAAGCTGCTCAAGGGGGCGAGGGCCTTGTCGTTTTTCGAAAAACGCTTCAAAAGATACAAAGTGCGCGCCCTCCAAGCTATCAAAGTCACACAAGGCCTTGAGCAGTGTCAAATTGTACTTAAGCCACAGCGCTACAGACTTCACCTCGGTGAAACGATCGCGCACGTATAAGGACTGAGCGACCGCCTTTGGAGACCGCACACACACGACCCATTCGACGCTTACATCGAGATCTGCAAAAACCTTTAGCCAAAACGGAACAAACAGAGACACCCGCGGATCCTTAAAACCCGCAATCCTCTGGTTTTGCTGAATCTCCCGGACCAGTGACGCCGCTTGCCCCTGTAACTCGGGCATATCGACTAACTGCAATGGGGACGGTAGCGGAGTCACGCTATCCCAGGTCTGCATATGGGCCGACAGCATTTTGTCGTGCAAACGAACCAGCGATTGATCCTCGTAAAACCCCTTGCGGTTATCCGCCTTTGCGGACATGAGGTTAGCGCCAAAGTTCACTCCCGCGCCCGCCAGCCCACCGGCCACAGCGCTGGTACCGCTTCTATGCATGCCGCATACGGCGAGCAGTTGATTGCTTTGAGTCACGTAGATCCGCTCACTGGTTCGTCAATAAAAGGCTTATGGTCACGGGTTAGAAAAGCGCAGGGCATTACTGCGTGGGCTGGGCAAACAGTCGATCAAGAGCCTCAACATCTATTTCGGCGTCCTCGCTGATCAGAAAACGACTGTTGATCTCTTGCTGGGCCAGCGTCCGATACTCCTTGACAATCTCTGTGAGGACCTTGGACTTGACCTCGTCAAACTCCTGAATACGCGAGGGCTTGATGGCCTCCAAACGAATGATATGGAGCCCAAACTGAGTATCGGTAACCTCTGAGTACAACCCGGGTTGGTCTACCGCAAATAGTGCCTCGCTAAAAGGCGGCGATATGCTGGGATCACCATAAGTGATCCATCGGTCTAACAATCCGCCCTTTTTAGCTGTGCCAGGGTCCTCGGAATAAAGCTCAACGGCCTCAGTAAAGGTAACTGCGCCGGATCTAAGTTCTGCGAGTACATTCGTGGCTTTTTCTCGAAGTGGCTCCCGGTCGAGTCCCGGAGGGGAGCGAAAAAGAATATGACTGCCCTTGCGCTCTTCAGGTACTAAGCCATATTTCTCAGGCTGAAGGGTATAGCGCTCAAGCGCCAGTGCCTTAAAGTCCGGTACCGGATACTCTGCGAGTAGCTTGGTCGAGATAATCTTTTGGCGCGCGGCGATCTCGGCAAAACGCAGCTCCCAGTATTCATCTTGTGAAGGATTAAAGGCTGAGGCTAACGCAGCCTTTTTTCGCGGGAGCACAATTTCGGTGAGTAGTTCGTAACGTGTGCCTGGGTCATCCTGCGCAAGCTTGCGAACACTTTCTGGGACGAGCTTCAGCGCGTACTGCATCTCTTGCTCAGTAATCTCTAATTCACCATCCTTTATCACGATCACATCTGACGATGGGTCCGCACCCAAAGTGGGTTGCGCAATAGTGCAGAACATCATAGCCAGAATCATCAGGACACGTGAAATCAATGGCTTACTCACGGTAAGTCTCCTTTTTAATAAGTATTGGGAAACAAAAAAGGCGCCTTTCGGCGCCTTTTAAGACGATCTCAAACTGCAAGATCGCACATAGCTTTTCGGACTACCCCAAATTAACGAGCGGTCACAGAGCAGCAGTAGATGCCTTGCTGTGGGCAATGATACGGCCGTAGCTCGCATCAGGGTTGTCGTTGACACTACGAACCCAAGCAGCAAAACCTATCAGAGGCGCCTGATCCGCTAACACTGGAGCTCCAGCGGTACAAGTCATAGTCAGAGCAGCAGCCGGAGCTGCAGCATCCCACTCACAAATACCTTGCGAATTAGCAGCGGTACCCTGTGATGCTACGTTCATGCTCAACCAACCAAAGTTACCAAGCGCCGGGGCAGTTACGTCAGCATCTGCATCACCGAAGATTTCGTTACCACCGAAGGAAACAACGTTAACTTCGTTGCGAAGAAGCGTCGACGACGTTGCACCGGGCACCGAAGGCGATACTACCAATGACCCGTCGGGTGCATTGATACCCAACTCATCACGATCGTAAACCGTGGCTAGGAAATTAGCCGTGACAGGAATATCCCGGTAGTCACAAGCAACAGCAGGAATAGGAGCAGCGGGATTGGCAGCGTTTGCAGCAGCTGCGCCGTCGACGGTCAGACAATCTTCGTCTGCGTCAGCCAGAGACGCTAGGTACTGTGGCATATCCAGCATCGTGTACTGTCCAGGAAGCGTTACAACCCAGTTGAGCAAAACACCGTTTTCTGGATTTGTAGACCACTCGTTGATGATGTTGTTACCGTCAGCAAGCGCGGTGCGCAGGATCGGGAACGCTCCGGTTGCTGCTGCAGTAGCGACGGCAGACGTGGGCATGCCGCCATTCAGGTCTGGGAAGTCAAAGCCTGCAAGATCACCGGAGAAGATTCCCCGCTCCTGGTTAGACATAGCAGGACCTTCCATGAAGCCCTCGATGTGTACCGCGTTGTCGCCAAACTCAATACCGGTCTCGGTGTCGCGAATGTAGTAGGAAACCTTAAGGACATCACCTGATGCCTCGAAAGTGTTGAGACTGGCCGCAGCGCCGGCAGTTACGCCATCGCCCTTAGTAGGCGCCATCTGCTGGGTCGTTACTGCATCGACGTTACCAACTGCACCACCAGCAGCACCGTCAGCGAAAAAGTTCGACGCGACAGCCTCACAATCCCTAGGAACGCCACCAACGTGCTTTGCAGCTGTTCCAATTGGGCTAGCAGTTTCGGCTACGTCCGGCTGTCCCATGGCGATAATCTCGATGTAACCGGTCTCTGCGCCTGTCTTGTAGAGATCAGGCATCTTGAACTTGCCGTCAGCTACGATAGGTGCTGTACAGGTTGTATCGCCGTACGTTGCGAAGTAGATGTCTCCATTTTCGTCATCAGTCACTTCACCGGCAAACACGTCCTTCGGTGAGAGAATGACGTTGAAGTCAAGCGCGTCCAAAGAATCAACAGCGCGACGCAGGCGAAATTTAACAACCTGAGTTTTAGCGCTGGTGTTAATTACGTGCACGCCGGTAGTCCAAGAATCTTCTACCGTGTAGTAAGGCACCAGAGCCAGATCGCCCAGGCCGTTAGCAGAAATTGCTGGGGCGGCGTCTACTTGGCCATTAGCAACAGTGCTGTAGCCAACTGATGCTGCTGCTACCGCGGATGCGATACCAATCGATTTAAATATTTTTTGTTTCATTATGGAGCTCCCAATGTTCCCAATCAGATTTTGATGCTAGCTTTTATGCTAGCTGCAGCCAGCTGTCAACCACTGCCCTACCAAAGTTATAAGCGGCCGCCGTACCACCAGCTGCCGTCTTTGTTCACCCATTGTTCCACTATCCGAGCCGGCGTGGCCCCGAGTGCTTTGGATGCGGCCGAAGTAGGTTTGACGGGTCGGGACATGACCCCAATCGCCACACTCGCCACAGCTGCCGGCGCATCATAGTTAACCAATTCCACTGAAGTCAACTCCCACTTCACACTGTAAGAGAACCTCTGCCGAAACATAGGATAGGAAAAAACGTCACGATAGGCAGGGGACATGAACGCGTAAGCGGATTCCCAATCTCGAACCATGAGCGCATGCCAGCGGGCTTCAGCGCGTTCGAGTAATTGCGCTTTGTCGCTATTTGTCAGCTTCGGCGTCGATGCGCAACCGGCCATTGCGACTATCAGCAGCCCTGCACATATCCTCAACAGAGAACTCATTACTTCTCCTATAGCATTGATAAATAAATGTTTTCTAGCAATCCAGCAAACCCGGCAGCATCGCAGTGGCATCAAGAATGCCATCAACATGCCAAAAGAACAGACGGCGACAAGGGTCGTGGGGCGAGGTTGGCACCTGCGCCAGTGTATCGTAAGGCCTGCAGTAAAACGTCCCGGGGCAATAAAAACAAGCAAGCATAAGCGTGTGTTTTCAGTAACTTACTGTCCGTAGGCGTGTGAGTCGCGGTTTTATTCCAGCCACCCGCAGAAAAATACAGTGTTAAAAATACCATCATTTTTTATATGTTATGACCCCAGATCGGGGCGGGTCTCGCACCAATTCCATGAATCGAACCTGCTCACGCATCTCATCGCTAACCGCTCGCAGCTCATCTTCGTTATAAAGAGCCCGAGGAGTGATGATTACGAGTAACTCTGTTCGACGACTATCTGTGGTGGTTGTGCCAAACAGGCTGCCGAACAGCGGAATCTCGCGCAAAATGGGCACACCCGAGTCACCCAGGCTGGAGTTTTCGCGGATAAGCCCGCCTAACACCACCGATTCAGACGATCTCACCGCAACGCGGCTATTAATAGTACGGTCCAAAAACGCCCGCTGGCCTGTAGCGGAGTCAATGGCGCCTACGTCGATTACAGATTGCTCAATATCCATAGTGACGAGCCCACCGGCATTCACCGATGGCCTTACAGACAACTGCACGCCCGTATCTCGATAGGTAATATTTTGCACGGAGTTGCCGCCGTTGGTAATGGTTTGCCCCTGGAGCACCGGCACCTGGTCACCAACGGAAATAAATGCAACGTGATTATCGAGCACCATCACTGAGGGCGTCGAGATCACATTAATGAGTGATTCTTCGCTTAGCGCATTCAGGACCGCCGAAATATCCCCCACTGAGTTGGAGACTGTATAAGAAAAGCCTGCAACCGCGGCCGGCCCCGCCGCTCCAGCGGCCAAGGTACCTAAACCATCATAATTGCTGCCTAAACCGTTCTTGAACGTCCACTCAAGGCCGTAGCGCAGCTCATCAATCAGCTGCACTTCCATAATGCTGGCTTCGATAATGACCTGCGTCGCTACCACATCGAGTTGTTTAAGGGCCTCTTTTACAATGCCGTACTGTTTACCGTCGGCATACACCATTAACGCGTTATTCTCTTCATCCGCCACGACGCGAACATCGACCAGTTCATTAGTGCCCGTACCGCTAGAGCCCATACTGACCGAGGTCATAGCAACCGCAGCGGCGCGCGCACCTTGTCCAGCGCTACCGCCCGACGCCCCTACACCCGAAATGGAACCCCCGCCTCCACCACCAATACCAGCGGCGCCACCAGAAGAGATTCCACCTCCAATGGACTCTGGTGACAAGCCCGGAGCAACCGCCGACTGATCGCCAGGCGTCCTTGACGCATTTTGCTGACGAGCCCCCCCGCTATTTGCAGCGCCGCCGGCATAGATAGAGTTCAGGAGCTGTGCAAGCCGCGTTGCCGTGGTGTTTTGTACCGGGTAGACATACAGACGCTTTTCAAAGCGGGCATCAGGGTCCACATCAATACGCTCAATCCAGCTACCCACCCGATCAAGATAGTGAGCCCGCGGCGTCACCACCAAAATACTGTTCAGTCGTTCCATGGGTAACACCCGGACGATACCTGTGATGTCACCCTCCTCGCCGCCTGCGGCCTCCATCAAGGCTTCCAGGGCAGCGAGGGTTTCTTCAACGCTGCTGTTTTCCAGGGGGAACATGCCCACGGACATTCCGGCCAGTAGGTCTACATCAAAGGTACTGACAATCTCCAGCCAGCCGCTGAGCTGTTCACGCGTGCCGGCCATCATCAAAAGCGCACGGATGTTATCGATCCGCACAAAGGCGTCTTTCTCGGCCAGTGGCTCAAGAATACTGGCCATGGCTGACGCACTAATATACTGAAGGGGTATGACCATGGTGGAGTAGCCAGCGGCAATATCATCCACACTGGTGACATCGGGACGCAGACGCATCGCCTGCTGTGAGCCCGTGATGAGATAGCGCCCGTCATCACCGCGAATCATCAGCGCATCGTGCGCTTTTAATAAAGATTCAAGCACAACCAGTAATTCGGCTCGGGGAATCGGTGTACGCGTGCGTAAAGTGACCTTACCCTGAATAGGTCGATCAACCACGTAATCGAGCTGCAGAATATCGCCAACGATCGCATGAACCACTTCATCGAGCGGCGCCTGCTCAAAGTTCAGACTCACGTCATCGCCCAGAAACTTTATCGTTTTTTGCGGCTCGGGAAGACGCACCTGCTGGTCGGACCCACGATACAACACAGGCTCTGCCCGGGTGTCTGACTGCTTGTCGGCCAGAGCCTGAGCGGAATCGACCAGGGTGGACCCGTTAGCAGCAGCTATGTCCGGAGTCACTGGCTCCGGGCGGCCCTCTACGGCACCGGGCTCACCCAATAGCAATGTTTCGGAGCGCGTCATTTGCTGCAGATCATGTGACGCGCAACCGGCCAGCACAGTACATAGCGCCGCAAACGCGGTCGCGCGTACCGTGGGAACCGGCGAAAAGTAGTTGCTGGTGTCTTTCATGGTCTAGGTCTGTCCCAATAATGATCAGATATGGCCACTACCCACCGAGGGTAAGCTTAGCCTCTGGTTTGTTGTCTTTTTTCTGCGCGCTCTGTGCTGCGTTCGCCTGCTTGTTAGGCGCGCTCTTGGCAGGTGCTTGCGCGCTTGCAGCAGGCGCTTTCGGCGCTGTCTGCGCAGCAATTACCGGCAATGGTGTAAGACGCCTCACATCACGGGCTCCGGCA
Organism: gamma proteobacterium NOR5-3; assembly: GCA_000158155.1. Classification (GTDB taxonomy): domain Bacteria; phylum Pseudomonadota; class Gammaproteobacteria; order Pseudomonadales; family Halieaceae; genus Congregibacter. The sequence continues at coordinate 405,317 of DS999408.1, read as the reverse complement.
CTGACAAATACCACCTCACCGAGCGATACGGATTGAAGGCTCCAACCACCGACCTTATCCCCGATACCAAGACGCATCAATTTGTCTTTGTAAATAATGATCGCCTTACCCTGGTCTCCGGCACCCACGGCACCCGCCACCTGCAAATCTTCCAGACGCCGTGCGGGCTTGTTATTGCCAGGCTTGGTCTTTTGGGGCGGCGGCGCCTTGGCCTCAGGTCTGCGCGAGGCCCAAAACAATGGCCTGGATTGCAACTGCAGACTCTGGGGCGCAGTTATTGCACCGGTAACCCTGGTATCAACAACACTGAGGCTGTCTTTGGCGGGCGCGACGGCAGTCACACCGACACTGCCCAGTCGACCAAACATCCACCAAAGGACTTGTAACAGAACGACAAGCAGCAGTGCGATTACGACAAGCTCCAAACGCCGCTCTGAACGCTCGGGATTGGCATCCACCCGATAACGACTCTGTAGTCGATCGATAAGCGTCACGGCAAAGACCTCAGCACCATGAGTTGCATCACTGCGGTTAAGGACTGGTCCGGGCCTGCAGCAGCCCGCGTAGGAAATGTATCGAGGGACTCCACCAACAGCTGGGGACGATAAGCCGCTATGCCGATCAACGCCGCGTCAAGCCCCGGCAGCGTGCCCGTCACCGTCAACTTTACCGCGACCTGGTCAAACTCTTCCCCCGGACGCACCGGCATGACCTGGCTATTACTCACGGACATACCGGCCTCGGCCAGAATCTGACGAACATCGGACTGCAAACGCGCCGCCAGCGCCGACGGATCCTCGGTCGCTGGAAATGCAACCTCGCGCAACCGCGCTGCCGCCAGCTGACTTTGCTGCGTCAGCTGTGCTTCATTTTCGATAAGGCCCTGAAGTCTCGCCACCCGGGGCTCTATACGCCCGCGATCTGCGGCATAGTCAAAACCAAGACCTACAAGTCCGAATAAGGTTTTAAGGTAGAAAAACACCGGCAGAACCAGTGTGAGTCCTACAAACACTGCGGCCCGACGATGCAGGCGAATCCAATTCACGACCCGTCACCCTCTGCTGCGGGTGACCCGACCACAATATCCAAATGGAACTGTTCAAGACCGGTATTGCCCACGGCGGTAATCGCCTGCGGCGCAGTGACGCTCGCAAAAGCCGGGGTTTGTGCCAGGGTTTGCATAACCACCGCTGCATCTTTTGCGCGCCCGCGCACCCGCAGCTCACGACCGCGCATGGAAAAATGCATGATGTACTCATCGTCCGTCAACAGCTCGGTGAGGCGCGCTATTTCAACATGAGGGTTGGGGTAATCAGCCACAAATGTGTTTGCCGCGCGAACCGTCTCATTGGCATCAACCAGCGTCGCCCGCATCGCTGACACAGACTCGGACTCAAGCTGCACTTTGGTTTGCAGCCGCTCAAAACGCTCCAGGGTGCTAAGTTGCTGCACGGCGAAAATCGCGGCAGCGACCAGCAGCAAAATCAACGCGCCGCCGACCAACAAGCCGGTGCGCATTAAACGCCGCCGGTAAGCCAGCTCTCTGTGAGCTTCTCCAAATCCGGTGAGCGCAATCAGCGCGCCATTGGCTTCTGCCCAAATCTCGGGATCTCTATCGCCCTGGTTTTTTGTAGTGACATCCGTCTCACGCTTCCAACGCTCGATGGAGGAACGCGAGGCAATCGCCATGGTGACCTGAATAGACTGCGCACCGCGATCCGTCTCACACCAGCCATGGACGCTGTCTTCGGGCTTAAAAGGACTCGCCGCAGCCACCTCCATAGCCAGCACCGCGGGAAGCTCAGGCTCGGCAGCAATAGGCAGGCTCAGGGTTCGTGCAAGAATAAGATCGTCCGGGAGCAAATGTGCGGCGCACGATGGAGAGTTTTGAAGGTCCGATGTCAGAGGCTTGCCGCCCTGAAACAGTTGCGTCTCGTTGCCCCGATAAAGCAACACCGGCTCATCGAGTCCTTGGCGAATGGGGGAACTGGCAGATAACAGCAGTTCTCGCCACGCGGACAGCCATTGCTGAACGATGTGACGCATATCGATGCCAAACAGCATCCACTGATTGCCTTGCACTGCCACCCTACTGCTCTCTCACCGTATCCGTTGCTGTGTCTAAAAAAGCATGAACCTTACGCATCATGCACCTACACTTTTGTGTCCGGCCTGCTCACTATTCGAGCAGGCTCTGTTCTATATACACGCCAGGGCAATGCGCCCACAGATGCGTTCATCGACACCCAGCGTCGGCGCAGCCAAACGGTATCACCGACCTTGACCAACGCATCAACGCGATAGCCACCAAAACGCTTGGCACCCACGTTGACATCCGCCGGCGCCTGACTCGCCGCTAACAGTCGTTGTGTCGGCGTCAGCCTGCGCAGCTGCCCCAGCACCTGCTGTGCCCGCGCACCCGGCCGGGAAAGCCCACCGCTACCAACCGGCACCGCGATGTAATCTCGCAGACGATCCCAGGTTTTCCGATTCACGCCCTGCACGCTGAGCAGGTCCTCAATGGCGTCAAATCGCGTGGCCCTGCCCCCGTCTGAACCCATGCGCCATTGTACAACAGCGCTTGCCAGGAACTGCGCGTCGTCTGGCTGCAGCGCGCCCGATATTTGCAGGGCATTAGCCAGCAGCGGTGGAGTCGCTGCATTAATGTCAACAAGCCAATCCGTAGGCACCGCGGCCACGTCAACCTGCAACTCTCCGAGCTGGTAGCGTTGCTGTGGCAGGCGACGGTCGGAACCGTCGGAGTACGTCCCATCCCCAATATCCGCGAGCAGCAGATTCACCGCACCGTCGCCCGCCGCCGCCGCCTGCGCACGACCCATGTGTAACTGGGCAAGGCGCACATCGGTACGTGCGGACATCACCACGCCCGCGACAAGCAGTGACATACCGGCGATGAACCACACCACCACTGCCAGGGCAACACCTGATTCGCGGCGCGAATATGCCGTCATTGCGCCACTTCCATCACGATATCTGGCCAGTAACGCTCCCCAGCGCGAATCCGCAAACGCACCCATCCCGGCGGCCCGCGACCATCCCACTGGGACACCCATTCCCCTTCAAACTGGCGACGATAGGCCACCGCAAACTCCTGCACATCTTCGACTAACGTCCGCGCAGAGGCTTTATTCCAATCCGCCACCTGCCCAAAGGCATTCGTTTTCTGCCAACGCAGCACGATGTTGGGCCGCTCCTGGGCTAATCTGACCACGTAGCTCCCTCCCGCGCTTTCACCAAACATCATAGTGGTCTTCCAGATTAACTGCGTTGGCGACGACTCAAACACCGTCATCTCGACACTTCCGCCGCCTAAACTCAAGCCACCGCTGCTACTGCCCACCACCGCAGACTCTAGGGCATCCCTGAGAAAACTGCTGACACTGCGTATCTCGTCGTTACGGTCTGTGACTTTGTTAAGCGTCGTCTGCGTCGATGCAAGCGTGCGAAGTCCGGTTACCGTGGCCAGCATCACGAGGGACAATATAGTTATGGAGACCATCATCTCTATGAGCGTAAAGCCCTGGGCGCGACGCAGAATCATCGCGGCTGCCCTGCAACAACGGAGCTCAGATTTATGCGTCGCTGGCGGGTACCGTCAGGCCAGGAGACGGTCACATCTATGAATTGCAGTCGCCCATTCGCCAACGTCGAACCGCGAGGCCGCGCTACCGGCGAGGCGACCACCTGCCAGACAAACCCACCGCTGGTTTCGCCATTTTTTTGCAGCCCCTCTAAGGGGACCACGCTATTGTCTGCAATCAACGATCGACCCAGCTCAACTGCATAGGCGTAACGCTGGTCTGCTCTCACGTTTCGAGTGGCGCCACCTACCGACTGATAAAGCGCGCCCAGAGCCATGCCTAGAATCGCAACGGCGACCAACATCTCCAGCAGAGAAAAACCCCGCTGACCGCCATGGGCTCGCAGGCGAATATTGCTCACCCCTGAGTCAGCGCTGTTTGTTGAACCCGGCCTACCAGCCAATCCACACTAATGCGCGTGCCAGAGCCATCGTCCCGTGCAATATCAATACCGCCCCCACTGGCGCTGCCATCGGGATAAAAACGAATCACGCCGACGTTCTCGCGATTCAGCTCTGCAGCACCATGCACGGTAACCCTGAGGCCTTCGGGCAGGGTGTGTGTTTTTTTGCCGTACCAGATACGTCGCGTGGATGGCCGAACGTTGACATCCTGAACTCGGCCAGACCACAGCGCTCGCTCCCGGGCCGATGACAACATGGTTACCGCGTCGCGGACCGCTTGCCTGCGCTGCATGCCCTCATAAAAGCGCACAGAAGACGGCACGGCAGCAACCATAATGAGCGCCGCAATCGCCAGCACCACCATCAGTTCAACCAGGCTAAAGCCGCGGGCACGGAGAATGCGGAACCCCCGGTCTGACCGAAAGCTACTGCCAGTTGCCGACGTCAGCATCTTCGCCATCACCGCCGGGAGAGCCATTCTGGCCGTAGCTGAAAATATCCAGCTCGCCGCGCTCTCCGGGGTATTTGTAAAGATAATCCTGCTTCCAGGGATCCTGGGGAACGTCACCCTTGAGGTAGGGACCATTCCAGCCTGCGGTGCCGCCGGGTTTTTTGACCAAGGCTTCAAGGCCCTGCGCGGTATTGGGGTAGCGGCCGACATCGAGCTTATACATTTCCAGCGCCTGCTCCAGATCTCGAATCTGGATGAGTGCGGTTTTTGTTTTGGCCCCGCCTAATTGATTGAGGACCTGCGGCCCCACCAGACTCATCAACAGTCCCAGAATCGCCAGCACCACCAACAACTCCATCAACGTAAAGCCTGACTGTCTGCTCCCTGCGCTGCGCCCCGGTCTGGACACTGGTCGGGATACGGGTGTTCCTTTAAAACTCATGACTATTTTCCTGTTCTTATCCAGATTCGTTGCCCGGCATCAGAGCCTGCTGGGCTACCACCGCTGCAACATTCGTTACTCGCCGTGCACCTACACCGCCAGATCATTCACCGACAGAATACCCATGAGGATCGCGATGATGATGACTGCAATCACCGCACCCATGGTAAGAATCAGCAGTGGCTCCAGTAAGGTAAGACTGCGCTTTACTCCGGAGTTCACGTGATCATCAAAGACTTTTGCAAGCTCCAGCATCATGGTGTCCATGGCGCCGGACTCTTCACCCACGCGCGTCATCTGTATCACCATGGGTGTGAACATCTTTGCATCAGCAAGCGCCACCGACATTCGCTGCCCGGCTTTTACCGCCGGCGGCAAAGCGCCAAGAGAGTCTCTCAGGACAACGTTCTCTACCGTCGCTATGGCGATATCGATGGCACGCAGTAGCGGAACGCCATTACCCAGCAGCGTCCCCAGCGTGCGGGCAAAGCGCGCCATTTCAAATTCAAAAACAATGCCACCAAATAAAGGCAAACGCAGCAATCGCGCGTGCCAGCGCTGTTTTCCTGCATCACTTCGCAACCAGTTCCGTACTGCCACGACCACCACCGTAGCGACAATGACAATCAGCCAGAACCAGCCGGTCACAAAGTCTGCAGCGTTAATTACTGCGCGAGTCAGCGTAGGCAGGGATTCGCCCATATCGTTAAACAGTGTTTCAAATTGCGGCACGACAAAGGCCAGCATCACGACGATAGACAGAACCGCAACCACCAGCAGGATGGCCGGGTATATCAATGCAGAAACCACGCTGTCTCGGGTCGCCTTCGCGGTCTCAAGATGCGCCACAAGACGATCGAGTACCGCCGACATCTCGCCACTGGCCTCGCCACTGCGCAGCATGCTCAGGTAAAACCGTCCAAAAAGTTCCGAGTAAGGTTCCAGAGCAATACTCAGGGCCTTACCGTCCTTGACCGACTTGAGCACGTCCGACAGCAAAGCTGCCATAGAGGGCAAAGACGCCATCTCAATGAGCACTTTCAAGGATCGATCCAGGGGCAGCCCTGCGCGCAGCAGCACCGCCAGCTCCGTGGTCATGGACAACACATCCTGACGTGATGGTGCCCGCCCGCTGCTGCGACCCAGCGCGCTCCCGGCTTCTTCGTTTTTTAGCGACAGTAAAGTGAGGCCTCGGGCGCGCAGCTGACGGGAAGCAAGCTCCTGCCCCGCGGCCTCCAGGGTCCCGTCTACGGCTTTTCCGTCGCGTCCTACCGCCCGATAATAGAAAACGGCCATGGCTTAAGCGGGCATCGGTTGGATACGGCTTACTTCGGCCGAGCCGCCTGCGGGCACTGCTTCTTCAGCCTCGCTTTGATCCTGGGTGACACGGAGCACCTCTTCCAGAGAACTCTCTCCGGCCACCACTTTGCGAAGCCCGTCTTCATACAGCGTAATCATGCCCTGAGCGCGCGCTGCGGTGTGGAGCTCCGACGCGTCGGCACCGGACTGCACCACTCGACGGATGTCCTCATCCAGAAGAAACAGCTCGTGGATGCCGGTACGCCCTGAATAACCCGTGTGCAGGCAGTGCTCACAGCCCTGAGCCTGGTACACCGTCCGCTCACCCGGGGGAAGAAAACGCTTGATTCCGCATTGAGCAATAGCCGTGTCGGACAGTTCCACCGGCGTCTTGCAGTGCGCACACAGCGTACGAATCAAACGCTGTGCCAGAACGCCATTCACCGACGAGGTGATCAGATAACGCTCGATACCCATATCTTCGAGGCGTGTAATCGCACCCGCTGCCGTATTGGTGTGAAGCGTTGACAGCACCAGGTGGCCGGTCAACGCAGACTGAACACCAATCTGCGCTGTCTCGCCGTCACGCATTTCGCCGATCATGATGATATCCGGGTCCTGTCGCAAAATAGCCCGCAGCGCCCGGGCAAAGGACAAATCTATCTGTGCCTGCACCTGGATCTGATTCACGCCGGCGAGCTGGTATTCCACCGGATCTTCCACTGTGATGATCTTTCGATCCCGGGTATCCATAGATGCCAGCGAGGCATACAAAGTCGTCGTTTTACCCGATCCCGTGGGACCCGTGACCAATAACACCCCATGGGGGCGGGCCAGTAACTGTTGGTAGCGCAGTAAGGTATCCTGACTAAAACCCATGTCCGGCAGCGAGAGCTGGATACTTTCGCGGTCCAGCACCCGCATCACAATGCTCTCTCCGTGCACCGTCGGGATAGTCGATACACGCAGATCCAACTCGTGGCCCTTCACACGAGTCATGATACGACCATCCTGCGGCAGACGCCGCTCTGCAATATTCATGTGCGACAGCAGTTTGATCCGCGATGCGATCGCCGGCGCAAGGCTCGCAGCGGGCGGATCCGCCATATCCTGCAGCACGCCGTCGACGCGGTATCGCAAATGCAAACCGTCTTCAAAAGGCTCGATATGAATATCGGAGGCGGATAGATCCAGCGCGCGATGAATCAGCTGATTGACCAGCCGGATAACAGGCGCCTCGCTGGCCAAATCCCGCAGATGCTCGATAAACTCATCGTCGCTCTGCCCCGCAAACTGATCCAGCGCTTCTTCTTCGTCATCCTCGGATCGACTCTCACTGAGCATTTGCTCCAGCGCGCGGGAGACATCGCTGTCCGTACCAAGAACAAGTGTCACCGGGCGATCCACCGCCATAGCGAGCGCTTTACTCAGATAAGCATCCTGGGGAACTGACGCGGCGAAACACACTTCGTTGTCGCTCAAGGAAACGGGAACCACGTTGTTGCTGACAAGAAACTCGCGAGCCAGGCCATCGGGGACTGGCGGAGTCTCGGGATAATCAGCGGCGGTCAGCAAAGGAATGCCCAGCTGTTCACTCAATGCCTGTGCGACATCGACCTCGGACACCAGTCCAAGCTTTACCAGTACGCGACCCAACAGGTCGCCCATCTCTGATTGCGCCAGAAGACTACGATCCACATCCCGCGCAGAAAGCTTGCCCTTTGCAACCAGAATTTCGCCGAGTTTATCTGTGGCCACTGTCTAAACTACCCTGTTGCCCGACTGATGTGTCGGGACCAAATTGCCCGACCAGCGTTCCCAGCCATAGGTCTGAATTTATCGTCCATCTACATGAGACGTCTCAGAGGCCAGTTAATTCAACGCAGTTTACCACAGGGCAGGGTTTTCCCGGACGCAAGTAGCGCCCGGATGTGGATGGACCTATGCCGAAAACTCATAGTCCTTAAACTGCTCACGCAAACCCACTTTATGGATTTTGCCGGTGGCGCCATGGGGTAGTTCATCAACAAATTCCACAGCATCGGGGGTCCACCACTTGGCAATCTTGCCATCGAACCAGGCAAGCATTTCCTCGGCGCTCAGGTCCTGACCGTCAGCCGTCTTCACAACCACCAGCAGTGGCCGTTCGGACCACTTGGGGTGATAGCGACCGATCACCGCAGCCTCAGCGACCTTTGGGTGATCCGTCGCCGCATTTTCCACATCGATAGAAGAAATCCACTCGCCGCCGGACTTAATCACGTCCTTGGTGCGGTCGGTAATGGCCATGTATCCCGTGGCGTCAATGGTGGCCACGTCGCCGGTCTCAAACCAGCCCTCTTCTGCATGGGCGCTGGAAGCATCGCCCAGTTCGTAGTAATCCGAGCAAATCCAGGGACCGCGCACCTTCAATGAGCCAAACGCCTCACCGTCCCAGGGAAGCTCTTTGCCCTCGTCATCGACGATTTTCATCTCCACGCCGAAGATGGGCCGGCCCGCTTTCAGGCGTTGCTTGGCAAACTTCTCTTCGCTGTAGTCGGCCCGTGCAGCGGTGCATTCATTCACCGAACCCAGGGGACTCATTTCAGTCATGCCCCAGCCCACGCGCGTTTCCACACCGTAGCGATCAAAATCCTCCATGACCGACAGCGGACAGGCCGCACCACCCACGATAATACGATCGAGCGTTTCTACCGTCTTGCCGGATTGCTTGAGATACGCCAGCAGTCCCAGCCACACCGTGGGCACGCCCGCAGACATAGTGACGCCTTCGTCATTGATCAACGCCGCCAGGGTTTCGCCGTCACCCATCTTGTTACCGGGGAATACCAGCTTGGCACCCACCATGGGACAGGCGTAGGGCGTGCCCCAGGCGTTCACATGGAACATGGGCACGATGGGCAAAATTGCGTCGCGACCAGAAAGACCCATAGCATCGGGCATAAGCGTGGCGTAGGCATGCAGCATGGTGGAGCGATGGGAATACAAAACACCTTTGGGATTACCCGTGGTTCCTGAGGTGTAGCACAGCGCGCAGGCTTCCCGCTCATCCAACTCAGGCCAGTCAAAGTCGTCGGAATGACTGTGCACCAGGTCTTCGTAGCAACTGACATTTTCAAGCGCGGTCTCGGGCATATGCTCTTTGGAGGTCAATACCACCCATTGGCGCACCTTGGGACACTGTGCGGCCACCGCCTCCACCAGCGGCATAAAATCCGCATCGACAAAAACCGCCTGATCTTCCGCGTGATTAATGATGTAAACGATCTGTTCGGGAAACAATCTCGGGTTGATGGTGTGGCACACAAAGCCACTGCAGGCTGCGGCGTAGTAGGTTTCGAAATGTCGATAATCGTTCCACGCAAGTGTCGCAACTCTATCGCCGCGCTTCAGACTCCAGGAGGCCATGCCGTTGGCCAGCTGTCGGGTGCGCTTAAACGCATCCTTGTACGTGTAGCGGTGTCGAGGATTATCGCGGGTAACAGAGACGATCTCCTGGTTGCCATGCACACGCTCGGCGTGGGTCATGATTGAGGTGATCGTCAGCGAGATATCCATCATCAAACCGTTCATTGCCTGCTCCTTTTACGAGTTTCACTTGTTATGTAAGCCGCCAGCGGCCAAAAAATAATGAATAGTGTTGTGTTTAAGCGCGGCTTTTAGCCTGCCAGCACTCATCACTGCGTGCAGCCCGTCCCTCGCGCTCAAGTTTAATCAAGTGCGCCTCCATAGACAGCTTGGCCCAGGGATAAAGCGCAGGATCCACATCGTCATACACCGTCTGCACCAGGGTATCCAGATCGCACAGACCCAGGGCATTGAGACCGGTCAGAACCTTGGCTTCGCGGGCAAGGCGGTGGGCCACCAAGCGCTCGATTTCTGCGCTGCTCTCAAAGATCAACTCACCGTGTCCTGGAGCGATAGAATCCAACGGGTAATCCAGAAGCATCTCTAGTGCAGCAATATAGGCCTGCATGTCACCGCCCGGAGGAATGATCACCACGGTACTGCCGTTCATAATGTGATCACCAGCGAACAACATCCGCTCTTCTTCGAGCAAAAAACAATAGTGATTGCTCACATGACCCGGCGTGTGCAGTGCGAGCAAAGACAGCTCGTCGGTTTTTAAACAGTATTCGTGTTCAAGCAGCACATCGGGGCTGAAGGTTTCGTCCTGATGGTCATCGCCTTCGGGTAATGCACCGATCACAGTTGCCCCGGTAGCGTCGGCGACCGCTTTCCAGGCCGGCGAATGGTCCGGATGGGTATGGGTGCACAGGATGTAGCGAATGCGGCCGTCGCCCGCTGCCAAAATAGCCTCAATATGAGAATCAATAGCCGGTCCCGGATCAACGACGATCACGTCCTCATCGCCCAGCAAATAGGTATTGGTGCCCGGACCGGTCATCGCTCCGGGATTTGGCGCTACCAGGCGGCGGACTCTCGAACTGAGGCGCCAGGGCTTTCCATGTTCGAGCATGTCAGATCAACTGGCTGATGGGCACGAGGGGGTCCACATCGGCATCGTAGTCCACGCCATCGACCTCAAAGCCAAAGAGCTGCAGAAATTCTCGTCGGTAACCGGCAAAATCCGACAGCTCACTCAGGTTATCGGTTGCCACCTGCTCCCAAAGCTCGCCCACGGCAGCCTGCACCCGGGGATCCAGCTCCTTGGCATCTGCACGCAGTCGCCCCTCGTCATCGAGCTGAGGGCTGGCGCTGTAGAGAGACTCACGAAACAAGCCATCGACCTGTTCAATGCAGCCTTCGTGCGTGCCGTTAGCTTTCATCACTTTAAAGAGAATAGCCAGATAGATGGGCATAGCGGGAATCGCCGCACTGGCCTGTGTGACTACGGCCTTGAGCACAGAGACCCGGGCGTCACCACCCTTCGCTGACAGGCGCTCTCGAATATCCAGCACGCGTCTATCAAGGTCCTTTTTGGCAGCACCAATGGTGCCATGCCAATAAATATCCCAGGTCAGCTTTTCTCCCACATAGGTATAGGCCGTGGTTTTTGCACCCTCAGCGAGAACGCCCGCCTCATCCAGCGCCTCGATCCAGAACTGCCAGTCCTCGCCGCCCATCACCGCGACGGTATTATCGATCTCCTCCTGGGACGCAGGCTCCAGATGAAACTCCTGAATCTCACCCTTATCGGTGTTGATGCCTTTCTGGGTTGTAGCACTCCCGATGGGCTTTAAGGTCGAGCTGTGCAGCTCGCCGGTACGTGGATGCTGCCGACGGGGAGACGCGAGACTGTAAACCACCAGATCAACCTGCCCCATGTGAGCTTTGATTTCGGCGATGGCACGTTGTTTCACCTCGTCACTGAAGGCGTCACCGTTAATACTTTTAGCATACAAACCCTCGGCTTCTGCTTCGGCATGAAAAGCCGCAGAGTTATACCAACCGGCGGTACCGGGTTTGCGCTCAGTGCCTTCTTTTTCAAAAAAAACGCCAAGCGTTTCTGCGCCACTGCCAAAAGCCGCCACGATGCGCGACGCCAAGCCGTAACCGGTAGACGCACCAATCACCAGCACCCGCTTGGGGCCATTGGCTACCACGCCATTACCGCGCACATAAGCGATCTGTCGGCGCACGTTCTCGGCGCAGCCCACGGGATGGGTTGTAGTGCAAAGAAAACCGCGTACGCGGGGCTTGATAACCATAAAGCGCTACCTTCTCTTATTTTCTATGACAGCGGGTGTCTTGCTAGTGCCGCCACGCAAAGGAAACCGTGGCCAGCGGCCCACAAAGGGCGAAATTCTAGCACAGGGATCAGGGGTCTAGCGGTGGTCTCGACAGTTGCTTATCCACACGGTTTGGTAAGGCGCCAGCAGCATTTGCTGCTTGTTGCAGTCTTCACCGGAGATGAGATCTGACCAGTCCTGGGCCTCGATAAGATTGATATCTGTGAGCTGCAAATACTCGGGCTCATTACCCACATTACTGATGCAGAAAATGCTTTGACGACGATCGAAGCTCTGACGCCAAAAACCAAACAGCGTCGCCCCGAGATGCAGGGTAAATTGCGTCGCGTTCGGATGAAACGCTAACTGCTTTTGCCGGATGGATAACAGATTCATAATGCCGGCGAACACCTTGGCGTGATCAGAGCTGGCATCACCAAGCTGAGTCTCGAGTTCATCAAGCTGCCACTGGTGCCGGTTAATCGCTCTGTTTTGACCGGTACTCTCCAGACGTTCGAGGTCATTGCGCGTACCCACCAGACTGTGAATATAAATACCTGGTATCCCCTCAAGCCCCAGCATTATGGCGTGGGCGCAGATAAAACGCTCAAGGCCAAACTCGTCCGCACCCGCGGTGGTTCCCTGAAGCGCGTCGATCAAGGCGATATTAATTTCGTAGGGCTTATTTTGCCCGTCTTCCAGCGCACGGTAAGACACATGCCCGCCAAAACGCCGCATGGTACTTATCAGCGTCTGCAGTTCATCGTCGGATAACAAACCCTCTGCGGGACGCAAACCAATCCCGTCGTGGGAGGCAATAAAGTTGAAATACGCCGTGCCATGTTGCGGCGGAGGCATGCTCATCATCCATTGCTTGAGATAAAAGCAATCACCGGTCACCAGCGTATTGACCAGCAGCGGCGGCAAAGAAAAGTTATAAACGCAGTGCGCCTCGTTGCCGTTACCAAAATAAGAGAGATTTTCCTGATTAGGAATATTGGTCTCGGTGATGATCATCGCGTCGGCGCGCGCCTGCTCTATCAGGGTTCTTAGCAGACGAACAATCTCGTGCGTCTTGCGAAGATTGAGAGAGTTTGTGCCCGGTTTTTTCCACAGAAACGCCACAGCGTCCAGGCGGAATATTCGAATGCCGTTATCAAGGTAATGGCGCACAATCTCGACCATGCGCTTGAGCACTTCGGGATTGCGAAAGTTAAGATCCACCTGATCATGACTGAAGGTGCACCAGACGTGGCGAGTTCCGTCAATGGCCTCTACTTCGCGCAGCAAGGGCGACGTTCTTGGCCTGACGACCAATGACAGGTCATCTTTGGGCGAGGCCGTAGCAAAGTAATCCTTACCAGGCTCTTCATTACGCAAAAAGTTGGCAAACCATTGACTGGCACTGGAGCAATGATTGATCACCAGATCGCCCATGAGGTCGTATTTAGCCCCAATCGCCAGCACATCATCCCACTCGCCGAGCGACTCGTTGACCTGCATATAATCAATCACCGCAAAGCCATCATCCGAGCTCCAGGGACAAAATGGCAGAACGTGCACGCCCGTGATCAGGCCATCGGCATAGTGATCGAGCCAGTATTTGAGCGTCTGCAGCGGCGCTTCGCCGTCTTTGCGAATACTGTCGCCATAGGTAATCATCAGCGCATCACGCTGATCCCAGTGGTTGAGATAGGGCTCTGGCTGCGGCATATCATCTTCCAGCCGCATAATGTTCAGCAGATCCGCAGCGAGCTGCTCCATCGCAGGAGTGGTCTCGCCGCTGGCATAAATGACGGAAAGCTGTTGCGCTACACGGTGAGCCAATCCCAGGCGATGCTCGCCATCAAAGTCCGAATGCTCAGCTGGGGGCATACTCCGCGGCGTCCTCTTCCACTGCCTGCAATAAGCGCTCACGAACGGAGGGCATTGCACTACTTACCCGAGACCAGCTCGGGATAAATGGCCGCTCCATGGGCCGATCAAGAAAAGCCTCGCCGGCCTTCATGATGTTCTCTGCAAAGAGCTCCACCGCTCGCTCTTCACTGTGTAGATCATATTCCAGTCCGTTCATAACTGCATCATTATGATAGGTTTCAACAAAATCCAGAGCGACACGGTAATAGCTGGCTTTTAGCGTACGAAAGCTCTCCGTGCTGAACACCACGCCGCGGGTTGCGAGCTTTCGAAACAAGGCTTTGCTGATATCGATGGACATGCGCGACAAACCCGCGGTCGCGTCGTCTGCAGACAGTTTCTGGTGCTTGTGATCGTAGGTGTCGGCGATATCCACCTGACACAGGCGATTGTTCGCATAGTTGCGGTGCATCTCCGACAGCACACCAATCTCCAGCCCCCAGTCACTGGGAATCCGCAGGTCGTTCAGCACGTCGCGGCGGAAAGAAAATTCTCCCGCCAGGGGGTAGCGAAAGCTATCCATGTAGTTGATGTATTCCATGTCCCCCTGGGTCTTTTTGAGCGCCCGCAGCAGCGGTGTCACCAGCAGGCGACTGACCCGGCCATTGATCTTGCCGTTCGCTACCCGGGCGTAATAGCCTTTGCAAAATTCGTAGTTAAAGCCGGGATTCGCCACGGGGTAAATCAGTCTGGCCAGCAAAGACCGGTCGTAGGTGAGCACATCGCAATCGTGCAGGGCGATGGATTCCACCCGGTCTGCCGCCAGAATATAGCCCATGCAGTACCAGACGTTCCGCCCCTTACCCAGCTCCCGCGGTGCAAGATCCATCTCGCGTAGCTCCGCATCGATCGCTTTCAAACGGGGACCATCGTTCCAGAGCACCCGATGAGGCTGAGGCAGCCGGGAAAAAAACTTCAACGCGTCTCGATACTGCTGCTCGGTCGCGGAGTCCAATCCAATGACGATCTGCTCAAGGTAGGGCACTTTCGCCAAATGCTCCACGATACGCGGGAGCGCCTCCCCTTCGAGCTCGGAATACAGCGACGGGAGCAGCAAACCCATAGGACGTGACTGACTGAAGCCCACCAGTTCCGCTTCCAGATCTTCCACAGGTCGACTGGAAAGATTGTGTAAGGTGGTGATAATGCCGTTCTGGTAAAAATCCGCCATGCTTACGCTTCCTCACGGGACTGATACAGGCCGCGCAACCATTCGCGAACCCCAAATGCCCAGGCCTCTGGCCCGTAGCCTTCTGCGACGATAATCCCATCCTTGCGATCAAGCTTCGGCAACGCACGGTCATGCGCAGGAATCTGCAAAGCGTGATGGGCGACTTCGAGCATGGGGACATCGTTCTCACCATCCCCTACCGCAAGATCATAAACAGCCGACGCCTTGGCGGCCAGCGCATATTGTTCTCGCAACCAAAGCAGCGCCTGCCCCTTGTCGCAATCTCCGGCAACGCTGTAAAAACGGCCGCCCTTGAGCACCCGCGCTCCGGCCGCCGAGAGCTCGCTTAAAAACGTCTCGAGCTCCTGATCACTGCCGCGCCATTGCACGGGCTCACTGTACTGTCGCTCATTGGCAAGCGCGGCTTTGTCCGGGCTCAGCCCGGTCATCTGGACGATACCAGTGATGCCCGCGGTAGCAAAATCCACAAAGCAACCGGGCATTTTCTCCCGCAGCTCATCCAGGCTGCTTTTCCAGTGTTCCCGCGATGGCACAAGCTCCCGGACCCAGTAACCGTCGCAAAGCTCGGTACCGGGGGGCTGTTTTTGAAAGTACTTATGGGGAATGCATATAGCGGCGCCGTTCTCGACAATGAATGGGTGCTCGTTGTCAAGCTCAGATCGCAGCTCGAGCATTTCTGCCCGCGTTTTACTCGATGCCAGCACCACCGGAATGCGCATCTCCTCCAGCAGCTGCAGCATCGGCCGGGCCGGCTCATAACTGTAATCATTATGGTCCAGAAGCGAACCATCCAGATCAGTCACCACCAGATAAACGATGCTGCTCACTCGCCGATCTCCAGCCCATGGGTTCTGACGATATTCCGATCGCTATCCATCTTGAAAAGCACATCCACCCGCTGGGGCATGTCGCGCAGACATTGCCGGGTATAGCGCTCAAAGTGCTGCACAAAGCGCATCAGCGCGGCGTCACTCATCAAGCCCTCCCCCTCACCGAAAACAGATTCGCGAAGCTTTTGCTCCTGCTCTGTGCGCCAGCGAAGCACCTGATCAAAGCCGGGAGCGGCGAGCATGACCCAGACATCCAGATCGGCATATAACGCTTCGTATTGATCCCGGAGTTGCTGGTTCGAGTAGCTTCGCCAGTGCGCGTCGGGGTCTTCATCACGCTCCAGCGCATTAATAGCCTGGGCAAGGACCTCCGGGGATTCACTTGTCGCCCCGAGACACCAGCCTTCCAAAACAACCACGTCTACCGGGGCAGGAACAAGCGTCCAGGCATCCGGTGCGGCCCGATCATCAAGGGACTTATCAAAGCGTGGCACAGATACCGGCTGTGACGAATCCCGCCCCAACGCGTCCAATACCTCACGCAACAGAGGCACATCATGCGTGCCGGGAACACCGCGTGTTTGCAGCAAAGGGTGAACGCGTTCCGCAAGCTCCCGGCGCTCCGCCCGGGTGAGATAGAAATCGTCAAGAGACAGCGCCACCGTCGAAAGTGCATGGTCTTCTGTCAAAGCACGACAGAGATAATCTCCAAGGGTACTTTTGCCCGATCCCTGACTGCCGTTGAGCGCAAGGCGCAGGGGACCTCCCCGGGTCTCTCTACGCCTGGCAACCATTGCCGCCAGAGGATCAAAAAATTTAGCGGCACTTTGCAGATACGTATCGGGGAGCCGGTGCGCTTCAAGAAAACTGCGCTGCCAGGGTTTTACGCTCGATGATGGCCGGGACACAAACTCAGACACCGTCAAAGCAGAAGCTTGCGAATATCCCCAAGGAGCTGGCACAACTCGGTAAGGAAACGACCGGCATCACCACCGTTAACCACTCGATGGTCATAGGAGAGTGCCAGAGGTAACTGCAGTCGTGGCTGAAAGCTCTGCCCATCCCATACGGGCTGCGTATCCGCGCGGCTGACCCCGAGGATCGCCACCTCCGGTGCATTGACGATGGGGGTAAAACCACGGCCACCAATAGATCCCAGACTCGATACGGTAAAACCTCCGCCCTGCATGTCCGCGGGCTTCAGCTTGCGATCACGCGCCTTGCCGGCAAGCTCTATAACCTCGTCGGCCAGCTCCCACAGCGTCTTTTGGTCTACATCGCGTATCACCGGAACCACAAGCCCGGCCGGCGTATCCACAGCCATGCCGATGTGTACATAGCGTTTAAAGGTAAGCGTACTACCCCCATCACTCAGTGATGAATTGATTTTCTCGTTGCGCTTGAGAGCCACGGCGCAGGCCTTGAGTAAAAACGGTAGCGGCGTCAGGCGCGACCCGCGCTTTTCGGCCTCGGCTTTCAAAGACTTTCTGAAAGCTTCCATTTCGGTGATATCGGCATCATCGAACTGCGTGACGTGCGGCACGTTAAGCCAGCTGCGTTGCATATTTGCAGCAGTGACCTTGTCGATTTTACTTCGCTCAACGACTTCGACCGGCCCAAACGCCGCAAAGTCCACATCCGGGATGGCGGGGATACCAGCGCCACCGCCGCCCGCGCCGGGTGCGGCCAGTGCCCGGCTCACATAGTGATGCAGGTCCTCCTTGAGAATGCGACCCCGGGGACCGCTGCTCTTCACGGACTCCAGGGGCACACCGAATTCCCGGGCAAGGCGACGAACAGCAGGGCCGGCATAAACACCTTTAGCCGCAGCGTCAGTCGCCTTATTTGCATTAGCAGCATTAGTCGCACCGTCGCTCGAAGGCTCTGCGGCAGCCTCGGAGTCTGCTGCAGGCGCAGGGGCACTCGTTGCAGCCGCCGGAGCCGGCGCACTGACAGCAGAATCTGCGGTAGTCGAACCAACAACCACCGCATCCAGAACCAGAAGCACATCACCCTGCTTGACCTGCTGCCCTTCGTCTACTTTCAGGGCTTTGACCACACCAGAGGCCGGAGACGGTACCTCCATGGACGCCTTGTCTGTCTCCAGCACCACCAGAGTGTCGCCCTCGGCAACGCTGTCGCCCACGCTTACGGCAATCTCGATGAGATCCACGGGCTCATCCGTGCCGATGTCCGGCACCACCACTTCCATGCTTTGTGACTCGGCGGATGACGGCGCAGGCTTAGCCGCAGTTGTAGCGGGTGTTTCTGGCGCAGGCTCAGCGGGCTTGTCCACCACGGCCGATGCTTCAGGCTCACTACTGGCAGTATCAGCGGTCTCTATCACCGCCACCGCCGCGCCCTCGGCAAGCTCATCGCCCTCCTTGGCCAGTACTTCTACCACCGTACCTGCGACGGTAGAGGGTATTTCCATGGACGCCTTGTCAGACTCGAGCACCAACAACCCCTGATCGACATCAACGCTGTCGCCCGGGCTCACCAGCACCTCGACGACTTCGGCTGCATCTGAACCACCAATATCAGGGACTAGGACTGTTTCCTGTGCCACGGACTCTCTCCTCGCTTTTTCGCTTTGAGCGCTGCGCTAACGACTGTTATACGGTTGTAGGGTCGACTTTATTAGCGTCAATGCCCAGGGCATCGCGTGCCGAGGCAACATCCTGAGCTCTGAACTCACCCCGTGCTGCAAGCGCGTTCAGAGCCGCCAGGACGACGAACTCCCGGCTGACCTCAAAAAAGTGACGAAGCTTGGCGCGAGTGTCGCTGCGTCCAAAACCGTCTGTGCCCAACACATACAGCGGCGCAGGGCAGGCTGAGCGCAGCTGCTCGGCAAAGCTCTTCATATAGTCTGTGGCAATCACTACCGGCGCGTCGTTATCCTGTAACTGCTCGGTAAAGAACGCCGTGCGCGGTGCCTGATCCGGATTCAACATATTCCAGCGCTCCACCTGCTTGCCGTCGCGCTGCAACTCATTGATGCTCGTTAAGCTCCAAACCTCTGCATCTACGCCGTAGTCAGCGCGTAGCATCTCCGCCGCAGCCTCTACTTCGCGCAAAATGCTTCCCGCGCCACAAAGGCGCACTCGGGGAACATCAGCCTCGGCAGTTTTCAAACGATACATACCTCTGACAATGCCAGCCTCCACACCTTCAGGCATGGCCGGCTGGGGGTAGTTTTCGTTCATTGTGGTGATGTAATAAAAGCGGTTCTCGCGCTCTGAGTACATACGCCGCATGCCATCCTGAATGATGACCGCCAGCTCGTAGGCGTAAGTGGGGTCGTAGCTCACGCAGTTGGGAATAGTCGACGCCAACAGGTGGCTATGACCATCCTGGTGCTGCAGGCCCTCACCGTTGAGCGTCGTGCGGCCGGAGGTCGCGCCCATGAGGAAACCGCGCGCCTGGCTGTCACCAGCTGCCCAGAGCAAATCACCAATGCGCTGAAAACCAAACATGGAGTAAAAGATATAGAAAGGCACCATAGGATAGTTGCTGGTGCTATAGGACGTAGCGGCGGCCAACCATGCAGAACCTGCGCCCGCCTCGTTGATACCCTCCTCAAGAATCTGTCCCTTGATATCTTCCTTGTAATACATGATCTGGTCGGAATCATGTGGCGTGTAGCGCTGCCCCACAGACGAGTAGATACCCAGCTGTCGGAACATGCCCTCCATACCAAAGGTACGCGCCTCATCAGGCACAATCGGTACAACGCGATGGCCGATAGCCTTGTCCTTGGCAAGCGTCGACAGAATGCGCACAAAGGCCATGGTGGTCGACACGCTGCGATCGCCGCTGCTTTTTGTCTGCGCCGAAAACGCCTCAAGCCCGGGTACCGGCAGCACCTGCGCATCGCTTCTGCGCGCCGGTATGCAGCCACCTAATTGACGGCGACGCTCGCGCATATAGCGCATTTCCGGGCTGTTTTCATCAGGCCGGTAGTAGGGAACCGACGGTAAATCCTTGTCATCAATGGGAATGGCAAAGCGATCCCGGAACGCTTTGAGCGCTTCGATATCCAGCTTCTTCAGCGAGTGCGTTTCGTTGCTTGCTTCCCCCGCCTCGCCGGTGCCGTAACCCTTGACGGTCATGGCGAGCACCACCGTGGGCCGCTCAAACTGTCCCGCTGCTTTTGCGTAGGCCGCATACACCTTGTACGGATCATGGCCCCCACGATTGAGATACATGATGTCGTCGTCAGACAGATCTTTTACCAGGTCCAGAGACTCGGGGTACTTTCCAAAAAAGTGCTCCCGGGTATAGGCACCACCGTTGTACTTGTAATTCTGCAGCTCGCCGTCGCAGACCTCGTCCATGCGTTTTTGCAGCATGCCGGAGTCGTCGCGCTCCAGAAGCGGATCCCACTTGCGGCCCCAGATGACCTTGAGAACATCCCAGCCTGCACCACGGAATACGCCTTCGAGCTCCTGAATGATCTTGCCGTTGCCCCGCACAGGACCGTCAAGACGCTGCAAGTTACAGTTCACCACAAAAATGAGATTACCGAGCTTTTCGCGGCCCGCCAGAGAAATTGCCCCGAGAGACTCGGGCTCATCACACTCACCGTCACCCATGAAGCACCACACATTGCGGTCCTTCTGGTCAACCAGACCGCGATCGCTCTGATACTTCATCACCCGCGCCTGATAAATCGCTTGAATCGGCCCCAGGCCCATAGACACGGTAGGGAACTGCCAGTAATCCGGCATCAACCAGGGATGAGGATAGGAAGACAGTCCGTTGCCATCGACCTCGCGTCGAAAGTTATTCAGCTGATCCTCACTTAAGCGGCCCTCCAGGTAAGAGCGCGCATACATCCCCGGAGCGCTATGTCCCTGATAAAAAACAAGATCACCCGGGTGTCCATCCTCGGTGCCACGGAAAAAGTAGTTACAGCCCACGTCGTAGAGCGTGGCCGAGGACGAAAAGCTGCTGATGTGACCACCCAGGCCCTCATCGTTGTCATTGGCGCGCATCACCATCGCCAGAGCATTCCAACGCACCAGTGAGCGAATCCGCCGCTCCATAAACAAATCGCCCGGCATGGGCTTTTCGTCTTCGGGGCTGATGGTGTTTCTAAAAGGAGTGGTAATCGACGGAGGGAGCGGGACACCCGTGTCAACGGCGTGCTTGGCCAACTGAATCATGAGATAGCGGGCGCGACTTTCGCCGCCGTCGCGGACCACGCTGTCCAGTGAGTCCAGCCATTCCCGGGTTTCTGTGGGGTCGATATCGTCGATCATTGCTGCAGTCCCATCAGCGCTGAAGGACGAACACCCAATGAGGCCCGCCGCTGGAACGCTAGTTAGTTCTTTATTGGAATCAGCCCGGACTAACCAGTCAATCCGAGCGCGTTTCAGCCGATCATACGGTGTCTATATTGCGATCACAACCCCGGGAGGATGCAAAATTAGTTCTATTTTAGAACCAATTAGCCAGGCAAAGCCCGTGTCCGCGTCGGGAATTGGCGTGAAAACGCGCAATCTCACAGGGGCGACAGATCCACCGCATAGGTCGCGCGACCCTCGCGCAGGGTCTCTGGATCCTCAAACACCTCACTGTTGCTCTGTGGCGTCACGCCTTTGGCACCAGGACTCAGCGCGAGCAGCGAACGGGGCGCATCCAGAAATAACTCCCGATAGGCCTGCTGCCACTCTTCATAGCTGATGGACTCCACCGCCGCTGCCAGTTGCCGGGGACTATCAAACTGCCACTGCCGGGTTGCGATGGACTGCCAGTAAAACTCTGCTCGCTCACGCAGATTTTCCTGAGGCTTGAGCGTCGCATTAATCAGCGCCTGGCGGTGTCTCTGAAACTGCTCTTGCGTGATGTCCTTCAAAGTACCCACCAAAAACTCCTGCATCGCGCCAAACACATGGGCTGAGGAGTGTGATGGAGACTGGATGAGTAACAGCAGTCCCGGAACATCATACTGCGCCCAGGGAAAGCTCGATACGATGTAGCCGAGCTGCTGCTCAGTGCGCAGCTGCTGAAAAAATCCGGACTCAGTGATCTGCGCTGTGAGCGCTACCAGCGCCCGATCCCGCCAACTTTGCCCCGCACCCTGTAGGTACCACGCCACGACTGCATCATTGTGCTCAATATCCGACCGGAGCTCCAATGACTCCCGCTCACCGATCCGCAACACCTGCGGACCCAGCGCCGGCTCACCGACTCCGTCAGCCAGCACGACATCCAGCGTATCGGACATCACCTGCACATCGCTTGCGGCGTAGTTTCCGTACAGCATGGCCTCGGCTCGCGCAGAATTCCAGAAGGCTTGCCGATAGTCCTCCAGCCCTTTGACATCCAGCGCTTCCAGCGCCGCAATCAACTCGGGCTCATCATAGGACCCGCTGGACAGGGCACGGCGCAGGTCGTCCATCAGTTGTGAGCTTGGACGGCGAGCCACGGTGTTCTGTAGCTCCAGAACCATATCCCGGCGCAGCCGTTCGAAGCGGGCAGGGTCAAAGGTCTGCTGTGCAATATTGGCCAACAACTCTTTGAGCAACATGAGCTGCTTGTCGTTGTAGCCGCTCACGCGCATGCTGATGCCCTGCGCATGGTTATAAAAATTAAAGCCCAGTCCTGCCAGCAGCGCCGGGTAGGTGTACTCGCGGACCGCGTCCGTCACCATCCGGGTATAGAGCGCCGAGGCCGCCTTTTGCTCAGCCGAGGCCGAGGCCAAGGGCGAGCGAAAGCTGACATACATAGCGCCCTTGGGCACCCGAAACTCATCAGCCTGCTTAAACCAGACCCGCTTTCGCGGTTGCTCCACCCGCAGCTCGGGCAAAGCAGGGTTGTCTTCAGCCAAGGGGACCAGCTCCACATCCTCGGCGATAAAGGGATTCGCTGCCGGCAACTGCAGACCGGAAATATCGTCCGACTGCCATCGCGACAGCATCAAAGCCTCAGGACCCAACTGACTGTAAGCCACCGCGTAATACGGTGATTCACGATCCGTCGTCACCTCTGGCGCGGTCAGCACTACTTGCGCTTTGCGAGGTGTCAGGGCCTGCAGCGCTTCCTTAATCATCGAGGCATTAAAATCCTCCATGAGATAGGGACCCTGAAGAATGTCCTCATCCTCGTAGTAGTGCATGGCATTGCTCAGACTGCTGACGTAACCCATGGGCGCCGAGGGCTCCCGAAATCTAAACGCCAGAGCCGACACAGCCGACTGCTCGTCGTAAATCCATTCTTTCGGGTCCTGGGACCGCAGTAACTCAAGGTAGGCAAAGATGTTCTGCAGAACGCGCTCGTAATCCGCAACGCCTTTTTCAGTCAGCGCTACGGTCACCGACAGCAGCGACCCGCCTCGCCAATCCAGCCCCGTACCCGAGGACAAACCATCAGCGAGCCCCTCGCGCTTGAGCTGCGACAACAAACTCCCCTCCCCTTCATGCCCCACAAGATTGGACACGTAGGTCATAGGTTTGGCGTGATAATCGCTACGATAATCGGGAATCTGAAAATTCACTTCCAACTGCCGCAAAGTTCCCAGCGGCTTGACCTTAAGCAGCATGGGCAGCTGGGAGTCAACAAACAGTGGCTCATCGATCTGCTCAAGCTCGGCATTACGATTGGGCACCGCCGAGAACATCTCCTTGGCCATACCTTCCAACACGTCCAGTGGCTCCCTTCCGAGAATCACAAGGCGCATGATGTCAGCGGAATAGTGCTTCTCGTAAAAGCGCAGCAAGTCATCGCGCACGGCTGAATCAGGGCGATCGGCAAGACTCTCCAGACTGCCCACGGCGAACTGACTAAAGGGATGTTCGGGATTCATGGCCGCCTGAAGAACATCCAGACCCCGGCGTGAATCGCTCTTTAGGCCCATTTGATACTCTGCCTCCACCGCATTGCGCTCGCGGTCGACATAAGCTTCATCAAAGTTGGGGGCGATGAAGAACTGGGCGAAACGATCCAATGCTTCAGGCAAATGCTCTGCATCAACGTCAAAAAAGTAGTTGGTGTGTTCAAAGCTGGTGTAGGCGTTTCGCGCACCGCCATGCTCCGTAACAAACTGCTCATACTCCGCGGCATCCGGGTACTTTTCGGTACCCAAAAACAACATATGCTCCAGGAAATGCGCCAAACCGCCGCGGCCTTTGGGGTTGTCACCACTACCGACCTGCACATCCAGTGACGCTGCCGCTTTCGGGGTATCGGGGTTAGACACCAATAAGGTCTTAAGCCCGTTATCCAGAGTGACGAGTCGATAGGCAAAGCGATCATTCGGGCTTTGTAAGGGTGCTATCGATGAAGATGGCGGCTCGGCACTGGTACAGGCGACCAAGAGCCCAATGAGCGCCAACAGACTAACCTGCGCCACGCGGGCCGCAGCGATTTGAATTTGCATAGTGTTACTCCGCAGAGTTGGGTATAGCGACGGCTTCGCGTTTGGGCCAGGCGTTAATGACAGCCTTGATCAACGTGGCCAGGGGAATGGCAAAGAACACCCCCCACAGCCCCCAGATACCGCCAAAAAACAATACCGCCACAATAATCGCGACGGGGTGAAGGTTAACGGCTTCTGAAAATAACAGGGGTACCAATACGTTACCGTCCAGCATTTGTATAACAACATAGACCGCCAGCACCCAATAAAATTCCGGCGTGAGCCCCCACTGAAAGAGCCCCACGGCGGCCACGGGCACAGTGACGATAAAGGCACCGATGTAAGGAATGATCACCGACAGACCCACAAGCAGGCCAAGCAGCGCCGCGTAGCGCAGGCCAAGACCGGTAAAGCTGACATAACTCACCGCGCCCACGATGATGATCTCCACCATCTTCCCCCGGGCGTAATTGGAAAACTGAACGTTCATTTCTGCCCAGATTCTGTTCAGCAATGGTCGACTCTCGGGCAGGAACCCCGCCAACCAACGCGTGATCTGCGCCCGGTCTTTGAGCAGGAAAAACACAATGATAGGCACCAGCACCACGTACACCAACAGCGTCATGAAGCCCGGAATGCGGGCCAGGGTCATGGTGACGACCTTTTGGCCGAGCCCCGCAATCTCCCCCTGAATGCCGCCAAGCATCTGGTCGATCTGCGACTGGCTAAACACTTCGGGATAGCGTCCCGGCAGTACCTCGAGCAGGTCGCGGCCCTGGTCGATCATGCGGGGCACTTCGGTAATAAGCCCGATGGACTGACGCCAAACCAGCGGGAGCAGGCCAAGCAGAACTGCAAAAAACGCTCCCATAAATGCCGTAAACGCGATAAAAAATCCGAGCCAGGGGGGCAATCCGAGTCGACAGAGCAAATTGACAACGCCCTGCACCAGATAGGCAAGAACAATCGACGCCAACAAAGGCGCCAAAATATCGCCAATGGTGGCAAGAAGTACCAGTGACAGAAAAATCAGCACGAGCAGCAGCACCGACTCCTCTTCGAAGAGATAGCGCTCGTACCACTTGTTGAAAATCTCAAGCATGATCAGGTTTTACGCAGTAAAAAATGAAACTCATCATCGACATCTACGGCCTGGAGCAACTCGTGCCCACTTTGTTTGGCAAAAATTTCAAAATCCCGTCGCGAACCCGCATCAGTGGATATCAAATGCAGCGTCTGTCCAGTCTCCAAACCGTTCAGCCCGCGCTTTGCCATTAGCAGGGGCATGGGACAGCGATGCCCGCGGGCGTCGACCTGTGCATCAGCATGATGACCTATTCCCGCAACAGATGCTTGCTCGCTGCTCAACGGAGGGTATTCCTTATCGTTGTGACGCTTCACGCTGCGCTCGCTATTGCATGACTTTGCGAACTTCAGCCCTAGAATGTCGTCCAATGGATGAATGCGCCGACGGCAAATCGACGTCGGCTCGACTCGCGTAGAATACTGCATGCTGATGACCGCCACCAAGCCAACTCGCGGCCTTTTGGGTTCGCAATACTGGAACCGACTCCTCGTTCTATGGATATCGGCCAGTTTGCTGTGCGTCACAGTCCCCGCCCATGCCCAGGGTACAGAAAAGCTCAAGATTCCGAATCTGGGCGAGTCCAGTACCAGCTTGTTCTCCGCCGAGTACGAGTATCAGCTGGGCCGCGCCTGGCTCCGGGTGTTTCGCAGTCAGGCCCCTACGGTCAACGACCCGCTGCTCTTTAGCTATCTCGAAGACCTGATTTTCAAACTCGTGACCGAGAGCGAGCTTCAGGATCGGCGTCTGGAACTGGTCGTGGTGGACAACGCAACGATCAACGCCTTTGCAGTGCCAGGTGGGGTGATCGGTATTCATAACGGCCTGCTGCTACATGCGCAAACCGAGGATGAGCTGGCCACAGTTATTGCCCACGAAATAGCACACCTGAGCCAGCGTCACTTTTCGCGCCGGGTGGAGTTTGCCAAGACCCAGCAACCGCTGACTCTGGCTGCCATGCTGGCAGGCTTTGTCCTGATGGCAACGGCAGGAGGTGACGCGGGTATGGCAGCGCTGGCGGCGGCACAGGCGGCGGCGCAGGATTCCGCGCTGCGCTATTCGCGCAGTAATGAAGCAGAGGCCGATCGCGTTGCCATGCAGACCATCGTCGACGCAGGCATGGACCCCCATGCCGCCTCTTCGATGTTTGACCGAATGATGCAGGCCTCGCGCTATGCCACAGGCAGTCGCATACCGGAGTTTCTGCGCACCCATCCATTATCCGAGAACCGGATCGCCGATACGCGGAATCGGGCCCGGCAATACCCCAAACAGATTCGACCTGCCAAACTGGACTATCAGTTAATGCGTGCGCGAGTGGTTAACCAGCTCGCCGACACGCCAGAAGAAGCCGCGACAAAGTTCAGAAAAGAGCTCGAGGGATCTCCGCGCTCCACCGCTGCAGCGCGCTATGGACTGGTACTGGCTTTAACCGATGCAGGACGCAGTGATGAAGCTGCACTGGAGCTGGATGCAATTTGGGCCGCAGAGCCCAACCGTCTTGAGTACGTCATTGCAGACGCGCGCATCGACATGGCGCGTAATGAACCCCGGCGAGCAGCAGAAAAACTAGCCGCGAGACTAAAGCTGAGTCCTCACAATCATCCTCTGACAATGACCTACGCCGAGGCATTGATGCAGGACCAGCAGGCCCATGTGGCCGAAGAGGTTCTGGTGGAGCAAAGCAAACAAAAACCCAACGACCCCTACCTTTGGTATTTATTGGCGGAAGTTCAGGGCTTGTCAGGCAATATTATCGGCCTGCATCAATCCCGTGCCGAGTACTTCATCCTCAACGGCATTCTCGACCAGGCCGAAAAGCAGTTGCGCTATGCGCTGGATCTGGTACGCAACGACTACACCACCAGTGCAAAAATCAATCAGCGCATCAATGACGTTGCCGACATGAGGGAAATGCTGGAATCCTGAGCCCTGACTGGCGGGTCTAACGGCTCGCCGCCGCTCTGTCGGCAGAAAATTGCAACATCCGTCGCAAGGGCAGCATTGCACGCTCTCCCAGCGCGGGATCCACAAATATCTCGTTATCATCGCGATCAAACACGTTGGCCAGGGTCTCAAGTTCATTCATGGCCATCCACGGGCAGTTTGCACAGCTACGACAGGTGGCGCCGTTGCCGGCGGTGGGCGCAATAATGAACTGCTTATCCGGGGCCTGCTGCTGCAGTTTGTAAAAAATCCCCTGATCCGTGGCGACGATAAACTGGGGATTATCCATCTCCCGGGCGGCATTAATGATTTGCGTGGTAGATCCCACACGATCCGCCAGCTCAATGACGCTGGCCGGCGACTCAGGATGCACCAGCACTGCGGCATCGGGATACACCCGCTTCAAATCTTCGAGCGCGCGCGCCTTGAACTCCTCATGCACAATGCAGGCGCCATCCCACATAACGATGTCAGCCCCGGTCTCCCGGCGCACGTAATCGCCCAGATGCCGATCCGGCGCCCAGAGTATTTTCTTACCCTGGGACGACAGATGCTCGGCTACGTCCAGCGCGATGCTGGAGGTAACAACCCAGTCCGCGCGTGCTTTCACAGCGGCAGAGGTATTGGCATAAACCACGACTTCGCGGTCAGGGTGTTCATCACAAAACGCTGAAAACTCGTCCGCAGGACATCCCAAATCCAAAGAACAGGTGGCCTCAAGTGTGGGCATGAGCACACGTTTTTGTGGCGTCAGAATCTTGGCCGTCTCTCCCATAAAGCGCACGCCGGCGACAATCAGGGTCTCTGCCGGGTGATCGTGGCCAAAACGCGCCATTTCCAGCGAGTCCGATACACAGCCCCCGGTCTCTTCAGCCAGCGCCTGAATCTCCGGCGCCGTATAGTAGTGCGCCACAATCACCGCATTGTGGGCGGCCAACTGATCCTTGATGCGGTGGACCAATTCTCGCTGCCGCTCTGGAGAGAGCTGCGCAGCGGCATCTTTGTCTAGATGATGTTGGACCTGCTCGCGAATCGCTTGCAGACGATCGGAGGCGATAGTCATGCGGAACCTTTGGGGATATCAAACCAGAAAATAGTAGCACAGAGCGACGAAAACCACCGTCTGAAGATACCTCTGTGCGGGGTATTACCCGAGGCATTGCGCTGGGCATTAGAACGGCACAGTGATAGCCTTTGACTTCTATTACAACGATCGCATGTTATGTCCAACGAGGTACCCCAGCCAGGGCAACGCGCCAAGATTCTAGTCGCTGACGACGATATGAATGTGCGCTTGCTAAGCCGCCAATGTCTGGAATCCGAGGGCATGATCGTAGTCGAGGCTGCAGACGGGCATGAAGCCCTTGATGCCTTTGTACGCGAACGGCCGGATTTGGTTTTCCTGGACGTCGAAATGCCCGGGATGACCGGCTTGGAGGTTTGCCGCCGAATCCGTGCCATGCCCCAGGGCGAAAGCGTGCCGATCATGATCGTCACCGGCTCAGATGACCGAAAATCCATCGATGATGGCTTTGACGCCGGTGCGACGCAGTACAAAACAAAGCCCGTGAACTGGTCTTTGCTGGGGCGTGACGTCCAATACATGCTCCGCGCCAGCAACGCCTTTAACTCACTGAAGCGCCAGGAAGACAGGCTCCGCTATCTGGCTTATTTTGACCCTTTGACCAGCCTGCCCAACCGCAGGAGCTTCAATGAACAGCTCAATCGCATTCTTAAACGCTCCCAGCGCCTGAACACCTTCTCAGCGCTGCTGTTCATTGATTTGGACAATTTTAAACGAATCAACGACTCCATCGGCCACGGACGTGGCGATCGACTGCTGGTAGAAATTTCCAAAAGGCTGATCAATGAACTGCGAGAAGACGATGCGATCAGTTACTACTCAGACAGCAGCGCCGAAGAAGAACACGATGGGAATACCGAAATCGCGCGCCTTGGCGGCGACGAATTTACGGTAGTGCTGGCAGACGTTCTGCATACCGACGATGTGGAACGTATCGCCCTGCGCATCATGAAAACGCTTTCAGAACCCATTCCTTTGCAAACCCACAACCCGGTGGTAACGCCCAGCATCGGAATCGCCATGTATCCCCAGGATGGTGAGGACGCCGAAAGTCTGGTGAGAAACGCAGATACTGCCATGTATGCAGCAAAAGCCGACGGCCGGGCTTGTTTTCGCTTCTACAACGAAGAAATGAATGCCCGCTCCGTAGAGCACCTCAAGCTTGAGGAGGATCTGCGCGAGGCCATGCGCACCGACCAACTGGAACTTCGATACCAGCCCCAGGTAGAGACTGTCACCGGCGCTGTGGTGAGTCTGGAAGCCCTGGTGCGCTGGAAGCACCCTGAGCGTGGCATGATCTCCCCCGCCGACTTTATTCCGGTTGCGGAAAGTACGGGGCAGATTATTGAATTAGGGGAATGGGTGCTTAAGGAAGTCGCGCGGCACTGCGTCTATTGGGACTCCATCGGGCTGGCAAGCTTCAGGGTTTGCGTCAACATCTCGCCCTTGCAGTTCAATCAGCCAGACTTACTGCATTATATAAAAGGGTTTCTGGGGCGCTCAGGCCTCGACCCGCACCGATTGGAACTTGAACTCACCGAAAGCGCCATCATGACCGATGGTGAAAGTAATATTCTCAAGCTCTCGCAGTTAAAATCTCTTGGCCTCGATCTGGCGGTTGATGACTTTGGTACGGGCTATTCTTCCTTGAGCTATCTTCGAAGATTCCCTATTAACACCCTGAAAATTGATCAAAGCTTTGTGGCCGATATGAACAGTGCGGACGGCGCTGCCATTGTGGACGCGATTATTGCCCTGGCAAAAACCCTGAATATGCGGTCCATTGCAGAAGGCATAGAAACCGAAGAACAGCTGGCGTATCTGGCTAAACGTGGCGTCGACCTTATGCAGGGTTTTTACTTTGCCCGCCCGCTCTACCCGGAAGATGTCCCCAACGCTATTGCGCAGGACTATTCGGAGACTATTCGGCGGGTCCGGGAATCGCAGGAGTCAAAGGAACAAGACTGATGCGCCGCCGGCTTCTTAGAGGCTCATTCAAGCTTTTATCCACACTACTGCTGCTGCCGCTGACACTCAAAGCGGCAAGCGCGGTAGGTGACGACGAGCTTCTGGTCATGCTTCAAGGCCAGGATCTGGATGCAATATCGCAGAGCGTCACTGCGCACGGCGCCACCATCACTCATCATCTTCCGATCATCAATGCAATAGGCGCTCGAATGAGTGCGGCGCAATTAAGCGCGATAAAAGAAGACACGCCCGGCATCCTGCGGATTATCGATGACCTGGCCTGGACGCCCGAACCTGAGGCTCCAGACATCGGTCAGTGCGCATTAAAAGCGGCTATCGAGCTCACCTGGGAGAACAACACCGCAACCTGGCGCTTGTTCAATAAAGCTGATGAACCGCTGACCCTGTCTCAAGGCCAACTCGCATGGCCACAGGAACTTGGCGCGTTGGAAGCAGCGCGCTGGGACAGTGCCCCCCTCACAATAAAATCCACCACAAGCGGCCCGAGGGACGTAGTGTGGATCAGCGACGAGCCGCTGAGCATCGCCGCGCACGGCTCTGTGTCCGTGCGCTTTGCATTCGAGGCAACTCCCCGGGCGATTGCAGCGTTGCAAAACGATATACAGCTCACAGCCACTGTCGCAAAAGACTGCGCGGCTGAATTAGTCCCAAGTTATACGGAGCCAACTAAAGATAGCTACTACCCCGACGCCAGTGGCGCAGCGCTGCTACATAGTCATGGCATTACTGGCAGCGGTATTACCGTAGCCGTGCTCGACTCGGGATTGTGGGAGGAGAATTCAGAACTCACGCTGGACACCGCCGGACGTAATCGTGTGCTGGCACGGTACGACGCTATGACCGGCAAAGAGGTCGACGACGCTTTTGATGAAAGTGGTCACGGCACCCACATGACAAGCGTGTTGGCCCGCAGCGGTACCGTTACCAGAGCGGGAACCGCACAACCGAGCTACCTGGGAATAGCGCCTGACGTGGAACTTGCGGTAGTCAAAGCCTTTGGCGAGAACGGCAAAGCAGGCTTTTTGGACATCGTGCGGGGCGTGCAATGGGTGGTAGATAATCAGGAACGCCTGAACATCCGGGTTCTGAACCTGTCATTTGCGGCAAGACCTCGCTGGCCGTACTGGGAAGACCCCGTTAATCAGGCGCTCATGCAGGCGTGGCGTGCCGGGATCTTTATTGCGGCGGCAGCCGGTAATGAAGGTCCGGAGCCAATGACCGTTGGATCGCCCGGTAACCTACCCTACTTACTAACCGTAGGAGCGGTTACCGACTCCTGGACCGAGAACGAGCGCAACGACGACTACATTCCGGACTTCTCATCTCGAGGCCCTACCCCAATGGGCCACATCAAGCCCGACCTGGTGGCCATGGGAGGGCATATATCAGGAATTATCCGACCCGGTTCCACCTTGAGTAGGCAGTTACCCGAGTTTCTTTTGCAAAGCGGTGAGTTTGTGATGACGGGAACGTCTCAGGCCACCGCACTGGTGTCAGGACTTGTAGCGCTTATGCTGCAGATAGAACCTGAGCTTACCAATGACGAGCTGAAGTGCATGCTGGTAAGCAGTGCAGAGCCCGCCATCGAAGTTGATGGCCGCTTTGCCTATTCTCCCTTCACGCAGGGAAGAGGCATGATCAATATTCAGCGAGCACTCACGGTCGGCGAAAAATACTGCCAGCAGGCATCGCTTGATATTAATGCCGACATTGCGGGGGAACAGCACTTCAGGGGGCCTGCGGTGTACACCAAAGAAACTGCGCCCTACCTCCCGGGACAAGAAGACATCATCAGCACCAGGGCCACTGAGAAAGGACTCTCGCAATCGCGACGCTGGGGAATAGCCCCACACCTGGAGCGACTCAGCGAAGAACCGGTAGATAGTCCCATAGACTGGCTCGGCATCTACAATAAAGAGCAACGCTTAATCGAAGACTTAGCGACCGAAGGGCAGTAATCCTGCATACCCCAAACGGGGTAAGCCCTAACCTCCCCAAATAGATCATACCCGCCTACCTTTTGCATTGAGGACGTCGGTACTAGAACCGGCTCCACCCGGAACTGGTTCCGGAGACTAAATTCTTAACTACGAAGGCAGGCGTGGTGATTATGAAGAACAATATACTTTCAGCTGTCACAGCTGTATTAGCGATTGCGACCACTTTAGGCGCAATACAAACTCATGCAGCAGACCAGGCAACAATGGTGAAAAGCAGCATTGCGAAAGAAATGCTCTATGGCCAAGGCCAAGTTGAGCGTCGAGGCTACAGCTGGAGCAGTCCAATCTCTCGGGCAGCACAAGGTGGATCGGCGGTTGGCACTACCAATGCAAACACCGAGCTGGAGCAGGCAGACTGGGAGACTTCAAAAGCCAATCGCAGCCCCCAGCGTTATGAGTCTGTGACTTCAGCAGAGCAAAGCTCTTACAAATGGGGCATCCGTTCTACTGCCGACCAAAGCTCTTACAAGTGGGGCATTCGTTCTAGCGCTGACCAGAGCTCTTACAAGTGGGGCATTCGTTCTAGCGCTGACCAGAGCTCTTATAAGTGGGGCATTCGTTCTAGCGCTGACCAAAGCTCTTACAAGTGGGGCATTCGTTCTAGCGCTGACCAGAGCTCTTACAAGTGGGGCATCCGTTCTACTGCCGACCAGAGCTCTTATAAGTGGGGCATTCGTTCTAGCGCTGACCAGAGCTCTTACAAGTGGGGCATTCGTTCTAGCGCTGACCAGAGCTCTTATAAGTGGGGCATCCGTTCTACTGCCGACCAAAGCTCTTACAAGTGGGGCATCCGCTAGGAGCACGTACAACAGATATATAGACCCAACCTGCCGGGGGTCGGAGCATTAATTTGCTCTGGCCCCTTTTTATTGAATCTAAAAAAGACAATCCCTCACCCAATAGTTTCTGAATTCCACCTAGCGCTTAAGATGCCGTTTAATTAGACTCGAACAAAACGCTAGGACTCCAAAAAATGCGGCTAATTTGGTTGCAATCTTTAGCTATAGCAGCGCTTGCGCAGTGCGCCCTGGCTGCAGATATAGATCGGATACAATCCTACGATTTTCGTGCTGCTCCGTTTCTTGAGCAACTCGACTCCACAACCGTCCAGTCTCTCCACATCAGTAAGGCCGGGGAGCTGTGGATAGGTATGCAAGAAGGTCTGCACGCATACACTGGGACCGGGCTACGAAATTATTCGGCTGATGCATCACGCCCAAACAGCATTTCTAGCGACTGGATAACATCTATCGTAGAAACCCGCGATGGATTATTACTGATTGCCACACTAAACGGTGTAAACGCCTACGATCGCGAATCTGATGGGTTTTATGAACTGCGCCGAGTAGACCAGGCGGAGCAGAACGCAAATTTTGCTCGCGCGACCTACTCCCTATTCACTGATTCCGAGAATAGAGTATGGGTCGGGCATGATGGTGCTATCAGCATAATCGATCACAACCACAACCTATCAACTGTGATTGATGGCAGTGCCGCCCTAATAGATATCGGGTTGGTGAACGGTTTTGCGGAGAACTCTGATGGCGTTTGGGCAATCACATCTGAAGCAGGTTTACTCAATCTCAGCGCTTCGGGAAAAGTAAAGCAACGCATATCAAAATTCACTTTGTTCGACGATGCGGGAGCAACCGTTCAGCCAACCGGAATTTTCATAGATAGCACTGGCTTGCTCTGGGCTTGGTCAGTTGAGCACGGCATCAGAGTTATAGACCCCGCTACACTGCAAACCGTGGCGAGCATACTCGCCGACAGCAGTACTCGCATCATGGATGTTATCGAAGAGTCCAAGGGGGTTTTTTGGATAGCCACAGCAAACGGCTTGATGCTATACGACTCCAGTACCGACTCGATCAGCGAAATTGGTAGTCAAATATTGGATATCGCCGGCAGACCGAGCATTAACGACCTAGAGCAAGACAAAGACGGAACAGTTTGGATTGGGACGTTGTTTGGGCCTGTGTCGGCAACTCCGAATCAATTCAAAACTGTGAATGCTATCAATTCCGATATTTCGAATGAGGAAGTAAACGCGTTTGCCGAAAGTGATAATGGCAACATCTGGGTCGGCACAGCTAACGGCCTAAATCTTATGGCGAAAGACGGTCGTGTCTTGCAGCTAATCAATGAGTTCACCCAGCCAGCTTTGCCAGACCCCGTGGTGATGTCACTGTTGAACGAAGACGATGGGATCTGGGTTGGCACGCGTCTTGGCGGACTGGCCTTCATTCCGTCGCAGACCGGTCCGATAAAGCGGTTTATTCACGACTCTCGCGACCCCAACTCTCTTGGAGCGATGGGCGTAAGCTCAATTCTGAGGACCTCTCAAGGCAAGCTCATTGTGAGTGCTTACCCTGGAGGAGTGAACGTGCTGAACGAAACCGAAACCGGGTTTACTCGATACATGCACGATGACAACGATCCTATGAGTTTGAGTACCGACAAAGTAATCAGCCTGTTTGAAGACTCACAGGGGCAAGTGTTCGTAGGCACGGAAGCCGGAGTTAACATCTTCGACCTGGAAAGCGGCGCGTTTACACGCATCAGAACTATACGTGGAAACACAGACTCGCTCTCAAGCGACTTAGTTTTTAGCTTTTTTGAAGACGCAGACGGGGACCTGTGGATAGGAACCAATAATGGTGTCAACGTTTGGAAAAGCGAAGATAGGGAAGCAGGTGTAGCAGTTTTCAGTCACATCTCTAGTAAGGTCTCTTTACCATCCGATTCTATTGCTGGAATTTCGCAAGACAAAGAGGGGTACATCTGGCTAGCACATAACGCCGGACTCACACGATTATCGAAAGACGGGAGTTATGTTCGGCACTTCAGGGACCGAAATGGATTGCAGGATGGAGATTTCAATGTCGGCAGTTCACTCAGAACAGCAGATGGGCGGATAATTTTTGGGGGCAACAGGGGCTATAGCATTGTGCAACCTGATGATTTGCCAGGCTTAGGCACAGGGCCAAAAGTATCTATATCAGAAGTTCGCGTCATGAACGAAAGAGTCAAAATCACCAACTTAACTAACCCAGAAATCGTACTCAAGCACACAGACACTTTACTAGAGGTGGATTTTTTTGCTGACTCACTTAGTGACCCCGGTAGCGTAAATTACGCATACATGCTTGAAGGCATCAATCAAAGCTGGGTAATCGGCAAAGACAAGCATAGCGCCTCTTTTACTACCCTACCGGCAGGCACATATACTCTGAAAATCGCGGCATCGAGCCCCTCTGGAGAGTGGAATTGGAACGGCGGCTCACTTAGCGTGCGAAAGCTGCCACCCCCATGGCTAAGTGGTATCGCGTACACAGTATACGGAATAATGATGCTACTGCTGGTCGCCTCACTATGGCGTCGTCAGCTCCAAAAACAAAGGCTAGAGCAAAAGGCGCGCGAAGAACTCGAAGCTAAAGTCAAGGAGCGAACTGCTGATTTAGAAGTGGCAACAGCGGCGGCCGAAGAGGCAAGCAAAGCTAAGTCACAGTTCTTGGCAACAATGAGTCACGAAATACGCACACCGATGCACGGAATTATCGGTATGACTGATCTGCTGCTTGGCACGGCACTTAACCCTCCACAACGACGGTACGCAGAAACAGCCAAGCAAAGTGGCGAAAACCTGCTATCAATCATTAACGACATTTTGGATTTTTCAAAAATTGAAGCGTCCAAAATAGAAATTGATAAGCACTCATTCGACATCAATTTGCTTATCGACCGTGTCTGTCAACTACAGTCCGTGACGGCTGAAAAGAAAAACCTCGGACTTCTTTCATACCCAGTAACAAATTGCAGCTCTGAAATATATGGCGATGAAAAGAAAATCGGGCAGTGCCTGACCAACTTAGTCGGCAACGCAATAAAGTTTACTTCTGAGGGCAGGATTCAAGTTACGGCCACTGTCGAAGCAAAAGGACAAGATGATTGGGTACTCGAACTCAGCGTTAAGGACGAAGGCATCGGGATGGATGAAGAAACGCAATCCAGAGTCTTCGAACAATTTACTCAAGCAGACGCGAGTACGACGCGCCGTTTCGGAGGGACCGGGCTTGGCTTATCAATAACCAAACAGTTTATAGAACTTATGAATGGAGAGGTTATCTTAGAAAGTGCGCCGCAAGCTGGCACAACTGTGACTATTAAAATCCCTACGAAAGTCATGGGGCCAGAGCTGACTGAACCCACGAAGCGTGAGGTCATTATCATTGACGACGGCAGCCCTGAGGCAAATTCGGTAGCAGATCACTTTAGACGATATAGTAAAGTGACCATCCTCAACGAGATGCCCGACTCGACTCACAGCGCCCCGATTCTGTTGCCGTATGGTTCCACTAACCCAACGGAGGACCCTAAACGCAACAATAGCAAGTTCGAAATTGTTTACTACGGAGTCGATCCCAGACTGCGCTCACTCGAAAACGGACTGCATCTTCCCATATGTTTTGAAGACGTGCAGTCCGTTGTCGACGCAGATCAGGAGGGATCAACCGACAAAGCTGCGCCAACTCCTAATGCTGGTCTAGTTGGGAGAGTACTCGTAGCTGAAGACATACCCGTCAATCAACAAATCATTTATGAGATGTTGGCAAAAGGCCGCCTTGATACTCATTTCGCAAACGACGGTCGTGAGGCAATCGCGGCATTTATCAAACAACGATATGACCTGATTTTTATGGATTGCCAGATGCCCAATGTCGACGGATACGAAGCCACAGCAGCTATTAGACATCACGAGCAAGAGCACGGGCTAAAAGCAACTCCAATCGTTGCTCTGAGCGCAGGCACATCAAAAGAAGAGATAGAAAGGTGTTTGGCAGTCGGTATGGATTTTTTCGTAGGAAAACCGTTTACCTATTCAGAAATTTTAGCCGTTGTTGACAAAGCTGCCCCGGAGCTTGGACGACTAAGAGAAATAACCGAATCTACTGACAACATAACAAGTCTGGCACCAGAGGACCATCAACAAACCCGCCATGAGAAAGTCAATACTGGAAGCGCAGACACCAGTGACATTGTAAATGCAGACGTACTGAACGGTCTTCTTGCCCTGCAAAATGACCCCCAAAAATCGC
Organism: gamma proteobacterium NOR5-3; assembly: GCA_000158155.1. Taxonomy (GTDB): domain Bacteria; phylum Pseudomonadota; class Gammaproteobacteria; order Pseudomonadales; family Halieaceae; genus Congregibacter. The sequence goes on along the minus strand of DS999408.1, from coordinate 367,922 downwards.
TACTAAAAAGCTTAATGACTGGGTTTTCCGATCAACTCGAAGAGAAACTTTCAGAGACCGAGACTGCCGTTTCACGGAACGATACAGAAGCGCTACGCTTATGCGCGCATGCAATAAAATCCATGTGCGCAAATATGGGTGCTGAACGCATTAGAGAGAAATACGCGAGTATTGAGGCGGACGCAAAGCGAGCCACAAACTCTGTAAAAACCGATCTCCCCGACTGGACTCGCCAAGAACTAGCCTCCTTCGAAAATGAAGTCTGGAAAATTGCTAATAGTCGCTAGGAGTGTCGATAAACCGTGACATCAAAGCGTTTACCCGTCGCCGCTTTTCTTACAATGTGGTTTTTCAGTCGTATGTGCTTTGGCCAAGAAGCCTGGAATGAATGGCGGATCGAGTCACAGGATTCAACATCAACTCTATCGAATCATACAATTACATTGATAAAGAAAACCTCTCCTAGAGAGGTTTGGATAGCATCGACTGGAAGCATCTTCCTCTTTGATGGGGTCAGAACAGAGCGTAAATCGATTCGCTGGAAAAGTTCCAGGGAACTACCTGTCAAACGATTGATAGATGTCGCAAAAAGCAGCAACGGATCGACTTATCTCTTCACCATCCAAGATGGGATATACAAGCTATCGTTAGATCGAAACCAGTTCGAGCCAATACTTGATAATCATATTGCAACGAAGATCGGCAAGATCGATGCCATCACTTTTTCGCCGCATATAGATGCAACGTTAATCTTATCTGGAAATCGAGTCTTCACCATGATGCTGGGAACCACGGCAGTTAGCGAAATAGTTTTAGACACTCAAGCTAACAGTCCGCCAATAAAAGGCCTAATTACATCAAGAGATGGCGAGGTTTATGTCCTGTATGACGAGTACATTACCCGTCTTGTCTGGCAGTTGGACCGCTTCGTACCTCAGATGAAGCTCCAATGTGGCCTCCATATTCCGCCGATAAGTTCGTCCACTGAAACAACTGATGGTCTCTTCTACACAAGCGATAGCTTCGGCAAGCTGCATCTAATAAAAATAGACGGAAAAGAATGTGGGCGCGCACAAATATCTAAGCGCATACGCGACGCGACTTCCGACTCCCGGATCAATACAGTACAGTTTTTAACTGAAACGAAAGCACTCGCTATTTCAACAGACAAAGGCTTGCTTTTGATTAGCGATCAGTCGCTTGATCGAATATCAACGCAAAACTCTCCACTGAGAAGTGACGAAATCATTTCTGTAGGCGAGGTCTCCAAGGACAACATTATCATTGGCAGCTTTGTTGGAGTAATGCACGGATCAAAGTCGCCTTTCATTGCGATAACTAGACTTCCGCTGGAACGAAAACCCACGGTTACAGCAATCGCTAGCTTCAAGGGCACGGGAACCTTTGTTGCCTCAAAGAAAGGTCTGTATCGCGAGATACAACATGACGACGGAATTTCGTTCAAAGCCTTTGACCTGAATCAGACACACTCGAGTATTTCAGCGTTAGAAGTAACCGAGCGTGAAGTTTGGGTCGGCCTCCAAGATGGCCGACTCTTGCGCTGCGAAATCGAGGGTAGGCCAGACTCCTGTAATGCCGCGAAAACGATTCAGCTTAGCAAAGCTCCGATAACGTCGATCTCTAGAGCAACCAATTCGAGCCAAGGAGTTTTAATCACAACACTCGGAGGCAAAGCCTTTAAAGTAGAAAATTCAGAGATAGATTTGATAACAACTTTACTATTCGACCTATCAGACCAAAATGTTCGGCTGTTAGCAGTAGAGACAACTCGGGAAGCTGCGTGGTTTTTTGACTTTGAGGGGGTGTGGAAAACTTCATTACAAGCGATCGAGGAACTAACCCCTGAGTCACATGGGGCACTTCAACCAGCCAAGCTTACAGACGGGCCTTGGGCAATGGGTAGTGCCAAGCAAGCAGTGTTTTTCGCAACTCCGAGCGGTAGGGTTATGACTTACGAAGATGTGGGAAGACTTGTCAATGGAACACCATCTACGTGGTCAAAAGCCATTGATGAAACCATCTTCGCGATCGAAGTAGATTTTTATGGCAGGCCCTGGGTAGGTACAAATAGCGGACTTTGGCTCAAAAATGCCGATGACAATTTTCGTCTTGAAATAGAAACTCAAGGAATGAACGCAATTGCCGCCGACTATGGTGCATCTCATACAGATTACAACGGTAACGTATATTTTGGTGGAACAGGTGGCTTAATAAGCATTCGCAAGCCCGCTACTTTTCCTCAACGACCATCGGGTACTGTGGCACTGACCAACATCCGACTAGACGAAACTCAACTGACTATAGAGGACAACTTCGCTGGCAAGAGAGCACAGATACAAATCTCGGATCAAAAAACAAAGCTAGGTCTCGAGTTTGGTCTTAGCAAGCTGCTCTGGTTTCAATCCTCGAGTTTCCAACACAAACTCGAAGGATTCGACACCGACTGGCAAAACACTGGAAACATCAACGTTGCCACCTATCAAAACCTACCTCCGGGTAATTACACTTTTAGGGCCAGAGGTGCCGATTCCACCGGCGTGTGGAGTGATAACGAGATCAGTCTTCCCATACAGGTTTTGCCGCCGATATGGCGATCATGGTGGGCACTGCTTGGTTATCTGATCCTGGCTGTGGCGGCACTTTTCTATCTCAAACGGGTTAACGATAGATATGTAGCACACCAGGAACGACTCAAACTTGCCGAAGAAGGTAGCGCCGCGTTCGCACGACTGGAAGACGACTATCAAGCACAACGAGAAGCCAATGAAGCTCTCTTGCTGCGGCGCGCGCCCTCGGCAAACGCATTGCTGGACGTAGTAGAGACTGCTCTTACCGCGCAACTTGCAAATGCAGACACTCGACACGCTGCATCGGCGTTTGTTAACAAACTGGGAACACTACGAAGCCTCCAAACACTCACTGACCGAACCACCAGCGCCGAACGCACAGACCTTCACGCAGTAACCGAAGAGATTGCAGCTCGGCTTGCCGCTACCGACGAAGTCGCAGCCCGCGCGATTATCAGCAACGACGTAAGCAAACAACCTGTTCCACTGGAACACGCCGTGTACCTTTGTCTGGTAATTCAGGAGGCACTTGAACTTACCATCTCCGGCAGGCACTTCCATAGCCAGATTGACCCCATAGTTTTTGTGAAAATGCCTATAGCAACACAAACTGAGAACGACGAATGCAGCTACACGCTGCGCATTGAAGACAGCGGCTTGAAGCACGATGACACCAAGGCTGTGGAGGAATTACTGCCACTGACCTTCCATCTTATTGAGTCCGGTGGAGGTGAGCTTTCACAAGACTACGACGCCGGAAACATCCTCACGATAACGCTTCTATTTCCAGCTAGTTCTACACTGCAAGTCTGATTGCGGCTAGGTTCCCGAAAACTCAGGCATACGCTTTTCCCGCTGTGCGGCAAAACCTTCCTGTAAATCATCGGACTCATCACACAGGCGCGATAACTCACTTGCTCGAGAGAGATCAATAGCCCCCCGACCAGCCTGAACAATAAGTTCTTTCATCGCTTTGGTAGCCAAGGGCGCCAGGCCCGCCATGTGCAGTGCCAGTTCCTCGACCCGTTCATCAAGCTCTTCTTTCGGCACCAGATAATCATAGAACCCGATGCGGTGGGCTTCCACGGCATCCATCGCCTCCGACGCCACCAGCATCCGGCGAGCGACGCTGGCGCCGAGCTTCTCAACGAACAGCGAAATACCTGCGGGCGGGTAACACAAACCAAAAGCCGCCGCCGGTACACGCAGGCGGGTGCCGACGACACCCACGCGAAAGTCACAACTTAGCGCTAACTCCGTGCCACCGCCAAACACATTGCCATTGACGCGCGCCAGGGTTGGTATCGCAAGGTTCGCCAGCCTGTGCATAACGCTCTGAAACGCATCGGGCTTTAAGGCACCACTATTAAGATCGTCCAAAGAGGCGCCTGCGCAAAACGTTTTCTCCCCGGCACCAGTGACAACCAGCACTCGAAGTTCCGAGTCCGCTTCGATGAGATCCAAAACCTCACTCATGCCCTTGAGCTCAACAGCACCTAGCGAGTTATGACGCTCCTCGTGATTAATACACAACGTGCCTACACTGCCGTTAACGGCATATTCGATGGGATGGCTCATGCTAAGCTCCAGATTTTTCGGCATTCTTGCATAGCCAATAAGCGCCGTCATCGTCCCGAACCCAAACATGGGGAATAAACATGCAACGTTGCGACTGGTGTGGAGACGACCCTCTGTACATGAGTTACCACGACAGGGAGTGGGGAGTTCCGCTGAGAGATGAGCAATCGATGTTTGAATTTCTCATACTTGAAGGTGCGCAGGCGGGGCTCAGCTGGATTACGATCTTGCGTAAACGCGAGGGCTATCGCGCGCTGTTCGACAACTTCGATGTGCAAAAAGTCGCGCATTACAGTGATGAGGCTCTGGAGAAAAAACTCCAGGACGCGCGAATAATCCGCAATCGTCTCAAAGTATACGGGACGCGGAAAAACGCCCGGGCAACCCTGAAGCTGTATGAACAAGGGAGCACCCTCCTCGACTATTTCTGGAACTTTGTAGACGACACCCCCCTCCAGAACGCCTGGCGCAGCATGTCAGAGGTACCCGCGTCGACAGCGCTGTCCGAAAAGATCAGTAAAGATATGAAGAAGCGCGGTTTTACCTTCGTTGGCCCCACTATCGTATATGCGCATATGCAGGCTACGGGTATGGTTAACGACCACATCGTGACCTGTGCAAGACATCAGGCCTGTGCGGCTTTGAGGTAATCTCTCCGTAGACAGGGGCGATAAAAATACTTAAAGTTGGAATTTCCAACTCTACAGTATGCCGAGCCGCCAAAGCAGCCCTGAATGACGACCCCTAGCAACACAAGCAGTACGTCTCCATTCAATCGGAAGGCGCAGCACGATGCCAAGCGCATCGCGATCCTCTCAGAGGCTGCACGGCTGTTTAACAGCAAAGGCTCCCGAGCAACGACGCTTCAGGACGTAGCCCGCGGACTCGGGTTGACGAAGACCAGCCTCTATTACTACGTGCGCACCAAAGAAGAACTTATCTTTCAGTGCTACGAAGTGACCATGCAGCGACAACACGCCATCATGGATGCGCTCGACAAGGCCTCTATGACACCGCTTGAGCGCGCCGGAAAGTTCTTCAAGAGTCAATTTGAAGGATGGCTAAGCGCACAAACCGGAGATGATGTGCACATTGCCGCCCCGCTGGAGATCGCGTCACTCAAGCCTCAACATCGGTCAGCCATCGAATCCGAATACATAAGAATGTTCAAGCGCCTTCGAAGCTATCTTCGCGAGGCCGTGGTGTCCGGTGAAGCCCGGGCTTTAGAGACCACCTCGGCAACTCGAGCCATCATCGGCGCCACGGATTGGGTTTTTCACTGGCTGCATCAGCTGGAACGCTCCGAGGTACCAAGCGCCGCCGATGCGGCCTGGGACATCATTCTGCACGGGCTCGCTGTTAAAGATGGCGAATACCACCCCAGCCCTCTGAATATAAACGCAGACACAGAGCGTCCAGCGCAAGGTTTTGACCGGGAAGAGCAGCACCGACAGAAGCAGGAGGCTTTTTATAAAGCTGGCACCTGGTTCTTCAATCGCAAGGGTTTTAATGGCGCTTCGCTTGATGAGATAGCCGAACATCTCAACGTCTCTAAAGGTGCGTTTTACTACCATATTCGCAACAAAGAAGACCTGCTGTTCGCCTGCTATCAGCGCTCCATAGCGATTGTGCAGCGTATCGACGCACTGGCCATGCGTGCAAAGGGAACGGGACTGCAAAAGCTGGATGAAACCGCCAGACGGGTATTTCATGCGCAGAATTCAGATTTGGGCCCCCTGATCCGCTACAACACCATTACCGCGCTGCCGACCCCACGTCGAAAGGAAATTCTCGCTGCCACCGAGGATGCCGACAGTCGGTTTGATACTTTTATCGTCGAAGGAAAACTCGACGGCAGTGTTCGTGATGTGAATTCACTCCTCGCTCGCCGGCTAATGACCGGGGCAATCAACGCCTCTATGGATATCAGTCTCTGGCGAGCCATTAACGATATCGACGAAGCCGCCATCGAGTATTTCGATATTTTTTACAACGGACTCCTACCCAGAGAGTCATCCCGAGAGACTACACAATGAGCGATCTACTGCAGGAATTACTCAATCATCTCGAAGTCAAACGTATAGACACATTCCTGTTCACCGGAAGCAGCCCCGAGCGTCCCAGGCGTATTTTTGGTGGGCAGGTTCTGGCGCAAAGTCTCAACGCGGCAAATCGTTCTATCGATGGGGGACGCGTTGCACACTCTATGCATGCTCACTTTCTGCGTCCGGGCAATCCTGCAAAGCAGATAGTGTTTGAAGTGGATCCCACCCGTGATGGTCGCAGCTTTGCGACACGCCGGGTGGTTGCCAAACAAGATGGCAAACCGATTTTCATTACGTCGGTTTCCTATCAGGAAATCGAAGAGGGCCTGAATCATCAGGCTCCCATGCCAGACGTGGTGCCGCCCGAGGGGCTTCAGAACGACTTTGACTACTGGACCGAAATGGCGGAGAAGTATCCGGACCGCTTTGACGCGCCCTTCTCACAGGCCGTGGAACGCCGAGTAGTCAAACGACGGGACTATGCCTCGCCGCAGCCGGAAGATCCGATTTCGCACATGTGGTTTCGTGTGCCGGGCGACCTTGGGGACGATGCCAATCGGCATCAGACACTCATTGCCTTCATATCGGACTTTGCTTTACTGGGTGCAGCGCTGCTTCCGCACCCTTACACGGCAGCGAGCAAAAAAATACAGGCAGCGAGTCTCGACCATGCGATATGGTTTCATCGCCCTGGACGCGCTGATGACTACCTGCTCTATAGTATGGACAGCCCTAATTCCGGCGGTGGACGCGGGTTTAGCCGGGGACAGTTTTTTAGCCGGGATGGTCGCCTTATCGCCTCTACAGCGCAGGAGTCCTTAATACGATTGCGACCCAGCTCTCCCTGAAAAACCTTGGTAATCAGTTCACCACCGTCGACATTTCATCGCCGAGGCTCTTTACACGAATGCCCGCGGCGTCACATTCCAGCACAGTGACCGAGGCATTGTCAGGCCAGAAAACCAAGGTTTCCGCACGTTTGTTATACCAGCCTACCAGCGCGTTGATCACCAGAAAATGTGTGAAGATCACCGTCGACCCCGAAAGCGCTTCTACTGCCTGAACCATACTGTCACGCCAGGTATGAAGACCCCCTGGCTGCTCCGACCACTGCTGACGCATAAAGCCCCGGAGCCAATCCTGACGCTCAGCAAGGGGCAACGGCGATGGAATCTCTCTAAAGCGTTCGTCGATAGCAACACTCTTGCCTAAACGCTCTGCCAATGGCATCGCGGTCTCCCGGGCACGCAGCAAAGGACTACTGATCAGTGACATGTCTGCTGCGTTTATCTGCGTCTCCAGGTAATCCGCAGCGACTTTCGCCTGCGTATGACCCAGCTCCGATAAACCCGGATCAGCGCTCTGCCCCCAGCTCGCCGCGGCCTCGCCATGACGAACCAGGTAGATCAGACGCGAATCACTCATCGGTAAGTAACCAGCTTCTCACCCCGGGAAACCGAGAGCTCCCTTAAAAAAGAGCAGTCATTAAAGTAAGACAAAGAGATACGATCAGCACTGTAAAAAAGCTGCGTGACAGAGCAATTAAACACCGGCTCATAAAATTGATAGGTTGCAGAACCCGGGAGCTTGAGCACCGCTGCGGTGAGCGCTGCGATAGTGCCGCCGGAAGTGAACACCCCAATGGTCTTACCGCCGCCCTGATTTTTGATGATGTCTGCGAGCACATTGTGCACACCCTGGGAATATTCCGCCCAGCTCTGAATCGCAGGCTCATCGCACTCGGGTGAGACCCAGTAATTGAACACTGCCTCGATTACTTTCTGAAAGCGCTTGCTCGAATCCAGGCCCTGATCGACGACGGCCTTAATGTCAGGTCGGGTCTCCAGAACTTTGGGTAGCAGATATTCCAGATGCTCGTCATTGCGCACCTCATCCAGGCGCGCATCCTCAATCAACGGGACAGATTCAGTCTGCGCCGCCAGCGCAAGCGCTCCGGTATCTTTTTGCCGCTCCAAGGTGCCACAGTAAGCGGCGTCAAAAACCACGCCGGTGCGTGCAAGATACTCGCCGGTGAGCGTTGCCTGTAAACGCCCCAGGGGCGAAAGCTCGTCGTAGTTCTCGGCACCAAAAGATGCCTGCCCGTGGCGGATAAGATAGATACTGGCCATTACATTTGTCCAAGCAAAGAGGATTCTTCCTCCCGGGGAAAACGCAGCTTCCTCCGGTAGGGGTAAAACGATTCCACGTAACCACTGCGAATCTGTTCCTGAAGCGACTGCCAGAAGCGCGCTTCGTAAATATCCGAGTGTTTTTCGTCAAACGCTTTACGTGCCCGCTGGTTGCCCGAGAAAAACAGGCGAAACTCTTCGGGAAAGATGTCGTTGGGTCCAACGGAATACCAGGGCTGACTCGCCATCTCTTCCATTTCGTTACGGGGCTCGGGAATGATTCGAAAGTTGCACTCCGTCAACGGTACGATCTCATCGTAGTCGTAGAACACCACACGCCCGTGGCGCGTAACACCAAAGTTTTTTAGCAGCATATCGCCGGGGAAAATGTTCGCGGCGGCCAGTTGCTTGATGGAGTTCCCATACTCATCCATCACCGCCTCGACTTCTTCATCTGTTGCATCCTGCAGATACAGGTTCAGCGGCGTCATGCGACGCTCGACGTACAAATGCCCGATGATCAGTGCTTTACCGTGTTCCTGAATCTGTGAAGGCGCCACCTGCTTGAGCTCCGCAATCAATTCATCAGAAAAACGATCCCGGGCAAAAGCCAGATTGGTGAACTCCTGAGTGTCAGCCATACGGCCGGCGCGGTCCGCGCGTTTTACCAATCGATACTTGGCTTTCACCTCTTCATGGGTAACCTCTTTTGGGGGCGTGAAGCGATCCTTGATGATCTTAAACACGAAGGGGTAAGACGGCAGTGTAAACACGCTCATCACCATGCCTTTGATGCCCGGCGCGATAACAAACTTGTCGGTAGTCGACTCCATATGTCGCACCGCGGAGCGGTGGTAGTAGGTCTTGCCATGTTTGTTATAGCCCATGGAACTGTAGATTTCAGAGATGGGCTTGGCCGGCATCAGCTTGGCCAGAAACAAGACGTACTGGGAGGGTATGGTCGCATCCACCATAAAGTAGGTGCGCGTAAAACTGAACACCACACTCACGCGGTTCGAGCCAAACAGCACCGTATCAACATAGACGCCGCCCTTTTCGTTATGCAGGAGCGGCAACACAAAAGGCATACTGTCCTGACCAGACAGTAATCGACCCACCAGGTAAGCACCCTTATTGCGATAAAAGTGGTTGGAGAGAACCTCGAGACGAAGCTCACTCTCGTTAAGCTCAAAACCGGGTACCAGCTGTAGCTCATCGTGAAACGCGCTCACCAGTCGAGCCACATCACGCTGCACATCCTCGTAAGGGATATTAAAACGATAGTCCAGGAGCAGCTTCTCAAGCGTCGCGCTCAGGGAAGTCTCCACCGAGTAGTAACGCAGTACAGGGCTACTGTCCGACAGGGGAATATCACCCTGAGAAGAGAAAACAAACGCGTAGTCATTACGCACCTGCTCGTGGGAGAACACCGCGTTATAGACAGAGTTATAAAATGTCTCGGCTATCTCAAAGTTATTGTGGTTGCGAATCAGGCCTGCATAGATCTTGCGCGTGTCGCGCCAGAAATCGTAATTACGAAGCTCGTCTCCAGCGACCAGTTCTACGGTATCCAGAACAAAATTGACCTTGAGCTTGTAAAGATCAATGCGCTGGATCGTGGCTGCGTGAATCCCCAGCCAATCGGCATTTTCAAAGCGCGACCGCGCCCCCAGAGTGATGTTCTGGTAGTCCGCAAAGTAGGACTCAAAACCGTTGAGAATTATTCGAGCAAAGCGTTCGCGTCGTTCCACGCTACCCTCCCACGCCTAACAGTCATCAGACTTCCGGATTGCCAAACTGACGCCGAAGCTTACGCATACCACCGATCCATCGATCGTAGTCAGCAGTCTTGCGTTCACGATAAGTGGCTACGGACGGATGCGGCAGAATCAGAAAGCGCTCTTCAGCAAGCCCCTGCATCACCGCCTCGGCCACGTCAGCAGGCGTCAAAATACCGTCAACTCCCGCAGTGCCGCCTTCGGTATCCCCAATCATACGCGTAGCAACCGCCTGAGGGCACAGGCAGGAAACCTTGATGCCATCATCGCCATGGGTAATGGCCAAAGACTCGGCAAAGCCCACTGCCGCATGCTTGGTCGTGGAATACGCCGCATCGCCCACCTGGCTCAGCAGGCCTGCCGCGGACGCGGTGTTCAGGAAGTAGCCTTCGCCACGCTCAATCATTGACGGCAGACAGGCACGCGCCGCGTAGACATGACTCATGACATGAATATCCCACATGGCCTGCCAGGTCTCGTTCGCAGCCGACGTTGCGTACCAGGGAGGACCATCCAGAGCAATAATCCCCGCGTTGGAGCAAAACAGGTCAATATGCCCAAAACGTGCAATGACATCCTGAACCATGGAAGCAATTTGCCCCTCGTCGCGAACATTCACCTCAAAGGCCGTACCGCCAATGGCCTCAGCGACCGTCTTGGCAGAGTCCAGTTCCAGATCGGCGACAATCACCGCGGCAGCACCCTCAGCAGCAAAACGTTCGCAAAGCCCTTTTCCAATGCCGTTGCCACCGCCGGTGACTACAACCACTTTACCGTTTACATTCATTTAGCATGTCTCCAGATACAAAAAGGCCCCCAAGCGGGGGCCTGTACAATCATGAAACTCTTAGGCTGCGTCGCTCATGCTGGCAACACTGTCAGAGGCCTGTGAGCCGTAGCTCAGCGCATTGAACTGCGTCTGGTGATGGTCACGGTCCCCAAAGGTCGCATTGATCATCATCAGTCGCTTGGCATAGTGCGCAATATCCAGCTCATCGGTGAGCCCCATGCCGCCGTGCAACTGAATCGCCTCTTCAAAGATATGCTTGCCGCACTTATGCGTCATTACTTTCAGTGCATGCAGTTCCCGGCGCAGGTCCGCGTCATTATTCTCAAGCGCACAAACCGCCCGGTACAACATGGACTTCGCCTGCTCATAGGACATAAAGGTATCTACCATGCGGTGTTGTAATGCTTGAAAACTACTAATCACTACACCAAATTGCTCTCGGGTTTTCGTGTATTCCAGCGTCTTGCTGTTAAGTTGCCCCATCAGACCGACGGCCTCAGCACAGAGCGCTACGATGCCTTCCTGTACCACGCGATCCATAACCGCAAAGCCGCCGTTGAGCTCACCAAGGAGAGCGTCCGCGCCAACGCTGACATCGTTGAAAGTAATATTGGCAACGTTCTGGCCATCCATCAGCCGATAGCTGACGCGCTCGACCCCCGGTGCAGCAGCATCGACTATGAACAGGCTGATACCGCTGCGATCGCACTGCTCGCCGGATGTGCGCGCTGCAACGATAAGCGTATCGGCATTTACCCCGTTGCTGACCACGACCTTTTCGCCGTTCAGTACAAACCCATCGCCTGCGGCGGTAGCCGTCGTCAGTACATCAGCCAGTTCGTAGCGGCTTTGACGCTCAAGGTACGCAAAGGCACCCAGACGGCTGCCGTCAATAATGCCCGGGATGTACTGGGCTTTCTGGCTCTCGCTTCCCGCCGCGTTGAGCAACCCGCCAAACATTACCACCGTGGCAAAATACGGCTCGACAATCAGCCCCTTACCAAACTCTTCCATCATTACCATGAGGTCCACCGGACCGCCGCCAAAGCCACCGTGCTCTTCGGCGAAAGGCACGCTCAGCCAGCCAAGTTCCGCGAAAGTCTGCCAGACTTCGCGACTCATGCCCGCCTCGGAAGCAACAATGCTCCGCCGCTTGTCAAAGTCGTAATCGTCCTGCACAAAACGCGCGACACTATCGCGCAACATTGTCTGCTCTTCTGAAAAATCAAAATTCATTGTTTGTCTCCTGACTTTGCTTCAAGCCTCAAAGGCCCAAAACAGCCTTGGCAATAATGTTTTTCTGGATCTCGTTGGAGCCGCCGTAGACCGTGGCCGCGCGACCATACATATAGCTTTGCCGCGCTGCGCTACCAAATTCGTGACCGATGACGTTGTTATCGAGCTCTGTGGGAAGCACGCCCTGATAGTGCGCCGCCACATCCATACGCAGCTCCTGCACTTGCTGCTGGATCTCCGTGCCCTTGATTTTAAGCAGTGAGGACTCAGCACCCGGAGCGCCGCCCGCGGCTACTGAAGCCAGCACTCGCAGATCAGTGAACTCCAGAGCCATCAATTCGATTTCGATATCCGACACACGTTTTTGGAACAGAGGGTCATCAATCAGCGCTTTGCCACCGCTGACCTGCGCTTCCGCCAGGCGTCGAACTTCACGCAGGGCACGCTTGGAGTCAGCAACGCCGGCAATGCCCGTACGCTCATGAGCCAGCAGTGCTTTGGCGTACGTCCAACCTTTATCCTGCTCGCCAATGAGGTTTTCCACGGGAACCCGTACATTGTTGAATTCGACTTCGTTCAGGCTGTGATGATTATCGATGGACTCGATGGGGTTAACCTTGATGCCCTCGCTCTTCATATCGATGAGCAAAAAGCTGATGCCATGCTGCTTTTTGCCTTCACTGCTGGTGCGCACCAGGCAAAAAATCCAGTCCGCGTGCTGCGCATAGGTGGTCCAGATTTTTGCACCGTTAACGACGTAATGGTCGCCATCAAGCTCTGCTTTTGTCTTCAGGGCAGCAAGATCAGAACCAGCGCCGGGCTCTGAGTAACCCTGGCACCACCAATCATCGCTGTTGAGAATACGCGGAAGGAAACGCGCTTTTTGCTCTTCGTTGCCAAAGGTGTAAATAACCGGAGCGACCATCTTCAGACCGAAAGGCACGACGTCACGAATACCGCGAGAGGATCGCTCTGACTCGTAGATGAAGTTCTGTGTGGGCGTCCAACCGGCACCGCCGAACTCCACCGGCCAATTAGGTGCCACCCAGCCCTTTGCATTGAGCTTCTTTTGCCACTCGACGATTGCCTCCCGGTACTGCTTGCTGTCACCCATACGATCGCGCAGATCGTCGGTATAAGCCTCATCAAAGAAGGCACGTACCTCATCACGAAAGGCGATGTCCTCGGCTGAAAAACTGGTATCCACAGCTCTTGTCTCCTGTTACTGGGCCTTGCGGGCCGGAATGTGAGCGCACGGTGGGTTCTACCGCACCTGCCGCAGCGCTTTTGAATTTGGAGTATGTTTTTCCTAGCGCGGGTACTCTAGCGCCCTTTAGGACAAGGTACAAGCGAGCCGGTTCGCAATATTGCGACCCAAAACTCCTGTAATTCGCGCTTACAAAACTGGAAAAAAGGCCTATCCAGAGCGGATGGCAGCGTGGAACTAGTACAGCAGACTGAACAACTTACGCTGATACTCGACGGCCAGGGGATCACCCTTGCCCAGGGATGCGATGGTGTCCAAAAGCGCTTTTTTGGTCGCGCCATCCTTGTGATCCAGATTAGTACGAAGAATGAACATCAAGCTCTCCAGAGCCTCTCGGAACTGGCCCGCTGCGCTGTAGTGAACGGCAATCTGCTCGAGTAAATCGAGATTTTCAGGATCTGCCGCCAGCTGCTCTTCCAAAGCCAACAACTCAGGTGAGCGCGATGCCTCGCGGGCCAGCGTCAGCTGCGCCAGCAGCTGATCATAAAGGGGATCCTGGTCCACCATCGCGACCGTGTCCAACAGGGCCTGTGCATCGTCAAAACGGCGTGCCTCGATCAGGGCATGCACCAACGTCATAGCCACATCGTGACGACGGCCGCTCTCTTCGTACACACCGCGTAATATACCCACCGCGCCGGCTGCATCGCCGGCTTCGAGCATTGTATTAGCTTCGACCAGGGCCGCCTCGTAGGGAGAAGGCAGGTGCTTTTCGAGCATCTCCCGCACGGCTTGCTCTGACTGGGCTCCGGCAAAGCCATCCACAGGCTGCCCGTCGCGCATGACCATTACTGTGGGAAGACTGCGCACGCCAAACTGCTGGGCAATCATTTGCTGGTCGTCCGCATTGACCTTAGCGAGCAAAAAGGCGCCAGCATATTCGGTCGCCAGCTTTTCCAGCAGGGGCATCAACACTTTACAGGGCTCGCACCAGTCGGCCCAAAAGTCGATCACCACCGGGCGCTGCATGGACTCTTCAATGAGATACTGAGCAGCGTTGCTCTCATCAATATTGACGATTGTTTCTGGCGTCACGTCCATCATCACTCTTCCTTAATCCCGCAACTGCAGGACATCCTGCATATCGTAAAGTCCCGCTGGTTGACCCGTGAGCCAGGAGGCTGCGCGACAGGCACCCCGAGCAAACGCCAGTCGCGTCCCCGCGCGATGGGTTATCTCTAAACGCTCGCCTTCGCTGGCAAACAGGGCCGTGTGATCACCCACGATGTCACCGCCTCGGATTGTCGCAAACCCAATACCGCCCTGGGGCCGCGCACCGGTAATTCCTTCACGGCTCATGATCGCATGATCATCCAGCGCCACAGCACGCCCCGCGGCCATGGCTTTGCCAATCGCCAACGCGGTGCCCGAAGGCGCATCGACCTTATGCCGATGGTGCGCTTCGATAACCTCAAGATCCGTGTCGTCCTCCGATGCCCGGGTCGCAAGCTCTACCAACCGCAACATCAGGTTCACGCCGGTACTGAAGTTTGCAGACTGGCAAATCGCAATGTGCTTAGCGGCGGCCTCTACAGCAGCCTGCTGGACCGCATCAAGCCCCGTGGTACCGACCACCCAGCTCACGCCTGCCTCGACGCAGGCCTTGGCATGCATCACGCTGGTTTCGGGTGTCGTAAAGTCGACAAGGACGTCGGCATTGGCCAACGCAGCAGCAATATCATGGGTGTACAACTCTATCGTCACAGGAGCAGGCACAGGCACCACTTCACTCGGGGCGAGGGTAATCGCCGCAAGAGACAGTTCGTCACTGGCCTGAATGAGCTCGGTCAGCGTTCGCCCCATACGGCCATTCCCGCCGGCAATGGCAATACGGGTACTCACGGCTTGAGCTCATCAAAAAAGTGCTTCACTCCATCGAACCAGCTCTTCTGGCGGGGACTATGCGCATGGCCGCCCTCCCCCATACTCCTTTGCAGCTCTTCAAGAATTTCTTTCTGGCGCTTGTTCAGATTCACCGGTGTCTCGATCACCGCGCGACACAACAGGTCACCTACGCCGCCGCCGCGCACCGGCTGAACGCCCTTGCCCCGGAGCCGGAACAACTTGCCGGTTTGAGTTTCTGCGGGAATTTTTAGCTTCACCCGACCGTCCAGCGTCGGGACTTCTAATTCGCCGCCCAAAGCTGCATCAGCGAAGGTAATGGGAACCTCGCAGTAAAGATGCTTTCCGTCGCGCTCAAAAATGGGGTGTTGCTTCACGGACATCTGTACAAAAAGATCGCCAGCGGGGCCGCCCTCGGTGCCGGCTTCGCCCTCACCACCCAGACGAATACGATCTCCCGTATCGACACCCGGAGGCACTTTGACCGAGAGCTTCTTGGTTTTTTCTACGCGACCCTGACCACGACAGGAGGTACAGGGGTCAGAAATGGTGCTGCCGCGACCACGACAGGTGGGACAGGTCTGCTGGACCTGAAAAAAGCCCTGTTGCATACGCACCTGACCCGCACCACCACAGGTGCCGCAGGTTGTAGGGCTGCTGCCCTTGCGGGCGCCACTTCCGTCGCAGGTCGAACAGGCCGCCAGTGTGGGCACACGAATTTCAACAGTAGTCCCGCGAACCGCATCTTCAAGCGAAATGTCCAGGGTGTAGCGCAGATCTGACCCGCGCTGCGCGCCGCCACGACCCCGGCCACCACCACCGCCGAAAATATCGCCAAAGACATCACCAAAGATGTCTGAGAAATTGCCGCCGCCAAAGCCGCCGCCCATCTGCCCTTCCAGACCCGCGTGGCCGTACTGATCATAGGCCGCACGCTTCTGGCTATCACTTAAGACTTCGTAGGCCTCGGAAGCTTCTTTAAACTTTTCGTCGGCCTTGGGGTCGTCCGGGTTTCGGTCCGGATGGTATTTCATCGCGACGCGGCGATAGGCCTTCTTGATCACCTTCTCGTCGTCACTGCGGCTGACGCCCAGCACTTCATAATAGTCGCGTTTTGACATAGCTCTTTGCGGTCAGGCCGCACCCCTTCCCAAATAGACGACGCGGGCACATAAGTCCCGCGTCATATTCAATCCATGATTCGGTGGACCAAAAGACGCTGTCTCAGGGCCCACCAAAACGGCAAGTTTACTTCTTGTCGTCGCTAACTTCTTCAAATTCAGCGTCAACCGCATCGTCAGCGCCTGCACTGTCCCCCGAATCCGCCGATGCATCAGGACCTGCTTCGCCCTGCGCCGCCTCTGCCTGCGCAGCGTACATCTTCTGCGCCACAGGACCCGTCGCCTCAGTCAACTTGGTTGCTGCCGCGTCGATGGCGTCCTTGTCGTCGCCCTTGAGCGCCTCCTCGGCCTCGCTCACTGCAGCTTCGATAGCAGCCTTCTCGTCATCACTGGCATGCTCGCCAGCTTCTTCGAGCGTCTTCTTCGCCGCATGCACCAGGCCATCACAGGTATTGCGCGATGCAATCAGCTCTTCAAACTGCTTATCAGCCGCGGCATTGACCTCTGCGTCGGCCACCATGGCCTCGATCTCGTCGTCAGACAAACCACCCGAGGCGGTAATACGAATCGACTGCTCTTTACCGGTAGCCTTGTCTTTTGCCGACACATTCAGGATGCCGTTAGCATCCAGATCAAAGGTCACCTCAATCTGCGGCATGCCGCGCTGAGCCGGGGGAATGTCAGCCAGATCAAAGCGTCCCAGCGACTTGTTCTGTGCGGCTTGCTTGCGCTCACCCTGCACTACATGAATTGTTACCGCCGTCTGGTTATCGTCAGCCGTCGAGAAGATCTGCGACTTCTTGGTCGGAATCGTCGTGTTCTTATCGATCAAGGGCGTAGCGACACCGCCCATGGTTTCGATACCCAGCGTCAGGGGCGTCACGTCGAGCAGCAGAACGTCTTTCACATCTCCTGCCAGCACCGCACCCTGAATGGACGCGCCCATGGCGACCGCCTCATCGGGGTTAACGTCTTTGCGCGGCTCTTTGCCAAAGAAATCAGCCACTTTCTTTTGCACCATCGGCATACGAGTCTGGCCACCGACCAGGATCACGTCGTCAATCTCACTGGGAGACAGTCCCGCATCCTTCAGCGCGATTTTCAGAGGCTCTATAGAGCGATCCACCAGCTCTTCAACCAGTGACTCAAGCTTGGAGCGGCTCAGCTTCACCACCAGGTGCTTGGGTCCTGTTGCATCCGCGGTGATATAGGGCAGATTCACTTCAGTCTGCTGAGAGTGCGACAGCTCAATCTTGGCTTTTTCTGCTGCCTCCTTCAGACGCTGCAGGGCCAGCGGGTCATTGTGCAGATCGATACCGCTCTCACTCTTGAACTGCTGTGCAAGATACTCAATAAGGCGCATGTCAAAGTCTTCACCACCGAGGAAGGTATCCCCGTTAGTAGACAAGACCTCAAACTGATGCTCGCCATCAACTTCTGCAATTTCGATGATAGAAATGTCAAAAGTACCGCCGCCCAGGTCATAGACCGCAATCGTGTGATCGCCTTTGGCCTTGTCCATACCATAGGCCAAGGCCGCCGCTGTAGGCTCATTGATGATGCGTTTGACTTCAAGTCCCGCAATCTTGCCCGCGTCCTTGGTTGCCTGACGCTGAGAATCGTTGAAGTAAGCCGGAACAGTAATGACAGCCTCGGTTACAGGCTCACCCAGGAACTCCTCGGCGGTCTTCTTCATCTTGCGAAGCACTTCTGCAGACACCTGCGGAGGTGCCATCTTCTCGCCTTTCACTTCTACCCAGGCGTCGCCGTTATCGGCAGCAACAATCTTGTAAGGCACCATAGAGATGTCTTTTTGCACCACATCATCGGTAAATTTGCGACCAATCAGACGCTTTACCGCATACAGGGTGTTGTGCGGATTAGTGACGGCCTGGCGCTTGGCGCTTTGCCCCACAAGAATTTCGCCATCATCGGTGTAGCCGACAATAGACGGCGTTGTGCGATCGCCCTCGGTGTTTTCTATAACGCGGGGCTTACCGCCTTCCAGTACGGAAACACACGAGTTAGTGGTTCCCAGGTCAATACCAATTATCTTGCCCATTTCGTTTCTCCTGGCTAGCTGACATCCGCGAATCGCGGTGCAGCCGTTGCTATGTAATCTGTTCTGTATGTGGGTCCAACGCGGCGTTTTTCAAGAGGACCGGGCAATATTCCCGGGCTATTACTCCGCTGTTGGCGCTTTACTGACCATCACCATGGCAGGACGGACCAAACGACCGTTCAGGGTGTAACCCTTTTGCATCACCGCAAGCACTGTATTGGGCTCAGCGTCGGGGTTTTCGATCATGCTCATGGCCTGATGATGCTGGGGATCAAAGGGCTCGCCTACCGGGTCAAGTTGCTCAATCTGGAACTTGCGCAGTGCGTCCACAAAGCTTTTGAGCGTCAGTTCCACGCCTTCTGTGATGGACTTGAGCGCCGGGTCGTCGCCGTCGATCGCCTCCAGCGCCCGCTCCAGATTATCCACCACCGGCAGCAACTCGCTGCAAAATCGCTCCAGCGCGAACTTTCGCGCTTTCTCGACATCCTGCTCGGCACGACGCTGAGCGTTCTGCGCGTCTGCCTGCGAGCGCAGGGCCTGATCTCTGGCTTTCTCGAGTTCTTCCTGGAGCAGCGCTAGCTGGGCATCCACTGAAAGCTCAGACTCACTGGCTGCCATCTCATCTCCATCAGCGTCGTCTGCCGCTGTGTCGTTAAGCGGATCCTGCCCGTCCGTCGCCAACTCGTCTGCCAGCGGTTCCTGATCGCGTTTATCTTCCGCCACCGTGTTCTCCTGGTGTTCCAATTAAAGGGCGCATATGTCGACCCGATAGCCGACGATGATTGTGATTCACGGGACATGGGGGCATTTTTGGAAAATACAAGACGCGCAGCTGCAAATAAGCGCGCGGGGTCAGTTGGCCAGAGCGGCACTCAACATTCGGGAGGTTATATCAACGATAGGTATCACCCGGTCGTAGGCCATGCGCGTGGGCCCGATCACGCCCAGAACGCCCAGCGTACGGGCACCGTCGCCATAGGGTGAGGTGATTAAGGAGTAATCGCCAAGAATCCGGGAGCCCGCCTCCTCTCCGATAAAGATTTTGATTCCATCGGCCTCGGAGCAGCGTTCCAGCAGATGCTGCAGGTCCTGCTTGCTCTCAAGTGTGGCAAACAGCTCTCTAAGGCGCTGGAGCTCCTCGGGGCTCGCGTTTTCAAACAAACGAGATTCGCCTACGATCAGATAATCCGACAGATGCTCCTCATCGGCGAGCGCGCGCTGAGCCAGGTCCAGCGTCGCCGACAGATAGTCATCAAGCTTACTTCGCGCAGCAAGAAGCTCCCGATCGACCTGCTGCTGAACCTCGGCGAGCGCCTGGCCGGCAAAGCGCTCATTGATCTGCGCTGCAGCACAGCGGAGCTCCTCCTCAGAAAACGCCCGTCGCGTGTGGATAATACGATTCTGTACTTCCCTTTGGTTAATCACCAGGATCACCAGCACCCGATCACCGGATAGGGGCAAAAACTCCACCTGGCGTAAAGGCTGCTGCATAGGGCGTGGCACCGTGACCACACCGGCCTGAGAAGTAATCGACGACAGCATTGATGACGCGGCCTGCACCAGATCAGAGGTGTTTCTATCCGGATTCAACTCCTGACGCAGCACATCGAAGGCGCCAAAATCAGGGTCATCTTTTACCTGTAACAGGCTGTCGACAAAAAACCGGTAACCCTGCGCCGTGGGAACCCGCCCGGCGGAGGTATGGGGAGAATGCAGAAAACCTCGCTCCTCAAGGTCCGACATCGCATTTCTAACGGTCGCAGGACTCACGGCAAGGCCCGCTTCCTCACGGAGCGTTTGTGAACCCACCGGGCTGCCGTCACGAATGTGCATCGCGACCAGTGTCCGAAGCAACGTTCCTGCCCTGTCTGATAGCTCGTGCGCCAAGTAAAGATTCCCTGCCTTTGATGAGACAAGGTTTTAGCACACCCTACCGGGAACACAAAGCGAAGGAGGCGATGAACGTAATTTGCTGTTTATGCGCTACGGCGTATGGGTTATAAACCTCCGATCTACGGAATTGGATCCCCATGCTCACCCAGATAACCATCAGTCAGTTTACCGTCGTAGACTCCCTCGAGGTCGATTTTCGCGATGGCCTCACTGTGGTCACCGGCGAAACCGGCGCCGGCAAATCCATCATGCTAGACGCTCTGGCACTGTGTCTGGGAGACCGCGCGGACCCCAGCGCTATCCGTCCCGGTCATGACCGCGCAGAAATCAGCGCCCGCTTCGATATTGAGGGCATGGTTGCTGCGCAGAACTGGCTGGCAGAACACGATCTGGACGCAGACGGCGACTGCCTGTTTCGCCGCGTCATAACCCGCGAGGGGCGATCTCGCGCTTATATCAACGGCCGGCCCACCACACTTCAGGACTGTGCCTCGCTTGGCGAACTTCTGGTGGATATCCACGGTCAACACGCGCACCAGTCACTGCTGAGACGCGCACACCAGCGCATGCTTCTGGACAGCTATGCAGGACAGACATCCGCGGCACAGAAAACGGCCGGGCTCGCCAACGAGTGGGTTCGCCTGCGCGATGAACTGAATGCGCTGCGCAGCAACCAGCAGGAGCAGGCGGACCGCGAGCAGCTTTTACGCTATCAGGTGGGTGAGCTGGACGAGTTGGCATTGGCCGAGGAGGAGCTGCAAAGTCTCGAAGATGAGCAGCGGGTACTCGAAAACGCCGACGCTATTCAGCGCCAGGCCGCCAGTGCCATAGAGCTGTGCGACAGCAATGAATCCGGCGTGCGCGCCGCGCTGAGCGCGCTCACGCAGGAGCTCCACCAGGGTAAAGTCATCGACAGCGTCCGCGAAATGCTCGACTCTGCCGCCATCCAGTTGGCAGAGGCACGCAGCGAATTACAGCAATATCTCGCCAACACTGAGAACAACCCCCAACGTCTGGCGGACGTGCAGGAACGACTCGAATCCATCTACAGCCTGGCTCGAAAGCACCGGATCATGCCAGAGCAACTGCAGGCTCATCATCAGGCTCTGAGCGACGAGTTGGCCACCCTGGATTCCAGCGATGAACGCATCGACGCTCTCGAAACGGCGCTGGCCGAGCAACTGGCTCACTACAACACCCATGCCGGCAAGCTCAGTAGCGCACGTAAGAAGTTTGCGACCCAATTGGAAAAAGAAGTCACCGGGCTTCTCAAGAAACTGGCCATGAGCAACTGTCGCTTCAAGATCTCGTTGAAAAAACGTGAGACAACTGACCCGCACCCGCTGGGCCAGGAGGAGGTTGAGCTGCTTATCAGCACAAACCCCGGGGCCGAGCCCCAGGCCCTGGGTCGCATCGCATCCGGCGGTGAGCTCTCGCGAATCAGTCTCGCCATCCAGGTAGCCACCGCGGGGAACACCACGGTGCCGAGCATGATATTTGACGAAGTGGACGTCGGTATCGGCGGCGCCGTCGCAGAAGTGGTAGGACGCCTGCTCGCGGATATGGGCAAAAATGCACAGGTGCTGTGTGTCACCCACCTTCCACAGGTCGCGGCGCAGGGGCAGCAGCATTTGCGGGTTGAAAAATCAGGCAAAGGCAAGCAGCTTGCCTCTACGCTTCAGGAACTGAGCGAGGACGAACGGGTGGACGAGATAGCGCGGATGCTCGGCGGGTTAAAAATGACCAAAAATACGCTGGCTCACGCGCGGGAAATGCTCACAGGCAGTGAGTAACGGTTCGTAAAAGGCGCTTCCGCGCCTCTCTGGCCTATTTATCGTCGCGCTTGCGCACTTTGAGTACCAGTGAATGGCCAACGAGCTCAAACCCGTGCTCCTCGGCGATTCTCTTTTGACGCTCTTCGATCACCGGATCATTAAATTCGATCACCTGGCCCGTATCCTCGCAGACCATATGATCATGGTGCTCCCCATGATCGAGCTCAAACACCGAATGACCGCCCTCAAAGTTATGTCGGGTCACCAGTCCTGCGCCCTCAAACTGGGTCAAAACGCGATAAACCGTCGCCAGGCCCACGTCTTCGCCGGCGTCACGGAGTGCCTGATACACATCCTCAGCGCTCATGTGCCTGGCGTGCTGTTCGGAATCTTCCAGAATCTGGAGGATCTTGATGCGAGGCAGGGTGACTTTCAGGCCGGCACTTCGCAGATCTTGGTTACTAATGGGCATACGGGATGCACTTCTCTGACGCGGGACTCAGCGGTATGATGCCACCCCTCTTAGTCCAGTGGAAGTTTGTCCTTGATTCGACCCCGGTACATTTTGCGAGTTTTGCTGATCAACATGTCTCTGTTCGGTCTTGCGTCCTGCGGATTCGTCGGCTTTCCCGGCGTATACAAGATTGATGTCGAGCAAGGCAATCTGGTAACCCAGGAGATGATCGAGCAGCTGCAGCCGGGCATGAGTCGACGACAGGTACGATTCATTATGGGATCGCCGCTGGTAGAAGACACCTTTCAGCCGGATCGCTGGGATTATCCCTACGTTATCCGCAACGGCTTGGATATTATCCGCGAGGCGCAGGTTCGGATCTTCTTTGAAGGTCACAAACTGGTCAACATCACCGGTGACTACTTACCCGACTGGGCCAATCCTGATGCGGCAGACGTCGACGGTGATGACGGCGATGACGAAGCTGATAACTCAGAAGCTATGGACGAAGCCATAAACGAAGCCATCGACGATCAAGCAGCGGTAGAAGCCAATCAGCCGTCCGCCTGATGCTCCCGGCGCGCTTTAGCGCGGGCGGCCCGCTCTTTTCGCACCTCTTTGGGGTCGGCCAGCAACGGCCGGTAAATCTCTACGCGATCGCCATCTTGCAGCACCTGGTTTAGCGCCACCAGCTGCCCAAAAACACCCAGGCGACTGTCGTCGCCAATTTGAAGCTCATCAAACTCCTGTTCGAGCCCCGATTGCTGAGCGGCGGCAAGAGCCGTGGTACCCGCAGGTACGGTGAGTTTCACAATGGACTGTCGGTCCGGCAGCGCGTAAACCACCTCTACCATCATGCTTGGCATCTCACTCATGCGCCGTAAATGTCCTGAGCCCGACGCACGACGGCATCGACCAGGTTGCCGGTGACTCGATCAAAAAGCTTTGCTGCAGCGGCGCTGAGCAACCCCCCACGAAAACTGAACTCCAGATCCAAAGACACCTTGCAAGCCTGTTCTGCCAGAGCTTGAAAACGCCAGGCTCCGGCAAACTGCTCAAAAGGTCCGTCCTTGAGCGTTAGGCGGATGGTTTCATAGGGCACCAATTCATTGCGCGTGGTAAAGCTCTGGGAGATACCCCCGCGGGAGAGATCAAGACGCGCCTCCATGTGCTCACCGTCGGTATACAGCACCGACGCACCCACGCAGCCATCCATATACTGCGGATAGGCCTCGACGTCGTTAACGAGCACAAACAACTGCCTGTCTGAGAAGGGCAAAAGAGCGCTGCGATGAATTGAAGTCATAAATTCCCGTAGTCAGTTTCAAGGCACCAAGGATAACCAGAGCCACGCGAAAGCAATCACGGGCACCGCCACAAAGCGGATGAGAAAATACCACAGAGAAAACAGTATGTCGGGCTCCCGGGAGAGTTCCTGGCGCAGCACTTCCCGCGGCATGCGCCAACCCACAAAAAGCGCCAGAAGCACTACCGCTGCCGGAATCAGCCACTCCGATGTCACCGTATCGAGCCACAGGAGAAAACCCTGCCCCTCAGCGGCCGTACTTAAGTCGACTGTCGCATAAGCCGACAAAAGAAAGGCAATACCCGTCATCGCAAGGGCAGCCTGCAGGCGACGTACTCGAAACTGCTGCTCCAGTACGCTGACAATCGGCTCGATCAGAGCCACCGCAGTCCCCAGCGTCACTATAAATACCGCCAGAAAAAACAAGGCGCCATAGAGATCACCAAAAGGCATGTTCCCGAACGCATAGGGCACACTGATAAACAGCAGGCCAAAGCCCTGTGCGGGCATAAGATTGCTGGCAAACAACAGCGGAAAAATCACGATGCCCGCCGCTACGGCAATCACCACGTCAAACAGTGCCACCGTGAGCACTGAGCGCACAATGGGCAGGCGATCCGGGGCATAGGCACCGTAACTCATACCCACAGCAACACCGATGCAAAGGGTATACAGCGCGTGGCCTAAGGCTGCCATAAATGATCCGCGATCAAAATCCATCGTCTGCCAGGCGAACAGATATTCTCCAGCCGCGCTCAGGTCGCCAAATTCCACCGAGAAGCAGATAAGAACCCCCATGAGTGCTATGAGCAGTGGCACAGCAATCCAGACGAACAGGCCTATACCCCGGCGAACGCCAATCGAAGCCAATAAGGCCAGACAAGTCGCTGCCAGGAACTGCCAACGCAATAACCCCGCCGGCGCCGAGAGTTGGCCCGTCAAGTAGTCCGCCGCTCCGGTAAGACTGATGGCTGCAAAGCCCCCCAACTGCAGCTGATAGGCCCAGGACAGGCTCCAGCCGGCTATGAGGAGATACGACACCAGCAGTAAAAATCCTGCGAGCACGGACACTAACGCTACCGTCAGCCACAGCCGCGAACGACCCGAGACCTCCGTAGCCCAGTTCATGGTCAAAAAGGGGGAGCCGCGACCA
The DNA here is from genome assembly GCA_000158155.1 of gamma proteobacterium NOR5-3. Taxonomy (GTDB): domain Bacteria; phylum Pseudomonadota; class Gammaproteobacteria; order Pseudomonadales; family Halieaceae; genus Congregibacter. Next base: position 342,905 of record DS999408.1, on the reverse strand, counting down.
TGACTTCCCAAAACCACCTCAGCCACCAGCAAAGGCACACCGATCGCAAACAGACAGAACACATAGCTTAAGAAAAATGGCGCGCCGCCGTGTTCTCCCATAAGCCAGGCAAACCGCCATAAGTTACCCAGACCCACTGCCGCAATAGCCAGCGCGAACACAAAGGTTGTGCGCGATTGCCAGCGTTCAACAGGTAAGTAGAGCTTCATGGGTGTCCAGGAGACTGAGTCAGCGCACAGCTTGCCCCAGCAAGACGCAGTTGCAAAGTATATTGAGCGTCCAGCAGCAACAGACACCCTGTACAATAGGGTCCATGGGAAAGAAAAAAGCCAAAACTACTGATACCACGATCGTCCAAAACAAACGGGCGCGCTTTGACTATCATCTGCTGGAGAGCTTCGAAGCCGGAGTCGTTCTCACCGGCTGGGAAGTCAAAGCCCTGCGTGCAGGAAAAGCGCAGCTAACGGACTCCTATGTACTGATGAAGGACGGCGAGGCGTTCCTTCTGGGCACGCAGATCACGCCTCTTGCGACGGCGTCGACGCACTATATTCCGGATCCCACCCGCACGCGTAAACTTTTATTGAATCGACGGGAGCTGGCCAGGATTCTTGCCGCTGTCAGCGCCAAAGGTCAGACCTGCGTGTGTACAAAGCTTTACTGGAAGGGCCATCTGGTCAAAGCCGATATCGCCCTGGCACAGGGTAAGCAAGCCCATGACAAGCGTGCGACACAAAAAGACCGCGAATGGGGCGTGCAAAAGCAGCGCATCATGCGCGATGCGGTGAAGCAGTAATACAGCGCTCTTAGGACTCCTGCTGCCTAGGCCAACAAGGCCTTTAGGGTGATGCTGATACCTACAGCGTAGAGCACCCCCAGAGCTATACGGCGATACAGCAGGGTCCCATACCTGGCAAACAATGCGTGGCCCAGACGATCGCCAATCAGCATCGCGGGCATGCCAAGTACAAACATCCATAGACTTCGAAAGGTCAGGTATCCCGATAGCGCAAACACACACAGTGCGATGACCGCGGCGAGCATAAAGTAGGTCAACAGCATTGCCCTACTGTGCCGCGCCTGTGCCTGCGTGGCCATGGCATAGACAATAACCGGCGGCCCGGGAATCGCAAAAGCGCCATTCATGAGGCCTGAAAGCAGCCCCGTGACGATGGACACACCCCGTTTAGCCGGGCGCGGCGCGGGGTGATAAAACGTCAGCACAGCACAGGCCACAATCACTCCCAGGCCAATCCATAACTGAAACTGATCTGCGGAGACGCGCGCCAACAGCTGCGCGCCCACAGCGGTCCCGACGATGGACATTAACAAAATGGGCACCAAAGGACGCTTGGGAGCATCCGGCCAGAATCGATGGGCGGACAAAAGGCTGGTACCCAGCGTCAGTGCAGCCGTAACAACGACGGCATCAGTGGGTGCCACGACCAGTGCCAGAACCGGCATGGCCGCCAGGGCGAACCCAAACCCCGTAAATGCCCGGAGCAACGCGGCACAGAGTAGCGCCGCCCAAATCGCCAGCATGCGGTAGAAGCCGATTTCGGCGAATGTCTGGGCAATAGCCTCAATCATGCGTAATCCAAACAAAAACGCCCCGGCGCAAGTGCAACCGGGGCGTGCTGCCTACAGGTGAGGTTTATGGCAGAGCCGCCACCCAAGAGCTGTTTTCTAACCACTTTTGGCGAAGCTTGGTGAGAAGACCAGTGCCTTCGTAGGCACGCAGATAATTACGCACCAAATTCAGAAACTGTGGGTCATCGGAAGCAACCGCTACGCCGAAGGGCTCAACCGTCAGTGGCTTATCCAGCGTTACAAGCCCTGCATCAGGGTTTCTCAGCACCTGCAGCTGGCAAACCGGCGCATCCGCCACCATGCCAGCGACCGCGCCACTGGTGACCATTTCGATGGCTTCTTCATAGTTGGCCACCTCGACAAGCGTCGCATTAGGGGCCGCTTCGAGCACAAAACTTGCACTTGTAGAGTTCTTAAGCGCCGCCAACTTCACGTCCGTAGCGGCAATTCCCCCGGATGCGATTTCCTCAATCGCGGCACGAGTTGCGAGAATCGATTTGCCACTCATCATGTAAGGACCGACAAACGAGGCGCTCCTAGAACGCTCGGCTGTAATAGCCATGCCAGACACGATCATATCGATCTTTCCGGTTTCCAGTGCTTTACTTAGATCACCAAAAGGCATGGGGCTAAGCTTCAGATCAGCATGCATTGCGTTGGCAAGCGCCTTTGCCAAATCCACGTCAAAGCCCATGAGTTCGCCCTGACGGTTCGTCATATTCATGGGGGGTTGATCGCCCGACATACCCACAACCAATACTTTATTTTCGACAACGCGATCCAGCGTATCTCCGGCCTGCGCCCAGGGCGCAAGCAGTAGGCTCATCGCCAGAAAACTGCTGGCCAGAATTTGAACGGGTTTAAACATAGTTGACTCCCTTGGTGTCACTGATGCACCGGGTACTTCCCGGTGCGATTAAATTCCTGCGCTTTGCATAGCCGCTTTGAATAGCGGCTTTGACTCAGGCTGCAGACTCCAGCGCCTGCTGTCCAGCTCGATACAAACGGCCGGGATTCTTGCCGGTGAGTTGATCATTCTCCAGCACGGTCTGACCATCGACAATCACAGCGCGATAGCCGGAAGCATCCTGCAACAGCCGCTGACCTCCCGCCGGCAGGTCTTGCACCATCCGCGGCGCAAAGAGCCTTAGCTTCTCAAAGTTGATCACGTTGATATTGGCTTTGAGGCCCACCTTGAGCCTGCCCCGATCCGCCATACCGCAGTAATCCGCGATATCTGAGGTCAATCGTCGAATGGCATCGGTCAGCTCAATACGCCCACCGCGAGCTCGGTCGCGAGCCCAGTAGCTCAGTAGATAACTGGGAAAGCTGGAGTCGCAAATGGTACCTACGTGCGCCCCGCCATCAGAAAGACCCATGATGGATTGTGGGTGCTGCATCATCTCCAGCACGTTATCGAAATTCATGTTCGTGTAGTTGTAGATTGGAAAGTAAAGTAGCGCCTGGCCCGCATCTTCCAACAGCAGGTCATAGATCATCTCCAGGGAGGACACACCCTTCTCCTGGGCCATGTGCAGCACCGACGTTTCAGCCCCTTGCTCGTACTCAGGATTGTCACCCAACAGGAAGGTCTTGCTGGCCACATAATCTATCGCGGCCATCAGCGCATCCACGATCGGTGGCACCGGCGTACCGTCACCCGCCAGAGTCTCAGACTTCTCGGTGAGTATCTGCGCTTTGAACGCAGGGTCCTTCATGCGCGCCACACGCTCTTGCAAGGGCAAATCACAGATCGCTTTATAGCTCGGAAAGCCAATAAAGGGATGGAACGTGCATTGCAGCCCGGTAATGACCCCGATACCGCGCGGCGCGGTCTGAAGACGCATGTTAACGCCCTCGGCGTCGGCCTTTTCAGCGCGATCGATAATGCGTCGCCACTGATCCGGTGCGAAATCACGCTGCATCAGCGAGAGGGAAAATGGACGCCCCTCACCCGCTTTTGCCATGCTTTCGAGAATATCGAACTCTTTGTCAAATGCATCGCCCTCGCGTTCAAGATCAAAGTCATTCACGGCCTGCAAGATTCCGTGCGAAAGACCTGAAAATGCACTGGCGATCCCCGCCAACTCTTCCGCGGTAGCTTCTGACGATGGCGTCCAGTCGCCATCGGCACTGCGATGGACATCTGATCGACCGGTAGAAAAACCGATGGCCCCGGCTTCGAGCGCCTCTCGGGTAATACGACGCATGGCGGCGATGTCCGTGTCCGTCGCCTGCTCATTACACACCGCGCGATCTCCCATGACATATACGCGCAGTGGGTCATGGGTCACCTGCACCGCAAAATCGATACTGTGCGGCTTGGCGTCAAGGGCATCCATGTACTCAGGCAGCGTTTCCCAGTCCCAGGTAAGGCCCTCGGCAAGGGCAATGCCCGGAATATCCTCCACACCTTCCATGAGTCGGATGAGCTTTTCGCGATCAGCTTCGCGCACCGGCGCAAAGCCCACGCCACAGCTACCCATCACCACCGTGCTCACACCATGATTCACACTGGGCTGCATTCCCGAGTCCCAGGACACCTGTCCGTCGTAGTGGGTATGTAAGTCTATGAAACCCGGCGTCACGATATGTCCGCTGGCATCAAGGATTTCCCTAGCGTCCCCCGGGCACTCTCCAATGGCAACGATGGTCCCGTTACGAACACCGACATTGGCTTCTCTGGGCGCACCGCCCTCGCCGTCATAAACGAGACCGCCGATAATTTTTAGATCGTATTCCATAGTCTGGCCTTTCAATTGTTATCTGCCGTTACTGCGTTGGAAGTCTATGCAGGGCCGTGTGAGCTGTCCACCGCGCCCCCGTAAGGCGGTAAGAGCATAAGGATAGGAAAAACGGTTCTGGAAAGACGCATCGCAAGTTGTTGCAGGGCGCCATCAAGGTGATCAGAATTCGCACCCTTTGACGTATATAGTAAATTCATCAGTACACAAGGACCCCAGCATGGCCGCCGTAGCACCCGCCAAAGTCACCGAAGTGAAGCACTGGAACGATCGTTTGTTCAGCTTCAAGACTGAGCGTGCACCCGAGTTCAGGTTCGAAAACGGGCACTTCACCATGGTCGGACTGGAAGTTGACGGTAAGCCGGCGCTGCGGGCCTACAGCATTGCCAGCGCAAATTACGAGGAAGAACTGGAGTTTCTGAGCATCAAGGTCGCCGACGGCCTGCTCACATCCCGCCTTCAACACATCAATGTGGGCGACGAAGTCCTCCTGGGCAGAAAGCCCGTAGGGTCTTTGGTGCTCACTGACCTTCATCCCGGGCGATATCTGTATTTATTTTCTACCGGCACGGGTTTAGCGCCCTTTATGTCAATCATCCGCGACCCGGACGCCTATGCGCGCTACGAGAACATCGTGTTGGTGCACGGCGTGCGGCAGGTCAGCGACCTGGCCTATTACGACTACATTACCGAAGAACTCCCGCAACACGAATATCTTGGCGACGACGTGCGTGAGAAGCTGCTGTATTACCCCACCGTGACACGCGAGCCCTTTCGCAATAACGGTCGCATCACCGAGCTTCTGGAGAGTGGCAAGCTCGAGGCGGACCTTGGGCTGCCCGCTATCGACCCAGCACAAGATCGCGCCATGATTTGCGGCAGCATTGCCATGCTGGACGACATCTCCAAGCTGCTGGACAGCCGGGGCTTCACGGTCTCGCCGAATCAGGGTGTGGCAGGCGATTACGTTATCGAGCGGGCGTTTGTGGGCTAGATCAAAAACACGGTATGGAACGACAACTGATATGAAGAGCGCTGCACAGGTTCTCCAGTTCTGGTTTGAAGAAGCCGGACCTCAGCGCTGGTTCAAGCAATCCGATGCCTTTGACGCCAAATGCACAGAGGAATTCCTGCCAACACTGGAAGCGGCAATCAAAGGAGAGTGCTGGGAATGGCGCACGAAGCCCGAGGGACGTTGCGCCGAGATCATCGTCCTGGACCAACTTTCACGCAACATTTTTCGTAAAGATGCCAGGTCCTATGCTCAGGATGGCATGGCCCTGGTGTTGGCACAGGAGGCCGTTGCCTGCGGCGATGACCAGCGCATGAATGCCGATGAACGTTACTTTAGTTACATGCCCTACATGCACTCCGAATCCCTGGCTGTTCATGAGCAAGGGCTGCAACTGTTTGAAGCTCTGGGTAATGCCGACGCGCTGCGGTATGAAATAGCCCATCGCGACGTTATCCAGCGCTTTGGTCGCTATCCGTCTCGCAATACAGTACTTGGCCGGCACAGTACTAGCGAAGAACTCGAATATTTAAAAAGCACACCGGGCTTTTAGGCTAACGACACAGCTGCGGACAAAAAAAGCCCGGGCGTACCCGGGCGATCACTCCTACCGTGAAAGCAAAAAGACTTAGAAGTTAACCGAGACACTATCTTTCAGGTTTCCGGCCTCGTCGTATAAGGTGTAAGTGTAATTACCCCCACCCTTCCCAAGCGTGTCTGTGTAACCACTCAGCCCAGTAAAGTTTTCGATCACAACACCGTTGCGATCCAGGGAACCCGCAGTTATGCCGGTCCAACTAAGATCAACCGTTTGTACACCTTTTTGCTTATAAGCATTGGCTGTTAAAGCCGTGTCCTCGGGTGGTGGTGGAGGCGGTGGCGGTGGCGGCTCGCCTCCATCACCAGCATCGCCGTTCTCCGTGACGATCAACAAACCATCAATAAAGACCCTGTCCAGGTCCAGATTACCTGGGATGCGATTGCTATCGCGCACGATAAGCTGCGCCTGGCCGCTGACGGCGGGTAAATCAACCGTATGCGTCAACCGTGAACTGCCAAGGGCTATATCCAGCGGGACTTCAGGACCACCGCCGACCGCATAAAAAAACCGCATGGTATCGCCATCACCGGCAGACAGGTGCCTACCGGTAAGCGAAAGCCGGACAATGTCTCCGCCCAAGACAGTAAAGTTCCATCGATGCTCCAGATAACTGTAGCGTGAATTCTTGCGCCCTCCAGAGGTTCTCTCGACCAAAGCCTGTTCAACGCCATCAGCAATGAAGGTATCGCGATAATCGCCGTTAACGGTGCCCGCAACGAATTGCTCGCCCGTAGACAACTGCTCCACAAACGCGGGACCACTGATATCCAAAACGATACTACTAACACTCGAATCACCCAGATCATCAGTGACTGTCAGCTCAGCCGTATACTGTCCCCCATTGCCGTAGCTGTGCGAGACTGAGATCCCGCTGGCAATGCTTCCATCACCAAAGCGCCAATCCCAGGCAACAATACTGCCGCTGCTATCAACGTCATAAGAAGCACTGCCGTCAAAGAGGATCGTATCTCCCGCCGCTGCACTTCGCGTGCTGGCCGACGCCACCGCAACGGGGAGCTGGTTGTTTACCGTTATCTCAAGGCCTGTGCTATCGGTCAGTCCCGACTCACTGGTGACTGTGAGTGTTACGGCATAAACCCCGGGTGCGGTATAGATATGCGATGGCGTTAAACCGGCGCCAGTACCACCGTCTCCGAAGTCCCAGTCCCAGAAGACAGCGTCACTGGATCCACCCGCATCGAAATCCACGTTCAATGGCGCAATGCTGGCCATGTAATCAGGGGCCGTCGCCACCGCCGTGGGCCGTACGATTCCACCCGGGTCTGCGGCAACGCCAATCACGGAGTAGTTTCCAAGACTTGCGTAGTCCGTATAGCCCGTGCTTAAAGGATCGCCCTTACCCACGCCATCCACCACCAGAAAGTACTCTCCGGCAGCTACATTTACAGCAATAGTGGCATCAAGAGAGCTCTCTGGATTACTCCGCACAAGCTCACTGCCCGTCGCATCCAGCAACGTGGCTTCGATATCCAAATTAGGTGCCGAAGGAGCAGGCGTAATGGAGAGGCTCAAGGGACCCGCACCGGCAATCAGACTAAACACATCCCGATCATCGCGAGTGTGTACAACACCGCGGCCTGCAAGACTGATTTCGGCACCTGCAGGGCTTGTATCAAGAACTGATGCGCCACCAAGACTGTCATTGTGATCATCCTCGACCAAAGGAGCGCCGTACACCTGCATCCGCGCTATGTCATCTTCGAGGTTGTTCGCATTGTTGTACTCGCCGCGACTCCATTGAACCAGGGCACGGTTGTATCCAACACCCATGATTGCAGCCCAGCCCGTAGCGCCACTACCGTGACCACCGTAGTAGGCCGCACCACCACTGATTCCATCATGATTCAGGCCCAGGTTATGGCCTGCTTCGTGAGTGGCGGCCTCGCCGGCGCCTTTAACGCCGCGATTGAAAACAAAAGCCGGTTTATAGTAATCGGAGGTGTCGTCAAAGGCGCGTAGATACGCAAATCCGCCACAGCCACAACCATCAAAATTGTCCACAGTGAAAACGACGCGGGTGCCGAATACACCATCGCCGCTTCCGCTTCGGCTGATCGCGGCAGCACCCGGATCCCGTGTTGTGACATTGACGTTGAACGGCGCGAAATCCTCGGCTACCAGGCGCCAGATCGCCTGAATCTCAGTCAACTCGCTGTTAGTAAAGAAACTCGGATCGCCATTACGGTCATACGCCGGTGAAGTGATGTCGCCACCACCAACGTTCCACGCTGTGCCAGAGGTAACATGTCCATCAAAATCCAGATACACCGTTCGCGGCGCATTGGGCTTGCTCTCCAGTAGAAACGTCTCAGCAAGCGGATAGGTTGCTTCCTCGAGTACATCGGTAGCAAAACTATCTGCCGGCTCGGGTTCAATATAAAAAGCGCGCCCACTACGATCAATCCACAGGGTACGATCATCACGCAGGTGACGCGCAAATTCGCTGGTACTCATACCGTAGTAAGCGGCCACCGGGGGCAGTTTAGCTCCGAGAGCACCAACAGCCGCCTGGCCACTGACCACATCGGGAAGCTCAATATCGGGGAATTTATCTACCGGCGGCGCCGCAGACACCGAGGCGCAAAACACATAGGCACAAAAAAGGGCAAGCGCGCGAAAGCGCCCCCTGGGGGAGTTAAAAATTGTCATTACCGCATCCTCCTAACGACGTACGGTATGTGAATGAATGAAATTACAATGGCCCCATCCAGCCAGGAGTGTCAACTCATTTTTTTAGGCTTCGTCAATGACGAGCAAAAGGAAAAGCTATTGTGCAAGCAAATAACTGAAATAAACAAACAGCTAAAAACACTATGAACGCAGGCTATTTCCACGCGCCTAAAACTGCGCCCATCAACGTCATGGTAACCACCCAGTAGCCACCATTGATAAAAATATAGGACCAGGATCTGAGCTCAAACAGCCCCACGACCCCGAAAGCAAAGAAAATCCACCCAAAGCCGGTAAGAAATCCATACAAAGCACCGGTCTGCAGGGTGATGTCGGGCGTCGCCAAAAACATCGCCAGGCAGTAGCTCATAATCAACAGAAAGACCAAAGACAAACCAAAAATCTTGGCCTTATTACCTCCAGCGATCTGCTCCTGGGAGATCCCCGCCGAGTGCATCCAGACGTTTCCAAATAGTAGCGGCGAGTACCACAAGCCACCGACTACAAAACCCACCACCGCTGCCACCACGGTCGCCATCCAGTTGATAGACACAGCATCCATAACACGCTCCTGATCTGATTATTGTTGTTGTTTGACTCCAAGACTTGGCCGAAATTGTAGGTTTGTCAAATTCATGGCCCAGGTAAAAACCCATTGAAATTCGCGTTCTGTGCTAAACTGCTGACTCACTTGGGGGCGTTACGGATTCGACGACGGTAACAAAACCTGCGGTGCATGCCGTGATGGTAGCCAATCACGTAAATCCAAAGCTGCAAACTATTAGTTGCCAATGACGACAACTACGAGGTAGCGCTGGCTGCGTAAGCAGTCATCAATACTTCATCTAGTGGCTTCGGCCCTAGCGGTCTTTAGCAAGGTTCCAGCCCCGCGTTACTGACTGTCATATAGAACTGGATCGCAGCGAAGCAGGCTCCGGGCCTAGCTGCTAAAAAATTACGGAGATCGCCAATCACGTCCTGCCCGTTGGGCTGTGTGCGGTTAGATTAATCAACGGGATCTAAGCATGTAGAGCCAATGGCAGAGTGCTGGCGGACGCGGGTTCAACTCCCGCCGCCTCCACCAAACATAAAAAGGGTCGCTCGCAAGAGTGGCCCTTTTTATGTTTTAGGATTTGGCAGAAAGCTGAATTTGCGCCCGAAGGGCGCGGGTGGCCGAGCGTTGCGAGGTCTGTCGAACTGGCGTAGCCAGTGAAGACGCAACTCCCGCCGCCTCCACCATCTTGTAAATAGCCCTAATGAGCCTTCACCAGCCATTAGGGCTTTTTATTTACAGGACGTAATGTATGTCGCGGTGGCATGGATGCCAAAGAGCGACTATTAAACCGCAACTTTACTATCCGAAAATTAGGCCTGATGCGGGGATTTGCGTACTAACCCACATTCAAACAGCTTCAAAAGTACTCTTTCTTAAGCAACTGGCCCCATGCTCCAGCACATCTTCTCGCCTGTACCTAACTTGACCACCCAGCTTCACGTAAATTGGCCCAATACCTTCGGACCGCCACCTTTCAAGAGTCGCCTCACGGAGCTGCCACCGATGACAGAGGTCTCTTTGCGTCATAAGCGCTTGATATTCATTGATATTGATTCTCCAATAGATTTTAGTTGATGTGGTCCCATTTTGGGACTATCGTTGGCTCTATGAGAATAATTGCCCTATCGACACTGAAAATGTTCTGGGAAGAACACCCAGAATACATGGATGCTAAAGAGCCTACGCTTGCTTGGTATCGACATACCTTAGCGGCTGACTGGAGCGCACCTTCTTATGTTAAGGAGGACTTCAGAAATGCCAGCATCCTCAAAGATGGGCGTGCGGTTTTCAATATTGCGGGCAACAAGTACCGACTTGTCGTGTGGATCAACTACGCCTATCGCGTGGTGTACATCCGCTTCATCGGCACTCATGCGCAATATGACAAAGTTAACGTGCAAACTATTTAATAGCCCCAAAGGTAGAAACGAGAGGTAAGTACTATGGACATCAAACCGATTAAAACTGATGCCGACTACCAAGCGGCATTAAAAGAAATTGAAACCCTGATGATGGCAGGCCCTGACAGTTCCGAAGGTGAAAAGCTGGATGTAATGGTCACGTTGATAGAAGCTTATGAGGCCAAACATTTCCCTATGGAACTGCCTGATCCAGTTGAAGCCATCAAGTTCGAAATGGAACGTAAAGGTTTAACCGTAAAAGACCTTGAGCCAATGATAGGCAAGAGCAACCGAGTCTATGAGATTCTCAATCACAAGCGCTCGCTCACACTAAAAATGATCTGGAAGCTGCATGAAGGTTTGGGCATTCCGGCAGAATCCTTGATCAAACCACCGGGGACGCATGCTTAAGCCTGCTGGATTTCAAAGTACAGCCGAGATTGACACTCGGCTCGCAAAGCTTGAACAGGAGAAAAAGCAACTTCTAGCTCTCAGAGAGCAACTCCAGCAACCCTCACCGAATACACCTGATTCACCACTATATTCACCAGAACAAAAGATTGGGATCTTCAGAGGTTTGTTTCGGGGTCGAACCGATATTTTTTCAAACCGTTGGCAAAACAAACAAGGTCGCAGTGGTTACTCAGTTGCCTGCAATAACGAGTGGGTTCAAGGAATTTGTCACAAGCCACGCATCAAATGTCAGGATTGCAATCACCGGCAATTCACAGAGTTAAATGAGCAGATCATTTATCGCCACTTAGCAGGGCAACAAGTCGTTGGCCTTTATCCTTTGATGCGCGACAACACCTGCTACTTTCTTGCCGCCGATTTTGATAAAGACCAATGGCAAGAAGAAGTGAAAGCAATGTCGAAGGCTTGCCAGAACTTTGGAATTCCACATGCCATTGAGATTTCACGCTCCGGCAATGGCGCGCACCTCTGGATTTTCTTCAGCAAGAAAGTACCAGCTAAAGAAGCCAGGCTATTGGGATTTGGCCTGCTCGACAAAGCGATGGAATTTTATCCGAACTTATCATTTGACTCCTATGATCGCCTTTTCCCCAATCAGGATATTTTACCCGAAGGGGGATTTGGGAATTTAATTGCACTGCCTCTACAAAAAGAAGCCCGTCAGTCCGGCAATAGCTCCTTTGTTGATGACGAACTGAATGTCATCCAGGACCAATGGCAACACCTTGCTAATATAGAGTCTATTTCACACAGCAGACTTACAAAGCTACTGACACAGATTTCACCAAACTCTGCGTTATTTAAAGAACAAGAGGTTATAGAGAATCGCCCACCCTGGGAGATGACCGCCAAAGCAAAACCGCTCTTATTGGAAAACGCACCAAAAAAGATATCCGTCACTCTCGCAAATCATGTTTATTTTGATTTAAGCGAATTACCGAGCGCATTAGCAGCAAGGTTAAGGCGACTCGCTAGCTTTTCAAACCCTGTATTTTTTAAAACACAGGCACTACGGTTTTCAACTCATGGTATTCCGAGATTTATCTCTTGTGCTCGAATTGAGCAAGGCTACTTGGCAATACCTCGCGGTTGCTTAGACGAAGCGCTAGAGTTGTTAGCCGAGAATCAGATCGAAGTTCAATTAGATGATCAACGTGAACGTGGCACTAAACTTAAAGCCACCAAGTCACTCGTCAAACTCAGAAAGAATCAGCAAGCAGCTGTGCGCGCTATGAGTAAGCACGATGCTGGTATTCTTCATGCGCCGACAGCCTTTGGTAAAACGGTTACCGCTATTGGCATGATTACTACGCGCAAAGCCAACACGCTAATATTAGTGCACAGTAGACAACTGCTCGACCAATGGAGAGAACGATTAAAATCGTTTTTGCCCGATACGGATGTCGGCATCATCGGCGGCGGCAAGAAAAAGCCTACGGGTGTCGTCGACATCGCGACCTATCAAAGTCTAATCAACAAAAAGGACAACACTGTATCTGAGATCGTTCAAGATTATGGACATGTGATCGTTGATGAGTGCCATCACGTTTCTGCGCCGCGCTTTGAAATGGTGTTAAACGAAGTTCGAGCCAAATATGTACTCGGCTTGACCGCCACCCCCGAACGACAGGATGGCCACCAGAAAATCATCTTTATGGCCGCAGGGCCTATTCGTCACAAGGTTAAAAGCACAACAGAAGAAAAATTTGAGCAACAAGTTGTTGTTCATCAGCTGTATGACAACCCTCCAAAGCAGTTAATCAATTCAGACGCGCGACCAAAAATCTCTGACGCTTATCGCTGGATCATGGAAAATGATGAACGAACACAGAGAATCATCAGCGATGTTCTCGCCTGTATTCAGCAATCTAAACACCCAATAGTGTTAACAGAACGCAGGGAACATGCAGAGACTATCAATGCTTTGCTACTCGACAAAGAGGTCGACTCGATCGTTTTAAAAGGCGCAATGCGCACGTCTGAGCGTAAGGCTGCTGAAGAACAACTACCTACCGCGCAAGTCGTCGTTGCCACCGGCAAATATGTAGGTGAAGGTTTTGATCTACCAAGACTAGACACACTATTCCTAGCCATGCCGATTGCTTGGAAGGGTTCACTAGCTCAGTATGCCGGGCGAATTCACCGAGAGTCGGATGGCAAAGACCGTGTCACCATTTACGATTATGTCGATTGCTCGCTCCCTATGTTGCAACGAATGTTCAAAAAACGAGAGAAAAGCTATAAGGCTATGGGGTACCAGATTTCGTTTAATGGTGAAGCACCAGAGCACAGGCAATTGTCTACCGAGTTTCTGCTAGCTTCTGACAAACAGGGTTCCGAAGCTCCACCAAATCAATGAAAGGGTGGCCCGTGAGGGGCGCCCTTTTTTTTATTTCGAGGGCAGTAGAATTGAATCAGCGCCCAAAGGGCGCGGGTGCCTCACAGGATGTGGGGCGATCGCGGAGCGCATGGAGAGTCTGCCCCTCCTTATGGGTATGCGCGAGAGCGACCCCTTAGCGTAGCGAGGTCTGTCGAACTGGCGTAGTCAGTGAAGACACAACTCCCGCCGCCTCACTAAACGCCAGTCTTCTCATCCGACGATGGCTTAGCGCCGCCGTTAATGGCACGGCCAAAGCTCTCCATGATCTCGATGGGAATCGGAAACACCACCGTGGACGTGTTCTGATTTCCCATGTCAGCCAGGGTTTGCAGGTAACGTAGCTGCATTGCGCCGGAACTCGCTGACATCACCTGGGCGGCTTCAAGCAGCTTGTGCGAAGCCTGCAGCTCACCCTCGGCATGAATCACCTTGGCCCGCCGCTCCCTCTCTGCTTCGGCCTGACGGCCTATCGCCCGAATCATCGACTCGTTCAAGTCGACCTGCTTTATCTCGACATTCGCGACTTTGATTCCCCATTCTTCTGTTTGTGCGTCGATAATTTCCTGCACATCGTTATTGAGCTTGTCTCGCTCCGAGAGCATCTCATCCAGATCATGCTTGCCAAGCACCGAGCGTAGTGTGGTCTGAGCCAGTTGACTGGTGGCGGCGACAAAATCTTCCACGTGAATAATCGCCCGCTGCGGATCAACCACCCGGAAATACAATACGGCATTAACATGCACCGTCACGTTGTCGCGCGAAATCACATCCTGACTGGGTACGTCCAGGGTGATTACCCGCAAGTCGACGCGCTGTATCTGCTGGATGCCCGGCACCACAATCACCAGCCCGGGCCCCTTCACCCCCTGAAAGCGTCCCAGAAAGAAAACAACACCGCGCTCGTACTCCGGCAGAATCTTGATTGTCGACGCAAGAATAACGATCAGGAACACAAACGGCGCGACGTAGGGGATAAGGTCTACAAACATGAATTTTCTCCTTAAGGTTTGGGCTCAGCCCGATTGCTCGCCGCTAGCGGCGCCACTTGCACGGTCAATCCATTAACTGCCAGCACACGCAAGGCTTCGCCGGATTGCACCGGCTCGTCGCTGACCGCGCGCCAGCGCTCACCACTCATATGTATATACCCGCTGTAGCGGCCATCTGCGGCTGAGAATACCCCATCGGCACGGGCTGTCTCCTCGGTGAAATGTTCAACGCCATAAACAGGCCTTCGGCGACGCAAACCCACAAGACGCGTAACTACCCAGAGCATAAATCCTGCTGCAATGGCACCAACCCCACCGACGACGGGTATGGATACAGCCTGATTACTCCCATCCATGAGAATTACCGAGCCTGAGACAAAGGCGACAATCCCGCCAATGCCCAGTACACCAAAGCTGGGGATAAAAGCCTCGGCCACAATAAATACCAACCCCAGGAAAATGAGCGCCAGACCTGCGTAGTTCACCGACAGAATCTGAAAGGCAAAAAGCGCAAGCAGCAGGCAGGTCGCGCCAATGACACCCGGGAACAAACTCCCAGGATTGGCAAACTCAAAAACAATGCCGTAAAACCCGATCAGCAATAAAAAGTAAGCGATGTTTGGATCGGTTATTACAAAGAGCAGCCGTGTCCGCCCGTCCGGATCGACGCGCTGCACCTGCAGGTCGGCGGTGGAGATGGTTCTGTTTCCACCCACTAACACCACCGTCTTGCCATCAACCTTACTCAGCAGATCATCGATATCTGTAGCAACAACATCAATCACATTCTGCGCGAGCGCTTCCTGAGCCCCCAGGTTAGCCGCCTCACGTACCGCGCGCTCCGCCCAGTCAGCATTGCGACCATGGTGAGTCGCAAGCTCACGGATATAACTCACCGCGTCTTCGAGCACCTTGCGCTCCATTGCAGATGCGGAACCGCTCGCGGGCTTTGACGGTGCCGTGTCCTGCGGTGTCTCCCCCGGGCCCTTGGGCGCGGTGGGACTCGCTGGCGGCTTATTCGAAGGAAAACCCGGCAGCCCCCCCATCTGCACCGGCGTAGCCGACCCGAGGTGTGTCGCCGGCGCCATCGCGGCAACATGACTGGCCAGTAAGATGTAAGTACCGGCACTCGCAGCACGGGACCCGGAAGGCGACACATAGGTCACTACAGGAACCCGCGATGCAAGAATCGATTTAATCAGATCGTGCGTTGAGGCCATGAGACCCCCGGGCGTATCCAACTCGATGATCAGGAGCTCGGCACCCTCCTCTTCGGCGCGCTCGATACCCCGTTGCAGGTAATCCATGGTCGCCGGACTGATGGCATCGGAGACCGTCAGCAGCATTGCCTCGCGTTGCGCAGGCTGAGCGTGTAGCGGCTCGCCGAGGAACCCTGCTATGGGCAGCGCGAAGCAACCAAGCAAAATTACAAAAACGCGGAAGATCCGTAGCAACGAGTCACGGCGCGAATGAGCGCCCCTAGTGCATCGCATTGTGTGGAAGAAATCGCTAATGACTGCACACCTCAAATACTCATGGTCTTACCACAAGTGTAGCGCGCCCCACCAAGACGGCCAGTCTTGCCCAAAGAGCGGACCTAACAACAGTTCGAGCTGGCAATAAGGCATACTTCGTTATCGATTTAAAGCGCGGTCAGCGCCCCATACAACACAATAGGGTAGAACATGAACAGACAAGACCTTTCAGGCAAGACAGCGGTCATCACCGGAGGCGCAGAAGGCATTGGTTTAAGCCTTGCCCGCACCTTGGGCAAGCTGGGAATGAACATTGTCATTGCCGACATCGAGACCGCGGCCCTGGAGGCTGCGAAAACAAGTTTAGAAGGTCAGAACATTACAGTACTCGCTGTCGACATGGATGTCGCCCTGAAGGCGGACTGGGACAGAACCGCATCCGAGGCTCAAACACGCTTCGGTAACATTCATATGCTAATCAACAATGCAGGCGTCAGTGGCGGCGTCGGCGCCATAGAGACTCTTGATGATGCGGGCTGGCGCTGGTGCATCGACGTTAATCTTATGGGCGTGGTTTATGGGGCCAACGTATTTGTGCCGCACATGAAGCGCCATGGCGAGCAGAGCTGGCTTATCAACGTTGCCTCTATGGCCGGAATGGGCGGCGTGCCAATGGCTGGCGCATACACTGCCACCAAAGCCGCTGTCGTCGCGCTTACCGAGTCCTGGTCTCAGGAATTACAGGGCAGCAATGTGCATGTGTCGGTCTTGGCACCGGCCTTCGTGAAAACGCGCATCCACGAGTCCTACCGCAATCGTCAGCCACGCTATGCCACCGACCTTAAGCCCACCCCGGATGTTTTTGAAGTTGCCAAAGCCTCGTCAAAAGCCGTGGCAAACGGCATAGAGGCCGACCTCTTGAGCGAGCGCGTCATCGAAGCGCTGGAACAGGGCGAGCTATACATCTTTACGCATCCCAACTACAAACCAGTCGTTGATCAGCGCAGCGGCAACGTATCCGACGCCTTTGAGCGGTCAGCAAAAAGCCCCTTGCTGGGAGACGTGCTCAACGACAAAATCTGGGGATTCAAGGTCGACTGACGAGCAGCGGCTTTTAGTTATCTGGCGGGGTCGTACTACGCCGCCAGCTTGATTTTCAAACATAACTCAAACAAACAGTCGTGAGACGGAGACACTATGCACATTCGACCTTTGAAGTTCATCAGCGCCCTTGGCGCAATGCTCGCGATGGCACCTGCCCTGGCCGACACAACACTGATCCACGCAGGCGAACTGCTGGCAGTTCCGGGCAAAAAGCCTCTCAAAGAACAAACGATCGTGATCACCGACGGCCGTATCAGTAACGTGGTAGCCGGATATAAAGATGCGAAGGACTACGACGCAGACTCGGTCATTGACCTTAAAGACCGATTTGTGATGCCCGGCCTCATGGATATGCACGTTCATCTACAGGGCGAGCTTAGCCCTGAGAACGACAGCCGCGCATTGCGCTGGTCTGACGAACTAGTGCAGATGTACGGCTACCACAACGCCATGACCACGCTGATGGCAGGCTTTACCACCGTGCGAGACGCGGGCTCCAAAAACCAACAGACCTATGCCGTACGCGATGCGATTAACAAAGGCTGGATCGATGGCCCCCGCATCATCGCCGCGGGAGGCGTAGGCGTGACCGGTGGCCACAATGATGTCAGCGGCACAAAACATGAGTTCATGGAACTGGCGACCGACGAATCCATTTGCGATGGCCCCTATGACTGTCGCCGCGCCACCCGCAACGGCATTAAATACGGCGCTGACTTCATCAAAATCACCTCCACCGGCGGCGTGCTCACTGATAGAGCGACAGGCACCGGCAAGCAAATGGAAGACGATGAACTCATGGAGGTGGTGCGTGCAGCGCACAGCATGGGACGCAAAGTTGCCAGCCACGCCCATCAGGAAGACGGCATCATTGCTGCACTCAAAGCTGGCGTAGACAGTATTGAGCACGGCACATACACAGGACCCGATGCGATCCGGGAGTTCAAACGAACGGGCGCATACCTTGTACCCACACTACTCGCTGGTGCCACGGCAGCCGACATGGCAAGAGCGGGCGGCATACTCACACCTGCTCAATCAGCGAAAGCCATCGAAGTGGGAGCCGCGATGCAGGGGAATTTTGCAAAGGCTCATAAGGCGGGTGTGAAAGTAGCGTTTGGTACTGATTCAGCAGTGTCAAAGCACGGCCAGAACGCGCGTGAAGCCGTGCTCATGCACGAAGCTGGAATGAGCGAGATGGATATCCTGGTCAGCGCCACGGTCAACGCCGCGGACCTTATTGGTATGAGCGACACCTTAGGCACGGTTGAGCCCGGCAAACACGCAGACCTGGTGGCGACGCGGATTTCCCCGCTGGACAGTATCGATGCTTTGCTCGATATCGGCTTTGTCATGAAAAGCGGAAAAGTTATGAAGCAATGAGACAGGTAGTTTCCTGCTTACTACTCGCGGCGACGCTACATACAGTCGTCGCGGCTAGTGAAGACACCGCTGACTTGGAGGCGCTTGTTTCGGGCAATTCAGTAACCCCCGCATTAAGCGGACTACAGCTAAGCCTCCTGCGAAACGGCGAAGCCGCGCAGGGATACGCCTTCGGGTTCGCGCAGCTGGGAACCCAAGGCAAGGAACCACTGCGCAGAGACCACAAAGAACGTGTCGCCTCTGTCTCCAAGTTGGTGGTAGCCATCGGGGTCATGCAACTTGTCGATGGAGGCAAGCTCGATCTGGACACCGATGTTTCTGAGTATCTTGACTGGCAGCTGCGTAACCCGGCTTTTCCCGACGCTGCGATCACCGCGAGGCAGTTGCTATCGCACACGTCTTCGGTAAGGGATGGGTCGGCGTACTTCATCGCGGCAGGCACCGGCAGCCTGCGGGACTTTTTTACCCCCGGGTCGCCCTATTGGCAAAACGGGGAGCATTTTGCGCAAGCCCGGTCCGAAGCACCAGGTGACTACTTTTACTATGCCAATCTCAACTTTGGCATCCTGGGCACGCTGATCGAACTCCTATCCGGCGAACGTTTCGATCAGTACATGGCAAATCACGTGCTCGGCCCTATGGGCTTGTCGGCACGCTTTGATCCCTGCGAGATACCGGCGTCCCAGCGAGCCGCTGCCTTTCGTAAAGGTAATGAGCCCGGATCCTGGAGCCCGGACAGCGACTGGCTCGCGCAGGTCGATGGTGCCGAGCCGCAATGCTTTTACGGTATGCGCAGCACAGAGTTCGCCAACGGGTTTCTGGCGACTTATCAACTGGGGAGCAACGCGACCCTCTATTCTCCCCAAGGAGGCCTTCGCGCCAGCGCCGACGACCTCATCGTCATACTGCGTATGCTGGCCGCCAAGGGAGAGTTGGAGGGGGTGCGCGTGTTATCGACTGCGTCTGTTGAGGCGATGTTGACCCCGGACTGGACACTCAATGCGGCAGGCAGTAACGGTCTTTCCGCGGGAGAGGCACAACCCGGCGGCCCTACCGACGGACTCATGACCAGCTACGGACTCTCGGTACATCGTATCGATATGCGCGCCTGGGGATTCCATGAGGGTCCTGCCTTACTTGTGGGACACCTGGGCGAAGCTTACGGCGTATTGAGCCACGCACTTATCGACCCAAAGACCGGTAATGGTATTGCAACCATCATCACCGGCACAGCAGCAGACCCGGCTAACTCAGCACCGGGAAGCAGTCCTTTGTATCGCGTGGAGGAAGAGGTCCTGCGCTGGTGGCTACAGCAAAAGCCCTAGCCGCTACCAGCACAAAGCTAACTTAACGGTGGGGCTTTACGCTTGCGGGGACCCTTTCTCTTGGCCCCCACGTCTTTTTTAGCCCCGGTATCATTTTTTGCACTGCCGCTGGCAGCTCCGCCGCGTTTGGCCGGCTTAGCCGTATGATCCGCAGCACGGGAAATTTGCAGCTTCTGGCCACTGACCCACACGGACTTCAGGTGCTTGAAGATTTCCTTGGGCATACCATCAGGAAGATCCACAAAGCTGTGGTCGTCTTCAATTTGAATACGGCCTATGTACTCCGCATCCACCTCCGCTTCGTTGGCAATGGCACCTACGATATTGCCCGGCTTCACGCCATGCTGCCGACCCACTTCGATGCGATAGCGATCCATTCCCACGTCCGCATCTCGCGGCGCAGACTCTTTGGGACGCTTAGGCGTGCGCTCTCGATCCTGGCCCCGAGCCTGATCCCGGTCTCGGTCTCGCCCTGGCGATCGCTCAGCTCGAGCCGGTCGCTCTCGCGAAGGCTTGACAGGTTCTGCCGCGGGAATAGCCTTGGCTGAACCCTGATTCATCACCACGAGAGCCGCCGCGATCTCAATAATCGGCACGCCAAACTCCTGCTGGTAGGACTCTACAAGCTCCCGGGCAGCGCCCAGATCCCGGGTATCCAAGGTCTCGGTAATGCGAGCCTTAAAGCGTGACGCGCGTTTGTCACTGACCTGCTCAGACGTGGGCAGCTCCATAGACTCAATCTTTTGCCCGGTGACTCGCTCGATGGTGCGCAGCAATCGACGTTCGCGATTAGCTGCAAAAAGAATCGCCTCGCCGGTGCGTCCCGCGCGACCGGTGCGTCCAATCCTGTGGACGTAAGCCTCGGGATCGTTGGGTATGTCGTAATTGATCACGTGGCTGATGCGCTCAACATCCAGACCCCGAGCGGCCACATCAGTAGCAATCAGAATATCAAGCCCACCCTTTTTTAAATTTTCGACTGTCTTCTCACGTTGATTCTGGGCGATATCTCCGTTGAGTGCCGCTGTGGCATAGCCCCGGGCCGAAAGCTTGTCAGCCAGTTCCTGGGTGGCGATGCGTGTACGCACGAAGATGATCACGCCGTCGGTATCTTCGGTTTCGAGAATTCGGGTCAGCGCATCCAGCTTGTGCATGCCCCCCATCATCCAAACGCGTTGACGTATGGAGGCGTTGGTCACTGTCTTGAGCTTGATGGTGATTTCTTCAGGCTTATTGAGATGCTGCTTGGCAATACGCCGGATCGCGTCAGGCATAGTGGCAGAAAACAGCGCTATCTGACGCTTGGGCGGGGTCTGTTCAAGAATCCACTCCACATCGTCGATAAAGCCCATGCGCAGCATTTCGTCGGCTTCATCCAGTACCAGCGTTGTCAGGGCAGACAGATTCAGGGAGCCGCGGCGCATATGATCCATCACACGTCCGGGCGTGCCCACAATAACGTGTACCCCACGCTCTAACTGCCGCAGCTGGGTGCGGTAGTCAGAACCACCGTAGATGGGCAACACCTTAAAACCTTTACTGTGTCGCGCGTACTTTTGAAAAGCCTCGGCCACCTGAATCGCCAGTTCCCGCGTTGGGGCCAGTACCAATGCCTGCGGTTTGCTCAGCTTGGGGTCCAGACGCGCTAAAATTGGCAAGGCAAAGGCAGCGGTTTTACCGGTACCGGTTTGCGCCTGGCCTACCAGGTCTTTGCCTTCAAGCAGCGGTGGAATGGTCATGGTCTGAATCGCCGATGGCGTCTCGTAACCGACGTCGCTCAGGGCTTTCATCAAAAATGCAGGCAGTTGCAGCTCATCAAAGCTGCCGGGGGTCGTTGGGGTGGTCATGGGAATTACCGAGATAAGAAGTGGTTCACCCGAGGTTGGGCAAAGCGCAATTATACAGGCTAAGCGGTCTTTTAAGTTGTGACTAATTAAGACCTTATCTTTGGTCCTCGCCTGGATCTTCCTCAGGCTCCTCGTCGCTTTCAGCGGCCTTAAGACGCCGCTGCCGAGCCTCCTCTTCGGCGAGTACCGCCCGGATTTCCGCCATCACCGAATCCGTGTCTGCCTCGTGAGTATCCAGCTCGGCATACCCCGTAAGCTCATAGTCAGGATTCAGATCGCCCTCTTCAAAGAGTCCCCAAAGCTCCTCAGCGTAATGCGTGTCCAGCAGCTCCGGCGCAAACTGCGCGTAATATTCGGTAATGTTGCGCACATCGCGGGTGAGCATGGACCGGGCGTTATTGTTACCCGCCGCGTCCACAGCCTGGGGCAGATCAATTATCACCGGCCCGTCTTCGTCCACCAGCACGTTGAACTCCGACAAATCGCCATGAATCAGTCCGGCTGCAAGCATGCGCAGCACGTACTGCATCATGAGCGCATGGTCTTCCCGAGCCTGCTCTGCCGACATAGACACGTCATTCAGACGAGGGGCCACATCACCATCCTCGTCGGTGACCAGCTCCATAATCAGAACACCGTCAAAACAGCCATAGGGCTGAGGCACACGCACATCGGCCCGGGCCAATCGGTATAGCGCATCAACTTCTGCGTTCTGCCAGGTTTCTTCCTGTTGCTTGCGCCCGAACTTTGAACCCTTTTCCATGGCCCGCTGGCGACGGCTATTACGGACCTTGCGCCCTTCGGTGTACTGCACAGCTTTTTTGAAACTACGCTTTACCGCATCTTTGTAGATTTTTGCGCAGCGCAGCTCCCCTGAACTGCGAACAATAAAGACATCAGCCTCTTTGCCGCTCATAAGCGGACTGATGACTTCATCGATAATGCCTTCTTCGACAAGGGGCTGGAGGCGCTTGGGTGTCTTCATGTAGTGGGTTCGACCGACTTCCTGTCTCGGGCTGAGTGCTGGACATGAGCACTCTGCCATATTGGGTCTCACACTACGATGGTCTGGGCAGCAAAATCTACAATCCCAGGGGATACTTTACTGTCTTGCGCCGGACCGGCGAGCACTGTAAGTTCCCACTTCACTCCATAAAGATTGAAATCCGCCTCAACCGATGCGCGACTACTTCCTGCGGCGCCTGCTCTTGATACCGCCCACCCTTCTGGGTGTGACTATCATCGTCTTTGCAATCACCCGACTGGTCCCCGGTGGCCCCCTTGAGCGCGCCATCATGGAAACTCAGCAGATGAGTATGACGGGGGGCGGCGGGGGTCAATCTGCCGGACAGGGAATGGCTATCTCGGACGAGCAACTCGAAGCCCTTAAGGAATATTACGGATTTGATAAGCCCATTTTACAAAGTTACGCAGAGTGGCTGGGCAAAGTAGTTACCGGCGACCTGGGCTCTTCTTACCGTTACAACGAGCCTGTGTGGGATGTTATTAACGACCGGTTTCCGGTGTCGCTGTATTACGGCATCGTCACACTTATTCTTACCTATGCGGTGTGCATCCCCCTGGGAATACTCAAAGCGATCCGCCACCGCACCTTTGTCGATAACATTTCATCGGTCCTGATTTTCGTCGGCTACGCCATTCCGGGCTATGCCCTGGGCTCCCTTTTGATACTGTTTTTTGCTGTGCGTCTCGAGTGGTTCCCTATGGGCGGCTTTGTGAGCTTCAACTTTGATGAACTCAACGCTGCCGAGAAGACCCTAGACCTCATCAACCACTCGCTACTGCCGCTGATTTGCTACCTCGTGGGTAGCTTTGCGCTGGTCACCCTGCTTTTAAAGAATCACCTTATGGATAACCTGGCGGCAGACTACATCCGCACTGCCATCGCCAAGGGTGTTTCGTTCCGTAAGTCAGTGACGGGACATGCCATGCGGAATTCCCTGATCCCCATCGCCACCACCTTTGGACAAAACATCACGCTTCTGGTGGGCGGCTCTTTTTTGATCGAGAGTATTTTTGATATCGACGGTTTTGGACTGCTGGGCCTTAGCGCGATTTTGGATAGAGATTATCCCGTAGTTATGGGCGTCGTACTGCTAGCCAGTCTTTTACTACTCATTGGCAACATTATTTCTGATGTATTGGTCGCGCTGGTCGATCCACGGATACGGTTCAGCTAGCGGATGTTTCGGCTCAATCCACAAACCCTCAAAAAGCTGCGCCGCTTTCGGCACATTAAGCGCGGCTACTACAGCTTTTTGCTTTTGGCGGGTCTGATGGTGTTACTGGCTTTTGGAGAACTCCTGGTCAACAGCCGCGCACTGCTGGTGAGTTACCAGGGCGAGCTTTACTTCCCCACGTACACCGCTTTCCACCCTGGCACGGACTTTGGCCTCAATTACGACTACGAGGTCAATTATCGAGAGCTCAAAGAACAGTTTGATCAAGATGGCAGCGGCAATTGGCTCATCATGCCCCTGGTGCCTTACAACGCTTTTGAGAATCACGCGCCGGACGGTGTCTTCACACCTTTGGCTCCCAATGCCACGCAGCAGCACTATCTGGGTACCGACACCACCAGCCGCGACATTCTCGCCAGATTATTTTACGGCACGCGTATCGCGCTGATTTTTTCTATCGGATTCATGCTCTCGGTATATCTCATCGGCATCGCCATTGGCTGCTCCATGGGGTATTTCGGCGGCATTTTTGATCTGCTGTTTCAGCGCCTTATCGAGATCTGGTCCAACGTGCCCTTTCTGTACATGGTCATCATTATTTTCTCGGTGATACCCGCCGCTTTCTCCGTACCTACGCGCATCGGCATACTACTTATAGTGATGGTGTTGTTTTCCTGGACCGGCATGACCTATTACATGCGCACCGAGACCTATAAAGAAAAAGCCCGAGATTACGTAGCCGCCGCACGCGTGATTGGGGCATCCAATTCCCGGATTATATTCAGGCATATTCTGCCCAACATACTCTCCACGCTTGTGACATTTATGCCCTTCACGATTGTTGGTGCAATTTCGGCAATCACAGCATTGGACTTTTTGGGCTTTGGTCTACCGCCGCCCACGCCAAGCCTAGGGGAACTTCTCAAGCAGGGCACGGCAAACCTGCGGACAGCGCCGTGGATAGTGACCTCGGCCTTTGGCACCCTCGTCGCGCTGCTGACCCTGGTGACCTTTATCGGTGAGGCCGTGCGCGAATCCTTTGATCCAAAAACCTATTCCATTTATCGCTAAGAGTATTTGAGAGTAACGCTATGACTCGACTTCTTCGTTCTACACCATGGCTATTGATGTCCCTGACGCTTCTACTGACCGCTTGCGGTGGAGATAGCAGTGAAGGCGACTCCACAGACCTGGCCGCAGATGTAGACAATAGCGCAGAGGTCGAGGCTGCCTATGCAGCAGAACCAGACTTCTATCGCTTTGCCAGCATGCAAGACCTCCCAGAGAATCTGGTTTGGGAAAACGGTGCTCATTTGCCAGAGATCGGCTCGCCAGAGGCCCAAAAAGGCGGCACGCAATACGTCGCACTACCCGACTTCCCTCGAACGCTCCGCACGGCAGGTCCGGATTCTAACGGCTCGTTTCGTCCATTCATTCTTGATGATGTCGTAATGCTGGTAGCCCAATTACATCCGGACGAACGGGAGTACTATCCTGCTCTTGCGGAATCCTGGGCCCTGGACCCCGATACGTCCACCGTTTATGTGAAGATTGATCCCTTAGCAACCTGGTCCGATGGTAAGCCGGTTACCACGGATGACTTCTTCTTCATGTTCTATTTCTATAAGTCCGAGTACATCCGTGCGCCTTGGTACAACAACTGGTACAGCTCCCAGTACACCAACATTACCCGATACGATGACCGGACTTTCTCCATCACCGGCGTTACCGCAAAGCCGGACTATGCGGCGCGAGTACTTGAGCTACACCCCATGCCCCGGCATCACTTCAAGGCACTGGGCGAAGATTATGTGGATCGCTATCAATGGACCTTTACGCCCACCACCGGCGCCTATGTGCTTCGCGATGGCGATTTGAAGAAGGGACGCTCTATTGTCCTGACTCGCGACAATAACTGGTGGGCAAAAGACAAGAAGCACTTCCGCTACAGATTCAACCCCGATCGCGTACAGTTCAACATCATTCGTGACACCGCAAAGACCTTCGAGGCGTTTAAACGCGGTGACATCGACCAGTTCGGCTTAGCCCTTTCTGAGTACTGGTACGAAAAGCTCCCGGATTCTGATCCCGACGTACAGGCAGGCTATATTGCCAAATCGGTTTTCTACAACGAATATCCCCGGCCACCTTATGGCTTGTGGATGAACAGCTCTCAACCACTGCTGGATGATCTGAACATCCGCCTGGGCATTCAGCATGCCAGCAACTGGCAGTTGGTCATCGATAAGTACTTCCGTGGTGACGCAGCCAGGCTCAATACAGCGAATGAGGGCTTTTCGGAGTTTAACGACCCCACCATCAAGGCGCGGGAGTTTGACATAGAGAAAGCCCAGGACTACTTCGCCGCGGCGGGTTTCACGGAACGGGGACCCGATGGCATCTTGGTTAATGCGGAAGGACAGAAACTCGCTTTCACCCTGTCTACCGGCTACGAAAATCTCGCTGACGTCATGACCATCCTCAAGCAGGAAGCGGAAAAAACCGGCCTCGAACTGCGTATTGAAGTGCTCGATAGCACCACCGGATGGAAGAAAGTGCAGGAGAAACAGCACGAAATTCATCTGGTCGCCTTCGGACGCTTTTTGGAAATGTACCCTCGATTCTGGGAGCACTATCACTCGGACAATGCCTATGACGACGCATTTTTGGAGGACGGTAGCGTTAATCCGCAGCGGCAGTTAAAAACGCAGACCAACAATCTCGAAGCATTTGCCGTTTACGAAATGGACGGACTCATCGACCAATATCGTGAGTCTCAAAATAAGGACGAGATGATTGAGCTCTCGCACAAGATTCTGAATCTACACCACGACTACGCGTCGTTTTCACCCGGCTGGTACCAGCCATCGCTGCGCCTGGGCCATTGGCGCTGGATGCGCTACCCCGACTACTTTAATCATAAATACATCAGCGCCACAGGAGATCTGTGGTTGCACTGGATTGATACGGATCTCAAGAAAGAAGTGCTCGAGGCACGGAAGTCTGGCAAAACCTTCCCCCCCATGATCAACGTCTACGATCAGTGGAAGCCCTGAACCTTGGCTGACTCCCCCATTCTGGAAGTAAACGGACTCATTACCGAGTTCGATACGGACGAGGGCGTCGTTCGCGCCGTTGATGGGGTGAGTTTTACCGTTGACCCAGGCAAGACCGTAGGTATTGTGGGCGAATCCGGCTGCGGCAAAAGTGTGACCGCGCTTTCCATCATGCGCCTACTGCCTCAGCCCATGGGCCAGGTAGTCGGTGGAGCTATCAGCCTCAAAGGGCAAGACCTGGCAACGCTCAGTTTTGAAGAGATGGAGAAAATCCGCGGCAATCACATCGGCATGGTGTTTCAGGAACCCATGACCGCGCTAAATCCGGTGCACACCATTGGCCGTCAGCTCACCGAAGGGCTCAAGATCCACAAGGGCCTGAGCGGTCAGGAAGCCATCATCGAGGCGGTAAAAATTCTCGAGAAGGTAGGCATTCCGTCGCCGGAGATACGCCTGGGCGAGTATCCCCATCAGCTCTCCGGCGGCATGCGCCAACGCGTCGTGATCGCCATTGCCCTGGCCTGCGGTCCCGCCCTGCTCATCGCGGACGAACCGACCACTGCACTGGATGTCACCATTCAGGCTCAAATTCTGGAGCTCATCAAAGAGTTGCAAGCTGAATTAGGCATGTCGGTGATCCTCATTACCCATGACCTGGGTGTTATCGCCGAAACCTGTGATGAGGTGGTTGTGATGTACGCCGGCAAAGTGGCAGAGCGCGGCACGGTTTTCGATATTTTTGATCGCCCTGCGCATCCGTACACTCAGGGCCTGCTGCGCTCGATCCCGACGCTGGAAACCACACCCAAATCAACGCTTAACGTGATTGAGGGCATGGTCCCGGGACTGAGAGATCTACCTAAAGGCTGCCGCTTCGAAAATCGCTGCCCCAAGGCCACAGACCTGTGCCGGGAAACGCCCCCGACAGAAGAGCTCATCGAAGGAATGCATCGCGTAAGCTGTTACCAATGGCAGAGCACATGACGCCTTTACTGCAAGTTGACGATCTATGCATGCACTTTCCTGTGAAGGAGGGCTTATTCCTGCGCTCCCACAAAGCCAATCGCGCGGTGGACGGCGTATCACTGCACATCAACCCCGGCGAGACCTTGGGACTGGTGGGTGAGTCAGGCTGCGGCAAGTCCACATTAGGTCGCTGCCTGGTGCGCCTGTATGAACCCAGCGCAGGAACTATTCGCTTTGCGGGACAGGACATCACACACCTGAAACCCCGCGCTCTGCGTCCTCTGCGCCAAAACATACAAATGATCTTTCAGGATCCCATGGAGTCGCTCAACGCTCGGCATACCGTCGGAGAAATTCTCGAAGAGCCAATGATTATTCAGGGCCTGGGCGGTTCCAGCGTCGAGCGTAAACAGCGTGTGCGGGAGCTACTCAATATTGTGGGACTCCCCGCGCGCTCGGTGAGCCGCTATCCCTTTGAGTTTTCCGGCGGACAGCGGCAACGTATCGGTATTGCCCGCGCTATAGCGCTCAATCCACAACTGATTGTTTGCGATGAGCCCGTATCTGCCCTGGACGTTTCGATTCAAAGCCAGATACTTAATTTGCTCGTGGACCTGCAGCGGGAATTTAATCTTGCGTATCTGTTTATCGCCCATGATCTTGCCGTGGTGAAGCACGTGTCAGATCGCGTGGCGATTATGTATTTGGGGAGAATCGTAGAAACTGCCGATTCCGAGACGCTGTATCGAAACGCCAGCCACCCCTACACCAAGAGTCTTATCTCTGCGATCCCTGTCCCGGATCCGCATCGCGATCATCAGCGACAAATTCTTACCGGCGATGTTCCCTCGCCCATTGCGCCACCATCGGGCTGCCACTTTCATCCACGCTGTCCGGTGGCTGAGCCCCGTTGTAGCGAGCGTTATCCGGCGACGCGAATTGTGGGGGAAGGCCACGAGAGTGCCTGTCACCTCTCTCCCGAAAACTAATCACCTCGGACGGACGGCGGATTTCTCCTGCTCCCGCCGCTGAACATGCTCCAAAAGCGTATGGCTAGGCGCCGCCCTCTTCAATAAGTTCCCAAAACTGTTTGCGGTCGTTTGAGCTCGGACTAGCGCGGGATGTCGGTAAACCAGTCTTCCTGCTCAAGCTGACGCCAGATCTTTTGTGCCACCTCACCGCCGCGCGCCAGAATCTGCTGCGGATCATCGGCAATAAACTGCCCCTCACGCACCTGCAGCCGACCATCGGTCATCACCGTCTGCACCATACGTCCGTTGGCATAGAGCAAATTATTCAATGGCTCGGGAGGCAAAGCGCCGGTGCCATTGAGCATGCCAGACACCGCCACAGAGATAAGATCAGCGCGAGCGCCAGCCTTGATAACACCCAAATCATCCCGGCGAAGTCCTTTTGCAGGAATCCGGGTGGCCCCCTCGATAGCGTTCCAAACCGTCGGTCGCTGACTCGCGCGCTGGCTATCAAGCTCGCCAAGTAGCTCATGTCGGGCCTGACCATAAAGCACCGCAAGCTTCAGGTTTTCGAGATAATCATTGGAGTGTGTATCGATGCCGATGTTCACCGCCATGCCCGCTGCCAGTGCTTCGGGATAGGGCTGAGTGCCATTACCTGCTCCGCCGCCGGACGGGCAGTGCGCATACACCACACCGTGTTTGTTCAAAATCGGCGGGTCTATATCCCAATCCAGACCGCTCATATGCGCACCAAACACCGGGCCGTCGCTGAGCATGCCATAGCTTTCCATCCATTGGGTCGGGGTCTGCCCCCAAAGCCGCTTGACCGTATCGGTTTCCCGTTGCCCCTGCGAGAGATGGATATGCAGACCGGTACCCAGTGACTTTGCTGCGTCGGCCAAAGCGCGCATGGTCGCGGGCGTGTGCGTATCACAGGCGTGGGGTGACATCATGGGCTGGATACGGCCGTCACCTTTGCCCATATGCTTTTCACAAAACGCGAGATTTTTGGCGATCTCTTCGAGCGTGCCGGGCTCGGCATCCATGAGCACCTGATCATCGGCACGGAACCAGATAGCAAACAAGCGTTCGATGCCGGGAATCATAGCGCCCGGATAAGCGCGGACACCCCAGGGTTCGGCCATGCGTACATAGCTCTCTGCCTGGCGAAGACTCAGACTCATCTCCAGGTGTGTAGTGCAGCCCGAGCGCAACAACTCAGCAAGATTAAGTGCCGTGAGGGCGTCCATCTCCTCGTCGGAGAGCTTCTCTACCAACTCCAGAGGCCGGGCGTAGGAGCGGGGCCCCTCGATAATCCCCCGTGTAGGGGTGGCACTACAGCAATGCGTATGACCGGATATGAAGCCTGGCAGCAGCAGCTCATGGGGCAGCTTTAATCGCGGCAAAGCGTCCGAAAACGCGCCGCTGCGAACATCCTCGATGACGCCATCGCGCACCAGCAGCTGTGCGTCTCGCACCAGCTTAAGTTCGCCCTGAGATTCCGTGAGCACCCATCCTGCTTCGATAATAAAACGCTCACCGAGCTCGATGGAGGGCTGTCCGGGAGGCGGAGCAGCGACAGCCGCGGCTGAGCCGGAACCGGCGACCAGACTACTCAGAGCAAGACTCTGAACAAAACCCCGGCGCGACAGTCCGGCTATGCCAGGGTCGCTCATGAGCTTATGAGCATCAGCGCTTGAGCTTGAAGGTGTACGCTTCATCACCTATTCCTTTGCGAACTTACGGTCGGGCCTCTCGCAGCATCGGAACGATCACCGGCGAAGAGCCACTTTGAATACTTCCCATCTCCTCGAATCCATGCCGCTTGTATAGCGACATATTCAGCGGGTTAGAAGATTCGAGATAAGCAGGTAACCCCAGTGCATCTATCTTAGCTAGCGCGTACTTCATGAGCTGCGCGCCGAGACCACGGCCCTGATAGGCCTGGTCCATACCCAGAACCGCAAGATACCAACAGGGCTCCTCGGGGTGATAGTGCGCCATGCCCTCCATAAGACCCAGGCAATCTTCGTGAATCTCGGGTCTCACCGTTGCCACCATAGTTTCCACAAGGCGCTCTTCGTCAGGACCGGTACCCGGCGGGTACCACAGCGCGGCTCCTTCAAAGTTCTCCGTGCGAAATGCTGTTTGCTCGCCGATAGCCCCTCCGCCAAAGGCGTCGTAGAAATCACCGGTTGCAGCGCCCAAGAAACCCTGTGCATCGGGAAAAAACCAACGCATAAGAGGGTCGGCGCAAAATGCACTGGCCAATGATGCAAACACGCGACTGCGTTCACTATCGGTGACCTGGGTAACCGCCGTCGCCACCGGAAATTCAGACATCGATGCTCTGACCCAGCGCCGCGTGCACAATACCGCCATCAACGGTGATGGTATCGCCCACCACGTAGTCTCCCGCGCGACTGGCCAGGAAGATCGCGGCACCGGCGAGATCTTCTTCTGTGCCAATGCGCCCAAGAGGAATGCTTTTGCCCACTTCATCCCCATGATCGCGAGCTGCCTTGTTCATATCCGAAGCAAACGCGCCGGGCGCTATAGACGTCACAACAATATTGTCGCGCACCAGCCTTGCGGCCATACGCTTGGTCAGATAAATCAACCCGGACTTGGATGCGTGATAGCTGTAAGTCTCCCAGGGATTCAGTCGCTGCCCATCAATCGATGTGATGTTGATGACTTTTGCCGGGGCGCCACCGGCACCGCCGGCTTTAAGAAGCTCATGCAGAGCCTGAGTTAAAAAGAACGGCGACTTGAGATTGAGATCCATCACCTTGTCCCAGCCCTTTTCGGGGAACTCCTCGAAGGGCTGCCCCCAGGCAGCGCCGGCATTGTTCACCAGGATATCCAACTTCGGCTCACGCTCACTCAATGCTTTTGCGACCGCCTGACACCCCTCAACCGTAGAAACGTCTTGTGGTAATGCATGGCAGTTCGGGCCCAGCTCTTCGGCGGTGGCGTCACAATCGGCGGCCTTTCGCGAGCTGATATAGACCGTCGCCCCCTGTGCGATGTAAGCCGCTGCGATGGTCTTACCCAGGTTTCGCGAGCCTCCGGTTACCAGGGCCACGCGACCTTCCAGGGAAAACAGGTTTTTAATATCCAAAGTATTTCTCCGTCTCAAAATTCACAAATTAACCCACGAAAATCAGTTGCCCGTGAAGGCTGGAGCCCGCTTTTCGCGAAAGGCGTGGATAGCCTCCCGCGCATCGTCGCTCATGGCAAGCAAGCTCTGGTGCCGGTTTTCCATGGCCATCGCCGCCTCCAGACCCGGCGTGTCCAAGGCGTAATTAAGCGCCTCTTTTGTGAGCCGCAGGCCCAGGGGCGCGGCGCGCAACATTGTCTGCGCATACTCCTGTGCGGCCTGATCAAGGTCTTCTCTATCGACCACCTTGGCAAGCAGACCCAGATCGAAGGCGCGCTGTGCCTGAATAAATTCACCGGTCAGTAACAGCTGCGATGCGACAGAGGCGTTCACTAATCGCGGCAAAAAATAGCTGCTACCCATATCGCAACCGGTCAAACCAATATTGAGATAGGCCGCATTCATACGAAGATCCGGGCTTGCCACCCGCAGGTCCGCTGCCAGCGCCAGACTAAACCCTCCTCCGCAAGCGGCGCCATGAAGCGCGGTAACGATTGGCTGAGGGCAACGACGCATGGCCAGATAAATGCGTGCTATGGACGTTTGGATCGCCCACAACGCTGCGGGTGTTCTGTGCGCCGGTGACATGCCCGGATCTTTAAGATCCAGGCCACTACAAAAATGCTTGCCCTCGGCGCGCAGGATCACAACGCGCACAGAGTCGTCATAAGCAAGCCCCTCAAAGCACTCCACCAGCCCATCAACCATCTTAGTGCTTAAGGCATTACCGTTATCGGGGCTGCCCAGAGTCACCGTGAGTAAGGCGTCGTGACGCTCAAAAGACACTGGTTTGCTGCTCATGTGCTATTGCTCTCCCGACGGTACGGATTCGTCCTGACTTGGACTCACTGAGTTGACCACCTGCGGCAACATCTCGTCAATCGCGGCTTCTATACTGACCGAGCCAGCCGCTAACTGGGCGACAGCTGCGGCAAACGCGGGACAGTCGGCATAACGCTCCAGCTGCTGTGAAAAACGGCGGCTCATCTGCTGAGACAACTCCATACCCAATTGCGCGTAACGACGCCGCGCAAGCTCTCCGGTCCCTGTCAGGGATTGGTGAACCTCGGTGATCGCCTGCGCCAGAGACTCCATACCGACTCCCTCCGTCGCCACAGTTTCGATGACCGGTGGTCGCTGCGATTCCGGACGCGTCATGATCACCGCGTCGATATCCCGTCGCGTCGACTCCAGGCCCGGTCGATCAGCTTTGTTGATCACAAAAATATCGGCAATTTCCATCAGGCCAGCTTTATTGGCCTGTATCTCGTCGCCCCAGCCAGGATTAAGCACAACCACCGCGATGTCCGCGGTGTTCACAATATCGAGTTCCACCTGACCAACACCCACGGTCTCGATGAGCACAAGGGGCCAGGCACAGTATTGCAGCAGGCGCCGCGAGGCCTGGGTTGCGCCGGCCAGTCCACCATGATGACTGCGCGTGGCCATGGAACGAATAAAGACTTCCGGACGCGTCGCGTGGCGGTGCATACGCACCCGGTCGCCCAGCAGCGCACCGCGACTGATGGGTGAAGAAGGATCGACAGCGAGTACCGCGGCCGAAGGAGAAGTCTTGAGTAACTCGTCGGTGAGGGCGCTCACCAGGGTGGATTTGCCGGCTCCCGGTGCGCCGGTGATACCCACACACAGCTTTGCAGCATCTTCCGCATCTCCCAGAGGAATACCGGGGAGCCGTTCACCCCGCTCGATCGCGCTGATTACCCGTGCCAGAGCCCGTCGATCACCGGCATGCGCTCTGGCGAGCATATCGGTCAGCGTATCCGTTGACGACGTCACGCCACAGCGGCTCAGGCAATGCCTGTGAGACGGCGCGCGGAATCAACGATATCGGGTAATTGCGATCCCGGTGGGAAGACTTCCACTCCCAGTGCCTCGAGTCGGCGTTTGGCATGGGGCGGGACAACACCACCGCAGAAAATCGGCATGCCTTCACATTCGGTCTGCACCAGTTCCACGGCGCGCAGAGCGACGTCGATATGTCCACCAATGTTAAGGCCCACCAGATCGACGTCTTCATCGATGGCCGCCTGCAAGACTTCGTCAGAACGCGCCATGCCGATCATAATTACTTCAAAGCCTGCATCGCGAAGCGCCGTCGCCACAATAGTCGGGCCCCGCCAATGTCCATCAAGGCCCGTTTTGGCCATGAGAATACGTTTACCAGTGTCAGCCATGTTTATTGTCCTTAGGTCTGTATGGGAGTTGCCCAGTCACCAAACGCTTCACGGTAAATATCACCGACTTCGCCCAGAGTGACCTCGGACTCCAGCGCCGTCATCATGGCCGGCATAATATTGCGATCGGAGCGAAGCACCGTCTCTAGTTCGCGCATAGCGCTACCCGCCGCTTTTTCGTGCCGGGTGCGCTTTACCTCTTCCAAACGCGCAAGCGCCACATCAAAGGCGTCATCTACGCCCATAAAGCCGTCTACCTCAAAGGGTGAGATATCGTCGGTATGATCCGTTACCCCGATGATCTTCTGGGTGCCGTCGGATTGGGCCATGAACTCTTTATGCTGGTTTTCCGCCGCCTTCTGGTGCATCCAACCACTGTCCAGCGCCGCCAGAAACCCGCCTTGCTCCTGAATCTCATCAAAGAACGCCCAGGCCCGCTCTATGAGCTGTGCCGTGAGAGTTTCCACGTAGTAAGAGCCACCCAGAGGATCCGTGACTGCGGCAATATTGGTCTCTTCCTGCAATACCTGCTGAATGCGCACAGACATTTGATGCGCATGCTCTGAAGGAATCGACAGCGCTTCGTCATAGCCGCTCACGCCCAGCGATTGCACACCGCCTAGAGCCGCAGCCAGCCCCATCAGGGTCCCTCTGACGATATTGTTAATCGGTTGCTGGTAGGTCATGCGAGAACCTGCTGTCACGCAGTGGATGCGAAGGTTGCTCACCTTGGGATCGTGCACGTCGTAGCGCTCACTTAACAGTTGCGTCCACATAAGACGCGCCGCGCGCAGCTTGCTCGCCTCTTCAAAAATATCCATGGACATGCGGAAACTCACACCCCCACAGGCCCGCGCCGCGCGGGCTATGGGCATGGTGCCGCGCCGCTTGATTTCTTCGAGATACTCCACAGCATTGGCAAACAACGCCCCGAGTTCCTGGGGAGCATTCAAACCGCTATCAGCGCCGTTGTAGCCGGCGATAGATACGGGCACCCAACGCGGCAGGTGCTCATCACAGAACTCCATAATGTCGGCGTTAAACCGCAGACCGGCATCGGTGGGAATCTGCTGCTTGGTCACGCAGCCAAGATAGGTCAAAAAGAAGTCGCTCTGCCCCGTGCCGGGAAGCCGGGACAAATCAAATCCCCGTTGCTTGGCTACCGTCCAGTAACCCGCAAGCGCAAACGGCGCGTGCTGGACTACGGCGCCACCGGCATGCCCATAGCTGGTGCCGATAGGCAAATCCTTCATGCAGATATCGATATCCCGCACGCTTTGCATTACCGCACCCGTGAGGCCTACATCCTCACGCCGCGCCAAAACCTCAGGGTGATCAACGTTATACAGGTGATCAGCGGTATTGCGGTCGTGCTCCATGATGAAGCCGGTTTCGCCCTGCTCCAGCAGAAACTGGATGCGTTCGTTTTCATCCTCAGGTTTGCCGAAACCACTGAGCTGGAAAATACGCCAAGGCTTGGTGCGATATCCCGTGGGGTAGCTACCGCGGTGAAATGGCGCCTCTCCAGGAGCGGCGTCGAGGACCTTCTGGTGGGCAGCGGGAACATCCTCCGCCATGTAATAGCTCTTGAGGGGAATGCCCGAGGCACTGACCCAATCGCGAGAATCATCGGGTGGTTGCTGCATAAGACGCCCTGATTGTTGGTTTATTCGATAGGAACGAGCCGCAGACGATACTACCGCGCAATAACCGCTGTCTACTGATTAAACATTTACTTGACTGTTAATAAGAAAATATTACTCTAGCTATCTAATCGTGCAAGCTGACATAAACAAACATAAGGATTCAGCAATGGTGTCTCCCTCAGTTCTTGATCTGACGGCCACAGAGAAGGTGTACATGGGCGAGCGTGCATCCGTCGCTATCGCTGCGGAAGCAGAGCGAATGGGCGCCGAGCGCGTATTTTTGCTTGTCAGCTCAAGTCTCAATGAACAAACCGATGAGATTGATCAGATCCGCAAAGCTTTGGGCAGTAAAGTCGCTGCCACCTATCACGGCATGCCCGCACACGCTCCTCGAGGAGCGGTACTCGAAGCGGCAGCCATGGCCCGCGAGGCCAATGCCGACCTCGTGGTCACCGTTGGGGGCGGATCGGTCACCGATGCCGGAAAAATTGTCACCATCTGCTTGAAGCACAATATCCGTGAGCATGACGAGATGGACAACTACCGGGTCTACGTCAATGATGAAGGTGAAGTCATCAAGCCCGTGTTTGACGGACCGGATGTGCGCGCCATCATCTGCCCCACCACGCTCTCGGGCGGTGAGTTCAATCCTTTAAGTGGCGCTACCGACGAAAAAGTGAAACTCAAGCAGGCCTACGAAACGCGTCTCATGGCCCCCGTCACCGTTATTCTTGATCCAGCACTCACCGTGCATACACCGGAATGGCTCTGGTTGTCTACCGGCGTTCGCTCGGTGGATCATGCACTTGAAGCCCTGGGCTCGCTGCAATCCAATCATTTTGCTGACGGTATGGCCGCCAGCGCCCTGGAACTGCTCAGCGACGGCTTGTCTCGAGTGAAAGCTGACCCCGGTGACTTAGAAGCACGACTCAAGTGCCAGGTCGGCGCCTGGCAGTCCATGGTGCCTATCGTTGGCGGCGTCCAAATGGGGCTTAGTCACGCTATAGGTCATGTACTGGGCGGTAGTTTTGATGTGCCCCACGGATATTGCTCCTGCGTCATGGCCCCTGCTGTGCTGGCCTTTAACGAATCCGTCAACGGCGATCGTCAAAAGCGCATTAGCCGTGCATTTGGTCGCCCCGATGAAGCAGCCTCCGTGATTGTGGATGAGTTCATCACCAGTCTGGGCATGCCCCGCTCTCTGGCCGCGGTAGGTGTAACTGAGGCTGATCATGCCCTGGTTGCCGAAAACACCATGCATGACTTTTGGGCGCGAACCAATCCGCGAACGGTAGAAAAAGCCGAAGACGTATTGCCCGTGCTGAAGATGGCCGCCGGATAAGACACCCGGTGGCAGCAGAACCCTCACTGGCCGACAAACACACCGCGGGCGGCGGGCTCAAGAGCGAGCTTGCCACCTTTAAACGTCGGCGGATTCGCGAAGAAGCCGCGCATCTGTTCTTTCAGCAGGGTTATGAAAGCGCCACCATCGATGCCATCGCCGAGCGCCTGAAAGTCACCAAACCGTTTATTTACAGCTACTACAAGAACAAAGGCGAAATCCTGTTCGACATATCCCGACTGGGAATCAGCGTCTCACTGGAAGCGTTAGATAACTGTCTGGCGTCGCCAGGGTCACCCTGGGACCGACTAAAACTGATTGTCGACAAGGTCACCCGACTAATTCTGGATAACGAAGAGAACATCGTGGTCTATCTTCGCGAGGAGAAAAACCTCGATGAGACATCGGCTAGAGAAATCCGCGAGCTACGCTCACTCTTCGATCATCGTCTTGGCAATCTGCTGCTCGAAGGCACAAACTCCGGAGAGTTCACGGTGGACAATCCCGTCCTCACCGCCACCACCATTGGCGGCATGATGAGCTGGGTCGCTCTTTGGTATACGCCCGGCGGGCATTGGTCAGAAACCGAAGTGCTCGCGACGCTTATCCAGAACGTTGCACGTATGGTGCACTCCCCAATCCGCATCGAAACCCTCGATATGGAATCAAGAAAAACAACCGAGGCCACAAAGCACTCAGCCTCGACTACCCCGATCACAGGATTAAAAAAATAAAGGAGAGCGTTTTGACTGCAGTTCATCAGGACTCACGAGTGCCGGCGCGCGAAGACTGTGTTGTGCGTTATCTCATCGATAAGTGGGCCAGGGAAACGCCCGATACGGTCTACTCTATTTTTGAAAATGGCGACACCTGGACCTATGAGCAGCTGCGTGATGAAGTGATCAGCGTAGCGGCGGGACTGGCTAAACGCGGTGTTCACCAGGGCGACCACGTAGCGGTCTGGCTGTTCGGTGGCCGCGAGGGCATTCTCACCTTTTTTGCCATCAATTATCTCGGGGCGGTCTTCGTTCCGTTTAACACTGCATACAAGGGGGGTCTGTTAGAGCACGTACTGAAAAACTCCGATGCCAAACTCCTGGTTTCCCATCGCGATCTGGTACCGCGCCTTGCAGACGTCGACACGGCCGATCTTAACGCTGTAATCGCGGTAGGCGGCGACGCCCAAAGCTCGCCCCTGCCCTGCGAAGGCTTCGATCAATTAAGAGGAGAAGAGACCGAACTTCCGCAGCTGCAGCGGCCCATCGAGCCCTGGGACAACCAATCGATTATTTACACCTCGGGCACGACAGGGCCTTCCAAGGGGGTTCTGTCTTCCTACCTGCATCTGTTTACTAACGCGGGGCCAGAGACCTGGCACTTTGTGACCGGCGAAGACCGTTTCCTGATCAACATGCCGCTGTTCCATATCGGCGGTATGGGCATCATCTCAGTCATGCTGGCTCGTGGCGGCTCCATCGCGGTGATGGAGACCTTTGATACCGCGCGCTTCTGGCCCTTTGTCAGAGAAACAAAAACCAGCGCCGCGTTCCTGCTTGGCGTCATGGCGACGTTTTTACTGAAACAGCCCCCATCCCCGGATGATCAGAACCATAGCCTTAGACTGGCGTTCATGGTGCCCATGACCGAAACGGCAGGCGAATTGCACACCCGCTTTGGCATAGACATCTACACCATATTCAATATGACGGAGATCTCTTCACCCATCGTCTCGGACCCCAATCCCACCAGCCGCGGAACCTGTGGCAAAAAACGTGATGGCGTTGACGTGCGACTGGTTGACGAAAACGACTGTGAGGTGGGCGTGGGCGAAATCGGCGAAATGCTGGTTCGCACGGATCGGCCCTGGGGCATGAACTCCGGTTACTACAAGAATCCCGAAGCCACGGCCGAGGCCTGGCGCAATGGTTGGTTCCACACCGGTGACTGCTTTAGACGCGATGAAGAGGGTTACTACTACTTCGTAGACCGTCGCAAAGATGCAATTCGACGGCGGGGAGAGAACATCTCTTCTTTCGAAGTCGAAGCCGAGGTCGTCGCCTATCCCGCGGTACGCGAAGCCGCCGCCTATGGCGTGCCCAGTGATCTGAGCGAAGACGATGTAATGATCTGCGTTGCTCCGGTGGAAGGGCGGAGCATTGACCCTGAAGACCTGACGCAGTTTCTCATCGAACGCATGGCCTACTTCATGGTGCCAAGATACATCCGAATCATGGACGAACTTCCAAAGACTCCGTCGGCCAAGGTCCTGAAACATCTCCTCCGCGCGGAGGCCATCACGGAGGATACCTGGGATCGAGAGAAAGCTGGAATCAAAGTAAAACGGGAGGCACTGAGTAGCTAAAACAAGGTTCCAAAACAGCAACAATCACCCATGCAACAACATAATTCAATAATAGGGCAGGGAAACATCATGCAACGCATATCGTCAAAATTATTGGCAGCGGCTGTTACGGCCGCCGTACTCGCACCAGGCCTGGCTATGGCCCAAAACGCACTTGAAGAGGTGGTAGTCACAGCGACCAAACGGGACGCCAGCCTCTCGGACCTATCCGTTGCGGCTAACGTCATTGGAGCCGATGCCATCGGTCCGGGCGGCGTGCAAACCGTTCGCGATATGTATACCGAGATTCCCAACATGTCTATCGGTGATCAATTTGGCTTCGCCCGCGTGTTTATGCGTGGCATCGGCATGACCAGCATCGATATCGGCGGCGAAGGCGCGGTATCCATACTTCAGGATGGCGCCATCATTCCCCGTCCCGCCGCACAATTGGTCGGGATGTTTGATCTGGAGCAACTCGAGGTTCTGAGAGGCCCCCAGGGTACGCTCTATGGAAGGGGAGCTACGGCGGGAGCCATTAATGCGGTGACTGCTAAACCGGGCGATGAACTGGGCGGCTACATCAACCTCACAGCCGGTAATTACAGCATGGCAACCCTCGAGGGCGCGGTAGATCTACCCATCACTGACTCTCTGGCCTTGCGCCTTGCCACCAAGATCGAACGACGCGACGGCTATGGCACGAACCTGTTTACCGGCAACGA
This sequence comes from gamma proteobacterium NOR5-3, assembly GCA_000158155.1. Lineage (GTDB taxonomy): Bacteria > Pseudomonadota > Gammaproteobacteria > Pseudomonadales > Halieaceae > Congregibacter. The sequence continues at coordinate 302,725 of DS999408.1, read as the reverse complement.
AGTGGACGACCGAAACGCCGACGCGTATCGCGCTACCTTAAGCTACAACCCCGACGCCAACTGGGATGCAACGCTGTCTTATCAGTACTACGAAGAAGACGACAACAATTATGCGTTCCACTACTTCGGACCTTCAGCAGGCACAGCGGGCGGCCTGCCACCAGCGGTAACAGCGCTGGGCGGGAGCACAATATTTGATGTGGGCGGCACCCTATACGATATCTACTCGGATCAGGAAGCCATCAATACCCGAGAGGGTTTTATGGCGAACATGATCCTGAACTTTGAGTTGTCCGAGAACGTATCGCTACGCTCAACTACCTCCGCACAGAATATGGATCGTTTCCTTCGCGACGACTTGGACTCCACTGAGGTGGATCTGTTCGGCCAGAACAACTACACAGAGGAAAGCGACTCCTTCGGGCAGGAATTCACTCTTAATGTCGAACGCGACAGTTACAGCATTCTTGCCGGCGCCATGTACTTCGAAGAAGAGCTCTTTGGCGAAGTGTTTGTGCCTCTCACGAACTTTTGCTTTTTTGCAGCACCAGCTACCTGTGGAACTCCCATCGGCGACTTCTTAAACAGTGGCAAGTACCTGCAGGACGGCGATGTTGATATTACCGCCTACGCTGCATTTGTAGAGCTTACGGTCCCCCTGGGCGAGCAATTCACGGTGATTGCCGGTGCGCGCTACAACTACGAAGAGCGGGAAGGGACCGGCGCGTTCATCTTTGATGCCGCGGGACTCAACGTACCTACTGATGCAAAAGCTGACTGGGATGACATAACTCCGCGCATCACCCTGGAGTACCGCCCCAACGATGACACACTGATGTACGCCACCTACAATCAGGCGTTTAAATCTGGCGTGATCAACACCGGTAGTCTCAGTCCACCGCTTGATCCTGAGACCGTAGATGCTGTTGAACTGGGATACAAAGGCAGCAGTAGTGACGGCCGGCTGAACTACTCCATCGCCGCATTCTTCTACGACTACCAGAACGTGCAGATATCCTTTGTGGACGAAACCAGTACTGTCAGCACCATCAATGCGGCAGAAGCCGAGAACTACGGTGCCGAGCTTGAATTGACCTACGCCATAACCGACTCATTCACCGTAGATCTGTTCGCAACCTATCTCAGCGCTGAATATAAAGAGTTCATCAACGGTGATTATGCCAATGGCTTCACCCCGACAGATTTGAGTGGCAATACGCTGCCTAACGCGCCGGAGTACACCTTCAAACTCGGCTTCACCTATCAAACGGCTCTGGGCAACGGTAATTTGCGGGTCCGCGGTGAAGGCTACTATCAGGATGATGTGTACTTTACTGAATGGAATCGCAGCGACGCTTTCCAGGAGGGCTACGGGCTGATCAATGCCAATGCCGACTACAGCTTTGGCCCGGAAGGTCGCTGGATGCTGAGCCTCTGGGGCCGTAACTTGAGTGATGAAGAGGTGATCTCTAACAACATCATCACGGCCCCGCTGTACAACTCTTTACGCGTGGGCTCCATGCTGCCGCCCCGCACCTACGGACTAACGGGCTCCTACGCTTTCTAGTCCCCCACAGTCCCGGGCCCGCGGTCGCACTCGCATCGCAGGCCTGACCCACTTCCCGGCGACCTTCAGAGCCTCTGACAAGGAACCAGGTCACGAAATCCACGTTTCCTCGCTTTGTGGTGAAAAAGTCACAAGCACACCTTTACGGATTGCAACGTAGTAACAAGGTAGAGGATGATGCACGGCTGTCAAAACACGTCCGGATCTGTGGACCAATGAATACGCTTCATTCACATACTTGCTATACGCATACCCCGTCCTTGGGGGCGGCACCTGTGGTTCTGCGCCAAGCGCAGAAGACCGTGGGCGAGGACATGCGCCACGCAAAAAGTGGTTCGAGGAAGCTAAACGCGTAATTAAACGCAGTTTTTAAAAAAGGCCTCCGAGAACTCAGGGCTCGGAGGCCTTTTTCGTTTAAGACCCGAAACAAGACTCTCCCGGCCCGGGTTCCCGGTGGTAAACAGGGTAAACACCGTGCAACGGTCATTAAGAGTCAACGCAAACGTCATCTATCTCATGGGCTTTTTTCATAGCTTCGTGCTGATCGTGCCCATCTTCGTGCCGCTGGTGCAGGCGCACGGCCTGTCCATGACGCAAATCCTGCAGACCCAGGCGCTATACGCCCTGACCATTGCCTGTTTCGAGGTTCCTTCCGGCTACATTGCCGACATCTGGGGCAGACGGCGTGCCATCATTATCGGCTCCGGCATCAATGGCTGCGGTTTCCTGTGGCTGGTCTTCGCTGACGGCTTTGGGGACTTTCTGGTGTACGAGGTTTTACTGGGTATCGGCGTCAGCCTCATCTCCGGCGCAGACCTCGCGCTGCTCTACGATTCGCAAAAGCAGCTGGAAGATTCTGAAGAAGCAGGGCCCAGCGCGAGCAAGGCACTGAGCCGCTTGATTTCCATAGAAGCGGCCGCGTCCGGGCTTGCCGGCATCGGCGCAGCGCTATTGCTGCTGCTTGGCGACATGAGCGTATTGATCGCGGCGCAGGCTATTAGCGGATTCATACCGCTGCTACTGGGTTTCTTACTCATAGAATCCCCACGTCCGACACTCACGCAAAGTCACAGTGCAAATACCGCTGCGATTCTGGAGCTGTTGCTGCGGGGCAAGCCCGTGGTGCTGTGGACCGCATTTGCTATCGCTGCTTTTGGACTTCTGGCTATGTACGCGTTCTGGATCTACCAAAAGTACTGGGAATTACAGGGTATAGCGGTAGAACACTTTGGCTATATTTGGGCATTGTTTGCCTTAACCGTAAGCCTGGGCGCGCGTTACGCCACCTACATCGAGAGTAAACTGGGATGGCGCAAGCTGCTGATCATCACGGCGATACTCCCGCTCATAGGCTTACTCGGCATGGCTTATGCGGGAGGCTGGGTCGGCGTAATGTTTGGGTTTTCTATTCAGCTCAGCCGCGGCATGAGTCTAACGCTATTCTATGACGCCTTGAATCGACGGATTCCCGGCGACTTTAGAGCCACAGTTAACTCCCTTGTGAGTTTGGCGGTGCGCAGCCTGTTTATCGTCACCGGGCCGTTACTGGGCTGGTCCCTGGATACTCAGGGCATTAAGGTCACCTTGCTAGGCCTTCTGATCGCCTTCACGCCGATATTGTTAGCGGTGATCATAGGACTGGGGGTGCGTATCCGACGGGAGAATCTTGTTTTGTCTCTGCCGGGCACACCCCCGGTGCAAGAGACGCCGGCCACCGCGTAAGCTGCGCACTTTCGGAGGACTCAGCGCGTTGAGTGTGTTCCATAGGGAGAATGTCATTGTTCAAGCGACCGTTACGCGCAAGGCCCAAACGAGCCAGTAAACCCGACACAGGGCTGCAGCCCGGCCATCGTTTCGAAGGCGAAGTGCGCGACCTAAGTAGCGACGGTCAGGGCGTGGTAGCGCATCCTGAGGGTCGCGTATTTTTTGTACCCGGAGTCTGGCTTGGCGAGCGCGGACTGTTTGAAGTCACGGGCCTAAAGGGGCGTATGGGCTTTGCCCGCGTGATTTCCCTCAGCGAAAAATCTGTGCTGCGCCGAGCACCGCCCTGCCCTCACCATGGTTTCACAAGCGACAGCTGCGGTGGTTGCCCCTGGCTGTTTATGGATTACCGCGAACAACTCCGGAACAAAGAGCAGCATGTGCAGCGCATGCTCCAACCACTGAACGCCACCTTGGCCCTATCACCGATTTGGGCGTCCCCGGAAGAGCTTGGCTATCGCAACCGCGCGCAACTTAAGTCAGATGGCAAACGATTAGGCTTCGTCGCCGGAAGCTCCCGGGACCTTGCCGAGGTCAGCGACTGTCTGGTGCTCAACACAAAGAATCGTCAAACCCTGACTGATTTACGTGCCCGGCTTCCCAATCCCGCCTGGAAGCCCGGCCGTTCAAAGCAATGGACAAGCCTGGATATCGATGACGATATCGACGCCGCTCAAGTGTCTGTTAACGAGCGCCGTCCATTTCGCCAGGGTAACAGCGCGCAAAATCAGCGCATGCGTGAATGGGTGCGAGCGAAGGTTCTTCAAATACCGACAAGCTCGCCGGTGCTGGAGCTGTTCGCCGGATCCGGTAACTTCACTGAGGTCCTTGTCGGCGCCGCCTATGAATCTATTTGCGCGGTGGACAGCTTCGGCCCGGCCATTGAGGACCTACAGGCGCGTTCACTGCCGGGGGTCACAGGGCTTTGCAGTAACCTTGACCGAGACGACAGCGCCGCAGAGCTCGAAGCGCAGCTGTCCCGCGCAAAGCTATTGCTACTGGACCCTCCTCGCGAGGGCCTGAAGAACATCGGCGACTATCTACACCGGGCACCCCACCTCAATACCATCATCTATATTTCCTGCAATCTTGCGACACTGTGTCGCGACCTGCAGGCCGCAATGGAACACAAGTTTGAGTTGCAGGAGGTTCAGCCTCTGGATCTGTTTCCGCAAACACCGCACATCGAAGCGCTCACCGTGCTTAAGCGCAGCATCTGAGATCAAGCTACACAGCTATCGCAGCAACGACCCAGAAAACCGTCATACCGGTCAGCAGCGTGTAGATATGATTGCGCGTTTTCCACGCCACCATGGCTGCACAGCCTAGCCCGGCCAACTCTGGCAGACCTATCAGCACTTCGCCCCCGGCTGTGGTCAACATCGACACGATGAGCGCACCCATCACCGCCGGTGCAACGTACTCCAGGGCGCGCAGAGCCAGCGCAGGAAACTGCCGGTCGGCCAGGGCAACAATAAATATCGCGCGGCTTAGGTACGTGCCGATGCCCGCAAGGACAATGGCTAAAAACTGGCTCACAGGCTCTTGCGTCTGCTTTCCAGCAGCAATCCCAGCAGCACGCCGACGATCGCTCCCAGTAGCAGCCCCGAACGATTAGGTAAACCGGAAAGCATGACGGTGCACGCGCCTGACAGCAGGGCCACGACCACTTTCTCCCAGCGATCGATAGCCGTTACCAGCAGCGCGGTAAACAATACGGGCGCTGCGAAAGCGATGTTCCAGCCGGACGGTATCAGCGGCCCCAAAAACAGCCCGCCGGCAGTGCAGATCATCCACAAGCCCCAAAAAGTAAAACCCGCACTCAAAAAATAGGCGCGAAACGCCGCGGGATTATCATCCTGACGAAGCATGGCCAGGGCAAAGACCTGATCAATCAGCACATAGGGGCCGAGCCAGCGAAACCACCGCGGCTGGCCCTTGAAGCGCGGCGCGATACTGACGGAGTACAACAGGTGGCGGGCGCCCACGATCAACGCAGCAGTAACCGCCGCCGCCACAGATGCTCCCTCACCCAATAAGCTCACAAGGGTAATCTGTGCCGCGCCACCGAAGATCAGTGGCGAGGAACTCCAGCCCAACCACGGTGCAATACCCGACTCCCCTACCACCACACCAAACACGAGGGCAAAGGGGATTGCGGGAATGAACAGCGGGATGCTCTCAAAAACACCCCGTCTTACATGAAGGTAACGGTCGCTCATGCGCGGCATTGTACGCCAGGAGCTTGTCAGCACCGCGCCCGGAGCTATAGTGGGGCACTGTTTTTTTGGGGATACGTGATGCGTCACGCATGGTTAAGCGGGCTTTTTATTGTTGTAGTGGCACTGGCTGCAATGCAGGCTACCGCCGAAGAGCAAAGCCTGGCCATCTCAAACGGTGAATATTCAATCCCGGGAATACTCTCGCTCCCGTCGGATAGTCCCAAACCCGCTGCCGCAGTCCTGTTACTGCATGGCACAGCCTCGCAAAAGAACGAAGTAGGCAACCTCTATCAGCGCTTTGCAAAAACTCTGTCCGCTGCGGGCATTGCATCGCTGCGCATTGACTTTGCAGGCGCCGGTGACAGCCCGGTAGACCATAGTGTTTACAGTCTCAGCGGAGCAAACCGGGACGCCCAGGCAAGCTTCGACACCCTTGCTCTGCACCCCCTGATCAACCCGCAGAAGATCATCGTTTTAGGGTTCAGTCAGGGAGGGCTCATCGCTCAACGGCTTGCATTGCAGGAACCCAGACTTCTGGGATTAAGTACCTGGTCATCGGTTGCGACAGACGGCGCTGGAAGTTTTGGCGACTTCTTTGAGCGATACCACGGACAGGCTCAGAGCTCAGGTTATGCTCAGGTAAGTTTTGACTGGCTACCCGAGCCCCTGGCCTTCAGCCTCCAATGGTTTCAAGAAATCCAGGCTCAGCAAACACTCAGTGAGATGCGAGGGTTCAAAGGACCGATTTTTGCCGTAGCGGGGACAGCGGACACGACAGTGCCCTTTGAGCAAAGCGTAGCGTTGGTCGGCCAGTCACAGCACCCGCTAAGCCAATTGGTGCTGCTCGCTGGCGCTGATCACATTTTTAATGTGCTGGCACCTCCGGACCCTCGATCCAAAGCTGAAAGTCACGATCGCCTTCTGAGCGTGACGCTGGAGTGGATGCTCACGTTGATCCGCTAGCCAGAGCACAAAAACGCGGGCTCAGCTGATATCCAAAGCCATGGGAATAAACTTGCAAACCAACACCTGCCGCGGACCATAAAGCGCGGCACTGGCCAACAGGGTATCGCCTACAGCACTCATGACAGCCTGATGCTCGCCCTGTATCTGCGTACTCATGGCATTGGTCACAACCCGAATCCCATCACGTGTGTTCAGATCATCAATGAGTGACTGGATGACGGGAATGTAGTCCTCGTCCAGGGGATAAAGGCTGAGTTCGGCCGTGAGGGTCATAGGGCAATCCTTATAGGCAACTAGCAACTGATAGCGCGTTGTACATCGGTAAATACCTCGAGAAACCCACGCTCAAATTCGGCATCGCTCTCATCGGTCATTTGCAGCAGCGCGACAAGATCCACAGGGCGGGAAAGTCGCTGTGAGAGACGCGCCAGTACCGCGGCAACACCCTCCCGGGTGTCGTAGACGCGAAGCCAATCCGCATCCACCCAACGAGAAGATACGGCTGCAAGCGGCGCGGGGAGTAACAGTGGATTATCGTTCAGGATGCGATAGGTACCGTCCAGAAAAGCGTCGCGGCTCCAGTGGCTGTAACGTTGCCAGTGGCGCACGAGATAATGATCAAACAGCACATCAAGAACAAGGCCTGCATAGCGTCGCTGCCCCTGGGGAAACCGGCCCTTCAGCGCAAGATAGCTGTTGTGACTGTCTGTTAAGGAATCAACCCGGCGGTGGCGACGCACGCCATCGGCAACACGCGGATGCAGGTCGTGCTTAGCCAGGGGGCCTTTCACGAGATCGCCGGCGATGTTGCCAATGAGACTATGCGCATAGGGCTCAGCCAGCAGCGCATGTGCCAGATAGTTCACAAAGCCAATGCTGCCAGGCTAAATCATTAAACCTTATTAGAGGCCTATGCGTTACGCACGCAGCGAGCTGCCCAGAACACCACCAGAAAGGTCAGTATTTCCACCACGATAGGCTCCATAGTCAAAGCGGCACCGTGAAACTGCCACGCTACCAGCCTGGCAGGCGCAACCAGGCCGATGAGCACGGCGCCTGCCATAAGGTAGTCGGCATGACGTCGGACAACACCGTAAAGCATGAATGTGCCGGCGCACAAAAAAAAAGAGGCGCTGTCGCCAAGCTGCGTAGCCAACCCGGTCCCCTGGAGTAACGATGCGCCCAGCGCAGCAGCGATTGTTTCCGGCGCCGCCAGCCACACTAAACCAAAACTTAAATACAGAAGGCCAAATAGCGTACTGATCCCAAGAGCGAGCTTGGCAGGCATAGCAAGAGGCTGATTCATAAGGCGAGTCCTTTAGCTTGGTGGGTTTTTATTAATAGCTAAGCGGTGATCACAGGCTCCTGACAAAACAGCTGAGCCGCAACGAAGCAGCGAGCGTATACACTGCACAGGCAAGAGACAATAGGAAAGAGCAAACCCGCTGTGACAGCCCATATAGAAGAAGTTTTTCTTATTGATGATTTTGCGGATGCCGAGCAGGCCAGCAACGGCGCTCGTTGGCAGTACATCAGCGATAGAGTTATGGGCGGTGTTTCTGACGGCACTGCACACCATGGCCCCGTAGGTGGTCGCCTGGCGCTGGAACTTTGCGGCACCGTGAGCCTTGATAACAATGGCGGCTTTATTCAGATCGCCCTGGATCTCAATACTGCGGGAGCCGCTATGGACGCGGGCCGCGCGAGCGGTGTCGCCGTGTGCCTGTGCGGCGACGATGGGCGCTATGCCATCAACTTGCGCACTACCGATACCCAGCGCCCCTGGCAGAGCTATCGCAGCCAGGTTGATAGCACGCGGGACTGGAAAACCCATTACCTGCCGTTTTCAGGATTTCAGGCACACCGAATCGAGTCCCCACTGAACAGCCATCGGCTCCGCCGTATTGGCTTAATCGCTATCGGTGATCCCGGGGCGGCACGTGTCGCCATCTGCCGACTCGCGCTCTACCGCGACGTGTCGCCCTGAGTATTCCCGCTATCGCTAGTGCCGTGCGGTTAAAACGGCCTCAGCCCGGGCGACACGACGGCTCCGCCAGTTTTCCAAAAAAGCCAAGGCTCCCCAGGCGTAAAGAGTCACAGCGATAAACGTCGCAAAGCGCTGAACAAAAGCCGCCAGAGCGTCTTTGCCGTTCGCGCTATCCTCAACAGCGGGCCCCAGCAGAATCAACATAGTCACCAACGCATTAATCCAGAATGAAGGGGCCACCCGGGTTTTGAGAAAGCCGTACAACTTTGCAGCCGTGTACAGCGCAAATACGAACATCCACAAAGAGAACATCCATAAAGTCGGCGCGATGGTCAGGAGCGTCCAAAACAGGACAGCCATGATGCCGCCGGCAAAGGTAGACCCGATCAGCTCTCTGCCTGCATGACGGGCATCCATAGCTGAAGCCTGCTGCCCAAGAGATACGGACTTCATAATCGTCATGAGGTACTGCGAAGGATTGGTGAGCGCCAGAAGATAAGCCGGCATAACGATGAGCATTGCTCGAACCGCGAGCCAGTTTGACAGCGCCTGACCGTCAGGAGCCTCGGCTGCGGCGCCTACGGTATGTTCAGGAAAAAAGGGGTACACCAGCCATTGGCAGAGCACCGCCGCAGAAATCCCCAGGGCCAGTGACTTGATCACCGTCGTCGCAAGAAGGTAGTCGACGCTGCCCGCAACAGAAATCAGGGTAAAACCAATGGTCAGAAATGTGCCGAGCAGGCGCTTTCCGCGGATCAGCGTTAAATACATGGAAAAATACAGACCTACCGCGACAATCAGTACAGCGCTTATCGGGTAATAGCGAATCAACGGGATGAGCAGCACACCCACGGTGAGCGAAACGCTCATGACCAGTAACAGGCCCACGAGTCCTTTCGGACCCATGGGTGGGCCGGGCATAGCGCTCAAAAACACCACGAACAGTGGTGCTAAAAATGGCAGGGGAAATCCCAAAGCGTAGGCCAGCCCCAAAGCCAGCGCCGTGGCAAAGGCAAAGCGCAGCGCGCGACTCTCTCCAAGTGTCACGCTGAAAGTGTTCCTGTGGATGACTTCACCCTGGCTACCAATGCCCGTCAGTACGCGTAAGAGAACCAGCTCATAAGCCGGATATACAGCTTACCCAGCCAGCGCAGCACCGTCGCATCATCGCTATAAACAATCACCGAGGCCTGACCGCCGATACGCAGCTGACTCAGCATGACGCTGTCCGTGATGTTAAACCCCACTTCCACGGGAAAGCGCTGCGCCTGACGAAGCCAGTCTCGACTGTTGTTTACCGCAGGCAGCGTGCCCGGCGCCGGCGCCTGCCCCGCACTGATGCCTAAGCCGACATTGCGCACACTGCCGCCGAACACCACACCCGGCAAAGCGTCAAACACGATCTCAGCGCTGCTCCCGGGGCGCATGTGTCCAAGATTGTTCTCGGTGAAGGCGGCATTGATCCAAAGGTCATGAATCGCAATCAAGGTCATGACCGGCTTTCCGGTTCCTGCGTATTGACCCACATCGGCCCGCAGATCAGTGATAAGCCCGCGGGACGATGCTTTGACAACGGTGTTAGCCAGATCAAGTCGCGCTTTTTCCAGCGCCGCCCCGGCCGACAGCAGTATGGCGTTACTGCCTTCGTCATCGCCGCCTTTTTGCTCTATGGCCCGTTGAATATCAGACTCCGCTGCCGCTACCTTGGCCCTGGCCTGATCCAGAGATGCTTTGGAAGATTCAAGCCGTCGCAGGGAAAGCGTCCCGGGATCGGTTTCCCGCAGTCGCTTGAGACGCGCGTAATCCTGACTCGCTCGAAGTTCGTTCGCCTTTGCTGCGGTCAGGTTTGCGCGTGCACTTGCCACCGTCGCATTGCCCGCCTCCACCTGACTGCGCGCATTAGCCAGATCGGACTCCGCCCGGGACACAGCTATCTGATACTGCGAAGAATCAATCTCAAAAAGCGCTTCACCCTCTTCTACTTCCTGATTATTACTAACCAGAACTTTGGTCACCGTGCCGGCCACTTCCGGAGCGACACCAATTACGTAGCCCTGCACTCTTGCCTGACTCGTGTACGGTGCGTAGCGATCAGACAACAGATACCAGGCCAGGCTGCTCACAATCACCGCCAGTACAATCCAGGTAGTGCGCTTGATCGCAGGAGCTGCTTCTGTGTTCGCCTCTGCCTCTGCCTCTGCCTCTGCGTCTGCGTCTGCGTCTGCGTCTGCGTCTGCGTCTGAATTATTCATTGCGAACTTCCTCCTGATTGGGCGTCATCCAGCACCGCCGGAAGCACCGTCTCCAATTGCTCACCCCAATTGACCCGACGACGCATGGTTTCGCGCACATCCGGGGGAATCATTTCTTCCAGAGACTGAGGCTGCCAACCGCCACCCAAGGCCTGATAGAGCGTGATCACCGCTTGGATATGCGCTCCCGCATTTACCAATTCTTTTTCTGCCTGAGCAAACAAGGATCGCTGGGCATCCAGTACGCGCTGAAAATCAGCGTAACCCTCCCGATAGCGACGGTTCGCCAGCTCCAGTGCACGTTCGGCAGCGGTGCGGGACTCACTGAGGACATCACCGGCCTCCGCCGTTTTGACCACGGCAACAGCAGCGTCGTCAATTTCTCGAGCCGCCTGTAACACCGTGGCGTCGAAAGCAGTCAGTGCCTGCTGCAGACGCGCGTCCTGTACGCGAACATTGGACCGAATACGCCCGTAGTCAAATATATTCCAACTGATCGCCGGACCCGCCGCAAAAGTCACTCCATCTCGGGTGACGCCGAGGCTGTCTCCATTCCAACCAAAGCTTCCGAACAGGGACAACGCGGGGTACAGCTCGGCTTTAGCCACGCCAATCTGCGCCGATTGAGCCCCCGCCTGCCAGGCACTGGCGCGCACATCGGGCCTGCGAAGTACCAACTGCGCAGGTATACCTCTAAGCGCCAGGGGCTCCATAGTTGGCAATGCTTCGACCTCGCCCCCGAGCTCCCGCAGGGGCCCGGGAGGTCTTGCAAGCAACACCGCAAGAGCATTGCGAAGCTGAACGCGGCTGCGCTCTAAATCCGGAATGGTTGCAAGCGTTGCAAGATACTGAGTGCGAGCCTGCTGTAGATCGAGCTCCGATTGTTGGCCACTATCAAACAGTTGCCGGGTGATATCAAAGCTGCGTTTTTGTATGGCCGCATTTTTTTCAGCGATGGCAATTCGCAGCTGCACCGTTCGATAGGAGTAATAAATATTCGCAGTCTGGGCCACCAACAATACCTGCAGGTCGCGTTGATTGGCGACGGATGCCAGGAAGGCGGCATCAGCGGACTCTATGCCCCGGGCAAAGCGTCCCCAGAAATCCAGCTCCCAACCGGCAGACAGGCCCACATCGTAGCTACCAAAATTGTCCTCGCTGGCCGGCAGTAGACCGTCGCTGCGACGCTGCCGAATATAGGCCGCGGATGCTCCCAACTGCTGAGACTGAGGAAAACGCAGAGCCTGGGCACCACCAAGGCGGGCCCGCGCCTCAAGAATGCTCAATCCAGCCACCTGTAAACCAAGGTTTTGCCCAAGGACCTGCTGGATCAGGGAGTTGAGAGCGGGATCATCAAAGCGCAACCACCAATGGGCCAGCTCTGCTCCGGAATCGGCGTTGGTTTTGTCCAGCTGTCCATAAAGATCCGGCTGCCATTGTGCAAGCCAGCTGGGCTCGGGCTCCTGATAGTCAGGCCCCAGCGTGGTGCAGCCAACGAGCGCTGCGCCGGCCAGCGCGATGACCGTAGTGCGCAAGATCGAAGAGATCGTCAAAACCACGACTCAGTCCGCAGCAGCGTCGGATACACCCGTGGCCTCTGCTTCTGCCGCGGCAACCGTTAGCGATTCCTCGTCCACCCAGCCCATAAACAGCTCGTAGCCCACGCTCAGTATCACCGCGCCAACGAAGAGCCCGACAATTCCAGCGCCCATCATTCCGCCCAAAGCACCCAGAAGCACTACGGGCATGGGCACGCTTACACCGCGGCCCAGTAGCATGGGCTTGAGCACGTTGTCGGAAAATCCGGCAATGATAAAGTAGATCGTCAATGCAACGTTCACCACGGTGCCGCCGTCACCCATACCCCAGACATAGGCAATCACCGGCAGTGAGACCAAGAGCGCCGGAAGCTGAACAATGCCCATGATCAGCGTGACCAGAGCCAGCAAGCCCGCAGCCGGAGTACCCGCTAACATGAATCCAACACCGAATAACAAGGCCTGAATAAAAGCGACACCCACTACGCCGGTGGCCACTGATCGCACGGTAAGCGTAGTGATTGTGTGCAGCGCCGGACCTTTCTGCCCACCTACCATCCGCGCAAAAATACGACCCACGGCAGCAGTGCCGGACTCTCCATAGGCCATCATGACCCCGGCGATAATCAGCGCACCAAAGAAAAACAGCAAAGTCCCCGCAGTGCTGGCTGCTGCCTTTGCTGCGCTCTTACTAAAGTTGCCTAGCTGCGGCTGCAGACTCTCAATAAACCCTGGCAAATCGGTGTAAGCAGAAGACCACGCGGCAAAAACCCTTTCGCCCACAATCGGCCAATCTTTTACTGCGTCGTTCGGAGCTCGCACCGTGTACGTACTGGCATCAAAATTGCCGATAACATCAAAAATATGGGTGGCAAAAGAACTCCCGAGCATCACGGTTGGCACACCCAGGAGCAATATACCCAACACCACAATTAACGCTGCGTTGCTACCGGGACTAAGCCTCGTGCGTCGGCACAGTGATAAAAACAGCGGGTAAAGAGAGACCGCCAAAATAACGCCCCAGAGCATGATCGGCAGAAATGGGGCAAAAATACGCTCACAGGCGATAACAACCGCTACGATCAAGCCCAGCCGAATGCAAAAATCCATGAAATCACGGGACAAGAATTTTCTGGCTGCATCAACATCAATGCTCATGGACGTTCGACTCCGCTAAACAGTTAGCCAATTGAAACAAATTTGGCCGTTATTCTACGTCAACACCGGGGCCAACGCCGAGAAAACCATGGCTGAGGGTTTCTGGCCCGTGCTAACGTAGCGCCGATCTTTTTTAGGGAATAACCCGGGAATCCATGATGGAGTTTACATGCCCCGCCTGCGTAGTACCTTTCTGCTTGTTGTTGCACTGCTAATGCCTGTGGGTGCGCAAAGCGAGGGGCGCGTGATTCGCGTCGCCACTTTCAATGTCAGCATGGAGGGCGGTAATTACGTCGGCAAGGGTGTCACGCCCAGCGGTCACGAACTGCCGGCCGCACTGAGCAACAGCGATCATCCCCAGATCAGCAATATTGCAGAAATCATCCAGCGCGTGCGGCCGGACATCGTGCTTCTCAATGAATTTGATTATCACGCAGACCCGGCTCGCGGTGTAACGCCCTTCCTGGAACGCTATCTTCAACAGGCCCGCGCGGGAACAGCGGCCATCGATTACCCGTATTTCTATCAGGGCCCGGTCAACACGGGCGTCGATTCGGGCATGGATCTGGATCGGGATGGAAAGGCCTCGGGCACCGGGAATGATGCGTTTGGCTTCGGTCTCTACCCCGGTCAATACGGCATGCTCATCCTGAGTCGCTATCCCATCGACTTCGAGGCTATTCGCAGCTTCCAACTCTTTAAATGGAAGGACATGCCCGATAATCTCATGGCCGATATGCGCGGAGCCGATGGTGAGCTTTGGTATCCCGAAGCGGTGCAGGAGCAGTTGCGGCTGTCGTCGAAGTCCCACTGGGACATTCCCGTGCGCATTAATGGCGAGTCTTTGCATGTTTTAGCCAGTCATCCGACGCCGCCGGTCTTCGACGGACCGGAAGACCGCAACGGGCGTCGCAATCACGATGAAATTCGTTTTTGGGTCGACTACATTGCCGGCGGAGAACAAGCCGCCTACATCTACGATGACAAGGGTCAGTCAGGGGGGCTACGCGGTGACCGCTTTGTTGTCGTAGGCGACCTCAACGCCTCCATGGAAGAAGGCGATGCCCGGCGGGAAGGTATCACGGCACTACTGGGGCACGAGAAAGTTCGACGGGGCCTGCTGCCTACCAGTGACGGCGGCCGTGCCAATCGCGCCGACAGCAGTTTTGGTCCCGCGCATACGGCCAGCTGGGGCATGCGCGCTGACTACGTAATCCCCAGCAAATCCGGATGGCGTGTCATCGATGCCGGCGTTTTTTGGCCAACCCCGGACGACCCGCTGTGGCGTCTGGTCAAAAAGCGCAGCTCCTCCTCTGATCACCGTCTGGTGTGGATGGACCTGGAACTCGTCGATTAGCTCGCCGCGGCTAAGCCTGCTTCTCCCTCGCCTTGAGAAACGACGACTGCTGCTTGCTCACCTGCATAGCGGCCTTAAAAACAGACAGCCCGGGTATCACCTCACCCCGCTGGCCCAAAGCGTCAAGCTGCGCATAAAACCAATAGGTAGTCGCAAAGCTACTGAGGGTGCGGATAAGGCTGATCCCCTTCAGAAAGCCTAACCAGGATGGCAGCAACGCCAAGTCATCTTCGTAGCGCGGCAGAGACTCTGCGCCGGCAAGCAACCGGGCTGGACCATCGGTCTGCACACACAGCGGGCGACCGAGGCCGATAAGCGCCGCGCCTCCTTCATTGAGCGCCTGCTCCATCGCCGCGCGGGATCGAAAGCCTCCCGTGACCATCAGCGGAATAGACACCTGCTTTTGCATCGCCAGGGCGAAGTCGACGAAATACGCCTCGCGACGCAAAGTAGACTCCGCCACATGCTGCTGCTCCACCGGCTCCACGCCTTCCATACCAAGCAACTTTGGCTGCTCGTAGGTACCGCCGGATATCTCTATGACGTCAACACTGTGCTCCTCAAGCCATTTGGCGACACGCAGGCTGTCCTCAAAATCAAAACCGCCCTTCTGGAAATCAGCGCTGTTGAGCTTTACCGATACCGGAAATTCGGGACCCACCGCGCCCCGGGTCGCATCGACGATCTCCAGGAGAAAGCGCGCACGATTTTCAAGCTCGCCGCCGTAATCATCATCCCGCTGATTACTTCTCGGACTTAAAAACTGGGAGATCAGGTACCCGTGGGCGCCATGTATCTGCACGCCCGTAAAGCCCGCGTCCTTCATGGCTTTTGCCGCAGTAGCGAAGCGCTGCACCAGTTCAGCAATTTCCGGGGCTGTTAATGCTACCGGTTCACCAAACTGCCCCCCGGGCAAACCCAGTTTTACGGCTGACGGCGCCTTGGGATGCGGATTCACCGTTTTCAACGTTTGGCGGCCTGCGTGACTGATCTGGACCCAGGCCTGATTGCCTGCAGCAGTGGCGGCAGAGGCCCAGCTTGCCAGCGCATCCTTCATCACTGCGTCCGGCACACGATCAACCACGACATTGCCCGGACGCTCCAGGTGATAGGCATCGACCACTACATTACCGGTAATCAAGACGCCCGATCCGCCTTCAGACCAGATGCCATAGAGGCGCTCCAGGGCGCTGGTGGGAACGCCTCCGATACTGGCAAGTCCCTCGGTCATGGCGGCCTTCACCAGGCGATTGGGAACAACCACCCCACAGGGCAGGGTTAACGGTTCTTTGAGGGCTGTCACAGCGCAGGCTTCCTTGGGTTGAAATGTACAGAGATGCCACCATATCAAAGAGATGAAAATACACGAAGTGAAAGAACAGCCAACGAAAAAGGAGTAGTCATGAGCAGCATTGATATCGGTATTAACGAAGCGGATCGACTGAGTATTGCCGGCGGTCTGAAGGTTTTGCTCGCAGACTCGTACACCCTGTACCTGCAGACCCACAATTTTCACTGGAACGTCACCGGGCCGCAGTTTCGCGAGCTACACCTGATGTTTGAAGAGCACTACAACGAACTTGCGCTGGCGGTTGACGAAATTGCAGAACGCATTCGCACGCTCGGCGTGGTAGCTCCCGGGACCTACAAAGCTTTTGCGGAACTGTCGAACATTAACGAGGTTGACGGCGTGCCAGCCGCGTCAGAGATGATTCGCATCCTGACTCAGGGGCATGAGCAGATCGTCAAGACCTGCAGAGAAGTTCTGGTCAAAGCCCAGGGGGCTGACGACGAGTCTTCTGCGGCACTGGTATCGGACCGCATGCGCGTACACGAAAAGACCGCATGGATGCTGCGAGCGCTGGCAGCATAAGCTGAGTCCACTGGCACCGCCCACCGACAGGAGAGCCCTCATTACATGGATCAGTTCGCGCGAAACTATCTCATTGGCCTCATAGCGGTCATTTTGTTCGGCGGTGCCTGGTACTGGCTTTCCCAGGACGGCCGGGTCTCCGAGATCAATGATCGACTGGCCAGTGATAGCGAACGCTGGTACAACGAGCGCGGCGTGCTTCTCGATTTAGGCAACTAGCAACTCCGGTAAAGCGGAGCCGGATCGAGCAAAACGGCACCCGGCTATGTGTCAAGAAGGGCGACCTTAAAAGTCCGCGATGCCCCACAAAAAAAGCCCCTTGGCATGACGCCAAGGGGCCAACCGTAAGCAAAAGCCTACGGACCGAAGACCGGGTGCACTGCAGCGAGCGCACAAAACATAAGAATATTATAATAGCTTAATACAAAAAGGTCAGTCAACAGAGATACTCGCCGGGCCTGCTGGCCTTAATAAGGAGCGATACAAACGCCGAGTCAAGCGCTCAAGGAACAGCGTTGCACCCAGCTCTAATCCAAAGTAACCAGCCGGTCACGCCCTGCCTTCTTCGCTCGATACATAGCATCATCCGCGCGCGCAAAAATCGTTTCTGGCGTATCGTCACTACGCATGGCGGTGACGCCGGCACTCAGGGTGATTTGCACCGGCTGATCGTCGTAGTGAAAGCCACTGTCTCCCACATCACTGCGGATGGCATCCACCAAAGGCACCGCCGCGGCCAGCTCAGTCCGGGGTAACAGCAGCACAAACTCCTCTCCCCCCACTCGGAACAAATAATCAGTTTCCCGAATTCGATCGCTGACAAGACTTGCCACCAGCTGCAGGGCTTTATCCCCCGCGGCGTGTCCAAAGCGATCATTCACGCGCTTAAAAAAGTCGATATCCAGCATCACCAGACAAAAAGGCTCCTGATAGCGACGGTACCGGCTCATCTCCTGTGCGAGCATCTCATCGTAGGCGAGACGACTATGCGCCCCGGTGAGCGTATCGCGCATGAGCTTTTCGCGATTTCGGTTGAGCTTTTGAGTAAGCTCTTCGGTTTCCGCCTCCATTTTGACTATGCGCGCGCGCAACTCTTCGTTGCGCGACTCGGCTAGGGAAAACCGCTCGGCGTCTTTTTCGATAAAACCGGTAATGCCCTTGCGAATACCTTCCAGGGAGAGACTGACACCCGCTTTGAGCTTGTCGATATCAGACTCCGACTCTATGTGGGAGCGAATCTTCTCGACCCCCGCATCCATAACCTCCCCCAGCGCCAAAGCCTGCAGCCGACCCTCCTGCAACCCACTGTATTGTTCCGAGAGGGACTGAGATATGCCACCGAGCTCAAGCCCAACCTCTTGCATCAACTGCTGCAATGCATACTTGTCGCTACTGATACGCTGGATGAGTCCGCGAATTTCGGCTATCACGCGCTCCAACACCCGGTGCCAGTCATTGTCACTGCCACGCTGCAACGTTTCCCGCAGAGTCTCAAAGGCCCCCACGCCCGGTTGGGTGGCCGAAAACTCATCGATCAAGGTCAGGAGTACTTCTCGTGCATCGCCACCGCCGCGGGGTGGCAGGTGATCCGTGGCTGGTTTCGTCGGTGAAGTAGCAGATGCCGTAACGGGGGCGGCTGTGGCTTGCCCGGGGCGCACCGCACCCGAATCAAGACTCTTTATCTGCCGACTCAACTCACTGAGATCGGCCTCCAAATCTCGCGCATCACCGCTTCGAATGTGCTTTTGAATACGCTGTAACACAGCATCGAGGGCGGGAGAGTAACCCTCGGCGGCGATGGCCAGGCGCGTTGCGACTCTTCGCAGCAGTTTATCGGCAGACTCCCAATCCCGGGACTCCTGAAGATATCTTTGCTTCCAATCTTCCTCTTCCGACATCACTACCGCCCCACACAACTACCGCTGGATTTTACAGGACGGCAATAGTCCTGAAGGGACTGGCGTCCCTTGCATAAGAAAGCAGTCGATTCAAAAACCGAAACCGGATTGTGACAACTTCTCTGAACTCCTAGGTGACAACGCAGACTTTCACACCGTCCATCTTCTTGGCCTGATACATCGCCTCATCGGCACGACCGATAGCGCTTTCCAAGGTGTCGCCTTTGATCAATTCGGTAACGCCACAAGAAATGGACACGTCCAAGGGCTTGCCGTTGTCGTTGAAGCCCGCATTTTGCACCTCATCGCAGGCGCTTCGAGCAAATACCTCGGCGCCCTGAACATGGGTATCAGGCAACAGGATGACAAACTCGTCGCCGCCATAGCGACAGACAATGTCGCTGGCCCGAGCTCGCAACTGCAGCACATCCGCCACTTTCACGAGCACCAGATCACCTGCGGTATGTCCGAAGGTATCGTTAATTTCCTTGAATTTATTACAGTCGACAAACACGATGGACAAGGACGCACCGGAGCGCTGCCAGCGAGCATAGAGTTCATGCGTGCGCTCATCGTAACCCGCGCGATTGTAAACGCCGGTAAGTGCATCTTTTAGCGCAAGATCATTCTTGTTGCGAATCTCGCTGCGCAGAATATCGGCTTCATCCTCAAGGTGAGCAAGACGCTCATTGAGTTCAGCTACCCTTGCCTTTGACTGTTCATGTTGCTCACGTTCCGACACAACATGCTCGGCCAGGCGCTGGGTGAGGCTACTGAGACCCGTCGCTATAACACGACGAATCTGATTAATATCATCGGACTTGGCAACCTCACCCATTTCCCGGGTGTCTTCCCCGACACTGCTTTGCAGTTCCTCGGAGCGCTTGAGAGAGTTATCGCCATCATCGGCAAGGAAATTCAGAACCTCTTCAAAGCCATCAAGGCGCTCGCGAAGATCCCCGAGAAAATCCGTCGTTTGATTTCTCTCCGCGCGAATCCGGGCGTCTATGGTTTCTATTTCGTCGGTGACCTCCGCCAGCAGCTTCTGGGCCTGCTCGGGATGCACTGCCTGCTCGAGGGAGTCCTTGATCGCATGGCTTCGAATAGCGTTGCCATTCAGAACATCGATATGTTCCACAAGCCGTTGTAGCAACTGCACAAACAAAGCGACATATCGATCGTCCGCACCGTCAGCGCCGGACTTTTTACCCAGCCAGCCGAGAACGCCACTATCCGACTTGTCGCGGGTCGCCACTTCCCGGAGAGCCTCGGCAGCGGTACCGAGCAAATCAACGAGCGCTTTCTGGCGCGCCATGGATGTAGTGCCCGACGCAACCTGCTGCACCAGGACCCCCATGCGCTCCTGCTCGTCACCGCGCACAGGCATAGTCTTGATCAGTTTGCGCAAGCCCGAAAGGTCATACCCACCTTCAACCGTCGCGGATTTATCAGGATTGACGCCGACGTTAGCCATCATAGTGCGGGCTAAACGCCCGGAAAGGGACTCTATCTTGCCCGCATCACCGCCTTCTTTTATCAGCTTGCGGATGGATACCAACAGGGCATCAACCTCATCGTCCACGCCATCGGCCATATGCGAAAGACGAACAACCAGTTGTTCAAGCGCTTTTACTTTATCCATTGCCGAGGCCATGTACCGGTTCCATAACGCGACGTAGCATACAACAGCACCGCGCGAGTGGCGATACTACGCGCAGCCTACACGCGACGGTCCAGCTGCGCATTGAGACGATAAACATAGGCGAGAACTTCGGCAACGGCAACATACAGAGCGGGAGGTACTTCATCGCCCAGCGGTATCTGACATAGCAGCTCCGTGAGCTGCGCGTCTTGCACTATCGGCACTCCGTTCTCTGCAGCAAGCTCTACAATACGATCGGCGATCGCGTTTTCACCTTTGGCCACCAATAGCGGCGCGCCCTCTCCACTGTAGGACAATGCCGCGGAATGCGTTATCGCACTGGAAAAGGGTTTACGGGTATCGGTCATGCGCGTAAATCTACCCCGGCGCCCGGCGGCACATCGTCTGCGCTGGGTTTTCCGGGAGCGAGTTGGCCGGTGGGACTGCTGTTAAGCGTAATGCCCCGACTCTCCAATGCTCGCGCCAAGGCAGGCATGCCCGCATCAATGAGTTGCCGGACCCCGTCATTCGCTGCCGCAATACGCAGAGAAAGGTCTTCAGCTTGCAGCTGCATAGAAATCTCCACCGCTCCCAACGCCCTCGGCTCCAACTGCAGCTTGACGCGCCACAACTCATCTTCGGAGCTGCTCCGGGAATCCGAACTTTCGCCCCCAGACTCTCTATCAATTTCTATGCGCAGACTATGGACCGACCCTGCCAGCTGCAGAGGGATCTCCAACTGCCAGTGCCGGGACGTCTGTGAATCTGTAGGCTGGGAATTCAACTGGTGTAAGGTGATCCGGCCCAGGCCCGCCTCAAGCTCCCGCTTCATATCAAGTAGTGCTTCGGCATCGGAGGCGGGCATAGCCACGGCCTCGGCACGAGCGAGCGCAGCCTCCACTCTGGCAAGAACGCGAAACAGTCCTGCTTTGAAGTCCCCGTCTGCTGCCGGGGGCCGGCCCTGCAGCGACGCGTTTAAGCCGCTCTCGAGAAAAACCCCCGACTGACGCATAGCCGAGGCCAGGCTTTCCGGCTGCAACAACTGCCCCGGACGACTCACCTGCTTCAACAGTTGCCCTACTGACTCAGCAACCAGGGGCGGCAACGCAGAGGCCAACTGCGTGGTTTGCAGCGACTGCACCACCGATGCCAACGGGGGGCTCGCGATACCCGAAGCGTTCCCGGGCAACAGTTGCAAAGTACCACCAACATTCGCCGTAGCGGGGCTCTGCACAGGATTCAGTACCCGCAGTGTGGGAACCGGCTGTAACTGACTCACCTCGAGCTGTAAACGCGCACCCTGCTGTATGGGTATATCTGCCGTAGCAGTAATTTGCTGCCCACCGACGCGCAGCACCAGATCCCCGGAGGGCAGCTGATTAGTCACCAGTGCATTCAGGGTCTGACCGATTTGCCAGTTATTGATCCACAAACCGAAGTTGCGCTGATCAACACGGGCCGTCGTCAATGCCAGTTGCAATTCTTCCAAAACCACCTCGGTGCCAAAAACCCACACGGCGCCTCACAGAACGCATGTGTAAACTTGCGCTTCAGATTGTCGCTATAGTGCCGCTATCCTTACATAGCCTGTGTATACTTTAGCGGCAAAATTTACAACGACCTTTACTTAAGGACTGCAATGGATCTGGCGACACTGCTTGGTATGGTTGGAGCGATAGGTATCGTTCTGGCGGCCATCCTGACCGGCGGCTCAGCGTTGGTATTCATCAACGTTCCGTCCATTCTCATCGTGCTCGGAGGCACGGTGATGGTGGTAATGATCAAGTTCTCCATGGGGCAATTTTTTGGCGCTTTCAAAGTCGCGCTCACCGCCTTCATCAACAAGACTAGCGATCCGGAAGAGCTCATCGAGAAAATCGTTGAGCTTGCCAATATTGCCCGTAAAGAAGGCATGCTCGCCCTGGAGAATCAGGAAATCGACAACGACTTCCTTGACGAAGGCGTCAAAATGCTCATCGATGGTAACAGTCGCGAAGTCGTCAATACGGTTCTTAGCAAAGACATGCAACAAACCATTGAGCGGCACACCTGGGGAGCCAAGGTGTTCAGCGCGACCGCGGATGTCGCGCCGGCCATGGGCATGATCGGCACGCTCATCGGTCTGGTGCAAATGCTCTCTAATATGTCGGACCCCAAGTCTATTGGTCCCGCCATGGCTGTAGCCCTGCTCACCACACTTTACGGGGCTATGCTGGCCAATATGATCGCCATGCCTATCGCCGACAAACTGACTCTGCGTAAAGCCGATGAGTTACGAGTCCGTTCTATGTGCATCGATGGTGTGCTGGCCATTCAGGAAGGCCAGAACCCTCGCATTATTGAATCCATGCTCAAAGCCTATCTCGAGCCGGACAAGCGCGGCAGTGAGGACTAGCGCCAATGTCTGACGACGGCCCCGCAGGATCACCGGCATGGATGGCAACATTTGCCGATCTCATGTCGCTGCTCATGTGTTTCTTTGTGCTGTTGTTGTCCTTCGCCGAGATGGACGTCGAAAAATTCAAGCAAATCGCGGGCTCCATGAAAGTCGCCTTTGGTGTGCAAAACGAATTTGAGCTGGAAGACATCCCCAAGGGCACCAGCGTCGTAGCCACGGAGTTCAGCCCCGGTCAGACCAGCGACACGCCGATTGAAACTATCCAGCAAATCACCGACGAGACCACGGATCCATCATTGCGGGTGGGTGATGGAGAAATGGAAGATGCAGAAGTCGAAGAACTGCTGCAGCAAAAAATTACTGCGTTGCTGGCAGAAACACAGGCAGATGCCGAAAAACTCAAGGATATGCTTGAAGACGAGACGCAAACCGGTAAGGTTGACGTCGAATCCGATGGCCGAACCATCACCGTGCGCATTCGAGAACAGGGCTCCTTTCCATCGGGCTCTGCCAATCTGAACACGGACTTTGTGCCCGTGATGCAACGCATCCGCGACGCCCTCGTCGAAATCCCCGGCACCATTTCTATCGAAGGACACACCGACAGTACACCGTTGCGCGGAGGCCGCTATGAATCCAACTGGGGCCTGTCGTCGAGTCGCGCTCTGTCGGTCACGCACGAATTACTCCGCGACGGCCTGCTCAAGGATGATCGTATGATGGTGGTGGGCTTTGCAGATACCCGTCCGTTCACCTTCAACGATACCGTTGAGGGCAGAGCCTCCAACCGCCGCGTGGAGATTGTGATTCGCCAGGGTATTGATGACGCCGACGCCTCGGAGTTCGATGGTATTCGCAAGATCAATCCCGACGCCCTGGATATTCTGGGAATAGAGTAAATTTATGAGCCCGGCACAAGTGAATAACGCTGAAAGACGCAAGTACTACCGAATTAATGACGTGGTCCTGCTGCGCTACGAAGTCATCCCCGAGCCGCCAGCCGGGCAGGAACCGCCAGAAGAGACAGGCGGACTTGAGATCAGCACCGGCTCACTATTGGCCGAACTGGATCGGGAACTCAACAAAAGTATTAATGCCGTGTGGCGGGACAATCCTATGGTCGCGCAGGCCCTGGGCCTGCTCAACCGCAAGATCTCAGTCATCGCCGCCCAGTCCCTGGAATACGAAGAAGCGAGCGTACACTCCTACGACAGCAGTATGGTCAATCTCAGCGGCTGTGGAATAGCCTTCGAGGGTCGTCAGGAGTTGCCTCCAGGCACCCGACTGCAACTCAGCATCATTCTCAAACCCTCACAGGTAACGCTGTCCATAGCCGGAACGGTGGTAAGCAGCGAGCAGCGCCTGGACTCTGTAAGCATGCCTTTCTGGATTCGTGTCGATTTTGATGACGACTTGCTGGCTCAGGAACAGTTAATACAGCATGTGGTACAAAAGCAGGGTGCGCTACTCTCCGACAGTCCGGTTCCTGAAAAGCGTTAGCAGCGTTCATCCAGAAAACGCCCTTTGCGCCCGCGCGGATCCTTGGCGCTGTCTTGCTCCGAACGGTCTGCCTCACGCTCCTGCCTGCGGCGCGTCTTGCGCTCGCCGCTGCGCCGCAGCCTGCGCAGCGGTGGGGTACCCGACACGCCGGTCACCGGCCCGGGGCCCGTGGAATCAGCCATCACCGACTACCTGACTCAATAGTGCACTGCGCACCAGCACCACGACCCGGCGGTTTTCAGCCCGGCCCTCCTCGCTGGCGTTGTCAGCAATAGGTCTGTTGGGGCCAAAGCCCACGGCACTGAGCTTGACCGGATCAACCCCCTCCTCTTCAAACACCCGGGCGATGGCTGCGGCCCGGGCCGTCGATAACTCCCAATTGGAAGGAAACTGACCATTGCGGATGGGCTGATTGTCAGTGTGCCCCTGTACCACTACCTCGTTGGGTAAGGCCTTCAAGGTGTCGGCCAATCGTCGCAGCATAGGAATAGAGCTGGCCAATAGCGACCGAGAGCCCGAAGGAAACAGCATACGCGCGGGAATCTTGATCTCCAGCCACTTGTCATTGCCGGTCACGGCAAACCGATCGGGCGCGATGAGATCACCGATAGAGGTTTGCACCGCGGCCTCCACGCCGGTCATTTCCTGCTCTGAGGCAATATCGCCCAAAGCGGCTTCCGGGGTCCGGGCATTTGCAGCAGATTGCAAAGGTACTCTCGGGGCCTCATCGGCAACAGCTGCCTGAGGTATCCCCAGACGGGATGAGGACGTGCCATCCCCGTTGGGGCGACTGGGGTCAAAGGACACGCCGGGCAAACCAAAAGCCTGCACAATAGAATCAGACAACACGCGGAAATCGCCGACATTGACGGCTGAGGTGGAATACATCACCACAAAAAATGCGAACAAAAGCGTGATGAAGTCGGCGTAGGACACCAGCCAGCGATCGTGGTTGTCGACACTCTCTGGCGGCTTACGGCGACTCATACCTAGTCGATATATCCTTCGAGCTTACTCTGTATTGCCTGGGGATTATCACCATCGGCAATCATCGCGATGCCATCCACAACCATTTCGTGATACTGCATCTGGTCACCGGAAATCGCCCGCAATTTATTAGCGATGGGCAGATAGAACAAGTTGGCAAAACCCACACCATAGATCGTCGCCACAAATGCCACCGCAATACCGGCCCCCAGCTGCGCGGGGTCTGAAAGATTATTCATGACGTCAATGAGGCCCAGCACCGCCCCGATAATGCCAATGGTTGGAGAGTAGCCACCCATGGCATCGTACACTTTGGCCGCTCGCGCATCCTTGGCCATGGCATTGTCAATCTCCACATCCATCACCGTTCGAATGGCCTCGGGTTCAAGGCCATCAACAAGCAGTTGCAGCCCCTTCTGTGTCAGCGAATCCGGCTCCTTACCTACCCGTTGTTCCAGAGCCAGCAGACCATCCCGACGCGCTACCCGGCTCCACTCGATGGTCTTGGCGAGCACCGCTTGTCGGTCATAGGAAGGCGGTAGCAACACCCAGGAAAAGCGGCGCAGCGCCTCACGAAAGTCGCGCAGCGGCGTTTGCACAAGGACCGCGCCCAAGGTGCCGCCGATCACGATAACAAAAGCGGTAAGCTGGATCAGAGCGGAAAGGTGACCGCCTTCGAGCCAATTACCACCCAAAATCGCACCGACAGCCATGGTGACCCCAAGAAGGGTCAGAAAGTCAAAACTGACTCCAGTGCCCCCGCCTTTTTTTTTGGCTGCCTTTGCCGGTTTTTTTGCCACGTTCCGGTCCCCTATCCGCGCCAGTGTGCAAGCGTGACACGCAGGCGTGCAAGCGCCTGGCCGTGCAATTGAGAGACCCGGGATTCGGAGACACCGAGTACTGCACCGATTTCTTTCAAATTAAGGCCTTCAGAGTAATACAGGGACATCATCAACCGCTCCTTTTCCGGGAGTTGTGTGACGGATTCAGCCAGTGCTTCCCGAAAGCCCTCTTCACCGACTTCATCAAGTGGCGTGTGGGTATTCAATACCGCAGTCTCGGCTTCGACGCTATCCTCTATATGGGTCATTCGTGCGCAGGCAAGCTGCCCGGAAAGCTGCTGGTATTCATCCAGGGGCATGTCCAGTTCACCCGCGATTTCCGCATCGTTAGCCGGTCGCCCAAGACGCGCGTCAGCCCGGTCGATAGCTTCGGACACCTGGCGAAGCTGCGATTGCACTGAGCGTGGTAACCAATCATGAGAGCGAATTTCGTCGAGCATAGCGCCTTTGATGCGAATACCCGCGTAGGTGGAAAAACTGGCGCCCTGGGCGGCGTCGTAACTTTCCCGCGCCCGCAGCAGGCCGATGAGCCCCACCTGCATCAGGTCATCGAGTTCAATTTCTGCGGGTAATTTGGCCGCAAGGCGCAAACCGATTTTTTTAACCAGCGGCAGATACTCGCGCACCAGCGCATCAGCGCTGGACACTACCGGTTCTGCATAGGCCGATACCGGGCTCATCTGACGCTCATACGCTACCACTGCGGTATTCGATGAGACGCTCAACAAAGAATCCAAGCCCGCCTTCGGAGTGGGCTTTTGGCAGCGCCCGTACGCGCTCGCTCATGGCACGCAATGCTTTGGCTGATTCGCTGCGAGGAAACTCCGTGACCACCGGCCGCTGAGCCCGTACTGCCCGGCGGAGATACTCATCTCTGGGGATAGCACCGAGGTAACCCAGGTGTACATCCAGAAATCGATCCGTAACTTTGCAGAGCTTTTCGAACAGCTGACGGCCCTGGAGGTCGTTGTCGACCATGTTGGCCAGCACCTGAAAACGCTTGATATTGCACTGCTGGTTGAGCACCTTGACCAGCGCATAACCGTCGGTCAGTGAGGTTGGCTCATCACAGACAACCACGATCAATTCCTGGCAGGCTGCGGTAAAGGTCAATACGGTGTTGTCGATCCCGGCCCCGGTATCGACGACCAGGGTGTCCACTGGAATCGCCAGCTCACTAAAAGCGCGCACCAGACCTGCCTGCTCTGTCTGTGACAACGCTGCCATTCGAGCTACGCCCGAGGACGCTGGGATCACACGAATTCCCGCAGGGCCCGGGATGAGAATCTCTTCGAGGCTGCGCTCACCGCTAATCACATGCTGGATGTCAAACTGCGGCTTGAGTCCAAGCGCAATGTCGACGTTGGCAAGTCCAAGATCAGCGTCGAAAAGCAACACCTGCTGGCCACTTTCAGCCAGGCTCACAGCGAGATTGACGGCCACATTGGTCTTACCAACGCCGCCTTTGCCGCTGGTAACCGCAATCACATTGACCGGGGATGTAGCCGCCATCACTGCTTTACGCCCATCACTGCTTCGTGCCCCAATGCCCGTCGCGCTTCATCGCTTACCGCCTATTGCCCTTGCGTGTGCGCCGCCTGCAAATGCAGGCGCGCCGATTATCAAAAAGCCCGCTAAATGTCTGCCGCGATAGCTGCTAACCCGCGAAGCGCAATGGCCTGCCTGCGGGCGAAGCACCGCTTACCTCAGCGAGTTGCACAGCCCGGCGCACCAGTTCTATGCCATCGGCCTCACACAGATCGTCAGGTATGCGCTGACCACTGCTGTAGGCAAGCACAGGCAACCCCGCGCTGATCACAACATCCAGGACGCCGCCCAGGCTTTGAGCTTCATCTACTTTCGAAATAATAGCACCGCTGAGTGCCCGGGGACTAAAGTTAGCTGCCAGTGCCCGACATTGCGAGGCCTGCGCAGAAGCGGCCAGAACCAGCAGATGCCTCACGGGCTTGCGCAGCTCACTAATTAGCGCGTACTGCCCCCGAAGACGGGCGTCATGCTGACTCATACCCGCCGTATCAATATAGATGCGCCGGCCCTGCATTTTTTGCAAAGCCAGGGACAGGCTCTGACGATCGTTGGCGGTAAACAAGGGAATTCCCAGGGTATCTGCAAAACTTGCCAGCTGTTCCTGGGCACCAATACGGTAGTTGTCCAGCGTAATCAACCCCACCATCTCAGGCCCAAGACGCTGAATATCGGCTCCGGCCAAGCGGGCTACGGTACTGGTTTTTCCTACGCCGGTACCGCCATAGACCGCGGTAATCTTGCCGGGAATCTGTTCAATGTGTTTTGCCTGCAGACGTTCTGCCAGGGATAGCTGGATAAGCTGCCAGCCCTTATCGAGCCTTTCGATGCTGGGTAGACTATCCAGCAACTCGCCGGCCAGAACCCGCGATAACCCCATGCGCAAAAGTCGTTGTCGCAGCGCGGACAGCGGCCCCCGGGCGACAGTTGCTTCCTGCCAGTTACGACCACCAAGCTCTTTCTCAAGGATACCGCGAAGACGATCGAGCTCTTTTTCCAGCGCCTTGAGCTGAATTTCATTCGCCGGTGTATCGGCGCTAACCGAGCGCCGCGCCGGCTGCACATTCCCGGACCTGGCAGGCAGGGCAGTGGCCACGGCGTGTTCAACATCGACTGCAGCCGTGATCTCTATCTGTCCACCCACGCGCTTGTTGGCGAGTATCAGGGCGTCTGCGCCAAGCTCTGCACGTACCTGCGCCATCGCGCTGCGACTGTCCCGTGCCGTGTAACGTTCAATTCTCATAAGCTCTTACCTCTTTCTCAGGCCGCTGCCGTCGCAGTACCGGGAGCTACTCCCGGTGTTTTGCCCGCATCGGCACCGGGATTGCTGCCTATGGTTGCAACAACCCGTATCGATTTGCTCGGTGGTATTTCCTCGTAGGCAAGGATGTAAAAATTACTCATCCGTCCTTTCAACAATCGCGATAAGAACAAGCGGATATTGCTGGCGACCAGCAGTACCGGATTGTGGCCTTCAGTTTCGAGCTTGCCCGAAGCCTGAATTACCTGCTGAATCACAGCATCCATCAACGAGGGCTCCAGTCCACCCGGAGAGCCCTGCACAGAAGACAGCAAGATCTGTTCCAGTTGTGAGTCAAGCACCATAACGGGCATCTCACGCGCCGTACCATTGACGGTTTGGAAGATTGCCGGGCCCAGAGCGACACGAACTTTGGCGGTGAGAGCGTCAGAATCCTGACCCTTGCCGCCATGGTCGGCGAGCGCTTCTGCAATCGTTCGCATGTCGCGCACCGGAATACCCTCTTCCAGCAGGTTGTGTACGACCCGGGTAAGCTCAGAGAGGCTCATCAGGCCTGGCACCAGGCTCTCCACCAGCTTTGGCGAGGTTTTGGCGAGTTTATCCAGCAGTTGCTGCACTCCATCCTGTCCAATGAGCTCATGAGCCTGATTTTTCAGGATCTGACTCAGGTGCGTGGCGATAACCGTGCTGCTGTCGACCACGGTGTAGCCCATGGTTTGTGCATCGTCTCGTTGAGACGCATCAATCCATACCGCATCCAGCCCGAAGGTCGGATCCTTGGTCGCCACACCCTCCAGCTCACCAAACACCTGCCCGGGGTTAATCGCCAACTCCCGTCCCGGAAAGACCTCGCCTTCGCCGGCAATGACATCGTGCAGGCTGATTCGATAGTTATTGGGCGACAGATCGAGGTTGTCGCGGATGTGCACCGAATGCACAAGAAAACCCAGCTCCTGAGAAAGCTTTTTACGTACGCCCTTGATACGACTCAAAAGATCACCGCCTTGGTTGCGATCCACCAGTGAAATCAGCCGATAGCCCACTTCCAGGCCTATTTCATCGACCTGGGCTACATCATCCCAGCTAAGCTCTTTCGCTTCGGCAGGCCTCGGTGTATCCACAACCTCCGGCTCCAACGTTGCCTCGGGCGACGGTTGAGCCCGAAGATAGCCAATGACTCCAAGCACGCCGGCGATGCCCAGAAAGACCATATTGGGCATGCCCGGAACCAAACCTATGATGCCGACAATGGAAGCCGCCACAAACAAAATCCGCGGATTGTCCGTGAGCTGAGAGACCACTTCTGCGCCCATGTCCGCGGTACCGGACATGCGGGTAACAATGATCGCCGCAGCGGTTGAGAGCAACATGGAGGGAATCTGTGCGACCAGGCCATCACCAATGGTCAGCAGCACATAATTTTCCGCCGCCTGACTGGCACTGAGATCATGCTGCAGCGTACCAATGGCAAAACCACCGAGAATGTTGATGAACAAAATCAGGATGCCCGCCACGGCATCGCCGCGCACAAACTTGCTGGCACCGTCCATGGCGCCATAAAAGTCGGCCTCACTGCCCACTTCTGCGCGCCGCCGCAGGGCTTCGTCCTGCGTTATCAGTCCGGCATTTAAATCTGCGTCGATGGCCATTTGCTTGCCCGGCATCGCATCCAGGGTAAAGCGTGCGGTAACTTCCGAGATGCGTCCCGCGCCCTTGGTGACCACCACAAAGTTAATCACCACCAGGATGGTGAAGAGCACCAGGCCCACGGCATAGCTGCCACCCACAACGAACTCACCAAAGGATTCAATCACGCTACCCGCGGCAGCCGTCCCGGTGTGACCTTCCAGCAACACCACCCGCGTGGAAGCGACGTTAAGCCCAAGTCGTAGCAGTGTGGATATGAGAAGGACCGTGGGAAAAACCGCAAACTCCAAAGGCCGTCCGGCGTACACAGCGGCCAACAGCACGATGATCGCCAGTGCAATGTTAAAGGTGAACAGAACATCCAGCATGATCGGCGGCAGAGGCAATACGATCATTGCCAGCAGCAGCATCATCACCATCGGCGTACCAATACCGGACAGGAAACCCATAGAGCCAGCCGCAGTACCGGGCAAAGCGTTAGTCGTCGCCATCAGCAGGCTCCTCATCCATCAGGTGTTGGTAGTTATCGGGGACATCAAGGTCTGCAGGACGCGGCACGTAATCTGTGGGCCGCGATCGGCGTAATTGAAAGAGATAGGCCAGAACGCGGGCAACCGCCAGATACAGATCACCGGGGATTTCATCGCCTACTTCGGTACTGGCATACAGCGCCCGTGCCAGAGGAGGTGCTTCGTATAAAGGCACCTCGTGCTCCTGAGCGATGGTACGTATCTGCAAGGCAATCAAGTCGCGACCCTTGGCTACAACGCGGGGCGCCCCGCTGCCGTCGGAATAGGACAAGGCGATGGAGTAATGCGTGGGGTTGGTGATCACCACGTCCGCTGTGGGCACGTCCTGCATCATTCGCCGCTGGGACACTTCTCGTTGCAGATTACGGATCCGCTGCTTGACCTCCGGTCGCCCGTCGGTCTCTTTCATTTCGTCCCGCACTTCCTGGCGAGTCATGCGCAACTGCTTGTTAAAGTTCCACAACTCGAAGGGCACATCGAACATCACAATGAGCACCATGGCAGAACTCAGAATAATCAACGCCGTGACGAGCATGGTGACCACACGCGCGCTGGCCTCTCCGGGGGTCAGCGCACTGAGGGTCAGGATCTGACGCTCAAAGGACATGATCATCAAATAGGCGACGCCCATGAGCAGGAGAAACTTGATCAGGGCCTTGGCCAACTCAGCCAGTCCCTTTAGGGAGAATACCCGCCCGAGACCTTTTACCGGGTCGAGTTTCTCTAACTTAAACGCCATAGCTTCAAGGCTGAAAGACCAGCCTCCCATGATCAGAGGACCGGCCAGGGCAGCGACTACGGTCACAGCAAACAGCGGAGCGAGCGCCAGTAACGCCGATATGACCATGTGCATGAAGTGCACCGGCAGCTGCTGCGTGTCAAAGACAGCCGCTCTATCCACACTGAAACCCGCGCTGGTAATGGCCAGAAGATTGTCTACCAAGCCTCCGCCAAGCACCCAAAGTCCCACGCCGGTAATCAGCAGTGAGAGCATGGTGTTCAGCTCTCTTGACCGGGGAACCTGACCCTTGCGCCGTGCCTCTTCCTTGCGGCGCTCCGTCGGCTGTTCCGTGCGTTCCTGACCGGTTTGCTCTTCTGCCATGCCCAAGCCCCCCTGTCAGCCCAACACCAGCAAGGTTTGCTCCAGCCCAAGGCTGAGAAAACGTTGCAAGGTGGAAATGAACATAGGCAGCGCCAGGAGCATAAACACGAATCCGGCGATGATGGTGACGGGAAAACCCACGGCAAAAATATTCAACTGCGGAGCAGCACGGGTGATCACCCCAAAAGCCACGTTAATCATCAGAATCGCCGTTAACGCGGGCAATGCGAGTAACAGGGCACTGGCAAACAGCTGCGTACCCAGCGCTGCCACATTCGAGAACATACCTTCAGGACTGAATGCGCTACCCACGGGTATGAGCTCAAAACTCTCGACGACCGCCGTGATCAACATGAGATGACCATCAATGGCCAGAAACAGCAGGGTCGCCAGCACCACATTTAACTGACTCACCACCGGCACCTGAACACCGTTTTGGGGATCCACAGCCATGGCAAAGCCCAGGCCCATGCTCATCGCCACGCTATGCCCGGCAACCACCACTGCAGCAAAGACCAACTGCATCACAAAGCCCATCACCAGGCCGATAGCCACCTCGCGTAACGCCAGCACCAAACCCAGTGCTGACAGCGGCTCCACCACCGGCGTTACCGGTAACAGCGGAGCAACCAATGCCGACACCAGCACAGCCAGAAGCACGCGTACGCGCACTGAAATCGACGAGTAGCTGAATATAGGAGCTGCGAGCAACATGGCAGACAGACGTAAAAACGGCCACAGGTAAGTGTGGAAAAGCACGATGAGTTCGTCTGGCGTAAACACCATAGGGTTCACCCCAGAAGGGACGGAATTTCCCTAAACAGGCGCGTGGAAAAACTAACCACCACCTGAATCATCCAGGGCCCCGCCACCAGCAGTGCCACAACAAGCGCCAGTAACTTGGGGATAAAGCTCAGGGTCATTTCCTGAATCTGCGTAGCCGCCTGAAAAATACCGATAAGCAGGCCCACAGCCAGCGCAGACAGGAGCAAGGGGCCCGCGAGGAGCACCGCAAGCCAAAGCGCATCTTTTCCTACGGCAAGTACTGTTTCCGGGCCCATAGTCTGCTCCTACACCGTAAAACTGGTTACGAGCGTGGCAGCCACCAACGACCAGCCATCAATGAGCACAAACAGCATGAGCTTGAAGGGCAGGGAAATCAGCATGGGCGATAACATCATCATACCCATGGACATCAGTACTGCGGCCACCACCAGATCGATAATCAAAAAAGGCACGAACATCAAAAATCCGATCTGGAAGGCTGTCTTCAACTCACTGGTGAGAAACGACGGAAGCAGCACCACCATGGGGACATCGTCCGGCGTATTGAACGCACCATAGCCGCCCAATTCTGCAAACAGTAAAAGATCAGTCTCCCGTGTCTGGCCAAACATGAATTCCCGAAAGGGAATCTTGGCGGCATCCAACGCCTCGGTAAAACCCACGGTTTCATTCATGTAAGGCTGCAATGCGGTGCTCCAGGCGACCTCAAACACCGGCGCCATAATGAACAGACTCAGGAACAGAGACAGCCCCAGAATAATCTGGTTAGACGGCGTCTGCGCGGTACCCAGCGCCTGACGTAGAATCGCGAGCACAATGAGAATTCGCGTAAAAGAGGTCATGGTAATGAGCGCTGCGGGAATCAGAGTCAGCAGCGTCATGAGTAGCAGGATCTGAATACTCATGGAGTAATCGCTGCCGCCGGCGGCACTGGGTTGCACGGACACCAGGGGAATTCCTGTCTGCGCCAGTGCTGTCTCGGGGATCAGAGATAGCAGCAGGGGCAAAATCAGCAACAGGCGCTTCATGACTTGCTACCCAAAGGGTTTGCCGCGCGCAGCACCGCCGCAAAATCCGGCGACGTTGTTTCTGTACCCACTACATCAAGCACAGGCTCTGCGAGGACGTGAATCTTGCGCACCGATCCCGGAGCAACGCCAATCAGTAACTGCTCACCACCGACCGCCAGGAGCACGACCTTTTCGCGCTGCCCGACGCTGGTGCTACCCAACACCCGCAAAACAGAACCAGAGCCGCCACCCACACCGTTAAAGCGCTTGAGAAAATAGACCACGGCAAACAGACACACAAATACCAGGACCAAAGAGCCGAGCACCTGAAAAAGATACGTTGCGCTTAACAGCTCTGGCGCCGCGCTCGCTTTCACGCTGTCCGCTGCTTTCTGTGCCTGTGCCGCTGAGGCAACACAGAGCGCCACCAGCCCGGATAACTGTGTGAGGGCTTTATTCATTTGAGCTTCTTGAGACGCTCTGAGGGGCTGACCACATCGATGAGCCGCAGTCCGAACTGCCCTGCGGACTCCACCACCTCACCCCGGGCAATCAGTGTGCCATTGACCATGAGGTCCAGAGGTTCTTTCACCCCCCGATCAAGACTGACGATGGATCCTTGATTCAGTGCCAGCAGGTCTTTAATGGGGAGTCGCGTACGGCCTATCTCCACAGACAGTGTCACCTGAACATCCATTAACAGATCAAGATCAATCTTGCCCCCGGCGCTGGGCGAGGGGGCCGCAGTACTGTGCAGTTCCTCGGGTGGCTGGGCTGCAACCGCTTCAGTGGTTTCTTCGTCACTCATAGTTTTCTCCTTGCCCTAATTAGCCGCTGACAGAAGCAGGCTGGCCAGTCGATGGAGTTGCACGGCCTTAACGCCGTCGAAACTTCCATAACGCCCTTCTGCAAGGGTCACGTTGTCAATATTCAGACGCACTTCTTCCGGTGGTTTTATGGGAATCACCATGCCGGCCTGCAACTGCAGCAGATCCGCCAGTGCGATGGATTGGGTAGCCAATACGCCGGCGACTTCCAATTCAATGCCTGGCAGCTCCCTGCGGAAAAAAGGCTCCCAGGACTTTCCATCCGACACCTCATCTTTTTTACGCGGGGGCAAAAACCGCTCCCGGTAAGGCTCCAAAGCGGCAAAGGGAAGCATCAAACTGATCTGGCTGGAAAACTCACCCGCGCTCAACGAAAACGCGATACGCAGGAGCATGTCAGAAGAAGGCAGCATTTCCAGGCGATCGGGTACGCCTAAGGTAGTGAGCTCACCAGCCTCCAGCGCCAGCTTATCTGTCCAGGCCTGGCTGATACTGCTCAACTGAAACTCAGCGATACGTTCAGCAAGCCGAAGCTCCGTAGGTGTCAGACTGCTGCGGGACGAGTCGGAGGGCGCGGCACTGCCCCCACCGAAATAGGCGTTGACCACGAAAGAAAGCAGTTCGGCCGGAGCGATAGCAAAGACCGGTCCCGCCAGGGGCGACAGGCTTGAGTTGGTGACTGCAACGCTGCGCTCCAGAGAAGCCACAGCGTCAGCCACGCTTAATAGTTCGGGCGTTTGGGCAAGAACCGTAAACTCAATGGAAAAACCGGACTCGAGCGCCACACCGAGCATCTCCGCCTGGCGCTCGATGAGCGGCCCAAGGGCGGTAAATTCGCGCAGCAGCGACTGCTCCCGCGCGGCAAAATCAAAGCGGCGGAACTGGCCGTCGTCAGCGGCATCAGCCGCCGAGGTGCCATCGTCAACGCTTTCCATAAGCGCATCGATCTCACCTTCTGTCAGGACGTCATCACTGGCCATTCCCGCTCCATGATCATTGCAAGACAAAGTTCTCGAAGTAAATCTTTTCAATCGCATCCGGGGGTGTCAGTCCCAGCGCCCGATTTACCGCCTTGAGGGCATCTGCACGCAGTGCATCTTTGCCCTCTATGGTTTTCAGCGCCGCAAAATCCTGCTGGCTGAACAAGGTAATCAATCCATCTCTAATGGCCGGCATATCTCTAGCCGCCTGGTCGATGGCCTCTTGCTTGTAGGACATCAACTGCATTTCGGCCTGCACGTAACGCGTGCGGCCACCGTGCTCCAGGTTCACCAACAATTTTTCTATATCCAGGTACAGCGGAACCTTGGGGGCTTCCTCCACCACTTCCTCTACCGCATCCTCGCCTTCGGCTTCATCGCCACCGGACAGGAAGAAAAACGCGCCTGCGCCACCGCCCAGAAGAACCACCACGGCCACAATGATGATGATCAGCTTTCCTTTACCGCCGGACTTCTCTTCCGCCTGCGGAGCGTCACCACCCAAATTCAAGTTGTCTTTGTCAGCCATCAGTCTTCTCCCGTGTCGTCGGCTACCGAATGTCCGCCGCGCACGAATACACAGGGAGGACCCAGCAATTGCCATACCAGTGGAAATATCCACAATAAATTCAATGAGTTATAGATTTTTAGCGCTGCCTATCGACAGTTTTTTGACGCATTGACAGCGCTCAGGCGCCAGCAAAGCAGCGCGTTGAACGCTGAATCACTGCCGCAAGAACAAGGATGGTAGAACGAATAGTGCCCGGAGAAAACGCTTCTAGCGAGGGGCCACCAACGCCACGCTCGCTTAAGACCTGCAGATCACAGACCGGGACTAGATATAGGTGTCGATTCGCGAGTTACCAAGCTGTGATGTGACAAGCACCGGGGCATCGTTATCCACCGCTTCTGCAGAACCCTGCTGACCGGCCAACTGTCCGTCGCCACCACGCTCACTGTTGCCCTGCAGATCCCCCTGCCCCACATCAGATTGGGCCAGCTGCAGTCCACTTTGCTCCAGCATGTCACGAAGCCGCGGCATTGATTGCTCAATAGCATCGCGCGCCGCGGCGGTTTCTGCTGTGAAGACCACTTTGGTCTGATCACCCTCGGTCGTTACGGTGACCTGGAGGCGGCCGAGCTCTGCCGGATGCAGCTGCAGCCGGGCCTCACGCACACCATCACGCACCAGTGTCTTCATACGCGCGCTAAGCTCACCGGGGAACTCCACATCATCCGGAGCACGAGAGAGCGAGTACTGCGGCACAGCGCCGGGGGTGGCTGTGGCGGCCGGCAACGCTGAGCTGGCCCCGCTGGATGGCGGTGTCAAACCTGCGACTGTCGATGTTGCCAGCGCCGGCGCTGATCCATCGGCACGCTGCAGGGACGCAACGCCGCGGGTGAGTTCACCGGCGCCCTCAAGTTGCGCATCAGCCAGGGCGCGCTGCCCTGCCGCTTCTGATCCCATACCGGAACGCAGCCAATCTGCAGTGCTTCGATTCATTGCTGTGGGATCCATCTGCGACGCAGCACCGCGCTGCGCGGTGTTCTGTGCAAGACCTTTGGAAAGCGTATCGCCAGTCCCGAATGATTTAGCCAGATCACCACTCTCATTCAGAGCCGGTGTTGAAGCTGCCGGAGCCCCCAGAACGTCATCACCCAACAGGGTTGAGGGCGTCACCGTGGCGCTGTTCAAGGCGGCACCTGCGACTGGCTTTGCTGACAGCGATGCTGTTGCAGGCTGCGCGGCACCACCCGCAGGGGCTTGAAGCGGCGCTGACGGAGCCTCAAAAGCAAAAGGCGCATTTGATGCAACGGTCGACGATGGGGGCGCCGCCGACCCCGGGGTCGATAAGAGAGTCGCGGTAGCTTGCAACGATCCCGCGGGACTATCGGCACCCGAAGGACTCGTCGAAGTAGAGTTCCCGGCCAGTGGGGCCCGAGGGTCGCTTGTACCCGCAAGGGGCAAGGCATCCATCGACCCGCCCGCCTTCGTGTTCGTACCCACCACAGCAGGCTCGGGCAAGCTTATCGCTGACCCATCACCGGCGGGCAATGCACGGGACTCCGGGGCCACAGAATCATCGGGTGAGGCAGCAAGTTCGGCCACACCCCGGGTCGAAGAAGACAGTCCATCCGTGACACCGGTCATCGCGGTGGTGCTCGTATTTACATCAGCTTCAGCACTGCCATCGTCAGTCGCTAAGGCTACATTGTCGGAGAACACTTTAGTGTCACTGTCTGCCACATCGGCAGGGGCTTCCGCTAAGGCAACATTATCGGAGAACACTTTAGCGTCACTGTCTGCCAAATCGGCAGGGGCTTCCGCTAAGGCAACATTGTCGGAGACCACTTTGGCGTCAGTGTTTGCCACATCGGCAGGGTCGTTCCCTTCTGGAGGCAAGGTTTTGCCGCCGGGCTCGCCAACGGAAGACGATTCGCTTGCGCTAGGCGACGACTTTGCATCACGCCCGCGCTGCGCATCCAAAACCCGTGAAAAGCCGTCACTTTCGCCACTTTTAGCGCCGGTATTGCCGGCTTTCCCACCTTTTAGGCTCGATGACTCTACGGGCGAAACGCTCAGAAGTGGGGAATTAACGGGGTCTGCCATAACGGCCTCTTTAGATCCGGGTTCTCTATTGACTTACATGGAGCAAACGCTATGCCAAATCAGCTTTGGGATTCGAAACGCTGCAGACTCATTTCATCACTGTGAAACTGCTCCCGCTTATCGTCCTCTTTAAGGAGATTTAATCGGCCGCGATTAATCAATTCATCAACGCTGGAGCGACGCAGACTGCGATCCACCAGGGCCTCACGACTGGACTCAAGCGCGCTTTCGCTGCGGCTGAATTCCTGATCCTGCACACTGATAGCGTCGTTAAGGTTATGCAAAAAGCGCCGGTAATCAGCCAACTGCCGGGCATCCATGCCGGAACTCGCCATGGCCTGCAAACGCAGTTCGTATTCCTGCTTGAACTGCTCGAGCTGAGACAGGCGCGCAGCGGACTGGTCCAGCGCTTGCTGGCTTCGCTGAAAGCTACCCGCCGCACGGCTCTCTTCGGAGCGGGCAAGCATAGCAACCTTGTCCAGTTTATCGAGTTCCATTAGCTACCCGGGGGCGTATTGGTGAGTTGTTGCGCCATGTTCAGGAGGTCGTTCACGCTCTGCTCCATCCCGACTTTCTGATGCTGCGGCTGGCGAATAAGCTGGCGCAGGGGTTCATGGGCACGCAGGGCCTGATCGATTTTGGGGTCGCTACCGTGTTCATAAGCACCAATGGATATCAAATCCCGGTTTTGACGGTAGACCGAGTATAACTCTTTGAGTGCCCGCGCAAGCTCCTGCTGGCTTTCCTGGGCAATACTGGGCATCGCGCGACTCACCGAGGCCTCCAGATCTATCGCCGGGAACAGGCCCGAATCCGCCACCTGACGCGACAGCACAATGTGTCCGTCGAGAATCGCCCGGGCCGCATCGGCAATGGGGTCATTGTGATCGTCGCCTTCTACGAGCACGGTATAAACAGCGGTGATGGATCCCGTAGGACCATTCCCCGCTCTCTCTACCAAATTAGGCAGTAGCGAAAACACTGACGGCGGATAGCCCTTGGAGACCGGCGGCTCGCCCACCGCAAGACCGATTTCGCGCTGCGCCTGGGCAAAGCGTGTAAGAGAGTCCATGAGCAGTAATACATCACGGCCCTGATCCCGGAAGTGTTCGGCGATGGCTGTTGCCCGCCAGGCACCGTGAACGCGCATCAGGGGGGGATAGTCGGCAGGCGTCGCCACGACGATCGCCCGTGCCAATCCCGCAGGACCCAGAATGTCCTCGATGAACTCGCGCACTTCCCGGCCACGCTCACCCACCAGGCCCACTACAATAACGTCTGCCTCGGTGTGTCGTGTCATCATGCCCAAGAGCGTACTTTTTCCCACGCCACTGCCGGCAAACAGGCCCAATCGTTGCCCCTTGCCCATGGTCAAAAAGCCATTGATGGCTCGTACACCCACATCCAGAGGCTCGCGAATCGGACGTCGATCCAGTGGATTGAGCGCCTTGGCACGCAGCGCCACCCTGTGGCTGCAGTGCGGAGCGGGACCGCCATCGAGGAACCTGCCAGCGCCGTCGATCACTCGCCCGAATAATTGCTCATCCACCGCCACGGACGCATGCTCTCCCAGAGGCTGCACCCGCGCACCCAGTTGCAGACCGGACACATCGCCTTCGGGCATAAGCACCAATCTGTTATCGGCAAAGCCCACGATTTCGGCGTCAACCACGGTGCTACCGCTGACCACCCGGCAGCGCTCACCGATCGCCCCGTCGCAGCCTTCTGCCTCGAGCTTCATACCCACCATGCGCATGAGCCGGCCCTCGCGAAGCAGCTCCGGTGCATTAACCTGCACGGCCAGGGTCTGCAAACGCTGTGCTAACCGCTGTATTTGCGCCTCGCCATGGCCTTGTGCCGACTGCATTGCTTAAGCCTCACCGAGTGGCGAATCAGGGGATTGTCCTTCACTCACAGAGGGCTCTGAAGCTTGATCTGAAAGGTTTTCTGGAGCGAGATCGTCTGGCACGCCGGCATTGGATCTAAGCTCAGCGAGTGACGATTCTATGCGCGATTCCACGGACGCATCGACAAAACTGTGACCGGCGTGCAGCTGTAATCCCCCGCGCTGCATCGCAGAATTTTCAAGCACTTCAAAACGCTCACTGGTGAGTAAGCCCAGCTCTTTACACACGGCCGCATCCAGAGGATTCAGGGTCAGCTGTACCGTAGTAGAAACAGAGCCCAGCGCGGCCAGCGCATCAGCGAGCACCCGTTCGATGTCCACCCCGGCCTCAAGCTCCCGCCGAATCACCGCCCGAGCCACCCGCTCGGTTACCGCCAGTAACTCTCGCAGCAAGACGGCGTCAGTACTTTCAAAAGGGGCTGACATAGCATCCAGCAACGCGGTCATCTCAGCGACGATACTCTCGGCCTGCGCTCGCCCGGCGGCGAGCCCCTCGGCATAACCGGCGTCATACCCTTTTTGACGCTGCGCTTCCACATCATGTGCGGGGTCGGCCACGGACCTGGCAACGCCGCCTCGCTGTGACAGGACACCGAGCACCGATGGGGCCCAGCCGCTATCTGATTCCAGGGGATCAGACAAAATCGTCACCGCCCTTACCCAGCATGAGCTCACCTTCGTCAGCCAGTTGCTTGGCGGTAGCGAGAATCTCCTTCTGAGCGGCCTCAACCTCCGCCAGCTTCATAGGCCCCTTGGCCTCGAGATCCTCCCGGAGCATGTCCGCAGCGCGGGACGACATATTCCCAAAAAACTTTTCCTGTAACTCATCGTCCACGCCCTTGAGCGCTATGACCAGCGTATCGACGGATATCTCACGAATCAGGCGCTGCATGCCGCGATCATCAAGGGCCATGAGATCATCGAACACAAACATGAGCTCGGCGATTTTCTCGGTGGTTTCTGCATCACTTTCACGCAGTTCATCCATCACCGAGGCTTCAAGGTCGGCATTGACGTTATTCATGATTGCTGCGGCACTGGTCATACCGTTCACCGCCCGGGGAGGGGTTTTGGACGCGCGACCCAGCTGTTTTTCCAGTACTTTGTCCAGCTCTTCCATCGCCGCCGGGTCAATCATTTCAAGTCTGGCAATGCGCAGTACAAGATCCGAGCGCATCTGCTGCGGCAACTCGCCCAGCACCTCGGCCGCCTGCTCCTCTTCCAGGGAGGCCAGGACAATCGCAATAATCTGGGGGTGCTCTTCAACAATGAGGTCGGCCACACTGCCGGCATCCATCCACTTGAGCGCCTCAATGCCCCGCGTTTTTGCCTTGCCCGGCATGACTTTAGACAACATGCTCCGCGCTTTTTCTTCGCCCAGCGCCTGAATCATGACTCGCTGCGCAAAGTCTGATGCGCCCAGACCCAGTGGA
Organism: gamma proteobacterium NOR5-3; assembly: GCA_000158155.1. Classification (GTDB taxonomy): domain Bacteria; phylum Pseudomonadota; class Gammaproteobacteria; order Pseudomonadales; family Halieaceae; genus Congregibacter. The sequence continues at coordinate 261,139 of DS999408.1, read as the reverse complement.
TTAATCGCGCCGGCCTTGGTATTGAACTCCCCCAGCACTTCGGTCAGCTGATCATCAGAAACGCCGGACAGTGAGGCCATGGCCTCACCCACACGCTGCACTTCCCGAGGTTCCATATGACGCATAATCGACGCAGCGGACTCCTCCCCCACGCCGAGCAAAAATATCGCGGCGCGCTGCGCGCCGCTAAGCTTTGACCCTGCCTCAGCCATCGTCTGACACCCAACCCCTCACGACCTGTGCGGCACGATCCGGCTCACCTGCCGCCACAGACCGCGCCATCTGTAATTGTTGCTGATAGCCACCGCCACCCGCGCCTGCTGTGCCCGGCAGTCCCATTTGCCCCTGGCCACCAAGCGTCACCTGATCATCGGCCATACCACCGCCTCCCAGGGCGGCCACCGGCTGTTGCTGCCCCGGCCCAGCAAGACCCTGAGGAGACTGCATCATAGGCACCGGCACGGCGGCAAACTTCACGAGCGGTCGCACCACCACGAACACCAGAGCCAACAGTACCGTCAAAACGAGCAGACCTTTGGCTAACTGCCATATCCAATCCTGCTCCAGTAAGGAACTCTCTATTACGCTGTCTTCGATGGCCGGAACCTCCACAAACGAAGCGCTGATAACGCTCACCGTATCGCCTCGATCGGCGTCAAAGCCCACGGCCTCTCGCACCAGTGATGTTACCTCGTCTATACGCTCCTGAGGCATAGGAACGCGGCTGGTTGTGCCGTCGTCCGCCGTAGTCTCAATGTAATCCAGCACCACCGCGATAGACAGCTTCTGCAGAGCGCCCGGAGTCTCCCGAACATGACTGATGGTTTTATCCATCTCGTAGTTGATGGTTGAACGACGACTGGTTCGCGCCGGTGGAATTGCACCAGCCTGCGCATTTGCATCAATGTTGGCATCCACGTTGGGCGCTGCCTGCACAGTGGCGACCGTGGTATCAATGGGCGGCTCATTCGAAAGCGTGCCCGGCACCCCGCCGGCATAAAGTCGATTGGATGTTTCTTCGGAGGTCTGCTCACTGCGTACCCGTGTTTCCGGTGCGTATGTTTCCAAAGTGCGCTCAACACGGGTGAAGTCCAGATCCGCTGCAACCTGGGCGCGCACCGCATTAGCACCAAGGATCGGCTCGAGAATGTCGACGATGCGCCCGCTCAGCTCAGACTCGAGCTGTCGGGAATAGCGAAACTGATCCTGGGTAAAACCGAATTCCTCATCCGTACCCTGACCAGACAATAGTTTGCCTTGCTGATCCACCACCGAGACCTGCTCGGAATCGAGATTGGGCACGCTGGAGGCCACCAAGTGAACAATCCCGGAAAGTTGCCGCTCATTAAGCGTTCGTCCTGCGTAAAGATTCAACATTACAGACGCCGCGGGCTGCTCCCGCTGCCGTAAAAATGCCGACTGCTTGGCCATTGCCAAATGCACTCGCGCGCCACGCACACTTTCTAAAGCACCGATGGTGCGCGCCAGCTCAGATTCCAGTGCACGGTGAAAACGGGCTTGCTCCATAAAGCTTGAAAGACCGATTTCCTGCTCACGATAAAGACTTTCAAAACCCACGCCCTCGCCGCGAGGATAACCATCCCCCGCCAGGAGCAAACGTGCGCGGTGAACATCACCGGCAGGGACCGCCACCATGCCGCTGCGCCGGTCCATTCGGTAATCCACCCCATTGGCTTCCAAAGAAGCGATAACATCATTGGTATCCTCCGGCGCCATGGTGCCGTAAAGCGGCTTGTAGTTGGGCTCAACCACCCACTGAACCATGCCCATGGCCATGGCAATACTCGCGGCCAGGCCGATGAGCAGCGCAAGCTGACGGGTCGCCGGCTGACGGGAAAATCCGTTAAAACGGGCAAATAAAGTATTGTCGGTAGCTTCAGCCATGGTTCTGCGCTCTCGTTAATTCAGCGATCTGTAGGTGCTGGTGAACAGTCACTGTCAGACCTGCATACTCATAATTTCCTGATAGGCCGTCAGCAGCTTGTTCCGCACTTCGGTCATAGCCTGAAACTCCAGACCGGCGCGCTGCGACGCGACCATCACCTCGGTGATAGAGACTTGCGGATCACCGGCCTCGAACGATGTCGCCAAGGCCTTTGACTGCATCATGGCGGCGTTCACCTCTTCGATGGAGTCCTGCATCAAGCTGGAGAAATTGGCGCCGGACACCTGTTCTGCCCCGGTAACCTCAGACCCGGCACCGGCCGCCGAGGCCATGCTGCGCATCTGCGCAATAACCTGATTAATCGCTATATCACTCATCGTCCGTTATCTCCGTATTCACTCTCTACTTGAGAAAAACCGCTCTCATGCAGAAGTCGGTAAGCTAATGCCCTGCTCGCGCAACCGGGCCAATTTGTAACGCAGGGTTCGGGGGCTGATGCCAAGACGCTCGGCGGTTTGCTTGCGACTGCCTCCGCTGGCGTCCAGCGCCTGCAAAATCAGCTCCTGCTCCCTAAGCTTCAGATCTCCTTCGAGAGCCGGGCGCTCGGGCGCCGCTGGAGCGAGAGGTTCCACCGCCGCACACAGCTGATCAGCGAGAATCAGATCTGCCGCACGCAGCACTTCGCTGCGCGCAAGGATGACCGCGCGCTGCACACAGTTCTCAAGCTCCCGCACATTGCCCCGCCAGGCGTGCTGCTGCAAAGCGGCCTCGGCAGACGCATCAAAATGCGAGCCACAGCGCGGTGCGTAGCGATCAAGAAACAGTCGGGCCAGAGGCAGAATATCGCCCGGACGCTGCCGCAAGGGCGGTGCGTTAAGCGGTAACACGTTCAGCCGATAGTAAAGGTCTTCGCGGAAGTTGCCATCGCGCACCTCTTCTTCGAGCAGTCTGTTGGTAGTGGCAATGACCCGCACATCCAGGGGAATCAGTTTATTGCCGCCCAGGCGCTCTACTTCGCGCTCCTGCAGCACGCGCAATAGCTTGGCCTGCAATCCCAGATCCATCTCGGAGATTTCATCCAGGAGTAACGTGCCTCCATTCGCCTGTTCAAACTTGCCGGGCCGGGACTGATAGGCGCCGGTATAGGCACCTTTTTCGTAACCAAAGAGCATGGACTCCAGCATGTTTTCGGGAATCGCGGCGCAGTTAACTGCAAGAAACGGTTTATCTGCCCGGGTTGACTCGCTGTGAATGTAACGCGCCAACACTTCTTTACCGCTGCCGGACTCGCCACTGATCAACACCGTGGCGTCGCTTGGCGCAAGGCGCTTTGCCAGAGCACAGAGCTGCTGGCTCGCCGGATCTTCGGCAATCATGGGCAAACCGGCTTCTGCCGGCGGCTGCATGCGCGCCACCATGTCCAGCAACACCTGGGCCTCAAAAGGCTTAAGCAGGTAATCCGTCGCACCATCGCGCATAGCCGATACCGCATCGCGCACCGAGCCGTGGGCGGTAATCATGACAAAGGGCATCTCGGGTTTGCGATTGCGAACTTCGCGCAGCAAACCGTGACCATCCATCTCATCCATCTGCACGTCACTGATGATCATATCGAAGCTCTCGGCGTCCATTCGCGATAGCGCCTCACGACCGTTTCCCGCAGCGACAGCCCGGTAACCACCAAACTCTATGGTGTCGCACAAAGCATCCCGGAGAGTGTCGTCATCCTCGACGATCAATACGCGTGTCGCCTGGCTCATGGCTTACCTCTCTCACTATTAAAAAGGGTGCTGGATACCGCGGCATCACCGCAGGATGTCGCGGTATCCAGCAAGGGAAGATCAATCAAAAATTCAGCGCCACCCCGGGAGTGATTGCGCGCGCGCACCTCACCACCGTGATGACTCACTGTTCTGGCGACAACGGCCAGCCCCAGACCCGTGCCCTGAGCGCGAGTGGTAAAAAACGGATCGAACAGACGCGGCAAAACGTCAGTGGGAATACCGGGGCCGTTATCCCGCACGCATATTTGCAGGGAGTTGTGACTGGTAGCACCGGCCCAGACATCTATACGTACGGCCTCACCAGCCACATCCACGGCATTCTGAACCAGATTAGCCAGCGCGCCGACCAGATCGTCTGCCGCGCCGCATAGAGACAAGGTGTCATCGATGGGCGTCACCGCGAAAGTCGTCGCAGCGGGCAGCGTCGGACCCACCACCGCTTCCAGCGATGACATCACGTCGCGCAGTAGCAGCGGTCGCATCTCGGGGCTGCCCCCGCGCACGAAACTGAGCATGGATTCGATCAGGCCCTCCATGTGCTGCAGTCGCCCCGACAGTCGGTCGCAGATCTTACTGCGCTGCTGGGCAGGCAGGTCGTCTCGGCCCAGCTGCGCCAGATATAACGTCGTGGACGATAAAGGGGTTCTGATTTGGTGGGCGAGTCGCGCGGCCATTTCACCCAGGGCCGCCAGGCGCTGACGCCGACCCAGCTGTTCCTGTAGATCGTGAAGCTCTGTGGTGTCGGTAATCAACACCACCTGCTCGCCATCATCATCCAGGGGACGACCATTGATTGATAAACGTCGCTGGCCAGGCTGACTGTCATAAAGTTCCGGGTTGCGCTTGGCCACCTGGGGCCAGGTCTCACCGAGCAAAGGCTCGCCGAGCATGTCCAGCGCCGCAGGATTGGCATCACGAATGGTGTGTTCGGCGTCCAGAATCATGACACCGCCGGGCAGCACCGCGAGCAGCGACGCCAGGCGACCCAGCAAGCGCTCTTTTTCTGCGAGTTCGCGCAAACGCGCGCTGCGACTGATCGCCAGCTCTCCACGCAAACGCAGTACCTGCTCCTGCATGGAGCGGTAGCTGCTGTCGAGTTCTCGGGAAACTTCGGTTAGCGAGGCGAGAGAGCGCTCATCCAGTAGCGCCTGCCCCGGATTCTCAGCCAACTCTGCGGTGGAAATCTGTTCCATTCCTGTACGTTCCGTTTCCGGCATCCTGGTACAGGTCTATGCAAAGCTTGTGCCTATTATTTTATCTATTTATATCAATAACTTAGGAACAACCGAACTGTACTGCGTCAATACTCCGGCGCTTCATCCGGCCTGACTATCTCGTATTTGCGCATTTTTTCCACCAGGGTCGTGCGCTGCAGGTTCAGCATCTTGGCCGCCCGGGCAACCACCCAGTCGCTTTGCTCCAGCGCCTGAACCATCAACGAGCGCTCCAGTTCCGCAAGATGCGTTTTGAGGTCCATGCCGTCGCCGCCCAATAGTGTCGGTGAGGGCGACTCGGGCGCCGGCGCCACCGCGAAGGGTGGCTCTTCGGTGATTGGCTTATCCTGTAGCAAGCCCTCCATGGCCCGGGCTTCATCGCCACGCAGCACCACATCCGCAACATCACTGTGCGATGGCGACTCATCGGCCACAAACTTAGCCGGTAGATCAGCCACAGTCACAGTGCTTTGTGGATGCAAAATCGCCAGCCGTTCCACCAGGTTGGACAACTCCCTCACGTTCCCCGGCCAGGGATAGCGCATCAGGCACGTCATGGCGTCATCATTTAACGCAACGCTCCCGCGTTGCTCACGCTCCATCAAATCCACAAACCGGCGCACCAGTGCGGGGACATCCTCCACGCGTTGCCGCAAAGGCGGTATGTCGATGGGAAACACATTAAGACGATAGAAAAGATCCATGCGGAACTCTCCCGCCTCGACCCGCTGCTCAAGGTCCTGATGCGTCGCAGCAATCACCCGCACATCGCAATCCAGGGTTTTATTGCTGCCCACACGCTCAAAGCAGCGCTCCTGCAGCACGCGCAACAATTTGACCTGCATTTGCAGCGGCATATCCCCGATTTCATCGAGGAACAGGGTACCGCCGGCGGCCATTTCAAAGCGCCCCTGGCGACTGTTGATGGCCCCGGTAAACGCACCCTTCTCATGACCAAACAGCTCAGATTCGAGCAACTCGCCCGGAATGGCACCGCAGTTTACGGGCACAAAGGGGCCGCGAGCGCGGTTTGACAGGGTGTGAATGCCTCGGGCGACGACCTCTTTACCGGTTCCAGACTCACCGAGAATCAGCACCGAGGCCTCGGCGGGGGCGACCTGCGCAATAAGGCGGCGAATCGCCTCGATCTGCGCACTACTGCCTACCAGTTCCCGCGCCAGCTTGCGGCTTGCCTCGCGAATCGCTTCTGCAGCGTCATTCACGTGCATTCCCCTTTATTGAGTAAATCGTTTGGAGTATTCAATGGAGCCACCCGGCCGTCGTGTCGGCGGGTCACCCCACGTGAAAACATCTGGAGTTTCAGAGCATTAGCTGCATAAGTCAACTTTTTGACGCAGCCGCCCCCGCAAAAGCCTCAGGAATCTGCTGCAGAGCGCTTGTAGGCCACCTCGCGACGGTGGTGGCGGAAGATGAGCTTCTCGAGCCAGGACTTGGCGGCACCGGTTAATCCGGTAAATTTGACCTTTGCCGTACCTCGAGCAAAGTCGTCCGCCGTCGATACCACCTCGCCATAACAACACAAAGGCTTGGGCAAACCGCGCTGAATGTATAGCTCAAGATAGACCGAGGCCCCTGGCTCGGGAACATCGCCTTTCCAGGCCACACCGGCGGCCGAAACCCGCACGGGACTGGTATCCGGAATATCCAGCTGATGATAAATAAGCGTGCCTACAAGATCCAAAAGCAAATTCACCTTGAGATCCAGGCGGGCAACCTCCTGGGCAACGATACCGGAAGAGGCTTCCTGCCCCTCTTTCTGACCGCCGGCATCACCGATTACCGACACCGCCCGCAGAAACTCCTCGTTGGACGCGTTCACCATGGCCAGATGCTTCTGATCCAGTTCGTGGTTTACTTTCCGCCAGGCGATAGAAATGTTGTCGCTGTATGCGAGGCCGCCCTCGGCCTTTTTGGGGGTTTCATCAGTCATCACTAAGCAACCTTTGCCACAAACGCTGTTATGAAGCGCAAGCTAGCATAGGAAGGAGCGAAATGTGCATGCCCCAGATCAAGGGACCGTCAACTAACCGGGAGAGTGCTGAATGTCCTGGTAGCTGCCTACAGCCGAGCGTGTGCGAGCCTGGTTAATCCCCTGCTCGAGAACGGCGTCCCGTGCTGAAGCAAGAACACCCATCAGCTCATCATTAAGATGCAACATGACCGCCAGAGCTTCCGACACCAACTCACTGTGCCGCGGGTCAACGGCCTCGGAAAAGCAGCGCTCGAGATCGTCACGTCGAGCACGCTCGAGTTCCGCAACGTCATCCCAATTGCCGGCATTCGCATGCTCCAGCATTGTGCGGGTGACGCTGAGCACATCGGCAAGACGCCGACACTGCCCCGTGCTTTGCTCCGTGCTCAAGTCCTGCTCTAGTCGCGTCATAGTAACAAGCGTCTCCGGCCCACTTAGCGCCGAAAGCTCTCAGGAATCTGGTCCCAACCGCTCTTTACTTCGCGCAACAAGCCGCTGACTTCATCCAAAATCTCCGGATCAGCTTTGGTTCCCGCTTCGAGCAAACGACGCTCCATGTAGTCGTAAAGATCCGCGAGCTTGCCCGCTAATTCGCCACCCTGCTGATGATCAAGACTGGCGCGCATATTGTCGATAATAGTGATGGCCTTACCCAACAGCGCCCCCTGAACACCGGTGTCGCCGCGCTCCATGGCACCTTTAGCAGAGGCGATACGATCCAGAGCGCCGTCGAACAACATCGCGATCAAATGGTGGGGGCTCGCATCTTCAACCGAACTGTGTACGCCGACTGTTTTGTATGCGTTCATTGCCTGGCTTGCATTCATATCTTTGTGCCTCAATCGACTATCGATTATTTATTCGAGCGATTAGTTATTCGAGTTCGCGCCGGGAATAGGAATATTCGCCAGCTGCTGAGTGATAAAAGAGCCTGTGCTTTGTATGTTGGCCAGTAAGGTATCGAGAGCGTTGAACTGGCGGCGGTATCTAGCCTCTAACGCTTCGAGGCGACGGTCCAGCGCATCGCGGTCATCAGAAATGCGATCAACACCACTTTGCAGGCCATCGGTGCGCAGATCCAGCAAACCATTGGTCTGGGTCAACCCCGTCAACAGACCATTGAGTGCGATGCCGATGCCGTTAGACACCTCGATATCGCCACGGGCGCCCAGGGCTCCGCCGCTGATGGTGAGTCTCACACCCTCGGCATTACTTCCGGAGGCGGCGCTTAGCAACTGCCCATTACCCGTCGCTGCCACACCACCGATGGTGCCGGCAACATCCAACCCCGCGGTAGCCACAGCACCGGCCAAACCGAGCGCCGTCGTAGCATTGCTGTTTATGGCAACGCTGCTTTCAGACCCAAAACTTGTAGAGGTGATTTGCAGCTCAAAGCTGGCGTTGAACGCGACAGAAACGTTGATCCCCGCTTCTGAAAGAGCGGAGTCTCCATTGATGCGTGACTGAATCTCTGCGGCCAGGGCCTCGGCGCTGTTGTAGGTGCCTTCGGTGAGACTGATACTGGCCGACGCGACGCCGTTGACCGTTAACGAAAAGCTATTGTTAGTGCCATCGAGCACTACTGCAGCACTGGCAGGGTTAGTGATAGCTGTACCCGCTAAATTACCCTGCGTCGCCAGTTGCGTGATGTTCACCGCGTAGCTACCCACCACGGTGTTGGCGGTCGCGCCCTCAAAACTGATATTGCTATTGGCGATAGAACCCACCTGCGCAAACACACCCGCCACACTGTCAAAGTTGTCAGCCAGTGCGGCATTAAGCGTGCTGTCGTTAATGCTCAGCGTGCCGTTTGCCTGAGTGGTTACGCCCAGCTCCGCCAGGGTGCTAAAGGGTCCGTTAAAGCCGTCCGCAGAGGCCGTCAGCGCCGAGCGAACCTGATTAATTACCGAGCGCGCAGTAAAGTCGCCTTGCAGCGGTGCAGCGGCGCCGGTTTCGGCATTAAACGCCGTGAGATTATTAGCCGTAGTGACAAAACCGTTGTAGGCGGTGACAAAGCCTTCGATGGCAGAGCGCACTGCAGAGCTATTCTCACTGATCGATAAAGTCGCAGCAGTATCGGTAGTGTCACGAAGCGTGAGACTCACGCCATCGATAACGTTGGCGACCGAATTGGTCTCACTAGTGAGCGCCAGACCATTAACACGAAATTCGGCGCTCTGACCGGCTACCGTTTGTTCCAAATTACTCGCACTTGAGTTGAATGCCAGCCGGGACAGCCCCGCATCATCGGTATCAACATTGTCGCCGGTATCGTCAACCTGCACTTCGATACTGTTGGCCGCGCCGGTTTGATCCGAGCTCAACAGCAGACGGAATCCTGAGCCATCGTTGACGATGGCTGCTACGACGCCTATGTCGGCATCGTTAATCGCGTCGCTCAGACCCTGAAGAGTATTGTTGCTGCTGTCGATGGTAATGGAGGCGCTGGCGCGATCGGCGTTGACGGTAAAACCGTTGTAGGACGCAGGAGTCGGGTCGGCCGCTGGAGTGTAGTCAGTGGTTCCAAAGCGAAAGGTCAGCGTACCCTCGCCTACCGTATCGGTGAGGCTGGTAAAAGAGCCTGATGCCAGAGACTGGGCCTGCGCCAACTGATCAACCTGCAGCTGATAGCTACTGGCCGCCGCGTCGGCAGAGGCACTAACAGTAACCGCCGCGCTGTTACTACTGGTGGCGCTACGCTGATTAAAAGTGCTTTGCTGGGTCAGGGTGTTTACGCTGGACTGCAGTCCGGCCAGGGCGCCCTGCAGTGTGCCAAAAGCCGAAAGCTCACTGGTGAGTCGCGATTCTTGTTGGATGAGACGGTTTTGCGCAGGGGCTCGCTCGGCGTTCACCAATGAGGTGACCAGTCCTTCGATGTCCAGGCCAGAGCCTATTCCCGTCGCAGCAACCATAATTTAAAACGCCACATCACCTTTTCGGTTAGCCCAGAATTATGGGCAAAGCTTTACCCTGACACCAATGCATGATTGATGCCAAGGTCAAGCACGTTCAGATCTCAGCTCTCGCTATCCATGAGCAGGCCTTTTACCGGCGCTGCCGCATCAGCAGATGCCTGCTGTTCTGCAAGAAAACGTGCGATCTGCAAAATCTCTTCTGCGGGAATCTGCCGCACAATCTCGTCGGTATCAGTATCCAGCACCTTGATCACGGTGGCACCTAAGTCTCCATCGACCGAGATTTGCAGTGAACGCGATACCGTCTGGATGTAATCCGAGATGTCCTGAGTTGCCTGGGCAAGTTCTTGCGCCGACTGCTTTTGGGACTGCGCTGCTGGCGCAGTGTTGCCGCTGGCGGCCACTGCTTGCCGCTGTACCTGGGCTGCGGACGCGGCTGTGCTGGCCGCCGGAACCGAAGGCTGAGATTCGACGCGAGACGACGTACTACCCCCGGAGACAGGGATCGGCGTGGAACTCGTAATCGGGTTAGCCATGTTCATACCTCCTCATAGCATAGCGTCTCTTGCCAAAAATGGCGAAAAAGTGAGGGGGCTTTCGCCCGCCTCACTTCCAGAGACTCCCTTGCTTTTCATCACTCCCTTACTGGAGCAGAGCCAAGACGTTCTGGGGCTGGGCGTTTGCCTGGGCCAATACTGCGATACCAGCCTGCTGCAGGATCTGCGCACGGGCCAGGTTAGCCGTCTCAGCTGCAAAGTCCGCGTCCTGAATACGTGAGCGTGAAGCACTCAGGTTTTCGGCAGAGGTCTGCAAGCTAACTACCACTGACTCGAAGCGGTTTTGGATCGCACCGAGATCGGCGCGAGAGCTGTTAATCGTCGTAAGAGCCGCATCCGCTGCTACCAGAGCATCATTTGCACCGTCTACAGTCGAAATATCAACCGCGCTCAATGCTGTACCGGTCGCTCCAATTGTTGGAGTTTCGTTAACCAGGCCACCAACGAAGGTAACAGCAGTGTCGGTAACACCTACGCTGTCCACGAAGGTAATATCAAGGGTCGAGGCGGTTGTTGCTACCGCCAGACCAAAGGACCCAACAACCGCATCAGTAGTTGTCGCAGCAAAGCTGGCTACATCAATATTCCGACCATCAGCAGCCGTCAGCGTCACGCCGGCACCTGTGTCCGTTGCCGTAACGCCTGTGACTGATGACTGCGCGTTGATTGCTTCTACCGCATTACTACGGTTAGTAGTGGCGTCAGTGGTGGCAGCAATCGTAATCTCGCGACCATTGATATCTACAGTAACAGAACCGGCGGTAGTTACTGCGCCCGCCTGTGCCGTTGTGACTGTAGTGGCATCAGCTGAGGCCAAAAACCCAGCTCCTGAAGCGTTCAATGCAGCTGCGAGTGCCTTGGCATCGTTGGCTGTATCACCGAGCTCAATAGTTTCACCATCAATAACCACCTGCTGAGTAACCGCTGCGTCGCCCGGGGCTGAGGGAGAATCCACCGCAACATTCGTCAGTTGGAAACCTGAGAACTGACCAAGAGATGAAGCACGTGCACTCGCAATGCTCTCAACCGTTATCGTCTGGCCAGCATTAGCACCTACCTGGAACTGCTGGGCGCTGAAGTTTCCGTCAAGAAGACTCACACCATTGAAGTTTGATTGCTGTGCAACCCGATCAATTTCTGCAACAAGTTCATCCACTTCTGCCTGCAACGCAGTTCGATCTGACGCCGAGTTGGTAGCGTTAGCTGACTGAACCGCCAACTCACGAATACGTTGCAGGTTATTGGTAATCTGAGCCAGATCACCCTCGGCGGTCTGAGCAAGTGAGATCCCGTCGTTGGCGTTACGCGCTGCCTGGTTCAAGCCGCGGATCTGGGCGGTGAATCGCTCAGAAATCGCAAGGCCCGCCGCGTCGTCTTTGGCGCTATTAATACGCAGACCAGACGACAATCGCTGGAGTGACGTAGCAACGTCATTCTGCGAGGAGTTGAGGTTACGCTGGGAGTTCAGCGACGGAATATTAGTGTTAATAATCTGAGGCATGGTTTTGTTCCCCTTCTGCTCAGGCGCCTTATGAGATCGTTCTCTTGGCGCGGTTCACTCTACGAGTCTACAGGCGGTGAGGTCGAAAACTGAGTCGGTCCCGCTGCCTTCAAAAGAGTTAGCGGCGGTGTAGCGCGAGACTTTAGGTTTTTTTTGCAGGGTTTAGCGTCAAAAACTGATATGCATCAAAAAAAGGTCATAGCGGGGACGAAAACGGCCAAGCGCGACACAAAAACGGCTGTCGCGGACGCCCTAAAGGCATATTAAGCTGTTGATTAAATTGGATATTTTAAGAAAAAAACCGAGAAACACTGAATCGGCAGCCAAACTCCACTAGCCGGGCCAAAGCTGGGCTAACTAGCCCTATTAAATAGCCCTGCAAAGCGTACACAAAACGCTAAATATAGTTAAACAGCGTCAATCCCTGGGTCGTTACATAGGTCTGCTGAGCAGCCTGCAAGGCTACCAGCTGCAGATTCAGCTTACTGATGGCCTCGGCAAAATCCACATCCTGCACATCCGAGAGCGTGGTCTGCAGCTGCAAATTGAACTCTTCGTTAATACTTTGCTGACTCTCGATGCGATTGAGGCGCACACCCACATCAGATTGCACCTCAAGCACGTTACCAATAGCCTGATCGAGGTTATTCAAGCCACTGGCCAGCGCATTGTTCACCGCCGCGCCGCCACTGGGGCTGCTAGAGCTGTTTTCCAGAGCATCGACAATGCCCTGGAGGGTTTCAAAAATTGACTGCTTGGGCGCGCTGTCGATGTTAATGCTGTCGCCGTCTTCGGGCGTTCCCTCGATAACCAGGCGTGCGCCGTTAAAGCTGATCGCTTCTCCCGGGGTGTAATTGCCCGTCGCTACCACGGCAGCACCGCTGTCGGTGACCGAATAAGTGATCGGATCGGCGGGCGTCAGCTGACTGAAGGTCACCGTGTAGTCGTCGCGCACAAAACTATTGTCGGCGCTTGATTCCGAAACCACCGCTGTACCGCTATTCGTCGCAGCTGCCGAAAAGTCAAAGCTACCATTGCCGGCATCCACCGCCAGAAATACCCGGGATCCAGAATCGCGCACAGCGACCTGCGCCGACGCGGCAATATCCAAAAATCGCTGCCCGTCGTCGCCACTGTAAACGACAGTTCCACCTTGCTGGGTAAAGGGCTGGGTTTGGGCCTGAAAGCCGGCAAACAGATACTCGTCGTTACCATCGCGGGTGTTGGCCAGCGCGACCAATTCTTCGAGGCGCGCTTTGACTTCTACCGCGATAGAGGCGCGGGTCTCGGGGCTCTGGGTCGCATTGTTGGCCTGCACGGTAAGTTCGCGAACGCGCTGCAACACATTGTTGACGCCAGTGAGTGTGCTCTCTTCCACAGCCAGCTGACCCTGGGCCAGCGACGCATTGCGCTGGTATTGATCTACCAGACGAATGTCTTCTTCAAGATCAAGAATCTTAACGGCACCGCTGGGATCATCCGAGGGCGATTGAATGCGTTTACCCGTCGCCAGCTCTAACTGCGTACGCGCAAGGTCCGCCTGCTTCTCCAAAATTGTGGAGATACCGGATTGGTAAATCTGCAATGTAGAAAGACGATCAACCATTACTCAGTCCCTATCGACGCCGCGTGGCATTCAGCAGCGTCTGGAAAACTTCGTCGGCCACCGCAATCACCTGCGCCGCCGCCTGATATGCCTGCTGATAGCGGATGAGGTTTGCCGCCTCTTCATCCAGATTCACGCCCTGAGCGCTGTTAAGCGCTGCGCGGGACTGATCCAAGAGCGCACCCTCAGTACTCGCGGCGCTTTTGGCCTGCCGTGTGCTCACCGCCACATCAGCTAACAGCGACGCGTACGCATCCTGATAACTGGCCGTACCGCCGTTGAGCGTTCGCTCGGTTTGCAGTGCTGCCAGAGCCAAAGCGTTGCGGTTGTCACCGGAGCCATCGACGTTATTTTCGATGCTGAAGCTATCGCCATCCTCGGGAATACCGCTGAGCGTGAAATTGATATCGCCCAGGGTCACGTCCACACCGTTGCCATCGGTCGCCGGATCATAGGCGATGGGTCCGCCGGCGATACCGCTCACGTCAAAGCCGGGCACGCCTGCTCCGAGGGCATCGGGATTAAAGGTCAAAACAATATTGCCCGCCAGTGGCAGGCTGGCAACATCCGACACGGCCAGACTTTCAAGCTGCCCGGACCCGGCATTGGCCAGTGACGTACTGCTGCGCAGAGGACTGGCCGCTGCAAAAGCCCGGGGATCTGAAATCACTACATCGAAGAGACTCGCGCCCTGCGCCACCGGCGCAATCAAAAAGTCATCGCCCGCCGCCGGTGCGCCAGACACGGTAATGTCCACGCCATCAATGGAAAACGAGGGGCCCGGACCTGTGGTGCTGACGTTGGTCGTGGTGTTTCTCAGTGTATAGGCAGCGCCATCGAAGCTTAATTCGTATTGATCACCAGTGAGGTTTGTGGGATCGGTAATGACCGCGCTAATCGAGCCTGTCCCGGTGTTCGAGGTACTCTCGGACACGGTGGGCTCGAGCGGACGAAAAAAATCGCCGCCAAAATTACCGTTCAGATCGAGCCCCAAAGCCTGCTGATCATTAAACGTCGCGGCAAGCCCTGTAGCGATAAGCCCCAGGTCACTGCGAGCGCCGTCTAAAACATCACCGCGAAAATCCAGTACCGCACCCAGTTCACCACCGCTAAGAAAACGGCCGATGTCCGTTTGCGCCGCAATCCCGGCAATGCCTACATTTAAGCGAGTGACATCAAAGGGGTCGGTAAAGGTCTCAAGCTCTGTGACGCTATTGCCAACCACCAGCGCCTGACCGTTGCCCACCAGCACGTTGACCGCCCCATCGCCCTGATCAACGGTGGTGACACCGACGATCTCTGACAAGCGGTTGAGCAGTTGATCCCGAGCATCGAGAAGATCATTAGGCTGCTGACCGCCGGAGCGCACCGTTTCGCTGACGATTCGGTCATTGAGATCAGCGATACCCGAGGCAAACGCATTAATCTCACGCACGGAATTGTCGATGCGAATGTTCGCTTCCTGATCAAGTCCGGCAAAGCGGTCGTTCAAGTACTGAAAGCGATCTGCCAGAACCTCCGCCTGCCCAAGAAGCACCTGGCGCTCAGGCAGTGAGCCGGGGTTATTCGCAACATCCTGAACGGATGCAAAAAATTCGTCCAACACCGGTCCAAGACCCGTGTCGGGGTTGGCCAGAATATCGTCAACCCGACCGGATAGATCCCCAAGTGTCGCGGCACCTGCAGCGCTGGACGTGCGATCGAGCACATCGCCGGCCAGGTATTGGTCATAGCTGCGCGTGATTGCAGCGATGGTCACCCCGGAGCCCACAAAACCCGCACCGGAGAGCTGCGGCTCCAGCGCGGCAAATTCCACACGCTGGCGGCTAAAGCCCTCGGTGTTCACGTTGGCAATATTGTGCCCCGTCGTGCTGATTGCACGCTGAAGCGACAGTAATGCCGAAGTGCCTATGTTTAGTACGTCTGCCAAGTCTCAACCATCCTGGTAGTCCGGTGATGGACCACTCCTCAACCCTTTAGCGGCAGATCAGCCGCATTCTTTAGATCCTGCACTGCCCCGGCCAGGTCACCACGCTCAAGAATCGACAACACCTTGTCTGCATAGGCAGGGTCCGTGGCGTAACCAGCCCGCTGAAGCTCACGGAGATACTGCTCACCGTCAGAGGCCAGCTCCTGCGCCTGGCTGTAGCGCGGACTGCCCTTAATCAGCGCCGCATAATCAGCAAAAGACTCAGCGGCAGAGTCATAGGCGCGAAACCGCGCCGTCTCGCGCACCGCCACACCATCACGATATTCAATGGTCTGCACCGATACCGTAGGGCCTGTCCAGCCGGCTCCGGCCTTAATGTTAAAAAAGTTATTGCTGCTGCCGCGGTGATCAGCACTGACGTGCTTGCCCCAACCTGTTTCCAAAGCCGTCTGGGCCAGCAGCACCTCAGGCTCAACACCGAGTTCTCTGGCGGTTTGCTGCGCCACCGGTCGCAAATGCTCGACAAATTCCTGAGGCGACCCCGGAGCCCAGGGCGCTGCAACAGCAGCACTGGAGGGCGAGGGCGCTGCCGGTGCAACCCTCTGGCTCGGCATGGGAAACTGCAGATAGCGCTTGAGATCCATAGACTCCTGGTTCGCCGCGTTGACTCCGGGCAACCGCAGCTCATTGGCATCAGCTGTTTCGGATTGCGCAGCAGCGCGATCCGAACGGAGCTGCTCTACCAACACGTCCGCCAGTCCGATACCACCACGGGACGCAAGGTCGAGAGATAGCTGCTGATCGTGCATCTGCTGATAGCTCTCCATCTGGTGGCTATCAAAAAGCCCACCCTCCATGGTCGCCTCACGCATGGACTTGAGCATCATTTGTACAAACAACGACTCGAACTGCTTGGCGACCTCCTCAAGACTCGCATCCGCATCCTGGCGGGCTGCGGTACGCAGATTCGCAAGAGAGTTGAAGTCGCTGTAGACCGCCTGAGTCTGCATGGGCTTAGATAACAATTAGCTGGGCGCGAAGTGCACCGGCCTGCTGCAGCGCTTCGAGAATTGCAATGAGATCACCCGGGGCTGCACCGACTTTGTTAACCGCCGACACCAGCTCCTGCAGCGTAATACCCGGCTCGAGCAAAAACATACGGGAGTTTTCTTCGGTCAGACTGACTTCCGAATCCGGCGTAATCGCCGTTTGTCCGCCGCCGGCAAAGGCCCCCGGCTGACTGACATTGATGCTCTCAGAGATCGTCACCGTTAAGTTACCGTGAGCCACTGCGGCACGCTCAACGCGCACGCTATCCCCTATGACAATCGTGCCATTGCGGGAGTTAACCACGACTTTTGCCGCAGCTGCGCCGGGGTCGACCTGCAGGTTTTCCAAAATTGATACAAACGCCACCTTGTCTCCGGGGTCTCGCGGCGCCTGCACCTCAATAGATACCGCATCCATGGGCCGGGCAATGCCCTCCCCCATGCTGGCGTTAATGCTCATGGCCACACGCTGCGCCGTAGTAAAATCCGGCGAGTTAAGGTTCATCACCATTACCGGTTCGGTGCCAAAGGGGCTGGGAACGCCGCGCTCTACAATCGCACCATTGGGAATACGTCCGGCACTGGGTACGTTGACCGTGACACTGGAGCCATCGGAGCCTTCGGCGCCAAATCCGCTCACAATCATGGAGCCTTGCGCAATCGCGTAGGTCTCGCCGTCCGGACCTTTCAGCGGCGTCATCAAAAGCTGACCACCACGAAGACTTTTGGCGTTTGCCAAAGACGACACCGTGACATCAATAGTCTGTCCGGGCTTGGTAAACGGGGGTAGCTCTGCAGTGACCATCACCGTCGCAATGTTTTTCAACTGCGGATTCACATTGGCCGGAACGTTCACACCCAGCTGCGCCAGCATGCTCTTGAGACTCTGAATAGTGAACGGCGCCTGAATCACCTGGTCACCGCTGCCGTCCAAACCCACCACCAGACCATAGCCCACCAGCTGGTTCGCCCGAACCCCGGCAATGCCGGCGATATCCTTAATGCGCTCGGCCTGTACCGGCGAGGCCATTACCAACAGCGTCAGCAGTGCAGGCAGTATTCGCTGAATAAGCGTCATTGTTCGCATGCCAGATTCTCCAACCCTCAAAAAGGCATCAGGGGGCTCATAAAGAACCTCGTGAGCCAGCCAGGGGTATTGCTCTCATTAAGAATGCCGGTGCCGCCGTACGAAATACGCGCGTCAGCGACTAGAGTAGATGGGATGGTGTTGGTCGGACTCAGGTCCTCTGGGCGAACGATGCCGCGCAGCCGGATGTACTCATCCCCTTGGTTGATCTTGATCCACTTCTCGCCCTGAATCTCGAGGTTGCCGTTGGGCAATACCTTAGACACCTGCACGGCAATGGACCCGTTAAGTCGATTACTTTGATTGCTTGAGCCTTCACTCTCGAAAGCACTGGAGGATGAGAGCTCCGTTCCCAGACTGTAGCGACCGTTGTTAATGGTCACCGGGGCGCCCAGAATCGTGGGCTCTACAATGCTCACACTGCCGTCCTTGCTCACGTCGGTGTCGGCACTCTTGGTGGCCGATGTCGACTCCACCAGCACCACACTCACAATGTCCCCAATTTCATGGGCGCGAACGTCCTCAAACAAAAACATGCTCCGGTTAGACGCGTACAAGCTACCGGTGATCGGTGCTGTAGAAACCGTTACTTCCGGATATTCAATAGGCTCGATTTTCACGTATTCCGGAGGAGAATCGCTCTCGACACCGGCGCAACCGGCAAGCAAAGCAGCGGCGATCCAAACTGTGTTACGCAAACTCGTCATCACCACGCCCTATAGGTTATTGGAAATGTACTGAAGCATTTGGTCGGCGGTGGAGATGGCCCGGGAGTTCATCTCGTAGGCACGCTGGGTCTCGATCATGTTCACCAGCTCCTCGACAACGTTCACGTTGGAGCTCTCTACATAGCCCTGAGAAAGCGTTCCCAAACCGTTCAAACCTGGGTTCCCCGGCTGCGGCGCACCACTGGCACCGGACTCCAAAAACAGATTCTCACCGCGCGCCTGAAGACCCGAGGGGTTGATAAAATCCGTCAGCTGCACAAGACCGATCTGGGTTGAAGCGGCAGTACCTGGCTGCTGCACAGATACCGTGCCGTCATTTGCGATGGTGACCGACAAAGCATCCTGGGGGACGGTAATCGGCGGCTGAACCTGATAGCCCGCCGAGGTCACCACAATGCCCTGATCATTAATTTGAAAAGAGCCGTCGCGGGTAAATGCCTGGTTACCATCCGGCAAGAGAATTTCGAAAAACCCACGGCCCTGAATCGCAATGTCCAAAGCACTGTCGGTCTTGGTCAGGTTACCCTGGGTAAACAGCTTTTCGGTGGCGACGACGCGAGTACCGGTACCGATTTGCAAACCGGAAGGCAGCAATGTGTCCTGGGACGACTGTGAGCCGACCTGGCGGACGTTCTGATAGATCAGATCCTCAAAGATCGCCCTACCGCGCTTAAAACCGGTAGTGCCAACGTTCGCCAGGTTGTTGGCAATGGTCGACATTTTGGTTTGCTGGGCATCAAGGCCCGTTTTAGAAATCCACAGTGACTGATTCACTTATCTTCTCCTATGCCTGCAAACTACGACTGCAGGCGCATCAGGCTGGCGCTGGACGTATCCACGTCCTCCGCGACCTTCATTAACTTTACGTAATGCTCGAATTGCCGGGACAGTTCGATCATGCGCACCATGGCCGTAACCGGATTCACGTTGCTGGACTCCAGGGCGCCGCTCACCATTTTGACGTTGCCATCGGCCTCCATGGGTAAACCGCCATTGGTGGTTAGCAAGCCGTACTCACCTTTCGTCAGGTTTTCGGTCGGTGGATTCACCAACTTGATTCGATCCAATACCGCCTGAGCGTTAGGCAATTCGCCCAACGGCACGATAGATACCGTGCCATCGCTACCGATGGACAGCGAGCTAAAGGGCGGCAACGCGATGGGACCATCATTGCCCAACAGCGCCTCACCGGCTCCGTTGACCAATTGGCCAAGCTCATCAATACGGAAGTCCCCGCGCCGCGTGACGCCTTCTCCGCCGTTACCATCCAGAGACTGCACCGCAAACCAGCCCTGCCCATTGATCGCAAGATCAAGGTCCCTACCCGTCTGGTTCAGCACACCCTCATCAAAATCAACACCGGTATCCCGGATGACGTTGTAGGCACGCGTCTCGGTACCGGCGCCGCGCAGATAGACCGTTTCCGCTTCCACCAGGTCGGCTTTGAATCCGGTGGTGGACGCGTTGGCCAGGTTGTGGGCGTTGGCCGCCTGCGCAAGCATGGACTCCTTGGCGCCGGCGGCTGCGATGTAAACGAAATGATCCATGGCAGATTAGTCTCGAGTGCTCTTACGATTACCGGAGGTTAATCACGGTCTGGGTGATGGCGTCTTCTGCCTGAATCACCTGGGCGTTGGCCTGAAAGTTCCGCTGGGCCACAATCAGATCAACAAGTTCCTGCGTGATCTCCACGTTCGAATCCTCTAATGCCGCTGACTGCACGACACCAAGACCCGAGGTTCCCGGCTCACCAACGTTGGGCGACCCCGAAGAGAAGGTCTCAACCCAGTTGGTATCGCCTACCGGCTGCAAACCGTTCTGGTTGTTAAAGCTGGCGAGGGCAATCTGACCCAGCGCTCGGGACTCACCGTTGGTGTATCGTGCGAAGGCCACACCAGACTCATCAATCTCCAGACCTCGAAGCTGACCGGCAGAGAATCCATCCTGAACCACACTGGACACGGCAAACGCGGTACCAAACTGTGTGGTCTGCGCCAAATCGACATTAAAGCTTGCCGGTGACAAAGCCCCTGTGCTCGAGCCATCAGTATTAAGTGGGTCCCAACCCGCTATGGGGATATCAGTTAGCGAGGCTGCGGTGAACTGACCATTAGAGGCGAAATTCAGAGTGACAGGAGCGCCGGCGTTTTGGCTCACGCCATCAATCAGAGAAAACACGTTCCATTCGTTAGCATTAGCTGTTTTAACGTAATAAAGGCTCAATACGTGGGGATTACCTAAACTGTCGTAAATCGTTGTAGATGTCGTCGCATTAAAATCTGCAGGACTGGGGGATGTCGGCGTAGCAGCAAAAGCGTCGTATTCGGTAAAAGGGGCGGCTGCTCCGCCAAACCCTGTTCCGGGACTCACCTCTCGAGAGTCGAGGTTGCTCGTCAGACTCACACTGGCGGTAGCGTTTGGATCGATGAGTGAAGTATCAATCTGGATATCACCCAATTGCCCCGTCACATCACCACCGGCATCAACCTGAAAACCCTGCAGTCGTGAATTTTGGTTGGAGACCAGAAAACCCTCTCTGTCGACCTGAAAGTTACCGGCACGGGTATATTCGATCGCACCTTCAACACTGAGCTGGAAAAACCCGTTACCGTTAATGGCCAGATCCAGGGAGTTATTGGTAAAGGTGATGTTGCCCTGACCGAACTCCTGGGTAACTCCCGCGAGCGATACGCCTTTACCAATCGCGTTTGACCCCGCGCCAAGCAGGCTCGTCGCATAGACATCGGCAAACTCGGCCCGTGAAGCTTTAAAGCCCGTGGTCGATGAGTTGGCTATGTTGTTACTAATGACACCAAGGTCAGCGGTAGCCGCGTTGATGCCTGAGATTGCTGTACTAAACGCCATACTGACTCTCCTTCAAGAGTGGTTTTGCTATAAAAATTGTTTAACCTGGTCCAGTGCTACATTGCTGCCATTGGCGAGGTTCAGAGTGACTGAGCCCTGAGCGCCATCGACGGCAACGGAATCAACGCGTTGGTGCGCATAAACAGAGACCGCGGTACTTTGGCCACCCACCACCGCCTCTGCAGAGACGCGATAGGTCCCGGGAGGCAGAAGTTCACCCTGAGCGTTGCGTCCATCCCAGCGCACGGGTAACTGTCCGCCGGCGGAGGGTGGTAACGCAGAGCTGTACACCAGACGCCCGGCAAGATCCTGCACGTAGAAACTGCCTCCCGATGTGCTACTGCCGCCAAACTCCACCGTGGCGTCCAGCGCGAGTCCGGACTCACCATCGGGACCGGCAACTTCGCTGAGCGCGCCTAAATTACTGTCGGTAACGACGCTGCGCCCCACTAAAGCGGCAGCCTGCAGAGCCTGGCCACCGCTGAGGGCATTGCTGAGCCCGGAAAAGCCCGCGTTCAATTCCTGAATTCCCGAGACCGTGCCGAACTGGGCGAGCTGTCCCATGAACTGCATATTGTCCATGGGCTTGGAAGGATCCTGGTTTTCGAGCTGCGCCACCATCAGGGTCAGAAAATCATCGGACCCCATGTCTTCCACAGAACCGGCTTTCTCATTACCCAGCGGTGTTGAGGGTGGGAAGAGCTCGTTGATTGATGACAGTGAATCCATTGTTAGTCAGTGCTCCGTGTTTACTTAGCGGCCGAGAGTGAGAGTGCGCAGAATGAGCTGCTTCGCGGTATTCATCGCCTCGATGCTGTCCTGATAGGAGCGCGAGGCTTCCATCATGTTGGCCATTTCCTCAACGCTGTTGATGGCCGGGCGGTAGATAAAACCTTCATCGTCCGCCAGAGGGTGCGTGGGAACGTATTCACGCACGGCCGGTAGTTCAGATTGCGCAATCCCGGTTACTCGTACACCCGCAACGCCGTCCGCACCGTTGCCGGTGGTCAGATCGTTCAGCATGGTTTCAAACACGGGATATTGCGCCCGATAGGTTTCCTCGGCGCTGCTGCTTACCGCATTGGCGTTGGCCAGATTGCTGGAGATGGTATTGAGCCGCTGGCTCTGGGCATCCAGAGAAGTCGCAGCCACACCGATAGCGTCAAATAAACTCATGGTTCATCGTGTCCTTAAACTTGCCCGCGGATAGCGGTGCGCAAACTGTTGATGCGTCCGTCCAGCAGATTCAAACTCGCCTGGTAGCGCATGGCGTTGTCCATAAACTCCGCATGCTCGCGCTGGGACTCCACTGTGTTGCCGTCTAAAGATGGCTGCGTGGGCACCCGATACATGGGCTCCACGTTGCCCGGCGTACCTGAGGTGCTCAGATGAGCTGCGTGAGTGCGGGTCAGTGCTTCCTGCGCCCCACTGGCATTGGCCATGGCGGCGGAAAAGTCGATATCCCGGGCCTTGTAGCCGGGAGTGTCAGAATTGGCGATGTTGGCAGCCAGCAGCTCGGTCTTCTGAGCTCGAAGAGCCAGAACCTGCGGCGAGATGCCCAACGCGCTATCCAGTGTTCCCATGTCTGTGTCGTCCATCGTGATGCTTCGGGGTAGTTCATTCAATTGTCGTGCCAATTATTTATTTTCAATAAAAACAGTAAGTTATCGCAAAAAAAGGTCGAGCAACTGCGGCAATCTCGCGCCGTTGCGGCAAGCTTTGCCACCCCGGCAATGTGCCGGGCTCCGTGCAAAGCTCCGCCAGCGCGGTCGCGGTGGCATGAAACCTGCTGCATGACTCATAAACCCGCGATCAATGCAGGAAACGTCAGATAAATGACACATGTTCTTCAGAAAACGTGCAGCGCCATTAAAAAAGCTGAGCCAAAAACCCTCTGGAAGCCTCTGCTGGCACTTCTGGCCGGCATGGGGTCGCAAGGCACCACCGCTTATGGCGCCGAAATGACGCAACCACACGAGGACATTCTTAACCTGGTGGAGTTTGCCGCCCTTCAGGCAGCCCAGGAACAGGGTCTGGACCGTGTAGAAGTTCGGGTCCGACCCCTGGACCAAAGGCTACGTCCCTCGCTTTGTGACCGGGAACTGGAGATTGTCCGCCCACACAGCGGCCGCGTATTAGGCCCCGTGAGCTATGGGGTTCGCTGCAGTGGCAGTGTGCCCTGGACCCTCTATCTGCGGGCTGAGGTCAGCGCATCGCTGGAACTTCCCGTGTTGGTAAACGCCCTGCCCAGAGGCACAATTCTGGCGCCGGGCGACCTTGAAATGGTGACCCGGCGTATCACCTCACAGGCCAATGACATCATTGTTGATCCGCAGATGGCTGCGGGCATGGAACTAAAACGCCCTTTAGCGGCGGGATCCACACTACGACATGGCCACGTGGACCTACCGGAGCTCGTTAGCCGTGGCCAGATGGTCACTCTGATCGCCGGCGGAGCGGGCGTTGAGGTACGGATGCAGGGCAAAGCTATGGGCAGCGGCGCAGAGGGCGATCGATTGCTGGTCACAAACCTTGCATCAGGTCGTCGCGTAGAGGGCCTGGTGCTGTCCGACGGCAGCATTCGAATACCTTGAATCACCGCTGAGAACCACGAGAATGCACGGGGCCGAAGAAATGAGCGGATATGCTAAACTTTTCGCCAAGTCTGTCGCTAAATAGACTGAAGCAAAAAATAGTGATCACAAAGTAGTAGCAAGATAGCCAAAAAGCTTTTTGTGACGAGATGGAAGGGACATGAACCCGGTAGACAACAACACCAATGTTCGCCAGACGCGCAGCGATACCGAGCAGGTAAGTCGCAGCGCTACCCAGCGCAGTGGTCAGACGGCCCCAGAGGCCTCCCCCACCGCCAGCGGTGAATCTGTCTCCATTACAAGCACCGCATCGGACCTGCTGTCTCTTGAGAACCAGCTTCGGGAATTACCCGGTGTCGATCAGGCGCGGGTTGAGAGTATTCGACAGGCAATAAGCGACGGTAGCTACCAGGTGGACGCTGCGCGAATTGTCGACAGCCTTCTGCAAAGCGAAGCCGAGCTCGGTTAAACCGAGACTTCCCGCGCATGAGCGCCGACTCCGCACACCTCACCCCCCTTTTAAGCGCTGAATTAAACAGCCTTCAGTCACTGGAGCGCGCTCTGGAGGCTGAATACCAGGCACTCATCAACAATAAGGTCGACGATCTGGAGCGAGCTACCGTTGCCAAAAATGCAGCCGTTGCCGCCCACCGTGCACAGCAGGAGCAACGACTCGGCTGGATGCAGGGCCTGGGCCTGAGCCCTGACAGCCCGCTGGGAGATCTGGTCAGTCACTGCGGCGATCATCAGGCCGACATCGAACTGCAAAATCAGCTCATCGGCCTGGCAACGCAATGTCAGGAGAGCAACCGGCGCAACGGTGGCCTGATTCTCAGACTACAGGACCGCACCCGAGGCGCACTGGATGTGCTGCGTCGAGAAGACGGAGGTCCGGATTTGTATTCCCTCAGCGGCTCTCGAGAACATCAGAGCGACAGCCGAACGTTGGGTAAAGCCTGAGACCAGGCTCATCCACAGTCTCTTAAGCTCCTAACTTTTTAACCTCTGAGCCTGTTCAGGCTCACGACATAAATTTGACGACCTGCCCACCAGCTACGGCAAAGCCCATGCCGGGGACGTCAGATTATTGTCACAATACAGCGTTGAGCCAATAATTCGATAAAAGTCGCGAAATGTGCGCCTAAAATCGCCTTAAATCCTGAAAAGTAATTGGCACGCTGATTGCTAAATAACCTTTGAAGCAACTATGGAAGGCCGATTACCGGCAGCGACAAGGCATTAGCAATGAAAAAAGTGATCCCCTTTAGCAGCAAGCCAAACACCGACGCGATAGCAGCCAGCGCTCGCACGTCCCAGCCCGCGGGCCAGGCACTTGCCGAGATACCCAACAGCTGGAACGGTGGCGCTGAGCAGCAACTCCTGCTCATGCAGCGTTTAATTGGCTGCAACGACGTTGAGTCACTGATCTCGCTGTTTTTCCGCTGGTGTAACGATTTAGGCCTGGCCGATGGATTGACCTATGAGGCCACCACGGACGCTGCGGATCTCAATCTTGGCAAACGCCGCCACCACAGCGCCAATTACAGCCTAACCCTGGACCAATTACCCCTGGGACAGATTACCCTGTGTCGTCGGGAGCGCTTTACCGAAAACGAGCTGCTGCGCGTAGAGCAGGCGCTCGGTACCCTGGCTCGCTGCCTGCGCACCGCTATAGAGTTTCAAACATTACAGGAGATGGTCACTCAGGACGGACTGACGGG
Source organism: gamma proteobacterium NOR5-3 (assembly GCA_000158155.1). Taxonomy (GTDB): domain Bacteria; phylum Pseudomonadota; class Gammaproteobacteria; order Pseudomonadales; family Halieaceae; genus Congregibacter. Next base: position 235,689 of record DS999408.1, on the reverse strand, counting down.
CCTTGGCAACCGCCTGTCTCTGCACCAGTGGATCGAGCGTGAATTATCGCGGACCCGTCGTCATAACAGCCCTCTCTCACTCATGATGATCGATGTCGATCACTTCAAAAAAATCAACGATTCACTGGGCCACATTGGTGGTGACCATGTCCTGAAGACCATCGCCAGCGTATTCAAGCGAAGCACCCGCGGATCGGATCTGTTATTCCGCTTTGGCGGCGATGAATTCACCATTTTGCTGCCCCACACCGACCTACAGGGCGCTCAGGACGCCGCCCGTCAAATCCGCAACAACCTGGCACAAATCAGCGATGAAGAGTTTGGGCTTGGTAATGAATGGACGCACGCGCGACCTGACGTAAGCATCGGTATCGCCGATTATCGGCCAGGCGATACAGAAGCGAGCCTGTTGCAGCGGGCGGACACGCGGCTCTATCACGCCAAAGCTCAAGGACGCGGAGCCGTATGCAGCAACGTCTAAACAATCGCTGGCTGAGCGAGGAGCTTATTGAGGCCGTCAGGCCCGCTATAGCGGAGCGCCACACGCCGGCCCAGACACCCCTGGTAGATGACTTTGGCTCTCGCAGCGAGCTGCACTCCACCAGGCAGGGACACAGACGGATGTGGCAGCACCTTGCCACAGCCCTGCTCTTGGTGGGCAGCGCCGCGTTCAGTTATCTTGCCTGGAGTCAGGCGGAACTCGCTCCGGGCTCACGGGCCTCTGCGCAGCGTTCCGCAACACCCCCTCAGCTGCTGAATGCGCAACGCGCCAACGTCCACGCACTGCGGGTATCGAATCGGGAATTACAGCTCCGCATCGCAGAACTTCAGAAGGCGATAGACAGCACCACCCCCTAAGTGTTTGCCTGCGCTGTGCAAGAGCGCAGCGCTCAGCCCAGAGACGCCAGCATTTCCTTTCGAAACGGCACCAATGCGGCACTGTCACCAGCGCGCACCTTATTGGCCCAATCTGCATTGGCCAGCATCGCACGGCCGACCGCCACCAGGTCAAATTCTGCGCCTCAAGTCGGGCTATCAATTCATCCAGCGACGCGGTTTCGGCCTCCTTGAAGGTGGCTTCGCCGGGCGCAGGAATGAAGTCAGCGTTGAGACCCACGCTGCCCACGGTGATGGTCGGCTTACCCGTGATTTTTTTTGTCCAGCCTGCCAGATTGAGATTTGAGCCCTCAAACTCCGGCTCCCAGAATCGGCGCTGCGAGCAGTGAAAAATATCCACACCCGCCTCTGACAACGGCATCAAAAACTGCTCCAGCTCCTCGGGAGTCTGCACAAGCCGCGCGTTGTAGTCCTGCTGCTTCCACTGAGACCAACGCAGGACAATGGGAAAATCCGCACCTACCGCATCGCGACAGGCAGTGACGATTTCGCAGACGAAGCGTCCACGGTTATCCAGCGATCCGCCGTAGCCATCTGTACGCTGATTGGTGCCCTCCCAAAAAAACTGATCCAGCAGGTAGCCGTGAGCACCATGGATCTCAATGGCGTCAAAACCACAGGCTTTGGCATCGCGGGCACCCTCTGCAAACGCCCTGACAACATCATCAATGTCTTGCTGGGTCATCACATGACGATTCACCTTTCCGGGCACGTTCATGCCCGAGGGCGCATACCCATTTACCTCGCCCTCAGGCAGGGTGCCCGCGCGGCGCATACCACCGACATGCCATAGCTGAGGCGCAATCTTGCCTCCTTCTGCATGCACGGCGTCCGCGACTTTTTTCCAGCCCTCAAGTCGCTCCTCACCCCAAAAATAAGGAACATCCGGATAGCCATTCGCAGCGATATGATTGACGCAGGTGCCCTCGGTAAAAATAAGACCCGTACCGCCGGCAGCGCGTTGCCGGTAATACTCCACAACCCCTTCGTGGGGCACGTTACCCGGGGACAGGTTACGGGTCATGGGCGCCATCACCGTGCGGTTGGCAAGCTCGAGCTTACCGAGTGTGAAGGGCTTAAAAAGGGCGCTGCTATCTGACATGGAATCTCCCTGACTGGTTATAAAAACATACTGATGGAGCTGATGGAGGCTTAGCCGGCGGGCGGGCTCTTACAGTATGGCAACGGTGTGTTGCGGTCGCGAAGCGTAGCCCAGCATTGCAAAAAATACCATCTGACCGCCCCCGGGCTGCGTATTTACCGCACAGTCACCATGGAACTGTCCATGCGCGCTATCTATTGGTTTCGCAATGATTTGCGACTACATGATCATCCGGGCCTTGTTGCCGCTGCGGCGGCGGACGAGCTCCTGCTGGTGTACCTGTGGCCCCGGCAACGGGCCTGGTGTAACACACAGGGACTGGGGGAGCAGCGCGAGCGCTTTATTTGTGAGAGCCTTACCGAGTTGGCAAAAGACCTCCAGCCGCTGGGCCAAAAGCTGTTGGTTCTCCAGGGCTCGCCAGAGCTTGTTATCCCCGATCTGGTGCGCGATTACGGCGTCAACGCCATACACACCAGCCAATGCGCTGGAAGTTACGAGACCCGGGCACTGCGAGTGCTTCGCGAACGGCTGGACATACCGGTGCTTGAGCATGGTGGTAACAGCCTGTTTCAAGAAAAAGACGTCGCGGCACTTTGCCCGGAACTACTCGATAGCTTTTCGCCCTTTCGTCGCAAAGTAGAAAAGCAGCTCACTGCAGTTGAGCCCTCGCGTAATCTTCCACAGTTACCAGCGCCGCCTGCGGTGCAGTTTCATAGCATACCCCCGGCGCGCACAAAGCCTCCGCTGGGCCTGCCGCTGCGCGGGGGCAGTCACGCGGGTCAGCGGCGCCTAAAGCAGTTTCTCGACAGCGGCGCTATTCGGCAATACAAAGAAACGCGCAACTGCCTGGACCCGCTCGAGGGAAGTTCCACGCTCTCGCCCTGGCTGTCGTTGGGCAGCATTTCTGCGCGAGAGATCGCCGCTGCGATAGCTCAGCACGAAGCCGAGCAGGGAGCCAACGAGTCCACCTACTGGCTGTATTTCGAATTGCTATGGCGGGAATACTTTTTTTGGCGGGCGCTTCGCGATGGCGTGAACTTGTTTCGCCACGGGGGGCGGCAGGGAGCAGTATCAAGGTGCACCTTTGAGCCGCGAAACTTTGCCCGCTGGTGTGCCGGTGATACCAACCACCCGCTGGTAAATGCACTGATGCACCAGCTCGTTGCTACCGGCTGGATGAGCAATCGCGGACGCCAGATTGCCGCGAGCTGCCTCATCCATGACTTTGGTATTGACTGGCGTTACGGCGCCGCGTTCTTTGAGAAGCATCTTATCGACTACGACGTAGGCAGCAATTACGGAAACTGGCAGTACATTGCAGGCGTGGGCGCCGACCCCCGAGGTGGCCGGGCGTTCAACATTGACAAGCAGACCGCGCAGTACGATCCCGACGGCGTGTTCACCCATAAGTGGGATGGACATCGACCCACGCAGCCGATGTACGTTACCGATGCCGCGGACTGGCCCATCTCACCCAGCGGCACATGAGTCACCGACGACCTGCAAACGCCGCCTCAAAAAGACGGGCAGAACCGCGCAAACCAAAGCCTGAAAAAGTCTGCCCGGTCTGCGAGCGACCATTTCACTGGCGCGCGCGCTGGAAGAATAACTGGGAGCAGATTGTTTACTGCTCCCGGCGCTGCGCGGGACAACGCGGACGAAAAACGACCGGCGCTTAATCCAGCGCCGTCGCCAGAATGCGGTCACCCCAATCGACTATAGCCTTGCGATCAGAAGCATCGCGTTTCTTCCAGCCACCGACGATAAGACCCATGCGCGCATTTTTTGTCAGATAGTCCTGATGACGGTTGATGAAGTGCCAATACAGACTGTTGTAAGGACAGGCTTTGTCCCCGGTGGTTTGCTTGGGATCATAGCGACAGGCCTTGCAATGGTTGCCCTGCCTTTGAATATATTTTCCTGAGGCCGCGTAGGGCTTACTGGCCATCAAGCCATGATCGCCGTGCAGCGCCATACCCAGGGTATTGGGCAACTCAACCCACTCAAAGGCATCGACGTAAACGGCCAGATACCACTCACAGACTTCCGTGACATCGAGTCCTGCCAGCAACGCGAAGTTTCCGATCACCATAAGGCGCTGAATATGGTGCGCGTAGCCAAGCTCCAAACTTTGCTTTAACGCCTGGGACAGGCAGCGCATATCGGTATCACCCGTCCAGAACCAGGGCGGCAGCGGATGCCTGGCTTCAAAAGTATTGCGCTGGGCATACTCAGGCATAGCGTGCCAATAGATTCCCCGCACGTACTCCCGCCACCCCAGTATCTGACGGATGAATCCTTCGGCCGCCGCGAGAGAACAGCGCCCGTCGCGCCAGGCACGCTCTACCTGCTGACACACTGCCAGAGGCTCCAGGAGGCCAATATTGAGGTACATGGAAATCAAGCCATGAAACATCCACGGCGACTCTTCCGCAAGGGCATCTTGATAGTTCCCAAAGTTGTCTAGCGCGTGTGCGCAAAACCAGTCGAACTGCGCCTGTGCATCTTCGCGGGTCACCGCCAAACGAAACTGACTCAAGTCCCCTGGATTATCCGCAAAAGACTCTTCCACCAATGCGATAACTTCTTGCGTGATGTCATCGGCGGCGATCGAGGGCCTATCCGGAACCGTGGTCTGCGCCCGCCAACCTCCTCGGTTGTCCGCGTCGTAGTTCCACTTACCCCCTTCAGGCTCGCCATCTTCATCTAGAAGCACGCCATATTGTCGGCGCATCTCCCGATAAAAATACTCCATACGGAACTGTTTCCGACCACTTGCCCAGGACTCAAAGTAGTCCCGAGATGCCAAAAATCGATCGTCCTCCTGCAAAAGCACGGGTACGCCAAGCTTTGACTCCCAGCTTTGCATATCTACCAGGAGTCGATGCTCGCCGGGAGCGGTCGCCAGCACGGCATCGGCACCAGACTGCTTGAGGCCCTCTTCGACGGCCGCATAGAGCGAGGACACACCCTCGTCGAAGCTCCGGTATATCACCGTGAAGCCCTGCTCTCTTAAAGTGGCCGCAAAGTGACGCATGGCACTGAAGATCAGTACGATCTTGTGCCGATTGTGCGGCACATAACTGGCCTCCTCGGCCACCTCTGCCAGCAAAATCCAGTCACGTTTGACGTCGGCATTAGCGAGTACCGGGTTGGCCAATGACAGCTGGTCGCCGAGGATCAAACGAAGGGTAGGTGCGCTCACGGACAATCAGAGCCAGCGCTGCATAAGCGCGTTGACGTTTACTCGGGCGTTCATCTTTGCGGCCAGCATAAAAATACCGCCAAGCTTGCGATGGAAGTACACCACATCCGTGGGGGGCGCGTGCCAAAAATCCGCATACTCCGTGGCTGTTTTGCCCAATGCCGCAAGTCGTTCGGGCATGGTTGACGCGCCAAAGTCATAAAGCCGGTCTTCCCGCAGTGGCTCCAGGGCCAGCAGCAAAAGCTCCAGGACCAGCTCGCGGTAGTGCGAATCCTCATCCCCCATGGAGTAACCGACCTTCTCTGCCGCTATGGTCATGGCATCGCGATCACCGTGAACCGCCGCAACAGCGAGCTTGCGATAGTTAGTGACGAAACGCGCTTTAAAATCCCGTGTCGCGCCAAAATCCAAAAGAACAATTTCTCCGCTGGACCAGCGATATTGATAGTTGGCGAAGTTCGGATCTGTCTGAACCATGCGCAGCTCAAAGAGCTCTGTGAGGAGCAACTCCACAAGCGCAGACACCACGCGATCCCGCTCTTCCTGAGAGCGTCTGGCAATGGCCTCGATGGGGCCGCCGGCAACATAGGTCATGGCAAGTACGTTTTTACGGGTCAGATCAGGCACCAACTCGGGGAGAATAAAACGCTCGTCCTCACCCAGCACCTCGTTAAAGCGCTGCAGAAACTTCGCCTCCTTCAGATAATTGGCTTCGTCTTCAAGCTGTCGCTTTGCATCATCCAGTAACGGTTGAATGTTCGCTTCTTCGGGCAATAGCCCGGAGATCCTCAGCACTGTGGCGATGTTATCGACGTCGCTCGCAATACTCTTACCCACTCCCGGATATTGGATCTTCAGCGCCAGCTCTCGGCCATCATGATGCACGGCGCGATGTACCTGTCCGATGGATGCCGCTGCAATGGGATAACGGTCAAACAGATGAAACTCATCCTCCCAGTCATTCCCATAAGCCTCCCGCATCGCCTCCTCAAGCTGGGAATCGGGCATGCTGGTTCCATCAGAACGCAAACTTGCCAGAATATCCGTGAGCTCCTTGGGCAAAAGCTCACCAGAATCCATCGACAGAATCTGACCCAGCTTCATAGCCGCACCGCGCATCTCAGACAACTGCCTGGTCACTCGCCTGGCGTTAGCCGGAGTCAGCAGAAGATCGCGTCGACTCGGACGGTTACCGGCACGGAGCTGACGTGCACCCTCGGCCAACATACCTCCGGCGACACCACCGGCAAGGCGCGCAACTTTCGCAAAGCGTCCCGTGCGACTGGTAGGCACCGCTTTGCCTTTTGAGCGCGACTTATCGTCAGAGTCTGTCATTGCCCACTCTCACGGCCAATCCAGCCATCGATGTAACGATGGGCTATCTCGTGGCCATTAAACTCGGCGTTCAGCACCGTGATAAACGTGAAAACACCGGTGAGCTTCCGCACGATAAGTGCAAAGTCCCGGGACGGTGTTGCAAAGTGCCGGGTGGCCGCTGAGTTCGCAGCATGCTTTCCCACACGCTGCATAAGACGCGAGCGACCCCAGCAATACTGCCCCTTGGCATTGAGGTATTCGGCCGGGAGATTCCCGGGATCCGCCAGAGGCTCCAACAACATTTCACAGAATTCACAGAAACTGTCCCGGGCAAAAGCGGTGGCGTCCTTTCTCAGGCAGCCAAGCCCGATGAGGCTGTCGGCCAGCAATTCTCGGTTGCCGGTCTGACCCGCCGCAATAGCATCGCCAAAGTGGCGTCGAAAGCTGTCATCGCAGGCTAAGGTCGAACCAAAGTCCAAAAGGACCAGACGGTCACTCTTGCCTTCGCTGTGAATAAGATAGTTTCCGAAATTCGGGTCCGTCTGCAGCACGCCCCACTCGTAAAGCTCAATAAAGAAGAGCTCCAACATGGCCTGCCCCAGGGCATTCCTGCGGGACTGCGACAAGGCTGCCACCTCCGGCTGAGTGACACGATGCCCCTGCACATACTCCAGAGCTAAAATGCTGTCGCTGCACAGCTCTTCGATCACCTCAGGAACATGATAGCGATCACTGCGGGCAAACCGCCGGCGAGCCTCCAGGGTCATGCTCCGCTCTCGCTGGTAGTCGATTTCATGATGTAACTGCTCCCGCATATCCTCAAGCCAGGCATCGATCTCGCGTCCTGCCTTAATCCAGCGGGTTAAAAGCAACATGCGCACCACCGCATCGAAATCGTCATCAATGACTGCCGCGAGCCCCGGGTACTGGATTTTCAGTACCAGCTCATAGCCATCGCGGCGCCGGGTGGCACGATGCACCTGCGCCAGAGACGCCGCCGCCAGGGGCTGGGTGTCTATCTTAAGTTCGCTATGCCGTGCGCCCAGGCTGTCCTGAACCGAGGCCTCAAGCTCAGCCCAGGGGAGTGGATGCGTCTGGGAATCGAGGTCGTGGAGAGCATCGGTCAATGGCTCCGGGAGAAAGTGCTCGCCCAGCAATGCCATCATCTGCCCAATCTTGACGTAAGTGCCCTTGAGCCTTCCAAGCTCGGCCGTGAACCGGCGAGCCTCCCGACGCATCAAATCGCTATTACCGCTGTCGTCACCGCGCAGGCGCCCCATGGCCGAACCCAGCGCAAAGGCTCCGCCAGCGCGCACGCCTGCCAGAGACACGGCAAGTCCTCGGCCGAAGCTACCCCGGCGAATAGATGATCTTTTACTCATGTGCTTGTTACGCACTATAGCCCGCCAAGGATTTAGCGGGCGTCTAGCTGTCCAGAATATGCACTAGTCGTCGAGCGCTTTAGTTATCGAGCAAAAGCGCGGCCAGTCGCTGACGGTGATGTTGGGCATCGCCAAACTGCTGCTGAGACCACTGAGCCCGGCGAATGAACAGTTGCGCATCGCAATCCCAGGTAAAGCCCATACCGCCATGAAACTGCACCGCTCGATCACCCGCAAACTTAAGCGCCTCGGTGGCCTGCGCTTTGGCCATGCGACAGGCCACCTCCTGATCCTTGCCCAGCCCAGCTTCCGTGACCAAAGAGCCAGCGTGATAAACAAAAGAACGTGCCGAGTCCATCATCGTGAGGATCTCAACACTGGGGTGCTTCAAAGCCTGATAGGAACCAATAAGCTTGCCAAATTGCTTCCGGGTCTTGAGGTAGTCCACGGTCACATCCAGACACGCCGCAGCAGCACCGGTGCTCTCGGCGGCCACCAGCAACGCTCCCAAGAGCCGGTAATCGCGAAGTGCCGATAACACCGCCGGGCCAGACAACAGGAATACCGGTTTTACATCGGCAAAGACCAGGTCCGCGGCCCGATGAGTGTTATCGATAAGTACTCGAGGGAGAATTGCTTCCTCCCCGAGCGCTGTGGCATCCACCACCGCTATTGCCGGGGCGCCATCGGACGATACCAGCACAGCAATCCAGCGCGCACTTTGCGCGTCCATCACCATCTGTTTGCGGCCCTGCAATAAACCCGCACCATCCACAGCGCAGGCAGACACCCCATTCCAGTCTTCGGACTCAAGCTCGGCAACACAGGCGGCATCACCGGCAGCGATACCCCTGAGCACCTCGGCCGCCGACTCCGCATCGGCGCGAAGCAGCAACTGCGCAGTCAGCAAGGTCGATATCAGCGGCGTACCCAGGAGCGCCTTACCCATACTCTCAGCCACCGGCACAGCGGCACCAATCCCCAGTCCCGCGCCACCTAGCTCTTCAGGCAAACCAATACCCGTCCAGCCCATGGCAACCATCTCCTGCCAAACGTCGGGGCTATATTCCAGCGGCGACTCGAGATGCTCCCGCGCGGCATGCAAACCGCCACGGTCCGCGCAAAAGCTTCGAGCGTAGTCCAAAAGCATGCTTTGCTCTTCATCAAAACGCATTGCGGTATTACCAATCACTGACATGACGCGCCCCTTACTTCGGCAGGCCGAGCACGTGCTCGGCAATAATGTTGGCTTGCACCTGACTGGTACCACCACCGATGGTGGCGGAGAAGCTGTTCAGGTACGCACGCTGCCAAAACCCGCCTTCCCGGGCGCGATCATCACCGACAAACAAAGCCCCGTCGGCACCCTGGGCGTTGATCGCAAACTGACGCATACGTCTGGCGTACTCAGTCCAGCGCAGTTTATTAGACAGGGGAAGTGACATGGGATAGTCACTGGTCAGTGCCGGTATGCCTGAGCGTCGATCCCCCAAGGTGATCGCTTTCTCTTCCATGATTAGAGACACCAGCTGATCCCGCATAAGCGGATCGTCCAGCACCGGGCGCCCATCACGCTTAACATCGCGTAACTGGTTCACCAGGTCGTCTATCACGATGCGCACAAAGGCAAGCCCACCCGCTGCGCCCGCCTCAGCCCCGCGCTCGTACTGCAGGGTTTTCATGGCGATCTTCCAGCCCTCACCCTCGCTGCCCATAAGGCAGTCGGCAGGAATGCGGGCATCGGTAAAAAACGTCTCAGTAAAGCCGTACTCGCCAGTGAGCTTTCGGATGGGCCGCGTTTCTACGCCTGCCACCGTCATGGGTGCCAGAAAGAACGACAGGCCATCGTATTTGCGCTCTGCCTCGGGGTTACTGCGCGCCAGCAGAATCATGTACTTCGCATAGTTACCCATGGTCGTCCAGATCTTGCTCCCGTTGATGACATATTCGTCACCATCGCGCTCGGCACGGGTGCGTGCATTACCCAGATCCGAGCCATGATCCGGCTCCGAAAAACCCTGACACCAGATATCCTCGGCGCTCAAAATACCCTTCAAATAGCGCTGTTTTTCTTCTTCGGTACCGATGTCATTGATGAGGGGCCCCGCCCAACCAAGACCGATAACATTAAAGCAGATCGGCACCGCCTGACGACGCATCTCCTGATCGACTACCGACTGGTAAATCGCATCGACACCCTGGCCACCGTGCTCTTTTGCCCAGGCCATACCCAGGTAGCCGGCGGACCAAACCTTGTGCTGCCACTCGCGAAGAAAATCCAGCTGCTGCTCCGAGCCCACCTCCATAAAAGTTTGTGGCAACAAAAATCCCGGATCATCGGGTTTGTTGGCCTCAAGCCAACTTGCCACCTCACGACGAAATTCTTCCAAATCTTTAACAGCAGCATTCATGACGAAGGTTCCATAGTTATCTAGACAATAGGTATTTTGGCGTGGGGCTCAGTCGGCGGAGTCCCGACCCGCCGCGTCGGCGCGAATAAATGCCTCTCGGGCCATCAGTCTATCCAGGTAGGCAGATGTCTGAGGCTTGAATCGCTCATCGAGCTTCAGCGTTCGAGCGAAGTACAACGCGTATCCCACGCAAATGTCAGCAATGGTAAATCGCCCATCCACAAGGTAATCGTTGTCTTCCAGATGTGCATCCAATCGGCGCAAACGTGCAATAAACCACTTGGCATAATCGTCGGCAACCGGCTTTTTCTCCGGGGTAGGTTCAAGCACGGTGTAACGCAGCACAATAGTCTGCGGAAACGTCAGCGTCGCATCAGCGTGATAGGTCCAGTTGAGCATATCTGCGTAAGCCGGATGCTCCGGCGGCACGGCAAGGTGCTCGCAGCCCGGGCGCGTCGCCAGATAATGCGGAATGGCGCAGGACTCGGTCATCTCTACATCACCGTCCACAAAATACGGGATCGTACCCAGCGCATTGATCTCTAAATACTCGCGCTGAAAAACCCGAGGAGGAAAGGGCAGCATCACCAACTCATAATCAAGCCCCAACTCTTCCAGAGCCCATACTGCGCGCAAGGACCGCGCCCCTGCACAATGCCAAAGTTTCATAGTCATAGTCCGTACTGCCGCGCAGCTAAATCGCGCATGATTTCCTCGGAGCCTCCACCAATGGCGTTTACCCGCACTTCACGGTAGATACGCTCTACCCGGTTACCCCGCATGTACCCTGATCCTCCGAGAATCTGCATGGCCTCGCGGGCGCAAAACTCCATGGTTTCACTCGCCTGCACTTTGAGTAAGGCGATGTCTCCGGGATTCGCGTTGCCGTTTTCCATGCTCTCGTAGCAGACCCGGATGTAGGCCTGAGTAGCATTGAGCTTTTGTTTCATCATCGCAAATTTATGGCGAATCACCTGATGATCGGCGAGGCGCTTCCCAAAGGTGTTGCGTTCTCTTGCCCAATTAGCCGCATCTTCCAGACAAACGCGGCCCAGAGCCTCCATAGACGCGGCCATGAACATTCGTTCACTGTTAAAGTTCGTCATGATCACCAAAAATCCACGGTTTTCTTCGCCGATGAGGTTTTCTACCGGGACGCGAACGTTATCGAAGTACAGGGTCGCGGTATCAGAAGCCCACCATCCCTGCTTTCGATCCAAAGAGGTGCGGGAGAAGCCCTCGGCATCCGTTGGGATCAGCAGCATGGACACACCGCCAGCACCATCACCCCCGGTACGCACCGCGGTGGAGACCCAGTTGGCGCGCATGCCGCCGGTGATATAAGTCTTTGATCCATTCACAATGTAATGGTCGCCGTCGCGAACCGCCGTGGTGCGCAGACTCGCCACGTCGGATCCGCCGCCGGGCTCGGTAATACCCAATGAAATGTGTTTTTCTCCCGCGAGCACCGGCGGCGCTACCATTTGCTTCATCGCTTCTGAGCCCCAGTTGAGCACTGGCGGCAAGCCGATGCCGTGCACCATCAGCGAGGCGGGCACACCACCTACGGCAAAGCGATTAAGTTCTTCGTTGGTGATCCAGTTGTGCCAGGAGTCAATACCTTCGGACGTTCCACCATAGGCTTCGGGGTATCCCATACCCAGCAGACCTACCGCGGCGGCCTTGGGCCACAGGTCCATGGGAATCTCTCCCGCCTCATCCCAATCTTCCGCAAATGGCGCAATCTCAGTGTCGATAAAGCGTCGCAAGTGGGTCCGCCACTCCTCGTGCTCAGGCCGGATATGGGGATTGGGGAGACGGGCACTATCAAAGTCGAGGGACAAAAAAACCTCCGGGGCTCAGCATGTAATTGAGTACCACTTAATAATACTGAGTGGCACTCAACCCGACAAGCTGCGGTTTCTACCTGCATCGTCCCCACGGCGATACCGTAACGAAGAACGCGCCATCGAGCCCGCTTGCCATGCCTCCCCTATGGAAGTTAACACACCCTAGATGTTCAGATTCAGTGGTTTGAAGCTATCAGGGATATTCGCCTTACCTTGATGACGGCGATCGAATCCATGACCCTTCAGACCTCAAGACAGACGGTCGGTACGTGTTGAATTGGTAGGCTACGACGACCAATTGAAACCGCAGCCAGAAGCCATCCTAGCCAGCGAAGATGCCCTGTTCGCGGGGACTGGAATCTCCTATATTTGAAGTGGAATGCCCGGCCGAGGGTTAGACAAAAGGAGCGATTTTTTTTGAATCTTGATACTGCGCACAAGTTAACAGAAGTGCTCGCTGCGCTAGCGGTCATAGTCTCGCTCGTCTTCGTTGGACTTGAAGTTCGAAACAACACCACAGCGGTTCAGTCATCTGCTGCTCAGTCCGTGCATGAGAACTTATCGACTTGGTACACGTCTATTCAGGGAGACGATGCACTCATGGAGATCACAACCCGGGGGATGCAAGAGTATGGGAGCCTAAATCCTACGGAGAAAGGGCAGTTCATTGCCGTTTTCATGAGCTTCTTATCGTATACGCAGAATGCATTCTACAAATGGCAGGAAGGCTCGCTGTCACCAGAGCTTTGGCGGTCCTGGGAGTTTGTCGTAATGAATTTTCTGTCAACGCGAGGTGGCAGGGCATTTTGGGACGAGCGTAGCTACATGTTCGCCGATGCCTTTCAGGATTACATCAGCGAAGACTTGATGAACCGGAAGCCTCACGAAATGGCTAAACCATGGGGCGCATTTAAACTTGGTCAGACGCCCGATTGAAGGCAGTTTTGAGTCAAACTGATATGAATTTGCGCGGTCAGAGGTAGGCTGGCAGTTATCGCACTCCGTGCCTATTTCACTTATCGAGACTCTACAGGCTTGGACGCAATAAACACTTTCTCTACATATGACCTGAAAGGTTCGCCATAACCGAAGCGGTACTCTGGCCACCACTTCCGATACCCAGGCTTGCTCAGTAGGCCTCTGTAATAAGCGTCAGCCCCTTCATGAAGTCCTTTGGGTAGAGCGTCATCTTCACTTTGGTAGTAGGTGTATTCCCACCCGTTGTACATGATGAAAAAAAAGCTACTGCAGCGTTCCCACTCTGCTGGCGTGGTTTCATCCGGGGTGTCGGTACAGTTCTGCAGCAATAAGCTAAAATCGGCATCCAGTACATGCATTGCGATGGGTTTGTGGGCAACTTCCAGAAAATTGAAGTATGTCTGACTCACCAGAAGCTTGTTGTTTTCAGAAATCTGCAGCGCAAGAAAAGCGATAGTAAGAACGACCGCTACCGCTCCTATGACCTCCGCGCCCAACGCAGCAATCTCTAGTGTTTCTCGCGAGAAACGTCTTTTGCGCGGCGTAGGTGTTTCTCCTGATGTTGGCCCATCCCCCATTCCGCTTCTCCCGCCCTGATAGACATAAAAAAAGCTACCACGAAAACTTAACCCTGTCTGCTCACGGTCGGGAGTAGTCGTCGCGTCTGGTCAGAGCCGAGCGTCTCAAAGTATGGGGAGGCGCTCTTTGGCAATGTCGCAAAACCTCAAGGCGGTCTTTAGCCCTGTCAGGAAATTTAACAGCACTAAATATGCGGGTATTGGCTGTTTTGCGATGAAATGGCTGATTTTGGCCGGATTCACCTCAGACTGTGTGAAAACTCCTCAACGAGATATGATCTGACTTTCTCGCTGAAGAGTTGCTGCCATGAGTGGATTCATCGAGGGCGAAAGCCGATCACAGGCCACGCTGTTTCCTGAACGCATTGATGATTACATCGCAGAAGATAACGCAGTTCGCGTTATCGACGTGTTCGTCGATGATTTAGATCTCTCCGGTTTGGGTTTCAAAACGATCCCCGCAGTCACAGGTCGGCCCGCTTACCACCCGGCCATGATGTTGAAGCTCTATATTTACGGCTACCTCAATCGTATCCAGTCCTCTCGTCGGCTAGAGCGTGAAGCCGGGCGTAATGTGGAGCTGATGTGGTTAACAGGCAGACTGACACCGGACTTCAAAACCATCGCCGACTTTCGCAAGAACAACGGTGAAGCCATTCGCCTGGTGTGTCGAGAGTTCGTCATGCTGTGCCGCAAGCTCAATCTGTTTAGTGATGCCTTTGTGGCGATTGATGGCAGCAAATTCAAAGCGGTGAACAACCGCAATCGCAACTTCAGTAAAGCCAAGATCAAGAAACGCCTGGAGCAGATCGACGACAGCATCGCCCGCTATCTGGGTCAGATCGCCAGCGCCGACCGGCGCGACAGTGAGACCAGTCACACCAAGACCGATCGACTGGAAAATAAAGTCGCGGCGCTTAAGGAGGAGATTCAGGCACTAAAAAAGCTCGAGGTCCGGATGCTGGCAACACCGGACCAACAAATATCCCTGACTGATCCCGACGCCCGCGTCATGTCTACCGCGGCGCGCAGCAAAGCGATTGTCGGCTACAACGTGCAGGCTGCTGTCGATACCGAGCACCATTTGATCGTAGCCCACGAAGTCACCAACATCGGACACGATCGCTCGCAACTGGCTAACATGGCAATCCAAGCAAAAGCGGCGCTCGACTGCGAAGACCTGTCAGTGCTGGCGGACCGTGGTTACTTTAGTGGGGCTGAGATACTGGCCTGCGAGAACGCGGGCATTACGGCCTACGTGCCCAAGACACAAACCTCGAACAACCAGGCCAAAGGACTGTTTGCTCGGGCAGACTTCGTCTATCAACCGGAAGATGACGAATACGAATGTCCGGCCGGCGAGCGATTGATCTATCGGTACACGAGCGAGCAGCAAGACAAAGCGATTCGTCGTTACTGGTCATCGGCCTGCTCACAGTGCGAGCTAAAACCAAAATGCACGACGGGAAAGCAACGCCGCATGGGACGCTGGGAACATGAAGAAGTATTAGAGGCCATGGAAGATCGGGTGGACCGACTGTCGAACTGCATGCGCATTCGCGGTAGCACAGTGGAGCATCCCTTTGGCACAATCAAATCCTGGCTCGGGCCGACGCACTTCCAGATGAAGACACTCAAACATGTCAGCACAGAAATGAGCCTGCATGTCCTGTCCTACAACCTCAAACGGATGTTGCAGATGTTTGGTGTTGTACCGCTGATGGCAGCGATAAGAGGCTAAGCAGCCTCATTTTGCGCCTCGAAATCCATCATCTGAGGCCGCATATTCGCGACTCTGAGCGACGCACTTTGAAGCCCCAATAATTGCCAAGGAAACCTGCGATGCCGCAAGGGCCTCTCATTGAGTCGAGCGGACCTGCTGTGCGCAGTAAATCGGTGCGACAAGTAGCAAAGCGAGTTTTGACACAGTCTGACCTCATAGCGGCCGGTCAGTGTTCTCTATAACCAGCTGCTGATAGCTCTTAGAGCAAAAATACAGCGAACTACATTCATTTTCGGTCATTGCCATGCTGTGACGCCCATCTACCCTAAATGTGTCAGGTTTCTTTACAGGAAGCATGCTCCCCTTAATACGGTGTTACAGTAAATTACTGATTTTCCGGCAAAGATTGTGAGCCGGCACACACTTTGTATTTATAACCCTAGGCAGTTAATGGTGTTCTGAATATGAAGGGTATAGGGGCAAATATGAGGTTAGCTACAACATTAGGGCTTTGCGTGATCGCCGCAGCTATTGCGGCAAACGCAAACGCTGGGCCAATCACAATTGACACGAATTTCGGAGCCGGCGCTGACGCCCAGATCAGTCGTAGAGGGATATTTACATCATTCGATGAGCGAAATACCAACTACGGCAGCATTGATTCGCTGAACATACGCGGCGACGCTAATTTCAATCCTTGGCATCGGAAGGCATACCTACGGTTTGATCTGTCTGCGACTACAGCGCCCTTTACGGCTGCTTCACTTGACCTGACTTTCATAGGCGGAATCCCGCTAACTATTGAAATTTTTGGAATGGCAGACGGTAATTCAGGTGAAAATTGGAGTGAATCTTCAATCACCTGGGAAAATGCCCCGGGAAACAATCGCACGGCTAGCGGCGGTTCTGGCGATAGTACTGGGTCAAATAGCTTCTATTCCGAGTTCAGCTCTCTTGGCACCTTTGGTCCTCAATCATCAACCGTCGGGTCCACACACTCCTACAGCAGCACGGCGCTGTTGAATTTTGTTAACTCAGACACGAATGGCGCAGTAACATTTGGTATACGCGCTATCCCCACCTCTGGAACCTCAATAACCTTCGCCTCGGGCGAGAACACGCAGTACTCGGCCCCGACGCTCCGCTTGACAGACAGCTCTGTTGAAGCTCCGCCAACTCCGGCTCCAGCGCCAGCCACTTTAGCTCTGTTTGGCTTGGGCCTCGCTGGTTTAGGTTGGAAGCGCCGCAAGCAAGCGTAAACAAAACTCCTGATGTACTAGCCCACTTAGGTGGGCTTTTTATTGCCTGTAATTTGAGAATGCTAATGTCCCAAAGTAGGCGAGGCTGTGTGAAAAGCGGGTCACGCGATACACACTGCAAAAACAGTACTATTCATTACCCTCTCACCTACTCAGTCGGCATGTCAGCGGTGCGATGTTGAGGTTGCTCTCGATGCCCAAAATTTCTGGGACGCTGGTAATGCGTTTTATGCAGCGCTGGAACAACGCAGAACAGAGCTAAATGCGGCCCTCAGGCCCGTATTGCCTCCATTAACGGCACGACGCCCATAATGCTCATCATTCGCCGCAGATTGTAAGCCAGGACATGCAAACTCATCTCCGTGCGAACATTCTTAAGTCGCCGCGTCAGGAAATGCGTCGAGCCCATCCAGGCCTTGAGTGTCCCAAAGGGATGCTCTACCGTTTGCGATCGCACCGACATGGCATCAGGTGTTTTACGCAGTTCCTGCTCCATGCTGTCCAGCAGGTCTTCGTGTTCCCAGCGTCTTATCTTGCGCTGTATGCTTGTCGTACATTGTGATTTTATGGAGCAGTTCCTACACACCGAAACGGCCGAGAAGTAGACCTGCATCACCTTGCCTTTTTCCAACGTGGTAAACCGTCGTTGCAATGTTTCGCCGGCGGGACACCGGTAACTGTCTGTCTCTTCCTCGTAGTGGAAAACCTCTTTGTCAAAGCGACCTGCGGCTCTGCTATTTGAGGTCAGCGTTTTAGGCACCAACACCTCGATGCCTGCGTCGTAGCAATCCTTGATGGCTTCGCCTTTGTAATAACCTCGGTCGGCCAGCACTTTAATTTCGTCTTGTTGCAGCGTGTGCTGGGTCAGTCCTGCTAGCGGGAAGAGTTGATTCCTGTCGACGGCGGCATTGGTGACGTCGTGCGCAACGATCAGCTTGTGCTTTGTGTCGACGGCCGTTTGAACGTTGTAGCTCACTTGTGAACCCATGCCGCCTTTCTTCATCAGGCGGGAATCCGGGTCGGTCTCAGAGATTTGCTGGTCGGGGTGCGCGAGTACATCGCGCTCACGCTTTTTTAATTGCTGCATTCGCTCCTTGAGCGCAGCAATCTTGTCTTCCAGTTCCGGCAC
>DS999408.1:8270-217838 GCA_000158155.1 gamma proteobacterium NOR5-3 | reverse complement strand
TCTCCATAGAACGGCATAGATCAATAAACTCCCGGCAGACGCGGCGTATGGCTTTGCCGTTGTCCTTCCTGAAATCGGCAATGGTTTGAAGTCCGGCATCAATCGGCCGGTGAGCCACATCATCTCGACATTGCGCTGTGTCTCGCGCTCCAGCCGGCGACTGGATTGAATCCGGTTGAGGTAGCCGTACACGTAGATCTTTAACAGTGATGCCGGATGGTAGCCAGGGCGGCCGGTGGCTTGCGGTTGAACTCGCTCAAAACCCAGATCAGCCAGATCGAGTTCCTCAACAAAGGCATCAATGACTCTTACGGGGTTATCGTCTGCGATGTAGTCATCGAGCCGTTCGGGAAATAACGTGCCTTGGCTTCGATCTTCGCCTTCTACGAAACGCTTCATGAGAATCTCGAATTACTACGACAGCGGTAGCATATCGCGAAGCAGCGTTTTCACACAGCCTCAGGCGGTAGCGGTCTTTAGAAAGGTCCCAGAACACCTCATAGCGGCCGGTCGCTGAAGGTCAAATTACGTGGTTTTTAGGATAGCTTTCAGCCAACTGCTGCCATTCGGCACGCTTACGACCAACTACGACGCCTCATTCTAGGTGTCCACGAAGGGAGGGCAAAACCAAAAGGCGGAAGTTCGCCTAGGCCCTTCGACGATCCGCTCCCATCACCAGTCATAGGCAATACCATCTTGCGACTATGCCCCCAACTTACCTCGGATAGAATTCAGCAGATCGGTGATCTGCACGGCGTTGCCTTCCATCGCGGCGAGGACGGTAATTATGGTGGAATATTGGTTTCGAAGTGATTCTCGTACGGCTTGAGAGGTGCGGATAACATTCGCGGTTCTCTCGAGAACATCTACGTCCACTTTGATCACGCAATCCTCGACAAAGCTTATCGGTTGATTATACGTATCTAATGCATCGCTGCAGCCTTCCCGTATTGCGAGTTGAACCGACAGGGGAATAAGCGAGCGCACAGCTTGCCGGTACGGCGAATTGAACAGTTGTGCATTGCTGTCTATGGTGACTTGCTGCACCCTGTAGTAATTCGCCAGGCTATTCTCGAGACTCGAATCACGAAGCAGCCCTATGTGGCCGGATGAGACAATTTGGTCCCACGTTGCCGAAGTCACTGCGGCACCGCTGGCTTCGGTTGCTCGATACGCTGCCGCGACGATTGCCTTCTCGTCCGGATTTTCCTGCAATAGCAGAGTCTCAGTTCGCTTAACGCTTTCCAGCACCTGTTTGTAGTACGCCACCGTTTGCGTACTCATCTCGAGATCGTCGGTCAGATCCACAACCAATCTATCCAGGTAGTACCTGCCCAGTCGCCTGTCGGCCTGGGCCTCATTCCAATTCGCCACTTGGATACCGATGAAGACACCTACTACAACGATTACGAAATCGAGGGCCACTGCGAACCAGTTTTGATTGCGCACATGTTTTGTCACGCGCCGAAGTAACATTGAAGATTCCAGCCGAAATTGACCTTAGATGTTACAAGAATTAGGGCGCCCCGAATGACGTCTATGAGTCGAATTCGACTGTTTTGGGGCCTAAATGCGAATGACTGCTGTCGAGAAGTTCAAAAATACCTAACACCGCGTCATAGCTGGCCGACCGCAGTTGAAAGGGGCATCGGCCCAACATCTCAAAATAGGCGGGAGCGGTCTTTAGCAATGGCTCAGAACACCTCAAGGCGGTCATTGAGCGACCTCCAGACTGCTACGCTTTAAAGGGCGCAGTCGACAGCAGACACAATTCGGGGGATTCGTTGCCAACCGGCTGATTCGCTCACCTAGGCTGTTGCAAGCTTTCATTAACCTCTTCGATAAATGATTTGGGAAATGACTGTGAATCGCGAACCATCGGCCAAACAAACGCAGGGTCTCGCATTGCCACCGATGTAAACCAATCCTTCCAGTCATCGTATATTCCCTGCGAAAACACACCTGCTTGTCTTGCAAGGTGGGCGCGCTCCCAAGCAACAAAAAGGAGGTCTATGTAGTACTGAAATCGAAGACGCTCTTCGGCGGTGAGTTTACTCGGATCGTCGTAGCCTGTGGTCAAAATGCGGGAGAGTCCGTCATTCTCAATCACCAGTACCCGACGTTGGAGGGTGTAAGTCAAGAGTTCTGCTTGAATGTCCGCGTCAGACTCCAACGTAGTCCGTCGTATTTCCAGCCCCACGTAGATAAGCGATAACACGACCGCCACAGCAGAGATGATTTCGGCGACCGCGACCCACGTATTCAGACTGCGATTAGTCATAAGTAATTTCCTTTGCGAGTTTTGGCAGTGCGGACGGCTCCGGCAGACGACAACCGATTCGTTCAATCATAAACGAGAGACCACGCTCATGCGAAAAGGGTCTTTAGCAATGACTCAAAACACCTTTAAGCTGGCAAAATCAGGATGCAATTTCGACCGATTTCATTCCTGCTTTCGAAATTGCGTGCCCTCGGAATCATCGAGGAAGCCAGAATCGGAGCACACTGGCAGCGATTAGTGCAGCTAGAACTGACATAGCAATAAGTAACTGAGCCGCTCTGCCTGAGACGAAGAGCCCACACACTGTCGGCGCGAACAGCGCAACCTGGAAGTACCTTCCCGTATTCCAAATAGACTCGTCAGACAGGACGCTACCATCGACGCTAATGGCTATCACGCCTGCTGCATAGGACGTAAAGAACAATCCTTTGACTCCAGTGAAGTTCGATTCTTCACTGAACTCTACTCCCGGCGCGTCGCTCGGAAGCAGCAACGAAGAGGATAAGAAAAGAAGCGTGGGCGCAATCAGTAGGTATACATATCCAGCGAAGCTCCACTCAGCCTCTCTGAACTCCCACGTTGCCCACCAGACCAGAAAAATCGTGATGAAAAGATTTAGAGCCCAAATTCTTGATGGCAGGTAACTCGGAGCTTGGGCTTTTGACTGTGCCATCCTGCTCACGCCCGAGAGAATCTGCGCTACCGAGAGTGCATAGATCACAGACGTCAGAATTAGAATGTACTCGAAAAGATTCAAGTGCCTACCCTCAGTGTGGAGAGGGCCATTTTGCGATACGACACCGCATAATGCTAACCCGCTTCTTGGGCTGAAGTAAGGAAACTGGGGCCTTCGGGTGGCGGTTTTGGGTGAGAAACAGTCTTCGCGCTCACCTAGTCCCGAACGTCGCAAAATAGACGAAAGCTGCCAAAACCAGCAGACTCTTCTGGGCTAGCCAGAAAACTGCCCCGGAAACACCAACGCCAGCGCTCGGCGATGCTGGTGCTCCACCGCCAACTCGTCCAGCTCCCGCGCCGCCCTTAACTTAATCTCCTCGGGCAAGGCATCCATATCCAGCCGCAGAACCTCTGCGCGGAGCAGCCACTCTGCAGGATAGTCGTTAAAAATATTGTCTATGGACTGCAGCTGGGCCTCATCTGCTGTTAGCGAAGCAACGTGCAAGTCGGCGAGCATGGCGTAGGCAGACATGAGTCTTGGATCTGCCTGCCGGGATGGGGTTACTGTACGCGGCAGGGGTTTGTAGAGCTGAAAACTCTCCCGGTCGGCAACGCCACCAAAAACGCTGGCAATACGGCCGCCCACAGCCATATCAAAGCGACCCCACTCAGGCTGAAACAAGGTTCGGCCCTTCAGAGTCGTGACCGTGCAAGCACTAAAGCTCAGCAAAAGGTTACGGTGCTCCTGTCGAACCACACCCTCGAGTCGACCGCGAACACTGATACCCGATAGAAACTCGAGATGCACCAGCTCGCCCACCACAATACGATGGGCTTTCAGCTCGTCTACTGTGTACAGCGACAAACAGCGGCTGAAGTCCTTGAGCAAGCCCACCGGCGAGCCAAAGCCCTCTTTGTGACTCGCCGTGGAGTGCCCATAAAGCTCTTTGCCGCGCCAGGCCAGCTGCGTTGGCCCCTGGGTCTGCAGGTAAGTCACATTGCCTACCGCATCGCAAAGCATGTCGGATATCACACCGCTGACCTGAACACCGGAATCGTACTGCGCGGTGCAAACGACCCCGGAATCGATAGCTTTGCGAAGCCCCTGGGCGCCACCGGTCCGCGCGGCCATGGTCGCCGCGAATTCCTCGAGAATCTGGCTCATATGTTTACAGCTGCGTGTTACGAACAACTGCGGCTGCGTAGAAGTGATGTCATAGGGCGTCTCTACCGCATTGACCGTGAGCGGGATCTTGCGCACCAGCTCATCATCTCTGCAACTTTGGCTCTCACCCAGGGAAGACAACAGACCAGCACCGAACAGTCGATAGTCCTCGAGCTCGCCCACAAGTCCGTATTCCACCGTCCACCAATGTAGCCGGGTTAACAACGCGGCTTCGGACGGCTGCTCTTCGCTTGCCGCTAGCGCTGCGAGCCGCGCTTCGGCCTCAGCAATCTCCTTTGAGGCGGTGCGCGGATCCTCTTTTAAAATGGATAGTGCGCGAATGGCCTCGTAAAGCTCATGATCATGCTGGCTCGCGATCGCCTGCATGCCCACCTCACCAAACCGCTGCAAAAATTCGGCGTAATCGACATCGATCAAAAATGGCGCATGTCCCGCTGATTCATGAAGAATGTCCGGAGCCGGCGTATATAAAAGATGCTCAACGCTGCGCATCTCCAGGGCAATCACCAACACCTTGAGCGCCTGAAACTCCATAAAAATAGCCGGCGGTATAAAACCATCCACCACCACCGCCCGCCAGCCCAACTTGGCCAGACAGCTGTTCATTTCGTCGATAGACGGTATGTGGTCCAGGGCAATCCCCGTTCTTGCCAAGCCTTCGAGGTACACCGGATGCGCAGTATCGGCAAGCGCCCGGGTGAGCGCGGTCATAAGGAAGCGCCAAACTGCATGATCGCGGGGAGTGTATTGGCTCTGCGGATCCTGAACGGCGACGAAAGGCCGGAGATGCAAAGGCAAACTGGCGACGATCTCTTCCTGACTGGGCGACACAAAGCTCACGATATTGCACTCTCTATTACAGTTAAGGCGGGAGCTTCTGACTTTGCATGTTGCTCCAACTTGCTGAGGATCCGCTCCAGAGCGCCCCGTTCTTGCGGCGTAAGCACTTTGAGAAAGTCAGCTTCCCAATCAAGCGCTAGCGGCGCGATGGACTCAAACAGTCGAGTACCAGTGCTGGTAAGGCACAGCTCATTAACTCGGGCATCCTCCGCGCTGATATACCGCTCGAGCAAGCCGCGCTCCTCCAGCCCCACTAAGGCCCGGGAGACCATAACTTTATCGAGGTTACCTTGCCGCGCGATATCTTTGGCGCTCATGTGGGGCGTTTCGTGAAGCAGGGCAAGAATCCGCCACTGCGGCACCGTCACATTAAAACGGCGGCGATACACCCCGGCAAGAGATACGCTAATGTGTTTTGCCAGACGATCAAAGCGGTACGGCAAAAATTTCTCAAGTTGAAAAAGCGCTTTCACAGTAGTACCCGGGTGCTAGATAGTTTCATATGAAACTAGTATGCTGGCATTCTGTCAAGAGAAAAGGATTGAGGGCATGAGCCGACAGTGGTTTCCCCATGTAATTCGCGAAGGACAACACTCGCGGCAGGCGCATTGCGATCTCCCCGAGGGGACCTATGAGCGGGAGATGGGCCGGGAAGGTTTTTTTGGACCCGCCAGTCATATTCACCATCGGCACCCCCCGACCGCCTGGATAGACTGGAAGGGCCCCCTTCGCCCCTATGCCTTCGACCTCACGCAGCTGGACTCGCTCAGCGAATCGCCGTTCTCGCAAAAGGCATTGCTCGCCAACGGTGATGTTGCCCTGCGTTTTTGGCACTGCAGCAGCGCCATGCGTCACCTGGTGCGCAACAGCGATGGCGACGATCTTCTATTTATTCACAACGGCAGCGGCTCGCTGTACTGCGATTACGGTCAGCTGGATTTTCGCGATGGAGACTATCTGGTCATACCCCGGGGCACTGCCTGGCGCATGGAACCAGCGGAGCCCGTGGAATGCCTGATCATCGAAGATCGCGATGGCGCCTATCAGTTGCCCGACCGAGGCATGTTGGGTCCCCATGCAGTCTTTGATCCCGCGATACTGGATCATCCACACATCAACGAAGCCTTTTTAGCGCAGCAAAGCGAAGACAACTGGGACGTACACATAAAGCGCCACGACGAGGTGAGCATTGTCACGTTTCCCTTTAATCCCCTGGACGCCGTGGGTTGGCATGGCAGCAACACGGTACTGCGATTGAACTGGCGAGATATACGTCCGGTAATGAGTCATCGCTATCACCTGCCACCATCGGCACACACAACCTTTGTGGGCGGAGGCTTCGTGGTTTGCACATTCTGCCCCCGACCTATCGAGACTGATCCTGGCGCCCTGAAGGTTCCGTTCTATCACAACAACGACGACTACGACGAAGTACTGTTCTACCACCGCGGCAACTTCTTTAGCCGCGATAATATCGAAGCAGGGATGATCACCTACCATCCCTGCGGCTTCGCTCATGGCCCTCACCCCAAAGCCCTGCACAAGTCCCAGCACGATCCAGCCAAAGAGACTGACGAGGTTGCGGTAATGATCGACACACGGCGAGCACTACAGATTCAAGACGCTATAAAGCCGGTTGAAAATCCCGACTACGTCAACTCCTGGCGCAGCCAGGGCGCTTGAGACACTCCATCGACGAAAGGAAACTCCGAATGAAAGTCGCCTCCTACAAATCCGGTCGTGACGGTCTTCTTATGATCGTCGACAAGGAACTCAAGACATGTTGCTCTGCGAGCCACATAGCCCCCACCCTCCAGGCTGCCCTGGATGACTGGGCCAATATTGCTCCTCGGCTGGAGCAAGAATACGCGCGGCTGTGCCAGGGCACCCACGATGACGCCGAACCCTTCGATACCCGTCGCTGCGCAGCCCCCCTGCCACGAAGCTATCACTGGGCCGATGGCAGCGCCTATGTCACGCATGTTGAGCTCGTGCGCAAAGCGCGGGGCGCCGAACTGCCCGCGTCTTTCTGGGAAGACCCCCTGGTCTATATGGGCGCATCTGACGCGTTCATCGGTCCGCACGATCCCGTAGAAGTTGAGAGCGAGGAATGGGGCATCGATTTCGAAGCTGAAGTCGTTGTGGTTACCGATGATGTCCCTGCGGGCGTCACGCCCATTCAGGCCGCCGGCCACATCAAACTCCTGGGTCTGGTGAACGACGTATCTCTGAGAAACCTGATTCCCGGCGAGCTTGCCAAGCAGTTTGGTTTCTACCAGTCCAAGCCATGGACCGCGTTTACGCCCGTGCTGGTAACACCGGATGAGCTGGGAGATGCCTGGGATGGATCGCGCCTACACCTGCCAATGCGCACCACCTATAACGGAGGGTTGGTGGGAGCACCAAACGCCGGGCAAGACATGACTTTTGATTTCCCGACACTCATCGCACACTGCGCGAAATCACGCTCACTCATGACCGGCGCCGTGATTGGATCTGGAACAGTCGCGAATGTCGGATCTGCAGCAGGTTCATGCTGCCTGGCGGAAATACGATGCCTGGAAACCATCAAGAATGGGCAACCCAGCACCCCTTTTATGAGTTTTGGAGACCGCATCCACATTGAAATGCTCGATGCAGAGCATAAATCAATTTTTGGGGCTATCGACCAGATCATCGTGCGCTACGTCCCGCCAAAAGACTAGGCGATGGAACTCTATAGTTACTTTCGTTCCTCTGCTGCCTATCGAGTACGCATTGCTCTGGAACTCAAAGGCCTGGAACACACGATCGTTCCAGTAAACCTCAGCACTGATCAACAACGTGCGCAGCACTACCTTTTGAACAACCCTCAGGGTCTGGTGCCAGCATTAACCCTCGACTCTGGTGAAACCCTGGCACAGTCCGGCGCCATACTAGAATGGCTGGAAGAAACGCACACCGACGCGCCGCTCTACCCACAGGACCCGGTTCAAAAAGCGCAGCACCGGGCACTGTGCCAGCACATCGCCTGCGATATTCACCCCCTGAACAACTTACGAGTATTGCGCTACCTGAGCGGACCACTTGCGCTCGACAGGGAACAGGTGAACGGCTGGTATGCGCACTGGATTACCCTTGGCTTTAAAGCGATAGAAGACGCCGTCGAGACTTTTGGCACTGATTTTTCGCTAGGCAAGCATCCCGGAATGCTCGAAGTGTTTCTCATTCCTCAGGTCTACAACGCTTATCGCTTTTGCATAGACCTGTCACCATTCCCGCAAATCGTCGCCCTTGATGAGCGGTGCCAGCATTTACCCGCCTTTTCGAAAGCCCACCCCTCGAATCAGATAGACTTCCCCGGGGCGTAACGCTCCTGAAACAGTCGCTCCACGCGTCGCAGATCATCCGGCGTATCTACGTCCATTAAAACCCCGGGGTCATCAACGGGAATCTCCACACAGCTATCAGAATATTCTTTGATAATAGTGCTGCCTCCCTGATCACCGGATAGCGCTCCCAACAGAGGCAGAAAACGCCGACCAAAAATCACTGGATGCCCTCTACGCCCTCCATAGGTCGGGTAAACAATGCGATTACTATCCGCATTTTCCAAAAGCTGCAAAATGGTCTGCGGCAGCAATCCCGGCATATCGGCCAACGCGACGAGCACGCCGGGCACATCTCCCAGCGCAGCAATACCCTCCGCCAGGGTGGCTCCCATACCTTCTTCGGCACGGGTGCAGCGCAGACAAGCAATGGACTCCTTGCGGAGCGTCGCTGCCAAAAGGTCGTCTCTATCCGCGGCAGAAAGACACACCTTCAGCTCCATTCCCAGTTCTGTATATTGAGAAATAGCCTGCAATATCAGTGTATTTATCGATCCAAAAGACACCAATCTCTTATCAGATCCAAAACGGGCAGCACTGCCAGCAGCAAGGAGAAGTACGTTTATCCCGGGCTCAAAAAGCGAAGCGGAGTCTCGATTCATAATGATATTCGCAATTTTTAACCCCAAAATACTGATATTCACACCGCATTTTATTACCAGGAAATGCGGTTTTAACCCTTGCGATAGCTTGTGAAAGCCTTATGCTGTTAATTGCGGACAAGTAAATCCGCACTAACATAATGTGACTGGGTATCGGGATCGCTTCAAGGGGTTTGATCATGGCAGGAAAGTTTGAGCTTAAGAAGGGAAAAACTGGAAAGTTCTCCTTCAATTTAAAATCGGGAAATGGACAAGTCGTATTTACTAGCCAGACTTACGACAATAAACGTTCGGCAACTGCAGGCATCGCATCTGTCAAAAAAAATGCGGATAAAGATGCGCGCTACGAGCGTAAGTCTTCAACCAAGGGCCAGCCTTATTTTGTAATGAAGGCAACCAACGGGCAGGTAGTGGGCAAGAGTCAGATGTACTCCAATGCGCTAAGCATGGAAAAAGGCATCAAGTCGGTAGGTCTTAATGCACCGGGCGCAGAAACAGTTGATCTGACTGTTGAAGCACCGAAGGCAAAAGCAGCGCCAAAGAAAAAGGCCGCCGCCAAGAAAGCCAAAGCAGCTCCGAAGAAGAAAGTTGCTGCCAAAAAGGCCAAAGCAGCTCCGAAGAAAAAAGCTGTAGCCAAGAAGGCAAAAGCCGCGCCAAAGAAAGCGAAAGCGGCAGCAAAGAAAGTTGCTAAGAAAGCGAAAGCTGCGCCAAAGAAAGCCAAAGCGGCCGTAAAGAAAGTCGCCAAGAAGGCTAAGGCTGCACCAAAGAAAGCGAAAGCTGTAGCCAAGAAAAAAGCACCAGCTAAAGCGAAAGCCAAAAAGAAGTAAGCCTGTGGCGGCAGCCGCCAGCCGGCTGCCGCCCTGCTTCATCAGCGCTTTATAGCGTCTGCGATCTGATCACAGCATCGCAATCTCTGATCTAACCCACAGAAGACACCTTCTCATCCTGCGACACACTCTTTCGCAAGACTTCGCATGACTTCGCATGACTTCGCATGACTTCGCATGACACCTCATGATCGCCGCTGTTTACATGCCAGACAAAAAGGTCCGGGGAGCCGTTAGCAACGACTCCCCGGGGTTCCGCCAGGGGTAGCGGGAACCTGATTGGTCAGTTTGTAGAAGCCACCGCAGCTGCGTTCACGTTTGAGAGTGCGCGAGACAGTGATTGCTCGTAGCACTCGCCGTTGCGCGCAGCCTGCGCTACACCGCCGGCCCTGCGAAGATCGCTGTGACCACAAACCTGCTCCGCCGCTCGCGCGAGCCGATAATGCAGAGCTTCCTGACCCGCTGCAGAACTGAGGTCAAGGTCAGAAAAATTCACCGCTACCTGCGTCGGTGTAGTGATTGAGTCAGCGATAACCTCCGTGGTGCTTTCAGCGTTTGCCTGAACGGCCATCACTAACCACAGACCAGATACCGCCGTTGCAATTGTTACTTTGCGAAATGCTTTCATACTCTTTCTCCATCCATCGTATAAGTGGCCCAAGGCCAGATTCGTTTAGCGGGGCACGCCCTTCATCGCCATCCCACAGCCTCAAAGTAGGACAAGCGCCCCTGCGTTGAAATAATGATTCGTCGAAACGTGTGTAGAGATCGGCAGATCGATGGAATCCAGCGACCAAAGGTGTGCGTATTGTTAATCAGAATCTAAAATAGCCACCTAAACACCCGACATCTGGGCGTTAGCGGTACACTAGACCGTTTGATAGGAAGCAGTGCTCAGCGGGAGCAGCGTGGTGTGCAGGATGTCAGTGACCTGCACACTCTTTCAGGGACAGGGACACGGGTTTTTTCATGAAGTATGTAGGTAGTCCAGACTTTGATCACGCCCAGAGGGGGAGTATCGGCGTGCTCGTGACAAACCTGGGGACGCCCACAGCGCCAGAAAAATCGGCGTTGAAGCCCTACTTGAAGCAGTTTCTTTCAGACCCCCGGGTAGTCGAAGTTCCAAGGCTACTTTGGTGGTTGATCCTCAACGGAATTATTCTCAATGTACGCCCCGCACGATCCGCAGAGGCCTACCGCACCGTGTGGACTGATGAAGGCTCCCCCCTGCTGATTCACACCCGAGCTCAGGCTCAGGAGCTGCAAAGCCGCCTTAACGCAGCACACGGCGGCGAAGTCATCGTTGATTTTGCCATGCGTTACGGACAACCATCGATCAGCAATGGCATTCAGTCGCTCATCGAACGGGGCGCCCGGCAATTACTGGTACTGCCGCTCTACCCTCAATACAGTGGCCCCACCGGTGGCTCAACCTTCGACGCCGTCGCTGAAGACTTCAGTAAGCGACGCTGGATCCCAGATTTTCAGTTTGTAGCCAATTATCATGACCAGCCTGGCTATATCAGAGCGGTTGCCGACAGTATCAAACAGCACTGGAAAACTCATGGCCGCGCTGAGAAGCTTTTGTTCTCTTACCATGGCGAACCTCGCCGCTATCTGGATGAGGGAGACCCCTATCATTGCCATTGCCATAAGACCACACGACTCGTGGCGCAGGAGCTGGGACTGGCAGAAGGTGAGTACCTTAGTGCCTTTCAATCGCGCTTCGGTCGGGAAGAATGGCTTAAACCCTACACGGACCACACCCTCCGCGAGATGGCCGGCGATGGTGTTCGTTCCGTGCAAGTGGTATGTCCCGGGTTTTCCGCTGACTGCCTGGAAACCATAGAGGAAATCGGCGAAGAAAACCGCGACTATTTTCTGGAGGCGGGTGGAGAGCGCTACGAATACATACCGTGTTTGAACTCCAGCGAAGGGCACATCGACTTCCTGGCGGATCTCGTGAATGAGCGAATTGCCCCCTGGCGTCGACCTGACGCCAATCAGGCCGAGCTCACCGCCTCTCTTTCGGCAAACATGGCCGAAATCATGAAGACGCGCTCAGCGGCCTGAGTGCATCTCCACGGCAGCGATGGCATGGGTGTGCTCCATAGACGAGTTGGCCATCAGGTAGGCCAATAGAATCCCCAGCAGGAACACGGCCGTAAGCTTCACCCGGTCATGACTATGAAACTGCACCTCCGGCAGCAGGTCACTTAGGGCAATACATACGAACGCGCCGGCAGAGAAAGCCAGCGCTGAGGCGATGACCGCCTCGCCGTTCATCCCAAGCTGGGTGGCATAAAAGTAAAAAAGCAGCGCCCCCAGGGGACACACAAAAGCAAACAGCAGGTTTGCCCTCATCTGAGCTGAAGCACTGGTGCCCGAGGCTTTCATCAAGGCAGTGATTGACATGGCATCAAGCGGCTTGTGCAAAAGAATGGCCAGAAAGACTCCGAAACCGATAAATTGCTGATGATGGCCATGAGGGGCGGACAACAGAGCTGCCCCCAAAGCCACGCCATCGATAAACGTATGGAAGGTCAGGCCTATCAATACCCCCCGCCAATTGACTCCGGGGACGATCATAGGCGCTACGTCGCTGCTGCCATGGACCGCAGAGTGGTCCCCATGGTCATGATCACAGCTCGCCAGCGCTTCCGCCGGGTAATCGGGTTGGTGGAAGTGCAATAGGCGTAGTAGCAGTAGCATCACAATCAATCCCAGCATCAGCCAGGACATCACCGCCGTCAGCCCCTCTTCAACACCCAGCGTGAGTACCGCGTGGGGCAACAAGTGGAAAAATGCGATACCCAGCATTAAGCCCGACACCAGACTCATAGCCAGCTGAGTCCGCGTGTGGGTCATCGCAACGCGCTGCGTCAGCGCACCGCCAGCCACAGAGAAGACAATCAACGCCGCGCCATAGCCAAGAAGCAGTAGCATGGGAGACATCACAGGAGCACCAGGTTGTCGCGGTGAATCAACTCGGGCTCACCACCATAACCCAGCGTCTCTGCAATTCGCTGAGAACTCAGGCCCATAATCTGAGTGGCTTCCTGAGCGCTGTAATTGCTCAGCCCCCGAGCGACCTCCCGGCCATCGGGGTCGCGGCAGAGCAACACGTCACCGCGCTGAAAATCACCACTTACCGACCTCACACCCACCGGGAGCAAACTGCGCCCCGAGGTTTTGAGCACCGTCACCGCACCATGATCAATCTCCACGATGCCTCGATAGGTCACCAGACTGGCCAGCCACTGCCGCCGGGCGTTCTCGGGAGCACTACCGCTCTCGAGCCAACTGCCCAGGGCCTCCCCATGGGCAATACGAGAGAGCACCTGAGGTTCCCGACCGCTGACAATCACCGTCTCAGTGCCCGAACGCGCAGCAAGACGGGCTGCCCGCAGCTTGGTCACCATACCCCCGCGACCCAGGACACCCCCCTCTCCAGCCACAGCATCCAAAGCAGGGTCGTCAGCCCGGGCATGCTCGATAAGCCTGGCATGCTCCTGAGTTCTTGGATCCGCGTCAAATAGCCCCGCTTGATCCGTCAGTAACACCAGCACATCCGCATCGACAAGATTCGCCACCAGGGCGGCCAGGGTATCGTTATCGCCAAAACGAATTTCATCCGTCACAACCGTATCGTTTTCGTTGATAACCGGGACCACACCGTGAGCGAGAAGCGTTTTGAGTGCTGCGCGGGCATTGAGATAGCGGTCCCGCGCCAACACGTCATCATGACCCAGCAAAATCTGCGCGACCATAAGCCCCTTCTCGGCGAAGGCTTCCTCATAGCGCCTGAGCAGTGCGGACTGCCCTACCGCAGCTGCGGCCTGCAGTTCATGTAGCTCAGTGGGACGCTGCGTGGCACCAAGGCGCAGCAAACCTGCGGCAACCGCACCACTGCTGACCAGCAGCACCTCGCAACCGCGTTCGCGCAAGCCCGCAAGTTCAGCAACGAGCCCGGAAATAACAGTCTCGTCAATGCTTCGGCCATCGTCTGTGAGAAGCGCGCTGCCTACTTTTACCACCCAGCGCTTCGCATCAGTTGCCCAGTGTCGGGAGTCGACGCTCACGGCGCGTACTCAATCTCCACGTCGTGATCGTCATCATCGTCTTCGTCGTCGTCAGCTTCCGCCTCGCCGCGACGGCGTGAGCGCAGAATCGCCACACGCTCCCGGGCCTCTTCCTGCATCGCCTGCTGCGCGCGACGCTCAGCCAGTATGAGCTCAGGATCAAGGGCTTCTTCTTCACTGCAGCGCTCAAGATACGCCATCATGTCCTGACATAAACGCTCAGTGCCATCATGGGCGAGCGCCGAGATGGTGTAGATCGGGGCGGACCACTGTAAGGCCTCAACCACTCTGGCACGGATCTCAGTAAGTGACTCCTGATCAATAAGATCCGTTTTATTAAGCACCAGCCAGCGCTCCCGCGCTGCCAGCGTGGGACTAAATCGCTCTAATTCGCGCGCGATGGAGACGGCACTGTCCGCAGGGTCACTGCCATCCATGGGCGCGACGTCGACCAGGTGCAGCAGTATGCGATTTCGCGTGAGGTGCTTGAGAAAACGGATACCCAGTCCCGCACCATCCGATGCGCCCTCGATCAAGCCGGGAATATCAGCGACCACGAAACTTCGCAATGCGTCAACTTTCACCACGCCCAGCTGCGGCACCAGCGTGGTAAAGGGATAATCAGCCACTCTCGGGCGGGCCGCAGA
The DNA here is from genome assembly GCA_000158155.1 of gamma proteobacterium NOR5-3. Taxonomy (GTDB): domain Bacteria; phylum Pseudomonadota; class Gammaproteobacteria; order Pseudomonadales; family Halieaceae; genus Congregibacter. The sequence continues at coordinate 203,330 of DS999408.1, read as the reverse complement.
GACCGAGCGTATAAATGTCGATTTCCCGGCGTTTGGTAGGCCCAGCAAACCGACATCTGCCAGCACGTTCAACTCCAGCTTGAGTGCACGCTGTTCACCCTCGCTACCGGGGCTGGTCTGTTGCGGCGCCCGGTTTACCGAGGACTTGAAACGGGTATTACCCAGCCCGTGAAAACCACCCTGAGCGACCAGCAGGCGATCTCCTGCAGCGACGAGATCACCCAAAACCTCACCGCTGTCCTCATCAAGCACGGTTGTGCCTACGGGCACGGGCAGCACAAGATCAGAACCTCCGGCGCCGGTGCAGTTTCGGCCCCGGCCACTTTGACCACTCTCTGCACGATAGACACGCTGAAAACGATAATCGACCATGGTGTTCATACCCTGGTCTGCACGCAAATAAACGCTACCGCCATCCCCGCCGTCGCCGCCGTCAGGCCCCCCACGTTCCACAAATTTCTCGCGACGGAAACTCAGGCAGCCGTTACCACCTTTTCCGGCGAATACGCGAATACTGGCTTCGTCTACGAATTTCATAGTTGCATTCTATCTTGCGCTGGCACGCGTTGCTGTGTGGAAGGAAAATATCCGCCAAGGTGGCATGAAGTACAAGCGGCGGACAAAAAAAAGCCCCGGTTGAAACCGGGGCTTCTCACTACGCGACCATTAGCGCCTTAGGCGCCAACGATACGTACGAACTTACGATTCTTGCTACCACGGGTAATGAATTCAACCTTTCCTGCGATAGTCGCAAACAAAGTGTGGTCCTTGCCCAAACGCACGTTCTCGCCCGCATGGAAACGCGTGCCGCGCTGTCGGACAATAATGTTGCCGGCCTTCACCTGCTCTCCGCCAAAACGCTTTACGCCCAGACGCTTGCTTTGTGAGTCGCGACCGTTACGGGTACTGCCGCCTGCTTTCTTGTGTGCCATTTGTCAGTCTCCTTACGCGCTGATGCCGGTGATACGAACTTCGGTATACCACTGACGGTGTCCGGTTTCTCTGCGGTAGTGCTTGCGACGGTTGAACTTGACGATCTTAACCTTGGCATGACGGCCTTGATTAATGACCTCAGCTGTCACTTTAGCGCCGTCAATGACGGGGGTTCCGACCTTGACGCTTTCACCGCCGACCATGAGCACACGATCAAACTCGATAGTGTCACCAGTGGCCGCTTCGATTTTTTCAAGCTTGAGGGATTCACCCTCGGTCACACGGTGCTGCTTGCCACCGCTCTCGATTACTGCGTACATCTTTGTTCTCCATTGTTCGCCCTCCCGCTAATTCACGAAAGACCACGACCGCACTTCGGGCTATCTATCTAGCCGCTATCTAGCCGCTATAACGCGTGGCTGCACTGCGCTTGCAGTGGGCAGGGACGGGCACAAGTAACTGTATTTAAAGAACTTTTCTGCCAATTGCTGCAGAGACAATTCTCGACCCCCATCACTCACAGGTCCCGACTAATCGGGAGCGCTGACCGAGGGGGCGCGAGATTGTACTTAAAAGCCCCCCCAAGCTCAAGCAGGGCGTGGCCAGGCGCACCGTAACACGACGGTCTTTTGACCAGACGCCATATGCTCACATCCTTGACACTCCTGCGGGGGACACCTAGCATGCGCGACCGATTCCCGGGGTCAAGGTCTCACCCACCATGCAACAAGTCCGCGCCGTTGTCAGCGCAGAGCTGGACGCGGTCAATGCTGTCATCATCGAACAGCTGCGTTCCGACGTCGATATGGTCGAAAACGTCGGGCAGTACATCGTCGACGCCGGCGGCAAACGCCTGCGTCCCGTACTTGTGCTCCTGTCGTCTGCTGCCCTGGGACCGATCAGCGACGCACAGATACACTTTGCTGCCGTAGTCGAGTTCATCCATACCGCGACGCTGCTCCATGACGACGTGGTGGATGTATCGGAGTTGCGCCGCGGCCGGCCTACGGCCAATAGCGCCTTTGGCAACGCACCCAGCGTGCTGGTAGGCGACTTTCTCTATACCCGCGCATTCCAGTTAATGGTGGCATTAGGCAATCACGATGTCCTGAAAATGATGGCCGACACCACCAACACCATCGCTGCAGGAGAAGTTCTGCAACTCATTCGGGCCGGTGACGCCGCCACCAGCGAAGAACAATATTACGATGTCATAGACCGCAAAACCGCGGCGCTATTTGCCGCCGGATGCGAGGGCGCAGCCTTACTTGCCGGCGCAGATGCAGCCCGAGTGGAACAACTGCGTGTGTGTGGCCGCAGCATTGGCATCGCATTTCAGTTAATCGACGATCTTCTTGATTACGAGGGTGACCCTGAAGTCACGGGCAAAAACGTGGGTGACGATCTGGCCGAAGGCAAGCCAACGCTCCCCCTGATCCATGTGATGCGCGAAGGCAGCGAGGCTCAAGCGAACCTGGTCCGCGATGCTATCAATGCCAAAGACCGGGCCCGACTCCCGGAAATCATTCAGGCAGTGCGCGACTGCGGCAGCCTTGAATACACCAGAAATGCCGCACTGGACTGTCGGGACAAAGCGCTCAAGGCATTAAAAGAGCTGCCGGACTCACCGGCAAAAGCAGCGCTGGCACGCCTCGCCGCATTATCCATCGAACGATCCCACTAAAGCGCGAGCAGTAAGTCAGCTTTGCAGCGGGCTGACTTTGCATCTCACTGGGCGTCTCACTATACGCCTCACTGGGCGTCTATGAGCGCCAACAGTTCGGCGGTTTTCGCTTCCATCAATTCAAAATCGCCGCGGGACTCCACATTCAAACGCACCAGGGGCTCTGTATTTGAACGGCGAAGGTTGAATCGCCACCGGGGGAACTCAAAACTCAGGCCATCGACCCTATCGGTCTTCAATGCAGCTTCGGCGTAGCGTGTCTCAACGCGTGTCAGAACTGCCTCAGGGTCGTCGATGGAGCGATTGATCTCGCCGCTGCAGGGGAAGGCTGCCATGCGCTCCTCCACCATGTCTGCAAGAGACTGGTCCCGCGCACTGATCAGGTCAGCGACCAGAAGCCAGGGAATCATGCCGCTGTCGCAATAGGCAAAGTCGCGGAAATAATGGTGCGCACTCATCTCGCCGCCGTAAATGGCATTTTCCAGGCGCATGCGCTCTTTGATAAACGCATGCCCGGTCTTGCTTTGAATCGCCGTACCGCCGAACTCCTCAACCACCGCCTGCGTGTTCCAGGTGAGCCGGGGGTCATGCACCACCGGTTGCCCGGGGTTGCGTTTGAGAAAGGCCTCGGCAAGTAGCCCCACCAGGTAATACCCCTCCACGAAGCGACCACTGGCATCAAAGAAAAAGCAGCGGTCGAAGTCTCCGTCCCAGGCAATACCCAGATCTGCGTTATGTTCGCGTACGGCCTCAATTACCGGCAGGCGATTCTCTTCAAGCATAGGGTTAGGCACGCCATTGGGGAAATTCCCATCCGGCGCGTGATGCAATTTAATGAACTCAAACGGTAAATGGGGCTCAAGAAGATCCACGACCTTGCCCGCTCCGCCATTACCGGCCTCCACAACAATTTTAAGGGGCTTTAGCTTGGGAACGTCGATATAGCTCAGCAGGTGCTCCACATAAGCTTGCTCGGTATCGAGTGCGACGAGCTGACCGCGGGTATGCGCCGGGGTGAACTGGTTTTCCTCTGCCAGCGCTTTGATATCGAACAGGCCGGTATCGCCCGAGATAGGTCTGGACCCCTCTCGTACGAACTTCATCCCGTTGTAATCCTTCGGATTGTGGCTCGCGGTCACTGCGATACCACCATCCATGTCGGCATGATGCGTCGCAAAGTAAATCTCCTCGGTACCGCAGAGACCGATGTCGTAGACATCCACACCCTGAGACAACAGGCCCTCGGTCAGAGCCGCCTTAATCGCCGGGCTACTGAGACGAATATCATGCCCGACCACGACTTTTTCAGGCTTGATCACCGCTGCATAGGCGCACCCTATGCGCCGCGCAATATCTTCGTTGAGTTGGTCCGGGACACGGCCGCGAACGTCATAGGCCTTAAAACAGGTAATTTCGTCCATACGGCAGCTCAGTTTCCTTTGAGGTAGTGGTTTTCGTACATGTAGTTGGTCGCCTCCACAAAGCCGGGAACGCTACCGCAGTCAAAACGGCGACCTTTGAACTTGTAGGCCATAACACAGCCGCGATCGGCCTGAATCTGCAAGGCATCCGTGATCTGCACTTCACCATTCGCACCGGGCGGCGTCTCGCGGATGATGTCAAAGATATCCGGCGTCAGGATATAGCGGCCAATGATCGCAAGGTTCGAGGGCGCCACATCAGCGCTGGGCTTCTCGACCATCTTGTCGACGCGATAAATGCCATCCTTAAGGGGCTCTCCCGCGATGACGCCGTATTTGTGCACCTCTTCTTTCGGAACTTCCATGATGGCAACAATGGAGCAGCGAAACTGATTGTAGAGCTCGGCCATCTGCGCGAGCACACCCGGCCCTTCATTGATACACAGGTCATCCGACAGAACCACGCCGAAGGGCTCACTGCCGATGAGCGTTTCACCGGTGAGAATCGCGTGTCCCAGGCCTTTCATTTCACGCTGGCGAACCATAGTGAAAATACCCTTGTCCAAAACGTTACGAATGCTATCCAGATAACCCTCTTTCGAGGTGCCACTGATCTGGTGCTCCAGTTCGTAGCTAATATCAAAGTGATCCGTAATCGCCCGCTTACCGCGACCCGTCACCATAGCGCAGGTAGTCATACCTGCCTCGATCGCTTCTTCGACGCCGTATTGCACCAATGGCTTGTTGACGATGGGCAGCATTTCTTTAGGCATACTTTTAGTTGCCGGCAGAAACCGCGTGCCATAACCCGCAACGGGGAACATACACTTACTGATCACAAACAAACTCCTGTTCTACTCGAAGTGGAAAGCAACCTCTCAGTCACGATACCACCGGTATTTACGGTTAGCGCCATCAAAAATACGGCGTCTTCGAATTCCATGCCGGACCGAGTCTAAGAGCTGCGTCCATAGACATCTTCAAAGCGCACAATGTCATCTTCGCCCAGGTAGCTACCCGACTGAACTTCGATAAGCTCCAAAGGAATTTTCCCGGGGTTCGCCAGGCGATGTTTATGTCCTAACGGAATGTAGGTCGACTGATCTTCGCGCAAGGTAAAGACTTGATCTTCACAGGTCACTTCTGCAGTTCCATGGACCACGATCCAGTGCTCTGCCCGATGATGATGCATCTGCAGGGACAGGGTCTGGCCCGGGTTGACCACAATACGCTTCACCTGAAACCGATCACCCTCGATTAACGACTCGTAGCTCCCCCAGGGACGGTAGACACGTTGATGGAGGGTGGCTTCTGAACGGCCCTGTGCTTTGAGACGCGACACAATCTGCTTAACGTTTTGCACCTCGTCCCGGTCGGCAACCAGAATCGCATCCGGTGTTTCCACCACAATCAAATTCTTGATACCGGTAGCGGCGATGAGACGGGATTCGGAGCGCAGATAACTATCAGAGCAACCCTCAATCATGACATCGCCCATGAGAACGTTGCCGTCACTGTCGCGATCAGCCACCTGCCACAAGGTGGACCAGGCGCCAACGTCGCTCCAACCGCAATCCAGGGGAATCACTCCCCCACGCTGCGTGTGCTCCATCACCGCGTAGTCAATGCTGTCAGACGGACAGGCGACAAAGGCCTCTCGATCCGGACGTAAAAAATCAAGATCAACATTAGCCTTGGCCATAGCCGACTCGCAGGCTACGTAGATCTCCGGTGCATGAACTTTGAGTTCCGCAAGATACGCAGACGCCGACAACAGGAACATGCCGCTGTTCCAATGATACTGTCCGCTCTCAAAATACTCTTTGGCAACTTCCGCGTCCGGCTTTTCCACAAAGCTATCCAGCGCATAGAGCCCATCTTCCTGAGCCGCGCCGAGGCGTAAATACCCGTAACCGGTTTCTGCAGCGTCGGGTACAACGCCGAATGTCATCAGTGCACCGGCCCGTGCCTTATCGAGACCCAACTTTACAGCCTGGGTAAAAGATTCCGGGTCACGGATCACGTGATCGGCGGGCAGCACCAACAGCAGCGCATCAGGATCGCTCAGCAGCGCATGAAAAGCGGCGAGTGCCACGGCTGGAGCCGTATTGCGTCCCTCGGGCTCGAGAATGATGGCGGCGGGTTCTACAGACAACTGACGAAGTTGTTCAGCCACCATAAATCGATGCTCGTCATTGCAAATAACCAGTGGTGGCGCGCTGTCCAACCCTGACGTGCGAGTCATGGTGTCCTGTAGCATTGATAGCTCGCTCGCCAGAGCAAGAAACTGCTTGGGATAGGCCTCGCGGGAAACAGGCCACAATCGGCTTCCTACTCCGCCAGACAACAAAACCGGTATCAACATTGACCCTCAACCTCACAATTATGCGCACGCGCCTCACCACCATACATGCCTTGGGACATTTATCCGGTAAGCGCAAAATTTAAGAACGTAACACTTTGTAACCCGGATGTTTTTGCATCAACGGGTGGACTTGTCTGGTGCATGCATTAAACTAGCAAAAACACATTTGAGCCACTACCACACAGCCTAACTGCTTCTCACGCGCTGACAAGTGCGGAGGTCTCAAAAACAATAATATCGGGCAACAAACGCCAACTGCATCACAACCCAGCCTCACTTTCTGGCAGACAACCATTTAATTGCTAATCGTTAACCGTCTTAATCGTCTTACTGATAACCTTGTTAATGGCCTTATTGATAGCCTTAGTCGTTTTAATCGTTAAACTTGGCATTCAGATCAAGGTCAGGCAGACAACCGGTCGGCTACCACAAGTTGCCGGTAACACTCGTGAAATTACAATCATCTATTTCGGAAGCCATAAGTAATCATGACACCTCAATCGAGCTACGCAAAAGACGAACTGATTGCCTGCGGCATGGGCGAATTGTTCGGCCCTGGAAACGCGCAACTGCCCGTCGACAATATGCTCATGCTCGACCGTATTACGCATATCAGTTCTGAGGGGGGCGCCAACGGCAAAGGTCAGATTATCGCCGAGCTGGATATTCACCCCGAGCTCTGGTTTTTCAAATGCCACTTTCCCGGTGACCCGGTAATGCCCGGCTGTCTGGGCCTTGATGCCATGTGGCAGTTGGTGGGATTCTTTCTAGGCTGGCGGGGCAACCCCGGACGAGGACGCGCACTGGGTTCCGGCGAAGTGAAATTCACCGGACAGATTCTGCCCTCGGCCTCAAAAGTTACCTACACCATCGATATTAAGCGCGTCATTGAGCGAAAGCTGGTTATGGGCATTGCCAATGGCACTGTCAGTGTCGATGGCAAGGAGATTTACCACGCGTCTGATTTGCGTGTGGCTCTTTTTCAATCTACCGAGAGTTTTTAACATCATGCAGCGAAGAGTAGTGGTTACGGGACTGGGCATCGTTTCCTGTCTGGGCAACGACGCTGACACAGTCACTCAGGCGCTCCGCGATGGCCGCTCGGGCATAAGCACCAACCAATCGCAAATCGATATCGGCATGCGCTCCCACATCTCGGGATGCCCGGACATCGATTTCAAAGAACACATCGATCGGAAACAGTTGCGATTTATGGGCGATGCGGCGGCCTACGCCTATATAGCCATGCAACGTTGTATCGAGGATGCCGCTTTGACTGAGAGCGAAACCTCTAACGAGAGAACCGGCATTATCGCCGGTTCCGGGGGCGCATCCGCAGCGAGCCAGACGGAAGCTGCCGATATCCTCCGCGAACGAGGTTTGCGGCGCGTGGGGCCCTATCGGGTCACCCAGACAATGGGCAGCACTGTTTCAGCCTGCCTTGCCACACCCTTTCGGATTCGCGGCATTAACTATTCTATCTCTTCAGCCTGCTCCACCAGCGCGCACTGCATCGGCAACGCCATGGAGCAAATCCAGCTCGGCAAGCAGGATCGTGTGTTTGCGGGCGGCGGCGAGGAACTCCACTGGACCATGAGCAGTCTGTTTGACGCCATGGGTGCCTTGTCCACCAAGTACAACGACACGCCAGAGCGGGCGTCCCGCGCATACGATGCCGATCGTGATGGCTTTGTGATCGCCGGCGGCGGGGGCATGGTTGTACTGGAAGCACTGGAAGTCGCTCAGGCCCGGGGAGCAAAAATCTATGCCGAGCTGGTGGGCTACGGAGCCACCTCAGACGGATACGATATGGTCGCACCCTCCGGCGAAGGCGCTGTGCGCTGCATGCAGCAGGCTCTAGCGACCGTAGAGGGGCCCGTGGACTACATCAACGCTCACGGAACCAGTACCCCCGTAGGTGATATTCAGGAGCTCAAGGCAGTCCGTGAAGTGTTCTCCACAAAAGACCACACACCCATTATCGGCTCCACAAAATCTCTGTCTGGACACTCCCTGGGAGCAGCGGGCGTACAGGAAGCCATTTACAGCCTGCTCATGCAGCAAGCTGGATTCATCGCGGCCTCGGCCAATATTGAGACGCTCGACGCTGAAGCCGAAGGCATGCCCATCGCCATAGAACGCCACGACGATGTGGATCTCCAGCGCGTCATGTCAAACAGCTTTGGATTCGGCGGCACTAACGCCTCCTTGGTGTTTCAGAAGTTCAACGCTTGATATAACGCCGCAAGAGCTCCGAGAGAGTCCTGAAAGGCCCCTGAAAGAGTCCTGAAAGAGCGTCTCGGCGAGACGGGGACCGCTTTAATAGAGCAAGCTGTCCAGAGGCATGAGCTGGATAACTTGTCCCGACTCGATAAGCTCGCCCAGAGGAACTACGGCTAACGCGTCACTTGCAGACACCGAACTGAGCACTCCCGAACTTTGATTTGCGTAAGGCCGCGCCCAGATTTCTCCCGCTTTGAGATAGGTCGTTACGCGTAAAAACTCCTGGCGACTGCCTGCATTGCTCACCGTAAAATCTGCCCGCGCAGGCATCAGCTTGGGTGCAATATCATTACGGCCCTGCAATGACCGGATATAGGGACGGGCCAGCATGACGAAGGTTACGAATGCCGAGGAGGGGTTGCCCGGCACGCCAATAAACGGGGTTGAGCCGACGCGACCATAGGCAAAGGGTTTTCCCGGCTTGATGGCAATACGCCACAAAGCAATCTCGCCCAGCGCACTTACCGAATCTCGCACATGATCGGCTTCACCGACGGACACGCCACCACTGCTCAAGATGAGATCTGCACTGGTTGAAGCCCGGCTTAACGCATCCCGAGTTGCCTCAGCGGTATCGCGCACAATACCCAGATCCACGACATCACAACCCAACGCCGTGAGTAAACCGAGCAACATAGGCCGGTTACTGTTGTAAATTGCCCCGGGAGGCAAAGGGCCAGACCCGGGTTCCCGCAGTTCATTGCCTGTTGATAACAAGGCTACCTTTAGCTTGTTAAGCACCGGTATCTGCGCAATACCCTGGGAGGCGAGCAAACCCATGTCCTGAGGTCTGATCCCCCGCCCGCGAGAAAGCAACAAATCACCGGCCCTGCAGTCTTGTCCTCTGACTCGAATGTGCTGGTCCGCATCAATGCATTGTGGAAGCTCAATCAAATTGCCTTTTTTACTGACGTCTTCCTGCATCACCACCGCGTCAGCCCCGACAGGAATTTCGCCACCGGTGAAGATCCTGGCAATACTGTCTGGCCCGAGAGAAGGTGCGCTGTCGCCAGCGGCAACACGCTCACTAATGGGCAGGCTGCGCCCAGCGTCCGCAGATCGCAGGGCATAACCATCCATAGCGCTGTTATCAGCAGGAGGGACATCAATAAGCGCGTACTGATCCGCGGCCAATATCCTACCCAGGGACTCCCCCAGGGGAACGTCGGATACTCCCACGCGAGGAGCGGCATTCTCAAGCAACTGCTCCAAGGCATCGCTGAGCGGCAGGAGCGGCTTAAAATGCATGGTCAGGAAAGAGCGTCAGTCAGTACGGCGACGAAGTTGCAGGGGCGATGCCGGCTATCTAACTGATCCCTAAGAATGCCATTCCAGGCTGTGCGACAAGCTCCGGTGGAGCCGGGCATGCAAAAGATTGCCGTGCGGTTTGCCAGGCCCGCCAGCGCGCGCGACTGCACCGTCGAGGAGCCAATTTCTGCCAGCGAGAGAGCCCGAAAAACCTCACCAAAGCCTTCGATAGTCTTGTCAAACAGGGGCCCTACAGCTTCCGGGGTGGAGTCTCTTCCGGAAAAGCCCGTGCCGCCGGTCACCAGTACCGCATGAATCGCCGGGTCCGCAATCCACTTGGAAAGCACGGCACGAATTTGATAAACGTCATCAGGCACTAAAGCCCGCTCGGCTATTTGGTGGCCTTGCTCCGCTGCAGCCTGCGCCAGAAAATCGCCCGATGTATCGTTTTCGGGGCCCCGGGTATCCGACACCGTTAAGACCGCCACACCAAGACTGACAAACTCACTGTTTGACGCCATAGTTACTTGCTACCCTCCTGTAATGTAAGGCTCTGGGTATAGTGCTTTACCGTAGGATTAATAAACCCGCGCCAGGGCACTTGTTTAATCGCAAAACTATCGCGTAGACGACCACAGTCAAAAACCCGCGTTTCCGTGCTCCCGTCCGGACTGTCTTGCTGGGGGCTAATGACGACATCACCCGAATCGCGGTATTGACTCATAGCGGCAAGCGCTGCCTCAGCAAAGCCATATTCCGTGGTGCGATCGGCCGAGCTGTAGTGATACACACCGCTGGCCTGTGCACCCACACTCAACTGGTCCAGCATCGCCGCAAGCACGCGCGCGACATCAATACAGGCTACAGGGCAAAAGATATGTTGATCGTCGAAGGTAGCCTCGCGCTCAGAAATCATTCGCGCCAGCATTCTGGTCAGGAAATTGTTGTCTGAACTGGCAAACAAAGGGCCGGTGCGCAGCACAATAGCCGAGGGGGCCGCCTGCGTGACCCGGCTCTCGATTTCCATAATTTGCAAACCGGGCTCACTGAAGGCGTCTGGCGCATCAAACTCTCGCAAACTCCGCACCCCCTGCCCCGCAAACACTTGATCGCTGGATAGGAGGAGGTAGGTGATGTCGCTGTGTTCACAGGCCTTTGAGAGCCAATGCGCACGTTCCACATGGAGCGGCTGGGGCACTTCTCCCTTTGCCACATGCCAGGCCAGTCGCAGATCCAGTACCGCCTGCGGCTTTTCCTTCCGGGCAGCTTTCTTGGCTTGGCGTTCGCTTCGCCATCGCGCAGATGCGGTGCTCACCGGTATGGCGCGATGACGACCCCACTGCGCAAATACAGACTGAAGCGCAGTACCTACGGGGTTATCCGAACCTATGAGAAGAACGTCCATGGGCAGTCAGAGCGCCCAACGCTTACTGCGCGGTTTCACGCGACCTAAAACGGGATATCGTCGTCGATATCACCCATTGATGCCGGCGGCGACGAGGGAGCAGACCCACCCTGCGGTGCCGAGCTGTAGTTTGATCCGCCCGATGGGCCACCCCCCGCTTCGGGGTAGCTCTGGTCATAACCGCTATCACCGCTGCCGCCTGCGGCGCCGCTACTGCCGCGGCTGTCCAGCATCTGCATTTCACTGCCGACAATCTCAGTCGTGTAGCGGTCCTGACCTGACTGATCCTGCCACTTACGGGTGCGGATCGCGCCCTCTACATAAAGCTTGGACCCCTTGTGCAGATACTCGGCAGCGATTTCAGCCAAACGGTTGAAAAACACCACCCGGTGCCATTCTGTGCGCTCTTGCGGTTGTCCTGTTTGCTTGTCTTTCCAGGTCTCGGATGTGGCGAGACGCACATTGGTCACTGAACCACCCGAAGGCATAAAGCGGGTTTCTGGCTCTGCGCCCAGGTTGCCCACAAGAATCACTTTATTGACGCCGCGCGAAGCCATACTGCTGTTTCCGAATTAGACAATGAAGGCCGATCAATATAGCAATCCAACTGTGCAAATGCGACAGCATTAACGCTCAAATAGCGCTGACAGCGGCAGCCGATTCCACTCGGGGGGCCATTCGCCAAATCAACACTAACCACAGCGCTGCAGCGATAAGCACCAGCCAGAGAAGTCCGGTCACCCCCACAGATCCATACACCAATCCGCCGGTCGTTCCACCCACAAAGGCACCCAGGAACTGACAGGTTGCGTACACGCCCAGTGCTGTGCCTTTGCCGTGGGCAAATACCGCCTTGCTGACCAGGGAGGGTAGCGCCGCCTCAAGATAGTTGACCGCCGTGAAAAAACCACACAGTGCGGCGTACAGCAACAGCGTGTTGCTACCCAGGAACAGCACTGCCAACGAGGCCGGCATCATGAGCACGGTGATTTTCAGGGCGAGCCCGGTGCGGCCGCCCCGTTCCGACAACCGCAGTAATGGATACATACCCAGCAAAGACAACACCAGAACCGGCAGATAAACCTGCCAGTGGGATTCCCGGGGCACTCCCATACTCCCCTCAATCACCGCGGGCACCACCAAAAACGACGCCGTGAGCATAAAATGCAGAAGAAACACGGAGCCATTGAGGCGCCGCAGCACGGGATCGGCCAATACGGGTCGAAACATGTTCCGATCCGCACCAATATCCTCGTGCGTGCGCGCAGTTGCCGTAGGGATACCCAGAGCCACGATAGCCATGCCCAGCAGTGCCAGTGCTGCAGTCATCCAGAACACCGCCTCAAGGCCGCCCCAGGCAGCCAGAAGGGGGCCACAGATCAGAGCCAGAGCAAACGATAGACCGATACTGATACCAATCACCGCCATGGCCTTGGTGCGCTGCTCTTCGGAGGTAAGATCCGCCGCCAGAGCCATCACCGACCCCGAGATTGCACCGGCACCCTGCAAGGCGCGACCCAGTGCGATAATCTGCACGCTGTCTGCCAGCGCCGCCACGACACTGCCGAGCACAAACATCGCCAATCCCCCCATAATTACAGGCTTGCGGCCGATTCTGTCCGAGAGCCAGCCAAGAGGTATCTGTAGCAGGGCCTGAGTGGCGCCGTAGGCCCCCAGCGCGATGCCGATCATCAGCGGCGATGCGCCGAGCATATCCGCGGCATACAAAGCCAATAGCGGCAAGGCCATGAACAGGCCGAGCATGCGAAAGCTATAAAGGAGTGCCAGGGCAGCGACAACGCGCCGCTCCAGCCCCGTCATGGGATTAGTTGTTAACAATTTTGAGGTTCCTTGCGACTGGGGCTGATGGTAACAGCTTTTAAGTACACCCAGACCATCCACAGCGCCTCGAACGGCGTATAGTCAGTGAGTTTTGTTCCCTTCACTGCGCCACCTTATACTGTGGCGTTTTCGCCCGTCATTCGCGGAACCCGGCATGGATAGCATTCAACTGCGTGGTGCACGCACGCACAATCTCAAAAACATTGACCTCGATATCCCTCGAGACAAGCTGGTAGTGATTACCGGGCTTTCGGGCTCCGGCAAATCCTCGCTGGCCTTCGACACGCTCTATGCAGAGGGGCAGCGCCGCTACGTGGAGTCGCTGTCCACCTATGCGCGTCAATTCCTGAGCATGATGGAAAAGCCGGATATCGATCATGTGGAAGGGCTGTCCCCTGCCATTTCCATTGAGCAGAAGTCCACATCGCATAACCCCCGCTCTACGGTGGGGACCATCACGGAAATCTACGACTATCTGCGTCTTCTCTACGCCAGGGTCGGAAAACCGCACTGTCCTACTCACAAGCGGCACCTTCAGGCACAAACCGTAAGTCAGATGGTCGACACCGTACTGGCCCAGCCCGAGGGCGCTCGTTTAATGCTTCTGGCTCCCGTGGTGCGGGAGCGCAAGGGCGAGCATCACCACGTGTTTGAAGAGCTTCGTGGCGCTGGTTTCGTGCGCGCGCGGGTCGATGGCAGCGTGCGTGATCTGGATGATCTTCCGGACCTCGATAAAAAGAAGAAACACAGCATCGAAGTTGTGGTGGACCGCTTTAAGGTTCGCGATGACCTCAAGCAGCGTCTCGCGGAATCTTTTGAAACCGCACTGGAGCTCACCGACGGCCTGGCATTGGTAGTCGACATGGATGGTGAGTCCGCCGACCTGGTGTTTTCCGCGCGCTTTGCCTGTCCGGAATGTGGACACAGCATCAATGAACTGGAACCGAGGTTATTTTCTTTCAACAACCCCGCCGGCGCCTGCGGAAGCTGCGATGGTCTGGGTGTCAGGCAGTTCTTTGACCCGGGGCGCGTAGTGCTATTTCCCGAGGCAAGTCTGGCCGAAGGCGCCATTCGCGGCTGGGACCGTCGCAATGTGTATTACTTTCATATGCTCACCTCCCTGGCAGGTCATTTTGGTTTCGACATCGACACCCCTTTTGAAAAGCTCTCTGCCAAACACCAGAAGATCATTCTTGAAGGCAGTGGCAAGGAGGAAATCAGTTTCTCCTACGTCAACGACCGAGGCGATGTCTTCAAGCGCTCCCACGCCTTTGAGGGCATTATTCCGAACATGGAGCGGCGCTACCGCGACACGGAATCGCAGTCGGTGCGCGAGGACCTCGCGAAGTTTCTGACCACGGCTCCCTGCAGCGAATGCGAAGGAAGCCGGCTGTGTGAGGATGCGCGACATGTACTGGTAGATGGTCGCAACCTGCCCGCGATTACCGCTCTTCCTGTGGGACAGGCAGAGGACTATTTTGGCGCCCTGGCACTCAAAGGACGGGATGCAGAAATCGCCGAAAAAATCCTCAAGGAAATACGCGCCCGATACCGGTTTTTGGTCGATGTAGGGCTCAACTACCTCAGCCTGGACCGCAGCGCCGAGACCCTCTCCGGCGGTGAAGCCCAGCGTATCCGTCTGGCCTCGCAGATTGGCGCAGGGCTGGTGGGCGTGATATACATCCTGGACGAACCCTCCATCGGGCTGCATCAAAGAGACAACGAACGCCTGTTGCGAACCCTCACGCACCTGCGTGACCTGGGCAACACCGTACTGGTGGTCGAGCACGACGAAGATGCAATCCGCAGCGCTGACCACATCATCGATATCGGTCCGGGTGCCGGCATACACGGAGGCACCGTGGTCGCCCAAGGCGATGCCCAGGCCATCATGGACGAAAAGACGTCACTCACCGGTGCCTACCTGTCCGGTGCGCGCCGCATCGAAGTCCCCGACACGCGCACGGCCTTTAATCGCGATCGGGTGCTGCGCCTGAACAAAGCCTCGGGCAACAACCTTCAGGATGTGAATCTCGAGGTACCTGTCGGCCTGCTCACCTGCGTCACCGGCGTATCGGGGTCGGGGAAATCCACGCTGATTAATGCCACGCTCTATCCCCTGGCAGCCACTGCCTTGAACGGAGCAACGACGCTAAAGGCCGCCCCCCATGAAGACATCGAAGGGCTGGAGCACATCGACAAGTGTATTGATATCGACCAGAGCCCTATCGGGCGAACGCCACGATCCAATCCGGCAACCTACACAGGCATATTCACCCCGGTACGAGAGCTATTTGCCGGCACACAGGAAGCACGCTCGCGTGGCTATAAGCCCGGACGATTTAGCTTTAACGTCAAAGGTGGACGCTGCGAGGCCTGCCAGGGTGACGGCGTCACAAAGGTGGAAATGCACTTTCTTCCCGACATCTACGTACCCTGTGATATCTGTAAAGGTCGGCGCTACAACCGTGAGACTCTGGACATCCGCTACAAAGGCAAGAACATTCACGAAGTTTTGGACATGACTATCGAGGATGCGCTGGAGTTTTTTGACGCGGTACCCACCATAGCGCGCAAACTCCAGACCCTCATGGACGTGGGCCTGAGTTATGTGCGTCTTGGTCAAGCTGCCACGACCCTGTCCGGCGGTGAAGCGCAGCGCGTAAAACTGTCCCGAGAACTGTCAAAACGTGACACCGGACGTACGCTGTACATTCTTGACGAGCCTACAACGGGACTGCACTTCGAAGACATCCGTCAACTGCTGCAGGTCCTCCACCGCCTGCGGGATCACGGCAATACTGTCGTAATCATCGAGCACAACCTGGACGTCATAAAAACCGCTGATTGGCTGGTCGATTTAGGCCCCGAAGGTGGTAGCGGTGGCGGTCAGATCATTGCCACTGGTACGCCTGAAGCGGTTGCGAAGAACAAGAAGTCACATACGGGGCACTTTCTCAAGCCCATGCTTGGTAGCAAGACCGGTAAGAGCAAAGCGGCTTAACTGGTATTAGGCGATCCACAGGGCGTTAGCTCTCGCGCTGCTTGCTGGTTACGCCATTGCCGCCGTATGCCTTGCTTCGCGTCGCGCTAAGCGCTCCTGACTGCTTCGCAAGACACACACCGGCAATGGCTGGACTCCGGCATTCCGGCATGAGGCGAGATGTGCCGTGGTGTGTCGCGAAGCGTAAAAGCGTCAGCAGCGAGCGAGGCACCGCGGTGCATCTCGCCAACAACGCAGCAAGGCTTTCCTCATCAGTAGACGTCAGGCACAAAAAAGCCGGGCTAAACCCGGCTTTTGAAGACGATTCGTACCGATCGCGACTTATTCGTCGCCGGCGTCGTCGTAGCTCTCTGGCTGCGGACGATCTACAAGCTCGACATAAGCCATAGGCGCTTTGTCACCGGTACGGTATCCGCACTTGAGGATACGGATATAGCCGCCGGGGCGTGCCTGGTAGCGCGGACCCAGCTCAGTAAAAAGCTTGCCGACAGCTGCTTTGCTACGCACGCGGTCGAACGCAAGACGTCGGTTTGCAACGCTATCGTTCTTGGCCAGCGTAATCAGGGGCTCAGCGTAACCACGAAGCTCCTTCGCTTTAGGCAAGGTGGTTTTAATCAGCTCATGCTCGACCAGTGAGATAGTCATGTTACGAAACATGGCCTTACGGTGCGAGCTGTTGCGGTTTAACTGACGTCCGCTTTGACGATGACGCATTTTTCCAGTCCTTTACTCGGCGTCTCTCGACGCCCTGTTGTCTTTTGTGTTCTTAGCCTAGCACTAGCGATGGTGACCTCAGGCCTCCATCAACAAGCAATGTTAAGCGCTGAGCACCTTCTCATCATTTCGCAGGCTGGCCGGCGGCCAGCTCTCAAGTCGCATGCCCAGAGACAGGCCGCGTGAAGCCAGCACATCTTTGATTTCAGTCAGCGACTTCTTACCCAAATTTGGCGTCTTTAACAGTTCGACCTCTGTGCGCTGCACCAGGTCTCCGATGTAGTAGATATTCTCGGCCTTCAGACAGTTCGCAGAACGTACAGTCAACTCCAGGTCATCTACAGGACGCAGCAGGACGGGATCCACTTCATCTTCCGCGTCACTGGTAACCGCTTGGGTCTCGCTCTGAAGATCAACAAACACTCGAAGCTGGTCGTTCAGAATCGTCGCAGCGCGACGTATGGCCTCTTCCGGGTCGATGGTTCCGTTGGTCTCAAGGTCCAGTACCAACTTGTCCAAATCCGTTCTTTGCTCTACCCGGGCTGCTTCCACAACGTAGGAAACACGCAGCACGGGAGAAAACGTAGCGTCCAACTGCAGACGGCCGATCGAACGAGTCTCTTCTTCAGGGTTTTCGCGAGCATCTGCAGGCGAGTATCCCCGGCCACGAGCAACGGTCAGCTTCATATGTACCGCTGACTTGCTGTTGAGCGTACAAATAAGGTGATCCGGATTGCAGATCTCGATGTCGTGATCAGTCTGGATATCAGCGGCAGTAACGGGACCCTCGCCTTCCTTGCTGAGCACCAACTCCGCCTCGTCCTTGCCGTTCATGATCAGGGCTACGCCCTTGAGGTTGAGAAGGATTTCGATAACGTCTTCCTGAACACCCTCAATGGCAGAGTACTCGTGCAAAACGCCGTCGATCTCCACCTCGGTGATGGCGCAGCCGGGCATGGAAGACAGCAGAATGCGACGCAGGGCATTGCCCAGCGTGTGGCCGAAGCCGCGCTCCAAAGGCTCTAATGTGACCTGAGCGCGCGTCTTGCTCTTCTCCGCAACGTTAATTTTGCGAGGAGTCAATAGTTCCTTAACTGATGATTGCATCTGTGGCACCTGTATATAACTGTTCGGATCGATCTGCTCGAATTACTCGGTACAAGGCGCTCAAGGCGCCCAGGCTTACTTCGAGTACAGTTCGACGATCAGGTTCTCATTGATGTCGGAGGAAAGATCCTGTCGATCGGGAGCAGCCTTGTAAACGGCCTCCAGCTTCTCAACATTGATATCAATCCACTCGGGCTCTCCGCGCTGCGCCGCAAGCGCCATCGCAGACTGAACACGCAGCTGCTTCTTGGCCTTTTCACGCAGGGATACCACATCACCAGCTTTCACTTTGTACGATGCGATGTTCACGACTTTGCCGTTAACCAAAATTGCCTTGTGAGCAACCAGCTGACGAGACTCGGAACGCGTGGAGCCAAAACCGATACGATAAACGACGTTATCCAGCCTGCTCTCAAGAAGCTGAAGAAGGTTCTCACCGGTAGCACCCTTAAGGCGCGCCGCTTCCTTGTAGTAATTGCGGAACTGCTTCTCGAGCACACCGTAAATACGACGGACTTTTTGTTTTTCCCGCAGCTGCACACCGTAGTCCGACAGGCGCCCGCGACGGGCTCCGTGCTGACCCGGAACAGACTCGGGCTTACACTTGGACTCGAGCGAACGAACGCCACTCTTCAAAAATAGGTCAGTGCCCTCGCGACGAGCGAGCTTACACTTTGGGCCAATATAACGAGCCATAATCTTGCTCCCTCTTAAACGCGACGCTTCTTGGGCGGACGACAACCATTGTGTGGGATCGGCGTCACGTCAGTGATATTGCTGATCTTGTAACCGCAGGCATTCAGCGCCCGGACGGCAGATTCACGACCTGGTCCTGGACCTTTAACCTGAACATCTAAATTCTGCAGACCGTATTCTTTCGCGGCTTCGCCCGCACGTTCAGCGGCAACCTGTGCTGCAAACGGCGTGCTCTTGCGCGAACCGCGAAAGCCCGAACCACCGGAGGTAGCCCAGCTCAGAGTGTTGCCCTGACGGTCGGTGATGGTAATGATGGTGTTGTTAAATGACGCATGAATGTGCGCGATTCCATCAGCGATGGTGCGCGTGATTTTCTTGCGCGTGCTCTTGGCACCTGGCTTAGCCATGTATCTAATCCTGTCTTAATATCAACACTGCACTGCGGTGCAGCTACACTAATTAAGGACTCACAGTTCCTTTCCCGGCCTGGAGCCGGCCCGGAATTACCTGCGAATCGGTTTTCTTGGTCCTTTACGGGTGCGCGCGTTAGTCTTGGTGCGCTGACCCCGAAGAGGCAGATTGCGACGGTGACGGAGGCCACGGTTACAACCGAGGTCCATCAATCGCTTGATATTCATAGAAACTTCACGACGAAGATCACCTTCGACGGTCAATTCACCGACCTTATTACGCAGCACATCCAACTGATCTTCTGACAGATCACCTACACGAGCGCTCTCTTCTACACCGCTGGCTGCGCAAATGCGCTTAGCCTGGGTACGCCCCACACCAAATATATAGGTGAGGGAGATTACGGCGTGCTTATTGTCGGGTATGTTGACCCCGGCTATACGAGCCATTCACTTATCTCCGAAAAACTGTGTACGCGCTCCAAACCCCAGCAAAATTGCCTGTTGGGGTGCGAGGTTGCGAAACCCTGAAAAAAGGCGCGCGATTTTAACGATTTTGTTGCCAGAACGCAATGCCTGGTTCCCTTAACCCTGTCGCTGCTTGTGTCGTGGATCTGTATTACAAATCACGCGAACGACGCCCTTACGACGAACGACCTTGCAGTTTCTGCAGATCTTTTTCACTGATGCTCTTACTTTCATCTTCCTGCTCCCAAACAAGTCCCGTTCTTAACGAACGCGGCCCGCACTTCCATAATTCTTAAGGTTAGCCTTCTTCATCACCGAGTCGTACTGGTGAGACATCATGTGGCTCTGTACCTGCGCCATGAAGTCCATTACCACCACGACCACGATCAACAGCGAGGTGCCGCCCAGATAAAAAGGTACGTTCCAGGTCACAACCAGAAACTGCGGCAAGAGGCACACCAGCGCAATGTACGCAGAGCCAAATACCGTCAATCGTGTCAAAACGCCATCAATGTAATTCGCAGTTTGCTGACCCGGCCGTATCCCCGGCACAAACGCACCTGACTTCTTCAAATTGTCCGCCACTTCCTGCGGGTTGAACATCAGCGCCGTGTAGAAGAAGCAGAAGAACACAATAAATATCGTGAACAATAAAATATTCAAAGGTTGCCCCGGGCCGATAGCGACGGCTAGATCCTGCAGCCAGTCTGCACCGCCCGATTGACCAAACCACTGCGCGATAGAGGCCGGGAATAACAAGATACTGCTCGCGAAGATAGCGGGAATAACACCTGCCATGTTTACCTTCAGCGGAAGATGAGAGCTTTGCGCCTGATACATCTTGCGCCCCTGCTGCCGCTTGGCGTAGTTCACGGTAATCCGGCGCTGACCTCGCTCAATGAACACGATCATGTAGATCACGGCGATGGCGAGGCTCAGAATCAACAGCAGCGCAAGGATGTTGATCTCGCCCTGACGGGCCTGCTCAAGCGACTGCCCAATGGCCGATGGCAGTCCAGCAACAATCCCGGCAAAAATAAGCAAAGAGATACCGTTGCCAACGCCTTTTTCGGTGATCTGCTCGCCCAACCACATCATAAACACGGCGCCGGTCACCAAAGATGTGATCGCAATGATGAAAAACAGCAGCCCTGAGTTGTAGCTCATTCCCTGGTTAGCCATTCCCACAGTCATGCCCGTAGCCTGAACTATTGCCAGCACCACCGTGAGGTAGCGCGTGTATTGGCTAATCTTTCTGCGTCCGGACTCACCCTCTTTCTTCAGCTGCTCTAACTGAGGAGTCACCGCCGACATCAACTGCATAATAATAGACGCTGAAATGTAGGGCATGATGCCCAGGGCGAGAATACTCATGCGCTCCAACGCGCCGCCAGAGAACATGTTAGCCAGACCAAGAATGGTGCCCTGGTTCTGATTGAACAGTGCTGCGAGCTGATTCGGATCGATGCCCGGCACAGGAATGTGCGTACCGATCCGGTACACAATTATCGCGACCAATACAAAACGAAGGCGAGCAAAAAGCTCGCCCAGTCCGGCCCGGTTTGCTGAGGGTAACTCGGCCATCAGTTTCTCGTTGTCGCTCCCTTGATCCTGTTAATCTGCTGCTGCGATTGCGGGTGTCGAAGACCTAGTCTTCGATCTTGCCACCAGCCTTTTCAATCGCCTCACGAGCACCCTTGCTGGCGGGTATGCCCTTGAGAGTCACTGCACGAGCAATCTCGCCTGACAGAAAAACACGCACACGCAAAACATCATCTTTAACAACGTCTGCGTTTTTGAGTGCATCCAAATCGATAATGTCGCCATCGACCTTGTTCAGCTCACCAAGACGGACCTGCGCAGTGGTGCGAGAAATACGTGATGTGAAACCGTATTTCGGCAGCCGCTTCTGAAGAGGCATCTGACCACCCTCAAAACCAGGTGCCACTTTGCCGCCCGAGCGTGCCTTCTGGCCCTTGTGACCACGGCCCGCTGTCTTTCCAAGACCGCTACCGATACCTCGGCCAACGCGCTTGGCTGCTTTACGCGAACCAGGGGCAGGGCTCAGGGTGTTGAGTCGCATTGTATCGCTCACGCCTGTTCCTCCACAGTCAGCATGTAGCTGACTTTATTGATCATGCCACGGACCGACGGTGTATCTTCTACTTCCACCGTGTGCCCGATCCGACGCAGTCCCAAACCCGCTACGCAGGCCCGGTGATTCTTCAGTCGACCGCTGCTGCTCTTGGTCAGTGTGACCTTAATTGTTGCCTTAGCCATGACTCGCTAATCCGTGTTGTTACGTACAGTTACTTGTATCAATTCTTCGAGCTATAACGACCAATTAGCCGTAAATCTCTTCGACGCTCTTGCCACGCTTAGCCGCTACCGACTCCGGCGACGACATATCACGCAGGCCATTAAACGTTGCCCGAACGACGTTTACAGGATTTGTAGACCCGTAACACTTGGCAAGAACGTTGTGTACGCCAGCGATTTCAAGAACCGCCCGCATAGCACCGCCGGCGATGACGCCTGTACCTTCTGAAGCAGGCTGCATGTAAACCTTCGATGCACCGTGACGCGCCTTGATCGGGTACTGAATGGTACCGTTATCAAGATCGACTTGAATCATGTTACGGCGCGCCGCTTCCATCGCTTTTTGGATCGCAACGGGCACTTCGCGTGCCTTACCACGACCAAAACCGACTCGACCCTTGCCATCACCGACTACGGTAAGGGCTGTGAATCCGAAGATCCGGCCACCTTTAACTACTTTCGCCACCCGGTTTACCTGAACCAGTTTTTCCTGGAGGTCACCGTCCTGCTGCTTCTGATCGTTAAACGCCATCGTCTATATACCCTAGAATTCCAGTCCGCCTTCGCGCGCGGCTTCAGCCAGCGCTTTCACTCGCCCGTGGTACTTAAACCCACCGCGATCAAAAGCGACTTTTTCAACACCCGCTGCCTTGGCACGCTCCGCAAGGAGCTTGCCTACCGCAGATGCTGCATCAATGTTGCCTGTTGCTCCGCTACGCAGACTGCTGTCTAACGTAGAAGCGCTTGCCAGGACCGTGTCGCCAGTAGGCGCAAACACCTGCGCGTAAATGTGACGCGGAGTCCGGTGTACGCTCAGACGGTTGGCACCCTGTGTGCGCATACGCTGCCGCGCTTTGCGGGCGCGACGGAGACGCGAATCGTTCTTTGCACTCATCTCGATGTCCTGTTACTTCTTCTTGGCTTCCTTACGTCGGACATGCTCGTCCGCGTAACGAATACCTTTACCTTTGTATGGCTCTGGCGGACGGAAACTACGGATCTTAGCCGCCGCTTCGCCAACTGCCTGCTTATCAATTCCGCTCACAACAATCTCTGTCTGAGTGGGCGTTTCCGCACTGAGGCCCTCCGGAAGTTCAAAATCCACCGGATGAGACAAGCCTACAGTCAAATTGACCGACCTGCCTGAAGCCTTGGCACGATAACCAACACCGTTGAGCACGAGCTTCTTCTCCCAGCCCTCAGACACTCCCTTGACCATGTTGTTCACAAGTGCGCGGGTAGTACCTGCCATCGCCTTGGACTTGTCAGTCTCGTAGGCAAAAGTAACGGTACCGTCTTCCTGAGCAATGTTTACACCTTCGTAAAGCGACAGTGACAAGGAGCCCTTGGCGCCCTTTACCTGTACTTCACGACCGGCTACGGTCAACTCCACACCTTTCGGCAGGGAGACTGGATTATTTGCAACTCTGGACATACTTCGCCCTTTCTCTCTGTCTTTAAACGTTACTTCGCAGCAACGCTAAACTCTTTAATCAGCCAAGCTCGCGCAGTCCTTAGAAGACTGTGCAAAGCACCTCGCCACCAACACCGGCAGCTCGCGCCGCACGGTCAGTCATCACACCGCGTGACGTTGATACAATAGCGACACCCAACCCACCACGTACTGTCGGCAGCTCATCTTTAGCTGCATAACGACGCACACTGGGACGGCTTACGCGATCTATTTCTGCAATAACGGGCTTGCCCTCGAAGTATTTAAGCTCAAGACGCAAACGTGGCTTAACACCATCTGCATGAGCCTCGAAGCCAGCAATGTAGCCCTCGTCTTCAAGTACTTTTGCAACAGCGGCCTTCAGCTTTGAGCCAGGCATATCGATGCTGGCGTGTCCAGCCATCTGGGCGTTGCGAATGCGGGTCAACATATCCGCCAGTGGGTCTTGCATACTCATGTTTCTATTCCTCTTCGCTTCGCTTACCAGCTGGCCTTAACCAGACCGGGGACATCACCGCGCATAGCGGCTTCACGGAGCTTGTTACGACACAGGCCAAACTTGCGGTACACACCATGCGGGCGGCCGGTTATCTGGCAACGTCGTCGCTGTCGAACAGGGCTGGCATTTCGCGGCAACTTCTGCAGCGCTACCTGCGCATCCCACTTTTCTTCGTCCGTGGCGGTAGTGCTTGCCAGGACAGCTTTAATTTCTGCACGCTTTGCCGCATACCGGGCAACGGTGCTGGCACGTTTGTCTTCACGCGCAATCATTGACTTCTTAGCCATATCCCGAATTACCCTTTCAGCGGAAAATTGAAGGAACGCAACAAGGCGCGACCTTCGTCGTCCGTGCGTGCCGTCGTAGTGATGGTGATATCCATACCGCGGAGACTGTCTACTTCGTCGTAGTTAATTTCCGGGAAGATGATCTGCTCGGTGACACCCATGGCAAAGTTGCCACGACCGTCAAAGGACTTCGGGCTAATACCCCGGAAGTCACGGATACGAGGAATAGCGATGCTTACGAGACGCTCGAGGAACTCGTACATTCTCTCGCCGCGCAGCGTAACCTTGCAACCGATAGGCCAGCCATCACGAATCTTGAATCCCGCAATCGACCGACGGGCCAGAGTCACAACAGGCTTCTGCCCAGCGATCTTGGTCATGTCGGAAAGCGCGCTCTCCATAACCTTCTTGTCGCCCACAGCCTCACCAACACCCATGTTTAAGGTGATCTTTGTGATCCGGGGGACTTCCATAACGTTATCCAGACCAAGCTCTTCCTTTAGCTTCGCCGCGATCTCGTCCCGATACTTGTCTTTCAAGGTTGCCATCTACTTGTACCTGTTCCTTGCCCTTAGGCGTCCAGAGCCGCGCCGTTAGACTTAAAAAACCTGACCTTTTTCCCGTCATCAACGCGAAAACCGACACGATCTGCTTTACTGGTCTCGGGGTTGAAAATTGCAACGTTGGACACCTGAATGGCAGCCTCACGCTCAACGATACCGCCCTGAACACCGGCCTGGGGATTCGGACGGGTGTGCTTTTTGATCATGTTGATTCCGCTTACGATCACACGGTTCTCATCTACGATCTTACGCACTTTCCCGCGCTTGCCCTTGTCTTTACCAGCCAGCACGATTACTTCATCGTCACACTTAATTTTCAACATAGCTCTCTACTCTCTGCCGTGCAGCGGGCCCGGGGGCCGCTTGCCCGTCTTCAGATCACTTCCGGTGCAAGGGAAATGATCTTCATAAATTTCTCACCACGAAGCTCACGAGTTACCGGTCCAAAAATACGGGTACCGATGGGCGCTTCCTGACTGTTCAACAAAACGGCCGCGTTGTCGTCAAACTTGATTAATGAACCATCTGGACGACGTACACCCTTTTTGGTGCGAACGACGACCGCAGTCATAACCTGGCCCTTTTTCACCTTTCCGCGAGGAATGGCTTCTTTCACAGTGACCTTGATGAGGTCGCCAACGCGCGCATAGCGCCGCTTGGAACCACCAAGGACTTTAATGCACATAACACGGCGTGCGCCGCTGTTATCTGCTACTTCCAAATAGGATTCGGTCTGGATCATTGCGCCGCACTCTCCCCTTTCTCTACAACCTCAACAAGGTTCCAGGTTTTGCTTTTGGAGATCGGACGAGTCTCAGCGACCGTTACCAGGTCACCAATACTGCATTGGTTGTCGGCATCGTGGGCGTGTACTTTCGACGACCGGGTCATGTACTTGCCATACATAGCATGACGCACGCGACGCTCGATAAGCACGGTGATGGTCTTATCCATCTTATTGCTCACAACTCGACCAGTGACGGTCCGGGTTCTTTTTTCAGCTGACATTGTTATTCACCTGCCTTTTCGTGCAACACGGTTTTAACCCGCGCGATATCGCGCTGGTTTGCCTGCAGCAGGTGAGTCTGGCTCAACTGGCCGGTCGCCTTTTGCATGCGCAGCTTGAACTGCTCCTCGCGGAGCGCCAGCAGCTGCTCGCCTAATTGTTCTGCGCTCTGCTCGCGCAATTCGCTGCCTTTCATCACATCACCGATCTTTTAACAAATGCGGTAGAAATCGGAATCTTGGCTGCGGCCAGCTCAAAAGCTTCCCGCGCCAACTCTTCCGAAACACCCTGTACTTCGTAGAGAACCTTGCCAGGCTGCACCTGAGCAACCCAATACTCTACGTTACCCTTACCCTTACCCTGGCGAACTTCCAACGGCTTGCCAGTAATTGGCTTATCCGGGAAAACACGAATCCAAATCTTGCCGCCCCGCTTGATATGACGGGTCATGGCACGACGAGCCGCCTCGATCTGACGCGCTGTAAGGCGTCCACGACCAGTGGCTTTTAATCCGAATTCGCCAAAGCTTACCTTGCTACCGCGATGCGCAAGACCGCGGTTCCGGCCTTTCATCGCCTTGCGAAACTTTGTACGTTTTGGTTGCAGCATTGTTCTAAACCCTTAGCTTTGTGGCCGCTTAGCTGGCCGCTGCCTTACGGCCATTGTCAGACTCATCGGCACCTAGCACCTCACCCTTGAAAATCCAGACCTTAACGCCCAGGATTCCGTAAGTCGTTGCTGCCTCATACGTAGCGTAATCAATGTCTGCCCGCAGTGTGTGCAAAGGCACTCGACCTTCGCGATACCACTCGGTACGCGCAATTTCTGCACCGCCCAAACGGCCGCTCACCTGGACCTTGATACCCTCCGCACCCTGACGCATAGCATTCTGTACTACGCGCTTCATTGCGCGACGGAACATTACTCGTCGCTCGAGCTGCTGAGCCACGTTCTGAGCCACTAAACGCGCATCCAGATCGGGCTTGCGAATCTCTTCGATGTTGATGTGCACAGGCACACCCATTTTCTCTGCCAACACCTTGCGAAGCTTGTCAACATCTTCGCCTTTTTTGCCAATCACAATGCCAGGTCGGGCTGTGTGAATGGTGATCCGTGCAGTTTGCGCGGGACGCTCAATGACGATGCGGCTCACTGAGGCGTTATCAAGCTTCTTCTCGATAAAGCTCCGCACCTGCAGATCGTTAACCAACTGTTTTGCATAGTTATTACGATCGGCATACCACACCGAAGTGTGGTCCTTGACGATGCCAAGGCGGATGCCCGTGGGATGTACTTTCTGACCCATGTGGTCCTCTCCTAATCCTTTAGCTTTCGCCGTCGGCGACTTTTACAGTGATATGGCAGCTGCGCTTGAAAATACGATCTGCGCGACCCTTGGCTCGCGGACGCAAGCGCTTCATCGTGACACCTTCGTCCACGAACACTGAAGAGACCTTCAGCTCGTCCACGTCGGCACCTTCGTTGTTCTCGGCATTTGCAATAGCAGAGTTCAGCACCTTACGAACGATATGCGCTGCCTTCTTATTGCTGTACTCCAGTACAGACAAGGCTTCTTCTACGGGCTTACCCCGAACCTGGTCTGCAACCAGCCGCGCCTTCTGCGCAGAGATGCGGGCACCTTTTAATCTAGCTGCAACTTCCATCAATCTAATTCCTATTCCCGGCCAGCGCTTAGCGCTTCGCCTTCTTGTCCACAACGTGGCCCTTGAAAGTACGCGTTACCGCGAACTCGCCAAGCTTGTGGCCTACCATGTCCTCGTTCACCAAAACAGGCACGTGCTGGCGCCCGTTGTGTACGGCAATCGTCAAGCCAACCATGTCCGGGGACACCATGGAACGACGCGACCAGGTCTTGATAGGTCGACGATCATTTGCTTCCACTGCAACCTCAACTTTCTTGAGAAGATGCAGATCGATAAACGGGCCTTTCTTTAATGAACGCGGCACTGTTTGTTTCCTCTAATCCTATTCATCCAATCCCAAAGGGCGCCAGCGTTACTTCTTGCGCCGGCGACGCACGATGAGATCATCAGTACGCTTATTCTTGCGGGTCTTGTAACCCTTGGTCGGTGTGCCCCAGGGGCTAACCGGATGTCGACCACCAGAGGTACGACCTTCACCACCACCATGCGGGTGATCAACAGGGTTCATGGCAACACCACGAACCGTTGGACGAACACCACGCCACCGCGAAGCACCCGCTTTACCCAACTTACGCAGGCTGTGCTCGGAGTTAGACACCTCTCCCAGCGTAGCGCGACAGTCAGACAGCACCTTGCGTGTCTCACCCGAGCGCAGACGAATCGTTGCGTAGCGACCCTCGCGAGCCGCAAGCTGTACCGAAGCGCCCGCGGAACGTGCAAGCTGAGCACCCTTACCAGGCTTGAGCTCGACTGCATGCACAACCGATCCCACAGGGATGTTGCGCAAAGGCAGGCAGTTACCCGCCTTGATGGGCGCTGCAGAACCAGACTGCACCGCATCGCCGGCCTTCAAACCCTTGGGAGCAATAATGTAACGACGCTCACCATCGGCGAATAACAACAGTGCGATATGCGCTGTACGGTTGGGATCGTACTCAATCCGCTCTACCTTCGCCGGTATCGCATCTTTATTACGCTTAAAGTCGATGACGCGATAGTGCTGCTTGTGCCCACCGCCGACGTGCCGCGTAGTGATGCGACCATTATTGTTTCGACCGCCGTTGCGTGACTGCTTTTCCAGTAGCGGCGCGTAGGGTGCACCTTTGTGCAGCTCCTGATTAACGACGCGAACCTGGTGACGGCGGCCCGCTGACGTCGGCTTACTCTTTGCAATTGCCATTTGTCCGCTCTCCCTTACTCAGCTACCGCGAAGTCAATGTCCTGCCCTTGGGCAACACGAACATAGGCCTTCTTCCAGGTCGGCTTAGTGCTAAACCCGTAGCGATTACGCTTCATCTTGCCCTTGACCTTCAGGGTCTGGACATCTTCAACGCTGACTTTGAAGAGCTGCTCCACTGACTTGCGGATCTCGCTCTTGGTTGCGTCAACAGCCACCTTAAATACGTACTGATTATTGGCATCGGCAACAATCGCTGCCTTTTCCGACACATGCGGGCCCATCAGCACCTGAAATACGCGCTCACGGTTCATGCCAGCATCTCCTCAATCTTTTTAACGGCATCCACAGTCACCATGACTTTGTCATGAGACAGCAAACTTACTGGATCAATACCCTGCACGTCGCGGACATCAACCTTCTGAAGATTGCGTGAAGCCAGGTACAAATTCTCGTTCACCTCGCCCGAGATCAACAACGCGCTGTTCACACCGTAGCCGTCTAACTGGCTGACCAATAATTTGGTCTTGGGTGCGTCCAGATCGAGATTTTCAACAACAACGAGACGATCCTGACGAGCCAACTCAGAGATGATGGTCTTCAGGGCAGCGCGGTACATCTTGCGATTAACCTTAACGCTGTGATCCTGAGGGCGGGCCGCAAACGTTACGCCGCCACTACGCCAGATCGGTGAGCGGATCGTTCCCGCACGGGCACGCCCGGTACCCTTCTGACGCCAGGGCTTTTTACCACCACCGCGAACATCAGAGCGAGTCTTCTGAGCTCGCGTGCCCTGACGGGCACCGGCGAGGAAAGAAGTTACGACCTGATGAACCAGATCTTCGTTGTATTCGCGCGCGAAACTGGCGTCTGACACTGAAACTGTGCCAGCCGACTCATTCCCGGGCTTTAATATACTTAATTCCACTTATATTCCTCCCGCGCTCAGCCTTTGACGGCCGGACGCACGAAGACGTCCCCACCGGGTGCACCAGGTACAGCACCTTTGATCAGCAGCAGATTGCGTTCTGCATCTACACGCACGATCTCGAGACCCTGCACCGTTACATTTGCGTTACCCATCTGGCCTGACATCTTCTTGCCTTTGAAGACTCGACCAGGTGTCTGGCACTGGCCGATAGAGCCCGGCGCACGGTGCGACAGTGAGTTACCGTGAGTAGCGTCCTGCATACTGAAGTTCCAGCGCTTGATGACACCCTGAAAGCCCTTACCTTTGGACTTGCCAGCGACATCAACTTTCTGGCCTTCTTCAAAACGCTCAACAGTCAGTTCAGCGCCCACCTCGAAGGACTCATCTTCGGCAGACAAACGGAACTCCCAAAGACCACGACCGGCTTCAACACCGGCCTTGGCGAAGAGACCCGCCTCGGACTTGCTCACTTTGGCAGCCTTACGGCTACCTGCAGTTACTTGAATCGAACGATAGCCATCGCTGTCGTTTTCTTTGATTTGAGTAACGCGGTTTGGAGAAACCTCCACTACGGTTACTGGAATAGATGCACCGTCTTCAGTAAAGACGCGCGTCATGCCGGACTTCCGGCCGACTAAGCCAATAGTCATTTTGCCAACCTCACAGTGTACGGGGCTCTCACCCTCTATGGCCGCCCAACTCTTCACCATGAAGGGCCGGGCGTTACACACCCCGCGCCAAAAGCTAGTGGCCGGGGCAGGTCTTGCTACGAATTGTCGTTAACCAAGACTGATTTGTACTTCCACGCCCGCCGCCAGGTCGAGCTTCATCAATGCGTCAACGGTCTTTTCCGTCGGCTCAATGATGTCGAGAAGGCGCTTGTGGGTACGAATCTCGTACTGATCACGGGCGTCCTTGTTTACGTGCGGTGAAACCAGCACGGTGTAACGTTCTTTACGCGTCGGCAGAGGGATGGGCCCTCGCACCTGTGCGCCGGTTCGCCGAGCTGTTTCGACGATCTCCTGAGTCGATGTATCTATCAGGCGATGGTCAAACGCTTTCAAGCGAATACGTATGCGTTGATTCTGCACGCGATCAGTCTCCAATCTTTTCAAAAAACCAGAGCCCCGCGCTGGGGACCCCGACAAATGGAGCGCGAATTCTAGGTATGAGCACCCCGACTGTCAAGGACAAATGTGTGAAATATCGCCAGTAACGCGCGGAGGCCTCGCAAGATTGACTCAGGTCAACGACAGACGGGCTTTTACTTGAGGCTGGGACATAAAGCTACAACTATGCGCATGGTAACAAATAACCGTTAAGAGCCGCGCGACATGGAAGATCTGTTTTCTCTGGGAATCATCTGGCTTGCCGTCTTCGCTGCCCATTGGGCCGCAGGCAAAACCCAACTCACACCGGTGCTGTGGTTTCTGGCGATGGGCTGTATTCTGGTGAACCTCGGCGTGCTTCCTGAAGATCCCGGCGTGTTCATCCGCGATCTCGCTGAGATTGGCATCATCGTGATCATGTTCGCCCTCGGTTTCGAGGAGAACTCTTCGGCGTTTATTCGAAGCATTCGCAGGAGTTGGGGCATCGCCCTGTTTGGTGCCATTGCGCCTTTCACTGTGGCCTATGCAACGGTGATGTACTTCTGGGGAGACGCCAACGCGGCGTTACTCTGCGCGCTAGCCATGACGGCAACAGCAGTGTCTCTCACCATGGTGTCCCTGCGTAGCGAGGGGCTCCACAAAACCGATGCCGCAACAGGCATCATGACCTCTGCCGTCCTTGATGACATCGCCTCACTGGCACTGGTCGCCATCCTGGTGCCTATGGCCACGGGCGATGCGTCTTTTAGTATTAGTGCCATGCTGCTCATTGGCGGCAAAGCCGTTGCTTTCTTTGTTTTGATTACGGTGATGGCCGTATGGCTCTTTCCTATGCAAGGAACCATCTTTGCGCGTATTCCCGGCCTTTCCGGGTTTAACCTGAGCCGTCTCATCACCATGCAAAATGGTGAACATGCGACGTTGACGGTACTGCTTATTGCGCTGTGGGTAGCCCTACTCGGGCACGAGTTCGGATTTCACCCTGCGGTGGGTGCCTATATGGCGGGACTGATATTAAAAGAAGAGTACTTCCTGCTCGCCAGTCACAAGGGGAATGCCGAGAAAACGGTTCATGAGCAGACCCGCAATATTATCGATAGCGTGGCCTTTTCGTGGATTGGGCCGGTTTTTTTTATTGTTCTGGGAACGCATCTCGTACTGGACATGGACATATTGATGTCGGTGATCGACGAGACGCTCATACTGTTCACCGGCCTGTTTGTAGGCCAAATTCTCTCAGCTGGCCTGGCGGCACGCTATACGGGAGGCTTCGACTGGTACGACAGCTGGCTCATCGGCTTTGGAATGCTCGGCAGAGCAGAATTGGCCTTTGTGGTGATGGACATCGCCTATGTGCAACACCAGGTAATCACCGAAGAGATGTTTTACACCCTCATGGCAACATCTTTCTGCCTGAACGTTTCCGTACCGCTCACCATTCGCTGGTGGAAAGGGCGCCGGAGCGATGCCCCGGCGCAGACTGAGAACGCGACGCCATAGATACGAGTGGGGTTGCTAGGCGGCGCAATCCATACAGTGCGTAGCCTCAGGCATCGCCTTGAGTCGATTCACAGCTATGTCTCCACCGCACTGCGCGCACAGACCGTAACGCCCCTGGTCTATCCTCAGCAGCGCGGCTTTCACAGCTGCGAGGGCGTCTCGGGTCTCGATGCCGATGGCGTCGACCACTTCATCGTTCTCCCGCTCCTGCGCCTGCTCTGACGAATCAGAAGAGTGCTCCTTTGCAGCGTCGCGCTTGAGCTTCTCCAAACGACTCTCCAACTCCGATAATCGCTGCTCAAGTACCTGCTTCATACCTGCCGTCTCGCTGGACATCAGTGTGACTCTTGGGTCAGCATGCTGTAGAGCTCGTCTTTGAGGTGCAGGCGTTTCAGCTTTGCATCTTCTTCGGTTTGTGTGGCAACCGGCGTTACTTCGTTTTCCATATTTTCAACCTCTCGAGTGAGGTCATGGTAGCGATCAAAAAGCTTACGAAAGTGTAGGTTGCTGGTTTTCAGCTCATGTATGCGATCTTTGAGTTCAGGAAACTCATGGGCAAGATCATGATGGGGCACGGACATATGGAACTCCTTAAAAAGCCAGGTTTATACAGGTCTTTGCATTGAATCCACTGATTCATCGCAACATAGCGTCAGCTTAACGCTCACCGCACATGACCAACCATGACCTGTGTCATGATAAACACCGGATTATTGCTGATTCGCACCCAAAGGAGACTACTTATTATGGAACGCTCACATTCAGTAGTAATGGGTTACCTGCTCTGGATCTTCGGATTCATGGGTGCTCACCGCTTCTACTACGGGCGTCCAATCACCGGCACCATCTGGTTTTTTACCCTAGGCCTGTTCTTCATTGGCTGGATTGTCGACCTACTCCTGATACCCGCAATGAACGATGACGCCGATAGGCGCTACTTCGAAGGTGACGTCGACTACAACATTGCCTGGATTCTGCTGACATTTTTGGGGGCTTTTGGCATCCATCGCTTTTACATGGGCAAATTGTTTACCGGTTTGGTGTATTTGCTGACGGTGGGCCTGTTCGGTCTCGGAATTCTGTATGACTACTGGACGCTGAACGAGCAGATTGACGAGATCAATGAATAGCGTCAGCTGACAGGCATAACCGCATGCCGGGCACCGTATCGCGAACCTCGCTGCATCACTCCGCTCGCTGCTGACACTTTCAACAGCGACACACCCGGTCAATCTCAGAGCATAAAAAAGCCCGGCACAAAGGCCGGGCTCTAGCAACAAAGTCGAATCACCTTCTGGCGACCCGGCCTGTCGTTTAATCATCGCGAGACTCGCTGGCATTACTCCGCTCGCTGCTTGCGCTTTTACGCTCGCTTCGCAACACCACCCAGTCTCGCTCGGGTAATGCCTCAGGACTGGACCGGTGTGCCTGTTTCGAAGCGTTTACTCGCGCAAAGCGCGAAGCGAAGAAACAGGTGCGCCGGTCCAAGCCGGTGTGGGACTAACGCTTTACTCGAGGATCTTGGCGACGACGCCCGCGCCTACTGTTCGGCCACCCTCTCGGATCGCAAAACGCAGACCTTCTTCCATCGCAATCGGGGCAATCAACGTCACTACCATCTGTACGTTGTCACCCGGCATGACCATCTCAACGCCTTCCGGAAGCTCACAAGCACCGGTCACGTCAGTCGTACGGAAGTAAAACTGCGGACGGTAGCCCTTGAAGAACGGCGTGTGACGACCACCCTCGTCCTTGGACAGTACATAAACCTCAGACTCAAACTTGGTGTGAGGATTCACACTGCCTGGCTTGGACAGTACCTGACCACGCTCAACTTCTTCACGCTTGGTACCACGCAGAAGTACACCTACGTTCTCGCCTGCACGACCTTCGTCGAGCAGCTTGCGGAACATCTCAACACCCGTACAGGTGGTCTTGGCTGTGTCCTTGATGCCGACAATCTCAATCTCGTCGCCAACTTTCACAATGCCACGCTCAACACGACCGGTAACAACCGTGCCACGACCCGAGATAGAGAACACGTCCTCTACCGGCATCAGGAAGGGCTGATCAATCGCACGCTCGGGCTCAGGAATGTAAGAATCCAGTGTCTCAACCAGGGTCTTCACCGCCGTTGTGCCCAATCCGTTCTCATCTTCGCCGTTCAACGCCATGAGCGCCGAACCGCAGATGATGGGAGTGTCGTCACCGGGGAACTCGTACTGGTCCAGAAGCTCACGAAGCTCCATCTCAACCAGCTCTTTCATCTCTTCGTATTCTTCTGAATCTGCACCGCCACAATCTTCCGCCAGCAGGTCTGCCTTGTTCAGAAATACCACGATGTACGGTACGCCTACCTGACGTGACAGCAGGATGTGCTCACGCGTCTGGGGCATAGGGCCGTCAGTCGCACCACATACTAAAATCGCACCGTCCATCTGCGCAGCACCGGTGATCATATTCTTCACATAATCCGCGTGCCCCGGGCAGTCAACGTGAGCGTAGTGACGCGCGTTTGACTCGTATTCAACGTGCGAAGTCGCAATCGTAATGCCGCGCTCTCGCTCTTCCGGTGCGTTATCGATACCGTCAAACGCAACCAACTCGCCGCCCCATACCTCAGAGCAAACCCGTGTAAGCGCCGCCGTCAGCGTCGTCTTACCATGGTCAACGTGTCCAATCGTGCCCACATTGACGTGGGGCTTATCGCGCTCAAATGCTGCTTTTGCCACTTTAATTCACCTCTCCAGTAAGTTTTGCTTAGTCGGTATAGCTCTTGGAAACATCAGTTGATCTAATTTTTGGAAATAATTGCCTGGGCCACGTTGTTAGGCGCTTCAGCGTACTGTAAAAATTCCATGGTGTAGGTCGCTCGGCCCTGGGTCGCGCTGCGCAGATCCGTGGCATAACCAAACATCTCGGCCAAGGGCACGTCCGCGTTAATCACCTTGCCTGAGGGGTTCTCGTCCATGCCAACGATCATGCCCCGGCGACGGTTAAGATCACCCACAACGTCGCCCATATTCTCTTCCGGGGTAACCACCTCAACCTTCATGATGGGCTCCAACAACACGGCGCCGCCCTCTTGGGCAAGCTTCTTGGTTGCCATGGAGGCAGCGATCTTAAAGGCCATCTCATTGGAATCCACATCGTGGAAGGAACCGTCGTAAAGCGTTGCCTTGAGACCCAGCAGCGGATATCCCGCCAACACGCCGTTTTGCATTTGTTCTTCGATGCCTTTTTGCACTGCGGGGATGTACTCCCGGGGCACCGTCCCACCGACAATCTCGTTTACAAATTCCAGACCGTCAGCATTGGC
Source organism: gamma proteobacterium NOR5-3 (assembly GCA_000158155.1). Lineage (GTDB taxonomy): Bacteria > Pseudomonadota > Gammaproteobacteria > Pseudomonadales > Halieaceae > Congregibacter. The sequence goes on along the minus strand of DS999408.1, from coordinate 167,923 downwards.
ATCTTCTGCGGGCTCAAAGCGGACCCAGACGTGACCGTACTGGCCGCGCCCCCCGGATTGACGCACAAACTTGCCTTCAATTTCTGATGTGTTTCGTATCGCCTCGCGATAGGCGACCTGCGGCTTGCCAATGTTAGCCTCGACACTGAACTCCCGGCGCATACGGTCAACGATGATATCCAGGTGCAACTCGCCCATACCCGAAATGATCGTCTGGCCTGTTTCCTCGTCGGTCTTAACACGAAAAGACGGGTCTTCCTGCGAGAGCTTACCCAGCGCTACACCCATCTTCTCCTGGTCTGCCGTAGATTTTGGTTCTACCGCCACAGAGATAACTGGCTCAGGAAACTCCATACGCTCAAGGATGATCGGTCTGTCCTGCGAGCACAAAGTGTCCCCAGTGGTGACATCCTTTAAGCCCACCGCCGCGGCGATATCACCCGCAAGCACCTCTTTGATTTCTTCGCGCGAATTTGAGTGCATCTGCACCATGCGGCCGACGCGCTCTTTTTTGCCTTTTACGGAATTGAATACCGCGGTGCCGCTCTCCAGTTTGCCGGAATAGACCCGGAAGAAAGTCAGCGTGCCCACAAAAGGGTCCGTGGCTATCTTAAAAGCCAGGGCCGCAAAGGGTGCGGAATCGTCCGCCTCACGCTCTTCGACGGTCTCGCCGTCGTCCAGCGTCCCCTCGATAGCCTTTACTTCCGTTGGTGCAGGCATGTATTCAATGACCGCATCAAGCACCGCTTGAACGCCTTTGTTCTTGAATGCCGAACCGCCCAGAACGGGAACAATTTCACTGGCGAGGGTGCGCGCCCGGATGCCCGCCTTGATCTCTTGCTCGGTAAGCTCTCCACCTTCGAGATACTTATCCATGAGCTCGTCATTGGCTTCTGCTGCAGCCTCCACAAGATACTCGCGCATTTCTGCAACTTCTGCGCGGATGTCCTCGGGCACTTCGGCATACTCAAAAGTCATGCCCATGTCGCCTTCGTTCCAGAAGATCGCTTTGTTCTTCACCAGGTCGACAACGCCCTTGAACTGCTCTTCAGCGCCAATGGTCATTTGCAGCGGCACCGGGTTAGCACCCAGCCGCTCTTTTAACTGTTCGATCACACTATGGAAATCAGCACCGGCACGGTCCATTTTGTTCACGAACACCATGCGGGGAACGTGATACTTGTTGGCCTGACGCCAAACAGTTTCCGTTTGAGGTTGTACGCCGGAGGATCCGCAGAGGACAACTACCGCACCATCGAGCACCCGCAATGAGCGCTCTACTTCGATCGTGAAGTCAACGTGTCCGGGCGTATCAATGATATTGATACGATGCTGCTCAAACTGCTTGTCCATTCCCTGCCAGAAGCAGGTGGTAGCAGCAGAGGTGATTGTTATGCCCCGCTCCTGCTCCTGTTCCATCCAGTCCATGGTGGCCGCGCCATCATGGACCTCACCGATCTTGTGCGACAGGCCGGTATAGAACAGAACACGCTCCGTGGTCGTGGTTTTACCCGCGTCCACGTGCGCAACGATACCGATGTTTCGATAGCGACCGATAGGAGTCTTACGAGCCACGTTACTGTCCCGGTAATCGAAAGGTTAGAAAACCTAGAATCGGAAGTGAGAGAATGCCTTGTTGGCTTCAGCCATACGGTGAACATCTTCACGCTTCTTCACGGCATTACCTTTGCCCTGCGACGCATCAAGAATCTCACCCGCCAAACGCTGACGCATGGATTTTTCGCCGCGGTTACGGGAGTACTCTACGAGCCAGCGCATAGACAGCGCGATACGACGCGAAGGACGCACTTCCACAGGCACCTGGTAAGTCGCACCACCCACACGTCGAGACTTCACCTCAACCATAGGCGCGATATTCTCCAGCGCCTCATCAAACACTTCGATAGGGTCTTTGCCTGCGCGCTCTTTAACGAGATCCAGAGCACCGTAAACAATGCCTTCGGCAACAGACTTCTTGCCGCTGATCATTACGTGATTCATGAACTTTGCGAGGGTGACATTTTTGAACTTGGGATCAGGCAGCACTTCACGCTTGGCTACCACTCTTCTTCTTGGCATGGTGTATTCCTATTTTCTTCAGGTGATCCGGATACCGTCCTGCCACCGGATAGGCGGGGGGCGGCAGAGATCCGGCCTTACTACGTTGTCACCGAAAAATGACCATCATTCTCCGGGCTACTACTTTAGCTGCTACTTTACAGGCAGCCTATATCCGCAAGCCTCACCGAGGTCTGGCAGCGGTGGATATTCTTACTTAGGTCGCTTGGCGCCGTACTTGGAGCGGCCGTTCTTACGATCGGCAACGCCAGATGTATCCAGGCTTCCACGAACGGTGTGATAACGCACACCCGGGAGGTCCTTAACACGACCACCACGAATCAGGACCACGCTGTGCTCCTGCAGATTGTGGCCTTCACCACCGATGTACGATGACACTTCGAAGCCGTTTGTCAGACGCACACGACAAACCTTGCGCAGCGCAGAGTTCGGCTTCTTTGGTGTTGTTGTATAAACACGGGTGCATACGCCGCGTCGCTGGGGGCAGCCCTGAAGAGCAGGAACATCACTCTTTTCGATCTTGCGCTTGCGCGGCTTACGCACCAGCTGGTTAATTGTTGCCATTAATACCGAACTCCAGTCTCACCAAAAAGAAGGGGTTTGCCTCTTATTCAGACCACGCACTTAACAAGCAAAACACGTAGACGCTCGCTAAGGGTGGACGGGCAAAGACAAACCGCCCTCCATAAAAAGGAGGCGGCATTCTATAGATGCCATGCTGGGGAGTCAACAATATCTGTGTGCCTACAAGAGGCGTTTGAACGAAAACACCGCGCTATGGTGGACCTGCAAAACTCCCTGCGCGGTCAAGTTTGCGGTCAGTAATCGCAGGAGTATGCATGACCTGCGAAAACTGCCCGCGGCCCCCCTAGTTAGGTGTATGCATGGTGCGAAAATCATATAGATTCGGCGAACTGCACTCTACGACATCCTTTTGCGCTGCTGCCTGAGTCTTCCATCCCCCCTTATTAAAGTAGGCGTCAAAACCATTGCCTAGCTGCGAATAAGAGGGCCAGGCCTGCGCGTGATAATAGTCAAACTCAACATCACCAAAGCCCAGGGCCGGGAGAAACGCCCAACTCGCCGAGACTTGCCCCATCTCAGACATAGCCTTGGACATTGTGCGATGAGCACCAATGGCATCGGCCAAGCCAGCGTTGTCGTCGATGTTGCAGCGGGAGAACCACACCACACCGCTATCCCAGGGACCGTCCTGATCCGGCATGGTGATTGGCGTCACGGACGCCATAGAGGCGCCGCACGAGCCAACATCCGCAAACATAGCGCCGACACCATCGTCATCAGCCATCCAAGCGTCGTAACCACTGCCCATACCCGCACCACTGGTCCAACTCCCAAGCCACGCGAAATCCCACTGCGCGCCTTCGTGAAACGCCGGCGTCAAAATGTAGTAAGTGTAGTTCTCAGAGTTGTTCTTGGCCCACTTTGTGAACGCCTTAGTCAGCTTATCAAGATCCTTCGGCCCTTTACCGTCGTTATACTCGCAAGTCATCATATGAGCAGGCGCAAACTGCATTTCCATATGATGATCCGCCTGCACGGGCAAACCAACGAGAGAACACATACCTGCGCCGAGAGCCACACTAGCAAATCTTATCTTCATAATTATTGTCCTTTTTATGGATAAGCTCGCGGCAAAAAATGCCGTGAGGTAACCTCAGCGTAGACTACGCATGCGGTAGGTCAATAACGATTAATTCGATAAGCAGCTCACAGACTGAAGGCATCACGTCTCTCAACGCGCAAAAAAAAACGGCGCTGCTGTTAACAGTCGCCGCTTTGCGAGCCTCTACAGAGGCAATGCAGTTTCAGCTCACGAGCTTACTCTGAGCTTTCTTCCTGCAGTGCTTCTGTCAATGCTGCTTCGATATCTTGCGCCGAAACAGACATTTCGCTCTCTTCCTCTGAACGCTTCTTTCGGTTCTCGTGATAGGTCAGACCCGTTCCCGCCGGAATCAGGCGACCTACCACCACGTTCTCCTTCAGACCGCGGAGATAATCGCGCTTACCGGTAACAGCCGCCTCCGTAAGCACACGGGTGGTCTCCTGGAAGGACGCTGCCGAGATAAAGCTCTCAGTAGCCAGAGACGCCTTGGTGATACCCAGTAGCTCACGTTCGCCTGTTGCGCAGACGAGACCTTCAGCCTGCAGACGTTCGTTCTCTTCCAGGAAGCGGGTGTATTCCACCTGCTCACCTTTAATCAGCGTTGAATCGCCGGACGAGGTGATCACAACCTTACGCAGCATCTGACGAACAATAACCTCGATGTGCTTGTCGTTGATCTTCACGCCCTGCAGTCGGTAAACCTCCTGAATCTCGTTGACGATGTACTTGGCCAGCTCGGAGATTCCCTTCAGACGCAAGATGTCGTGGGGGCTGAAAGGCCCTTCTGAAATCATCTCGCCCTTCTCAACCGACTCGCCCTCAAACACCGAGAGATTACGCCACTTGTGAATCAGGGCCTCGTAGTGATCAGATCCATCGGGCAACGGCTTGCCATCGGTCGGTGTGATGACCAGACGACGCTTGCCCTTGGTCTCCTTACCGTAACTTACGGTACCCGAGATCTCTGCGAGGATCGCAGGCTCTTTAGGCTTACGAGCTTCGAACAGATCCGCAACACGTGGTAGACCACCCGTGATGTCACGGGTCTTGGAACCTTCCTGAGGAATACGTGCGATAACGTCGCCAGCATCTACCTTGCGACCATCTTCATGACCAACCAGCGCAAGCGCCGGCAGGAAGTAGTGTGCAGGAACGTTGGTATCTGCAAGACACAGTTCTTCGCCGTTATCGTCGACCAGAGTGATCGCCGGACGCACATCCTTGCCCGCCGCCGGACGTTCACCCGTTTCCATTACCTCAATACTGGAAAGACCTGTGAGATCATCGGTCTGGCGACGAATGGTAATACCTTCGTCCATGCCGCTGAATTTCACCGTACCCGCCACCTCGGTGATGATCGGGTGAGTGTGAGGATCCCAGGTAGCAACGATGTCGCCAGCCGCAACGGGGCTGTCGTCAGCAACCTTGATGATTGCACCATAAGGGAGCTTGTAGCGCTCGCGCTCCCGTCCGACTTTATCGAGAATCGACAGCTCACCAGAACGCGAAACTGCGATCAACGTGCCGTCCTTACGCCCAACGGTCTTAACGTTGTGCAAACGAACCACACCATCGTTGATGATCTGGATATTGTCCTGCGCAGTAGCACGCGAGGCCGCTCCACCAATGTGGAAGGTACGCATGGTCAGCTGTGTTCCGGGCTCACCAATAGACTGGGCGGCCACAACACCGACGGCCTCACCCATGTTGACACGATGGCCTCGAGCGAGGTCACGGCCGTAACAGGTAGAGCAAATGCCGTAGCGCGTATCGCAAGTGATCGGTGAGCGAACTTCAAGCTCATCAATACCCATCTCTTCCAGACGACGGATCCAGAGCTCGTCCAGCATGGTGCCTGCGGTAATAGCGATTTCGTCCTCAGAGCCGGGACGGAAAACATCCTTCGCCACGATACGACCCAATACACGATCACCCAAAGTCTCAATGATGTCGCCGCCATCGATAACCGGAGTCATCAGCAGACCATGGTCGGTGCCGCAATCGACCTCAGTCACAACCAAGTCCTGCGCCACATCGACCAGACGACGGGTCAGGTAACCCGAGTTTGCGGTCTTGAGTGCCGTATCAGCCAGACCCTTACGAGCACCGTGAGTGGAGATAAAGTACTGAAGTACGTTCAAACCTTCACGGAAGTTAGCGGTAATCGGCGTCTCAATAATAGAGCCGTCCGGCTTGGCCATCAGACCACGCATACCGGCCAGCTGGCGAATCTGTGCAGGCGAGCCTCGCGCTCCGGAGTCCGCATAGATGAATACCGAGTTAAAGGATGCCTGCTCTTCTTCCTCGCCGTCGCGATTGATCACCATCTCGGTCGAGATGCCTTTCATCATGGACTTGGACACGAGGTCGTTTGCACGGGACCAGATATCGATAACCTTGTTGTACTTCTCACCTTGGGTCACAAGACCGGCAGCGTACTGCTCTTCGATCTCTTTCACTTCGGCGTCGGCACTTTCGATGAGTTCGGCTTTCTCTTTCGGAATCTCAAAGTCGTTAACGCCAATGGAGGCGCCCGAGCGTGTGGAGTATTCGTAGCCGGTATACATCAACTTATCGGCAAAAATAACCGTCGCCTTCAATCCCACCGCACGGTAGCACTGGTTGATGATCTGCGAGATGGCACGCTTCGCCATGGGCTTGTTGACCATCTCGTAGGAGATACCCTTGGGCACGATATCCCAAAGCAGTGCACGGCCAACGGTGGTATCGACAATCGCTCTGCGCTCCAGGCTCTCACCCTCGTCCGTGATTGTGATCTCGTGGATTCGGACTTTTACCCGCGCCTGAAGATGCGCTTCACCGGTGACGTAGGCACGGTGCACCTCGTTAAAGTCAGCAAAAACACGACCTTCACCACGAGCATTTACCCGCTCACGAGTCATGTAGTACAGACCCAGAACCACGTCCTGGGAAGGAACAATGATCGGCTCACCGCTTGCTGGAGACAGGATGTTGTTGGTCGACATCATCAAGGCGCGGGCTTCGAGCTGGGCTTCGATAGTCAGAGGCACGTGCACCGCCATCTGGTCGCCATCAAAGTCAGCGTTATAGGCAGCACAGACCAGTGGGTGCAGCTGAATCGCCTTACCTTCAATCAGTACCGGCTCAAAAGCCTGAATGCCGAGACGGTGCAGCGTAGGCGCACGGTTGAGGAGCACAGGGTGCTCGCGAATCACTTCCGCAAGAATATCCCAGACTTCCGGTGGCTCGCGCTCCACCATTTTCTTGGCAGCCTTGATAGTGGTCGCCAGACCACGGGCCTCGAGCTTGCCGAAAATAAACGGCTTGAACAGCTCCAACGCCATCTTTTTGGGCAGACCGCACTGATGCAGACGCAGCGCAGGACCAACCACGATCACCGAACGACCGGAGTAGTCCACACGCTTACCGAGCAGGTTCTGACGGAAACGACCCTGCTTACCTTTGATCATATCTGCAAGCGACTTCAGAGGACGCTTGTTGGAGCCCGTAATAGCGCGACCGCGACGACCGTTGTCCAGCAGAGCATCCACTGATTCCTGGAGCATGCGCTTTTCGTTGCGCACGATGATATCCGGCGCGTTCAAGTCCAGCAGACGCTTGAGACGGTTGTTACGGTTGATCACCCGACGATAAAGATCGTTCAGGTCAGACGTCGCAAAACGACCACCATCGAGCGGCACCAGCGGACGAAGATCCGGGGGAAGAACCGGCAGAGCGTTGAGGACCATCCACTCCGGCTTGTTGCCGGAACTTGCGAAGGCTTCCATCAACTTGAGTCGCTTGGACAGCTTCTTGATCTTGGTCTCAGAATTGGTCTGTGGAATCTCTTCACGCAGCGTTGCGATCTCGCTCTCGAGATCCAGTTGCTTCATGAGATCCTGAACAGCCTCAGCGCCCATCTTGGCCGCGAATTCGTCGCCAAACTCTTCCATGGCTTCGTAGTACTGCTCATCGGTCAGAAGTTGGCCGTGTTCCAGCGTAGTCATGCCGGGATCGGTCACTACATAGGACTCAAAGTACAGTACGCGCTCAATATCACGCAGAGTCATATCCAGAAGCAGGCCGATACGTGACGGCAGAGACTTCAGGAACCAGATATGCGCCACCGGGCTGGCAAGCTCAATGTGGCCCATGCGCTCACGACGCACTTTGGCGAGCGCGACTTCGACGCCGCACTTCTCACAGATTACGCCGCGGTGCTTAAGACGCTTGTACTTGCCGCACAGGCATTCGTAGTCTTTCACCGGACCAAAAATCTTGGCGCAGAACAAACCATCCCGCTCCGGCTTAAAGGTACGGTAGTTAATGGTTTCGGGTTTTTTCACTTCCCCGAAGGACCAGGAGCGGACCATATCCGGCGACGCCAGGCCGATGCGAATCGCATCGAACTCATCTGACTGTCCCTGGGACTTCAGTAGGTTAAGTAAGTCTTTCAAGGCATTTCCTCCACGAGGTGTTCTTGCCGTGCCGGCCGCCCAAAGGGCGACCGACTACCGATTCCTTAATGTGTTATTCGCTTTCCAACTCGATATCGATACCGAGGGAGCGAATTTCCTTTACGAGCACATTGAAGGACTCGGGCATACCCGGCTCCATGCGATGGTCACCATCGACAATGTTTTTGTACATCTTCGTACGACCCGCCACGTCATCCGACTTGACCGTCAGCATCTCCTGCAGAGTGTAGGCCGCGCCGTAAGCTTCCAAAGCCCAGACCTCCATCTCTCCAAAGCGCTGACCACCAAACTGGGCCTTACCACCCAGCGGCTGCTGGGTAACAAGGCTGTAGGATCCGGTGGAACGTGCGTGCATCTTGTCATCCACCAGGTGGTTGAGCTTGAGCATATACATATAGCCCACGGTCACGTCGCGATCGAAGGCATCCCCTGTACGACCGTCGTACAACCGAACCTGACCGCTCTCGTTCATGCCGGCAAGTTCCAGCAGCTCTTTAATGGACTCTTCTGCAGCGCCATCAAAAGCGGGAGTCGCCATGGGAACGCCTGCGGTGAGGTTCTTGGCCAACTCGAGCACTTCACCGTCGTTCAGACCCTTGATGTCCGCACCACGACCCGCACCGTTGTTATAGATGCTTTCGAGGAACTTTCGGATATCAGCCGTCTTGCGCTGCTCCTCAAGCATTTCGTTGATCTTGTTTCCAAGACCCCGTGCGGCCATGCCCAGGTGGGTTTCAAGAATCTGCCCCACGTTCATGCGTGACGGTACACCCAGCGGGTTCAGCACGATATCAACCGGCTCACCATTTTCGTCATAGGGCATGTCTTCAACCGGCATAATCACCGAGATCACACCCTTGTTACCGTGACGACCGGCCATCTTGTCGCCTGGCTGGATGCGACGCTTGACCGCAAGGTAAACCTTGACGATCTTGAGCACGCCGGGCGCAAGGTCATCGCCACTCTGAAGCTTGTTCTTCTTGTCTTCAAAACGCTCTTCGAGGTGCTTGTTCTGCTCTTCGAGCTGGTTTTGCGCTGACGCAAGAGCGTCATTCAACTCGGCGTTGTCGAGCTTGAGCTTGAACCACTGCTCGCGATCCAGTTCAGCAAGCACGGCATCCGTCAGCTGGGTTCCCTTGGAGAGTCCGCCACCGCTAACCGTCTTGGCACCCTTGATAAGGTTACCAAGCCAGGAGTACGTCGCTTCTTCATAGATGCGGAACTCTTCTTTGAGATCCTTGCGGTACTCATCAAGCTGAGTCTTTTCGATGTGCTTCGCACGAGCATCTTTCTCAAGCCCATCACGGGTAAATACCTGCACGTCGATAACCGTACCCTTGGTACTCGAAGGCACACGCAGAGAGGTGTCTTTCACATCCGACGCTTTCTCACCAAAGATCGCACGCAGGAGCTTCTCTTCTGGAGTCAGCTGCGTTTCGCCCTTGGGAGTCACTTTACCGACCAGTATGTCCCCGGCATCCACTTCCGCACCGATGTAGACAATTCCCGACTCATCCAGGTTGGACAGTGCGCCCTCCCCTACGTTAGGAATGTCGGCAGAGATCTCTTCAGATCCGAGCTTGGTATCACGGGCAATACAGGTGAGCTCTTGAATGTGAATGGTTGTAAAGCGGTCTTCCTTGACAACTCGCTCTGATACAAGGATCGAGTCTTCGAAGTTGTAGCCATTCCAGGGCATGAATGCGATGCGCATATTCTGCCCAAGAGCCAGCTCACCCAAATCAATGGACGGACCGTCTGCGAGGATATCGCCCCGCGCCACCGAATCTCCGCGACCCACAATAGGACGCTGGTTGATACAGGTGTTCTGGTTAGAGCGGGTGTACTTGGTCAAATTGTAAATATCGACCGGCGCTTCACCAGGACCCACCTCCGAGTCGTCCACACGCACCACAATACGGCTGGCATCAACAGAGTCGATAACACCCGGACGCTTGGCTACCACACATACGCCCGAATCGGCGGCCACAAACCGCTCCATGCCGGTACCGACAAGGGGCTTCTCACTGCGCAGCGTAGGCACCGCCTGGCGCTGCATGTTCGAACCCATCAAGGCGCGGTTGGCGTCATCGTGCTCGAGGAACGGAATCAACGCCGCCGCCACGGACACAATCTGTTGTGGTGAAACGTCCATGTAATCAACACGATCCGGATCCATCACCGTAAATTCATTCAGGTGACGTACTGCAATCAACTCGTCAACAAAGCGGTTCTTGCTGTCAAGTTCCGCAGAGGCCTGGGCAATCACGTGCTCGGCTTCGTTGATCGCTGAAAGATACTCAATGTCATCGGTAACGACACCATCTACAACCTTGCGGTAAGGGCTCTCCAGGAATCCGTACTCGTTGGTGCGGGCATAGACTGCCAGGGAGTTGATCAGGCCGATGTTCGGGCCTTCCGGTGTCTCAATAGGACAGACCCGACCGTAGTGTGTCGGATGTACGTCGCGAACCTCAAAGCCCGCGCGCTCTCGCGTAAGACCGCCTGGCCCCAAGGCCGATACGCGGCGCTTGTGAGTAACTTCCGACAGCGGGTTGTTCTGGTCCATAAACTGCGACAGCTGACTGGAACCAAAGAACTCTTTAACCGCAGCCGACACGGGCTTGGCGTTAATCAGATCCTGCGGCATCAAGCCTTCGCTCTCAGCCATGGACAGGCGCTCTTTCACTGCGCGCTCTACTCGGACTAGACCTACGCGGAACTGGTTCTCCGCCATCTCGCCCACGCTACGGATACGACGGTTACCCAGGTGATCGATATCATCGACCATACCTTTACCGTTGCGAATACCCACCAGCGTCTGCAGTACATCCACGATGTCCTCACGGGACAGCGTGCCCTCACCCACAATCTCCTCCCGACCCAGGCGACGGTTGAACTTCATACGTCCAACACCCGAGAGGTCGTAGCGATCTGATGAGAAGAAAAGGTTCTGGAACAGGTTCTCCGCTGACTCTTTAGTCGGCGGCTCACCGGGACGCATCATGCGATAAATCTCGACCAGTGCCTCGAGTTCGTTGCGCGTGGAGTCCTGGCGCAGGGTATGGGAGATAAACGGTCCGCAATCGAGTTCGTTGGTATACAAGGTCTCAATTGTGGTGATCTTAGCGTCGGCAAGCTGGGTTAAAACCTCTTCACTGACCTCGGTATTGCACTCAAACAGCACTTCGCCGCTTTTCTCGTCGACGATGTTCTTAGCCAGGGCGCGGCCGTGGAGATACTCCGGGGGTACGGGAAGCTCTTTTGCACCGGCCTTCTCGAGCTCACGAATGTGCCGAGCGGTGATACGACGACCCTGCTCCACAATCACTTTTTTGCCAACCATAATATCGAAGGCGGCTACGTCTCCGCGCAAACGCTCGGGGATCAGCTCCATATTGAAGCCGCCATCAGCGTCTACGGTGAAAACGTTGAAATCGTAGAACATAGAAAGGATTTCTTCGGACTCATATCCCAGTGCCCGAAGAAGAATCGTGGCCGGCAACTTGCGGCGACGATCGATTCGGGCAAAAACCATGTCCTTGGGGTCAAATTCAAAGTCGAGCCAGGAACCACGGTAAGGGATGATGCGAGCCGAATACAGGAGCTTGCCCGACGAATGGGTCTTACCCTTGTCATGATCAAAGAATACGCCCGGAGAGCGGTGTAGCTGGGAAACGATAACCCGCTCAGTACCGTTGATAACGAAGGTACCGTTGTCCGTCATGAGCGGAATCTCGCCCATGTAGACTTCCTGCTCCTTGATGTCCTTGATCGTTTTGTTCGAGCTTTCCTTATCGTAAATGATCAGACGTACCTTCACCCGCAGCGAGCAGGAATAGGTCACGCCACGCAGCTGGCATTCGCTGACATCAAAAACGGGAGTACCCAGACGGTAGTCCACGTACTCCAGTGCAGCATTGCCACTGTAGCTGACAATCGGGAACACGGACTTAAAGGCCGCATGCAGGCCATAGTCCAGACGCTCTTCCAGGGATACGCCCTGCTGCGTGAACTTGCGATACGAATCAAGCTGTATCGCCAGCAGGTAGGGCACATCCATGACTGTCGGCATCGTGCCGAAATCCTTGCGGATGCGTTTTTTCTCAGTGTACGAGTAAGGCATCTGTACTCCCCAGCGTTAAAAGCCAACCAACGGCGGCCAAAAAAATTCGTTCTCCGCTAGCGTCGAATCAACAACAGCTAAAGCGGGAAAAGGCCGGCGGGCAAATACCCACCAGCCTTTCTTTGCCCGGGCGCACCCGGGCAGACGTCAAGATTACTTGAGCTCCGCGGAGCCGCCAGCTTCTTCAAGCTGCTTCTTGATGTCTTCTGCTTCGTCTTTGGAGGCGCCTTCCTTGATTGCGGAAGGAGCGCCGTCAACGAGGCCTTTGGCTTCTTTCAGGCCAAGGCCAGTTACTGCGCGAACAACCTTGATGACATTAACTTTCTTGTCACCAGCAGCGGTGAGCATTACGTCAAACTCGGTCTGCTCTTCTGCTGCTGCACCGGCATCACCAGCTGCTGCTGGCGCTGCTGCTACTGCCGCAGCGGCTGTTACACCAAACTTCTCTTCCATTGCATCGATGAGCTCCACAACTTCCATTACGCTCATCTCGGCGATTGCCGTCAAAATGTCGTCTTTTGACATACCCATGAGGTCTATCTCCTAATCTTCTGCTATTGCTAGCGGATTCTGGCTGAATGCAAAAAGTGCTGTTTAGGCCGCTTCCTGCTCTTTCTGATCGCGTACTGCTGCCAGTGTGCGAACCAACTTTCCAGGTACTTCGTTCATTGTCTGAGCCAGCTTTGTTACCGGCGCTTTCATAACACTCATCAACATCGAGAGCGCTTGATCGCGCGTTGGCAACGTCGCCAGCACATCCAACTGATCCGCACCCAGCATTTGGCCGCTCACCGCCAGTACTTTCACTTCAAAAGCTTTGTTGTCTTTCGCAAAGTCCTTGAAGAGTCTCGCCGCAGCGCCCGGATCTTCCATAGAAAATCCGAACAATGAAGGGCCTACCAGCGCGTCATTGACACACTCATAGTCGGTTCCTTCCAGAGCACGCTTGGCCAGGGTGTTGCGCACAACGCGCAGAGTTACCTGACTTTCACGAGCATCCTTGCGCAGCGCTGTCATCCCGCTTACCGATACACCACGTGCATCAGCGATTACGAGAGACATAGCACTGGTGGCAGTCTCGTTAACTTCAGCTACGATCGCTTTCTTGTCTTCGAGTCCAATTGCCACTGGTTATACTCCTGGATTACTTACTCAGGCACCGCGCGCTTCGTGCTATGCACTTGGCAACGCGACACCACTCATGTGGTGAATCTTCTCACCATCTGCGCAGGCTCAGCCGACCGGCTGGATTAAGTGCTGCAAAACTGCCCCACAGGGTCAAAGATTCACAGCACACCTACGGTCTTTGATGGTCATCGGCGCCTGGCAACACCAGCACACTTACGCGTACAGACAGCCTTTTGCTGAGACCTTATCAAAGGACGACAAGGCCGGATTACGGCATTTGTCATCGTCGATCACTCGTCCCTGAGCGACCCCGGCAACGGCCCTCTTTTGAAGGACCGCCACCTTATTCTAAAAATCAAACCGCTCAGGCGAGCTTCGCATCCAAAGACGACTGATCAACGGTAATGCCAGGACCCATAGTGGTCGACAGCGTTACCTTTCTCATATAAATCCCTTTGGACGACGCCGGCTTGGCCTTGCGCAGATCAGCAAGCACCGCCTCGAGGTTGCCGCGAATAGCATCGGCCTCGAAGCTGATCTTGCCAATACCGCCGTGCACGATGCCGTTCTTGTCGGTGCGGTAACGCATCTGACCCGCTTTCGCGTTCTTCACAGCCGTTTCTACGTCTGGAGTCACGGTTCCGGTTTTAGGGTTAGGCATCAAGCCGCGTGGACCTAGGATCTGACCCAGTTGACCAACGACCCGCATGGCATCTGGAGACGCGACAACCACGTCAAAATCCATCATGCCGCCCTTGATTTGCTCGCCCAGATCATCCATGCCCACCATGTCGGCGCCAGCGGCAGTCGCTTTTTCAGCGGCCTCACCCTGAGCGAACACAGCAACACGTACCTCACTGCCCGTACCGTGCGGAAGCGTCGTAGCGCCCCGAACGGCCTGATCAGATTTACGCGCGTCGATGCCGAGCTTAACCGCGACCTCAACAGTCTCGTTAAACTTGACCGTAGACACTTCTTTCAAGAGACCAACGGCCTCGTCAAGCGTGTAGGCACGTGTGGGATCGATTTTCTCGCGAAAAGACTTAAGTCGCTTGCTGAGCTTAGCCATTAGTTCACCCCCTCTACATCAATACCAGCAGAACGAGCGCTGCCAGCGATGGTGCGTACCGCCGCGTCCATGTCCGACGCTGTAAGATCTGGCCATTTCTGCGTTGCCACTTCTTCCAACTGCGCACGGTTAACCTTAGCCACCTTCTTGGTGTTCGGCTCTCCGGAACCTTTGGCGATGCCCGCTATTTTGCGCAGCAATACAGAAGCCGGTGGTGTCTTCTTGATAAACGTAAAGGAGCGATCGCCGTAAACCGTGATCACTACAGGAATAGGCAGACCGGGCTCAACACCCTGCGTTTCCGCATTAAAGGCCTTGCAGAATTCCATAATATTCACGCCGTGCTGGCCCAACGCCGGACCCACGGGAGGGCTCGGGTTAGCTTGACCGGCAGGCACCTGAAGCTTGATATACGCTTCGACTTTCTTTGCCATGATGACTCTCTCCTGGGTTCAATCGGCCAAGTCGCTAAGTCCCGACAGGACTTTGGCGCTGCAGCCTCCCCAATCTGGACGTTTTAACGTCCGCCTTTATCTATTGCGACGGCCAGGCCGCCACAACCCTTGATCAAGCCTTTTCGACCTGACCGAATTCCAGTTCTACGGGCGTTGAACGCCCGAAAATCAGCACCGCAACGTTCAAACGGCTCTTTTCGTAGTTCACTTCTTCTACCACGCCGTTAAAGTCATTAAACGGCCCGTCCACAACCCGAACCATCTCGCCAGGCTCGAACATGGTCTTGGGACGTGGCGCCTCGGTACCTTCTTCGATACGACTCAGTATGGCCTGGGCCTCAGCGTCGGTAATGGGCGCCGGAGCGTCAGCCTTGCCGCCAATAAACCCCAGCACCCGCGGCGTTTCTTTAACCAGGTGCCAGGTGTCGTCGCCAAGCTCCATCTGAACCAGCACATAGCCCGGGAAGAACTTGCGCTCGCTGCGACGCTTTTGGCCGCCACGCATCTCGACAACCTCTTCGGTGGGTACAAGCACATCGCCAAAACGATCTGTCATCCCGTGCAACTCAATGCGCTCTTTTAGCGCAGTCGCAACTTTCTTCTCGTAGCCCGAGTAGGCGTGCACAACATACCAACGCATTGCCATTCTCTTTCTCCGATCCGCCGCTAGCCAATGACCAGCGAAACAAGCCAACCCAGGAACGAATCAAGTCCCCAGAGAATCAACGCCACTACCAATACAAATGCCACAACAATCATTGTGGTCTGGACTGTTTCCTGTCGCGTGGGCCAGACAACCTTTCGGATCTCCGTTCGCGAACCCTTAACCAAGGACCAGAAAGACGCGCCTTTCGCAGTTTGCAGCGCAACAAAACCAGCGACTGCCGCAAGCGCAACAATGCCAAGCACGCGATACAGCAGCGATTCGTTTGCAAAATAACTATTGCCGACGACAGCCACAGCGACCAACGCTGCAACCACCAGCCATTTCATACCGTCGAAACGGCTTACGGGTGCCTCTGCACTCATTTGCTTACCTTAATCAAGTCCGACAGCTAATGCTCCGGACTGTGTCCTGCCAATATGGCAGGCCAGGAGGGAATCGAACCCCCAACCTGCGGTTTTGGAGACCGCTGCTCTGCCAATTGAGCTACTGGCCTGAAACCTGCTTCTTCTTTCGCCTTCAGACGACGAAGCCGAACCGCCAAATAACGGTCCGGCTTGATCGTTTCACCAAGTCCAACAACATCTTGCGATGCACTTCGCGAGACTCGCTGGCATTACTCCGCTCGCTGCTTGCGCTTTTACGCTCGCTTCGTAACACCACCCAGTCTCGCTCGGGTAATGCCTCAGGACTGGACCGGTGTGCCTGTTTCGAAGCGTTTACTCGCGCAAAGCGCGAAGCGAAGAAACAGGTGCGCCGGTCCAAGCCGGTGTGGGACTAACGCTTTACTCGAGGATCTTGGCGACGACGCCCGCGCCTACTGTTCGGCCACCCTCTCGGATCGCAAAACGCAGACCTTCTTCCATCGCAATCGGGGCAATCAACGTCACTACCATCTGTACGTTGTCACCCGGCATGACCATCTCAACGCCTTCCGGAAGCTCACAAGCACCGGTCACGTCAGTCGTACGGAAGTAAAACTGCGGACGGTAGCCCTTGAAGAACGGCGTGTGACGACCACCCTCGTCCTTGGACAGTACATAAACCTCAGACTCAAACTTGGTGTGAGGATTCACACTGCCTGGCTTGGACAGTACCTGACCACGCTCAACTTCTTCACGCTTGGTACCACGCAGAAGTACACCTACGTTCTCGCCTGCACGACCTTCGTCGAGCAGCTTGCGGAACATCTCAACACCCGTACAGGTGGTCTTGGCTGTGTCCTTGATGCCGACAATCTCAATCTCGTCGCCAACTTTCACAATGCCACGCTCAACACGACCGGTAACAACCGTGCCACGACCCGAGATAGAGAACACGTCCTCTACCGGCATCAGGAAGGGCTGATCAATCGCACGCTCGGGCTCAGGAATGTAAGAATCCAGTGTCTCAACCAGGGTCTTCACCGCCGTTGTGCCCAATCCGTTCTCATCTTCGCCGTTCAACGCCATGAGCGCCGAACCGCAGATGATGGGAGTGTCGTCACCGGGGAACTCGTACTGGTCCAGAAGCTCACGAAGCTCCATCTCAACCAGCTCTTTCATCTCTTCGTATTCTTCTGAATCTGCACCGCCACAATCTTCCGCCAGCAGGTCTGCCTTGTTCAGGAATACCACGATGTACGGTACGCCTACCTGACGTGACAGCAGGATGTGCTCACGCGTCTGGGGCATAGGGCCGTCAGTCGCACCACATACCAGAATCGCACCGTCCATCTGCGCAGCACCGGTGATCATGTTCTTCACATAATCCGCGTGCCCCGGGCAGTCAACGTGAGCGTAGTGACGCGCGTTTGACTCGTATTCAACGTGCGAAGTCGCAATCGTAATGCCGCGCTCTCGCTCTTCCGGTGCGTTATCGATACCGTCAAACGCAACCAACTCGCCGCCCCATACCTCAGAGCAAACCCGTGTAAGCGCCGCCGTCAGCGTCGTCTTACCATGGTCAACGTGCCCAATCGTGCCCACATTGACGTGGGGCTTATCGCGCTCAAATGCTGCTTTTGCCATTACAACTACTCTCCTTGCACCGGTGGCGATTACCCGCCACGCATCATCTTTGATTCTTTTACGGTGTCGCGCGATTTACCGCACCCACCACACACAATTTGCACAACAGCTAAAGCAATGGAGCTCATAACCGGAATTGAACCGGTGACCTCTTCCTTACCAAGGAAGTGCTCTACCGACTGAGCTATATGAGCCTGTAGACTGCTTCTGCACCTACTCTGTACATCTCAATAGGCGCCCAACTACTCAACGCCTTACTGACTCTCGTCAGCCCCTGCCTGCCGAGCGCCACCCATCCTTTCGAATGAGCGCCGCATCAGACGCTATTGCTGGAGCGGGTAGTGGGAATCGAACCCACATCATCAGCTTGGAAGGCTGAGGTTCTACCTTTGAACTATACCCGCGGTAATTACCTTGTCTCACCAGCACAAGCCGCAGAGCGCCCTGCACGACCCCTCACTGATGGTCGCGCGGCGCTCTCTGACGATGATCAAACTGCAAACCACCGCGTTTATTTCTTTCTTTCTTTTCAAAAACTTATGGTGGAGGGAGGTGGATTCGAACCACCGAAGCTCGCGCGTCAGATTTACAGTCTGATCCCTTTGGCCACTCGGGAACCCCTCCGAAAGGCGGCACATTGTCCAGATGAGCCCTCCCAATGTCAACTGATTTCTAGGGAGAAACGCCGGTAAATAAGCCCTGGGTTGAAGCGCCACAATAGCGGCCCCAAAGCAACAGGCTGCAGGTCACTCGCCGATGCTACTTTGAACCGGCTCCAAGTACACTGGCGATGACCCGCGCTGCGTTGTTCCCTACCAAAGCACCGGCTGCCTGTAATGCGTCGATGCGAGCAGGATCCATTCCGAGCTCGGCACAGATTTGCTCATTATGCTCCCCCTGACATGCCGGCTCAGCCGGCATCGGCAGCTCAGCGTCCGAGAACTTCCAGGGCCTGCCAGGCAGACGGAACTCGCCACCGTTACGGTCATCCACGCTCAGCGTTGCGCCCCAGTAATCCGCCCACTCACTATCAGCGATGGCCTCCAGCGGACGTACTTCGCCGATGGCAATCTTGGCCTCGTCAAACTGGGCATCAAGCGCCGCCAAGTTAGAGAACGAGTAGATCCAGGCTTGAACGATGCCCTTAAGCGCTTCGAGATTCTCCCGTCGCGCACCCGCGCTACTGAAGCGCGGATCCTCAGCCAGATCGGGGCGGCGCATCGCGGTAATAAAGAACCGGAAGGTAATACTTCCAACCAGACTGATCGCGGTAACCAGTTGCTCTCCGCCGGGCCCCGTAAAAAACGATCCATCGGTAGCTCCGAGAATAGCCGGCTCGTCGTTTAGCTCGAGTCCGTTCAGGTCAACATGGGCATGCTCGTTGATGGACATAATGGTCGCTGCCATAGCGACATCAATGAACTGTCCACGGCCTGTCTGTTGACGCTGATTCAGGGCTGCCAGCACCGCAATAGTGGCCTGCAGACCGGCGTAGACATCGGCATGTGACAGCGCATCGGTCTGGCTGGACTGCAGGTTGTCACCAAAATGGTTCAAAGAGTGATTGGTAAAACCTGCCTCTGCCTGCACGGTCGGTGCGTATGCCATACGGCTGCGCCATGGACCGCCCTGCCCGTAGCCTGATATGGCCACGTATATCAAGCGGGGATTGCGCCGCGCCAAAGTTTCGTAATCCAGGCCAAAACTGGCCAGGGTGCCGGGGCGAAAGTTCTCTACCAGAATGTCCGCCTTGTCGCATAGATCAAACGCGATCTCCCTTGCTTCAGACCTGTTAAGGTCAATGCAGATATTGCGCTTGCCGGCGTTCTGCTGGGCATAATATCCCGAGACCCCGTTGGGGCTGATCGGTGCAGCGAAGCGCGACACATCCACTCCGGGGGGCTCAATCTTGATCACCTCGGCGCCGAGATCCTGCAGAGTACGCCCGCATAAGGGACCTGCAAGCACCCGGGAAAAATCAACGACTTTGATTCCCTCCAGCGGCGTATTCATAACTCAGCGTCCCACGAACTTTGCGTGACCAGGACCGTTTTTCTGCAAAGACTCCAGGCCTATCTTCAAATCCTCGGAGCTCCACAGCGCCTGCTGCAGAGCCTCCATCTCGCGGTCTGCGGCCGCAACACCCTGATCTTCGGCCAGGCGTGCCAGCTGCTTGGTAATCTGATGCGCCAGGGTTGGTCCATTCGCCAGTTCCGTGGCTAATGCGAAAGCCGCCTCGTCAAGGTGCTCGTCATCCACCACCCGGTTGATCAGGTTCCAGCGCTCGAGGGTCTCGGCATCGTAGCGACGCCCCAACATAGACAGCTCCTTTGCCCGCAAGGCGCCGCAGCGGGCCACCTGACGCTGCACCGCACCCATGAGCGGATTGATACCCAGAGTGACCTCTACTGAACCCAACTTGGCGCTACGTGCAGCGATAATGAAGTCACAGGCCAAAGCCAATTCGAGGCCTCCGCCGACGCAAACCCCATGAATGCTGGCGACAATCGGTAGTGGGAACTCCTCCAGAGCAGAGAGAAACTGCACCGGCGAAACAGCAAGTCCGTCGCCACCACCCGTAGCAGCTTCAAACAGCGACAGGTCCGCACCGGCAGAAAAGTGCCTCAGACCGCTTTTGAGCATCACAGCACGTGCGCCCGAGGTACGGACTTGCTCAAGCGCATCCAGCAGCGACTGCATCAACACCGGGCCCAACAGGTTATGGGGAGCGTGATGCAGGGTAACTACGGCCAGACCGGCATCAATTTCAAAGGAACAAGGGTCGGATGTGGACATGGAAACTCCTCAGATCGACGGCAGGTCGACGGTAATGTTGAACGTCATCGGACTTTTTTGATGACAAACCAGAATGTGAGCATCATAGTCGCGTCAGACCCGACAAAAGGGGTTGTATCGTGCCAAATTTAGAGTTGTATTGTGCCATTAAACCTAGACCCATCGTTGCTATCGATTCCAGCGCTCAATGCGTCTGGGTCGACCATGGGGATGCGCGCTTTGCGCGACGAACTGCTTGCAGGGGGCATCAGCAGCACCGCGTTAGTCGAAGGCAGCAGTTTGGATGAATCCTGGTTTGACCGACCGGAAGTACCGGCCAGTCGAGCCCAGCGGGTCACAATAATGCGCAATGCCTGGCGCCTTGCGAAGCGCAGTGATACGGCCCTGCGTGCCGGCAGCCGTCAGCGCATCAGCGCATCAGCGCATCAGCGATTTCGGACTGTATGGCTACGCCATGGCCAGCAGTGAAACCATGGGCGACTGCCTGCAATTTGGCTTTTCGCAAATCGATTTTGCCGGTGCAGTGCTCAATATTACTCGGGAAATACGCGGCGACACCGCGGTTTTCGTCTCGCAGAATCCGTTCGCGCTGGGCTCTATGCTGCCGTTCACAGCGGAGTTCTGGCGCAGTTCAATGACAACTCTGCTGGAGCACATCATGGGCCAGCGGTTTCCCAGCACAGCCATGTATTTTCCTTACCCGGAACCGCCACATACCGCCGCGCTGCAGGAAAAGTTCAAGTGCGACCTGTATTTTGACGCCCCGGTGATGGAATGGCATTTTGATCCCGCATGCCTGAGTCTGCCCTGTGCGAATGCCAGCCGCTTTCTCGCCACGCTGTGCAGTAATTTTTGCGAAAGCGTTCTGGTATCCGGTGAGGGACAGACGCGGCTGCAGCGGGAAATACGACTCATTCTGCTCGGTAAAATACGCCAGCAGCCCGTAGCTTTAGACATCGCAAGGGAACTGGGGCTTTCCAAACGCTCGCTGTATCGCAGGCTGCAGGAAGAAAATGCGACATTTCAAGGTTTACTGGATGACGTGCGAGCGTCGGTTGCGATTCAGTTCCTGTCCTCCACCAGCTTGCCGGTAGAAGAAGTAGCCCACCGAGTGGGATTTGCCGACCCATCGAACTTTCGCAAAGCGTTCAGACGCTGGACCGGCGTGACGCCCCGATCCTACCGATCGGCTGGCTCCTGATGACAATCTCGTGAAAGTGGAAGTCAGTACCAGACGACGGAAATGGAGAAAATGGAGCTGGCGAGAGGAATCGAACCCCCGACCGGCTGATTACAAATCAGCTGCTCTACCTACTGAGCTACGCCAGCCAAATTTCAGGAGCGCGAGTTTAGACAAAGGTTGGGCTGGTTTCAATCACTCTTCGAAAATAGTGCAAAAGACGCGAGGGAATACTCCAACAGCTGGGGAGCCTCTAACTCCGCCTGCCTCAGCAAACCTTCAAACACCAGCCTCGGCACCTCCTCGCAGGCCAGGTCCAACACCTTCATCAATTGCGACGAGCCGCCACCACACAGCAGCAGCTGTGGCCGCTCGCCCTGAGCTTCGGCCAGCGACATGGCCAGACGCACCGAGCCTGCCTGTGCAAGCAACAAACCATGACTTACCGCTTCTGCAGTGCTCTGCCCCGGTGCAACAGAGGTAGTTGTCGGCGCGCTATCGCGCACACGTCCCGTGTCTGCAAACAGCGCTCGCTCCATCAAAGCGGTCCCCGGGATAATGTAACCACCTTCATGCTGCCCGTCGGCTGACACCAGATCGATGGTCAGCGCTGATCCGGCATCCACGACACAGGCCCGCCCACTGACTCGCCGTCGCGCTGCCAGCATCGCGAGCCAGCGATCAACACCCATTCGCTCCGCGTCCTTATAGGAGTTCACCAGTCCATCAAGAGAGGCACGAGACCGAGCAAACCAGACGTCCTTACACAGCGCTGCCAATGCAATGGTCAACGACTCCTGAGTGTCTAAAGCGGCGACACTGGAGACAAGCACCGTGGCGCCAGCGAGATGGTCACGCAACTGCTCAACCAGCGCATGGGTGTCCACACGTCCCTCGCAAAGACCACCTGCAGCATCGACACAAATCCACTTGGTTGCGCTGTTGCCAATATCCAGCAGTAGCGTTGAGCCACTCACAATGACGTTTCCTGTAAGCGCAGAGAGACTTCACCCCCATGAAGACTCTGCACACCCGTGCCCGTTCGCAGCAACAATGCGCCCCGCTCGTCTACTCCCTGGGCCTCACCGGCGATGCGCTGCCCGCTGTTATCCACAATTACCGATCGACCGGCGAAAGCATCCAGGGATTGCCAGCGCCCTCGCCACAGAGCAAAGCCCTCCTGTTCATAAACCGCGAGTGCAGGGAGCATTCGATTCAGCAATTTTCCCACCAGGACGCTTCGGGAAAAGGACTCGTCGATGACCGAACGTAAATCTGACCAGGGCTGCTCGATCTGTGCCGTCATTGATTCGGGTAACTGCACATTGATTCCCACGCCAATGATCACGTCACAGGGTCCCGAGAAGTCTCCGTTCATTTCCACAAGGATGCCCGCCAGCTTTCTGCCGTCGAGATAAACATCATTGGGCCACTTCAGGGAGAGCTGCCGGACACCCAGATCCTTGAGTGCATCACAGACCATCACACCCACCGCAAGGGACAACCCCTCCAGCACCTCGGCGCCACCTTGAAATCGCCATCCCACGGACAAGTAAATACTGCTGGCAAAGGGGCTCAACCAGGATTTTCCGCGTCGACCCCGTCCCGCGCTCTGGCTTTCAGCGAGGCACACGGATGCCCCCACCACCGCCGGACCTTGCCGGCGCAACTGTGCGTTGGTGGAGTCTATGCACTGATGAATATCCATCTGGGTGAGAAGTGCTGCTGCGTCTGCAGCCAAAGAGGCCCGGATTACAGGTTCGCTGAGCAAATCAAGGCCGCCCTCGATTTGATAGCCCTGACCCCGTACCCGCTTAATCTGCAGACCCAGCTTTTCCAGAGAACCCACCTGCTTCCAGATAGCCGTGCGACTGACACCGTTTTGCTCGGCAAGCACTTCCCCGGAATGAAATGCGCCGTCGGCAAGCTGCATTAATAGGTCATTTGCGGACATAAGCGACTCTAAGCGCTCCAAAATTGACTGGCGATCATAGCAAAGTCGTCTGATGCAGATCGCTGACGGGGAGTTAATTGCGTCGCGGCATGTTCTGCTCATAATTACTTTACGTTAACGTAAACGTAAGCTATGCTTTTTGCATGACCGCAACGCAAAAACATTACAGCATCACCGAACTCTCCCGTGAGTTCGATATCTCTACGCGGACCATTCGCTTTTACGAAGAGCGGGGGTTCATTCAACCGCTACGCTCCGGTCAGCGACGAATCTACAGCGCCGCCGATCGCGCTCGTATCCGGTTGATCCTGCGAGGCAAACGCATCGGACTCAGTCTGGCTGAAAGTGTCGAGATCATTGATATGTATCAGCCCGGCGAGAGCGACTCCGCGCAGTTGGCTTCGCTGCTGGCCCGCGTGGAAAAACGCCGCGCCGCACTCGAGCAGCAACGAAAAGACCTCGATGACATGCTCACTGCGTTGGATGAAGTCGAAGAACTCTGCCGCAAAGCACAACAAAAGCAGCAGACCAAACAATCTCAGGAAGCACTCACTGCATGATGCGCAAGGAGCACAGTGTATGAATACCGGATACCCCACCCTCAATTTCGGGCTTGGCGAAGACATCGACATGCTCAGGGATGCCGTGCACCAAATGTGCGAAAAAGAAATTCGGCCCCGCGCCGCACAGATAGACAGGGACAATGATTTTCCCGCGGATCTGTGGCCCAAGCTCGGCGCCATGGGACTGCTGGGCATCACTGTCGATGAGGAGTTCGGCGGCAGCGGCATGGGCTACCTCGCTCATTCCATTGTCATGGAAGAAATCAGTCGGGCATCGGGCTCCGTAGGACTCTCCTATGGTGCCATGTCAAACCTGTGCCTGAATCAGATTCAGCGTCATGGTAACGACGCGCAACGATCCCATTACTTGCCCAAGCTCTGCACCGGTGAGCACGTAGGGGCGCTGGCCATGTCCGAGGCAAACGCCGGTTCTGACGTAGTCAGCATGAAACTTCAGGCTCGACGTGAGGGTGACCACTATGTTCTTAACGGTACAAAAATGTGGATTACCAACGGACCGGATGCGGACGTGTATGTGATCTATGCCAAAACCGACGCTCAGGCCGGATCCCGGGGAATCACCGCCTTTATCGTCGAGCGAGACTATCCCGGCTTCTCCCGCTCACCCAAACTCGACAAGCTGGGCATGCGAGGCTCGAACACCTGCGAGCTTGTATTTGAAGACTGCAAAGTCCCTGCCGAGAACATTCTCCGCGCCGAAGGCAAAGGCGTAGAGATTCTGATGTCGGGCTTGGATTATGAGCGCACGGTGCTCTCCGGTGGTCCCGTGGGCATCATGCAGGCCTGTATCGATGAGGTACTTCCCTACCTGCACACCCGCCAGCAATTCGGCCAGGCCATCGGCGAATTCCAACTCATGCAGGGCAAGCTCGCGGACATGTACGCGGACTTGAATGCCTGTCGATCCTACCTCTACACCGTCGCTGCGGCCTGTGATCGCGGCGAAGAAACGCGCCAGGACTGCGCTGCCGTGATTCTGTACACCGCTGAAAAGGCCACACAACTGGCCTTGCAGGCTATCCAGGCACTCGGCGGCTATGGATACACCAACGAAGCAAACGCCGGACGCCTCCTGCGCGATGCGAAACTTTACGAGATTGGCGCCGGAACCTCCGAGATTCGGCGTATGCTCATTGGACGCGAACTCTTCAAGGCCTCAGCCTGAGTACCAGCTTATGACTATTCTCCAGACCCGATACAACGCCAGCGATAGCACCGCGATTGAAAATCAACGTGCCATGCGAACTCAGGTAGAGGCCCTTCGAGAACTGGTCGCAAAGATCAGTGAAGGCGGCGGTGAAGTTGCGCGGGAGCGTCACGTATCCCGGGGAAAACTACTACCCAGGCAGCGTCTCGATGCGCTACTGGACCCGGGAACACCATTCCTGGAGCTCTCCCAGCTCGCCGCTCACGAGGTTTATGAGGACGATGTCCCCGGCGCCGGCCTTATCACCGGCATCGGCCGCGTTAGCGGCCAGGAGTGCATGGTGTTCATCAATGACGCCACGGTAAAAGGCGGCACCTATTATCCGCTCACCGTTAAGAAGCAAGCCCGCGCCCAGACCATCGCGGAGCAAAACCATCTGCCCTGTCTGTACCTTGTGGATTCCGGCGGAGCCTTCCTGCCGCTGCAGGACGAGGTGTTCCCCGATCGCGAGCACTTTGGCCGCGCCTTTTACAATCAGGCGCGCATGTCTGCCAAAGGCATTCCCCAACTGGCCGCCGTCCTGGGTAGTTGCACCGCGGGCGGCGCCTACCTCCCGGCCATGGCCGATGAGTCCATTATTGTCCGCCAGCAGGGCACGATTTTTCTCGGCGGACCGCCCCTGGTAAAAGCAGCCACGGGAGAGATTGTCACCGCCGAAGAGCTTGGTGGTGCCGACGTTCACTGCCGCCAGTCCGGGGTCACAGATCATTACGCTAACGATGATCGTCATGCCATCGCTTTGCTTCGTCAGTCCGTTGCCAACCTCAATCGCGTCAAGCATGCCAACATCGAAATTCGAAAGCCGATTGAGCCGCGCTACCCCGCCACGGACCTCTATGGCATCGTCCCCGCGGACCGACGCCACCCCTTCGATGTAAGAGAGGTGATCGCCCGCCTGGTCGACGACTCAGCATTTGACGAGTTCAAGGCCTTGTTTGGCGACACCATCGTGTGCGGTTTTGCTCGATTGCACGGTTATCCCATCGGTATTGTGGCTAACAATGGCATTCTTTTTTCAGAGTCAGCAGTCAAGGCCGCGCACTTTGTCGAGCTTTGTGCGCAGCGCAAAATTCCTTTGCTGTTTCTTCAGAACATTACCGGATTCATGGTGGGCCGGGAGTATGAGGCCGAGGGTATCGCCCGCCACGGAGCCAAGATGGTTCACGCTGTCGCCTGTGCCGACGTCCCCAAGCTCACGGTGATCATTGGTGGTTCTTTTGGTGCAGGAAACTACGCCATGTGCGGTCGCTCCTATGATCCCCGTTTTCTGTTTATGTGGCCCAACGCGCGCATCTCTGTTATGGGCGGTGAGCAAGCGGCCAGTGTTCTCGCCACGGTCAAGCAAGATCAACTGGCCCGACGCAACGAGAGCATGAGTGACGAAGAAGAGGCCGAATTCAAACAGCCCATCCTTGATCGCTACGAAACGCAGGGGCATCCATTTTATGCCTCTGCACGCTTGTGGGATGACGGTGTCATTGACCCCGTTGACACCCGTCAGGTGCTGGCCCTGGCTTTATCGGCAGCATTGAATGCACCGGTCACGGAATCACGCTTCGGCGTGTTCCGCATGTAGGGACGGGAATATATGAACTCAGATACGCAATCTCTGGTCAGCTGCGCTGTTGATGCCCGCGGCATTGCCCGGGTAACCCTCAACCGCGCAGAAAAACACAATGCGTTTGACGACAGCATGATCGCGCAGATGCAGTCGCACTTTGCTGAGCTTGCGACGCGACAGGACGTGCGGGTCGTGATTCTTCAGGCCGAGGGCAAGAGCTTTTCCGCAGGCGCCGATCTAGGCTGGATGCAGCGCATGGCGAGTTACGATTACGGGCACAATCTTGACGACGCCCGCGCTCTGGCCACCATGTTGCAGACATTGAAAACCCTGCCCCAGCCAACGATCGCACGGGTACAGGGCAACGCCTTTGGCGGCGCAATAGGACTCATCAGCTGTTGCGATATTGCCATTGCCTCGCGCAGCGCCCTTTTTGCGTTAACCGAAACGCGCATAGGGCTGATTCCCGCCACCATAGGGCCCCATGTAATCGAGGCCATTGGCACACGCTGGGCCCGACGCCTGTTCCTCACGGCCGAACGCTTTGATGCTGATCGCGCCGAGAACCTACAACTGGTCCACGAATGCTGCGATGCAGACGTTCTCGATAGTCGGGTTGAGGCTGCGGTAGAGGCGCTTCTGCTCAACGGCCCCGAGGCACTCAGTGCTGCCAAACAACTGATTCGAGAGATCGCGGGCAAAGCCGTCGATGCCCAGATGATTGACGATACCAGTGCGCGCATTGCGCATATTCGTGTCTCACAGGAAGGTCAGGAAGGCTTGCAGGCGTTTCTAGAGAAGCGTCCACCAAGCTGGGCCTCAGGGAGCAACCGCTAATGTTTAACCGAATCCTTATTGCCAATCGCGGCGAGATCGCCTGCCGCGTCATACACACGGCGCGAGCGCTGGGAATACGCACCGTCGCGGTCTACTCTGATGCCGATCGCAACGCCCTTCACGTGCAGCTGGCTGATCAAGCCTTGCATATCGGTGAGTCCGCAGCGACCCTGTCCTATCTCAATCAGGAGCGAATTCTGGCGGCTGCCCGGGATACCGGCAGTGAAGCCATACATCCGGGTTACGGGTTTCTCTCTGAAAATGCCGATTTCGCCCGCGCCTGCGAAGCCGCCGGTATCGTATTTATTGGTCCAAGCGCCGCTGCGATCGAATCCATGGGCTCTAAATCCCGTGCCAAGGCGATCATGGCCGAGGCCGGCGTGCCCCTGATACCGGGCTATCACGGTGACGACCAAAGCGATGAGGTCCTGCGCAAAGAGGCCGACTCCATGGGTTACCCCGTATTGCTCAAGGCAACCTCCGGGGGTGGTGGCAAAGGTATGCGTGCGGTTAACGAGGCCGGGGAATTCAGCGAGGCTCTTGCCGCAGCCCGGCGGGAATCAGCGGCAAGCTTTGGCGACGATCGCATGCTCATCGAAAAACTCATTCAGCGTCCCAGACACGTGGAAGTTCAGGTCTTCTGTGACGCTCAGGGTAACGGTGTTTACCTGGCGGAACGGGACTGCTCTATCCAGCGACGCCATCAGAAGGTCATCGAAGAGGCACCGGCGCCCGGACTCAGCGACGAACTCCGTCGTGCCATGGGTGAGGCCGCGGTGGAGGCGGCACGCGCCATTAATTACCTGGGAGCAGGTACGGTAGAGTTCCTGTTGGATGCTTCCCAGCAGTTCTTTTTTATGGAAATGAACACCCGACTGCAGGTCGAGCACCCGGTCACGGAAATGATCACGGGGCAGGACCTTGTGGAATGGCAGCTTCGCGTTGCCTCCGGAGAGCCCCTGCCGCTGGCTCAGCATGAGATTCGCATAGACGGGCATGCCATGGAAGCGCGCATCTACGCTGAAGATACAGAGCAGGGATTTCTCCCCTCAACCGGCGTGATCAGTTACCTGCGTCTACCCCCCGAAGGCCCCTCGCTACGTATCGACACTGGCATCATCGAAGGCAGTGAAATCAGCCCTTATTACGACCCGATGATTGCCAAGCTCATCGTTCATGGCGACTCGCGCGAAGAAGCCCGCCGGCGACTTACCAGCGCTCTGAGCGCATTCCGCGTTGCCGGGCCAGCGAGTAACATCGCCTTTTTGTACAACATCGCCGCTCTGCCCGCATTCGCCCACTGCGACCTTGATACCCACTTTATCGAACGCCATAGCGAGGATCTTTTCCGCGCACCGCCCGCGCAGAAAAACCGCGATCTGGCCGCCGCTGCTCTGGCATTACTGTCCCTGCGGCGCAGCGCCAACCAAAGTCCCGGCAACGATAAGTTCTCACCCTGGGCGGATAGCCGGGGCTGGCGCATGAACACACCGCATCGTCAGCGCTTTGACGTGCTCAGCCACGCAGAGGAGTATCTGGTGGAACTGGTAGACCGGGGCGACTACCTGGAACTACTGCTGGATGACGAAACAGCCACCATTCGCGGCAACCTCAAAGATGATGTCCTGATGCTGGAATTGGACGGCCATCGCTTTCGCGGCAGCTTTGCCCGGGAAGACGAAGAGTTTACGGTGTTTTGGGACGATGGCGCGTTTCGTTTTTCAGAGAAACAACTTCTGGTTGCGGATTCGAGCGTTGCTGCGGCGGGAGACAGCCAGTTCGGTGCCCCCATGCACGGCACCGTCGTAGCACTGCTCGTGGAACCCGGGACCGCCGTCGCAGCAGGCGATCCGGTTATCGTGATTGAGGCCATGAAAATGGAGCAGACGCTTCGCGCCCCGTCCGCGGGTTGCGTCAATGGATTTCGCTGCGCCCCCAGGGACCTGGTAGATCGCGGTGCCAGTCTGGTCGATTTCGAAGCCGAGGCATCGGAGTGATCGACAACGCCCACTATCCGAAAAAGGTATCTCTGGTCGAGGTCGGCCCCCGCGATGGCCTCCAGAACGAGAGCTCACCGCTGGCCACGCAGGACAAAGTAGCGCTGGTAGAAGGACTGGCAAACGCTGGCCTGCGATACATTGAGACGGGAAGCTTCGTCAATCCGCGCTGGATACCCCAGATGGCAGACAGCGAGGACGTGTTCCAGCGTATTGCGCGGGCACCAGGCGTCACCTACGCCGCACTAACACCCAACCTGAAGGGTTTCGAGCGGGCCATGGAGGCCGGCGCGAGCGAGGTTGCAGTGTTTGCAGCCGCCTCCGAATCATTTTCGCAACGCAATATCAATTGCTCTATCAGCGAAAGTATCGAACGCTTCCGCCCGGTTATGGATGCAGCCAGCGCAGCGGGCATCGCCGTGCGGGGCTACGTGTCCTGCGTGCTTGGCTGCCCCTACGAAGGAGATATCAAACCCAGCGCTGTGCTAACGGTATGCCAGGCTCTGCTGGATCTCGGCTGCTACGAAGTTTCCCTGGGAGACACCATCGGTACCGGCACACCCGGATCCATGGACGCCCTGCTCAATGCGCTTATCCCCACCCTGGGTGCTGACAGGCTGGCCCTGCACTGTCATAACAGCTACGGACAGGCGCTGGCCAATATACTGGTAGGCCTACAACACGGCATCGCACGTATTGATAGCTCCGTAGCGGGCCTTGGGGGCTGCCCTTATGCCACAGGCGCCAGTGGAAACGTCGCAAGCGAAGATGTCGTGTATATGCTGGAGGGATTGGGCATCGATAGCGGCGTCGATCTCGACGCCCTCGTCCGTGTGGGTGAGTCGGTGTGCAGCAAGCTGGGGCGCGAGAACCAGTCAGCTGTTGCCAAAGCCAGACGCAAGTAATGAACTAACAATTCTGCCTTCGCACAGCAGTGCTCTGTGGTAACGTTTCCAGCGTGATAAAGCATCCCGACACAGACCCGCAAAAGCTCCGTAATCTCGCAGCTATTATCGCGATACTATCCGGTACCGGTCAGTGCCTGTCGCTTTGGCTCCTGCCTACTAGTACGGCACTGCTGCTCACCGCGCTTACCGGGACTCTTTACCTGCTGCTGGGCCTCGGGCTCTTTGGGATATCGCGTTTCTCACTGTTTCTGGCGATCAGCCTGCCGCCTTTACGCGGCTGGTTCGGGCTCTACCCTCTGGACATACCGGCCTGGGAGCTTTTGCGCATCGCAAGTGATATGGCCATTGCGTTATTGTGCGTCCCCCCTCTATGGGCATCCCTGCATCACGAGTACAGAAAGATAGAACCCGGGTTGAGACACGCCGCTGATCGTTGTGAACCAACAGATCTGGCGCAACAGGGAAGCGAGAATGCCTGATCCACTGCTTATCATCGTAGCGCTGCTGTGCGGCATGGCGAGCCGGGCCGTTGGCATGCCTGCGCTCATCGGCTATCTGGCGGCCGGCTTTGTGCTGCATGAACTTGATATCGATGGCGGCGAAATGCTCGGCAAACTGGCGGAGATGGGAATCACCCTGCTTCTGTTCAGCATTGGCTTAAAACTGCAGATTCGCGACCTACTATTGCCGCGCGTTTGGGGTACAACCGTTGTGCATATGCTGGTCACGCAGTTAGTGGTCCTGGCTTTACTCAGTCTCGCAGGACTATTGCTGCCCCAGCTGGGCTTATCACTCAACACAAATTTAGTCATTGCTTTTGCGTTCAGCTTTTCCAGCACCGTATTCGTCATCCAGATCATGCAGGAGCGCGGCGAAATGGCGTCCCGGCATGCCAATCTCGCCATTGGCGTACTGATTATCCAGGACCTCGCCGCGGTCCTGTTTCTCGCAGCATCCACGGGCAAGGTGCCTGAATGGTCGGCACTATGGCTGTTATTGCTGCTCCCCGCACGCCGCCCGATTTTGCGCATGCTGAGCCTTGCCGGCCACGGAGAGCTGTTTACCCTGGCGGGGTTTGCGCTGGCTATTTTAGGCGCTCAGCTGTTTGACAGCGTCGGCATCAAGGGAGACCTCGGCGCGCTATTGATTGGCGTTCTGCTCGCTGGGGAGCAAAAAGGCAAGGAGTTGGCGCGCAATCTTCTGTACTTTAAAGACCTGTTCCTTGTGGGTTTCTTTTTATCCATTGGACTCAGCGGCTGGCCCTCCCCGAGCCTGATGATTGTTGCCTTCGCGCTGGGCGCCCTGGCCCTGCTTAAACCGCTGCTTTATTTTCCACTTTTCACACGGTTTCACGTTGCGCCACGCACAGCGCTGCTTGCGTCCAACAGCCTCGCGAACCACAGTGAGTTTGGTCTCATTGTCATCGCAGTGGCGGCCACTCAAGGCTGGGTGGGGGCAGAATGGGGCAGCGCCATGTCCATCGCTATTGCCATGAGCTTTCTGGTCGCCTCACCCCTGAACCGACTGTCGCACACTTTATACCGTCGCCACCGACTGCGGCTGCTGCGCCATGAGTCCCCCCTGGTTCGAGCGCAACGCCCGGACACCCGCAACGTTCGTGTCCTGGTGCTGGGCATGGGCAACATCGGCACCGGCGCCTACGAAGCAATAGCGCGCAGTTACGGCGAACAGGTCCTCGGTGTAGATGATAACGACCGAAAACTTGCACAACACCATGCCATGCACCGCCGTGTTGCCGCAGCCGACGCAAGTGACCCCGACTTCTGGCATCGCGTGGCGCTGGACGAACTGGAGCTTGTGATGCTGGCGCTAACCAATCATCAGGAAAACATGCTGGTTGCCGACCTGCTCCGAGAAATGGGTTACCAGGGACGCATCGCGGCTGTGGTGCGATTCGACGAAGAGGCCGCGGCCCTGGAAGCCAAAGGCATTTCGGCCTTTAATCTTTATGCACAGGCCGGAGAAGGTTTTGCCGCTCATGCGGCTCTCGGCCTTCGGGAACGAAGACATGGCGACCGCGATGCCGATGACGCCTCGGAGCCGGCCAGCTAGACGGTGTTCATAGACTTATCAACCGCCCGAACGCCCGAACCGAAGAACAACACCAAAAGAAACAAGGCGTTAAATGCCAGGTAGGCGGTCATAACACCGGCGAAGACGCCAAGTTCCGGCACTGTGACAAGCGCAAGGGCAAAGGCCCCCAGACGCAGAAGGTCCCATCGCAAACTAGCCACAGGAGACCGGGCCTCCATCCAAAAGGCGGTGGTCATGGTCGTCCACAACATGGCCACAACCAGCCACACGCCGGAAACGTAGCTCGCCAGCACTCCAGCCTGCAGATACCCCAGCAGTGCCACTACGGCCACGAGTTGAAACAAGGCATACACGCGCACCGCCAGCGTTGTGGGCGGATCAAAACGTACAAAGCTGCCAAGATCAGGTTTGGGACGCGGATCTGCCGCCTCCAGCTCCGCAGGCCGCCACCCGGTCCTGGCAATCCAGACACGCAGCTTGTCGACCCAGCGCGCTGCGTTCCAACTGTCCCGGAACATATCAGCGTAGATGTGCGTCAATGCTCGAAGGGGGTTGAAACTGCGAAGCGGGCCTCGGATTCCATAAATGGGAGGATCAGATTCAAGTTCCTCCTGGAAGGTCCCAAACAGGCGATCCCAGAGAATGAACAGGCCGCCGTAGTTCCGGTCCAGATAGCGCTCATTCTGCGCATGATGCACGCGGTGGTTCGACGGCGTGACGAATATCCACTCATACCAACCAAGCTTGCCCACGTGCTCCGTGTGCACCCAGAACTGATAAATAAGGTTAATCGAACCAACGGTGACTACCACCTCGGCCGGTACTCCCAGAGCAAACATGGGAATATAAAAGACCCAGCCCAGCAAAAATCCGGTGCTGGTTTGCCGAAGCGCCGTAGACAGGTTGTAGTCTTCACTTTGGTGATGTGCCACATGAGCTGCCCACAAAATGGTTCTTTCATGACCAAGACGATGCAGCCAGTAATAACAAAAGTCATAGAGAACCATGGCCAGAACCCAGGTCCACATGCTTTCGGCGCTCATCATAGCCAAGGAAAAATGCTCGGCTGTGAGATGGTAGACATAGCCCCCAACGCCTAGCGTAATGAACTTTCGGGCCTGGCTAAGCGTTCCCAGAAACAAGCTGCTTACTGCGTCATTAACACGGTAGGTATTGCGACCTTTATACAGACCCCAGAGTAATTCCAGAATCATGGCCAGAATAAAAAACGGAACGGCGTAAACAACAAGATCCATGACTGAACAGCCGACTCCATAGACGCCCTAGGCGTCGAGATCCGGAATCATATCGTCTTTCAGCAGCGCGATGGTGTCCTTCAGCCGCAGCTTCTCTTTTTTCAAACGCTGAAGCAGTATCTGATTCTGATAGGGGTACATCTGCATTTCTGCAATGCGGGTATCCAGCGCCCTGTGCCGAGTTTGCAGCTGTAAAAGTCGCATGGCAGGCGTCAAAACCTCGTTTGCGGCTTCGGCGTCAGCGCCTGGTTCCTTGCCCGGTGGCCAGTTCATGTACTGGGTTTCCCGCCTTCGGTCACAATGTCAGAAGAACATGAAAGATAACCGCGCCCTCGCCCGCAGACAAGACCCGTGTTCTTCACGCCATGCACGCCAACAACTCCTGCCAAAGCGGGGTGCTTGTGTCACCTACCGCCACAAAATGCGGGCTGAGCAGCGTTTCCCGGGCGTTGTAGCGCAAAGGCGCGCCGTCAAGACCAAGAATCATGCCCCCCGCCGCAGTCACCAGAGCGTCACCCGCCGCGACGTCCCACTCACTACAGGGAGAAAAGCGGGGATAGCAGTCTCCTCGACCAGCAGCCAAATCGCAGAACTTCAATGCGCTACCGCTGTTTTGCCGCAATAGTTCGTGCCGGGCGTTTAAAAACTCCAGACAGCTATCCAAACGAGGATTACTGTGGCGCCGACTCGCAAGGATCACCATCTGCCGGGTCGGCAGCGCCCGCGTGCTCAATGACGTCGCACGCCAGGTGCCGGAATCACAACAAAGCCGCCAGGCCCCCTCACCCACAATGCCCAGGCTACCCGACCGAGACAGTGGCTCATAAATTAGCCCCAGCACCGGGCGTTGAGACTCGATCAAGGCAATATTGATAGTGAACTCGCCGGTCCTGTCCAAAAACTCCCGGGTGCCATCGAGTGGATCCACCATCCAGAAAGAATCCCAATGATGTCGATCGGCTATTTCGTCGGGAGTGCACTCTTCCGATAACAAGGGCAGCTCGGGTTTCAGGCTGAGCAGGCCTTTACTGAGGATATTGTGTGACGCGAGATCGGCCTTGGTAAGCGGCGTTCGATCTTCCTTGCTGCGCAAAAGGCCTGCGCTTGTCTCATCGTTATAGCACGCAAGTATGCTCTGGGAGGCGCTCTCACAGAGGTCCAGAAGCGTCCAGATTTCGTCCCGCGACAATGACGGGTGCCCAGAGAATTGCATAGGCGCTACTATAGCACCCAGCGATGATTGACTGGCCTAACATTCGCACGGTGCTTCTGGACATGGACGGCACCCTGCTGGACCTCCATTACGATAACCATTTCTGGATGGAGTATCTTCCGCGCGCCTATGCCCAAACCCGAGGCATCCCCGAAGCCGAGGCCATGACCCACCTTCAGGACAGCTTTAGCTCAGTTCGCGGCTCCTTACCCTGGTACTGTCTGGACCACTGGTCCAAGGCACTGGATATGGACATCCCGCGACTCAAGCGGGAGATCAAGCATATGATTCGCATGCGGCCCTACTCTCTGGAGTTTCTGCGCTGGCTGCGCACCCAGCCGCTGGAAGTACTTCTGGTTACCAATGCGCATCGGGAGACCCTCAATATCAAAATGGCCGAGGTCGATATCACGGACTGGTTCGATCATATTGTGGTGTCGCACGATCTCGAAGCTCCGAAGGAACAGCAGGTATTTTGGGAGCGGCTTCAGCAGCTTCACCCCTTCGACCCACAGACAACACTGTTTATCGATGACACAGAGTCGGTGCTGGACGCGGCTCAAATCTACGGCATACGGCATTTGCTCACACTGTTGCAACCTGACAGCTCCCAACAAAAGCGCATGGATACCCGCTTTCCGGGTATCCATCACTTTGACGAAATCATGCCCTCGGCGCTTCCATGAGCGAGACGTCCATAGAGAAACTGCGGGTCGATAAATGGCTCTGGGCAGCCCGCTTTTTCAAGACCCGAAGCCTGGCCAAAGCGGCTATCGAAGGCGGCAAGGTGCAGCTGGAGGGGCAGCGAGTCAAGGTCTCGCGCGAAATCTGTGCCGGAGATCAACTTCGCATCCGCCAAGGCTGGGACGAGCGTGACATTGTCGTACTGGCACTCAGTGACCAACGGCGCGGAGCGCCCGAGGCCCAGGCACTTTACCTGGAGACAGAGGAAAGCATCGCTCGCCGCGAGCAGTCAGCCCAGGCAAGAAAGCTGGCCGGAGGCACGATCGGACGCCCCGCCAAGAGACCCGATAAAAGAGCCCGGCGGCAGATTCACCGGTTTCAGAATTTAAATGATAATTGAATCATCGACGGCCAATGCTGCGAAAAGCGGCGATCATCCTCGGTATCCACTTTCCCGCTAAACGCTTAACTACGCCGCCTTTTCGTGGGTACCAAACGGTGCTTTGGGGACTTGCGCACTCTTGATCCTCCAAAGAGTAAGCATATGCTGCTATAGACATCCGATAGTGCCCCTCGGGGAAGGAAATAGGGTCGTAACCGTGCAGCGTCTGACTGCCAGTCTCCATGACAACTAAGCGATTGAAAATGGGGGCCACCTGCTTAGGCTCCATCCCTTCGTCCTTGATATCTTGCAAGAGAAGCTCACCACCATGCATTGGCAACCAGTCATCATTTAGATATAGCAAGATATTGAGCCTTCGACGCCAATTCAAATGTTGAGGGTGAAAACTAAAGTCTGTGTGCATATCAAGAAAACTGCCAGCACCTCCCGCGTGCAATCCGCCACCATAGAACGCCGGATCCACAAAAACCTCCTCTCCAACGAGCCTGCTCAACCAAACGGCAAACCGCTTGGAAAGCAGGTCGTCTCGTAGCTCTGAAAGGTCAGTAGTGACCGCCGCAAACTCGGAGTCTACAAACTTATTCTTAGCAAAAATCAAGTCACCGCTGGAGTCGGCACCGTGACTCAGTCGCTCCAAAACCGCCGGAATAGACGCACGAAGTCGATCAGCATCGCACGCGGCGTCGATAATCACATGTGGATAAGGCTGCGCGTCCTGATAAGCCCTGCCCAGGTCACCCGACTCAGTGTTCAACGCTTCAAAGCTAATCATTTATGGCCCGTTCTAGCTTTCAACTCGCCAACAGAATGCCGGACAAAACCACTCGGTACCATAGCCTAAGGTTTTTAGATTGAAGCACGGCTCTGATGGCCGCCCACCTACCATTAGGGAGCTGGCAGACCGGATCATTGCCAGAATCCTTCAACTCGGACTCCCAGAGGTTCAAGGCATTGAGTTGGCCCATGCGCTCTCCAAGCCGCGCCGCTCGCTCGGTGATCCCGTTCAAAGAGGGTGCGCCCCTCAGATTGCTCTGATGCTGACGATAATCAGCCAACACTTCTGGAATAAAGAGCGAATCAAGGCTGTAAACCCTGCACAGAATCACCGCACCCCAGTCATGCATTTGCCAGGGCGCATTGGCATTGAGCACCAGTAATTCGAGCAAGTGGCGCGACAAACACATAGTGAATCCCAACGCGGGATTAACCAGAGCAACGTCAGAACTATCGAGATCAACAGGAAAACAAAATGGCGACCAACGGTGATTATAAAAAGATGCATGAATCAGTCGCCTTCGCTCGTCGACTACTCTGGCATCACTAAAAAGAAGATGAACTTCGCTTTCGCTGTCATTCAAAGCCCTGTCGTAGCAATCAATACGCCTCGAATCCCATACATCGTCCTGATCGCAGAACATAAAGTGTGATGCTGTTGGATTGCTCTGCAATGCCTCCTTGGAAGCAGCAATAAAACTTTGTGCCGCGCCAGGCGTGGAGTCGTGCGCTGTGAGCCGAAAAGTACTGAGGTGTCTCTCCTCTATCAAACGGGTTATTCTCGGGACCGTATCGTCTGTGCTACCCCAGTCGTGAATCTCCACGAAGTCTGGCGCACGAGTCTGATCACTTAATGAAGAGAGCTGCTCTGAGATAAACTCTCCGCCATTATGCGCACACAATAGAACTACAAATTGCCGGGATCCGGTCATTGACGAGCAAGCTCTACTTTAATACGCGCGGCGATCACGGAATTAGCGAAGTGCTCTTCGTAGATGTCTCGCGTACTCGCATTCCAGCCCATCTTCAATCTATCGGCGATCTCTCTAAGGGCGTTTGCAAGTGCAACAGAGTCGCCCGGCGGCACCAAATATAGCCCCTTAGTTTGATCAGCAATCCGAGACACGGGAGTTGCCTTGCGGGTCACCAAGGGTCGATTCAGAGCCAACGACTGATGAACTTTGTACGGTACGACATCGCCCGCCTTTCTAGATTTGGAAAAGACACCCAAAACAACATCTGAGCCACGAGCCACGTCGACGATCTTTGCTACATCCAGCAGATCACGGTACCAGGTCAAGCCTGCCAAAGGCTGCAACAACAACTGAGCCGCGACCGTATCAGCAGTCTGACCGTCGCCGATCAAGGTGAGATTTACTGGAAAATTCTGAAGCTGGAGAATTCTCACGGCCTCAACAATCAGATCCACCCCATGCAGCGGAATAAAAGTTCCCCAAAAAACCACTTCGAGGGAATTGGTGTATCGGTGTGGGGACAACCGAGGCCAGAGCCGCTCATCAATACCCACTGGTACATCGACCACCCGAGCAGCGGTGCCTGCCAGAAACCGCCTCAACAGCGCCGCCTGCTCCGCCGTATCGATGAGTACGATATCCGCTTTCCCCAATGTGAAACGCTGAAACGCTGTCAGCAAATAGGCCCGCACGGATTTCTCGGGAATCAGTTTGCGGTCTTCGACCACCGTGCTGTGCAGCTCTAAAAAGGCGTCGGCTATTACGCGCTTATGTCGTGTCTGACCGCAGATCCACAGTACAAGAATGTCGATATAAGCCGGATAAGGAACAAATATCGTGTCGCAGTCTTTTAACAGGGCGCGCTGAGACCACAGGGACCCTACGTCTCGCAAAAGTTTTCCAATGCGTGGGAAAAGCGTCTTGCCTGAAGAAAATCCATGACCAGCCGAGCGTGCTTGCGGGCGAATATGTACTGTTTCGTCACTGAGCTCTGTGAGGAGGTTTACCAGTATTCGGTTTCGCTGATAAAGGTCGTGATCGCTGTAAGCGCCAAACACCGCGAGGCGTTGAGGCATAGCGCGTGATTCTTTCACACATCACACCACGGCAATCTTGTTGCGCCCTTCTCGTTTTGCCTCATACAGAGCAGCATCTGCGCGGTCCACCAATACCCCGGGATCAACCTCCTCGTCCGGCATAATAGAAAGAACTCCCTGGGATATGCTGATGCGATCCGACACCTCGGACGCGCCATGAGGGATGTTCTCTTCATGTACCAATAGCTTTAGGCGCTCTGCGGTCTTGAGAGCCTCCGGCGCCCGCGCGCCCGGTAAAACCAGAATAAATTCCTCTCCACCATAGCGTCCTGCCACCTCACCTGCTCGGGCCGTTGCACGCTGCATTATGTCTCCGATGCGACGCAGCACCTCATCACCCGCGGGGTGGCCATAGGTATCGTTGTACTTCTTGAAAAAGTCGACATCGATGAGAATAACCGATAGCCATCCATGAGAGCGTCGCGCACGGTTAACCTCTTCCCGCAAGGTTTGGTTAATCAGACGGCGATTTCCCAGGCCGGTGAGTTCGTCAATGTTGGCCAGGTCTGTCAACTGACGCCGAGCCTCCTGCAGCTGAAGATTTCGATCGCGTAAAGAGTTAGTGATTTGACCAAGCTCCCTCGCCATGGCTTCTTGCTGCCAGTTCAAGCTGAGCATACGTCGGAAGGTATCGTGAATACCGTTACTCGCTGCGGTCAGCAGCCCTGTCAGTGCCAGAAGAAGCAAGCCCAAAAGCAGGTTGTAAGGTTGGTCCCAGAAATGAGCGAGACTCCACCAGGCTATGGGCCAAAGCGCGGAAAAAGTGAATGCCAGAAAATACTCTCTGATCACGACCATTACCGCCAGAGAGATTGCAGCAATAAAGACCACTATCAGCAACAGCAGGTACTGCAAAGTCACCGGAAGATAGGGACTCACCAGGATGAAGGTCCCGGACCACACCAATCCGGTCAGCGCCGAACCAAACACCAGCTGCCAGAACAACTTCTGCGGTCGACTCAGGTAGCGCCGGTCCGCGAGCGCACTGCTCATATGCAATGATCTAAGGAGCAGAAGGATCAAGAGGCAGAAACCCCACAGTAAAAGGTGATCCGGATCAAAGTAAGGCCATAGCAAACCCATAACCGCTATTACCCCAATGAGATTGGCCACCATCGACGCCACACGCCCGTGCTGCATAAGCAGTTCAAGCTGGGCGGAGAAAAGCTCTCCTTCCGGGATGTTGCGTAAATAGATCATGGGCAAAAGTTTACACGTAGCAGCGCCCCACCGGTAAGCATCTCTTCACGGGGTGAGACCCTCATCACAGGGTCGCGTATGGGTCATTGCCGGGCGCCCCGGGCTGGGACACACTGTGCCTCGAAGATAGGGGATACGCCATGTATCAATGGAAAACACTGCGAACGCTGGCGGGGCTGTTGCTCTGCATACCCCTTATTCATCTGGCACTCATCGTTTCCCGGGACCTCAGCACTTACCTGGATCCGTCTCCAGAGGCCTGGGATGGAGAGATCGCCGCTTTGATTACTGCCGATCTGAACGCAGTGATACCCAAAGAACCGGTAGTCGTTATAGGCGGACATCGCGTTCGACTCTGGAAAGACCTTCCCGCGAGCCTGCTCCCCAGGGAGACGCTTATGCGACCTTTAGGCGATGCCACTTTGGAAGACCTGGCGCATCACTTTGATCGTTTAGCCGCCTTTTACCGTCCGGACATCCTTGTCGTTTTTCCCGGGTATGCGGACCTCCATTTGCGGGATGAAAAGACACCGGAAGACTTCAAGGACAGCCTCCGTACGCTTCTTGATCTCGACGAGGAGTACGGGTCCAGCAGCTGGCGCTATGTAATCGCTCCTGTACAAATGCCCCTGCACCCGGACGACCAGGAGCGCATTGCAAAGATTGGTAGGTCCATAGAGCTGCTCGTCGCAGAGCTCCCGGATCTGACAATCATCGACCCTAATCCTATGCTTAGCAAACTGGATGGAACCCCGAACCCCGCTTATTACCGCGGTGATGGTATCAATCTGAGCCCCAGCGGGTACGAGCGCATATCGCTGCTTCTGGCTACTGAGATCAAAACACGTCGAGAACTGAGCCAACCAAATACTGCCCCACAATAGCCACCAACACCGCGCAATTTGAGCTACAATTTCGCGATGTTTGATGAATTGCCCACAGCGCGCCCCTCCACCCCTGCACTCGATAAGATTGATCAGGGCTTGAATCTATCCGAGCTTACTGAAGACGAATTGCAGGCACTTCCCGACGAGCTGCGCTCGTACCTTTTGTTTAGCGCCGGGCAGTCCGGGGGGCACTTCGGTGCTGGTCTTGGTGTGGTTGAGTTAACCATCGCGCTGCATCGTGTCTTCGATACGCCGCGAGACCGCATTGTCTGGGATGTAGGCCATCAGGCTTATCCTCACAAAATTCTTACCGGGCGTATGCAGCGCATGCACACCATACGTCAGGCCGGAGGGCTGGCCGGCTTCCCCAAGCGCAGCGAGAGTGATTACGACACCTTTGGCGTAGGTCATTCCTCAACCAGTATTTCTGCGGCCATGGGTATGGCCCTGGCGGCGGCTCGCGAAAACGATCCCCGGCGCGTGGTGGCGGTTATTGGCGATGGTGCTATCACCGGCGGCATGGCTTTTGAGGCGCTGGCGCATGCCGGTGACGTTCGTCCCAACATGCTGGTGATTTTGAACGACAACCAGATGTCCATAGGTCGCAACACCGGCGGCCTGGCCAAGTACTTTGCCAAGATCTGGGCCAGCAAAACCTATATCAGCATGCGCGAAGGCGGCAAGCGTGCACTTAAGAAAATCAAACCCGCCTGGGACCTTGCGAAGCGCACCGAAGAGCATATGAAGGGCATGGTCGCGCCGGGTACTCTCTTTGAGGAACTCGGCTGGCATTATATTGGCCCTGTCGACGGTCATGACCTGCCACAGCTGGTTCAGACACTCGAGAATATGCGCGATCTCAAAGGCCCGCAGTTTCTGCATGTCCTGACCATGAAAGGTAAGGGCTACTCGCCGGCAGAAGCGGACCCCATCGGCTTCCATGCCATTAATAAACTTGAGATCAAGCCCACGCTGGAAGAGGGCCAGGCCCCGCCTCCGCCTCCTGTTCCCACACTCAAAAAGGTCAAGTACCAGGACGTTTTCGGGCAGTGGCTGTGTGATATGGCCGCTGTAGACGACAGATTAATGGCAATTACCCCGGCCATGTGCGAGGGCTCGGGAATGGTAGCCTACGCCGCGCAGTATCCAGACCGATTCTTTGATGTGGCCATTGCCGAACAACACGCTGTGACGCTCGCCGCTGGCATGGCCTGTGAGGGCGCAAAACCGGTAGTCGCCATCTACTCAACATTTTTACAGCGAGCCTATGACCAGCTCGTGCACGATGTCGCACTTCAGAAGCTCGACGTGACCTTTGCCATTGATCGCGCCGGACTGGTAGGCCAGGACGGACCAACTCACCACGGGGCTTTCGATATCAGCTATCTACGCTGCATTCCAAACATGGTGATTGGCGCGCCGTCGGACGAAAACGAGTGTCGCCAGATGCTGTACACGGCCTACCGACATCCCGGCCCAGCTGCAATTCGCTATCCCCGGGGTACCGGGCCCGGCTCCATGATCGAAGAGACCATGACCGAACTCCCCATCGGCAAGGCGGTCCTCGTGCGTCCGGGCAATGACGTGGCAATCCTCAATTTTGGCGCGCTTTTCTCGGAAGCCATGAAGGCCGGAGAAGAACTGGACGCAACGGTCGTAGACATGCGGTGGGTTAAACCCCTGGATGAAGAGCTGATACTTGAGCTGGCTGAGAGCCATGATCTTTTGATCACGCTGGAGGAGAACGCGATAGCTGGGGGGGCCGGGTCTGCGGTTTCGGAGTTACTTGCAAGCCACGGCATTCATCGCCCTATTAAGCACTTCGGCATTCCAGACGAGTTTGTGGAGCATGGAGAGCAGTCCAATTTGCGGGAATACGTGGGTGCATATTCAGAGCCAATAATTGCAGCGGGTTTATCGTCCGCAAGTGCTTCACCACAAACCCCAGCAGCTGTTGCTAACCTGCACAGCAACTGACGCCAAGAAACAAGGTTCCAGAACAATATCTGACTGACAATTTATCTGTATCGCCGCTCGGCCAAATTCCTGAATGCCCACAGCGAAATAGTGCTTGCGCCTCGCAGGACCGACTCTTCGATACTCAAGCTGGGATTTGCTCTTACCGCAGTTTACACTTCCGCATTGACAGTAGGCGAACGGCGCATGACTAAAAAATCTCGAAATTTTGAATCTGTACTGCAAAAAGTCGACGAATTGGTTCAACGACTCGAAAGTAGCGACACAGGACTCGAGGATGCGCTGTCCACCTACGAAAAGGGAGTTGCTGCTATTGCATTGGCACATAAGCAGCTCGCAGATGCAGAGCAACGAGTGCAGCAACTCATTGACCTGGAGAACCCTTACTGTGACTCGCCGGAATCCTAATCCGTTCTTGTAGCTACATCCCGAAGCACTTCATCTCTTTGAGTCTCCCATAGCATGCAAAACACTCAACTCAACAGAGCACTGTCACATACGAGTACGAATCCCGGCAAACGCCTACGCCCTCAACTTCTCCAGGCGGCTGCCAGGGCTACCGGCAACCCAGTAAGTGAAGCGCTCGCTGCAGCCCCCGCAGAAGCCATCGAACTCATCCACACCTACTCGCTGATCCACGATGATCTACCGGCCATGGATGACGATGACATGCGACGGGGCCGCCCTACCCTGCACGTGGCATTCGACGAGGCGACCGCTATCCTCGTGGGGGACGGACTACAGGCAAAAGCTTTTGAGCTCATCGCCAGTGAGGAACAGTTAAGTGCCCAGCAACGCATCGACCTCGTTGCCTGTCTGGCTAAAGCAGCCGGCTTTGAGGGCATGGTTGGCGGGCAGGGCCTGGATATCGAAGCGACCGAGCGAACCCTCAGCGTGGAGCAGTTAAAAAACATACATGCTCTGAAAACCGGGGCCCTCATCACTGCAGCTCTGGTCATGGGGGGCATCGTCGGACAGGCCAACCCCGACCAGAAACACATCCTGAAAGCCGTGGGTGACAAAATCGGGCTCGCGTTCCAGATAATAGATGACGTGATTGATGTGCGCAGTGACAGCACAACACTGGGAAAGACCGCCGGCAAAGACGCCGCGGCAGGAAAGTCTACCTATGTCGCATTGATGGGGCTTGAAGCAGCCGAAGCTGCCGCCCTGGCTTTATACCAAGAGTCAGTGGCGCTTATTCACGATTGGGGGACTGAAGCCGACAGCCTTCGCAAGCTACTTGCCCGCATGGTAAAGCGCGACAGCTGATCCACACTGCCATTCAAAAGAAGCGCTAACGCTCTTCCAGCATGTGTCCCAGTTTTGACCCCTTGGTCCGCAGATACTTTTCGTTGTGAGGATTACTGTCGCATTGCAGCGCGACACGCTCTACCACATCGATACCCAATTCATTCAGAGCA
This sequence comes from gamma proteobacterium NOR5-3, assembly GCA_000158155.1. Classification (GTDB taxonomy): domain Bacteria; phylum Pseudomonadota; class Gammaproteobacteria; order Pseudomonadales; family Halieaceae; genus Congregibacter. Next base: position 123,338 of record DS999408.1, on the reverse strand, counting down.
CTCACCTTGCGCGGATTGTTGGTCATAAGGCGCACCCGGCTCATCTTGAGGTGCTCAAACATGGGACGCACAATACTGTAATCACGCATATCGGCACCAAAGCCCAATTGCTCATTGGCCTCGACGGTGTCTGCTCCCTCATCCTGAAGTTTGTAGGCCTTGATTTTGTTAAGTAGCCCAATGCCTCTGCCTTCCTGCCTGAGATACAACAGCGCACCTCGGCCTTCATGCGCTATGGCACGCAGGGCCGCCTGCAGTTGGTTGCCGCAGTCGCAGCGCAGGCTAAAAAGGGCATCGCCGGTCAAACATTCGGAATGCACCCGGGTAAGTACCGGCTCGTCGCCGGACACATCGCCCAGAGTCAGAACCAGATGTTCCTTGTTCGCCTGAACATCCTCAAAGCCGTGCATGGTGAACACGGCCCAGTCTGTGGGCAAGCGCGAGGCTTCAACAAATCGTACTGACACTAAGCTATCCGCTACTGAAAGGGCGCGCTAGTTTAGCAGAGCCGGGGGGCCGCACGAACCGCTAAGCAAACACCTATCGAGAACCTCACCAGCGCGCCCGAAGCGTGAGGATACCGCCCTGCTCCTGCATTTCGACATGCTGTAAGAAACTCATGCCCAGCAGGGCTACCGAGGGCTGCTCTCCGTCAATGACGGTAGCTGTGACGCCATCGACACGTATCCCCCCAACAACCACCGTATCAAGGACAACTCGCCGGGCAGGCACAACCGCTCCAGCAGTTTGAACATTTTCGGCCACCCCCTCTCCGCTGGTAATCCCCACCGCCAGCGCATCCCGGGTGTTGAGGGCAATAATATTCGCACCGGTATCGACAAGCACAGCAAGTCGCACGTTGTTGATTTCAGCGTTCGTCAGATACTGCATCTGATCGTTGCGGGGAATGCTGATGCTTCGTTGCTCCGGCTCGCTAAACTGCCCGCTGATGCGCTGGGAAACCCTCAACTGCTGCTGCTGCCCTCCAACCTCGACCAACGCGGACTGGGCATCGGCCGAAATGAGTAAAACACCACTGTGAGTCTGGCCTTCGCGCAAGGTCACCCGATTGCCGTCGATTTGCATCACCGCAAGCCCAGGAAGCAGCGCTTCGACCACGATCTCCGCCCGCAACCCGGGCGTAAACAGCAGCGCCAAAAGAATAAGTGGCAATCTCATGAGCTTCCACCAAACGAGAGCGCCAAATGCAGGGTAAAGCAGGCCAGCACTCCCGCCACCACATCATCGATCATGATGCCAAAGCCCCCACTCACATGTCGGTCCAACCAACTAATCGGCCAGGGCTTGGCGATATCAAAAACTCGAAACACCAAAAACCCCGCGAGAATCCAAAGAGGTTCAAACGGCACCGCCCAAAGAGTGATCCAAACGCCGACAAACTCATCCCACACGATGCCCGGATGATCATGCACACCAAGCGCCTTGCTCGCTCGATCGCAAATCCAGATACCGAGCACCGCTGCGACAAGCACAATAAGGCTGTAAATCCACAGCGGCTGAGGTGCAAAAAGCCAGTAAATCGGCAGTGCCGCGACGGTTCCAACGGTGCCGGGAGCCTTGGGCGACAACCCGGACCCAAAACCAAATGCCAGCAGCTGTACGGGATCCGTTAACTTTGGACGGGGCCGGGCATTCATTGTTTATCGCTTGTCCTTGACAACGTCTCACTTCCGACTCGGTTAAAAATGACGATATCCATCGCTGGCACCAGTGACGTCGCAGCGCACACCGGAGCCGGTCTCGACGCGGCCAATGCGCGTGCATCCCTCAGGAGGCGTCACGTCCTTGGGGAGAGTGAAGCATAACTGATAGTCCTCTCCGCCTCTAAGGGCCCATGCAAGCGCCTGCTCGGGCGACACCACCTTAGCCAGTGCCGGAGAAAGCGGCACAAGAGCAGAGTCCACGACCATGCAGACCTCACTTGCCCGGGCTATGTGTCCCACATCGGCCAGCAGGCCATCAGACACATCCACCGCCGCCGTCGCAATTCCCCTGAGCAACACCCCCAACTCCAGAGCCGGTTTGGGCCGCCAAAAGCGCGAGCACACAAGACCTGCAACATCTTCTGGAGCCTCTATACGTTCCTCGATAATCGCCAGGCCCGCCGCAGAGTCGCCCAAACATCCGCTGACATACAACAGATCCCCCGCAGAGGCACCACTGCGCTTAAGCGCCATTCCGGTGGGCACAGCACCCATCACCTGCACGCTCAGCGTAAGAGGGCCTCGCGTCAGGTCACCGCCGATCAGGGGTAAAGAAAAATCCGTAACAGCATCGGCCAGACCGGAGCGCAAACGCGTCAACCAGTCCTCGTCAGCATCAGGAAGGCTCAGCGCCAAGGTCATTGCCACCGGCCTGGCGCCCATGGCGGCAAGATCGCTGACCGCCGCAGCAACGGCTCGATAGGCTAAATCTTCGGGGGGAGACGCTTTGGGAAAATGCACGCCTTCGAGCATGCTGTCTACCGAAACGGCGAATTCTTCTCCCGGCGCCAGGCGCAGAATGGCGGCATCGTCGCCATTGCCAAGAACAACGTCCGGGCCTTTATCAAGCTTGCTGAAAAATCGCGCAATAAGGCCGAATTCGCCGCGCGACTGACTAGCGCCCGGCACTAACCTCAGGACCGCGTAATTGTCGGGCCAGTTTATCCAGCACGCCGTTAATGTATTTATAGCTTTCTGCTGCACCAAACTTTTTGGCCAGCGCCACGGATTCGTTGATTACCACGCGATAAGGCACATCAATGCGATCGCGAAGCTCAAAGCCCCCCATGCGCAGCAGCGACCGCTCAATGGGGTCCAGCTCTCTCAACTCCCGGTCCAGTAAGGGCTCCAGAAGACTATCAAGCTCTTGAGCAAGCGGCGGAACGCCATGAATCAGCGCCTGAAAATACTCGAGATCCACCACCTCAAAATCGTAGTCCGTTCGGAACTCCGCTTCGATATCCGACGGCCTCGCCCCCGCCATATGCCACTGGTAAAGCGCCTGCAATGCATAGTGGCGGGCTTTACGGCGCCGGGCGATCAGTTCCTGTTGGGCCTGTTTTGACACTTCAGCGCAGTTGACTGAGCAGGCTGACCATTTCCAGCGCTGACAGGGCGGCTTCCACACCCTTGTTACCGGCCTTGGTACCCGAACGTTCAATGGCCTGCTCGATACTGTCTACCGTAAGAACACCAAACGCGATGGGAATATCCTCATTGAGGCTGACTTGAGCAATACCCTTGGTGCACTCGCCTGCCACATGCTCAAAATGCGGCGTACCGCCTCGGATCACGGCGCCCAGAGCGATAATCGCATCATAGTCACCCACCTTCGCAAGACGTTGGCAGGCCAGGGGGATTTCGAAAGCGCCGGGAACCCGGATCACGGTAATCTGCTCTTGCGCAACGCCGTGGCGCTTCAGCGTGTCCACCGCGCCTTCAAGAAGGTGCTCAACAACAAAACTGTTCCAGCGACCCACCAACACGGCATAACGCCCGGTCGTGTGTGTCATCGTGCCTTCGATAGTGTTCAAACTACTCATGATCTATTCGTCTCAGTTATTACCAGGGCCAGATTTACGCGACCGTGGTCAAAAATATCGGGTTCAAAAAACGCCTAAGCCAGATGCTGGCTCACGACTTTGAGGCCGGCGGTTCCAGATAATCGATAACCTCCAGCCCAAAACCTGAAATGGCATTGTACTTGATCGGTGCGCCCATCAGGCGAATCTTGCCAACACCGAGTTCACGCAGAATCTGCGACCCCACACCCACCGTATTGTAGCTGTCGCCTGCCTTGGGATCCCTCGGTTCAATGTTTCCCAGGGCGAGATCGACACTGTGCAGCAGCTGCTCGTCGGTCTCACCGCGACTGAGCAGGACCAGCACGCCTGAACCCGCCGCAGAAATAGCCTCCAAACTGCGCTGCACGCTCCATCCCAGCTGTCCACGAACCTCCGTACCCAGTAAGTCTCTCAGCGTAGAACTCGCATGAACGCGCACCAGGGTCGGGCTTTCCGCAACGATCTCACCGAGGCTCAGTGCCATGTGCAGACCTCCATGCGTGCGATCACGGTAGGTCGCCAATTGAAACCTGCCATAGCGTGTTGCCAGGTCGCCTTCCCGGACCCGCTCAATGGTTTTCTCATTCGCAATGCGATAGTGGATAAGATCGGCCACGGTGCCCACCTTCAAACCGTGCGTTTTCGCAAACGCTATCAGCGCCGGCCCATCGGCGAGCTCACCCTGATCATCCAGCACATCGGCAATAACCGCTGCCGGCGTGAGACCGGCTATGCGCGTGTAATCCACCGCCGTTTCTGTGTGGCCGGCCCGGGTCAGCACACCTCCGGGCTGCGCTGCGAGCGGAAAAATATGCCCCGGCTGTACGATATCGCCAGGCACAGCCTGGGGTGCCACCGCCACCTGTACGGTCAGCGCTCTATCCGCCGCTGAAATACCCGTGTCAATGCCCTGAGCAGCCTCGATTGAGAGAGTGAAATGCGAGGTATCGCTCTCTCTGCCGGCAACCATGGGCGGCAGATCCAACTGCTCACAGCGTTCCTGCGTTAGCGCCAGACACACCAGCCCCCGAGCTTTGCGCGCCATAAACGTCACATGATCAGCCGAGCAGTGCTCTGCGGCGACCATGACCACGCCCTCGTTTCTGCGCTCGTCGCGCTCATCCAGAATCACCACCATACGGCCGTGGCGCAAGTCGTCGAGCAATTCACCGACGCTGTTAATACTCAGTTCACTCATGTCCGCGTATCCAGATAACCATTGTCAGCCAGTGTCTGGTAATCGATCCCGGCCTGGGGATTGGCCGCGCCGGCCCCTTGCAGCAGTCGCTCAAGATAACGAGCGATAACGTCGACTTCGAGATTGACCCGACTACCCGGGCTGTAATGGGCAAACAGCGTTTCCGCCATGGTTTGCGGGATGATATTCAGATCAAAATTGGCACCGTCTACGGCATTCACCGTCAGACTTGTGCCATCGATGCAGATACTGCCTTTGTGAACGATGTACTTGGCCAGTTCGTAAGGCGCGCGGACCACGATTCGCCAGGAGCGGGCATCCTCTTTCAGGCTGACAATTTCGCCCAGACCATCCACATGACCACTGACGATATGCCCGCCCAGACGGCTTTGGGGAGTCAGCGACTTTTCCAGATTGACCGGCGAGCCCTGGGACAGGCCTCCCAGGGTCGTCAGACTTAGAGTCTCCCGAGACACATCGGCCCAGAAACCATCGCCCGGCAGCTCCGTGACGGTCAGGCAGACGCCGTTAGTGGCGATGCTGTCACCAATAGCCACATCGTCCAAAGACAGTTTTCCCGTCTGAATGCGCAGGCGCAGATCGCCACCGCTGGGCTGCTGCGCCGCGACAGTCCCTACTGCCTGAATAATACCCGTGAACATTCGCTTTCCTGTTTATCCTGCTTCTTTCGATTCAAAAGTGCGAGGCTCAAAGACAAAGCGCTGATCGACACCCATCTGCCGCCGATCAACCAGTCTGAGCCTGAGCGCCTCGGCCATGCGATTAAAGGGCAATTCCATTAGCGGGCGTGCCCGACTTCCCAGAAGAACCGGCGCCATGTAGACAATGAGTTGATCTGCCAGGCCACTTTGGAGCATAGCCCCTGCCAAAGTGGGGCCGGATTCTAACAGAATCTCGTTGCACTCCCTGTCCGCCAGAGCAGACAGTATCTGGGCGGGATCCAGACCCTCAGCAGGCGACGGCAGCGCCAGGCGCGCTGCGCCGGTCAAAGAGCCCGGACAAACGGCATCGTTGGCATGCAGCAGTAAACTCGGCTGAGCACCTTGCAGCACGGCAGCATCCGGTGGCGTACGAAGACGGGTATCGGCAACCACTCTTATCGCGCGTCTTTGTGGTGGCGGTAACAGTTCCTCATCAAAAAAAGCATCTCGAACGGTCAGGGCGCAATCGTCGGCAAGCACCGTCCCGATGCCCGTGAGAATTGCGCAACTTTCCGCGCGGAGTTTTTGTACATCACGGCGCGCATCCGCACCGGTGATCCACTGACTCTCTCCTGACGCCATAGCCGTGCGGCCATCCAGGGACATGGCTAACTTGATGCGAAGCCTGGGGCGACCCCGACGCTGCCTTGCTAAAAAGCCCGCCAACTGCAGCTCCACCTGAGCCGCCATGAGACCCTCGCTTACCTCAATCCCCGCAGCGGCAAGATCCCGAAGCCCGCCTCCATCAACTTTGGGGTTTGGATCCTTCAGACCCACCACGACGCGTGCAACGCCCGCTTCGATAAGCGCTTGAGAGCAAGGGGGCGTGCGACCGACATGAGCGCAGGGTTCCAAGGTGACGTAGGCCGTGCAGTCCCGGGCGGCATCGCCGGCGGACTTCAGGGCCACTACCTCAGCATGATCACCGCCGGCCGGTTGGGTAAAACCCTCCCCGACGATGCCGGAGTCCCGGACCAATACGCAACCCACATGGGGATTGGGACGAGCCCAGTACTTACCACGCTCCGCCAGACGCAGCGCACGGGCCATAAACTGGTGGTCGAGGGCAGACAACACAGGGCAAATGAGCCTCAGGCGTCGCTGTCAGCAAGCGAGTTTTTGGCGGCTTCCGGCTCGGCCTGCAGTCTCTCAATAGCGGCCTGAAACTCAGCGATATCCTCAAAGCTTCGATACACCGATGCAAATCGCACATAGGCCACCTTATCGAGCTCTTTAAGACTGTCCATCACCAGTTCACCCAGCACCCGGGAGTTCACCTCCCGCTCACCGGTGGCGCGCAGCCTCTGTTTGATGTGACTGATTTCCGCCTCAATCAACTCCACAGACACCGGGCGTTTTTCCAATGCCCGCAGGAACCCGGCTCGCAGCTTGTCTTCGTTGAAGGGTTCGCGACTGCCGTTTTGCTTGATCACTCTGGGCATCACCAGTTCGGCGGCTTCATAGGTGGTAAAGCGCTCCTTGCACGACAGGCACTCCCGCCTGCGGCGCACCTGAGCACCATCGGTCACCAGCCGGGAATCGATAACTTTGGTGTCGTCATCCGAGCAAAAAGGACAATGCATTAGTGGCTCCGCCTAGGAATGCAAGATTCGGTCAGGAGTCAGGCGGCCACGGCCGAGCCGGCCGCCGCACGCTCTCCATACACGGGAAAGCGCGCACAAATTGCTAAAACCTTGGCCTTCACTTCCGCAATGGCCGGCTCAGCGTCTCCGGCTTCCAGCGCCTGCAAAACATCGCACATCCAGTGAGTGAGCTCTTGCGTTTCTGCCTCGCCAAAACCTCGGGTAGTTATTGCCGGGGTGCCCACGCGCAGTCCCGAGGTAATAAACGGCGAGCGAGGATCATTGGGCACCGCGTTTTTGTTCACCGTGATATTCGCAGCGCCCAAGGCGGCATCCGCGTCTTTGCCGGTGTACGGCTTGCCAATCAGATCCACCAGCATCAAATGGTTGTCAGTGCCTCCAGAGACAATATTGATGCCGCGCTCCATAAAGGTGGCGGCCATGGCGCGGGCATTAGTCACCACCTGCTTTTGATAGGCCACAAATTCCGGCTGCTGCGCTTCTAAAAAGCTCACTGCCTTGGCTGCAATCACATGCATCAAGGGGCCACCCTGACCGCCGGGGAAAACCGCCGACTGAAACTTCTTCTCGAGCTCTGCATTGGCCTTCGCCAGAATGATGCCGCCACGCGGGCCGCGTAGTGTTTTGTGGGTAGTCGAGGTTACAACGTCGGCGAAAGGCACGGGATTGGGATACACGCCCGCCGCCACAAGCCCGGCAACGTGTGCCATATCCACCAACAGGTAAGCACCCACCTCATCGGCAATCGCCCGATAGCGCGCCCAATCCACCACCCGGCTATAGGCAGAAAAGCCGCCGATGATCATGGCTGGCTTGTGCTCGCGGGCCAGCGCGTCGATCTGGTCGTAGTCGATCTCACCGGTGCTGTTATCCAGGCCATACTGGATCGCGTTGTAATGCTTGCCCGAAAAATTAGGCTTGGCGCCATGGGTGAGATGTCCGCCGTCGGCCAAGCTCATCCCGAGTATTGTGTCACCCGGTGTCACAAGCGCCTGAAACACCGCCGAATTGGCCTGGGAGCCGGAATGCGGCTGCACGTTGGCGTAGTCAGCGCCAAACAGGACCTTGGCCCGCTCCACCGCGAGTTCTTCCGCTTTATCCACATACTCGCAGCCACCGTAATAACGCTTACCGGGGTAGCCTTCGGCATATTTGTTGGTGAGCACCGAGCCCTGCGCCTGCAGTACCCGGGGGCTGGCGTAGTTTTCTGAGGCTATAAGCTCAATATGCTCTTCCTGACGACGCTCCTCGTCACAGATAGCGCTGAACAGGGCATCATCGAAGCCCTCAATAGACATGGCATCGTCGAACATGGTGATCTCTCCTGATGCGAACAAAAAGGTGGGAAAGGCGAGATTTTAACCGAAACCCGGAGTCTGGCCTATCTCCACTGTGCTTTTGCTAGAATCCGCGCGTCACACCACAGGAAAGCTATTCGCACATGGCACAGTACGTTTACAGTATGAATCGCGTGGGCAAGGTCGTCCCACCCAAAAAAACCATTCTCGAGAACATCTCGCTGTCGTTCTTTCCCGGCGCCAAAATCGGCGTGCTGGGCTTGAACGGCTCCGGTAAGTCGACGCTCCTGAAGATCATGGCCGGACTGGACACGGACATTCTTGGCGAAGCGCGCCCCCAGCCGGACCTCAAGATCGGCTACCTGCCACAGGAGCCGCAGCTTGACCCCGAAAAAGACGTGCGCGGCAACGTCGAAGAGGGCCTTAGCGAGGCATTGGGCGCCCTGAAGGGCCTGGAAAAAGTCTATGCCGACTACGCTGAGCCCGATGCTGATTTCGATGCGCTGGCCAAGGAGCAGGCGCGTCTGGAGGACATTATCCAGGCAACGGATGCACATAACATTGAACACCGGCTGGAAGTCGCCGCGGATGCCTTACGTCTCCCACCCTGGGATGCCAACGTCACGACCCTTTCCGGCGGTGAGCGACGTCGCGTAGCCTTGTGCCGGCTGCTGCTATCGGGTCCCGACATGCTGCTGCTGGACGAGCCTACCAACCATCTGGATGCCGAAAGTGTGGCCTGGCTGGAGCGGTTTTTGGAGGATTTCCCGGGCACCGTGGTTGCCATCACCCACGACCGCTACTTTTTGGACAATGCCGCGGGATGGATTCTCGAGCTGGACCGGGGTCGTGGCATCCCCTACGAGGGCAACTATTCCGATTGGCTCAATGCCAAAGAGCAGCGGCTTGCGCAGGAACAGCGCCAGGAAGCCTCCCACCAAAAAGCCGTTAAGGCCGAGCTGGAGTGGGTACGCAGTAATCCCAAAGGCCGTCAGGCCAAGAGCAAGGCACGACTGGCGCGCTTCGAGGACCTGCAGTCCCAGGAGTTCCAGAGCCGCAACGAGACCAACGAAATTTACATCCCGCCGGGGCCACGACTCGGCGACAAAGTCATAGAAGTCCAGAACCTGCGCAAAACCTACGACGACCGCCTGCTATTTGATGACCTGAGCCTGTCCGTCCCCAAAGGCAGCATCGTCGGCATCATCGGTGCCAACGGTATGGGTAAGTCGACGCTGTTTCGACTGATCACCGGTGAAGAACAGCCAGACGCAGGCACCATCGAGCTCGGTGAAACGGTCAAGCTGGCCTACGTGGACCAGTCCCGCGACGATTTGGTGGGCGAGAAAACCGTGTGGGAAGAAATTTCCGATGGCCTGGATATCATGAACATCGGCGGTTACGAGGTGAATTCGCGCTCCTACGTCGGGCGCTTCAACTTCAAAGGCTCGGATCAGCAGAAGTACGTCAAGGATCTCTCCGGGGGTGAGCGAAACCGGCTGCATCTCGCCAAACTGCTGAAACAGGGAGCCAACGTACTCTTACTGGACGAACCGACCAACGACCTGGATGTAGAGACCCTGCGCGCGCTGGAAGAGGCCATTCTGGCGTTTCCCGGCTCGGCGATGATCATCTCTCACGATCGCTGGTTCCTTGATCGGGTCGCCACGCACATTCTTGCCTACGAAGATGATGGGAGCATCGTATTTCATGAGGGTAACTACAGCGATTATGAAGACGATCGTCGCGCGCGCATGGGCGCTGCCGCAGACCAGCCTCATCGCCTACGCTACCGCAAGTTAAAATAGCCAGAAGAGCATTTGCTAGAGAAGGCGGCTGTGATTCAATGCGTTATGCAATCTATACCAGGTAGAGCAGGATGAGTGACTTCTCCGGTGAACGCCGCCAGTTTTCCCGCGCCAAGATCGACCTCCCCGTGGAGGTTCATCAGGGCGGGAGCGTCTGGCATCAGCGACTCATAGATGTATCCGTCGCCGGTCTTTCTACGGACCAGCCGGACCTCTGGGACGCACAGTACAACGAGCCCTTCACGTTGGTTATTGATGCCGGACGCTACGGGGTTCTTGAACTGCACGCCTACCTTCAGCATGTGGAAGCGGGCAGATTGGGTTTTTCAGTACAGCATGTCGACCGCAAAGTCGTTGAACCGCTGCGGGCGCTGTTGTCTGAGCACGTTTCAGATCCTCTGGCACTCGAGGCGGATATCGACAAGCTCGATAAGCGTTAGTGGAGCAAGGGGCCTCTCCTTCGCAAGGCGCGGGGTTCCTCAAGGATCCGCTTTTTCACTTCGCGGCCATTGGCCTGGCTTTGTTTGCGGGCTTTATGCTCATCAACGACAGCCAACGCGCCAGTGATCAAATTACCGTGAGTATTGCGCAACAGGAACAACTTGTTGCCGCCTTCAGCCGTGTCTGGCGCCGCCCACCCACTGCCTCCGAACTTAAGGGTCTACTTGACGATTGGGTGCGCGAGGAAATCGCCAACCGCGAAGCGTTGGCCATGGGACTGGCAGCAAATGATGTCGTTGTGCGCCGGCGTCTGCGACAAAAATACGAATCGTTTATGGAGCAAATCGCCGCTTCAGTAGAACCCGGCGAGCAGACACTGCAAGATTGGTATCTTCAGCATGCCAAAGACTATGCACAGGACGCCCGTTACACATTGCGGCAACGCTTTTTTAGCAGCGATCGCCGGGACGATGCCAAAGCCGACGCAGAATTGGCATTGGCAGCACTGGATAAAGCAAACCCTGTAGTCGATCAAAGCCTGGGCGATGCTCTGGCGCTGCCTCAGCGCTTCGAAAACAATCGTGAGACAGAACTGCTTAATCGCTTCGGGCAACTATTCGTCGAAAATCTGGACAGCCTTCCAAAGGGACTTTGGTCCGGGCCCGTGCCCTCTGCCTATGGCTTCCACCTGGTGTACCTGGAGAGCAAGGTAAGCGCCGCACAACCAGAGTTCGCGCAGGTCAAAGATGCCGTGCTTCGGGACTGGAGAGCCCAGCAGATCGCGGCGGCAAGAGATGAACTCTACACCCGCTTACTGCAGCGCTATGAGGTAGACATCCAACCCCTCCCGGCGGACAGCCAGACGCTATAGGTCCAGCGCCAACGCCTCTGCCAGAGTGGCTACGGCGTGTACCTGCATCCCCGGCGGAGACGTTTTAGGCGCGTTTCCTTTAGGCACAATAGCGCGGGTAAAGCCGTGTTTGGCGGCCTCAGCCAGCCGCTCCTGCCCCGATGGTACCGGGCGAATTTCGCCGGCCAGGCCCACCTCTCCAAAGACCACCAGATCCCGCGGTAAGGGACGGTCACGAAAGCTCGAAACAATCGCCAGTAGCAGCGCCAGGTCCACGCTGGTCTCCAGCACACGCACACCGCCTACCACATTGGCAAACACATCCTGATCGCCCACTTGCAATCCGCCATGGCGATGCAGTATTGCCAGCAACATAGCCAGGCGGTTCTGCTCCAGGCCCACCGCCAGGCGCCGGGGATTGCCCAGCGGACTATCGTCCACCAGAGCCTGTATCTCCACCAGCAAGGGCCGCGTGCCTTCCCACACCACCATCACCACGCTACCCGAGGATTGTTTCTCCCCGCGCTCCAGAAAAATGGCGGAGGGGTTTCTTACCTCTCGCAGCCCAAGCTCGGTCATGGCAAAAATACCCAGTTCGTTCACCGCGCCGAAGCGATTCTTCTGCCCCCGCAGGGTACGAAACCGCTGATCATCCGAGCTCTCAAGCAGTACCGAGCAGTCAATCATATGTTCCAGCACCTTGGGGCCCGCCAGACTACCGTCTTTGGTTACGTGACCCACCAGCAACAGCACGATGCCCCGCTGTTTGGCAGCACGCGTCAGCGTCGCCGCACAGTCGCGCACCTGGGACACACTCCCCGGCGCGGAGCTGAGCTCCTCGCTGTAGACAACCTGGATCGAGTCCACCACCAATAACTTCGGCTGATGCGTATCCAGCGCGGCAAGTATGGCCTCGACATTGGTCTCCGCCATGAGCTTGAGCTGGTCCAGAGGCAGAGACAGTCTCTGTGCGCGCATGGCGATCTGCTGCGGACTCTCTTCTCCGGTGACATAAAGCGCGGGCATGCGGCTGGCCAGCTGACAGCAGGCCTGTAGCAACAAGGTACTTTTGCCAGCGCCGGGATTGCCGCCCAAAAGAATCGCAGACCCGGGCACCAGACCACCGCCAAGCACACGATCGAACTCCGCCATGCCCGTGGGTATGCGTTGCACTTCTGAGACATCAATTTCGCTGAGCACCCGAGCAGGGGCAAGCTCCCCCGCAAAGCCCTGACTTCGACCCGCCGGGGCTCGCCCGGAACTTTTGGCCGCGGTTAAGCGAATCTCACTGAGCGTATTCCACGCCCCGCAGTCACTGCATTGCCCCTGCCACTTGTGATAGTCCGAACCACAATCACTGCACACGAAGGCCGTCTTTGCCTTAGCCATGTATATTTCCACCGTAAATCTCAGCCGCGATGCTACAACTAATGTCGCAAGCTGGGTATGCTGTGCGGCCGCTGTTGTTAATCAGAAGTGTGCATGGCCCCCAAACCCCTCATCCCCGACTCCCAACTGCTGTTCTCCGCCGAGCTGGCGACGGCCGTGGGGTTGGCAGAGGCCGTATTGCTGCAACAAATAAAGGGGCTGTACCTGCACCAACCCAGCACCCGCAGGGAGGGCCTGGCCTGGCTGCACGTCAGCCGCGCCTACCTGCTTCAGTTACTGCCTTTTTGGAGCGCCGGGGAACTTCAGACTATCTGCGATTCCCTGGAATCGCTGGGGTTGATCCGAATCGATCGCCAGACGGCGGCGCAGGACAGCCTGCTCCTGGCCATCAACGAAACACCCCCGGGCGAGACCGCTCCCCTCGCCCCAATCACGCCGGCAGCCCGGCCGACGGTCACCACCGTGGCGACAGCCTCGGCAGAGCATGTCACGAGCACACCGGCAAACGCCCCCACCGCGGCGAGACCACCGGCGCCAAGGCCCGGAAAACGTGAGGGCCAGCCGCTACCGCCGGATTTTCAACCCAGCGAAGACATGCTGGAACTGCTGGAGCGTTTTCACGGTGTACCCCGGGGATTTGCCCTGCAGCAGATAGAGGACTTCACCCTATACTGGCGGGAGCGGGGCAGTGCCGGGCACGCCTGGCAAAATCGCTTCAAACAGCATGTACAATTCCAATGGGCAAGACAGCAACAAGAAGCAACGGGAGTGGACCATGCAGGACAGCGGGGAACTGGCACAACGCGTCGAACGCGAGATAGCAGCCTCGAAAGCGACCTCACCGATACCTCCTGGGCAGAGTGAATCGCGGGGCAAGCCCGAACCGGCGCTCGTTGAGGCAATCAACCAGGTCTTTGCCCTCTTCCGACTGAATTATCACAATCAATACTACGCGGCCTTCAGCGACGCTGAGCAGCTGCGTCAGATTAAGAAGCTATGGCTGGACTCCTTAAAGAACGTTCCTCCGGCACAGATCCTTCAGGGAGCAAAGCTTGCCATCGAAAACAGCGAGTATCTGCCCACGCTTAACCGCATGCACAAATGCTGTGAAGAGAGTCTGCCGGCTCTGGGACTGCCAGCGGCCCGGGAGGCCTATCTGGAAGCCTGTAACGCTGGCTCCCCCCCAGAGCTGAAACACTGGTCTCACCCCGCGGTGTATTGGGCCGCACGGGATAGCGGCTGGCAAAAACTGGCAACGGCAGCAGAAGCGCAAAGCTGGCCGATATTCAATCGTCACTATCAGGCGCGCTGCGCGACGCTACTGTCCGGCGACGAGATCCCGCCGATTCCCGAACCTCCCAAAAACCGCCTGACATCCAAAGCGCTGGAGGGTGATGCCGCCCTGGCGCAGATTCAACGAATCAGAGCCGATAACGATCTTTAAGGATCTTTCTATGCCCGCACATTACGCAAGCCTCAAGCTCAGTCGGGCTATGCCCATCCTGCTTTCGGCCTGGCTGGTGACCCTTGGCGCAACCTCCGCCTTTGCCGAATCAGGCACCACGCCGGAGGATCCCCGGGCGCCGTGGAACTGGTCCGAGGACACTGTTTTGTCTGCCGTGAATCAGGTCCGCGCGGGCAGAGACCTGAACCCCGATAGCTGGCCCGGAAAAGCACGGGTAGCGGTTCTTCTGTCCTATGACGTCGACAACGAGACGGTGATGGGGCTGCGCACCGGCGAAGTCAGTATCGGCCCCCTGTCCCAGGGACAATACGGACACCGGGTGGCGTTGCCACGGATCGTAAAGCTGATGAATGAAGAGAAGGTTCCCTCGACGTTCTTCTTTCCGGCCTGGAGCCTGAAGATAGCACCCGAGCAGGCGCCACTGATCAATGCATCAGGCCTGCATGAGATTGCTGTGCACGGCTGGATTCACGAACTGAACACCAGCCTGGATGCCGCTACCGAAGAACGGCTGCTGCGTCAGGCCAGCGATGAAATAGAGGCCATCAGTGGAAAGCGGCCCGTAGGCTACCGCGCGCCTTCTTGGAACTTCAGTCCCAACACTTTGAGCATCGTGCGCAAGATGGGCTTTCTTTACGAGAGCTCCATGATGCATGACGACCGCCCCTATGAGCTTGTGCAAAATGGTGAGGCTACCGGTCTGGTGGAACTCCCAGTGGAATGGATTTTAGACGACGCCCCCATGTTTAACCCCCGGGGCAATCGCTATATGAACCCGCGGGACATCATGCAGGTATGGATCGATGAGTTTGACAAGGCCTGGGAGGAAGGAACGATGTTTTTGCTCACTCTGCACCCCCATGTCAGCGGCCATCGCTCCCGCATTGTGGCTTTAGAGGGACTTATCAAGCATATGAAGGCCAAGGGCGATGTATGGTTCGCTACCCATGAACAAGCCGCACGCTATGTTCGCGCTCAGGCGGGGATGGACTGATTGTCTGAAATGGAATGAAAGTTGACGATGAAAGTCGACGGTCAGCGGGGTGTTTAGTAACGATCCGCCGACGAATGGGCGAGGTTTTCAAAGCGGGTGTACTCGCCAAAGAACGCAAGACGACAGGTCCCGATAGGTCCGTTACGCTGCTTGCCGATGATAATTTCTGCCACGCCTTTATCCGCCGAATCCGGGTTGTAGACCTCATCGCGGTAAATAAACATGATGACGTCTGCGTCCTGCTCGATGGCGCCCGATTCTCTCAGATCTGAGTTCACCGGGCGTTTGTTAGGCCGCTGCTCCAGGGCACGGTTGAGCTGCGACAGCGCCACCACCGGACAGCGGAACTCTTTGGCAATGGCCTTAAGGCTGCGGGAGATCTCCGAAATCTCTGCGGTACGTCCCTCAGAGGCGCCGGCAACCTGCATCAACTGCATGTAGTCGATCATGATCATGGCGATACCACCATATTCCCGCTTTACCCGTCGCGCGCGGCTGCGCACTTCCGTGGGCGTCAGCGCCGGGGTATCGTCAATCAATAAACCGGTGTTCTTCAGTTTGCCCACCGCGTGGGAGAGGCTCTCCCAGCCCGCCTGGTCCAGCCGACCGGTACGCACGAGGGTTTGATCAATACGACCGATGGAGGACAGCAAACGCATCATCAGCGCCTCTGCGGGCATCTCCATGGAGAACACCAACACCGGGTCCGGTTGGTGGAGCACGGCGTTTTCCACCAGGTTCATGGCAAACGCGGTCTTACCCATGGACGGACGGCCGGCAACAATCACCAGGTCCGACTTCTGCAGCCCTGAAGTCATTTTATCAAGATCAACGTAGCCGGTGGTGAGGCCCGTGATGTCACCGCCGCTGTTACACAGTTCTTCGATACGCTGAACAGTTTCCGTAAGAAGGGTGCCCACGTCTTGTGGTCCGCCCGCTTTGGGACCCTGCTCACCGATCTGCATGATGAGACGCTCGGCTTCATCAATAAGCTCCGCGGAGCTGCGCCCCTGGGGCGTAAAACCGCTGTCAGCAATCTCCTGGGCCGCCTCGATCAGGCGTCTGAGCGCGGAACGCTCGCGAACCACCTGGGCGTAGCCCGGATATTGGAGGCACTGGGGGTGTTTTCGGCAAGTTCTGACAGGTAGGCGTGGCCACCGGCAGCATCCAATTCACCGCTGAGTTGCAGTTGGTCGGCGAGGGTGACTACGTCAACAGGCTGTGACGCTTCGGCAAGATTGCGAATCTGGCGGAAAATCAGCCGGTGATCGGGACGGTAGAAATCCTCGGGGCTCACCAGTTCAGCGACGCCGTCCCAGGCATCCTGGGAGATCATGAGTCCGCCAAGGACCGATTGCTCTGCCTCTACTGACTGAGGCTGGAGTTTAATGCGGGCAACGTCACCATCGAAGGGACGGTTGGACTGGGAGCGTTGTGGACTAATGTCTGCCATCAGCGGACCTTGCCGGCACGGGGCTGTCCAGAGTAGCCCATATTACAAAAGGGAAAAAGCAAACGCGGCCGAAAAGCCGCGTCTTCATCACAACCGGGTGTTACTCGGGTACGACGGCGATGGTGATGTCCGTCATTACGTCAGGGTGCACCTGAATCGCAACGCTGTACTCACCCACTTCACGCAAAGCACCTTCAGGCAGTCGAACCTCAGACTTGTCAATCTCGCAGCCCGCGGCAGTCACAACTTCTGCGATGTCACGCGTACCGATAGAGCCAAACAGCTTGCCCTCTTCGCCGGCATTAGCCTCGATAGTGAGCACGTCCAGTGCCGCCAGAGCTTCGGCGCGGCTCTGCGCTGCCGTCAGCGCCTCAGCCGCAGCCCGCTCGAGCTCGGCACGACGGGCTTCAAACTCAGCCACGTTCGCCTCAGTTGCAGGCACGGCTTTTCCCTGAGGGATCAGATAGTTACGGCCGTAACCCGCCTTAACAGTGACTTTGTCACCCAGGCCGCCGAGATTGCCGATATTTTCCAGCAGAATAATGTCCATGGTTTGGTCCTCTGTATCAGTGCCCAAAGGCGCTGCTATCTCACTAGTACGAATTAATTTTTTGTGTCGTCCTGATCATCGTCATCAGAAACGTCCTGTTCTTCCTCAGTACCACTGTCATGCGGGGCGGTAGAGCCCTCCGCAGCCTGCCAGCGATCACGAAAATTCATCACTGTATCTGCCAGCACAAGTCCGACAAGACCCAGTTTGGCGGCATCGAACACCAGCCATGCGGCATAAATACCGCTCATCCAAAAACTGCTCTGCTGCCGGTGCCGCGCCCGCGCATGGAGCAAAGCGAAACCGGCGATAGTCAGCGGCAGCAGCATGGCCGCGCCCCAACTGCGAAACGCCAGACCCGCTGCAGCAAAAGCAACCGCTGCCACAACCAGAGCCCAGACCAGCGTCTTGGGTAACTGCAGCGCTCTGAACTCGCTGCCAAACCCACCCGGGTTGTAAAGCTCCGCCTGCCAGTACCTCGCAAGCGCCAAACACAAAAAGCTCAGGGCGCCATTGGCCGTACCCATCATGCCTGCCAACTGCGCCAAGGTCGGAGCTGCGAGCCCTAGAGGCTGGCCCCCGGCTTCAAGCGTTTGTGCCTCCAGCGCGGTAAAAAACTGCGCAAACAAGGCCGCAAGCTCGGTGAGCAGTGGCTGGGCAAACACCAGCAAACCCAGGCCCGTGGCAATAGCCACTACGGCGCTCACAACGGCGGTCAGCGCAAGACTGACCGATGCTCTGAGTACCAACGCAAGTATCGAGGTTCCCAGCAACATCGCTAATGCGCTGCTGTCGCCGGACATTCTCGTTACCACGAGTGCCGGAAGTGACGCCCAAAGCACCAACCACAAGCCTTCCCGGCTTCCCTTACGCAGCGTCACCAGCGCCACAACGGCGGCACCAATCCATGCGAACAACAAACTTCCGGAACTTGCGACCGCAAGCAGGAGCGCACGGTAGCGCCCACTCATTGCAAATCTGGCAAGTCCCTGCATGCCGTTTTAACTATGGGACATTGTGGCAATCGCCATCAACGTCCCCGAGAATCAACGGTGGCCGTCGGTGTAAGGCAGCAGAGCGAGGAAGCGCGCGCGCTTCACAGCGGTAGAAAGCTGGCGCTGATACTTCGCTTTAGTGCCCGTAATACGGCTTGGAACAATCTTGCCGGTTTCGGAGATATAAGCCTTCAGCGTATCGAGATCCTTGTAATCAATCTCTTTAACGCCCTCGGCGGTGAAACGACAAAACTTACGACGACGAAAAAACGTGCCATCTGGTATTACTCCTTAAATGTCCGCGCCTTAGGCTTCAGCGTCGGCTTCAACAGCCGATGCCTCTTCTTTGCTATCGTCAGCTGCGTCGTCGTTATCACGACGCGGCTTCTCGCTACCCTGACGGTCTTCATAGCGGGACTTACGCTCGCGGCTCTCTTTCTCGGCCTTCATGATCGGTGACTCTTCCAGATCCGGCGCGTCGCGGCGAATCACGAGGTTACGGATAACCGCATCGTTATAACGGAAGGTCGTGGTGAGCTCGTCCATAGCTTCGTTGGACGCTTCAACATTCATGAGAATGTAGTGAGCCTTGTGGACTTTGGAGATAGGGAATGCCAGTTGGCGGCGGCCCCAGTCTTCCATGCGGTGAACAGAACCACCGTCTTTGGTGATGATATTGCTGTAGCGTTCAATCATGCCAGGGACCTGCTCAGACTGGTCCGGATGCACCAAGAACACGATTTCGTAGTGTCGCATCAACGAGCTCCTTACGGGTTTTAGCCATCGACCAACGCTAATATCAGGCCGTATGACAAGGAGAAACGGCCATTATTGACCGTCCAAATTTTGAGGCGCGGAGTCTACAGGCCGGAAGCGTCCTCCGCAAGCAGTCTTTGGCGGCGTATTTCGAAGAGACACACACCCGTCGCCACTGACACGTTCAGGCTGGTCACACTGCCAGCCATCGGCAGGCTGAGCAGGAAATCGCAGCGCTCCCGGGTAAGGCGTCGCATCCCTGCACCCTCAGCGCCCATGACCAGCGCCACCGCGCCTTTGAGTTCGGTCGAATAAAGGCTCTCGCCAGCTTCTCCGGCGGTGCCGTAGATCCAGACGCCGGCCGCCTTCAGCGCATCGAGGCTGCGGGCCAGATTGGTCACACGCACCAGCGGCACGGTTTCTGTGGCACCGCAGGCCACCTTGCGCACCACGGCGGTGATATCGGCCGCATTATCTTTGGGGACTACTACTGCGGTCACGCCCGCGGCATCGGCACTGCGCAGACAGGCACCGAGATTGTGAGGATCAGTGACACCGTCAAGCACCAGAACCAGCGCCCGGGGGTTATACGTCACGGCGCGCGCAAGTTGCTCCTCGCTCCAGCGAAGATCAGCCTGTTCCTCAGTATTCTCGCCCAGCTGCGCCACTACCCCCTGATGCCGCCCCGACACAAGTTCGTCGAGCTTTACCCGGGGCAACCGGCTTACGGGAGTATCTGTGGAAGCTGCCAAAGCAAGCAGGGCCTGCATGCGACCATCATCCCGGCCTTTTTGCACCCACAGACCACTCACCGACTTTGGCTGTCGACGCAGCAGTTCCTCAACCGCATGCAGCCCAAAGGCGTATTCACTCATAGTTAGGAACCCTTGGGAGACCGTTTAGGACCGCCTTTGGAGCCTCCCTGCCCGCCGCCCTTCGCCGCACTCGCGCTTGCAGAGCGCTTTCGGGCGACACCCGCACCGCGGTTGCGTCCCCCGGGCCTGGCCTTCGAGTCCGAAGAGGCCTTGCCCTGTTGTTTTGACTCACCACCCCGGGAAGATTTTGTCGACGCTTTGCTGGCGCCCTTTGCACCGCCCTTTGCACCGCCACCTCCGGAGCCTTTACGCTTTCGCGACTCGGGCAGCGACACCGGCTCGAGATCGATTTTTCGTTCATCGAGGTTAACGGACGCTACCAGCACCTTGATCGCGGCGCCAAGCTGGAAGCTACGCCCGGTTCGCTCACCCACCAGACGCTGCTGCGCGGCATCAAAACGGTAGTAGTCCCCGGGCAGAGAGGTGACATGTACCAGGCCCTCGATGTACAGATCCTTGAGCTCAACAAACAGACCAAAACCCGTCACCGCACTCACCACGCCCTCAAACTCGGTGCCCACGTGTTCACGCAGATACTCACACTTCAGCCAGGACTGCACTTCCCGCGTCGCTTCGTCTGCCCGGCGCTCGGTAAGAGAGCAACGTGTACCGAAGGCCGCCATGGCTGCATCGTCATAGGGGTAAATCTGCGCCTTGGGGATATCCGAGGCACCGCGTACCCGGTTTACCAGCTTGCTGCGCTCCCTCGAGCGTATAACGCTGCGAATGGCCCGGTGTACCAACAAGTCCGGATAACGCCGAATCGGCGAAGTAAAGTGGGCATAGCCGGGATAATTGAGACCAAAGTGCCCCAGATTCTCGGCTTGATAGACCGCCTGGCTCAAGGAGCGCAGAAGCATGGTCTGCACAATGTGTGCGTCGTCTCGAGTGCTGATCTGCTCGATGAGCAATTGGTAGTCCTCGGGGGTAGGCTTGAGGCCGCCCCGCAACCCAAGACCTAACTCACCAAGAAACGCCCGTAAATTTTCAAGCTTTTGTTCACCGGGCCCCTCATGCACCCGATACAGCACCGGCAGTTCATGGCGCTCAAAGAAACGCGCCGCTGCGACATTGGCGCAGAGCATGCACTCTTCGATTAGCTTGTGCGCATCGTTACGCTGCACCGGCACAATGGCATCGATCTTGCGCTCGGCGTTAAAGATAATACGCGTCTCCACCGTCTCAAAGTCGATAGCACCCCGCTCTTCACGAGCCTGGCGCAGCACTTTGTACAACGAGTGGAGCTGCTCAAGATGCGGCACCAGTTTGCGCGACACTGCATCGCTGGCCCCGGTTTCTAGAACCTCTGCCACCTGTGTATAGGTCAGCCGGGCATGGGAGTGGATAACGGCTTCGCAAAAACGAAACTGCTTGAGTTCACCGGAACCACTAATCTCCATCTCTACAGCCAGAGCCAGGCGATCAACTTCCGGCTTTAAAGAACAGAGACCATTAGACAGGACCTCGGGAAGCATGGGGACAACCCTCTCCGGAAAATACACGGAGTTGCCACGCTCGATGGCTTCTTTATCCAAGGCACTGCGCACACCGACGTAGTGCGAGACATCCGCAATGGCTACCCACAAACGCCAGCCTCCTAAACGGCGCTTCTCGCAGTACACCGCATCGTCAAAGTCCCGGGCGTCCTCCCCATCGATGGTCACAAAGGGCTTTTTGCGCAGATCGATACGGTATTTTTTATCGTCTTCTTCCGGCTCTTCGCTGAGCGCACCCGCCTCATCGAGCACCGCGTCGGGCCACTCAAAGGGAATTCCGTGGGAGCGAATAGAGATATCTATTTCCAGCCCCGGATCCAGATGCTCTCCCAGGACCTCTGTGACTCGACCCTTTGCCCCAAGACGGCCCTCTGGATACTGGGTGATCTCGGCGGTAACGATCTGGCCGTGCTTGGCCTCGCCTTTAAACTTCGGCGGAATCAGAACCTCTTGATTGATGCGCGAATTATCGGGAAGCACTACACCGATACCGCTTTCTTCCTGATATCGCCCGACCACTTTTGTGACCCCGCGTTCAAGAACCTCCACGACCTTGCCCTCGGACCGGCCGCGACCATCAACACCGGTAACGGCAACAAGCACCGTGTCGCCGTCAAACAGGCGGCGCATTTCCCTGGCGCTCAAATACAGGTCGTCCTCGCCGGTCTCCGGTTGGGCAAAACCATAGCCGTCACGATGCCCCTGTACCCGGCAGCGCAGGAGGTTCAGTGCTTCGACCAATCCATAGGCGCCTTTGCGATCGACGTGTAACTGTCCATCTCGCTGCATGGCGCGCAGACGCCGGCGCAGGGCCTCGAGGTCCCGGTCCTCGGCCAATTGCAATGATTTTGCAATGCGATCCTGGTTTAGAGGGCCGTCTGCATCGCGCAAAAGGTCCATGATGGCTTCGCGGGAGGCAATGGGATGGTCGTACTTCTCAGCCTCACGGCCAGCATGCGGATCAGAGGGTTTATTACGCGGCTTGCGCTGCTTTGACATAGGTTATCCAGTGAGACTAAGACGGAGACGGATATGCTGACGAGATTGTACTCGATGATTGACAACGCTTAAGTTGTTAAAGACGCAAAGCCACCAGGGATGAGGCACCCCAAGCCACAACTGCCAGCATCTACATCGGCACCAGAAAGCTCCTGAGGCCAGGCATCTAATGACTCGAAACTAATCCGCCAACACAACCGGGGCATATAACCGAGGCCTAATAAATCAGCAGCGATCTAGAATAAAAAGAGGCCGATTTAAGAACTCGCCAAGTCGGTCATCGCGCTCGATATTGTCAGAGTCCACTGGCCGATACTCTATCCCACCGCTTGAAGTGCTGACCGCAATCAATACATGCTGGACTATCCAGCGCCCCTTAACCGCCTCACAGAGCCAATCAATCACATTTGTTTTTGTCCCATTGTTGAACAAAGGGTAATCAACGCTTCCCTTCCAATTATAGCCTATTTGAAAAACCAACCGCTCACACCGATCAGACAAAAGCGCCAAAGCATTCTCAGCCCTCAATAAACAGGCATCTGAATCCTTGGCGTCGCCGTAATCCTCGCCATTATGGTGTAATACATTTAGTAGAAAACCTATTTCCGCAAAGCTGCCGAGCGACCCCGGATCGTAATATTCACTGAATAGCTTGACTCTATCTCG
Source organism: gamma proteobacterium NOR5-3 (assembly GCA_000158155.1). GTDB lineage: Bacteria > Pseudomonadota > Gammaproteobacteria > Pseudomonadales > Halieaceae > Congregibacter. The sequence continues at coordinate 100,211 of DS999408.1, read as the reverse complement.
CAGCCCCATCAGCTTGGCACAACCACCTACGAAATCCGTATGGGCGCCATTTCCTTCTACAAAAACAACACTCTCTGCTCCAGCGGCAAGACTCTCAAAAGTGAAGTAGCCCGTATTGCCACCGATATCCAGTACTGACTTGCCTTCGAAACAAGTGTGTCTAGCAACAGCGTCAAAACGCTCTGCTTCATAACGCTTTACGCTAGGCGGTACCGCTGCGAGACATAGCTCACTCAGAACAAAAGGACTGAGAACCTGATATTGCGAATGCTTGCTTCGCTGGAAATACAGTCTCTCTAGCTCGATGCTATTCATTCGCCCCCCAAGCTTCGGCCGCCAGCGAAAAAGTATCTGGCCTCATGAGTACGTCCGCGCCTAGGTAACCGCCTAACTCAGAAAGTATTTCGCTTGATCTTTCCGGCGCTTCAAATAGAGCGACATCACCGCCACCTTGCCCACCCAAGAAACCACCCGACCAAAAATACTTTGCGCCTAGATCGGGACTCGACCGCTCAACCGTGCAATCAAGCTCAAGCCAGTCGTTCAATAGCGCAACAAATAGATTCACACCAGCATCAACAAAAAGCTGCGAGGGCCCCCAAAACCTTGGGTTGGCTTCAATCATGTAATACTCGCCGTGCTGCCCCCTAACCTCGACCATCACAAGCCCATGAAACCCGAGCCTTTTGAACAAATTCTCATAGCAAACACTGCAATCGCTCCGATGAAGGTCCGAGCCTCGGGAGCAGAGTATGGACCCTCCACCCTCTTGCTGAATAAGGTTCTCCATAGAGAACTTAGTAACCTCACCGGATCTACTAAAATAGTAAAGCAAATAAAAACTCCGACCATAGACGTACTCTTGAAGATACCACTCTGCTGGGTCACACCGTTCGCTAAAGCCAATGAATTGTTGCTCGCTCTCAAAAATAATAGGGCGCTCAGCGCCTCCTTCGGAACCAGCATATCGAATCGGCTTGGCTACAAATGGGTAAAGATAAGGCGCCCCCCACTCTATGTCCTGAGGAAGCAGAACCCCTTGTCCCATGTCGCGACATATCTCTGCAAATGGCTTTTTATCCGATATCAATTCATAAAGATGTTTTTCTACAAGAGGCACCAACACGCCTAACCCAGTGAAGAAATCTCGCTGGCTCAAAAAAAATCGATTCAGATACTCTGTCGATGGCGCAACCAGCAGGGCGGTCGACGCGAGTACTGATTGAGTTTCTTTGACACAGCGAGCAAGGTCACTCTTGTCTAAACTCTTACACTCTCTTACGGCAGTTACGTTCTTGCTGTAATCCGTACGAAAGATGGGGTCCTCGCTCGAGACAGCAACGATGCCAAACTCAATTTGGATAGAACTTAGTGTCCTAATAAATGCGACTATAGCTCGAACGTTATAGCCAGAAAAAATCAATACACATACTTTTGTCTGCGCTGCTTTCATACAGGTATTAACCAATATTAAACCACGCTCGCGTCACTACAACACGAGCGAATTTCTCTCACCACGGCGTCCGTAACCTGTTCGCTCATGTCGGGATACATTGGTAAACATAATACCTCCCGTGCAATTCGGTTGGCGTTTTGTAGTCGACTCGGCACCTTGCGCGCACTCTGATAAGCAGGGTGGTCGGTTATTAGCGGGTAAAAGTAGCGGCGAGCGACGACCCCCCTACATCGCAGAGCCGTGTTTAATTCATCCCGGGAAAGTAAAGCATCATCACCCACCAATATCGGAAAGTACGCATAATTCCTTGCTATCGCGTTTGATAATGGAGGAAGCGCTACTCCCGGAATACCTCCAAGCCTCTCTCGATAATTTATGTCGACCTGCTCTCGCTGCTCAATAAGCCTATCGACGTACAGCAGCTGTAAGGCCCCAAACGCCGAACTCATTTCATTGAGCTTGCCATTTATCCCCGGCTCTGCAACCGTCGTTTCATTTAAGATGCCGAAATTTCTAAGATAATCTACGCGCCGCCTGACTTCAGGATCTCGGCATATCACCGCCCCTCCTTCAAGAGTCGTAAAAACTTTTGTTGCGTGAAAACTGAGCACTGCCGCATCCCCGTGCCGTAAAATGCTACCTCCATCATCTTCTACACCGAAGGCATGCGCCGCGTCGTAGATAACCTTCAACCCGTGGCGCGCCGCAATGTCATCAATGGCGCGGGTATCACATGGATACCCATAGCAGTGCACAGGCATAATAGCGGTCGTGCGCTTTGTGATCGCCCGCTCTATAGATTCTGGATCAATGTTAAATCCATTCACTTGGGTATCAGCAAAGACTGGCGTAAGGCCAGCCCAGTTAATAGCGTTGCTAGTTGCAATGAAAGAAAAAGGAGTGGTGATAACCTCCCCGGAGGCCACGCCCAAAGCTCGAAGGGCAAGGAGCAGCCCGATCGTACCGCTAGACACCAAACTGAGCTCTTGAACATTTAAGTACGCACCCAATTGAGATTCGAACTCACGGTGAATGGGGCCGTTATTCGTAAGAATTTTACTTTCCCAGATGCGCCTAAGGTAGGGTATGAATTCGTCTATCGGGGGCATGAATGGTCGAGTCACGTAAACACTGTCTTCATCTACGGTTTCACCGCGCCTCTGAGCGCTATCCTCTCGCTTAGTTTCATCACATGATTTAATAGCCAAAAGAACTCCCTTGAACGAATTCGCGATACTTCAATAAGGTGGGTACATTATGGTCCTAGCGGAAAATACGATTCACATAATGCTTAAATGCCCTGCGTGCCATTTTCCAGAAACCGCAAACGCCCAGCTGACTGCATGTGTGAACAAAAACATCCTCAAGATGCCGATCAGCCAAAGATTGCTGCCCAATTCGTAATCGATAAGAGTAGAGGCCCGCAGCTGTTTCCAAGGCCATCTGGCGACGCCTACGAAGTGACGCCGCTGAGTGAAGGCCGCCGCGATGCCGGCGGTAGAGAGATGCACCAATGTCGCCCATGTACTTGCCGGCCCCATGATCCCCAAGCATCGACCAAATAGCGAGATCGCCGTACCTAACGTTCGCAAACTCTCGAGGCCATTCCTCAAAAACATGCCTAAAACATGCTGTTAGGGTGAAGATAGATGCAGTGAGCTGAAGCTCCGTAGCGCTTAAATCTCTTTTGGTGGCATGTAGTGGCGCAAGCACCTTTCCGCTCTCATCAATCGTCTTAGCATCGGTGAAGCATAAGGCAAAGCTTGGATTTGCTTCAAGGAAATCCACCTGCGCCTGCAGCTTAAGCGGATCGACCCACACGTCATCGCCCTCGCAGATAGCTATATATTTACCCTTAGCACGCAAAAAATTAAATTCTGGATTAATACTTCGACCGCGAGAATACTGGTTATCAACTTGGAAAATAGGCTTAACCAGATGTGGATGCCTTTTTGCGTAACCTCGAATGAGCTCAGCAGTACCATCCGTGGAGGCATCATCATGGACTAGAATCTCAAATGGAAATGACGTTTTTTGCGCTAACACACCATCGAGACACTGAGAGATAAAGCGCTCATGGTTATACGAGGTGCAGCAGACACTTACCATCAGCACTTGCTCGTCTGATGGTGCTGAAACATAAGACCTTACTGCGGCGCCTCCAGGCTTACCTTTACCCACCTCACTTCCTCTTCCATGAAACCGGATCAAAAGCATCCAGAAATGCGCAATGCTTGTGACGCGCCACGAGGGCGAGTAACGCCACATAAAAAACTGCGATTAAAGCAACGGTGGCTATCATAGCGTATAGAGAAGGTGCTCGTTGTAGAGAAGCAAACAACCAACCAACAAAAAAGGCTGCAAAACCAGCGCCAAAGTAAGTAGCGCATATCCTGATCTGATAAAAGGCCGAAACGCCAACAGCGTGCGTCGCGTAAAAGGTGTTTATGAAGATTGCCACTACTGACAAGATAAGCTGGCCGACCACAACGCCCAGCACTCCCCAACGCACACTCGCAAATAACACCACCAGAATTAAAAGTTTCTTTGCTATTTCTAGGCGAAGCAGCCAGTCGGAGCGGCCCAAGGCCTTATACGCTGCGAGATTAATGACGTTTATTGGCATCGGGATCGCAGCAACGGCCATTAGCGAAAGATATTGCGCTGAGCTAGACCAATTAGGTCCTAGGAACAAATCCGCGGCGTCCTGCGCCACGAGCGCAACGGCAACGGCTATTGGAACCACCCACATCATGGATACATGCAAAGCCCGTTTAAATGCAGATCGAAGCAGTGATTTATCGCCGTAAAGACGACTCAGAACGACATAAACAACCGTTTGAAGCCCCCCAAGAATGGGAATAACAAACAACTCACGCCCCCGATCTGCGAAGAAATACTCGCCGAGCTCAGCGCCGCCAAAAGACCGGGAGATTACAAACAAATAAAGCGCGGAAAACACAACGTTTAGCGCGCTAGCAGCGTAAAGCCTCCCACCAAAACGGAAGAAACGCGCGAATCGAAGATGCTTGTATCGAGCACCTTGAACCGGGCACTCTACAAAAAGAACGAGTAAAATTGCTTGCAGGACAATGGCGCCAACTGAAGCCCCGACGAGAGCATAAAGCGGGCCAAAGACTTGAAACAAAACGTAAGCTAAGATCGCTACGAGTACAATGTTCGGGACAGAAAGTAGGGCTTGCCGCCGAAAATTGAGCGTCCTTCGAAGCTGCGCTAGGTATGGAGCTTGGATTGCCTGCGCCCATACCGCAGGCAGGCTCCACATCAACAATTGATCTAACTGAGGCAGCGCAGCCAGCTCGGCCACGACAGGCGATAAAAGCACAATCAATATTGAAACCACCAGTGCACATCCAGCCGCCGCAGCCCGAGCCGCAGAGAACTGGGCATCTCTATCAGCCTCGCTTGCTCTCACCAACTGATGCACGAAGACGTCCTCGAAAAAAAGACCGGTGAGAGATGTAATAGTAACGATGAAAGCTATCGGGGCGAGGATTCCTGGATCAACCGCAGCCCCAATTATCAGGAGCACAAGGGTAGCTCCGCCGCGGGTAAAAGCTTGGTTAATAAGGAGCCAAACCAAGCCTCCGACCGCCTTATACTCCAAGTCATTAATCATATAAGCGACTGGGGTTAGCCCTATTGGTACCGGCCACGCCGGCACATTCGCGAGGAGATGCAATTTTGTCAGTCATATCTTTGGCCGCCTCCAAGCCGCCGAGATGAGCAATAGTCTTTCCATTAAACCTCCAAGTCCCAAGTTAATACTAGCCTCACGGGGGCTCCTAACTTTTGGTTAGGTACGAATAAACTTGAGACTGAGTGGAGGCAAATCGGAGAGTGCACTGGCTATCACCTAGCCTGAACCCTAATGTCGCTCAGGACCAGCATCAGAAGAAGAAAAGACCACAAAATTGCGCCATCAAAAACGCTATCGCAATCACGTGACCAAGACGCCTAGTTTCCATGCCACGTTATTCCATAGCCTCACGTTTCAAGCGATTCTACAAACCACATACCAAGACATTGACAAAACCGAGGACGATACGTACCCTTCGCGCCCTCAGTGAGCTCAGCCTCATTGATGCCCAGGTGGTGAAATTGGTAGACACGCTAGCTTCAGGTGCTAGTGCTCGCAAGGGCGTGGAGGTTCAAGTCCTCTCCTGGGCACCATTCTAAACATTCAAAGCCCCTAGCATTGGCTCTACCTACTTAACAATGAGGAGCCAGCCTCTTGTATTTTCCTTGACCATCCAAAACACCGGGCGCATGGCAGGGGCTTCGTCACGCGGACTGCCGATTGTGGCTGGAGAGTGGTCGCCAAACGCTTTGATGCCAGCGAGAAGCTAAGCCTGCGCCGGTAAACGGTCTTTCCGACTAAAAGCCCGTCTGACGTCCTGCGCCACGTAGTACAAGGTAGGGATCAGGAACAGTGTCACTGCTGTCGAAAAGAAAATGCCAAACGCTACAGATGTCGCCATGGGCTTGACGAACTGCGCCTGAATAGACGTTTCGAGCTGTATGGGCAAGAGACCAATAAAGGTTGTCAGTGAGGTCAGAATCACCGCTCGGAAACGGGTGGGTCCCGCCTCTAAAACTGCGGACTCCCAATCGTAGCCTTCCTCGATGTAATGGTTAATAAAGTCGACCATGACCAGGCTGTCGTTAACCACCACACCGATGAGACCAATGATGCCGATGGCCGAAAGAATGCTGACATCCATTCCCAATATGAGATGCCCCAGCAACGCACCGGTAACGCCAAAGGGAATGATCGACATAATCAGCAGCGGTTCAAGATAGCTCTTTAACGGAATCGCCAGGGCGGCATAGATCAGAATCATGACCAGAATACCGCCATAGAACAGTCCATCGGAGGTTTTACGCTGCTCATCGACCTCGCCGGCAACGCTGTATTTCACCAACGGGTGATCCGCCAGAATATCCGGCAGCATGCTGCTCTCCACCAGCCCCATCACGTCACTGGAGGAGGTCTGGGTCTTATCGATGTCAGCCTGCACGTTAACGACCCTCGACAGGTCAATACGGTTGATAACGCTCAGACTGGTCTGCTCATGAGCTCTGCCGACAACGGAGAACGGCGCACGACCACCGCCAGGCACACTGATCCACAGTGACTGAAGGGACTCCACCTGCGTACGATCAACCTTTGGCAGGCGCACATAAACCCGCACCTCGTCCCTGCCGCGCTGCACACGCTGCACCTCTGCGCCAAAAAAGGCCTGTCGAATCTGTCGGGCCAGTTCCACATCACCCAGACCCAGCGCTTCTCCTTCCGGGGTCACACTGATATCCAGCTCTCGCCCGCCGGCGTTAAACGTATCGCGGATGTCACGTACGCCGTCGACCCGAGCAAGACCGAGCTTGAGCTCTCCGGCGGCCTGCCGAAGCTGCTCCAGATCGTAGCCCTCCAATTGAATATCGATGGGGGAACCACCGGGACCTGCCGCTGCATCAATGCGCAGGGAACGCACACCGCTAAGCGTCCCGAGTTCCTCTCGAAGCCACTTGCCCAGCTCTACGGAGTCGATGTCGCGCTCTTCGCTGACAATCAAATCTGTCACTACGCGCGCCTGCGTATCGCTCTCTGATAGCACCTGCAGTGTTCGAATGACGTCACGCCCCTGAGCATCCTGCGCTTTAAAACGATCATTCATCGCATTAGCGGCAGCTTCGATACGCCGGGCATACTCATGCGTTTTTTGCCAGGGCGTACCCTGGGGCATATCCAGGGTGACACCGATGTTGTCCGAAGGAACCGACGGAAAAAAAGTGACCCGCAATATCCCCGAGGGAATGAGCGCGAGGCAAACAATCAGCCCCGAAAGAAACACCGCCAGCGTTGTGTAACGATACCCAACAGCCAGTTTGAGTGCGCGCTTGTAGGGGCCTTGAGCAAAATTCACCAGACTTTGCGCGATGCGCTGCTGCGTCTTACGGAGCACACCGATATCGTCACCGGGCTTGGGAATGCGGATGTGCCGCAGGTGCGCAGGGAGCACTAACTTTGTTTCGATGAGTGAAAAGAGCACGCAGAGAATCACGACCCACCCTATGTGCGACATGATTCGCGCAAAGCCCTCGGTAAGAAACAGACTGGGACCAAAAGCCACCACGGTGGTCAGCGCTCCAAATACCGTTGCGGTTGAAACCCGACGCACACCGCCCACAACACTGTTTAAACCGTCTCCATCCCGCTCCAGACGCGCATAAGCGCTCTCGGCGGTGACAATGGCATCGTCCACCAATAGTCCCAGAACGAGAATAAAACCAAACACCGACAAAACGTTGATTGACACAGGTAGGCCAAAAACCTCCAGCGCTGCAAGGCAGCCAAGCACTGCGAAAGGCAAGCCCAGAACCACCCAAAACGCCAGCGATAAATCCAAAAACAGGGCAAGGGCAATGATTACAAGAATCCCACCCTGGGCAGCGTTACGCAGCATAAGATCAATACGCCCACGGAGAATCCGACTGGCGTCACCCCAGGCTTGCAGGCGCACCCCTTCCGGAAGCTCCGCCTGTTTTCGCTCTGCGTACTCGCGGATCATGGAAGTAATTTCCAGCACGTTCTGGTCGCCCACCCGGTCTATGGTGAAGGTGAGCGCAGGTTTTCCATCGATCAGGCTCAATACGGGCTGCTCTGCAAAACCGTCGCGCACGGTGGCCACATCACCCACGCGAATCCGTGTGCCGTCGGCACGACTAATCAGGGTCAGCTGTTCAAAATCCCGGCCGCTATACGCCTGGGAGCTTGAGCGCAGCGTGATGGCACCGCTGTCGGTGCGCAACAGTCCGCCGGGCAAATCCTGGGAGTTGGCACGGATAGCCGCGACAACGCTGTCAAAGGTCAAACCGTAGCGGCGCAACTTCTCGTCAGACAGTTCCACGGAGATCTCATAATCACGCTCACCGTTGATGGTCAGCTCACTGATACCGCCCAGGGCAAGAATCTCTTCACGAATCTGCTCGCTCAGCTCCTTGAACTTGCGTGGCTCGATGTCACCAAACATGCTCAGACGAATCGCGCGGCTGGAAGACTCTATTTCCTCAACAATGGGCTTTTCCGAGTCCGCAGGGAATGAGGCTATACCGTCCACCCGTACTTTAGCGAGACCCACCGCCTTGGACATATCACTGCCCGGCTCCATGGTCACGGTAACAATACCGACGCCCTCCCGCGCCTCGCTGCGTATCTCCTTAATGCCGACGATATCGCGGATAGCCTCTTCCACGCGCAGGACGATGCCGCGCTCCACCTCTTCCGGTGAACTGCCGGGATAGGGCACGGTGACGGTAAAGGTCTCGCTGGGAAAGGTCGGAAAGACCTCTTTGTCCAAGGATGTGATCGCAAACAGACCCGCGATAACCACGATCACCAACAGGAGGTTCGCCGCGACGGGGTTTTGCGCCATCCATGCGATGGGCCCGCGCATGTTCACGCTCGTAGCATCCTCAGACATCAGTTACTGCCATGCCCTCGAACATCAACTCAAGCCGGGTAGTCACCACCTGCTCTCCGTCCGCCAGGCCCGCTGTGATCAGCACTCCCTCGGCACTCACTCTTGCGACGGTGACGCTGCGACGCTGTAGTACACCGTCGGCGAACACAAACACGTCATTCTCTCCATGCAGCGCACTCTGGGGCAGCAGTATGGCCTCAGGCACCGTCCCTCCGGTAATTTCAGCGCGTACAAATAGTCCAAAACGCATGGGTGCAACGTGCTGCTCAAGATCCAGAGGATTATCGACGGTCACGAGTACGGGAAAGGAGCGCGTCTGACTGTCGATGCGAGCTTCGATCCGCGAAACGCGCCCTTCCCAGCTCAAAGTGCCGCCGGGACTTTCGCTAAACAGGGTAACGCCCGCGGCATCGACATCCTGGATAAAACGCACATCCTGTGGCGGCACCGGTAGACGCACCTCTGCACGATCGGCGCCAAGAATCCGCCCCAGGCGTGTGCCCACGCTGATAAATTGACCAAACTCAACGGTCTGCTCATCAATCACCGCTCGATAAGGCGCAATGATCTCCGTGTTTTTAAGGTCACGCCGGGCTCGCACGATACGCGCCTCGGCCGCGGCCACTGAGGCCTCGGCCTCTTCTACCCTTGCCGCCTGGCGCAGCGACTTTGCATCTGCCAAAGACAGTTGTGCACTGCTCAGTGCCTGCCGCGCCTCGGCCAATGCCAGTTCATAATCCGTCGCATCGATGCGCAGCAGGGGTTCGCCTGCTTCGACCACCACACCGGGTTCAAAGCGCGGTGACTGCCACAGCACTCGCCCACCTACCTGCGCCGTCAGTTCCAACTGGCGCCAGGCGGTGACATTGCCATAAGCGACAACCGTGACCGGCAGCTCCGCGGTCGCGACGGTCTGCACGCTCACGAGCGGCACGGGAATATCGGCGCTCTTCGCCTCGAGCTGTGGGCGGCTCTTCACCATAACGACGGCGAGCAGGAGTGCCACCGCAAGGATCGCCAGCGGGCGAATAAGAGAGATCAGTCGAGACATAATAGGCAGTATTGTGAAGACGTCGTTTATTTTACGCCAATTGACCAGTTCCGTATCAGTCTGCTCGACCCGGCAGCCGCCGGGTTTCCCCGGGCGCTAAAACCGTAAAATCTGTTGCCGGTATTTTGTGCGCCTCAAGTGCCGAGGACAGATCGATCACCGGTTGATCGATAGCCTCGTAGGTCAATTGAAAAGTACCAAAGTGAATGCCGATGCTGAACTCGCTACGCAACTGGCCATGTGCCATAGCAGCCTCATCAGGGTTCAGGTGTACATCTTTCATGAACCACCTGGGCTCATACGCACCAATGGGCAGAAGCGCCAGCGCAAAGGGTCCGTAGCGTTCACCCGTCTGGGCCAGATGCGGGCTGTAACCCGTGTCGCCTGCAAAGTACAGATTGCCCTGAGACGTCTTAATGACAAAAGACCCCCAAAGGGTCGTCATTTGATCCGACAACCCCCGGCCAGAGCGGTGCCGGCACTCGGTAAAGATAAACTCCAGATCACCCAGCTTTGCGCTGTCATCCCAATCCAGATCGCGCTGATTGCTCTCTCCCAAAGTGGCCAGCAAGTCACTGTTTCCGAGCCCCGCCAGGAGCAAAGGCGGCTCACTTTGCCGACCTAAAAGGGATTGCAGTGTCTCCTCGTCGAGATGATCGTAGTGATTGTGGCTGATCAGAATGACATCGATGGGCGGCAAATCCTCCAGCGCGATCCCCGGGGCATGCACGCGTTTTGGTCCCGCCCAGCTAAAGGGGCTTACCCGTTGTGAATACACGGGGTCTGTGAGGATATTGATGCCATCAACCTGAATGAGGAACGTCGAGTGGTTGATATAGGTCACCGAAACCCCGTTCCATACGCGTTCCTCGGGGATAACCTGCTGCTCAATCTCGATCCAGTCCGGCCAGTCGGCTGCCTGAGTCAACGTGCCCCATCCCAAACGCAGAAGGTCCCTCACTGTCTTGTGCATGGGCAGCGTATTGCTGAACTGCTTACCATCAAAGTGCGGAGAGCTGTCCCCCTGAAAGCCCGGCGCTGACATACAGCTCACCAGTAAAGGGCCTGGGATCAGGATAAAAAAACGCAGAAGTAAAGTCATGCGGTGCATACGTCCAGCGTGCGGTACTGGACCGGAGCGTACTGCAACGACTCCCACAGGCTCCGGGCGAAACGCCGGTTGTTGAGCTCCGTGCCGGTTTACTGCAAACACCTTACACTCACGATTTTGCACATTTAAGGAATGCCACATGAAAGGTCTGTCCGGGCAGTTTGTAAAGCTTATGGGCCTGTTGACCCTGTCCACGATAACCGCCGTTCAAGTGGGTCATTCGGAAAACGCCGAAGGCGATACTATCGCTTATAAAGACTGCCTCGGATGCCACGGGACTTTCGGTCAGGGCAATAGCGCGGTAAACGCGCCCGTACTTGCTAGTATGGAGGCCTGGTCTATCCGCAATCAGCTACAGGCTTTTCGTGAAGGCTGGAGAGGCACTCATGCACTGGATCTGATGGGTATGGCAATGGCGCCCTCAGCAAAGGCCCTGAAACCCTCTGAATTGCCCGGGGTTATCAAATACATCGCCGCGCTGCCGCCCAGGACTGCAAACCTACCGGATCGAAGCAGCCCAGTTAATGTACAGTTGGGGAAAACCCTCTACGGCCCCTGTGCTGCCTGTCATGGCCCCGCGGCCGATGGCGACGAGGAATATCAGGCGCCCGCGCTGGCATACCAGAACGATGCGTATCTCATCCGCCAGTTGAAGCATTTTCGAGACGGCGTGCGAGGCCATCACCCTGACGATAGGCGCGGCGCACGAATGGCCGCCGCTGCGCAGAATCTCGACGACGGAGAAATCGTCGAGATTGTTCGCTACCTACGATCCCGGGCGCCTTAGGGCGTCCTTGCGGCGACAACCTCAATTTCCACAAACCAACCCGCTCGAACCAGTCCGGCAATCTGAAATGCCGATCGCGACGGCAGATGCGGCTGTTCCTCAGTACCGAAGAACTGCGTATACCCGCGCATAAATCCAGCAAAGTCCATGCGGTTATCGGTCTGTGGCGTGCCCACAAGATAGGCCCGCATCATCACAACATCCCCCATATCGAGACCCAGACGTTGCAGTCGGCTCTGAATTTCTTTGAGCACGCTCACTGTCTGCACCTCGGTGTCGCCATAGGTCGCCGGGTCGTCGGGATCACCTCCCTGGACAACAGGCTTGGGCACCGCGCCGCTCACAAAGATCAGCTCGGAGGCACCCGGCACCTGCACCGACTGCGCAATAGGAAAATCCGATCCCGGGGTCTTATTGCGCGTGATCTCCTGGGCAGACACGGGGCCACTGCCCAACACACACGCAGTTGCAAGTAAGGTCAAAAAAGTGAGCGAACGAATCATGGGGCAATTACTCCTTTAGGGCTCCAGGGTAGAACAACAGACAATAGCTCAACAGGCATCAAACAAAATATAGTGTCGTTTCATTTTATCTGGCCCGGGGTTTGCGGGAGCTCATTATGGATTTAAGCCCGAAGGACAAACCATACCCCCCCGACACCCTGGGGATGGACAGCCAGGAAATGCGCCGCCTAGGTTATGCCGTGGTGGACGCGGTTATCCAGCGACTGGAAAACAAGCACCTGGAGCCGGCCATCGCGTCACAAGAGCTCGCCCCCTTGCTCGAGGCTCTGGGCGGCGCACTGCCGGAACAGGCGCGGCCGGCCGACGAGTCACTAGAGCTACTCATTGATTCGGCGCTATTCCATCAACAGCACGGTGATCACCCCCGATATTTTGCCCGCGTACCCGGGCCCAGCTCTTTCGCTGCGGTCATCGGCGAGTGGCTGGGCGTGGGCTTCAACACCATAGCCGCATCCTGGCCCGGCGGCGCCGGCCCCTCAACGGTAGAGCTCGTGGTCATCGACTGGCTGCGCCAACTCATGGGACTGCCCGAGGACACCGAAGGGGTATTGGTCAGCGGAGGATCCCAGGCAAGCTTGACGGCCATAGCGGCCGTGCGTGCCCTCAAGGGGCAAGGCTGTGTATACCTCAGCGATCAAACGCATGCCTCGCTACTGCGCGCACTGGTCACTCTGGGGTTTCCAGAGCAGGACATACGAATCCTGGAGTGCGACTCGAGTTACCGAATGTCGGCACAGTCCGTTCGCGACGCAATCAACGCGGACAAACACAATGGACTCAAGCCCATGATGGTGATCGCCACTGCGGGGAGCACAAATACGGGCGCTACCGATCCACTGCACACGCTGGCCGATATCTGTGCTGAGCACGACATCTGGCTGCATGTAGATGGCGCCTATGGTGCGCCGGCGGTGCTGAGCGAATCGGGCAAAGCCAGCCTTGCCGGTATGGAGCGGGCGGATTCCCTGACCCTGGATCCGCACAAGTGGTTATTCCAACCCTATGACGCGGGCTGCCTGCTTATCCGACCGGGTGTACTGGAGCCCTGCTTCAATATGAACCCCGAATATCTTAAAGATGTGCAGGCCGCCGGCTCCGCCACGGATTTTCGCAATCGCGGCTTTGAGCTCACTCGCCGATCCCGTGCCCTCAAACTGTGGTTCAGCTTTCGCAGCTATGGCGTAGCCAGGTTTCGCGAGGCCATCGCCTACAGCATTGAGCTAACAGAATTTGCCGAAGCGCACCTGCGAAAAAACCCCGAGCGCTGGGAAATTATCAGTCCAGCGCAGATCGGCATCATCTGCTTTGCCTTACGCGGCGAATCCGCCGAGGAGCACGAGCGACGCGCCCGGGAGCTATCCGAGTCAGGCTTTGCCTGTGTCACCACCACCAAACTCAAAGGTCGCACTGCCCTGCGGCTGTGCATCATCAACCCGCTGACAACACAGGCTGATATTACCGAGACTATCGATCGCCTGGGATATTGATGACGGCGCTGACTCCATTAAAGCGCGGATCCGAGACCGCGCTTAAAACGCCCTCTTCGTCCCGCCAGATTAATTGCACATTGCCATACTCGAAAAAATGCGGCTCTACCCGATAACCGCGATCCTTGAGCGCCTCGATGGTCTGTGACGCCAGCGGCGGCGTCGGTGAATAGGTAATAAGATCTTTGGGAAGCAACTGGTGATGGACCCGGGTCACCGCCTGCGCCTGTTCGGGAGACATACCAAATTCAATGATGTTGCTAATCGTCTGATAAACCGTGGTGAAAATTGTCGAGCCCCCCATGGCGCCCAATGCCATCGCAACATCATCCCCGCGTAAAAGAATCGTCGGTGCCATGGATGAGAGCATGCGCTTACCCGGTGCGATGGCATTGGCTTCATCACCCACTACGCCGTAGTAATTGGGCTGGTTTGGGGCCGCAGAAAAGTCATCCATTTCGTTGTTGAGCAGGAACCCGGCCCCCTTGACCACAACGCCGGATCCGAAGCTGGTGTTGAGTGTGTAAGTGTTGGATACGGCGTTGCCTTTGGTATCCAGAATAGAAAAGTGTGTGGTATGGGTGGGTTCTCGCAGGGAAGTGGCGGGCTCTGTCGGTGAGATGCCATTGATGCGGACCTCGTCCGCCCGCTGCATCAACCGATCGTGATCAAGCAGGGTATCCAGCGGTACCGGCACGAAATCCGCATCACCGAGAAAGCTCGCCCGATCTGCGAAAATACGTTTTTCGATTTCTGATTTTAGATGAATGAACTGGGGCGAATTGTGGGGAAGTCCTGCAAAGGCCTCCGCAAGCCTCTCCTTCATCTGCAGGTACTGGAGAATCGCAAGGCCCCCAGAGCTGGGCAAGGGCGCAGTCACAATCTCATAGCCCCGCCACTGCAGCGTCAGGGGCTCGCGCCATCGGGGCTCGTAAGATTCCAGATCCGCCGGAGTTATCAAGCCACCACCAGAGCGCATCTGTGCAACGATCATGCGAGCCGTCTGACCAGAATAAAATTCAGTCGCCCCGATCTCGGCAATACGCCTCAGTGTCCGGGCAAGTTCCGGTTGCACAAATCGCTCACCCGCTTCAGCGCCACCAAAATAGTCGAAGAAATTGGTCTTGCCACTGAGGCGCTCGCGTTCGAAGTCCACTTCATCCAGAAAGCCTTGCTCCACTACAAACCCGCTTTGAGCCAAGCTAATCGCGGGCTCTACTAAAGACTTCCAGGGAAGAACACCGTATCGGCTATGTGCCGCCCAGAGGCCGGCAACTGTGCCGGGGACGCCGACGGCACGGTGCCCGGTAACGCTCGCGTTGGGATCGACAACTCCGGCCTCATCAAGATACATATCGCGAAAAGCCGCGGCAGGCGCTGTTTCCCGATAGTCCAAAAAGGCCGGCGTTTCATCGACATAAAGGGTCATAAACCCACCACCACCGATATTTCCCGCTTCGGGAAGTGTCACCGCAAGTGTAAACGCCACGGCTACAGCCGCATCCACCGCATTGCCGCCTCGACGGAGCACCGCAAGACCCACCTCGGTCGCATTGGGCTCTGGCGAGGCGATCGCCGCCTCCTTTGCATGGATCGACTGAACGAAGAAAGGCATGGCCAGTAACACGCAGATTGCCAGGCTTCGCAAGGCGCCGCGCCACGGCTCAACACAGGCTTTCACAAAGCTATGGTCGACAAGAGATTCATGGGATATCAGTAGTTGGGGCATAACTAGCCTCCTGCAGGTAGTTCTTGAATGGCGCGCCAGGCCTGATCAATAGCGGTATGAGTATAGGCATCGGCACCCGCATCAGAATTGGCAATAGCAATGTTACCGAAAGTCTGGCGCCCTATCTCATAGGGGCCCGGGCTTGCTAACCACTGGGGATCCTCTAAATCCGCAAGATCCCTAGCGTAACCGTGCGGCCAGCGATTGACGGTAATCGCCTGAATGTCTCGAGATGGGTTGAGGCCCGCACTGCCCCAAATCCCGTTGAGTACAGTGTGCACTTCATCTTCAAAATCGGCGAAATCCATTTCCAGCAAGCGCAAGCGCCCCGCCTGATTCTGCTGGCTAATGCTCAAGCCCTCGGGTTCTTTGGCACCCATGGCCGCAAAAAAATGCAGCACACAGGGTTCGTCGGGATTCCACTGGCCGCTGTAGGAACCTGTGTTAATTCCCGTTACCAGGTTCACCAACTGCAACATGCGCCCCGGCAGGTAGGCTTGCGACACCCCGGATCGCTCAATGGCTCGCCCATCCTTGAGCGCCACGTTCACGCATACCATAGGGCGCTTGATGCACTGTGCCAGGGCGGCTTTTTGAACGTCAGGAAGCTCCGGGCACAGATGCGGAATAATGCGGTTGTAACAAGCCATAACGCATTGATCGGCGCTGATCTGAATGACCTGGCCATTGCGCACATAAGTCACATCCACGGCATCCTCAGCCGCACGATTGCGGACCTCTACCGCGGTAGAACTCAGCCGTAAGCGGACGGCAGCGGCAGCTTCGTCCAGGCGCTCATAATCCAGCAAAGCAGTAACAATATCGAAAGGATCACTGGCATCGGTCATCGTCGGAAAACTACCGGGGATCAGTGATCTGACCAAAAGCCGTGCAATAGACGCATTACCGTCAGGAAACATGGCGGAGGCATAGTCTTCTTCTGGCTCTTCGGGTTCAGGTAATCTCAGTCTGTGCCCCCCCGGCAAACCATCGTTCAGGCACTCGGCGACCGACAAATCGTCAGCGCGAATGCCCCAGGTTCCCATGGTCGCGCCGCTGAAGATCGCAATGGCATCGTCCGGTAGCTCACCCTTATCCCGAAGAAAATCCGCGTAGCGCGTCTGGCGACTATAGGCGACCCTTTCTTCGGCTGTGAAGCCTGGGAGCACATCCTCCTGAGAATCAAGAAAACGCCGCAAAGCGGCCTTCGCTTCATCAGAGATAGGAAAGCGAGACAGTGACGCCAACAACTGCCCGGACCCGATAGAACGAAAAGACATACCCGGGATCAACACATCCCGGCCATAGGTCTGCCGATCAAACCACATAGCATCGGCCAATCCAGTGCCACTATCGCCCCAGTTGTAATCAAAATTCTCCAGCAAGCGCGGTATATCGACACCCAGCTCCCGGAGCAGCTCCAGACCTACATCGCTGTACTTGGGGTATTCGATATTCACGGTGCCACCCCAGGCGAGTCGCATAGGCCCGCCCTGGTGGAACTCATTGCGCTTTGCATGACCGCCAAAATCATCATGATTGTCCAGCAGCAAAATTCTACTGTGAGGCCCATGTTCCTGACGGTAAAAATAGGCCGCCGCCAAGCCACTGATACCCGCACCCACAACTACCAGATCATAGTGCTCATTCAGTCGCTTGGGATCGGAAAAAGCCTTGCCTTCCCGGGCTAACTGATGGGCAACCTCAAAAGCACCGGCGTGAGCGCCGCGCATGCCCGTGACAGTCGGCGGATAGTACGCAGCCTGCTCAGAGGCCACCCTGGCGGCCTGAGCCATCCCCAGACCCGGCACAGACAGCGCCAGAGAAGCCAGACTCAGGTCGTGGAGAAAATCTCTGCGGGTAATCTTGTCGCGGGCGCCAGGCGCTTCTTTGTCCGCTTTATCACAACTTGTCATAGAGCCTCTCTCTTACGTCGCGCCTCTTCCCTGCCTTTTGCACTGAGTTCTCCGCCAGAAAGTTCAACAGCTCTCAGTGGTTTGATTCGCACCACCAGAAACACCGCCAGAAACAGCGTCAACAACTCAGCAAGCGGTAAAGCAAGATAGACACCCCGGTCGCCCAGCCACAGCGGCAGTAAAAGGAGTCCCAGACCGGGCAGCAAAAGACTGCGACTGATGGCTATCGACGCCGAGGGAATCGGGCGGTGCAGCGCGGTGAAGTAACTGGCAAGCGTGATGTTTGTACCATTCAACAAAAATGTCGGCCAAAAGTAGCTGATAAACACCAGGGCAATAACCGCGGTAGTCTGCGCCTGTGGCTTTAAAAACAAGCCAATCATCTGCTCGGGCAGAGCGACCAGGAGCACAGAAACCAAAAGACCCACAGAGAACGCTGCGCACACGGCTGTGAGCAGGAATTTGCGAATTCTCTCGGGCTTTCCAGCGCCCAGATTGCGACTCACCGTAGGCTGGAGGGACTCTGATATGCCGTAGCTCACCTCAAGCCCGATCATCATCAAGTACGTGATGATGGTGTACGCGGCAACGCCCTCTACACCCTGACGAGTAATCATGACCCAGTTAAAGAACAACACCACCAGGCCTACGGACAGTTCATTGATGAACTCAGACAAGCCGTTCCACGCTGCCTTCATTACGTCCGACCAATGCCCCCGGCTGAGCGTCAGCCTCAGAGAACATCGGGGATGAAACCAGTGGGACAGCAGAATCACCAAGATCGCAAACTCTGCCAGCGCCGAGGCCCAGGCGGCGCCCTCAATCCCCCAATCAAGATGGACAATGAACAGCGCATTGAGTGCTATGTTACTGCCGGAAAACACGACCAGAGCAATTGCGGCCAGCACCGGACGACCATCCGCGCGCACGAAGTAATCCAAAGTCAGTGCGGCGACAAATATCGGCGCAAATAGCAGAACAATGCGCATATAAGCGACTACCAGCGGCTTCACTCCACCGGTAGCCCCCAGAAAACGCACCAGTTCATCAAGAAACAGCAGACCCGCCCCCGCAATCA
The DNA here is from genome assembly GCA_000158155.1 of gamma proteobacterium NOR5-3. Classification (GTDB taxonomy): domain Bacteria; phylum Pseudomonadota; class Gammaproteobacteria; order Pseudomonadales; family Halieaceae; genus Congregibacter. Next base: position 81,567 of record DS999408.1, on the reverse strand, counting down.
CCACGCCGGTTGCTACCGCTGAAATCAGCGTTCGGGTAAATATAGAAGATGCTGCATCGGTATCTTTTTGACCGAGAAAACGCCCGCACATCACAGACCCACCCACCGCGAGCATGAACACAATCGCTGCAAAAGCGGCCCAGGCGGGCTGCGCCAGATTCACCGCAGCCAGCGCACTGGCACCGACAAAATTGCCGATAAAAATGCCATCGATGATACCCGCGGAAGTCACCGCCAACATGCCGAGTACCGAAGGCACGGCATAGCGAATAAACGTGGCCACCACTGGGCCATCGACGGGGTCAAAGCGCGGATCAATATCTGTATTGGAGTCTACTTCGCTCATCGCCTAATTCTCGCAAAATTCGAGCATCGGCGCTGGCTTTCCGTAAAGATGCGATATCCCGGAGCAACAGAATGTGCACTCGCTTCGTTAGTGGATTACCATCCCAGCGCACTGCTACCGTCGATTTCGGCCTGGCCACTGAAGAGCCCGGCCTTTAATAATGAAAACCACGGCGAACTATTGATCACGTTTGAGGACAAGCCCATGCACAGTTTGGTTCAGGATATCCGCTCTAAATCCGGTTTCAGGAGGACTCTGGGGTTATACACTGCAGTAGGAGTCTTACTCTGCAGCGGCCTTGCCAACGCCAGTAGCTATGATGAGCTGGTCGACCTGTTTGATGACTGGCGGGCGTTTGAAGCACCGCCACTGCTTGATGGCGCCCCGGATTACACGGCGGAGCGTTTCGCCAAAGCGCATGCGGAACTGCCCGCGCTCCAAAATCGACTCAACGATCTGGACACCAGCGAATGGCCCATCGAGCAACAGGTGGACTGGCACGTACTGCGGGCCGAAATGAATGGCTTCGACTTTAATCACCGGATACTCAAACCCTGGGTAAGAGACCCCGCGTTCTATCAAACCATCTGGGAGCATCGCAGCGATGTGCCGGCGCATGAAGGCCCCACCCATCATGCGATTCTGGAGCTATGGACCTACAACTTCCCCCTGAGTGCTAAAGAGGAGCAACGGCTGATACGCGAGTTGAAGGTCATTCCTCCGCTGATGCGACAGGCTCAATCCAATCTCACTGGTAATGCCCGGGACCTCTGGATCGCAGGCACCCGTAACATTCAAACCCAGGGTGAGATCATCAAGGCCATCCGCGAGGAAGTGGGCAGCGCAGCCAGCGCAGACCTCAGTAAAGCACTGGATGCCGCCAGTAGCGCCACCGCAGAACTGGTGAGCTGGCTTGTTGCAAAAGCATCTGAAAAAACCGGTCCATCAGGCATTGGAATCGATGATTACAGCTGGTATCAGTCCCAGGTTCACTATCTGCCCATAGACTTTAAAGAAGAGATGCTGCTTCTGGAGCGTGAACTCGATCGCGCCTGGTCCTCGCTCAAACTCGAAGAGCATCGCAACAGGCATCTTCCCCCTCAGGAGGCCGTGGATAGCCCAGAAGCTTATGACGCCCTGGTGAAACGCACTTCAGAGCAGATGCTGCGCTGGTTCGCCGAGGAAGAAGTCCTGCCCATGCGTGATTACATGCCCGAAGAGCTGGTCGCGCACCTGGGCGGCTATGAGCCAGAAAACGTCCGAAACTTCTTCACCATCGCCACGCACTACGACCCACGGCCTTTGCTGTCGCACTTCTATCACTGGTTTGATCTCGCCGAGATACAGGAATACCCGCACCCCAGCCCCATCCGTCGCGGTCCCGTGCTTTACAACATCTTTGACAGCCGCAACGAAGGCACGGCCACCGGCGTAGAAGAAATGTTCATGCACGCCGGCCTGTATGAGGACAGCCCACGGTCCCGGGAGCTTGTCTGGATCATGCTTGCCCAGCGAGCCGCCCGCGGATTGGGCTCACTCAAGGCGCATGCCAACGAAATGACCATGGCTGAGGCAGGCACGGTGCACGTGGAATGGACGCCTCGGGGCTGGATGAGCAATGAACCTGAGCTACTCAAGTTTGAGCAGCATCTGTACCTGCGCCAGCCAGGTTATGGCACCAGCTACGTTACCGGTAAGTATCTCCTGGAGCGTCTGCTTGCAAAGCGTACTCAGCAGATGGAAGCCCTGGGTAAAGACTACCCGCTGTCCATGTTCTTCACAGAATTGCGCGACGCCGGCAGCGTACCCATATCTCTGGTGCACTGGCAGTTGACCGGCGATGACAGCGATATCCGCAAGATAATGAGCAGACAATAGACCGTCCGCGGGCTTATCACCGCTAATTACGCTCGAAGCCTCTGGCCTATGTGTCGCGAGGCCCTTAGAATTCGCGCCTTTGTGCGTAACCAGGGCTTCGCTTTCACACTCCCATGCTTCGATTCCCCTCAAGTTCCCGCTATCTTTTAGCGTTTTCAATACTGTTTGCCAGTCTTAACGTAGCCGCAAACGTAGACCGTGTTGAACTCACCAACGGTTCCATCATTATCGGCACATTCCATGATGCTGATGACGGAAAGATCGTTATCGATACGGATTTTGCCGGACGGCTGACCATCGATAAGGGCTCAATCCTGTCCATGGACGTTAACTCGCCAGTGACGCTGCAAATGAACGATGGCACTGTTTACAAGGCATCAAGTTTAGTGGTCGACAATCAGACACTGAGCTTGCAAGACAGCACCGCAGCCCCTTACGCACTAGACGAACTTCTGCGGATCAACCCGGAACCCTGGGAGCTGGGCAAAGCGTACCGCCATACAGGACAGGCCAGCACCGCATTTTCACTGCAACGCGGTAACACCGTGCTCGACGAGCTCGACTATCGTGTCGATTCTCGCTGGAGAGGGCTAAAAGATCGCTTTACGCTCAATCTTGAAGGCGAGGTCCGCGAAGCCAACCGAGAACGCACCGCCGAAAACTGGATGATCACCGGCAAGTACGACCGCTTTCAAACCGGCGCCTACTACTGGGGGGTCTCGGCCTCCGCGGAAGAAAATCGGTTCGCGGATCTGGATCTGCGCACAACCATCGGCCCCTATGTGGGACGGAGTTTTCTTATAGGCACCCCTTTCGAACTGGAACTGGAAACCGGTCTCTCCCAGGTCAACGAAAATTTCGGCAGTGATGTCGACCGGGAGTACCTGGGTCTCACCTGGAGCGTACGGTCCGAGAGCCAGTACTTCGGAACGGATTCCCGGCTTTACCTCAATCACAAGGGCGTTAAGAATCTGGCCGATCGGAACAACCTGATACTCAACACAACGGTAGGCTTAGCGTTCCCCTTACTGGGCCAAATCCAGGGCGCAACGGAAGTGGTTCTTGACTACAACTCCGGGGCTGTGGAGGGGACCAAAGAGCTTGATCAAACTTACCGCTTTCGTGTGGGCTACAACTGGTAGCCGGGTGAAAACACAGGGAGCCGGCAGCGCGGGCACTCAAAAGACATGGATCCACGACAGGGAGAACAACTCGTAATCCCCCCCGCTCTCGGTCACTGTCCCTGTTGATCCGCTGAGTCGCAGCGCATGCCCCGGCACCAGGGGGTAGACCACTGTCGCCCCAAAGCGGGAATTGCGCTGCAGATCCTGATTTCGCAAGCCATCCACATGGGTTCTTCCGCCAACGTAATAATTAGCGTCCAGGGCCGCCCAAAAACCCCGGTCAAAACGCCTGATCAAGTGCAGCTGTGCGTTGAGAATCGGTTCCTGTTCCCGGGTGCTGCCCACAAATTCGTCATTGTCCTGAAAAAACGCAACGCTGATTTCACTCTCGAGCAACCACCTGGCACTCAGGGGGTAGATCAGACCCACCCCGGGCTTCGCAACCCAACGATTGCCCCCGAGATTAATAACGCGATCTTCGTCGTATTCACCGGTCGGTGCGGTAATGCTCAGGCTGGCTCCCAGGATCGGCTCGGGATTGGCGCGCATAGCGGCAAAGCCTTTGCGATCCATAGCAGGGGCCCCCATAAGGTTCACAGCCCAGCGCAGGGTGGTATCCCCCAACCCAACCGTTCGTCGGCTGACTTCCTCTCCATCGATGGTACCGGTGGTGGTTCCATCAGACGCAAGCTGTATGGCCGAAAAAGTGGTTGTTCTGCCGGCAAAATCAAAAGTTCGTTGAAAGGACAACTGCAGGTAATCAATGTTCGAATCGACCCCCGTAACCGGCAGCGACTGATCCACAATGATATCGCCCTGACTGTGCTGATAACTCAGCGACAACACGTTGGTACCCACAGGACTGGGCCAAAATGCCCGGGGAACAAGCTCCTGAGCAGAAACATTCGCCGTCAGAATGATCGCCCAGAGACTACCACGCAGTCCCCAAGACCCTGGAAATCTCCTGGAGACCGGCCCTGCAGGCAAAAGTTTCAGCCTGTTCAACGCATCACGTCCTGTTCAAAGTAAGAATCGACCCAGAGCTTAACCCATTTCGTCAAGGGTGCCAGCGCCGCGAATTTTGTTATATTCCCCCGCTCAAATTGCAAGAAGCTGCAGACAGGGATTCATGACTTATTGCCTCGCCATTGCGCTGGAGGATGGACTGGTTTTTTGCTCCGATTCACGGACCAACGCCGGCCCTGACCGCGTCAGCAAGTACAGCAAAATGCACCGATTCTCGGTGCCCTACGAACGCTCAATGGTGATCCTCACCGCGGGTAACCTCGCCACCAGCCAGGCGGTGATTGCACAGATCCAGCGAGATCTGGAAGAAAAAACAGAGCTGAATATTTTCAATGCCCGCTATGTCAGCGACGTGGCGGACTATATCGGCGAGATCAGTCTTAAAGAACAGCAGAAATATGCCAAAAAAGGCGGGCCCAATGCGGGGTTCAATGCCAGCGCCACCTTTATTCTGGGGGGGCAGATCAAAGGCAACGCACCCGAGCTGTACATGATCTACCCCGAGGGTAATCACATCACGGCCTCGGATCTTTACCCCTATCTACAGATAGGCGAAACCAAGTACGGCAAACCCATTCTCGACAGAATCATCCGCAGCGATACCCCGGTAGAGACCGCCATGCGCTGTGCGCTGGTGTCCGTGGACTCCACCATGCGCTCCAACGCTACCGTGGGTCCGCCACTGGAATGTTTGTTTTACCGCCGCGACAGCCTCATGCCCCATGAGGAATATTGCGTGCTTGAGGAAGGACATCCGTATCTGGCGGACCTGCGCCAGAGCTGGGATGATAATATCCGGCTGGCCTTTGACAACCTGCCGTCGCTCAGTGCAGTGTTCGAAGCCGATCAATCGCAAGATCAATAAAGTCCAGCTTCTCGGCCACAAACTCATTAATCACAAAGGGGTAAGCGTCACCCCGCCCCACACTGCGATTGAGCTCATTGAGCATCAAGCTGATCTTTGACCAGGCCCGCAAGCGCTCGGACATGGACATGGACTCCGGCTGGTGATCCAGAAGCTGATGCGCCCAGGCGGTGTCCAGAGCGTCGTAAATGTGCAGGTAGTGCCCCCAGCATTCTGCCCAGTCTTCGCTGGGGTGTGAGCTGGCATAAGCGCTAATAAAACGATCTTTCCATTGCGTGGATGCTCCCCTCTGATAGTGCGTATCCAGGGCAGCGCGATAGTCCGCCCGCTCGTCGCCAAACAGCAGTCTGAACTCTGCCAGCAGGGCCGGACTGGGATTGAGCAGGGACCAGTAGTAATGCCCCGACTCATGCCGCAAATGCCCAAGTACCGTGCGATAACTTTCTCCAAGCTCGTCCTGCGCGGTGGCTCTAGCCACAGTGTCAGCTTCCAGTGCGTTCACGGTAATGATTCCACCAAGATAACCGGTAGAGACAAAGGTCTCGGGGTACTCGTCCGAGGACCGGGCGTCTTCAATAAAATCGAGCAGCAGCCCGCGCTGAGGATCGGCCCAGCCGTTGAGCAAGGGCAGCTTGAGCTGCGCAAGGGTGTAAAAGAGTCGTTTTTTGGCACGCTCCAATACCAGCCAGCGCTCCTGATTCTCTGTACGCGACTGATCAGGAATTGTGCGATTGAACTGGCAGGCCTGACAAAACTGGCTGGGCGAATCTGCCGGGCGCAGCCAATTACAAACGGCATGCTCCACACCATTCGCGCAATACCTGAAGTTATGCCCGTACTGATCTCGATAACGACCATCCCCCCAATCGGCCAGGGTAACCATGTCGCCGCGTATCGGGTCGTAACCCAGGGCAGAACGACAATTGATACAAAAATCGTTCTCGAAATAGACCGGGCTGCCGCAGTCGCAGGCGAAACGATTCATCCGTCGCGATGGAACCAGCTGCTTTGCACCGACAGGTGCAGCTCACTGATGATGAGCTGCAGATCGTCGATATACCTATGCAGGGCATCCTGATCAAACTCCGATGAATCAAAGTTACGCAACTTACGTCGAGTGCGCTCCACAGCCCGCAGCGCAGCTTTGTTATTCGTCAAAGGCCCCAGCTCCTCGCGGATACCTCGAATACAGAATCGCACGGAGCGAGGAAAAGTCTGCTCCATAAACACAAAATTCACCGCTGCGTTTTTTTCCACCTGGGGACCAATCATCCGCCGATAAGCACCCAGAGCCGACATGGACCTGAGTAAGGTACCCCAGAGCAGGTGCTCGATACCCTGTGCCGCGCCCTCCCGTTCCAGAAAATCTGAGGCGCCGACATCGATGATGCGCGTTGTCATATCGGCACGTTCAAGCAGCTGTCCCAGCTTGATAAAGCGATAGCTGTGATCACGGCACAGGGTGCTTCGCAGCACGCCATTGATCACCTGGCAACGCTGGATAACCTGCTCCAGATACTGCTGACGATTCCTGCGTCCCACGGAATTCTCGGACGCCTCCGAGGTATAGAGGTAGAGCTCGTTCACCAACTCCCAAACCTCATCGGGAAGCACATCACGAGTAGTGCGCACATTCTCCCGGGCAGCTTTGACCGCATAGGGGATGCTACAGACCGCGTCCGCCTCTCCGATGAGAAGACGAAGAACGTTCTGCTCATTGCGCACGTTGAACCACTCATCGAATACCGGATCGGAATCCAGGATTCGCACAAGAATCTCCCACCCGGGCTGGGAACCCCGGGGAATATCCATAACCAGGTGGTTATAGGCTGCCACCAGCCGGGCGGTATCTTCGGCACGCTCAATATAGCGGGCCATCCAGTACACGCGCTCCGCAACTCTAGAAAGCATAATCATAGTCGGCCATCCACTATCCAGGTGTCCTTGCTGCCTCCGCCCTGAGAGGAATTCACTACCAGAGAGCCTTCAACCATGGCGACCCGGGTTAAGCCGCCGGGGGTCACCCAGGTTTCCCGGCTCTGGAGTATAAAAGGTCGCAAATCCAGGTGTCTCGGCTTGATCTCGTCACCGATATAGGTAGGCGCAGTAGACAGGGCCAGGGTGGGCTGAGCGATGTAATTGCGAGGATCTTTCTCAATAAGCCTGGCAAACTTTCTATGCGTTGCCTTATCGGCATGGGGCCCGACCATAATGCCGTAGCCTCCGGACTCGTTGGCCGGCTTCACCACCAGCTTTTCAAGGTTATTGAGTACATACTCGCGATCTTTTTCGCGCATGCATAAATAGGTAGGCACGCTGCGGATCAAGGGCTTTTCATTTAAGTAATAACGAATCATGTCCGGCACAAAGGCGTAAACCACCTTGTCGTCGGCAACTCCAGAGCCCGGTGCGTTAGCGATGCCCACATTGCCCGCAAGCCAGGAACGCATAAGCCCGGGAACACCCAGGGTCGAGTCTTCGCGAAACGCCTCCGGATCCATAAAGTCCTCGTCGATACGCCGATAGATCACATCCACGCGCACGGGACCATCGACGGTACGCATATAGACACAGTTATCGTTGTCCACAAAAAGGTCCGCGCCCTCCACGAGCTCCGCGCCCATGCCCTGAGCCAAGAACGCATGCTCAAAATACGCGGAGTTGTAAATTCCCGGGGTTAAAACAACGACTACCGGACGTTTTCGCTCTCGGGGGGACAAGGCCGCAAGCATGCCGTAAAGCCGTGAGGGGTAATCATCGACCGGAAGAATGCTGTAATTCTCAAAAATCTCGGGTAACACCCGCTTGGTGATTTCGCGATTTTCCACCATGTAGGACACGCCCGACGGGACGCGAAGATTATCCTCAAGCACATAAAAATGGCCATCAACATCCCGCACAAGATCCGATCCGCAGATGTTTGCCCATACCCCGAAGCGCGGCGAAGCGCCCATACACTGCTCTTTAAAGTTGGACGATTCCAGCACCGTCTCGGCAGGTACCACCCCATCGGCAAAGATTTTTTGTTTGTTGTAAACGTCATTGATAAACATGTTGAGTGCACGGCTGCGCTGCTCGAGCCCCAGGCGCACCTTTGCCCACTCTTTGGCAGTAATGACGCGGGGAATAAGATCAAAAGGCCAGGCGCGATCGATATTGCCCGCCTCGCTGTACACGGTAAAAGAGATGCCCATCTCGCGGATAGCCACTTCGGCTGCAGTGCGACGAGCCGCCAGGTCTTCAGCCGTAAGCTCCTTTAAGAGCTTCACGGCCGGGCGCGCCACCTGCCGCGGGGTGCCTTTGGGCGTAATCAGCTCGTCGTAGTAACCCGTGGCCTTATAGTGATTCCAGTTCTTGTCCATGAGACCTCCATCCCTGTACCCGTCCCGGGATTCACTGAGGAATCCCATCACACACAGTGCTACAGTGTAACAAGCTGGCGCTCGCCGATGCGTTATAGCTGTGAGTAAAAGCGCTGCCGGGGTGGACGCGCGGACCAATCTGCTGAAGAATTCCCAAGATAAGCGCGCCGGTTATCACACATTGCAATCATTGTCGGACATCGAATCATGATCCAAACCCACTATCGAGCCTGTCACCTCTGCGAAGCCATCTGCGGCCTGAAAATCGAAACCCGGGGTCAGGAGATCCTCTCCATAAAAGGTGATCCGGATGACCCGCTGAGTCGCGGGCACATTTGCCCGAAAGCCGTGGCACTCAAAGACATTCACGAGGATCCGGATCGACTGTGCTACCCGGTCCGACGCGTGACCGGCGAAGATGGCGAACAGGAATGGAAAGAGATCAGCTGGGAGGAGGCGCTTGATACTACCGCCGAAGCACTGGTGCGCAGCTATAAAGATCACGGCGTAGATTCCATCGGCGTGTACCTGGGCAACCCTTCGGTGCACAACTACGGAATGCTGACACACCAGAACTACTTGTTCCGCTGGTTGCGCTCCAAGAACCGCTTCTCTGCAACGTCCGTAGATCAGCTCCCGCATCACCTGACATCACTGTGGCTGTTTGGGCACAAGTCACTTTTCCCCATTCCTGATATCGATCGCAGCCAGTATTTTCTGATGCTCGGGGCAAACCCCCTGGCGAGTAACGGCAGCATTTGGACCGTGCCAGACGTCAAAAAACGCATCAAGGACCTGACCGGTCGAGGCGGAAAGCTACTCATTGTTGATCCGCGGCGCACGGAGACAGCAGAGCTCGCCAGCGAGCACCTGCCCATCGTACCGGGCAGCGACGCACTGTTCCTGGCAGCACTGCTAAACACCTTGTTCGCCGAGGGGCTTACCGATCCAAAGGCCCTGGGTGCATTCACCACGGGTCTGGACGACGTCGCGAGCGCGGTAGCGGCTTTCACTCCCGAGCACGCGGCAAAGCACTGCGGCATTGATGCCTCTACCATCCGCCGCATTGCCCGCGAGTTTGCCGCGGCTGATGCCGCGATTTGCTATGGCCGCATGGGCGTGTCCACACAGATCTTCGGCGGTCTGTGTCAGTGGCTTATTCAAATCATCAATATCGCCACGGGCAATCTGGACAAAGAAGGCGGCAGCATGTTCACACTGCCTGCGGTAGACCAGGTGCCGCGCACAGGTCCCGGCGGCTTCGATCGTCATCGCAGCCGCGTTCGCGATCTCCCGGAGTTCGACAGAGAGCTCCCCGCTTCGGCCATGGCAGAGGAGATCACCACGCCGGGAGATGGTCAGATTCGCGTGATGTTTACCGGCGCGGGCAATCCCGTGCTATCTACCCCCAACGGGCGCGCGCTGGACGAGGCGCTGTCGCAACTGGACTTTATGGTCTCGCTGGATCCCTACATCAACGAAACCACCCGTCACGCCGACATCATCCTGCCACCGACGTCACCGCTGGAACATGACCACTACGATATAGCCTTTCACATTAATGCCATGCGCAACACGACGCGCTTTAATCCTCCGGTCTTTGAACCCGAGGCGGACAAGCTGCACGACTGGGAGATATTCACGGCTCTGGGAGAGCGCGTAGCTACCGCGCTTGGCGAAGAACCCAAAAAACCTGTCTCCCCGCAGGAAATGATCGACGTGGGTCTGCAATTCGGGCCCTATGGCAAGGACAGTGAGATGGATCTGAGCCTGCAAAAACTTAAGGACAACCCCTCAGGCATCGATCTTGGTGAGCTCAAGCCCATGCTCCCCGAGCGCCTCATGACCGCCGACAAGAAGATTCACTGCGCGACGCCGCAGGCATTGGCTGATTTACATCGATTGGCCGCAACTTTTGGTGAAAGCGCGGCGCAGGGACTGCGTCTCATCGGCCGCCGCCACGTCCGCTCCAACAATTCCTGGATGCACAATTATCGGCGCCTGGTTAAAGGCAAGTCCCGGGATCAACTGATGGTGCATCCGGATGACCTGAGCGCGCTGGAGCTAGAGGATGGTGATCAGGCCCTGCTGCGCTCGCGCAGCGGTGAGGTGACTGTGACGCTGCTGGCTACCGACGAGGTCATGCCCGGGGTTGTCAGCCTCCCCCATGGCTATGGGCACAATCGTCAGGGTATTCGGATGAAGACCGCCGTGAAACACGCGGGGGTGTCCTGCAATGACGTTACTGATGCCGCGTATCTCGATGAGTTGTCTGGCAACGCTGCGGTGAACGGCGTGCCTGTGGAGCTCACCGCTATTGCATAATCCCAACGAGATCTGACCCTGTATTAAGGATAAGGAGTAGTCCCATGGAAGTGTCGTCCATCGTATTCTGGCTGGTGTTGCTCGGCCTGGTGATCTATGTCATCAATATCTACAACAGCCTGGTGAGCCTCAAGAATCGCCATGAGAACGCTTTTGCGCAGATCGAGGTGCAGCTCAAACGCCGCTATGACCTCATCCCAAATCTGGTAGAGACTGCCAGAGCTTATATGGCTCACGAACGGGAGACCCTGGATGCCGTGGTCAGTGCCCGCAATGAAGCTGCGGCGGTGCTCAAGGCACTGGGAGACGGCGGTGGCGGAGCGTCCATGGCCAGCCTCGCCGGTGCCGAGAATAACCTGCAGGGCGCCCTGGGTAAGCTCAACATCACTATGGAAGCCTATCCCGACCTGAAGGCCAGTGAGAATATGCAGCAGCTATCGGAAGAGCTCACCAGCACGGAAAACCGTGTGGCATTTGCCCGCCAGGGATTCAACGACGCCATCATGGCTTTCAATACTTACCGCCAGAGTTTTCCGGCGGTAGTACTGGCGGCCACCTTTGGTCATCCGGCGGACGCCGAGTTGCTGGAATTTGACGATTCTGCGCAGATTCAGGCGGCACCTACCGTCAGCTTCTGACCCGGGGCTGCTGATCTGTCGGCGTGGACTTTTTCTCCCAGCAGGATCGCGCGCGGCGGAACACGCGTTACCTCCTGATCCTGTTCACCGTGGCCCTGAGCCTTTTGGTGCTGCTGGTGAACGCGCTGGTGACGGCGTTTCTGTGGGTCGGTCGGGACTACAACCTCTATGTGGGCGGCAGTGGCTGGCAAGGCTATCTGGCGCTCTTCTCCTGGGAACGTTTTGGCACCATTGGTCTTGCCGTCGTCTCAACAGTGGGTTTTGTCTCGCTCATACGCTGGCTACAACTCGCATCCGGCGGAAAAGCCGTGGCTGAAAGCATGGGCGGTCGTCGCGTCATGCGCCAAAGCGCCGATCCCTACGAAAAACGCTGTCTCAATATCGTTGAAGAATTGTCACTGGCGGCGAACATGCCGGTACCGGCGCTCTACGTGCTACCGCAGGAACGGGGTATCAATGCCTTTGCTGCCGGCATCAACCCCAACGATGCCGTGGTCGCCGTGACCCGGGGCGCGGCCTTGCAACTGAGCCGGGATGAACTGCAGGGCGTGATAGCGCATGAGTTCAGTCATATTCTCAACGGCGATATGCGCCTGGGCATCCGCCTCGCATCCCTGCTCAAGGGCATTACATTTATCGGTGACGTCGGGCACTTTTTACTGCGCATGGGCGCTTACGGTGTCGGACGAAGTAACAAGCGCAGCGAAAGCAGTGCGGCGCTGCCCATTCTGGGCCTGGGTTTAATGGTCATCGGCTGGCTGGGTTCCCTTGCCGCGGGGTTCATTAAAGCAGCCATAAGCCGACAAAAGGAGTATCTGGCGGATGCCAGTGCCGTACAGTTCACCCGTGATAATCGCGGTATCGCCGACGCCTTGAAAGTCATCGGTGGCTTTCTTCCGGGGTCTTTGGTGCACAGCGCCCGGGCGCCGGAGATGTCACATATCTTTTTTGGCGAGGTGCGTCACAGGCTATGGGATGGCTTTGCCACCCATCCGCCGCTGGATAGGCGCATACGCCGGCTGGACAAAGATTGGAACGGCCAGTTTATCCAGCGCGCAGAGGTTCGCTACGGCACCGAGCCGCTGAGCGAAAACCACACCCAGGCCGGCGTAGGCAGAGCGGCACTGGTCGCCGCTGCCATGGCCAGTAGCGTGCTGGACCACTCCGCGGACCACGAAAATCCCCACGGGGCAGAGGATGCCGAGTTTTCACTCCCGCACGGCCTCACCGAGACGGCTGCCAAGGATGATCCGCTGACAGGCAGCGGCGGGCAAATACCCGGGGCGCTGCACACTGCGGTACTGGATCCTTTGGGCGCCACGGCGGTAGCGCTGGCGCTGATAGCCTCAAGAAGAAGCCCCCAGCAGCTCAAAGTGGCCATGCATGTGTTGCACGAGCAAGCCGTGCAAGGGCAGGCAGAACAGGTGACCTCACTGCTGCCGTTGGTGCGTGAGCTGCATCCCGGTCAGCGTTTTCCGCTCATGGCTGCGGCGATGCCTGCGCTGAAAAACATGTCGACTCCCCAGTATCGGCAATTCAAGACGACCCTGTTGTCCGTGATTCGCAGTGACGGTCAAACCGATCTCTTTGAGTGGTGCCTCTTTCAATTGCTGAGGCACTATCTCGATCCGGAATATCTGAGGGTCCATAGTAGTCGGCCCCGGTACGGGCACATTGCCAAAGTGCGAGCACCGCTTCGTCAGGTGCTTTCGGTGCTTGCCCACCAGGGCAGCGGAGACAGTGCCCGGGCGTTTGCGCTGAGCTGCAATGAGCTCCAACTGTCCGAAATGACGTTACTGCCCCTGGAAGAATGCAGCGTCGCCGAGTTCAGCCGTGGCGTGCACACCCTGGCCGACTGTTATCCGCTGTTGAAACCTCGCATTCTCAAAGCGATGGCCCTGGCCGCCGCTGATGACGGCGAAGTTTGTCCCGTAGAACGTGAGCTTGTTATCTCTGTCGCTGCGGTCATGGACTGCCCTCTCCCGCCGGAGCTTTCCCTGGGTTAAAAAACATCGATGGATGCATGGGCGGCGTTGGAGAGCGATCAGATCATTTGCAGCCGGCAAAGCATAACCGGCCTTTTCATCTGCCAGATCTTTGCTAAGCTGGTTTTGTGCTTAAAGCACCTCACCATCAAGGATGATGGCGAGACAGCAATAATCGAGTTGCCTGATCCCGAGTGAACCTGCACGCGCGTTATGCAGGCTGGCAACAAAGTGATTACTTATCGAGCAAGGAGGCATCGATGAATCAACTTTCTTACCTGGGTTTCCAATCTGTTTCACGGCGTTCGCGCGCTGGTTCGCAGTCTGCTCTGACTACTTCCGCTTCACGGCATGGTTCACAGTCTGTGGCACAACCCGCCCCGCACTCAGTTCCCGGCGACGTTTTCAGCCCGCGACAGCAACCCGTGCCACATCATGAGATTCCCCTCGGGGATCCCCCGGAGAATCAGACTGCAGTTTTACCGTCTTCTTTTATGACTCACCCCAACGAGGCTGGACAGTGGGAGTCCTTTGCGCGACATCATTCACAGTCGGCCAGCGCCACAGGTTCGAAGGACGCAGCGGATTACCGGAATCACGCCTTATCGCGACAACAGATCCACAGACGTCAATCCTGCAGCGGTACCCAAGCGACGGAAAAGGACGAAAAAGCGGCATACCTTCCGCTATCACGCACCACAGACCGGGTGCTACGCATCCTGCTGGACGGCGACTTATCCAGGCTTCGCGCCGAAAGCGTTGCGGAGGATTTAGGAATCAGTTGCACCACGCTGCGCCGGCGCCTGCGCAACGATCACACCAGCTATCAGTTTCTACTGGATCGGGCACGGCAGTACCGCTGTGAGTCACGACTACGGGAACGCTGGCTACCGGGAAAGTGCCTCGCTGATGAGTTGGGGTATCTTGAGGTCAACAGCTTTTATCGCGCATTTCGGCGTTGGACGGGGCTGAGCTACAGCGACTATCGGCAGATGTATCACTAGATCCAAAATCGATTCATAGCCATCAGATGCAGCCCGGAGATTCCGGGCTTAAGTTTGGTTCATCGCGTATTAACGGGTTGCCGGCCAGACAGTCGGCAGTCCTTTGAGCTGCTCGCGCAGCTCAAGTAAAGCGGGGCCGGGCTACCCACCGATGAGCCTTGAGTTTCAAGTCGTTACCTAACTCTGGTCGATCTGGTCGATCTGGTGGTCCAGCTCTAGCTGAACGGATCGTGAAGAATGATAGTCTCCATGCGATCAGGGCCCGTAGAAATGATATCGATAGGAGCACCGACTACCGTTTCAATCGTTGTGATGTAGTCGCGGGCGGCTTTGGGTAACTCCTCAAGCGTCTTTGCTCCCAAGGTTGACTCAGTCCAACCTGGCACCGTCTCGTAAACGGGAACTAGGCCTTGGTAATCATCCGAGTCCATGGGATTGGCGACCGTCTCTCCCGCAGCATTGGTGTAGCCAACGCAGATCTTGATAGATTCAAGGCCATCAAGAACATCCAGTTTAGTCAGGCATATGCCACTGACAGAGTTGATGTTTACCGCAATGCGCAGAGCAACCGCATCGAACCAACCGCAGCGTCGGGGCCGTCCGGTAGTTGCGCCAAACTCGTGGCCGCGGCTTGCAAGGTGCTCCCCGGTGGCGTCAAACAGCTCCGTAGGAAATGGGCCTGAGCCTACCCGTGTTGTGTAAGCCTTGGTAATACCCAACACATAGTCCAGATACAAAGGCCCAAAGCCCGACCCGGTAGCTGTCCCACCGGCGGTGGTGTTAGAGCTGGTCACGAATGGATAGGTGCCGTGATCGATATCCAGCAGGGAGCCCTGGGCGCCCTCAAACAGAATACTTCGGGATTCCGCACGGAACTGATGCAGCATCGTAGTCACGTCAGCCATCATCGGCAGCAATTGCTCCCCTAAAGCCAGACTGGACTGCAGGACTTCCTCTACATCGACCGTGTCGACTTTGTAGTAATTCTCCAACTGGAAATTGTGATACTCCATGACATCCCGGAGCTTGCGCTCAAAACGCTCGGGATCCTGCAGATCGCCCAGACGCAGACCCCGCCGCGCAGCCTTATCTTCATAAGCCGGCCCGATACCCCGGCCAGTGGTGCCAATTTTATCGGCTCCGCGCCGGACTTCCCGGGCGTTATCCAGGGCCACGTGATAAGGCAGGATCAGTGGGCAGGCAGGAGAGATTCTCAGACGCTCCCGCACGGGAACATCCCGTGCTTCAAGTTCAAGGATTTCTTTGAGCAGGGCGTCCGGCGCCAGCACCACACCATTGCCGATACAGCAAATGACGTTGGCCCTGAGAATGCCCGAGGGAATCAGGTGCAACACGGTTTTCTCACCATCACAGACCAGGGTATGACCGGCGTTATGCCCTCCCTGAAAACGCACTACCGCCTCGGCGCGGTCGGTGAGCAGATCAACAATCTTGCCCTTACCTTCATCGCCCCACTGGGTGCCCAGCACTACCACATTCCGGCTCATTTACCCTTCTCCACCAAGTGACCCGCGCCGTAACCGGGGCTGCCACTGTCCATCAATTTTTGTCATTTCCCGCGAGCAGCGGGAATCGGTTTCACCATCAAGCATGACGATGACAGTTTCCCCCGCATGTCGCAGCGCTCGCACTGCCTCTTGCAGGTTCTCATCTTCCAGATCGGGTGCCGCAATGGCATCCCTTGAAGCCTCTTTACTCGTTAGCTGAGCCGCAAGCAGGCGCAGGTCCGTAGCAAAACCGGTGGCAGGCCGCGCCCTGCCATAAACTTCACCCACATTGTCGTAGCGCCCACCCCGGGCCAGCGCCTCGCCCAGCCCCCGGGTATACACGGCAAACACCACGCCCGTGTGGTAGCGATAACCACGCAATTCAGCCAGATCGACGTACAGGGACACATCGGGATAGCGTGTCTGAAGCGCCGTGGACAAAGCTCGGAGCTCTTTGAGAGATTCGCGGATTTGGGGCGCGGCGTCAGCCAGCTCCGCCTCTGCACGATCGAGCACCTCAAGGTCACCGTGCATATCGATCAACGCCCGCAGTCCCGCGCTGGATGAGGCCGGAAGCTGATCCAGCAGGCGTTCAAGATCAGGACGGGATTTGCGCTGTAGCGCGTCAAATATTGCAGACTCAATACCGGCATCAGCCGCGCCACTAGCGGCAAGCACATGTTTAAAAATGTCGCCATGTCCCAGGTCCAGCGTCAAATCCTGGCCTATTTCAACGCCGGCAACGTCAAGCATGCTCAGCATTAAGGCAATGACCTCAATATCTGCCGACAAGCCCTTTGCACCATACAGCTCCGCGCCAAGCTGCAGCGGCGAACGGGAGGCCGCCAGAGAGCCTGAGCGGGTGTGTAGTGTCGAGCCGGCATAACACAGCCGATTCACCTGATCGCCGTGCAGACTGTGGGCATCCATACGCGCGACCTGTGGCGTCATATCCGCACGCAATCCCAGCATACGCCCGGTAAGCTGGTCGGGAACCTTGAAGGTCAGTAAATCGAGATCTTCTCCGACGCCCACCAACAGAGAATCCGTGAATTCCACCATCGGTGGTGTCACCAGGCGATAGCCCCAACGGGACGCACAGTCCAATAGGCTTCGACGAAGATGTTCGACTTGAGCGGCGGCATCGGGCAGGAGCTCATCGATCCCGTCGGGTAGCTGCCAGGCCCGCGCAGGGCTTTGCTTTTCCACTTTTAATGCACCAGATACAACATAACAACGCCAAACAACATGCTACCCAGTCCAAACCGCCGAATAGCTGTGTCATCCAGCTGCGCCACGGTCGCAATCATGGAACGCCAGCGTCCCGGACTGATGAACGGCATCAGGCCCTCAATAACGAAGACAAGCGCCAGAGCAACGGGAAATACCTGCCAAAATTCCTGCAAAACACTCCCCCAAGAAAAAACCGTGGATTTGGACGCGCTTATGTAGCGCATCATCCTCCACGGTTGACGGATTTTAGCACAGGGCCGGCAAAGCGGCCGCTGCTTTTATTTGCCTCCGCTGGAGTCCTTCAGGTAGCGAAAGAACTCACTATCCGGACGCACGAGCATGATATCTCCACTGCTCTGGAAGGCATCCTGATAGGCCCGCAAACTTCGGGTGAAGGAGTAAAACTCCGGATCCTCACCAAAAGCCTCGGCGTAGACGCGCGTAGCCTCGGCATCACCGCGACCGCGAATCTGCTGGGCCTCACGATAAGCGTTGGCGCTGATCACCGTCACCTCTCGATCGGCGGCAGCCCGAATACCTTCCGCAAGCTCCTGGCCTTGAGAGCGACGCTCCCTAGCCTCTTTCTCTCGCTCCGCATTCATGCGTCGGTACACCGACTCTGACACTTCCGGGGGAAGATCAATCTGCTTCACCCGTACATCGACAATTTCGATGCCCAACTCTTCCCGCGCTACCACGTCCAACTCCCGGGTAATCGTCTCCATGAGCTGATCTCGCTCGCCAGATACGACTTCCTGAATGGTACGGATAGCAACCTGGTTTCGCAGTCGGTTATTGATCCGCTGCGCCAGCAGTCCCGCGGCCCGGGACTCCTCACCGTTGGTTGCGGTATAGAACGTCGCCGTGTCCGCGATTCGATACTTGGCGTAGGAATCGATGATCAGAGCCTTTTGCTCCTGGGTAAAGAATCGCTCCGGCTGGGAATCCAGCGTAACAATCCGACCATCGAACTTGCGCACGTTGTTCACGAAAGGCACTTTCACGTGCAATCCCGGCTCAAGGTTTGGATTTACAACCTCACCAAACTTTAAGAGCACGCCGCGCTCCGTTTCCTTGATGACATACAGTGAGTTACTCGCTATCAGCAACACCAAAGATGTCAGTACTACCAGCGTTAATGAACGACCTGTCATATCAACGCCCTCCCCGACGCGCTTGCTGAGCGGCGGCATCACGGCGCAACTGCTCCGTCACTGCGTCTGTCAGCTCACGAATATTGCTCGTGCTGATGTCCATGGGCGTACTGCGACGCACGGGACTGGTACTTGTTCCCAGCTTGTCCAGTGGCAAATACATCACGTTGTTGCCCCCCTCAACGTCCACCATGATCTTGCTGGTGTTGGTCAGTACGTTTTGCACCGCATCAAGATACAGACGCTCCCGTGTCACTACCGGGGCCTTGCGGTACTCGGCGAGCAGATTTTTAAAGCGATCGGCTTCACCTTCTGCATTGGCGATCACCTGCTCCCGATAAGCACTGGCCTCTTCAATCTGGCGCTGCGCCTGACCACGAGCTTCCGGCACGATACCGTTGGCATAGGATTGCGCTTCGTTTTTCACGCGCTCCTCATCCTCTCGGGCCTTGATCACGTCATCAAACGCAGCCTGCACCTGAGAGGGTGGTTTGGAGTCGTCAACGTTAACTGCGGACAATCGGATACCCGTGGTGTAACTGGTGAGATAGTCCTGGAGACGCTCATCCACTTCCGTGGCGATCCGTGTTCGGCCTTCCGTGAGCACCAGATCCATGGTCATTCCGCCGACCACATGTCGCAGCGCACTCTTGGCAGCCTGCTGCAATGAGTTCTCCGGATCCCGCACCTGCAGCACATAGTCCTTCACGTCATCGATGACGTACTGGACTGACATCCTCACCTCGACGATGTTCTCATCCTGGGTCAACATAATCTCCCGGAAGCTCGCCGCGCGAACCTTGGTGATATTGACCAGGATGACGTCGTCGATCAGCGGCGGATTCCACTGCAAGCCCGGGCGTGCGGTGGAGTGGTACTTACCGAAACGCAACACCACGGCGCGTTCCTGCTCATCAATCTGGTACAAGCCCATAAGCGCCCAGACCAGCGCGGCACCGAACAGCAGCACTATGAAGAACGACGCAGAAGCGCCACTACCGCCTCCGCCACCGCCTTTGGACCCACCAAACAGGCCTCCCAGGCGTTGCTGTAGCTTTTTCAGGGCTTCATCAAGATCCGGAGGACCTTGGTTACCACCACCCCAGGGGTCGCGTGAATTGTTACCGCCACCCGGTTCATTCCAGGACATGCTCTATCTCCTCAAACAGGAAGCGCGGCATTCTAGCAAAATCTAAGGCTAACCATATGGCCAACCCTAAAACCCGCTACCGCGATTAGGCTCCTTCCCGGGAAATCAGTCTTTCCCAGTCCGAACGCGGCAGACGTACTTGCAAGTGCGCACTGCCATCGTCGCCAAATTTTTCGTGCTCTACTGCGCCCATGGCATACAAAGCCGCTCGCAGTTTTGCCTGATCAGGACGCAGTTCGACGTCCTTTGCCAGTACATCTTCACCCAGTCGTTCCGCCAGGGCCTCCAGAACCAGATCAAGACCCAGCCCCTTCTGCGCACTGATCCAAACTCGACAAGGCCGCCCCTCGTCATCGCGATCAATACGCGGCTGCATCTCCAACAGGTCGATCTTGTTGTAGATCTCCAGCACCGGTCGTTCGTCAGCGCCGATCTCTTCGAGCACCGCGTGCACTTCACGACGATTGTCGTCCCGGTCATCACTGGCGGCATCCACAACGTGAAGCAGAAGGTCCGCCTCTCGCGTTTCTTCCAGGGTCGCCTTGAAGGCCTCCACCAAACCATGAGGCAATCGGGCGATAAAACCCACAGTATCGGCAAGTACCACCGGCCCCAGGTTATCAACTTCCAGGCGGCGCAGTGTGGGATCAAGGGTCGCAAAAAGCTGGTCCGCCGCATACACCTTTGAGCCAGTGAGCGTATTAAACAAGGTCGATTTGCCTGCGTTGGTGTACCCCACCAGCGCCACGGTAGACAGCTCCGCCCGCTGTCGCGACTTACGGCCCTGTCCGCGCTGGCGCCGAACCCGATCCAGTCTGGCCGTAATAGCTTTAATACGCGCGCGCAGCAATCGGCGATCGGTCTCCAGCTGGGTCTCCCCCGGCCCGCGCATACCAATACCGCCTTTTTGGCGCTCAAGGTGTGTCCAGCCGCGCACCAGGCGCGTGCTCATATGGCGTAACTGAGCCAGCTCGACCTGAAGCTTGCCCTCGTGGGTTCGTGCGCGCTGCGCAAAAATATCCAGAATCAGACCGGTACGGTCCAAGACCCGCGCTTTGAGCGCCGCTTCGAGATTTCGCTCCTGACTGGGACTCAGGCTGTGGTTAAAGATCACCAAAGAGGCATCTTCAGCGCGCAGAACCTCAGCGATCTCTTCGAGCTTGCCACTACCGACAAAGCTCCGGGCTTTTGGCATGCTTCGATGACCGGTTACCAGTGCAACAGGATCGCCGCCGGCAGACAGCACCAGGGCCTCAAACTCCCTGGGATCTATCCCACCACCGTCGTTATCCAGCTTGATATTGACGAGCACGGCACGCTCGCCGCTGTCGGGCCGGTCAAAAAACAATGGAGTTGCAGCTTGTTTTAGCAATCTCACCGGCTGAACGCCGGTGAGACAGGGCATTGCGTTGGGCCGAAAGCTTAGCTCTCACCGTCTTCCTCGTCTGGTGGGTTCTGCATAGGCATACGAACCACACGCCCGGGAACCACAGTCGAGATCGCATGCTTGTACACCATCTGGCTGACGGTGTTTTTCAGCAGCACTACAAACTGATCAAAAGATTCGATCTGGCCCTGCAGCTTAATGCCATTAACCAGATAGATAGATACCGGAACACGCTCTTTGCGCAAGAGGTTCAGGTAAGGGTCTTGTAGGGTATGCCCTTTAGACATGACGCTATTCTCCTTTAGCCACGAGGGCTGGTTGGGGCTCAAGTCGAGCCAAAAAAAACCAAAATACGGCCAGGGGCCGTGTGTCTGTGAGTCTTTATCACCCGTGTGAACAATGGCGCAAAGTACTCTTCCTACAGCTTACTACATGGGGTTGTACGTTAGGTAATTAAAGAGCAGATCTGCCGGATCTGTGTTCTGGGCAAAAACAGGGTTATTTTTGGCCAGGTCACTCTCTACGACCGCCCCGGACGCATCCGTATGTATCCACTGTAAGTCCGGCCATTTGCGCAGCCAGGTAAACTGCCTTTTGGCAAGCTGCCGTGTCGCTATCACTCCGCGCTCCTGCGCCTCCTCAAGAGAACACTCTCCCTCGAGATGGCTCCAGAGCTGGCGATAGCCCACCGCGCGGATCGCGGGCAGGTCGGCATGCAGATCCCCCCGCTCCTTAAGACATCGAACTTCATCCAGGAACCCGCAGCGCATCATTTCCCGGAACCTCGCCTCGATACGGGCGTGTAGCACTTCCCGCTGCAGCGGGGCGATGGCAATCGCCAGTGCATCGGCGATGTTCAGGGCTGATGTTTGATCCTGCTGATGCAATTGCGTCAGGGTTTTGCCGGTGACCCGGTATACCTCCAGCGCTCGGGACAATCGCTGGGAATGATTGGGGTGTATGCGCGCCGCTGACTCCGGGTCGACCCGTGCCAGTTCACGATGCACCGCAGGCCATCCATCCCTGGCTGCCATGGACGCGATATCATTGCGCACAGCCGGGTGCGCCCCCGGCATCGCTGCCAGGCCTTTTAAAAGGGCGTTGTAATACAGCATGGTACCGCCCACCAAAATAGGACGGCGCCCTCGACGGCGCACCGCCTCGATAGCATCCACTGCATCCGTGACAAAACGAGCCGCAGAATAGGCTTCGACGGGATCGCAGATATCCATCAAATGGTGGGGATAAGCCGGCTTTGCGCTGCCAATATCAAGACCGCGATAGACCAAAGCCGAATCGACGCTGATCAATTCGCCGTCGAGCGCTTCGGCAAGCGCAATGGCAAGGTTTGTTTTACCGGAGGCCGTGGGCCCCATGATGCAAAGCAGTGGCGAGCTCAAGTCAGCGCCCGCGAAGAAACAGGCGATCCAATTCCTGCACACTGAGCGACGTCCAGGTAGGCCGGCCATGGTTGCACTGCCCGGAGCGCTCGGTGATCTCCATGTCCCTCAGCAAAGCGTTCATCTCCGGCACCGTGAGCCTTCGGTTCGCCCGCACCGAGCCATGACAGGCCATGGTGGACAGCAACTCGTCTTCGTGCCGCGCTATGCGCTCAGAGGTGCCGTACTCCAGGAGATCTGCCAGCACATCGCGCAACAGCTCTTCCACATTAGCGCCTTGCAGCGACACCGGTATCTCGCGAATGATCAGGCTTTCTTCGCCGGCTATATCCACGCGCAGGCCCAGGCTCTGGAAAAGGCTCGCATGCTCTTCCAGCAACAAGGCTTCACGACTGCTCACAGACACGCTCTGGGGGACCAGCAGAGGCTGGCTGCGAATCCCCTGCTCATCTCTGGCCTGCTTGAGTCTTTCATAGGTGATGCGCTCATGCGCCGCATGCATATCTACCAGCACCAAACCTTCGCGATTCTGCGCAAGGATGTAAACACCATGCAGCTGTGCCAGAGCGTAGCCCAGGGGTGGAACCTCGGCCGCATCCCCTTCGGCAACGCCATTGCGTCCTTCGGCGGACCCATAAAGCTGCTGGTAGCTAGCGGCTGTCGCTGCATCGAAGCCGGTGGAACTGCCTCTGCCCGACTGAAAGTCACCGCGGCTTCCGTGTTCGGAAAACACCGCCGTGGTGCCTGCACCCTGCTCTACAAGCCCCATCTCACGCTGACGCACCAGCTCTCCGGTCAGCAAGTCCAAGCGTCCCGCGGATGCCGATACCGGAGACGAGGAGGCCTGAGCTGGCATCGACGTGTCACTGGGCCGAATATCCGCAAGCGCCTTGTGCAAAGTGCTGTAGATAAAACTGTGGACGCTGCGTCCATCGCGAAAACGCACTTCATGCTTGGTGGGATGAACGTTGACATCTACTTCAGCGGGATCGAGCTCCAGATACAGCACAAACGCCGGGTGCCGTCCCTGATAAAGCACATCGCTAAACGCCTGACGCACCGCATGCGCCACCAACTTGTCACGTATATAGCGGCCGTTGACGTAAAAGTGCTGCAGATCAGCCTGACTCCGGGAAAAACTCGGCTGTGCCACCCAGCCATGCAGGCGAAGCTCTGTGGCATCGCGATCAATAGCGACCGCATGCTCCACAAAACCCGGGCCACACAGCAGAGCCACCCGGCGCAATCGATCGGCTTCATCGTCACAGCGGCGAAGGTCCTGTAACTGCCGCCCGTTATGACGCAGGCCAAAACTTACATCAAAACGCGACAACGCCAAGCGCTTGACCACATCATCCAGGTGGTTAAATTCCGTGCGCTCAGTGCGCAGGAATTTGCGCCGGGCGGGCGTATTAAAGAAAAGATCCCGCACCTCCACCGTGGTGCCCTGAGGATGGGCCGCAGGCTTCAGCGTCACCTGCATGTCCCGGCCCGAGCAACTCGCACTGTGGGCTTCACTGCCCGCCTCGGCGGTATTGCTGGTGACAATCAGGTGCGACACCGAGCCGATACTGGCCAGGGCCTCACCTCGAAAACCAAAACTACCCACCTGCTCCAGATCATCCAATGATCCGATCTTGCTGGTAGCGTGACGATCCAGCGCCAGAGGCAGGTCTTCTGCGCTAATGCCAAAACCGTTATCCCGAACACGGATCAGCTTGGTTCCCGCCGCCTCAATATCGATGTCGACGCGCAGGGCCCCTGCATCAAGGCTATTTTCAAGCAATTCCTTGACCACAGATGCCGGGCGCTCCACCACCTCCCCGGCAGCAATCTGGTTAGCGAGGCGCGCGGGGAGACGCTTAATCACGGGCATAGTGCTTGTCTGCTCTGGTTAACTAATTCGGAATACGCAGTGTTTGGCCAACGAGAATCTTGCTGTTTCGAAGGTTGTTATAGCTCGACAGCACATTAACACTGACATTAAAACGCTGGGCAATGCCCGACAGCGTATCACCGCCAACAATGGTGTATTCGCGCTCGCCCTCATCGCGAAGCTGCGCTAACAAGGAGCCTGGTGGCGGATGTGCCCGAAACCACTGCACGATACCTGCATGAATCGCGTTGGCCATGCGCTTTCGATAGCTCGCCGTAGCAAGCTTTCGGGCCTCCTCAGGATTTGAAATAAAGCCGGTCTCGACCAGGATAGAGGGCACATCCGGCGACTTGAGCACTGCAAAGCCGGCCTGCTCCACCTGTTTTTTATGCAGCCGGGCAAAGCGATTCATCTCGCTAAGCACGCTGGCACCCACGTTCAAACTGCTGTCCAGCGTAGCGGTCATGGAAAGATCCGCCAGAGTCATTGCCAGAGAATCTTCTTTGTCGCTGAGACTCACGCCCCCGAGCAAATCTGCGGCGTTTTCCCGCTGGGCAAGATAGCTTGCCGTAGTACTGGTCGCGCCGCGGGTCGACAGCGCATAGACGGATGCACCCCGAGCGCGTTTATCGCGAAAGGCGTCGGCGTGGACAGAGACGAACATGTCTGCCTGTCGCTTGCGCGCAAGGTCACGCCGTCCTTTCAGGCTGACATAGTAATCACCGCTGCGGATCAGCGTCGGCGCAAAGCCGGGATCAGCCTCGAACAGGCTGTGCAGCTCCTTGGCAATCTCCAGCACCACCTCCTTCTCGCGCAGTCGCCCGGGACCTGAAGCCCCGGGATCCTCACCACCATGGCCCGCATCAATAGCAATAACGATGTCCCGACGGTCTGTGCTTCGCGCGCTTTTCTTCACCGCCGGCTCCGCCACCGCGGTCTCCATATCGTAAAGATCAATCACCAGCCGGTCATCCGCGCGCTCTGAGGCTTTCAGGGAAAAACTGCGCGGTCGCACCGCTTCGCGTAAATCCAGAACCAGACGCAGGTCGTCGCCTTCGCGAACGCCGCTGCGGATGCCGGAGATAGGGGTTTTGTCCAGCTCCAGACTATCGATGCCGGCGATGAGCCGGGTGTCCGTGACATCCACCACGAGACGTCTGGGATTTTCCAGCTCCAATAAGCGATGTTCCACCGGAGCCGACAAATCCAGCACTAACCGCGTGTGATCCGGCGCCCGCCATAGCCGGACATCCTTCACCTCCACCGTTTGCGCCTGCAACAGCGATGGCAGGGCCCACAGGAGCAGGAGCCACACCGTAGCCTGGCGAAGAGATCTCCCTGGGTATTCACAAGCGATGGTGGTCGTCTCCCGCATCAAATCACTATTACTGTCAGGACTGCTCGTCCGGCCGAGAATAAAGCCGCTCCATACAAGCAGCGCCGGTGGGGCTGTGCGACGTCATTTGCAAAACCCGCCCCGTGGCTATAACGGTCAGTCTAATGTCCAGATCCGGAGGCGGCAAAAAGTCTCCCCCGCGCTCGGGCCACTCTACAACCACCAGAGCATCGGCGCCGAAATAGTCGCGAATGCCCATGTACTCCAACTCTTCGGGATCACCAAGGCGGTAAAGATCAAAGTGATAAAGGGGCTTTTGCAGGTCCAGGTAGGGTTCCACCAGGGTATAGGTGGGGCTCTTTACCGCACCACTGTGACCCAGACCCCGGGCAATACCGCGGGTCAGTGTGGTTTTACCCGCGCCGAGCTCGCCGTGAAGGTACAGCGAGGTACCCAGGGACATCTGTGTTGCCAACTGACGCCCAAAATCCACCATCTCGGTCTCGTTCGCCACCTCAATCTGCAGCATCTGTGCTGCCTCCGTCATCACTTTATCAACTTCGCAATACCCGGCATCAGATCGGTCGCCAGCAGGGCTCTCTCACCGACGCTGGCTGCCGCTACGTCCCCGGCCTGAGCGTGCAGCACCAACGCCAATGCAGCAGCCTGCTGTGCGGACATGCCCTGGGCCAGCAGCCCTCCCGCTATACCGCTCAACACATCGCCCATACCACCACTGGCCATACCGGGATTACCGTCCAAACACAGCGCATGTCTATGAGAACCCGCTAAGAGACTGCCGTTCCCCTTGAGTATCACCGTGGCAGCCCAGACGGCTGCCAGTTGCTCGGCAGCAGCAAAGCGATCGTCCTGCACCTCGCCGGTCCCCATACCCAGAAGACGCGCTGCCTCCCCCGGATGCGGTGTCATCACCGACCCCGGGGGTAGAGAACGCGGGCCCTGCTTCGCGAGAAGATTGAGCGCATCCGCATCCAGTAACAGTGGCTTTGCCACCTCCAGACTGGCGTGCAACATCTGCTCACCCCAAACATCCTGTCCCAGACCCGGGCCCACCACCACCGCGTCGGCCCACTCAAGCAGCGGCATGAGTGCGTTGCGATGATCAACGGCACTGACCATGGCCTCGGGCCTGCGCGCCAGTATTGCCGCCACGTGAGCTTCCCGGGTGGCTACCCGCACAAGCCCCGTACCAGAGCGCAACGCGGCCTCCGCTGCCAGAATAATCGCCCCGCCCATGCCGTAATCGCCCCCGATCACCAGGCAGCGACCAAAATGTCCTTTATGAGCACCGGGCAAACGCGCCGGCAAAAACGCGAGTTCGCGATCCAATTCGAGCACGTCGTAGCACTCGCCTGCGACCGCGCAGGCTTCCGGGGGAACCTCCAGGTCGTCAAAAAAGCAGGCCCCGGCGTATTCCGGGCCGGCGCCGGTATAGAGCCCCCGCTTGGCGGTAATAAAACTTAGGGTCCAGGACGCACGCACCGCGGCACCACAAACCGTCCCGGTGTCGCTATTGATTCCAG
The DNA here is from genome assembly GCA_000158155.1 of gamma proteobacterium NOR5-3. Classification (GTDB taxonomy): domain Bacteria; phylum Pseudomonadota; class Gammaproteobacteria; order Pseudomonadales; family Halieaceae; genus Congregibacter. The sequence goes on along the minus strand of DS999408.1, from coordinate 54,426 downwards.
AGGGTACGTCCAGGGCCAGCACGGGAGCCTGCATAGCGTTCACACAAGCAATCACCTCGCGGTATTCACAGCGCAGCTCACCGGTGATCCCCGTGCCCAGCATCGCATCGACGATAACGCCGCCATCGACCAGGCTGCCGGCCTGATAATGCTCCAGCTCCACACCGGCGGACTCTGCCCGCGCCGCGGCAGCAATCGCATCGGTGCTTCGGGGCGCCCCGTCGATGAGCAGTACCCGGGTAGCAATCCCTCTACCGCGGGCCAGCATCGCCAGCAAAAGACCATCGCCGCCATTGTTGCCCGGGCCACACAGCACCTGCAGCAATTCTGGCTCAGCCCCGGGCTCAGGCTGCTGCGCCAGCAACAATGCAAATGCCGCCCGCGCTGCCCGCGCCATGAGCTGTGGCCCCGATAAACCATGCGCATCAATGGCCTCGCGATCGACGGCGCGGCTTTGCGCGGCGGTATAGAGCTGTAACGGCAACTTACTGCTCATTCAAAACGCGCCTCTGGCACAATCAACCTTATGGAATGCAAACACATGCAACGATTATACGGTGAGCGCGGCAAAAGGGCTGCAAACTGATGGACGAGAACACGCTGGCAAGTGATGGCGGCAGGCTCGTGGAAGAGATTCGTGACTGGGCGCGGGAGCTGGGTTTTTCACAGCTCGGAGTAAGCGATATCGACCTGGCTGAGCATGAGGACTATCTCCAACGCTGGCTCGCTGCGGGTTACCAGGGAGAAATGCAGTGGATGGGCAGCCATGGCGTAAAACGCTCGCGTCCACAGGAATTGGTGCCCGGCACCTGTCGCGTCCTGTCTCTGCGCATGGATTACCTGAGCGACGGTGCGGAGCCTTTTAGCGTGCTGGAGGATCCGGACAAAGCCTACATAGCGCGCTATACGCTGGGCCGGGATTATCACAAGCTGATCCGCAAACGCCTGGCACAGCTGGCCAAACGCATCGAACAACGATTAGGCAAAGGCCACTATCGCGCTTTTGTAGACAGTGCGCCGGTGCTCGAGCGCGCGCTCGCTGAACGGGCAGGATTAGGCTGGATCGCCAAAAACACCATGTTGATCAATCAGGAGGCCGGTTCCTGGTTTTTTCTGGGCGAGATTTACACCGACCTGCCTCTGCCTGCCGACCCACCTCAGGCCAGCAAACATTGCGGGACCTGCCAGGCCTGTATCGACATCTGTCCCACCAGGGCATTTGTTGAGCCTTTTGTGCTTGATGCCCGGCGCTGCATCTCCTACCTCACCATCGAACACAAGGGGAGCATTGATCCCGAATTGCGACCACTCATGGGCAACCGCATCTTCGGTTGCGACGACTGCCAGCTGGTCTGCCCCTGGAACAAGTTTGCACAGCCCAGCTCCGAAGCCGATTTTCAGCCACGTCACGGGCTTGATGATAAGGGATTACTGGAACTGTTCGCCTGGGATGAAGCCACCTGGGCCTCGCGCACCGAAGGCTCTGCCCTGCGGCGCATCGGTTTCGAGCGCTGGCTGAGAAACCTGGCCATTGCGCTGGGGAACGCGCCGCGCAGTCAGGCGGTTATCGAGGCGCTCACGCGCCGTAGGGACTTTCCCTCAGAACTCGTACAGGAACATGTGCTCTGGGCGCTGGAGCGCCACGGTGCCGCATAAGTCACTTAATTACGGCGCTGCTTGTTGCGACGTTTACTGCACGGCGTCGCAGTTCAAAAAGTGCTCCTTGTAGTGACGCAGCTCTTCGATGGAATCGCGGATATCCTCCAGGGCCAAATGCACGGCGCGTTTTTGCAAACTCGCGGCGACATCCGGCCTCCAGCGCTGAGCCAGTATCTTCAGCGTGCTCACATCAAGGTTCCGGTAGTGAAAATAACGCTCCAGCTCGGGCAGGTGCCGCGCCATGAAGCGCCGATCCTGACAAATACTGTTGCCGCACATGGGGGACGCTCCCGCCGGCACCCAGTCTTTGAGAAACTCTATGGTCAGCCGCGCAGCCTCCTGCTCGTCGATGGTGCTGGCGCGCACGCGATCGCAAAGACCGGAGCTACCGTGATGGGTGGTATTCCACTCATCCATAGCCGCAAGCGTCGCGTCTGACTGATGAATCGCGATCACCGGACCCTCGGCAAGCGTATTGAGGTCACTGTCTGTGACAATCGTTGCGATCTCGATAACGCGATCAGTTTCGGGCACAAGACCGGTCATCTCCAGGTCCACCCAGACGAGATTTTGTTCGTTGATCATCACTTTTCTCACTATTTAACCCCGGTCAAGTTTAACACGTGCTCGACAGTCCCTCGGCTGCACCCAATAATGCAGCAGTGAGTAAACGCAAAATCAATCGACGCCAGAACTGGCGCATCGAACGCAAGCAGCAAGAGCGGGCTGAGCGCGCCGAGCGTGCGGCTACGCTTGGTGATGAAGCGCTGGCCGGAGGACAGCTGGGCGGGGAACAAAGAGGCCGAGTGATTGCCCGCTACGGTACCCAGGCGGATATCGAAGGCGATGATCTTAACGTCCATCGCTGCCACCTGCGAACTCACCTGGGCTCTGTCGTTGCCGGTGATAAGGTCATCTTTTGTGCCGGCGAAGAAACCGGCGTCGTCGTCGCTCGGGAAGAACGCAGCACCGAACTCCGGCGTCCTGACAAGTTCGGCAAATTGCGCAGCGTAGCGGCGAATGTTGACCGCGTGATCATCGTTATTGCGCCCTACCCGGAGCCGCATGGAGGCCTCATTGACCGCTATCTGGTGGCCACGGAAAACCTCGGTGCCGAGGCGGTCATTTTGCTCAACAAAGCGGATTTGTTGGATGATCCGTTCCTGGCAGAATCCGTCGACATCGTTCTGGAGCCCTACGCACCTTTAGGTTACACAACCATTCGAGCCCAGGGTAAGTTCGGTGCCATTGAAGAGCTCACGCGGCTCCTGGCGGGTCATACCAGCATTCTGGTGGGTCAATCCGGCGTGGGCAAAACCACGCTGGTCAATGCCATGCTCCCCGATGCGCAGCAACGCGTCTCAGAGCTGTCTCCGGACAAGCAGAAAGGCCGGCACACCACGACCACTGCGCGCCTGTTCCATGTTCCCGGCGGCGGCGCATTAATCGACTCTCCGGGCATACGAGAGTTTGGCTTGTGGCACATGAGCCGCGATGAGGTAGAACAGGGTTTTCGGGAGTTTCGCGACCGCATCGGTCACTGCCGTTTTCGAGACTGCCACCATCAGAGCGAACCGGGCTGCGCACTCACCGATGCTATAGACAGCGGCGCCATTCACCCGGCGCGCCTGGACAGCTATCGCCGCATTATTGCCTCCCTGGACCAGCCACTACAGGGCTAGAGACCCGCTTAAGACTAGCCCTCACGCCTTCGCAAAAGTCCCGGAGGCACGACGACAGTCAGGCAGACAGCTGCTGCCCCATCCGCACACTTGCTCCCGGGACGAATTCCTCGTTCCAGGCCACCACGCCCCGGGGAAACAGTAAGATCACCGTGGAGCCGAGTAAAAACCGCCCCATTTCACTGCCGCGCTCTAGCAATACCGGGGAAGGCGTCCCGGCATGATCCCATCGCTCGACTTGCCGCGGCCGCGGTGCAACCTGTCCGGCCCAGACAGTTTCGATGCCAGCGACGATCATGGCGCCCACCAGGACCATTGCCATGGGACCTCTGGGCGTATCGAAATAGCTGATATGGCGTTCATTGCGCGCAAACAGCCCGTCAACAGCCGCCGCAGTGGTGCCATTGACGGAAAACAGGTCGCCGGGAACATAACTGCTGGACTGTAGCTGGCCGTCCAAGGGCATGTGGACCCGATGGTAGTCCCTGGGCGACAGATAAATCGTCGCAAAACTGCCACCGGTGAACTGCTCCACACGCTGACGGTCGCCCGCAAGCAGGGCTTCCAGGGAATAACTGCGCCCTTTGGCCTGCAAAATTTGCTGGCCATCGATATCGCCTATCTCGCTCACAGCGCCGTCCGCCGGGCAGGCAATACCACTGCTGCATAGCGGGCGAACCCCGGGCTTTAGTGCCCGGGTAAAAAATGCATTAAAGCTTTCGTAGGCCTCAGGAAAAGGTCGCTCAGCCTCCTCAAGATCCACATCATAATGGCTGACAAAGGCGCCTATCACGCGGTTCTTCAGCCAGCGCGGGCCTTGAGCAGCCGCAAAGCGACCGACGAGTCGGGACAGCGCATGCTGGGGCAGCAGGCGCTGAAGCAAAATAAAGAATGTGTCCACGGCGGGTCAGAGGTTCTCCTCGGCAAATGCGGCAAGTCGTGATCTGACAATGCCATTGACGTGCATGATACCCGCATGATCATAGGATTTGCTGCGTTCCACGAGATAAGTCAGCCCCGAGGTCAAAGGCGAGATGTATTTATTATCAATCTGCGCGAGGTTACCCAGCACCACAATTTTTGAGTCCTCCCCTACCCGACTGATCACAGACTTGAGCTGGAACTGCGTCAGCCCCTGGGCTTCATCAATGATGATATAGGCGTTATTGAAGGAGCGGCCGCGCATAAAGTTCAGCGATTTAAATTGAATATTCGCGCGTTCCTTCACATAGTCGATGCTGCCCGTGCAGGACTCATCGGAGCCGTGAAGAATCTCCAGGTTATCGTCAAATGCGGCAAGCCAGGGCGCCATTTTTTCTTCTTCGGTACCGGGCAAAAAACCGATATCTTCGGCGATGGGCGGTGTCGAGCGCGCCACAATCAACTTGCTGTAGCGCCCCTCTTCTAGAATGGCGTGGAGGCCATAAGCCAGGGCGATCAGCGTTTTACCGGATCCCGCGGGACCGGTCATCACGGTCATGTCGACATCGCTGTTGCCGATCAACGACATCGCCATCGCCTGCTCCAGATTGCGCGGCGACAAACCCCAGAAACGGCGATTCATCAAATTATCGCGGCTATCACAGCGCAGATAGAGATATTCATCGTCCATGCGATGAACAAAGGCGAGAAACTCAAGGTCGTCGTAAAGAAACATATTGGGATAGGCATCAGGTACGGAATCCCTGGGCACGCGATGCAGAGTGACGTCATCCTCGCGAATGGTATCCACCTCACTGACCCCGGCCCAGAAATCCCCCTCGATGTGCTCGTAGCCTTTGCACAGCAGGTCGATATCGTCGAGCACGCGGTCCCGACGGTAATCTTCAACGTGGAGCAGGCCGGACCCCTTGGCCTTGATGCGCATATTGATGTCTTTGGTAACGAGGCAGACAAAAGCTCCCTCGTTCTCTGCCTGCAACTTCAAGGCAACATTGATAATGCGGTTGTCGTTGGCCTGGTCAGGTGTCCCATCCAGATAAGGGATGTCACTGTCGTCATTGATCAGCTGGTCCGGGTAAATAGCCAGCGTTCCGCGAGTACCTCCGGCATCGGCCGATGGTATGCCCACGCCTTCCTGTATCGCCTGGGGCGAAGCTGCATCAACAATCTTGTCGATGATGTTAATAGCGATACGCGCTTCACGACTCACCGTCTTGTCCCGACGATCCTTGATGTGGTCCAGTTCCTCCAACACGGTCATAGGTATGACAATGTGGTGCTCGTTGAACGCCGTGACTGCCGTCGGGTCATGTAAAAGAACATTGGTATCCAGCACATAAACTTTCTTAGCCGGTTCGACGAGCGGGGTCAGGTTGTGGACAACGGAGCTAGATTCCATAAGCAATTCCTCGGGATGGATAATGCAAAAACGCCCCATCAACAGACATGGGCGATGAGTCAACGAATCTAAAAAGCACGCAATGCACAGCAGCACGCAAGCGCATAACGAACATGACAAAAAAGAAGGCGGCAACGAGGGTGGAGAAGAAGGCGAAAAAGATAAAGCGGGGCGTAACGGCGAAGGGGGATCCTGGCACTCTGGGGGCGCCTTGTGCACTCACAACACTCGGGACTCTGCACCCGGCGCTCTGCTGACAACCATATGCGGCTAGGGAGATCGCTGCATCCACCTGAAGCGGGAAACACCTCGATTATTAGCCCGAGCTGCAAACACTGTCAACGGCCATCTCGTGATTTTGCCCAGAAACGCATGCCGGCGCTGCTCTGGGCCACGATTACCGGCCCAGACTATGGAGGATCAGCGCCTGCGGGGGGCTTGAGGCAAAATTATTTAAGGGTCACATAAACAGCTTTCACACTGACACCTGCGGGCATTTGGGCTAGCATAGCGCCCCTTTGATGCACGCAGGCCAACCACAGTTTCCCGATGTTAGACCGAGATGCCCTTGCCCAGCTACGAGGGCTTAAAACCCAGATTGAATCCGAGAAGGAGCGCACCGAAGCCGTGCTTCGGGGAACCCCCGCGCGTTATGGGTTCGCCCGCACCGATGATGGACGCGAAGTCTTCGTTCCACCGGACGAAATGCTCAAGGCATTCCCGGGGGATCGAGTACGCGTATGCCTGCGCCCCGGCAAAGATAAGCGACCCATTGCCGAGGTCGAAGGACTGGTCGAGAGCTCTGTTAGCGAATTCACCGGTCGCTGCGTCAGTAAAGGCAAGGCCATGTTTGTGGAGCCGGACATTCCGGGCATGAACCGCTGGCTGTTCTTGCCACCTCAGGCAAGAAACGGCGCCAAATCCGGCGACTACCTTCGCTGTGCACTCCTGCGACACCCTATTCGCGACGGCAAACCGCAGGCCAAAGTCCTTGCGACCATCGGGGCCGCTACGGACCCCGGTATCGAGAACATCTATACCATGGCCAAGTATGGCCTCAAGAGCGATTGGTCAGATGCCGACAAGCAGCAGCTTGAAGACGTTATTGCCACGCTGACCCCGGAAAATGACCCGAGTCGAGAGGACTTTTCTGACCTTGCCTTTGTCACCATCGATGCAGCGCGTACCCAGGACATTGACGATGCCCTCTACGCTGAGGTCACCAGCGATGGATGGCTGCTTTATGTCGCCATCGCCGACCCTACGGCCTATATCGGTGCCGATTCTCCCTTAAGAGCGACCGTCGCCGCCCGCGCGAGCAGTGCCTATTTTCATGGCGCAGTGGTGCCCATGCTGCCCGAAAGCATATCGCAGCAACGCTGCGCGCTCACCGAAGACGAACTTCGGCCGGCTCTGGTGTGTCGGGTGGCCATCGCCGAAGACGGCAGCGTCGGGGAATTCAAATTCTTTGAGGCCAAGATTCGATCCCGCGCCAAGCTGTCCTACTTTGCCGTTGATCGCTATCTAAGCGGTCAGGATGAGTCACTGATTTGCCACGCAACACCGCTGGAGGCGCTATACCAGGTATCCAGAGCACTGCGCTCCCGCCGGGAGGCGGATGAGTTGGTCATGGAAGACCGTCAGGAGTTTCGCTGGATTCTGAATGAGCAGGGGCATATCGACCATATAGAGCCCTGCGAGAAATTGAGCTCACAACGCCTGGTAGAAGAATGCATGGTTGCCACCAATCGCTGCGCTGCCACGCTGCTCGCAGAAGCCGGCGCCAGCGGCCCCTTTGTGGTCCACGACGGCTTTCGCAGGGACCGCCTGAAAGATCGTCAAAAGTTTATGGAGCTCTATCTGCCGGACGCTGATTTGGATCCGGACTCCCTGGAGGGTTATCGCGACCTGCTGCGCCAGCTTGCCGCCAGCGAGCACGAGCTGCCTCTTCGCACGATGGTTAACCGCCTACTCACCCGTGCCCGGCTGTCTAAAAACCCCGGTGCGCATATGGGGATGTCGCTGCCGTTATATACCAATTGCACCTCGCCCCTGCGAAAGTATCTGGATTTTCTGGTTCATCTACAGATCAAAGCGACCCTGCGAGGCGAATCCGCAGCCCTGTGCGAGCAACCGGAACTGGACAAGCTGAATCAGAAGCTGCAAAAACTGCGTCAGATCAGCAACGAAGCAGAGCGTTGGCTCACTCTGGAATACCTGCAGCGCCGCGCAGAATCCAACCCCGGCCCCTGGGCGGCACAGGTGTCACATATGGGGAACACTGGTTTTTATGTGCGCCTGGACGACAGCGGACTCGAAGGCTATGTGGATCTGCGTAAAGCTGGCGAGAAGTTCAGCTTTGACAAGTGGACCGCAACGCAAAAAAGCAAGACCCGCGCCTTCAGGGTGAACACGCCGGTCAACGTAACGCTCATCGGCGCGGATGAGGAAACCCCGCATCTGGCCCTGTTCAAACTCGATGCAGGGTCCGGACGAAAGTCCCAGGAGACCGATGACACCGCTCAAGCCAATGAGCATGGGGCCGCGTAACAACGCTGCCGGCAGGCACGGGCGCGAAGGCCCGGCTTGCCGGGTTAGCGGTTAACGACGCTGAAGGCTTACTACGTAATTTACTGCGTTAAAAGTGCGCGTTACCCGGCGTGCGTGGAAAGGGAATCGCATCACGGACGTTCTCCATGCCCGTGACGTAATTGATAAGACGCTCAAAGCCTAAACCAAAGCCCGCATGGGGCACAGTGCCGTAGCGACGCAAGTCCCGGTACCACCACAACTCATCGCGCAGCTGCGGATCCATGCGTGCATCGAGCACATCCAGTCGCTCTTCACGCTGACTGCCGCCAATGATTTCACCGATGCCCGGCGCGAGCACATCCATAGCTGCAACCGTTTTTTCGTCGTCGTTCAGGCGCATATAGAACGCTTTAATCTCGCGCGGGTAGTTCATCAGGACCACTGGCCGCCCTACGTGCTGCTCGCACAAGTAGCGCTCGTGCTCGCTCGCCAGGTCCACACCCCACTCCACGGGGAACTCAAACTTCTGACCACTGGCTTTCAGGATCTTGATGGCCTCACTGTAATCCATGCGCTCGAAGTTCTGATCAACCATCGCCGCCAGGCGGGTGAGCACCGTATCGTCGATACGCTGATTAAAAAACGCCAGGTCGTCTTCACACTCATTCAAAACACGACCGAATACATGCTTGAGTAAAGACTCCGCTAAATCGGCGTTATCCGCCAGATCCGCAAAAGCCACCTCGGGCTCGATCATCCAGAACTCGGCGAGGTGGCGACTGGTATTACTGTTTTCTGCACGAAAAGTAGGGCCGAAGGTGTAAACCTTGCTCATGGAGAGACAGTAAGACTCCACGGCCAGCTGACCGCTCACCGTGAGGTAGGCATCACCGCCAAAGAAATCCTGACCGTAGTCCACACTACCGTCGGCGGCCCGGGGAATATTATTCATATCCAGCGTGCTTACACGGAAGAGTTCGCCCGCGCCTTCACAATCGCTGCCCGTGATGATGGGGGTGTTAACCCAATAAAAGCCGTTGTCATGAAAGTAACTGTGAATCGCGTTGGCCAGACAATGTCGCACCCGGGTGATGGCGCCAAAGGTGTTGGTGCGCGGACGCAGGTGCGCCTGGGTTCGTAAGTATTCAAAGGTATGACGCTTTTTGGCGACGGGGTAAGTCTCGGGGTCCTCGACCCACCCCAGTACTCGCAATTCGCTGGCCTGAATCTCCACCTGCTGACCCTTTCCCTGAGATGGCACCAACGTGCCGCGCAGTTCTACGGAACAGCCCGTGGTCAGCTGCAGAACCTCACTCTCATAATTATCCAGGTCGGCGGGCACCACCGCCTGGATCGCATCGAATGATGATCCGTCATGGATAGCAAGAAAGGATATACCGGCCTTTGAGTCACGCTTGCTGCGCAGCCAGCCGCGTACCGCAACCTCACCACCGGTATCGGGGTCAGTTCGCAATAAGTCCAGAACTCGTGAAAACGCTGTCATGCTGTGCCTCCGCCGCAAAGGCGCGGAGAATAACCAAAGTTTTCGAGAACCGCCATGCTAAAGCCGGGATTAGAGCGCGGCGGCTTTCTGCTCCCTGATAGTGCGCAACTGCACACGATAGCGCTGCTTCTCCACCTGAAACGCCGCTTTTTCTATGGCGCGGGAGATCAAACGCTCGGCCTCTTCGTCGCTCCCCAGCTTATGCGCCGCCAGGCCCTGACTGTAAATCAACAGGCCATCAGAAGGCTGCATATCGGCAGCACGTTCATAGTGATCGTAGGCCGCATCCCAATCCTCTGCCTCCATGGCCAGATCGCCCAGACTCGCATGGTAGTAGGGGTTGAGATTGCGGTAGCGCTCCAGGCGGTCTTCCCAATAATTCTGCTCTTTGCTGCGACCCTGCAACTCGTACAGGACCACCAGGTTGTTCATCGCTGAACGATCACTGCCGTCAATTTCCAAAGCGTGGAAGTATGTCTGTTCAGCCTCGGCGTATTGACCTGCGTACCGGTAAATAGCTCCAAGGTTGACCCACAGCTGGGACATTCCCGGCGCCTCATCCAGTCCTCGAACCAACTGCTGCCAGGCCTGCACCGGGCGATCCGCCGCGAGGGCATTCATAGCAAGGTTGTTGTAATACAGAGCCAGGCCCTCCTCATCGCTCATGAGTCGAGCACCCGCCACCTCAAAGCGATTCAGGGGGTCTATATCCACCATGTATTCGATGCTATCGCGCATTTTTACCTGCACGTTAACGTGTAGACGCACGGCCACCCGGTCACCCATGCGGTGCCACTCCGGACGCACCTCCATCCATTGATACTGCGCGTTGAGACCCGCCTCTCTGGCCAGCGCCGTAAACAGGTGCGCATAGCTCAGACAATTGGCACTCCCGCGATTGAATGCATCCCGAGCGGTACCATCAGCAAAGGGGTCATACTCCATGGCCAGGGCGCCCTGCCCTTTGATTGCGCGGTGCAGCGCCATGAGCTTGTTGTGCGCATTATTCGAATCACGAGTGTACCGCTCCACGAAATCGCGCATTTCCTGCGTGACCAGCAGGACCTGGGGATCGCGCAAATCCGGACTGTCGGGGTCATAGCTGTAGATCCGACCATCCAGCTTCAACGGCGGTACATCGCGAACATCGAACGCCCAGTCCGGCGGGGTGGCGCAGGCGCTCATCAGTAGAGCTAGAACCGCAATGACGACCGCTCGAGTCAGGGTCAAAAACCGGAAAGTTACAGGTGTAACGCCCTCCCCAAGGAGGCGGCGAGACAGCGGGGCTTTAGTCCGCCGCAAATTGATGTTTGCTGAATTCATCGATCAATGCCTCGACGTAATTCTGGTCATCTGCGGTAAAGCGCCCGACCGAGGGGCTGTCGATGTCCAAAACAGCCACAATTTTTCCTTGCTGCCTTATCGGCACTACCAACTCTGAGCGCGAGCGGACATCGCAGGCGATGTGACCGGGAAACGCGTGGACATCCTCGACCCGCTGCGTCTCTCCGGACGCCACACAGGTACCGCACACGCCCCGCCCCACGGGAATACGCACACAGGCTGGATTACCCTGAAAGGGACCCAGCACCAGCTCTTCGCCCTTCAGGAAATAAAAACCGACCCAATTGATATCAGCTAAGAGCGTCTTGAGAAACGCCGCAGTATTGGCAGCATTTGCGATCAAATCCTGCTCGCCCGACAGGAGCCCCGCCAACTGCTGGCAGGCTTCGTGAAGGCTCAAAAGCGGACGGGTATTTACACCCGCGTCCATGGCGGCGGCATCGTTCATATTCTGAGTATGGTACAAGCTGGCCCGGAACGCCAAGTGGCACATTCAGATCTTTAGCTGCGCGGCAGCCTTGCTCCAGGGCTCTGTTTACCCGGGAGGTTTAGATGGCACCGCAATGGCGTTTTCGACTACACACCCACTAGCGCAATTTTGCGTGAAGGTTGCTGAATTGCGTTGGGAGTGCAGATCTTGGGCGGTTGGTCAAGGGCCGCTTTCACACCTGGCAGCGGTCTGTTGGGCTAATATGCTCGCTTTAGCGATGTTCTCGTTTACTTAACTGTTTAAGGCCTCTAAAACCTATGCTCCTGCGCAGCGTTAGCCAACACATGAAAGATCAAAACTGGTTGGCAGTTTGGCTGGACTTTGTGATCGTCGTTGTCGGTGTGTTTATCGGTATTCAGGTCGCGAACTGGAATGAGTTGCAGAACGAGCAAATTGAGGCACAGCGAACACTCAACACGGCTCTAGTCGATCTTGTCGCGCTGCGTGAGGAAATCTCTCAGACCGTAGTTACTCACTTAGATGTTGCGATTGCGATCGACGCTTTCATGAATTCTATGGAATCCGATCATGAAATACCGCCCGAGATAGCCAGACGAGTAATTCAATCCGCAGCCTTAGTGGGCGTGTTCCCGAGCACGCCGGCGGCGCTGGATGACCTTTTGGTGGCCGTTCGACTGGACCTACTGGGAGAAGATGCGATGCGCGACGCGCTGCGCACATTAGCAGAGGAACTGGAGGCAACCGAGAGCTTTCTTGCTGAGAATCTCAAGCAGTACAGTGCAGGGATTGATGGAATCTACCCCTACGTTAGTGTCAACCGTACGCCGGGAGTCAAAGGCAGGCAATTCGAGGTTGGTGCGGTAGATGTTGATGCGATGCGGTCTGACCACAAAACGCGCATAGCGCTCACAAAACTCTACATCTACCATTCCAATCAGCATAGCGCGATGCAGGGCGTTATAGACGCCATTGACCTGGTTTTTGCTGAAGCACACGATGTCAGCGAGCGGTAGTGTCCTAAATCCACGAGCCGTTGTTTGCGCTTGATTACCAAACACTTGAGCCCGGCGAGGGCCCCCGTCAAGGCTCGACAGCACTACACCCTATGCTCGCTATTGGCTGATTGCAGCCGACATTACGAGGACATTGCCTCTCATGCCAACAGCAGCTACGAGGTGCTAAGGGAAGTTTCAGCCCCACCGCGTCCACCCAATACAAAGAGGGCCGTTTCTAAGAGCAACCCTTTTTGGTTTAATCGTTCAGGTCGGGCAAAAGGAGTATGTGGACGTGACAAACAAGTATTTCTCGGGCGTCCTTCTGCCCATTGCCGTAGGTGTAGCGATGACGGTAAGCCAACCTGGCGCCGCACAGCAAAGCACAGCGCTTTCGTCAGCGTCCGACACTCTCACCAAAATCCAAAGCTTGTCCACCGAGGCAGATACCACGAGTTTTAACTGGCAGGAAACCTTTCCGAGCTGGTTTGAGCACATGGAGCCGTTTCGTCTCGCGGGCTCCGGCGACACTGAAATTTATTACGTAGGCACCAAAGGTCTGGGAATGTTCTTCATTCCAACAACCGAGGGACATATCGTTATCGACGGCGGCATGCCGGGCCAGGGACAACTTATCGCCGAGAACATCAAGAAGCTTGGCTTCGATGCAAAAGACGTTCGTATTCTGCTCAATACTCATGCCCACATAGATCACTCAGGCGGCTTGGCCGAGCTCAAGAGCCTCACCGGAGCACAACTTATCGCCAGCGAGGGCGATCGCTGGGCACTCGAGTCAGGACTCATTCCGGGGTCAGAAGACGTGAGCTATGTGCAGTCACCGCCAGTCACCGTTGATCGTGTGATAGTCGACGGCGAGAAGGTCATCATCGGCAATCTAACCATGACAGCGCGAATCACCCCCGGACATACCCAAGGCTGCACGTCCTGGACGACGACCTTGCAACCGACTGCCAGTGCCCCACCGCAGGAGGTGCTGTTCTTCTGCTCGGCGTCGGTGGCTGCAAACAGCCTGGTGAATCCGCCCCAGTATCCGGGCATTGTCGAGGACTATCACAAGACTTTTGCACTGACCGCTGACTGGGAGCCCGAGGTATTCTTGGCCAACCATGGAGAATTCTTCGATTTGGTAGCCCGGCACGACCGTCTCTCCAACGGCGAGGCATCAGCCTTTCACGATCGGGAGTCCTTTCAGCGCTTTCGGACAAAGATGAAAGATATGTTCGAGCAAGCACTCATTGCGCAAAGTGAAGAAGCCAAGATCAGCGCCCACTCAAAGGAGCACTAGCCCTTATCGAGAGCCGTGTGCAGCGCCAGGTATTGCTGCGTGAGCTTGTGTGAGGGCGCCAGATCAATAAGCGGTCTATGGAGGTAGTGCGACTCTTTCATTTTCACCGAGCTGTTAAGAAAGGTACTGATTACCGGGTACCCCTCAGCCTCAAGCTCGGCAACCAACTCCCCGGGCAGTCGCGCCTGACTGTTGAACTGATTGATAACAATACCTTCCACCGCCAGATCCTCATTGTGGTCCTCGCGAAGCTCGGCAATGTTATCCATCAGGGCGTACAGGCTTTGCCGCGCAAAACTATCGCAATCAAAGGGAATCAGTACGCTATGGGCCGCTATCAGTGCTGACTTCGAATAGAAGTTGAAGTTGGGCGGCGTATCGATATAGATCCGGTCGTATTCATTTTCAAGCTTGAGCAGCGCATCGCGCAGCTTGTAGATTTTATAGCGCGCCTCGAGCTCACGCTCCAGTTCAGACAGCACCGGACTGGACGGCATAAGAAACAGGTTTTCGTAGGGCGTCTCCCAAACGAAGGCATCGGGATTGCGGCTCATGCGCCGGGAGCCCACGGTTTGTTTGAACAGGCCAGACACGCCTTGCGCTTCGGCGGGAAAAGCCTCTGCGTCGATTTCGCCGACCAGATAATGCGTGGTGTTGCCCTGCACATCCAGATCAATGACCAGCGTCTTGCGACCCATGCTCGCGTCAATGGCGGCCAGGTTGCAGGTGATGCTGGTTTTACCCACGCCGCCCTTTTGATTAAACACGACACGCTTCATGACACACTCCCGCCAACTGTATGCTCGGCAAAGGGCAAAGAGTGTAGCCAAGCCCGGGCGCACTGTCAGCCGTAACACGCCCCGGATGCCTGCAATTTCGCAGTCGGCTCCCGGCCACGCTTGTGCTATTTTCCTGCCGCGCCCGAATATTCTTCCCGGAGATCACCATGAGCACTGAAATACCCCGTGTCCAGCTACTGCTGACCGGCGACGAGTTGATGAGCGGTGACACCGTGGACTCTAATTCGGCACTCATCGCCCGAGAGCTCTCGGGACTGGGGCTAACGCCCCACCGACGTGTCACCCTCGGCGACGACCGCCACGCTCTGGCTGAAGAAATCGCGGCCCTGTGCGAGAACTCACAAGTGCTCATTATCAACGGCGGGCTCGGCCCCACCATCGATGACCTGACGGCCGCTGTGCTGGCCGAGGTCGCTGGTAACGGGCTCGCCGAGCACCCTGATGCGCTCACTCACCTCCAACAGTGGTGCCACAAGCGCGGACTCACGCTAAACGCTGCCAATCGCAAGCAAGCCATGCTGCCCACAGACTGCACCCTGATCCCCAATCCCGTGGGCAGTGCGGTGGGGTTCTCCCTGACCGTCAATAACTGCCTGGTCATGTGTACGCCGGGCGTACCCGGGGAACTGCGAGCCATGCTACCGGTGATGCTCGAGCGACTCCGCGAACAATTCGGCATTACCTTGCAAAAAGACATTCTGCGTCTGCAGACCTTCGGACTGGGTGAGTCCACCGCGCAACAGCTGGTCATGGACAACCATCCGGACTGGCCAGAAGAGGTCACCCTGAGCTTTCGCGCCGGCGCACCACAGCTGGAAATCAAACTGAGCGTTACCCGGGCACAGGACTTGCCGCTTCGTGACCGCTGCCGAGCTTGGCTGGATGCCTTATTCGGGGATCACATCATTGGCGACGGTGACACGCGCATGGCCGAGGCGGTCATTAATCTGGCTCGGGAGGCCGGCGTCGCCATCAGCTGTGCAGAATCCTGCACCGGAGGGATGATCGCATCCATGCTGACTCAGATCGCCGGGGCCTCGGATGTGTTCCCCGGGGGATTCGTCACCTACTCCAATGCCCTGAAACAATCGGTGCTGGGCGTGCAGGCGTCTACTTTGGAATCTCAGGGGGCGGTGAGCGAAGCCACAGTCAAAGAAATGGTGGCAGGCGCCCTGGATGCCTCGGGCGCAGATCTGGCAGTAGCGGTGTCGGGGATTGCCGGTCCTGGCGGGGGCAGTGACGACAAGCCCGTAGGTACTGTCTGGCTGGCCTGGGGAGACCGACAAAAGATCGATACTGTTTGCCTGTGCTGGCCGGTGGAGCGGGTACTATTTCAGACCATGGTTGCCGCTGCGGCACTGGACGTATTGCGCCGCCGACTTGCCGGCATCGGCGGGCAATCGCGCTACTTTGATCAACGGCGCCTGCGCTAGACGCCGGGATCTAGGGCTGCAACTGCGACAGGCACCAGGTACCGGCAGCATCATCTTTTGTATAGCGAAAGCGGTCGTGCAGGCGGTGCTCGCCGCCCTGCCAGAACTCGATGCGCTCGGGCTTCACGCGATATCCACCCCAAAAATCCGGTACGGGCACTTCTCCGTCAGCAAACTTATCACGCAGCTTCTGCACCTGTGCCTCGAGCAGGGCTCGCTTGGCTATGGGCCGGCTCTGCCGCGAAGCCCAGGCCGCGATCTGACTTTCCCGCGGACGCGACAGAAAATAGGTCGCAGATTCAGCAAGACTCATGCGCTGAGCCGTGCCACCGACAATCACCTGCCTGTCGAGCTCATTCCAGGGAAACAGCAGGGAAACATTGGAATTAGCGGCAATCGCTACCGCCTTGTCACTGCCGAAATTGGTATAGAACACAAAACCCGCATCAGAAAGCCCTTTGAGCAGGACAATGCGCTGCCAGGGGCGACCGTCGCTATCGATGGTCGACAAGGACATCGCCGTCGGGTCAGACAGCCCGGCCTTCACGGCCTGCTCAAGCCAGTGCTCAAACTGAGCGATGGGTGATGCCTCAAGGTCCTCGGCCGTGAGACCACCGGCGGTATATTCCCGGCGATAGCCCTCGAAATTACCGCTCATTGCGCCTCGGCAACATCAGGTGGGAAAGGTGCCAGCACCGCTTTTGCAGCCATAGCGCGATTCTTGTCAGCGTCTTTGGGATCAGGGTCGGATGCCAGTCGTGACTGTATAGTTGACCGCCATACCGAACGGTTCCGCAGGGGATCGATCACATCCACAATAAACGTTCCCTGAACGTAACGGCGCACGCTCACATCCGACACCGGGGGGCCGCAACGCCAGCAGTTGTAAGCGCTAGCCGCATTGTAAGACCGGATATCGGTTTTTTCCCGGGTCACCAGATGCCACGCAAGATACGCGTCAGCGCTCTGCCGATCATCCACCACGCGATAACCTCGAGCCCGCAATTCGCTCGTCAAGGACGCATTGATGCGGTCGACCTGCATATCGCTGATCAGCTTTTCTGCCGCCGATGTCCGATCAATGGGCAAAATCGCGAGACTTTGCACCTTCTCAAATGCAAAATTTGCATCAAAATCGCTCACGGCTTCCAATGTCGTGCTGGCACAGCCGTTCAACAGAAACGCCAGTGCTGCTACAGCGCCTGCGCGAAGCATTAATCCCATGTATCGTTCTCCAAGTATTTCGGAATCTGCCAACCGAGGTCGCAGTATAGTCAATCGCTGGTCGAGGGAGATACCGGTGCGCGAACCGCAAAGGCGGGTATCTGCGGAAACGGATGCCAGCGCTCCCACCCCTCGCCGAGTCGCGCCTCCAGGGTTTCACCGAAAAACTCCTGGTGCAGTTCGGCCACCATCGCCTGAAGCCGCTCCTGTTTGGCTTCACCAGTAATCACCGCGGCCTCCATGAGACCTTCAAGGCGATATCGTGGGCCGGGAGGCGCATCGTCGCCCCGGGCCAGGCAACGGAACTGCTCGCTCAATCGCTGTCTAATCTCTGACTGTAGTACTGCGCTCATAGGGGCTCTTGCCAACGGGAAAGCTTGAGTTACAGTTTGCCACCGTTAGCGATAGGTGCCCAAGTAGAATTCGGCGGTCGACCTGCAGCGTCTATCGTGAGCCGCAGGTCATTTTTTTGCGTAAAAAGATTCACAGGTAACGCGAGCCCATTAATCCAAGACATGACGAGATTCACCAGCCTGCACACAGCATCACCGAGCCTCCGCCGGAGTTTCCCGCTAGCCGTGGGCGCGCTGCTGCTGGCCCTGCAGCCGATGGCGGGCGCGCAGAGCGTTGCCGCTACACAAAGCAGCCTGGAGAGCGAGGAAAGTGCCCGCGAGTCCCTCATGAGCGACGTGCGGGAATACCTGCAACGAATTCAGGACCTTGAGGCCAGCGAAGGCGCATTTGCACCCGGCTTGACCGAAGACCTGCTGGGTCTCGGGCTGGCATTACAACGTAACGGTGATCACGAGCAAGCGGTGAAAATGTTCAAACGCGGGATACACCTGTCCCGCGTCAACGAAGGGCTCTACAGTCGCAGGCAGCTCGCGCTGCTCAAAGGCGAAATCGCCAGTCATATGGCCCTTGGTGCTTTTGAGGAAGCAGACGAGCGGCAGCGCTACCTTTACCGCGTGCAGGCTAAAACGCTTTCAGATGTCACGCGGGGACAAGCGCTGATGCAACACGCCCTGTGGCAGCGCCAGGCCTACGAAGCAGGCATCGGAGAGCAGCCTTTCACCCGCCTGATTAACATGTGGAGTCTTTACCGGCTCGCCCTCACGGAATTTGCGCAGGTTGATGGAGATACTTCACCGACACTCTTGCCGCCTTTGTATGGCATGTTGCGGGCCCAGTATCTCATCAGCGGCTTTGTGGGTGAGACCACCAATGGGCAGTTCCGCACCGGCGGCGTGTATGGCGGCGAGGAGTCGCAGCAAATCGGCTATCGGAACCAGGCCTTCAAGCAGGGCAGTGCCGTCATCCGTGCCATCTATGACGTTAAAATCGCCCAAAGCGAAAGCGACCTGATGGATACCGCCCAATTGATGCTTATGCTCGGGGACTGGCAGCTCTGGCATGGCAAACGCAACGACGCTTTCGCTACCTACACGGAAATTTACACGGAACTTGCCAAGGACGAAGCTGCCCAAGAACTAAGAGAGCAGCTGTTAGGCACGCCGCAGCCACTCCCCAATTTAGCGGGAGTTCGGGCCTTGCCGGAGCCCTTAACTGAGCAGGAGGGGCTATTGCTGCTAGAATTCGGAGTATCCGATCGAGGGCGCGTCACCGACGTGGTCAGGCTCGACGATAATGTACGCAATGACGAGAAAGCCGACGATATTATCAGCCGGCTTAGACGTACACCGTTCCGACCGCGTATAAGCGATGGAATGCCGGTAGAAACAGAAGGACTGCGTTGGGCTTATGACATTTCCGCATGGTAAACAGCAAAAACTGAAAACAGCGAATGTTCGCAGACCCGCGTTCGGGCTGTTTATAGGCTCATCGCTGGCCTGTCTGCTACTGACGGGCTGCCCCAGCGCCAGCAATCCGACCACGCCGCAAACGCCCTCGATGCCCACACCGAGTATGCCGACGCCGAGTACGCCTCCGCCGCCCAGCAGTTCGTCGTCATCGAGCTCGTCGCAATCGCAGTCGCAGTCGCAGTCGCAGTCGCAGTCATCGAGCTCTTCAAGCAGCAGTTCGTCAAGTAGTAGTTCCTCACCGAGCAGCCAAAGCCCGTCTGGAGCCACCGCCAGCAGCGGTGCGCAGCCACCGGGCAGCCCCGGCAGCAACCAACAATCTCAAGGCGGCGAGCAGTCCGGCGAATCGGCCTCTGACAGTACGGCCTCGGCACAGGAATCCGGCGAGACCGGCTCCACAGACGGTGACCTGCAGGGAGGCGGTGATGTCTCCCGCGACATGGGGGAGTTTCCCACCGGTGAAGCGCCGGGAGCCGAGGTTGCGGCAGGTTCGGATGCGGGTGATCAGGGCGGCAATGGAGCTCCGGGCGCTGATGATGCCGGGGCGGGCGCAGAAGCGGGCGAAGGAAATGGCAGTAACGGCACCGAGAGCACCGCAGGCACCGGCGATATGCAAGGTGGCGACAGTGCCGGAGGCGGTGAGCCGGGATTTGAAGACAGCGCGGGCGGCAGCGATGCGCTCCCGAGCATGGAAGATGAACAGTCTGTCGCAGGCGGCGGTGGAGCCCTGGGTGATCCCTCATCACAATCCGGCGGCGCAGGCAGCCAGGGCAGCAGTGCTACCGCAGGCGGGCTACCCGGGATTCCTGGCGGCGTTATGGGTGCGGGTACCGCCGGCACTCAAGGTCAGGGCGAGGTTACCGCAGGGGCAACAGGTGGCGGTCAGGGCGCTGGCAACAGCGGTACTGAAGGCGCCAACCCGTCAGGTACGGGCAGCTACGGCCGCTATCCTGCGGGCCAGGGACCCCTTACACCGGGAGAACAGGTCGCTATTCTTGATGCAGAGCTTGAGCGCGGCATGGGTGAGTTTGACGCCATGATTCTCGAAGAGCAGGCAGCACAGCGCCAGGCGAGCCGGGAGCAATCAAGCAACGAGCCCATTCAAACAGCCTCGGCCGGCGGCGCCGGTGGCAGTGGCGAGTCCGGGGACGGCTACGGCCGCGAAATGGGCGGTGGTGGCTACAGTGTCGGCGGTGGCATGGGTGGCGCCAGCGGTGGTGGCGGCAGCATTCCGCAAAACACCGCCAAGTACCCGCCGCCGGCAGATATACCCAACGGCAACAATGATGACGTGGTAGCGCGACAGCTCCGCGAAGCGGCCATGCGAGAGCCTGATCCGGCGGTAAGAGAAAAGCTCTGGGTTGAATACCGCAAATACAAGGGCATCAAGCAGCCGTGATAACGCGGGTTACCACAACGCTTCGTTGGCTGGCATTCATCTGCCTGAGTCTGAGCCTGGCTGGCTGCGTGAGTCAGACGGTCAAAAGTACCTCCATACCGGCACTGCAGGGGACTTCCCAGCCAGTGCCGGAAGACGAGCTCATGGATGTGGCGGTAGCCATCTTCGATCCAGGTATTGATTTTGCCGATGAAGACGAACGCCTCTACCCCGAAGTCCGACGCGCCGAAGCCCGCTACATACCCAAACTTCTCGCCGAGGTGTTACAAAACTCCGGCGCCTGGGGGGCGGTAAGAGTCGTACCCAACGAAGACCGAATCACGGATTTAATGATCAGCGGCACGATTTTGCACTCCGATGGAGAAACCCTGGAGCTCAAGGTGGTGGCCAAGGATTCCCGGGACTATGTATGGCTGGACCGAGTGTATGAAGGCAGGGCCAGCCGCTATGCTTACGATGCTAAAACACGCTCGACCTATGACCCCTTCCAGGCCGTTTACCATCAGGTGGCGAATGATCTCATTGAGCGTTTTGACGCTCTGCCCAGCGCGCAGCGCAAAGAAATCCGGACGGTCTCCGAACTCCTCTTTGCTCAGAGCTTTTCCAAGGAAGCGTTTGTGGGCTACCTGGACAAAACCCGCAAGGGCAAGCAGCTTGTGGTCAGATTGCCCGCCGAAGATGACCCCATGTTGGCTCGCGTTCGGATGCTCAGAGAGCGCGACCATGTCTTCGTCGATACCCTGCAAACCTATTACCAGGGTTTCTCTGAGGACATGTTTGGCCCCTATCAGGAGTGGCGAAAACTCAGCTACGAAGAGGTCGTCGCCTACCAGGAACTCAAGCGCGAGAGCACCCGACAGCTCATCGCCGGAGGCGCCGCAATCATCGCCGGTATCGCCGCGGCGGGCAGTGGTGACCGCAGCGCACGCGCGGCTGGCAATGTCGCCATCATCGGTGGTGGCTATCTCTTGAAAGGTGGCCTGGAAAGTCGCGCCGAAGCACAGATTCATGTGGAAGCACTGGAAGAAATCGGTCAGTCACTGGAAGCAGAGATCACGCCTCAGGTCATCGAACTGGAGGATCGTACGGTTATGATCAGTGGCAGCGTGGAAGATCAGTATGCACAGTGGCGCGAAGTGCTTGAGGAGATCTATCGCAACGAAATAGGTGAACTCGCACCGCCGGCGTCCGACGCCGATATTCAAAACTAGTCGGAAGCATCCCCAGTGACAGAGCAGTACCAACGGGTTCAACCCACACCTTTTGATGCACCGGCAGAAACGCCGGCAAGCGCTACGTCCACCACTGACGCTCGTCCACAGTGGTTGCTCCCCGCTTTTGCAGGTCTGGGGTTGCTCGCCCTTATTGTGGTTTTTGTTCTGCCGCGCTGGGTGGATTCTCAAGATGACAATAGCGCGGCGCCGGGCGGCACGGCCATAAGTGCTCAAAGCCCTGCAGGCACCAAACCCGCCGCAACGTCACCGGCACGGGAAGCAGCAGAACCCGCCTCCCCCTTCGCCGATGCCCGCGCGGCAAAAGCCCGGGCAGAGGCACAGGAATTACTCGCCGAATTACTGGACGTGCAAGAAAACCTCGAGGAACGCGGCGCTCTGGAGTGGGCAGGGGACGCCATGGAAACCATTGCCGCGCAGGCGCTGGCCGGCGACGAACTGTATCGAGACCGTGAATTCGACGCAGCGATCGAGCAGTACCAGCAGGCTCTTGGCGAGGCCCTGGCTCTGGAACAGTCGTTGCCGGAGCGCTTTGAGCAGCAGATAGAAGCGACTCGAGCAGCAATTGAAGACCTCGATACCCCATCAGCCACTGCATCGCTGGCCATCGCAGAAACACTGGAGCCCGGCTCCCCCGAGGCGGCGGAGCTGGCGCTTAGACTCAATGTTCTACCCGAGGTCGTTACCCGCGTGCTTGCTGCAACAGATGCTGAAGCGGCAGGAGATCTACCCGCCGCGGTCGCTAACATGCAAGCAGCGGCAGACAACGATAGCGCGCACCAGCGTGTGCAATCAGAGCTTCAACGTTTAAAGGTCGCCCTCACCGAAGATCGTTTCAATGCAGCTATGTCCGAAGGCTATGCAGCGCTGGATGACGCCGACTTCGATACCGCACAGCAGCGTTTCGAACGTGCCGGCGCCTTGAGCCCCGGTTCCTCCGAGGCGGCGGCAGCATTGCAGGAGCTGTCGGTAGCGCGCACTGCCGCCACACTACAGCGCTTGCAAAACCGCGGCAGCACGCTGCTGCAAGAGGAAGACTGGAGCGCAGCGATCAAGATATTCGAAGAAGCACTGGCCATCGATCAAAGCCTGCGGTTCGCCCGGGAAGGCCTGGCAGTCGCCAAGCCCCGCGGTCAAATCGAAAAAGAACTTACCGCCATCGTGCAACAACCTGAACGACTGGTTGACGATGCGATTCTGCGCGAAGCAAAGAATTCCCTCGCGAGGGCTCAGTCATTAGGTGGGCTGGGACCGCGTCTGAGCGCACAGGTCGAGGCGGCCCGGGATGTCCTCTCAGTGGCAAGCACGCCGCTGCCCGTCACCATCGCCTCCGACGGCCTGACGGAAGTCACCGTTTACAAAGTCGCCCGCCTGGGACTGTTCGACTCTCAGGAGCTCAGCCTGCGCCCCGGGCAATATACAGCCGTGGGTAGCCGAAGGGGGTACCGGGATGTACGTGTAGTGTTCAACGTATCCCCCGCTAACACCGCGCCGGTCTACATTGCCTGTAACGAGGCTATCTAATGAGCAACGGCGAACGCCAATCCATTCAGCCTGCGGCTTTTGAACCGCTCAACCCTCAGGCCGCGCCGGCGAAAACACGCATTCCCCTGTCGCGTTGGTTGCTATTTGTTTTGGTCGCGGTGTTTCTTGTGGCGCTGTGGTTTTTACTCACGGCACGCTCATTAGAGGTCACGGCCGTAGCAGAAGAGGAAGCCAGCATCACCCTGTCCGGATTTGTGCTGCCTTTTGGAGACCGGTTTTTACTCCGCTCGGGAACGTACCCTCTGCGGGTGACTGCTCCTGGCTATCATCCCTACGAGGGTGACATCGAAGTCACCGGAGATGCCACGCAGCGCCAGGAAGTGATACTCCAGCCACTGCCCGGTCGTCTCGCCGTCGCCACGACGCCTGAAGCGGCAACGCTATCGGTCGATGGCGAAGTACTGGGCGTGACACCGCTCAGTGATCTACCGGTGGAAGCCGGTAGCAGGGTCTTGCGCCTCGAACTCCCCCGCTACCTGCCTCGGGAGCAAACGATTGAGGTGACCGGTCGGGATATTCAGCAGCGGCTGGACCTGTCCCTCGACCCCGCCTGGGCTGAAGTGACCGTCAGCAGTGCACCCGCGGGCGCTGCAATTCTGGTCGATGGTGTCCCGGTGGGCGCATCGCCGGCCATTGTGGAGATTCTGCAGGGGGAGCATGAACTGACTCTGGAGCTTCCGGGGTTTGCCAGCGAGCTGCGGACTTTGAGCATCGAGCCGGGTATTGCCGTGGATCTGGGCTCCGTGGTCCTGACGCCGGCCACAGGTGTGCTGAGCTTAAGCAGCACTCCCAGCGGCGCTAACGTCAGCGTTGATGGTGAATTCGCAGGGCAGACCCCCCTGGAGCTGGAGCTTGCACCGAATAAAGACCACCGCATCAGTCTTTCCCGTGCCGGCTATCGCCGTGCAAGCGAAACGCTCCGCATGGAGGCCGGGGCAAGCCTGGAGCGCACACTCACCCTCAAGCCTCTGCTGGGTGATGTCCTGGTCAAAGTCAGTCCCGCGGACGCGGAGCTGCTGGTCAATGGCAAACCCGTGGGGCGCGGTAGCCAGACGCTCGCCCTCCCGGCAGTGTTGCAGCGTCTGGAAGCACGCCTGGAAGGCTACGAAAGCGCCAAGCGCAGCGTCACGCCCCGGCCCGGGCTCGAGCAACTGGTAGAGATTCAGCTGCTCACTCCCCAGGCCGCGCGCAAGGCCCGTCTCACGCCCACCATCACCACTGCTCTGGGCCAGACACTGACGCTCATGAATCCCCTGGACTCCCCGCGCAACGAATTCTCGATGGGAGCCTCACGCAGGGATCCCGGTCGCCGCGCCAATGAAGTACTCCACCCGGTGCGACTGGAGCGCCCGTTTTACTTTCAGAACCAGGAAGTGACCAATGCGCAATTCCGCCAGTTTCAGGCTTCGCATAACTCCGGACAGATCGAAGGCAACAGCCTCAATCGCGAACACCAGCCCGTGGCACAGATCAGCTGGCAGCAAGCGGCATCGTTCTGTAACTGGCTGAGCCGGCGGGAAGGATTGACACCGTTCTATCAGGAACAGCAGGGCATTATTATCGGCTTCGATCCCAGCGCTCTGGGCTACCGATTACCCACAGAGGCCGAGTGGGCCTGGGTCGCCCGAATTCAGGGGGAGACACTCCAGCGCTTTACCTGGGGCGATGATTTTCCGCCCAAGGATGTTGCCGAGAATATCGCCGACAACAGCTCTGCCTATGTCACCGGCCGCGTACTGAATGGTTACAACGACGGCTATGTGGTGAGTGCGCCGGTAGGCAGCTTTAAAGCCAATGAGCGCGGGATCTTCGACCTCGGTGGTAATGTCTCCGAATGGATCCATGACGTTTACATTATTCCCGCGTCCAGCGGCGTCGTCACCACCGACCCCCTGGGGGCGCAGCGAGGTGACAACTACGTCATTCGAGGCGCAAGCTGGGCCCTGGGACGTCTTCCTGAACTGCGCCTGTCCTACCGCGATTATGGGCAGGCGGGCCGGGATGACGTAGGATTTCGAATCGCCCGCTATGCGGAGTAAAGCCATGTCACTGACAAAGACCTTGAGCGCCCTGCTTTTTTTGCTGGCCAGCTACTCGCTGGTGAACTATGAAACGGTGGCCCAGCCCGAGGCTGCCGCGCCTTCATCATCAGCAGCCGATAGTGATCAAAGCGAAGAGCAGAATCCCCCGGTGATCGCGCCGGCGGAGCAACCCTTTGAAGATTACGAGGCGTCAGAGCAGATCTCTGAAGACCTGTCCGTCGCCTTCCCCGTCGATATTTAGGAAAACTCATGAAGAACAGTCTCTCATCCGAGTTCATGTTCCAGCTTTTTGCACTGCTAAGCGCGATTATTTTGGTACATGCCCTGTATGTGGCCGTCATTCGACCCAGTGCCGATGATCAGCTCGCCGCAGAGATGGCGGCTCAGGCCGCTGGCGAAGAGGTCGTCCCCAAACGTAGTCTGGCGGTGGTGATCCGCGACTTTGAGCAGGAAGCCTGTTTCATATTGCTGATCTGGGCACTGTCGATCATGGGCTACAAGGGCCGGCTTAACATGAAAGAGCAGCAGCTTCTGGAAGAAGAGTTGCTATCCATACCCGAGGGCACCAGCGTGCTACCCGAGGACGCGCGGCAATACAGCCGTTCGATTGAGGCACTTCCGGCAGATCAGCAGGGCTTTTTACTCCCGCGCACGCTGCTGTCCGCCCTGCAGCGCTTTGCGACCACCGGCAGCATACCGGCGGTGTCCGACGCCATCCGTGAACAGTGCGATATCGAGTCAGATCGACTGGATTCAGAGCTGTCCATGGTCCGCTACATTGCCTGGGCAATACCTTCTATCGGCTTTATCGGCACCGTTCGCGGTATTGGCGACGCCCTGGGACAAGCCTACAAGGCCGTGGAAGGCGATATCTCCGGCGTGACGGTGAGCCTGGGTGTGGCCTTTAACAGTACCTTTGTAGCGCTGGTGCTCTCCATCATTATTATGTTCTGCCTGCATCAGTTGCAGCTCGCGCAGGAGCGTCTGGTGCTCAACGGTCAGCGGTATGCTGATAGTCGTCTGTTGCGATTTCTGGTGGCCAACGACTGATGGCCATTCTCGATTGTCGCGATACCCAGATCAGTCTCTGGCAGGAAGGGTCCGCGTTTCACAGTCCCGGTTTTGTCATGCTCGAAGGCAGTGAGTATCACTTTGGACAAACGGCGTTGGAACAGTCACGTCTCAAGCCCAGGGACACCAACAGTCGTTTCTGGTGGCAACTCAGCACCCAGCCGCTGAAACCGGCACTGGGCGCCGCAAGACACACCGCCGATCTGGTGCACTCCCACCTGCGGCATATCCACGCCACCTCTGGCGCACCCTCGGCACTGGTGCTTGCAGTACCGGACAGCATGCCCAAAGAGCAGCTGTCGCTACTTTTGGGCGTCGCGCAAGCCAGCGACTTCACAGTTGCAGGCCTGGTGAGCCGCAGCGTGTTAATTGCCAGCAACAGCCCCATCCTGAGCAAAACAGGCAGAGCGATTCATTTAGAGACGCAGCTCAATCAAACCATCATCAACGAGCTGCAAGCGGAAGATGGCAAGCTCCGCGTTGTGCGCAGTACGCCCCTGCCCTCCTGCGGACTGTTGGCGCTACAGGAGCGCTGCGTATCGGCTATCGCCAGCGCATTTATCCAGCAAACCCGATTTGATCCCCGGCGCAGCGCCAGCAGCGAACAGGACCTTTACAACCAGCTGCCGGGCATTCTCGCAATGCTGCGCGAACGCGGTGAAGCGAGCGTTGACATAGACGGTCACCGAAGCCGGATCACTGCCAGCTCGCTGGCCAGTGCCAGCGAGCGCCTGATTCAAGGCCTGGAGCAGTCCCGTCAGGCAATGGATGTACCCATTCTTCTGGATCCCGAACTCCACCTGCTGCCGGGAATAGAAGCGCTTAAAGGCGAAACCAACACGCTGGCGACCCATGCGCTTTGGGATGCGTTTACTTCGCAGCGCCAGCATATCGAGCTTTCCGGCGAAGACCTTCACCTGGTCGATCAACTGCCACCGCTGGGCAGCGAGGCGCAGCCCCGGGGGACACCCGGTGAGGCGCACAAACAAGTGGCCAGCAATGTACCGACAGCCGCCCCG
This sequence comes from gamma proteobacterium NOR5-3, assembly GCA_000158155.1. Lineage (GTDB taxonomy): Bacteria > Pseudomonadota > Gammaproteobacteria > Pseudomonadales > Halieaceae > Congregibacter. The sequence continues at coordinate 27,030 of DS999408.1, read as the reverse complement.
TCCACAGAGCCCACCGCATCACCGGGCCAGGCGACCCATGTGCTCATAGGTACCCTCGCGCTGCCGCTGCGTGACGAGCAGGTGCCACTGGCCGGCGGTTTTTCCCTGCGTCGCGCTGACGGCTACTGGACCCTGCACGGCGATGGAGCCCTGATCAACGGTATGCCCAGCACGCCACAACAGCCGCTGTCCCTCGGGGATACGCTATCGTTGGGAACTGCCGGGCACGGACGCCTGATCGAAGTTCAGAGCTGAGGCTGATACCCCGTGGCACGGCGCAACAAACGTAGCTTCAGCACCTTCAATCTGTCGTTTCTGGACATCATGTCCTGTGGGTTCGGCGCCGTGATTCTGGTGTTTTTGATCATTGATCATTCCATCGTGGTCGAGTCCAAAGAGCTCAACGTGGACCTTCTCTCCGAGGTCAATATGCTCGAGGAAGATATTCGTGAGGGCGAAGAAGGTCTGGTAGTACTGCGCAACACCCTGGACGAAGTCAATCTCGAGATTGTAGAGGCTGAAGGCCGAGCCACCCGGGTGATCGACGAAGTCCAGGAATATGAGGCGCTCATCGCCGCGCTGATTCCCGAGGATGTGAGCGAAGATGAAGCGGTAGAAAAACTCAAAGCCGAGGTGCAATCCCTCGAAGAAGAAGTGAAAAAGCTCCGGGAAGCGGCCGAAGAAGAGAGCGGCAAAAGCGCCCGCAGCTTTGTCGGTGACGGTAACCGGCAGTACCTCACAGGGCTCAACCTCGGGGGCAAGAACATCGCTATTTTGCTCGATGTATCCGCCAGCATGCTCGCCGACCGCGTGGTCAACATTATCCGTATGCGCAATATGGATCCGAAACTGCAGCGCAGTACCGAAAAATGGACCCGGGCACTGAACACCATAGACTGGCTGACCTCACAGTTACCCGTGGGCAGCGAGTACCAGGTCATCACCTTTAACACCGAGGCGCGGACCGCGCTCCCGGAAACCGCGGGCAAGTGGATGGAAGTGGCCGATCAGGCGCAGCTTGAGGAAGTGTCCGCGGCCCTGCGCGAGATTACGCCGGCCAATGGCACCAGTCTCGAAAACGTTTTCAGCTACCTACAAACGCTCTCTCCGGTACCGGACAATATCTTCCTGATCACCGATGGTCTGCCGACTCAGGGTGCCAGTCCACCGCGGGGGTCCACGGTGAGCGGCAACCAGCGCCAGCGCCTATATCGCGAGGCGGTGCGCAAATTGCCGGCCAACGTACCCGTGAATATTATCCTTGCGCCTATGGAAGGCGATCCTCTGGCTGCCTCGGAGTTCTGGCAGTTGGCCCAAAGCACCCGGGGCTCCTTTATGAGTCCATCCAGTGACTGGCCCTAGGAGCAGCGGATATGCGTAAACGTCGCGAAATGTCCGAATTCACACTGTCCTTCCTGGACGTGATCTGCTGCGGCTTCGGCGCGGTAATTCTGCTGCTGATGATTACCAAAACCGTGCAGCCACAGATTATTGAGGCCTCTACGGTTAACCTTGAGGGACTGGTCGCAAACTTACAGGAACAGCTGTTCGAAATTCGCGGCGAGACGCGATTCCTCAACCGGGATTTGAACGCGCGCAAAGAACAGCTGTCTGAGTATAAAGAGCGTATCGCGATTTTGCGCGGGCAGCTGGCGTCAACCAAGTCTCGCTACGATAGCCTGCAGGTAGAAACCAACACTAACTCGGTGATCACTGAGCAGTTGGCCATCGCCCGACAGTCGCTCACCGAGGAGCAAAAACGTCTCATGGCAGACCTGGAGGTTACAAGCAATCTCATTGGCGGGATCCCCGTAGACAGCGAATACATCATCTTTGTCATAGACACGTCCGGCTCCATGTTTTCCTACGCCTGGGAGCGCATGATGCAGGAGATCGATGCGACGCTGAATATCTATCCCAATGTAAAAGGCATCCAGATCATGAATGACATGGGCAACTATATGTTCAGTCGCTATCGTGGACAGTGGATTCCTGACACTGACGGGCGACGCCGGGTCATTATGCAGAATCTGCGCAACTGGAACGTATTCAGTAATTCCTCTCCCGTGGAGGGCATCACCGCCGCTATTCGTACGTTTTATGACCCGGACAAAAAGATTAGTATTTATGTCTTTGGTGACGAATTTACCGGGGACTCCATTGCCTCGGTAGTGGACACGGTAGAAAGAATCAATCGCGAGGCCTCGGATGGCCAGCGGCGAGTGCGAATCCATGCAGTGGGGTTCCCCGTACAATTTATTCGGGCAGCTAATCTGCAGACTACGGGAATACGCTTCGCCTCACTTATGCGGGAGCTGACCTATCGTAACGGAGGCACTTTTGTCGGACTCAATGACTTCAGGCCCTGACAGGCAAACGGCTCGCCGCAGCGGCCTCGCGCGCGCAGGCCTGCTGTTCTGTCTGGTATTTGTCGCCAGCTGTAGCACCAAGGAAGTTATCGTTGTCGGAAACTTCCCTCCTCCGCTCATGGAACCCCTGCCGGTCACGTTGGGCGTTTGGTACGAGCCGGATTTTCTGGGGCATGAGTTCTTTGACGAAGCCAAGGGCCGGGCCGAATCCTCCTGGATTGTAAAAACCGGTGACGCCCAGGTACAGATGTGGAGTCAATTGCTTAACAACATGTTCACCAGAATCACCAAAATGGACGGCAAACCGGCGCCGGATCAAATGAACCCTATTGTTGATGCGGTATTGATCCCCCGCGTGGACGAGCTGCAATACGCTATTCCGGCGCATACCAACGTCAAGGTCTATGAAATCTGGATGCGCTACGCCTTTGAGCTGGTCACGACCAATGGTGAGCCCATCGCGGAGTGGACCATGACAGCGTACGGAAAAACACCTACGGCGTTCCTGCAAAGTGACGAGGCCGCAGTAAATCTCGCTGCCGTGGTGGCATTGCGTGATGCCGGTGCGCATTTCATCACCAGTTTCCAAAAGGTGCCGGCGGTGGCTGCGTGGCTAGAAGAGCTGCAGCAACAGCGCGCGGCGGTAGCCAGCCGGTGATCCGCACGCTGCGCATAGTGGTGCTGGGGCTGACCGTGGTGCTCACGGGCTGTGTCACCTCCACCGTAGACGAAATGGTCTTCAACGAGCCTATAGAAGGCATTGGCGATTCCTCGGTGGTGATATTGGGCCGCCGCCATGCCAGTGACTACGAAACAGAATTCGACTTTATTGAATGCATCGCCGATCACGTGGTCGCCCGGGACTCGAGCATCGAGATCATCGATGAAATCGAGTTCATTAACGCCCTCTATCCCTGGTTCGAGCCGCGTACCGCGCCCCTGCGTCCCGCGGACATTGATCGCCTGGTGCAACAAAAACCCGTGGCGCAACGCTTAACAGACCTCAAACTCGAGTACATGATCTGGGTGGACGGCAGCACAGTACAAACTAACTCCGCGGGCTCTATGACCTGCGGAGTGGGGCCCGGCGGCGCCGGGTGCTTTGGTTTTGGCACCTGGGGTAACGCATCAGATTACGAGGCGACCATTTGGGATTTTACCGACAAGGCCGAAGTAGGCCGCTTGAACGCGAGCACCAGTGGGCAGTCCTATATGCCAGCGGTGGTCGTACCCATTCCCATCATCGCGCCGGTTCAGGGTACCGCCTGTGACGGTCTGGGGGATCAATTGCTGCAGTTCCTGTCCAGTGAACACTAGACGTCAGGGCCTGCTGCTGGCCGCCGTCCTGGGCGCAACGCTTGCGGCGCTGCCCGCCTGCACGGTTAATCCGGCAACCGGCGGTGCGACCGTCGTGATGTCCAGTGCCGATGGCGAGCGTGAGACTGGCCAGGAGATGTACGACCAGTTTCTTTCCGAAGGCGCTTTCTACGAGGATCCGGAGCTTCAGGCCTACGTGGATAAGATTGGGCAGCGATTAGTCGCCCAGAGTGACATGCCTAATCGCACGTTCACCTTTGCCGTCATCGACGCGCCGGAGATTAACGCCTTTGCCACTCCCGGTGGGTTCATCTACGTAAACCGCGGGCTCATCGCTTATCTCAATACCGAAGCCGAGCTTGCAGGCGTGATAGGACACGAAATTGCGCATGTCACCGCCCGCCATCACGGGCGCAGAAAAACCGCAGGCGTCACCAGCAAAGTGCTATCCACCACTGCCTATGTACTGACCGGAAGCAGCGCTGTATACGAAGCTTCAAACATGTACGGGGCTGAGCTTATCAGCGGTTACGGGCGCGATATGGAGCTGGAGGCCGACGGACTGGGTGCCGAATACATGTACAAGGCCGGCTACGAACCCGAGGCTCTGCTCGACGTGATTGGCGTACTTAAGAACCAGGAACAGTTTATGCGGCTCAAGGCCAAGGCCGCAGGTAAGAGTGGCACCACCTATCACGGCCTGTACGCCACGCACCCGCGCAACGATAAACGCCTGCAAACCGTGATTCGTGCGGCCAACGAACTCGACGATGGCAGCTACATCGAGAGCCCCGAGGAGCCCGGTGAATTTCGGCGTGTCACCGATGGCCTCGTGTGGGGAGAAAGCGTCGAGGGACAACGCGCAGACGATCGTTACTATCACAACAAACTGGGCTTCACGATCGAGCAGCCCGAGGGCTGGGCCATCACCCCCAGCGCACAGGCGGTGATTGCATCGGCGCCCGACGGCAGTGCCAGCCTGACCATTACCCTACGCCGTAAAGACCCCGCCGCGACACCTCAGCAGGTGTTGGAATCCTCCGCTAAAGGCAGCCTCCGCGCCGGGGAGGCCCTGCAGCAAAGCGGACTGGATGGCTATACGGCGATAGCCGCCGCGAGCGGTAAAGACAAACGCCTGGCGGTGATCCACTTCGGGAATCTCACCTACATGTTCGAGGCCGAGGCCGGGGACTTTGCGAGCAGCGATGCGCAGCTGCTTGCGCTGATCCAGAGTTTTCGCGCCATGCATCCTAAAGAAAAAAGCTCCAACAACGCACGGTATGTTCGCTACATACAGGTTCCCCGGGGCGCCAATGTAGGTTCCTTGGCAGCCAGCGCTCGTATTAATGATGCCGAAGCTCAGTTGCGACTCATTAATGACTTCTATCCTCGTGGTGAGCCCCGTACCGGGGATTGGATAAAAGTAATCCAATAAGCGCCGGGGTACTCCTTCGCTGGGGTACTCCTTGGCCCCGATTCAAGGCTAGACTGCTTGCTACCACTTTGCCACGCGGCAGGCTTGTCATGCATTATCTGAACAACATAAAGACCTATCGCCCCACCGCAGCCCAGCGGTGTATCGCCGCGCTGGGCATTACCGTAGCAATGAGCTTTACGGGCATCGCTCAGGCGCAGGTCATTTTTACCGCCGCAAAAGTCATCACCATGGACCCGGGCCAGCCGGTTGCTACCGCCGTCGCAGTGAACGACGGACGTATCGTGGCCGTGGGCGACCTTGCCCAGTTACGCGGCACTGCGGCGCTGGCTGACTATACGATCGATAAGCGCTTTGACGAGAAGATACTGACCCCGGGGTTTATCGATCCCCACGTTCATCCGACGCTACCGGCGGTACTCACCCAGTTCCCCTTCCTCGCACCGGACGACTGGGATCTCCCCACCGGCAGTTTTCCCGGCGCGCTCACGCCCACAGATTTTGAGTCGCGATTGCGTGAGCTGGTCGCTGCGCATGAGGGCCCGCTGCCGTTTATTGTTTGGGGCTATCACCCTCTATGGCATGGCGACGTGTATCGAGAGCAGCTCAGCGAGTGGTTTCCCGATCAGTCGGTGATGCTCTGGCACCGCTCCTTTCATGAGCTGATTCTCAACGACGCGGCGATCGCCGAGCTTGAGCTCAGCGAAGCCGAAGTGCGGGAACTTCACGAGAGTGACTGGGAGCGGGGTCATTTTTGGGAGAATGGCCTCAAGGCTCTGGTGCCCAGGCTCGGGTTCTTGTTCGAGCCCGCACGGTTCCTGACGGGCATGGAAAACTTCCTGGAAATGGCGCATCGCGGGGGCGTCACCACTGCGCTGGATATGGGCACCGGGATTTTTGGTAACCCGGAACAGGAGCTAGCGCTGATCCGAAAAGCAGTCGCTGATACCGACGCTCCGCTACGTATCATTATGACGCCGATCATCACGGACTTTCTGGCCCGGGGTCGAAGCCCCGCGGAAGCGGAGCAGGAAATCAATCGCTGGAGAGAGAGCAACTCCGAGCGCGTCATCATCGACAGGCACTTCAAGCTGATGATGGACGGCGCGATTTACAGTGGGTTGGCACAGATGGGGCCTCCGGGATATCTGGATGGCCACAAAGGCCAGTGGATGGCGCCCCTGGAGGTCACTCAGGCCTGGGGCACACATTTTTGGAAAGCCGGCTATAAAATCCATGCGCACACTAATGGCGACGCCAGCGCAGCTGCGCTTATGGACATGCTGCGAGAATTACAAATGGAGCACCCTCGCGCTGATCATCGCCTTACGCTGGAACACTTTGCCTACACCACCGAGGAGCAAGTTCGCCAGCTCGGTGAATTAGGAGCCGTGATCTCAGCCAACCCCTATTACCACTACATTCTCTCGGATCTCTACGGTGATGCCTGGCTAGGCCCGGATCGCAGCGCGCAAATGGTGCGACTGGGTTCTGCCGAACGGCTGGGCGTTCCGCTAGCGCTACATTCCGACGCGCCCATGGCACCGATGGAGCCACTGACTCTTGCCTGGACCGCCACTAATCGAATTACCATTAACGGGACTGCCACCGGGCAGGAACAACGTATCAGTCTTGAAGCTGCGCTTCGGGGTATCACAATTGATGCAGCATGGGTCATGGGCTGGGAAGACGAGATTGGTTCGATTCGTGCCGGCAAACGTGCGGACTTTACGGTGCTGGAGCAAGATCCCTACGAAGTCGGGGCCGCCGGACTTCGCAGCATCCCCATCTGGGGCACGGTGTTTGAAGGACGTCCGGTAAAAATCCCCTAGCCTGGTGGTAGCAAACGAAGGTCAAACAAGCGCGCGGCGCATAGTCAGGCTGCGCATTTACGCTCCTGAACCAATACCCAGGGGTCTGCCACTACGGCCCAGAGCACGCGGTCTTCTTGCAGCCAAAGCGCCGCCTGCTCATCGTTGACGCCGTCCAGCTTCTCCTGCTCCAGCCATTGCTCAAACTGCCTGGCGTTATCTTCTGACAGTTGCACCGCCACCTCGATAAGATCAAGTTCATCGCTGACCTTCACCAGACGCCCCGCAGCAAAGTATCGCTGCAGTTCCGTAAACGCAATCCGGGCAGTTTGCGCGAGAAAGTCAGCGCGACGCTGCTCTTGCTGATTTTCCTCAGCCATAACGTTCGTCGGCGACAAAAGGATTGCTCTGACGCTCCCGACCAAAGGTGGATGTCGGGCCATGGCCGGGGATAAAGGTGATGTCATCACCCAGAGGAAACAGGGTATTACGGATGCTGTTAATCAGCTCATCGTGATTGCCCTTGGGAAAGTCCGTGCGCCCGATAGAGCCCTGAAAAATCACATCACCCACCCAGGCAACACGCTGTCCATCATGCACGAACACAACGTGACCCGGGGTATGACCCGGGCAGTGAAACACCTGCAGGGTTTGTGCGCCTACGGTTACCGTATCGCCGGCCACCAACCAGCGATCTGGCTCAAAGGCCTCTGCAATGGGAAAGTTGGACATCTTGCACCACTCGGGAAGCTTATCGATCCAAAAGCGATCACCCTCGTGAGGGCCTTCAATCGGCACGGATAGTTGCTGCCTCAACACATCAGACGCGGCACAATGATCCATGTGTCCGTGGGTGAGAATAATCTTTTCTACCGAGGCCCCTAACTGCTCTACCGCTGCCAGAACCCTATCGATGTCGCCGCCCGGATCGACAATCGCCGCTTTGCCAGTGACCTCACACTTGAGGATCGAGCAGTTCTGCTGGTAGGCCGTGACGGGAACTATAGTCACCTTGATGCTCATAGACACCCTTACGTCCCTGATGCAGCTGTTTTCGCGCTGGAACCGGCTGCCGCATCCTCGGGATGCGCATCCGCATTGGGGTTGAAGAACACGTCCTCATCGAGTTGCCCTTCGCTCTTGGCAACCACCACCGAGACCGTAGCATCGCCGGTGACATTGACCATGGTTCGCACCATATCCAGAAGACGATCCACACCGATGATAAGAGCAATACCCTCCACGGGCAGCCCGGCCTGCTCAAGCACCATAGCCAGCGTAATCAAACCCACACCCGGCACCGCAGCGGTGCCCACGGACGCCAGTGTGGCGGTAAGGATTACCGTGATGTAAGCCGTCATGCTCAGATCAAAGCCATAGACTTCGGCAATAAAAACGGTAGCCACACCCTGCATGATGGCGGTGCCGTCCATGTTGATGGTCGCACCCAGAGGAATGGTAAAACCGGCCACAGAGTTGTGCACGCCAAGCTTCTTTTCCACGGTGCGCAGGGTGATAGGCAGCGTTGCCCCGGACGATGCCGTGGAAAAAGCAAAGGCCCAGACAGAACGCATTTTTTTCAGCATCACCCCGGGAGGCAGGCCCGTGAGCGTCTTCAATATCAGCCCATAGGTCACAGTGCCGTGGAAAATCAGCAGCCCCAGTACCGTGAGGAAGTAAGCCCCGAGATCCAGAATCGCGCTTAAGCCCATCTCTGCGAACAACCGCGCTAACAGTGCGAATACGCCATAGGGAGCCAGGGCCATAAGCACACCGACCATCTTCATGACGACCGCTTCGAGGTCATTGAAGTAAGCCGCCATTCGCTGACCCGCATCGCCCGCGCGCGACAAGGCATAGCCAAAAAGCAAGGCGAACACGATGATCTGCAGCATTTCGCCATCGGCCATCGCTTTAATGGGGTTGGCGGGAAAAATATTCACCAGTACTTCTTTCAGCGGCGGCGGCTCTGTAGCCACGAACGCGGCGCTGCTATCAAGCTGCACCGAACTACCCGGTCCAATAAAAACAGCAACAATGAGAGCTACGGTCACAGCGATGGCGGTGGTGGCGAGATAAAACAGCAGCGTTTTGCCGGCAATAGGTCCCATGCGAGAACTGTCGCCCAGCGAGCTTGAGCCACACACCAAAGACACGAACACCAGTGGAACCACCAGAAGCTTCAGGGAAGCGACGAAAATTCGACCGATAACGTCGAACACCCCCCCTACAAGCCATTCATCAATAATCGTTCTGAGCGTGCCGTCCACCGCACTGCCCTGGCCAATAAGGTTCAGCAGGGAACCGAGCAGAATGCCCGCCAGCATACCCAGCAGGATTCGGTTAGTCAGACTCATAGGGTGCTTCCTTCATCTTCGCAGGCGCCGTTGCGGTAGGACGACACCTGGTCGTCAGCACAGGCGTTACAGCCCGAGGCGTAGGTCTCTAACTTGCCGTCGGCGCGGCTTGCGCAGACCGGGGCAAAAATCATGGTGCATACCTGGGGTCGCGGCCCTTCGCAGGCTGTGAGCGAAGGCACTTCGACGGCCACAGGTTCCATAGGGGTGGCGCAGGCGGTCATGAAGCCAGCGAGCGACGCCAGCGTTAATGCGCTGATAAGCAAGGGAAAACGCATGATTTGTCCAGCATAAAAAAGGCCACAAGAGTAGCACCATTGTGCAACCCTTGCAGCCTTATGGCGCCCTCTGCGCCGACTCGTGAGGCCCTAGGCCGCGAACCGCCCGGACTGGTAATCGCGGATGGCCTGCTCTATTTCGGCCTCGCTGTTCATCACAAATGGCCCGTAGTGCACGACTCTCTCTTTGATGGGACGACCGCGCAGCAGCAGAAAGCCCGCTCCCGTGGCGCCGCCGCTCAGTAGCAAGTGCTCTCCCTCACCAAACAGCAGCAGCTGGCGTTGGGCTAAGTTGGTTGCATCTATATCCACACTGCCGTCGTAGACATAGGCCATTACCGACTCACCCGGCTCCGTCTCAAGAGTAAAATCGGCACCCGCATCAAGACGAATGTCTGCCATGGCTGCCTGGGGAGCCAGTTCCTGCAGGGGGCCTTCCAGAGGCTCCATACCATCAATGTTCCACTCCCCGGAAATCATGGTGGCTGTAACCCCGGCGCCCGCAGCCTGAGCAAGCTCTGCCAGCGGCAGGTCGCGATATCGGGGCGCCTGCATTTTTTGAGCCGCCGGCAGGTTAAACCATAGCTGAAAGCCATGGAGTCCAAGGCTGTCCTGTGTGGGCATCTCGGAGTGAATAATCCCGCGACCGGCACTCATGTACTGCGCGCCACCGCTGCGAATTTCGCCGCGATTGCCCTGGCTGTCTTCGTGAATGATCCCCCCGTGCTTCATGTACGTCAGGGTCTGCATGCCTCGATGCGGGTGGGGAGGAAAGCCGGCCGCAAAGTCCTCACGGTGCTGTGAGCGAAGCTCATCAATCATGAGAATGGGATCCATAGCGGCTTGCTCAAAACCCGCTACCCGCTGAATTGCCACACCCGCCCCATCCATACTCGCCTGAGCACGCAAAACCTGTTGCAGTTGTCGATTCATGTTCGGCTCCTTTGCTTGAAGCGCCCACAATAAATCTTGTTAAATCGTAAGAATATTGCTTTATTTGAGTGATAACGTTCGAATATTTCGACAAATAGGATCCAGCGATGAGTCGTAGCACCTTAGAGCAGTGGCGAATGTTTCGGGCCGTGGTCGAACACGGAGGCTTCGCCCAGGCGGCAGAGGCCATTCACAAGAGTCAGTCCAGCATCAACCATGCCGTACACAAGCTGCAGGATCAGCTTGATTTAAAGCTTCTGGAGGTTGTAGGACGCAAAGCACAGCTCACGGCAGCCGGCGAGCTGATGCTTCGCCGTGCGGGTCAACTCATCGATCAGGCTGAGCAGTTGGAAACCATCGCAGAGAGTCTCGCGCAGGGTGAAGAGGCGCAGTTGCGAGTCGCCATTGACGAGGTTTACCCCCAGCATTGCCTTGCCGAGGCGCTGGAACAATTGTCCACGGAATTTCCCTACACGCGGGTAGAGCTGGTAGAAACAGTCTTGTCCGGTGGCGCCGAGCGCCTTTTTAAAGGAGACGTAGATCTTCTGGTGGCCGGGGACGTCCCCCAGGGCTTTCTTGGCGAGGCGTTAATGGACGTGGAATTTATCGCGGTGGCGCATCCTGCGCACGCGCTTCACAGCCTGGGACGAACGCTCAATCTGCAGGATCTGGCCGCAGAACGCCAGATTGTGGTGCGCGACTCCGCCACGGGGCGGCGCATCGACTCAGGCTGGCTGGGCGCGGAACAACGCTGGACCGTGAGTCACGTCGCCACTTCCATCACCATGATCAGCCGGGGCATGGGCTTCGCCTGGCTGCCCATCACCCGTATTCGCGACGAATTAACAGAGGGTCGTCTTCGTGAATTAGCGCTGGAACGCGGCTCCCGCCGCCAGGTTTCACTCTTTCTCACCTATGCAGACTCGGACAAGGCGGGTCCCGCCACCTGCCGGCTGGGCGAACTCCTGATAGAACAGGCGAGAAGCGACCTATCGTTCGATTAATTCGAATATAAGTTCAAGTTTATTGCGATTTTCTTTCCTGACAATCGAACGTAAGCTTTTTCTTCCGATCACAACTCACTCAGCTAACAGGCAGGAGACTCCCATGGGCTTACTCGTAGACGGTATCTGGCAAGACCGCTGGTATGACACCAGCGCATCGGGCGGTCGCTTCGTGCGGGAAGACGCGCAATTTCGCCAGCTGATCGGCAGCGAAAGCGAGAGTTACCCGGCGGAGTCCGGACGCTATCACCTGTACGTATCGCTGGCCTGTCCCTGGGCTCACCGCACCCTGATCGTGCGGAGCCTCAAAGACCTGGAGTCGCATATCGATGTCTCTATTGTCAGCCCCATCATGCTGGAAAATGGATGGACCTTTGTCACCGAGGAAGGCAGCACCGGCGACCGGGCGCAGGGACATGAACTCATGCATCAGGTCTACACAGCAGCTCAAGCCAATTACAGCGGTCGAGTGACCGTGCCGGTGCTTTGGGACAAGCAGAGCGGCACGATCGTCAACAACGAGTCTTCAGAAATCATCCGCATATTGGGCTCAGCGTTTAACCACATCACCGGGAACCTTCTGGATCTGTACCCAAAGGCCCTGCGACAGGACATCGATAACTGGAATGACCGAATCTATCCAGCGATTAACAACGGCGTTTATCGGGCCGGCTTTGCGACAAGTCAGGATGCCTATGCGGAGGCCTACGCTGAGGTGTTTGCCGAGCTGGATCATATCGATGCGCACCTGGCCGATCATCGCTATCTTTGCAACGACACGCTCACCGAGGCGGACATCCGCTTGTTTACTACGCTGATTCGATTTGACGCGGTGTATCACGGACACTTCAAGTGCAACCGTCAGCGTCTTGAGGACTACGCGAATATCTCTGCCTATGTCCGAGAGATCTATCAACTTGCCGGCGTGGCTGACACCGTAGATTTTGATCATATCAAGACCCATTACTACGCGTCCCATGGGACGATCAATCCCACCGCAATAGTGCCGCTGGGCCCGGATATCGACTACCTGCGACCTCATGGGCGGGAGGCTGTGGGATCAGCCTCAGCGGCGGCCTGAACTGCACAAGCGAATGCCCGCCAGGGCATGAATATCAGGTCACGCTCACGCTAAATCCCGGGGGAATTGCCATTCGATCAGCGTGGCAATCCCAACGCTCACATCGCCCCAGGAATCAACCGGAATCTCCAGCTGCAAGTAACCTGCAGTGGGCAGATTATCAATGGCGAGCCGCCCCACCAGCTGATTGCACAGGTCTGTGAGCGCCGGGTTATGTCCGATGAGAAAGCAGCTCTCGCTTTCTCCACGATGGCTCTGAAGCCAGCTTAGCAACTCCTGATAATCGAAGGTGTACAGCGCCTCATCGACGTCATGCGCCTGTGCGCTCATGGCGGGCCAGCCGTCACACAAGCCCGCCAGCGTTTGCCGGGCACGCACAGCGGAGCTGCAGTGCACCGGTTCTGCGGGCAGGATCTTTGCGAGCGCCCGCCCCATACGCGGCGCATCCTTGCGACCACGATCATTAAGCTCGCGCTCATGATCAGAAAGCTCCGGTGCCTGCCAACTGGACTTCGCGTGGCGCATTAGATGCAGCGTTTTCATGATTGCTTTTCCATCGTGATAGCCCTGTTACTGCGCCGTTTCCTGTCTATACTAGGTGACATTGGTTAAAACCCGGGGAGAACCGCATCCATGCTGCGATCCGTCAGTCTTCGCGATTATATGCTGCCTCACCCGGCCACCGTGCATCGCGACGCCAGCCTGAGCGATGCTATGGCCATCATTATCGAAAACCGCGTATCGGGACTGTGTGTTGTCGACGATCGAGGCAGCCTGGTGGGAATTCTTTCAGAGCTGGACTGTCTTCGGTCAATCCTTGGCGCCGTGTATAACAAGTCATCCACAGGCATGGTCCGCGATTATATGGCCAGCGATAATCTGATAGTGGCCCACCCCGACGAAGACATCGTCGACGTCGCCCAGGACATGCTCATGAACAATAAACGTCGCCGCCCGGTGGTAGAAAATGGACGTTTAATCGGGCAGATCACCTGTCGACAGCTGCTCAAGGCCGTGCAGGATTTTAGGTAGACCGCCCGGGGATTTTATCCAGCAGTACCGCAGCGGCGACTTCCTCGTCCGGCACCACTTCGACAAGATCAAGATCCTCGGGTGCGATGTAGCCGCGACTCACGCTTTCGCGCACCAGCCAATTGTATAGACCACTCCAATAATCATGCCCCACAAGCACCAGTGGGCATGGCTGGAGCTTGCCGGTCTGAACCAGAGTGAGTAATTCAAAAAGCTCATCGATGGTGCCCAGACCTCCGGGGTAAATAGCAAACCCCATGGCATAGCGAATCAGCATGAACTTGCGGGTAAAGAAGTAATTGAACGCAATGTCGGTGTCGACATAGGGGTTGGCAAGCTGCTCCCGGGGAAGCGTGATATTCAGTCCGATGGACCGGCCGTCGCCAGAACGGGCCCCGCGATTGCCGGCTTCCATGACCCCCGGCCCGCCGCCGGTAATCACCGAAACGCCGGCATCAGCCATTAACTGTCCCAGGGCACGGGCACTCCGATACTCCCAGCTATCCTCATTCACTCTGGCAGAGCCAAAGATACTCACCGCCGGACCAACATCGCCCAGCTCCTCGATACCCTTTCGCAGCTCACCGCTGATCCGTTCAATGCGGTCCTGCTCCTCAACGCTCAACCCGCTGCCCGCAGCGGGGGGTAGTTGCTTCGAGCTCATAACGCGTCCTCAATTGTGCTTGGCATGTTAATGGATTGCGCCGCCGCGCTCAGCTTACAGGAAGCCGACATAGCTGGTACGCCAAAAAACGGGGTCGCTCAGGAGAGGCGCCCCAAACTTTTCAACCCGGGCTCAGGCACCAGGCAATCTACCGCCGCAAAACACACGTAAGTTGAATTATTCGCAAACAGAGCTGTCTTAAGTTTTATGCATAGACGTGAATTTTTATCAGCGATTATCAAAGTCGCATTCGGGGCAACGGCAGCACTGTCGGCGCCGCTACTATGGGCAAACAATAAGGCGGGCATCATGCTTGATGAAATCCAGTCGCAGTGGCGAGACTTTCTTCCCGAAGGCTTTGCGGTAGTGAGTGCGAAGGACAAACTGAAGCTCAGTAAGGATGAATGGCGGGAACGCCTCAATCTCCCTCTGGCCTATGATGTACTTCGTCGGGAATCCACGGAACGACCCTTTACGAGCCCCCTGAATGACGAAAAACGCGATGGTGTGTTTGTGTGCGCCGGATGTGACTTACCGGTATTCACATCACAGATGAAGTTTGACAGCGGCACGGGGTGGCCCAGTTTCTTCACCTCAATCCCCGATGCGCTGGAAACCAAAAAGGACTTCAAGTTGATTCTGCCGCGCACGGAGTACCACTGCGCGCGATGTGGCGGACATCACGGTCACGTTTTTAACGATGGTCCCGCGCCCACCGGGCAACGCTGGTGCAACAACGGTGTAGCGCTGCGTTTTCTACCCAAGGATAGTTAAGCGCCTGCCAGAAAAATACGGTGAAGAGGCGGCCTTAATAAATGGGCCGCTTGATGTCCCGCCCTTCATAGTCATCGCGAATCATTAACCAGCGGAAGTGCAGGGTTTGTTGCGCTTCCTCTTTAAGGCGCGTCGCGAGCTCCTGATCAGAGCCTGCGCCACTCAACTCGCTTTGACGGTAGGCAAAACAGAGGCTCGCATCGGGGACAACCGCACACTGGCTGTCGTAGTCCCGGCAGGCCTCGGTGGCGCCAGCAAAATCGCCCTGCGCGACATAAACGGTAACCACCGCGCCGTAGTCACGGCACTGACTTGCGCCAGAGCCAAACAACAGTCCATCCAAACCGCTGCCTTGGGCTGCCTTGGCGGATTGCAAGGCAGCATCGTAGTTGCCCTGTTCTGCATGATAGAAAGTTTGGTGATCGCTGCGTCCGGCGCAAGCGCTTAGCAAAATGCCCGTAGCGGCAACTATCGCAAGTTTATTCATCATGCCTTATTCCTTGGGTTCTCAGGCTCCGATTATAACCGGCTAACAAGGCGCAGAAACACTGTCCGGCGCCACGGCTTACGACGCGTCGTTCAGAGCCGCATCAATCTTCTTACTCAGGCGCTTAGCGATCAAATGTCTGGGATCAAGCAGCAGTGTCTGCTTGATGGATTCGTCGGCCGCGCTGAAGTCGCCGCGTTGGTAGGCAATAAACGCTGCGATGTAGTGCTCCTGAGGCCAGTTCCCCGGGCCTAGTTGGCGCACAAATTCCCGAGCAAGCTCCAGGGCCTTTTCGTAGTCACCGAGCTCTGCATAAAAATACGCCGGGAAGTAACTCAATCGGAAGTTATCCCGTGCTGTGTTCTGAGTCATCCTGCGGATAGACACCAGGGCCTCTTCGGCACCCTGCCGCGCATGGACCCACTCAAGATATTCGATACGCACGGCCCATTCATCCGGGTATTGATCAAGAAACGTCCAATAGTTGTTTATGGCCATTTTCATAAGATCACTGCGAAAGTCATCGCCAAGCTCCCTCCTTTCATCCCGGGCACTGATGAGCATGAGCGTCTTCAGATAGGGGTCCAGGATCAAGCGACCGGGCACATCGACGCTATCGATGTTGCTTTGTATATCAGCAATCAGCGCTTTTCGCTCAACCGCATCTGTGGTGATACGCGCCAAAACACTTTTAGCGATGACACAGTCCGGCGCTACAGCTACTGCCTCGCGATAAAGACGTTCGGCTTCGGTCCAACGTCCATGCTCGAGAATCTCAACCCAACCCTGTCGGTAAAAGGCCAGTGCCGGCTCGCACTCATCACCGTAACCGTAGAGCCCTGAGTCGGCCGCGCCAGAAGATGCGGAGCCAGCGCCCAGCGCAAAAACGACGGCGATGAGTATCCACAGGTGCGGCGCAGGGCGTAAAAATTTCACCGGTATGTTCATAGCCTCACTTCTGTTCACAAACCATGCGCGAAAGTATGCCTCTGCAGCGGCGGCTTAACCATTAAGAATGTGGCATGCTAGCCGCGGATGAACCGCAAGCTGTGATCCATCCACCGCAGGTTCCATAAACCCACGAGCGATACCAGGGAGTAGTCGTGGCAAAGCTGTACTTTCATTACTCATCCATGAACGCCGGAAAGTCGACGACGCTGCTGCAATCCAGCTATAACTATGCCGAGCGGGGAATGCACACCTTGATTCTGGCTCCAGCACTGGACGATCGCTTTGGAAGCGGCAGGGTCACATCCCGTATCGGCATCGGGGCGGATGCGCACATCTTCAATCGTGAAGCCGATATTTTTGCGATCATCGTTGACGCGAATGAACAGCAGAAGCTCGACTGTGTGCTTATTGATGAAGCGCAGTTTCTCACTAAGGAACAAGTCTTTGCCCTGGGCAGGGTCTGCGATGAAATGCGGATCCCTGTGCTGGCCTATGGATTGCGTACCGATTTTCGCGGCGAGCCCTTCGAGGGGAGTAAATATCTCCTTGCCTGGGCTGACAACCTGAAAGAAATCAAAACGATCTGTCATTGCGGCAAAAAAGCCACCATGGTTATCCGTCAGGACGCGGATGGCTCCGTCGTCACCGATGGCGCACAGGTAGAGATCGGCGGCAATGATCGCTACCTATCCCTGTGTCGCCGCCACTTCAATGCAAGCTTTCACAAAGCCGGGTAACTAGCCTTGAGCCGCATCGCTTAGCAAGCGCGTAAAGAACTGGATCGCGCTTCCATAATCCTCTACCGGCAACTGCTCATTGACCCCGTGTATACGTTTGAGGCCTTTGGCATCAGCCTTCACCATAATAAAACGATAAATATTGGGCGATAGACGGTAAAAGTGCTTGGAGTCGGTGCCCCCGATCACGAGATAGGGTGCGACAAGCACGGTATCGTCCAGGGCTTGAATATTCTTCTGGATAAGCTCGTACCCGAGACTGTCCATTGGCGATACCACTGAGGGTTCGTTTTCCATAAAAGTGGTGACTTCTACGCGCGGGTCGTCGATGGCATTCACAAAGTGCGCTTTTACGGAAGCCACGCTATCCCCTGGCATGATTCGAACGTTGACCACCGCGGTGGCTCGCGTGGGGAGAATGTTGGACTTGGAACTTCCTTCAAGCATGGTCGCGGCAATGGTGCTTCGGGTCAGCGCCGCGGTCGCAGGTGTTTTCGCCATCACTTTGGCAACAACAGGCTCAAACAACCAGAGGTTTGCCATAACCAAACGAGTCATGAAATCGGAGTGCTTACCGACATAGTCCATAGTCATCTTCGTGTAAGCAAGATCGCTGGAGAATGGATGAGACTCCAGGGCAACAATAGCCTGACTCAAAATGCCTGCGGCCGTGTGATCTGGCGGCTGTGACGAATGCCCGCCGGGCGCATTTACTGTCAGTCTTAAGTTCACGAAGCCCTTCTCCGCCACACCGACCAATGCTACGGGCGCCTCGATGCCGGGAAACCATCCCTGGGTAATTACACCGCCTTCGTCCAGCACGAACTCAAATTCCACCCCTTCCGCAGCGAGCAGATCCGCCATAGCGGCAGCACCTTGGGGGCCGCCGATTTCCTCGTCATGTCCAAAGGCAAAATACAGGGTTCGCTCCAGCTGCGCGCCAGATGCTAGTAGCGACTCCATCGCTTCGAGCAGCGCAAAGACGGTGACCTTGTCGTCCATGGCCCCGCGTCCCCAAATAACGCCGTCTTCAATAGCACCGCTGAACGGAGGGTAGCGCCATTCATCTGCGGTGGCCTCATCCACGGGCACTACATCGATATGCCCCATGAACAAAGCGGGTTTCAGGTCCGCTCGGGAGCCAGGAAACTTAAACAACAGACTGTGCCCGTTAACAATGCGCGGTGGCGCGGCCGCGTAGACCCCGGGAAAACTCGCTAGCATGTGCTGACGTAAGCCCGTAAATGCGGCCTCGTCACGGCGCCCCGGATCATCGTAGGAAATGGTTGGATAGGTGAGGGCCTTGGCAAGTCGTTGAGACGCCGCGTCGATCTGTATAGCGCGGGCGCTCTCACTGAGAGACGCTTCCACGGTTTGCTCAACAAAATAGGTTTGCGCCCGATACACCAACACCAATACCAGAAGAACCAGGGCTGCTAACGCAGCAAACGCCAGACGTTTCATAAAAATACCTAAATACTCGTGAAATAGCAGAGTTAGAAATAACGGAGAACCTAACCAGCGGGCTTC
>DS999408.1:0-8250 GCA_000158155.1 gamma proteobacterium NOR5-3 | reverse complement strand
CTGAGCGTCCGCCGGGAAAACATTCGGGGCCGGGCTTCAAGCGAAGCACCGGCGCCTCCTTACCCTCACTGGTGATATAAATTCGCCCCTCGGCGTCAACCGCAATACTTTCTGGCTGCTTCAGCTCTGGCCGCGGCACGGGGCACAGGGATTCATTCAATGCGCGCAGCCAGTTCCGATCAGCACTCAATGGCGCAAAGTAGCTGGCGCCATAGGTGAGCAACGCTATTCCACTACCATCGGGTGCATGCGACATGCTCGTGGGCTGATTGCGATTCTTCCCATACTTTGGAAACCGTTTCAGGTCATCCTCGGTGGGCGCGGGAATGCTCCGCACTTCACCCAGCAAGACCGCCTCAACCTTAAACGCTCGACCCTCACCCAGCTCAGGAAGCTCAATTGCAAAGAGCTTTGGGAAAGGCTCACGCTTGCTCAGGAGGTAGAGCGTATTCGTAGAAGGGTCAACGGCCATACTCTCGACATCGCGCGGCCCCCCGGGATAAGAAAGGCTTATGGTGGTCTCTACCCGCGCCCGTCGTTCGTCCGCGGCGGGCTCTGGCAGGAAGTAAAGGTTTACCGCATCGCGCCGGGCTTTGTTATCACCGACATCTGCAACGACGACCCAGGGAACACCGTGATAACTAAAGACTTCGATATCTTCCCAGTCCGCGTTCGGCGTATCGAGAATATTCACGCGGCTGAAAATCTTGCGATTAAGGTCCAGTGCCACTAACTCTGAGCGACTGCCGCTGTCATTGATCAACCAAAGGCGCCGGGGATCCAGACCGGACACTGCGAGGCCAGAAGCTTCAGGAAGAAGATCGTGATCAAGCACGGCGAGCAATTCTGCGGCTATCGCCCCCGGCGACGAACCGTCCGCCTGCGCAGAATGATCAGCGTAAGCAGTGGCCCCCTGATTCCCAGGAAACTGGGAACTGTGCCTCTGAGTCGCCCAAATGAGCGCCATCGCTAAGACGATCAACCCGATTGCGGTAAGCTTTTTTTTCATGGGTCTCACTAAGTTCGGTATTCTATATCACGGGTGCCAGAATGAAGGTCGAGTTTGCGCAGCGCCCGACCCTGCTAAATAGTACTGGACATCGAATTACCGGTAGACCAAAACCTTGGGGACCGAGGGACGCTTCATCGCATCCGCCGAAGCTCGCAGCGCACACAGGTGCTTTGACACTCTCGCGGGAGAACCGCCACGGGGAACGGATCCGGCCACTGGGCCTGCCCCCAGCGTCCACATACCGGCGGACCTCATTGCCTACTTTCTTCGCTGCGACGTGAAGCATACAGCGTCCACGACAGTCAGAAACTTTATCCGGATTCAAGCGTAGAACCACATATGCCCAATCCTGGTTAAGGTTGTAGTCGTAGTAGTACTCATCAATAAATTCACTCTCTGGCGTTACACGAGAGTCACGTCGCCGCACCCTCTCACCACCGGATTGCCGTGCCGCTACCCTTGACTGAGACCCTAGTAACTCCGTGGGAAATCAGCGCCTCCAGCAGCTTCGATTTGCAGAGCGGTGCGTATCTCACCCATGAAAGACGTGACTTCCACAAACTCCGCCCGCTCCACGTATGATCTGTAGGTTGGCAGCGCAAGCGACGCAAGCACGCCTACAATTGCCAGAACCACCATCATTTCCAAAAGGGTGAAGCCCTTTAGCGATCGAGCCAAGCCACGAGTAGACATCGACTGCAGTAGATAGCGTTTCACGTCAGCGCTACTCCATTACTGTCAGAGTGAGTGGATTTAGCTCTACTTCAATCTCACTAAACCCATAAAGCTCGGCGTCCGGCGTCGATACAAGAATGACCTCAGAATCCTCACTCACAATGATCGGATCTGGGCAGGCTGCCAACACATCGCCCAAGGTGACTGCCGCTCGTTTTACTTCCAGGGCATTAAGGACACTCAAACAATAACTCGCCAAATCTTCCGGTTGCTCAGAAAGAAGTACCGGCTCCCACTCCCCCTGCCCATAACGGTACCCCGCTAAACCTAGAATGAGGACTAAACAGAGCCCGATAATCCCCCACTCAATGGGCGGCGCAATAAGAGACTCGCCCTGGGACTTCGCGTCGGGCCTATTATTGTCGGCCTTGCCCGGATGCTCTGGAGGAGGCGGCGGCGGTTCAGCGGGCTTTCGCCAGAACACTCGTGGCAGATGTAGCCCGGGCGAGGATAAAAACGCTCCCCTACACACTCATCGCAAAAGTATCTACCGCAGACCGAGCAAACGAAATCAGCAGCGAGGTCCGTGTGATTCAGGCATTGATTCATAGCAAGTTGTACCGAAAACAAGGCCAAGTAGCCCTGCTCGCGCGGGTCCCATCTATAGATGGGTAGAAAGAGTCCGATACCTCGTCATTCAAGTCAAGTTTATGCCTGGAGGGATGCCGGCATTTTATAGGCGCCTAAACTATGAACACCCCACAGTAAAACGCCCCAACCGGAGACCGATTGGGGCGATGACGTTTTGGCGCCTGGCGATGACCTACTCTCACATGGGGAGACCCCACACTACCATCGGCGATGCATCGTTTCACTGCTGAGTTCGGGATGGGGTCAGGTGGTTCCAATGCTCTATGGTCGCCAGGCAAACTGGCATGTTGGGGGTCGATGTACAGACCGCCCAACAAATTAGGTCGGTAGTTCAAGCTGAGGGCCGGGTGTTCAGTCCGGTTTGTTCATTTTCTGTATCTGTGTGTTGTTATCACACTATGACTTGCTCACAACATCCGTTGTCTTCGTGTGTGCCTGGACTCTATTGAATCAGGACACGCAAATAGCTTGGATTATATGGTCAAGCCTCACGGGCAATTAGTACTGGTTAGCTCAACGCCTCACAACGCTTCCACACCCAGCCTATCAACGTAGTAGTCTTCTACGGCCCTTCAGGACCCTCAAGGGGTCAGGGAGAACTTATCTTGGGAGAGGCTTCCCGCTTAGATGCTTTCAGCGGTTATCCCTTCCGAACGTAGCTACCCGGCAATGCGTCTGGCGACACAACCGGAACACCAGGGGTTCGTCCACTCCGGTCCTCTCGTACTAGGAGCAGCTTCCCTCAATTCTCCAACGCCCACGGCAGATAGGGACCGAACTGTCTCACGACGTTCTAAACCCAGCTCGCGTACCACTTTAAATGGCGAACAGCCATACCCTTGGGACCGGCTTCAGCCCCAGGATGTGATGAGCCGACATCGAGGTGCCAAACACCGCCGTCGATGTGAACTCTTGGGCGGTATCAGCCTGTTATCCCCGGAGTACCTTTTATCCGTTGAGCGATGGCCCTTCCATTCAGAACCACCGGATCACTAAGACCTACTTTCGTACCTGCTCGACTTGTCAGTCTCGCAGTCAAGCGCGCTTGTGCCTTTACACTAACCTCATGATTTCCGACCATGATTAGCGCACCTTCGTGCTCCTCCGTTACGCTTTGGGAGGAGACCGCCCCAGTCAAACTACCCACCACACACTGTCCTCGATCCCGATCAGGGACCTGAGTTAGAACCTCAACATTACCAGGCTGGTATTTCAAGGACGGCTCCACAATGGCTAGCGCCACTGCTTCAAAGCCTCCCAGCTATCCTACACAAATAAGGTCAAAGTCCCGTGTGAAGCTATAGTAAAGGTTCACGGGGTCTTTCCGTCTAGCCGCGGGTACACTGCATCTTAACAGCGATTTCAATTTCACTGAGTCTCGGGTGGAGACAGTTTGGCCATCGTTACGCCATTCGTGCAGGTCGGAACTTACCCGACAAGGAATTTCGCTACCTTAGGACCGTTATAGTTACGGCCGCCGTTTACCGGGGCTTCAATCAAGAGCTTCTCCGAAGATAACCCCATCATTTAACCTTCCGGCACCGGGCAGGCGTCACACCCTATACGTCCACTTTCGTGTTTGCAGAGTGCTATGTTTTTAATAAACAGTCGCAGCCAACTGGTCACTTCGACTGCCGTCAGCTTAGGGAGCAAGTCCCATCACCAACAGCAGCGTACCTTCTCCCGAAGTTACGGTACCATTTTGCCTAGTTCCTTCACCCGAGTTCTCTCAAGCGCCTGGGTATTCTCTACCTGATCACCTGTGTCGGTTTACAGTACGGTTCCTTTATATCTGAAGCTTAGAGGCTTTTCCTGGAAGCATGGCATCGACCACTTCGCTTGTCGCTTTCGCTCGAAGCTCGTCATCAGCTCTCGGCCTTAAGGCAACCCGGATTTACCTAAGTCACCAGCCTACAACCTTAAACGCGGACAACCATCGCCGCGCTGGCCTAGCCTTCTCCGTCCCCCCATCGCAATATAAAGAAGTGCAGGAATATTAACCTGCTTCCCATCGACTACGCATCTCTGCCTCGCCTTAGGGGCCGACTCACCCTGTCCCGATTAGCGTTGGACAGGAAACCTTGATCTTCCGGCGGGGAGGTTTTTCACCCCCCTTATCGTTACTCATGTCAGCATTCGCACTTCTGATACCTCCAGCAAACCTCCCGGTTCACCTTCAACGGCTTACAGAACGCTCCTCTACCATGCATGCAAGCATGCATCCGCAGCTTCGGTTACCAATTTAGCCCCGTTACATCTTCCGCGCAGGCCGACTCGACTAGTGAGCTATTACGCTTTCTTTAAAGGGTGGCTGCTTCTAAGCCAACCTCCTAGCTGTCTGAGCCTTCCCACATCGTTTCCCACTTAATTGGTATTGGGGACCTTAGCTGGCGGTCTGGGTTGTTGCCCTCTCGACAACGGACGTTAGCACCCGCTGTCTGTCTGCCGTGATTGTACTCCTGGGTATTCGGAGTTTGCATGGGGTTGGTAAGTCGGGATGACCCCCTAGCCCAAACAGTGCTCTACCCCCCAGGGTAAGACACGACGCTCTACCTAAATAGATTTCGAGGAGAACCAGCTATCTCCGGGCTTGATTAGCCTTTCACTCCGATCCACAGCTCATCCCCTAATTTTTCAACATTAGTGGGTTCGGCCCTCCAGTTAGTGTTACCCAACCTTCAGCCTGGCCATGGATAGATCGCCCGGTTTCGGGTCTATTGCCTGCAACTAAACGCCCTATTAAGACTCGGTTTCCCTACGCCTCCCCTATACGGTTAAGCTTGCTACAGACAATAAGTCGCTGACCCATTATACAAAAGGTACGCAGTCACAGAACAAGTCTGCTCCCACTGCTTGTACGCACACGGTTTCAGGATCTATTTCACTCCCCTCTCCGGGGTTCTTTTCGCCTTTCCCTCACGGTACTGGTTCACTATCGGTCAGTCAGGAGTATTTAGCTTGGAGGATGGTCCCCCGTCTTCAGTCAAGATATCACGTGTCCCGACATACTTATTGCATGCTCAGTACCACTTTCAGATTTTCGTGTACGGGGCTATCACCCTCTATCGCCGGACTTTCCAGACCGTTCCACTAACCCAAAAGCTATTACATGCAGGCTCTTCCCCGGTCGCTCGCCGCTACTGGGGGAATCTCAATTGATTTCTTTTCCTACGGGTACTTAGATGTTTCAGTTCCCCGCGTTCGCTTCTACGACCTATGTATTCAGTCGCAGATACCTAACTTACGTTAGGTGGGTTTCCCCACCCCCACATTCCCGGATCAAAGGTTGGTTGCTACCTCCCCGAGACTTTTCGCAAGCTCCAACGTCCTTCATCGCCTCTGACTGCCAAGGCATCCACCGTGTGCGCTTAGTCACTTGACCATATAATCCAAGCTATCTTGCCGCTTGAACTACCTGCTCTAGAAGACTCCCGTCCACGCCCTTAAGCAACTGCTTACGTGGCCGGGTTCATTAAAGATCGTTTGAGATAACTACGCGGTTAACGTAACTACCCGACTCCGATCCGCCGGATGTTGTGACGCTTAAGTCACAGTATGTTTTACAACATATTTTGATATTACAACTCGTCGTGATAACGGGGAATTGAAGTCCCGCTACCACTGAACAATTTATCTATAAACCGTCTGACCCACACTCACGCACCAAAGCGCGTAGCCTGTGTTTCAGCTCAGTTTATAAACTCAGCTTGATCTACCTTGTTAAAGAACATCCGGTTGTTAAAACCAGAGGTAGGTACAGCACGCTGTACCTACCTCTGACTTTGCTAATACCACGCCTGCTGTCTCTTACCGCTTACCTCACCATCTACTCGCTATCGCTAACGGCATAAATGGTGGAGCTACGCGGGATCGAACCGCGGACCTCCTGAATGCAAATCAGGCGCTCTCCCATCTGAGCTATAGCCCCTTATTCACACAGCTTGCCAACGTTTGCTAAGCGCGCCAAATCGTTTACGTACTAGGCGGAGGTGGGCGACGCATAGCCTGCTATGCGAGCTCGCCGACAACGACGTACGGGGCAATTTGGTAGGCCTGGGCAGATTTGAACTGCCGACCTCACCCTTATCAGGGGTGCGCTCTAACCAACTGAGCTACAGGCCTATAAGTGGGTCTGCACCAGACACTATTCTTGCGTGGTATCAACCGATTAGATGAAGACAAAAGTGTGAGCACTCGCCAGGTAGTGCTTATCGTTTAAGGAGGTGATCCAGCCCCAGGTTCCCCTAGGGCTACCTTGTTACGACTTCACCCCAGTCATGAATCACTCCGTGGTGATCGCCCTCCCGAAGGTTAGGCTAACCACTTCTGGAGCAACCCACTCCCATGGTGTGACGGGCGGTGTGTACAAGGCCCGGGAACGTATTCACCGTGACATTCTGATTCACGATTACTAGCGATTCCGACTTCACGGAGTCGAGTTGCAGACTCCGATCCGGACTACGAAACGTTTTGTGGGATTCGCTCCCCCTCGCGGGTTTGCTGCCCTCTGTGCGTTCCATTGTAGCACGTGTGTAGCCCAGGCCGTAAGGGCCATGATGACTTGACGTCGTCCCCACCTTCCTCCGGTTTGTCACCGGCAGTCTCCTTAGAGTTCCCACCATTACGTGCTGGCAACTAAGGACAAGGGTTGCGCTCGTTACGGGACTTAACCCAACATCTCACGACACGAGCTGACGACAGCCATGCAGCACCTGTCACTAGATTCCCGAAGGCACTCCCGTATCTCTACAGGATTCCTAGGATGTCAAGGCCTGGTAAGGTTCTTCGCGTTGCATCGAATTAAACCACATGCTCCACCGCTTGTGCGGGCCCCCGTCAATTCATTTGAGTTTTAACCTTGCGGCCGTACTCCCCAGGCGGTCTACTTATCGCGTTAACTTCGCCACCAAGAAATCAAGTCTCCCAACGGCTAGTAGACATCGTTTACGGCGTGGACTACCAGGGTATCTAATCCTGTTTGCTCCCCACGCTTTCGCACCTCAGCGTCAGTGTCGAGCCAGGAGGCCGCCTTCGCCACCGGTATTCCTCCACATATCTACGCATTTCACCGCTACACGTGGAATTCTACCTCCCTCTCTCGCACTCCAGTCGGCCAGTATCGGGTGCAATTCCCAGGTTGAGCCCGGGGCTTTCACATCCGACTTAACAAACCGCCTACGCGCGCTTTACGCCCAGTAATTCCGATTAACGCTCGCACCCTCCGTATTACCGCGGCTGCTGGCACGGAGTTAGCCGGTGCTTCTTCTAAAGGTAATGTCACAGCCACGTGCTATTAACACGTGACCTTTCTTCCCAATTGAAAGTGCTTTACAACCCGAAGGCCTTCTTCACACACGCGGCATGGCTGCGTCAGGCTTTCGCCCATTGCGCAATATTCCCCACTGCTGCCTCCCGTAGGAGTCCGGGCCGTGTCTCAGTCCCGGTGTGGCTGATCATCCTCTCAGACCAGCTATGGATCGTCGCCTTGGTGGGCCTTTACCCCACCAACTAGCTAATCCAACGCAGGCTCCTCCAATAGCGCGAGGTCCGAAGATCCCCCGCTTTCTCCCTTAGGACGTATGCGGTATTAGCTCGGGTTTCCCCGAGTTGTCCCCCACTACTGGATAGATTCCTACGCGTTACTCACCCGTCCGCCGCTCTACTCATACCGAAGTACTTTCGCGCTCGACTTGCATGTGTTAGGCCTGCCGCCAGCGTTCAATCTGAGCCATGATCAAACTCTTCAGTTTAATCTTTAACCTCAGCCTTTCGACATGAGGGTTGGTTTTCACAGTAACCCGCGCTAACCAACAAATCTCGGCTCAGACACAATTCGAAATCAAAAATTACAAACTCTATAAATAGAGTAATGAATCGATGAGTCACTTGTTGTGTCTGAATAGTCATAAACA
>DS999409.1:260942-301495 GCA_000158155.1 gamma proteobacterium NOR5-3 | reverse complement strand
TCCGGTTTGTTCATTTTCTGTATCTGTGTGTTGTTATCACACTATGACTTGATCACAACATCCGTTGTCTTCGTGTGTGCCTGGACTCTATTGAATCAGGACACGCAAATAGCTTGGATTATATGGTCAAGCCTCACGGGCAATTAGTACTGGTTAGCTCAACGCCTCACAACGCTTCCACACCCAGCCTATCAACGTAGTAGTCTTCTACGGCCCTTCAGGACCCTCAAGGGGTCAGGGAGAACTTATCTTGGGAGAGGCTTCCCGCTTAGATGCTTTCAGCGGTTATCCCTTCCGAACGTAGCTACCCGGCAATGCGTCTGGCGACACAACCGGAACACCAGGGGTTCGTCCACTCCGGTCCTCTCGTACTAGGAGCAGCTTCCCTCAATTCTCCAACGCCCACGGCAGATAGGGACCGAACTGTCTCACGACGTTCTAAACCCAGCTCGCGTACCACTTTAAATGGCGAACAGCCATACCCTTGGGACCGGCTTCAGCCCCAGGATGTGATGAGCCGACATCGAGGTGCCAAACACCGCCGTCGATGTGAACTCTTGGGCGGTATCAGCCTGTTATCCCCGGAGTACCTTTTATCCGTTGAGCGATGGCCCTTCCATTCAGAACCACCGGATCACTAAGACCTACTTTCGTACCTGCTCGACTTGTCAGTCTCGCAGTCAAGCGCGCTTGTGCCTTTACACTAACCTCATGATTTCCGACCATGATTAGCGCACCTTCGTGCTCCTCCGTTACGCTTTGGGAGGAGACCGCCCCAGTCAAACTACCCACCACACACTGTCCTCGATCCCGATCAGGGACCTGAGTTAGAACCTCAACATTACCAGGCTGGTATTTCAAGGACGGCTCCACAATGGCTAGCGCCACTGCTTCAAAGCCTCCCAGCTATCCTACACAAATAAGGTCAAAGTCCCGTGTGAAGCTATAGTAAAGGTTCACGGGGTCTTTCCGTCTAGCCGCGGGTACACTGCATCTTAACAGCGATTTCAATTTCACTGAGTCTCGGGTGGAGACAGTTTGGCCATCGTTACGCCATTCGTGCAGGTCGGAACTTACCCGACAAGGAATTTCGCTACCTTAGGACCGTTATAGTTACGGCCGCCGTTTACCGGGGCTTCAATCAAGAGCTTCTCCGAAGATAACCCCATCATTTAACCTTCCGGCACCGGGCAGGCGTCACACCCTATACGTCCACTTTCGTGTTTGCAGAGTGCTATGTTTTTAATAAACAGTCGCAGCCAACTGGTCACTTCGACTGCCGTCAGCTTAGGGAGCAAGTCCCATCACCAACAGCAGCGTACCTTCTCCCGAAGTTACGGTACCATTTTGCCTAGTTCCTTCACCCGAGTTCTCTCAAGCGCCTGGGTATTCTCTACCTGATCACCTGTGTCGGTTTACAGTACGGTTCCTTTATATCTGAAGCTTAGAGGCTTTTCCTGGAAGCATGGCATCGACCACTTCGCTTGTCGCTTTCGCTCGAAGCTCGTCATCAGCTCTCGGCCTTAAGGCAACCCGGATTTACCTAAGTCACCAGCCTACAACCTTAAACGCGGACAACCATCGCCGCGCTGGCCTAGCCTTCTCCGTCCCCCCATCGCAATATAAAGAAGTGCAGGAATATTAACCTGCTTCCCATCGACTACGCATCTCTGCCTCGCCTTAGGGGCCGACTCACCCTGTCCCGATTAGCGTTGGACAGGAAACCTTGATCTTCCGGCGGGGAGGTTTTTCACCCCCCTTATCGTTACTCATGTCAGCATTCGCACTTCTGATACCTCCAGCAAACCTCCCGGTTCACCTTCAACGGCTTACAGAACGCTCCTCTACCATGCATGCAAGCATGCATCCGCAGCTTCGGTTACCAATTTAGCCCCGTTACATCTTCCGCGCAGGCCGACTCGACTAGTGAGCTATTACGCTTTCTTTAAAGGGTGGCTGCTTCTAAGCCAACCTCCTAGCTGTCTGAGCCTTCCCACATCGTTTCCCACTTAATTGGTATTGGGGACCTTAGCTGGCGGTCTGGGTTGTTGCCCTCTCGACAACGGACGTTAGCACCCGCTGTCTGTCTGCCGTGATTGTACTCCTGGGTATTCGGAGTTTGCATGGGGTTGGTAAGTCGGGATGACCCCCTAGCCCAAACAGTGCTCTACCCCCCAGGGTAAGACACGACGCTCTACCTAAATAGATTTCGAGGAGAACCAGCTATCTCCGGGCTTGATTAGCCTTTCACTCCGATCCACAGCTCATCCCCTAATTTTTCAACATTAGTGGGTTCGGCCCTCCAGTTAGTGTTACCCAACCTTCAGCCTGGCCATGGATAGATCGCCCGGTTTCGGGTCTATTGCCTGCAACTAAACGCCCTATTAAGACTCGGTTTCCCTACGCCTCCCCTATACGGTTAAGCTTGCTACAGACAATAAGTCGCTGACCCATTATACAAAAGGTACGCAGTCACAGAACAAGTCTGCTCCCACTGCTTGTACGCACACGGTTTCAGGATCTATTTCACTCCCCTCTCCGGGGTTCTTTTCGCCTTTCCCTCACGGTACTGGTTCACTATCGGTCAGTCAGGAGTATTTAGCCTTGGAGGATGGTCCCCCCGTCTTCAGTCAAGATATCACGTGTCCCGACCTACTTATTGCATGCTCAGTACCACTTTCAGATTTTCGTGTACGGGGCTATCACCCTCTATCGCCGGACTTTCCAGACCGTTCCACTAACCCAAAAGCTATTACATGCAGGCTCTTCCCCGGTCGCTCGCCGCTACTGGGGGAATCTCAATTGATTTCTTTTCCTACGGGTACTTAGATGTTTCAGTTCCCCGCGTTCGCTTCTACGACCTATGTATTCAGTCGCAGATACCTAACTTACGTTAGGTGGGTTTCCCCATTCGGACATTCCCGGATCAAAGGTTGGTTGCTACCTCCCCGAGACTTTTCGCAAGCTCCAACGTCCTTCATCGCCTCTGACTGCCAAGGCATCCACCGTGTGCGCTTAGTCACTTGACCATATAATCCAAGCTATCTTGCCGCTTGAACTACCTGCTCTAGAAGACTCCCGTCCACGCCCTTAAGCAACTGCTTACGTGGCCGGGTTCATTAAAGATCGTTTGAGATAACTACGCGGTTAACGTAACTACCCGACTCCGATCCGCCGGATGTTGTGACGCTTAAGTCACAGTATGTTTTACAACATATTTTGATATTACAACTCGTCGTGATAACGGGGAATTGAAGTCCCGCTACCACTGAACAATTTATCTATAAACCGTCTGACCCACACTCACGCACCAAAGCGCGTAGCCTGTGTTTCAGCTCAGTTTATAAACTCAGCTTGATCTACCTTGTTAAAGAACATCCGGTTGTTAAAACCAGAGGTAGGTACAGCACGCTGTACCTACCTCTGACTTTGCTAATACCACGCCTGCTGTCTCTTACCGCTTACCTCACCATCTACTCGCTATCGCTAACGGCATAAATGGTGGAGCTACGCGGGATCGAACCGCGGACCTCCTGAATGCAAATCAGGCGCTCTCCCATCTGAGCTATAGCCCCTTATTCACACAGCTTGCCAACGTTTGCTAAGCGCGCCAAATCGTTTACGTACTAGGCGGAGGTGGGCGACGCATAGCCTGCTATGCGAGCTCGCCGACAACGACGTACGGGGCAATTTGGTAGGCCTGGGCAGATTTGAACTGCCGACCTCACCCTTATCAGGGGTGCGCTCTAACCAACTGAGCTACAGGCCTATAAGTGGGTCTGCACCAGACACTATTCTTGCGTGGTATCAACCGATTAGATGAAGACAAAAGTGTGAGCACTCGCCAGGTAGTGCTTATCGTTTAAGGAGGTGATCCAGCCCCAGGTTCCCCTAGGGCTACCTTGTTACGACTTCACCCCAGTCATGAATCACTCCGTGGTGATCGCCCTCCCGAAGGTTAGGCTAACCACTTCTGGAGCAACCCACTCCCATGGTGTGACGGGCGGTGTGTACAAGGCCCGGGAACGTATTCACCGTGACATTCTGATTCACGATTACTAGCGATTCCGACTTCACGGAGTCGAGTTGCAGACTCCGATCCGGACTACGAAACGTTTTGTGGGATTCGCTCCCCCTCGCGGGTTTGCTGCCCTCTGTGCGTTCCATTGTAGCACGTGTGTAGCCCAGGCCGTAAGGGCCATGATGACTTGACGTCGTCCCCACCTTCCTCCGGTTTGTCACCGGCAGTCTCCTTAGAGTTCCCACCATTACGTGCTGGCAACTAAGGACAAGGGTTGCGCTCGTTACGGGACTTAACCCAACATCTCACGACACGAGCTGACGACAGCCATGCAGCACCTGTCACTAGATTCCCGAAGGCACTCCCGTATCTCTACAGGATTCCTAGGATGTCAAGGCCTGGTAAGGTTCTTCGCGTTGCATCGAATTAAACCACATGCTCCACCGCTTGTGCGGGCCCCCGTCAATTCATTTGAGTTTTAACCTTGCGGCCGTACTCCCCAGGCGGTCTACTTATCGCGTTAACTTCGCCACCAAGAAATCAAGTCTCCCAACGGCTAGTAGACATCGTTTACGGCGTGGACTACCAGGGTATCTAATCCTGTTTGCTCCCCACGCTTTCGCACCTCAGCGTCAGTGTCGAGCCAGGAGGCCGCCTTCGCCACCGGTATTCCTCCACATATCTACGCATTTCACCGCTACACGTGGAATTCTACCTCCCTCTCTCGCACTCCAGTCGGCCAGTATCGGGTGCAATTCCCAGGTTGAGCCCGGGGCTTTCACATCCGACTTAACAAACCGCCTACGCGCGCTTTACGCCCAGTAATTCCGATTAACGCTCGCACCCTCCGTATTACCGCGGCTGCTGGCACGGAGTTAGCCGGTGCTTCTTCTAAAGGTAATGTCACAGCCACGTGCTATTAACACGTGACCTTTCTTCCCAATTGAAAGTGCTTTACAACCCGAAGGCCTTCTTCACACACGCGGCATGGCTGCGTCAGGCTTTCGCCCATTGCGCAATATTCCCCACTGCTGCCTCCCGTAGGAGTCCGGGCCGTGTCTCAGTCCCGGTGTGGCTGATCATCCTCTCAGACCAGCTATGGATCGTCGCCTTGGTGGGCCTTTACCCCACCAACTAGCTAATCCAACGCAGGCTCCTCCAATAGCGCGAGGTCCGAAGATCCCCCGCTTTCTCCCTTAGGACGTATGCGGTATTAGCTCGGGTTTCCCCGAGTTGTCCCCCACTACTGGATAGATTCCTACGCGTTACTCACCCGTCCGCCGCTCTACTCATACCGAAGTACTTTCGCGCTCGACTTGCATGTGTTAGGCCTGCCGCCAGCGTTCAATCTGAGCCATGATCAAACTCTTCAGTTTAATCTTTAACCTCAGCCTTTCGACATGAGGGTTGGTTTTCACAGTAACCCGCGCTAACCAACAAATCTCGGCTCAGACACAATTCGAAATCAAAAATTACAAACTCTATAAATAGAGTAATGAATCGATGAGTCACTTGTTGTGTCTGAATAGTCATAAACAACTATCCCAACAAGTGCCCACACTTCTGTCTTCATCTTCTTGTTAAACATCCACCAAACCGCGCGGGTTTGGTGTGTTCCTGCTGACCATCAGATCAGCGGGGAGGCGAATTATACTCACATGTTGAATGCGTGCAAGGGATATTTCTAATTAGTTTTTAAACAAGGCCAAACTATCGGCTGTCACACTCAGCTTCGAGCAAACAGGTGGTACTTCTTCTTGCCCAGTCGCACCAGGTAAAAGCGCCCGTACAGCGCTTTGTCTGCAGCAAACACGGCGCTCACAGCCCCATTGTCGGCCATACCCAGAGCGCTACCGTTAATGATCACGGCGTCGCGCTGCAGCGCATCTTTTATCTGCTTACCTGATGCCGCCAACCCCGCATCGGCCAAAAGCTGGGTCAGGGTCTCCGGCAGCCCACGGTCGGGCAACAGGCTGGAGGGCAGGCCGTCCAGCATGAGCTGCTCCAGGTCCGGCTCCGAAAGTCCCTCAGGCTCCCCGCTAAACAAACTCTCGGTAATCCGCTTGGCCGCCGCCAGACCTGCATCGCCGTGCACCAACCTTGTGACTTCCTCGGCCAAAATGCGCTGGGCCTCGGGACGACCGCTGCGCTCGGCGTCCGCGCGCTCAATCTCAGCAATGTCAGCAACCTCAAGAAAAGTGAAGTACCGCAGGAACCGATAAGCGTCGCTGTCAGCCACGGACAACCAAAACTGATAAAAGCTATAGGGGGACGTGCGCGCCGCATCCAGCCAGATGGTCCCGGACTCAGTCTTGCCGAACTTGCTACCGTCAGACTTGGTGATCAGCGGCATGGTCAGGCCGTACACCTGCCCCCCGTGCATTCGCCGGGTGAGGTCGATACCGCCGGTAATATTGCCCCACTGATCAGACCCGCCCAGCTGCAGCCCACAGTCGTAACGCTTGTACAACTCGGCAAAGTCATAGGACTGAAGGATCATATAGGTGAATTCGGTAAAGCTGATGCCGCTGCCTTCACGCTCAATACGCTGCTTCACGGACTCTTTCTGGATCATGGTATTGATAGAAAAGTGCTTGCCGATATCCCGAAGAAAAGTCAGCACATCCAAGTCGCGCGTCCACTCCAGATTATTGACCACGACCGCACTTTGGGCGCCCGCGTCAAAATCCACGAAACGGGAAACCTGGCCACGCAGCTTTTCAACCCAACTCTCCACCACCTCAGGCGTGTTGAGCTGGCGTTCCTGCGCCTTAAAGCTGGGATCACCGATAAGGCCGGTTGCGCCGCCCACCAGTGCTATCGGACGGTGTCCTGCCAACTGAAAACGACGCAACATTAATAGAGGGACAAGAGAGCCAATGTGCAAACTGTCTGCGGTGGGGTCAAACCCACAATATAAAGAGCGCGAACCACCATTCAGCCATTCGGGCAGTTTATCTTCGCCGGCGATCTGGAATGTCAATTCCCGCTGTTGTAGTTCAGCAAGCAGTGCACTAGTCATGTTTATCACTTTTTATCGCGGAGCCAGCCGAAATCCGACTCTCATGGGTCAATCTGATCGAAAGGTTGGCGACCTTACCGCACCAAACGCTGAACGCAAGAGGTGAAATCCATCACTATCTCTAAAACGTACCTTTTTTATATACTCAGCACCCAGTAATCGGGGCAGTGACATGATCACCCATAAAAAAGCACCCCGCGGAGCGACTCCCATCGCTGACCGCCAAGCATCTCGCACCATCATATTCTTGCGGTGGCGGGCCTGTCAGCGCTTGTCGCATTAGCGACAATCATCACTCCGTCTGGCGATGTCAACGCTACACGCAGCGTTCCTGAGTCCGAGCTGGCCGACAGCGCCAATACGCTTCAAACAACAGAAGTCGCACCGATTATCGAGGCAGCGGCAGCCGTGGCGGCAGTGGACGACCTGACCGAAGAGCCCGCCCCACCTGCTTCTCAGCCCTGGGAGGAGTTCATCGTTCGCAGCGGCGACAACCTGTCTCTCCTGTTCAAACGCGCAGGCTTCAGTACCTCGGACGTTTACCAAATCGTCCACACCGCTCCCCAGGGACGTGATCTTGAACGCATTTATCCCGGCCAGAGCCTGGCCTTCCTCCGCGATGAGAGCGGCGGCCTTGCGGCAGTGCGCCATACCATCGACGGCCTCCAGTCCGTCGTTTATCGCCGTATGGACGGCGGATTCTCCTCAGAGCGCGCGATCCGGGAACCCGAACAGCGCCTGAGCTGGGCGACGGTGGAAATCGAATCGTCGCTGTTCCTGGCCGGCAAAGAGGCCGGACTGTCGAGCAATCTTATTATGGAAGCAGCCATTATCCTGGGCGGCGTGATCGACTTCGTGATGGACCCACGCAAGGGCGACACCATGGAGATCCTGTATGAGGAGCTCTATCTTGATGGCGAGAAGTATCAGGACGGCAAAGTGGTAGCCGCCTCTTACACGAATCGTGGCGAACGCTTTGACGCCTACCGCTACATCGACAGCAATGGCATGACCAGCTACTACAACGAAGATGGCGTGAGCATGCGCAAGGCCTTTCTGATGGCACCGGTGGACTTCACCCGGATAAGCTCTGGATTCAACCCCCGTCGCAAACACCCGATTTACAAGACAGTGCGTCCGCACAATGGCACCGACTATGCCGCACCGCGGGGTACGCCGGTGTTTTCTGCAGGCGACGGTCGAGTCATAGAGGCAGGCTACAGTCGTGCCAACGGCAACTATGTCTTCATTCAGCATGGTGATCGCTATGTCACCAAGTACCTCCACCTGAACAAACGCAAAGTGAAAAGCGGTCAACGGGTTGTCCAGAGCCAGGTGATCGGCACGGTAGGGTCCACCGGCGCAGCAACCGGTCCTCATTTACATTACGAGTTTCTGGTGGGCGGCGTGCACCGCAATCCGCGCACTATCCACAAGAGCCTGCCCAAAGCAAAATCGCTCCCCGAAGAGGAGATGCCTCGCTTCCGAGTCGCCATCGCTGACGCCGCGACGCAATTGGCACAACTTCGTGAAGAACGACGCCTGGCCTCAGTGACAGCAAGCGACGATATCGGCTCACCCTGAATAACATGGCGCTTGAAGGCCTGTTTATCGGGCTGATGTCCGGCACGAGCATGGACGGTATTGATGCCGTCCTCGTGGAGTTATGCGACGGGCAAACTCACCTCAAACATACACACAGCCAACACTACGATCCCGCGCTGCGCGACCAGCTGGCAGCGCTGGCGTCGGGAGACGACGACAGCGTTGACAGGCTCGCGAGACTCGATAGGGCCGTAGGCATAGAATTCGGCCAGGCAGCCAGGATCCTGCTGAGCCAGAGCAAGTACAAACCCAAGGACGTCATGGCTATTGGCAGTCACGGGCAAACCGTCCGGCATCAGCCCGACGGCCCCTTGGAGGAGCGCTACTCACTGCAAATCGGCGACCCGGCCAGCATCGCCGAGTTAACCGGCATGACCACAGTTGCGGACTTTCGCCGTCGCGACATTGCTGCGGGTGGCCAGGGGGCGCCGCTGGTCCCCCTGTTTCACGCTGCGCAGTTTGGCCAGGAAGGCCAATGCAGGGCGATCGTCAATATTGGGGGCATCTCAAATGCGACCCTCCTTGACGGTTCCAGCGTCGTAGCAGGATTCGACTGTGGCCCGGGCAACACCCTGCTCGACGCCTGGATTCGACGACACACCGGAGACGCTTTCGACGCAGACGGCGCCTGGTCAGCAGAGCATGAAGCGGACCCCGCATTGCTGCGTCGCTTGCTGGAAGACCCCTACTTCACGCGAATCGGTCCGCGAAGCACCGGCCCCGAACTATTCAATCTCCAATGGCTCGATGCGCAGCTCAGCAGTGACGCAGAACCCGGCGTTGTGCAGGCGACTCTCGCAGAGTTGACCGCCTTTGCCATCGCCCATAGCGTGGAGCGCTGCGAGCAACAACCCGAGGCACTGTTTGTCTGTGGTGGTGGCGCTCGCAATACGGACCTTATGCGACGACTGCATTCCCGTCTCGCAGCGATGAATATTCGCCTGGGAACAAGCGATGAGCTGGGACTGGCCTCAGAATGGGTGGAGGCCTGCGCTTTTGCCTGGCTGGCCAGCCAGACTCTCGAGGCTAAGCCAGGCAATGCAGAGCAGGTCACAGGCGCCTCGGGCCCCCGGGTATTGGGAGCCATTTACCCGGCGTAAGCATCAAAAACGCGCGATTGCCGGGGAGCGTGTTGTGGGCCCTGAGTTGCGGGCCCTGAGTTGCGGGCCCTGAGTTGTGGGCCCTGAGGGTTGCGGGCCCCAAACAGCCCTAGACGGAAAAAGAAGCCCCGCAGCCGCAGGTAGTGGTCGCGTTGGGGTTGTTCACGATAAAGCGTGAGCCCTCCAGGCCTTCACTGTAATCGACCTCCGAGCCCGCCAGATAAGGAAAACTCATAGGGTCTACCAGAACCGTCACGCCCTCTCGCTCGATGGTCGTATCGTCCTCGGCCGCATCTTCGTCAAAAGAAAACCCATATTGAAAGCCCGAGCACCCACCGCCGGTAATAAATACGCGGAGCTTGAGCGCCGTGTTTTCCTCTTCGTTCACGAGTTCACGCACCTTGTTGACCGCTCGGTCAGACAAGGTAATGGCGTTTGGATCAAAGGCTTCTGCGACAGTCATACTAGTTTGGACATTAGGCGCCTGGTTAATGTTCATCGAAACTACTTAATGATAATCATGCAATACACGTAATCGTGCAATAAAACCAAGTGTAAGAGTCAAGTATAGCGATAGCGGCCCTCAATCGCCATACTCGCTTTCGTTCACGGCAGCAGGCCCGGCTGCGCAATGCCCAGGCTCTCGTCCATGGCGAACATCAGATTCATACACTGAATCGCCTGCCCCGCCGCGCCTTTTACCAGATTGTCTTCCACCGCTGTGACCACAACCGTGTCTCTGTTACCGGGTACCGTCAGGCTCAACTGGCAGGTATTGGAGCCCCGAACACTGCGCGTTTGCGGGTATTGCCCAGCCGGCAGCACGTCAACAAAGGGCTCATTGACATAAAAGTCCTCAAAAACACCCTGCAAATTGGCCGCCTGCCCTGCTTCGTTGAGCGAGGCATACAACGTTGCGTGAATACCCCGAATCATCGGTGCCAGATGCGGAACAAAGGTCAATGACACCGGAGCGCCCGCGATATCACCCAAACCCTGCTCGATCTCCGGCAAGTGCCGGTGACCGCTTACCGCGTAGGCCTTGAAGCTGTCACTAACCTCGGTGAGCAGATTGTCGATCTTCGCCTGACGCCCCGCTCCGCTGACTCCCGAGACCGCATTGGCGATCAGTGATTGCGCATCGACAAGTCCTGCGGCCAGTAGCGGCATAAATCCCAGCTGCACTGCCGTGGGATAACAGCCCGGACAGGCCAGCAGCCGCGCGGAGCGAATCGCTTCACGATTGAGTTCCGGCAGACCGTAAACCGCTACTTCAAGCAATTCAGGGCAGGCGTGGGTTTCGTTGTACCAGTGCTCCCAAAGTTTGGCGTCGCGGATACGAAAATCAGCGGAAAGATCAATCACCCGGGTTCCCGCAGCAAGCAATGTGGGCACGCTGCGCATGGCAACATTATGGGGCGTCGCAAAAAACACGACGTCGCAGGCGGCCAATTCACCGTCATCAGGGTCACTAAAACCAAGATCGATATGACCGCGGAGGCTGGGAAACAAATCATCGACACGGCGCCCGGATTCCGCGCGGGAAGTAATCAGCGCGATCTCCACCTTCGGGTGCGCCAGCAGCAGTCGCAGTAGCTCTACGCCGGTATAGCCCGTGCCACCCACTATGCCTACTTTGATCATGATGCCTCCTTGTCTACGCAGGCGCAGGAGTATATCGCCAAAGCGCTCCCTAGAATTGCTACCATGAGCGCTTTACCAGCCGGAATACCCGCTTGGCATTCAGCTTCAGATCCTATCGCCGCGCGCTCACGCGCTACGACTCGGTCCCCGCCTATGCGCTGCTGGGCATTATCGCGGGGATTTCGTCCGGTGCAGCGGTGATCGCCTTTGAGCACGGCATTAACCAGCTTGCGTTGCTGTGGGGCGTGGGCAATCGCGGCGAAGACTACGAAACCCTCAGCATCACGCATCGATTCTTGCTGCCGACCCTGGGCGGACTGACGCTAGGCATCGCCTTTTCACTCCTGCGTCAGGAAGATCGTGAAGTAGGTATTGTGCATGTCATCAGCCGACTACACAGCAGTTACGGCATGCTCCCCTGGCGCAATGCGGTAGTGCAGTTTTTCGGTGGCGTGGTCGCGCTTGCTACAGGGCAATCCGGAGGACGCGAAGGCCCGGGCGTGCATTTGGGCAGCGCCATCAACAGCATCATCGGCCAGCGACTCGCCCTTCCAAACAACAGCCTTCGGGTACTCATTGCCTGCGGATCAGCCGGCGGCATTGCTGCAGCGTTTAACACGCCCCTGGCGGGAGTCATTTTTGCGATGGAAGTGATCATCGCCGAATACACGGTCGCAGGGTTTATGCCTGTCATGCTGTCCGCTGTTGCGGCCTCCGCACTGAGCCGACAGTTTGGCGGCGGCTCTGAGATATTCGACATGTCCAGCGTACAGCTGAACACGCTCTGGGAAATACCCTATATCGCAGTGCTGGGATTCTTTAGCGGCTGTGCTGTGGCCATGCTCATTCGTGTAAGCACCATTAGTGCGAGCTTTGGCAAATGGCCGGTGCTGCTGCGGTTCACCCTGGCGGGACTGGTGACCGGTGCGCTGGGCGTCACGATTCCCGAAACTCTGGGTATCGGCTACGACACCCTGGGCAATGTAATGTACGGTCAGATCGCCCTGGGCGCCCTTCTACTCATCGCCGGGGCGAAGATTTTCGCAACAGCCATCAGCGTTGGATTTGGTATGCCCGTGGGCCTTATCGGCCCCACACTGCTCATTGGCGCCTGCGTCGGGGGATTTTTCGGGCAATTGGGTCACGCGTTCTACCCGGACATCGCAGCGAATCCGACGCTCTACGTCACCATTGGCATGGCCGCCGCCATGGGGGCCACATTCGGGGCCCCGCTGGCGGCCTGTCTGGCGGTGATTGAGTTAACCCAGAGCACCAGCGTCGCGATGCCGGCGATGTTAGCCATTATCCTGGCCCACCTCACGAATCTGAGCGTCTTCAGGCAGCGCTCAGCTCACCGCAGCATGATTCGCCAGCTCCAGCGCCAGCTCCCGGACGACCCTCTAAACCAGCTTCTGCACCGCACGGACGTTAACGCCGTCATCGATGGCAGCGTGGTCGTCATCTCGGAGACGGTGAAACCGGCAGTCTCGGCAACGCTCGCTCTTCAGGTACCAAACTGGTGTTTGGTCAGTCGCGAGGGAGAAGATCTCTTTCTGGTTAACGGCACAGACCTCATGGGCTGGCTGGAGGAGACCACTGATCAAGACAGCGACGAGCAGCCGATTCGCAGCATCACCGAGTCATCACTGCGCCGCTGGACCATCGCGGTCGTTCCCGAACAGGCCACGCTCAGGCAGGTTCTGGATATTCTCAAAGCCCGCACGGTCGAAGCGGTCTGTGTGTACACTCGCGGCAAAAAGGGGCAGCGAAGCCTGCGAGGTATCGTGACCCGCGATCGTATAGAGCGCTTTACCCTCGACCACCTAAACGCCTAGGATTCATTCCATGCTCTGGTTACGTGCACTGCATATCATTTTCGTCGTCTGCTGGTTCGCAGGCCTGTTCTATCTGCCGCGCATATTTGTGTATTACGCGGCCAGTGAGCACCCCGAGACCCGGGCCCAACTGGCGATAATGTCCCGAAAACTATACCGGTTTGTCACGCCTTTTATGGTGCTGACCATCGTTTTTGGTGTGAGCCTTATCAGTCTCAATGCGGATTATTATCTCAGTGCCACCTGGCTGTGGCTGAAGTTAGGCGGCGTGGCGTTCCTGGTGGTCTATCACCTGCAATGCGGGCGGTACGTCAAGCGCATCAATGCCGACGAAGATCACCACACACATGTGTTCTACCGATTCTTCAATGAAATTCCTGTATTGTTTTTGTTCGCTATCGTGTTTCTGGTAGTCCTCAAACCATTCTGACAACATTGCGGCAACACTGATCTTCTGCCATCGAAAGCGTCATAATTCAAACTCTGACAACAACCTATAAGGAACGGCATACAACATGAGCCGATCATCGGAACTTTTTGAACGCGCCAGCCGGCATATTCCCGGCGGCGTCAACTCACCTGTGCGTGCCTTCAAGGCGGTGGGTGGGACACCGATTTTCATCGACCGTGCAGACGGTGCCTATGTCTTTGACTGCGACGGCAAGCGCTACACCGACTACGTGCTCTCCTGGGGTCCTATGATCATGGGGCACAATCATCCCGAAGTGCGCGAAGCCGTGATTCGTCAATCCGAAAAAGGCCTGAGCTTTGGCGCGCCTACCGAGCTGGAAATTGAGCTGGCAGACAGGATCTGCGACATCATGCCCAACATGGACCTGGTGCGGATGGTCAACTCAGGCACCGAGGCCACCATGAGCGCCATACGCCTGGCGCGGGGCTATACCGGTCGCGACATCATCGTGAAGTTTGAGGGCTGCTATCACGGACACTCGGACTCGCTATTAATCAAAGCGGGATCGGGCGCGCTCACCCTGGGTGTGCCGAGCTCACCGGGCGTCCCCGCAGCGCTGGCCGACTACACCATGACCCTGACTTACAACGATGTCGACGGGCTCAGACAGGCGTTTGCTGAACACGGCGACCGCATAGCCTGCCTGATTGTGGAGCCCGTGACCGGCAATATGAACTGCGTACTGCCAAAACCCGAGTTCCTCAGCGCTATGCGCGAGGTCTGCACCGCCAGCGGGGCTGTGCTTATCCTCGACGAAGTCATGACCGGTTTCCGCTTTGGCACTCACGGGGCTCAGGGGCATCTGGGAATTGAAGCTGATCTGACCTGCCTCGGGAAAATCGTGGGCGGCGGCATGCCCGTAGGAGCGTTTGGCGGCAAGCGCGAGATCATGGAGCAGATCGCGCCCTTGGGCCCGGTCTACCAGGCGGGCACCTTGTCCGGAAACCCCATCGCCATGGCAGCGGGACTGGCGACCATGCGGATCATCTCCCGGCCGGGCTTTTATGAGCCCATGTTTGCGCGGACCCAGGCCCTTTGTGACGGCATGCAGGGCGCAGCCGACAAAGCCGGCGTGCCGTTTACCACCAATCATGCAGGCACCATGTTCGGTGGCTTCTTTACGGATGCACAAAGCGTCACCAACTATGCGGATGTGATGGCCTGCGACACCGACAGCTTCGCACGATTTTTCCACCACATGCTGGAACTGGGTGTGTATCTGGCGCCCGCATCCTATGAAGCGGGCTTTATGTCCGCCGCACACACGGACGC
Organism: gamma proteobacterium NOR5-3; assembly: GCA_000158155.1. Lineage (GTDB taxonomy): Bacteria > Pseudomonadota > Gammaproteobacteria > Pseudomonadales > Halieaceae > Congregibacter. Next base: position 286,524 of record DS999409.1, on the reverse strand, counting down.
GGACATTGAGCAGACCGTCGCGGCGGCAGCCACCGCATTTGCGGCACTGTGAGAAATCAGGGAGACAGCCATGGCTTTTGAATCTACCCGCGGCGCCTTTCCGGGCACGCGCATGCGCAGGCTTCGTGCCAGCGACTTTGCCCGGCGACTGGTTCGCGAGAACGCCCTGTCGCCGAATGATCTTATCTATCCGGTGTTTGTCCTGGAGGGCGAGAACCAACGCGAGGCGGTGCCATCTATGCCTGGCGTGGAGCGCCTGAGCATTGATCTTCTGGTGGAACTGGCAGGCGAGATGGTCAGCCTGGGCATTCCAGCCATTGCCCTGTTTCCCGTGGTGCCCACCGAGAAGAAGAGTCTTCTGGCAGAGGAAGCCTTCAACGCCGATGGCCTGGCTCAGCGGGCAGTGCGTGCGCTCAAGCACGCTCAGCCAGACCTCGGTGTCATCACCGATGTGGCGCTTGATCCATTTACCACCCATGGCCAGGACGGCATCATCGATGGCGAAGGCTACGTTCTCAATGACACGACCACCGAAGTACTGGTAAAGCAGGCGGCCAGCCATGCGGCTGCCGGTGCGGACGTGGTTGCACCCTCGGACATGATGGATGGACGCATCGGCGCGATTCGCAGTGTTCTGGAAGAGGCAGGACAGGTCAATACACTGATCATGTCCTATGCCGCCAAGTACGCGTCCAGCTACTACGGCCCCTTTCGTGATGCGGTTGGCTCGTCAGGCAACATCAAGGGTGGCAATAAGTTCAGCTACCAGATGGATCCGGCAAACAGCGATGAGGCGCTCCATGAGTGCGCCCTGGATCTTGGCGAAGGCGCCGATATGATTATGGTCAAGCCCGGGATGCCGTACCTGGATATCGTGAGGCGGGTCAGCGAAGAACTGAAGGCACCCACCTTCGCCTATCAGGTAAGTGGTGAGTACGCCATGCACATGGCCGCCTTCGAAAACGGCTGGCTGTCGCGCGAGGCGGTAATGCTCGAGTCTCTTATGTCCTTCAAACGCGCCGGTTGCGCGGGCATTCTCACCTACTTTGCCCTGGATGCGGCGCGGGCACTTCAGTAGGGCGCTTTCCGTCGTGTCAGGCCTGCGGACAATACTGGCATTACTTCTCAGCGGCCTATCCAGCGCGCTGTACGCTGAGTGCGGCTGTCTGTGGGAGGGCTCTTTCAGTGACGTTCAGCAATCAGCGGATCTGGTGATAGCCGGACGAGTGCTCGGCATCAAGGGAAATGCCGTGGACGTTGCGGTAGACGAGAGTCTCCGGGGACGCACCTATCTCGACAGCGTGCGCGTGTGGATGGAAACCCGCGATTACTGCCGCCCCCCTGCAGAAGATTTTCCTGTGGACTCACGCTGGGTCTTCGCGCTTAAACGCATACAGGAAGTTCCCGACGATGGATTTGACCCCGCTACGCCCAACCAAAGCTTCGGTCGGGTCCATGACTATTATCTGTCGAGTTGCGGTGGCTACTGGCTGAATTACAGTGGTGAGGCCGTCACCGGAAATCTCGTCAACGCCCCGCGCTGGGCCCGGGACCCGGACATGACGCCGGTACTTATGGATCTGCTCCGCGCCTTTTTGCGCGGCGAGGCTTCCAGCGAGGCCTTACTAAAGGCCAGCCGCGAAGACCCGGCACTCACCGACCTGATGCTCGATACCAAAGCTTTTTTGCGCGGTGACCCAGGCAGAGAATAAACGGCGGGTAAACCAGAAAGGTCAGAAACCTGAACGCGCTCCCGCTTGATCAATAACGACGCCAGCGCCGACGCTCGGGAGATTTCCCTGCCACCACGTCCATGAGTTCGTCGAGCATGCGCAAAGACAGGCCCCAGATGCGCCGCTCCTCATAAAAGTAGCAGGGCATGGTCAGGCGAATGCCATTGCGCTCCCAAACCATCTCTTGGCGATTATCCGTATCCAGAAAGAACTCCAAAGGCACCCAGACCACCTCGGCCACTTCGTAGTTGGGATGAAAGTTGACGCTGCGCTTGAGATGAAAAACATAGGGCGAGATCACCAGCCCCCGAAAGCGGCTGTTTACCGCGTTGAGTTCCGAGAGCTTGCCGATACAGGGCTCCCGGGTGCCCAGATGCAAGCCGATCTCTTCTTCGGTTTCTCTTCGCGCGGTGGCCAGGCCGTTTTCATCGTCGCGCTCCATGCGTCCGCCGGGGAATGCCATCTGCCCCGACCAGGGGTCTCCCTCGTGCTCTGCCCTGCGTATCATCCAAACACCCAGCTCTCCATCCCTAAGCTGCAGGATCAGCGCAACGGATGCGCGCTTCATGATCCCCTTTAACCATTTGCGCGAGGGCCGATGACTGGCAAGACCGGATTCAGCCATTTGTAACAGGGAAACAGACACAGGGGTTTTTGCCTTAAGGCGAATGGACTCAGAGAGGGGATTAAGCCAGCAGGAATTAGCACTCGCAAGCGCAGAGAACAAAAACTTGACTGTACACGCCGCCGCACCGACTCATTTACACTGCGCGCTTCTGTGTATCAGGAATCACCCGTGTCCCATTTACCCACGAATCGTTTGTTCAGCACCCGGCAACTCGCTTTGAGTTACCGCGCCAAACCGGCGCTGCAAGGTATCGACTGGGATTGGGATCTGGGCGATCACTGGGCCATTCTGGGAGCCAATGGCGCCGGTAAAACCGCACTGGCGACCATCATCGCCGGGGAACAAACCCGTTATGCGGGCAGCCTGGAGCGCAGCGATGCACTCCGCGCGGGAGGCACGGCCTACGTCTGCTTCGAGCGCAGCCGGCGCCTCTGCGAGCGGGATCAAAAACTCGACTGTGCGGAATTCGAAAGCGATGCCCGGGACATAGGCACACGTGTGCGCGATCTGCTGCCCAGGGAGGATTGCTCGTCACAGGAGTGGGACGCGCTCATCGAGCTTCTGGACATGCAGGACATACTGGATCGGGGGCTGCGCTACATCAGCACCGGGCAGATGCGCAAAGCGCTGCTGGCCAGTGCGTTACTGAGCAAACCTGCGCTGTTGATTCTCGACAGCCCCCTGGACGGACTGGACGTTGCCACCCAGCGACGACTGAGGGACGCGCTCGATAGCATCATGTCTCAAACACCGGCCGTGTTAACGCTGTGTCGCAGCCCCGAGGAAATCCCCGGTGCCTGCACGCAGTTGATGCTGCTTGACCGTGGCCGGGTCCTCGCCAAAGGCAAACCCGGGGACATACTGGGCAGCACCGAAGGCCAACAGGTGCTCAACACCCCACCGCTGGAGTTTGGGTTTCCGCCGACCAAAGCCGCAGCATCCGCGATGCGCTCCTCGGAGCCCACCATCGAGCTAAAAAACGTATCCGTATCCTTCGGCGACCTGTGCGTGTTTCGGGATCTGAACTGGCGCATGGAGCGTCATCACCACAGCCTCATCGCCGGACCCAATGGCTGCGGCAAGAGTACGCTGCTGGATCTACTCACCGGCGACAATCACAAGGCCTACGGACAGGATGTGTCGCTGTTTGGGCGGCGCCGGGGAAGCGGTGAGAGTGTCTGGGAGATCAAAGCACGATTCGGCAGGGTCGATGCCCGAATGCAGTTCGCGGTACCCAGCGGCAGCAGCGTCGAAGCGGTGGTGCTCTCGGGATTCTTTGACAGTATTGGCCTTCGCGACCGCCCCAGTGACCAGCAGCGTACGGCGGCTCGCCAATGGCTGGGCGCTCTCGGCCTGGCGGTGCAGCGCAGCAGCGAGTTCCACACCCTCAGCTTTGGCCTTCAGCGTCTGGTGCTTCTGGCCAGGGCGATGGTTAAAGACCCCGCCGTGCTGCTACTTGACGAAGCCACGCTGAGTCTGGACCCCGGGCACCGGCGTTTGTTGCTGGATGCGGTGGATCACGTCGTCGCCGAAGGTCGATGCCAGCTGTTGTTTGTCAGTCATACCGCCGGAGAGCTGCCTCGCTGTATCAATCAACAGCTACAGTTTGAACCGGGCGAGGGCGGCTCGAGGGTAGTGGTTGATGATCGCTAGGAATCAATAAATTGACGAAGCCTGGAACAAGTCGACGCGGAGCAATACAACAAGCCGCGTTCCGCACTGGCCGATGCGCGATCGGGTCTGCCGGCGGCCACGTGGCTGCGAGCAAGCTCCAGATAGACCTCAGCGCGCTGGGGACCAATACGCAGTGCACGTTCGAGACGGGCAAAGCTTGCGGGCAGGTCCCCCCTGTCTCTGAACGCCCGGGCCTCCTCAAGGAGGCTGTCCACGGGGCTTATCTTGGGAGAAGCAGTGGAATCAGTGGGTAACGTGGGCGTAGGTACTCGCGAAGTTGTCTGATTAGCTGCCGGATCTTCTGGTGACACCGGCGTGGGGCCCGACGCGCAGGCACCCAACAGTAGCAGCAACAGTGCCAGCGCCGAGGCTCGACAGTCTTTGCAGATCAAATCACGCATCACGCACCACCAAACAGTTTTTCGAACCAGCCGCGAATACCTTGCGCCTTAGCCTGGCATCCTGTGTTGCTCTGCGGTTGAGAGCCCACAACAAAGGGGAGCAGTCGCGCATTCTGACAACCCTCACCGGTAAGATCACCGCTCACATCATCCACGCGATGAAGCTCCACACCGCCGGGCATACGATAGCTCAGCGGTCGACTGGCCGCCTGCGCCATAAAGTCTGCCCACACCCGCAGGGCGCCACTGGACCCCGTAAGCCCGGTCGCGTCGTTGTTGTCCCGGCCCACCCAGGTTACCGCGAGCAGGTCTCCGGAAAACCCGGCAAACCACGAATCCCGGCCGTCGTTGGTGGTGCCGGTTTTGCCCGCTACGTGGAAGTCATCGGCAAGACTGCGATAGACCCCCCGCCCGGTTCCCTCGCGCACTACCTCACGCAAAGCATAGTGCAGCAGGTGTATCGCTCGCGGATCTACGGCTCGCTCGTATTCTGTAATGTTGTTGCGAAGAATCTCTCCCTCGCGATTCACAATGGAAAGAATGCTCCTTAAGGGGGTGCGCGTGCCGTCTACGGCAATAGTCTGATACACCCGCGCCATCATCAGGGGCGAATATTCGCCGGCGCCAAGCACCAGCGACGGCACTTTCGGCACATCCTGGCGAAGTCCCAGGCGTTGCAACATATCGACGACTGCCGGAAGACCAAGGTCCATGCCCAGCCGCGCCGTAGCCTGGTTGTAGGACTTGGCCAGGGCACGATGCAGTAAAACATCACCATGGGACTCCCGATCAAAATTGCGCGGCGCCCACACGTCACCATTGGGCCCGGCCACACGCAGGGGCGAATCGTCCAGCGGTGTCGCCAGGGTGTAGCGCTCGGACTGCTCCAGCGCCGCCAGATACACCGCCGGCTTCAGCAAAGACCCGGCAGGGCGCCGGGCATCAAGCGCACGGTTGAAACCTGTTGCCCGCGGCTTCCTGCCCCCTACGATAGCCACCACCTCGCCGTTGACCGTGCGCGTCACCACACTCGCCGTCTGGATATCCCCCGCCGGGTTCAGGATGTCCATGACCCGCGTAGTACTGCGTTCAAGTTGTTCCTGAATCCGCGGATCAAAGGGCGTAAATATGCGCAGTCCCGCGGTCGCGTAGTCCTGCTTGCGGTACTGCTCTTTCAGATGACGGCGCACCAGATCCAGATAGGCCGGATAGGTATCAACACGGCGCGCCCCACCTACGGACAGCGGCATGGCCTGAGCCACAGCGGCTTGCCCCGGGTTAATCAGGCCCTGCTCGGCCATGACCTGCAGCACCAGATCCCGGCGCTCCCGGGCACGCTGCGGATTGCGGTCCGGGTTGTACAGACTGGGGCCGCGAATCATGCCGATCAGCAGCGCCTGCTGGTGCAGGCCCAGTTCTTCCAGCGGCGTGTCAAAATAATGTAACGCTGCCAGCGCAAAGCCATGAATAGCCCGGGGACCGTCCTGTCCGAGATACACCTCGTTGAGATAACTCTCGAGAATCTCTGATTTGTCGTAGTGCACCTCAATAAGCACCGCCATGAGGAGCTCGAGGACTTTGCGACGCAGGGTACGCTCAGAACTCAGGTAATAGTTTTTAACCAACTGCTGTGTAATGGTGCTGCCACCGGCCACCACGCGTCCGGAGCGCATATTTCCCAGCGCTGCCCGGGCGATACCTGTGGGTGAAAAACCCCAGTGCGAGTAAAAACTGCGATCTTCAATGGCGAGCAAGCCGCCCTGAAGCGTCTCCGGCACCTGATCCAGGCGCACCAGTATGCGGTCCTCACCGTGCGCCGGATAAATACCCCCCATCTTGGTGGGCTCAAGACGCAGAATATCCAATTCTGCTCCAGCGCTGGTGAGCGTATTCAGGGCGGCACCGGAAAACTCCAGGGTGGCGATACGCGCCGGCTCGCGACCATCAGGAAAGGTAAACCCCCGGCTGTGCAGCCGCAGGCGTGTGCCAAACACCTCGAACTGTCCCTGATCACGGACGCGATCCACCCGGCGATAACCCAGGCGCTCCAACTCAGCAACGACCGCAGCCTGTGGCAGGCGCGCGCCAACGAACAGCTCCAGAGGCCGGGCGTAGACCTGGGCAGGCAACGCGTAGCGCTTGCTTTCGAAAGTACCGGTGATGAGCGCGTTCAGATAGAACAACCCGGCCAGTACAATACAAGCCAGAACGACGAGGAGCTTTTGCAGGAATCTAAGAGAACTGGCCATGGCCGCGCAGTGTACTTCGAGGCAGGTCCGTCAGCCACTTGCGTGGCCACTTTTGCCAGGCAGGGTCCACGTCACCCTACACATCACCGGACAAGATGCGCATAATGCCGCGCATTATCAAAAGCAGGACAAGATATGAAGCGCTTTAAGGTGTACGGACTCGGGGCAGCATTGGTCGATACGGAGATTCGCGTGGACGATGCGCTGCTGGCTGAGCTCGGCGTCGAAAAAGGTTTGATGACGCTGGTGGATGGCAATCGCCGCGGCGAGCTTCTGCGCGCACTGGATGGGCATTTGGTGGAAGCCCACCACGCCAGCGGCGGCAGCGCCGGAAACTCGGTAATCGCCACCGCCTTGCTGGGAGGCGAATGCTTTATGACCTGCCGGGTGGCAGACGATGCGGACGGCCGCATCTATCTATCGGACCTGCGGGATGCCGGCGTCAGTTTTTCACCACCAGTGCGAACCGATGAACCCACCGGTAAGTGCCTGGTACTGGTGACCCCCGACGCGGAACGCAGCATGAACACCTATCTGGGTGCCTCAGAACGCCTCAGCATCGAGCAGCTCAACCCCGAGGCCATCATCGACTCAGAGTACGTTTACATCGAAGGCTACCTCGTGAGCTCCGAAACGGGCCTCGCTGCCGCCGTTCGGGCGCGGGAAATCGCTCAGGACGCAGGTATTCCTGTGGCACTGAGTTTTTCGGATCCCGGCATGGTGCAGTTCTTTCCCGAGCAGTTTCGGCAAATCGTCGGGGCCGGCGTAGACCTGGTCTTTGCCAATGATGCCGAGGCCAAAAGCTGGACCGGCACCACGGAGCTTGCCGATGCTATAGAGGCCATGAAAGATACGGCCAAGCGCTTTGTAATCACCCGCGGTGGTGATGGCGCGGTGTGCTTTGACGGCGAGCAGCTACACGAGATACCCGTACATGCGGTCGATGCCCTGGACAGCAATGGCGCTGGAGACATGTTTGCCGGCGCTTTTCTGTATGCGATCACCGAAGGCCATGACTTCCCTACTGCCGGGCGCTTCGCAAGCCTTGCCGCGGGGACCGTGGTGTCCCAATGGGGCCCTCGCCTTGCGCCAGAACAGTATGGGACACTACGAGACAGTTTTTTTGGGAATAGCTGAACGCTCGGATGCACAACGCCCCGGCGTATCGCCTAAAAAATCCACGGACAAGATCAGGAAGCGTAGCCATTATGGACAAGCCGCATATCAAGACCGACCCTCTGTACCAGCTGTTGCGGCAGGAAGACATCAAGGCATTTAACGAACAACGCGACACGCTGGATGCGAGCAACCTGGCCAACGGCGACTACCGCGGGCGGGATCTTCGGAACATGAACGCCAAGGGTCTGGACTTTTCGAACTCGTACTTTCGCAACGCGGACCTGTCCGGGATTGATTTTCGTTCCACGAATATTCAGGGAGCCAGCCTTCTGGATGCGAAGCTCTCCGGGGTTTACTTCCCGGAAGAACTTAGCGCCGAAGAAATTCGCCTGTCGCTGGATACCGGCACACGACTGCGCTACCGCAAAGACTGACAGCCGATCTCAGCCCTGGGATAAAAGGTCCCGAAGATCAATGATCGCCGCATTGGCACGACTGATGTAGGACGCCATTACCAGGGAGTGATTTGCCAGGGGACCAAAGCCAGAACCATTAAGAATCAGCGGACTCCAGACTACCCCCTGGGTCCCCTCGAGCTCCCGGACGATCTGCCGCAAACTCACCTGAGCATTCTTGTTTTGCAAAATATCCGCAAAATCAACTTCCACCGCCTTTAAAAAGTGAATCAGGGCCCAGGCTGCACCGCGGGATTCATAGAAAACGTCATCTATCTCGTTCCAGGGCGTTCGCACCTCTAACTCACTGGGTGCCGCGGTGGACTGGCTCGCATTGCCATCGCCCGCCAAATCCGTGTTCAGGCGGCGCTCCGAAACACTCGCCGACAGACGCTGAGACAGACTTCCCAGACGGGTGTTTACCATCGCCAACCACTCACGGAGATTGTCCGCCCGCGCATAGAACTGTGCATTTTGCGCGTTGGGATCCAGCAATCGCTGGAGGTAGGCCTCCGTGGACCGCATGGCCTTGCGGTACTCGTTCTCTGAGGCAGGAAGTAGCCAGCTGTTCGACTGGAAGTTCAGCAGGGGCTCAGCAAGAGACAGGTCGGCATCTTCCTTGGACTGCGATTGTGAGCGTGAAAAGAACTCGCGCATGGCGCGCGCCAGATCCCTGGACTGAATAAGTGCGCCGTACTCCCAGTTAGGAATGTTGTCCAGGTAAACTCCCGGAGGAAATCTATCATTGTTCAGATACCCACCGGGCTTTGACAGCATGGTGTCCACGACCCCGAGCAAGGCCGCGGTTGTTACTGCACCAGTTACCGGCGGAGCAGCGGCATCGCTGGCACTGAGACTCGTGGTGTAGCTTCGCGCCCGCTCAACAACGTCGAACTCCCCGGGAGTAATGCTCCAGTAGATGCCCAGCACAAGCACCACCAGTGAATACACGCCAAACGCGACCAAGGTAATGGATAGCCAGCGCCCCTGGGGAAGGTAATCATCGGCAAAGTTACGTAAGCGTCGACCCCAGCCAATGTGCGGGATTTCAGAGCCCGCTTTTGTATCGTCGCTCATGTCGCTCATAAAGATCGCTCCCCGCGCTTAGTGGTGATCATGGCTGTTATGCGTATCCGGCGCTGCACGCTGCACCTTTGCATCCACACACACATCGCCCTCGCTCGTTTGCACACATACCGGCACGCTATCGCCCTCTACCGGCGTCGTCTGCAAGCCCATGAGCATGATGTGCAGGCCCCCGGGCTCCATGCTGACAACTTCACCCGCTGCAATATCCAGACTGGCAACCGCATGCATGGACGAGCGACCGCCCTCCAGCCGCGTTTCGTGAAGGCTCGCCATACCGATGTCCGAACTCACCCCGACAACCGTAATCGTATCTGCGGCGAGGTTGCGCAGTTGCAGATAGGCGGCCGTCATACGCTGTCCGGGCGGCATTGCCCGCACCCAGGCACCCGACAACTCGGGTGTCTGTGCTAATGCGTTAACGCCAACAACAGTCAAAAGCGCCAACAGGGGAACTCTGAGATCAATCATGAACCAAAACATCCTCTAAGGAGTAAATAACCACTCGGGCTCTGGGGTGGCCTTGTCTGCCCCCAAGTTTAACAAGATGCGCCGGGCAACACTGCACTTGGCAACCTTGTTTCGCGTCAGACTGAGCCCTGCGGGAGATGACTGAGCCGATGCTGCGTAAAAGTGAGCAAACGCCTCCACAGAACGAACGCTCGCTACATCTGTGCAGCTGGAGCACGGTACACTAGGCAGATCCGGCAAGGTCTTATTCATGACACGATTTTCAACAACACGGTCTTCAGCAGTCACTCCCATAAGATGGATGTCCTCTTTGGGGCTCCTGTTTGTTCTTTGCGCGGTGTTCTGCACGGGCACCGCAGTCGCACAGTCGACACCGCTCTCTGGTAACGCATTAACGTCTGCCGCTGCGCCCTTGAGCAATCAGTTTGTCGAGCAGGAGTTTTTGCCGGTAGAGCAGGCCTACCCGCTGGCCGTGGAACCCCTCTCAGACAATTCGGTGCTGCTTGTCTGGCAAATGCCTCCCGGTTACTACCTGTACCAGCACGCATTTCGTTTCGAATTCTTCCAGGGTGATGAGTCAACGAAACTCACGCCGGAGTTTCCGCCGGCAATTGTCCGCGAGGATGAATTCTTTGGCCGCGTTGAGGTGTATTACGATGGCGTGGACATCGAGCTTGTCACTCCAGGCCCCATAGCCGGAGGTCAGCTTCGTGTGACCTCGCAGGGCTGTGCGGACGCGGGGTTGTGCTATCCCCCACGCACACAGACCTTCGCGATTGACCAAAACGGTAATGTAAGCGAACTGGATACGCCCGCGCGCAGAGCCCCCGTAAGCTCACCGCTCATGAGCACTTCGGCTCCCGGCCAGGGCCTATTGTTCATGATGCTGTTGGCCTTCGCCGGAGGCATCATCCTCAATCTCATGCCCTGCGTTCTGCCCATCCTCTCATTGAAGGTACTGGGGTTCGCTTCTGCGCCCGCGCATCAACGCAGGCAGCATGGCTGGCTCTACAGCGCCGGGGTGGTGCTGAGCTTTTTATTGGTGGCGGGCATTCTTTTGGGCTTAAGGGGAGCGGGGCAGGCTATCGGCTGGGGCTTTCAGCTACAGTCACCGGGTTTCGTCATTGGTCTTGCCTATCTGTTTGTCGTCATGGGGCTGGCGCTCAGCGGTGTGGTTGAGCTGGGCAGCCGCTTTATGAATTTAGGGAGTGACCTGGCACAAAGCGGCGGATCCGCAGGCAGTTTCTTTACCGGGGTACTCGCAGTCGTCGTCGCAAGTCCCTGCACCGCACCTTTTATGGGCACCGCGCTGGGCTATGCGCTGGTGCAACCGCCGGCACAGGGTCTGAGCGTGTTCGCCGCGCTCGGCGCAGGAATGGCGGCACCGATGTTGCTGCTGTCCTACAGCGACACCGCCAGAAAATACCTGCCACGCCCCGGCATATGGATGGAAAGGCTCAAACAGGCCCTGGCTTTTCCGCTGTACGCCACGGCTGTGTGGCTATTCTGGGTCGCAGGACGCCAGACCAGTGTTGACGTCATGGCGGCCACTTTGTTCGGTGCGCTGTTAATCGCTCTGGGGCTGTGGCTGTGGCGGGGAGCGTTCCTGGCTAAAAGTACCGCGCTGGCCTGCCTTGTTCTTGCTGTCGTTCTGGGCGCCTGGCGACCGGCGCAGTTGGGCAATAACGATAGTGCACTGCCGCCCGGCACCGTGGCCTATACGCCGGAGTCACTGAGCCAGTTGATTGCAGACGGTCAGCCGGTGTTCGTGGACGTCACTGCCGACTGGTGCATCACCTGTCTTGCAAACGAACGCGCGGTATTGCTGACGAACACGGTGCAGGAAGCATTTCGTGATGCCGGCGTCACCTACATGATCGCTGACTGGACGGACTACGACCCGATCATCGCCGATTTTGTCGCCAGCCATGGCCGAAGCGGTATTCCCCTGTATGTCCTTTATCACGGCGCACAGGCACCCACCGTGCTCCCGCAACTACTGCGCACCCAAACCGTGCTGTCGGCTTTGGAGCGTGTTGCCAAATCCTGACAGGCCATCGTGGAGGCGCCTTTTTGAAGCTATATGGCGCCTAAATTCGGCAAAAATACGGGCATCTTCCTTAAAGTACCCTTATTTCTGGACAAACAGAGCATTTTAGGCAAGACTTCGCCCAAATAAGAGTGTTTGAGCGACCCATGGCCCGAGTTTTAGTCCTGCACGGCCCCAATCTGAATCTGCTTGGTGAGCGAGAGCCGGGAATCTATGGCTCGGACACGCTCCAAAGCATCGATCAGCGCCTCATGGCGCTCGCTACCGAAGCGGGCTGCGAGCTCACAACATTCCAGAGCAACGCTGAAGCAGCGTTGATCGATACGGTGCAGCAGGCTCGGGCATCGGGCACCGAATTCGTCATCATCAATCCCGCCGCTTTCACCCATACCAGCGTTGCCCTGCGCGATGCACTGGCGGCAACTCAGCTGCCGTTTGTCGAAGTACACCTTTCCAACGTGCATGCGCGGGAGCCGTTTCGGCATCACTCCTATTTTTCAGATCTCGCCGCCGGCGTGATCTGCGGCCTGGGGCCCCTAGGCTACGAAGCCGCGCTCCAGTTCGCTTTACAGCATCTAAACAACTCTTCGTCGCAACCTGTCAGAGGCTAGCTCATGGATATTCGCAAGGTTAAAAAATTAATCGAACTGCTGGAGGAGTCCGGCATCGGTGAGATAGAGATCAAGGAAGGCGAAGAGTCCGTGCGCATCAGTCGCGGCATCAGTGGCGTGCCTGCGCCCGCACCCAATTACAGCTACCCGCCGCCAGCTCCGGCTGCGGCAGCTCCGCTGGCTCCGGCGGCAGCGGCCCCCGCAGCAACTCCGGCGGAAGCCCCCCAGAACAGTTCGGCCACTGCCGGCACCATCGTAAAGTCACCCATGGTAGGCACCTTTTATCGCTCTCCTTCGCCTTCTTCGCCCAGCTTTGTCGAAGTGGGTAAGACCGTGCAGGCCGGTGATGTACTGTGCATCGTCGAAGCCATGAAAATGATGAATCAGATCGAGGCCGAGGTGTCTGGCACCATCGAAGCGGTGCTTGCCAACAGCGGCGAACCAGTGGAGTTTGATCAACCACTGTTCTCCATCATTTAAACGGGCGGGTAACCACAAAATGCTGGAAAAAGTGCTTATCGCTAACCGCGGCGAAATTGCGCTGCGAATCCTGCGCGCCTGTAAGGCGCTGGGTATCCAAACCGTCGCCGTCTACTCCAAGGCGGATGCCGACCTGATGCACGTTCGTCTTGCAGACGAGGCCATCTGCATTGGTCCTGCGGGAGCCTCGCAAAGCTACCTGCATGCACCGGCGATCATTTCTGCCGCAGAGGTCAGTAACGCCGACGCCATTCATCCCGGCTACGGCTTCCTCGCGGAGAACGCTGATTTTGCCGAGCAGGTCGAGCAATCAGGCTTCATTTTTATCGGACCCAGATCCGAAACCATCCGGCTTATGGGCGATAAAGTGTCGGCCAAAGATGCCATGAAGGCCGCCAACGTGCCCACGGTCCCAGGTTCCGACGGCCCGCTCCCCGATGACCCGGCGGAGATGATCGAAATCGGCCGACAGGTGGGTTATCCGGTGATTATCAAGGCCGCGGCAGGCGGCGGTGGACGGGGTATGCGGGTGGTCCACAACGAGGCGGCACTGGTGAACTCCGTCCAGATTACCAAGAGTGAGGCGCTGGCCGCGTTTGGCTCAGACGTGGTTTACATGGAGAAGTACCTCCAGCGTCCGCGCCATGTCGAGATCCAGGTGATTGCTGATGGTAATGGGAATGCCATTCATCTTGGCGATCGCGACTGCTCCTTGCAGCGCCGGCACCAGAAGGTGATCGAGGAAGCGCCTGCGCCAGGCATCGACCCCCAGGCTCGGGCCGATGTGGCCGCAGCCTGCGTGAAAGCCTGTCAGGAAATTGGCTATCGCGGGGCGGGAACCTTTGAGTTTCTCTACGAAGACGGCGGCTTCTATTTCATTGAAATGAACACCCGGGTACAGGTAGAGCATCCGGTCACTGAGTTGATCACCGGTGTTGATATTGTGCGCGAGCAGCTGCACATTGCCAGCGGCCTGCCCATCTCGGTGGCTCAGGAAGACGTACGTTTTACCGGCCACGCGCTGGAATGTCGTATCAATGCCGAGGACCCACAATCCTTTATGCCCTCTCCCGGGCGCATCACGACCTTTCACGCCCCCGGCGGGCCCGGCGTTCGCGTGGACTCACACATCTACGATGGCTACACCGTGCCCCCCTTCTACGACTCGCTGATCGCCAAGATCATCACCTATGGCCAGGATCGGGATCAGGCCATGGCGCGGATGCGTCAGGCGCTTGATGAGCTTGTTATCGAAGGTATTCGCACCAACACGCAGCTGCATCGTGAGCTGGTGCGGGACGCGTCCTTCATGGCCGGTGGTGTGAGTATTCATTACCTCGAAAGCAAACTCGAAGACGGCTGAAGACCCATGAGCTGGCTGCAGCTGCGCATGGACTGTGGCAAAGCTCAGGCCGAAGCGCTGGAAGACGCGCTGCTTGCCGCCGGCGCGCTCTCCGTCACCCTGGAAGATCGGGAAGATGAACCGCTGCTGGAGCCGGCGGTGGGGGCTACGCCCCTGTGGAAAGCGATCCGTATTACCGGACTATTCATGGCCGATGCCGATATGGATCAGGTACTGAGCACACTCGCCGGTCTCGATGGCGCTCATACCGCCCGCGTTGAGATTCTCGAAGACAAAGACTGGGAGCGTGAGTGGATGCAGCACTACGAACCCATGCGCTTTGGGCAACGGGTATGGATCTGCCCCAGCTGGAAAGAACCTCCGGAACCGGATGCGATTAATCTGCTGCTGGATCCTGGCCTGGCCTTCGGTACCGGCACTCATCCCACCACGGCCATGTGTCTCACCGCTCTCGATGGCATGGCACTGGACGGCGCGCGGGTCGTTGATTTCGGCTGCGGATCCGGGATTCTTGGCATTGCAGCGCTGCGCCTGGGCGCACAGCAACTGCTTGCGGTGGACAACGATCCGCAGGCACTCACTGCCACCGCAGACAACGCCGCGCGCAACGACATCAATCCCCGGAGCCTGCAGATAGCGCTTCCCGGCCACTACGAGGCAGCCCATTGGCAGGGCTCCACAAATCTGGTGCTGGCCAATATTTTAGCGGGCCCCCTGGCGGCGTTGTCACAGGAGCTGTGCGACTTTCTAGCGCCCGGAGGGCAATTGGTGCTCGCAGGGCTTCTCGATACCCAGGCCGAGGAGCTTATCGCACACTATGCGCCGCGCCTTGAGCTATCGGTTCTTCAGCAGCAGGCTGAATGGGTGTGTCTCGGTGGACGGCTTTCCTGATTTTGGTTAAAAATTGAGCACTTTTTAACGGCAAAGCCTTTTTTGCCAAGCCCCGCTCACGTACCATTGCGCGTCCTTTGAGCTAGCCCCCAGACGGATTCGCAAAAAACACCTTCATGCTCACCATCGGCCCCCATCAGACCGCCAATGCTGTGGCTCTCGCTCCTATGGCGGGGGTAACAGACCTGCCCTTTCGGCGACTTTGCGCGCGGTTTGGCACCGGCCTGCTGGTAGGAGAGATGGTGCATTCAGACCCACGCCTTCGGGAGTCACGAAAAAGCCAGCAGCGGCGCAGTCATGATCTGGAAATCGACCCCCGCTCGGTGCAGATTGTGGGCAACGATCCGTTGCTGATGGCCGAGGCCGCTCGCTACAACGTGAACTGCGGCGCCCAGGTTATCGACATCAACATGGGCTGCCCGGCGAAAAAAGTCTGCCGCAAGGCCGCAGGCTCAGCGCTCCTTGCCGATGAACCACTGGTTGCGTCCATACTGCATGCCGTGGTGAATGCAGTCAGCGTTCCCGTAACCCTAAAGATTCGCACCGGCGCGGACCCGCACCATCGTAACGGTGTGAGCATCGCCCGTATTGCCGAAGACGCGGGCATCGCCTTATTGGCCGTGCATGGACGCACCCGGGCCTGCGCCTTTAGCGGTGACGTCGAGCACGACACCACTGCCAGAATCGTAGAGTCCATCGACATTCCGGTTCTTGCCAACGGCGACATTCGCAGCGCCGATGATGCCCGCGCGGTGCTGGCCCACACGGGTGCGGCCGGCGTCATGATTGGCCGCGCAGCCCAGGGCGCGCCCTGGCTTCCGGGCATGGTGGCCAATGCCATCGCCGGTGGTGCTTACGCCGCGCCCTCCCTGGCCACGCAGTACGCGGTGATGCGCGAACACTTGGAAGAGCTGCACGCCTTTTATGGCGAGTTCGCAGGATCACGCATTGCTCGCAAACACATCGGGTGGTACCTGGACGGACACCCGCGACTGTGCGCGGAAAAACGCACATTCAACCGACTGGACGAGGCGGCGGATCAAGTTCTCTTCCTCGACACGCTTTTTAACCAACTTGACCGACAGGATCTCGCTGCATGAGTAAGGCCGAAGCCCTGGCTGAAAGCGCCGCACCACCGGGCGCCCTTTTTGAACTCACCCAATCCAGTGAAGCGGCTACCGTAGCCTCTTTGAGAGAAGCCGTGGATCTTTTCGTCCGTCGTTATCTTGACGAGATGGATGGAGAGATGAGCACAGACTTTTATGACCTCGTGCTGTCTGAAGTAGAAGCACCGCTTTTACAGGCCGTCATGGAATACACCCGGCAGAACCAAAGTCGCGCATCCACAATGCTCGGACTCAACCGGGGAACGCTACGCAAAAAACTCAAGCAATACGCCATAGACAATCGAGGACCCGCACTGTGACTACAGGCCGTAAAGACATTGATGACTATCAGGTACGGCGCGCGCTGATCAGCGTCTCGGACAAAACAGGCATCGTCGAATTTGCCAGCGCGCTTGCTGCGATGAACGTGGCGCTACTGTCCACCGGTGGAACTTACCGCCTGCTCAGCGAAGCGGGGCTCGCCGTGACCGAAGTTGCCGAGCACACGGGTTTTCCCGAAATGATGGATGGCCGGGTAAAAACCCTTCACCCTAAAATTCATGGCGGCATTTTAGGGCGCCGGGGTGAGGACGATGCCGCTATGGCCGAGCACGGCATTGACGCCATCGATATGGTGATCGTCAATCTTTATCCCTTTGAGGCAACCGTAGCCGACCCCGACTGCAGCCTGGAAAATGCCATCGAGAACATCGATATCGGCGGCCCCGGGATGCTCCGCGCCGCCGCCAAAAATCACGCCTGGGTCAGCTGCATAACGCGCGCGGAAGACTATCCCCGCGTCCTGGCAGCCATGCGCGACAACGAGGGCTGCGTCCCCGGCGCCATGCGCCGAGACCTCGCAGTACGGGCTTTCGAGCACACAGCCGCTTACGACGGTGCCATTGCCAACTACCTCGGTGCCCGATTGGAAGACGATACCGCCACCCACGGACGCACACTCAATCTGCAGTTTCACAAAGTGCAGGACCTGCGCTACGGCGAGAACCCTCATCAAGGCGCCGCTTTTTATCGCGAGCGCTCCGCTGTGGGCCCCTCTCTTGCAACATCCACACAACTGCAAGGCAAAGCCCTTTCCTACAACAACATTGCCGACACCGACGCCGCACTGGACTGTGTGCGGCAGTTTGCCGAGCCAGCCTGTGTCATCGTCAAACACGCAAACCCCTGTGGTGTCGCCATCGGCGACGATACGCTGGCGGCTTACGAGCGCGCCTATGCCACGGATCCAGAGTCAGCCTTTGGCGGCATCATTGCCTTCAACCGGGAGCTCGATCGGGCCACAGCACAGCTCATCATCGAGCGCCAGTTCGTGGAAGTCATCATTGCGCCTTCCATCAGTGATGCTGCCGGTAAAGTCCTGGCTGAAAAGAAGAATGTTCGTGTGCTGACCAGCGGTTCCCTTATGGACCCTGTCTCGGGACTGGACTACAAACGCGTTGCTGGCGGACTGCTGGTGCAGGATCGCGATAGCGTCGTGATCAACCCGGATGACCTGAAGGTGGTCAGTAAGCGGCTACCGACCGAAGAACAGGCGCGGGATCTGCTGTTTGCCTGGAAGGTTGCCAAATACGTGAAATCCAATGCCATCGTTTACGCCAGCGATGAGCAAACCATCGGCGTTGGTGCCGGACAGATGAGCCGGGTGAATTCTGCACGCATCGCGGTCATTAAGGCCGAGCACGCAGGCCTTGCCGTGCCGGGCTCTGTGATGGCCTCGGACGCTTTCTTTCCTTTTCGCGACGGCATCGACAATGCCGCTGCTGCAGGAATCACCGCGGTAATCCAGCCCGGCGGGTCTATGCGCGACGACGAAGTCATCGCCGCCGCCGATGAACACGACATGGCCATGGTCTTCACCGGCGTGCGTCACTTCCGGCATTGATTAACACTACCGAGCTAAGCAGAGCACAGTCGCAATGAACGTCATGGTATTGGGAAGTGGAGGCCGGGAGCACGCCCTGGCCTGGAAACTGGCGCAATCCGCGCGGATCGAGCGGGTGTTCGTGGTGCCTGGCAATGCCGGCACGGCATTGGAGCCGCTCATTGAGAATGTTGACCTCGACCTGTCCGATTTCTCTGCACTATGCGCATTTGCCAAAGCGCAGGAAATAGGACTGACCGTAGTGGGTCCGGAAGTACCGCTGGTAGCCGGCGTCGTAGACTATTTCGAGGACCAGGGACTGCGTTGCTTTGGCCCCCGGGCCGGCGCGGCACAGCTGGAAGGATCGAAAGCCTTCAGCAAGGATTTTCTCGCCCGTCACAATATTCCCACCGCCGCATATGCCACCTTCACCGACGTCGAGCCGGCGCTTGCGTATCTGCGTGAACAGGGCGCCCCCATCGTGGTAAAAGCCGATGGCCTTGCCGCGGGGAAAGGTGTCATCGTCGCTGAGACCCTGTCTCAGGCAGAAGAAGCTGTCACCGACATGCTGTCCGGCAACGCCTTTGGCGACGCGGGTTGTCGCGTTGTCATCGAAGAGTTTTTAGACGGCGAAGAAGCCAGCTTTATTGTGATCAGCGACGGTGAAACCGTGCTTCCCATGGCCAGCAGCCAGGATCACAAGCGCATTGGCGAAGGCGACACGGGTCCTAACACCGGCGGCATGGGAGCCTACTCACCGGCGCCGGTGGTCACCGAGGCCGTACATCAACGGGTCATGGATGAGGTCATCATGCCCACGGTGCGTGGTATGGCCGCCGAAGGTAACCGCTACGTCGGGTTCCTGTATGCCGGACTGATGATCTCCGCTGATGGCGCCCCCAAGGTAATCGAATTTAACTGCCGCTTTGGCGACCCGGAGACACAGCCCATCACGCTGCGCCTGCGCAGTGATCTGGACCGTCTGTGTGATGCAGCCATTGATGGACGGCTTGACCAGGAAGAAGCGCGCTGGGATATCCGTCCCTCCATGGGCGTCGTGCTTGCAGCCGGCGGCTACCCCGGTAGCTACGCGAAAGGCGCAGTAATTGAAGGCCTGGACAGAGCGTCGGACGAAGACTGCAAAATCTTTCACGCAGGCACAGCGGTGGATCCCGAGTCTGGCAGGGTGTGTACCAGCGGAGGCCGCGTTCTATGCGTCACCGCCCTGGGTGACAATATTGCCGACGCCCGGGATCGCTGTTACCGGGCGGCGGCCACTATCAGCTGGGAAGGGATGACACTTCGCAGCGACATTGGCTGGCGCGCCATCGAGCGTTATCATCAGGGCTGAGCCCAAACTAGTACCGACACTGTGACGCGACAACTGACATTGATAGACAAGCTTATCTGCGAGGCCGACACGGTCATGCGCACGTTGAGCAGCCGCGGCAACACGGCCGGACGACCCTCACCTGCCCGGGGACACAGCGAAACCGAGCTCGATCAGCCGAGCAAAAAACACGTGGCGGCGCTCATGCGCGTCAACCACACCGGCGAGGTCTGCGCCCAGGCGCTCTATCAGGGGCAGGCGCTCACCGCCAAACTACCCACGGTACGCGAAGAAATGCGCGAAGCCGCTGCCGAAGAAGTGGATCATCTGGTCTGGTGTGAAGAGCGATTGCGACAACTCAACAGCCAGCCCAGCGTTCTCAATCCCGCCTGGTACGGTCTGTCATTTGCCATTGGCGCGCTCGCAGGTGCCGTGGGTGACGCCGTGAGTCTGGGTTTTGTCGCCGCTACCGAGGAGCGCGTCTGCGCGCACCTGAAGGATCATCTGCGCCAACTACCAGAAGATGATCGTCGCTCGCGATTGATACTGCAGCAGATGCTGGAAGATGAAGAGCGTCACGGCGAAAATGCCCTGGCCGCCGGGGGACAAAACTTTCCCCGGCCGGTGAAAACTGCCATGACTGCCCTATCCCAGGTCATGACGCGCAGCAGTTACTACATCTAGCTCCTACATTGAGTTCTGGCCTGACAGGACGTGCAGTCAAGGCAATGCGGGGTTCAGGCCGCGCTGTCTACCACTTCATAACTGTGCGTAATCTCTATACCCGCGGCTCCGAGCATGATCGATGCCGAGCAGTACTTCTCGGCAGAGAGCTCCACCGCGCGTTTTACGTGACTGTCTTTTAAGCCCGCACCACTGACCACAAAGTGCATATTGATACGGGTAAACACCGCCGGCACGGCATCAGCCCGCTCTGCCTGAATCTCCACGCGACAATCCTGCACGGGCTGGCGAGACTTTTTGAGCATACTGATCACGTCGAACAGGGCACAGCCACCGGTGCCCATGAGCAGCATTTCCATAGGGCGCGGGCCCAGATTGCGACCACCTAAATCTTCCGGCCCATCCATAACAACAGAGTGTCCCGAACCGGACTCCGCCAGAGACATGGCTCCGTCTACCCATTTGACCGTAGTGTGCACGACAACGCGCTCCTGTGACTGCTAGAAAGGGCGCGAATGTAGCACAACCATTAAGAATCGAAAGCACCGCAGGGATTTGCCTGCCGCGTGTCCCGAGGTACACTCTTCGCACCAGAATTTGAAGGGTTCCGTTATGCTTCGTCCGCAGCTCCTACAAGCCATTCCCAACGTTGAGGATTTCCTACGGTTTTGCGAAACCAAGGAATACGCCAAGGGCAAGACGATCCTGCGTGAGGGTGAGAGAAGCGAGAAGCTGTATCTGATCCTGGACGGCTCTGTCTCGGTGATGGTCGAAGATGAGCAGGACGAAGACCACAAGATGGTGGTCAGCTATCTGAACCTGGGCGACTTCTTTGGCGAGATGGGCTTGTTCGGCGAGGAAGACGAAACCAGCAGCGCCGAAGTCATCACGCGCGAAGCCAGCAAGATTGCCGAAATCTCCTACGAGCGTTTTATTAAAATCAAAGCGCAGTTTCCTGACATCCTGTTCGGCATTGCCTCGCAAATGTCTAACCGCCTGAGAAAGACGACCTTCAAACTGAAAAATCTGGCTTTTGTGGATGTGTCCGGTCGCATCGCGCACACGCTCATCGATCTGTCCAAGCAGCCCGACGCCATGACCCACCCCGAAGGTATGCAGATCAAGATTACCCGCCAGGAGTTGGGCAAGATTGCCGGTTGCTCCCGGGAAATGGCGGGCCGCGTTCTCAAAACCCTGGAGCAGGAAGGCCTAGTCGCGGTAGCAGGCAAGACCATCGTGGTCTACGCCACACACTAGCGAGCCCTGCAGGTCGACCCAGTTCGCGTCAGTCCGCGAACAGTTCCCGCAGCGCAAGTCCGGGATCTTCCGCACGCATAAAGGCCTCTCCCACCAGGAAGCCGGGGACGCCGGCGGCGCGCATTTTCATCACATCGCCTCGCGTATGAATAGCGCTTTCGGTGACTATCAGTTTCTCTTCGGGAATCAGCGGAAGTAGTGCCAGGGTGGTGTCCAGGCTCGTTTCAAAATTACGCAGATTACGATTATTGATACCCAGCAGCGGCGTATCGAGTTCCAGGGCGAGCTCGAGCTCGGCTTGATCATGCACCTCTACCAATACATCCAGACCATAGTGCGTTGCAGCCGCTGCCAACTCCCGAAGTTTCACCCGATCCAGGGCCGCGACGATGAGTAAAATTGCATCGGCACCGATGCTCCGCGCCTCTGCAATCTGATAGGTGTCCACGGTAAAATCTTTGCGAAGCACCGGCAGGTCGCAGGCGGCGCGGGCAGCCTGCAGATACGCCTCACTGCCCTGAAAAAAATCGCGATCCGTGAGCACCGACAGACAGGTAGCGCCGCCACTTTGATACTGCGCGGCGATGGTAGCCGGCTCAAAATCTTCGCGAATCACGCCCTTACTCGGTGAGGCCTTTTTGACCTCCGCGATCACCGCCGGCATGGCACTGGCCGCGCAGCGCTGCATGGCAGCCGTGAAGCCTCGCGGTGGCGCCTGTGCAGCCAGCGTCGCCTCTAGATCAGCCAAGGAGACCTGAGCCTGCCGCTCATCAATCTCTTGTGCCTTTCGCGCCAGAATCTTCTGCAGTACGTCAGGGATCGATGCACTCATGCGCTTTTTTCCTCACGCATAAGCTGCGTCATGTCCACAAAGGCCTTGAGCTTCTCGGCGGCCTGCCCCGTGGATAACAGATCTTCGGCGAGTGCCACGCCGTCGGCCAGCGATGACGCGATGCCGGCAACATAAATGGTTGCACCGGCGTTCATGGCAATGATTTTCCGGGCTTTATCCGGATCCGTATCGCCATCTTCCGCGGCGCGACCCGACAGGGCGGCCCGAATAAGTCTTGCGGACGCCTGCGCCGAGCCCACGGACAAGCCACTCAGATCCGCCGCAGCCAAGCCAAATTCCTCGGGGCTGATGCGGTAGCAGGTCACCTGCCCGTCTCGAAGCTCCGCCACTTTTGAGGGCGCCGCAATGGAGATCTCATCAAGTCCGTCCTCTGAATGCACCACCATGGCATGCTCACTGCCGAGCGCCTTCAACGCGTAAGCCAGTGGCTCGCACAGAGCATCGCTGTAGACACCCAGTACCTGGCGTTTCACCTTAGCAGGATTCGTCAACGGCCCCAGCAGGTTGAACAAGGTTCGAAGACCGAGCTCGCGCCGGGGCCCGATGGCATAGCGCATGGCGCTGTGGTGCGCCGGCGCAAACATAAAGCCTAAGCCCACATCCTCAATGGCCCGGGCCACCTGCTCGGGGCTTAGGTCCAGAGGAACACCCAGAGCCTCGAGCACGTCAGAACTGCCGCTGGTACTGGAGACCGAGCGATTCCCATGTTTGGCGACTCGCGCCCCCGCTGCAGCCACCACAAAACAGGCCGCGGTAGATACGTTGAACAGATTCGCGCCGTCACCACCGGTGCCCACGAGATCCACCAGATAATCCCCGTGTACCGCAACCGGCGTCGCCAGGTCGCGCATCACGCCGGCTGCGGCGGCTATTTCGTCGATAGTTTCGCCTTTCATGCGCAGCGCCATGAGCAAACCACCAATCTGCGCATCGGTGGCATCACCGGACATGATCTGGCGCATGACCGCCGCCATGTCATCGCCACTGAGGTCTTTCTGATCGGCAACCCGAGCCAGAGCCTGCTGAATATCCATCACCTAACCCTCCTTACCGCGGCAACACAGATTGCTGCAAAAAATTTTGCAGCAAGGCGTGTCCATGCTCACTAAGCACCGACTCCGGATGGAACTGAACGCCCTCCGCCCCGGTATCGCGATGCCGCAAGCCCATAATCTCATCGACGTCGCCCTGCGCATCTACCGTCCAGGCAGTTACCGTAAAGTCATCCGGCAAACTGTCTCTGGCTACCACCAGCGAGTGATAGCGCGTGGCCACAAACGGCGACGGCAGGCCGCTGAACACGCCGCTGCCATCGTGGTGAATCTCAGACGTTTTACCGTGCATCACCTGTCGCGCCCGCACCACGTCACCGCCATAAACCTGTCCCAGGCTTTGATGCCCGAGGCATATTCCCAGTACCGGGATTTTTCCGGCGAAGTGGCGAATGGCCTGCATAGACACCCCCGCTTCATTGGGCGTGCAGGGGCCGGGGGAAATTACAATGCGCTCGGGGGCCAGAGATTCCATCTCATCGATGGTGATTTCGTCGTTACGAAAAACCTGCACGTCTGCCCCGAGCTCCGCCAGATACTGCACCACGTTGTAGGTAAACGAATCGTAGTTATCAATCATCAGCAGCATCAGACTTGCTCCCCGGCATCGACCATGGCCGCCGCGCGCAAAATTGCCCGGGCCTTGTTCAGGGTTTCCTGCCACTCGGTGCTGGGAACGGAATCAGCAACCACGCCCGCACCCACCTGTATATGCAATTCACCGTCTTTGAGCACCGCCGTGCGAATAGCAATCGCCGTGTCCATATCGCCGGCCCAGGACAGGTAGCCCACAGCACCGCCATAGATACCCCGTTTCACCGGCTCCAGTTCGTCAATGATTTCCATGGCGCGAATCTTGGGCGCACCGCTGAGCGTACCCGCCGGCAGCGCAGCACGCAGCGCATCCATGGATGACAGACCCTCCTGCATTTGGCCTTCGACGTTGGACACGATATGCATCACATGGGAGTAGCGCTCTACCTGCATATTCTCGGTGAGCTGGACCGTACCCGTCTGAGCGATACGCCCCACATCGTTGCGCCCCAGATCAATCAGCATGAGGTGCTCGGCGATCTCCTTGGGGTCTGCCAGTAAATCGTCTTCCAGCGCCTGATCCTCGGCTTCGGACTTGCCTCGGTGTCGTGTGCCGGCAATAGGCCGCACGGTGACCTTGCTCTGCTGTGCCCGCACCAGAATCTCTGGCGAGGACCCCACCACCTGAAACTCATCGAGATCCAGAAAATACAGGTAGGGCGAAGGATTGAGATTGCGCAGCGCCCGGTAAAGATTCAGCGGCGGCGCCGAGAACGGCAGGGTCATACGCTGCGAAGGCACCACCTGCATGACATCACCGGCCAACACGTAGTCCTTAACGGTATCTACCGCTGCCTCGTACTCGTTCTGGCTGAGACTAAAGCGTGCCCTGGCTTCGTGCGCACTGCCATCTGCACCGGCTAAGGACACTCTTGGCAGCGGTTCCAGCGGTGCATCCAGGGCAGCAACCAGACTATCGAGTCGCGCGTTGGCCGCCTCCAGCGCGCCATCCACGCCGGGATCTGCGTTGACGATGACCCGCAGGGTCCCCGCGAGGTTGTCAAACACCAGCACCTCTTCGGAGAGCATGAGCAGAATATCCGGTGTGTGAAGCTGGTCCTCGGGACAGCTGCGGGCAAGTCGTGGCTCGACGTAGCGCACCGTGTCGTAGGCGAAATAACCCACCAGACCACCGTGAAACACCGGCAAGGTATCCTGCTCGGGACTGCGAAAACACTGCTGGTAAGCTTCTACAAAATCCAGCGGATCGGCGACCTCTTCGGTCCCTATGCACTCGCCATCCACCCAGCTCTCGACGCGATGGCCATAAACCTTGATCAATTCCCGGCACGGCAAACCTATGATGGAGTAACGTCCCCACTTCTCACCGCCCTCGACGGACTCAAAGAGATAGGAATAAGGGCCTTCGGCAAGTTTTCGGTAGGTGGACAGCGGTGTGTCAAAGTCCGCCAGCACTTCGCGATGCACGGGCACGCGGTTATAGCCCTCGGCAGCCAGTGCGGCAAATTCATCAATAGTCATGGGATGGTCCTGGAAAGCGAGTTACGGGGTTGGCAAAGCAACGCTGATTAGTGAGGGGCCAAGAAGCAAGCCCGAACGTTCACCATCGCCAGCGCGTCATCTCCCGCATGACCGCGCTGTGGGCTGCCGCC
>DS999409.1:171256-260724 GCA_000158155.1 gamma proteobacterium NOR5-3 | reverse complement strand
GGCATAGTCGGGCTTGCCAAAGATCGCCGAACCGGCCACGAAGGTATCTGCGCCCGCCGCCGCGATGTCAGCAATGTTCGCCGGGGTAACGCCGCCATCCACTTCAAGGCGAATGTCGAGCCCCGAGGCGTCGATCAGCGCCCGGGCCTCGCGCAGCTTGGTCAGCGTCGAAGGAATGAAAGATTGACCACCAAAGCCGGGATTTACGGACATCAACAGAATCATGTCCAGCTTATCCATGACGTAAGTCAGATCGTCCAGCCCCACATGGGGGTTGAGCACCAGGCCCGCCTTGCAGCCCGCATCACGAATCATCTGCAAAGAGCGGTCGACGTGGGTCGACCCGTCCGGATGAAAGGTGATGTAACTCGCTCCCGCCTCGGCAAAGTCGCCAATCAGCTGATCCACGGGAGACACCATGAGATGCACGTCGATGGGCGCGGTCACGCCATGTTTACGCAAAGCCTTGCACACCATGGGCCCGATAGTCAGATTGGGCACATAGTGATTATCCATGACATCGAAATGCACGATATCGGCACCAGCGGCCAGCACATTGTCGACCTCTTCGCCCAGGCGCGCAAAATCCGCGGACAATATGGAAGGCGCAATCAAAAATTCATTCATGTCTTGTCCTATGCTTGTGCAAGCTCACGTTCAAGTTGTTCGAGTCGCGCGGGTGTTCCCACATCAGTCCAGCGACCGCGGTAATGCTGTGCAAACAAACGTTCTTCTGCGATTGCCTGCTGCAGCAAGGGCAACAATGGTCGTTTTCCCGGCGCGTATCCGTCAAAGAAACGCGGATCATACAGACCTATGCCGGCATACGTGAGGCTGTTGTTGTCAGCGGCAGTCACCCGCCCCTCACACAGACCAAAGTCTCCAGCGGGGTTATGCTCGGGATTATCGACCAGCAGCAAATGGGCCGCACGGGGTGCCAAGGCGTGTTGGCGCAGCTGCGTAAAGTCGTAGTCGGTCCAGATATCCGCATTCACCAGCAAAAAAGGCCTGTCACCGAGCAGTGGCAGAGCCTGAATAATACCGCCGGCGGTCTCCAGGGGCTCCGCTTCCGGGCTGTAATGAATGGCGCAGCCCCAGCGCGAACCGTCGCCGCAGTGCCCGGCGATTTGCTGCCCCAGCCACGAGACGTTAATCACGATATCGTTAACACCGGCGTTGACCAGTGATTCGATGTGGTATTCGATCAAGGGCTTACCCGCCACAGGTAACAAAGGTTTGGGAGTCGTCAGGGTAAGCGGACGCATACGCTCGCCCTTGCCGGCAGCCAGCAGCATCGCTGCACTCGGCGGAGCATAATCGATAGTATGCGAGCTAGCCGGACTCATGAAACCAGTCCTGTGACTGCGCCGCCGGCAGAACCTCTCGATCAAACCAGGCGGCAAAGGCTGCCAGCGCAGGCACGGTGGGATAACGCTTCAGCGTGCTTTGCACATAGCCCATCACGCGGGGCAGATCACCCAGGTACCCGGGCTTACCGTCACGCAGATACAGCCTTGCGAAGATTCCCAGCACCTTGATGTGCCGCTGCAGCCCCATGAAGTCAAAATCCATGAGAAAGGCGTCGGCGTCGGGCACGACAACACCCCTAGCCGCCAATCCCTCGCGATGCAGAAGCGCCCAACGGCGAACCTGATCGTCCGGCCAGCGCAGATAGCAGTCTTTGAGCAAAGACACGAGGTCATAGGTCACAGGCCCGCGTACCGCATCCTGAAAATCGATGGTGGCAAGGGTCCCATCGGCAAGCAGCATCAGGTTGCGAGCATGAAAATCACGATGCACCACCACCTGGGTCTGGGCCAGAGCCCGGTCGCACAAAAGGCGTTCGACCGCCGCAAAGCGCTCTGTGGCCTCCTCAGCAAGATCCAGACCCAGCAAGCTCTGGCAAAACCACTCGGGAAACAAAGCCATCTCACGGGCAAGATGCGCGCGGTCATAGGGCAACAAAGAAAAGTCAGCGGCATCAGCTACCGCCAGGTCCTGCAGCATGCCCAGGGCATCCGCGTAGTACTGATCGACTGTTTGCGCATTCAGTAAAGGCAGGAGCGTTTGATCTCCCAGGTCCTCCAGCGCCAAAAAACCCTCTTCGAGATCGGCATGCAGCACCGCGGGCACCCGCAGACCTGCGGCCGCCAGCGCCCCGGCCAGCGCTACAAACTCCGCGTTCTTCTCGGTTTCTGGCGGCGCATCACAGAGAATCACCGACGAATCCTTGCCAGCAACACGAAAATAGCGCCGAAAACTCGCATCCCCGGCCACGGGGAGTAAATCCTGAGCCTCAAGTGATGACCAGGACGTATACCAGCGACCCAATTGCTGTGTTCTATTCGTGCGGTTCACATATCTCCAAGGCTTTTTGTAAGCCGAAACCCAAGGTGTTGCTGACGACCAGTACCCACCTATTGGCGCTAGCTTAACAATGTTCTGGGCCGCGTCTAACGCGAGCCTCACCGATGCTTTATTATGCGCCGTCCATTGCGCTAAAGCCGCCGCAGATGCCCAAAGCTTCACCCGGAAAATTCACCACCGAGATCCTGTCATCACAGGACTCACCCGCGCGCTCTGGCCTTGTACAGCGCGGCGGATGGTACGCGATGCTGCTGCTGATGTGCAGCGGTGTGGTAGCCGCACAGAACGAGTCCCCTGAAGCCGCCCTCACCGCGGATGAAGCTCTGGTCGAAGAGAGTATCGAGCCGCGCGTTGGTGCCGAGCTTGACTGGGTCCCCATAGCCGACGTGCCCAAAGCACTGCGAAACCTGAGCTGCCGTCTGTGTGAGGGCCGCTATATCGATCCTCAGGGGGGTGCTAAAGCCAGCGAGAATCCGGACACCTCCCCTATTAACGCCAGTGCGCGAAGTACAGAACTGGAAGGCAACACGGTGCGCCTGTCTGGCGGTGTCGAGGTCACCCAGGGCTACCGGGAGTTCTCCAGCGATGCAGCCAGCATTGATCGGGACACCCGCTCCGGCACCCTGGAGGGCAACATCGAGCTCAGAGAGCCGGGCGTGTTACTGCGCGGCGAACGGGGCCAGTTTTACTCGCGCAGCGGCGCGGCGCAGATGGAGAACAGCCAATTCGTACTGCACGAGCAACAGCTGCGTGGCAGTGCAGCACTGCTGTCCAGAGACAGCAACGAGCTCATTCGCATCGAAGACGGCGAAATGACCTTTTGCGCGCCGGGAGACAACGACTGGCTGCTGCAAACCGGGCAGCTGGAGCTCGACCTGGAACGGGGCGTTGGCACGGCCCGCGATGCGACGCTGCGCGCCGGGGGTTATCCGATTTTCTACGCTCCCTGGCTGAGTTTCCCCCTGGATGATCGGCGCCGCACCGGTTTCCTGTTTCCGGCGGTGGGCTCAGACAGTCGCGGCGGTGTCGATATCGGCGTCCCCGTGTACCTGAATCTGGCCGAGAACTACGATCTGCTCTACGCCCCCCGATACATCGGACTGCGCGGTATCAACCACGAGTTTGAAAGCCGCTATCTCGACCCTTTCAACGGTCAATGGAAGCTCGGAGGCAGCTACATTGGCGACGACAAGCAGTACGCGGATGATTTTCCGGATGAGTCCGATGCCACACGCTGGCTCGCCATTGTTAAACACCAGGGCATGTACCAGGGACGCTGGCGATCAATGATCGACTATAGCAAGGTGTCTGACATCGACCTGATACGCGATCTGGAAACCTCCCGGCTGGATTCCCGCCGCGAGGTGAACCTGCTGCAACTCGGTCAGATCGATTATCTGGGTGACGACTGGCTGGTGAACTTTCAGGCTCAGCAGTTCCAGCCTCTGGCTGATGATATTCGTAACGATTACAAGAAACTGCCACAAATAACCGCGCAGTACCGCAGCCAGGGCAAGCCCTTTGCACTTAACCCCATCGGGATGATTCAGTACTCTAATTTTGATAGCGACAACGATGTAGTTGCGACCGGACAGCGCCTTTACGGCGAGGCCGGCGTGAGCTACCCCATGAGCTGGCAGTACGGCTTTTTAAGGTCCACCGCGAAGTATCGTGTGCTGGAATACGCGCTTGATCGCCAGATCGGCGCTCTGGACGAAAATCCCGGCGCGCGGTCGGGTCTTGCCAGTATTGACGGCGGCTTGTTTTTTGAGCGGCGAACACAGTTTGCTGACAAAGGCGTAGTCCAGACTCTCGAGCCACGGGTTTTTTACCTCTACAGCCAGTTTGACGAACAAAACGACCAACCGGATTTTGACAGCGCAGAACTCACCTTTAACTATAATCAGCTCTTTCGCGACACGCGGTTTTCTGGCCGGGATCGACTGGACGATGCCAACCAGATGGCTATCGGCCTGACCACGCGCTTTTTAGACGAAAGCAGTGGCGAAGAGCTGTTCAACGCCAGTATTGGGCAAATTGTGTACTTCAAAAACCGGCGAGTGCGTCTGAACGCCTCCGACCCGGAGCTGGACCGGTCAAATTCCGAGCTCGCGGGCGAATTTAACTTCTACCCCAACGAGCGACTGTCCGTGCGCAGTAATCTGCAGTACGACCCGTCGACGCGCAAAATGAATGCCGGAAACCTCATCGCCAGCTATACCCGGGATGACGATACGGTGTTTAACGCGGGCTATACCTTCCGGCGACCTGTCTCACTGGTAGGGAACCAACCCACCACGGATCAGGTCAATCTATCTACCTACTACCCCATCGACAATAACTGGCGCGTGTTTATGGCCTGGAACTACAGTCTGGAGGCGAATCGTAGCGTGGAAGATATGGTGGGAATCGAATACGATAGCTGCTGTTGGCAGGTTCGCCTGCTTCATCTGCGCTACTTCGACACCGTCCGCAACGCGATACCCGACTTTGATTCACCCAATCTGGATCGTGAATACGCCACTCAGGTCCAATTTGTACTCAAAGGCCTTGGCGGTTTTGGCAATGGCGTAGAGCAATTAATGGGCGACATGATTCAAGGATTTAACCGACTTGCGTATAGCCGATAGAAAAACGGGTTTTTACACACAGCCGCAGGCGCCCCATAGACTGCCGCAGGCGCTGCGCAGGCAGTGGCTGGCACTTGTGTGTGCAGTGAGCCTGACGTCCGGCGCTTATGCCGCCACCGAGATGCTTGATCAGGTCGTGGCCGTAGTGGACGACGATGTGGTCATGGCCAGTGAGCTCAGGGAGCGCCTGGCCACGGTCAACGAGAACATTGCATTGCAGGGCGGTGAAGCCCCGCCAGAAGATGTATTGATTCGAGAGACGCTGGACCGACTCATTCTGGAAAACATCCAGATACAAATGGGCGCCCGCTTTGGCGTGCGCATCTCAGACGCGCAGCTGGATCAGGCTATGGCGCGTATTGCCGGCCAGAACGGACTCACCCCCGAGCAGTTCGCGATGCTGCTGGAGCAGGAGGGTCGGTCCTACGGTGAGATTCGCCAGAATATTGAGCGCGAGATGATCATCCAGCGCGTGCAGCAGGGCAACGTCAATCAGCTGATTCAAATCAGCGAACAGGAAATCGAGAACTACCTGTCCACCGAAGAAGGACAAAAACTGGTGCAGCCCGAGTACCGCATTATTCATGCGCTGCTGCCCATCACCTCCGACACCAGCGAAACAGAAGTAGCGCAGAGCACCGCCTACTGTGAGACTTTGGTAGAGCGCATTCGCAGTGGTGAGCCCTTTGATGCGGTGATGGCCTCTGTACCCCCGCAATACGTGTTTTCTGGCGGCGATTTAGGGTGGCGCAAGCTGGATGATCTGCCCAGCCTCTTTCAGGAGGTCGCGCCGACCCTTGGTCGCGGTGAAACCGCTGATCTGTTCCAAAGCCCCAGCGGACTGCATATCGTGACTATGGCGGACCAGCGCGGCGGTGGTGATATGACCATCAATCAGACCAAGGTGCGACACATACTGATCGAGCCTTCAGAAATCCTGACAGATGAACAGGCGCGAGCACTCGCGGTAGAGCTCAAGGCCCGCGCCGAAGCGGGCGAAGATTTTGGTGACCTGGCCCGGGAGTATTCCGAAGACATTGGTTCAGCGGCTGAGGGGGGCGATTTAGGCTGGACGAGTCCGGGCCAGATGGTTCCCGAGTTCGAAAACACCATGGCCAGCACGGAGATCAACACTATCTCCGCCCCGGTGCGTAGCCAGTTTGGCTGGCACATTCTGGAAGTACTGGATCGTCGCGAAAAAGACGTCACCGAAGACATGCGCAAAGCGCAGGTTCGTGAGTTTTTGCACGGTCGCAAGTATCAGGAAGAGCTCGACGCCTGGCTGCGCAAAATACGTGACGAGGCCTTTGTCGACATCAAGTAAGTTGCCAAGGCTGGCTATCTCGGCGGGGGAACCTGCGGGGATAGGGCCGGATGTTGTCCTCGCGGCAGCCCAGCGGGACTGGCCGGCGGAGCTTGTGGTCATTGCGGATCAAGGGATGCTGGAGGCGCGGGGAGCGCTGCTGGGCCTGTCAACGCGATTCATTACCTACAACCCGGATATATCCCAGGCTAGCAGTGCAGGTACGCTCACAATACTGCATCAGCCCTTGGCGGTAGCGGCCACACCCGCACAACCGCAGTCAAAAAATGCCGCAGGCGTTCTCGCGGCGCTGGACCGCGCAACTCACGGCTGCCTGAAAGGCGAGTTTGCTGCGATGGTAACTGCTCCGGTTAACAAGGCAGTGATTGCAGATAGTGGCGTCGCGTTCTCAGGGCACACAGAGTATCTGGCCGAGCTTACGGGAACTGCACAGGTGGTAATGCTGCTTGCGGCAAAGGATCTGAGGGTCGCGTTGGCCACGACACATACCCCCCTCGCGGCAGTGCCCGCAGCCATCAACCAATCGCTGCTGCTCGATGTACTGCGGGTAATGGAAGCGGACCTAAAGTCCAAGTTTGGGATCGCTGCACCACAGATCAGCGTTCTGGGGCTGAATCCCCACGCCGGTGAGGGTGGTCATCTGGGTATGGAAGATATCGATGTCATCGCGCCTGCGTTAGAGCAGGCAAAAAACGAAGGGATCAATGTATCCGGGCCCTGGCCAGCCGATACCGCGTTTAACAAGCGCTTGAGCGATCAAACCGACGCCTATCTGGCGATGTACCACGATCAGGGCCTACCGGTACTCAAATACGCGAGCTTTGGCGCGGCGGTGAACATTACCCTGGGGCTACCCATTATTCGAACCAGCGTGGATCATGGAACGGCTTTTGATTTAGCCGGCACCGGGGATGCCGACCCCAGCAGTTTTTTTGCGGCGGTGGAGTCTGCTTTGGACCTGGTCAGGATGCGCTAGCGAGCCGCAGCCGTGCACCCCAAACTTAACGTCCGTTTACAGCAGCACCCCTACTCAATACACTTGCACAGCATTAAGAAGGCATAGATTTAGCCTCAGCCGACTTCACTGTGGTTTTATAAATCAGCTCGGCAAATCTCATAGGATAAGCAGGCAAGATTGCTCGCTTCAAAGCCCTTGGGCACCGTCACAACACAGCGCAAAACCATGACCGACGATATTTCTTACAGCTATCCTCATACGCCGTCGCAGGACCAGACTGTGACCACTGCTGGTTCGCCAGCTTCGGCTGCGCTGGTCGCTTTTGCGGACTGCGAACTGATCGGCGTAGATGCCCAAAAGATGCTAGTTATCAACCGGGTGAACGGCAAACAGCAATTCATTGCACCCCCCGTTGTGGAGGCGCTTAAGACCTGCACCTCGTTTGACACTATCGAAAATCATACCAAGCGCCTATGCGCCACCCGTCCGGAACTTCGTGGCCAGGAAGTCAGCGTGGGCTCAACTCTGCAGCAGCTGGCCGACGCAGGCATTTTGCTGATGGGCGAAACTATTCAAAAACGGCTTACCGATGCTCCGCCGCGTGAGCTGGCGCCAAGCCGGGTCTTCGTTATTACCTGCGACCGACCCGCGGCAGTAAATCGACTGCTCGAATCCATGTTGCGCTCGGGCAATCTCAGCCGTCACGAATCGCTCTACCTCGTTGATGATTCCCGCGAGGAGAAGAACCGCACAGCCAATCGCGAGTTGGTAGATACTTTTAATCTGCGCAGCGCCAAGGACATGGAGTATTTTGGTGCAGATGAGCAGCGCGAACTGCAAGATAAGCTTATTGAGGAGTTGCCTGAGCACGAACAAGGCATCCGCTTTCTCATCGATCCCCAGCAATGGAGGGGCTACAAGACCTATGGCCGCTCCAGGACACTCGCCCTACTACTGTCTGTAGGATATCGAGCCATAGTGCTGGATGATGATGTGACCTGTCAGGCGGTGCTGCCGCCGGTCCAAGAAGAAGGCGTTTCTTTTACCGGGCAGCATCAGGCAGCGTTTTATCCTGATCTGGAGACATTGATCGCCCAAGGGCATCCCGCCGACTTTGACCCCCTTTCCGGACATCTCCAGTGCCTGGGGCAAAGCCTAGGCCACTCTCTGCGTGAGCTTGCGGGTGGTGAAATCGTCAGCCAGTGGCTACACAACACTAATGCCGCAATGCTCAACGTATTAGACCCTGAGAGCCCTGTGCTGGTTACTCAGACCGGCGCTTGGGGTGACCCCGGAACTGGGGGAGCGCATTGGGTTCTCAATCTAGATGAGCGCTCCATAGAACGCTTGGTAAATGCACCACATGGCATGGTTGATGCCATAGAAAATCGATGTCATTGGGTTGGATGTACTCGTCCAGCGCTACACAAAACTGCGGTCATGTCGCAGATGACCGGCTTAGACAACAGCCATCTATTGCCACCATACTTTCCGGCTTACCGCGGAGAAGATATGCTGTTCGGCGCTATGATTGAATCGATGCACCATCGGGGCGCGGTGCTTGAATATGGCTGGAGCGTCCCACACCTGCCGCTGGACGACAGGCGTGCCTTTAGTATCCGCGATCCCATTGCGACAAAAGGAGGCATCGAGCTTTTTTCACGATATATAACTGGCAAGATTGATTATAACGATGCCAGCAATCCGGAGTATCAACTCAGGAACATGGCCGAAGATGCTCGACGGATTGCCGCTAGGTCAGACAGTAATCTTCTGCTTGATTATCGCGCGGAACACGCAAGGGGAACCGCCAACGCTCTTTATCGCCTAAAGTCTCAGGCCGGTAAGGCGACTGAGTTGCCATCAATGAACTGGCAGCTCTATCTGCAACGTGCTATCGAGGAGGTTGAGCAATCGATAAACGAGGAGCAGTCGCCGGTGAGTATACAGGGAGTCCCAAAAGACTCCACTGAAGCTGAACTACTCGATCAATTCAGAGGGTTTGCGTTGGGGTGGGCAGCGGCGCTTGAGGCGTGGCCTGCGATGCGAAGTATTGTTTCGTAGAAGCAGCTTTATGGTCTGCAACGTCGTAAAATTACGCACTCACGACCGCCGCGCTACGTTTCCGTGGACAATTCATTTACCTCGGAGCTTACTCGACTTCTTTGCGGCGACTTCATTAGTTCTTTAGCCAACAGAAGGCAAAAGAACATAAAAGCAGGAACCAACTGGAGACTAATTCTGTCTACAGCGGTGAATCGGAGTGCTCCTCCTGAATACGCCGTACACAAGAACAAAAACAAGAAAAGCGGGGAAGAACGTCAACAGCCAGAAAACGCCTTCGTTTTTACTTAAAACGCATGCCACCGCAGAGAAAATCGCCATTAGCCCCTGAGACCTTGCTGGCCACAATGCTTCGCGAAGCGTGCACCACGGACTTGGAAAACCAGATAAATGTGAGCTTGCCGCACATCAAAAACACCAGAAAATCAGGTCGCCGAGTGCCCAGCAGCACTTCGAACACGACATAAAATACCGCCACGTAAAGCAAAGGCTCCAGCACCCACCACAGGTAGCCAAGATAAAAGCGCGATGCATCGGCCTTGAGTGACATGCGAGCCATCTCATCCACCAGCATCCAAAAACGTCGTAATGTCATGTTGTCGGAACAAAAAGAAAGAATCGTCATTCTACCAGTGGCCGCCGACAACGCGCAGCAGCGTAGAATAGGCACATGAGCAAACATTCCGCGACACCCACACACCAGGCCCGCAAGCGCTTTGGACAAAACTTCCTGCGCGACCCCGGAATTATTGATCGTCTGGAGCGAGCCATCGCACCAGCCGAATCCCAACACCTGGTAGAGATCGGCCCGGGCCTGGGAGCCCTCACCGACGCGCTGGTACAAAGCGGCTGCCAGCTGGACGCTATCGAACTGGATCGCGACCTGGTCACCCCGCTGCTGGCAGCTTTTAGCATCCACCCAAACTTCACGCTGCACAGTGCTGACGCGCTGAGGTTCGATTTTGGCAGCGTGGTGCGGGGTGACGAGCAGCTCCGCGTCGTGGGCAACCTGCCCTACAACATCTCTACCCCCCTGATTTTTCGTCTGCTGGAGCAGGCAACCATCATCAAAGACATGCACTTTATGCTGCAGCTGGAAGTGGTTCAGCGCCTCACCTCCCAGCCCGGCAGCAAACATTGGGGACGCTTAGGGATCATGGCGCAGTATCTGTGCCGGACCGAACTGTTGTTTGAGGTGCCACCCGAGGCTTTTGACCCTCCGCCCAAAGTACAGTCGGCGATCATCCGGCTTACCCCGCACGCAAGTCCGCTGTTTCCTGACTGCAACGCCGCCGTGCTCGAAAAAGTCGTCAAAGCCGCCTTTGCGCAGCGCCGTAAAACCCTGCGCAACAACCTCAAGGGCATGCTGAGCAACGAGGCGATCGAAGGCCTGGGCATCGACCCGGGCTGCCGTGCCGAAACGCTGGAGCTTTCTCAATTTGTAGCCCTGGCAAAGGCGCTGGAAGTAAGCAGCGCAGACTGAACGAGCAAGGGCGAACGAAGCCACATTGGGTAGCACTTGCGCCTCACCATAACAGCGCTTATAAAGTGCCCATCGAGCGGCGGTACTTCCAGACAATTAATTTCGGGGCCCTCCCATGAGCCAGATCAAGACGCTAAATCCGGCCCTTATTGGCATCGCCACACAAACCACCTATCTACCCACCCATTCCCGCCCGGAAGACAATCAATACACCTTTGCCTACACCATCACCATCAGCAACGCCGGTGATGTGTCGGTACAGCTACTATCGCGGTTCTGGCAAATCACCGATGCGGATGGAGACGTGCAGGAGGTGCGCGGTGAGGGCGTGATCGGCGAGCAACCCATCATTCGTCCCGGGCGCTATTTTCGCTACACCAGCGGTGCGACCCTGCCCACGCCGGTGGGTTACATGAAGGGCGAGTACACCATGATTCTGCACGATGACGATCGCCCGCCGGATCCCAAGGAACAGCTCGCCTTTGAGGTCACCATTCCTGCGTTTACGCTCCACACACCTACATCCCTGAACTGAAACCGAGGCGTATTTCATGGCCACCTGGGTTGTAGGCGATGTGCAAGGCTGCAAAAAGCCCCTCAAACGTCTTCTCAAAAAAGTTAACTTCAGCTGGGACCGGGACATGCTCTGGTGCACCGGCGACCTCATCAACCGGGGCCCCAAGTGTCTAAAAACACTACGCTTTTTTTACAAGCACAGAGACAACGTGCGCGTTGTGCTGGGCAATCATGACCTGCACCTCATGGCCATTGCAGCGGGCGCCAAGGGGCTTGGTCGACAGGACACCCTGGAGCCCATTCTTCTGGCCAAGGACCGAGACGTCTTAATCGGCTGGCTGCATCAGCAGCCCCTTGTGTACCAAGAGCACGGCTTCACCCTGGTACACGCAGGCATTCCACCGCAGTGGTCGGTAAAGCAGGCGGCCAAACGCGCCCGCGAGGTCGAAGCCGTACTCAAGAGCCCCGACTGCACTGACTTTTTTGCAGCGATGTACGGCAACGAGCCGGCTTTGTGGTCGGATGATCTGGAGGGCGTGGTGCGATTGCGTGTTATTACCAATTACCTCACTCGCATGCGCTACTGCTACGAAGATGGCACGCTCGATTTGCAAAGCAAAGGGCCTCTGACCAACCCCGGAGGCCCTGCGGCAAAGAACAAGGCGCTGGACGCCTGGTTCAATTACCCTCACCGTAAAACGGCCAATGACAAGATTCTGTTTGGCCATTGGGCATCTTTGCAAGGCCAGACCAGTACACCCAACGCTATCGGGCTGGACACAGGTTGTGTCTGGGGCAACTTCATGACGCTCTATAACCTGGAGACCGGCGAGCGAGTGTCTGAGCCCTGCGGCTGCTAAAATCCTCCCCATGAAAAACTACTTAGTCGGCGGCGCAGTCCGCGACGAACTTCTCAACTATCCCGTCAAAGAGCAGGACTGGGTGGTTGTGGGCGCTACGCCCCAAGAGCTACTGGATCTTGGCTACACGCAGGTGGGCAAAGACTTCCCGGTGTTTTTGCACCCGCAAAGCAAAGAGGAATACGCGCTGGCCCGCACCGAGCGCAAAAAGGGTCACGGCTACACCGGCTTTGAGACGCACTACGATCCCAACGTCACGCTGGAGGAGGACCTCCAACGCCGGGACCTCACCATCAACGCTATCGCCAAAGATGACGATGGCTCGCTTATAGACCCTTATGGCGGAGCCAAAGACCTTGAGTCACGCTTGCTCCGCCACGTATCCGACGCATTCTTGGAAGATCCCCTTCGCGTACTGCGCGTGGCGCGTTTTGCCGCCCGCTATGCGCACTTAGGATTCGCTGTGGCCGAGGAGACCCTTATCCTCATGACGGACATCGTCGCGCAAGGCGAGCTTGAGTATCTGCCCCCGGAGCGCATCTGGGTAGAGACTGAACGAGCGCTAAGAGAACGCGACCCCCAGGTGTTTATCGAGGTACTGCAACAATGTGGCGCACTCAAAGCGCTCCTACCCGAAGTCGAAGGTTTGTTCGGCGTTCCACAAAAGGCCAACTATCACCCCGAAATCGATACCGGTGTGCACGTATTGATGGTGATCAAGCAGGCCGCCCTGCTCTCACGCCGAGCACTGGCATCGGATACCGCCAATTCACCGGAATCCGGCAACAGTCAGGTGGTCTTTGCGGCGCTCACTCATGATCTTGGTAAAGGCATTACCCCGGACGACGTACTGCCCAGCCACCGGGGCCATGAGACAGCGGGACTGCCATTGGTAGAAGACGTCTGCGCGCGCCTCAAGGTACCCAACGCGCACAGGCAACTGGCTCTGACAGTCTGCGAATACCACTTGCACATGCACCGGGCCCGCGAACTGCGCGGCGAGACTCTGCTCAAGCTCCTTGAAGCGACCGGCGCGCTGCGCCAGCCCGAGCGATTCGAAAGCTACCTGATGGCCTGCGAGGCCGACTCGCGAGGCAGAAAAGGGCTGGAAGATCAGGATTACCCCCAGGCGGACTATCTACGCCGCGCAAAAGACATTGCAATGGCCGTGACGATTGCAGACCTGGATGTATCGGGGCTTGAGGGCAAGGCCATCGGCGATGCGCTCACAAAGGAGCGCGTAAAACGCCTCAATCAGTTACGAACTGAGACGTCGTCCAGCGATACCGGCGTCAACGGCTGAGACGCTGCGTCGTACTTGGCCCAGAGCTCGCCAAAGCTCTTTTTAACGCCCGGATGAACAGCATCAGGCGCTAATTCTGCCAGCGGACGCAGTACAAAGGCGTTTTGCAGTATCTCGCCGCGCGGTAACACCACCCCATCCACCACGCCACATGCATCGCCGTAGATGAGAATATCGATGTCCAGACTCCGGGGACTCAAGCGAGAGGCATTTTTAGCACGCCCGTGGGCATATTCGATGGTCCGTAAGGCTGACTGTAACTCCCCCACCGACAAAGACGTCTGCGCCTCCACCACCAAATTCCAAAATGGCGCTCCAGAGAAACCAATGGCCGCACCCTCGTAAACGGGCGACACTCTCAGACTACCTAACAGACCCTCAAGCTCGGACAAACCCAGCGGCAAATACCGCGCCGGCTCAATATTACTGCCAAGGCCTAAAAACAAACGCGTCATACGGGCCGTTGCCCCCGCTCAATAAGCACGCCGACATCCATAGCTTCGGTGACTGCCCCCGGCTTACATAAGCGCAAACGCACCCAGGGTACCGAGAACTCAGCCATCACCAGGCTTGCCAACTCACTGGCCATTTTCTCAATCAACTCAAAACTGTTCTCGGCCGCAAAAGCCCGTAAACGCGTGGCGACCGCCGAGTAATCCAGCGCATCGGCTACATCATCACTGACACCGGCAGGGGCAATATCCCAGGCCATCTCCAGGTCCAGCAGCAACTCCTGACGAACCTCCCGCTCCCAGGCATACACGCCAATCACCGTGGGCAGGCGCAAAGCGCGGATAAAAACGATATCACTCACAAGTTAGCCTCGGATGGCATCGTGATCGGTGGCAACTCCGTCATGGGCCAGCGCGGCCGCACCTGCACCTCTACACCATCGACTTGACCGGCAGCCAGACGCTGAGCACCGGCGTAAGCAATCATCGCGCCGTTATCGGTGCAAAACTGCGGCGCTGGATAAAACACCTCGGCGCCCTGCTTTCCCAGTTTCTCTCCCAACTGCCTGCGCAGATTGCGGTTGGCACTCACGCCCCCCGCCATCACCAGCCGTTTTAGATTCTCTTGCTCCAGCGCCCGGCGGCACTTGATCACCAGCGTAGACACCACGGCCTCTTCAAAGGCTCGGGCAATATCCGCCTTATCCTGATCAGTCAAAGGCGCCTCGGCCTCCAGCGCGCGCACTGTGGTCAGGGTGTGGGTTTTTAGACCGCTAAAAGAAAAATCCAGCCCCGGACGATTAATCATGGGCCTTGGAAAATCAAAGCGCCCGGGGTCGCCATCCTCGGCAATCCGGGCAATCTGAGGCCCGCCGGGATAAGGCAAGCCCAGCATTTTTGCCGCCTTATCAAAGGCTTCACCCGCTGCGTCATCCAGCGACTCACCCAGAATCCTGTACTCACCAATGCCG
Organism: gamma proteobacterium NOR5-3; assembly: GCA_000158155.1. GTDB lineage: Bacteria > Pseudomonadota > Gammaproteobacteria > Pseudomonadales > Halieaceae > Congregibacter. The sequence continues at coordinate 245,796 of DS999409.1, read as the reverse complement.
TCTACCCGCACCAGCTGTGTGTGCCCACCCGAGACCAAAAGCGCTACAAACGGAAACTCCGGACGATTCTCCTCCAGCATGGGAGCCAGCAGGTGCCCCTCCATGTGATGCACACCCAGCGCGGGAACACCCCAGCCCAGCGCCAGCGACCGCGAGATAGTCGCGCCCACCATCAACGCACCCACGAGTCCCGGCCCGGCCGTGTAGGCCACCGCGTCCACATCCTTGCTTGTTAAACCCGCCGACTCCAGCACCTCTTGAACCAAAGGCAGGGTCTTGCGCACATGGTCCCGCGAGGCCAACTCCGGCACCACACCGCCGTACTCACGGTGCACCGCAATCTGGCTATATAAGGTATGCGCAAGGAGGCCGCGCTCCGTGCTATACAGCGCCACGCCGGTCTCATCGCAGGAGGTTTCTATGCCGAGAACGTTCATGATGGGGTCCTTTTTAGCGCCAAAGTCACCGGGCAACGGCGCGCGAGGCGCAAGTCTAATGAATCGCGGCTACCGGCGACAGGCCAGATCGCCATATGGGCGCGCTCCGATGACAAAAAAACCTGCACAACTGACCTTTGCAAATCCCACAAGCTGCGTATAGAATGCGCGCCCTCGCGCTGGTGGGCGATGACTTTTCGTCTCCGGCAGGTACAGACAGGACAGGATTTAGATGCCTCACATCAAGGTTAAAGAAAACGAGCCCTTTGACGTCGCATTGCGTCGTTTCAAGCGTTCTTGCGAAAAGGCAGGCGTACTTTCGGAAGTACGTCGCCGCGAGCACTACGAGAAGCCCACCACCGTTCGTAAGCGTGCTGCTGCCGCTGCGGTGAAGCGTCACCTCAAAAAAATGTCTCGCGAGAACCGTAAGCGCGTCCGTCTCTACTAAGCGGGTTATCCGGGATAGCGAGGCTATCCCTCTATGTTGCAGAGCAGATTGATCGCTCGCACAGACAGACCTCACAATAGAGCGGGCTTGTAGCAGCAAGCGGCGCTATACCGCAAAACCTCTCAGACAAACGCCAGCGATTATCATGAGCGATTCCGACGTCATTCCTTCAGAAACCCAGGCAGTCATCAAGCTTGCCATGAAGGAAGCGATGAAGAGTCGCGATAAAGAGCGCCTGGCCACCATTCGCCTCATGCAGGCGGAATTTAAACGTATCGAAGTTGATGAGCGCATCGTGCTGGACGAAGCGCGCGTTCTGGCTGTGCTCGACAAAATGCTCAAGCAACGCCGGGACTCCCAAAAGCAATACGAAGACGCGGGACGGGACGATCTTGCAAGCCAGGAAGCGTCCGAAATTGCGGTCATTCAGGAATATCTGCCAGCGCAGCTTGCCGACGACGAGCTCGACGCTATCATCGATGCCGCCATTGCAGCGGCAGACGGCAGTGGAATGCAGGCCATGGGTGCGGTCATGGGCCAACTCAAGCCCCAGCTCCAGGGTCGCGCCGATATGGGCGCTGTCAGCCAGAAAGTCAAAGCCCGTCTCGTCGGTTAATCCCGACACCCGGGTCAGACTCAGGACCCCGTGGCATAATCTGGCACTCACGAGTCTGCCGACCCACATGGCAAAAGACTGAGCATGGCCGGACGTATACCCCAAAGTTTTATTGATGACCTCCTCGACCGCGTCGATATCGTCGACGTCATCGACCGGCGCGTAAAACTCAAGAAAACCGGCAAAAACTATAGCGCCCGCTGCCCCTTCCACGATGAGAAGTCACCGTCTTTCAGCGTCAATCCCGAGAAGCAGTTTTACTACTGCTTTGGCTGTGGTGCCGGGGGCAATGCTCTTGGCTTCCTCATGGACTACGAGAACATCGATTTTCCCCAGGCTGTAGAAAACCTGGCAGGTACCGCCGGTCTTGAAGTCGTTCGAGAAGAAAGTCGCGGCCAAAGCAGCGCAGCCGGCGGCGAGTCACCCAACAAGCCGCTTTATGAACTCATGGAACGCTCCACCGAGTTTTACAAAGACGCGCTCAAGCAACATCCCAACAGACAGGCGGCGGTGGATTACCTGAAAAACCGCGGCCTCACCGGGCTTATTGCCCGGGACTTTGGACTGGGCTTTGCCCCGCCGGGCTGGGACAACCTGCGGTCGTTTTTGGGGGATGACGAAACAACACAGACCCGCGCCATCACCGCAGGCATGCTCGTCAAAAATGATTCAGGCCGCGTGTACGATCGCTTTCGGGATCGCATTGTGTTCCCCATCCGGGATCGTCGCGGTCGGGTCATCGCCTTTGGCGGGCGGGTTTTGGGTGATGACAAACCCAAATACCTGAACTCACCGGAATCTCCCATATTCCACAAAGGCCGGGAGTTGTACGGCCTTTACGAGGCACGCCGGGCCAACCGCAAGCTCGAGCGCATCATTGTGGTCGAGGGCTACATGGACGTGATTGCCCTGGCCCAGGCCGGGATCAGTTACGCCGTTGCCACGCTGGGCACAGCCACCAGCACGGAGCATCTGGAGCGCATATTCCGCGTCGTGCCCGAAGTGGTCTTCTGTTTTGACGGGGATGAGGCCGGCCGCAAGGCCGCCGAGCGCGCGCTGCACAACACCTTGCCCACCATGGCCGATGGCCGTCAGGCCCGCTTTTTGTTCCTGCGCGAGGGCGAAGACCCGGATTCTTTGGTACGCAAAGACGGAACCCAGGCCTTTTTGGATCTGGTGCAGGCCGCCGTGCCGCTGGAGGAATTTTTGTTCCAAAGCCAGGCCGCGGGCCTTGATATCGGCACCATGGAAGGTCGCGCCAGCCTGTCCAAGCGGGCTCTTCCACTGATCCGCATACTCCCCGAGGGCGTGTACCGGGAGCTGATGTTTCAGTCTCTGGCACAGCGCACCGGGCTGGAGCTTGCCAGCCTCATGAAACTGGAGCTTCCGCCGCCAGAGCCGCCTCCTGCCACGGAGGCCGCGCCGGATGAGGCTTACTACGCGAGTTTTGATGAAGCGCCGCCCCCCGATGACGGCGACTGGGCACCTGTGGACGATGAAGAGCCCAGCCCGCGCCAGCGCGAACCCCTGAATCAGGCGCCGCGTGCACACGCTACGCTGACCCAGGCCGCCATCGCACTGCTGCTGCACAAGCCCAGCGTGGCATCCCTGGCAGATGCGCATGCCCTATCAGCCCTGTCAGGCCGCGAGGGCGAACTGCTCAAGGCCATTGTCGAGCTGCTGCAAAAACGTCCCGAATCCAGCACTGGCATGCTGTTGGGCCACTGGCACGGCAGCCCCGAAGGCGAACTGCTGGCAGAGCTTGCGGGACAGGAACGCCTTATCCCCACGGACGGCATCGAGGCGCAGTTTGAGGACATCATGCGTCGCCTGAGCTCTCTACCCCTGCGTCAGCGCATTGTGGAAGAGATCAGCGGCCTCAAAACCCGTCCTTATGCGCAAATGACTGCGGACGATAAGGCCCGACTACCCGAACTCATCAGAGCCCTACGGGACCTCGACACCCGCAGCGGCCCCGCCAACCAGTGAATCACGGCTCCATGTGGCCAAACCCCGCCACAAAACAACAGTCTGTAAGCAATTTGTCCGGCTTTGTGCTAAACTGGCGGGCTGACTTTTATCGTTTTAATACGTCCGTCCAACTGTCCGCCCCGCAAGGGTCGGCCAAACCCAAGCAAGGTACCGAATGAACGACGCCGTTACACAGCAATCGCGTTTGAAGTCTCTGATTGCCAAAGGAAAAGAGCAGGGTTACTTAACCTACGCCGAGGTCAACGACCACCTTCCCGAGGACATCTCTGATCCGGATCAGGTAGAAGACATCATCCAGATGATCAATGACATGGGCATCCAGGTCTTTGAACAGGCACCGGATGCCGATGATCTGATCCTCACTGATGGCGACGGCTCTGCCGATGACATCGCCGCTGCCGAAGCCGCTGCCGCACTGGCCGCCGTAGAAACAGAAGCCGGGCGCACCACGGACCCCGTGCGTATGTACATGCGCGAAATGGGCACCGTTGAGCTGCTGACGCGCGAAGGCGAGATTGTCATCGCCAAACGCATCGAAGAGGGCATCCGCGAGCTCATGGCCGCGCTGGCCTTTTACCCCGGAGCCGTCAAGTCCGTGCTGGATGACTACGCACTGGTCGCAAAAGAAGAGAAGAAACTCGCCGACATCCTGGTGGGCTACCTCAACCCTGCCGATCACGTGCCTTCAGCGCAGCAAATCGCTGAGCAACAGGCCGCCAAGGCAGCCGGCAATGTGGACGAAGACGACAACGATTCCCCTGCAGGCCCCGATCCCGTAGAAGCCAAGAAGCGCTTCACGGCGTTAAAGCGTCAGTTCAACAAGACCGAAAAAATCCTCTTGGAAAAAGGCCGTCAGGACAAAGCGGCCATCAAAGAGATGGAAAAGCTTGGCGAAATCTTCAAGTTCTTCAAGTTCACACCCAAGGTCTTCGATCCGCTGAATGACGAAGCACGATCCGCATTGGCCGGGGTTCGTGAGCAGGAGCGCGAGATCATGCGCCTTGCCGTACGTCGCTGCCAGATGCCCCGTAAAGATTTCATCACTTCGTTCCAGGGCAACGAATCCAACGCCAAGTGGCTGTCACGACACACCCGCAAAAAAGATTACGGCCCCAAGCTCAACGCTTACAAAGAAGAGATTCTTCGCGCGCAGCGCCAGATTGGCCAGATCGAAGCAGCCACCGGCCTTACCGTTACCGAGATCAAAGAGATCAATCGCCGCATGTCCATGGGCGAGGCGCGGGCAAGACGTGCCAAGAAGGAAATGGTTGAGGCTAACCTGCGACTGGTGATTTCTATCGCCAAGAAGTACACCAACCGTGGTCTGCAGTTCCTGGATCTGATCCAAGAAGGCAACATCGGCCTCATGAAGGCCGTAGACAAGTTTGAATATCGTCGTGGTTACAAGTTCTCGACCTACGCCACCTGGTGGATTCGTCAGGCTATTACCCGCTCCATTGCTGACCAGGCGCGCACCATTCGTATTCCGGTGCACATGATCGAAACCATCAACAAGCTCAACCGCATTTCTCGGCAGATGCTGCAGGAGATGGGCCGGGAGCCCACTCCCGAGGAACTTGGCGAACGTATGGAAATGCCCGAAGACAAGGTGCGCAAAGTACTCAAGATCGCCAAAGAGCCGATTTCTATGGAGACGCCGATCGGCGACGACGAAGATTCGCATCTGGGTGATTTTATTGAGGACCAGACCATTAACTCGCCCATCGACGCAGCGACAGGCCAGGGCCTCATGGAAGCAACCAAGGATGTCCTGGCGGGACTGACCGCGCGAGAAGCAAAGGTACTGAGAATGCGCTTCGGTATCGATATGAACACGGACCATACCCTTGAGGAAGTCGGCAAGCAGTTCGACGTCACCCGGGAGCGGATTCGTCAGATCGAAGCCAAGGCCCTGCGCAAGCTGCGTCATCCTACGCGCTCGGATTATCTGCGCAGCTTTTTGGATGAGAGTTCCTGATCTTAACTACTGAGTTGTCACCAAACGCCCTCCTAACAGGGCGTTTTTTTTGCCGGAACAAAAGCCATACCCGGCAAATCAGGACGTGATGAGGCGCTCGTGCACCGTTGCTGGCGACGTGTACACTATTGCAACGTTGCTATAGAGCACCCGGGCTATGAAAGAACCTCTTTTAGAACGCAGAACCCTGTTAAAGCTGGGGAGCACAGCTGCAATAACGGCGTTAATGAGCGCGGCGTCACCTGCATTACTTGCAGCAAGCACAGCGAGTCGCCAGGCCGGTCAGTTTCAGCACCTCGATCAATCCCTGGCATTAACGCTAGAGGCTATTACCGCACGCATCCTTCCGACAACGAACACGCCCGGTGCTAAAGAAGCAGGCGCGGTGTGGTTCATCGATGGCATGATCGGCGACCCGCTGAAGTCGATGCTGCCAGAATTAACAGCAGGGGCTGCGGCGTTGAATCATAGCGCTGGCGGCAGTTTTTTGAGCCTGACGGACGCCGAACAGGACATCGCCTTACAAAAAATTGAAGATGGGGAGTTTTTTAGCCTGATGCATCTGCTGACCTTTGCGGGCAGTTTCACCATGAGTCGCTATGGCGGCAATCGTGGTGAGGTTGGCTGGGACATTCTGGGCTTCGAGCGCCGCCATCACTGGCAGGCGCCTTTTGGCTATTACGATGCGCAAGTGCTCCAATCGTCGGAGACAGCAAAATGATGCCGGATTACCGAAATACCGTGGTGGACTTTGTCATAGTCGGTTCCGGCGCGGCAGGCGGCGTCATCGCCCGAGAACTCTCCCAGGCCGGACACAGCGTGGTGGTTCTGGAGCAAGGACCTTACCGGACTGCTGCGGACTTCACCCACGATGAGTGGTCCGTGATGTTTGAGCAGCATTTCAGCGGCCAATCTGTGGGCGACAAGCAAACCTTTCGGCACCGGGAGGACGAGACCGCCAGCGAACGATTTTTAGAGCCAGAGCCTGCCTACTATGCCCGAGGCGTAGGCGGTAGCACCGCGCATTTTTCGGGCAACTACTGGCGACTACGTCCGGTGGACTTTAAAGAACACAGTGTGGTGGGCCATATACCCGACGCCACACTTGCAGATTGGCCCATCAGCTACGAAGAACTTGAACCCTGGTACAGCATGGCAGAGTGGGAGATTGGCGTATCCGGAGCACCGGGCCCCAATGATCCACCCCGTTCACGGCCCTTCCCACTACCGCCAATGCCCGTTAAGTCTGCAGGCGTTCTGTTTGAAAAAGGCACCAGGGCCATCGGCATGACAGCACAAGTCGCTCCGGTAGCCATTCTGTCGCAGCCTTATCGTGGCCGGCCAGCCTGCGTAAACTGCGGTTGGTGTATCGGCTTTGGCTGCGAAATGAACGCCAAGTCTTCTACCCTCGCGACCATGATCCCGGAAGCAGAGCGCACCGGAAACTGCGAGATTCGCCCCCTCTCAACAGTCGCGCGGGTAGACGTGGATGAGCAAGACCGCGCGCGCGGTGTTGTGTACTTTGATAACGATGGCAATGAGCATTATCAGAAAGCGCGCAGTGTCGTGCTTGCGGCTAACGGTGCGGAAACACCTCGACTGCTTTTAATGTCGGCGACTGACAAGCATCCCAACGGGCTGGCGAACAGCAGCGGCATGGTGGGTAAAAATCTCATGTTCAATGCTCACAGCATTGCTTACGGCGCATTCGAGCACCCGCTGAATGAATACAAAGGGATACAGTGCACGCGCATAGCGCTGGATTACTACGATAGCGACCCTCAGCGAGGGTTCTATGGCGGCGGAGCACTCGATTCGAGACCCTATCTAAACGGCTACCCGCTGTTGTTTGCCTTACAGGGAGCTCCTACCGACGGGCCTCGCTGGGGCGCCGAATACAAAGCGACACTGGAACACACCTTCACCAGGAATATGGCAGTGACCACCGCAGCCACATCACTGCCGATGCTTCGCAACAACATCACGTTGGACCCCGAGCATAAAGACGGCTTTGGGCGACCGGCATTGCGGGTTACCTATGCTGATCATCCGGACGACCTATCGATGACCGGCTTTATGCAAGAGAAGGCTCTGGCAGTACTGGACGCCGCTGGCGCGCAGAAAACCTGGCATTCAGAAATCGGCGAAGAATCGGTGGGAGCTCACCTGTTAGGCACCTGCCGCATGGGCAATGATCCGCAGACTTCGGTTGTGGATCGCTGGCACCGCAGCCACGATATCGCAAACCTGTTCATATGCGATGGCAGCTCTATGGTGACCTCTGGCCGAGGTCAGCCCACGCTCACAATTCAGGCCCTGGCATTTCGGGCCGCCGACTTCATGAAAAAAGCAGCCCGAAGCAATATGATCGTTTCAAGCTGGTAACCCGTATTTTCTCAGTACAAAGTGACTGACACACAATAACAAGGAATTTCCATGCAGCAGCTCAGCGGACTCGACGCGTCCTTTTTGTATCTAGAAACACCGAACTCACCCATGCACATTTCCGGACTGTATATCTACACCCAGGAAACTGCGCCCGAGGGCAAGGTTCGCTTTAAGCAGATTCTTGAAGGCACGGCCAACAGGGTAAAAGGTATACCAAGCCTTACCCGTCGACTCAAAGAAGTCCCTCTGGGCCTTGACCATCCTTACTGGATTGACGAGGGCGACTTCGACCCGGAGTTTCATATCCGTCACGTTGCACTGCCGGCACCGGGTGACTGGCGCCAGCTGTGCATTTTGATTTCGCGGATTCACGCGCGCTCACTGGACCGGTCCCGTCCGCTGTGGGAAATGTATGTCATCGAGGGCCTCGACAACGTTGAGGGCTACCCCAAGGGTTGCTTCGCGTTGTTCACCAAGATGCACCATGCCGCAGTCGATGGAGCATCGGGGATGGAGATCACCGCAGCCATTCACGACCTGACCGCCGACGCTCACGTCGAGCCTAAGTCTGTAATTACCCGGCCGGACCGCGATCCCAGCACCTTGAGTCTGTTAACCCGCGCACAGGTAAACGGGCTTCGCCAACCTCTTAGGTTTATATCCGTCGCTCGCAATACGGTCCCCGGCTTTGCCAAAGTATTTATGCAGCTACGCAGAGGGGACCTTAAGCGTGTAGGCTCGGTTCCTCGGGTACGCTTTAATGGCACGGTATCGGCTTACCGAGTTTTTAACGCGGTGAGTCTGCCTTTGGACGACGTCAAAGCCATAAAAAATGCGGTGCCGGGCGCAACCGTCAACGATGTTGCTCTGACCATCGTCGGTGGCGCCATGCGTAAATATCTCGAAAAACACAATGAGCTGCCCGATCAGTCGTTGGTAGCCATGGCCCCGGTAAACGTTCGCGACACCAAAGAAAAGGGTACGGGAGGCAATATTGTCTCCACCATGGCCGTGAAGATCCGCAGCGATGTAGCCGATGCCAGAGAACGGCTGATTGCCGTACATGAAGGGACCCAGACCGCAAAGGAATACAGCAACGCGGTGGGTGCCAAGACCATGACGGATTACTCGCAGTTCATTCCCAGCACCCTAACGGCTCAGGCGGCGCGGCTGGCAAGTCGCTGGGGTCTGGTCAACCAAATCAACCCTATCTACAACTGCGTGATTACTAACGTTCCCGGACCCCAGGTACCGCTCTACAACACCGGCGCGCGAATGCTGTCGAACTTTGGTACGGGCCCGGTAGCGGATGGCGTCGGCTTATTTCATGTGATCAGCAGTTATTGCGGTGAGTTCAGTATCTCTGCAACGAGCTGCCGGGAGATGATGCCGGACCCGGATTTTTATCGTGACTGCCTGATGGACAGCTTTGAAGAGCTCAAGTTGGCAACGCTTGGCAGCCGCCCCGCAACGCGGCGTAAACCATCCCCCGCGAAAACCATAGCAAAAGCAAAAGCAAAAACCACAATCAAGGCGTCCAGGCCCAAAACAGCCACCAAAGCTCGTGCAAAAGTAAAACCCAAGCGAGCAGCAACGGCGGCGACCGCAAAGAAGCGCGCCTAGACCGGAGCGTAACTCCCGGCACTGACCGCTAGCTTTTGTCTGGCTTAGCGAAAACGAGGACGTGCTGCTGCGGCAGGTAGTCCTCGGTAACTATCCACGTAAGGCCAATGGCCTCCATCTCGCGGCGAACCTGCGCTTCGCTCATTTTGTGGAGCGCTTTAATGGGAACGGAGCGGTCCTCGGCCCGATACTCAATGAGGATGAGCTTTCCGCCGGGTCGCAGAGCGTCGGCCAACGCCAGACCCATCTCTCGAGGGTGCGAGAACTCATGGTAGGCATCCACGATAAAAGCGACATCGATACTGCCAGGCGACAGATTGGGCGCTGTTTCGCTGCCTAATACCGCTGTTACGTTGTCTACGGACAAAGACCTGGATCGATCGCTAAGCATCGCCAGCATCTCGGGCTGAATATCGACAGCGTAGACCTGCCCGTCCGGCACGCGCGCAGCCACGGGAAACGTGAAATAGCCGGTGCCGGCACCAATATCTGCAACGTGGTGATCAGGGCGCAGAGGCAGGCGGTCGATGAGCAAATCTGTGCGCTCAAGTCGCTCCCTTTCGGGACGCTCTAACCAGCCGGCTCCCAAATGCCCCATAACGTGAGATATTTCCCGTCCCATGTAGACCTTGCCGATACCATCGCGGCTGGCCGTTTTGAATTCGTATACGCCATCATCGGTCGCGCCCGAATCTGCCGAGCAACCGGCAGCGGTGATACACCACAAGAACAAAAACGTAAATCCGTACGGTAATCTCACAACACCACCCCAAATCTATTATCGTTAAGTACGCGTGTTAGCAGATGATCGGCTCACCGCTACAGGCCTAAGCCAGCAGTCACCCTCACCGGAGTTGTACAAACAGCATGAGCAAACGCGTAAACCTCTTGGATCGTTTTGCCAAGGACCTGCCTCCCGGTTCCCTGGAGTGGATTGGGCTTCGAACCGAGCGGCGCGCGCCCCTGGCCACCCCAGCATCTGTGCTTGCCATCGCAAACCGGGGACTGGAAGGCGATCACCGCGTCGATAAAACCCCGGGGTCGGGCCGGCAAGTCACCGTGATCTCTCGAGAGTTCATACAGCAAACCGCGCATTTTCTGGGCATGGAGGACATTGATCCGGGAGTGCTGAGAAGAAACCTCGTGATATCCGGCATCAATCTCCACGCCCTACGCTACCAGCGCTTCTCTATTGGTGATGCACTGTTCGAAGCAGGCGCCCTTTGCCATCCCTGCTCGCGCATGGAGACGGCGCTGGGTAAAGGCGGGGTTGCCGCGATGCTCGGGCATGGTGGTTTATGTTGCCGGATTATTCAAAGCGGGCTTATCACTATCGGTGACGACGTCCGCGTGGAAGTTCAGGGCATTACCCACGACATGTTTAGTGAGTAACTCCAACGACTGTCCAATACCTCCTGAAGAGTCCCTAAGGGGATCCCCGGCCTGAATAACTGCTACACTTCGTCCGGCTAAAAACTAAGCGATGTATAGGCATCAAGGACACTTTCATGAAAATGCATTTAAAAAGAATAGCTTGCTGCGCCTTGACGGCTATCGGCCTTGTCAGCGGGGCTGCATATGCCCAAGACAGCGAGAAGAAGCCCAACATCCTCGTTTTATGGGGTGACGATATCGGCGGCTTTAATATCAGCGCCTACAACCAGGGCATGATGGGCTACCGTACGCCGAACATCGATCAAATCGCCAAAGAAGGTGCGTTGTTCACTGACTGGTATGGCCAGCAAAGCTGTACCGCAGGACGCGCCGCATTCATCACCGGTCAGTCGCCGATCCGCACGGGACTCACAAAGGTTGGCCTGCCCGGCGCGCCCGAAGGCATGACCGATGAAGACCCCACCATTGCGGAGCTACTCAAGCCCCTTGGCTACATGACGGGTCAGTTTGGCAAGAACCACCTTGGGGACCTTGATCGCATGCTGCCCACGGAGCACGGCTTTGATGAGTTCTTTGGCAACCTGTATCACCTGAACGCCGAAGAAGAACCAGAAAACCCTGATTACCCCAAGGGCGCGGAGTTTCGTAAGAACTTCGGTCCTCGTGGCGTCATTCACAGCTATGCCGACGGTCGCATTGAAGATACCGGCCCGCTGACCAAAAAGCGCATGGAAACTGTCGATGAAGAAACTACCGCAGCCGCACTCAACTTCATCGATAGAGCTGTCGCAGCTGACAAGCCGTTCTTCGTTTGGTGGAACAGCACCCGCATGCACATCTTCACCCACCTCAAAGAAGCTTCTGAGGGTGTAACGGGCTACGGCGTGTATGCCGACGGTATGGTCGAGCACGACGCCATGGTCGGCGAACTTCTGGCCAAGCTGGACGAGTTGGGCATAGCCGACAACACCATCGTGATGTACTCCACGGACAACGGCGCAGAGACCTTCACCTGGCCTGACGGCGGCACCACCATGTTCCGCGGCGAGAAAAATACGCAATGGGAAGGCGGCTACCGCGTTCCTACCGTTATGCGCTGGCCCGGGGTGATCGAGCCAGGCACGATCAATAACGAGATCGCAGCGCACGAAGACATGCTAACTACGCTGCTTGCTGCTGCGGGCGACGAAACCGTCAAAGAAGATCTGCTCAAAAAGCGCAGAGTGGGTAGCAAGACGTTCAAGGCGCACCTTGACGGCTACAACCTGATACCGGCACTCAAGGGCGAGGCCGAATGGCCGCGCGAAGAGTTCATCTACTGGACCGATGACGGGAGCGTTGCGGCGCTGCGCTACAACGACTGGAAGGTCACATTCCTGAAGCAGCCCGAAGAAGGTTACAAGGTGTGGACCACACCTTTTGAAGTACTTCGCGCACCGTCACTGACCAACCTCCGTATGGACCCCTTTGAGCGAGCGGAAGCCGAGAACTCCATGGGCTACCAGCGTTGGTGGGTAGAGCACATGTTTGCCTTTGCTCCAGCGGGTGCCTACATCGCTAACTGGTTGCAAAGTTTTAAGGAGTTCCCCCCGCGGCAAGAACCCGGCAGCTTTAACCTGGAAAAAGTCATGGAATCCGTAAAAAGAGGTGCGGGCGACAAATAACTCCGTCGTCAGGCTTCAATGAGAAACGCCCCCCTCGCGGGGCGTTTTTTTTGCCGATAGATTCAAGTTCAAAAGCCGGTGCGCACGGGACTGTGATCCCCTATAATCTCGCGTCGCAACATTCTCTTGGGGCCCATAGCTCAGTTGGTTAGAGCAGTCGACTCATAATCGATTGGTCGTAGGTTCAAGTCCTACTGGGCCCACCATCTTCCTGATTTTTATAGCTTTTCTATGGGTTTGACCATTCGACTATGGGTCGGTGGTCGCGCCTGCGTGAGACATCGGGAGTTCTCCATTAAACCGTTTCCGCAAATTCAGTTTAATGAGCCCCGGTGTCCCCCGTGAATGTTGAAGAGCCCTGGAAGATTGTCTGCGGGTACATGCCAACCGGCATACGCCTGAGTCAAGGGTGCACAAAATGAAAATCCGGCGGGCCGCTGCGTTACAATATCCGCTGCCGGGACGAATCAATCCTGTACCTGAAGAATGTGGACGAGGACTTCTTTGACAACCTCGGTTATAGATTTCGCCGCAAAGGGTTGTTTTTGCACGACAATTCAATACCAAAGATGGTTAGAGAGCTTGGCCCCGGAGCAGCAATGGATAAGGAAGAAAAACGGCTCCTGAGTGAAACAGATATCTGCGATCTGTTCATTACACCTGCAATCAAAGAGGCAAACTGGGACCAGTTTTTGCAAATCCGCCGAGAAGTGACCCTGACACCCGGGCCGGTTGTCGTTCGCGGAAATCTGTCGTCACGAAACAAGAAGCTGCGCAAGTTTGCCGACTACGTCCTCTACTGGAAGCCGTCGATTCCAATTGCTGTTGTCGAAGCAAAGGACAACAAACACGGCGTATCCGACGGCATTCAACAGGCTTTGGGCTACGCCGAAATCCTCGATGTGCCGAGTGCGTTCAGCTCGAACGGGGACGCTTTTGCGGCCCATGACAAAGCCGCTGCCGAAGGTCAGCCCATCGAATACGAGTTTGATCTGGGTGCCTTCCCGGATCCGAGCGAGCTTTGGGAACGGTACAAGCGACACCGCAACATCGCAGAGCCTGAAGTCGCCCTAGTCGCTCAACCTTATCACGCTGACGCGGGTGAAAAGGAGCCGCGCTACTATCAAGTGGAGGCGATCAACCGGGTTATTGAGGCCGTCGCCAAGGGCCAGCGACGCCTTCTGCTGGTCATGGCAACCGGCACAGGGAAGACCTACACAACGTTTCAGATTATCTGGCGCTTGTGGAAGGCCGGAAAAGCCAAACGCATCCTCTTCCTTGCGGATCGAAACATCCTCGTCAATCAGACGCTGGTGAATGACTTCAAGCCTTTCGGCGCGGTGATGACCAAGATCGCGGATCGCAAAATTGATCCAGCTTACGAGATTCATCTCGGTTTGTATCAGGCTCTGACGGGACCGAATCCTTCCGACAAAGCGTTCAAATCCGTATCGCCTGACTTTTTCGACCTAATTATTATCGACGAATGTCACCGGGGAAGCGCAGCGGAAGACGCCGCCTGGCGCGAAATCCTAGAATACTTTTCTGGCGCGATTCAGCTTGGAATGACGGCCACACCGAAAGAAACGAAGTACGCCTCCAACATCACCTATTTCGGCGAACCAGTTTATACCTACAGCCTGAAGCAGGGGGTCGAAGACGGCTTCCTGGCTCCCTACAAGGTTATTCGCATCGATATCGATCGCGACATCGAAGGATGGACCCCGCCGCCCGGCATGCTGGACGACTTGGGCAACGAGATTGAAGAGCGTGAGTATAATCAAAAGGACATGGACCGCATTCTGGTCCTGAACAAGCGCACAAAGCTTGTTGCCGACCGGGTGATGCAGTTCCTGCACGCGACCGACCCGATGTCGAAAACCATCATCTTTTGCGAAGACATCGATCACGCCGAGCGCATGCGCAAGGCAATCGTCAACGCAGCAGGCGACCTCGCCCGCAACAACTCAAAATACGTCATGCGCATCACGGGCGACAGCCCGGAAGGCAAAGCTGAACTGGATCGCTTCATCGACCCGGAAGAGCCATACCCTGTCATCGCCACAACCTCGCAGCTACTGACAACCGGCGTTGATGCGAAGACCTGCAAGCTGATCGTCCTCGACCGCACGATTAACTCGATGACCATGTTTAAGCAGATCATCGGGCGCGGCACCCGGATCGATGAACAGAACAATAAATACTTCTTCAACATCATGGATTTCAAGAAGGCGACCGAGCTCTTCCGCGATCCGGATTTCGATGGCGATCCCGTGGTTATTTACGAGCCGGACCCGGATGATCCCATCGTTCCGCCGGACCCCGGCGATGATGACGACTTCGAAGATGACGACGAGGACGACACCACAGGCGTCACCAAGATCAGGGTCACCGGCGTTGATGCCCGGATCATCGCGGAGCGTATCGAGTTCCTGGGACCGGATGGTCAACTGATCACCGAATCCTATCGCGAGTTCACCAGAAAGCAGATGCACGAGGAATACCGCTCGCTGAATGAGTTCATTCGCAAATGGCAGGCAAGCGACCGTAAACAGGCCATCATCGACGAGCTTGAAGAGCGCGGTATCCTGCTGGCAAACCTCGCCGAAGAGGTGGGCCGCGACGTCGGCGATTTCGACCTGCTATGCCACGTCGCCTACGACCAGCCGCCCCTGACGCGCCGCGAGCGGGCCGAGAAGGTCAAGAAGCGGGACTATTTCGCCAAGTATGGCGAGCGCGCCCGCGCCGTGCTCGAAGCCCTGCTCGACAAATATGCTGACGAAGGCGTCACCAGCATTGAACAGGCCAAGGTGCTGAAGCTGAAACCGTTTAGCGACATCGGCACGCCGGTCGAAATCATCAACTCTGTCTTTGGCGGCAAAGCGGCTTATGAGCAGGCGATCCGCGATCTTGAAGACCAAATCTACGGAACGGCCAACAACGAATGACGAATATCACCGGCGTTATCAAATCCATTCAGGACATCATGCGCAAGGATGTCGGCGTCGATGGCGACGCCCAGCGCATAAGCCAGCTTGTCTGGATGATCTTTTTGAAGATCCTTGATGACCGGGAGGCCGAACTCGAACTGATCGAGGATGACTTCGTTTCGCCGATCCCGGAGCATCTGCGGTGGCGAAACTGGGCGGCCAATCCGGAAGGCCAGACCGGCGAGGCGCTTCTCGATTTCGTCAATGGCGTCCTTTTTCCCAAACTTAAGGAGCTTCAGGCACAAGGCGCGGTTGGCAAGCGTGCCCAGGTCGTCAGATCGATCTTTGATGGCGCGCTGAACTTCATGAAGTCCGGCACGCTGATGCGGCAGGTCATCAACAAGATCAACGAGATCGACTTCAACAACACCGAGAACCGTCATACCTTTGGCGACATCTATGAGAAGATCCTGAAGGACCTGCAAAGCGCCGGCAATGCGGGCGAGTTCTACACCCCGCGCGCCGTCACGCGCCTGATCATCGACCGGCTGAACCCGCAACTGGACGAGATCGTGTTCGACCCAGCCTGCGGTACGGGCGGCTTTCTCTCCTGCGCCATCGACCACAAGCAGCAATTCGTCAGAACCAGCGCCGACCGCGAAACCCTCGCGCGCACTCTTCGCGGCGTCGAGAAAAAGTCGATGCCTTTCAACCTCTGCATTACGAACATGATCCTGCACGGCATCGACACGCCGACAGGTATTGCCCACGACAACACGCTGGCGCGCCCGTTCAAGGATTATGGCGACAAGGACCGCGTCCACGTCATCGCCACCAACCCGCCCTTTGGCGGAATGGAAGAAGACGGGATCGAGAACAATTTCCCGGCCCAGTATCGCACGCGCGAGACTGCTGACCTGTTCATGGCGCTGATCATCAAGCTGCTGCGCGTCAATGGCCGGGCGGGCGTCATCCTGCCTGATGGCTTCCTGTTTGGTGAGGGCACCAAGTCCTCGATCAAGAAAGACCTGATTGAAACCTGCAATCTGCACACGATCATTCGCCTGCCGGGCGGTGTGTTCAACCCCTATACGGGCATCAAGACCAACATCCTCTTCTTCACCAAGGGCCAGCCGACAGAGGACATCTGGTTCTGGGAACAACCCTATCCGGAAGGCGTGGTGAACTATAACAAGGGCCGCCCTATGCAGTTTGAGGAATTCGACGCCTTGCGCGATTGGTGGGGCGATGAGGCAACGAAATTCCGCACGCGCACGGAAAATCCTCACGCCTGGAAAGTGACGGCGGACCATGTCGCCACGCGGGGATACAATCTCGACGAAAAGAACCCGCATGTGGCCGAGGCGGAAATTCATGACCCAGACGTATTGCTCGCCGCCTATGCGCAGAGCCAGCGCGAGGTGCAGGGCCTGCGCGATCGGCTGAAGGCGATCCTGTCCGACGCGCTGGGGAAGAAGCCATGAGCGGTCCGGCGCAGCTTCTGGTCGATCATCTCGACATCTGGACCGGCGCTATGGAGCGCAAATCCGGTTCGGGGCGCGGGAATGGCGGCAAGATCGGTCTCTATGGGATCGACAAGCTCCGCAGCCTGATCCTTGACCTTGCCGTGCGCGGCAAGCTGGTGCCACAGGACCCGGTGGACGGGGATGTGGGCGAGTTGGTGCCGAAGATCGAGGCCGCGGCAAAAAAACTGATTGCAAAGAAGGCTATACGGGGTGCGTCAAATTGTGAGCCCTTACCCAAAGATCAGCATTGGTACGAACTTCCGCTAAGCTGGCAGTGGATCGCATTAGGCAGCTGCACGAACTATGGATACTCCGACAAGACCGACGGAACAGATCTTGGCCCTGATACTTGGGTGCTTGAACTCGAGGATGTTGAAAAGGGTACTTCCCGACTACTTCAAAAAGTACGCTTTGAAGACCGGCCCTTTCAAAGTTCCAAAAGCATGTTCGAGGCTGGCGACGTCATCTACGGGAAACTGCGGCCCTATCTCGATAAGGTCATTGTCGCTGACGAAGGTGGGGTGTGCACAACGGAGATGATCCCTGTGCGCGGGCACTTTGGAATTGATCCGCGCTACTTGCGACTGTTTCTAAAATCCCCGCATTTTGTTCAATATGCATCTTCTTCTGTGCACGGGATGAATCTGCCGAGGCTCGGGACGCCAAAAGCGCGTGAAGCACCATTCCCCCTCCCGCCGCTCGCGGAGCAGAAGCGGATTGTGGCGAAGGTGGATGAGCTAATGACGCTGGCGGATGCGCTGGAGGCGGGCACGCGCGCGGGGATGGCGACCCACGAAACCCTCGTCCGCGAACTCCTCGCCATCCTCGTGAACAGTCAGGACGCACACGACCTTGCCCAGAACTGGTCCCGGATTGAGACCCATTTCGACACTCTCTTCACCACCGAAGAAAGCATCGACGCCCTGAAGCAGAATATTGTTGATCTCGGCGTTCGTGGAATGCTCTGCGCGCAAGATCGAACTGAAGACAGCTCAAACCAGAAAAAGCTGCGCGCCGATAGGGACGCTGAAAATTTCGACTTAGACGCATTTGAAAAGCGCGCTGCTCTCTTCCGGCTACCACCTGGTTGGACCATTGAGCCTCTAAGCCGGGTAAGCTCGAACATTGTCGACTGCCCCCATACCACGCCGAAGTGGACAGACGACGGCGAGATTTGCGTAAAGTCAGACCAGATCTTTGCGGGCCACCTCGACCTATCCAAGCCAAACTACGTTTCCGAAGATACATACATCGAGCGAATTGCACGTTTGGAGCCCCGAGAGGGCGACATTCTGTACAAGCGAGAGGGTGGAATTTTGGGAATAGGAGCGAGGATACCTGCCGAAACCAAACTATGCCTCGGCCAAAGGTTAATGCTGATCCGCGCGAACCAAGCGGTGCTTCCTCCCTTTCTAGAGCTGGTCATCAACTCGCCTTGGCTTCAGGAGTTTGCGAAGCAAAAGACAACCGGTGGGGCTGCCCCACGCGTCAATATGACAGTGGTTCGAGCATACCCGGTTCCGATTCCGGCAATTCGAGAGCAGGAGCGCATTCTCCAGCGGGTGGATGAGCTTTTTCAGCTCTGCGAGCGGGCTTCGAAATCTTTGGCTGATCTGGCGGGCCTGGAAATCAAGCTGAGCGATGCTATCACCGCGAGCGCCGCCTAATGCGCCTTCGCTCCGTCTCGATCAGCCGCTACAAGAACCTCCGCGATTTCTCGCTTGATTTCGAGGGCGAGGAATTCATCGATATCTTTGTTGGCAAGAATGGCTGCGGCAAATCCAACTTCCTTGAAGCCCTGATCGAGATGTTTGACCATCTCTACACCTTCGGCGCAGGCAATGCGGGACCGGGCTTCGACTATACCCTCATCTGGGAAACCAAAGGCACGCGCATCGAGCTTGGCTGGCGGGACGGTCAGCTTTCCATCACTGGCAAGGTGCGCCAGAAGATTGGGCGCACGCCGCTGCCTGCCAATGTCATCGTCTATTATTCCGGCCAGAACGAGACTGTGGCCGAACTGATCGACCGCTATCAGGCAAGCTATCGAAGCAAGGTGCGCAAGTCCAATGTGGCAGAGCTTCCCCGCTTTATCGGCATCGGGCCGGACTATAAGGCGCTTCTCCTCGCCCTTATGCTGATGATGCCGGAGGACACCCGTGCGCGGCAATTCCTCTGCACCAAGCTGGGGATTGAGGGCGTCGGCAGCACGACCTGGCTCAAACTGCGCCGCCCCAGCAAGGGAATCGTCCATCAGTCACGCCAGTATGATCCGTTTGCGGATTATGAGCTGTTCTGGGGCGTGCAGGGCGTCGCGCGGGAGTTTCTGGACCAGCTGCTCGGCTGTATCACCGGCGACTTCACGCCCGGATCGCTCTACGCGCGCGACAGCGATACCTACCGCCTCGACATTGACGTCGAAAAGTTCCGCGAGACTTTCGCAAATACGCCTGCTGACGAAGTGTTCTGCCAGTTCAACGCCTTGCGCGCGCTCGGCATGATCGAGAATGTCTCTATCCCGGTGCGCCTTGGCGGGGAAGTCGAGGTGACCTCCCGCGCCTTCAGCGACGGTCAGTTCCAGTCGATTTACCTGTTTGCCATTTCAGAGCTGTTCAAGAACCGCGAATGCGTCACCCTGCTCGATGAGCCGGACGCCTTTCTTCACCCCGAATGGCAATATGATTTCCTCTCCCAGGTTCTCCAGATTTCCGAAGAGGCGGCGCGCACCAACCATATTCTGATGAGCAGCCACAGCGCCTCCACCATCGCCGCTCAGGTCGAAACACGCCTGCGCGTCTTCGAGGTGAACGATCGTAAGGTCACGCCCGCCCAGAAAGAGAAGTCTGAGATCATCGGCTCGCTCTCAGCAGGGCTGATCAGCTTTTCGGAAGCGGAAGCGCAACTGAGCATCCACCACGCCCTCGAAAGCACACAAGGACCCGTCGTCTTTACTGAGGGTGTGACTGACGCCGTGATCCTGGAGGTTGCGTGGGGAAAACTGTACGGAGCGCTACCACGTCCCTTCGAAATCCAAGATACGTTCGGGTGTGGTTTTCTCGGAGCATTGTTGAGAGAGGAGTCGATTTACAATGACCATCCGAATCGGCAGTTCTTCGGCCTTTTCGACTTTGATGAGGCCTACAATAATTGGAATTCCAACAACACAGACTTTGTCCAACAAGACGTTGCTCGCGGACTCGTGCGGCGCAAGCAAAACCACCCTGGGTTCTTCATTCTCTTACCGGTGCCACCTGATCTTTCGATTCGGGCACAAGTCATAAACCCCAAAAACGGCGAACACTATCGGGAAAGGTCTGCTCTGCCGATAGAGCTGCTATTCCATGATGCTCCGGGTCTCGAAGAACATTTCTGTGACGACCAGTCTCGCCCCGGCAATATTCGAAAGCTTCATTGTAAGAAGACCAAATTCGCAAGAAAAGTAGTCCCAACCATCGATGCTGCTCACTTTGAGTGCTTTCGACCAGTGTTCGAGTTTATCGAAGCGCAGATCAATGCAGAAGTCGCGGTCGGTCAGCCGTGAAGATACCTTGGCGCTCCATACTCGTCTCATCGGCCTCGACGCAAAACTCATCGGTCCGCCCCGAGATCCTGGAGAACTACACTGTCTCCAAATGGAAGCCTACGCGGGAGAGACACTCAAAAAGGCGATTCGTAACGCCATGCCTAAAGACAAGGCACATGCGAAACACTGCTGCAACTGCAAATATCATGGCGCTGCGAGTATCGAAGGCACGGTTTATTGCAAGACATACAAGCACTCAGTTCAAAACGGGAACAATGCAGCATCCTGCGATCGATACGCTCGCTTTCGAACGCTAGAAGAGGCAGATCACGCAGACAAAGCAAATAGTGAGTGGGTAGAAAAGCGTTCCCTCTTCTGAAAAATTTTCTCAACCCTCACGGTCAGTATTGCCACGGATACTTCGGCTCAGGCGGTATTTCAGTCAATGCGTTAATCAACAATCCACTCGCATCGGCAACCTGTGCAGCATCCAAAATCTTGTCGGCGCCACTTTGCACAAGCTGACACAATAGAACATCCGTGTAGCCCTGAATCTCCTGGAGGAGCCGCGAGCTTGAATCTAGCTGCCCCTGCATCGTATCAACTAGTGCCAGCACTCGTCTGCGAAGCTCGTGGATATCAGCTAACTCGATAATGGACTTCTCGAGAGCCTCTGCGAGCTTCCGGCGCTCTCGTTGACGGCGTACGAGCTCCTGTCGCTCAGCTTCTTCCCGCGCTTGTCGCTCAGTCTCCAGACGCTTAGATCTCGCGGCAGGCTCGGCCTCCTCTAGCCACAAGAATATCTCTGGCAGCCGCGATTCGAGGGTCCTGCCCCTTGTATCCCGCCAACGCTTTTCAATGCGCTCCCGCTGCCATCGATGGCCCACTGTATCTGACAGCGATATCGATAGCCGGCCGGAGGGACAATAATCCCAAGACCGATACGCCTTTCGATTCGGGGAGTACCAGGAGTAGTCGGCGCGCCGGGCCTGCTCCTTCAGCTCTGCTTTTGTGGGCTCATGAGGCTTCTTGTCTGTGGCTTCCTTGATGCGCACCAAAAAACGTTCATCACCGACCTGCCAAAAGAGTCGGTCACCGTCGAGAAACAATCGATGCGACTGCGACTCAGCCACGGTGTTCAATGTGTAGAGTATTCGGCTGAGTCGGTCGATGCTGTCCTTAGACACAAGAAGCTCAGGACTGTAGCTGCCCCCGACCTCTTTGAGTCCATGGGTGCTGGTATCTGCCTGCTTCAATAGAGCTGCAACGGCTCGTACGATAGCGGGCCTGCTCTTTGGTAACTCGACAGGCACTGCGCAGGCGGCCTGCAACTCTGCATTGGCCTCAGCCAGTTTTCGGAGATCGTAGCCGGTATCCGTCCGATATCTTTCTGCTCGGGGCGCCAGCGGTACGTCCGCATCAGCGGAGAGTTTCTTGATCGGTAGCTTGGGTTGATGAACCTTCTTACCATGCGCCAGCTTTGCCCAGTAGCCGCGGGGCGGCAACGGTATATCGGCTTTAACGCAATGCTTACGGACACCCTGATCGGACATGCCATATTCCTTGGCGATGTGCGTTATGGGTTTGGACCAAACAAGGTCGTAGAGTTCTTGGCGTGTCATGCAGTCACCTCATATCGAAACAGGTTTACTACTCGATTGAAGACCACTGTGGGCAACAGCACAAATCCCATCGACCAATGTTTCGATCTACCAAAACCCTAGCGACCGTTGCCCAAAACACAGCCAGTGACGCCGAGATCTCGGGCCGTCGCAGCTAGCATCCTGCGTCACCACTGAACCTTACCTGTTTCATCGCTTCTGCTTCACCAAGGCATCAACTATCACGCTGATAGGGAGCGGTCGGTAAAGTCCTTGGCGAATGCCGCAGGTACATCCCGCGCATAGTTTTCCCAACAGGCGCGACTCATATGCCATTGAAATGACCGGCATAACTCTTCCTGTCGACAGTTAATGAATCGCGCCCGCGACGCTATGCCGAGAAACTGAGTCACTCGATGTATCTATATAAGAATGATTCCCATTCGTATAACAACAGATACTCGGAGGCCACCATGGCTACTACCCCACGCTCGACCGCAAAGAACCCCGAAACCCCAGCCACAGATGCTTCTCAATACCCAAAGCCTTTCCAGCCTGATGCATGGACCCCGGCGCAGCAACGCATCATCGAAAAGGCCCTCGCCTTGCTGGAGTCGCGCCTGATCAATAGCGATGCACTGACATCCCCAGTTCGTGTCCGGCAGTACTGTCAGCTACAGCTCGGTCATGAACGCGATGAACACTTTGCCTGTCTGTTTCTCACTGCCCAGCACCATGCCATTTCCTTCGAGATACAGTTCCGAGGCAGCATCGATGGCGCAGCGGTGTATCCCCGGGTCATTGTCCGTCGCTGCCTGGAGCTCAATGCTGCGGCGGTGATTCTGGTCCACAACCATCCCTCTGGCGTCAGCGAGCCCAGCCCGGCCGATCGGCAGATCACCGTCCGACTCCAACGGGCGCTAGAGCTGATCGACGTGCGGGTTGTGGATCACCTCATCGTTTCTGCAGGCGACGCGACGTCTTTTGCTCAAGCGGGGCTGCTTTAGTAATGACCCGCGATTGCGGCGAGTTTGAACCCAGTCTTTCCTTTAACTTCCTCAAGTACTGCCGCACCCCAAGCCCCACGCGATAACCCCTGCAGCCCCGCTGCATCTTCCGCACCCAAAGCCACCCCCCGGCTATACCCCGCCTCACCTATAGAACCTGGCCTGCGCCTTAGCAGTCCTGCCGGCAGCCCCCGCTCATCCGGCTTTTCATCAATCCCATCAGCCACGAAAAGGAGATGCCTATGGCTACAACACGCAAGTTCAATTCAACCGACAAGAAGTCCCAGAACCCCGATACCCAACCCATCACCGTCATCAAGCAAGCCTCCACCAAGTCCTTGGAGGGCCGCGGCAAGCTGGACTACGAACTCGGCACCGATGCCGCTGGAGCCCTGCACTGGCGCATTGCCAAGAACTCCGGTGGCGGCTTCTTCAGCAATGAATGGGTCAGCTTCAAGGCTATTCAGGATGCGCTGGAGCAATGGCCACCAGAGCGACCCATCACCAGCATGGCGCTGCGGTCGCTGTTCCAGGGCAAGTCGGTGAATACCCCGTCCTTCCTGCTGGCTGCCCTGCTCTGCGAAGGCGTCGTTCGGCTCCTGGCCGGAAAGCGCCGGCAATACGAGGTCGGGGATGTGGCCGCGTTCCTGAAGTCGGTCCAGGCCGCGAAGGCGCCGCATAGCAAACCGCAGAAGCCTCGAGCCAAGGCCGAGGCGAAAGCAGGCAGCCGTATGCGAAAGGCACCGGCCGCTCCCGCCAAAGCCAAGTAGCACTCTCACCCGGCTGGCAACACCGCCAAATCTGTAGTCGGATGGTGAATCCGCTACGCCCTCCGCAAGCCCCTGAAGCGTAAGCCCCTTTCCTGAGGGCAATCCGGCACTCAACAAAACGTAGAACCTATTTCGACCTTTCCGACGCAACGTCGGGACTCTGCCCTGCGCACAGCAAAAACCTCATTCCCTCAACTCACCTACTCAAGGAGATGCCTTTGCTCTCACTGCTGCTGTTCGCCGCAGTCGTTCTCGGCTTCACGTCGGGATCGCTGTGGTTCTTCTCGGCTGCTCTCGCGGCCTTACTCGCGTCGATGTACCCCGTCCTCGCTCTTCTTGTCGCCACTGGCGGCCTGATCTATCTCGCTTATCGCTACTACGAAAGGAAACACTGATATGACCTATGAAGACTACATTGCTGAAGCCCTGGAGATCGTGTCTGCCTGGGAAGTACCCCCCGAGGCCTTTGCCCGAGCGGTCAATGACCAGGCGAAGATCATGGCGGGGACCGACCTGGATCCTTGGCACGACTTACCTCAAGACTACTTGGACACCCCGCAGTACGCCTGACCCCTCTCGCCCGTCCTGGGCACCGGTAACACCGATCTAAACCCCAAGTGTAAATAGGAGATAACTATGACTATCCGCTCTCTCGCGGAGGTCGGCGCTCGCCTGGAGGAAGCCGTCGCGCTTCTTCCGGGCAGTCCCAGCTCACCGCAAGACCTGTATGACCGCTATGAAGAAATGGCGATTGCCATCCTCGACGCTGAGTTCGATGAACACCCACCCGGGGTGTTGGAGGCCTACCTGATGGCTTATCTAAGGATGAAGGAACTGGAACTGAGGGTGACACCATCCCCTTCGTCTGAATCCATATCCATCACCGGGCCCGGGTAGGGGCTTCGGGCGCCGGCGAGGCTGAGGTTTCGCCTGGTGCCAAGCTGTTGGACGCAGGGGCTGCGGTCAAGGAGTTGGCCGTAGGCTGTATCAGGCAACCGCACAACCGCATAGCTGCACCCCTGAATATCTGAAATTCTGAAAATCTGAAAACCTGCAGCCGGGCGGGCATTGCAGATCTGCAGTTTTGCAGGCCTGCATCGGCAAGGATCCCAAGAACGACATGGTGCTGCTATAAATACTATTCTTTTCTTATAGAAAACATATAAGCAGCAAGTCTCGCGGCATCCTCCCCCGGTGCAGCCCAGATACTCAGATTTTCAGATATTCAGGTTTTCAGATATTCACCCCCCGCCCTCCGTCCGCTACGCTCTGCATAAAGAGGAGGGACTACACCATGCTGATTACCTTGCAAGAGGGATGCGATTACCTCATCCGCCGCAACGCCAATGCCGCCCTGGGCCTCGTGCCCGCCTGGCGCGATCATCTGCTGGCCACCTGGGAGGATGACCGCACCACCACGATTGGCGGGATTCCCGTCGACTTGTCGGTGGACGTATACGACTCGCATCGCAAGACTCTGCGCGCGCTGCGCGACAGTTACTGGCTGGCCATCGAAGCTGACCTAGATAAGTCAGAGAAAAAGCGCGTTCTAAACTTTGTAGACGGGTTGCCCGAAAATCCAAAGCTCGCCCGTGTCACACGCACGACTCTGCGAACACTGGTGAAGACCAAGCTGGGAATAGACGTGCCCGGCTGGTTACCGCCAGGAAACGCAACACCCAAGGATCTAGTAGAGCCGCATCGCGCCGGCACAAAACAGCGCAACACCCAACAAATGTTGGCCCTGGCAGCCCGTGAGCTCGTAACTCGCAATCCAAGCCTTGCCCGATCCAACGGTTCACCCAAACTCTCTTCGGTGGCCAAGGTCTGGATAAAGCACCTTCAGAGTGACGAGAAGGAGCGCGGACTCACCGTGGACAACATCGAGAATCACCTGCGCGAGGGCCTAGCCGAGCTCGGATAACAAAAAAGTCGGAAATGAGTGCCAAAATCTCGGAAATCTCACCCAGTCCAGACGCAGCTTGATGAACTGATGGCAATCCATCCTATCCCGGAGTATTGCCATGACAACCAACAAAACCTGCACCGCTGCCCTCGACCTGTTTCGCCGCGGGTTCACACCCATCCCTTTGCGACGCGGCACCAAGGCGACTGCCGTCAAGTGGGACCCGTGGGTAGAAGATCTCTCCGAAGAGAAGATCCGCCACCACTTCAATAAGTATCCCAACCACGAACTGGCCGTCCTACTCAATGACGAACTGCTCGTGTTGGATGCAGACACCCCCGACGCCGTCAGCGCCCTTCATCAGCTCCTCAAGTCTTACGAGATAACCCCCACCCTGTCCGTCAATTCAGCGCGCGGCTGCCACGTGTATCTCCGGCGCGCATCAGGGACCTATGCGAAGTCCGATGCGCCCAACAAGGACGCCAACCCCGCAGCGATCGACATCAAGACCGGACGCGCCATCACCGCATTCCCGCCCTCGACGGGGAAAAGCATCGACGTCGATGAGATCGAGCGTGTCTCTGATCTGCCGGAAGTGGATCAGGTATTTATCGACGCAGTCTATCGGCACAACGGCCGCGACGCACCGCGACCTCTGTCGAAGCAGACACCCCCAGCGACCGTGCTCGTGCCACTCAGCAGTTCCGAGTTGGAGCATAAACGGACGCGCATCGCCGAGCTCCTCGCCCACATCGACCCGGATACCGGCTACCACGACTGGCTTCGCATCGGCATCGCGATCTATGTGGAGTTGGAGGGTGCTCCCGTAGGATTTCAGCTGTTCGATGAGTGGTCGGCAAAGGGCACCAAATACCCGGGTACCGCGGCTCTTCAAGACAAATGGGGCAAGTTCGGCCGCTACGGAGGCCGCCGTGTCACGATCGCGACGATCGCCATGCTGGCGAGGGATGGCGGCGCAAATCTCGGAGCGCTTGCCCGCGAACACAATATGCGAGAATTGCTGGCGTCCGACGACCTCACCGCTGCCGTAGTCAGCTCCAGCCCCGAGGCAACCCAGGCTACGGCCAAGAACTCCCCATCAGTCGAGCACCCCCTCGCTGCATACAGCCTTCGCGGGGGAAGCCAGATGATGTTCAATGAGATGGCAGTTCAGGTGGTCCTCCCGGGACGAGTGATCGTCATCGGGCAGCTGGTGATCTGGTATGGCCCGCCCAACACGGGCAAAACGCTCATCATCCTGTGGATCTGCATAACTGCAATCCGCGACCGCACTATAAAGGCGAAAAATCTCTTTTATGTAAATGCCGATGATACCTATCTGGGAATCGCGCAGAAGACCGCCCTCGCGGAGGAATTTGGCTTTGAGATCCTGGCCCCCGGACACAATGGCTTTGAGGCTGCGCAGCTTCATTCACTGCTTCGCGAGATCGTGAAGGCCGGCGAGGCATCCAACACCATCGTCATCCTCGATACGCTCAAAAAGTTCGCGGACCTCATGGGCAAGCAGGGAGCATCCGCATTCGGTCGCATTGCTCGCGTGTTTGTTGCGGCGGGCGGGACGCTGGTAGGGCTCGCCCACACCAACAAGAACCGAGATGACAACGGAAAACTGGTTTATGCCGGTGTCTCAGACTTCATTGACGACAGTGATTGCGCCTACATCCTTGACACTGTCGAGGAGGCGAACGACCAACGCGTCGTCTCCTTTGAAAACCTGAAGTCCCGCGGCAACGTCGCCCAGCGTGCCGCATTCTCGTACAGCATCGTGGAGGGCCTCACACACCGCGAGATTCTCGACTCGGTGTCCATCGTCGATCAGGACGAGTTAAAGAACATCGAGGAGCTTACGGCGAAGCGCGCCGCGCACCCGAAGGACCTGGTCGACAAGATCGCAGAACTCATTCAGCGGGGCTACGACGCAAAGGGCCAGCTCGTGCAACAAGTCGCTGAGCGTACGAAATACGGACAGCACCGCGTCCGTGCCACTATCGACGCCTACACGGGCGAGGATCCGACGAAGCATCGCTGGATCTGCGAAAAAGGTGCTCACGGCCTACAGACCTACAGGATGCTGCCCAAGGAGGCACCGGCCGATGCGAACACGAGTCCTGATCGCGACAGAGTGATCCACGACGGCCCTCGGGCTATGACTGATGACCCCGTCGATGACGCGGACGACCCTTCAGAGGACCTCGACGTCCCGTACTGACGCACGACCAAGCGGCATGGCTCCATCGAAGTGTACCCAGCATCGTGGAGCTCCCGCATCACCTACACCCACCCACTTAACCCATCCGGCAACACAGGAGAACGACTATGAAACTACGATTGACCCAGAAGCACTTCGACCGCCCGCCGCCCTGCTCCCCCGGTAAAGGCAGGGAGGAGCTCTGCGATACCGCCCTCCCCGGGCTCTACCTGGAGCTGCGCGCGACCTCCCCCGATTGGGCCTCGGTGTATCTGCGGTACCGCAATACCAGCAACAAGACGGCGCATGCCAAGCTCGGGACAACCCTCGATCTGACGCTGAAGGATGCCCGCGTCAAGGCCCGGCAGTTAAAGGCTGAGATCGCCCTCGGGGCCGACCCCCAGGCAGAAGCTCAGCAGCGCAAGGCTGTCCCGACCTGGCATGCCTTTTTCACCGACAGCTACCTGCCCCACGCCAAGCAGACAAAACGCACCTGGAAGAACGATGCCGACATGCACCGGCTTCGCCTAGGCCCCCGCTTCGGCGCAACGCCGATCAATGGCATCACGCGGCAGGAAGTCCAGCAGTTCCACAATGAGCTGCGAGAATCCGGCATGGCACCCGCCACCGCCGATCATCACTTGAAGCTACTGCGACACGCGCTGAATCTGGCGGTGGATTGGGGGCTCCTGCAGGCGAACCCAGCAGCCCGGGTGAAGCAGTTCAACGTCTTTAACGAGGTCGAGCGGTACTTGACCGACCCGGAGCTCCGACGGCTCCTGGAAGTGCTTAAAGCACACGAGAACCGCCCCGTCGCCTGCGCAGTCCTCTGGCTGCTTGCTACTGGCGCTCGCGTCGGCGAGGCATTGGCGGCGGAGTGGCCTGACATTGACCGAGGTAATCGCGTCTGGGTGGTTCACGCCACCAACAGCAAGTCAAAAAAGCTTCGGTCGATACCGCTAAACGATGTTGCCCTGGGTGTGCTGGATGAGCTGCAGACCCTGCCTCGCTATCAACCAGGCGGACGACTGTTCATCGGCAAGCGCGGGCCCCTCGGGACCATCAACAAGGTATGGTACGGCATCCGCGACGCCGCAGGACTGGAAAGCTTCACGTTGCACTGCCTGCGACACAGCCATGCCTCGCTTCTTGTGAACTCGGGACACTCACTGTACGAGGTTCAACGAGTACTGGGGCATTCCGACCCAAAGGTGACGATGCGCTATTCGCACCTATCGCAGGAGTCGCTGCAGAGTGCTGCCAACAGTGCCTCGGACCGCATCAAGGCAGCGATGGGCGAGTAGCTATGCCGGGGCCCTGCAATGGGGCCCCCATATACATCCCCCCTGAGCATCTTCCATAGCAGGAAGGCCCGCGGGTACCGGATCGCGCGGGTGCGAGGACACTTCCAGCATCACCCTCGCCCAGCCCTATTCAAGATCAAGAGGAGACAGCACTATGAGTACGTCCCTGAAACGCATCAGCACCATCGGCATCGCGCTCGTCTTGCCTGAAGGTGTCACCAGAGTCGGCCTCGTCCGCATCTTAGAGGACCACCCGGCCCGACCAATACCGAAAAATGCGCCCACACTTTCCCGTTAGCGCGGCCGCTCGGCTATTCGCCTCCTGACTCCACCACCGTTATTGCCAGATTAGAAAAGCGCTTCGCCAAGTCGGTTGCGGCATCGAACGTACGCTTGCCCCATTGGTTGGATACGGCGTAGGTCTTCCCATTGACATGAAGCAGCTCTCCATCATCGCAAAAGTATCTTTTGTGCCGAGGAACCCCCCCGGTCTGACCGAAGTCTATTTGCTCTTTGAACTCGGATGAGTCGATCTGGCCATCAAAATCATGGAACAGACCTCCTCGCCACGGAATAGTCGCAGAAATCTCACCCGGCTCTACACCGCTCTCGGCGATTGCGCGGACAAGATGCAGCATCAGCCAGCGCTTGTTCAGAGCCGTGTAATGTTTATCACCAATACTTAGGTCAAACTTAGTAAAGTCGCGCTCACCGCTTGCCTGTCTCGATTCGCGCTCCTTTTGCTTCTTCTCCCGGATACGCACCTGATAGTCGGCCGTCTCTGGAACGGGGATTACCTGCTGGAAATCAATCAGTGTTTCCCCGGATGTCTCATAGGGCCGCATGCGTACGCATCGGATATTCAATCCGTAGTCTGCAAGCCAAATGACTGATGTTGTTAGCTCCTTGGAGAATTCCTGTGACGCCAGCACTATTCTCACTTCTTGACCAAACTGGTCCTCGTCGGGTTCGTCCCACCCCAGGAAAGTTAGCAATGCCTCCTCTGCATCGCTGTCGTCACCGTTGTTACGCAAGTACTGCTGATAGATTTCGGTGAGCTTTTTAAAAGTAAGCGTAGAAATCATTGCTGCATATCGAATCGCCTGCAGCTCCATATGACCACCGTCTTCGGTTCTTTTGAGCTCGATGACAACAAGATTTGCATCACGGTCTATGCCGAGTAGATCGATGCGCCTCCGACTGTCATCCCACTCACCGAACTCTTCCGCAACAACGAGTGTGTCCGGTGATACAGCCTCAACACGTTGCTTTATCATTACCTGAAGGTCCTGGCGCTCACGGAGACCCTGTTCTGCAAAAGACGTAGCGGATACCGAAATCAAGCTACTGTCCTTCACTCGAAAAATTGCCATCAAAAATCCTCGATTTTGGTAGGGCCTTCAACGTCATGCCTAACAAAAGCAGGACGCTATGAGCCCCATTTAAGACTGCACTTTATCGACCAACTTTAACGCGGCCAGTTTCAGTGCATGGAGTATGAGCAAATTAGGATCTAACGTTCTACTCTCGAGACTCTGGATTCTCTGATATCCCCGAGCTCAGAGCAGGCGCGTCACAAAGGACCTCGACGTTGTTCCTGAGAATTGCCTCCAGTGCTTGCTTAAGCCCTTCGAACGCTGGCTCCCAACGCAGAGTGCCATTGGAGTATTCCGCCGATCGCTCACCCAACAACTGAGTTGCAATCTCCTCCATTCGGGCAACATTGTTGCCCTCGATCTGAAAGACGGGATCACTATTCACTCGATGGGACAGGTAAATCGTATTTCCCTCGTAAGCCACTCGAATGAAGTTGCCTCCAGTCGGATTCACAACGAAATTACCTGGCAATACCTCGCGCAACTCCGAAATAATGCGTTCGCGAATAGCGTCTTTATTGTTGGAGCGCCTAACCTTTATATCAATATTTGGAAAGTTCGCGCGCTCGATACCGAATGCAGTCATCAGCTTGTCGATCCCCTCGACAAGAGAGTCATCCTCGTCCTCAAAATGCTCTCCAAGTGTGCGTTTATCTGCGAGCATCGTGTGAATGGCAGATTCAATTGGTTTTGCATTACCGTTAAGATCCCAGGCAGCCACAGTTTCATACATTATTGGCCCCAAGGTTCCGTTTAGCCCCTTAGTTCTTATCGTAACGTCTTGCGCCACGCCAATTTTTTTATCGGAAACGAGCTCTCGGCCTTTGAAATCAGTGTACCGCTGGACATAGAGATAGTTGCTCACTCTTCAGGCCCTCCGTGTTGAATCATTTGGGTTTTGCTCACAGCGTTACGCATATGCCTGCTGTCCTTCTTTAGTAAGAACATAGTAGGCCACGCCCCCAATCACGACTGCGAGCACAAGGCCCGCTACAATCGCTGCTTTGACACTAAATGCGACGCCTCCAATCATCACGATATCGCCCGCAGCTTTTGCTGAGTAGGCGGCTGCGCTCTTGACCAACGGCAAGCCAGCGACGAATCCGGTAGCAGCCTCGGCAGCGGCTGACGCGACGGTAGCGGTCCCAGTCCACGCTGCAACTACGGGCGCGCTTACAGTTACGAGTGTTGCACTTTCAACTATGATCAAACTGCCAATCTGAGTGACCAGTAGACCTGGAATGGTCGCCGTTCCTGCCCACAGACCACCGACAACACCCGCCGTCGCGCCGGCAGCAGTGGCTACAGCAGAACCAATAGCGGCTGCTTTCGCACCAACAATCGCGGACCCAACGGCAGCTCCGGCAGCGGCTGAGCCCGCTGCAACAGTAACTGCCGCGCCAACAGTTCCGGAAATTGCGACACCATTGTCGGCCACTACTCGCCCTGCTGCCTTAACATCGGCAAGATCGAGGGATCCATCGCCGTTGACGTCAAGAGCTCTCCTCGTGCCATGCTTCGCTCGACCAAACAAACTGGCGACAGCGTTCAAAATTTGTTTAAGTAATCCCATTTCAAGCTCTCCCGTTTATCATTTTTTCTATTACCCGCCCGTCGCGGCACATACATAGTGTCCGCGGAATACCATTTCGCTACTCGGCAAACCCCGCCACAGTCATTACCTGGTAAGCCAATCTGCGGCACACCTCATCCCTTGTCTGCCATCAAGAACATGGCGACCTTCCAAGCCGAGGCGTCGGCTTCACTACCCGCAGCCTTGATCAGGTCAAACGCCAGCTGCGTTGCCTCTGCACTGCTTAGCAATACAGTGGTCGAACGATAGGCGCGCAACGCGCTGTCCCACTCTTGAGACTCAACGTAAACACCGCCATCAGCCCGAGTTGCTTCCGCAAAGTCCCGAGAAGGACAGGCGTCGCTTGTTGATCTGTAGGTTTGTTTATTCATGGGCATAGTGTGGCGTAGCCGCGACTGTCCGCCTCGGCCTACTACGCCGTCCGCATGACCATTTGCGCCGCGGTTGCTTGCATCTACTGCCTGATACGGCAGAATCAAAACTACACGAGCAGGAGTAAGACACCGCATGACAGCCTTGGCTACCGCTATCCGCCCTCTCTGGACTCTCATTGAGTCCTATGGCGAAGATCCGGCAGAAATCTTCGACAGCGTAGGCATCGACCCGGCGAAACTACGGGAGTCCAACGAGCGACTTCCCGTGGCGGCCTGCAATGCGGCCTGGCTGCGTGCCAGCACACGGATTCATGACCCGGCCTTTGGGGTGCATTACGGTGAGCACTGGCGCCCGGCCATGTTCGGCTCCCTCGGCTACGCCTGGCTTGCCAGCGTTTCCCTACGGCGCGCTCTGCATCGGGCTTCGGAATACTTCGATATGCTCATCGAACGCGGGGCCCTGGAGGTGAAAGACCTCGACGACGGGCAAGTTCTCGTCTCGCTTTCCTACCGCGGCCATGCGTTTACCCTCCCGGCGCTCGCCGATTCGCTGCTGAGCACCCTGGTCAAGCTCTGCCGCATCAGCTGTGGCGATGACTTCAATCCGAGCGAGATTCTGCTCTTTCACTCTGCGCCGCCTGAGCAGTCCGCATACTTCAGCTACTTTAAATGCACTGTGCGCTTTGATGCCGACGTGGATGGCATCGTGCTGCCCCAGGCCATGCTCGACGAGCCGCTGCCCGGCGGGAACAAGGCCATTGCCGCGATGATTGACCAGGAGACCGTGCGCTACCTGGCTCAACTGGACCGCAGCAAGGTTGTGGAGCGGGTCCAGGCAGCCATCACCGAGCGGCTGGCGTCCGGGCGGGTAGCCAGCGAGACCGTCGCGGCCGACTTGCATGTGAGTAACCGGACCCTGAACCGGCAGCTGCAGGCTGAGGGCACAACCTTCAAAGCAGTGATGGACAAGACTCGTCAGAAGCTGGCGGATGCCTATCTGGCTGAGAGCCAGAGCATCACGCAGATCGCGTTCTCGCTGGGCTTCTCGGACCAGACATCATTTACCCGGGCTTATAAGCGCTGGACTGGTCAGACGCCGAGTGAGGCGCGTGCCTGAGGGTAGGCGGGGATATTCTCAATCGACCACGCGTAAGTAATGAATGAGCTCACCTACATCCTGCTTTGATTCCGCTATGCGAGCTATCGTTGCTACGACGTCAGGGGCAACGGCATCCACCGCTGATGTAGCTTCATTGCATTCTTTTGGTGCTGTCCGGTTCAGCTCTAAACAAACAGCAAGACTGTTTATCGCTTCCTGTCTTTGAGTATGGCGTTGCTCTCCCCAGTTGCTACTTAAAACCGAAAAGCCCAGCACGACAAAGATCGCAAGAGACAAAAAAAGCGCCAGTTTTTTGAGTAGCGCGTCATGCATTGGGGCGTCAGCAGCTCTTTTCTCAGCTTTAAGCTTTTTCTCCTTCAACATCTGTCGATAAGAACGACGAACTTCTAAGCCTTTTTGCTCTGTTTTATGCCGCTCTTCCGCATGTTTCTTTTGCAGCTCCCTTGCCCGCTCTGCATCAGGCAATGACGCGAGCCGCGCATATTCTTCTACCCGCTTCTCACGCCGGTCCTCAGCAAATCCGTCCAATATTTTGAGAATGAGGATCAACCAAATCACTACAATAAGCATTTCCACTTACCACCTCCTTTGATGCAGTGCAGTAAAACACCGGTCTTTCCCGGCTGTCCGTCAGCACCCCGGTAGGAGGGCCTTCAGGTCAAGAGCATGCGCCCGCCTCTCAGCTTCTAACCGACAACCCACGTCGGTTTCCTTTGCACGCCCCGTCCCCTTCGTCAGCTTTGTTTGTTGGTTGCTAACTACGGGTGTTATGTGCCCCACCGCCCGCTGGGGTTGCTCTTTGAGAATAATCTGAGAATTCGCTACTTAGTCGGCGACCCAACATGCGCCTTCATACGCAACAGCTGTCGCGGCAACCGCGAGTGCAGGCGCCCAGACAAGCGGATTGAGCACTACCGCGGCTGTCGACCCCAGCGCTCCCGCGGTGCCGCCCATTATGCCGACCGTGCCGGCTGCAGAGGCTCCTCCAGCTGTTGAGCCGACCATCGCGGCTCCGGTCGTGGCATGCGTAATGCTATACAGGCCAAACGCTGACCCGGTCGCACCGGCGCTACCCACTGCACCGCCCACACCAGCTACGGTCGCTGCGCCAGCCGAGCCAACAAGCTTGCTCGGACGATAGTCACAGATACCCTTTTCTTCCGCGGCGGCACCGGCGGAAAGCACTAGGCTTGCTACGCTTGCTAAGATGATCTTTTTCACGCTTATCTCCACGATTTGTCTGTCGGGTCCGCTCATTGCGGTACAGACCTAGTATCGGGAAAAGCCGCCCGCAGCACCCGATTATCCTTGCCAACCACATGACCGAACGCGCCAACCATCGAAGGAGGTCACCGCAGGGCGTCAAAACCAAGCTTTCGATAGGAAATAACGACAGAGGCAACCTGCCTAGTGAGTGAAGAAACCCAGGACACGCCCCACTGCAAACTGAATCCTACCCACAAACAACGCCCTCACTGGCCCGCCAGGAAGCACTCTTTTCCGACCTGCTCCACTCCGCAACCTTCCCTGCTGCCTCTTCCCCGCAAGAACCTGCTCCTGCAGACTGCCTCACATATGGTCTGGTGCAACACGTCTCCACGAATAACTTGGCTTCGTGCGAAATCACAGTAGGCTTTGTTGGCTTAACGACGTGGATCAAGAAAGAGGCTTCGGAATGACCAGAAATCCATACGGCAGCCCCCTGTTGATCGGTAGTGATGGTGCCGCCAATGCGCTCAAGAAAATCCCTCTATCAGGGACCGAGGCATTCCCCGATGTGGACCATTTCCTGCCTCATGTTTTGAAAGCACGGTTTCCGGAGGCCGACCTCAATGGCGTCTGGAACCTTGTCCTTGCCTGCCAAGATTGCAATCGCGGGCCAAGGGGGAAGTTCGTCCAGCTACCGACACAGCGGCTCCTAGAACGTCTGAACAAGCGCAACGAGTATCTTATTGGCAGCAACCATCACCTCCGAGAAACAC
Source organism: gamma proteobacterium NOR5-3 (assembly GCA_000158155.1). GTDB lineage: Bacteria > Pseudomonadota > Gammaproteobacteria > Pseudomonadales > Halieaceae > Congregibacter. Next base: position 210,033 of record DS999409.1, on the reverse strand, counting down.
TGATTACCCAGACAGGCAGGAGCCAAGAGCACCGTCGATCATTTCTGCGCTCTTCCTACGAGCGAGCATGGGCGGAGCTTCTTGTGACCTGGGAACCGTCCCATGAACGCGAGCCTCAGTTCTGAAACCTCTAGCTCGTATCTACAAATACCTTCAAATGTGAGAGCTGCGGCGGCTATGGCTTCACTAAGGCCCGACGCGTCTGAGCAGCAGGAGTGTGTAGGAGCTCTGGTAGAGGCTCCGGAGCCCGGGACCAAGCGGGAGGAGGAGATCGTGGGGCAGTGTCGGGAGCGGTATGCGAGTGAGAGGGCTGCCGGTAAGCGGACGTTTGCCAGACGCGATGCGAACTTCCGCTTTCGACCCATTGCCGTCGTTCGCTTCTCAGCTATATCGGAACTAAGATAGACCTTAAACACTAGACGGTAGAAATCGATGATTGAAGGGAGATGCCACTGCGGTGCGGTGAAGATCGAAGTATCAGAGCTACCGAAAAACGCGACACAGTGTAACTGCTCTATGTGTCGTCGCTATGCCGCAATATGGGCTTTTTGTACGGAGCAAACTGTCACGGTTAGCTCTGATTTGCCAACGGAAACGTATCGATGGGGCGATCAGTACATTGACTTCCATCGTTGTACTCAATGTGGATGCGTTACTCACTACACCAGCACAACTAAAGCAAACTCTGACCGTGTCGGGGTAAATTTGAATATGATGTCGGAACAGATGGTAAACGATGTCGAAGTTCGTCGGTTCGATGGCGCTAACACTTGGGAGTATTTGGATTGAGCCAGAGCGACCGCCTCTGGCCGATTCCTGCCGGTCAGCCTGCGGTTGATAGACGTCCGCTTTCGGGGACGCGCGCTGCTCCGAAGCCACCCGTTCGGCCCTGGTTCGGTGTTCGGTTTGCAGAAATCCGTTAGCAATCTTCGGCTTACGGCAGCGGCTGCCACAGTCCGACCTCGGACGGGTTCGGGATACGTTCGGTTTCGGCACGGAAGCAATAGCGCGAGCAGAAAAGCCCTTACGTTTCTTGCCCTTGCAGCACCCGACGCGGCCTCTCCCCCATTCTCATAATCGATTGGTCGTAGGTTCAAGTCCTACTGGGCCCACCATCTTCTTGATTTTTATAGCTTTTCTATGGGTTTGACCATTCGACTATGGGTCGGTGGCTCCCAGATCACCGCACGCAGCGACGCGTGGTAACCCCCGCATGTGCCAGCCAGGCCAATAAACCAACAAGCAGCAGGAACGCCCACAACGGAAGGGTCGGAATGGATTCCGGGGGCTGGCTGGCGCCTACGAGACGGCCGGCACCTGCGGGGTCCACAATGGTCCCATCTACCGTCCCATCCTCATCGTCAGCGCCACCATCGGTAAGGGAGTAGCTTACGGATGTAGCACCAAGTGATGTCGCCAGGGCACGCCAGGGCGCTCCGACCTTCCAGACCTGTGTGCCATCCGGCACGGGCACGCCATAGTCGATGTCTACCGTCACGGATGCGCCAGGCTGGCAGTTCCCTATGGTGAACCGCGTCAGGCCGTCGAGAAGCTCCAGGTTAGATGGTGCACCCGCTGCTGCGCTTGCCGGGATAAACTGGGGCGTGCCGACGAACGCACAGCGCGGATCCTGGGTAATGAAGCTGAGGGTTCCCGTTGTACCCGACGGCAGAGGTCCGCTGAAACTGCGGATCAGATCAATGCCAGCCCCCTGAAGCGAGAGCGTGATCGGGCTGCCCGCGGCATTGCTGCTGATGTCGATGGCCTGGCTGACCGCTCCGCTCGTGGCGGGGCTGAAGCTATAGGCCAGGGTGCAATTGGCACCCGGGGCCAGGGTGAAAGGCGGCGTTCCACAGCTACCCCCGGTGAGAGCGAACGGAGCGCTGGCCGACCCGACCCCGGTAATGTCCAATGGCGCGGTGCCCGTGTTTAGCAGGGAGACAGTCTGGACCGCGCTGCGACCGCCACTCTCCACATCTCCAAAATCAATGACGCCGACATCGAGGGTCAGGACTGGGACATTGCCTGGTGCCGGTGCCCGCACGGGAAGAGACTTCCTCAACGTTCCGCTCTGGGACGGGTCGAAAGTGACCGTCGCGACCGCCTCGATGCTGGCCGAGAGCGAAAGCGTCCTGACTTCAACCTCAAGAGATGCCAAACCGTCTGCCTGTGCAAAATTTCCAACGTTCCAGGTAACCGTGCTCGCACCAGCGTCGATCACGCCACCTGCATTTGCCGAAACGATTTCCACATTGCCAGGCAACTGCTCGACCACGGCGAGATTGGGCGCGGCGGCACCACCGGCGTTCAACAGCTCAACATCGAACGTGACGACTTCCCCAACGAGCGCTTCCGATACGGAAGCACTGATCCCACCAAATACCAGCGGGCTACTCGAGACCCGAACCTTGGCAGCGTCGGAGACCGCAGCCGCGTTGTCAGCATCGAGACTGACAAGGCTCGCCAGGCTTGTGCCGTCCGGTGCCCCGCCCGGAGCGGGCGCAGAAACGGTAAAGGAACGCGTAAGCGTATCGCCAGCCGGCAGCGTTCCAATGGTCCACTGCACTAACTCCGTGGTGTTGTCATAAAAGCCACCATCGCTGGCAACAACAAAACCGGAGGAAGGGGGCACGGTGGCCTCGAGCTGCACTGAAGTCGCGTCGGCGTTGCCTACGTTCGAAGCGGTAATGTCGAAGACGACATTGTCGCCCGCCGATACCGGATCCGGCGCTGCCTTTATCCTGACCTCAAGTTCCGCCTGACTCTTCAGCTTGGTCGTAAGCGAATCGCTGATCGGAGCAGCCCCCGAAGCACCCAGGCTCGCCTTGGCAACGAGGCTGGTACTGCCCGGCGTACCGGCCGGCACCTGCAGCACCAGTTCAACGGACCCCGAGCCTCCGGCCGGTATGACACCGAGATCCCAGTTGACCACCGAACCTGCCTCGCTGCCTCCGGCAGAAGCTGAGACGAAGGTCAGAGGCGGTACCAGGGGGCTCGCGAGCGACGCATCGGCCGCCGCGGCGTTACCCGTGTTCTCGTAAGAAAGAGTGTAGGTCAGGCTATCGCCCGCCGAGGCATTTGCTGGTCCCGTCAGGGCCAGGGAAAGGCGCGGACTGCTGGTGACCTCCACCACGGAGACGGCAGAGACGTTTGGCGCATTGTCGGCTACCGCCGAGGCTGTATTGACAAGCTCGGTGCCGTTACTGGTACCGACCGCAACGGGGATGGTGTAATCGAAAGCCTGCGCAGCTCCCGGTGCAAGACTCGGGATCTGCCAGATAATCGTGTTCGCCGTGCTGTCATAGCTGCCTGTCGGGCTGATCGCCGATGGCGCGCTGCCTGGCGACAGTTGATCCACGATGGTAACGTTCTGAGCCGTGTCGCTACCGCGATTAGCCAGCCGCAGGGTGTAGCTCACGGATTCACCCGCTGACACCACGGAAGCCGGGTTGCTGTTTACGGTTAGCTCCAGGTCCGGGTTACTGCTGACATTAACCGAAGACAGTGCGGTTTGATCTTGCGCGCCGTTCGCCAGGATGGCCGAGATATTGACCAGCCTGGTTCCATCCGGCAGGGGGTCCTTCACCTGAACCTTAACGGTCTGCGACCCTTGCACACCCGCGTCCAGATCACCGAGGCCCCAGCCTACACTGTTGGATGAGGCCACGTAGTTGCCGCCCCCGGATGCCGAAACGAACGTGACGTCGTCAGGCAATAGATCGAGTATTACAGCGTTGGGGGCGACGTCGGTACCCGCATTGCCGTAGCGGATCGTGTAGGTGAGCGTATCTCCGGGCAGCACGTCCTGCACCGATGCCTCCTTGCTGATTTCCAGCACCGGCTCGCTGACCACGAGGGTTGTCAGGGCGTCACTGGCGGGATCGGGGACGCCGTTGGCGATGGCATAGGCCGCATTGAGAAGCTCCGTGCCGTTGGGCAGCGGGCTGTCGACGGAGACGGTGACAATGATCGACCCCTCGCCCCCCGCGGGCAGGTCGCCCAGGGACCAGAGCGCAATTCCGTTGGAAACCGAATCCGGAGCCGGGGATGCGGAGACAAACTGAGTCTCGTTGGGCAGGTCGTCCACCACAATCAGTGGCGTAGCGACGTCAAAACCGATGTTGCGGTAGGTCAGCGTGTAGCTTAGCGTTCCACCCGCCTCGACCACGTCCGCCGAAGCGGTTTTTTCAATCTCCAGAGCCGGGCCGCTGACGACGGTGACGAGAGCATCGGCGCTGTCGGGGGAGCCCTGGTCAAAGGAAAGCGTCGCCGCATTGATGAGTTCTGTGGCGTCCGCGACGGGTGTATCCACTGACGCTGTCACGGTGACCGACCCGCCCTGCCCCGCAGGCAGATCAGGCAGCATCCAGGTCACCACGGACCCCGTTACCTGGGCGTTGCCACTATCACTGACCAGCGTGAGTCCAGCGGGCAGTGTGTTCTCCAATACTAGCCCCGTTGCAACGCCCGTGCCGATGTTTTCGTAGCTGAGCGTAAACACGGCGAAACCGCCAGCATCCACGGTGTCTTCGGCCGCGGTCATCTGCAGGGACAGAACCGGGTTGGTGGTCACGGTCACGTCGACAGGGTCGGCGTCAACGACGGGCACCTCATTGCTGGCGAGCTGCGCCCCGTTCGAGAGCACGGCGCCGTCAGCCACCGCGCCCAACTCGACCTCCACAACCACCGACCCGCCGGTGTTGGGCTCTATATCGCCGATATCCCAGGTGACCGTGCCCCCGGCGTGGGTTCCGCCGCTCGATGCCGAGACAAACTGCGTGCCGGCCGGAAGCGTGTCGGTAATCGCCACGCCGGTAGCCAGCCCCTCGCCCTCATTGGCGTAGCGGAGGGTGTAGCTGAAGGTCTCACCGGGCTCGGCGACGTCTACGGATGCGGTTTTGGAAAGCGTCACGACCGGCAGCGCGACCGGAGGATCCACCGGTACGCTTGGTGGGGAATCACCAGCTGAACAGCGGCTACCCGACAGCGAAGCGGTTGCAGAAAGACCACTGCCGCTCACCGAGGTGGGCACTCGCACCGTGGCGGTACGCGTGACCGTCTTGTTCGAGGGCAGGGTGAATCGATCCCAGGTCACGACCCCACCACTCTCACTGCCCCCGGCTGGTGCGTCGACAAAGGTCACGCCAGGGGGTAGGTTCAGGCTAAGGACGACACGGGGACAAGCCGTCTGCCCGCGGGTCGCGGTCAGGCGAAAGGTCAGCTCTTCGCCGGCGACAGCCGGGTTGGGGAAACTTTCCAGCTCAAGGTTTGTGAAACGAGGACTGGGGGCCGCCAAGGCCGCCGCAGACAAAGCCACAGAAATAACAATGCAGAAAAAGCGCGCGAACATCGACTGCTCCCAGAGACTCCGGCCGGTTAACCTATCTACCGTTCCCAGTATTGGAAATTTAGTAGCTCATCATACCCATAAACAAGGGAAGGCTCTCCAGGCGTTTACTCTCCTCCCAGGGCATCCGTAGGGCCCTCCAAGTGCCGAAATTTGTACCCTATGCGCCGACATACTCAGATTTTTTTATAGCTTTTTAATGAAGATCGCTAGCCCACTGCGGGTCGGGGGTACACTTTGCATAGAGTATCGGGGTTAGACCTGAAACCATTTGCGTAAATTCAGTTTAATGAGCCTCGGTGTTCCCCGTAAATGATAAAGGGCCCTTCGATGTTGTTGACGGCAACGGACCGGGTGTAAAACGTATCACCGGAGGTTTCTATGCAGCCAGTACTGATTGCCGCCCTACTCCTGTTCACAATGGGATTTGCGGGAGCCGCGTCATCCGAGGGAAGTGGGACGCAAACGGCGATTGCTGATGCGCTAAGCGATGCGCCCCTAAGCGATTTGTCGGGTACCGCCTGGCAGCTAATCAGAATCACATCCATGGACGATTCGCTTTACCAGCCCGAGGCCGACGCCACCTACACGCTGCAGTTTTCTGTCGATGGCGCAATCAGCGCATCGGCGGGCTGCAATCGCGCCTTCGGAACTGTCAGCGTCTGGGACCCACCGAAGCTGCAGTTATCCGAACTTGCAAGTACTCTCGCTGTCTGTGGTCCGGACTCCATCTCCGAGCGCTATCTGAGTGACCTCGGCTGGGTACGAAGCTATGTGTATCAGGATCATCGCCTTTATCTCGCCACCATGGCGGACGGCTCTATCATGGAGTTTGCTCCGGCACCCACAGCGGAATCCAGCGCTGTTATTGGCTCGCTCTCCCTGACTACCCGCGATCCCGACGCACTGCGCAGCATCATCCTGTCGCGGCTGTTTGATGCCTATGCGGTGGCCTACGGCATGTCGGTGAGCGAGGCCGAGATCAACGAGTATCTGCAGCGAAAGGATCGGCAGCTGCGGGACGCATTGGGTGACAACTATGCGCAGCGGTCGGCTCTCACGCCACGGGAGCAGATTGAGGAAGACAACATGGAGCAGCGCCTTGCAGAGGCGGTCATACGCCAGTGGAAGATAAACAAATCCCTGTACGAGCAATACGGTGGTCGAGTTATCTACCAGCAGCTGGGGCCAGAACCATTGGACGCCTACGCGGCATTACTGAAGCAGGCGCGCGATGCCGAACTATTCAACATTCAATCGACAACGCTGGAAGCGTCTTTTTGGGAGTACTTCAGCGATGACCAGCGTCACGACTTCATGCCTGCAGGCAGCGATGACGAAGCACGGGCTTTTTCGCAGCCACCCTGGGCTACCCGGAAATAGATACAAGTCCTAAGCGCCCAACACCGCGATCCGGGGCATGTCCCGAAGGTCGCCAACTGCTTGCCCTGACGCGTGTGCTTTAGGGTGCGCCAATAGGTCGGTTTAATCCCGGCTCGGGAGGGCTAATGTAATTCTTGCGTGAGACATCGGGTGTCCGACCTCAAACCGTTTCCGCAAATTCAGTTTAATGAGCCCCAGTGTCTCCCGCTTATGATGTAGAGCCTGAGCCCAAATGCCCTCTTAACGATCAAGCGCCCTAGCTCCGAACACGACTCTGTGCCGAATAGGCACCTACGACCACGGTCATAAACATCAGAAGCGGCAACGCCGGCCACCCGAGTGCCGGGACGGGAACGGCTTGACTTGCCGCTGCCCGAGTCACGGTGATGCTTACGCTGGTCTGATTGCTGGTGAGCGGACCGTCACTAACCGTGTAAGTATAGGTATCCGTGCCGATAAACCCGGCATTCGGCACGTAGCTGAAGCTGCCGTTAGGATTCTTTGCTAACGCGCCATTCGCTGGCTGACTGGTAACCGTTACCGTCAGGGCATGGCCCTCGGGGTCAGAGTCATTGGCGAGCACCCCGGGCGCAGGCACAGGCAGCAGCGTATCTTGCGGGGTGGTGTAGGCGTCGCCATTCGCCACCGGGGGAAGGTTAGCCGCAGCCGCCGTCACCGTGATCTGTACTGTTGCCTCATTGCTATCTAGGGCGCCGTCATTGGCCGTATATCTGTAGGAGTCGGTACCGCTGAAGCCGGCGTCCGGCGTATAGCTGAATCCGCCATTCGGATTCTTGGCCAGCGTGCCGTTCATCGGCTGGCTGGTCACGGTGACCGTCAGTGCGTGCCCCTCCGGGTCGGCGTCATTGGCCAAAACACCAGGCGCCGCAACGTTCAGCACCGTACCCTGCGGAATGGCGAAAAGGTCGCCATTGGCCACCGGCGGTAGGTTCGCCGCCGTTACGGTGATCTGCACCGTTGCGATGTTGCTGTTGTCGGCCCCGTCGCTATCCCTGTAAGCGAAGTTATCAGTACCACTGAATCCCACGTTCGGTCTATAACTGAAACTACCGTCCGGGTTCGCCGTCAGAATGCCGTTCATCGGTCGGCGGGTAACCGTAACCGTCAGTGCATGGCCCTCCGGGTCGGAGTCATTGCTCAGCACCCCGGCGAGGGCCGCCACGTTCAGCACCGTATCCCGCGGCGTCGAGTAGATGTCGCCATTGGCTACCGGCGGCAGATTTGCGCTCGAGGGTGTCACCGTGATCTGCACGTTAGCAATGTTGCTATTCAATTGACCGTCCGACGCCTGGTAAAAAAAGCTGTCCCTGCCGTTGAATCCAGCGTTGGGGGTGTAGGTAAACCCGCCCGCCAGGCTGCTGGGCGACAGTTGGCCGTTGGCAGGCTGCGTAACAATGTTGGCGAGCTGCAGTGCATTGCCCTCCGGGTCAGCGTCATTGCCCAGAATCCCAGGAGTAGGCACGGTCAGCGGCGTATCCTGCGGCGTGGCGTAGACGTCGCCATTGGCCACTGGCGGCAGGTTGATCGCATTGACCGTGATCTGCACCGTGGCCGCGTTGCTGAGCAGGGAACCGTCAGTGGCCTGGTACGTGAAGCTGTCAACTCCGCTGAAGGTGGGGTCGGGGGTATAAATGAAGCTCCCATTGGCTGCGGGCGACAGGTGACCGTTCATGGGCTGGTTGGTCACCGGCATGGTCAGGATGTCTCCGTCCGGGTCCGAGTCGTTGGCCAGCGTACCCTTGTCCGGCAGTAGCGCCAGGAAGCTTCCCTGCGTCATGCTGTAGCTGTCGTTGTTGGCCACCGGCGCGCGATTGACTGCGTTGACGGTGATGTTCACGGTGGCAAAGTTGCTGCCCAGACCCAGACCCGGGGGGCCGTCGTTCAACTGGTAGGTGAACGAGTCCGGACCGGAGAAGTTCGGATCCGGGACATAGATAAACGAACCATCGTCGTTCAGGGCAATCAGCGTGCCATTCGCCGGATCAGATACCTTGACCACCGTCAAAGTATCGCCGTCTGGGTCAGCGTCATTGAGCAACAGCCCCTGGAATCCTGGCACGGTCAGAGTGGTGTCTCGCGATGTGCTATAGCTGTCGTCGCCGGCGATCGGCGGACGGTTCACCGCATTGACCGCGATCTGGACCGTCGCGAGGTTACTGTCCAACTGGTTGTCCGAGGCGCGGTAGGAGAAGCTGTCCGTGCCGCTGAATCCAGCGTTGGGGGTGTAGGTGAACCCGCCCTGCAGGCTGGGCGACAGCTGGCCGTTGGCCGGCTGGGTTTCAATGGTGGAAATCCGCAGTGCATTGCCCTCCGGATCGATGTCGTTGCCGAGAACCCCGGCGTCAGCCACGGTCAGCGGCGTATCCTGCGGCGTTGCGTAGACGTCGTTATTGGCCACCGGCGGCAGGTTGATCCGGTTGACCGTGATCTGCACCGTGGCCGTGTTGCTGAGCAGGGAACCGTCAGTCGCCAGGTACGTGAAGCTGTCAACGCCGCTGAAGGTTGGGTCGGGCGTATAAATGAAGCTGCCATTGGCTGCGGGCGACAGGTGACCGTTCATGGGCTGATTGGTCACCGGCATGGTCAGGATGTCTCCGTCCGGGTCCGAGTCGTTTGCCAGCGTACCTTTGTCCGGCAGTAGCGCCAGGAAGCTTCCCTGCGTCATGGTGTAGCTGTCGTTGTTGGCCACCGGGGCGTCGTTGACCGCGTTCACGGTGATATTCACCGTGGCCACGTTGCTGTCCAGGGCGCCGTCGCTCAACTGATAGGTGAAAGAATCAGGACCCGAGGTGCCCGGGTTGGGAACATAAGTGAACGAGCCATCATCGTTCAGGGAAGAGAGCGTGCCTCTGGTGGGATTAGATACCGTCGCCACCGTCGTAATGTCTCCGTCCGGATCACCATCATTGAGCAGCAGGCCCTGGAAAACTGGCACGCTCAGGGTTGTGTCCTCCGAGGTGCTGTAGTTGTCGTCGCCGGCGATCGGCGCTCGGTTGGCTGGGTTGACGGTGATAGTCACCGTGGCCACGTTGCTGTTCAGGGCGCCATCATTTACCCGGTAGGTGAAGGAGTCCGTTCCGAAGAAGCCACTGTTAGGCGTGTAGATAAAGAACCCAGCACCAGAAATGTCGGCACTGAGTGTGCCATTCGCGGGGTCGGATACCTTGGCGGGTGTCAGCGTGTCGCCGTCTGGATCGAGGTCATTGCTGAGCACACTGTTCTGCGAAATAACAACGAACAAATCCGTGTCCTGCGGCGTACTGTAGCTGTCGTCATTGGCTACCGGAGCCTGGTTGACCTCGTTCACGGTGATTTGCACCGTTGCTTTGTTGCTGTTCAGGGCACCGTCATTCAACTGGTAGGTGAAGGAGTCTGTACCGAAGAAGCCGGGGTTCGGGACATAAGTAAACGACCCGTCATTGTCCAGGGCCGTGACTGTGCCACCCGTCGGATCGTCCACCTTGGTCAGCGTCAGCGGATCTCTCTCCGCATCACCGTCATTCACCAGCAGACCCTGAGAAACCGGCACGATCAGGGTTGTGTCCTGCGATGTGCTGTAGGTGTCATTTTGCGCAACCGGCGCCGTGTTGCCGGCCACGCAGTTGATCTGCACGCTGGTGATGTCTGAGCTGGCCATGGTGCCGCTGCCGCCGTTTGTGACCGAGCAAAACTGGCCGACTGGCTGGGTGGCAACGGTGACCGCATAGGCGTCACCAACCACCAATTTTGTTGGGAAAGAAAACGGTACATTCGGATTGAGGCTGCGACTTACGATCAGGTCGTCGGTGCCGTTATTCTGCAATCTCAGCGAGCCGGTTAGCCCGGTGACTGTTCCCCCGACTGAGTTGCCGGGAACAACAACCGTGATTGTCCTGGAGCCGCCGCCTGCTCCGTAAACGAAATCGAAATCGCCCGCGATTAAATTCAGGTCGCCAAGTGTGCCGGGGAAGGTTGAACTCCCAAAAATTACGCCCCCAGAAGAATACCCTTGAGGCACATAGAGGGTTCCAAAAGTGAAGATGTTTGCGAATCCAAATGGCGCTCCGTCGCTGCTGAGCGCAGGCTGACTGGCGGCGGGATCGCGTTGAAAAAATTCCTCTGTAGTAAACGGCAGCTGGTAACTATCGACCTGTTGACTGGTAGTCAGGGCGCCAACCACGTAGGTGTACTTTGTGGGACTGGCATAGTCTATGGTTGGCGAGAGGGTGGGACTCCCCGTAGCGGGTGGACCAGGGATATCGAGCGAGCCAACTGCCGCAACTTTCACGGACGTTGGCGTTACCTGTTCGAAAGTTATCTGCATCTGCGCAGTTGCGGCCACAGACCAAACGAACAGGGCAGTTGCTATCGAAAATCGGGCTATCATTTTTAATCCGCATCAGCTATTTCAAGACAAACTGTTTTTTTCGCAACGTGCTTAATGAAATCAATCAAGCCTCAAGGAGACTACGTTTGACCGAACACGCCAGATGACATTAACGATGCTATCAAAAACCAGGCTGCGAACTGACCAGAATATTGAATGTAAAAGGATGAATAAATACCAACGTCTGAGCTTAACAGCTCTCATCGGATGCGCTATCCGATTTTGAGTCTTTTCAGCGCTTGGTTGTACGCTAAAATGTCTCTACCCAGTCATAGGAGTAGGAGCAGGCGACTAACGCGTAGCCTCGGAGGTTCGACTCGTGACATCTCAGAAAGACCTTAACTTCGACCTGGTCTTTTCATCTTCCGATCTCGATGAGGTCCGCGAATTCGTTGCGATAAGAGCCGGCGATCACAGCCGTACGCTCCAAAATAAAACACAGTTTAACTGGAGTGTTGAAGCAGGGAGAACCAACACCCTGGGTTATACAGCTTCGACGGCTACCGGCGCTCAAGTTATTCGCGCCACATCCAGCTGCTCAACGGTATCCCTGCACCTACCGATAAACCACAGCTCTAATTATCGGATCGGATGTCAGACTCTTGCAACATCGCCCGACCAGCTTCTGGTGCTCCCACCCAACCATACCTACACTCTCAGCAATCTCGGAGGTACAGGCGTATCCATTACCCTTGATGCGGACCTACTGCTGCGTGAAATCGACGAGATATGGCCCGGCCGCAGGGGCCACTCTGGACTCGTAGCATGCGAGATCAGGCTCTCCAGAAGCGAGGTTAACAAACTCCTGTCTATCAGGAATGTGCTTCTTGGTACAGTGGCCGACTCGGCTGATTCGCAAAGACGTGTCGCGGCAAAAACACTGGAGCAAGACATCACGGCTTGGCTCGCCGCAGCCATCGTACGCCAGGCGGGAGTGAAGCCATTGAGCCCAAGACGTCGTAGTCGTGTGACATCGCTCGAAAATTGGATCGACAATCACCTCAGTCAAACTATTGACCTTGAGGCTCTAACTGCTGTTTCAGGAGTGGGCGCCCACGCGCTGGCCAAAGCCACGTCCGCTGCAAGAGGCATGAGCCCCATGAGGCTGGTCTTAACTCGCAGGCTCGAAATGGCGCACAAACTGCTGAGAGAAAGCAGAGAAGAATCGGTAACGGCCATCGCACACAGCTGTGGCTTCAATCACCTTGGGCGCTTCGCGAACGAGTATCAGGCTGCATACGGTGAAAAGCCTTCTCAAACATTGGCTAAAAAGAGTCGCAAGGGTATCCCCAAGTGACTTGTCAGTACCCTTTCCCGCAGAGATCTTTGATGCCTCAATGCGTCAGGCTGCAGGGCGGCGTCGCCGGCTCCGCAGCACGAGCACGCAGACCCCAAGGCCCGAGAGCATGACGGCCCAGACGGAAATGGGCACTTCCTGAATATCGTCAAGTCCCGGCAGAGCGAGGGTCACCACGTAGGCGCTGTCCGAATCGCTTGCCGAGGTGGCCCCGCCCGGCACCGCGATCCGCAAGATCTGGCTGCCGGTCGCGGTCACCGTATTCACATGCACACCCACCCCACCGCCGTTCACAACAGCGTCGAAGGTACAGGTGTAGGTTTCGTCGATGGCCAGACGTTGGGGAATGGAGCAGGTTCCCTGGCCGCTGAGATCGCCAAACTCCGAGTCGTCGAGCTCACCCAGAAACAGCGGTTGGGAACCCGTGTTGGTCACCGCAACAAGGAAGCTGATTGGCGTACCCGGCGCCGCAAAGTTCGGACTGGCGGTTTTCACTACGCTGATGTCCAACTCCGAATCCACAATAGACACCGTCGCCTCTGCATCTCCTGCAACCGGGTTAGAGAGTTCGTCCTGGCCCGCGGCGGTCACGATATCCGTAATGCCCTCGCCGGGATCACCGTTTACTGGCTGTATAAAGGCGCAGGGATAGGACTCTCCCGACCCCAGGGTCTGGGGCACGGAGCAGGTTGTGCTCACCACGGCACTTGTGTCGGTGATGTCGAAGGGAGCTCCGCCCTCGATGCTATCCGTGAGGCTGTCGACCGTCACATCGACGGTGCTCGTATTCAGCACCTCTACGGTAAAGGTAACCTCGTTCGCCTCAGGGGTGACGACCGAAGGCTGGGCCGTTTTGGTCACGCTGACACTGCCGATTGGCACCCTGGAGAGCGTCACGGCTGCTGTGTCGGAGTCCGCGACAGGGTTACTGTAGGCATCGACACCGGTGGCTGTGACCTCATCTGAAATTACATCGCCATCGTCCCCCGACACGGTCATAACGAATGCGCAGGCGTAGGATGCACCGGCAGCGAGAGCCTGTGGTGTGGCGCAGGTCGTGCTCACCACAGCGGCCGGGTCCGTGATGTCGACGGCAGCGCCCCCACCGACAGAATCCACCAAGGTATTGATCGTGACTGCACGGTCTCCGGTGTTGGTGACGCTAAGGGAGTAGGTCACGTCCCCCTGCGGTGGCGCTACGGAGGTCGGAGCCGCCGTCTTTACCACCTGAATAGTACCCGGAGGCGGCGCCACGATGGACACGCTGACCCTGTCGCTGGCCGACAAGGCGTTGTTTGAGGTGTCCGTGCCCTGGGCCGTCACCTCGTCGGGGACGCTGGTGCCCGGGTTACCCGTCACGGCCTGGGTGAAGGTACAGGTATACGCTCCACTGACCGGTATTGTTTGCGGCACGGCGCAGGTGGTGCTCGCCACGTTATTCGCATCCGTGATGTCGAAGGACGGCCCTCCGGCGATGCTGTCCGTGAGGGAGTTGATCGTGACCTCGAGAGGACCGGTGTTGGCGACCGATACGGTATACGCGACGGTGTTGTTCTCGGGGGTCACGGTCGTCGGGGCAGCCGACTTTGTAACGCTGATAGCACCGGGTGGCTGGGTGCCTCCACCGCGGATGAATACAATCGCGTCGGCGTCATCGCTGACCGCATTACCGTATTCGTCGTCGCCCGAGGCGGTGATCACATCGGGTACAACGCCCACACCGCCCGTTACCGTTGCCGTGAATTCGCAGTCATAGCGGTCACCGGGTGCCAGCGTCGCCGGAACCGTAGGGACGGAGCAGGTCGTTGCCGTGATAGGCGCGGCTACGGTTGTCACGTCTATCGATGGCCCGCCGGCAATGCTATCCGTCAGGGATGTGATCGCTACGTCCACGTCCCCCGTGTTCGTAACGGACAGGCTGTAGGTGACCGGATCACCCGAGAGCACGGACGAGGGATTCGCCTCTTTCGTCGCCTTTATGGTGCCCGGAGGCGGCGCCACGATCGAAACGGCCGCTGAAGCGGTCTCAGACAGCGCGTTGCCGAAGTCGTCATCGCCCGCAGCCGTGATCACATCGGTGACCGTATCGCCTGGATTCCCCGTGGCTCCCTGCACGAAGGTACAGCTGTAGGCCCTGCCGATGTCCAGCGTTTGCGGTACGACGCAGGTCGTGGAGACCACGTTGGCGCTGTTAGTGATATCAACATCGCCGCCGCCGTCTACATTGTCGAGCAGGGTATTGAGGGTCACGGGCACCGCGCCCGTATTGGAGACCTGCACCGTGTAGGTGACTTCGTTGGCCTGCGGTGTAACGGTAGTCGGCGATGCGGTTTTGACGACTTCGAGATTCCCCACCGGTGCGGCTACGATCGTCACGTTGCCGCCGCCGGACGCCTCGACGACTCCGCCGTCGTCATCGACGCCTAAAGCGCGCACCGTGTTCGACACGACATCGCCCTCGTCGACGTTATCGCCCTCAATGGAGCGCTGGAACCAACACGCATAGGCCCGACCGAACCCCGTTGTGAGAGTCTGCGGCAGAGCGCAGGCTGGTCGGCCGGGCACGGCTGGCAGGCTCAGCACGTCAACGGGTGCGGACGGGGGGTTGATGCCCTCCTGCTGGACGTCCGTCAGGGAGTTGATCGTAACCGTGTCGGTCTGCGAGCGATTGAAAACTGTCAGCTGATAAGAGATCGGTGTGCTATTGCCGGCGCCCGGATCTGGAATCTCCTGGGGCACAGGCGTTTTCAGGATTGAGATGAGCGCGGGGACATCCAGGATCTCAACTTCAGCGCTGTCTGATTCGACGAGAGTATTGCCCGGCGCGGCGCTCGGCTGCGCGGTCGCCGTGACCGTGTTCACAATCACCTCGCCCGCCTCTCCCGCAATGGCAAAAGGGTACGAGCAGCCGTAAGCCGCGCCGGGCCGTATCGTCTGAGGCAGCCTGCAGCTTCCCACCCCGTTTGCAGAGCCGCCCAGCAGGCTATCGTTGAGGGCTGTCAGGGTCAGCGTGTCCTCGCCCGTGTTGGTGATTTGCAGGGTGTAGTCCACCTCACCACCGGGCTCCTGCAGGGTCGTCGGGGAGACGCCCTTCACCACCGCCATAGAGGCCGTTGGTGGAGCACCGGCAATGATCGATACCACCGCGCTGTCGGATGCGGATGCGTTGCTGCCCTCTTCGTCAGCACCGCTTACAGTCACCGTATTCGTATGCGAATCGCCAGGACTGCCAGAAACAGGTGCCTCAAAGCGGCACCGTCGATCACTGCCCGGCGCGATTCCGTCGGAATCCAGGAGTTCGTTGCAGTTGCCGGGCAGCGCAGTGATGTCGCCGAATTTGTCATCCAGAGCAGAGCTGAGCACGACGGTATCAAAGGGGCCCGAAGCGTTCGTAACGATCACCTCGTAGGTCACGGTCGCGCCCGGTGCCTCGATCACATCGGGTATTGCGGTCTTGCTCACAGTAATTTCGGGCGGCTTGCTCTCGACCGGGATATCGAGTCCAAAATTTACCTCGCTCAGGCACTTTGAGCTCTGATCGGGCACGAAGTCCCCAACGATCGGCGGCGATGCACAGCTAGCCTTATTTTTATTACTCTCCCAGGTTACCGACGTAGAAATGTCGACGCGTCCGTCGCCGTCGTTGTCACGGCAAAGGATCCGCGTGCTTGTTATGTCATGCAGCGTTGTGTCGGCGTCCTCGATGTCACCGCACTGGTCTCCTGTGAGCTCCCGATAAGGCCCCATGCCGCTGGTAAGATCGGGAATACCCGTGTTCGGGGTAAGGTAGGAAACGGTGCAGGTTTCTCCAGCTCCAGGGTCGATCGCAGCGCTGCCATTCTCTCCGATGAAGAAACCCAGGTTGTAGCGCTCGCTCGCTGCTCTTGATGCCGCAGTAGATCCGATCGACGTTCTAAAGGTGACGCTGATCGTTTCGCCAAGCTCGCAGCTGGCGGGACCTGTGAGCACTTCAGCCTGCAGGCGCAGATCGTTTGCGGTGCAGATCTTCCCATTGCCCAGGCTTGGCAGGCAGCTGTTGCCCTCCCCCGGAAGCGTCTGGGCAAGGGCGCCAGCACCGGGTAGGCCGCACAAAAGGCTGGCCAGAGTTATTCTGAACAGCCCCGAATGATAGTTACGGCGGTAGATAGTTAAGATCACGCGTGTGGTCTGGCTCCCATCGGGGCTCTTCCTGGCTCCCATTCCAAAAACACGACTCAAAACCTATCGGGCCCGGTGTCCCCCGCGCCAGGGAACAAGGGCCCCATCTTCACGAGAACCGCGACCTCGGTGGCCACCTGGCAGCCCCGATAAGCAGCATCAGCATCGCAAGCATAAGCAGCATCCACTCTGGTGTGGTGGGGATCGCCTGCGGCGTAGCCGCCGCAACGACGATGCCAAGGCAACCCGCCAGATAGGTCTCAAAGAATAGCACAGCTTATACCGCGACTTGCACGCGCAGCATCGCAAGGCTTGCAGGTTTCTTCCGGGCGTTCGACCCGACGGAAGACCTGCTTAGGGTCGCCTTAGACAGGCCGGCGATTTCAGATGCGGGGACGTTGCTTTTGCGCAGCAGCAGCGCCGGCCAACAGCATGATCGCAACGAGAAGCCCAAGAGCCCAGGCCGGATTGACCGGAATGGCGGCCGGGGTAGCCGGAGCGCCCGACACGCTGCGGGAGTCCCTCGCGGCGAAAGGTGCCGGATTCTGTTCCAGGGCGTCGATGCCGGCGCGGTTCTCGATAACGGTACCGTCAGGCACCGTGCTAGCGACGCGGGCCCGGACGGTTAACTGGCCACTCGCACCAGGAGCGAGATCCGGCAGCTGCCAGCGCACCACGCCCGTGGCGGCATCAAAGCTGCCGCCATTGGATGCACTGTCGAAGCTCAGGTCGGGGTCCAAAATGTCTTCCACCACAACCTGCGTCGCCGTCGCGCTTCCCAAATTGGTGTAGGTGATCGTGTAGGTGACAAAGTCACCGGCTATGGGATTGGCCGGCGACGCCGACTCGTTAATGTCGAGGACAGGAGCCTTGATGGACACGGTGGTCGACGACACGACGGGCGGTGCCAGCGGTGCGCCCGGCGACGGTGTCGACGACAGGGCGGAACGCACTTGCAGGGCACTGCCGTCCGCCGGCGGCGTCGCCGTACTGATCTGCGCTGCAAAGCCGAGGCTGCCGCCGCCGCCAGGAGGCACGCTCCCGGGGTTCCAGACGATGGTGTTGGTATTCGGGTCGTACACGCCGCCGTCACGAGGGACTACGTTGGTCAGCCCGCTTGGTAGCGTTGTCGTCACCGTCACACCGCTGCCTGCGCTGTTGCCGCTGTTCGTGTAGCTAACCGTGAAGTCGACAGACTGCCCCGGTGCGGCGGTCCGGGTGCTTGGTGTCGTCGATTCGCTGAGCAGCGCCTGGGCATCGACGCGCAATAGACTTGGCGCCGACGCCGCCAAGCCGTTATCGCCATGCAGGGTCGTCGTGGCCGGCAGGATGGTGCCATTGGCCGTGACTACGGGCACTCGGTAGACAACCGTCTCCGATCCCGAGGCACCGGCGGGCAGCGGCCCTAGAGACCAGTCAATGGTTTGGCCGCTGACCGTGGGGGTCGCTCCGTTCGATGTCGCCGAGTCGAAGACAACGCCCGGGGGCAGCAGCTGAGTAAGCACCACATTCACGCCGTCCTCGTTGCCGTCGTTGCGATAGGCGATGGTAAGAGTGACCGGCTGCCCGGCCTCCACGAGACTACCCGGGCTGCTGGTAGTTGTAACCTTGTAGGACGGCGTGCTGAGTATGGATGTATCTGCAGTACTGCTGCGCGTGGGTGTTTCGTTCGAATTCAGTTCCGCCGTATTGGTAAGCACAGTGCCATTAGGCAGGGCGCCGGCAATAGTCACCGACAGGTCGAGGTTGCCGCTGGTGCCGGCGGGCACATCGCCGAGGTTCCAGGTAACCGTGCTGCCACTGACTTGCCCGCCCTGGCCTGCCGCGGCGAACTGCGTGTTCGCCGGCAGCGTATCCGTGACGACGACGCCTGTCGCCCGGTCCGTGCCAGTATTTGACCACAGCAACACGTAATCCAGGGTCTGACCCGGCGACGCGACCGGCGGACCGAACTTGCCGATGTTCAGCACCGGTTCACTTTGCACCACGGTGAGCGCAAGGTCGGCCGCGCTGCGGCCATTAAGAACGTCAACGGTGCCCGATGCAAAGAGGCTCGTACCGTCGCGCAGCGGCGCATTCACGCGCGCGGTGACGGTCAGCTGCCCGCTCCCGCCGGGCAGAATATTGCCGAGGGGCCAGTTGACCAGGTTCGTACCGTGCGCGTGGGTGCCCGTGGCCGACAGGTAGGTGGTCTCCGGCGGCAGGGTGAACTCGATCCGGGTATTGAACGCCTCCGCATTGCCGGTGTTCTCGTACTTCAGCGTGTAGGTGATGTCGCCGCCGGCGTCGACCTGCGGCGGCGCGGCGATGTCGAGCGTCAGCTGCGGGTTACTGGCAACGTCGACGCCATCCAGCGCCGCCACGGGTTGTGAATTGTCGGACTCCAGCGTAGCCGAGTTCACGATGCGCGTGCCGTTCTGCGTGCCCGTCGGCACGTTGATGGTGACCGTGTGGGTGCCGCCCTGCGAGCCCGCGACCAGCGTACCGAGATCCCAGGTGACGGTGCCGGTCGCGGCATCGAACACACCACCGCCGCCGATCTGATCCGGCACAAAGCCGGCCGGAAGGTGATCGACGAGGCGCGCGTTGAGCATGTCCTCATCACCCGCGTTACCGTAGGCAAGGGTGTAGGTCACCGACCCACCCGCTGCGATCAGCCCGCGAGGCTGCGAAGTCTTGATCAGCGTCGGGATCGGCGCACTTATGACCCGTGTGCTCGTCGGCACGCTGGTGGGAGGCGTCGTGTCCGAGGACAGCGAGGCATTGTTAATGAGACTGGTGCCATTCGCCAGCGTGGGCGCCACATCGACGAGCAGGTTCACGGACCCACTGAGGCGTGCACCCACGTCGCCGAGATCCCAGCGAATCGCATTGCCGATCTGGGTGAAGTTGCCGGTTGCGCGCACGAAGGTCGTATTGGCCGGCAGTGTGGTTTCCAGCACGGCGTTCGGTGCGATGTCCGTTCCAATATTCAGGAAATCGAATTCGTAGAGCAGTTGCGTCCCGGGTGAAACGAGCGGCGGCGCCTGCACTTTGAGGTCCAGCACCGCCGAGGACACAACCGTCGTCGTGCTCTGGGCCGTAATAGCCGGCGGCGCGCCGGGCGCGGTGCTCCTAAGCTCTGCGTTGGTCACGAGGCTCGTCCCATCGGCGAGCGGCGCCCGCACGAAAAGGGTCGCCCCGGCGCGACCACCGTTATTCACTGCCACGGTGCCGAGGTCCCAGACGATGAACTGCGAGCCGTTGCTGAACCCGGTGCAGGGCAGCGGTGGAAGGGATGCCGAAGGCGTGCCGCCGAAGCAGACGCCGCCGCTGTCGGCGCGCACGAACTGCGTATTTGGCGGCAGGAACAGCTTGAGCTCTGTACCGGTGCTGTCCTGATTACCCTGATTGAGATAGTCCAGACGCAGGCTCAGGGAGTCGCCGGCACCCACGTTTGCGGTAGCGTCGATCGTGAGCGTCAGGTCCGGCGCGCTGTCGATGCGCGTGCTGGCCAGCGCCGACGCCGCGCAGGGCTGCGGCGAGGCACCGCAAGCTGTGATCGAACTCAGCACGGCGCTCGCCACGAGGGTACTGTTATTCGCAAGACCGCTGCTGGTAACGCCCGTAATGATGAAGGAACCGCTCTGGCCCGCAAGCAGGTCACCCAGGGGCCATACAATGGTCGAGCCCTGGACCTGCGCATTGGCGCCGGTGACGGTATTGAGCTGGTAGCCGCTTGGCAAGTTCAGTTCGAGGCGGGTATCGGCGGCTGTGTCCGTGCCGTTATTGTCGTAATCGACGGTGTACTCGAGTGCGCGCCCGGACTCGACGATGGCCGGGGTCGCGGTAAGACGAACGTCCAGAACAGGCTCGGACTGCACCGTAGTCTGAGCATTAGCGGTCGCGGGCGTCGGTAGGTTGGAGGCATCGGCCGTGGCGCTGGCATTAATGATCGTGCCATTCGCCAGTGGCGTAACCGTATCGAGAGTGAGGGAAACAGATGTGCTGGCGCTCGCCCCCAGATCCCCGAGGTTCCAGCTGACCGTACCGCTCGTGTTCGTACCGCCCGAGGAGGCACTGACAAAGGTGGTGTTGGCTGAAACCGGGACCTCCAGCGTTGACGCCAAGGCCGGCACGGGCCCGTTGTTCGTCACCGTGATCAGATAGCCGAGGCTGCTGCCATCCTGAACGGGATCCGGTGTGTCGACGATCGCGACCGCGAAGTTGGGCTGGCCGGTCACGGCGACAGTGCTGGTGACGCTTGCGGATGCCGCGTTGCTTGCTGTGGCGCTTGTGGTGCTGCTCAGGGTCGTCGGCGTCAGAGGTGCCCTCGTCGTAGCAGAGAGAGAAAACGCCGTGCCCGCCTGTAGCGCACCGAGAGTCCATGTCAGCCTATCGCCGGACCGGACGAAACCGGGGCTGGCATCCACGAACGTCGCGCCGGCGGGGATGTCGTAACTGACCTCGACGCCGGCGGCATCCTCCTGACCCACGTTCTCCGCGCTCAGGTCCCAGATGACCTGCCCTCCGGCCAGCACGGAGGACGGATTAGGCGTGCTGCTCAGGCTTATCTGGGGCGCGGTGACGTTGAGGGTGGCGTTGGCAGTACTCACGTCGACATTACTTGTCGCGCTGAACTCACCCGGCCCATTTACCGAAGCACCGGCCTGGGCACCGCGAACGGTCACGCTGATCGTGCAGGACTGTGGATCGCTTCCACCCACCGTGGCACTACTGACCGTGACCGTGCTGCCACCATCGCTGCCGGTGACCGTGCCGCCGCACTGGCTGGCGCTCGGGGCGCCGTCGAGCACGACACCGGGCGGCAGCGTATCGGTGAAATCGACCGCACGGCTTGCGGCATCCGTGCCGTTGGTAAGGCGGAATTCCAGCGTCGACGTCTGGCCCTGGGGGATAGACACCGTGCCCGGACTGAAGGATTTCTCGAGACAAGCCTGATTCGCCTGAGTGCATTCGGTGACGTAGACCGCAGCCGACTGGAAAAGCGGCAAAGCCAACTGATCTGCTGAAACCTGGGCGAAACCCCGAACCGTCTGTTGCGCGGCCGGCCCCGTGTAGACCAGCGTGCGGGTGGCGGAGCCCGCGGCTGCGATCATTCCCGTATCACAGATGATCGTGG
Organism: gamma proteobacterium NOR5-3; assembly: GCA_000158155.1. Lineage (GTDB taxonomy): Bacteria > Pseudomonadota > Gammaproteobacteria > Pseudomonadales > Halieaceae > Congregibacter. Next base: position 188,339 of record DS999409.1, on the reverse strand, counting down.
GATCGCTGAACGACACCGGAGCGCATCCGGCGCTACTCGCACCGGCATCAAAAACCAGGCCTGTCGGACTGACCGTGAAGCTGATCTCCGAGTTCGTTGCGGCACCGGACCCGTTGTTGTTCACGCTCACGTTGAAAATTATTGGCGAGCGTACCGTCACACCCGCCGGTGCGCCGACATCGACCACCAGGCTGGGCCCAACAAGCGTAACAGTCTCACTCGCCTGCACGTCCCCTGGCAGGTCCGATGCACTGAGCGTCGCGGTATTGCTCATCGTGCCGGTGGTCTGCGGCGTTCGGATGGTGACGGTGCGCGTATCGGAAGCGCCGGCGGCAAGCGTGCCGATGTTCCAGATCATGCGTCCACCGCTCTCGGTACCGCCGCCGCTGGCGCTGACGAAGGTTGCGCCGCTCGGGCTGGTGGGCAGCACATCGACGAGGCGCACGTCGCGGGCGTCGGCGGGGCCAGTGTTTTCAAAGGTCAGAGTGTAGGTCAGGTCCGAAACGGTATTAGCCGTGGCCGTAGCCGCCGTCTTGGTTAACGTTACGGCAGGCAAAAGCACATTGATAAAGGCATCATCGGCCAGGTGCAGCTGCGGGTCGTTCGGCAGGCCGCCGTACTCGATGACGTAACCCTGCATGCCTGTGGTGTAGTCCACCGGAACGTCGTCCCACTTCGCCGGCACGCTGCCGGCCCAGCTGTTGTTACCGATAAAATAGGCCGCATCGCCGGAGCCGTCCGGCTGCCCGGACTGCCAGTTGACGTAAGCGCCACCGACCGGCGTAGCGTTTTGCGAGAATAACCTGCCCTTGCCGGTGTCCTCCAGCCCCTCGGGGCCAGTCACCCAGCGCCACTCGTTCTCTGTCTGCGAGTCCGTGGCACCAATCCAGCCCTGCTTGCCTTTCAGCTTGTTCAGGATGAACTGACTTTCCCCCTGACTGGTAACGGTGGCGAGGTACCCCTGCAAGCCAAAGTATCGACGGGCATCCGCAGCCGCGCGGGCCGCGTTCCAGTTGATGCCGGCATCGGGAAGGAACTCGTAGAAATTGCCAGTAGGCGGAAATTGCAAGCCGCTGCCCACGGAGTAGGTGAGCTTGCGCCGGGCTGTGTTCGTGCTGGTGCTCTTGAAGGTCACGTCGCGCAAAGCCTGCTGATAATCCTGGGCAATACCAGAGCCCGAGAAGCTCAGCACGCCGATGGCTGCGTCGAAGCTCCAGTTCAGCGTGGCGCCGCCGGGCAGCGGACCGATGGTGCCGCTCGTGCCGGTCTGGCCGCTGATGCCAAGAACATCGGCACCGTCCTGGTAGTTCTCGGCGATGTTGACCTTGGCCTCGTCGATCTGTGTGGCCGGGTTGGGGAAGTTGAGCTCCAGGGCCGGAGCCACCACTTGCGGCAGCGCTGTGACGGAGTAGTCGACGTCACCGGCGTTGTGCACGAACACCCCCGGCGGTAGCTGGTGGGCCAGAGTGAAGAAGCGGCCATCTTCGGGCTGAAGAGGAATACTGGGAAAGGTCACGGTGGTGCCATTGACCACAGCGCCGATCGGACTGCGGTCCGCTGCCGCCATATCTGCCGGATCATCGCCGATAAGCAGGACCAGTTGCGCAGGGTTGCTGATGTCGATGGAATTGCCCTGGGCACCGCCGGTGTTACTGGTATCAAAGCTGATGTCCGCACTGACGCCATTGCCGGCCGTGTCCGCATCGATCTGCCAGACCTGCACCAGGCGCGCATCGAAGCCGGAGGGCACGTCGCTGGCCTCTGTCTGCAAACCGGCGCCGTTATTGGCGATGAGCAGGCGTTCGCCCGCGTCAAAACCGACGGGGTTCGAAAGCGTGACGATGTCAGATAGCGCAGAGTCGATCACCCGCGGCTGGGAACAGGCGGCGCTGTCAATGGCGGCAATGCCGTTGATGCCATTGTCAAAGGGGGCGGTGTAGCTCCAGCCAGAACCCGGAATGGTCGGGTCCCCGTTCTTCAGGTTGAAAAAGTCACGACCGTACTTGCTGCCGAGGTAGAAGTTCACGTCCTCGGTCTCGCAGTCATCAAGGGCGCGGTGGTAGACGATGACCTCGGCGATTTTCGAGTTGTTCTCGCGGTCGCCGGAGCGATTCAGGTTAATACGGTACTGGCCGTAGGTGCGGCCACTGGTGATAGGCGAGGTGTTTTCGCGCTCGCCGTCGACGAAGACCTCCGTGCCGCTGGCGTCGCCTCGCGCGGTGTACAAACGCAGGTCATTACTGAACGGCTCGAAAGCGACGTTTCCATCGTTGTTGAACCAGCGAAATTCATTGTTCAGAAAGGTGATCTGATGAAACTGCGGCAGCGGACCAAAGCCGCTGGAAAAGAAAGAGTCATACTGCTGCGGTATGCCCTGCTGCTGAAATACGATGAACTCGGTATAGGGCCCTGTGTAGGGTGTAGGCAGCGGATAACGCAGCCCGTCGCGCTCCCCCTTCTTGAACTCGAGCGCCGGCCTGCCACGGAACTGGTTCTCCAGCCAGGTCGGCTTGCCGAGGCCGCGCGGCAGGGTAACGTTAGCGTTGCTGCCGCTCTTATCGGCCCAGCAGGCCACTTCGCTGCCCGGTAAGGTGACCGGGCGCGTGCAGGCGACGTCGGCAAACAGGGTGCTGCGGTCGTCGGCATCGAGCCAGAGACTGGCGCCGCCAACACCTCCGGGACCGCTCGACTGGCCAATAGCGTGGGGCGATAACCCTATGAGAGCGGCGCAGCATAACGCGGCGACTGCTACAGGGGCTGTTCTTGAAAAAAACAACATTGTTCGCAAGTCAGCTGTGAGAACCCATATTAAGAGCGTTAAGCTTACAGGATTCTGCCTTGTCTTGGGCATTCGAAATTAGTTGATTTGTCAGTACCCGCGCGCCCATTCACCTCAATTAAATCAGCTAACCTCATAAACAAAATACTGAACGCGAATGCTGGAGCCATATTGCGGATGGTTTGGAAGATACGGCAAAGGATCCGTGGAAAACACGCGACGCCAGAGCCCGACAACTTCCAGCTCGCGTAGCTGTGCCTCGTAGTTCAGATCGCGCATCAGATCATCGCGCTGAGAAAAAACAATATGTCCCCCGGGTACTGTGACCCGACAGAGTTCCCTCAAAATGTCGCTACCCTCGAAGTAGCTCAGTGCGCCAATAAAGTTCACCGCATCGAAGCTCCCATCCTCTATGGGCAGGGGCAGGCTCTGCATGTCGACGCGAGTAAGGACCTTGTAGGCGCCACTCCTCCTCGCCTCCTCCAGCAACGAAGGGGATATATCAATGCCATGAATGTCGTCGTAGCCAAGGGTCTGCAGTGCACGACCGGTGAGCCCCGAGCCACAGGCTGCATCGAGGATTTTGCTGTTTAATGGTACAAAATTGCGCATGAGCGCGGCCGCAGTCTCTGGCCCAACGTAGCCCCAATCAGCAAAGGTCTCGTCGTACACGCCAGTTTTCGAAAAGGCCTCGTAATCGCGCTCAACAATAGCGCTATCCGTCGAGGCATTAGTTCCCCAGATCTCCGGGGTATCGGCTTCAATTCCGTTGCTCACTGCGACCTTCCTATGACGTTGTTAAAACAAGCCTCGATGCCAGCAAATACTTGAAAGGCCCTGTGCGTATGTCTATGGCTCTGGTTTGACGCTATTTGCACGCTCTACAAACTCATCCGCCCTCTACGGCCGCCAACGGTATCTCCCAGACCTCGCCGTTCGCAAAGGTCAGCATCCATGTATCGCCTTTAAGGCGGGCATCCACTTCGCGGTTCGCGGCATTGACGTAATCGCGCATGACATTGATAGTGAATTGCTCGCCGGAGGGACTCTGAACCACGATTGACGCCTCTCCTCCGCCCATACGCAAAATGCCGCCGGGACACTCAGAGAATTGTTCCGCGCCCGCAAGCCTGCAGCGAAACAAAGCAGTGGCATCATAGTAATCCGTGGTGAACGGCCAGGTGGGATTACTTTCGTCAGCCGGCTCAAGCATTGCCGTATTCCAGTATACGTAGACACTCTCATCCGGTAAGCGAAAGATAAGGCCCTGGTCCCCCAGATCGCCCTGTCGATAAACAGTCCTTCCCTGTTCGTCGACAAAGTTACCGGGCGTATCGCCCTGCATTGTAAAGTCGTACTCGACGCCGTCGGCGCGGGTAATAACAACGCGCCCCTGGGCCTGATAGAACCGGCAGGAAACCGTCAGATCGCTGCGGTCGGCGCCTGCCGGGTAGATCTCGCACGCGGCGTCGGTGGAATCCGCCATCACCATGGATGCCCAGGCTGTAACGCCCAGGCCCATAATGCCAGCTATGTATCGTTTCATCGGCGTTCCTGTCTTAGGGGCAATGGCTTGTGCGCCCGCAACAGGGCAATTGCGTTGTCATGGCCATTGCTGATGCACGGTAATTAATAGTGACGTAGCTCAACGCTCGGCCAGCATCACGACCAGACGCTGGTTCTTCCATCGATAAGTCAGCGTGTAGTCATTGTTCTTTTTTACATCGAGACGGTTCCCGTCCTGATCGATGTAGTGGCCCTTACGCTTGCGCTCTTCGACGAACCGTAGGACCTCACCGTTGCTCAACTTGATCTTGATTTCTTCCTTGTCGCTCGAGTACTGACAGGGACCCGTTTTGTCTTTCTTTAAATCACCGTGATTGTGAAACTCGCATACCGCCGCCTTATTCTCGCTCGCCGCTGAACCGTGGGCGAACAAGAAACTCGACAGCATGACTGATATAAACAGGGTTGCTCTTAAGGTCATAACTCACTACTCCTGACGCAGAATGCCTTTATGGTGGTGTACCGCCTTTGATAATAGCCTGCGGCCACGAGACCGCAAGGTCGCCGCGCACGACCCAAACTCAAGGATAGAAAGCCAATCGTCGAATGAAGGCAGCCGCATGACCATCGTTCCCGGACCCGGTGGTATCCACTTCAATACTTACGCCGCTAACGACTGGTACATAGGGCTTGTCGAAGCTGCGCCTGAACTCTTCCTCAAGATCGATGCGGCTGACAATAGTTTCTCCCTCGGCGGGATGCTCTACGCAGATGTAACGCCCCGTTTTCTTGTAGTGGTGGCCTGCATAGGGCTCATTCACATCATCGGCCCCCTTCGGACACAGATAAAATCCGATGAAGTACGGGCTGTCCGGAACAAATATCTCCCCGCTCGGCTGACGCTCATGGCCGAAGAATACATAGAGCATGATCGCCTCATTATCGACACCGTGCTCATAGGAGGCGCCCTCCGGAAAATCAGATACACCCCAAAGCAGCTCAAGGTGCCGTGCGCTCGGGATATCCAGTTCATGCACTGCCATTCCGAACGAAGGCTTCTTCACACGCAAGTGCAGGGCTTCGTCCTTGTGGTAGAACTCGATTCTGTCGGGGTTGTCCGCATGTCGCTCCAGGGAAAAATCGCTAACCGTTAGCCACTCATACGCGGTCCTGGTGGGCTCTCCCGAAAAATTAAACTCATGTAAGGCGCTGTTCTCAGCATGCACATCAACGCCCGCGACAAGAGTGGCGATTAAGAGCGAAAAAAACGAGAGCATCGGTCGAAAGTTGGTCATGCTATTGGAACTCATTCTTGACCTTGTAGGCGTTTAAACGGGCTGGAAAGCTTACTTGGCTTCGCGGCGAAAGTGGAAATGGAGTTCATGTACCAGTCCTAAACCGGCGCTAAAGTGATGCCACCGGACCCGTCTTTGCACGCCCGGCGTAGCTTTGCGCCGCCCCAGTCCATGACCTGCAGTTAACTTGTCGGCACCCTTTTCAGGCCAGTTAAGTTGGCTACACCCTCTACTGCCACTGTGCCTGGACCATAGCTAGACTAACTTTTTCTTGCGAATCCGTAAAAAGGTCAGTGCAAGTAGCGCGAGCGGCAAAATAGCAAGAGACCAGGCTGGCGTAGCAGGGACACTGGCGACCGCGCAGGAGGCACTTGTGAACGTAACCACAGCGAGCGGATCGGTTATGAAACGGATAGTAAAGCTCCCACTGCTGGGTATACGGTAGCTCACCGTACCCGGGAAGGGGGCAGTCGCCACAACGGTCCCGTTTTGTTCAATGGCCAAATTCGTCGTCGTGCCCGGAGTCGTCGCGCTCACACTGATGGTTTCCCCTGCCGAATATGCCCGGTTCGCACCAAGATCAATCAACTGAGCAGAGGCAGGGAGTACCGCTAGTCCGTTGATAGTGTTGCAGCCTTCGGACTGTGAGAACGCCTGCGAGCAAAATAGTATTGACCCGACTAAGGTGGTGACCAGAATGAAACGCATGGCTTCTCCAAAAATGCCGCGATTTCTTATTATTCTAGCTCAAAAATACGGTGGTTATCACTCGTGCGGCACAATTACGAAAATCGATATCAACGCATTTACGTACTGAGAAATTTCTGACAACTTAAGTTCTGCTGCCATCGATAACTCCTCCAGCACCCTCAAGCCACCGCCCTACTCCAATCTCCGAACGCAGCTGTCCGCAGGTTGCGAGAATGATCAGCGCTGATCAGGTGCCTGCCAAGATTGAATAGATTAGCCTCGGTCGTGGGGGCTGTCGCGAATCGCTGAGCTTACTTCATGGATTTGAACTGCCCATGCCACGTCCTCTTACCCTCGTCGCCTTGTACTGAAGAAGCGGGGCAGACTCTGGGGTTGCTCGACCCGATTATTCTCCTACCTTCGGTGCAATTGAGCTACATCTGGCATGAGTGCACGATGGGCGACTGGGTAGCTTGGCTACGGATCCCTCGCGCTTGCCTTGCAAACAAACGTCGCCCAATTCGCCGTCCTGACAGCTAGTCAGCCTCAGGTAGCGTTGCTTGCCGTTTATTTTGACGAATACCTCATCAATGTAAAATGTATCGCCATAACCTCGGTGTTGCCGCTTGACTCTGCGTGCGTACAAGCACCGGATTTGATGGAGGGCCTGCCCCATGAGCGTAGCGAGTACTTTGGGCACTACGGGCGAATGGATTCGCGAGCAACAGTAATGCCGCGGTCGGAGAGAAGAGCTTCGATGTCGCGGTGTCCCCCGTTGATGATGAAGAGCCGAAGAGCCCAGTCTCAGTCCACGATCACCATCAAGCGCGCGGTGATTTCCTCGCTTTTCCCCGTCAACGAATCCTGCGTTAGGTCAATCCATCGATAATTCACGTTGAAACTGACACGGGGCGTCAGCCACCAATTAAGGCCCGCTGACCAGATGTTCATGTCACCCGCATCGAGCATGAACGTATTTCCCTTAAGCTTTGAGTATCGCGTTGACATTTCCCAGGTTCCCCATCCGTTCACATCCACACCACGGGCGACGGGTGCCCGACCAAAAACCCCAGCGCGTGAGTTGTAAGGACGGCGCTCTCCCGTAAGTATCCACGATGCGGTCACGTTGTAACCTGATGGATTGGGTTGTTGCGCACTTCCTGAGTCGATCTGCACATCTATCCATTCACCGTGGATCCACACAGGACCCGAGCGCAGCGATAACTCGGCCTGGTACGTATCAAGCTCGGGGTGCCTGAGTTGATCGCTGATGACAAAATCGGGGGCGCTATTGACCTCGGGACGAGCACGCAGGGCGGCCGGCTCTTTGCCATTTGATGAGCGGTATCCGAAGCCTACATGTAATAGGGTGTTCTCGTCTGGCGAAGTCCAAGGAACAAAGGTGGCACGACCGACAACGGTGGTCGTGTTATCGCCGGGTGACGATGGTTGCCCCTTGTCGAGCCAATCGTTAAAAACCCCGACAGCCAGCGCGGCACGATCATCGAATACTGGAGTTGAAAACACCGCACCAACATTGCGTGCGCGAAGCAGCGAATCAGCTGAAGCGGACCGCTCTTGCTGAGGGAGATAAAGAAGGGACATTAGGCGCTCCATGGAAATAGGCTCTTTCTGTTTGCCGACCGAAACGGTCATGTCCTTCCAGACAGGTATATCCAGTCGCAAGTCAATCCAGGAGAAGTCGTCATCGTCCCCACTGTCAAAACCCCTTTCAAAAGCATGGGTCGTGCCAAACACGGTCCACACCCAGGGGTTATCAAAATTCAGAGTACCTACGCCCCCTGCACGCAACGCGCGGATAGTTCCTCCGTCGAGGGAATCAAGATCGCCCACCTGTCTCTGACTCTCTGCGTTCTGGGCCAGCCAAGCTGTGCGGTCTAAACCCACCAACCCCGCAAGCACTCCAGATACATGCCGACCCTGAAAATGATTCCAACGTGTCGCGTCACGATAGTCCAAAGGTAAGGCAAGCGGAGGCGGAGTGTACGCAAGCCAGCCATCGTAGGACGTCACACCGCGTTCGGTATCGCTAATAGACGGCAGCGTATTTTTCAGGATCTCACCCCGGGCCGCCCCAAAACTGGCATTGCGCCTGGTGTCGAGCAGTAGCTCCGGGTCATCACGCGGATCGCCCTCCAGGATAAGAAACCCGGCGGGTGCACCCAGATCCAGGCGCCCTATGACGAAACCGCCCTTAGCATCGAAGACCTCGCAGTCATCGGACACCGGTATGGGGTCTTCCGAAATCAGCTCAAGTCGATGGTTGGTGATGAGAATACTGACGTTCTTATCGTCGCCCCCTGTCATCGATGGCAGCAGCACGTTGCGTAACAGTAGACTTTCACCGGCTGCTACCGAACCCGCACCGATGAGTGCAAGCATCGCTAACGGGTAGGTGAGATGCCTCATAGTCCAATTACCAACTGATCTCGATCTCCAGGCTGGACTCATCGCTTTCAATCTCAACTTCCAGCTCGAGCGACACCACATCGGGCACCTTGATATTAACCTTCACGCCCTGTTCGATGAAGTCGATGGCATTGTGACGTGCGAGTGAGTCTGCCAGCTTGTGTAAAAGCTTTGCTACGTCCTCGCGCCCCATTTCGCGCTTCGCGGATATTTCCATCAGGTCCATACTGTGTTCTCCGGTTGGTTATCGTTTGAAGGTGGCGCATCTTCTGGGTCGGCTTCAACCCTGAAATAGCCGATCCTGCCGTTGCGGCACTCCAGCAGTACCGCCCCGCCCTTGTTTTGCTCAAGCATCGTCTCGAGCTCCGCGAGGGTATGCACCCCTTTTTCGTTGGCTTTGATGATCAATTCGCCCGGTGGCCATTCCATCTCGTCGGCCTGGGTGCTCTGGTGGATATGCGTGACGACCAGTGCTGGCTTCTCCTGATCGATACTCTGGATCAAATCGATCTGCGCGTTGGTATCGATTTCGCGCATCGCGTCAATAATTTCAAAGCTCAGCTGCTGAACGACCATACCGAATACGTCGAGATACTTTCTTTCGGCAATGATCGGAATGGAAACAATGCCTCTATCCGGGTTGCGCATGGCGATGGCTTCGGTGCTCTTAACCTCGCCGTCTCGCAAGTAGCCGATGGCAACCTTGTCGCCAATGGGCACGAGTTTGATGACGTCGTAAATATTCTTGTGCCGGTACAGACCTTCCTTGCCGATGACGATGCCATGTCGGTCAAACTCGGTGCCATTGATGGAAAGGATCACGTCACGCGGCTCAAGCCCGGCGGCTGCAAGAAAGCCATTGGGAAGCACCTGGGCCACGATGACGCCTCGGGCCTGGGTCTGCTTCAAAAATGGATTAAAATTTTCGGCATTCTTTTGAAGTTTGCCACCGATACCGGCGAAATACGGCTCGTTCTGCTGCAGCAGGTTTTCGATGATGGTCTTCACAAGACTGGCCGGCGTGATGAAGCCGATATTTTCGGCGTTGACCATAACGGCGGTATTAAGGCCCACTACTTTACCGCCCTCACTGATGCTCGGCCCGCCGGAGTTGCCCGGGTTGATGGCCGCATTGGTCACAAAGCGCTCGGTGGAATACTCCGACCCAGAGACGAAGTTAGTGATCTCGCCGCTGGTGATGTTGGGTTCGATCATGCCCAGGGGGTACCCGATGGCCTTAATCTCCTCGCCACGCGATGGGTGCATGCCCTCCCGGAGTTCCAGGTACTCAATATCTGTGATGGCGAGTTTCTTGAATCGCTGTAGTTCATCGTCTGGCAGCTTGATGAGTGCCACATCTGGTTCCAGGGTCTTTACCAGTCCAACCACTTCCGCTTCAAAGTGTTCTTCGCTGGTGAGCATCGAACTGATCTCGATCTTTACAGCATTTCTCACCACATGGGCGTTAGTGACCATATACCCTTCGAGGTCCTGATAGCGGATAAAGAACCCCGAGCCTGACCACAGGCCAGGAATCCTGATCGCCGGATTCATGACCGACTGGATATCTTCTTCCAGATGTCCCTCTACATGGATTTGGACAACGCCGCTCATCATCTGCCGGGCAACGTCAGTAAGCTTGTTTTTTATTGTCGACATCGCTTCATTATATAAGCGAAAGGGCGGTGCAGGTGCGCAGGTGGTATCGGCAGGTTAACCGCGTAGCTAATGATGTCCGGCGGGAATCGGTGACGCTTATATGTGCTCATCCATAGATTGTTTCGCTAAGGCGGTTAATTTGGCCGTACTTTTAGTGAGTTGGGAACTGGCGCACATCACAACGCCTAGTCAGATTGCATGCAGCGCTTTGCCTTTGTAGCATAGGGGCGCGGGTTTGATCTCGCTACAGATCAAACTGCCGGAGCAAAAACATGTTTCTCATCAATCCATGCCACCGCCGGTCGCTGTTGGCATTGTCACGTAGCCGCCTCCAGCTTCTGATCCTGAGCACGCTTTGCACACCCGCTTATAGTCAAATAGTCACCGCGCCGGCCCCACTGCAGCCGACGGCTGTGCCTTCACTGTCGGTCTGGGCCACGGCACTCTTAAGTGTCGTTCTAGCCGCCCTGGGCGCACGCATCCTGCGTCGGCGTTCGACGCTTAGCTCCATAGCCATCGGGACGGTCGCGGTTTCAGCCGTGCTGGCCACGGTCACGCAGTTCTCTAGCGTGCGTGCGGCGGTGCAACTCGCCTTTTCAAACCCCGAGGGCGAAGAAGTAGAAATCGCCGTATTCCCACTCATCGAGCGGGGCGAGGTGGTGTCCTTTGAGATAGCGAAGTTCACCAACGGTTCCAACGTACGACTTCGACTGGAATCAGTGACCCTGCCGCAATACGATCAGTGTTTTCCTTCGGGCCTGGAGTCCCCTCTGGGCGCGCCCCTTGAGGTGATGGGTAGTGCCCCCCTGTGCGTGACGGGACTGGAGCTCAATCCCGGTGAGCAGTGTGCCCTGGATGTACACGAGGTCTGTGCTGAAGTTGCCGAGGAGAGCCAGGCGACTCTGCTTATCGAGCCCCAGCAGATCACTCTCGAAGCACCCGGTGACAGCCTTGATGTCACCATCACAAACTCGTCCTCATCGCCGGTCCCTGCCCAGAATGTGAGCCTGGACCTGGGGCCGGAGTTTAGCGTGGCAGGGACTTGCCCGAGCGAACTCCTACCCGGTGAGTCCTGCACGCTTCGGGTCACCGCCGAGTCCAATGAGCTGTCGGCCAATATTGTTGCCCGAGGATCCAATACCTTTGCAGCTGCGGCACCCGTCAACCCCCCGCCCCCGCCACCGCCGGCGCCGCCCACCACCGAGGATGGACAGCGTATTCTTTTGGGTAGCGCCCCCACGCCGGTTCCGCCGCCAGCTCCCGGGGAGCCAGCGCCCGTGCTATCCGACGGCCTGATCCCCACAGAGGATTCCGGAGGTGATGACCTATACAGAGGTGGCAGTTTCGAAGCCTATGACGGCTTCCTGCGTTTTTATCTGATCAACTACATACGGGATGAAAACTTTCTTACCCAGTCCACCCAGGGGTTGTCCATTACCCATTCTCCGGAACTGAATGTCATCACCGACTGTCCGGCAGAGCTGACACCTTTCGAGGACTGTGGACTGGTTGTTACTGCCAGTGAACCGGGCAACTACAGCATCGACTTTGCCGCGCTCAATGCACAGCCCACGTCGGTCCCCATCGAGGTGACGGAGTGGGTCCCCGATGCAAACCTGACGGAAGATCAATTGGCGAACGTTGGCGCTCCAAGCACCTGTAGTCCGTTTAACTTCTCCTTTGGACAGGGCATAGTCGATTTTCTGCCACGCCCGCAGCTCGATGCGTTTGATAACGCGACGCTTCAGACTTTTACAGAAAATGGATGGACGATCCGCTCTTGCGGTTCGTCGTATCTCTTTCTCCAATACGCTGCCGGCAACTCCGTTCCCGCTCGCGTTCTGGGTCTCATCGAGGGCGACTTTGAACCCACTCCTGCGGGGGTTTGGTCCCAGTTAGACTCCATCGACCCCGCAAAAAAGACAACCCTGACGGACACCATCGTGTATTCGGTGCAGACGGGCTACGAAGCCGATGCACTGCTACCGGAGGACGTTCCCAGCGTACTTGCCGATGTACTCAACAGATCCTACGGCGGATCCCTTAGACTCAAAGCCGGCTATCACGCCACCGCGGAGATCACCTTGGGCGGCTTGCTGGCAGATGTCGTGGGTGCGATGCACTACCCGACAAGCAATATCGTCATGATGACAGGCCGGGAGCTACCCCCGGAGCAGCTGGAAGGGCCAACGCTGGAACCCCGGGGCGGCAACTGGCAACAGGCACCGGGTGAAGAAGAGGAGGAGGAAGAGCCGGTCAATTACATCGAGCTGGCCCACGCGGACCTGTGGAGCGACAGCGCCGGCATTCAGGGGTTAAACCTGCTGGATACCACTGTCTACTACGATTCAGAAAATACCTTTGGATTCTGGGGCGTAGGCTCCTTCGAAACCAATCCGGTGTCACTGTTCTATCGTGGCCCCCTCAAGGTATCCAGAAACCCACGAACCTACCGGGAAGCACAAATCGGCTTTGGTGCGCGGGATATCACCATGGATGCCTACCTCAGGTTTATAGCGGCCTACGAGGCCCGCTATCCACGTCTTGCTGCCGGCGCCGTAGGTGCTTTTGATACCGTCGATGACTTCTTTACGACGGCAATATCACCGATGAACGCACTACCCCTGGATGTTGTCGCTATTCGCAATGATGCCCTTGCCAGTTTCGTGGGTAGCTTTAAATCCGGAGATCCATTCCCCGATTTCAGCGTCTTCAACATGGTCATACTGGGCCCGGATGCCGAGTCCAGAGACGGCGTGCAGGGTCCGCATGTGGAGCTACGGGGCACAGCAGAGCTATTCAACCAGGAGATGGGATCTCTGGAATTTGTCGCGTCAGAAAGTGGCGCCAGCGGCAAGGTCACGGGTGATCCCGCTCTCGACCTTGGAGCCGTTGCAGGAATAAGTCTCGGCGCCCTTAATCCGATGGCAGAGCTCGAGTTCTTTGGATCACCCTCGGGCGCCGGCATGGTTCTCGAGGGACAGTTTGCCGGCGGCTCCCTACCCGGAACCAATATCACGCTCAACTTCAGCGCGAACTCTGTCAACTTTGCCCTGCCCGGCGACTGCGCGAAACCTTTGGCGATCGCAGCCTCGGCTTCTTTGCCCCCCGGATCACGCCAAAACTTTTCGACAAGCAATGTCGTCTTCACACCGACGGCATCGCTACCCGATCCTGCCGACTTTATTGCCTGCGCCGAGGACATATATTTTCTCGTGCGCGATGGCGTCGTCTACGCGTTTAATGGGGCAGTTGAACTCCTGGAATTCGGCAACAGCCTGCTGCCCGAAAACGACGTGACGCGGCTGGGTATCGATGGGGTTAAATTTGCAGGGGGCGCAATTATTGATGCCCCCGAAGATATCCTCAACGTCGGCCGGGATTTGCCGGGCGTAGGTACCGCCATCCAGACGGCTATCGACCTGGCGGACGCACAGGCCCGGGCCGAGGCAGCGGCCCGGGAAGCGCAAAGGGCGGCAGAAGAGGCTGCCCGCGCGGCCCAAGCCGCAGCAGAACAGGCGGCGGCAGCGGTTGCGCAAGCGGTGCAGCTGGTGAGTGACTTCATCAGCAACCCCGCGGGAGCGCTTGGCAACGCCCTTAACAATGTCTCGAACGAGTTCAGAAGTCTTATCGGCGGAAGCAGTGGCCCAACAACGCGAACACTCAGTGTTTTGAGCAACCAGGGGTTCCCCTATGACGTCCTTGACGTGTCCGTCGGGCACAACCCGATATCAATAAACACCTGGATCCTGGACACCGATGGCACTCCCTGGAAGGAAATCAACGACGGGAGATCCAGGTTCTATCGAAGCGTACGCACGGGTTTACCACCGGGTGTGGTCGGGCGTCGCATCGAAGCCGACCCCAATGGGGGCGCGTACATGGTGACGAACACCGGTGAGCTCTATGCAATTATGGATAGCGCCAGCGCATGGAATAAGTCGAACATTCTTGCCACAGACGTGGGCGTAGGTGGTGGGAACATCTGGGTTACCAGCACGGAGCCCCTCTATGGCAGCTATAGAATCTACCGTGCACCCTATGCGGGCCGCGGGCAGGTGCGCTTTAACTGGCAGCCAATCAACGGTGCGGCTCAGCGTATCGACGTAGGTGGAAACGGCCGTGCCTGGGTGATTAACAATTCCTTTGAGGTCTGGGAATACACAGCGGGCGGCACGTTCCAATTCCGAAGCTTCCTGGCCGCCGACGTTACGGTAAACGCCAACAGCCGCGCCTTTGTGGCGAGCCTGGACGACAAGGGCTACGGGGGCGGCCAGCTCTACTTCCGCGAAAACGGTATCTGGAATCCCATGAATGCCAGCGGCGTGGCCATCGGTGCCGGCAGCACCAGTAGCTTTTTATGGGCTAACAATGCCGGCGACCTGTATCTGGGCTGCTGCCTTTACTAAGCTGCTCAGAAACTTTTGACCGGTGTTGGGAGGCGGAGGTAGGTGCGTCAGCTGCGCGACGTCCCCCGCGCTCAGCGAAAAAAGCACTCCCGCGGGGTATTGGCAAATTCGCCTCTCTTGATCAGAGAAATCTGCTCCCCACGCTCAAGCCACTGCCCGGCTCCATTCAGCGAAGGCATTCATCCTGAGATCGCGGTAGTGCACGACCCTGACCAGATGCCTTCCCAGGTTCAATTGATGACTGACAGCCGCATGAGCGCCGAGAAACCTCTGCGCCTGCTTCACGGACTTGAATCGTCGCATCCCTCGCTCCCTTTCCCGGGTCGCCTCGTACCCATAAAGCGGGGCAGGCTCTGAGATTGCTCAGCCCGATTATTCTCATACTGCTGGGTACTATGTACCGTCTCGGGGATCAGCTCCCGGTGAGCAACGCCGTAACTTCGTAACTTATCAGTGACGATCTTCCTTGGTTCACCGCCGTGACTGCGTAGTAATCTTTTGAAGAAACACCTTGCAGCAGCACCATCCCGCTTTGCCTGTAGACACACGTCAACCACTTCGCCGTGCCCAAAGCATTCGCTGCGCTCATGGGGCAGGCTCTCCTGATCGACAGCCCGCCACAGATAATGCTGATTGCCGGTGATCTTTACGAATACTTCATCGATATAAAAGGTATCGCCGTAGCCCCGGTGCTTACGCTTCAAGCGGCGCGTAAAAATTGCACCGAACTTGATGCAGGGCCTGCCCCATGAGCGCAGCGAATGCTTTGGGTACCACAGGCGGATGGACTCGCGGCTGACGGTGATGCCGCGTTGAGCAACAAGATCTTCAACATCCCGATGGCTAAGATTAAAACGGTACTAGAGCCAAACAGCGTAGGAAATGATGTCAGGCGGGAATCGGTAGCGTTTTTAGGTATTCATTGGCCGATTCTACCGACTTAGGTGACTTAACTTGGCGACACCCTGTTGTGGAGTCTCATAATCGATTGGTCGTAGGTTCAAGTCCTACTGGACCCACCATTTTTCTATTTTTTTCCTTCCGTTACGTCCTTCAGCGAGCCACTAACGTATTTGTGGATGATGCTGGAGACGAGCGTCTGATAGGGAATGCCCTCTTGCGACGCTTTCGACTGCACAGCCAGTAGGTCGCGGTTAGATATGCGGATGTTGATGCGCTTGTCCTTCTTGAAAGTGTTTCCAGCTATCGCTTCCAACTGTTTACGCCGGTTTTTAGTAAGGACGGAAATGAACTCTCCACTCTCAACCGCTTCAAGCAGTTCCTTCTCCTCCCTCGACAACTTAGCGTTAGTCATTTCGCACCTCCCAGATACAGCTTTGTGAACTTCCTACTAGGAATAATGGTCTTCAGAAAAATTCGCTCCTCATCTTCGACATAAGGCACGAGGTAAACATAGTCCCCGATAAGCACCACGAACAATCGCTGGTTGGGGTAACTTGACGTATTGGGGTGTGCGATATCGTCCAGCAGCCCGCCCGCCTGTATGTAGAAGGCAGCCTCCTCAAATGCAACGCCTCGTTCCTCCACAAGCAGTCGGTTCTTCTCGGCGCTCCAATCAAAGACCTTCATGCGAAGAAGACTAACACACTATGTGTGCATATTGTCATCATATGCGGCCACTCTAGGCATCACTGATAGATCGTAGCTTTGAGGTCCCAGCGGCCCAATAGACTATTGCCAACACTGATTCGGACAACGAAACGAAGCTTTCATGACCATAAACAGGGGCAGCCCCCCCCTACGGTTACTCTAACTTCGAGGCTATAGGTAACAGGCCTGAGCCAAACAGCTCTTACTGGCTCTACTCCACGGTATCGATTCGGGATTCCTTGACCTGCCGTCCACTTGCCGCAGAAAAATCGTCTATCATTCGGCCTTCGCTTTGAATTGGGATTGCCCTATCAGGGGTGCACGGCGGGCATGGCTGAATGAGACGACTTCTTAGCGAACTGAACCGCCGCAACGTCACGCGGGTCGCCCTTCTGTATGCAGGTGTCAGCTGGCTGCTAGTTCAGATCGCAGAAACTGTGCTGCCTATCTTTGACGTTTCCAACGAGTTCCTTCGACTGCTGATAATCCTGCTGCTGGGCGGTCTGGTCGTTGCGGTTATCCTTGCCTGGTTCTACGACGTCACGCCCGATGGCATCAAGACAGACAAGACCCTGAGTCCTACGGAGCAAGCGCAGCCATCCGGCCAGGGCATCAACATTGCCATCGGCGTGGTGCTGGCCGTGGCGGTGCTGGCTTTCGTGGGCAATCGTACGGAGTGGTTCCATGGCTCGGGCACGCCGGAC
>DS999409.1:0-171100 GCA_000158155.1 gamma proteobacterium NOR5-3 | reverse complement strand
ACCGGCTCATCGTCACCGCTCGTCATGGGCGTGGCGGTGCTGCCCTTCGAGAACCTCTCAGAAGACAAGGAAAACGCCTTCTTCGCCAGCGGCGTGCACGACGAGATACTCACCAATCTCGCCACCATCAAGGATTTCCGCGTGATCTCCCGAACCTCGGTGCGGGGCTATGCCGATACGCTGCTCCGCATCCCGGACATCGCCGGGCAGCTGGGCGTGAGCCACGTGATGGAAGGGAGTGTCCGGCGCTCTGGCGATCGGGTTCGAGTGACCGTGCTCTTGATCGATGCGGTTAACGATCAGCAGATCTGGTCGGAATCCTACGACCGGACCCTGCTGGACATCTTCGCCATCCAGTCCGATATCGCCCGGCAGATTGTCTCAAACATCCAGGGAGAGCTCAGTCCGGAACTCTATGCGGACATCGGCGCACGTTCCACCGAGGATACCGCCGCCTACGATCTCTACTTGCAAGCGCGCGCAGGCTTTCAATCGGATATCCGTTCGGCGGTCATTTTAGAAGAGCCGCTGCGGCTGATCCGGCAAGCGCTGGCGATCGACCCTAACTTCGTGGAAGCCTGGGTCGAACTGGTCCGAATCTGCGGCGGCCTGGTGTGGTGGGACCGGCCCGAGTACGCCGAGTGCGCGTACGAAGCGCTGCTGCAGCTGCGCTTGCTGGCACCGCAAAACCCACGCCGGGTTGTGGCCGAGGGCATCTATGCCTATCGCATTGACCGGGATTTCCCCAAAGCCCTGGAGCTTCTCCGGCCCATGGCCTCTGAGCTGCCCAATGACGCGGCCTTGCTAAAGTTCATCCACTACAGCGCCCGCCGGACGGCCCGCTGGGACGAGGCGGTGGCGGCCATGCAGAAGGTAATCCTGCTGGGCCCGAGAGATGAATCCAACCATGACGACCTGTTGGTCACCCTGGCGGCTCGAGGCAACTGGCAGGAGGCGGTGCGCTTCGGAGAGGAGGCCGCGGCGAAGTTTCCCGACAATCGCTTGCTACCGTTTCTGGCCGCAGATTTGAGAAGAAAATACGCGGGCGATCTTTCAGCCTATGGCCCTGCCATGCTAGCGCTGACTCCGTCCTTACGCCCCGCTTACGGTAATCCGTGGATCGCTGGCGTGTTCCCGGATCACCAGGCGCGCCGGCAGTGGGTCGCCGAGGCCATCGGTAGCGGAGTGGTTAGGCCTCGCTGGGCGACCGCCATCGAGATCACCCATCATCGCCTGGAAGGACGATCTCTAGAGGCCAGGGCCTTGAGCAAGGAGATGTTTCGCCAGGTGCAGTTCGAGCTAAGCGACAACCTGGAGCGAGAGGGGCCCTTCAACCTGTCTCTTCTGGCTATGTTGGCCGCCAGCGCAGGCGACGAAACCACGGCTCGTCGCGCAATCGCCTTAGTTAAGGCAAAACGGGAGAAAGAGTATGACCACCTCATGGAGGACAATCGCATGTTCATCGTCGCTGCCTACCTTGAGCTCGGCGATCTCGACGGTGCCTGGGAGGAATTGAAGGTACTGAGAACAATGGCGCTGGGGCCGACGGTCTGGGATCTCCGGCAAGACTTGGTTCTCCAGAATTACTTTGCCAATTACCCCCCGTTCGAGACGTTTGTGAGTTCTGCCAACGGTGTCGGCAAGTTAGTGTCCTCGGACAGCACAAATCTGCGACCTGACCTCAAGCAACCACCCTACTCCATTCGCTGAACGCACCTTTCCTCAAATCCCTATAGTGCTGAGCCCGGACCAGATGCCTTCCCAAGTTGAACAGGTTCTGGACTGCAGCATGTGCTGTGACAAACCGCTGGGTCTGCTTCATCGACTTGAAACTCCTCATGCCTCGTTCAGCCAGTAGATCCTCGATATCGCGATGGCTAAAGTTAAAGCGGTAGTACAGCCAAACCGCGTAACTGATGATGTCAGGCGGGAATCGGTGGCGTTTATAGATATTCATCGGCAGATTCCACCAATCCGGGCCAGTCAACTTGGCGATACCTAGCTATGGCTTCAAGCCTGTCATTTCTGCGAGTGGAGCCATTCCAGCGCAAGACTACTCATGGCATTTACGCCGTGACTGAGAGCCTTGTCATTGACGTAAAAGTAGGGCGAGTGGTTAGGAGCTCCATCGACTTCACCATCGGCGGCAACGCCCAGACCAAAGAACAGCGCCGGGATCTCGTTCGCGAAGAATGAAAAATCTTCGGCACCCATAATTGGCTTGACGATTTTCGCATTACCTCCGGCGGCCGCGCGCTGTAAAACCGGCGCCATTTGCGCAGTAAGTTCAACATCATTGGCGGTAACGGGAACGCCATCGGGTATGGTTACTTCGGCGGTTGCGCCAAAGCTCTCTGCGGTCAGCTTCACGGTGCGTTTGATTCGCTCGTGCACATCAGCTCGCATCGCCATATCTAGCGTTCGAATGGTCCCGGTCATGACAACCTCTTCCGGGATGATGTTGTTACGATTACCTCCATTGATAGACCCAACGCTGACCACTGCGGGCGCCTCGGAGATATTGATTTGCCGACTGACGATCGTCTGAAGGTTATTGACGATCTGGGCAGAAACAGCAATGGGATCTACTCCCTTCCAGGGCATGGAACCGTGTGTCTGTACGCCTTTAACAACGATCTGAAATGTATCTGCGGCTGCCATAAAGCCTTCGGGCTTGTACATAATCATACCCGCGGGCGCGGGAAGCACGTGCAGGCCGAAAATCGCACCGGTGTCGCGCAAAACGCCATCGGCGACCATGACGTCAGCCCCCCCTTCAGCCTCCTCTGCCGGCTGAAAGATAAACTGAATCGTGCCGGGTATTTGATCGCGGATACCCGCTAGCACCTCAGCAGCGCCCAGAAGAATAGCCATGTGTGCATCGTGTCCACAGGCATGCATTACGCCGGTTTCCTTGCCGCGCCACTCTGTCGTAACCGTCGACGCAAATGGCAAGCCGGTTTTCTCGGTCACCGGCAGGGCATCCATGTCAGCTCTGAGAGCAACGGTGGGGCCTGGCTTTGAACCTTTTAAAATACCTATGACGCCAGTGCCGGCAACACCCGTCTGCACTTCATCAAATCCAAGAGCGGTCAGTTCGGCGGCAATTTTTTCGGCTGTCTTGAATTCCTGGTTACTGATCTCAGGATGGGCATGAAAATGGTGACGAAGCTTAATAACCCTGTCGTTCACGTTTTGCGTGCGCTCGTATACTAATTGCTCCCAGTCTGCGGCGCTCGCAGCAAAAGGAGCCAGGACCGTTAGTAAAACAGTAAGTAGTCTGTGCATGTGCAGCATGGGTGCCCTCAAGCGTTTTCAAAAAATGTGTTGTCAGAATAAATGCGATAGTTTGAATTGGGTTGTCCGGGATAACCTCCAGCCGAGACTGCTCTGGGGCTCTTCGACGGAACCTGCCGGATCTATCTACAGGACTTAATTAGCTACCCCAGCAGCCGGTTCACGACAGTAGCCGGACAACGACTTAGCCTCCTTCGGCTCGCTGCAAGATCAACAAGCCTTGTCGCAGCCACCATAGTCAACAAACCATAGGCTCAAATCCTAGCGGGCCCGCCATCGACCTGATTTTCATGAATTGCCCGCAGATGCACCAACCGACCGTGGAATCTTATTGCTCAGTGCAGGGGCATGTAGGCATAGCCTTTGTTCTGCCAATCAATCATATATACCGGCTTTATCTTATCAGTATGCACAAAGGAATAAAGTGATTCAGGCTTGATCTTTCGAGCCTTCATACCGCCACCACACATATCAAAACGAACGCCATAATCTTCCGCCAACTCCTTCAGCAACGGTGCCAGCTTTCTCTGATGAGCAAGGAGTGCTGCATCATGCTTGAAAGGCGAGTTGGCGATATCTTCGACGAAGTACTGGTAGGAATCACCGGATATGGCGACGACAGCCTTAAACTCATCTCCCCGCTGTTTGTAATACTCAGCAATATGTTTGATCCCGCCGAGTAACCGGGATTCAATCTTTTCGGCATCGCCCGAGGTCAAGTCATACACCGCCTTTTTCTCTTCAGCCTGCGATATACCACTGAAACCGAGCAACAAAACCGCCAATAATAAAAAGTTGTTTTTCCGCATGAGTACTTCCTTATATGAGTTGAAGATTCGGGATTTTAGCCTGCGCATACCATTCATCGCCAGATAGGGTGCCGGCCAGTTAACTCCACAAGGTTCAAGAGAGATAGCCTTTGGACTCATGCAACTGCCCTGGTCCATGCACTGAACACCCTCATCCTGAGATTCCGGTGATGTTTCGCTCCGATCTGGTGCCTGCCAAGGTTGAACCAATTGGCGACAGCTGCATGCGCTTTCAAGTAGTGCTGAGCCTGACCCGTTGATTTGAAGCGCCTCATTCCCCGCTCCCTGACTTTGGTTGCCTCGTACCCGTTAAGCGGGGCAGGCTCTGAAATAGCTCGGCCCGATTATTCCCATACCGTGCAGTGCTGCGAATCACATCGGGCATAAGTCGATGCAGGGCTTGCCCCATGAGCGCAGAGAATGCTTTGGGTACCACAGGCGGATTGATTCGCGGCTGTCAGTGATGCCGCCTCCGCCAGCAGATCTTCGATGTCTCGATGACTGAGATTGAAGCGATAGTAGAGCCAGACGCCGTCGCTGATAATCTCGAGCGGTCAGCGCCTAAACCGCGAGCAGCAAGCCGAACGCCAACAAAGTTGGCGTGAGAAGCGTAAGCAATACATTCTGGCCCATGTATGGCAAAAGCAACGGAATGTCATGGGCGTGGCGCCGCAGCCCCTGCCACACACGAACGCCGATCGGCAGGGTCAGCAAGCTAATAAGCGCAGTGACCGGCAGCACACCGGCGGCCACGGCGAATAGCACCGACCCGTAGGCCGCCAGAAGAAACACACCAAACGTGGTCACACCCACACCAGTACCATACCGGATCAGGAGGTGCCGGCGGCCCACGCGGGTGTCAGCTTCAATGTCAGGAAACTGATTCATTAACAGCAGATTGCTCACCAGGAACAACGGCAGGAGCGAGGCGTACGCCCCGGCCTCACTGTAGGTCCCCGTGAGAACGTAGTCTGTTCCCATCACCATAAGCGGACCAAAGGCCACACCGGGAGCGACAAGGCAAAGTAGGGGCGAGCGGGTTATAAAGCGCGTATAGGCGAGAATGATTGCCACACCCACCACGCCCGGCACCAGCACACCGTAGCCACGACTTACACAGAGCCACAACCCAATAATCGCGACCAAGGCGACGGCCAGCATACCGACCACCAGCGCGTAGTGCGCCTTCTCGGGATAGGCCGGCAGCGTTCCTGTACCACCACTAAACGGCGTGCGTTCGGTGATGAGATCCAGGCCGCTGCGAAAATCCTCGTACTCGTTGAGCGCGTTCACTGCGACATGGGCTGAGAGCGCGCCCACAAAAGTCAGCACCAGCGCCGAAAGATTCAGCTCCACACCTTGCGACACCGCGCTCGCAGCGCCCAATCCCACCACCACCGGCACGAGAAGAAGAAACGGGGCGCGCATGGGACCGAGAGTTGCGGCGACGGATGGATTGAGCATGACAAACACTTACTGGTTAATGAACGTGACGATTATAGGAGGTTTCTGGTGATACGCGGGTGGCCCGACGGGCTCTCTGCCACGTTAACTCAGGCAGATAGCAGACATCCGCCCCGTGAACTCTAACTACGTCCGTCAGTTAGCTTGGCGACACCCAACACACGAAAGGACCCGCTCCTCAGCCCTGCAACGCTTTCACGAATTTCCGGATCCGCTCTGCATTGGCGCCGACGTCACTTTTGCCGACCCGGGACTTTGAGCGCACATCCAACCGACTACCGTCAGCTGTTCCTGCGACCCTGATCACCACGTCGTCCTTGAAACCAAACCAGAAGGTGGTTTCCGTCGCTTCGATTCTCCCATCAGCGGGTTCACTTGCCACAAGCTCCCAACCCATTGCCTCGACCACCTCAAGGGCCCGCGCAAATGTCTGGTCTGCGGGCATCGCGAGCGTTAGCGTTTTAATGTCCGGATAGGCTTCGCGCTGCTGGGATGCAACTTCCTCGCCCAGGTACTGGGGTGGGTTCGGCGCATCGACGCGCAGCGGCAGCACTGCAACAAAAGCAGGTGGATTTGCAGTATCGGTAGTGATGTCGTGTATGAAGGGCAATGAACGTACCTTTTGTACGCCGCTCCATGGCAGGTAGGCAGTGCCAAGACCCAGCACCAACGCTATCGCAAGCGGTGAGAGTCCCGCAGCCCGGGTCTTCGGAACAAGCAGCAGTAGCAGCGCCAGCGCCGAGGCGCCAAGACCAACAAAAAACGCGATTCGCATCATTAAAAAACCGGTACCGTATTCCCATAGGCCAAAGCGTGTACCGGGACCGGATAAGAGCAGAAGCAAAGCGGCTAATAGGGCAGCGCCTATTGCCAGTCGTCTGAAGATTTTCGCCATGTCGTGGGCAACCATGCAGTGAAAGTGCAAGAAGCCTACCCTGCAATGGTTCCGATCGCCATCGTTTCGCTAGCTTCCCCCACTGTCATGTTAGGGGTTTCGAGGATTCGGCGCTGGAACATCGTTTAGCATTCTTCGGCTGGGAGAGAGGGAGAGACCGGTTTTTACGAAACACGATTGATAATGCCATCCCAACCACCATGGATGAACACGCGTAGTGTGTCGATCTAGCCGTACTCACCTGCCAGCGCAGGACCCGGGGACGACTCAGACGTGACCACCAGGTCTTAAAACGTTAATCGTCCTCGATAATTTCCCGGTGAATGCGCACCGCTACGCTGCGCGGGCGGATGGGCAGACCCCGGGCGACAAGATGCGCGCGGGTGAACGCAGCGCCAAACAACAGTATCAAAGACGAATAGTTAACCCATAGCAACAACAGAACTAGAGATCCCGCCGCGCCATAGGTAGACGCCGTTGCCGTGTAAGAAAGATACAGGGAGATCAGTGAGCGCCCAAAGGTAAAGAGCACGGCTGTCAGCAGGGACCCCAGGGCCACATCGCGCCAACTCAGTTTAACGTCGGGGAGCACCTTGAAGATGGTTGCAAAGAGAAAGGACGTGATCAGAATCGAGGTGAGCATATCGGCAAAACCAAAGGCCACGTCATACCATGGCAACCAACCCTGAACGTTGTGCAGCACGTATCGCAAACCGACGCTCAGGGACAGCGAGACCAACATCACAAACCCTATAGCAAGCACGATGGACAGGGAGGTCAGGCGTTTTTGAATGAGTAACAGGATGCTGTTTCTGGAGGGCTTTGGCGCGACGGTCCATATCGCGTTGAGGGAGTTTTGCATTTGCCCAAACACCGTCGTCGCGCCAAGGAGCATCGCAGCGATGCCCGCCAGGGTAGCTACCAGACCGCCCTCTTTCAGACTGGAGGCAGCGACAGCGTTCTGCACAGTCTCCGCCGCATCGGGACCCACCACCTCTTGTAGCTGCGCCGCAATCTGACCCTGGGCAGCCTCCTGCCCATAGAAGACCCCGATAACGCTGACTAGCACGATCATTACGGGAGCAATAGAGAAGAGCGTGAAGAAAGCCAGAGATCCCGCATTGGCAAAGGCATGGCTTTCGAGCCAGACCTTCACCGCCTGCTTGAGTATATCCACCCAATAGATAATGTTTTTGCGAAGTTCGACGTTGAATCCCTGTTTACCAAAAAGTCACGCAACGTTAATGAAGCTCCAACCATAGCGCAATTGTTACATGCACGAACTTAGGCCATTTTTAGGGATAGTGTGGTGATCGGCAGGGTAAAGGTTCGTAAAATTCCCGACCTTGCATCACCTGCCCCCACGTCATCAGCAATCGGCTCTTTCATATCCTCATAATAAAAGGTCCGTAGGCTCCAGTCTTACCGGGGCCACCCTCTCTCATTTGGTGTAATCTCATACCATGATCATGCGCCGCCTTGTCATCGCTCTTCGCCAGCAGGACTGGCCGACGGTCACCATCGAATTTCTGAACAGGCACTTCGAACAGATAGGTCGATACCAATACCCATAGGTCTTAAACCGCGCTTCGAAATTCCGCATAATGAGCGTTACACGGCGTTCAGGCCGGGCAGATTGACTTCACCAGCCGCTAAAGGAGCCCAGCAATGAACAGTCCATCGGTGCTCAAGCGCGCCACCATCAAAGACCTCCCGGCACTGCTGGTACTGATCAGCGAATTTTGTGCGATCGACGGTCACACTTTTGATGAGCGACGAATAAAGAGTGCCCTGCCCACCCTGCTCGAAAGCGATGACCAGGGCGTCGTCTGGCTAATCGGTGAGCCCACAGACGGCTACGCCGTGGTCACCTGGGGCTACAGTCTCGAGTCCGGCGGGCGGGAGGCACTGATTGATGAGATTTATCTGCGTTCCAGGGCGCAGGGCATGGGGTCGCTTGCCATCTCGTCAATTCTTGAAGACTGCCGCTCCCGAGAGCTAAAAGTCGTCTTTCTTGAAACCGAGGCACACAACACCAGGGTTCGCCGTTTTTATGAAAGAGCCGGCTTCCAGAAAGATGATTCCGTGTGGATGAGCCTGCGCTTGCAGGACTAAAAAGACTAAACCTACACCAGCATCCACCTGCAGCCCGCTTATTGGTATCAGCAAGACTGGCGGCGCTGGTGCGGTGTGCGTAGGCTTACACCGTATTTCATTTGAACAAGCGAGACCGTATGACTGATCAGCAACTGCAAGCCCTGAAAATCGCCTTCACCTACATGCCCCAGGCCATTGAGGTCACACGACATGAGTATGGCGATCGCTACACGGTGATACTCGAACACATCGAGACCGTGCGTGCCGCACTCCAGGACTGTGGCATCGACCCTGATGAGGTCGGCGGAGAGATCAACCCCGACCTGTCGCCCAACTCCTACTACTGACGGCTGGCCGCTCCACAGCGGCCAGGCTCAAGGGGTGAAGCACGGCAAACCTGCCAGCACGTCTTTACAAGAGGCGTTCAATCCGCCATCCGCTCACGCAAACACCGTGACCATTTGCCGACCCTTGGCAACGCACTTGCCCCGGGTATTCCAAATGGTCATGTCCTGGCTAGAGTGGCCTCCGGTTGCAAAATCCGAGTGCGACTCCAAAAGCCACCAGCCATCTTCGGTCGTGGGAGTGTCATCAAAGAAATCGACCACCCATGTCATGGATGACAGTGGCGAGAAGCCGTCCAGCGTTGTTGCGATAGCCGGGGGTAAAGCATCCGCTAAGCACAACAGGGCCAGCGGATGGTCTCGAGAGGCGGGGTCGCGGTGTCTCACCCAGGACATGACGCGGGGCTTCCGGCAGTTTGCGAAGGGAATGGTGTCGCTCGCCCAGACAAATTCAAGGTGACGGGTAAATTCAGGTGCGCCTTCGCGATATCCGGGCGCCTGAGTGTCCGGCGGAGGTGGCGCTATCGGCGCTGCAGGACCTTCTTGATTCAGCACGCTCGGGCGAGCGGCAGAGAACGTAAACAATGCTTCGACGCCGCGACCCTGCGCACTACTTAGACTTGAACGAATGCTTGAGGTATTGCGACCCACGCGCACGACTTCTGCGTTCACCGTGACCTCTCCCGAGCTCGGGCCCACAAACCCGATGAACGCACTGCGCAGTGGCCGCTCCGGTTCCAGCTGCTGGGCAGCCTTTAGGCACAATGCTGCCGTTAGCCCCCCGTAGCCGGTCCGACCCTGAGTCCAGTCGGTCGGAATTTCTGTCGTTAGTAATGACCCGGACGTGGTGATGCTTTCGGTAATGCTATGCAGCGACATGATCCAGGCACCAGGACTAAACAGCATCACGAACCGACTGGATCCAAGTGTCTACCTTGGCCTCCAGTACGGGCATAGGCAGTGGACCAGAGCCCAACACCACATCGTGAAAGGCCCGAATGTCGAATGCGTCCCCGAGTTCAGCCTCGGCCTTTGCGCGGTATTCCTGAATCTTGAGCATGCCGATCTTATACGCCGTAGCCTGCCCCGGGTTGTTGAAGTAACGCCGAACCTCCGAGCGTACAGACAGTTCCGGACGTGAGGAATTTTCAAGCGCGTATTGCACGGCCTCGTCTTCAGACCAGCCTTTGGCGTGAATACCAGTGTCCACCACCAGACGCACGGCGCGCCAGATTTCACCCGATAAGCGGCCAAAGTCTGCGTAGGGATCTTCATAGCCGCCCATCTCTTTACCCAGCAGCTCTGAATACAGACCCCAGCCCTCGCTGAACGCGGTGTACCGACCATAAGCGCGGAACTGCGGGATGTTATCCAGCTCCTGCTGGATGGAAATCTGCATATGGTGACCCGGCACCCCCTCGTGATACGACAGGTTCTCGAGCCGGTTCACCGCCACAGCGCGCATGTCAGCAAGGTGCGCATAAAATGTCCCGGGGCGTGAGCCGTCGGGCGTGCCGCGGGCATAGTGCGCCGCCCCGCCCGCCTGCTCACGAAAAGCCTCTACGCGCCGGACACGCAGCCCGGCCTTTGGCAGGATGCCAAAATAATCCGGCAACTTCGCATACATATCCTGAAGATGCTTGTCCGCGAGATCGAGATACGCCTGGCGACCCTCATCGGTGTTGGGCAAAAAGAATTGATCGTCTTCCCGCAGGAAGTTGAAAAATTCCTGCAGCGAACCTTCGAATCCCACCTGGCGCTTGATGTCCTCCATTTCTTCCTGAATGCGGGCCACTTCCCGAATGCCGGTCTGATGAATCTCCTCGGCAGTCAGTGGCAGCGTCGTCATGGTGGCTAACCTGGCATTGTAGTAGGCCTCTCCGTTGGGCAGGGACCAGGCACCTTCGGCCTCCTCGCTCACATTGGCAAAGTCAGCAACCAGCCAGGCGCGAATCTCTTCGTAAGCGGGCTTAAATTCCCCCAGCAACGCTGCGCGGGCAGCCTCGGTCAACTCGTCTGCACGCTCGCTGTCAATGGCGCCCGCTTCCTGCAAAGCAGCGAGCTTGCCGCCAATATCACTCCACAGAGCAGAGCTATCCCCGTCACTAAACGGTGCGCCGGTAATCACACGATCAATTTCCGAGATGGCGCGCTCGTAGTCAAAATAGGGAGCTCTGATGCCATCCTGTGCCGCCAGCTGAGCCCGCACCAGATATTGTCGCAGGTACCGCCCTGACTGCTGAAGCCGGGAGATGTAATCCTGCATATCCGACTCACTGGCGACGTCCTGATAGTTAATCAGACTGTTGGGAAGACGCGACTGCGGCCCATTGCGACCGAAAATAAATCGATGCCGCTGGAAGGGTTGGTTCCATTCCGCCCGCTCCAACTGATACTCCCAAAGATCCCAGGAACGCCGGGCCTCTTCGTCAAGCGCCTCGCGCTGAAACTCAGATTGCATACGGGCTACGCTGTCACGCCGCCACTGCAGCTGCCTGGCCAAAGCAGCTTCCGAGACATCGTCCAGCTCACCGTTCGCACTCTTGTCACCGCGCCGGGTCTTACTCAATGGACTGAAGTCCGTCTCGACCTGATATTCGTTGTCGATCCAGGTGTTAAAACGAAGCGTTTCTGCCGCGGTGGGGTCAAGCGGCGCCGCCGCCTCCTGCGGGCCGGACAGAGGAGCGTTGTTGTCACTGCATCCGATGAGCAGCAAAAACAGCAGGCTTGGGAGTATTCGTAGCATGGAGTCGGGCCTTAGCTATGTAGGAATGGGGAAACGAGATATTAGGCAAGAAAATATGTCTGTAGGATGCTATGCAGAACAGTCATTTACAGCCGAGCAGGAGTTTACTCGGTATATGCTAAACAAAAAACGGACGGCTAACTTCAGGGCTATTATGCTCCCGCGCTTTTGATCCCTTACTATGGATTTAGACATTAAGGAGACCAACAATGGATTGGTTTGAAACCTTGTTCGGATTTCCAGAAGGTGACTGGGAATGGACGCAGCGGCAGTTCTATGTGGACAACCAGACCCTTGTATCCAAAGCTAATGATCGGCGTTTTTTGATCGGTAAATTTTCTACGCCCACGCTCGCAACGCTTCGTTCTGCTGCGCGCTCTTCGGCCTCAAAATCCGTCCTGGAACACATCGTCGTGGACGATATCCTCGATGTGCAGGCTGATCCCAACAACGCCGGGGATATGTTTCAAGTTGCCTCTCAATTTAATACGCTGGAATTCCCCGGTCCCGAAGTGACCCCGGAATCAGGCGTAACGACCTACGCTTTCGATAAGACACAGGGACCGGCATGTGCGTTGGCAGCGGCGCCCGCCACCGTGTTCAGAAACTACTTCGCGCCGGTTGATAAACAGTCAGGACAACGGGCAGACCGGCAAATCAACAATCTAGCCACGCTTGAGCAAAAGCTCACCGGCGGTCCTTACTGGACCGTCAAGAACGGCTACATCGACAGCACCGCCGAACAACTCATCGCGCTCGATGCCGCTTTGCAACACGGTGCTCTGGAAGACTTAATGGGCCATGTCCGCATCGGTGTTCAAACCGGCGTTGATGTCACGTTTTCCAAGCGATTTACGGTTCAGGAAAACCCCCATCAGATAAGCCAGGCATTTTGCTCAGCGGTTTCCTGTGGTTACTCGTCACTACCGCGTCATCTTTGGCAGGGTCTCGCCACAATGGTGCTCGATGCCGCTTACGAGGCGACACTGCTTGCCGCAGCAATCGATAGAGACAAAGGCACAGGAACGGGCAGAGTGTGGCTCACCATGCTCGGTGGCGGAGTCTTCGGCAACGATGACTTATGGATCGCCCAGGCAATTGAGAACGCCCTGAAAAAAACCAAGAATCTGGGCCTGGACGTCAAGCTGGCCCACTTTCGACAACTCAGTTCGCCCTTTAACGAGATCCATCTTTAAGCTATGAGCGACGGCACAACAGAAACTGTGCCACGACACCTGGGCACAATATGTTCCACTTCTGAGCCTTACCGAATTAAGCTCAGCGCGCTCTGGCCACCGGACTACTACTTGGTTACGCTGCGACGGCATCCCAGCCTAGAGACACACGAATGCTTCTTACCCGATCTGTTTTCTTACTTCTACTTATTCCCGCTCTTTGTTTTTCACAAACTCCCGATACGGTATTTCTAGAAGACCTGACCTGGACCGAAGTTCGCGCACTGTTAGATGGAGGGACTGACACCGTCATCATTCCTACCGCAGGCACTGAGCAGAACGGTCCGCATGTGGTGCTGGGTAAACACAAATACAGGATGAACGCGGGAGCAGATGCGATAGCCAGGAAACTGGGCAAGACACTGGTGGCTCCAGTCATTGTTCACGTTCCCGAGGGTAACATCGACCCACCTTCCGGGCACATGTTGTTCCCGGGAACCATCACCATTCCCGAAGACGTTTTTCAGTCCCTGCTGGAGCATACTGCCAGAAGTCTGAAAGCCCATGGCTTTAAGAAAATCCTGCTTATTGGCGACAGCGGCGGCAATCAGGCGGGCATGAAAGCCGTAGCGAACCTGCTCAATAACGCATGGCAGTCCGAGGGCATAACTGTGCTGCACGTTTCAGCCTGGTATGACGACCCCGGATACCGCAACTACCTGGCGTCAAAAGGATTCAGTGAGTCACAAATCGGCGTTCACGCTGGTCTGCATGACACGTCGACGCTCCTTTATGTCGCTCCTGAGTATGTCAGAGTGGATACGATGGAGCCTGGCAAGGGATTTGAAATTGACGGTGTCATCGGCGATCCAACCCTCTCCACCCCGGAGCTTGGTGAAGTCGGATTCGAGATAGCGGTAGCTGCAGCGGTCGCCCAGATCAAATCCGAACTGAATCAATAAGGAAGCGCCAGGGTGAGCTCAGTGGATTTGCCGAACTGGCCTCGGGCGCACGGTCCACCCTTGTTTGTAGCAGGGCTTCGTACCGTCCCCCAAGACTTTCAGGTCACGGAGCAACTAGGCTGGGAATTCAGTGGCGACGGCGAGCACGACTATTTATGGATCGAAAAGACTGGTGCGAACACCGAGTGGGTTGCTCAGCAGCTTGCCTTGTTCGCCAATGTGCCCGCCAAAGACATTGGCTACGCCGGCTTAAAAGATCGAAACGCCGTGACGAAGCAATGGTTCAGTATTCCGCGCTGGAACGCGCCGGTCTGGGAGCAGCTGGATGTCGAGGGCGTACAAGTCCTTGATGTGCAACGGCACCTGAGGAAGCTGCGACGCGGTGCACACAGGGCCAACACATTTCGAATCCTGTTACGTCTGGACGAAAGACCCGACATTGCCGCAATGGAGAAGCGCCTTGCAGTAATTAAAAGCGAAGGCGTGCCCAACTACTTCGGAGAGCAACGCTTTGGGCGAGACGGCGGCAACCTCCGCCTCGCAAACGATTGGTCGTCAGGCAGACGCCTGCCTCGCCACAAGCGGAGTCTTGCGATATCGACAATTAGGTCATTCCTGTTTAACGAAGTGCTCGCCAAACGCGTTCAGGAAGGCACGTGGAACCAGTTTGTCATCGGTGATCTGGCAAACCTGGATGGCACCGGCAGTGTCTTCGACGTTCCGGAGATAGACGAGGACTTGCAGCGGAGGTGCAAGGAGATGGACGTACACCCGGCGGGCGTTCTGGCCGGCGATGGCTCGAAAATCGGACCTGAGAATTGGCAAAATGCGCTAGGCAAAGCCAGAGTTGAACCGGGTTCTCGGAGCCTCCGATTACCGGTTCGAGATCTATCTAGCGAGATCAACGAGATCGGCCTGACTCTCTCCTTTACTCTGGATAGAGGTACCTTCGCTACAGCGGTGCTGCGGGAGCTGTGTGTAGCGGCGGAATAAGCGGGGATAACGAATACCCAGGCCTGCGTAGCTACGCGGAGCGAATACACCCTGTTCTTACTGCAGGTCACTCTCGCTGATGACGATGAGTATCTCAGATGGATTGGTGATAACCCCGATTACTATCGAGGCCTTGACCTGTCTATGGTGGAGCGCAAAGATGAGTTTACCCGCGATTAAAAGGGCTTGTGGGTACTTCCCGAGATTTTTCAATAGGCCCCAAGACGCTCGGGTTTGGAATTGCTGAGCGTAAGCTGACGCCTAAACCCACCAGCCCGTATCGATTGATATCGCAGTGCAACACCCCCTATCCTGAGCTTCAGTCAGAACAACAAGCTTAGGGCCCCACCCATGAAACGACGAGAATTTCTAGCAGCCGGCGCAGGCCTGGGCGCCCTACTGACACTTCCCACCGCCTCTGTGGCGCGATCTTTCGCAGCAAGCCTGCCCGCGCAGATCACAGACCTTGACGCCACAGAGCTATCGCTGGCGATCAGAATGAAACTGTTAAGCAGCGAAGAAGTCATGTCTGCTTATCTTGCGCACATCCACCGCTACAACCCGACCTACAATGCTATTGTCGCGCTGCGTGATAGCAACCTGCTGTTAAAAGAAGCACGTGCCGCCGACCAGGAACTAGCCCGGGGCATCTACCGTGGCTGGATGCACGGCATGCCTCATGCGGTTAAAGACCTGGAAGCCGTCGCCGATATGCCCGTGACCTACGGTTCGCCGCTGTTTCGCGACAACGTTGCGGTGGAAGACGACCCTCTCCCTGCGAGCATTCGTCGCGCCGGTGCGATTTTTATCGGCAAGACCAACACACCCGAGTTTGGGCTGGGCTCCCAAACCTACAACCCGGTTTACGGCGTAACCGGGAGCGCCTGGAACCCCGATCTGACTGCGGGCGGCTCCAGCGGCGGTGCTGCGGCCGGTCTCGGCACACACATGCTCCCCGTGGCGGACGGCAGTGACATGATGGGCTCCCTTCGCAACCCAGGTGCTTTCAACAATGTTATTGGGTTTCGACCCAGCGCCGGCTTGCTGGGCAGCAATGACCCCTTCACCCGAGACCTCGCGACCGGGGGGCCCATGGGCCGCAACACCCGGGATACGATCGCTCTAATGCGCACTCTGCTAGTGGAACTCAACAAAGATGCACCACAGGCACTGTGGTCCGCCGCCAGAAACATCAAGACGGGCGAGTCCCTCGAACTAAACGGCCTGAGACTCGGCTGGCTTGGTGACTTTGACGGCTATCTGGCAATGGAACCAGGCGTCCTTGAGCTATGCGAATCGTCGTTGGCCACGATGAGGGACGCAGGTGCGATGGTAGATCAAGTCACGCCTGAATTTAACATGGCCGAACTCTGGCACTGCTGGCTAACACTACGCAACCTGTCTCGCGTAGGTAAGCGTGAGTTGTACGAAGACCCCGCCCGTCGCCCACTACTTAAACCGGAGCTGCAATGGGAGATCGAACAATCCTATGCACTGTCGGCCAAAGACATCGACGCAGCGAAGTCCACGCAATCACGCTGGTACGCCGAGTTAAACAGACTATTCGGGATTTACGACTTCCTGATTCTGCCCAGCGCACAGGTTTTTCCTTTTGACAAAAACGTGCACTGGCCAAGTTCAGTCAACGGGCGGGCAATGGACAGCTATCACCGCTGGATGGAGGTCGTGATACCCGCAAGTATTCCGGGCATTCCGGCAATCAATGTACCGGCGGGATTCGATGATCAGCTTCGACCTATGGGGCTACAGGTGATGGGGCCCTATGGCGATGACAGCCGCGTACTGGGCTTTGCCGCTGCGTACGAAGCGGTGACCGATTTTCTTGAGCGGCGCCCGGTGCTTGTAGAACGCCCCCCTACTTCACGTCAGGCACAACTCCTTCCATGATCGACCCGACCAAAATATTACTGTTCATACCCACGATGCTACTGATCTCGGCAACGCCAGGTATGTGCATGACCTTGGCCATGACTCTGGGCATGAGCGTAGGACTGCGACGCACTGCCTGGATGATGGCGGGAGAGGTTACCGGTGTTGCCATAGTCTCGACGCTTAGCGGTATCGGCGTCGCCAGCCTGATGCTCCGGTATCCCCGCGTATTCACGGTGTTTACACTCTTGGGTGGTTTGTACATGGGCTGGCTGGGACTGCAAATGTGGCGCTCTCGCGGCAGCATGGCAATACACGCCGAAGCCCTCGCAGGTACTTTGGCGGTGAGCCGACGATCACTCGTGACGCAGGGGTTTGTCACCGCCATAGCCAACCCCAAGGGCTGGGCATTTTTTATGGCCCTTTTGCCGCCGTTTTTGCTAACCGGCGGACATCTGCTAAATGCGCACTTTGCGGTGATTTTGCTGGTCATTGTGCTTTGTGAGCTGCTTTGCATGACTCTCTATGCGGTGGGAGGCAAAGCACTAGGAAAGGTTCTAAGGCATCGAGGAAACGTCGCAATCATCAACCGCGTTGCAGGCACGTTGATGATCGCCGTCGGACTGTGGCTCATCTTGCAGGGCCGCTAAATACTTCGTCATGAAGTTTCTATTTAGTGACATACTTCTGCACTTCTAAACGCGCCCTAAGACTGCCGAACAAACGCTCGTCTTTTAAAAAAGGATCTCTTCCATGCAATCTCCAGTCTCCAGCTATACCCACTCACTGCGCAGCCTTGCGGCCATATTAAAAACGGCCGTGACCCACTGTGATGATCGGGGCATTGATCCAGACGTTTTACTCAACGCCAGGCTCTTTCCAGACATGCTGAACCTAATCCGCAACGTCCTGATTGCCTGCGATACGGCCAAGGGCCTTGCAGCGCGACTGTCGGAGACTGAGAACCCTGTTTTTGAAGATACCGAGACGACCTTCGACGAACTTCAGGAACGTATCAGCAAAACCATAGCGTTTATGGAGTCAGTGCCCGAAGCCGGGTTCGAGGGCGCCGAAGAACGAGAGGTCGTTCTAAAGTTCGGGCCCGAAGAGGCAAGATTTATAGGTTCTGCCTATCTCAGTAACTTCGCGGCGCCAAATTTCTATTTTCACATGACCACCGCCTACAACATTCTGCGTCATAACGGCGTGGTGATTGGCAAGCGGGACTTTCTGGGAGCCGCCTAGCTATACAGGCGTCGGGCATTTTTAAACTGAACCACAGCGGGCCTTGGAAAGCGATAACCAAGCAATGACTGATACCTTCGTTTTTGAGGCGCCCCAGGACAGCTGTCGACTGCCTCTGGTATTCGATTCCCCGCATAGTGGGCGGCTATTCCCGTCAGACTTTGTGTCTCGCGTTGCCTCCAGCCAGCTGCGTACTGGCTGCGACCTGTTCATTGATGACCTTTGGGGTAGCGTGCCCAGCGCCGGGGGACACCTGCTGCACGCACTTTACTCGCGCATGTACATAGACCTGAATCGCGCGCCAGACGACATCGACCCTTTGCTTTTGGACGGCCCGTTGGACGGCATTAATCCGACAGCTTACAGCGAGCGCGGCATGGGCCTGATACGCCGACTCGCCCTGCCCGGCGTAACCATGTATGAGTCCCGATTTGCATTGCCTGAGATTCACGCTCGCATCCAGCAGTACCACGAACCCTACCACCAGCAACTCCAGTCAACGCTGGACGCGCTGCGTCAGCAGTTTTCTGGCGTGTGGCATATTGACTGTCATTCCATGAAATCCCGCGGCAACGCTATGAATATTGATAGCGGCGCACTGCGCCCCGATGTGGTCCTGGGTGATAACGATGGCCACAGCGCAGGAGCAGACTTCGTCGACATGATTGAGCAGGCGTTTGTTCGACTTGGATACAGTGTGGTTCGCAACTCGCCCTACAAAGGCGGCTACCTCGTGCGTCACTACGGCGATGTGAGAAACAATCGTCACAGCATGCAGATAGAACTCAACCGCGCGCTTTACATGGATGAACAGAAATTTTCGCCCAACGAAAACTACGCGGCTCTCAAAAAAGACTTGTGTACCATAAGCCAACAGATAGCGGATTTTGTCAGGCACGCAGCGGCCTGAAGCAAAAAGATTTCGCACTAAGTCATAAAAAGTAGAACGACTTATGGAACAGCTCAAAGACGATAAGAAAGCCCTCAACCCTATCATCATATTGCTTGGCATCCTCCTGCTCGCAATGGGACTGAGCTATGTCTTGGACTCTGGCGAATTCGACAGAAATGGCCGACTGGTGGTGCCCGGCAGCTATGAGGTGCTTGAGAAGGACGTATCCCTTGCCGCCCTGTTTGACAGTAACGTCGAAACCGCAAGTGATACCGCAAAACCCGTAAGCCTCTCGGGGGTACTTTTATCCATTCCAGAAGGGCTGGAGAGGGGCTCCGGTCTCATTTTTATGGTCCTGATTATCGGAGGGATGTTCGGAATTCTGCGTGACTCAGGAACCATTGATGCGGGACTGGAGCGCTTACTGGGCCTGGTTAAGGGCAATGTCTACGTTCTCGTCATTCTGCTGATGACCGTCTTCTCAGCCGGCAGCTCTTTTTTGGGCCTCGCCTCAGAGTATTTATTGGTGATTCCTTTAATGGTGGCCATGGCTAAAAGGCTCGGGCTCTCACCTATCATTGGCTTTGCCATTGTCACTATATCGGTAAAGGCGGGTTATCTGGCTTCGGTAACCAACCCTCTGCCGCTGACCATCGCGCAGCCTCTGGTCGATCTGCCAATTTTCAGCGGCGCGCTGGTACGCTTTTATTTCTATCTGGTGTTTCTGGCTCTTGGCATCGGGTTTCTCTGCTACGTCATTCGCAGGCATGCCCGGTCAACGGATGTCGATTTAGGGTTTTCGGGGGCCGCGCTGAGCGCGCGGCATTTATCGATGCTTTTGATTCTGTTGGCGGGTATCGGTGGGCTGGTATTCGCCTCGACGCAATGGGGTTGGAAGCATCAGTCACTCAGCGCGTACTACATCGGTTTATGCATGATCCTTGCAGCCTGTAGCGGTTTGGGCCTCAATGGGTCGGCTGACGCTTTTGTATCAGGCATGAAAAAAGTGTTGCTGGCCAGCTTTCTTATCGGCGTGGCTTCGGCGGTCGCCATCACATTGGAAAAAGGAAAAATTCTCGATTCGGTAGTCCATAGTCTGGTTTTGATGATCGGGCAGGATAATCCCAGCATATCCGCTCTGGGTATGTTCTTTTGTCAGCTGCTGTTGGACTTTTTGATCCCGTCCACTTCGGGGCAGGCCGCTGTCAGCATGCCAATCATGGGACCCATCGGTCAGCTGTCGGGCGTGTCGCCACAAACAACAGTGGTAGCTTTTTTGTTTGGTAACGGTATAACCAATATGCTGACTCCCACCTCGGGTACCTTGCTGGCTTACCTGGGGACAGCCGAAGTGAGCTGGAGCAGCTGGGCGAGATTCATCTTGCCGCTGTGGGCCATCTACATCGTGACGGCCATGATCTTGCTATTGCTCTGCGTACAATGGGGCTACTGATGCTTAAAAACACCGCATTTCAGAATACCCTCGTCGGCGCACAGGCCCGGCGTCGTTTAAAGTGCTGATGTGTAACCAAGGCATGCTCAACCATATGCGCAAAACACTATCGATTGTCCTGGGATCAACCATGGGTTTTGTGGTGGGATGTACGCCACTGCCCAAAGATGTCGACACCACAAGCTATGTGCCCCTGAGCCTCGCACCTGCGGCACTTGCCGGAGTGTCAGATCGGCGGGCATCGTTTCGTACAGCGTTCTGTTCAGCTCAGGACACAGAAGCTGCGCTCTCCGAAGAGGACTGCAACAGTACGCTGCGGCGTTTTCGTGATGAGGGCGATAGCGCAGAGACGGCGGTCAGGTCCCCACCAGAAGAGCGTCGCAGTGCTTATCGCATCGCAGTCGCTCTTGGCATCGGCTGGGACTGCGTGCGAGATTTTATTGACGAAGAAGAATTGCCAACCACCGCGCTAAGAAAACTCGGATACGACGCTGAGCTTATGGAAGTCGAAGGGCTATCGAGCAGTGATAAAAACGCCGACATCGTGGCCGCAAGCCTCCTGGAGGATAGCTCCGATCAACGTCCGATCATCCTCATCGGCTACTCAAAGGGCGCCAATGACATGATGGTAGCGCTGGAGAAACACCCGGAACTAGCTAGTCGAACGGCTGCTTTTGTTAGTGTCGCCGGCGCCGTTGGCGGGTCTCCCGTGGCAGAGAATGACTCAGGAATAACCACGCAGCTTTTCCATTTCAGTCCCTATGGCGATTGTGATGATGGGGACGGGCTAGCGATGGAGAGCCTGCGACCCATGCTCCGCCATGCATGGCTGCGGGACCATCTTCCCCTTCCGGTTCCCAGCTACTCCCTGGTCACAGCGCCGGAACCCTCGCGGGTCTCCCGGGCGCTTCGCTCCAGCTACAAAGTGCTCGGTGTGGTACACCCTATTAACGACGGCGCATTACTGCACTGGGACCAATTACTCCCCGGCAGTTCGCTGCTTGGCTACGTAAACGCCGACCACTGGGCTGTGAGCGTACCTATTACGCTCGACAACACACCAATACCTGACTTCGTCATCAGCAACGACTTCCCCAGAACTCGCCTGTG
This sequence comes from gamma proteobacterium NOR5-3, assembly GCA_000158155.1. Classification (GTDB taxonomy): domain Bacteria; phylum Pseudomonadota; class Gammaproteobacteria; order Pseudomonadales; family Halieaceae; genus Congregibacter. The sequence goes on along the minus strand of DS999409.1, from coordinate 149,728 downwards.
GCACACGATTGTAAGCTTCGTAATCGCCGACCTGGCGAAGAAGAACCCCGATATAGGTGTTACAGGGAGCAGCACTCAGCAATGATCAGACTTCGCTTAATCTCACTTCGCTTAAGTATTGCAGTTGCGCTGCTTGCCATCAGCGGATGCTCGTCCTGGTCCTATGCGCCACTGGCGATTCCCGACGGCTTGGAGAGGATGCAGTCCAAGAAGGCGGAGAATGTAGAGGTCTCCGTAGCGATACTCACTGACGAACAGGCAGAGCAACACTTCGGCATCGACCTGAGTAGTCATGATTTGCAGGCGATCTGGGTGAACGTGAAAAATGAATCTCCGTATCGTTTCTGGTTTTTGCGGACCGTACTCGACCTGGACATATACCCACCGGACGAGGTGGCGATTCTTTTTAAGTCGCAGTTACCCAAAAAAGACTTTGCGGTTTTTAGACAGCGTCTTCGCGATGAGTCCATGCGCGTAGAGCTTCAACCGCGCTCGGTTACTCAAGGCTTTGTTTTTGCGCCCAAGGCCCTGGGCGGACGATACGTCGATGTTCGGCTTGGCCAGGACATTTACGATGTAGAGCTTGCAAGACGAGCTGCTCAGGAAAATGGGCAAACCACCATCAAAGCCAAAGAACTGGAACTCCGTTTTGACTTTGCTATTCCACTGCCCGACGGAATCTTTGACTACGAACGCCTCGACACTCAGCACACCTACGCGGGGCAAACATTACCCGAGCTCACGCTTGACGAACTGCGCGCCGAAGTACGCGCACTGCCGTGCTGCTCAACCAATGCTGAAGGTGATGCTCCCGGTGACCCACTCAATATTGCCATCGTGGGTGATTCGTCGCAGGTACTCAACTCACTCTCTCGATCTGGCTGGTCATTCACCCATCGCCTGAGTGTCAAAAGCATCAGCAATCTCATCGGAGCTACGCTTGCATCAACCCCCTATCCCGTAGCACCGGTTAGCGATCTTTTTTTATTCGGACGCAAGCAGGATCTCGCACTACAGAGGGGGCGTCCAAGCATCGCGGAACGCAATCACATGCGGCTATGGTTGGCACCATTCAGGTACGCTGGCAAGCAGGTTTGGGTGGGGCAAATCAGTCGCGATATTGGAATCAAACTGACATCAAAGTCCTCATCCTTAACCACCCATATCATCGATCCTGAGGTCGATCTGGCCAGAGAATACCTTCTACAAACTTTACTGGCAGGTGGCTTTGTACAAGCCATGGGTTTTGTCAAAGGCTCGCAAGCCGCACCGATGAGTGCGCCAGCGGTTAACCTTATGGATGACAGCTATTTTAGTGACGGCCTGCGTCTGGTTATTCAATTGTCGGATTCACCGATTCCCTACTCCCAGGTACGAAGCTTTTTATGGGAACGCTCCGCCGCGCCGATCTTGGAGAGCCAATCGGGCGACGCCGAAGAGAACTTTCAAGCCTTGGATACAGAGCAGTGAATACTCACGCCAAATGGCGATATGCCTCACAGCAGTGTCTGGTCGAGCTCAGAGATCCCCAAATCGGCGCACCCATGGCTGGAAGGTAGCAAGGCGCTGCTTGTCTTTATCAGCCTGAGCTCGCGTCGCATAACTTCCGTACAGCACCAGATACTGACCAGTGTCGCCCTTGCGACGCCGCTGCACGCTGGCTTTTCCACCGAGAGAGTTCTGAGTAATAAACGATAAAGCTGATTCTTTCGCGCTAAAAGCACCCAGTTGCAGGGTGAAATGTTCCGGAGCTTGAGCCGCTGCGCCTCCTGCCGACGCCGGGGCCTTTTTTGAGGACGAACGACTCGCCGTGGCCCGCCCACTGAGGTCGCCTCCCAGGCAGCGCGATACTGCCAGCTCGTCTCCAGCGGCAACCTGCTGGTACTTTTCCCAAAACGCAGCATCAACTTTCTTGCCATAGGCCGAGGCTTTGCTACTTCGATATCGCGATATTTTGCTGGGCCCGCCGTTGTAGGCAGAGTAACTGGCTCGCGCTAGGTTAACCGCACCACCTGGCTGCTTATGCTCACCCTTGCGAATAGCGTATTTGAGCAAGTAGTCCAGCAGCACCTCGGCCCCGGCACTGCTGTTATAGCCAATATCCCAGCGCAGCTGCTGCTGGCTATAAAAGCCGCGCCAAACCCGCTCGTTCACCTGCATAAGACCCACATCGCCGGTACCTGAACGCAGCGGCACCAGTTTTCGATCGTCACTCACCACATAATGTCGCCAACAGCTCTCCTGCCAGGCCGTGGTAAGTACCAGCCGACGAAACAGCTCTGCGTAGGCCGTATCCAGATTCTTTTTGGCCATTGCCGTATTGGCCGAAGCTTCCAGTAATTGTGCGACCTGCGGCAGATACTCGGGTAAGTCCTCTCGCTTGGGAGCCCAGCTGTTAAGACGATCTGGCGTCGCAGCCATCGCTTTTGGAAACAGGGAAAAATCCAGTCTCCAGGCAGACGGCGGGGCAGTGGCCCTGACACTTCCCTCCAGCAACTCCCGCAGCTGGGGATCAACCTCCTCGGAGTACTGCAGCAGTTCATCACCCGCGTCACCATTAATCATTCTCGCCAGTCGGCGCAGGCCATCGGCAGAAATATCCAGGCCAATACTTGGACCAAGCTCATCCAGGGCTGCCAGAGCGTCGGTGGAGGCAACAACACTAAACAACAAGAGTGGTTCCTGTCCCGGTTGTTCTAACCCAATGCGCCTGATGACCGGAGCAAGGGCTTGCCAGCTTTGCAAAAACCAATCACGCACGACATCACCGTCTCCATCGGGCGACTCAACGAGTGCGTCGCGTAGTCGGTAGCGGCTTTCTATGAGCACGTCCAGGAGCGCGTCGCGCAGCTCCTGCAGTTGGGTCTCCGCCGCATAGTGTTTTACGGTCAACACAAGCACGGAGTCCATCAATTGCCAGCGCTCCTCCCAACGGGCAAGTTCGTTGTCGGTCAGTGCATGCTCTCCGGGCAATGCCTCGGATGCAGGCTCGACCAAAAACACAATGTTTGCCTCCAACGCTTCGTCGCTCACCTGCAAATCGCTCAGGCGCAGCGTGTCGAGCAGAGCCTGTATTTGCTGGCGGGAATGTCGCGGCAAGGCCTCGGGCAGTAAGTCCTTAACAGACTGCAGTTGTGGGGTAAGATCGACCGTAAAGCGGCTGAACAACGTCCGCACGCTGCTGTCCGCCATCTGCTGCATGCGATCATTACTAATGCGCACACCCGCCTGATTCATAAGCCATACTTGCTCTGGCACAAAACCCAACACGTTACCGGTGCTCTGCGTCTCGGGCATGCCGGCTACGCCCACGCCGCCCTCCCAGCTAAAGAGCGTCGCGCAGGCGCCCGGGGCACCCACGCCCACGCGGGCACTAAGATCAGCGATTACCTCCAGTTGCCCATCCCGGGGCGACAAAACAGGGTCAGTCAGCACGACTTCACTACAGCGAGTGGGGTCGTTGAGAAGTTCTTTGCTCATCCCGGGGCCGGTAAACAGTTCCGCAACAAGAAGCTGCTGAAGCAGCGGATAATCAAAGCGCAGGGGGACGGCCACTTCTACAGTCTGAGCCGGCGGCGCCCCGGCATCGGAAGTATCAGAGTCATCAGCCAGGACGGGGACGCGCAAAGACCCCATCAAAACGAACATACAACCGATCGTGCTAACAAAGAAGCGACCCGCAGGAATCAATAAACTTGCGAAGATAGAAGCGAAGAGGCGCGTAAGACTAAACATAAAGTTGCTGGGTATCCGACAGGGTGTGGTCTACATTTTAGACCCGCAGGCCCCTACCTGAGTAAAAATGCCCCGTGATTTCTGTGGTTAACTGATAAATCACCAAAAATTACTGATCATCACGTTTAATCGACTGTAGGTAATCGCTTTTGATAGTCTGGCTCAGTTGTTATTGCTTTTGGCTGCAGTGAACGTGCCCAGCTACTCCTTCGGCACATCTATGGAGAAACCATGACCCGCACGCTTTCTACCGCTGTTGCTATCGCGGCCTTCTTTATGGCGCCGCTTACCGTCATAGCCCAGACCGTCGACACCCCGGGGGTGACCGCACCACTGACAGCGGCCCAGATCGCCCGCGCCTATCCGCAGGACGCGCTTACCGGTGCGGCGGTGGACGAGCCCGTGCTTCTTAAGAGCAAAGGCGGTATGTCTCTTTGGGTTGTCAAACTGGCCGAGGGCCTGTCGCATCCGGACGGGCTGGTGTTTCTGCCAGACGATCGCACTATGCTGATCACTGAGCGGCCCGGACGTTTAAGAGTCATGACCGACGGCGTGCTCGATCCGGAGCCTGTCGCTGGCCTGCCGGCCTTGAATAACGTGGGCCTTGGCGGTCTGCACGATATCGTTCTGCATCCGGACTTCGCGAACAACCAACGCCTGTACATCTCGTATACAAAGGACAGGGAGCCAGAAAAGGGAACAACACTAGCCGTTTTGCGCGCCCGCTTTGACGAAGGACGCCTCAAAGATGTTGAGGACATTCTTGTAGCCGACGCTTGGGAAAGCCCGCTGGGCACCTACGGTGGACGCATGGTCTTTGGACCCGACAGGATGCTGTATATCAGCGTTGGCGATCGTGACGGAACCACCTCCAGTGACCAATCCAGCGCCAGACCTCAGGCGCAAAATCTCGACAGCCACATCGGCAAGATCCTTCGCCTGCGCGACGACGGATCCGTCCCGCCCGACAACCCCTTTGTGAACGATCCCAACGCTAAGGACGAGATTTACAGCTACGGGCACCGTAATGTCTATGGCATAGCCTGGGACCCAAAGACCGGCGAGATGTGGGCCTCCGAATTCGGCCCCGCTGGCGGCGACGAGATTAACCGTGTGATCCCGGGGCACAATTACGGATGGCCCCTGGTGTCTCTGGGCAGGCACTATTCCGGCAGCCTTGTTTCTGATCAGCCCTGGCACCGCGATGGCATGGACGATCCACTGTTCTTCTGGAACCCGCCCTTTAACCCCGAGAATATGTTCTTTTACACCGGCGACAAATTCCCTCGCCTGAAGGGCAGCCTGATGGTGGCCGGCGCGGGGTCCAAAACCGTGGCGCAGATAACCATCCGGGGCGACTTTATTAAACAGGGCGACACCATGCTCAACGAGCTGGACGTGCGCTTTCGCGACATCCGCCAGGGTCCCGACGGCTTCATTTATGTGTTGACCGAGGGCCGGCTTCGGGGCCCCAAAGATACCGACGGCATGTTGCTGCGGATTGAGCCACCATCGGCCGCTGCAGCGACTGCATCTGCCGAAGGCACCACGCTGCCAGAAGCTCAAGGCAAAAAGCAGATCATGGCCTCCTGCACCCGCTGCCACGGCATCGATATTATCGTCGCGCAGCCGCGCACAGCTAACGAATGGGTTCAGGTGGTAAACACAATGATTGGCAGCGGTATGACGCTTACCGACGATGAATACAGTACGGTGGTGAACTACCTGTCTGATAATCTGCGCAGCCCGTTGGCCGGCCCACATTAAAACAGAGCGAGATTGCTATCATGACAAAAACCATCGCTGATCTTGTGAACTTCGCATCCAGCCCCGCCGCCACAGAGACTTATGCAACCCCTGCAGAAAAGTGCGTCAACGGCTCACCCATGCAGAACGCAACAACCCACTACTCGGTGGACGACAAGTTTTTTGCCGGAGAGTGGGGAGCCGAAGTTGGCCGCTGGCGCGTGGACTACAGCGAGCACGAGTACTTCGAGATTCTCAGCGGTCATTCAGTTCTGCATGACGAGGCCGGCAATAGCATGGAACTCAAAGCGGGTGATCGCGTCTGTATCCCTGCGGGATTTCGCGGCGAATGGGAAGTGATCGAACCGACTCAAAAGGTGTTCGTTATCTTCGAGCCGTGAGTGTTGCCATCCGACGCCCCAGGCACAATAGCCGCCTTCGGGCGGCTTTTTGCGTTCGGGTGCTCATTCGATCGCCGGGAACCTCACCGGTGGCTTCCGGTGCTGCGTAGCCTGCTCGTACGCATAGGCCAACGAGAACAACAGCCCTTCGCTATAAGGCCGACCCAGAATCTGCAGTCCCGCCGGCAATCCACCATAGCTGTATCCCATGGGCACGCTTACCGCGGGTAGCCCCGTCGCCGGTGCCACCAACTGGCTGTTATCACCCAGATACTCTTTGACGGCATGCGCCAGACGCGCCGGGGGGTTGGTCCAGCTTGGGTAAACGATGACATCTACCTGCGCTTTATCCATAGACGCCAGCACATCATCCAGATAAGCCTGCCGACCCGGGTGATCAGGAAACTCCGGACAAGGCGGATCAAGCTTTGCCGGAGACACATCAGCGGGGTACTTCGCAAAGTAGTCCAAACGGCCTTCGATGTAAGGCGAATACTCGCCGCTCCTGCGCACTTCCATCACATCCTTGATGGGCGCGGTGTCTCCCAATGACTCAAGATATACATGCATGTCGTAACGAAACCGTGCGCAAAAGTAATCGCCCTCCAGGTGATTTTCCAGATTCGCGACGTTAAACGGATCTACGATCACCGCGCCCTGTGCGACAAGATCAGTCAGCGCCTCCTCGAACACAGCAATCACCGCAGGATCAGCATCGTCAGTATCAACCAGAGCGCGCAAAACACCGATACGCTTGCCTCGCAGCGCCTGGGGATTCAGGAAGGTCGTGTAATCGTCCTCACGTCGCCCCTTACCCAGCGCCGTAAACGAATCCGCAGGATCAAATCCGGCAACGACATTAAAGACCCGGGCTGCATCTTTTACGGTTCTTGTCATAGGACCGGCAATGTCGCGATCTAACGCAAGAGGGATCACACCATCGCGACTGGTGAGACCAAGGGTCGAGCGAATGCCAAAAAGCGCAAGGTGCGAAGAAGGTCCCCGAATAGAGTTACCGGTATCCGTGCCCATGCCCACCACACCAAAACTTGCCGCCGTGGCAGAAGCGGTGCCGCCACTGGACCCAGCCGGCACCCGATCAAGCGCATAGGCGTTAGCGGTGGTGCCGTAGCTGGAACTCACGGTTTGCTTGGGGCTGAATGCCCACTCAGCCATATTGGTTTTTGCGATCACGATGGCATCGGCAGCGCGCAGCTGTTTAACCATAAAAGCATCGTCCGGGGGCACACTGGTCTTCAGAGCACTGGACCCGCCGCTGGTAGGCATATCATGGGTATCAAAATTATCTTTTAACAACACCGGCACGCAGTACAGCGATCCCAGTGTTTCCCCCGCCGCCAGCCGCGCATCGATGCTGGCTGCTTTTTCCAGCGCCGCGGAGTTTGTGAAGATCACGGCATTAAGCCCCGCGGACTGGTCATACCTTACAATGCGCCGAAGGTAGCCTTTCACAATGTCCACGCAACTCATTTCGCCACTGCGCAGAGCATGGTGCACATCATCGATGGTTGCTTCGACAAAGCTAAAATTGGCGCCAGCGTTTTCTTCGCTAGCGTGCGCGGCGCCAGGGGCGACGAACACCGCAAGCATGAAATTCATGGCAACAGCGAGACGCCCTACTTTTTTGCCTGAACTCACAACGAAAGCCCTCTATTGATATCCGATTGTTCGACCTGCTTCTACGTCGCTCCACCGAAGAGCCTCGTGGTGAATGTCCGTCACGAAGATCTCGCTTATTATGTGCTGATCTTTTGAGTCTTACCTAGTTAACCGGGACGGCGTAGTGCAATGCAACATGTAATTTTTGGTGCAGGACTCATTGGCGGGTATCTCGCTGGAGCAATGATCGACAAAGGTTTGGATGTCCGCATCGTTGCCCGGCCGTCGGTGCAAAAAAAGCTGGCAAATGGCTTACAGCTTACCGATTACCAAGAGCATGCAGCGTTTATTCAGCATGTTTCGTTTGTTAACGAAGGAGCCTTACAAGACTCATCCGGCGCTCACCATTGCGACTATTTATGGCTCACGGTGAAGTGCACCGCCGTAGAAAGCGCACTCGAAGAGCTATCAGCACTGGTGGGCCCCGACACCGTAATCTTTTGCGTGCAAAACGGCCTGGGCTCGGACCAGGCCGTAAAACAAAAGTTTCCGCACAACACCGTGACGCGCGCGATGGTGGTATTTAATGTGGCGGAGCCTGCCGCCGGCCACTTACATCGGGGCTCTGAGGGCGTTCTTTGGATCGAGGAACTTGCCGATTGTCCGGAGATCACCCGCAATCTGGTCAGTCAGATCAACTCTGCCTTGTTACCCACAAAAAGCTGCGACCACATGCAGGCTTTGCTTTGGGCCAAGCTACAGCTCAACCTGGCGAACGCGGTAAACGCCCTGGCCGATATTCCCGTCAAACAAATGCTGGAGGATCGAAACTATCGCCGTGTGATTGCATTACTTATGCGCGAGCTCCTGGCCGTCTGCAAAACCAAAAACATACGGTTACCTGCCGTGGCGAACTTGCCCGGGCGCTTAATCCCGACTTTTATTGCTCTTCCTGATTTTTTATTCAAACGGCTAGGACAAAAGATGATCGCCATTGACCCCACCGTTCGCGCATCCATGTGGTGGGATTTGAGTGCAGATAAAATCACCGAGGTCGATTATCTGAACGGCGCAGTGGTCAGAGAAGGCGAAGCTCTAGGCTTACACAGCCCCGCCAATGAACGACTGGTAGCCATGATCCATGCGGCCGAGCGAGGTGAGTTAGCGCGGGGGATCAGCGGTAGAGAGCTGGCAGACGCGTTGTTCGATAGGGCGTCGGCACACATCTGACAACGGGGGCCTGCAGTAACGCTTCTGCCAGTCCAGGACCCTGATAGCCCTCAGCAACAGTTGCCTACACCACACTCAAATGGCACCATCATCCGGCTGACGGAGCTATCTTCTGTTGGCTCAATACATTTTCTACAGCTGATTTTCGCAGCTACCTTCGCATCGGAGAACCCAAACATGGCCTACGAAACTATCGACGGCAACAAATACGAAAAAGAACTGCTCGAACTTGCACGTCATCACACCACGGGCGTTGGTGAAGGCAAACTGTCCAAGGACGAAGTGTCCGAGCTGTTCAAGTCTGCCGCAGACGGACAAGGCGTCACAGACACGGAGAAGGCAACGCTTGCCTACATTCGCGCGAACTTTGTGTTCACCGACGCTGCAGCTAGAGACTTCGACGAAGCTTTCGCCAGGCTCTAGGCAGCTGCGATAGAGCTTGAGTGGAGTCAGGCCAGCACCCCCTTAAAAAGGTTTGTATAGGCCTGACTCGACTCAGTCCAAGCACCGGGAGAAGACATTGGATATAGAACAGCAATTTCAAGCCTATGCCGCAGACTTTGAGTTAGCTTATGCCGATGACGACTGGTCCCGGGTCGCCCCCCATTTTCGTCACGATGCCAGTTATGACGCCGGAGACGGCTCTGACATAGCATTTGGGCGTGATGCGATATTGCAGAAATTCAAAAGCGCTGTGGATGGTCTGGATCGACAAATGGATCAGCGAGACCTGACGCTCCACAGCATCTCGAGTAGCGGCGATGTCGTTACCGCAAACTGGACTATTCGGTTCTCACGAGAGAGCCTGCCGACGCTTGAGGTATCGGGTAGCGAAGTAGCGCGTTTTTCTGACAGCCAGATTATTGAATTACGAAGCGTTATTAACGAGGAATCTCTTGTAGCCTTTGCCGCGTGGATGGAAAGCCACGGCGCCAGTCTATAAAACGGGTATCCACCAGAAAGCTGTCTCCGACAATATGGCCGATACCAGTAGCGCGCCCCGTGGCGAAGCGCTAGCATCAATGCCCTCTTAGATACGGACAGAATCAATGATCACTCTGCACGGCTTTGCCTACAGCAACTACTACAATATTCCGAAGCACGTTCTTTTATATAAGGGTGTGCCATTCACTGAAGACCTTGTCTACGGCAGCGCCGAGGGCTACGAACAACTGAATCCAGCCCGCAAGGTCCCATCGATGACGACCTCTGAAGGACAACACATTGCCGAGGCTTCGGTACTTTGTGAGTACCTTGAAGACATGTTCCCAGAGCCCGCACTATTGCCTACAGACCCTTTCGCTCGCAGCCGGGTCAGGCAGATCATGCGCTGTGCAGAGCTGTATCTGGAACTGCCCTGCCGACGCTTGCTGCCCTTTGTATTCACTCAACAAACCCCACCGGAGTCTCTTTGCGAAGAGGTGAACACCATGCTTGATAAAGGCGTGGCAACTCTTTCGGAGTTTTGTTCCTGTGATCCGTTTCTCACAGGGAGCGAATTCACCATGGCGGATATTTATGTTCGCTATGTGCTCACCGTAGTCGACGCCGGCGCCGCCGTATTAAAGCGCGACATAGTCTCTGAGATTGATGGACTCAAAGCCTGGCGCGGCCGCCTGGCAGATGACGCCATTTCCAGGAAGATCGATGCTGATGTCGAGGCTAACAAAGAAGGGTTCTTTGCCTATATTGCGTCGCGCAGCTGATCGGGAAAACACTCCGGCCTTGTCTAAAATTAAATACGCTGATCCACAGTTTTACGCCATGCAAACGCATCAATAACCCGGTCAAAGGCGTCGCCGGGGGGCGCACTCAGCTGCAACGGCTGGCCGGTAACCGGATGATCGAACTCAAGGCCGGTACAAGCCAGCAATAAACGCCCGCAGTCAAAACGCCGGGCAAAAAAGCGGTTATGCACACCCTTTCCGTGGGTTGCATCTCCGATAATGGGGTGGCCAATATGCTTCATATGCCTGCGCAGTTGATGCTTGCGACCGGTCTGGGGCCGAAGCTCTACTAATGAATACCTCGCCTGGGGATACCGGTCTACCGCTTCGGGCCACTCAACCTGTGCAAGCGTACGATAGTGTGTAAGTGCCTCCTGCGGCGCCTTGTCTGCTCTTGCTCGCTTATCGACGATACGGTCGTGCTTCTCGGTAAGCGCGTGATCAATCTCGCCCCCTTGCGGGCAATACCCCCTGACCACCGCGAGGTAGCGCTTAGCCACTGCGCGATTCTCAAACTGCTCGGACAAAAGCGTGGCTACCTCACTCGATAAAGCGAATATCAGCAAGCCGGAAGTTGGTTTATCAAGCCGGTGCACCGGAAACACATGTTGACCTAGCTGATCTCGCAGCATCTGCAGGGCAAACTGTGTTTCATGCCGATCAATCTTGCTGCGATGCACGAGCAGGCCCGGGGGCTTGTCAATGACAACCAGATCCCGGTCCTGGTAAATGACATCCAGCTTGTGCTGACTCACGATTGTCAGAACCGGTATCGAACTCCTGGCCAGACTAGTGCCGCGACCCCAGATATTGCGCAATAGCGTGCATCACCACGGGCGTTTCGCTATCAACTCGATCATTCTCTGCATCTGGGTCTGAGCTTTGCTTGACGATGACTACATCGTGCTCAGAGTTGATGTAAATAAACTGGCCATGGACCCCCAGCGCCGCCACGGCATCGACGCCGGCGTAGCTCCACCACTGATCGTGATAACCCTGGGCAACATTGCCGTACCAGTCGTCCTGATAATAGCGATTAAAGATCGCCTGGTTGCGCGGCGTCTTGACTCGCCGGGTGATCGCCTTGGACAGCACCTGCTCTCCATTGGCCTCACCATCATTGAGGATCATCTGACCAAAACGCGCCGCATCACGGAGGGTCATGGACAAACCTCCGCCGGCCATTTCGACACCCGTCGGGTCCAGCCAGTAGTGCGCTTCGAACTCCGTACCCAACTTTGACCATATGCGCTGATACATCACCTCGGCCAGTGTTTGACTTTCGGTACGCCGGATAATCCAACCCAGCACCTCGGGATCTGGCGTTACGTAGTGAAAGGCATCGCCATGCTCGAACCCGGCTTGCTTATGCGTAAGGCTCTTAAGGTGCGCATAAAGACCCTCCCCGCCCAGATACATGGATCTGAGAAAGTTTGAGATATCCGACTGCGGATCATCATAGGTTTCGTCGTAGGCTATGGAGTTACTCATATCCAGCACCTGTTGCACGGTCGCATCGCCAAAAGCCGTTTGGCGTAGCTCCGGTAGATAGGCTGCTACGGCCTTGGATGCATCCACCCTACCTTGCTCCATAAGCTCCAGCATCATGGCACCGGTAAAGGACTTGGTGACTGAGAACATCAAATGCTGCGTGGAGGGCATCTGACCGTTCTCATACTGCTCATGCACCACCGTGCCCCGGTCCAGCACAATAAATCCGTCCGTGTAAGCAGATGCCAACCAGGCTCCCACCGTGGTGGAACGGCCGTCACCAAAATCAACCTTGACGTCGGCTAAGTCCATGACTTTTGCCGGCAGAACCCAGGGGGACTCAGAAGCAGGCACCCCCCGCGTAGGAAACAGCTCCCGGACATGCTGCAGGCCCCAGCGGTTAAAGGGCCCTACAGCGAAGTTCTCTGCGGTCACCAGCTTGTCTGCCGCAGGCGGTGTACCGACCATCAGACCCAGATCTCTGGCCGTAGCTGGTTCCGCGGCGCTACCGTACAACGAGGCCAAAAAACCAAACCCTGCCAGAATGCCGAATGTCGCTTGCTTGAACATAATCTCTATCCTCGCCTGTTCTTCTAACCGGTGAGCTTAGCGTATTGCGGGCGCAAGAAGACAACCGCTGACACGCAAACCCGGCGATGAGCCAGAACCAAAGCCCCAGAAGCCTCAGTATCAATAGAGGAGTTCTTTTAGTGTCTATCTTCTCAAGCAGGGTCTACACTGATGTTAATAGTCATAGCTTTGCACCCTCTTAAATGGATGGGGTAAAGTCCGCGCGCGTTCAACACCGGGACAATCACAAGGGACTGTGGAGCGATATGGAGCGATATGGAGCGATATGGAGCGAAATAAAGTAGTCCTGATCGCTGGTTCCTATGGGTCTTTAGAACCCCTGGAAGTAATTTTGAGCGCCTTGCCTACGCAATCCGGCCTGACGTTCATTATTCTTCAGCATCTGGACCCCGCCTTTAAGTCGCGTCTACCTGAGCTGATCAGTGGTTGGACATCCATCCCCTGCACCCCTATCGGCGAGACCACAGCGCTCACTCCGGATCGTATTTTTGTCGCTTCCTCAGGTGAACAGATAAAGAATGATGGCGAGCAGCTATTTCTGATCCCCGGCGCGGACATCTCGGAACGATCTCACGTCATTGATGCACTTGCTGAAGCCCTGGCCAACGAACCCGGCGTAGAGCCTGCACTGGTGGTGCTTTCGGGGCGCGGCAACGATGGCCTTCGCGGCGCCGAGGCTGTGGCCAGAAATCAGGGTTTAGTCATCGCACAAGACCCCGCCGAAGCTGCAGGCGAAAGTATGCCCAAGAGCGTTATCGACGCGAAACTGGCCGATGAGGTCCTGGCGGTGGAGAACATTGCGGCCAGTCTTGTGCGCTTTGCATCGCGAAAAGTGGTGGAGCGCTTAGACGACCCACATCAGACCAGTAACGAAGGCAAGCAAGGCTTGCAACGAGTCCTCGAATTACTCCAAACACACCTCAACCGGGACTTTTCGGACTACAAAGAGGGCACGCTGAATCGACGACTGCAGCGGCGCATACGCCTCAGCGATCTGAATACCATCGACGACTACCTGACCCGATATGCCAACGATACGGCGGAGCTGCAACAACTTAGCGATGATTTCCTTATTGGGGTAACCGCCTTCTTCAGAGACGCAGCGGCCTTTGACGTCATCGCCAAGAAGGTTCTCCCGGGTCTATTGTCCAGGACAGATGCAGACGGAGAATTTCGTTGCTGGTTGATTGGCTGCTCCACCGGCGAAGAGGTCTATAGTCTTGCCATGCTGGTTCTGGAGGCCCTTAAAGATCAGGGCATTAGCCGTCGGGTCAAGCTTTTTGCCACCGATGTAGACTCCAATGCTTTGGATTTTGCCCGATTGGGTGTGTATCCGCAGGAATCTGTTCTCGCTGTGCCCGAAGCCTACCGCGAGCGCTATTTCACCCGCCAGGGCAAACACTTTGTGGTCGATAAAGCGGTGCGGGAGATGGTCATTTTTGCGTCGCATAACGTCATTAGCGACACACCCTTCTCGCGGCTGGACCTGATTGTGTGCCGCAATCTGATCATCTACCTGAATGAGCGCATGAAGTCGGCACTGCTGCGATTGTTTCACTCCGCCTTAACCGAAGGTGGGTTTCTTTTTCTCGGTACTGCGGAATCAGTAGGCCAGGCCCAACGACATTTTCTTCCGGTTTCAAAAAAGTGGCGTATTTACGAGCGTAGTAATGAGGCGCCCAGAAAGGCACCGCCACTGCCCATTTTCCACCGCATGAGCGATTTCCGCCGGCTCCCCTCGGATCAGGACCGACTATCGCCGGTCGCACTGCGGGGCGAAGGCACCCTACGCCGACTATTGGAGGATCACGGCACCACACAACTACTCATTGATGAATCCGACCGCTTGATTTACACCCTGGGAGACACCAGCCCCTATCTGAGAATCCCCGGGGGTGAACCAACCAATGACTTTATGCAATTAGTGCAGCCCTCGCTGCATCTGCAACTGCGCGCCTTACTGAATAAGGCCAGCCAGCAGGCCTATGCCGCTACAGACGAGGTGGTGTTAGATGAAGGTCCGCTAAAAGGCGAGCAACTAATGCTCACGGCTTCAAAAGTCGCCGAAGAGGGTTTCGAGCGATGTATTGTTGTGTCGCTCTCGCGCACCGGCAAAAAGCAAGACATATCCACCGGGATGCATCGCAATGCATCACAGTGGACCATCGAGCTGCTGCGTAAAGAGGTTGATGCAACCCGCGAAGACATGCAGCGCACCATACAGAAGTCGAGAGCGTCCGATCATGTGCTGAGGCAGGCCAACGAAGAAATCGTTGCCATGAACGAAGAGCTCCAATCATCCAACGAAGAGCTTGAGGCATCCAAAGAAGAGATGCAGTCGCTCAACGATGAGCTAAACAACTCCAACGCCCAGCTGGAAAAAAATTCTCAGGAAGTCGCCCAGTTAAACGCTGATCTGGAAAACCTGCTCAACAGCTCTGACAGCGCCACACTCATTGTGGATCGTGAGCGACGCATTAGACGGTTCACTCCTAACCTTAAAGAGCTCATGCGACTGCGTGATACGGATGTGGGCCGTGATGTAGGGGATATTTTTCGTCTGTTTGACGATGCGGAATTTTTGAATGATATCGCCCGGGTTGTCTCTGGAGAACTACCGGCTGATGTCGAAATCAACCTTAGCGATGACCGACAACTGCTCAGGCGGATTTTACCCTACGATTTACCGGATACCAAGTTGGCCGGCGCGGTTATCAACTTCATTGATGTAAGTGAACTTCAGAGAGTGAGAGCGCGGGATCGTCAAAGAGCCGCGCAATTAGCCTGGCAAACAGAACTCCTGGACGCAGCCGCACCTGTTTTTGGACGCACGCTTGAGGGGGCCATCACTTACTGGAATAAATGTGCCGAAGAGCTTTGGGGGTACTCAGAAGAGGAAGCCCTGGGCAAAAACGCGCATGAGCTACTCAAAACCAGTTTTCCAAGCACTCAAGACGCCGCGCAGAAGGGCCTCCTGGATGACGGAATGTGGCGTGGCGTGGTAGGTCAAAGGACAAAGTCCGGGAGGAATATTGAACTTAGCTCATCCTGGGCGCTGACAGTCATTTCTAACTCGGGACGCCAGTGGGTATCGGAGGTGTATCAGGACCTGTCCATTACCATGCAGCTTCGCAGTGCATTAAAAGAAGAGCAGGAGCTATTCCATCTTTTGCTCGACTGGACTTCTAACACCGAATACTGGACCGACGCTGACGGCAATATCAGCTACATTACCCCTGCCGTAAGGGAGATGACCGGCTACAGCGCCGAGGAGTTCATAGAGACTCCGGGACTGCTGAGCGGCATCATCGCTGAGTCCTCGCGGGCCGACTGGTTGCGGCACGTATCGCCCGAGGAGTCTCCGGCAAAAGATCAATGGAAAACCATCACCTTACCCATCCGAAAGCGTGATGGAAGCCAGGTGTGGATCGAACACCGGTTTAGAATCATGTATTCCTCCGACTCCAAGATATTGGGCTATCGCGGCACCATGCGCGACGTTGATGAGGTGCATAAACTTGAAAAGGAGGCGAGGGACCTCGCTTTCAAAGATCCTCTTACCAACTTGCCAAACCGACGCATGATCGCCGTGAAGCTCGATGAAGCGCGCACAGTCAGCAATCGTACTTATCAGTACGGGGCGCTGGTGATGCTGGATATTGATCACTTCAAACGCGTGAACGACACCGATGGGCATGGCGTAGGCGATGAGCTGCTTGTGGAGGTTGCTGCTCGTTTGCGGCAACGTCTCAGGTCCTTTGACACGGTTGCCCGCGTGGGAGGTGACGAGTTTCTAATGATCCTCAACGCGCTGGGTCAGGACCAGATGGAGGCGTCACTCACCGCGAGCCGCATCTGCAACGAGATCCGCGCGGATATCTCCTCGGAGCAAAACCTGACCGGCGCATCGACTTCGCACCATGTAACCGGAAGTTTTGGTGTCGCCTTGTTTGTCGGCGATAAAGAAACGGCGGAAACGCTGCTAAAACAGGCCGATATGGCGCTTTACAGTGCCAAGGACAACGGGCGCAATCGCGTAAAACTGTTCGACCCCAAGATGCAGGCGGACGTAGATCGGCGCATGGCCAGCGAGACCGCGTTGCTCGGCGCTCAGGAGTCCGGTGATTTAATAATGTATTACCAGCTACAAACCGACGCGCAGGGTCAGGCAAAAGCGGTGGAAGCACTGCTGCGCTGGAAGAAGCCCGACGGCAGTATGGCGTCCCCCATGGAGTTTATGGACGTCCTCGAGGACCAGCCTTTAGTCAGTAACATCGGCCACTGGGTTATCAATACATGCTTTGCGCAACTCAAGCAGTGGGAAGCCGACCCAGACCTTCACAATCTGGATATTTCCATCAATATCAGCGCGGGCTATTTAGTCAATGACAGCTTTACCAAGGAACTGGGGCAACTTATAGAGTCGAACAGCGTTGATCCCCGACGGATTATTCTGGAACTTACAGAGAACGCGCTGCTAGTCGAATCGGATCGCATCAGCACTCTCATGTACAAATTAAGTGCCCGAGGATTTCGTTTTTCTCTGGACGATTTTGGTACCGGGTTCTCATCATTAAGTCACTTACGCGATCTGCCGCTGGCACAGCTAAAGATCGATCAAAGTTTCGTGGCGGGGCTACCCGACGATTTGAACTGCCAATCCATCGTTAAGTCCATTGTCGCCGTAGGTCAGGCGTTGAACCTGGAGGTGGTTGCAGAGGGCGTAGAGACACGGGCGCAATGCGACTTTCTGCAGTCTCTGGGCTGCGATCTGTATCAGGGGTATCTGTTCGCACATCCGGTTCCAGCCGACAAGATAAAACTCTTCTAGAGCATTACCACCACCAAAATTGTGAGCTTCGCGCTACGGTCCGGGCGCCAACTACTTTGATCTGGTGGTTCAAACGTTCCTATGTTAGTTTTTTGATCTCCGCGCGGTACTCGGACTATGCAATGAACCCCACACTTGGAAATGTAGGCTCGTCTGTCAGCAAAATTCTTCTCGAGGGAGAGCAATGGTTGATGGAGCGGGTGCTCCACTATGCCAAACAGCAAAGTTATACGCCTTACACGTCCACTTTGATTTGTGCCTGGCAGCTATCCGTGGCCGGTTTGAGCGCAGCGCTGGTTGAGACGCTCGAGGGCGCTGAAAACCCTGTTATCGAGTTCACGGCTAACGAACGCTACGCCGATAATTCCATAGCAGATTTTGCCGTAGAAGAAGCGCTCAAACACCGGGAGCGCGGGGTGAATCTGGGGATGTTTCTGGGGCTGTTTAAGTATTATCGCCAGGCGTATCTTGACCTTGTGGAACAACAGGTGGAGCCCCATCACGACCGGGCTGAGGCACGCCATATTATCCACCGATGCTTTGATTTGTTCGAAATTGCCTTGGTAACCCGCTGGAATGCGTCGCCGCTCGATGCGGTTATCGATGAGCTCAGTAAGGCCAATCGCGAAATCACCAACGAAAAAAACTTTTATCTCACCGCTTATGAAAGTCTCATAGACCCGGCGTTCCTTATCGACGAGGAGCTTCGCCTCATTAATCTTAATGGTGCGGCAATGTCCATGCTCTCAGGAACGCTGACGGCCAGCGGCGAGTTATATTATCGAGCCCGGGTTGCAAGTAACCTTTTAAAGCACGGTGAGTCTGCAGCACAGAACGATCGCGCATCTGAAGTAAACGCTTTACTGGGCAGTCTCATCACCGATCATTTACCGGCGCTCAAGGACTAGTTGGCAACGGGTGATAACGAAAATCAAACTGTCCATAGGCAGGTATCCTTGGAGCTGCACGGACATAACTATGAGTTCCTGCTGTCACAAACACCCATGCTTGACGTGTCTGCAAAGTTCAGGGGTTCAGTGATCTTCCTCACGGATATCAGCGACCGTAAGTTGATGGAAGATGAGTTGCGGGAACTGACACTGCACGATCCGTTAACCGGTGTAGCCAATCGCAGGCTATTGCAGGACGAGGGTCAAAAGGAGTTGCAACGTTCGCAACGCACGGGCGCTCCACTATCCATGATGGCCGTAGACATCGACTTTTTTAAAGCGGTGAACGACAGATACGGCCACCACATAGGTGACCTGGCGCTAAAAAAAGTGGCCGAACTCTGCCAAAGCGTCACCCGGGAATATGATCTGGTCTCCCGTACGGGTGGAGAGGAGTTTACTGTGCTGCTACCTCACACGAGTCTGGAGCAGGCGCACGCGCTTGCAGAGCGTATGCGTTGCGCCATCGCCGAAAGCTGCGCTGTGTTAAATGAACACGAAATAAAGCTTACCGTCAGTATTGGCGTAGCTGCGCTGTTGTCGGCGCACCAGAGTATCGAAGAGTTATCGCAGCTTGCCGACGACGCCCTATACCGTGCAAAAAATGCCGGTCGAAACCGGGTGATTACGGCCTAGTGCTGCTCGCTTCCCGCTGTTATTGCTCAGCTTACTCGCCTGGTTCTCTGCCCCCAAAGTAAATCGTGTTGGATGCATCCGACCGGGCAACAACAATGTCCATAAGTCCATCACCGTTCAGGTCATCCACGGCAAACCCGTAAGCCGTGCCCTGATCATCGCCAAAACTTACCGGCGTAAAATTACGCGACCCCTCATTGAACCAGACCACCGGCTGGGCCTCGACATGACCGACAATCAAGTCGGTTCGGCCGTCGCCGTCCACGTCTTTGGCAAGTATGGAGTAAGGCCGCTCCGTTGACTCATTCAGCAGTTGAAGGCTATCAAACTCGACATTCGGTCCTCCATAAAAAATCCCCCTGCCAGGTGCGGCAATCACACCGCTTCCCCCATCCGGGCCCGGAGTCTCCATTCCCGTGCGCGAACCCGGAGCAATGATCGCCACATCCATGAATCCGTCGTCATTAAAATCAGCGACGGCAGCAGATCGGTATCCTACACTTTTGGGCCCAAACGCTTTGCGAGCTGCAAAATCACCCGTGCCATTATTAAGACGCAGCTCACTTTGACCGCCGTCCCGGTGGGGAATCACCAAATCCAGATCACCATCCCCATCCATGTCCGCAGGCGTGATGGTGGTCGCCGAGCCGCGGTACACCGCAGTGCAGGGATGTTGAAGCAAGCCGTCGGCTGCACCAAAACACACAAAGCTCTCGGTGCCCCGGGACCCGCCGCGATTTGCGACGATCACGTCGGGACGCCCATCGTCATTTAAGTCCGCCACAGACACATGGCGAGTATTCCAGGCTGGTGTGCCGAATTGCTGAACCTCGCTGTACCGTCCACCGCCATCGTTGTGTAAGACGCGCTTGGGATCGGGCGAGTCGTTGCTCACGACCATGTCCAGATCTCCATCCCCGTCCAGATCAACAAGCTCTCCCGTGTAAGATCGATCAGGACCCGGACCTACGGACAAAGACGCTGCAAAGCCTCCCTTGCCATCACCTAATCGAAGCTGATTCTCAAGGGGCCAGTGCCGGCCTTTCACCAAAATTACGTCCAGATGGCCATCGCCATTCACATCCCCAAGACTGACGTTCGCCGACGAGTAGGCGGTGTCTTCTAAAGCCAGGCTACGCTCAAATGAGCGAGCACCGGATTTTGCGGGAATCATCCGGGTTACATCGCAGGCGGTGACCAACACGACAGTTATGGTCAACGTACAAAGGGCAGGTATGCGAACTTTTCTCATAGCCAATAGTATAGAGTGCAACAGACGGGCACAGTCTCGAAAACCATGAGCCAATCGGGACCAAAAAAAGGACTGCGTTATGGACGATTCTATGATTTTGCATCATTACGAAAGCTCACCCTACGCCGAGAAGATTCGTCTGATGTTTGGCTATACCCACAGCAGCTGGTGCTCGCTTATTTCTCCGGCGTGGCCACCGCGGCCCAATATCGATCCCTTGTCCGGAGGCTACCGCCGCATTCCTATTGCGCAGCGTGGTGCCGATATCTTCTGTGACACCGCGCTCATCGCTCAAGAGATTGCTATCGCGAACACAAACCCGTCTCTTGATCCTTATCGTACAAGCGGCGCCGCGCTTGAGCTCATGCGCCATGCCGAGAGCGAGGCGTTTTTTGCGGCCATCACGTCTGTCCCCACACTCAGTCTTCTTGGCACCCTTCTCAAAGGTTTCGGCCCCCTGGGCGCCTATCGCTTCATCAAGGATCGCAGCGGCTTTTTAAAGGGCGGTACCAGCAAACCCAAAGCCGCGGCGGATTCCAAGGGCATCATGGGCGATCTCTTTGAAACTCTTGAGAACATGTTGGCTACACAGTCCTGGATTGACGGTGACGCTCCGGGCATCGCCGACTTTGCGGTATATCACCCCATTTGGCTGCATCTAAGCTGCAGCGGCAATTTGCCGCCAGCTGCGAGCAAAACCCGCGACTGGTACGAGAGCGTCAGCCAGTTTGGTCACGGGGAACGTCACGAGATCACCCAGGACCAGGCCTTCGACGCGGCTCGTGGCGCAAATCCACGCGCACTGCCTGCAAGCGAAGCACTCGATGATTTAGAACTTGGTCAGTTTATTGAGATCCGGCCAACAGACTACGGCGTGGTGCCAGTAACAGGCACTTTAGCGGCGGTCACAAGGGAGCGCGTCATCCTTGCCCGCAAGACAGAGCGGTTCGGTGACCTGCATGTGCATTTTCCGCGCAGCGGTTATGCACTCAAGGCCGCGATAGAAAGTTAGCGCCCAGGACCCCGATTCCCGGGCTCAGGGCCCCGGATCACTTAGCCTTAGCCGCCAACAGCTGATCCAGCACCGCGCGCACTTCGCTCGCCCATATCTGTGACACCTTCTGGCCCGCAGGCATATTCGTGCTGCGACGGCGATAGGCAATGTTCCCGCTACCGTCTACCACCAATAGTCCGGGGATGAAGTCGATGGCCCAGGCATCGCCGATAGCATCCGCATCCGCAATGGCGATGAGTGGAAAGCCCAGGGACTTGGCGTAGGCCGCCGCATCACCATAGCCCCGCTCTTTATGGTTCAAGCCAATTATCTTCACTCCCGCCGCTGCATACTCAGACTGAATCTCTGCAGCTCGGGGCATAAAAGCCTTGCAGTAGGGGCACCAGGTGGCCCAGAACAGTATTACCGCAGGTTTTCCGTCCAGCACTTCGGGAAATGCAACGGTATCGCCGGTAATCAAGTCTGTGCCGGACCAGGACGGCGCAAGGTCACCCTGATTAACAGCAAACGTTTGGCCGGCCAGGAGAGTCAGCAAAACGGCAGCGAAAAATCGTTTCATGAGCGTTTACCTGATAGTTCTTTGAGGATAATCCTAAACCATACGAATATTATTATCGCTGGCTGCGTAGCACCGCCTGCCTCGGGATACTTCTAAAAATTGACCCGTGCCACTCTGACTGCCGGGGTATCAGCAATATCGGTCCATGACAGGTACACCGTATTGTCCACACTCTCGATGATGGGAAAGCCACTGCGACGTGAAGCACTGGTCCTGGCAACCTCGAACTTGTCGACTGGCTGCCCCGTGGAGCTAAAGCGGGAAAGCATAATCCTGGCCTCTGTAGCCGACGTATCCAGCCAACTCACCACCACCTCGCCGTTAGCGAGCATCACCGCATCGACACGACCATTAGTTTTTGGCCCCGCCACAAGCGTAGGGGGAGAAAAGCTCGCGCCACTATCTGTCGATAGCGCCAACTGCACCTTGGGAGCATCGTCCTTGGCAGTGAACCAGGCCACGGCGACTACATTGCCACTGGCCACCACAGCCGGTCCATTCACCGGGCAACCCGCAACCTGCCAGTCGTCCCTGTGGATGATTGCAGGTGGCGTCCAACTCTCGTCAATAAAACGTACGATGGCGATATCCCGCACTTCATCTGCGCTGCGATCCCGATACACCACCACCGGACCGGCATCTGTCATCGCGGCGCTGGTTTGACAGCAGTCGCAGGTGGCCTGATCGAGTTCCCACTCCCGCAGATTATTACCCGAGGCATCAAACACAGCTCCGCGCAGTGTCATGGGACCCGGCTCGGGCTGTGTTTTGGTGTTGCGTCCATCCAGCCAGGCGATGAGCGTTTGCTGGTCGCCCATGGGCAACATGGAGACAAAGCCGTTCTCCGCGGCCACGCCACTGCGGTTTACCGCAACACCTTCGCCCCATTGCTCCACAGCTGAGTCATAGAAGCTCGCTACTACGTCGTAGTCATAGCTGCCCTCGCCACTGGTTTGCAGCCAGTGGGCAACGCCCGCGTTCGAATTCATGGAAAGCACAGGAAAGTCGGCCCAATTCACAAACCAGCCAGCTCCCTCGCTGATTATATGCGGCTCACTCCACTTGTCATCAATCAGCTGGGCGTAGGCAAGCTGCGTGTGAGCATCATCCTGAGACACCCAGGACAAATACACGTTGCCCAACTCATCCCGGCTGATTCGCGACAGCGAACTATTAAGCCCGGCGGGCGAAGGCAGCTCCTCGATTTGCGGCTGTCCTGAATACTCCCCAGCAGCTGCCGCATGCCCGGTACTCATCACCGCCAAACAAACTAGAACGACAGCTTGCGCAGACCCGGACAACCAACGTCGGCTCGGGTTCATCCGGCAGCTCAAGGTGTGTCCCCCAAAAGACCGAGCCGGGATAGCCTCTCGACAATCTGCTCCCGCGACTGCAGGCCAATGAGCGTGGCCGCCACTTCGTTTGCCGGCGACACAATATAGGTTGTGGGCATAACACTGGGCGCAGGCATTGCGGCGTCATGCACCTCCTGTCGAGTCAGCGTAGGAAAATGAATGCCCAGGACACTGGCAATTCTGAGCGTGACCTCCCGGGAGTCGTCATCAAAGTTTACGCCCACAAGCTGCACACCATTCGCTGCGAGCTCCTCACTCAGCGCATTGAGCATGGGGATTTCTTTACGGCAAGGCGAACACCACTCGGACCAGTAGTTCACAAGACGCCAACCACCATTTCCGTCACCATCTTCAGAGGCGGCAATAGAAAGTGAAGCGAACAGCGCTACAACTAATAATATCGATGGAGCGCGCCGCTGATTAATTTTCATTGCGCTGCCTTCAAAAGTCGGATGTTGCATACCAGGATATCTGATTATCGGCTCAGCCTTTTAGCTCAGCTCACGCCGCGATCCTTGTCATCCCAAAAGGGCTTACGCAGTTCAGTCTTTAGGATTTTACCGGCCCCGGACAATGGGAAAGGCTCGGTACGGAAGCTGATGGAGCGCGGGCGCTTGTAGTTGGCAATGACAGGAACGGTATGTTCCAGCAACTCCTCTGCCGTCGCAGTCTGACCTTCATGCAGAATCACTATCGCGTGAACCGCCTCTCCCCACTTCTCGTCGGGAATACCAATCACCGAAACCGCGGCCACCGCAGGGTGCGTAGATACTGCGTTTTCTACCTCAGCAGAAAACACGTTTTCGCCGCCGGTGACAATCATGTCCTTCAAGCGATCCACGATAAAGATAAAGCCATCATCATCGCGGTAGGCGCCATCACCTGTGTTTACCCAGCCATCTTTGAGCGTATCCGCTGTTTGCTCGGGTCGATTCCAGTACCCCAGCATAGAGCCCGGCGAGCGCGCCACAATTTCACCGACCTCACCATTGGGTAGATCATTGCCCTGATCGTCACAAATACGAATCTCCACGCCCGGTCCCGCTCGACCGGCAGAACGTAACTTGCCCGCATGCGGACCCTCGAGCGTGTGATTCTCGGCCGCCAGCAGTGTAATGATTGGGGCCATCTCAGTTTGTCCGTAACCTTGCATCCAACCAATCCACGGCAGGACCTCCAGCAGGTTGAGCATGAGGCCTTCGGGCATCGGTGACGCCCCGTAGGCCACACTGCGCAGCGTTCGCAAACGCTGGGGATCAAAATCCGGGTGGTTCGCTAACATGCCCAGCATCGTGGGCACCATAAGAGTGTGTGTGATTTGCTCGCCTTCGATCAAATCCATGACTTTTACCGGATCAAAAGCTGGCAGGAACGTATGACAGAGCCCACCGGTACAAGCCGCGCCGGAGAACGCGCCATCGGCGAGGTGAAACATAGGCCCGGCATGTAAATACACATCACCACAAAGGTAGTTTGAAGCACTGCTCACGCTCAGATTGTTGAACCAGAGCGCCTGCTGCGACAGCATCACCCCTTTTGGGAAGCCGGTAGTCCCTCCGGTGTAATAAAGACCCGCCAGATCATCACCGTTGCGCTCAGCGTCCTCACAGGGCTCGTTTTCGACTATCAAAGTCTCGTAATCCAAAGTCCCGTCGGGCCTATGACCCTCCCCCGTGAACACGACACTTTTCAGGGAAACATCCGCGGTAATTGCATCTAACATAGGCGCAAAAGTGTCGTCGACAAACAGCACCGTGGCACCCGCATCCTTTAGCGCATAGGCGTTCTCTACCTCAGACCACCGCGTGTTCATGGGCACAACCACAGCGCCGGCCCACCAGACTGCAAAGTAGTACTCCAGATAGCGATCACTGTTGAGCGCCAGAATCGCTACACGCTCGCCCGGCTCGACGCCCATCCCCCTCAGCGCCGCGGCAAGACTCGCAACCCGTGCCTGCATATCAATCCAGCTATGGCTCCGCCCAAGATGACGGGTCGCTGTAGCAGTGGGCGTTGCCCGGGCATTGGATTTGAGAAATTCGGTGAGGCAATACATACACTTGTCCTTATTGTTTTAAGATCAACATTAGCAAGGTGGCGCAGATCCCGACTAAAACTCAGCTCACCTATACTAGACATTCAGCTCAAAAGAGGGAACCACGTGCAAAAGCTGGAATACCCGCGGGCAGCTTTGAGCCTTGCCAGCCTTATGCTGCCGCTGGCACTCGGCAGCTGTACCGTCATGGTCGATACAAACTCACCTGATGCCTATCCCGGCTATACGGGCGCTTACGCCGGGTTCTCACTGGTGTTGGATGAGCGCTTCGATTCATTCAATGAAGCGATATGGGCCAAAGGCGATGGCGCCGTCGGTACTGAGTCCATGTGCCGCTTTCAGGATCGTGCCGTGCAAATCAAAGATGGCAGCCTGGAACTCCTCGTCGATGAGCAGCATGTTCCCAAGGGTTGGTCCGAGGATCATCAGAAGACAAAAGAGGCCTACGACTACGTCTGTGGCGAAGTGCGTACTCGCCCGGAACTGCGCCTGCGGTACGGCCGCATCGAGACGCGCATGCAAGCACCTGACCGTCATGCCGCTTCCGGGTACATCTCCTCACTGTTCACCTATGTTAATGAGAGCAGTGATCGGGATGTCCGTCGGTGGGAAGAAATCGACATTGAGCTCGAAGGGGGCCGACCCGATAAGTTTCAGGCCAATCTGATTTACGGGCTCGATACCATTAGCTGGGGGGAGACCCGGCGCTTTGGCGCCTGGGAAGACAAAATCGATATAGGCCCGGTGGATAGATGGCGCGTATATGCCATTGAGTGGCTACCGGCCCGTATTAGCTGGTTCGTAGACGGCCAGCTCGTCAAAACGCTCACCGCCGACGACATAGACTGCGATCCGATGTGTATAGCACCGCAGCTGGAGCCCACTCCCATACCGCATCAGTTAACGGACGTCATGATGAACTTCTGGATTCCCAACGACGATATTCAGGACGTCTTTGGTGGCAATAAGCATGCAAACCGTTACCCGATGCGCGCACGCTATGACTGGCTGCGGATCTATCAATACGATGCTGAGCCTCTCAAGAACTGGGCGACGCTCGCAAAGCAACAAGCGGCAAAGCACCCATGAGCCATGCCCGTCTTCGCGCCGTGATCTTTGATCTGGACGGCACACTGGTGGACTCGCGCCTGGACTTTGCCGCCATGCGTCGAGAACTAGGCGCCCCCGAGGAACTGGGCTTACTTGAATACGTCGCCGGGTTGACGTCACGGGGCGACCGTGACGAGGCTATGGCGATCATTCATCGCCATGAAATCGCAGGAGCGCAAGCCGCACAATGGATGCCGGGGGCTGAACAAACGTTGCACGCACTTCATCAACAGCAAACGCCTATTGCCATCGTCACACGCAACAGTCGCGAAGCGGCCAACTTAACGATGCAGCGATTGGGCATGCCGGCTATCCCTTTAAAAGCCCGGGAAGATGCCGCACCCAAGCCAGACCCGGAAGCGCTGCTTGCCGTAGCCTCGGATTGGCGCATACCGCCCGAGCATTGCGCTTACGTCGGCGACTTTCGCTACGATATTGAAGCGGCGCAGCGTGCCGGCATGCTGCCCGTACTGTATGTAGCAGACGGTGAGGCGCCAACAGAGTGCGATGCGCAGGTCCGCATTCTCAAACAATTCGACGCAATCATCTCCTGGCTTCATCCCTGAGCAATCTAAAAAGAGCGAGGCGGCGTACTTCTCAGCGCCAGACCAACAAGCAACCACCCTTAAAGGCCCCACTATGCACAAGGTTCACATCATCCACGAAAATCGCGAGTGGAGCGCTCCGCTCATGGATGCTCTGGATACTTTGGGCGTGCCCTATGAGGACTGGTTCCTGGATGAAGGGGCCCTGGACCTGTCGGTGGAGCCGCCGAAGGGCGTGTTTTACAACCGCATGAGTGCCTCCTCGCACACCCGAGACCACCGCTATGCCCCGGAGTACGCTGCAGCCGTGTTGTCCTGGCTGGAAGGGCATGGACGTCGCGTGCTCAATCCGGGACGCGCACTGCAACTGGAACTGAGCAAAGTTGCACAGTACGCCGCGCTTGAGGCTCAGGGCATCAGAACTCCGCGCACCATAGCCGTGATAGGCAAAGATGGACTGGCTGCTGCCGCTCAAAGTATGGGAGCCCCGTTCATTACCAAACACAATCGCGCCGGCAAGGGCCTGGGCGTCCGTCTGTTCCAGACAGTAGAAGAACTCAATGATTATGTGCATAGCACATCTTTCGAAGAGCCCATCGACGGCATCACCCTCATACAGCAATACATCGCCGCGCCTGAGCCCTTTATCACACGCTGTGAGTTTGTCGGACAGGAATTTGTATATGCAGTTCGCGTCGACACCTCAGATGGGTTTTTGCTCTGTCCTGCGGATGAATGTCAGGACGAAGACGCGACCGTGTGTCCGGCAACCTCCGCCGCCAAATTCGAGATCATCGAAGATTTCGACGAGCCGATTATTGAGGATTATCGCCGCATGCTGATCGCTAACGATATTCACGTGGCCGGGATCGAGAACATTGTGGATGCCGACGGGCAGCGCTTTACCTACGACATCAATACCAATACCAATTACAACCCGAGAGCGGAGCACCGGGCCGGCATATCAGGCATGCAGGCTATCGCCCAACTGCTCAAAGCCGAGCTGGACGCAGAGCCCTGAGCAAACTCAAGCCCCTTCAGGCAGGCCGGCACTACAAGCTGTTGCACTAAGGTACAATCGCCGTACAAAAACATTGAACCTCCATCTAAGGGGTCCTATGCGGCGCCTGCTTGCTCCATCAGCTCTACCCGGCCTACTTGCCCACCTCGCCCTCCTCGCCGCAGGGCCGGCACAGGCATCAGAATCCTTACCGCGCCCGGAAGGCACGGCAGTCAGGCTATCCACCGCCCCCTTGTTCGACGGGCGGGTTCAAAACGACCCATCCTGGATGGCTATAACACCGCTCAGCGGGTTTTTGCAGATCCAACCCGACGAGGGACGAGCAGCAAGCCAACGCACCGAAGTACGCATCGGCTTTACAAAAGACGCTCTCTACATTGGCGTTATCGCCTTTGACGATGCGCCGGAATCGATTCTGGTAACTGACAGTCGGCGGGATTCATCCCTGGCGCAAACCGACGGTTTTCAAGTAATCATCGATGGACTTGGTGATCGTCAAAACGGTTATGTCTTTGGTACCAACCCTGCCGGCATCGAGTACGACGGGCAAGTAGTCAAGGAGGGTGAGGTTAATCTCGACTGGGATGGAAGCTGGCGCGTGGTCGCGGCGATCACAGAGCTTGGCTGGAGTGCTGAGTTCGAGATCCCCTTTACCACTTTGCGTTATGGTGGTGATCCCAACGCTGGCTGGGGCATGAATTTTCAGCGCAACATTCGACGCAACAACGAAATCGCTTTCTGGGCTCCGCTGGATCGGCAGCGAAGCCTGAATCGTGTATCCGAAGCAGGTACAGTGCATGGAATCGAGGCACCCCGTCCGCGCAATCTGCAGATAACACCCTATGCGCTGGGCAGCGCTCGGCGCGGCGGCGCCCTCGAAAGCACTTCTACAGAAGAAGAAGTTGGCGTCGACATAAAGTACTCCATCACCCCCAGCCTCACCTTGGATGCCACCTACAATACAGACTTCGCGCAGGTGGAAGTGGACGATGTAGTTATAAACCTCGACCGCTTCAGCGTGTTTCTCCCCGAGAAACGACCATTCTTTTTAGAAAATGCCGAGCAATTCAGCGTGGGGGACCCTCAGGAGGTAGAGCTGTTCTTCTCTCGACGCATAGGCATCGTAGACGGATCGCCGGTACCTATAGAAGGCGGCTTGCGCATGTCCGGTAAGGTCGGCGACAGCACAAACGTGGGTCTTTTGTACATGAGTGATGAGGGACTCCCTGGTATCGCACCGCAAAACGATTTTCTCGTGGCGCGAATCAATGAGGAGCTCCCCAACCGCTCTGCCATCGGGGCTATGGTCGTGCAGCGCCGGGGCGACGGAAGCCTCAAAGCCGACGGCACCCCCGACGAAAACGACGCTTATGCCATTGATGGACGTATAGGTATCGGCGATAACCTACTCCTGTCGGGCTGGGCAGCCAAAACAAGAACACCGGGGTTAGACGGCGACGATCATGCCTTCGCCCTCAACGCCAATTACGATGCAGCTCGCTGGTCCTCCCGCCTGGAGTACTCAGAGGTGCACGAGGACTTCAACCCGGAAGTGGGATTCTTGCTGCGCGACGATTACAAACGGGTTGAGGCCTTTGTTATGCGCCGCTTTAGACCGGATGATGTATTGGGGCTTCTGGAGGTGCGCCCTCATTACTCCGTGCGCAACTACTGGGACCTGAATGGGTTCTTAGAAACCGGATTTCAGCATTTGGATACACACTGGGAATTTCGCAACGGCTACAGAGTTGATACCGGCGTTAACTATGTAAAAGACGGCCTGCAAGAGCCTTTCGAAATCGTTGATGGCGTCTTTGTTCCCGCCGGCACTTACTCCGGCCCAGAGGCGCAAATTTCTTTCAACACGGATCTGTCCAAACCTTTGAGTTTTCAGACCCGGCTTAACGTTGGCGATAAATTTGGCGGCGATCGCGTGCGCTTCTCGCCCACTGTCGCATTTCGAATCGGAGAGACTTTTAGTTCTGAACTGTCTGTGGTCTACACGGAATTTGATCTACCGGTACCGGGAGGTGACTTCTCTGTCGCTCTGACTCGCCTGCGTCTGTCGTATTCGTTTTCACCCAAGGCATTATTACAAGCAGTGATTCAATACAACGATGCCAATGAAACGCTGTCGACCAATCTGCGTTTCTCGTTATTGCGCACCGCTAACTCCGGGCTCTACGTGGTGTACAACGAGTTTGACGAGCAAACGCCGGGAGCGCTGCCAGCGGACCGACAGTTTGTGCTCAAGTACAACTATCTGTTCGACGTGTTCAATTGAATCACAGACTCCACGCTAGCTTGCCTTAGCGAGCTCCGCGAGCAAACACTCTTCGATCCAGGGTAAATGCTGACGTCCCACAAACAGCTGTGTCGCCACAACAAAGCACGGCGCATCCACCACCGCGGAATCCTGGGCTGCACTTTGAGCATCCGCCAGTGCTGAGCGAGCGGTAGCTACAGACAATTCAAGATTACATCCCGCGGCACTCAAGAGACTTTCCACCACGCCTTTATCATTGAGGTCGGCGTGTCGCTGCCAGTAAGCATCGAATGCCGTCTGCACAAACGCTGTTTTATCACCGTCCATAAGCGCCAGTGCAGCCAAGGCAAGGTCCGCCTCGGCGGCAGTTTCGGGATAACTCAACTCCATGCCCTGAAGAGTGGCATACATCAGGTCAGTGGAGCGCTGCGAGGCCATCCTCACCTCGTGATGCCTTTTGCTAAGAGCCGCATCATGAGATTCCCCGGGAATCTCCCGCTCCCGGGTAACAAAGGGCCGCCAATCTACAGCGACGTGGTGACGAAGCGCCAACGCCAGAGTGGGTTTCAGCGCCAGATAGGACGGCAGGGATTTAAAATCAATGTAGGCCGTTAGCATGGGGGCAGCTCATAGGCGATGTCCGGGGCCTGTCCCACGGAACCAGAAAGACGCCAGCGCAGATAGGGAATGTGCTCCCGACCACGAAGAACCACGCCGTCCATGACATAACTGGGCACGCCGTAAAGTCCACAGTCATGAAAAAGACCGTGTAGCAAGTCGTGTATCTGGCGACCTCTGCCCGCGACAAAGTCCCGAAAACCGGTGCTGCTGATCCCTGCACTGTGCAGGCATTCTTCAACAACGGCAATGTCCTCGATATCCAACTCTCGTCGCCAAAATGGTGGGAAGACGGCATTCAAATAATTCGGGAGCTTCGATCGGTCCATCTCCATTACCCACAAAATAGCGATGTTGGCGATGCTGGAATCCCAGATTTTCTCTGTACCTTTGAGTATCAGGCCCTGACGCTCGGCGTAACGGCGGGCATCGTGGTACGAGTAGCGAATAGCCCGCCAGATACGCTCACTGCGCCCCGAAGACCGCACGACCTGCCCGTCGCGCTTCTCGGCCGAGCCAAGAAAACTGGGAATATCGAGCGTTAGAGGGCGCCAATCAAAGGCCAGGCCCAATTCAGATTCAAGAGCGAGCGTTGGCTGCACCGCAACCAGCGCGTAGGGGCTTTTAACATCCAGATAGACGATCAGGGGGGCGTTACTTTTCAGTGGATGCATAGGGTCTCCGGAGAGCCACCGGGTCCGCACACGAAGGCCTCCCAGTAGTTTCTTGGCAACGGAATGCTAGCACGCTCAGTTTAAAAAACGGTTTACCTTGCTCCCATGCACCGATGCAGTAAGATCAAAATAAAGTAACCTCAACACAAAGAGTCCAAGAGCCCCGTAATGGATCAACGTCCTGCGGTAAGCCGCATCACACATCCGGCTATGCGCCTGCCCGGGTTAACGATCGTCTTTCTTTCGTTAATCGCCTGTACTGCAACGCAAGCGCCTCGCAGGGATTCCCCGGCAGCGGCGTGCTTGCACGGGACCCAGAAGTTTGATCTTTGCCAGTTCAACACGCCGGACGAAAAAGTAGCCGCGCTCCTCGATGAAATGACCCTGCAGGAAAAGCTCGGTCAGATCACCCAATCGGTCTGGCATAACAATGTGTCCCCTGAGGTGATTCAGGAGTTTGGAATCGGCTCGGTTATTCACACCGAAGGACCGACCCCTGGCCCCAAAGCGCTGGACTGGATTAACACGTTTGATGAGTTTCAAAACGCGGCGCTGCAAACCCGGCTTGGCATACCTTTGTTGGTCGCGGTGGATGCAGTACATGGCCAGAACACCTTTGAGGGCGCCGTGATTTTTCCTCACAATATTGGTATGGCCGCCACCCGCAACCTAGAGCTCATTCAACGTTCGGCGCAAATCACCGCTTTAGAAGCGGCGGGGACGGGCTTTAACTGGACCTTCTCACCCTGCATAGCCATGCCCAAGCACGAGCACTGGGGCCGCGTGTACGAAGGTTTTAGCGAGGATCGCGATCTCACTACGGCGGCAGTTATTGCGTCAGTGCGCGGCCATCAGGGCCAGGATCTTTCGCTCCCCCACACAATAGCTGCGACCGCTAAGCACTACATCGGCGATGGTGGCACGGACGGTGGCGTCGAAGGCGGTAACACTACGATCTCAGAGCAGGAGCTTCGCGAAGACTATCTCCCCCCCTATGCCGCAGCCGTTGAGCAAGGCATTGCGTCCATCATGGTGGGCTTTAACTCGGTGAACGGTGTGAACATGCACCAGAACGGGTATCTAGTGAATGACGTGCTCAAGGGCGAGCTGGGCTTTGAGGGCGTGGTCATCACCGACTGGAATGGCGGTTTGCGCTGGGGTGAACCCCATCTGGTTTTAAATGCCGGTATCGACGTTGTGATGCAACCTGGGAACCATGAGGAATTCATTACGAGGCTTGAAGCTTCTGTGAGGGATGGCACGGTGCCTTTGGCGCGCATCGACGACGCGGTGGGCAGAATCCTGAGCCTGAAGTTCGCCCTGGGCTTGTTCGATAATCCCTTTGGCAAACGCGAGTACGCGACAGGCATTGGGTCACAGGAACATCGAGAGGTAGCGCGCCAGGCTGTGCGTGAATCACTGGTGTTACTCAAAAGCGAAGGCGATGCGCTACCGCTGCAAAGCGACGAGCCCATCGCTGTGGTGGGGGAACATGCCAACAACAGCGGCCTGCAAAGTGGCGGTTGGTCCATACATTGGCAGGGGCAAAGCGAGAGCTACGTGGGTGCCACCACGATCCTTGGTGGAATTCGCGCTGCCGCTCGTAATGTGGAATATGCCGAAGCAGGTTGTCACGGCGCGATGACGGCCAACAAGGTCGTGGTAGTCGTCGGGGAACGTCCTTACGCGGAGTTCAAAGGGGACAGCGACGAGCTATGGCTGTCCGATGAACACAAGGCTTTGATCACCGGCTGCAAAACACTCGGCAAGCAGGTCATCGTAGTGCTTATATCGGGCCGCGCCCTGGTGATCACCGATGAACTCAAAAGTAGCGATGCCTTTATTGCCGCATGGCTGCCGGGATCCGAAGGTGCCGGTGTCGCCGATTTTCTCTACGGCGCCGACGGTTTTACACCCAAAGGTAAATCACCCTACGCATGGCCTGCCGCCATAGAGGACCTCCCGCTGGAAGCAGACGCCGAACATGCCTTGTTCAAATTCGGGTTTGGGCTCAGCCAGTACTGATGTTGACACAAGTGGAGAGCTGCATTGATTTATGATCGCTTGAATTTTCGGCAGTTCGCGCGGCGTCTTGCCGGTGTAGCTTTGCTTGGTGTTGCATCGCTTTCTTTGGCGCAAGACTACGATCTTGTGCTTAGCGGAGGGCGCATCGTCGATCCGGCAAGCGGCCTTGATGCCGTAGCCAACCTGGCAATCAAGAGCGGAAAGGTAGCCGCGGTGTCGGTGGACCCTTTGGCCGGCAAAACAACCGTGGATGTATCCGGGCTTGTGGTGAGTCCCGGATTTATCGATCTGCATTCTCATGCGATTACGCCCCGAGGACAGTATTTCCAAGCCTACGATGGCGTAACAACGGCGCTGGAATTAGAAGCCGGGGTTTTCCCCGTCGCTGCCATCACACAACTCTTTGAAGACGGAGCGACGATCAACTATGGCGCGTCGGTAAGTCACCTTGCCGCGCGCCAACAGATCATGGGCAATGTTTCTCAGGCTCACCCGCTGCTGGCCGCGAGCGCTGTGGATCCCAAGCAAGCATCCAATCGTCAGGCGGCTTTTGTAAGCACGGCCTCTGAAACACAGATCGCTCAGATTGCTCAGAAATTATCCGACGGACTCACGGCCGGAGGCTTGGGGATCGGCCTGCTACTGGACTATCTGAGTGTTGCGGTGGATGACCGGGAGTTGGCCATGGTTTTTGCTGTGGCCGCCACACACCGCGCGCCGGTAATCGCGCATATCCGCCGAGGACTCCCCGGTGATGAGGCCGGCTTAAGTGAGCTGATTCGACAGGCGGAGAACAGCGGCGCGTCACTCCATATATGCCATCTCAACGCGAGTGCTATGCAGGCCGTAGATCGATTTCTGATACTCATTGCGCAAGCTCGAGCGCGAGGGGTCGATGTGACCACCGAAGCCTATCCCTACAACGCGGGCTCAACACAGATTGGTGCAGCGGTGTTTGGCCGTGATTGGCAGCGAATTTTTGCCATCGACTACGACGATGTGGAGTGGGCAGAGACCGGGGAACGACTTACCAAGAGCCGATTTGAGGTGCTCCGCGCGAACGAGCCGGATGGACTGGTTATCCATCACTACGGACGTGAAGACTGGACGCGAAAGACTATGGTCGCCCCGGGAGTTATGGTGGCAAGTGACGCCATGCCGATCGACGATAGTACAACCGGCATACATCCCCGAGGCATGGGCACTTTCAGTCGCTTTATCCATCAATATGTCGATGAGAGTGCAGAAGGTTCGCTGGACTTAAGCGAAGCCATTACAAAAGTGAGTGCAGCACCTGCCAGACGGCTGGCGGCATTTGCCCCGGTATTTGCTCACAAGGGACATTTAGCGGTAGGGGCTGATGCCGACATCACGGTATTTGACCCGGCACTGATACGTGACCAGGCCACCTACAAAATGCCGCTTAATGAATCTGTGGGTGTGCGCTTTCTTCTGGTTAACGGCGAGTTTGTCATCACTGACGGAGTAATCGTCAGCGATGCCAAACCGGGCAAGCAGTTATTAAACGTGCCCTGAAATCTCGGCAACGGTGAGACTCAATGCCTCCATGGCCATGGCATGCCACTGCCGGTAATCCAGCATTGGACCAATCACATGGTGTCGCAGGCTCACATAGCCATGGAGCACGGCCCATACTCTCAGCGCCGCGCGCTGACGTTTCGCTCGGCTGGCATCGCCTGGTAGCAGCCTCGTCACACCCCGCACCAGCACCTCAAAGGCTTCGCGAGACGCTTCTACGGCCTCAGTGGAGGGGACATAACTACCGCCCGTTTCACCAAAAATAAGACGGTAATGTCCTTCGTTATCTAACGCTATATCGAGATACTTTTGACTGCTTGCCATGATGGCTTCGACGGGGTCTTTGATGTCAGCGGTAGACAGCATCGCGTCACGTACCAAACCAAAGCCTTCTATATAGAGAGCATCCAAGACACCCTGCTTGCCCTTAAAGTGACTGTAAATCGCAATAGTCGACAATCCTGCTTTGTGACTGATTGCGCGAACGCTAAGCCCTTCGAGACCTTTCTCAAGAAGAGTTTGCGATGCCGCCGTCAGTATTCGTTCTTTATTGTTCACATGCTATTCCGGGACCAGCGATGCTTGACAGCTTATCATAACATCGTTATTTTCGATCATAACAATGTTATATGCATGGCTAAGGGCGGCTTATTGAAGACCAGGCCGCGACGAAGAAAGAGGCACGCAATGTCAGAAAACGTCTTAGAAGCTGATTACCTCGTGGTGGGAACCGGTGCGGTAGGCATGGCCTTTGCCGACATTCTACTCAGCGAGTCCGACGCGACCATCATCATGGTAGATCGCTACGCCAAGCCCGGCGGGCACTGGAATGCGGCCTACCCTTTCGTTCAGCTCCATCAGCCCTCACAGTTTTACGGTGTGAGTTCGCGGGAACTCAGCCGCGGGCGACTCGAGCACGGCGGCCTGAATGATGGACTTAATGAGCTGGCCAGCGGCGCTGAGGTCAGCGCCTATTTTGACGATGTCATGCGGCATGAGTTTTTGCCCACCGGTCGCCTGCAGTACTTCCCTATGTGTGATTACCTCGGGGATGGCCGATTTGTCTCCAAGGTTGGGGGTGATGAATACCGGGTAACGGTAAGAAAGAAAATTGTCGATGCCACCTTTCTGAAGACCAAAGTCCCCTCTACTCACACACCGAATTTTGCTATTGATGAAGGTGTGCGCTTTATGCCACTCAATGATCTGCCAAAAATCACAGAGCAACCGGAGCGCTATGTGATCGTCGGCGGCGGCAAGACGGGCATTGATGCATGCCTTTGGTTACTGCAGATGGGCTGTAATCCCGACAGGATCCAATGGATCCGCCCCCGGGATGCCTGGCTCCTCAATCGACGCAATACCCAGCCTACGGAAGAATTCTTCTTTGACGTCTTCAACGCCCAGGCGGGGCTCATGGAGTCTGCTGCCGCCGCAGACTCCTTTGACGACTTATTCACAAAGCTTGAGGACTGCGGCTATTTTGTGCGCATTGACGAAAACCACAAACCGGAAATGTTTCACGGAGCCACCGTGTCCATCGCCGAACTCGAAACACTGCGCACCATTAAAGACGTCGTACGCCTGGGGCGCATCACGCACCTGGGCACTGACAAGATTGAGTTCCAGCGCGGATCCTTATCGGTGAGCGACAATACCCTGTTTGTCGATTGCTCTGCGCGCCCGGTGGACAATCTGCCGGACCTTCCAATCTTCGCGGGTGACGTCATAACCCCACAGATGGTACGTTCCTATCAGCCGGTCTTTAGCGCAGCCCTTATCGCCCATGTAGAGCTAAGCTACGAAGGAGATGAAGAAAAAAATCGCCTCTGTGCGGTAGTGCCGCCACCCGAGGCCGATACCGTATTCGCACATTGTACGGCGACCTCTTTTACTAACCAGTACAACTGGTCACAAGACGCCGATTTGTCCGAATGGATACTGCACAATCGCCTGGACGGCTTCAGTCAAATGGTGAAGACCGCGGAGGGTAACCCCGAGAAAACGGCCGTTCTTGAACGCATGCGTAGCAACGCTGTTGCTGCGGTGATGAACCTAATAAAGCTGGATCAGGAATACAAACAGGCGGAGGCCTCATAAAAGCCATGCAAAGATTTGAAGTTAACAAAGCCGCCTTTGGCGAGCATCGTGTATCAACCATTGATGAGCCAGAACTCAAAGATGGCGAAATTCGCGTAGCAGTAGACTTTTTTGCGTTTACTGCCAACAACATGACCTACGCTGCGGCGGGCGATGCCTTAGGTTACTGGCAGTTCTTCCCGGTAGCGGGCGCGGACGGCTATGGCGTGATCCCGGTCTGGGGTTTTGCGAATGTCGTGGAGTCCCGCGCAGACGATATCGCGATTGGCGAGCGACTGTATGGATACTTCCCTCCTGCAGACTCTCTGGTAATGCTCCCGGTGCGAACAGATGACAGAACCCTCTTTGACGGTGCCAAGCATCGCCAGGCGTTGCCACCGCTGTACAATCGCTATCAACGCGTTCGCGCCGGCGGCTCCATGCAAGCGGAACATCTTCAGGCGCTCTTAGGCCCCTTGTACAACACCTCCTACTGCCTCTGGGATCAGATTCAGGACCATGACTATTACGGGGCCCAACAAGTTCTGTTGTTAAGCGCATCGAGCAAAACCAGCATTGGTCTGGCCAAAGCGCTGGCAGACGATAACAAAGCCCCTCCCGTGCTAGGCCTCACTTCTGCTGGAAACATCGACTTTGTAAAGAGCCTGGGCTACTACGATGATGTACTTGCTTATGATGCGCTGGCTGATGTCCCCCAAGTCCCTACCGTGATTGTCGATATGGCGGGCAACGCAGCGACTGCAGAGGCACTGCGTAATCACCTGGTTGGTAATCTGACTTACTTTATTAGCGTGGGACTCACACACTGGGATCAGGCGAACACGAAACTGGACGCAGGTGGAGATCGTCACGAGTGGTTCTTCGCACCAAGCTACATGCTTGAGCGCAGCGCGGCATTACCGTCCGGGGAGTTTGCCAGGAACGCCCAGCGCTTTGTCATGGCCGCGGCGGCCAGTGCGGGCGATTGGCTGAGCCTGCAAGAGGTCAGTGGTGTCGAGGCGTTCAGTCAACACTACGCCGACATTTGCGCGGGCTCAATGAATCCTGCCGAGGGGCTGATCTGTAAGCTCTAATGACAGAACTGGGATTACTGCGCTGATACCTCGCTCATTTGCGACCCACGTCATCAAACGCCCGCCCAAAGGCGGGCCTAGCAGCAAGTCTTCCCAGGTATCCCTTGTAGGCTGGGTCCTGACACAAACCATACATGCGAGACCAGCTGACATTGTGTCCCACCACGATGTCTGCAGCGCAGAAATTGTCGCCACAAATGTAGTCTGACCGGGTCAATCGACTTAGCAACTGAGGCTCGACCTCGCTGGCGAACTTATCCAAAGCACGATCTACCGAGCGCTTATCGGATTCACTCTCAGGTAAAAGATCACGGTGCATGCGGATTTGCCACAGCATCGCATCCATCCAGTTGCCACCAAACTGCAACATTTGAAGATAATCGGCTCGCCCGGGTGATAAAGCGGGCGCTGGCGCCAAGCCCTTCTCTGGGAAGGCATCGGCAAGCCATTCCACCATCGCCGTGCTCTCGAGCATATTCTGCACCGATCCATCCTCCCAGGTGATCTCAAGTACCGGTACCGCATGATTTGGGTTCACCGCCAGAAACTCGCTGGCGTACTGCTCCCCCTGCAGTAACTTCATGGTCACCAACTCAAAATTTTCACCGTAGGTCTCCTGGAGTGCCCAGCGCACACGGGCGCTGCGGCTACCGGGAAAGTGAAAAAGCTTTAGCGCAGAAATTTTCATGGGCATCAAATTTTTATGGCGAACAAAACAGAGATAACATATTGGCCAAACTACAGGCCTGGATAACTTCAATGGACGAAACAACCGAATCTGGCGGCATGGCTCAATCAAGTGGTGAGGCAGTCGGTGGATTGATATCCGGCATACCCGGCACACTGAGCGATTTTTTTGCCGGTGTGGGCAAAGGCGCCGGCGTTAACGGCATGATCGACTGGGCCGCGCTCATCATTGGTATTGCACTTTTAGTGTCCGTGGTCCGAGGACTCAAACGAGGCCGAATTGTAGGGCCGGTTGTCAGTGGTTTTATCGCCGTCGCCTTGATGGGCTGGGCGATCTCCTGAACGGCTATTGGGTCATTTCTTGCTCCTCGCCCGCAGGAGCAAGAAGCGCCAGGGTTGCTAACCACAGCAACAAAATCCCCCCCACCGTGCGTTCGTAGGCACCCAGCCAGCTGGCCTCTATGAATGGGATCACAGGGATCAACGCCAGCCACAGTACAAACATCACCCCATTGAGCCGTGCACAGCGCGGCGCCCGTTGGCGCAAGCCACGCTGCAGCAAACCCATAATCAGGCCGACATTGCTGGCAAGTACCGCCAGAGGGTCATTGGCATCAGGACCAAACAGCAATGAATCCGGGGCGCGCAGAAAATACACCGCAATAAACAGCAGGCAAACGCCGTTGA
The DNA here is from genome assembly GCA_000158155.1 of gamma proteobacterium NOR5-3. GTDB lineage: Bacteria > Pseudomonadota > Gammaproteobacteria > Pseudomonadales > Halieaceae > Congregibacter. The sequence goes on along the minus strand of DS999409.1, from coordinate 110,188 downwards.
GCGCCATCAGCCAGCAGGCAATTGTCCACATTCGAGAGTCTAACGCCGTGCGAGCCAGCAAGATCGCGAGTGCTGGCTGCACCAGCGCCAGGACAAGCAGACCCGATGTATGCAACGCGGCGCCAGAACCACGGCTCAGCTGACTGATAGGCGAGCTCACGGCACTCTGTCCCGAGAGCAGCAGTGCGGTGATATGTGCGGCGAGCATAAAAACAACACCCGCGACCACACAATGACTGAGCGTTTTGTTACTGATCATTCGCTCGTGTCCGCTGAAGGTGGCTCTACACGGATAAATACCTTATCGATTATTTTCCACTGCCCCTGCAGCTTAGCCAGGGTAAGAAAATCCAGGTACGCACCATCGTAATCAAACACCACGCGCGCTATGGGTCCATCCGAAAGATCAATGGACAGAATCTCGCCTCTGCGCTGAGCCGGATCCCCCTGCATCCAGCGATCGATAGCATTCGCGATCGGCTCAACAGACAGACCGCCGGCTTGATCGACACTCTTTAAGGCCGCGTTTTCATCAAACGCCCGCTCCAAGCGAACGAGACTGACCTCATTGATACCGTCAAAATAATCGAACACCGTCGCGCGAATAGCAGCGACATCATCATTCGCAACGACCAGGTTAGAGGCAAACAGGCACAGGCCAAGTAAGGCTCCGACGCAGCGCCTCACAAAACGCAAAGACGATAATCGCGTGGACCCGCATCGACATATAAAGCTGCTGTGGTATGACCGGCTCAATAAACTCATATACAAACCCTGTGATCACTCCATGCAAAGTAGCAAACCCCCTTACCCTGCACCAGCAGGCCAGGAGAAAACCCACCACGACGGAATGCTAGGCTAGAATTCGCTCCTACCGCTCCACCTGCCCACAGAGATAGGAACGCTGAAATGAAGCAACTGACCAGAGCGCTCTGCCTGACACCCAAAGTCCTACTGCTGGCCATTGCAGCCGCATTCGTACCGGCCTGCACGAGCGTCACGGAATCCGGGCTCGAGCCTCAGATACTCCATGAGGTCGCAGAAGGCCCTAAGCCCTGGACCGATGCCGCACCAAATTACGACGCTGACGCCGTGCGCTTTGCCGTTTTCTCTGATCTTACCGGCGGCGAACGTGAAGGCGTTTTTGAGCTGGCGGTGGAGCAGTTGAATTTGCTGCGACCCGAGCTAGTGGTAAACGTCGGCGACCTGATTGAAGGTAGTCCGGAGCGAGCGGAGATTGATCAGCAATGGACGTCCTTTGATGAGCGCGCGCAAAAGTCTGTAGCACCCGTGTTCTATACCGGCGGCAATCATGATCTGCTGGATCAGCAACTTCGAACGGCATGGGAGGACCGACTAGGTCCGCGCTACTATCACCTGCGCTATCGAGATGTGCTTTTTTTGATTTTTGACACTGAAGATCACCCTTTTGAGCGGCTGGGAGAAATTGCCGAGCTGCGCCAGCAGGCTATCGCGGTCGCCAAGGAGTCAGGCTGGGATGCATTTGCTAAAACCGAGTACGCGAATCTCCCGGAGGACGAAACAGGCATGATCTCCGAAGCGCAGTCGACTTACATGCAGCGCGCTATTGCTAACAACAGCGATGTTCGCTGGACGTTTTTACTCATGCACAAAGCACCCTGGGCGAACAACGACATGTCCACCTGGCAAGCCATCGAGGAAGCGTTAGGCGAACGACCCTTCACGGTATTTCATGGGCACCGACACAGTTATCAACATACGCAGCGCAAGGGTCGGGACTATATTCGTCTGGCAACCACGGGAGGCGTGTTCCTCCCGGAATCAGGTCAGTCCATGGATCAACTGGTCTGGGTGACGGTAGACAAATCCGGAGCGCACATCGCCAACCTCAGGATGTCCGGCATTTTGGACAAGACGGGCAAACGCCCCGGCAAGGGTGAGCAACTATGTCTGGATCCGAAAGACTGCCCCGGGGAATAAGCTACGAACTAGCCGCCCAGGTCCCAGACAGGCTTGAGTGCTGAATAGGCTCCAGCGTTCACTGCCTTTGTAAAACCCGCGCCGGTCAAACTGGCAGTAGCCATACCCGAGCGGTTGCCGCTGCGACAATACAGCACGATATCGGCGGACGGAGCCACATCAAGCGCAGCTAAACCCTGGACAATCTCGCCGTGGGGAATGTTGATCGCGCCCGGTAAGTGACCCGTGGCAAACTCTTCGGCGGTACGCACATCTACCAGCAGGGCGCCGTTCTGCACAGCAGAAAAAGCGAGCTTGCCGGTATCGCTACTGCCACCGCAGGCGCTTAATAGTGCGCTCGCAAGAAAAACAACCATCGCTCTGAACATAGCTGGGGCTCCAGTTTGAATTCCTTCTTTATACAGCATTTATTTGAACTTCATAATATTCAAAATACTGTATGTGAGGAATACGATGGAGGTTCGCGTTTGCGCAGCCGATAAGTATTATTAATGCTGGACCGTTCAGCGAACGCGAGCTTCTAGCCATCGCCGAGCAACGGCAGATCATGCAGTATCGAATTTCAGAGGTTTTGTATGCACGTCCAAAGATTATGTCTCTCTGTGATAGTCAGCTGCGCTTCGCTGATCGCCGTCGAGGCGCTGGCGGGTTCAGCTACTATGAACTCTAAAGAAGGCGGGGCCACGGTATTTGAATATCGGGACCAGCTTCTAAGAATAGACATCCCCGGGCAGGAGAACAGCTACGTCATTTTGCGTGATAACACGATCTACTCCGTTATCCAGCAGGACGGAAACACCATCGTTATGGACGCGGGCTCAGCCATGAAGTCCATGGGCGTCAACGCAGCCGCTTCCGTACCTAGCGATATTAATGCCGAAGTTGTATCCCTCAAAAAAACCGGCCGCACAGAGGTCGTAGCGGGGATCAAAGGCGACGTGTATGAACTCAAGTTCAAAGATGAAAACGGTGAGGCGCAAAGCGAAGAGTTAGTGCTGTCTGACGATGCCCGGGCTCTTGAATTCCGCGATGCGCTGTTTCAAATGCTGGAGATAGCTGCAACGCTGACCTCAAACTCAGCCCCGGAAAATACGCAGTCCATGCGTGCGCAACTCGAAGGTATTGATGCGGGCATGCTGCGCTTCGGGAGTGAGTTCGCTGTCACCACCATCGATGATAGAGCCATAGATCCCGCCCGTTTCGAACTACCGGCAGAGCCCATGAATCTCAACGGCATCGGAGCCATGCTTGGCGGGCTCTCGCAACAAGCACCCACAGACGTCGCCGAGGAACAAGATGCGGACGGCGACAAGAAACCCGGGTTGTTTGGCAGCGTCATGGGGGCAATCGGCAGCAAAGTGAATCGTCAGGCGGATCGCATCGGCGATAGCGCGGAGCAAGAGGTCGACGAAGAGACGGACGAAAAAGTTGATAGCGCACTGGATAAGGCTTTTGGCAAACTTTTCGGCCGTTAGCCCGCCGCTAATCTGCCCACTATTCAGCCCACAACAGCGCGCCACAGTAGTTAGCATCGGCATCTTCGAACGGTGCGATCTTGGCGCGCGCACTTCCCTGCAAATCCTGAAACTCAGCGGCAGACATATTCATGGCCTTGCCGCGCATGGAAGCAAGCTCGTCGAGGCTCCTGGCGTCATCGTCGCTGTAATCCGCAAAAGATCGATAATAAGCCTCGAATTCTTCAGCACTAAGACGCTCTGACTTTCGCGAAGCATCACAGCTGCAAAAACGCTGATCACCTGACGCTCTCACGCAGCCGGCAATGTACTGGTCTATTGCCGCGGACGACTTAGTCGGGGTTAGCGTCGGTTTGTCTGCACCAGAGATAACGCAGCCCTCTTCGTAATCGGTAACATTTTCTGGACGACCACCTACGGAGTCGTAGGCCTGCATCATTCCGATGGCAGCCATGGGATTGCTCATGGCCGCTACTAAAGCCTCCTCGTAGTTGTTGTCCTGCCCCAGGGCGTAAAGATAGCCCTGATTAATCACCTCCACCGCTCCGGCGTTGGGCGACAACTGATTGAAACTCTCGAGACGCTCGGCGACACAAGCGCAGTCAATGTTGGGCCTCTGTAGTCGCTCACAGGCCGACTGCGTATCAAAGTCGGCGGCGACCACAGAACAGCCTGTGGTCAGAATACAGGCCAGCAAACAACGCGAGATTTGCATCAACTCTCCACTCTCTATACGCAGAATTATCTAGCGCCCTACGTCCAAACAGGTAGCCTCCAGGGGCCGCCAATGATCGGGCACGGGGTTATTCTGACAAATCAGTGTTAACACGGCCTGTCGATTATCGGCAGCGCGCCCGGCAACGTTTTGGCGCACAATCTCAAAAGCGGGTTCAGTTCGGATGACATCCAGTATGGGCTCATCCAACACATCGGGACGCTCCAAGCCCATGGCGTCGGCTTGTTGCAGAGCCTCCAAAGCCGCAGGCTTATCGTTTTTAAGTATCGCCAGCAAGGTCTTTCCATAGAACCACCAGCGGTGCTTAAGTCCTGCGGCACCCTCGCTACGTAAAAGCTCTTCCAAAACTGCCAGATGTTTACTTGCAGCCTCCATTTCGCCGACGCGCTGCAGGGAGTAAACGAGCTGTGCGGTGGGGAGATTGCCACCATTTGAATACACCGCCTCGCCAAAATTTGTGCGGATCAGCGCTGGCTGCCACTGCTCAATCGCCTCGGCAAAACGATCCTGATAGTAGATGCTCGCGGCCAGACCGCTAGAGAGTTCCAGAGATTGAGGGTCTGCCGCCAGCTCTTGTCGAATCGCTTGTTCGGCTTCTTCGAACTTCGCTGCATTCAACAGCGCCCAGGGGCGCACGTTCCGGTCGATACGCAAGCTCTCCTCATACAGGCCTGCGACAGAAAACACCTCGGAAATCTCAAAGTTAACCAGCAGATCTCGAGCATCCAGCGCATATGCCAACAACAACTGTTCCAATTGCCGGCCATACTGTCCCTCGCTTCGGTAAGCTCGGGCTTGTGCCACATGACTCGCCCAAAGCGACTGCGCTGCAAGAGAGCGCGCAATCGCTAAAGCGCGCTCGGACTCTCCTGCAATTGCAATAAACGTTACGGCGTTGAGACGTCCAATAACACTCAGCGGATCTATCTACAGTAGCTCCTCTCGTGCCTGCACTGCCTGCTCAGCAAGACCCAATCCATTGAGCGCATTCACACGCCAATTCAGGGCGTCGGCATAGTTGGGCCGTATGGCCAACGCTTGCTCGCTGTACTTAAGGTAACTCCGGGGATCAAAGTTTACTCTGGCAAGAATCGCTCGCGCGGCCCAGAGCTCGGCAAAGTCATCATCGAGCTTTTCGGCTGCCGCAATCTGTTCTCCGGCGCGTTCATTTACCTCGTCAATTGTCAAATCGCCATAGGTACCCGTTGACGCCGCCAGCAAAGTTATACCAATGGCCAGCTGCGCCCGAGCAGGCGCGTAGTTGGGGTCCAGACGCACGGCGCGCTCGAGCTCACGCACCCCGGCGGTAATCGCCTGATTGCCCCGCTGATTGACCAAGGCCCGCCCTTTAAGAAAAGCCTCGTAGGCCGCCGTATTTGCCGTGGCCTTGCTGGCACCGGGCGATAGTTCCGCTTTCAGTCCCAGCTCGGCGGTTAGGGCGTCGGCAATCGCTTTCGAGATATCGTCCTGAATCGCAAACACGTCTTCGAGCTCACGATCGTAGGTCTCGGACCAAAGATGAAATCCATCTTCGGCTTCAATAAGCTGAGCGGTAATCCGCAGACGGGTGCCGGCCTTACGCACCGACCCCTCAAGAACGTGACCAACTTTAAGTAAGTCAGCGATTTCGCCGATGTCACGGTTATCACCCTTAAACTGAAACGAGGAGGTACGCGCCGCAACCCTGAGCGCCGGAATCTGGGCCAGCACGTTGAGCAGCTCCTCGGAGATACCGTCAGAAAAATACTCCTGCTCGGGATCCGACGACAGATTTACAAAAGGCAGTACTGCAATCGAGGTTTTACCATCCGCGTCGGCGCTGTTTTTTACCCGCGCCGCAATTTCAGTCTGCTCACGCAGAGCGTCCATACCCGTGAGTTTCTGCTCGCCACCAGCGCCCTGCTCAAACGCCGTCGTGGGCGCATCGGTAGAAGGCTCGCGCAGGCGCCCTTCCCAAAACAGGTAGGCCACGGCAACCACCAGCGTGACAATGATTAAGGTATCGAGCTTGCGGCGGGTTTGATGCACCACCGACACGCCCTCAGCGATCTCGGACTCCCGCTTTATGCCCTCAGGCGTAAGTTCAAACACCCAGGCAAAAATCAGCGCCGGCAGCAATCCCAGCAGCAACAAAAACAGCAGGGCCTGCATCACCCAGTCAGGCGCACCGATGTTCTCCATGACCACATCAGCCACTTGCAGCAACAGCCAGGCGACCACCGTGTAGGCTATGCCCACCCGGACGACGTTGCGGCGATGTAGCTCGCTAAATAGACTCATGTGCAACCTTAGTTAGTGCAGTGACCACCGTAGCAAAAGCAAGTACCAGCCACCAGAGAATATCGGCCTGAAGCCAAGTGTGACAAGGCTTTATACACCTGTGCGACGCATTAGAGCCGGCTGACAAGGTACACTCACACACCGAACCTATGGCTTGGCGACGACTAACGCCAATCCTCGCCGCACTATCGCAGCGCTATCGCAGCACTATCGCAGCACTACACAAGGCATCACATGCGCATTATCGAAATTACAAAAGAACCTGTGGAGCTATACAAGATACTCAAGTTCGAAGGACTTGTTGCCACCGGCGGCGAGGCAAAGCTGCTGATCGGCGACGGTCAGGTTGCCGTTAATGGCGAAATCGAGACCCGAAGACGGCGTAAAATGCTCAACGGCGACATCATCGAGTTCCGCGCCGAGACCCTTCAACTGCAGTTGGTATAAAGCTTATGAACGATATGATTCAGATTGCTCAGCGTTCGATGCTTCTAGCAGGACGGGGCTTGCTTGGGCTGTACTTCATCCTACCGGGCATCACCAAGATCACCGGTTTCTCAGGCATGGTTGAATATATGAATGCCCACGGAGTGCCCTTCGTGCAGCCGCTGCTGATACTGACCATCATCCTGCAACTGTTCTGTGGTGCGAGTCTGGTGGCCGGCTGGCGCACCCAGATCATGGCATTTGTACTCGCGGGCCTTACTCTGGTGATAAGCATTTACATGCACGATTTTTGGAGCATGGAAGAGGGTTTGCAACGCGCCCATGAGATGCAGAACTTCATCAAGAACATGGCGATTATGGCAGGCCTGCTTTACGTCGCAGGGGTGACCCCCGCTCGCAAAATATGATCAGGCAGGTGATGAGCACCGTGCCGCTCCACGCGGGATACTAAACGCCATGCGAGTCCTTATAGATAACTATCGAAATCTCACCGCGGGTCACTGTGGCAGCGGCTCCATGCGTAATCTCATCTATCACTACACGGGTTTGGAGCTGGACGAGGGCGTTGTCTTTGGTCTGGGCTCAGGCCTTGATAGCGTGTACTTCGATTACCCCCACGCCGACCCTCCCTATATGTGCTTTGGACGCGGCTCATCTTTTGAAACGGATGTGACCGACGCGCTGGGCATCGACTATCGCGAAACTGCGCAGCCCGACGATGCGCAAGCCTGGGAAGAGGTGCGCCAGGAGGTTATCGCCGGACGCCCCACTATGCTCTCCGGTGACATCTACTACCTGGATTACCGCAAGTTCAAGGTTCATTTTCCGGGTCACCGCTTTGTGCTGCTGGGCTTTGATGATGAGCGGGACGAAGTCTATGTCGCCGATCGCACGGATGAAGAAACACAAACCTGCTCCACCGAGGGTGTAAGGCTCAGCCGGAATCCACCGGTGGGCATGTCCACGTTTAATACCTGGGGGAAATTCCATTCGACACAGGTTCGCCACAGCTTGCCCGATGCCTGCGGGCTCGCGCTTCGAAAAACCGTGGGCAGGATGCTGAACTTTGACAGCAGCCAAAAAGAGCTTATGGCGGCGATGCGTGGAAACACCAAGGGCGACCTGGAAGTAGGCCTCGAGGGCTTGCGCATGCTTGCCAAGAAGCTACCGGGCTGGGCAGAACTGGATGACCCCCGCGCACATGCGCAGTATCTCGACAATGCCATTATCAAGTTTGGCACCGGCGGCGGATTCTTTAGAGATCACTACGCGGCATTCATGCGCTGGGCAGCGGTACAGCGCCCTGATCTGGTAGGCCCCACCACCGTAGCGCTTGCCGAAGGTGCTGCAAAAGGCTGGAACGAGCTATCTCCTATTATGCAGGCCATCGTGGCTGCGCCAAAAGACGCGGGACACTGGCAGCGCGCTCAATTGCAGCTAGAAGATATTTTCGAACAGGAATACTCGCTGTTCGGGCACTTGGCCGATACGGTACTCAGAGCCGGCTAGGCCGACCGCACCACCGGCACAGACGATGCTTTATTGCCGGCGGATTTCGGCGTACTGCCGATCGCCCCAACCAACAAGAACATCGTTCTTGAAGATCACCGCAGTGGTCTCATCGCGAGTGGTTTCACCGTCAGAATGTTTACGCTGAGTCGGGTAGAACAGCACTCGCACTTCCTCACCATCCTGAGTAAACGCTTCAGAATCTGACGGTGTGCCCAAACTCTTTACTACCGCCGTGCGCGTCGAGCCAATCTCCAACTGACTGATCATTTCCCGGTTGTTCCTTTGATCGTCACGCCAGTCGTCATGCTTTACATACTCGCCGTCGATAAATACGCAGCCGGTGGTTCCCAGGGAGATAAGCGCCACAAGACATAGGTTCACAAAAGGCTTCACGGTTTTTCCTCTATATAAGTATGCAGAAATCGACGCGGTCGACTGTGTCGGTATGCCAGGGCAATACCGGGGACTATGATTCGATGAAAGCCTTAGCAGATCAATGCAAGAACATGCAGCCTGTCGCATTCACGAAACGGTTTATCGATTCTGAGGGCGGGTGCGCCCTGGTTACTCAAACCAAACGAAAAAAGCCGTCACGAATGACGGCTTTTGATGCAGCACATCGACTGGCTAAGGAGCGCGAACCAAACGTTGCTCGCCGCGCTTGGCACCCAGTACGGCTTCGTGCTTCACATACTCCTTAATCAGATCCGCCTCATCAGCAGTGAGGTACTCCTTCCAGGCAGGCATGCCGTTGGCCGCCAGGCCGCCATCAATGACAATGGTCTGCCACGCCGGCTCAATCTGTGCAATGCGATACCGAAGGTCCGGAATCAATCCTCCGCTAATGGCGTTACCGCCGTGGCAGACTACGCAATAGAGGTTGTACAGCTCGCGCCCTGCCTCAACAAACTCGCTGCTTGCCACCTCAACGCCATCAGCAAGTAACGGCTGCTCCATCACAGGCACTTCCGGAAGCTCTTCAGACGCACCGAGTTTAAACACCATCAGACGACTGATGTTAATCATGTTCTGAGGGCCACTTACCGCGCCAAAAGGCAGACCTGTCTCGCCGCCCCAGCCCTGAGCCACCGCGACGTACTGCTCACCGTCGATGGTGTAGCTAATGGGTGAGGCCATAACCCCACCCTGCACCGGATAGCTCCACAGCTCATCCCCGGAATCCGCAGCAAAAGCGCTAAAGGTGCCGGTCAGATCACCCTGAAACAACAGGTTACCGTGAGTCGACAACAGCCCTGAGCCCGAGTAAAACCCGCGCAACTTTTTCCATACAGGCTCCCCCTTGACCGGGTCCCAGGCAATGAGTTCTGCGGCCAATTCGGCCTTACCAATAGCCGCGCGAGCCGAAGCAGGCACTTCATCGGGCAGGCTGACCATAAGCCCGGCGTTGAAATTCAGCTGCCAGACAGAATCGCGCTCAAGCGTGTGGAAATCGTCTGCATAGATGGAAGCAGAAGATTTTGCAGGGATGTAGACCAAACCCGTATCCGGGCTATAGGTCATGGGATGCCAGTTATGTGCGCCAGACGGTCCGGGAGACACCTTGGTATCGCTGTTGCCATCGCGCATGCCTGGAGCCTCTACGGGACGCCCGGTCTCCATGTCGACATGCGTGGCCCAGGTAACCGGCATGTACTTATCCGCCGACAGCAGTTCGCCGGTTGCTCGATCTATGACATAAAAAAAACCGTTCTTGGGCGCCTGCATCAGCACCTTGCGCTCCTCTCCATCAATGGGGATCTCAGCGAGAATCATGTGCTGGGTTGCGGTGTAGTCCCAATTGTCGCCGGGGGTGGTTTGGTAATGCCAGGCATAGTCACCGGTGTCCGCATCCACCGCCACGATAGAGGAAATAAACAGATTGTCGCCACCGTCGGGGCTGCGAATCTTCTGGTTCCAGCTGGCGCCGTTACCCACGCCGATGTACAAAAGATTAAGCTCGGGGTCAAAAGCAAAGGAGTCCCAGGCAGTACCGCCGCCCTTCCCGTTCTCCCACCACTTGCCGGTCCAGGTGTCTGCGATCCGCTCCTGCGTTTCGTCCTCAAAACCGTCTGCGGGATTACCCGGCACGGTATAGAAGCGCCAGGCCTGTTCACCGGTCACCGCATCGTACGCCGTGACGTAGCCGCGCACAGACATCTCCGCACCACCGTTACCGATAACGACTTTGCCATTCACAATACGCGGGGCGCCGGTCACCGTATAAGAGTCAGTGGTGTTAATGCGCGTATCCACCGACCAGACAACCTCGCCAGTGTCTCTGTTCAGAGCGTGCAATCGGCCGTCAATACTCGCGGCGTACACATTGTTGCCCCAAAGGGCCGCCCCCCGATTAACAACATCACAGCAGGCATGGACGCCATAGTCTTTGGGAACCTTGGGGTCAAAGTGCCACAGTTCTTCGCCGGTTTTAGCATCGTAAGCCAGCACGTGCCCCCAGGAAGCCGTCGCAAAGAGCTTGCCGTCGGCCATAAGCGGCGTGGTTTCGATACCGCGATCAGTCGGCAGTTCGGCATACCAGGCCAGTCCCAGCTCCTGGACATTGTCTGCATTGATCTGATCCAGCGGGCTGAAGCGCTGCTCGCCATAGGTTCGCCCATGAGTCAGCCACTCGCCGGGCGTAGAGTCGGCGGCTTTGATGCGCTCGGCGGTTACTGCGGTGCTCACCGGCGTGACATCGGGTGCTGTTTGCGCCTCGACCAAGGGGGCTTCTTGCTGATCACTGCTGCAAGCGGCAAGCATTAACAGAATTGGCAAAACAGACGTGCCGATACGTGACGGTATAGAGTGCACAGGTGTATTCCGTGTTTATTCTTTTGTTAGAACTTACAGTAGCAAAGTTATCGGCTACGCACACAACTAGCGTGACCTTGGTCTTGTTCGAGGCGGTGGGCAATGGGACACTCCCGCCCATGCCTAAAAGAATCGCCAGCTTTATTCTCGATTTTATACGCCTGGAATCAGCCGCAGGAATACTGCTGTTTTTCACAGCACTCCTGGCTATCGTCATCGCCAACACGCCGCTGTTCAGTATCTACCAACAGCTGTTCGCGACCCCGGTAGAGATTCGTATTGGCGCTCTGGAGATAGCCAAGCCCCTTTTGTTGTGGGTAAACGACGGCCTGATGGCGGTATTTTTCTTTCTCATCGGCCTGGAACTCAAGCGAGAACTGACCGAGGGTGAGCTGTCCGACAAACGAAACATTATATTGCCTGGCGCAGGAGCCATTGGCGGCATGCTCGCCCCAGCCGGCATTTACCTGCTGTTTAACGCTGCAGACCCCGTCGCAGCTACGGGCTGGGCGATACCCGCGGGCACCGACATCGCCTTTGCCCTGGGCGTGCTCAAATTACTGGGCAACCGCGTCCCCCTGTCCGTGAAAGTGTTTCTGACCTCCCTCGCGATTTTCGACGACATCGGCGCCATAGTGATTATCGCGGTGTTCTACACCTCCAAGATCTCGCTGGGTGCCCTGGCGATTGCAGGTTTGTGCTTGCCCGTCTTACTCGCCTTGAACAAACGCGGCGTCACCTCTTTAAGCCCCTATGTGCTGGTAGGTACGATCATGTGGGTGGCCACCCTGAAGTCCGGCGTGCACGCGACTCTCGCCGGTGTGGTGCTGGCCATGTTTATCCCCATGCGCGACCGGGAAGACCCCGATTTTTCACCGCTTAAGACCCTGGAGCATGACCTTCACACGGTCGTTGCCTACTTTGTGCTGCCGGTCTTTGCGTTTGCAAACGCGGGTATCAGCTTTGCCGGTATCTCTATGGAGCAGTTAACCCACAGCGTCACTCTGGGTATCGCCCTGGGGCTCTTTTTGGGCAAACAGCTGGGCATATTCGTCTTTTGCGCTATCGCAATAAGACTCAGTCTTGCAAAGCTTCCCGATGGAATGACCTGGTCGGCACTCTATGGTAGTTCGGCGCTGTCCGGCATTGGCTTTACCATGAGCTTGTTTATTGGCTCTCTGGCCTTTGCCAATGCCAACCTCGTGGTGGACGAGCGCATGGGAATACTGCTGGGATCGCTGATCTCGGGAATACTGGGTTATTTTCTTTTGCGGCGGAGTTTTGCAGCATCGTGAAGAGGGTCTTACTGGCGGGCGCGACGGGACTTGTGGGTCGGGCGGTGCTGGATCACTACAACGCTGACAGTTTATCTATCACCACCGTGGGACGCCGAGCCACAAAGCGCGTCAGTGAAGAAATCATCACAGACTTTGCCGCGCCGCTTAGCTTACCTCCAGCTGACATTGCTATCTGCGCCCTGGGCACCACCATTGCGAGCGCCGGCTCCAAAGATGCCTTTCGGGCGGTTGATCACCACGCAGTCCTGCATTTCGCCGCCGCTGCACAGGCGGCGGGCGTACACCATGTCATCGCAGTAACCGCCGTCGGGGCAAATCCTAAGGCAGGTGTTTTTTACTCCCGGGTAAAGGGCGAAACCGAGCGCGACCTTGAGGCTCTGAATTTTTTGCGGCTCGACATTGCGCAGCCAGGACTCCTATTGGGTCAGCGCTCTCAGAGCAGACCCGTAGAGTCCCTCCTGCAAACCGTAGATCCCGTGATGCGACTGTTTATGAAAGGCCCTATGGATCGTTACGCCGGAATTGCGGCATCCGTTGTCGGCAAAGCCTTACTCGCGCTCTGTGCAAACAGTGATATCGGAGTTTATCGCCACGAAAATCGCGCCTTACATCGCTTATCTGAAGTCTGAGCACGAGCTGTTCCAGCCGCGGTAGTAATTCTCACCTACCATGTCATTTGCAGCGACATGGCGAATAAAGACACAATTCGGTTTTCCCCTCGCGGACTTTGACTATGTTCTGTGTAAATCCTCGCGCTTCGCGCCTGGCCTTTTCCATGATTCTTGGAGCAACCTTGACCGCCTGTTCAAACATCACTGACTCAACGCCCGAACAACTCACAACAATTGCAACAGATCAGAGCAAGCTCACTCTGGAAGCAATTTTTGGCGACGAGGCCTACGAGGCAAAGAAACCCGGGAGCCTGCATTGGCTGGATGATAGTAGTGGCTACACGGTGCTCGAGAGCCCCGCAAGCCACGCCGGCGACGATGAAGATGAAACCTCCACACCCAAGGACATCGTGTTCTACGATCCTGCTAACGGTGAGCGACGGGTTCTGGTTAGCGCAGACCAACTGACGCCCGAAGATGCAGAGCAGCCACTGACGGTCGACGATTACAGCTGGTCTGAGGATCACAGCAGACTGCTGATTTACACCAACAGTAAAAAGGTCTGGCGTGTAAAAAGTCGCGGGGATTACTGGGTACTGGACCTACCGAGTGAAAAACTGAGCAAGCTCGGTGGCGATGCCGCGCCATCCACGCTGCAGTTTGCCAAGTTCTCTCCCGATGGGACGCAGGTTGCCTACGTGCGTGAGGCCAACGTTTTTGTGGAACACCTGGCGACCGGGGATATCACACAGCTTACCCAGCGTGAGGGCGAGCACATCATCAATGGTATTATGAGCTGGGCCTACGAAGAGGAATTTCAGATCCGGGATGGTTTTCGCTGGAGCCCGGATAGTGAGCGCATCGCCTACTGGCAGTTCGACACATCAGGCGTAGGTAACTTCACACTGATCAACAATACCGATGCGCTGTACCCCAGCATCACCGAGATCCCCTACCCCAAAGTTGGCGAAACCATCTCCGCAGCCAAGGTCGGCACTGTCGCAGCCACCGGGGGCGCGACGGCCTGGGCAAAGCTCCCGGGGGATCCCCGGCAAATGTATGTTCCCCGCATGGACTGGGCTAACGGCTCGGACAAAATCATTGCTCAGCAGTTAAATCGTCGCCAGGACCGTAACACCGTGTTTTACGCGGATGCCCAAAGCGGCGAAGCGACCCCTTTATTGGTGGAACAAGCGCCTCACTACATTTTTGATGTGCAGGACGTGCAATGGCTGGAACAGTCCGGTGGCTTTCTCTGGCTGAGCGAGCGAGATGGCTGGTGGCATGTCTATCGAGCCAGTAGCGATGGCAAACAGCTTATGGACCTGACACCGGGGGACTTTGATATTACCGATGTAGCACAGGTCGATGAAGCCGGAGGCTGGCTGTACTTTATGGCGTCGCCAGATGCCATGGAAGCACGCTACTTGTTCCGTTCGAGACTGGACGGCAGCGGTGATATGGAAAAGCTCACACCCGCGGATATGGCGGGCACCAACAGTTATCAGATTTCACGGGATGCTCGCTGGGCGGTACACACCCATCAGAGCTTTATGCAGCCGCCACAGTATCGATTGATTTCGCTCCCTGATCACCGCGAAGTCACCACGCTCGAAGACAATGCTGACCTTATTGCAACGCTGTCAGCACTGGAATTGGGTGAGCATGAGTTCTTTCGGGTGGACGCCCGCGACGGCCTGCCCCTCGATGGCTATCTCATCAAACCCCCGGGGTTTGATGCCCGCAAGCAATACCCCATCATCTTTTACGTCTACAGCGAAGTCGCCGGGCAAACCGTGCGCGATACCTGGGGTGGCAAGCGACACCTCTGGCATCTGTACATGACGCAACAGGGCTATCTGGTGGCGTCCGTAGACAGCCGGGGATCAAAAGCACCGCGGGGCCGGGACTGGCGTCAGTCGGTCTATGGCGCCATCGGTGTACTGGCGTCCCGGGACCAGTCAGACGCCTTAAGCGCCATGGCCGATCGCTGGTCGTTTATTGATGCAGCGAATGTGGGAATCTGGGGCCATTCGGGAGGCGGCTCCATGACCTTGAACATGCTGTTTCGCTACCCCGAGCAATACAAAGCCGGTGTCTCCCAAGCGCCGGTGACCGATCAACGACTCTACGACGCGATCTATCAGGAGCGTTACTCCGGCTTGCTGGAGGAGTACGCCGAGGCATACGTCGAAAGCTCTCCCATTTCCCACGCCGCGAACCTCAAGGGAGAATTGCTGCTAGTGCACGGCACCGGCGACGACAACGTGCACTATCAGAGTAGCGAGCGCCTCATCAATGAACTGGTCAGACTAAACAAACCATTCCGCTTTATGGCCTACCCCAATCGCACCCACGCTGTTGTCGACAAGGAAGGCGAAGGCACGGAGCTTCACCTTGGCACCCTGCGAGCGCGTTTCTTTGATGAGCACCTAAAGCCTCAGGAGTCTAAGCAGTAAAAACTGCCATCGTAGAACTGATAAAGGGTGACAAGGTCACCCCATTAAAAATCATCAGCACCAAGCGCAGTGCTCAGGGCTTGGCGTAAACCTCGCGTCCCGCGAAGTAGGTGTAGTCAACCACCAGTTTTTTGAAGCTTGCATTCATGGGCTCGGGAACTTTGCCACTGAGGATCACAAAGTCGGCCCACTTTCCAACGCTAATAGAGCCTATCTCGTCTTTCCACGGGGTGATATTCGCCCCAGCCTGTGTGTAGGCATGCAGGGCATCATCAAAATTCACAGCTTCTTCGGGGTGCCAGGGTTTTCCGTCATAAAATCCAAAGGGACTCTCGCGGAAAACGGCATCACTGATCTGCGTTAGCGGGCTCAATGGTGAAGTGGGATAGTCCGCGCCAAACACGAGCGACGCACCAGCGTCGAGCAGGGACTGCCAGACATAGGCGCGGTCCTCGCGCTCTGCACCGACACGCAGGGGCACGTATGCGATGGAATTGGTGCCGTGATTGGGCTGCATGGACGCCACCACACCAAGTTCCTTAAATCGCGGGACATCGTCCGGGTGCAGTAGCTCAATATGTTCAACACGATTGGGAACCGGGACAGCATTGTCTTTTGCCGATTCAAAAGCATCCAGCGCGGCGCGCACGGCGGCGTCACCAATGGAATGTATCGCTACCGGCATACCAGCACTGGTCACCCGATAGACCAGATTCGCCAGATCCTCGGGCTCGGTAATGTACTCGCCGCGCCAGTTGGGACGATCGTGATAGTTCTCCATCAACACTGCGGTATGTGCTGAGAGCACGCCATCGTTGATGAGCTTCACGAAACCGGCATACAACAACGGCCCCAGCTCCTGCTCTTTATTCGTCGCCTTGACGCGCCTGGCTGTGTCGGCAGTTTTTTGAAGCACGGCGTCGATTTCCTCATCCCAGGATTCCGGCTCTGCCTTTAAGCCATAGTGGCCGTACCAAACCCGGATTGTAGGATCGCCGTTCTCTACAATGTAAAGATAGTCATCAAGGCTCCCCATTTGATGCAGGCCCGTCACGCCCAAACTATTGGCATAGCGCTGCATTTGCGCGAGTCCTTCGCGGCGAAGGCCATCGCTGCGGGCAGGTATATGGTCTCTTACCAGACGCATCGCCCCTTCCAGCAAAATACCAGTGGGCTCGCCCGTGGCCGGGTCCAGTTGTATCTCACCACCTGCCGGTACCGGCGTATCAGCGCTGACTCCCGCCATCTCCAACGCAAGGGAGTTCACCCAGCCATAGTGGCCATCAATGTGGGTAAGAAAGATCGGACGATCCGGAACCACCGCGTCCAGCATCTGCCGAGTGGGGTACTCGCCATCGGACAACGTGTGATCCCAGTAGCCGCCAGTCATCCATTCTCCGTCGGTCAGACGGGCATCGGCGTTTTTTATGAGACTGAGCCAACTTTCTTTTTCTACGATGTAGCTCAGGTCCACACCGGCAACGACGGGCGCATTCCCACTCATATGTGAGTGGCTGTCAATAAGGCCCGGCGTTACGGTCCGCCCGGCGGCATCAATAATCCGGGTGCTCTCATTCGCAAGGGCACGAATTTCCGCATTACTGCCTATCGCTGTAAATCGTGAACTCTCCACCGCAAAGGCCTGAACCCGGGGCGCGTTTGGATCGACGGTACGAACATCACCATTAATCACAATGATATCCGGCGCTGCCAAAGCTGACGGTAAGCCCAGGAAGCACCCACCCAGCATCATGACCGAAAGCTTCGCCGCGCAACCACAGAACAGGGATTTATTTATCATGGCGGATACAGACTCCTAAAAAATCGCAAACATTCAGGTACGCAATAATAGTACACCGACAGCAATCAGCGCCTCCTGCGTCGTCAGCGTCGAAAACCCCGTGAGCACGTAGGACAAAACGTGTAACCTCTGCCTATCCCAAGATAATCACAACAGGGCTTTTTACGTGAATGACGCCGAATCCGGTAGCAGCGGAGCACAGGACCATCCGGACAACCCCTATCGCACACGTCGTGCGAGTTGGTATGCCCTGGTTCTGCTGACCATTGTTTACAGCTTCAACTTTATTGATCGTCAATTGCTGGCGATACTTCAGGAATCGATCAAGGCCGACCTTGACCTTTCCGATAGTCAGCTGGGCCTGCTGACGGGTTTTGCGTTCGCCATTTTTTACGTTACCGCAGGCATACCCATCGCGCGCTGGGCGGATCGCGGCAATCGCCGGAACATCGTGTCGCTGTCGTTGTTTATCTGGAGCTTTATGACCGCCCTCAGTGGCTTCGTCCAGAACTACGCGCATCTGTTAATGGCGCGCATCGGCGTCGGCGTGGGCGAGGCCGGTGGCAGCCCTCCATCGCACTCGATCATCTCGGATATTTTTCCGGCGGATCGTCGCGCCACCGCCATCGGCTTCTACTCCATGGGCGTGAGTATCGGCATTTTGTTTGGCTTTCTCGCCGGTGGATGGCTCAACGAGTTCTTCGGCTGGCGCACCGCCTTCATGGTGGTGGGTATCCCCGGCGTCATTCTTGCGGTTGTTCTTCGCTTTACCCTGAAGGAGCCTATTCGCGGCCTCCACGACGGAACACCCAGCGGCAGTGGCCCGGTACCTTTTGGCGAAGTTCTGAGCGTACTGTGGAGTCGCCCCACCTTTAAGCACATCGCTTTGGGTGCGGGCCTCAATGCCTTCTGCGGTTATGCTACAGCCAACTGGACGGCATCCTTTATGATCCGCACCCACGGCATGTCCACGGGCGAACTGGGTACCTGGCTATCCATGATCATCGGTGTGGGTGGCGCCATAGGCGTGTTCTTCGGCGGCTACCTGGCTGACCGCATGGCCAAGACCGACAAGCGCTGGTATGCCTGGCTACCCAGTATCTGCGGATTCGCCATTGTGCCCTTCATGATCAGTATCTACTTGGTCGACAATCCTTATGTCGCCTTGTCGCTGTCGATCATTCCCGGTCTGCTTTTTCAGGTCTATCTTGGCAACACAATAGCTACCACACACGCAATTGTGGGACCGCGAATGCGTGCCACGGCCTCGGCGGTACTGTTTTTGATACTGAATATTATCGGCCTGGGCGCCGGTCCCTGGGTAGTAGGCGTCCTGAGCGACCTCCTGGCACCAAGCCTTGGCACTGAATCACTCCGTTACGCCATGCTGTATGCCTTACCCCCCGTTATGACCTGGTCTGCCGTGCACTACTGGCTGGCGGCCAAGCACCTTAGACAGGATATCGCGAACGCACCCAACTGATAGGCCGGGTTCGCCAGACTATCGCGCCGGAGGCCGCTGTATGCACAGTGACGATCCACAATTTCTGCAGCGCACCGCCCACACTGTGGGCTGGTCCCAGCTAGCGCTGATTGCTTTGGGGATCGCGACATCGGTGCTCGTAGCCAAAGGTATCGACATCAATCTGTCAGCAGATGTGGAAGCCACCGCCCGCAATATGCTCGATGCCGAAACACGGCTTAGAGCCAAAGCATATCTCGCCTGCCTGGGGTTTGCTTTGGGGACTGTTGTGAGCGTAGGGCTGTTTTTAATCCTGCAATCCCACGGGCGACTCCTTGCCAGCACCTCTCTTGTGGTCAGTCTCGCCGCTGCAGTGTTATCCCTACTGGGTGCTGTGTTTGCCATGAATGTTGCTGAGCTGGCCAGCGCTCCCGCGTACGCGTCCATCACAGACGATGCGCAAAGACTTATGCTTGCAGGCATGCAGGCCACCTCGGATTACACGTCCTTTCACTTGAGTCTTGTCATATCCAGCGTCGCCAATGCCGGGTTCTTTTACCTGTTTTTACGCTCAGGGCTGATTCCAATGCTGATTGCCGCCTGGGGCGTATTCGCCTCTCTGCTGGTCGCTGTGGTGATCGTTGCCCGGGACTTCATACCCGCTCTTGGTCAGCCCGGGATCACCATCAGCTTTATGGTCGCAAACCTCATTGCACTGATCTCTTTGAGCCTCTATCTGGGTATTAAAGGTGTGCGGGTGGAGCCCGCCCCACTATAATCCGCAGGCTTTACCTGAGCCTCTATGTTGATACCTGTTAACTGGCCGTTTGATCCTCGGCGTTCGCCGATTTTTTATGGCTGGATCGTTTGGCTCTTTTCTACCGCCGGATTCCTGTTCAGCATCCCGGGCCAGACCATGGGCATGGCGGTCTTTACCGACACCTTTATCGAGGTGCTGAACCTGAGCCGAACCCAAGTCTCCATGGCCTACCTGGTGGGCACCGTGGCCTCCTCATTGTTTCTCACCCGTGCCGGACGTTGGTATGACCAGTTAGGCGGTCGCATCATGATCGCCGGCTCCGCCGCTGCACTGGGCTTGATGGTCTTGCTGATCAGCGGCGTTGACCAGCTCAGCGCAGTGCTGGGAGGCTCTACCGTCGTTACTTTTGTGCTGTTACTCGTCGCTTTTTTTGGCGTACGCTTTTTTGGTCAGGGCGTGTTAACCAGCTGCTCGCGTAATGTTTTACTGCTGTGGTTCGTCAAGCGTCGGGGACTGGTCAGCGGTGTGCGCAGCGTATTCGTCTCTTTTGGCTTTGCCATTGCGCCGCTGGCTATTGCGTTTTTAATCGGCAATTTTGGCTGGCGGGGCGCCCTGTGGTTTATGGGGCTCACGGTGGGCGTGGGGTTTGCCGCGCTGGCTTTGATATTCATCCGCGACAACCCTGCGTCCTGTGGTCTTCAGGCTGACGGCGGAGACCCGGCGGACAACAACTCGCTGCCCCCGGAGGCGCCCTCAAAAACTATCGACGAGGCGCGACGCAGCCCTATTTTCTGGATCTACGCTCTGAGCCTAGGTATGCACGCCCTGTTCGGCACAGCTCTGACCTTCCACGTCGTTGCTGTCTTTGCAGAAAGCGGTCTCTCGGCGGAGACCGCGTTTGGCTACTTCCTGCCCGCGGCCGTCTTTTCTACTGCCAGCAACCTCATCGCCAGCGCCTTTGTGGACCGACGAACACTCAAACCGTTTCTTATCATCATGCTGTCGGCTCTCAGTTTCGGCGCGGTGGGGCTTATCAACCTCGAGCAACGCTGGGGCTACTGGGTACTTGCAGTGGGATTTGGAGTGGGTGGTGGACTGTGGGGCGTGGTATCGAATCTGGCGTTCATCCGCTTCTTTGGCCCCCTACACCTGGGTGCTGTGAGCGGCTTCAACGCCTCCATATCGGTATTTGCCAGCGCTATTGGGCCCGCGGCCTTCAGTCTGGCGGTGGATCATTTGGGCAGCTACAACGCAGCCGCCCAAATTTGCCTTGGCATGTTACTGATGCTGCTGGCGGCGGCACTGATTATCCGTCAGCGCGAGGTGCTGCACACCTCGCTTTAGACACCTTAGGCAGCAATAACCCGCACCTGCTCTTCGGGCTCATCCCAGGGTAGATGGTGATCTTCCAGTATCACCAGATTTTTACGATTCACCAAGGTCATCTCAGCCTGATAGCCCAGCAGCTCACGAACGTCCCGATCGGGGTTGGAGGCGATCAGCGCAGCCTCGTCCGATGAAAAGTTAGACAAGCCCCTGGCACGCTCAACACCGCGCTCGTCGTAGATGTGCAGCACGTCAGCCTTCTGGAAAGCCTGATGAATAGAGATGAGATCAGAACAGGAGATCCCGTCGTCGCTATTCTCCAGTGAGTCCGCAGCAGACTGCGAGAGCACCAGGCTGCCCGCCATCTGTAGTCGGTCCGTCAGCCAGACTGCCCAGGCAGATTGTGGGGTCGACTTTGCCACGCAGCGCGTGTTGGGACGCTTGTTTTCCAATGCGGAAGAGATCGGGTCATCTATGATTCCACGCGAGATGATGGTCTCGCATCCGGCGTTCTGAGCCATGTTCGCGGCCTGCATCTTGGTGAACATACCGCCGGTACCCAGAGCGCTCGTGCCACTGGTAACGGCGAGATATTCACTAACATCATCGACCTGATCGATGAATTGCGCCCCGGCTTCTTCGGGATTTCTGTCGTAAAGACCATCCACGCTGGTGAGGATGACCAGATGCTGTGCCTGGATCATTTGCGCCACTTTTGCGGCCAGTCGATCGTTGTCCCCTACCCGAATCTCTTCTGTGGTGATGGTGTCGTTCTCGTTGACGATCGGCAGAACACCCAGCTCCAGCAGCTTGTGCACCGTGTTCTTGGTGTTCAGGAAACGCCGTCGATTCTCAAGGTCATCCAGAGTGACCAGCACCTGGGCAATGTCAAAACCGTGCTCCAGCGCAATTTGCTTGTAGGCGTTGAGCAAGACAGGTTGCCCGCAGGCCGCTGCGGCCTGCTTTTCCTGGATTCCGGCGCGCTCGCTGTCGGACTTCAGCGCGTTGAGACCCAGGGCAACAGATCCGGACGATGCCAAAACTACCTCGTAGCCCTGATCCCGTAACCGGGCAATGTCACTGAGTAAACCATGCATGAAGGCATATCGGGGGCGCAGGTCCGGCGTATTCGCGAGTAAGCTGGAACCAACCTTAACAACGATGCGCGGCTTATCACGCTTCGCTGTGTGGCCGAATTCGGCTCGGTCGGTGTCAAAAGCAGTCATTTCAAAAGTCCTCTGAGTCATTTTGAGTGGGCAACAGTTCGTTGAGTCAGCGCATCAAGACGCGCCAATTAATTTGTTTAATAAGTAATTATTGCCGGCAAGGTTAACATGCCAAGCGACCTAATGTAACCGCAATACTCCGAATAGCAGTTTAAAATGCTTTAATTTCAGTTATTTGCGCGCTAATCAAAAATACCGCATGAAGATGGGCGTTGATTGAAGGTGCATTATTTACTTATAATGCGAAACAATTAACGGCGTCAGGTGCTTTAAAAATCCTCGCCGGCCACAAGCAGATGTGCCGCTTTTTGCAGCCCGGTCCGAAGGGTATTGCCCAGCGCACCACAACGGAGACCCCGGCGGTTTATGAGCAGCTCGACCACACACAGGAGCACCAAGAGCACCAAGAGCACCAAGAGCAAAGAGGCCACCGAGCCCCGGCAGATGGCAACGCGCGTGCTCATGCTCGGCTGTGGCAGTATGGGAGGAGCCCTGCTCGAGCAGTGGCAGCATATTGATGATTTTGAGTTCACCGTAGTATCACCCAGCGGTCTGCGACGCTTTCCGGACCACGTCCCACAAGTTCGCTCGCCCGGCGATCTGGGCAGCCAGCAATTCGACATCATGGTGATCGGCGTTAAGCCACAGATGATCGCGGAGGTACTACCGAACTATCGCCACTTCCTGGCGCCCCGCGGCTTATACCTCTCACTTGCCGCCGGATTTTCCTGCTCATCGCTGATCAAAATCACGGGCAATCCCTGCGTGGCGCGGGTGATGCCCAATCTCCCCGTGGCACTGGGCAAGGGGGTTAGCGGTCTTTATGCGTCCGAGGATCTAGAGCAGCAACACCGAGTGCTCGTTGATCAGCTCATGGCAGCCGCCGGACATGCGCTCTGGGTGTCCAGCGAAGACGCCCTGGATCGCGTCACCGCGGTAGCTGGCAGTGGTCCGGGCTACGCGTTTGAATTTGCCCGAGCCTGGATAGAAGCCGCCCAGGGTCTCGGCTTTAGCCCCGATCAGGCGCGAGTCCTGGTCCTGAAAACCCTGCAAGGCGCAATGGAAATGGCGCTGGACAGTGATGCCGCACTTGACGGCCTTCGCGATCGCGTTACCAGCAAAAACGGCACGACATACGCGGGCCTGCGTGCTCTAAACCCGGATGAGCAGCTCGACAACCTGCTCACCGCCACGCTGCAATCTGCCTATTCCCGAGCGGTGGAGCTGCGCTGAGCGAGCTACCCGCGGACAGCCTACAGAGGCCCCGGCGCGTTTAGGGTCTCACGACAGGCAACGGCGTCTAGGGTCTCACGACAGGCAGCAGCGCTTTCACCTCTGCATTTCTTTCATTTTATGAACCAAGGAATTTAAAGCTGTGACTACAGATCTGAGCAAAATCATTGAAAAACCCGGCACGTCTATCCTCTCGGCTGAAGAATACGTGCTGGAGCTGGGGCGCCGCTCCCGCCAGGCAGCCTGCGAACTGGCAGCTGCCACCACGGAGCAGAAAAACTCGGCACTTCGCGCTGCGGCAGCAGCCTTGCGCGAAACAAGTGCGGCACTCATCGAGGCCAACACCCAGGACGTCGCCAACGCTCGCGAGGCGGGAAAACCCGCCTCATTTATCGATCGACTGGAGCTTAACGAGCCCCGCATCGAAGCCATGGCCTCGGCTCTGGAGCAAATAGCGGAACTCCCGGACCCCGTGGGACGAAGCCTCATGGAAACCACGCGGCCCAATGGACTTAAGATAAGCCGCGTCGCAACGCCCATCGGTGTGATCGGCATGATTTATGAGTCGCGTCCGAACGTAGGTGCAGATGCCGGCGCCCTATGCCTCAAATCCGGCAACGCCGTGATCCTTCGAGGCGGCTCCGAAAGCCTTAACTCCAGTCGCCTGATTGTCCAGGCCATGCAAAAGGGACTGGCGGCGGCACGACTCCCAGGCGACTGTGTACAGCTGGTAGACAGCACAGACCGAGCCGCCGTAGGCGCATTACTGCGCTGTATCGATTATGTGGACCTGGTAATTCCCCGCGGTGGACGCAGCCTGGTGCAGCTGGTGCGCGACGAGGCCCGGGTGCCTACGCTCCTGCATCTGGATGGCAACTGCCACAGCTACGTTCACAGCGCGGCGGACCTGTCGAAAGCAGCCGACATTGTGAAAAACGCCAAGTTGCGCCGCACGGGTATCTGCGGCGCCACCGAAAGTCTGGTCGTGGACGAGTCGATTGCAAAAACGTTTATTCCTTTACTGGCCGACAGCCTTGGGGACTGCGAGCTTCGCGGCGACCAGCAGGCGCAGGACTGCGACCCGCGGGTGCTCGCCGCCAGCGAATCTGACTGGCGCGAGGAGTATCTCGATGCCGTGCTGTCTATCAAGGTGGTGCGTGACCTTCAGGAAGCCTGCGCCTTCATCAGCGAGCACTCCTCGGGTCACACCGAAGCGATACTCACCGAAGACGCCGCGGCGGCAGAAACATTTCTGAACACCATTGATTCCGCCGTTGTGATGCACAACGCCTCCACGCAGTTTTCCGACGGTGGCGAATTTGGCATGGGCGCCGAGATTGGTATCGCCACAGGAAAAATGCATGCCCGAGGCCCCGTGGGACTCGAGCAACTCACCAGTTTCAAATATCAAGTCCGCGGTGACGGACAAACCCGGAGCTAAAACATGTCAATTTATACGCTGGTTTCCTTAGCGGGATACTTTGTGCTCATGATGGGTATCGGTGTCTACGCTTACCGCAATTCCACAAGTGATGTTTCGGAGTACATGCTCGGCGGACGACAACTGCATCCCGCTGTGGGTGCACTATCAGCGGGAGCGTCGGACATGAGCGGCTGGATGCTCATGGGGCTTCCCGGGGCGATCTATCTCGCCGGCTTTAGCGCCGTCTGGATTGCGGTAGGGCTTGTTGCCGGAGCATATCTTAATTACCTGTTGGTGGCGCCACGGCTGCGGGTGTATACCGAGCTTGCAGATGACTCCATCACCATTCCAGACTTTTTCGAAAAACGCTTTGATGACCAATCACGATCGCTCCGCGTGATCTCGTCTCTGGTGATCGTCGTGTTCTTTACGCTCTACACCTCGTCAGGGGTTGTGGCCGGCGGCAAGCTGTTCGAAAGCTCCTTCGGCCTGAGCTATGAAATAGGGCTGTTTTTGACCGCTGGTGTAGTTGTGGCTTACACGCTGTTTGGAGGTTTCCTGGCGGTAAGCCTCACGGACTTCGTACAGGGCGTCATTATGTTTATTGCCCTGATCATGGTGCCGGCTGTGGCCATTACGCAACTCGGTGGATTCGAGGCTACCGCCGCACAGGTAAAAAGTGTCGATCCGAGCATGCTCAGCTGGTTTAGCGGCGTTACCGCCATCGGGCTCATATCCAGCCTGTCCTGGGGACTGGGCTACTTCGGGCAGCCACACATTATTGTGCGCTTCATGGCCATCCGCACGCTCAAGGATGTGGCCACCGCCCGCCACATTGGCATGAGCTGGATGCTGGTCACCGTGCTCGGTGCCGTGGGCACGGGCATCGCGGGCGTCGCCTACGTCTCCGGCACCTCCACAACCCTTGATGATCCTGAGACCGTGTTCATTTTGCTGTCTCAAGTGCTGTTCCACCCCTTGGTCGGTGGCTTCCTTCTGGCCGCCATACTCGCGGCCATTATGAGCACTATCTCATCTCAACTATTAGTCTCATCGAGTTCTCTCACCGAGGATTTCTACAAAGCCTTTGTGCGCCGGTCGGCGAGCCAAAAAGAGCTGGTACTGGTGGGACGCCTCTCGGTGCTCGCGGTATCCATCGTGGCCATTATTCTTGCCTTTGATCGTTCCGCATCCATCCTGTCCCTGGTCAGTAACGCCTGGGCGGGCTTCGGTGCTGCTTTTGGACCCATTATTCTGCTCAGCCTGTTCTGGAAGCGGTTCACTCGTAACGGCGCGCTGGCCGGCATGATCACGGGCGCGGTAACGGTCCTGATATGGATTTATGCCCCGCTGGAAATCGATGGCCAGCCACTCTCGGCCTATCTCTATGAAATCATTCCTGGATTTCTGTTGAGCAGCCTGGCGGCTGTGGGGGTCAGTCTGCTGGGAGACCGTCCAGAACGCATCATCGGGCGGAGACACGATTATCTGGCACTCACCATGGCGGGTCGCGCTGAGATTAGCCCTGCGAACGCTTGATTGAATCCACAGAGGAACCCAGAATGAACCAGGCTATTACGTTTGAGAGTCGTCCTATGGCGAACATAAACGACGGAGAGCTCGACGCGATCCGCGCCCATCACGTAGCAGACGAGGAAGACATACTCGCCGCGCTCGCCGGGGGCGCCGGCATTGATCTGGACCTCCGCCAACGGGCCCAAGCCCGCGCTGTTGATCTCATCGAGCGCATAAGAAGCGCCGGTAAACCCGGGCTTATGGAAATGTTTCTCGCCGAATACGGGCTCTCAACCAATGAAGGCATCGCCCTCATGTGCCTGGCCGAAGCCCTTCTCCGCGTGCCCGACCCCGGCACCATCGATACGCTCATCGAAGACAAAATCACGCCCTACGACTGGAGCGAACATAGCGGAAAATCAGGGTCGGCAGTGGTCAACGCCTCCACTATTGCACTGATGATGACCGGTCGCGTTTTGGATGATGATAATTCGGCAAGTGTTTCCGGCCTGCTCAACCGCACGGTGAAGCGCCTGGGCGAACCTGTTGTGCGTCTCGCGGTGAAGCGCGCCATGCGCGAAATGGGTAATCAGTTTGTTTTAGGACAAACCATAGAGGAAGCCCTCAAAAGAGCCGAGGAAGAAACGCGACGCGGCTTCCGCTACTCCTTTGACATGCTGGGCGAGGCCGCGCTCACGCAGGCCGATGCCGATGCCTATTTCGAAGCTTACGCGAACGCCATCCGCGCTATTGGAAAATCAACGTCCGAGGGAGCTATGCACGATCGCCCCGGAATCTCCGTAAAGCTCTCGGCACTCCACCCACGATTTGAATATGCCAAGCAATCCAGACTACTCAAAGAGTTGGCCCCGCGACTCAATACACTCGCCCGGCTCGCCCGGGATGCGAATCTTGGACTCAACGTCGACGCAGAGGAATCCCAGCGACTGGAGCCTTTTTTACATGTGGTCAAAGCCGCACTGTCTGATGAGGAACTTGCGGGCTGGGACGGTTTCGGCGTTGTGGTGCAGGCTTATCAAAAACGCGCGGCACCGGTTATCGATTGGCTGTACAAGCTCGCATCGTCTTTGGATCGTCGCATTATGGTGCGACTGGTAAAAGGTGCGTACTGGGATTCCGAAATAAAGCAGGCGCAGGTCGACGGAGTATCGGACTATCCGGTATTCACTCGACGCAGTGCGACAGACATGTCCTACATTTGCTGCGCGGCAAAGCTACTGGGCATGACTGATCGGATCTACCCTCAGTTTGCTACTCATAACGCGCAGACGGCGGCCACCATATTGGAGCTTGCGGGCGAGCGTGCGGACTACGAATTCCAGCGTCTCCACGGCATGGGTGAAACACTGTTCAACCAACTCATCGCCGACGGCGCGAACTGCCGCATCTATGCGCCGGTGGGTCCGCACAAGGATCTTCTGGCCTATCTGGTTCGCAGACTTCTGGAGAACGGCGCAAACTCATCCTTTGTGCACAAGGTCGTTGATCCCGCCTACTCGCCCATAGCCCTGGCCGAAGATCCCTTTATGCGCTTGAGTAACATTCAGACGTCGCGGCCTGCATCACTTTGCGACCCTGCGGATATTTATGCGCCCGAGCGTCAGGCTTCCCGCGGCTGGGATCTGAACAACAGCAACGTCATTGAGGCCCTGGATCTGGCAAGAGAGCGTTTTGCCACACAGCACTGGCAGGTAGAACCACTTTTGGCCTGCCCGGTGGACTCCACGCTTGGACGAGAAATCACCAACCCCGCCAACCCCGGGGACGTTGTGGGCTACGCTATAGAAGCAAACCATACGGACTGCGAACGCGCCATCGCGGAAGCGAAGGACTGGAACCATGCGGGCGCACAGCAGCGTGCATTTAGCCTGCGTCTGGCGGCAGACTTGTTTGAAACCAATACCGGGGAGCTGATGGCCCTGCTCGCTCGAGAAGCCGGCAAGTGCGCGCCGGACGCCGTAGCAGAGATACGCGAAGCCGTAGACTTCCTTCGCTACTATGCCAATCGCGGAGAAGATCTGGCCCATGGCGAAGCCCGGGGTATTATTACCTGCATATCACCCTGGAACTTTCCCCTGGCCATTTTTACCGGTCAGATAGCCGCCGCCTTGGTCGCCGGTAACGGCGTATTGGCAAAACCGGCAGAAACTACACCGCTGATTGCAGCTGCCGCCGTGAAGCTTCTCCACGCCGCGGGCGTGCCCCGGGAAGTGCTGCAGTTCCTTCCCGGGGACGGTCACACTGTGGGACAGCACTCACCGCATCACCGACTGTTGCAGGAGTGTGCTTTACCGGCTCTACAGCGACGGCGCAGGCGATCAACCGTAGCATGGCCACACACATGTCTCCGGCAGCACCGATCATCGCCGAAACCGGAGGCATCAACGCCGGTATCGTGGATTCCACAGCACTTCCGGAACAGGCGATTCGAGACGCGCTAGCCTCGGCCTTCCAATCAGCCGGACAGCGTTGCTCAGCGCTGCGCATACTTTATGTGCAGGACGATATCGCCGATATCATTCTGGAAATGCTCCACGGCGCTATGGACGAACTCGACCTGGGAGACCCATGGTCCCTGGCGACAGACATAGGTCCGGTAATCAACGCCCAGGCTCAGGACTCGATCCAGACCTATGTTGAAAAGGCCAGGCAGGATGGCCGATTGCTCAAACAACTCCGGGCACCAAACAGCGGTTACTTTGTGGGGCCCGCGGTGATCGAAGTGACTGGCATCGCAGACATAGAGATGGAGGTCTTTGGACCGGTATTGCACATCGCCCGCTTCAAGGCCGAGAACTACGACCGTGTCATCGACAACATCAACGCCAGCGGCTATGGGCTGACCTTTGGCTTACACACCCGTATTGATGATCGGGTGAAAAATGCATCGTCGGCCGTTCACGCCGGCAACATTTATGTGAATCGCAACCAGATTGGCGCTGTCGTGGAATCCCAGCCCTTTGGCGGACAGGGCTTATCAGGCACGGGCCCCAAAGCCGGCGGCCCGCGCTACGTGCAGCGTTTTCAGCGCCCAGCCGAAGCACTACAGGCGGAGACTGCCGCTTTAACCGGGCCTGAGGTAGATGCATCCGCGGTGCAGGAGAAAATTGACGCCCTGAGCTGGTACGAAGCCCAGGAACTTGAAAGTCAAGCGATGTCCGGGCCTACGGGAGAAGCCAATACGCTGACACTGTGGCCTCGGGGACTCGTACTCTGCCTGGGACCCAGCGCTCAGGATGCGAGCCTTCAGGCCGGTACAGCCCGACGCCGGGGTTGCCCGGCACTCATGATCGCACCCGGAGTAGACCCTGCTTATGGCATAGACGGTTTCCTGCCTAGATCCCTGCTAACAACACTACAGGATATCGCGGTAGTGGCGCTGTGGAGCGATCAGACCGATCTTCGCAGTGCTCGGCAAGCGCTGGCGGCCCGCGACGGCGCACTCATACCTCTGGTCAGCGCCGCCAGTGAACTGGATAGCTACTGTGTGCACGAGCGCCACAGCTGCATTGATACAACCGCGGCCGGGGGTAATGCCAGCCTGCTCGCTGCTGACAGCGACTGAATCAGCGAGCAGGCCGCTGGATTACAAGCAAAGCTTGCGGCTATCCTACGGTGCATAACATGAAAACGGCTGCGCCGTCGTGGCACAGGCCGCTTTCCCAGGCATCACAGGTATTGTAGCTATGCAAAATGCTCGAAATCGCCTCACCAAGGGCTTTGTGACTTTGGCGTCCTCGTTCTGCGTTTCCTTGGGAGTCGCCGCGCAAGGCAGTGATGATTTGCAGTGGTCGGTGACTCCATATTTGTGGGCATCAACCACGGAACTGGATCTTAGCTTTCGGGATGTAACAATCAGCCCTGAGACAATCAGCTTTCGAGATCTGGTGGACACGCTGGATGCTGCATTTATGGTGCAAACCGAGGTTGGCCGGGGAAACTGGAGCGGCTTTGCCGATCTGACCTACCTGAAAACTTCCAGCACGGATGCTCGGAATCAGCTGAGTATCGATATTGATAGCACCCAGGTCTTCCTGGATGCGGCGGTTGCCTATTGGCCCCAGGGGGTTGGCTCATCACTCAATGTCTTTGGTGGCCTGCGCCACTCCGGCTTCGATAATGACTTTGGTTTCACAGCCGTCAACACAGACCGGCCCACCGCGGTGAGGAGTTCCGACAAAGCCTATTACGATGTGCTGCTGGGTTTTCGCTATCAGACGCCTGTGTCCGAGCGCTGGCAGCTGCGCACCTATGCCGACTACGCCTTTGGCGACTCCGACGGTATTTTTGTTGTGCGCGGAAGCTTTGCCTACGCTTTTGGCAAATCCCGACAGAATCATGCGCTCATTGGCTATCAGTACAAAGAGGCGGAATTTACTGATGGTGATTTAAGCAACGCCTTTAGCTATTACGGTCCTGTAGCCGGGGTTGAATTCAGTTTCTAGTTAGACCGTGTTTTTTCAGTGATTAGCTGAGATTAATCTTTTCGGCCTTTGCTCCCACTAACGAGCGGCACAGGATCAAGTACTCCCCGCCTTTTAAACTCGAACAAGGTGAACTGTTTTATGTCTACATCTCTAAATCAAACTTCCCGTTTACTCAGGGCCAGGTCACTCACCAGATTTTTATCTCTCTCGCTTATCGGTTCCGCTGCGGTGGCTTTTGCTGCAGAAGAGGTTACGCCGGTAGATCAGGTAATAGATGGACTGGAACTGCGTGCCATTGGGCCTGCCATGATGGGCGGGCGCATCGCCGATATCGAGGTCGACCCACAGGCCCCCGCGACCTGGTACATCGCCGTGGGTTCCGGCGGAGTATGGAAAACCAGCAACGCAGGCATCACCTGGTCAGCGATTTTTGACGACCAAAAGTCCTACTCTATCGGTGAGATCACCATCGACAGCCAGAACTCCAATACCATTTGGGTCGGCACGGGCGAAAACGTCAGCGGCCGTCACGTGGGCTGGGGAGATGGCGTCTATCGCAGTCTCGACGGTGGTAAGAGCTGGACGTCGATGGGACTGGATAAGTCCGAGCACATTGGGCGAATTCTGGTAGACCCGCGGGATTCCGATCATATTCTGGTTGCGGCCGAGGGACCCCTTTGGTCCTCCGGCGGTGAGCGCGGCGTATTTCGCAGCACCGACGGTGGCAAGACCTGGAGCGCAGTACTGAGCGTCGATGATAAAACCGGCGCTACGGATCTGGAATTCCACCCCGGTGATCCCTCCATCGTCTACGCCGCCACCTATCAGCGTCGACGCACCGTCTGGTCCTTCCTCGCCGGCGGCCCGGGCTCGGGCTTTTGGAAATCCACCGACAGTGGTGCAACCTGGCGCGAGGTGACCAACGGTCTGCCCAGCAAGAACAATGAGCTGGAGATCGGAAAAATCGGCCTTGCGGTCACGCCCGCTGACCCCGATCGCGTTTACGCGACCATAGAAGCTAACGAAGGTGAGCAGGGTTTCTTTGTGAGCCACGACCGGGGCGAGAGCTGGGAGCGCAAAAACGAATACATCTCGGGCGGAACCGGCCCCCACTATTACCAGGAGATCGAAGCCTCTCCGACAGACGCCGACCGCGTTTATCAGATGGACGTGTTCCTGCATGCCACCGCAGACGCCGGTGCAAACTTCGATATTCTGGGTACCGGCCGCGCCAAGCACAGCGACAACCACGCACTATGGATTGATCCCCATGCACCGGCGCACCTTCTTGCCGGAACCGATGGCGGCCTGTACGAAAGCTTTGATGATGGCGCCAGCTGGCGACACTTTCCCAACCTGCCCATCAGCCAGTTTTACAAGGTGGCCGTGAGCGACCACGCGCCCTACTACAACGTACTGGCCGGTGCTCAGGATCTGGGCACACTGCATGGACCGGCGCGGACCACCAATATCGAGGGCATCCGCAACCAGGACTGGTACGTGCCCTACGGTGCCGATGGCTATGGTGTGGCCTTTGACCTCTTTGATGAGGACGTTTTTTATCAAATGAGCCAGAAGGGCAATCTGATTCGCCATCATTCAAAAAGCAAAGAGAATGCCAGCATCCGCCCCCAGCCTGCTCCCGGCGATGACCCGGAGCGCTGGAACTGGGACTCGCCGATAGAAGTCAGTCCGCACGAACCGGGTCGAATTTACTTTGGCTCCCAACGCGTCTGGCAAAGTGACGATCGTGGCGATGCCTGGTCAGCCATCAGTGGAGACCTCACCAGCGACAGCAATCGTTTCACGCTCCCGGTGGACGGCCGGATACGCAGCACCGACGCCCTGTGGGATCTGGGAGCCATGTCGGGTTATGCCTCATTAACGGCAATTTCAGAATCCCCTCTGAAGGCCGGACGTCTCTGGACCGGCAGCGATGATGGTCTGGTCCATGGCAGCGCAGACGGCGGCAAAAGCTGGAAAAACATCAGCCCACCGGCTTTACCCAAAGGCGCGTTTATCAACGATGTAGAAGCTTCCCAGCACAACGAAAACGGAGCCTTTGTGGCCGCGGACAATCACAAAACCGGCGATTATCGACCCATGCTTTTTGCCACGGACAACAACGGCAAAAGCTGGCGGGACATTAGTGGTGATCTGCCTGAAGACGTGATTGTGTGGGCGGTGCAACAGGATCATATTGAACCGGGACTGCTGTTCATCGCTGCAGAGAATGGACTCTATGTCACTCTCGATAGCGGCAAGCACTGGAAAAAACTCGGTGCCGGGGTTCCCACGGTACCCTTTCGGGATCTTAAGTTGCAGCGTCGGGATCACGATCTGGTGGGCGCCAGCTTTGGACGGGGCGTGTATATCCTGGATGATTACCGACCCTTGAGGACCCTGGCCGCAAACCTTCGCGAGCAGGGCGAGGCTTTGTCCGGCGATAGCAGTGCGCTGCTCGCCGTGCGCGACGCCTGGTGGTACATCCCGTCGGTACCGGGACAGGCTAGAGGCATTCCGAGTCAGGGGAGCACTGCCTACAAAACGGCCAACCCGGAAATGGGCCCCTTGTTCACGGCCTATCTGCCCGCAGTGATGAAAACACCCGCAGAAACGCGACGCGACAGAGAACGCGATCTTGCAGCAGCCGACAAAGACATTCCCTTTCCCGGCTGGGACACCCTCAAAGACGAAGCCTCCGCGGGCGAAGCGCGTTACTACATCGAGATAAGTGACGCACAGGGTAATGCCGTGCGCCGCCTGAGCCTCGACAAAAAAGCCGGGCTGCAGCGCCTTAACTGGGATATGCGAGCAGACGCGCCCAACGCCATCAGCTTTCCCGACGGCAGTTTCCGTGCGCCCTGGATGAGCGAACCTCAGGGCCCGCTTGTGGCACCGGGCACCTACAGTGCTCAGTTGCTTCGTGCCGGTCCCGATGCCGTGGAGGCACTGGGAGCCGCAAAAAGCTTTGAACTCCAGGCGCTGGAAAATCTGCCCGAGGGAACCGACTACCTGGCCGCCGTAGCCTTCCAGCAAGAGGTTAGCGATGCCCAGCGGCAGCTCTACGCTGTGGATGCAGCGCTCAAGGAAGTCGCGGCAGACACACGATATCTTCGCGCAGCGGTGGACGCATCACCACAGAGCTCTCCGTCACTGCAGATCACTATCGACAAACTCGAAGCAGAGGTAGCGGAACTGAAGCTAATGCTTCGCGGAAATCCCGCTCGGCAAAGGCTCAGCGAAGCCATGTCACACAGTGCTGCACGGCGAATTAGCTCCGCTGCCAACGCCCTGAACACGCGCATGCCGCCCCCGGCTAATCAGCGTGAGGACCTGCGTATCGGTAACGAGTGGATGGGCGATATCGTGGCGCGGGTCGCAGCCCTGCGTGAGAACCAACTGGCCGACATCAAAAAAGCATTGGCGGACAATGACGCGCCCTGGGTGCCGGGCCAATCACTCCATAATCCCTAACTAGAAAAGTAAAAAAAACCGGCAGCGCTCAAACGCTGCCGGTTTTTTTATGCTCAAAGCTCTGGTAGCAAGCCCGGAGAAACGCCTTACTCCCAGTCGGGGGCCGCTACAGCAGGTCCTGCCACAGCATTAAAGGCGGCCACGTCTTCGTCCACCAGCGTCTGCCAGGCGGTCATAGCCGCCTGCCATTGCGGCCGCAGATCCTCCAGACGCTCTCGTTGGCCCCGGGTCAGCCCCAGCACCGCATTATCAGCCTGCTGGTAAACATCAATGAGGAACGCATCAATACGCGGATGAAAATTCAGTACATCCTGAAAGGTTTCTCGCTGCGGTGTCGTTACAGACTTTTGCCACTCGTCCAAAGCAGACAACAGGGAGTCCGCGGCTTCCGCCACGATGTCATCTCCCGCCTCTTTGGCCAATGACTGGCGCAGTTGAGCCTGCTTCTGAATGCTTTGCAAACTGGCAACGCGGGTATAGATCGCGTCGATCATGCCAAAGGCTTCTGCCACAAAAGCTTGCTGCTCATTAATCGCGGCATCATCGTAGTTGTTAACGGGATCCCAGCTGACGTCGACAGACTGCTCATAGCTGTCCTCACCCAATTGCAGGCGCACCGTGTAAATACCCGGCGCCAACTTATAGCCTGCGATAGCCTTATCTGCCCGGGCTCCGTAAACCACGTCATAATCCAGGGTTGCGGTTGAGTCTGTGCGCAGGTCCCAAACCACTCGGTTAAGGCCTTTTTCTGCGGGCAGGGCCAGAGCTGATCCAGAGCCCCCACCTTCCACACCTTTCTTGGCATCGGTCTCTATACGGCGAACAACATCACCCTGAGCGTTCAACACTTCCAGCGTCAAAGACTGCTCCTCAAGATCGAGCTCTTCGGCCAGGGTGTAATACAGTACCGCCCCATCTGGCGCGCTGGGTGCGGCGCTCTCACCACCACCTGCGCGACCATTAGTGGGCGTCAGGCGGATAGCGGGAGACGGCGAATACAGGTGCGCTGCAGCAGATACCTGTGCGGTCTCAAACTGACGCAGGGGTGCAATATCATCGATCACCCAAAAAGCCCGCCCCTGGGTCGCGAGCACCAGATCATTGCGTCGCACCATAAGGTCCGTAATCGGCACGACTGGCAGATTGCTCTGAAACGCCTGCCAATCCTTACCGCTGTTAAAAGACACAAAAAGACCGCGCTCCATACCCGCAAACAACAAGCCGGCGCGCTTTGGATCTTCGCGTACCACCCGGGCAAAATGCGCTTCGGGGAGTCCATCACTGATCGATGACCAACTGCGCCCATAATTTGCCGTGCGGTAGACGTAAGGCCGATTGTCGCCTTCTTTGTATTTCATGACCACGACATAGGCCACCGCCGGATCATGCGGCGACACGTCAATGGAATTAATCAAACCGCGGCCAACATTGCGGGGCGTGACATCCTTCCAGCTTTCACCGCCGTCCCGGGTGACATGCAGCAGACCATCGTCACTGCCAACCCACAGCGTATCGGCATCGTGGGGGCTCTCGGCAAAAGAGAAGATAGTGTTGTACTGCTCAATGTTTTCGTTGGTGTAGGGACCAGAACCCTGCCCCTGCTTGTCAGCTTCATTACGCGTGAGGTCGGGACTGGCCTCTACCCAATCAAAGCCACGGTTGTCCGACTTTAAAAGGACATTAGCGCCGTGATAGATCACTTTAGGGTCGTGCAGGGATACATGGATGGGCGCGTTCCAGTTGAAGCGGTACTTGGAATCACTCGCCAGCTGACCCAGGCCGGTTTCGGCATAGGCCTTGATTGCCCGGCTGGTGCGACTCTGCGTATCGAACTCGTCAATCAATCCCAGATAGCAGCCTGCATAGGTGTAGCGTGGATCATCGGGATCCATCGCCACATAGGCGCTTTCGCAGCCACCGTGTGCTTCCCAGTCATCGCGACCAATACTCCCATCCCGGGAACGACTCTTGATCGCAACGGTAGAGTTGTCCTGCTGACCACCGTAAATACGGTACTCAAAGGCATTGTCGGTATTGACACGATAGAACTGTGCGGTGGGTTGGTTGTCCTGCCGGGACCAGCTCGCCGCGCCATCAAAGGATACATTGGCGCCGCCGTCGTTGGCGTTAACCATCCAATCCGAGTTGTCGGGATTGATCCAGAGGTAGTGGTTGTCGCCATGGGGCGTCGCTACCTGATTAAAGGTCTTACCGCCATCAATAGACTTCATAAACGGCGCGTTGAGAACGTATACGGTGTTCTCATCGTTGGGGTCAGCGAAGATGTGCATGTAGTACCAGGAGCGCGCGCGAAGAATCCGCTCCTTGTTGACCTGACTCCAACTGTCGCCGCCATCATCAGAACGATACAAACCACCCTCATCGCCTTCGGCTTCGATAATGGCCCAGACCCGACCGGACTTTGCGCCAGACACGGCGACGCCTAACTTGCCCATTCCTTCGGGGAGATCATCGACCAGTCGTTCCCAGCTTTCGCCACCATCGGTGGAGCGCCAGATGCCGCTGCCC
The DNA here is from genome assembly GCA_000158155.1 of gamma proteobacterium NOR5-3. Taxonomy (GTDB): domain Bacteria; phylum Pseudomonadota; class Gammaproteobacteria; order Pseudomonadales; family Halieaceae; genus Congregibacter. Next base: position 73,397 of record DS999409.1, on the reverse strand, counting down.
TCTCCACCGGAGCGAAGCTTCCAGGGGCTGCGCTGGTTATCCCACATCGCTGCAAAAAGAATTCGCGGATTGCCCGGGTCCATAGCCAGATCGACAGCGCCGGTGCTCTCATTGAGCGGCTCGAGAACGCGGCGCCAGGTCTTGCCGCCATCCGTAGTCTTAAATACACCGCCATCGTCTGCCGGCGCGTAGGTATTTCCCTGGGCTGCGACCCATATAGTGTCGGGATCTCTGGGGTGAATACGGATCTCGCCGATCTGGCGCACATTTTCAAACCCTATATGTGTCCAGTTCTTTCCGGCGTCGGTGGACTTGTATACGCCATCTCCCTGAGATGAAGCGATATTGCGAAATGGCGATTCCCCCATGCCTACCACCACCACGTTGGGATCCGATGCAGCCACCGCAATGGCGCCCACCGCCGATGACCCGAAATCCTCATCTGATATCGGGTACCAGCTCGCGCCGGCGTTGTCTGTCTTCCAAACCCCACCGGTGGTGCCCATGTAATAGACATGCGGGTTTTCTCGAACACCTACGGCGACGGTGGCCCGTCCTCCACGAAACGGCCCGACGTTACGGGCCTGGATGCCGTCAAAAAAGTCGCGTTCGTCTTCAACACTCTGTGCAATGGGAGACGCCCCCAAAAAGACCACAGCCAGACAGGCCAGGAACAGCGCTGGTTTCATGATTAACCCTCAAAACTTATTAAATTGTTATGCAGATAACGCCCGCCGAAAAGTATATGTCAGAATCGTCCTGAAAGAACGGCTAATCACTCAGGGAACAGGCTCCATGGCAATCACTTTGCGCCCCCAAAAGACGCGGGATAACCCACTATCGCCAGCTGCCGCCAGCGTATGCGGCGCTTTCCTCGCCTTACTGTTGGCGACTGCAAATACGGCGGTGGCACAAACAGCCCTGAGCCTGGCGGTGGCACAAACAGCCCTGAGCCTGGATGACATCTTTGCATCCCCCAGTTTGTTTGGCACCGTACCTTCGGCGCCAAAATGGGCACCCGATAGCCAACGCTTTGCGTTTACCTGGAACGATAAGGGCCTGCCAGACAGGGAGCTGTGGCTGGCTTCAGCCAGCGGCAAGGAGCTTCGCCGCCTGTCCTCGCCCCAATTTACCTTGTACTCATCGACCCGCGATTTTGCCTGGCGGAGCGACAGCAAGAGCATCCTGCTGCTCCGCGGCAATGAGCTTTGGCAGTTAAATATTGATGATTCCAGGGCCCAGCGCCTGGGGGACCTTGGCCCGGGTGTGTCCCATATCGGCCTGGCCCCTGATGATCAAAAACTGGCATTCCTTAAAGACGGCGACCTCTGGATCTTTGATCTGAACAACAAAAAGGCCCGGGCAATAACCGACGTGGGGGTCCCCGGCCTGTCCGCACTTTCGATTGGACGCTATAACCGACCTGAACGGGAGATTGGCCCCGGAATCTGGGGTGGACCCACCTATGCCTGGTCTCCCGACAGCCAGACCATTGCGGTGCATCTTGTGGACCGTCGACAGATGCGCAAAGTCCCCTTCCCCGACTATCTCTCCCCTGAGACGGCCCCCAACGAGGTCCGCCGCGGCTATCCGGGTGATGCAAATGAATCGCGTACTGTGGGACTCATAAATCTGGCTAAGGGTAAGCTCGACCTACTCCCTTTAAAAAACACCTCGGCGAACCAGATCATTGGGTTCTCCTGGTCATCAAAAGGTCTGTTGCTCCTGGATGTGGCGTCTGACACCGCCGAAGATCGCTGGCTCTATACGGTAGATGGCAGGCAGCGCTTAAAAGAAGTCTGGCACAGGCAACGCAAGAGCCGCATCTACACAGCTTTCGCCTCACAGTGGCATCCCAATGGTGAGGACATTGTTTTTCTCAGTGATCTCGAGGATCGCTACGGTCTTTACCTGATCACTGCACAGGGTAAAACGCGGTCACCGAGACTCTTAAGTAGTCCCAACGCCGACGTGCTGAGCGCACCGATGATTGCGGGTTCGGGCAGCATTTTCTATACGGCTAACGCACCTACCGCCGCCGAAAGCCAGGTTTTTGTCAGCAAAGCTACAGTCGAAGCGGCCCAACGCGTCACGCCGCTTTCCGGTCATAACACCGGCTACCCCTCCCCCGATGCAAGTCATGTGGCTTTTGTGCACAGCAATGACACCCGGCCGGCGGAGATTTACACGGTAGACGCCTCCGGGAAAAATCTTCAGCGCGTGACCCATTCGCCGCTTGAGGCTTTTGAGGAGCAGCAATGGGCGCGCAGTCGCTATGTCAGCTTTCCCAGCCTTATCGATGACTACCGCCTGCATGCGCGCATTCTGGAGCCCGCGACACTGGATCCCGAAAAAACCTACCCGGTGCTCTTTGGCCCCATGTATTCCAACACCGTTCGCAATCGCTGGGGAGGTGTATACAACCGTATCCAGCAGCTGCTGGTGCAAAAGGGCTACATCATCGTGCAAGTTGATATGCGCGGTAGCACCGGCTACGGCAGAGACTTTCGTGAGGAGTTTCTGGTGGACTTTGCCGGGGACGATATCGAAGACATTGTCAGCGCCGTGGAGTATCTAAAAACCATTCCCTACATGGACACCGGGCGCATGGGCATCTGGGGAAGCAGTTACGGTGGCACACTATCGATTTATACACTGCTGAAAAAGCCCGGACTGTTTCGCGCAGGCGTCGCCGCAGCGGCTGCGGTAGACCCACACTTTTTTGGCACCGATGATGTAGCCATCGTGCGTCGGCCGGATACCCATCCCGAGGTATTTCTCAATAGCGCGGCACGCTATGCAGCGAACCTTGAAGATCACTTATTGATTATTCATGGCATGCAGGATCAGGTCGTTCCTTTCAAAACGACGGCGGCACTGGCCGACCTGCTGATCAAAGAGGGCAAGGACTTTGATTTTGCCTTCGCACCCGGGGCTACGCACAGTTGGAGCCGCGAGCCACATTACTCGCGCTATCTATTTGGCAAAATGATCGCGCATTTTGATCGCTATCTTTTGCCCTAGAAACGGCACCCCGAGAAGCCGCTTGCGACACGGATCACAGCAAGCGGTTACACTTCAGATCCTGCACTGTTCTTATGCGGCGAATCCAAATTACTGAAGCTACGTTTCGGAATCTATGTTGCTGAACCTATGTTGCTGAGACCAAGCTGCTAAACCGCCTATCAGGGAGTGACCCCACCGTGAGCTACATTGCCAATCCATTAACCTATGCAAGAGCGGTGCTGGGCAGCTGCCTGTTTGCCTCGGCATTAAGCGGATGCAGCAGTCAGATGGCTGAAGACTCCACGGCAGTGCCGGCATCTGTGATCAACGCGCTGGAAGCCGCCGCCCGCGGGGAACCTCATCCAGAGGATATGCATCCGGATACCGCGAGATCCGGCAAGGCCATGACCGCTCTCCAGGCGGCATTCGACGTAAAGCACTACACACTCGCGCTCAAGATCATGCCGGAGACGCGCTCCATAGAGGGCAGCGTGGCGGTAAGCTTTGAAGCCTTGAGCGCCCTGAACACCCTGCAACTGGACCTTGATCCCAAGCTGGACATTCATAAGGCCATGCTGGGCGACACTCAACTGAAGGTCCGTCGCGAAGGCGGCTCCTTTACGGTCACGCTGCCATCAACCCTGGATGCCGGCACCAACAGCACGGTTACCGTGAGCTACGGCGGCAAGCCCCACATAGCCATGGCGCCTCCCTGGCATGGTGGTTTCGTGTGGTCCGAGGTAGAGGACACCCCCTGGTTCGCCACCGCCGTGCAAGGTGATGGCTGTGACCTTTGGTGGCCCTGCAAGGACAATTTTGCAGACAAGCCAGACGAGGGTGTAGATCTGGCCATCACCGCTCCCAAGGGCGTAAAGATCGCCTCGGTGGGCGTACTGACCGGCATCGATGAAGGTGATGACGGCTTTGATACCTGGCACTGGCAGTCCCGACACCCTTATTCAGGCTATGCCGTTGCCATTAATGGCGGGCCCTTCGAACTCGTCGAGGCCGAGTATGCGGGGATCAACGGTACCCGCTACCCGATTCAATTCTGGGCGCTCACCGAAAACGCCGACAAGGCCCGGGCACTCATCGACTCAGACGTCATACCCGATCTTGAATTTTTCGAGCGAATTCTGGGGCCCTATCCCTGGGGTGATGAAAAAGCCGGTTTCGTAGAGACGCCCCACCTGGGCATGGAACACCAGACAATCAACGGATACGGAGAGCAGTACAAACGGGGCAGCTATGGCTTTGACGGGCTGCTCCATCACGAACTGGCGCATGAGTGGTTCGGCAACGTCATGACCCACGCGCGACCGGAAGACGCCTGGCTGCATGAAGGCTACGGGGCGTACATGCAGGCGGTCTATGCCGAAGAAACCGTCGGCGCCATCGGTTACTTCCACCACATGTACAACGCTTACACCAATAACGAGCACTGCCTGCCGGTGGCCAACCCGGCCGTGGAAGACGCAGGCGAAGCCTTTGACAACCGCGACATCTACACCAAGGGCTCCTGGATGCTCCACAGCCTGCGCCGCTATATGGGCGAGGAGGCGTTTTGGGCCGGTACGCGACGGGTGATTTACGACACCGCCGAGCCCTGGTCGCTCAGTTACCCCATTCAATCGCGCTATCGCTCTACCGAAGACTTTATCGCCATCATGTCCGATGAGGCCGGAGAAGATATCGCCTGGATCGTCGAGACCTACCTGCGCGAAGCCGGCATGCCGGCACTGATCAGTTCCCGGAACGACGCAAAGCTCTCGCTTGAGTGGAGCGTACCCGGCGATCGCGACTTCCCCATGCCCGTGGATGTCAGCATTGACGGCGAAGTTCAGGTAGTGGACCTCTCGGCAGGCCCTCAGTCCATTGCGGTGCCCAAGGGTGCCAGAGTGCTCATTGACCCCGACAGCAAGATTCTTCGATCACTACCGATTATCGGCGACTGCAGCGAGCAGACCGATGAGCAGATACAGCACAACATAGACCGCTTCACACGAATGGCTAAAGACTACGGCTGGCAGAGAGACTAAACATGAGAAAACATAGAGGTACTTTCACCGCGATGCACACAACAATACGTACAACACTTCGCAGTATGGCTCTGGGCATGGGCTGTCTCGCAGTCCTGAACAGCAGCCTGGCGCACAGTCAGGAGTTGGTAGACCCGCGTATGCCACAGATCCTTGATCTGGATGAGCGGGCCGCCGTGGTGGACGGCTGGTTAAGGGACCGTTTGGACACCCTGGTGGCACCGCTTATGCGTCGGGAAGGCGTCGACATGTGGATTTTGGTGGCCGGCGAATATGACGAAGACCCGGTTGTTAAGACTATGCTGCCCGCGACCTGGCTCGCAGCTCGGCGCACCACCATCATGATTTTCCATGATCGCGGTGGGGACGCAGGCGTTGAACGTATGGCTGTCGCCCGCTATCCGGTAGCAGACCTGTTCCCCGCAGCCTGGAATCCCGAAGAACAGGGCGACCAATGGGAGCGCGTCGCCGAGATCGTGCGCGAGCGCAACCCCGGGAACATCGCGATCAACACCTCTGATGACTTCCCTCTCGCCGATGGACTCAGTGCCGGCATGCGACGCAAGCTGGAACGCGCTCTTGGCCCTCTTGCCGACCGACTCGTAGAAAGAAACGGTCTGGCGCTGGGCTGGTTGGAAACCCGTACCGAGGCAGAAATAGCCAGCTACCCACAGATCGTCCGCATTGCCCACGCTATCATCGCCGAGATGTTTTCCGAAGCAACCATCACCCCGGGTATTACCACTACGGGTGATCTGCGCTGGCACTTACGCCAGCGTATTTCCGATCTGGGACTGAGCACCTGGTTTCACCCCAGCGTGCATGTGCAAAGAGCCGAGCAATCGACGTTTTCCATTGCGAACATGAGCATCGATAGCGGTGACGTCATCATGCCCGGAGATTTTCTGCACGTGGACTTTGGCATCACCTACCTGAGACTCAATACCGACACCCAGCACCATGCTTATGTATTGCGTCCCGGCGAGACAGAGGCCCCCAAAGGCTTGCGCGACGGACTTGCCACCGCCAACAAAGTTCAGGACGCTCTGTTGGCCGCATTTAAAACCGGCCGCTCCGGTAACGACGTCCTCGCCGCTGCACGCAGGACCGTAGAAGCCCAGAACATCACAGCGACAATCTATACACACCCCATTGGGCTTCAGGGCCACGGCGCCGGTGCTTCTATAGGTTCCTGGGAAGATCAGAGCCCCAAAAAAGGGCCTCGTGGTATCTACCCGGTAAACCCGAATACGGCATGGTCCATAGAGTTAAATGCCGAGGCTGCGGTGCCGGAGTGGGACGGAAAAATCGTACGCTTTATGACCGAAGAAGACGCATTCTTTGACGGTGAAACTGTGCGGTATCTGGATGGCCGTCAAACCGAGATCACCTTGATCCCCAGGCAGCACTAACCGGGGAACATCCCAGGACTAGCGCTCGATTTCCTGATCCAGACCCGGAGCCTTGATCTTGATAAAAGCCTGGGCTCCAGGCTCCACGTCCAGCAATATGAAGTTATCTATCACCGGAAACTGCTCGGGGAGCGGGGTAACCCACTCCTGATAGATAAGCAGAAAGTCATCCTCGATCTCGGCTCCAATGGTTTCTAAACGAATTGGCTCATCGCCCTTGCCAGGGGTCAGTAACTCAAAACGCTCTTCCACGTACAAAGCGACTCTCGCGAGGCTACGCGTCTCTTCAATGGGTTCGGTACCGCCCATATAGCGATTCACGACGATAGCGTCGGCCAAATGCAGTCGATGAACGATCTCAAAGCTTTCGCCAGCCCAGACGATATCTGTCCAGACCGCGTGACCTCGGTGAGCGTGACCCGGCAACGCTGACAGCAACAATACTGCGCTGAGAATGCAGCGCAGTAGCACCGCCGGGTTAACTATGCCGACGAGTCTGAGCAGTCTGACGAGATAGTGCGCCCTAGCGACCATTCGCCGGTGTCAGGGGAGCCGACTTGCCATCGTCCGAATCCATCTTGGCGCTATCCTTTAGCTCGTGCAGCATATCTGCCATGAGATTGCGCTTTACCACGTCAGCTTTGTAAGCAGACAGGCGCGACTGATGAATAGCGGAGGGGAAGCGGTTATTGCTGTAGTTCGCATCGGCCGTCTGATGACGAGGGTCCAGAGCGATGTAAGCAATCGGCTTGTCTTCGATCAGCCTGTGCGTGACTTTAATAGCATTTTTGCGCCAGATCTCCGCGGGAATCTCCAGGTCGCGCTCACTGCCATCTTCATATTTGATGTGCAACATGAGCGGCGACGGAACACCCCCGAGATTCTCAAAGTCGACAAAGTAGAAAACGTTGTCATCCTCGATGGCCTGGGTAAAGGCACGCTGCTCCCAGGGCTCCAGCTTATCGAACTTATCCGCCGCATCGTTGCGGTCCTTGTTGGTCACCGTGTAGCGATCATTCTCGCTATACAGATCCTTCAAAGCTTCGAAGCGCTCCTCGCGAGGCACAATACCCTCGGCCTGATTGCGTTCGATATTCACGGGCAGTGGGTTGTCCCGGGCATGTTCTTCGCGGTCCAGAGGATAGTCCACGTCAGGGTCATCGTGCTTCAGTCGATAGGCGCGTACATCGGTAATGGCCATATCCACATAGTCCGTGGTGTAGAACCACGATCGCCAGAACCAATCCAGATCGACTCCGGAGGCATCTTCCATGGTGCGGAAGAAATCAGCGGGAGTCGGTCGCTTGAATTGCCAGCGCCGCGCGTATTCGCGGAACGCAAAGTCAAACAACTCGCGACCCATCACTGTTTCACGCAATACGGTCAATGCCGCGGCGGGCTTGCTGTAGGCGTTCGGCCCCAGACGCAAAACTGAATCCGACTGCGTCATGATGGGCACCTGGTTCGGCGACATCATGTACTCGGGAATCATATCCAGCACATTGATCTCGTTGATCAACGGATCCGAAATACGTCGGAATGCCGGGAAGTCCTCTTCCCACTCCAGCTCGGCCACATATTCCAAAAAGGTGTTCAGGCCCTCGTCCATCCAGGTCCACTGGCGCTCATCAGAGTTCACCACCATGGGAAAATAAATGTGCCCCACTTCGTGGATCACCACACCGATAAGGCCGTACTTGATGCGACGGGAGTAAGCCCGCTCGGCCTCGGCCCGGGATTCCGCAGACTCGGGGTCCTCCGGATTGGCACGGGGCGGATCAGGGCGATAGCCATTAAAGGTGATCATAGGGTATTCCATACCACCACCTTCCCAGGTGTTTACGGACTGCGCCGTGGGATAGGGATAGTCAAACGAGAAACGGCTGTAAACGTCCATGGTGTGCACCACCGCCTGGGTCGAGTACTTAGACCACACCGGTTCGGCTTCATTGGGATAAAAAGACATGGCGTAAACGCGCTCATGCTTGGCGCCGGGCTGCTCATGCACCATGGCATCCCAAATGAATTTACTGGAGCTGGCCCAGGCAAAATCCCGGACGTTCTCGGCCTCGAAACGCCAGGTTCGCGTGCCCGTTGCCTTGGATTTTTCGTTTGCCAGGGCCTCTTCTGGTGTCACGATAAAAGTGGGCTTGTCAGATCCGGCCTTCGCAAGGCGCTGCTTCTGCTGTGCAGTGAGCACATCGTCAGGGTTTGCCAGGGCGCCGGTCGAAGAAATAATGTGGTTGTCAGGAACAGTCAGAGAAACGTCGTAGTCGCCGAACTCCAAAGTGAACTCACCGCTGCCCAGAAACGCTTTGTTGTGCCAGCCATCGTAATCACTGTAGGCGGCCAGCCGGGGAAACCACTGAGAAAGAAAGAAAATCTGCGTGTCGGACTCATAGAACTGCTCATAACCACCACGGCTGCGCACGGTGTCGCGCTCGATGATGTCAAAGGTCCACTCCAGGTTAAAACTGATGTACTCACCGGAGGCCAGCGGCTTGGGCAGGTCCACGCGCACCATGGTGTCGACCACCGTAAAGGGCAACTCCTCGCCTGACTCGCCACTAAAACGCAGGTTTCGATAACCGTAATCGCCGATCGATACCGCCTGATGCTCCCGAAGGTTGCGGTACGACACTTGATCAGAACTCACTGTGCGTGAGCGTCGATCCAGGGAATCCTGCTTAAAGCGGTTCTGATCCAACTGCAGCCACAGGTAACGCAGCGCATCGGGAGAATTATTGGTGTAGACGATGCGCGCACTGGCGTCGATACGCCGTGCATCAGCATTCAGGCGGGCGTCGATGTCGTAATCTGCCTGCTGCTGCCAGTATTCGTGGCCGGGCGCACCGGAGGCCGTGCGATAGCTGTTAGGAGTAGGAAGCTCCTGACCAAGCTGAGCAAACGCATCGGCGCCAGAGCCGATCACTTCCTGAGCATGAGTGGATGTGGATAGAGAACCAAAGCCCGCAGCAAAAAAGCCAACTACACAAATAACGGCGCGTAAACGCATAATTAAAATACCGACCATAGAAAAATTTAGCCGCGCAGCTTAGCAGAATCTTGACAATCATGGGGAGTGCCCAAAGCTAACGCGCCGGTGGGCTGACAAACTGGTATCGTCCGTCATTTGATTACCATGAGACACCTTCGTGAAACGCATAGTTACGCTGTCACTGACAGCGCTGATCTGGATCCTCGCTGGCTGCGAGGGGCACGACATGCACGCTGAAACCGGCGTATCCGCGTCCCTGGCCCTGGAGCGCGCGCAGCGGATAGCAGCCTTAAGCTACGACCTCCAGCTATCGATACCCGAAAACGCAGACCGACCTGTGGAGGGGCGCGTGAGCCTGCGCTTCGAACTGGCAAGCGCCGACGCGCCCCTGCAGATCGATTTTGCGCAGCGCGCCGGAGATGTGCTGTCTGTGACAGCGCAGCAAAAGCCGGTGAATCATCAATTCAACAATGAGCACATCATTGTTTCCCCATCGGACTTGCGTATGGGCGAGAACGTCATCACCGTGGAGTTTTTGGCGCCCCAGGACGCCATCAATCGTAACCCTGATTTTCTTTTCACGCTCTTCGTACCCGATCGCGCCCGCAGGGCCTTTCCCGTTTTCGATCAGCCGGACCTCAAGGCCCGTTATCGCCTGAGTCTCGAAACACCCGCCAGCTGGGTAGCCATGGGCAATGGCCCACTACAAAGCGACCGTATTGAAGAAGATCGCAGAGTGTTTAGCTTCGCCGAAACTGACCCGATTCCGTCCTACCTCTTTTCCTTTGTAGCCGGACAGTTTGAGATCGTAGAGCGCCAGTTACGTGGTCGGCAGATGACGATGCTGCATCGGGAGACCGATAAAGAAAAGCTGGCGCGAAACATCGATGCCGTTTTTGAGGTTCACGCTAACGCCCTGGATTGGCTCGAAGACTACACCGGCATAGCCTACCCGTTCGAAAAGTTTGGCTTTGCCCTCATTCCCGACTTTCCCTACGGCGGCATGGAACATGTGGGCGCGATTCAATACCGCGCATCGTCCCTGTTGCTGGAAGAGTCGCCTTCGGAAACTCAGCTACTCAATCGAGCTCAGCTTATCGCCCACGAAACAGCCCATATGTGGTATGGGGATCTGGTGACGATGCGCTGGTTTGACGATGTGTGGACCAAAGAAGTGTTCGCAAACTTCATGGCGGACAAAATCGTCAATCCACAGTTTCCAGGCACAGACCACGCCCTTAATTTTCTCAGCAACCATTACCCTCAAGCCTACAGCGTAGATCGCAGCGAAGGGGCTAACCCCATCCGGCAACGCCTGGACAATCTAAACCTTGCCGGCCAGATGTATGGCCCCATCATTTATCACAAGGCGCCGATTATGATGCGCCAGTTAGAACTCCTGCTCGGCGAAGAAGCGTTTCGCGAAGGTCTCCAGACTTATCTCAATCGCTATGCCTACGCCAATGCCACCTGGCCGGCGCTCATCGAGATCCTCGATGCAAAAACCGATATCGATCTGGCAAGCTGGAGCGCGACCTGGGTAAACACCGCGGGTATGCCGCACTTCATGCTCGATCAAGCTACCCGGGACGATGCCGGCAATCCGCAGTGGGTTCTCCAACAGGTAGATCCGGCAGGTACCGCCCGGGAGTGGCCCCAGCAATTTTCCCTGTGGTCTGTGGATCGCGGCGTTCAGACAAGCCTGCTTGCCGCGGGCGAAGTCGCGCTACCGGCCGCCATGCAGAACGCGCCCCGGCAGAATATCCTCTTTAATGCCGACGGCCTGGGCTACGGCCGCTTTCCGGCAGATCCCGTACTCTTTAACGCCTGGGATTCCCTGAGTCCCCTGCAGCGGGGCGTGCTGCTGGTGAACAGCTTTGAGAACCTGATCTCCCCGCCCTACGGCAGCGCCCTGGAGTACTTCGACATACTCCAGGCCATAGTCGTATCCGAGCCCAACGAGTTACTCCTGGAGCTTGCGGCCGATCAACTGCGCTACGTTTACTTCAGTCTGCTGACCGACGCACAGCGCCAGCCGCGAATAACGAACCTGGAGACCGCGCTGTGGGAGACCATGCAGGCGCAGAACTCCCCGAGCATGACCAAGGTGTACTTTGAACTCTTCGCGCAGGTAGCACTCTCCGAATCGGCACTCACGCAGCTGCATGCGGTATGGAAGGGGGATCAGAACATTGACCAGCTAAGTCTGCAGGAGTCAGAGCTAATCCGCCTGGCCGAAGTCCTGGCGGTGCGCATGCCTGATCAAGCCGAGGCGATCATTGCCGGACAGCGTGCCCGGACGGACAATCCTGACCGCCTCCGCCGCCTGGACTTTATTGCCCCGGCTTTAGCCAAAGATCCTGCCGTTCGCGACGCTTTTTTTGAGTCGCTGAAGGATCCGGCAAACCGCGCCACCGAAGTCTGGGTAAGCGACGCTTTACGCAGACTCAACGACCCCACTCGCCTGGCGCACGCGGCTGCGTATCTCTTGCCCAGTCTTGAGTTACTGGAAGACATTCAGGTCACCGGGGATATCTTCTTTCCCAGCGCCTGGCTAAACAGCGCTTTAAGCGCTCACACATCCCCGGCCGCGGCAGAGTCCGTGCGACAGTTTCTCAAAGACCGGCCCGACTACAACCCCCAACTGCGTATGAAGATACTGCAGGCGGCGGACCCCCTCTTTCGGGCGAGTCAGTTGCACAATAGTCTGCGCCAGCCATGACCCAGTCAGACGCGGGTTCGCAGCTTCAGGCAGGTCTTCGACGGGAGCTTGGCCTGGGCACTCTGGCGGCCACGGGCATTTGTTCCATGCTGGGCGCCTCGGTGTACGTCGTGCCCTTTATGATTCAGCGAAATGTTCCGGGCATTGGCTCCTGGGTGCTTCCGGCCTTTCTGTTTGCCGCCCTCCCGGCAGTACTGGCTGCCCTGGCCTATGCGATTCTGGCCTCGGCCATGCCCCGCGCCGGCGGCAGTTACCTCTATGCCAGTCGTGGACTGAGCCCCTATCTGGGCTTTGTGGCCAGCTTCTCGCAGTGGTTCGGACTCTCCATCGTCATCGGTGTCATTGCCTACATCATCGTGCCCTTTCTTCGCGACATTGCCCTGGCATTACAGTGGGCTGATACCGCGGCGCTGCTGGATACAGGAGCCGTCAGAGTTGGGCTGGCGCTGGCGATGCTGTGGAGCTTTGTGGGCACCAACCTTCTGGGGTCGCGGTTTTATGCGCGAACCCTGATTCCCCTGATGCTTCTGATGTTCAGCCTCGGCGCTATCGTGGTCATCGCGGGCTTTAGCCACGATGCCACGGACTTTGCGGCCGGCTTGTTGGCACGCGAGGGTCGCGTCATGCCGCTTGGCACCGAGTCAACATTTGATCTGAGGACGTTTCTGGCCGCGGCCGCCATACTCTTCTCCAGCTTTATCGGCTTTGACTCCATCGCCCAGGCCGGGGGCGAAGCGCGGAATCCCGGCCGCAATCTCCCCCTGGCTATCGGCATTGCCATGCTCAGCGTGGGTTCCTTTTACTTTTTATTCACGCTAGCGGTGTACCACACCGTTCCCTGGCAATTTGTCGCCCAGGAATCCCTGCAAAAAGATGTGACCGCGCCGGGACTACTCGCCTACGTGCTCCCCGGAACCTGGGCCGTGGCCATCATTGCCGGCGCGGCCATTGCGCTGCTCAATGATCTGCCTGCCATGCTGCTGGCCGTGTCCCGCCTGATGTTTGCCTGGGCGAAAGACGGTATTTTCCCCCGCGCGCTGGGCACCGTGCATCCCCGGCGACATACGCCGCAAATAGCCATCATAGTGAGCGGTCTTATGGCGACCCTGGGAGTCCTGGGGAGCCACTTTGCCAGCGATTTCTTTCTTGGCATCGATATCATGGTGACCTCAATGCTGGTGAACTTTCTGCTGATGTGTCTCACCGTGATCACACTCCCGGGGCGCAATCCGGCGCTCGCCAGGCAGATTACCGTGCTCAATCACCGGCCTTCGCAGCTGTTTCTGGCCTGGCTGGGTATCATGCTGCTCGCAGGGTTCCTGATCATTCACACCGCCAAGGATCTCACCGCTGACTTGTCCGCCTGGTACTTTCACTCAACCGCTATATGGCTCATGGTCATGGCCATAGGCAGTGCCGTTTACTTTCTGGAGCGAAGAAAGCTCGAAGCAGGTGGCACAGATCTCAACCAATTGTTTAAGCAACTGCCTGCGGAGTAAGCATGAGCTATCAGGAACCTTTCACAGACCTGGCACCGGATCTGCGCATCTCCCGCGTTATTACCGGTCTTTGGCAAATCGCGGACATGGAGCGAGGCGGCGAAGCGGTGGATCTCGACCGGTCCGCACGCAGCATGCAGGCCTATATGGCAGCGGGCCTCACTACCTTTGACATGGCCGACCACTACGGGTCATCCGAAGAAATCGCCGGTCACTTCGCAAACAACTACCTCCGTGGCGAGTCTGCGCAGCTGCTGACCAAGTGGGTCCCCAAGCCCGGCGGCGCAAGCCGTGAGACCGTTCGCGAAGCGGTGCAACGCGCGCTGGATCGTCTGCAAACGGATCAGCTGCAATTGTTGCAGTATCACGCCTGGAACTACGCCGACCCCAGCTATCTTGACGACCTTGCCTACCTGCATGAACTGCAGGAAGAGGGGCTGATTGCTCACCTGGGATTGACCAACTTCGACACCGCGCATCTGCGCGTTGTATTGGAATCCGGCATTGATATTGTGTCCAACCAGGTTTGCTTTTCGCTGCTGGATCAGCGCGCCGCTAACGGCATGCTAGCGCTCTGCCAGCAAAGAAACGTCAAGCTTCTTGCCTTTGGCACGCTTGCGGGAGGCTTTCTGTCCGAGCGTTGGCTCAACACCGCCGAGCCCGATCAGTCGAGCCTGAGCACCTGGTCGCAGATGAAGTACAAGCGTTACATTGATGAGGCCGGAGGCTGGGATCGGTTTCAAAGCCTGCTTGCAGTGCTCAACGACGCAGCCCGGAAGCACCACGTGTCCGTCGCGAACATCGCCAGTCGGTTTATTCTGGAACAACCCGGCGTAGGGGCAGTGATTATCGGTGCCCGTCTGGGTCAAAGCGAACACATCGATAACAACAAACAGCTACTGGACTTCAGCCTGAGTAAGGAGAGTCGCGACGCCATTGGAGATGCGCTGGCCACACTGACCGCCATTCACGGAGACTGCGGAGACGAGTACCGCAAGCCACCGTTTCTGACCGCTTCGGGAGACTTAAGTCATCACATCGAAACGCTGCCCGCGCCCTACCCGACAACGCCGGGGTCTGACGGCCAGACACTGGCACTCAGCGGGACGGTCTGGGAGGACCTGGCGGGTTTTTCCCGGGCGGTACGCAAAGGCAACACTATTTATGTATCCGGGACAACGGCCACACACCACGATCGCGTCATTGGCGCACAGGACCCCATCACCCAGACGCATTACGTTATCGATAAGCTCGAAGGTGCCCTGCAATCATTGGGTGGCTGCCTGGAAAACGTGGTGCGCACACGTATATTCATTCGCAATATGGAAGATTGGGAAGCGGTAGCGAGAGTTCACGGTGAGCGCTTTGCACACATCCAGCCGGCCAACACCCTGGTACGCGCAGAGTTGGTAGGGCAGGAGTATCTGGTAGAAATAGAGGCGGATGCTGTTTGCTCAACGCAGGCTGACGGCAACTAAGCCAGCATCACGCGTCTGCCCTGCGTCACTATTGTTTCCCACAGGCGTCAATGACAGATAGCGCCTGAGCGTCTTTGCGCGGATAATGCGGTGAAAACTTCAATAACAGGAGAGCATCCCATGCTTCAGGAATTCAAGAAATTCGCCATGCGCGGCAACGTGGTCGATATGGCCGTCGGTATCATTATTGGTGGGGCGTTTGGCACCATCGTAAAAAGTCTAGTCGCGGACGTCATTATGCCGCCCATCGGCCTGTTGCTCGGCGGTGTTGATTTTTCAAATCTCTTCATCACCTTGAAAGAGGGAGCCACCGCGGGCCCTTACAACACCCTGGCCGTGGCACAGGAAGCCGGAGCGGTCACCATTAGCTACGGCCTCTTTTTAAATGCTGTGCTGAGCTTCCTTATCGTCGCCTTTGCAGTCTTCCTGCTCATTCGCGCCATCAACAAACTACAGGCCGAAGAAGAGGCACCGCCAGAAGAGCCCACGACCAAAGAGTGTGAGTTCTGTTGCTCGAGCATCCCCATCAAAGCCACGCGCTGCGGTAACTGCACCTCGGAGCTTTCCGCAAGCGACGACTAGGGTTCGGGCGCAGCAGTACCCGGAAAAACAATCAGGGCTCAATCAATGCCTGCATTGGTGATTTTTGGAAACTCCGGCTCGGGTAAATCGACATTGGCAAAGCGAATGTCCACCGACGCCGGACTTGCCCATCTGGATCTGGATACCCTCGCCTGGCAGGCTACAACGCCACCGCAGCGAAAGCCCCTGCAGGACTCCCAAGCTCAAATCACCGCGTTCACGCAGCGGCATAAAGACTGGGTAATAGAGGGCTGTTACGCGGACCTGATTGCGCTGGCACTACCCCTTGCCGAGGAGCTTGTCTTTCTGGATCTATCCGTAGAAGCCTGTATCTACCATGCTCGGGCGCGCCCCTGGGAACCGCATAAGTACCCTTCAAAAGAAGCGCAGGACGCCAATCTGCAGATGCTGGTGGACTGGATCAAAGCGTATCCTCACAGAGATGACAGCTGCTCAAGAGCTGCACACCAGGCACTGTTCGACCACTTTTCGGGCAAGAAGACCCGGCTCACGGAGCCAACTGATGCGCTTTCATACGGCCCTCCCGGGAGCCAGGACGGCTAAAGCAAACCCGCCGCATGCAGACGCGGCCACTCAATAGCCGGACAGCGATCCATCACTACCGCAATACCCTGTGCTTCGGCGCGGGCCGCGGCTGCATAATCAACGACGTCCAGCTGCGTCCATAAGATCCCCGCCTTGCACTGAATCGCTTCCTCGACAATCTCCCCAAGGAAACTCGCGTTACGAAACACATCCACCATATCCACGCGCTGCGGAATATCAGCAAGCGTGCCGTAAACACGCTGCCCCAGCAACTCAGTGCCCGCGAGCCCGGGATTAACCGGCAACACGAGGTAGCCTTTGCTCAGCAGGAACTGCATAACCGAGTAACTGGGTCGCGCAGGCTTAGCACTCGCACCCAGCAAAGCCACGGTCTTAACCGAGCGTAAGACATCGGCAATATCTGCGTCAGCACTCAGGGGCATGAGGCTCAGGCATCTCCCCAGTTGGGCGGACGTTTTTCGAAGAACGCCGCCTTGCCTTCCTCCGCATCCGCTGATGTCATTGCCCTGACCATGGCTTCGTTGGCGTAGGCAAAGGCATCCTCGATGGGCATATCAATCTGACGATAAAAGTCGGCCTTACCGTGTCGGATACCCTGCGCAGACTTTGCGGCAATACGCTCTGCAAGCTCCGTGGTTCGATCCACCAGGGACTCGCCGGGCACGCATTCATTGATCAGCCCGAAACGCACAGCCTCTTCGGCACTGACAGCATCACCGGTCAACGCCAGCGCCATGGCATGCTTGCGGTGAACATTGCGGCCAATGCCCACCAGAGGCGTTGTGCAGAACCCGCCCATATTGACGCCGGGGGTGCAGAACGTCGCGGTATCTGCAGCTATGGCAAGGTCACAGGCGGATACAAGCTGGCATCCGGCGGCCGTAGCAGTGCCCTGCACGCAGGCGATGATTGCTTTCGGAGAATTTACAATAGCCAGCATCATGCGGGAGCAGGTGTCGAGAATCTCGCGCATGCGGGTAATCTGAGAATCCCGGCTCTCGCCGTCGTTCCGGCTCATCTCTCTAAGGTCATGTCCCGCTGAAAACACCGGGCCCTTTGCAGTAATCACAACAGCCCGCACCGACGGGTCCACCGCAGCGCGATCCAGCGCATCGATCAGCGTATTGAGCATGAGCAGGGACAGGGGGTTACGCTGCTTCTCCCGATCCAGGGTAATCCAGCGCACCTTATTGCGCGTCTCTTCAATGAGCGGTGGATCCATGTTCAGGGCGGCGTCTGTCATGTAAAGAAACTCCAGATATTCGCCTTGTCATATCAGCCAACCGGCATCAGCAAGGCGCGACTATTTTTAGTACCTGGTCATAGTAAAGTTCCGCCGCCTCTTGTGGTAGGGTTCGGGACCATTAAAAACCTTCCACAACCAGATGACAGGGAATTCCATGACCTCTCTTCACCGCAGCCGACTTTTTCGTTCATTGAGTCTCCCGGGGCTGGCCGCC
Source organism: gamma proteobacterium NOR5-3 (assembly GCA_000158155.1). Classification (GTDB taxonomy): domain Bacteria; phylum Pseudomonadota; class Gammaproteobacteria; order Pseudomonadales; family Halieaceae; genus Congregibacter. The sequence continues at coordinate 55,634 of DS999409.1, read as the reverse complement.
GCGGGCCTCGCCATTGCCGCAGCGCTAGGCTCCAACGATCTGCTGGCAGACATCGATGCCGACACTTTCCCAGCGGAAATACGTGCTCTGGAATGGCGTGAGGTTGGGCCCTTCCGAGGTGGTCGCTCCGCTGCGGTAGCGGGCATCCCCAATGACCGGGACACCTATTATTTTGGCTCCACCGGTGGCGGCGTCTGGATGACGGACAACGGTGGCACCTCCTGGAACAACATCTCTGACGGTTACTTTGGCGGCTCCATCGGCGCCGTTGCGGTCTCCGAATGGGACCCCAATGTGATCTATGTGGGCACCGGCGAGAAGACCGTTCGTGGCAACGTCTCCCCCGGCGACGGCATGTACAAATCCGTCGATGCAGGCGATACCTGGACCCGCATTGGTCTGGAAGATTCGCAGCACATCTCACGAGTGCGCATACACCCTACCAACCCGGACGTCGCATACGCCGCCGTCATGGGCCATCTCTTTGGACCTAATGAGCAGCGCGGCGTATTTCGCACCACGGATGGTGGCGCAAACTGGGAGAAGGTCCTGTTTGTTAACGACGAGGTCGGTGCAGTGGACCTGGCCATGGATCCCAGCAACCCTCGCATTCTCTACGCCAGCTTCTGGCGGGTAAAACGCACGCCCTACTCACTGGAAAGCGGGGGTGAGGGTTCCGGGCTGTATAAAAGTGTGGATGGCGGTGATAGCTGGGAAGAGCTCACGCGCAACGAGGGTCTGCCCCGGGGCACCATCGGCATCAGCGGCGTTACCGTATCGCCGAGCAACAACAAGAACGTTTACGCGATCATCGAAGCCGAAGACGGCGGTGTATTTCGCTCCAGAGACGGCGGTAAAACCTGGACGAAAACCAGCGAGAATCGCAATCTTCGCCAGCGCGCCTGGTATTACTCGCGCATCTTCGCCGACCCTGTCGATGAAGAGGCCGTGTACGTTGCTAACGTGCGTTTCCACTTCTCCAAAGATGGCGGCAAGACCTTTAGCGAAATCGACACGCCCCACGGTGACAACCACGATCTGTGGATCGACCCCGCAGATCCCATGCGCATGATTCAATCTAATGACGGCGGTGCTAACGTCTCCTATGACCGCGGCAAGACCTGGTCCACGCAGGCCAACCAACCCACGGTGCAGTTCTACCGCGTTGCGACAGACAATGACTTCCCCTACCGCCTCCTGGGCGGCCAGCAGGACAACTCTGCGGTGCGCATCCGTTCACGCTCGGCCATGGGCTCATCCATCGGCGTGCGGGACTGGGACCCCACAGCGGGCGGCGAGAGCGGACACATCGCTGCCAAGCCCGATGATCCGGATGTCGTTGTGGGCGGGTCCTACGGCGGCCTCATGCGATTGGTGAATCACCGCACCGGTGAGCGCCGCGCTCTGGACGTATGGCCGGATAACCCTATGGGCTGGGGTGCTGCAGAAGTGAAGTACCGCTTCCAGTGGAACTACCCCATTTCTTTCTCCAAGCATGACCCGGATGTGTTGTTTGTGGCAGCAAATGCGGTGTTTCGTAGCGACGACCTGGGCTATACCTGGGATCAAATCAGCCCGGACCTCACGGTCAACGACAAAAGCCGCATGGGCAAGTCTGGCGGCCCCATCACCAAAGACGATACCGGTGTTGAGTACTATGGCACCGTATTTGTACTGACGGAGTCTCATCACGAAGCCGGCGTGCTGTGGGCGGGCAGCGATGACGGCAAAGTACACGTCACCCGCGATGGCGGAGAGAACTGGAAAGACGTAACGCCCCCGGCTCTTCCCGAGTGGGCCATGGTCAACAGCATTGATATCGATCCCTTCAATGAGGGAGGCGCATATCTGGCCGCCACCCGTTACAAGATGGACGACTTCAAGCCCTATCTGTTTTACACCGACAACTGGGGCAAGAGCTGGAAACGCATCAGTGGCAATCTTCCCGACGACCATTTCACCCGCGTGCTGCGCGCTGACCCCCAGCGCGAAGGCCTGCTGTTTGCCGGCACCGAGCGCGGCGCCTACTACTCGCTGAACAACGGCGGGGACTGGCGTCCTATTCAACTGAATCTGCCCATCGTTCCGGTAACGGACATGCAGATCAAGGACGGTGATCTGATTGCGGCGACTCAGGGGCGCGGCTTCTGGATCATGGACGATCTGAGTGCCCTGAGACAGCTCAGCGCCAAGCATCAAAAGGCGGCACACCTTTACACACCAGAACCCTCCTATCGAATCCTGTCCAAAGGCTGGGATCGTGATAAAGGTCCTGCCGGCACCAATCCCGAAGAAGGCGTTGCGATTTACTACTCGCTCCCTGAAAACCTGGACGAAGATGCAAGCATTGAACTTTCCGTCTTCAAGGCGGGTGATGACGATGCTATCTGGACCTGGTCCAGAGAGCCTGGTCCTGACGATGAGGCGGCAGCAAAAGACCCGGGCGGCAAGCCCGACACCCGCGTGTTGACCGCCAAGGCGGGCTTGAACCGTTATATCTGGGATCTCAACTATCCGGGCATGCAACGCTTTGAGGGCCTCATTCTCTGGTCAGACATGAAGACCGGACCGCGAGCCGTACCTGGCATGTATCGCGCAGAGCTCAGTGTGAATGGCGAACGACAGGCAGTCCCCTTTGAGGTTGTGGCCGACCCCCGCTCCAGCGCCACAGCCCAGGACTTTGCCGCGCAGTTCGATTTTGTGCTGGAAACACGCGACATGCTGTCCCGTGTGCACACTGAGATTGGACAAATACGTAGCTTCCGTTCGCAACTGGATGCTCTGCAGGCACGTCTGGTTAACAATGGTGACAGCGTCGACGAACCCTCTGCGCTGCTAGCCGACGTTCTAAACGTGGGGGAGACCATCACCGGCATAGAAGAAGCGCTTTACCAGACGAAGAACCAAAGTCGTCAGGATCCGCTGAACTTCCCCATTCGCCTGAACAATAAGCTGACCAGTCTCATGGGCATGGTCGCAACCGGCGATGCTGCGCCCACTCAGGGTGCCCTGGCAGTGAAAGCGGAACTCAGTAAAGCCATCGAGGCGCAACTGTCCACGCTCCAGAATGTCTGGGACACCCGGGTGCCGGCCCTGAACAAGCAGATCAAGGCGCAGGGGATGGATATGATCGCGCTGGGAATGGAGTAAACCCTGTGCGCCGACACAACGGTGCGGACAGGACAGTGCCGCGCCGGCTGTTGTGGAACAGAGTGGGGCTTGTGGTTGGCAGCATGCTGGCCACAAGTTCTCTCAGCGCTCAGGTACAGACGCAAACCGACCCCTACACATACTACGGTGGCGAGATAGAGACCGAGGCCAAAAACGAGGCCATAGAAGCCTGCGAGTACCGTGTCCTCGTAGAAGAACAGCACTGCAACCAGCGGGCGAACAAAACCGCCTGCATTAAAGAAGTGCATAGCCAGTGCCGCGAGGAGTTTGCGGACGACGCTGCCAAAGATCCCGGGAAAGACGACTATTGAGCCACTTCTGGGCCCGATTTAAGACCATCGGCGGTCAGCGCTTTCGCTTTGATACCCGCATTTATCTCGATCCCATCATCGCTCCGACGAATCAGGACACCGTGCTAGGATGCGTTATCGGCAAAAATCCAGGCTCTGCCGGCCCGAGCAAACGCAGCGCCCAGCTCGCGCCTATTGCGCTGTCTGGTGACAAGTTTCTTCCCACGGTGCTCTCTGTAGTGCGTCAATCCTACAGCCTGAGCGACAAGCCTGTTGTTGCAGGCCGCTATGTCCAGGTACTCAATCTCTTTTATCTGTGCGACCGGGATTTGCGCGAGGCAAAGCGCTCCCTTCAGACCTGCCGTCGTGCACCGCCCTGCCCCGCAGAGAAGCAGCACTTCCCCTGGGCCTGGTTCGCCTGGGGAGGATCTGACCGGGTGCTGGACCCGCTGAAAGGGCGCTTCGATACGCTGGGCAGTGACAGGGATTTTTACTACTCACGGAGTCAGCAGCGTGTGGTGGCACAGCGCCCCTCGGTGCTGGACCGAGCAAAGCATACCCAGGGTATGCCCCAGTCGGCCGTTGTTGCTCATCTGGCCAGGCTGGCTCAGCCTTGAAAAGGAGAATTTCCATGTCTATGCGTCTGATCACTGCTACGGGTGCCTGCCTTCTCGGCGCCTTCGTCTTGCCAGGCTTTGCGCAGACCGGCCTGCCTCAAGACATAGATACGGTTTTTGAGCACATCGCGGACGACGGCCCCGGCTGCAGCGTCGGAGTCGCCCGGGACGGTCAGTGGATTCTCAAGACGGGCTACGGCCTGGCCAATATGGAACTCAACGTGCCCCTGGACGGCAGCCACGTACATCGAATGGCCTCGGTCTCAAAGCAGTTTACAGCCATGGCGGTGCTGCTCCTGGCTGACGAAGGCAAGATAGATCTTCACGCCGACATCCGAGAATATTTACCGAAGCTAAAGCCCTTTGATTCCAAGGTGAGCATCAACGCCATGCTCGGCCATGTGTCCGGCATGGGTGACTACGATCTGGTGGCAGGCTCCTATGAGGGCCCCAAAGCGGAGAATGCCCTGAACCTCAAATCCGCTGCGGGCGGCGAGTTTCGCCTGGGTAACGAAGACTATCTGACGATTGACGAGTTTTATGCGCTGGTCGCTCAACTCCCGCTGGCACAGGCGCCACAACAGAACTTTCTCTACAGCAATCTTGCTTACTTTTTACTGTCGATGCTCGTGGAAGAAGTGTCCGGTGAAACTCTGCGTGAATATGCCCATCGGCGGATCTTCAAACCCCTGGGCATGCACAACACGTTCTTTAGCGACGATCCGGTGGAAATCGTCGCCCATCGCGCGGACGGCTACAAAAAGAATGACGCCGGCGAGTACATCAACGATATGACCAATCTCTTCTGGGTCGGTGACGGGGGTTTGCATACCAACCTCGATGACCTGTTGATTTGGGACGCGCACTTTTACGAGCCGCAGTTGGGCAAGGATCCCGACGCCTTGATGGCACTAATGAATACCCCCAATAGCCAGCATCGTGATGACGATAATCGACTCTACGCAAACGGACAGTTTTTGAACGACGAACACGGCATAACCACCTTTGAACACAGTGGTGGCTGGCTAGGCACCTCCACCTATTACGCGCGGATTCCCAGCAAGCATCGCTCCCTGATGATGATGTGTAACGATGCGGGTCTCGATGTCAGTGCATTGGCCGAGGAGTCACTAAAACACCTGCTCGACAGCAGCACTCACGCGCAGTAACGAAGACCCCGGAAAAGTCCTAGAGATGCTTGCCATCAAGGTAATACCAACGGCCGTCCAGATTCTCAAAGCGACTCACCTCGTGAAGGCGATGTCCTTTGCCGGCGATCTTGAATCGTGCAACAAACTCTACCGTGCCCCACTGATCTTCCTCAGACCCATCTTCAGTACTGCGAATACTCAACCCCAGCCAGCGCTGCTGCGCGTCAAAACGCACGCGGCTGGGACGGGTTTTGGGATGCCAGGTAGCCAACAGATACGACTGGTCACAGACCACGAACGCGCTGTAGCGTGAACGCATTAGCTGCTCGGCGCTTTGCGGGGTGACAGTGCCGCCAAGAAAAGGCTCGCAGCAGACCGAAAACGCCTCGCCACTTTGACAGTGACAGGGCGTTACATCCATCTAAAGCCTGCGATAGGAACGCTGCAGATCACTTTATAAGGGATGAACACGTACCGGCAGATTGCTGATGCCCCGAACAAAGTTAGACAACACCCGCTCGGGCTCACCAACGACCTCTACTCTACTGAAGCGCTGCATAATCTCCTCCCAGAGAATGCGCAGCTGCATCTCAGCCAGGCGATTGCCCATGCAGCGGTGTACGCCAAAGCCAAAAGACATGTGGTGCCGGGGATTGGCGCGATCGATGATAAAGCGATCCGCGTTTTCGATAGCTGTCTCGTCGTAATTACCGGACAGGTACCACATCACAACCTTGTCGCCCTTGCGGATCTGCTTACCCCGAAATTCCACATCCTTGTTCGCTGTGCGGCGCATATGCATTAATGGGGTTTGCCAGCGAATCACTTCTGACACCATGGAAGGAATTAAATCGGGATTCGCACGCAGCTTGTCGTACTGATCCGGATTCTGGTTCAGGGCAAGCACCCCCGCGCTGGCGGAATTGCGGGTGGTGTCATTACCGCCGACGATGAGCAGAATCAGGTTACCCAGATACTCCATGGGCTCATCAACCATGTTCGCGGTGTTGGGATCGCGCTGGAGCATGCGAATCAAATCGAGGGTCTCCACACCATCATCCTTACGCTCATGCCAGATACGCGTAAAGGTCTCCAGACATTCACTCAAACCGGCAAGTCGCTCTTCGGGATCCGTATCACCCCCCGCGATTTCCGGCGTGGATGTCGCAAGGTCTGACCAATAGGTGAGCTTGGTGCGCTCCTCAAAGGGAAAATCAAACAAGGTAGCCAGCATCTGGGTCGTCAGATTGATGGATACCTCGTCAACCCAGTTAAAGGTCTCGCCCACGGGCAGGCTATCCAGAATTTCCCCCACGCGCGCCCGAATAAGGCTCTCCATTTCGGCGAGATTTTTCGGCGCGACCACGCCCTGCACGGCTTTACGTTGGACGTCGTGCTTGGGGGGATCCATGGAGATGAAGTTGGCCAGGGGCATTTCTTCGGTCAGGTCGCCAATCACAATGGTCGGCTCTGAGGAGAAATCCTGAAAGTTGCTATCGATTTCTACAATGTCCTTAAAGCGTGTGATGGACCAAAAAGGACCGAACTGACTGTCGGCAACGTAATGCACCGGATCCTCCGCACGGAGGCGCTCAAAGTACGGGCGCCAGGCATCCTGCTCGTACAGACGGGAGTCACTGACGTCGATATCTTCCACGGCTACGACAGCGGGGTCGGGCAAATTCATTGCTTGGTTCATATTATTATCCTTTGGCTACTGCACATTACATCTGATACTCGGGAAGCCTCACCACTAAGCCATCCATATCGTCTGACACATCAATCTGACAACTCAGTCGTGAGTTCTCGGCTCGGTCGGGTCGCATACCCAGCATAGACTCTTCCAGCAATTCTGCACCGCCAGTTACCGACGACCACGGCTCTTCCACAAAGCAGTGGCAGGTCCCACAGGCGCAGGCACCGCCGCAATCCGCATCGATACCGGGAACGCTGTTATCAATGGCGTTCATCATCAGGGACTTACCGACTTCCGCGTCGATGGTATGACGGGTGCCGTTGTGCTCGATCAGGGTGATCGTGGGCATAGTGCTGCTCTCCGTGACTTATCTTATGCAGACCACTGTACTGAAGAAGCTTCGCGATAAGGGGTTAAAATTTGCCATAGCAGGGTTATAATTTGCCAAAACCCGCAGCGATGCTGATGAATAACGACACTAATGCATTTCTTCTGCCGAGCACCTACTCTCGCATCATCGCGCGGGTCGCCAAGCTGCAGGAACGGGATCTGAGCAAACTGCTCCAGGGTACGGGTCTCCCCGACACTATCCTCATGCCGGGAGACGAAACCTTTATCAGTGGAGACCAGCAACTTCAGATCATGAAGAACGGTCGCGAGTTGCTGGGCTCTGCTGACTTTGGTTTACGTCTCGGTGAGCAGCTACAACCCTCTGCCCACGGTCCTCTGGGGTATCTGGCTTTGTGCAGTCCGGACCTCATGAGTGCCCTGTATGCGCTGCGCGACTACCTGCCTCTGCGTATGCCCTGGGTCGCGGTCGATGTGAGTGTCTCTCAGGAGCGGATTCTCTGTGAGCTGCGCTTACGCATGTCCGTGGATGACAACGTCTTTGCGCAGATAACCATAGCGGAATGCTTTGCCATGGTGGTGCAATCTTTTGTAGAGGCGGTGCTCAGGCGACCGGCAACAGAAGCTGTTATCGAATTTGCACACCGCTCACCGGCGCATGTGCAGCACTACAACAACTTTCTCCACGCTCCCTACAGCTTTGACTGCCCCCGTAACAGTTACGTTTTACCCGGTGACCTGGCCACGGCAACCAACGCCACCAGCGACAATGCCTCGTACAGGCTGACGCAACAGTTGTGTAACACCCTGCTTGAACAGACACCCAGATCCAGTAGCTCCATGGCCGACCGCGTGCGCACACTCATGCTGCTGCGGCCCGTAGAATCCATCGGCGAGCCCGAGATCGCCCGCGCATTGTTCGTATCAAAACGCACTCTGGCGAGACGCCTGGATTTAGAGGGCACGAGCTACCGGCAGATTAGGGATCAGTTTCTCGCAGAATTAGCGCGGCGGTATTTGCTGGAACCCAGGCAGACCGTAGAAACGGTCGCAGCATCTCTGGGCTACCACGACGCCGCCGCGTTTCGAAAAGCCTTCAAGCGCTGGACGGGAATGACACCCAGGAACTATCGAGACGCGTCGCCCTCGGTTTACAGCAAGGGCGACGCTCATTCCACAGATTTCAGACGGATTACAGTCTGATGGGTAAGTCTCGAACGCGCTGGCCGGTAGCCGCAAAAATCGCATTGCCAATAGCCGGCGCTACCGCAATCAAAGGCGGCTCGCCCAAGCCCGTAGGAAACTCATTACTTTCCATAAACTTGATGTCCAACTCGGGAACATCAGCCATACGCAGAGGCTTGTAGGTGTCCAGATTACGGTCCCTCACCTGCCCGTTCTCAAAGGCCGTGCCCTCATGCAGGGCAAGACTCAGACCCCAGAGCGAAGCGCCTTCTGCCTGAGCCAGAGCACCATCAGGATGCACCACGGTGCCGCAGTCCAATGTCTGCCAGAGCTTTTTCACCGTGACGTTTTTTCCATCGACAGCCACATGCGCGACACAGGCACTCCAGGTCGGCATGGCACGTTCCTGACCATGAGCGACGGCAACACCCAGGGCTTCACCGTCTGGCAGAGGCGAACCCCAGCCCGAACGTGTGCGCACATCTTCCAGCACAGCAGCAAGACGCGACGCCCCTCCTACCTGCATGGGCGCGCTTCCCGCCTGTCTGCCGGCTGCATCCAGCAGGGACAATCGGTACTCCAGCGGGTCCACGCCCAGCTTTGCTGCGATTTCATCCATGAAACACTCCACGCCCCAGGCAATCCAACCGGGTCCCACCGAGCGCAACCAACCCGGGAGGAAGGTCTTTTGCGCCAGCGTATTGTTGATTGCCCGCACGCGATGATTCGCCACCGAATACCAATGGTCCGAGCCATTAATCGAGAAGCCGTCAAACTTACCCTCGCCATCCACGCCTTCACCGAGGAAACCCGGCGCCATAGACAGCGTCGGCCAGCCGGCAGCCGCGGCATGCTCGATGGCACTCAAACTGCCATCTTCGCTAAAGGCCGCATCGAGGCGGGCAACCGAGGGCGAACGGGCACAGTCAAACAGACTGTCCGCAGGACGGGTCATGATGAGCTTTACGGGCTTGCCCAGCTGACGGGCTGCATGCGCAGCGGGAATCATCTGATCCCCGAACAGACGACGACCAAAGCCACCCCCCAGATAATAGGTGTGCAGCACGATATCTTTCTCTTCCATGTCCAGAGACTGGGCCAGCGTCGGAATAATCAAAGACTGCCACTGATTGCCCGCATGGATGTGGCACTGCCCGTCACGGAATTCCACCAGCGCGTTCTGTGGCTCCAAGGTAAAGTGCAGCGCAGTGCTTGTTCGGTAAGTAGACGACAGCGTATCGCTGGCAGAAGACATAGCCGCCGATGTATCACCGGCATCGACAAACAACACCCCGCTGGAGGGATCGTCGACCAGCGCTTTGCCTTCCGCAAGAATATCTTCCTCGCTCACAGATGCGGTCTCTCCCAGATCCCACTGGACTTTAACCGCATCGGTGGCCTTCATGGCGGCGGGAAAACTATCGGCGATCACCAGCGCCATGCCCTGCACGAAGCCCGAGGAGTCCTCGATAGTCAACGTCTGCTGATAGCCGGGAATCTCCCTGGCCGCACTGTCGTCTATGGCTGTAATAACACTCCCATAGCGCGTGGGTGCGACGATGGGATGGGCGTAAACCATGCCGGGTAACTCGGCATCCAAACCGTAAACAGCGGTGCCTTTGGATTTCGCCGGCACGTCGAGGGCCGAGGCGGGTTTACCAATCAATGTCCGCGCCGCGGCGGGTTTGATCGGCATAGCCGCAAGCTCGTCCTCACTGAAGCTACGGTTGATATCACCCCGAGAAACAATCTCGGCAAAACTCAGGGATTGGCCTGCACCGGATACGACGCCGTTCTCTGCGCTCAACTGCGCTGCATCAACACCTGACAGCTTGGCTGCGGCATCGATGAGCACCGTGCGTCCTGCGGCACCGGCGCGAGACAACATCTCGAAGCTGGTGACCACGGACCAGGAGCCACCTGTGACCATATAACCCCACCTCGGATCGGTATCGACATGCGCCAGCCTCACCGAGCCCCAATCAGCGCCCAACTCATCGGCCACGATGCGCGCCAGTGCGGTGCCCACATGCTGCCCCATTTCGGCCTTGGCAATATTCACCAGAACCTCACCGGCCTCATTGATCTCAAACCACACCGCCGGCGAAAACAGGCGGCTTCCACCGGTAGCAGCAATCTCACTCACCGCTTCTTCTTTTGAGCAGCCGGGCAACACCACACCCAGCCCCATCACTAATCCTGTACCGAGACTGCCCGCCAGAAAGCTTCGACGACTGACGCCTGTATTGATGCTTTTCATGAATTCACCTCGCCTTGTGCGGCAGACTTTATGGCCGAGCGGATGCGGGTGTAGGACATGCAGCGACACAGATTCCCGGTCATAGCCTGGGTTATCTCCTCTTCGCTGGGGTTGGGATTGGATTTAAGGAAAGCCTCTGCCGTGACAATCTGCCCCGACTGACAATAGCCACACTGGGGCACCTGGGCGTCGACCCAAGCCTCCTTAAGTGCCGTGCCCTCGGCACTGGCAAGCCCCTCGATGGTGGTGATGTCCGTGCCTGCCACTTCACTTACCGGTAGCACGCAGGATCGCACGGGCACACCATCGCGCTGCACGGTACAGGCGCCACACTGGGCAATGCCGCAGCCAAACTTGGTGCCCTTAAGCTGTTGTTCGTCGCGAATCACCCAAAGCAGGGGCGTATCGCCCGGTGAATCGGTCGACACCTGTTTACCGTTTAGCTTAAATTCGATCACGCGAAGTCCTCCTGTTTATATCGCCTGTGTGCCGCTAAGCTCGCTTTCCGTTGCAACAGTCACCGGGACTATCCACAAAACACGGCGCGCAGGCATTGTTGTGTAGCAAGCATAGCGTATTGTGGGGAATTCGGCCGCCCCGACGGAGAGACCCGCCTCGGACAACGCCGGGTAATGGAGAAACGTGCTTGGAAAGCTATCTTTTACTGTTTGGCTCAGCCTTTCTTGCCGCCACCATCTTGCCGTTCTACTCGGAGATCGTGCTGGTACTGGCGCTGCAACAGGGAGGCGATCCGGGGCTGCTGCTGCTAACAGCGACCCTGGGCAATACTTTGGGTTCGGTGGTGAACTGGGCTATCGGGCGCCAACTGCTGAAATTTCAGGACAAGCGCTGGTTCTATTTTTCCCCGGCTCAGATCACCAGAGCACAACGCTGGTTTCAACGTCGAGGCATCTGGTCACTCCTGTTTGCCTGGCTGCCCATCGGAGGCGACGCGCTGACGCTCATTGCGGGAGTAATGAATGTGCGTTTGAGCACCTTCCTGATCCTGGTGGGAATCGGTAAGGCCCTGCGCTATGGCTTCGTGCTGCTTATTGCAATCTACACCTTATGAGGAATCAGCGGCCGGGGATCATCAGGACAACAGACCCACCATGGTGAAACCCAGGTAATTGCCCAGTGCCAAGCCCGCAGAACCGACCAGAATCGCAGGTAGTTCCAGGTCACTGCGTCCGAGACTTCTGGCCAGCGCCAACGCCGAGGTGCCTCCACCGATGTTTGCCTGAGACGCCACGGCTGCGGTTTCCAGATCTGCCTTTAGAAGCCGCGCTGCGCCAAAGACCACAAGGCCATGCACGCACACCAGCACTACCACAAAGACCCCCAACACCGGAGCGAGCTCACCCATGCGCAGGAGAGCCTGCGCATCGCACAGCGAGCCTATGACCGCAAGAAACAGATAAACCGCCAACAGACCTAGCAGGCGAGCGCCGCGAAGTCGTTGTACCACCGGCAATTGCGCCAGACACAGCGCGAGCGTCGAGAGCACCAGCACCGAGGGCATATCAATGCCTGCGTGCTGTTTCAACAGATCCGCGAGAATCTCCGAGAGCCCCACGGCACCGATTCCCAGGGCGATCACCGTAGCAAGATCAAAGATACGCGTGACTTCACCATCGTCGGTGATAGGGCCGGCACTGACGCGCTCTGTCTGAGCGCCAGGTTTAGGCCAAAACCCCACCAACACGCGAGGGAGGGTCACACAGACCACCATCCATACCGTGGTCATAGCATTATCCACCGCCGCCGCGCCGGCGTAGAGCGCGGCATCTTCCATCACACCATATTCCAGGGCCACGGCGTTGTAATTCACGCTGCCGCCCACATAGGTCCCGGTGAACATCCCGGCCAAAGCCGCATGCTGGCTGCCCAGTGCGTCTGCTCCGCCCACCACCCAATGCCCGGCAGCCGCTCCCAGTGCGGTACCGCAGGCACCAATGAGAAACAGGAGTAAGGTCGGCCCACCCACCTGGCCGAGGCTGCGTAAATCCACCAGCAACAGCAGCCAGAAAATCCCCAGGGGCGCCACATACGTGAATATTGCGTCGTAAAGAGGCGTCTGGGGGCCGTAGGTAGGAATCACACCCAGATTTGCGACTATGGCCGTGAGCACGATGACCAGCAATGCTGCCCCGAAATGCTTCAGCCAGGTATGCGTCGCCAACCATTCACTGATCGCGATGAGTGCCGCTAATACGGCTGCTATAGAGAGTGTGCTTACGAACATGGCCATATGTTACACGCATCTTGCGAGTTACCCAGCCAAGAAGCGACAAAGGAGCGACAAAGGCTTTCCCCCTACTTTTTTTCAGTGTTTTCTTGCACTTCGGTGTCTTGGCGGGTACCCTTTGCGCCGCTCATAATTGACCGACCAAATGTGATCCCGCATTTGGCCCCTTTAAGCTTTCGACAAGCTTATAACCAGCTTATGAAATCGACGGTCCGTTGCGGGCCACACGCGATCATCGCTTAGACGCCCGACGGTTGAGATTCATAAGAAACCCCGGCTTGATCTGCGACAAACAATACGGATATCAACGGACAGACTGAATGCTTACTGCAAGAAACCTTGAAAAAATTATGGAGCTCGAAGAGAAGCTCCGCGCCGAATACCAGGTACAGCTCGACGCTAAGTCAGCAGAAATTAGCAAGCTCGAGAGTACGACCGAAGATCAAAAAGCCGCCATCGCCAAGCAACTGGAGCAAATCTCCACCTTGTCAGTCGATGCGTCGAAGAACAAAAAGATCGAGCAGCGAAACCGCGAGCTTCATCAGCGCTGCGAAAATCTTTTGGAAGATGTCGCCAAGCAGAAGACCCGCGCCAAGACTCTTCAGGCCGACCTTACCGAACTGCGCGAGGAACTGGCGTCTCTCAAGCAGTTTGATCCTGCAAAAATGAAGAAGAATCTCGACGCCAGCAAAAAGAAGCTCGCCGAGAAGACCACAGCTAACGACCTGCTGCAAAAGTCCTATAAGCAGACCAAAGCCGAGAATGCTGATCTGAAAGCGCAGTTAAAAGCACTGGAAGCGAAGCTGGAAGAGCTGGAGCCTAAGGACAGCGAAGCTGAAGAATCTGATGTAGAGCAGGAAGCCGCTGCATAAATTGCAGTGCCGGGGTAAAAAACGCGAGAATTTTTGCCTCAATTAACGGTACACTACGCACCGTGACAACCTGCTACATCGTACCTATTTGCGCCCGTAGCTCAGCTGGATAGAGTAACTGGCTTCGAACCAGTTGGTCGGGAGTTCGAATCTCTCCGGGCGCGCCATTTTCCAAACACTTAAACAATCGGTGTATGCACCTGCCCTTCGGGCGGTGGCTGGGACGTGTCCGGGGCATGCTCTTCCTGAAACTGCTCCACGTGTCGTTCTACCGCACCCGCTCTTTTACCGTAATGCGCAATATGAAACGTCGCGTCTCCCTCATAAACCAGAGGAAGATTCGTTCGTCCGATCACCACGCCCCCCGACGGCGCCAGAATCGGCGTCTCCGTGGCACCCAGTGGATCAGCCACAATCGCCAGTGTCTGACCCGCGGTGACTTTGTCACCCAAGGCCGAAAAGGTACGCAATACGCCACTCTCTCCCGCCCGGACCCAGGTCGTCTCGTTACTGATAATTGGCTCGGGTAAGGACTTTCGGCTCCGGGAAGTCGGCAGCATGCCAATACTGCGCATAACGTTAATGATGCCCCGCACCCCGGCCCGGATATAGACTTCTTCGAAGCGCAGCGCCTCTCCGGCCTCGTAAAGAACCACCGGAATCCCCATGTCACCGGCACAATCGCGCAACGAACCGTCGCGAATCTTTGCGTCAATGGCCAGAGGGACCCCAAAGGCCATGGTCATCTCAGCCGCTTTCTCGTCATCAAGATCTGCGCGTATCTGCGGAAAATTGCTCCGATGCCGGGCCCCGGTATGCAGGTCTATACCATGGGTGCACTTTTTCACCACTTCGTTGACAAAGGTGTGCGCGACCCTGCCTGTCAGTGACCCCTTGGACGAACCGGGAAAAGAGCGATTCAAATCCCGGCCGTCCGGCAGGTAACGCGTATGGTTCAAAAACCCGTAGACGTTGACGATGGGAATTGCCAGCAAACTGCCGCGGAGATTCTTTAGCGCACGATGCTGCAAAAGACGCCGGATGATCTCCACCCCGTTGATTTCATCCCCATGTATTGCCGCACTGATAAACAGCGTCGGCCCCGGACGCTTGCCGCGTATCGCCTGAACGGTGATTGAGAGATCATCGTGGGTGTACATGGGTGCCACAGGCAGATCAATGAGTTGTCGCTCGCCCGGCGCAATACTCACGTTACCAATAATCAAATCTGATGCTTTTTTGGTTGCCACAATTAGCTTCTATCTCCGTCAGCGTTTACCGTACCAATGCCTGTCTACTGGGAATTCGCCGTGGTAATGGCCGTATCGAGTTCCTGCACCTTCGGCCGCCGCTTACGCTGCGTGCGTGCGGGAATCATCTCACGCATGGCCTCGAGCTTTCCGTAGCACAGTAATTTATCACCGGCCTCCAAAACTCGCTCCCGACGCGGATTAGGAAACACCTTGCCGTCCCGGTAAAGGGTCAGGACGTTAAGATCCTTATCTTCAACCGTGGATTGCATAATGGTCTGTCCCACAAACTTGGAACCCTCGGGTATGTACAACTCAGTAACACCGTAGCCCTTACTCACCGTAAGCCGCTGCCGGATATCGATCTCGGGGAAATCCACCTGCGCCGCCAGGTAGTCAACAATGGAACCGGCGATATCGAGCTCGGTACATGTTTCTATGCCCTCTAATCCAGGCGAAGAGTTAACCTCCATCACCTGAGGACCATCTTTGCCCTCCAGCATGTCCACACCGGCCACCCGTAGACCAAGAATCTGTGCGCAGCGCACCGCGGTCTCTCGATAACGCTCGTCCAGCTCTACCGGCTCCGCAACACCGCCGCGGTGCACGTTACTGCGAAACTCCTGACCCTGAGCTACCCGGCGCATGGCCGCAACCACCTGATCACCCACTACAAAGGCTCGAATGTCCTTGCCCTTACTCTCGGCGACAAACTTCTGAATCAAAACGTTTTGCTTCTGGCTCTGCAGAAGCTCAATGATTGATTCGGCCTGCTTCACGGATTCCGCCAGCAACACGCCAATACCCTGGGTACCCTCAATCAGCTTGATCACCACCGGTGCGCCCCCGACCCGCTCAATGGCGGGAAGCACATCTTTACGATCCCGCACAAAGGTCGTTCTGGGAAGCCCGATATGATGGCGACTGAGAATCTGCAGGCTCCGCAACTTGTCCCGGGAATTGGCAATACCGTGAGCAGTGTTCGCGCAGAACACGTCCATCTCCTGAAACTGCCGCACTACCGCTGTACCGTAGTAAGTGATAGACGCTCCAATTCTCGGCAACACAGCGTCATAGTGACTGAGGCGTTTTTGGCGGAAGTAAAGCTCCGGCGAGCCTTCCTCAAGATCGATGGCAAACTTTAAGGTATTGAGCACCTTAACGGTGTGGCCGCGTTGCTCAGCAGCCTCTTTCAAACGTCGGGTGCTATAGGCATTCGGTGCACAGGAAAGTATTGCTAGCTTCATAAAGCTGCCTCATTCGATGGTCAGGAGTAAAACGACTGGATCAGAATTCGAACGTACTTTTGTTGATTTGGCGTTCTGGTGCGCAACTATAGCAAACCCCGATTTCTCAAGAGCGGCGTTACCTCAGGATCTCGTCCCCTAAAGGCACGATACAGGCTCATGGGATCCGCCGTACCGCCACGCTCAAGAACCTGGCTGCGAAAAGCTGCAGCCGTGGCAGGGTCAAACAGCCCATTTTCCTTGAAGGCTTCAAAACCATCGGCATCCAGAACTTCGGCCCAGAGATACACGTAATAGCCGGCAGAATAATGATCATCACTAAAAATATGCTGAAAATAGGTGGACTTGTAGCGAGGATCAATCAACGGTGTTTTGCCAATATCCTGCAATGCCTGAGCCTCAAACTCTTCGACATCGCGCGCTCCCGCATCAGGGTCACTATGCCAGGCAAGGTCCAGGTAGCAGGCTGCCACATACTCCGTCGTCGCAAAGCCCTGATTAAATAGCTCTGACGCCTTGAGCTTGTTAATCAGAGCGTCCGGTATCGCTGCGCCGGTGTGCACATGTCGTGCGTAGGACGACAGTACCGCGGGCTCCATGGCCCAGTGCTCCATGATCTGCGACGGCAGTTCCACAAAATCCTGCTTCACCTTGGTTCCGCCCAGGCTTCGGTAGCGAACGTTACTTAACAGTCCATGCAAACCGTGCCCAAACTCATGAAACAGCGTTCTCACCTCATCCACACCCAGCAGGCAGGGATCGGATTTTGGAAAATTACAGCAGTTAACGATCACGGGAGTGATGCGCTCGCCGTTGTTCGACTGCGCCCGGAACTCCGACATCCAGGCACCGCTGCGCTTGGAGGGGCGCATATAAAAATCAAACAGGAAGTAACCGATGAGCGTTCCGTCTGCCTCGCTAGCCTCATAGACCTGCACGTCGGGGTGGTACACCGGAAGATCAGCGCGCTCTCGAAAGTCGATGCCGTACAGTTTGTTCGCCACGTCAAACACGCCGTCGCGGACATTCTCCAGTTTGAAGTACTGCTTCAGCTCATCAGGATCCAGGTCAAAACGCTCCCGCCGCAGCTTTTCGGTGTAATACCACCAATCCCAGGGCGCAAGCTCCTGCTCGCTGGCAAGACCGGCGCACGCAGCCAGCGCCACAGCTTCTTTGCTGACCTGCTCCTGACAGGGCTGCCAGACCTGATCCAGTAACTCTCGCACCGCCCCGGGCGTCTTTGCCATGCGGTCATCAAGCATGAAATCGGCGTGGGTCGCAAAACCCAGCAGCGCAGCACGCTCGCTGCGCAAAGCCACGATCTCGCGGATCAGCGGACGGTTATCGACGCTGCGTGTTCCACAACTGCTGTAGGCACGGTAAATCTCCTCGCGCAGCGCGGGATTGTCCGCGTACTGTAAAAAAGGCGTGATGGACGAACGTGAGGTTGTGAACACCCAGGCGTCGGACAGCCCCCGCGCCCGCGCCTCGTCTCTCCCCATCTCAAGAACATAGTCGGGCAAACCCGCAAGCTCGTCCCGGGAATGCAAAGCCAAGGCGTAGTCGTTATTGTCCTTCAGCACGTTCTGGCCAAAGCGCGTACACAGTGTGGCCAACTGTTCGGTGATTGCACTGACTCGCGCGCGCTGGGGATCAGACAGCTCAGCACCGGCGCGGATAAAGGTTCGCAGGGTCTCCTCAAGCAGTTGCTCTTGCTCGGGACTCAGGGACTCGCGGGCTTCACTCACCGCCTTCACTCGGGCGTAGAGCTGCGGGTTGGCATAAATGCTACTGCCGTGCGCACTGGCCAGGGGTGCGATCTCACACTCCAGCGCCTGCAGCGCTTCGTCGGTATGGGACGAGGTAAGGTTCCAAAAGACATCTTCGACGCGTCGCAGCAAAGCACCACTGTGTTCCAGCGCCTCTAGGGTGTTGGCAAAAGTCGCGGCGTCGGGATTCGAGGTGATGGCCTGAATCTCTTCGCGCTGCTGCTCAAAACCCCGGTCAAAAGCCTCGCGATAGTGCTCAAAGCGGATCGCCGGAAAGTTAGGAATACCAGTGTCTGCTAAAGGCTCAAAAAACGGGTTGCTCATAAAATTACAGTCCTGCGACAAAAATCAGTCGCGACAGTTGCTCATAGGTCGGCGAATAGTACGTTATTCGGGCATCGTTACTGAGCTTGTCAGTCAGGAACGGTACAAGTACGCTCGGCTTGATGAAATCATAAGAAGGTTTGCAGCCCATGCCTAAGTCACCAGCGAACGCCCAGCGACGACACCTGGTCAAAACTTTAGCGGCCGCTTCGGCCATGGCGGCGTTCGGCAGACCCAGCTGGGCAAACATGGCCATAGGCAAGGCCGACCTCATCGTCACAGGCGGCACTTTCCACACCATGGACGTAAGCACCTCGCTGGCTGAGGCGATGGCAATTCGGGGCAACCGAATTCTGGCCATGGGCTCTGTTGCCGACATCAACAATCTGGCGGGACCCAACACCCGGCGCATCGACGCCCGGGGACTCACCGTAACCCCGGGATTTATTGACGCGCACTCACATCCACTGCTTGCCAACGAAGCGATCAGTGTCGATGTGAATGTTCGCCAGATCTCCAAGGTGCAGGCCCTGCTAAAAGAGCAGGCCCGGCGCACACCCGAAGGGCAGTGGGTCCTCGCTCACATGTACGACGACACCAAGTTCGACGAGGGTCGTCCGCTGACTTTGCAGGACATTGATGCCGTCGTTCCGTCCCAGCCGGTCATGGTGCGCCATCGCGGCGGCCATACCGCCGTAGTAAATTCAAAGGCGTTTGCCATGGCGGGCATCGACAAAGACACACCGGACCCGGAGGGCGGTCGGTTTTTCCGGGAGGACGGCGAGCTGACCGGCAAGGTAGCGGAACTGGCGATGGACGTCTTTGACGAGGTAGGCCGGTGGCCGGTAGTAGACCGGGAGACCAAGCGAAAAGGTGCCAGCCTGATGACCAAACGCATGGCGGCCTCGGGTCTTACCAGCACCACCGATGCTGCAGGCAACCTCGAAGGCTGGATTGCCTACATGGACGCGCTGGATGCGGGAGAGCTGTACACCCGGGTCGCATACATGCCCCGGGGCAACACAGAGGTATACACGGCCATGAAAACCGCCGGCATACGCTCGGGTTTTGGAAATCCGATGCTGCGCGTCGGCGCCGTCAAATATGCCGCAGACGGCAGTGCCTCGGAGCGCACCATGCGCATGAGCACACCGTTTGAGGGCACAGACGACTACGGCATCCTCACCATGTCCCAGGAGCAAATTCACGCGGCTGTGGACGAAGCGGTCGCCAATGATTTTCGCATCGGCATCCACGCCAATGGTGATGTAACCATTGATATGGTGCTTAAGGCTTATGAACGGGTTCTGGCGGACTGGAAAGGCCCTAATCCCCGTTTTCGCATTGAACACTGCTCTTTGGTGAATCCAGATCTACTCAAACGGATTAAAGCGACCGGCACCATACCAACACCCTTCTATACCTATGCCTACTATCACGGCAACAAGTGGGTGGACTACGGCCCGGACAAAATGCGCAATATGTTCGCTCACCGGTCGTTTATCGACGCGGGCATCATGGTCGCGCCGGCATCGGATTTTACGCCCGGACCCTACGAACCCATGATGGCACTGCAAAGCATGATCACCCGCGAGGACTCTCAGGGTCGGGTATGGGGCGAGAATCAGCGAATCTCCGCAGCCGAGGCAATGCAGGTGTGCACCATGAACGGCGCTTACGCCTCGTTTGAAGAGCACGACAAAGGCTCACTCACTCCCGGTAAGCTCGCGGACTTTGTACTGCTCGGGCAGGATCCGTTGACCACAGACCCCGGAGCAATAAAAGATATTCCCATCGTCGCGACCTATCTCGACGGACAGCCTGTCTTCGAAGCGTAAGCTTACAGCGGGACACGTCCCGGTCAGGCTAACCGGGCCGCTTTTAGCGGCCTGGCTTGCACGATACTCAGTTCATCGCTAAACGCGTGACCTTTCCTCAGACTTTGCGCACTGTGCCTACTCAAAGTCCCACACAAGGTCAGCGCCATGAAAGCAATAGCATTAATAATCTCCCTGGTATTTGCCACTCAAACTGTCTGGTCCGCCGATGAACCGGGCACCGAGATGCCGGGCTATGTGGATTTTTCACAGCTGTCCGAGAGTTACGGCGAACCTCGAGTGATGGTCAATCTGGGCGGCTCACTGCTCAAGCTGGTCGGCTCCATGAAGCACGATGATCCCGTTACCGAAGAAACACTCAAGAACCTGGACTCGGTGCGCATCCACGTTTACGACACCGCCGGAGACACCACCTCAGCCGAGGCACGTATGGATGCCGTCAGCAGCAAGCTGATGAGTCAGGACTGGGAACAGATCGTACGCGTTCGAGAGCCTGAGGATCGCGTCAACATCTATGTTAAATACAGCGAAGATCGTATTCAGGGCCTGATGATAATGGCGGTCGATACCGAAGAAGCCGTGTTCGTCAATGTACTGGGTGACATTGACCCTGCCCATCTTAACGACGTGGTCGCCGGCATTGATGTCGTCGATGGCTTTAACGTCGATCTCGACCTGTAGGCTGGAGTATGAAAATTCTAGCGCTCCTCCTGATAGCCACCTTTCTGACGGGCTGTGGCGTGACCGCCTCCTCACGAAACCCAGGCTATGTACAGTTTGATACGCCAAAGCAGACCGGCCTGACCGCGGATACGAGTATTTCTCTGGGCCCCCGTCTGCTCCGGTTTGCCGCACAACATGTGGATGATGACCCCCAAACCAAAGCACTGCTGCAATCTCTTGAGGGTGTGCGCGTCAGTGTTTATCAGGTTTCCGCGACGGTTGATCATATAGCGCTGCGCGATGAGGTAGGTGTCGCCACGGCAAAAGCTTTCGACGAACACTGGAGCCCCATTGTTCGAGTGGTAGAGGATGATTCGCGGGTGCACATATTTGTAAAAGAGCAGGATGGTCTGCTCCTCGGTGTTGCCATCGTGGCGGTAGACCAGGAGGAGTTGGTGTTCGTGAACATTATGGGTGAGATGGCTGCCGAGAACCTCGCAGCCCTGTCATCGGTAGTGCCAGGGACAGATAGTCTGGCTCTGAGCTCAATCGGCGGTGAGTAAGCACTCGCCGCATCACCCTCTGCTACTAAAAAGCGGCATTCAGTTCAGGGGCTGACCCGCGTATTCTGTGCAGATCAGCCCCTGGGGGCTTTCTGCGCGGAGTTAACGCGATGCTGCGACTGATCCGGCACACCGCCGTACTGATCACCCTGCTTACCCTGCTAGGTAGCAATATCCTGCTGCTTACCAACAGTGCCTTTAATGCCGCAATCTCTACTGCTCTGGCCACAACTCTGGGCGTGCGCACCGTCAGCTCAGCACTGTCTGCCAAACTGGCGGGCAGCGAGCGACGGGCGCGAGCGCTCAAAAGCACGCAACTGAAACGCAGCGCAGCGGTGCGCGGCTTTGGAAAAAACCTCACTGCCAGAACCAGGCGCGTGGCCGCTCGGGGCATTGCGGCCATACCGGCAGAGTCGATCCCTTACATCGGCGCGGCGGTCGTGGTATCAAGCATGGTGTATGAACTCTATGAGGCCTGCGAAACCATGCGCGAACTGGACGCTTTGTACGCTGATTTGGGCGTAGCCCAGAACGTGCCGGCCGACGCTATGAGCACGCTATGTAATCCCCCGCCTCTGGAGGAAATGTTTGCCAACCCTCTCTCACAGCCGGACGTCTGAAGCTTATGCCTGAATCTACTGCCATCTCGTCACCTGTCGCAAAGGGCCTTCTGGCTCTGGCGTTCATCGCACTTGCCAGTAGTAGCCTGGGCGCGGCCGACGATCAGCGGCCGCAGGGACTTAACGGAGCCACCTGGCAGTTCGGACCGCTCAACCGCTGGGCCTATACCCATATGAGCGAAGTGATCCCCAGCAAAGTGATTCGCCGGGGAACTCAAGCACCGCGACCCATTGCCGGCCTGTCAGAGGCGGCCGATGACATGGCGATAAGCTGGCAAGGATCACCCGCCAGGCTCTCCCAACTCATGGAAGAGCAATACCTTGATGGCCTTCTGGTGATCAAGGATGGCAAAGCTGTATTCGAACGCTACGCGGGCACACTTACCGCCGAGCGCACCCATCTGCTTTGGTCCGTGAGCAAAACAATCACCGGCCTTACCGCGGCGAGTGTCGCTGCAGATGGCCTCATCGACCTTGAGAAAACTGTGGGCGACTACGTGCCACAGCTTGCCAATAGCGGCTGGGGGCCAGACACCCTGCGAGATGTTCTGGACATGCGCGACGGCTCCGAGTGGAACGAAGACTACGCCGCAGCCGATAGCACCGTGCGCCGCCAGGACTGTTCCGATGGCTTACTTACCGGACCCGACTGCGCAGGCGTGGACGTCACCGGGAACTATATTTTTCTTCCCGCAGTCGGTCGCATGCCTGGACGTCAGGGTAGCTTTGTTTATAAATCGGGCACCACAGACGTCATGGCCTGGGTTCTTGAAGCAGCCACAGGACAGCGCTTTGCAGACCTGGTGTCCCAGCGAATCTGGCAGCGTATCGGCGCAGAGCAGGATGCCGGCATCACCGTGGACACCGGCGGATTCACCCTCGCATCGGGCGGCATGCACGCCACACTGAGAGATGTGGCTCGCGTCGGCCAGCTTATGCTGAACTACGGCAAGAGCGGTGATGAGCAGGTGATTCCCAAAGCCTGGCTGGAAGACATCTTCTCCAGAGAGGGTGCACGCAGCTGGCCCTACCCGGCGGCAGCCAACACTCGCCCCTATTACCGATCATTCGTCTGGGGTCTGGGAGATGGTCGGGGCTCGGTTCAAGCCCGCGGCGTGCATGGCCAGGTAATCCATGTAGCCCCGGAATCTGGCGTGGTAATCGCCATGCTGTCCAGCTGGCCCGATGCTGAAGGAGGAGCAGCGACGGTGGGCTTCGCACAACAGCAAAAACTGGTTGAGTCTATCGAAGCGGCTTTACGCTGAACGCTAAAAAGGCCGTTTTAGAGATCTTCGATAGGGACATAGTCGATATCGAAGCCAAAAGCCCGGGGCTCAACAACCTTAAGCGCTTTTTCGCTGCGGTAATGTGGGGGGCAACCAATGCCAAAAACAGTAACCCGCTGACCGTAATGCACGCGCTCGGCATTAATGGGCGCCGATGTTTCATGATCCACCATGGTAATGAGATCCGGCACACTGGCGACCACGCGACCATCGATTTCTGCCAGTAAAAATTCATTCTTGATGGTCAGCCGCAGAGGCGGAGAATCGTCGATCGTCGACTCCAGCACAGCTTCCCCCACATCAAAGCCGCCGACGGTCTTGCGATTAATATCTACGACCTTGCCGGTATACAGGCGTTTGAACTGCCCGTAGTCCGATGCCTCAAACAGCTCCCGCAGAGGGGCTTCGATGTGCGCTGCGTTCCCCGAGAAACGCTTTAGGACTCTACCCAACTTCAGGGCAAAGCTGATGGTGCCGGGGATAACCGCGCGCCGGGCCTCCTCACTGGTCATAGGGTGCTCGGCCGTGAACACCATCCCGCCCATGGCCATGGACAGATTGCGGATTTGCCGCTCGTAGAGCACCGCATCTTTCACATCGAAATACACGGCGCCGCCACTGTAGTCCACTGCCACCGCGGGACTGGGTTTTATACCCTCGATGGCAAAGGTCATCATTTGTGCCTCGGGAAGCGCCCGGGCCATGCCGTCACCATCAATCAGTGGAATACCTTTGGCGGCCGCCGCTAAAAGCGGGATCACCGAGTTGGCACCGCCGACCTCGAAAGACACCAAATGGCTGATGGGCCTGCCCATCCAGGCCTGCAGTCGATCCACCACTTCCAGGCATTCATTACCGATAGGTAAGTGCTCCAGACTGATAGACGGCGCGCCCACCTCGCCCACGGCAACCACCAGAGAATCATCCGGAAGATCTTTAAGGGCGAAGAGCGTCACCGGACCGTGTTTCTTTAAAGCCTCGGTAACCAGCAACTGACTGATATAGGGATCGCCGCCACCGCCGGTGGCGAGAAACACGGATCCCATGCACAGCTCTTCTATGTCTTCATGAGTAATCGTTACGCTCATGCCTGACTCCCTGAAAAATCCAGATCACCGATCATTTTTACGCGCAAACGCGTGGACTCATCGGCCATGTAAGAGATCGCCGTTTCTTCTATGTCGGCAACGCGAATACTCGCCTCTTTGGCACCGGCCTCCATGAGTTCAGCGCCAAGTTGCGCCTTGAGTTCTGCAAGCACCTCCTCCCGGGGTTGCTCACGGTAGGACACAATGCGTTCCGACTCCCGCCCCACCTGGGCGTTCGCTGCGCCAATAGCATTCGCCACACCGGCGTGCTCCGGTCGATGTAGCTCAGAAGCATTGGCAAGATCGCGAGACACGAGTACCGCCCCACCACCCACAAGAATCACAGGCACCGGGTCACGGCTGGACTTCATCTGATCAATACCGTCATCAATGATCTCATGCATGCGCTGCATCGCAGTCTCCACCACATCAGCAGAGAGTGTCGCGAGCTTGTCCGGGCTACCGATATCCGCCACGCCCGCGGCAACGGCGATATCGGTGGTGGTGAGCGTATCGCCTCCAAACACCAGACCTTCGGTGACCAGGCGGTATCCCACACTTTGGGGACCTATAGTTTTACCGTCTGCACTGACACGACTGCCACCACCGAGGCCGATGGCTTGAATATCCGGCATGCGGAAGTTGGTGCGGACGCCGCCGACTTTGATCGCCACATTGGACTGCCTTGGGAACCCCCCCTGGAGCACACCGATGTCTGAGGTGGTGCCGCCGATATCCACCACCACAGCATCGCTCAACTGAGTGAGAAGACTTGCACCACGCAAGGAGTTGGTGGGACCCGAGGCAAAGGTCAGCGCAGGAAACTGAGCGGCAAACTCCGCGGACATCAAGGTGCCATCGTTCTGGCTGATGTAAAACGGGCACCGTATATCCCGGGCAGCCAGCGCGTCCTCAAAAGCCTGCACCACATTTTGTGCCAGGGGGCGAAGACTGGTGTTGAGGATCGCCGCGTTCTCGCGCTCAAGCAGGCCCATACCACCAATCTGATGGGAGAGCGTAAAGCCAACGCCGGGGATCTTTTCCTGCAAACGCTTTGCAACACTCAACTCCTGCTCGGGATTGGAGGGTGAAAAAACTCCGGAAATCGCCACAAGGGAAATACCCTTTGCCGCAATGTCTTCAATGACGCCATCAATCTCTGCATCATCGAGAACGCCAATGGGAAAGCCGTCATAGGTCAGCCCACCGTGGACCATATAGCCATGGCGCCCGATAGCATCCGCAATGTCCTCGGGCCAATCGGTCATGGGAGGAATCATTTCCCCGGAGGGCAGGGCAATACGGATGATTGCCGTTGGAGCCAGTTCCCGGCGCTCAATCACCGCGTTGGTGAACTGGGTGGTCCCGATCATCACCGCTTCGATGGCATGGTGCGCAACGCCGCTGCGCTTGAGAATAACGTCCAGCGCGCCCAACACACCGTCCCTGACATTCGCCGAGGTCAGAAACTTGGTGGAGGCGATAACCTTATGCCCATCAAGTATTACCGCGTCTGTGTGCGTGCCACCGACATCGATACCAATCCGCATAAATTCTTACCTCTTGCGCTTACTGGCCAGCCATTCAACAAGCGTGTAAGCCAGCATGGATAAAAGCAGTGCGTCCAAAGCCCCGATACTGGTAACCGACGATCCCGCGTAATACAGCCAGGTCGAGACCATACCGGCACCCAATGCGACTATGACAGCGTTGGTGCGGATCGCCGGGCGTTGCTCAAGATGATCGGCAGAGAAATCTCGGCGCCCAAAAATATAAAAATCCGTAAAATAGATGCCGGCGATCGGCGGCACGAGAAGCCCCATGAGTATTAAAAAGTCGATGAGCTGATCGGAGATGCCGACAATGGCCGCAAGCGTGCCGACCACACCCATAACAATCACCACCGAGCGATAGTCTCCCAAAGGGACCGACGCACGCGACGCGAGGGCTGTGGAATACAAGTTGATGACATTAGTCGTCCAGGTGGCGAACACCAGGACCACTAATGCCAGACCTCCAAAGCCCATGAGGATCATATATGCCATAGGCTCCAGCTCGCCCCACACCAACACCGGGATCATGCCCACGATATAGGCGATACACATACCCCCGCCCTGCCCCACAAAGGATGCCACCACACAATCTCGCGTGGTACGTGCATAGCGAGTGAGGTCTGGTGTGAGCACCACCCCGACAATGGCTGCGCCGATCACTGCAGAGATGCCCGTGGGCAGGTCGATGGCTCCGCTTCCGGGTAAATCAAGCAGCTCCGCCAAGGCAACCTGGCGCAAGGACAACACTACAACTCCCGCCAGACAAAGTAGTAAAAAGGGCACTGCAATTAGTGCGAGTCGATCAATGGCCTTAAAACCGTAAATCGTGGTGACGGTCACGATAAGACTCGATAGAACGGTATAGGACCACTCTGGCAGCGCCAGCGTGGTCAGTTCACTGGCCGCTAAAAACAGGGTTCGACCAAAGAGCTCCGCGGTCACCGCGTACCAGCCGAGAAGGAACACGCCAAAGCCAAAGTTAATGAACTTGGCACCCACATACCCAAAGGTGTGCTCAATGATCATGTAGCTGGAAAGCCGCGTACTCGCCCCGACAATAGCGGCAGGTATGGACATGAGACTCAGCGCCAAAGCACCGAGAAACGTCGCCGTTATGGCTGACCGCAGGCCCATACCCTGAGCAAGCTCACCGGCGCTGTACATCAGCGGCAGGGTGATGGAAATACCAATGAGTACAATACCGATCTGAAAACCGCTTACGGCCTGAGCAGGGTCTACCGGGGTGCGCGAATCCGCGTCATAAGCAAGGCTGTCAGCCAAAGCGATTACTCAGTTCTAGGAATATTTGCACGACCCTAACACACGGACGTTGATCACTTCTTCGATGGACCTCAGTGCCTCCAGGGAGTCATCAGTGGGGCAAGCTTCCAGATCAATAATGTTGTAGGCGAGATCGGCGCGACTCTTGTTAAGCATGTCCACAATATTAATGTCGTGCTCGGCAATGACCGCGGTGATCTGGTTCAGTACTTTGGGAACATTGCGATTGGTGATGGTCACCCGCACCGGCGTGGTGCGCGGCAGGGCAATATTCGGGAAGTTCACAGAATTGGCGATGTTGCCATTTTCCAGAAAGTCCATGAGCTGATCCGCCACCATGATGGCGCAGTTCTCTTCCGCCTCGCCGGTACTGGCACCGATATGCGGCATTTGCAGTATCCCGGGATGCCTCAGTGTGTCGTTGGCAGGAAAATCCGATACATAGCGGTGCATGCGCCCCTCGTTAAGAGCGCGGATTACAGCGCTGTTGTCCACGATCTCGCCGCGGGCAAAGTTCAAGAGCACCAAGGAGGACTTAACCCCCGCAAGCAGGTTGTCACTGACCAGACCACGGGTCGCATCAAGTACCGGTAAATGCAGACTAATGTAATCAGCGCGTCCAAAGAGGCTGTTCAGGTTGTCCATCTTCTCAACGTCACTGGACAGACGCCAGGCTGCCTCCACACTGATCGCCGGATCATAGCCGATGACCTTCATACCCAGTGCCAGGCCCATATTGGCCACCAGGGACCCAATGTTCCCAAGACCTACAACACCCAAAGTCTTGCCGATGAGCTCGGTGCCCGCAAAACGCTTCTTTTCTTTTTCGAGCAGTGGGTCCAGCCCATCCTGCTGCTCGAGAGACTCAACAAACTTCATACCTTCATAGATATCTCTGGAACCCAGCAACATGCCCGCCAGTACCAGTTCTTTCACGGCGTTAGCATTCGCACCCGGAGCGTTAAAGACAACGACACCCTCTTCGCTGCAGCGTTCCAAAGGAACGTTGTTCACGCCCGCTCCCGCACGGCCGATGGCCTTTAGGGTCTCGGGAAACTCCAGATCGTGGAGTTTCTGGCTGCGGATCAAAAAAGCGTCGGGGTGCGGCAGCTCGCTGGCGACTTCGTAGTCCTCCCGGGAAAAGCGGTTCAGGCCTTTGACGGAGATCGTGTTGTAGGTGCGGATTTTGTACATATGATGGCTAGCGCTGGCGGGAACAGCGCGAGATTGTAGGTCCAATAGCCTATTGACCGCCAGAAAACATAAGATAGGCGTTTGAGCTCTGGAGATTCCTCATGATCAAGCCACTTGCGATGCTGCTGCTAAGCGCTCCGCTGATAGCCGCTGCAGCACCGGATGTCAGGGAAACCTTTACCAGCGTAACGCCGCAGAACTTTGACAGTGGCGGCAGCGTCAGCCTGCAGTTCCACCTCCATGCGGAGTCCTATCTTCGCAGCACGACCATAGCTCGTGGTGAGTCGCTGCTGGAGTTGGAGCTTGCTCCCTCGCCAGAGCTGAAAGCGGCATCAGTTACCGTCGACGACCAAGAGGTCGATTTTGCGAGCTATGTCGACAACGACGCACTGCTGGACAGCGTGATTGTTCTGCAAGGCGATCGTGTCGTGTTTGAAGCCTACCCAAGGATGGCGCCACAGGAGCGTCACTTCGGCTGGTCAGTGACCAAAGTGCTCACGTCGGCCACGCTTGCCACCCTGGTCGCCGAGGGCAAGGTCGACATGGATGCGCCTGTCGAGAAATACCTGTCAGAGCTCAAAGACAGCGCCTGGGCAGGCACCTCGGTGCAGGATATTGCGGACATGGCTTCGGGAATTGATTGTCGCGACAGTGACGGTTACCAAAACACGTCCACCTGCGTCTATCGCATGGAAGAGGCCCTGGGCATCACAGCTCCCGTGGGGAACACCGCTTCATTTATCCCGCTGCTCAAAGATATGCAGCGCCTGCGTCCCGCCGGCGAACAAAACGAGTATGTATCGGCAAATACCAACGTCCTCATGCTCGTCATTGAGCGCGTCACGGGGCAAAGCTATGCCCGGGCAGTGCAAGAGCGTATCTGGCAACGAATAGGCGCAGAGTCAGATGCACTCATGGCTATCAGTGCCGAAGGCCACGCCTACGCCTCGGGCGGACTTATGGCCAGACTTCGGGACCTGGCGCGCTTTGGACGGGTGTTTACCGATGCCCATCGCTTTCCGGACATAGCCGGCACCATGGTCGCAGACCTGAAAGCCGGGGGAGGCATCAAGCGTAGCGACGCTTCGCTTGAGCGCCTGGCCAGGGAACACGGCGATGACCTCCCTACGCGCGCGGGCTGGCAGTGGGACCAGGTCTGGGACGATGGCGGCATGTTCAAAGGGGGCTACCTGGGCCAGGGCCTCTACGTAGACCCGCAGCGTGATCTGGTCATCGCCTGGTATGGCACGGGCATTAACTATGACGAAGACGCCACAGACATGCTGTCGGTTGCCCGGCAGCTGGCAGTCTCGGGCTTGTTTGACACCCCACCACAAAATAGCAGCCTCACAGCAGTGATTCAGGCGCGTAACCACACCTACGAAGCGGCGTTCAAAGCGCAGGACATTCCGCGCCTGCTGGCGTTACACACCGACGATGTTGTCTTTATGAGCTCCCATAGGGAACGCGTTGTGGGGCTGGAAAACCTGCGGGCCTCGCTGACCGCCGAACTGTCGCTGGGCAGCAGTGCGCTGACGCTGACCACGCAGGAAGTAACCCGCTCGGGAAAATTCGCCCTGGAGTTGGGGCGTTATGAATTGACGCTGGGCGGCAACACGCACAACCCTATTACCGATGCCGGTGATTACCTGGTGATATGGCAACAAAATGCGGCGGGAGAGTGGCTCATCTATCGCGACGTCACCACCAGCACGCAAGGCTTGCCCTAGCGCGGTCTCAGGTCCGTGGCGCTGGATCTTCAGGGAGGATCGCTGATCAAACGCCGGGCCCAACGTTTGGGCCTGCTGGTGATCGCTTTGGCCATGATCGCCACCAGCGCATGCGGCGAGCGCGTCCAACTGCCGGACGGCATCCTGGCGGCACAGGCCCCGGCACAGTGGGCGCTGGAGTCACCGCCGCGCAGCGTGGGGGAGTTTCGACTTGCGCCCCGGGCCGGTTACGAAATCACCGCCAAGGTGCTCAGCAAACGTCGCTACCACTGGGACGATCTCGCGGCCATCGCACCCTGGGACTTTGCGCTGGGTTGGGGCGCGCTATCGGATGAAGCCGTTTTGCGTCCTATCAAGGTGGCACAGGGCGACCGATTTATGTTCTGGCACCTCTATGACTCACCCATTGACATCAATCTGGTGAACCGGTCATCGGCTAACGTGCACTTAATTCCGGAAAATGACGCCATTTTAGGCAAAATTGAAAACATTCCCAAAGGGGCTATCGTCACCCTCTCGGGCGAGCTTGTGGACGTGCACTTTCCCGATCAGACGATGATCCCGAGCAGTCTCACGCGCCTGGACACCGGCCCCGGTGCCTGCGAAATACTGGTAGTGCAGGACGTCAGGTTAGTGCAGCCTGCAAGCACCGCCATTGACGCAACGCCCCAATCGAACCCCATCTGATCGTATTTTTAGATCGCCTTTTAATTTTTAATTCATTTTACTGTTTGAAGATAGGGGTCTACGCTGGGTGCATGTTTGGCGTAATGCCAAGCGTTTTTGTGATAGGCAGAATTTAACAGACCAAGCATTTCAAGAGGATTTTATGACTATGCTCAAGAAAAAACTGCCCCTTTGCGTAGCTATGGCAGCAGCGCTGTCAGCTACGGCGCCCGCAGGCGCTGGCTCTATGCACGGCGAACCCAAATCGGTACAGGACTGGTGGCCCCAGGCGCTGAACTTGCGCCCGCTGCACCAAAACGAAAACACGGCCAACCCCATGGGCCCTAACTTCGATTACGCGTCAGCTTTTGCCAAGCTTGATCTTGCGGAAGTGAAAGCCGACATCGAAGCCATTATGACCACCTCTCAGGACTGGTGGCCTGCAGACTATGGCAACTACGGCCCGTTCTTTATTCGTATGGCCTGGCACAGTGCAGGAACCTACCGCACCATGGATGGCCGCGGCGGCGCCGGCGGTGGTCAGCAGCGTTTTGAGCCACTCAACAGCTGGCCGGACAATACCAACCTCGATAAAGCACGCCGTCTACTGTGGCCGGTAAAGCAGAAGTACGGCCACGCGCTGTCCTGGGCAGACCTGATGGTGCTCACCGGCAACGTTGCGCTAGAGACCATGGGCTTCAAAACCTTCGGTTTTGCTGGCGGCCGCGAAGATGACTGGGAGCCCGATCTCGTTTACTGGGGACCAGAGTCGGTCATGCTCGCCGATGAGCGTTACACCGGAGAGCGAAAGCTGGAGAAGCCTCTGGCTGCCGTGCAAATGGGCCTGATCTACGTAAACCCCGAAGGCCCCAATGGCAATCCTGACCCCCAGCTTGCTGCCAATGACATTCGCGAGACCTTTGGCCGCATGGCCATGAACGACGAAGAGACCGTTGCATTGATCGCTGGCGGCCACACCTTCGGTAAAGCCCACGGTGCCCGCAAGCCCGAAGGCTGCCTGGCTCCTGAGCCTGCTGGTGAAGGCGTAGCAAGTCAGGGCATGGGCTGGAACAACAGCTGCGGCAAAGGCAACGCAGAAGACACCATTACCAGCGGACTTGAGGGCGCCTGGACTGCGGCTCCCACACAATGGTCCATGATGTACATCTCCAATCTTTATGCCTACGACTGGGAGATGACCAAGAGCCCAGCTGGTGCGACGCAGTGGGTACCCAAAAATGGTGGCGGTGCCGACACAGTGCCCGATGCACACGTTGAGGGTAAGCGTCATCAGCCCATCATGTTCACCACCGACCTGGCTCTGAAGGTAGATCCGAGCTACCGCAAGATCACTCAGCGTTTCCTGAAGAACCCCGAGGAATTCGAGCTGGCCTTTGCGAAAGCCTGGTTCAAGCTGACGCATCGCGATATGGGTCCTCGCGCCCGCTACGTCGGGTCTGATGTACCCGAAGAAGTATTGATGTGGATGGACCCGGTACCCGCGGTAGACCAGGACCTCATCGATGCATCTGATGTGGCCGAGCTCAAAGCCAAGATTCTGTCTGCGGAATTCACCACCGCAGAACTGGTTCGTACAGCCTGGGCCTCGGCCTCAAGCTATCGCGACAGTGACATGCGCGGTGGCGCCAACGGTGCACGAATCCGTCTGGCCCCACAGAAAGATTGGGCAGCCAACGATCCCAAGGAACTGGCCCGGGTACTCAAGCGTCTTGAGCGCATTCAAAAGGACTTCAACAAGTCCCAGCGAGGCGATACGCGGGTATCTCTGGCTGACGTGATCGTTCTGGCCGGCGCCGCGGCCATTGAGCGCGCTGCAGAAACTGCGGGCTATGACGTGGAGGTTCCCTTTACGCCGGGCCGCACGGATGCAAGCCAAAAGCAGACTGACGTAAACAGCTTTGCTGTACTTGAGCCTCTGGCCGACGGTTTCCGCAACTACTACAGTGATGCGGCTTACCGTAAGCCGGCAGAAGCCCTGCTCGACAAGGCTGACCTGCTTGATCTGTCCGTACCCGAAATGACGGTACTGGTGGCCGGCATGCGTACGCTCAATGCCAACGCGGGTGGATCACAGCACGGTGTACTCACCGATGAGACCGAGGCGCTGGATAACGACTTCTTCGTTAACCTTCTGGACATGCGCAACGTCTGGCGTCCCACCACGGACAATCCCTACGTCTACGAAGGCCGGGATAGGGTCACGGGTGAGATGCGCTGGAGCGCCACCGAGGTAGATCTGGTGTTCGGCTCAAACTCTGAGCTGCGCGCTATTGCCGAGGTCTATGCCTACGATGGAGCGGAAGAAGTCTTTGTTCACGACTTTGTAGACGCGTGGAGCAAGGTGATGAAGCTGGATCGCTTTGATCTTAAAGGCGGTAACAGCATGGTCGCGGCGAACTAAGCGCAACTCAGAATTGCAAAGCCCTGGCTTTAGTGGGCTTTGCAAGAACGATACAAGGCGGCTCCTGTGAGGGGCCGCCTTTTTTGTTTATCGCTCGTCGGCGGGGCAGACGGCAGTCCTTTGAGCTGCTCGAGCGCGCTGTTTAATGCGCTGTCGCCGATGGAGATGCGCGAGCAGCTCGAGTAAAGCAGGGTCGGGCCGCCCGCCGACTTAATGACGCAAGACCCTGCCTGTTGCCGTCAACGATTCTCGTAACGATTGAGATCGAACAAGCCCGCTTCCAGGGGATAACTATTGCGGTAGTAGGCTGTAAAGTCATCGCTTAACTTCCAGAACCAGGGCGCGGTGCGGCGCACGCCGTAGCGATCTATCAAGGTTTCATAATCCTCGGGACTACTCAGGGATTGCAGTTCCTTGGCAAACCTGGGCAACTGTCCCTCGGTGATCTGAAAAAACATATTGGGGTAGGAGCCCAGAAAACCTTTGACCACCGTCAGCGTGTCTTCTTCGGGAATGCGGCGATCTTCTTCGGCAAAGAGTTGCGCGTTGTTGCTATGGGCCGAATTGTGAACAAGGCTATACACACTGGCCTCTCCCTTAGCGTTGAGTACCTGTAGAAACGCTGTCTCGGGAAGAAAACTAAAGGATGCATTGGTCCCTGCCATCAAGACAGCAAGATCAGTATGCACTGGGGTGTAACGCGGATTGACGGCAGTGGGAATCCTTGCTTTGAACATCGCCATCAGCTCGGACTTGGGATCGTCACTTTGGTACTCAATTGCGGTGTCGCGCTCGAACTTGGCGTTCTGGGGCGAAAGAACAAATTTCTTCACGTTGTCCCTGGCACCGCGATACCAATGATTTCTCACCGCAGTCCTTTCACTCTCCGGAAGAAAAAGTAAAAACGCCTGCTCTCCTTCCATGCGCAAAAAGTCCATGTAAAGACGACTTTCCAGTTGGTGGCCAACGGCGCCATACACGTCAAAACCTGCAACCAGCAGGTAGTGGATACGCTCAAGCAGCGAGTAATCGATGACCCACATAGTCTTGGGTTGCTGCCCAACAAAGCCTTTGACTACCGTAGCCGCATCAAACTGCCGAAATACAGTGAGCGCTGCATTGTCGTTGCGCTCGGGACCACCGTCCCAGATCAGATTCATGTCGAGTTTAATGCTGTCCTGATCAACAACCCGCGCAATGGCCTTGGCCTGGGCGCGCAAAAAGCGCTGCTGGCTTCTCGCATACCCATTCCATTGCAGGGCAGTAACCACAAGACTGCCCTTGGCCTGAGGTAGGCGCATCTCCTTTGCTTCTGCCGCCAGAAAGTCCGCATGCTGCTCGGGGTCCCTGACGTTGGGCTCTACAAATGCCACCCAAAAATGATCATCAATGACATTCAGAGCCACCTGCCCGCGACACACCGGCCCCTTGATATAAGCCATGATCGTGAAGTGTGCCTCTTCGAGCATGAAACGATAACGCGCCTCCACCGGTAGTTTCTCGAAGGTGATAAACGGATTTGCTGACTCATTGCCGGCGTAGCCCGGCACAGTTTCTATTGCGTAGTCAGGCTCCAAAAACAGCGCCGTCCAGCGCGCCATGCGCTGCGCGCTCAAAGCATAGGGCATGTGACGCTTGGAAAGGCGGCTGGTATGGCGAAGCTGCAAACGATAAAAGAAGACCTCGGTACCCGGATCGTCGTAGGGACGACGGGTCGCGATAAGGTCAATAGGCTGCCCCGGCGGTGTGCGCGACCGCACGAGCTTATACCAGCCAGAGCTGTCGTTGAGATCCTCAAAATACAGGTCGCCAATAAACAGGTGCTCGAATATATAGCGACTCATTAGCCGGGACTTGTTGTCCTTTGCGTTGAGGAATGTCTCCCATTGATCAACGGCCCGTACTTCGGCTTCGGGTCTGGGCGGCACCTCAACACCGGGTGCACCGGCCTCAATCCAATCGCTAAGCACCGCCAGTTTGTCGGGATCCAGACCCGGAAAACCGTAGGGCATTCCCTGATAGGGGCGATCCTCGCGGTAAGCAGCAAATTCTTCCGGCTTGGGACAGCTCTGATCACGATCCAGACTAAAATCGAAGCTGTCAGGCAAGGGACCCTTGGTAGGTAGCGGATACTCTTCTTTTAAATTGATCATCTGATGCATCAGACCCTTTTCAGGGTCCTGATCATCAAGCACGGGAAAAAAACCTTTCTCCCGCCACTCTTCGATACTGTGGGCGTCTTCGTATAAGCGTGTGAGGTTGGCTGTCAATAGCCGCGTGCCGTCGTACACCTTCTTTTTGCTGGCGCCGCGTTCTACCCCTATAAAAGCATCCATCTTAAGCTGACAGGGGGCATCGTAGCAGCCATGACAGACCATGCAGCGCTGCTCAACAATGGGCTTTACGCTCGGGGGGTAGTCCTTTGTGAGCAACGAGTCTGCATGCGCCGTGCCCCATAGCAGCGACAGGCTGACAAACAAGAGATAACAAAAGCGACGGCCACAGCGGGCTCGCGACAACGGCAAATAGGTATGGGTTTTCATGGTAAAGAACGGTAGCGGACTGTGATGCGAGCCTCAAGCCGAAAGATTTCGGGTAGACAGTCCGGGCTGTATGCTTCGTTACGGTATCCGCAGGGCATTGCTTCGCCTACACTCACGCTGTTGATGCAAGGCAAAGGCCCCTGATAATGGCTTTCGGTATGAATACCGCCCAGCCCTCGCTGGGCGCAGAAAATGATGATCTGGCGCACGGACGCAGTCGTCGACGGTTTTTCACGCTCAGTGCCCTGACGGTGCTGATCATTGGACTGCTGTATACCGCTGTTCAGCCGGCGGTGTACCAAAGCAGCGCCACGGTACTTATGAGCGCCCCTACGGCGATCGATGAGCAAATGCTCGACGCTGATGTTCAGGGCGTCGCCATACAACGCAGGACTCTCACCGGCAGCGAGATTACCCGCGATCTGGCCCAGCGCCTGACTCAGGACTTCGCCGTCGATCTGGATCCGCTGGAACTGCGCCGGATTCTGGATGTGGTGCCCGTACCCGAAACCAACCTTCTGGAACTCACCGCCACCGGCGCCGAGCGCGAGCTTTTACCACCACTGGTGGAGACCTGGATCGAGGTCTATAGCAGTGTTCGATCAAGAGATATCGAGAACCGTAAGTCGCAAACTCTCACGGAAGTACAGGATGAATTGGACGGTCTGGCGGGGAAGCTGGCGTCGGCGCGGCTCGCGCTGGAAGAGTATCGCGCAAAAAACGAAATCATCTCCATGGAGCGGCAGGAGAACGCCGTTCTCGCACAGCTCGACGGTCTGAATACATCGCTCAACAATGCGGTGGAAGAAGAGGTGCGCAGCAAGTCCTACCTGGACACACTGCGGGCCTCCCTGTCGGCGGGCGAGCAGGTGGTTCCGCAAAGTGAGCGCAGTGACGTTGCAGCCATGTCGCAACAACTGGCAGAGCTCAAGTCCCGGCTGGGCGAACTGCGTGCCCGCTACACCGAAGATTACATCCGTAAAGACCCGCGCTTACGGGAGATCCCGGACCAGGTCGAGAAACTCGAATTAGCATTGGGACAGGCTTACGCCAGAGGCACCCAGGCAGAACTGAATAACGCGGAGCGAGAGTATGCGGCAGCGCGAGAGTCCGTCGCCAATCTCACCCGCAGACTCGACGAACACAAAAAGGCCGTGGCGGACTTCAATACCATCTATGCCACCCATCAAGCATTAGTAGAAGATCTGGCGCGACTGGAAGAACTCAATCGTGAGACTCAGGCGCGGCAGGTGCAGATTCAGGTACGTCAGGTCGACAAATACCCCCAGGTATCGGTTATTGACTGGCCTGCTCCCGAGGCGCCGCGCATCGGGCCGCCCTACCTGATGCTACTTGGCGGAACCTTGCTGGCGGCTCTGGGCGCCGGGATCTTTGGTGCCTGGCTGTACAGTTATTTACATCCGCGCAGCGCCAGCCCGGCTTATGTCACACTCACCGGCGTGCATATGTATCCTCAAGATGCGGCGCAGGCGCTGGAGCAAATCCCCGGACAGGCCGCGCGACTCCAGGCCTCTGGTGCAGCAAGACTGTCGCACAGCGATAACGAGATTACAGATGGCGATGAAACAACTGATGACGAGGCTGAAGCGGATCCAGAGCAGAATCCGGATCCGAGCCCGGATCCGAACAAAGAGCCACCTCAAGACCGCTAGTAAGTTGCTGGCTGCCCCAATCTAAAGCGTCTCAAGAAACTGCTGATAGGCAGCCAGCACCGGCTCCGGTGCTTCTACCTGGGGATAATGTCCCACGGTCGGCAGTCGATGGATAAAGTGTCCCGCGCCCACCACCTCTTCAAATCGCTGCACCATATGATTGCCGGACACGGGGTCCAGGCTGCCATTGATCAGGCCGATGGGGCAGCAGGCATTTTTTAATGCGCCCACCCAACGATCCCGATGCTCAATGCGATCACTCATGTAGTGAATCAGGCGATGCACATTTCGCCGTCCACCATCGCGATCAAAGAGTTCAAAAAACACATCCAGTTCTTCTGGACTGGCTTTGGTTTCGCCAAAAATGTGATCGAAGGACTTAGTCAGACTCCGCTTGGTCAATGCGTGACGAAAGATAAAACCCACAGGACTTTTCAGCAGCTTTTGCGCAAGCACCGCACGATGAGTTTCTGGAAAAAGTCCTCCGTTCAAAAACAGACAGGACTGCCACTTTCCAACGCCTAAATCCTCGTTCTGTCTGGCCAGCATTTCCTGCGCGACCGTATCGCCATAATCATGCGCCAGCACATGAAACTGCCGCAGCCCAAGATTGTCAGCCAAGGCCTCGCACAGGTCGGCCTGCTCCATAATGCGGTAATCGTGCGGAGTGGGCTTTTCACTAAAGCCAAAGCCCAATAGATCCATGGCAACGAGACGATAATGCTTATTCAACTCGGGCCAGATTTTCCACCAATCCCAACTGGATGTGGGGAAACCGTGAATCAGCAGGATAGTTCCCCGGGACTCCTCGGTGGCGGCTTCATCGATGTAAAAAATAGAATGGCCCAACAGCTCGAGCCTCCGGCCCCGTGCCAACCATTCATCCGGCGAAATCATCGCGCACTACCTCTACTCTATTATCGGTGACCCAAAAGACGGGCTAGGGACGCAGCGCATAGCCTTGCTGCTGCAAAAGCACATGTGTCGTTGTGGCCGAATGCGTCATCTCGACACCGGGAAGCAGATCCCCTGCCCCGATATCGTTTTTAATCGCGTTCTGACCGCAGTAAAGCACCTTCACCCCGTAACTCTGGAGTATCGCGAGCAATTCAGCATTGGGATTGTCACCGCCGTAGGCTTTTTCGTTCAGCAAATCACGGTGCGCCGAGCCGTGTACCACCAAGGCGATATCCACCTGCTCCGGAGGTATACCGTTGGCATGTTGAAGGTTAATAAATCCCGCCGCGATGGCAAATATACTGTTGACCTCGCCGGTTACACCGCCATCCACAACATCCATGGCAACCTTAAAATGCGTATCCGCCGGGAGCGGCTTGGCCGCTGGCACATCGGCAAACTTACCGTAGTCTTTAATCAGACCTCCGCTGTGAAAGTCCCCGGGGCCTGCACTGGCCACTTGTGCGGCGACCACCGCAAAAGAAAAAACTGCTAACCATCGTTTCATTAGTCGCACATTCCCTAGTGGTTTTACGAAAATTCTCGATGCACCAAAAACGTCGGCGCAGCATCGCCAGTTTGCACCCTGCCTTGCCTCACTTCACATTGCTGACTCATATCCCGGCTCAAAGTGCCTTTCGCCGCTAGCCAGTCTCTCAATACCTCCAGCTGCTCACATCCGCACCCTCGGGGGCGCTTTCTTCGATGCGCTTGAGAATCTTGGGTACGTACATCCAGTTATAACGCAAACGGGATAGATGGTTGCCATTCTCCTGATCGCCGTTCCAGCAATGCTCTGCACGATCACCGTAATCCACCTCGCCTGCGTAGTAAGGCTCTGTGGTGCTTTCAAGGAACTCTTCTACCAGATACACGGCGTTGTTCAGATAGTAGTTGTCCATATCACCGGTGTAGATATGCAGCTTGCCCGCAAGCTTGGGGCCAAGCGTCTTCCAGTCACGACGCAGAATGTAGCTTAGGTCGAAGTTCTCTTTCCAATAGGCGGCGATCTCGGGATCGATCTCGCCGGTCTCGGGATCCCATAGATCAGCCGGATAGCCGTCTTCATCCATGGGGGAAAACGTTGCCTCCCAGATATCAAACTGCTGGCCCGAGCGATTGCGGTCACCCAACACGCGCTCCAGATCATTTTGATCTTTGATACTGGACTGCACGTTGCCCAGGTAGTCCCGATGTCCCGGGCGGGTGATCTTCTGAAAATCACTGGGATAGTAGTAGGCGTTTTTATCCTCGTAGATGTTCATGGTGAGGTAAGCCCGAAAATCGATGGGGTCCGGGCAGGCCACAAAAGCGCCGTTGAACTCATCGGGGTAGAACATCTGTGTGGCCATGGCTTCCCAGCCGCCGGTAGAACCGCCGTAGGTAAAGCGCGCCCAACCCTCGCCTATGCCGCGAAACTGCTCCTCGATAAAGGGGATCAGCTCATAGTTAATCGCGTCACCGTAAGGACCCTGACTCGCCGAGTTCACCGCGTAGGAGTCGTCGTAGTAAGGCGTGGGGTGCTGAATCTCGATAGCCAGAAAGCGCGGAAAATCATCCGCTATCCAGCGCAGATAGTTATTGTGCGCCTCCTGCTGTTGAATGATGTTATAGCCGTCGATGCTGAAGCGCTCGCTGTACTCAGGCTCAAGGTCAGGGTCCGGCGGCTCGGGCCTGAAAGCGCCAAAATCGCTGGGAAAGTGTCCATGGAACACCATCAACGGATAGCGCGCCTCGGGGTGTTGGTCAAAGCCTTTGGGTAAAAGCACGTGAGCGCCCAGGTAGACGTCCTCACCCCAAAACTCCGATAAGAGCTCGCTCTTCATGCGGACGTGTTTAATGTAGGGCGTGTCCTTGGCAGGTTCGATGGGCGCAATCTGCTGATCCAACACAATTTCGTACTCGCCGTTTGCGGTGATATCCAGCGCCACGGGTTTGGAGTAAAAGTTACCCGGCTTGCGGTTCCACTGCTGGCCTTCGCCCTGATCGGGAGAGAGGCTCACGGTCTTACCGTTTGCGAGATTAAAGTCTTTGTAGCGATTGAGCAGTGCCTGCACGTAGTAGCGCCCGGGAGGCAGATCGGCCAGCGTGTTAATGGGGAATCCAATATGTGCCGCATCGATGAGCATGTCGGACCCGGCAGACCAGTCCGTTACGTTGCGACCATAGATCAGCTGGGTATCCAGAGAGTTGTCCACGAGAAAACGCGGCTCGTCGCGGTCCGTATTGGAGAGCATGAGCAGCAGGCGGCCGTCCTGCGCATCTGGAGCCAGGGCCGGGTCAAAACGGATGTTAAAGCTGGGGCCGGACGCGGCGGTCTCGGCCACTGGTGTGGCGACTTCTACAGAAGCCTCGCCACAGCCCAGCAACACGCTGCCAAGCAATGCACCAAAGGCCAGGGTTCTTAAGGGTAAGTTCATGCGAAAAGGCTCCCGAAAATATGCCCGAGACCATAACGCATTGCGCTTTGGCGGGCTATGTTTTCGAAGGGAAGTGCTGCGAATCAATCCGACGGTGTGCCGTCTATCCCGTAATAACTCTCATCCAGGGGTGGGTAGCCCAGAATCGCGCGTTCCTCATTGATGCGCACAAGATTCGCGCGGCGCAGCGCAGCAAATCGCGGGTGCAGCTCCAAAGGTTTGTAGACTCTGAGACCAAACTCAAACACCGGTAAAGGGTGTCGCTTGCTAAAAGCCGACTCCAAAAAGTCGATGCTTTTTTCGTCATCGCCGGCAATAGCCCAGTAAGCGGCATCATCACGGTCACGGGCCGACGACACATCGCCGCCGGCGCGAAACATATCAATAGTAAAGCGCCAGCGCTGCATGGCATCGTCATAACCCGAACTGTCACCCACTGACCGCAGTGCCACCGCAAGTTCGCCATAGGGCGGAGGCTCAACACTCACAGAGGGGCGCAGCTTGGTAGCGTAGATCTCAAGGCTCCCGTCAAAGGCCTGTGCATAGTGTGCAGCCAGCTCTTCATCGGACCCCGTTTCAGAGAGTATGCGTATGTACACCGTGTGTGCCGAGTAGTACTCGGGAAAATCCGCCACGGCCTTGCGAGCCTTATCCAGCGCACCCGCCATATCGCCTTCAGACCACATGCCGTAAGGCTCAAACAGCGGCTGAAGCTTATGCGGGCCCTTGTACTCAGCATCAATACCCAAATCGTAATAACTGTCTCGCAACTCGCTTGAGGTCCGGGCGTCGAACTTGTCTAAGGCCAAGGTCTCCTGCAAAAGAATGCTTTCACCGGGTTTATTGTCCAGGTTTAAAAGCCCTGATCGAATCCGTATGCTCTCGACCTCGCCGGGCTTGGCGCGTATGTAACGTTCCCCCACCCGCTTCGCGGTTTCAAAGTCTCCAATGCGATAGTTGTAAAGGATTGTATTTGTGACGCCCGGACGGTACAGCGGGTCGATATCCACCAGCGTCTTGAGTTGGTCTGCCACATCCCGCAAGCGACCATTAAAGGATAACGCCAAGGCCAACCAGTTACGCGCATCCAAAGAATTAGGGTTGAGTTCCAGTGCACGGCGCAGGCTGGAGACCGCAAAATCCGGCCGTCCGATATCGGCATTGATGAGGCCCTGCACCGCGTAGGCATCCGCGAGTTTCGAATCCAGCGCTAAAGCCTTGTCGACGTCGGCGCGAGCCTGCGTAAGCGCCACTTTGGCAGGAATACTGCCGTAGGAGCCAGGCCGATCCGAGAGTAACGTGTAGGCCTTGGCGCGGGATGCGTACGCCGGCGCGTAGGTCGGGTCAATCTCTATCGCTTGATCAAGCAACTCCAACGCGCGCTGCATACCTGTCTCGTCTCGGCTCGAGATCAGATCCCGGGCCTCCAAAAACAAATTAAAGGCACTGATATCCGTGCGTGCCGAAGGAGCAATAGACGGGGCCTTATCCGACATTAACTCATCGGTCATGGCGACCAATATCTGCTGGGCGATATCGTCCTGTACGGCAAAAATATCACTCAAGTCCCGGTCGTAGGTTTGCGACCAGAGGTGAAAGCCGTCGCTGACCTGAATCAGCTGCGCCGTGACACGCACCTTGTCGCCCTGGCTGCGCACGGATCCTTCCAGGATGTGCGCCACATTGAGCACCTGACCAATTTCGCGAAGATCCTCGTTGCGCCCCTTAAAGGCAAACGACGAGGTGCGCCCGGCAACCTTCAGACCGTCGACCTGCGCCAATACGTTCAGCAGTTCTTCGGAGATACCGTCGGCGAAGTACTCCTGATTGCCATCGGGCGAAAGGTCTGCAAAGGGCAGTACAGCAATAGAGGCATCTTTAACCGGGGGTGTTGCCTCCTTTAGCATGGCCTCATCTTGCGACGCGGTGCTGGCGGTGGGCTGTGCTGTGGATACCTCGGCTTGGGGCAGAAAACGCGGCAGTGCGATTGCGCCGGCAAAAACCAGCAGCGCAAATATAAGCACCATGTCCAGTTTTGACGCGGTCTGCGCTGTAATACTGTCTTCGGGGGATACCGCCGTAGTTCGCTGAATACCTTCAGGTGTCAGCTCAAAAGCCCAGGCAAAGACCACAACGATGGGGAAGGCAATCGCCAGAAACGACA
The DNA here is from genome assembly GCA_000158155.1 of gamma proteobacterium NOR5-3. Taxonomy (GTDB): domain Bacteria; phylum Pseudomonadota; class Gammaproteobacteria; order Pseudomonadales; family Halieaceae; genus Congregibacter. The sequence goes on along the minus strand of DS999409.1, from coordinate 12,545 downwards.
CCGCCACGGCATCAAACCAGGCCGGCAGCGAAATGGCCTCTTCGAGCGTGGCGGCCACCTGCACGATCACCCAGCTGACGACCACATAGACGCCCGCTACGCGAAAGACATTACGACGCTTAAGTTCGCCGAGAAAGCTCACATTCCTGACCTAAAAATCCGAATACGCTGACGATAGCGCATTGAGTCGTTGAGCACTACGCCTGCTGCGTCGATTTTAGCGCTGACCATCTGTCGCCAAAATCGCCTGCAGCAGCACCGAAGCGCCTCTGGCCATATCTTCGGGGGACGTGTACTCAAAAGGCGAATGACTAACGCCATCCTTACTGGGAACGAAAATCATACCGGTAGGCGTTATCTGTGCCAGATCCTGAGCATCGTGTCCTGCGCCCGAGGGCATGCGCTGGTAGCTGTAACCCAGACGCTTGGCCGCAGCCTCGATAATGTCGCGCATCTCTGTATCTGTGGGGGCTGGCGGGGATGCGGTATCAAGCTCCGTAAAGCTGATGGGAGTGCCGCGGGCAGCCGCTATGCGTTGAGCCTCATCCTCGATAAGCCTGAACACCTCCCAGATTTTGCTCTCATCCAGATCGCGGACTTCCAGACTCATCACGACTTTTCCGGGCACGACGTTGGGCGCGCCGGGAAAAGCCTCTATGCGACCCACAGTCGCGACCTGACGACCCTCGAGCTCCAGCGCAATGCGGTTGATTGCCAGCGCCAATTCAGAGGCCGATACCAGAGCATCGACGCGCTGGGGCATGGGCGTGGTGCCGCCATGATTCGCCACGCCGTTGATCGTAATATCCCACCACTGAATGCCGACAATGCCCTCAACGACACCAATCTGAAGGTTCTTCTGCTCCAGAATCCCGCCCTGCTCGATGTGCAGTTCAAAAAAAGCACGCAGGCTATCCGGGTCCCTGGCAGCCTCGGCGATGCGCGCGGGGTCGCCACCGACTCGGGCAATGCCGTCGCGGGTCACCAGTCCACTGTTGGACACGACATCCATACCGGCTTGTGTCAGTTTGCCGACCATGGCCCGGCTGCCCACCAAACCGCCCTCTTCGTCTGTAAAACTGACGAACTCCAGAGGGTGGCGCGTAGTTATCCCCGCGTCGTTCAAAAGGCTGATCACTTCCAAAGCACCGACCACACCCACCTGCCCATCGTAATTGCCGCCACCGGGGACAGAGTCGATATGCGAGCCAAACATAATGGCAGGAAAACCCGGCTGAGAGCCTTCGCGCCGGCCAATGATGTTGCCTGCGGTATCTGTCCGCACCGACAGGCCCATGCCCCGAAGCTCTGCTTTGAGCCATTCCCGGCCGGCTAAGTCTGCGTCGGTAAACGCTACGCGACTAACGCCCCCTTCGGGGTTGGCACCAAAAGCAGACAAGGCCTCGATGCGCGACTGCATGCGCTCGGGACTTGCGGTGAGCAGCGGCTGTGCAAAGGCTGCGCTCTGGCCCAACACGAGCACCACGATACCAATAATGAATCTCATGAACTCTCCAGTGCGTGTTCACGGTGCCTTGAGATACTGATCAAACCAACCCAACCAGCGCTCATAGCGGTCTTTAACAAAGCTCGGCCGGCGGATACCGTGATGCTCATCCGGGTAGACCACCAGCTGGGTTTCTTTGCCCAAACGCTTCATGGCCAGATACATTTGCTCGGAGTTGATGATGGGCACGTTCCAGTCTTCCTCACCGCCCATCCACTGGGTGGGAGTGGTAATGTTCTCGACCTTCCAAAACGGCGACAGCGCATCCCAGCGTTCACGGTTTTCCCAGGGCAGGCCAAACTCCAGTTCATACATCAGCTGGTAGTGATCATGTCCATAATTGGCGGGGACAAGACCGAGACTCGCGCCGGAGGATGCTGCTTTAAATCGTGTGCTCTGGGTAATCACATAGTTGGTAAGAATGCCGCCATAGGACCAGCCGCCCACGCCAAGGTGGTCGCCATCCACCAGCCCCATCTCGATGCCGTGATCTACCGCAGCAAGCACGTCCTCGACGTCTTTTTCACCCCAGGCTGCCACAGTGCCTTTGGCAAAGGCCTCGCCGTAACCCACCGAGCCCCGGGGATTCGGCATAATCACCGCATAGCCGTTAGCCGCAAACAGCTGCGCGGTATCGCGATAGCTGTAAGAGAACTGCGATGCCGGTCCACCGTGCAACCAGAGTATCGTCGGATACCGCTTGCCCTCTTCATAACCCACAGGTTTTACAAAAAAGGCTTCGACCTTGGTGCCATCGGCACTGGCGAACTCACGCTTTTCGACCTCGGGTCGGGCAACGCCGGCGAGCAGCTCGGCATTAACAGACGTTAGCGCACTCAAATAGCCATCACTGAGGGTGTACAGGTTCGACGGTTGGTCCGCACTTTCGGCCAGAACAACAATTCTCTCTCCACTGCGCGCGACATCGCGAACGGTAACAGGGCCCTCCAAATCTCGCCGAAAGCTCTGGCCGTCAACGCCGATGGATGCCAGATGCACCTGCCCCTCATCCTCCAAGCGAAAGCTGATGCGACGACCGTCGTCCGTAAATTGCGGATCAGAGAGATTGCGATCTAAATCCGGGGTCAGTATCTGACGTGCTCCCCCGTCAACGCGGGTTAATGCCAGTCGACGGGTTGGGGTCAGCGCAGAACCACCCACATCGGGTCCGGTAGAACTGATGTACGCAATGGACTGACCGTCGGGACTCCAGGTGGGCGAACGCTCTTTACCGCTGTCGGCGGTCACCTTCTGCAGGCGATGATTCTCATCGTCCACCGCCACTACCCAGATATTGCTGCCGTAATAAAGATCGGGATTCTCGGAGCGGTCACTGACAAAGGCAACGGATTTACCATCAGGGCTCCACACAGGATCCTCGTCATCGTAATCACCAAAGGTGATCTGCACCGGGGCGTCGTCACCCGGGGTGTAAACGTAAAAATGCTTACGGCGACGATCGATATAGCCCTGATAATCCTGCTTGAACTGGATGCGATCAATGACGTGCGGCCGGGGCTTATCGTCGTCCTCGTCCTCGGTTAAATCGGCCGGACGGGCGTCCTTGATAGTCAGCAACAGCCGGCTGCCATCGGGGGACCAGGCAAAGTCGCTAACGCCCTGTTTGACATTGGTGACCTGCATCGCGTCACCGCCCAGACGATTGAGGCTCCATACCTGCGTCTTGGCATCCTCGCCCCGGGACGCGGTAAAGCTTAGATACTTGTTGTCCGGACTCCAGCGCGGGCGGCTCGCCGAGCTGTCTACCGAGGTCATAGGGATTGCCTCACCACCGTCAGTAGGCGCCATCCAGATCTGCGTGCGGGACTTATCCTCCTCCAGATCTTTTTGCGTAACGGTGTACGCCACCCAGCGCCCATCAGGGCTGAACTGGGGATCACCCACGCGCTGTATCGCCATGAGGTCATCGATGGTCAACAGGCGTTGTTCAGATTCAGGCTGTGCCTGTACGGCCGAAGCCAAAACACCAAAGCAAAGTATAAGAACAGACCAACGGGAAAATAGAAAACGCATAGGCGATCCTCAGTAACCGATAGAAATGGGGAGAATTAAGAGTTCATTGCCCGTTTAGTAGCAGTGGATTAACAAAGACCTCGATCTCAAGCGGCGGCCAGTCCATCAGGGCACGTTCTTCGTTAACACGCTGCCTTGCACGCTCGCGCAGAGCCAAAAAGCCCGGATGTTTCTGCAACGAGTCAAAGGCTCGATCACGAAAGTCGGTGGGGCCGAGAGACAACCGTTTGTCGTAAAATCGCTCAAGGAGCGCAACGCTTTTATCGGAGTCGCCAGCCACGGCCCAGTAGCGCGCCTCATCACGATCACGCAGACCAGAGCGGGAGCCACCGGCGCGAAAGGCGTCGATGGCCCCCTTTAAACGCTGCAAGATACGCTGCACGTCGTCGGTGTGCCCGGTCGCCTGCATAGCCAGCGCTAGTTCGCGGTAAGGCGGCACTACCGAACGGGCTGAGGCTCCACGGAGACGGGTCTCAAAGGTATCAAGATCGCCGGAATAAACGTCTTGATAAAACGCGACAAGAGCCTCGTCCTCTCCAGCGATAGACAGCGCCTGAATATAAGAAAGTTGCGAACTGACAATATCGGGATCCAGAGCCAGCTTTGTTTGCAGAGCCTCGATAGCCGCCGCAGGGTCTCCCACTTCAACTTGTCTTTGCAGTTTGAAGCTGTCGCTCAAACCAACCGTATTCACCGCCTTGTCAAACTCTCCCAGAAAACCATAGCTATAGCTGAGCCACTGAGCACCTCTGCCAGTACGAATATCTCCCGGGACACTCTCCAGAGCGACGATTGCGTCGGCTATTCGGCCCTCCAATACCGCTATGCGAGCGGTATAAAACGCGGTAGTCGTGGGGTTGCGGCTACGCCTGATATAGGCGCGAGCAATATCCTTAGCGCCCTCGATATCGCCCACTTCATCAGAGTAGATCATCCCATTATTCACCGCAGGCCCATACAGCGGGTCAATAGCGAGTAAGGCATTGAGTTGCTCCAGCGCCGCGCGGAACTCCCCGGTATCCACCAAAGCCAGAGCCAACCAGTTACGGGCATCCAATGAGTTGGGGTTTAGCTCCAGGGCACGCCGCAGGCTTGCTCTGGCAGCATCCGGGCGTCCCTCATCATTATCCAAAAGACCCTGTACCGCATGGGCATGGGCGAGATCCGGATCAAGCTCGAGGGCTTTTTCTACATCCGCCACCGCCTTGGGTCGGGAAACATGATGCGGGATATCACCGTAGGATGAAGGCCTGTCGCTTAGTAGTAAATGTACCTGCGCCCGGGCCGCGTAGGCAGGCGCGTAGGCCGGATCGATAGTAATAGCCTGATCCAGCAGTGCTCGAGCGCGGGTCATCTTAGCCACATCCCGACTGGCAATCAGGTCCCGCGCCTCCAGAAACAGGCCGTAAGCGTTGATATCGGTACGGGTAGCCGGCGTGATCGCATCCTGAACATCGATCTGCAGCTCAGTCTTCATGGCCGTCAAAATCTGCTGGGCAATATCATCCTGCACGGCAAAAATACTGGTGAGATCGCGATCATAGGTCTCGGACCAGAGGTGGAAACCATCGCTCACCTGAATGAGCTGCGCCGTAACGCGGACCTTGTCACCCTCGGTGCGCACCGAGCCTTCCAGAATATTGGCCACATTTAAAACTCGGCCGATCTCCCGCAGGTCTTCGTTGCGGCCCTTAAAGGCAAATGACGAGGTACGTCCGGCCACTTGCATGCCTTTTACCTTGGCGAGTACGTTAAGAAGCTCCTCAGAGATTCCGTCAGCAAAGTACTCTTGATCACCGGCCGCAGAGAGGTCTGCAAAAGGCAGCACTGCAATGGATGCGACGTTACCGGCAGGCGGCTGCGCTATTGCATCTGAACCTGCATCATGGGCGGCAACAGGAGAGCCCAGCGTATCGGCTGTCGGCGCACCCTCCCCCAAAAACCGCGGCAACACCATGGCCCCGGCGAACAACAAAAAGGAAATGATCAGCACCACATCCAGCTTGGAGCCAGTTTGCGCTGTAATGCTCTCGTCCTCGTCTACCGACGAGGTGCGCTTGATGCCATCAGGCGTAAGCTCAAAGGCCCAGGCAAAGATCAACGCGATGGGGAATACAATCACCAGAAAAGACAGCACCACCGCGTCGAACCAAGCGGGCAGCGCGATAGCCTCTTCTACGGTAGCCGCCACCTGCACCAGCAGCCAGCCAACAACCGTGTATACGCCAGCGACACGAAACACGTTGCGCCGTTTTAGCTCGCCGAGAAAACTCACGAATAGGTGCCTGTTGTCTGATTAGCACAAACAATAGCGTATCCGCTGAATCGAGACTAGCGAGTGTTTAGGAAGGCAAACACGGGGCTCGACACCCACGCCAAAACAGCTGGGCTATCATTGGCCATATTGAATCCCCCATTACGGAGAGCCCCATGCGAATTCTGTTCGTCACCCTGTTAGTGCTTTGCGGTCAGGTTATGGCGCAATCCCTACCGGGATTCCGTGAAGAGCCCACAAAGCTCTCCGCCGAAGTCGAAACCCGCCGCCATCTACTGCAGGTTTCTCTGGGTCGCGTCCCTGCGGACTTGCTAATCCGCAACGTCACGCTCTTAAATGTATTCACCGGCAACTGGGAGTCCGCCCAGGACATCGCAATTTCCGGCGACCGCATCGCCTGGGTGGGTAACAGCGGCAGCTTCACGGGCAAGGCATTGGCTACGCGCGATGGAAGCGGCCTGTGGGCGGTACCGGGTTTTGGCGAATCCCACAAACATATCGAGAGCAGTTACCTCACACCGGAGTATGAGGCGGAGCTGGTCGTGCCCTTTGGCAGTACCTGGACCGTGGAGGGATCCCATGAGATCTCCAACGTGGTGGGTAAAAACAACGTCGACTTCTGGCTTTATGCCGAGGATGCGGGCAGCCCGCTCAAGATCTTCCCTGCCGTGGGCTCAGCAACGCCGCCGACTGTGTATGAATCCGGCGGCGGCTACTACGGCCATGACGAAATGGCGGCCTTTATGAAACGCGATCTGCGGGTTGTGGGTCTGGGCGAAGTCATGGACTGGACCGCGGTGAGCGAACTGGACGCGCCGGGCCACAAACGTATCTGGGGCATGATGCAGGCCACGCGGCAAAATCGCGGCGTGATCGAAGGCCACGGTGCGGGGCTTGTGACCGCCGCCGAGATAAATGCCTTTGCTGCGGCAGGATTGTCCTCGGATCACGAGGTGCGTCTGCCCGAAGAAGGCCTGGAAAAACTCCGCCGCGGTGTGTTTTTGGAAGTGAAGGTCCGCGCTATGCGAGACCTCTTCTCGCTTCTTGTAAAGGAAGGCCTAAGCGACTGGAGCAATATCTCGGTCACGACAGACGATCGGGACGTGCACACCACCACGCAGCTGGGCTCCATGGACTACAACATTCGTAGCGCTATAAAAACGGGCGTGCCCACCACCATCGCCTATCAGTTAGGCAGCTATAACACCGCGCGGCACTTTCGTATTGATCATCTGGTAGGCAGCATCGCTCCCGGTCGTTTCGCCGATATTGTGCTGCTCACAGACCCTGACACCGTTGCTGTGGAGTCTGTGTATGCCAGCGGACGACTGGCAGCGCAGAACGGCAAGTACCTGTTGGATGTGCCAAAGATCGAGTATCCCGCCTGGGCCACCAACACCATGAACGTGGGGCGCAAGCTCACGGCGAGTGACTTTGCCATGCCTGCTGATGGAGATCGCGAGAGTATGAATATCGCGGTGCTCGAGCCTTTTTACTTTAAGCCCGAGCTGCCCACGGACACGCTGGCAGTCACCGAGGGCGAGCTGCGGGCAGATCCCGCGCGAGGTATCAGCAAAGTCGCCATGATCGATCGTTACCACGGCAATGCAGCGCTCTCCACCATGTTCTGGCGCAACGTGGGGCCCCTGTCACCGGGTTCAGCGCTGGCGAGTTCGCAATCGCATGATCTGCATAACATCTGGACACTGGGTAATGACGATGCGGCTATGGCACTGGCTGCTAATACCGTGGCCGAGATGCAGGGCGGCTGGGCGCTGGTGCATGGTGGCGTTGTGGTCGCCAAGGTCCGACTCGAAGTTGCTGGCCTGGTGTCCCAACGCTCGGTAACCGAAGTCGGCGCAGAAGTAGAGGCGCTGTTTAATGCGGCCGATCAAATGGACTGGATCGGCAACCCTGGCCTACCCGAGCGTATGCGTTTTGCATTTTTGACCGCCTCGCCCTGGAAGTGGCAGCTTGTGGCGCCCTATGAAGGTAACCCCGGCGGTCTGGTCAACATTACCACCGGTGAGACACACCCCGTCGCCTGGTGATGCGCACCGGACTACTCGTCACGCTGCTGCTGATAGCGGTCGGCGCGAATGCCCATCTGCTGAATATGTCCAAGTCATCGGTGAGCCTTGCCGATGATGGGGCTGTCACCGTAGAGCTCGCCGTTGACCTGCTGGCGACCGCGGGGAGTCGTGAGGCCTATTGGGAGTGGAGCCAGTACAGCGAGCCCATGAGCTCGCCCGACTTGCAAAAAGCCCTGGCACCACTCCCTGGCGCTATAGCGCTTACAGTCGATGGCGAGCGCGTTGCGCTAACACTGAGTGAGCTGCGATTCCCGAAGCTACCCAAAGAAGAGTATCTCGACCCTCTGAGCTGGCCGCGCACAGAGCTGACGCTCAGCGGAAATATTCCATTAAAGACAACGCCCAGCACACTGCAGATCACCTATCTGGACAGCTTTCGCTTTGAGGAACCCATCGCCAATACGCTCATGGAAGAAACAAGCGGGCGCAAGCAGACTCGCTGGCTGGTCACGGGTCAACGCTCTCCCGCCTTTACGCTTGATAGCGCTATGGCCGCCGCCGCAGACGAGCCCCGGGAAGCTACCACCTCAGGTACGGCAAATGATGCCGCAGAGGCTAGAGCCGTTTTTGCAGATCTGTCCCTTGCGGGCTTTCGGCATATCTTTCCCGATGGAATAGACCACCTGCTGTTTGTGGCCGCCCTGTTTTTTGGTTCGGCATCACTTGCCGGACTCGTGGGCATCATCACACTGTTTACCCTCGCCCACTCGCTGAGCCTGGGCATGACGGCCCTGGGATGGTTTAGCGCGCCCGCAAACATCGTGGAACCGCTGATTCTGCTGAGCATTGTGTGGATAGCCGCAGCGAATCTCTTGAGGCAAACGCAGTCGCACAGTAGCTATCTGCTCGTACTGCTCTTTGGACTGGTTCATGGTCTGGGCTTTGCGTCGGCGTTGAGGGACATCGGTTTGCCGGCGGATTTTCTATTGATTGGCCTTCTGGGCTTTAATCTCGGCGTGGAGGCCGCACAGCTTGCCTTTCTGTCCATGCTGGGAGCCGTGGGTTTTGCCATGGGGCGACTGTTGCCGGCTAACAACCTCTGGAAGCGACGAGGTTCTCTGTTGGTTATAGGGGTTACACTGTTCATTGCCGGTCTCCGGTACGCATAGCATCGCGCCGGTGCCCGGGATCATCATGTCAACCGAGGTGACCATGGACAATACAGAAATCTGCAAAGCACTCTTTGAAGCGTTCGAGACCGGAGACGAGGAACGCGCACGCTCGCTGTGCTCGCCACAGCTTCAGGCATGGCAGAACAACAATCCACCCATGGGCCTTGATGGTCTGCTGGGGCTTTCCAAAACAATTCTTGGTGTAGTGAAGGATTTTCGCTACGAAGAAGCCAAGCGATCGGCAACAGCCACGGGGTTCGTCGAAGAGCACCGCGTCCGCGGCACGCTTCCCGATGGCAGCAACCTGGATCTGGCGGTGTGCGTGGTTGCAGATGTTGAGCATGGCCAGGTTGTGGACCTGCGTGAATACCTCGACACAGCCGCGGTATCAGGACTCATCGCGGCGTTGAGCTAGCTTTCAGGGATGTAAACCCAAAGATACAACCCCGGCACCGCAGCCACCGCCTGCTCTTTGCTACGCTATTCCTATAAAAATACGTCTCGCCCCCGAGGAGAATCACCATGAGCACCCCACAAGCATCGATCAACTCCGGCCTTGATAAAAATAGCACCGCCGGTGAGGTCATCGCCGGCATCGACCTAAAGGGCAAGCTGGCGATCGTCACCGGTGGCTATTCCGGCCTCGGATTGGAGACCGCCCGAGCACTTGCCTCAGCGGGGGCGTCGGTACTGGTGCCAGCAAGGCGTCCGGAACATGCCCGCGCTGAGTTGGCAGCACTGGCGGATTTATCCGGCAGCATCGAGGTCGACGCGCTGGATCTCGGCGACCTGGCATCGGTAAACGCCTTTGCCCAACGTTTCATCGACAGCGGCAGGAGCATTGATATCCTGATCAACAACGCTGCAATTATGGCCTGCCCCGAGACGCGTCTGGCTCAGGACTGGGAGGCGCAGTTCGCCACCAATCATCTAGGGCATTTTGCGATGACCCTTCTTTTATACCCAGCTCTTGCCGCAAACGGCGGAGCTCGCGTCGTATCGCTCTCTTCTACCGGTCACAAACTGTCGCCCATTCGCTGGGACGACGTAATGTTTACCCGGGACGAGTACAACAAATGGATTGCCTACGGTCAGGCCAAAACAGCAAACAGCCTGTTTGCCGTGGAACTGGACGCGCGGGGCCTGGCCGACAACGTCCGGGCTTTTGCAGTGCATCCTGGCGGCATCATGACGCCGCTGCAGCGTCATTTGCCCAAAGAAGAAATGATTGCCATGGGCTGGATAGATGAAGCGGGCACGGTTAACGCTATCTTCAAGAGTCCTGAGCAAGGGGCCGCCACCACGGTGTGGGCTGCCACGGCTCCAAACTTGGAAGGCCTCGGCGGCGTTTATTGCGAAGACTGCGATATTGCCGACAGCACATTGCCTGGCAGCGACACGGCGCGCTTTAAAGGCGTCGATGCGCATGCGGTGGATGCCGAAGAAGCCCGCAAGCTCTGGGCGCTGTCAGAGTTGCTCACCGGTGTCACGGCCTCTTGAGTGAAACCCCGGGCTTGTCCCGGCGCCAGCTTCTGGGCATTGCGGCCGGGGGTATCGCTGCTGCCAGCACGCCCGGGTGCGATGACGCACCCGATCCCGCACGCTATACCCAGGCCGATATCGACCAACTGGCCAGGCAGCAACGAGACGAGGCCGCGAATAAAGGAAAAGGTCCCTACGGCGAGCAACGCTATGCGGGTTACCGCGGGCTAGCTTCGCTACCGTGGTTCGATCTCAATCCGGCGGGAGACTTGATCTGTATCGATGACAGCCTTCCCGGCATTGTCGACGTACACGCCCATCTGGGCATGTCCATTCTCTTTAAGCCCCCGTTGGACCTGCAGGCCTCAACACCCCGGGTTCGCCACCTGCTGGACTGCGATGGAACCACCCCGCCGGGCAAGCTGGACCTGGATATCTACATTAACGGGAACTTCTCAGAAGAGGCGCTTGGTAAGAACGAACGAGTCCTCATGACACAAGGGCTGTGGGGCAACGATGTGGTTCGCAGTCATACTATTCCTAATCTCATCGCCGAAATGGACGCTATGCGGGTGCAGCACTCCCTGGTGCTCCCCATTAAGCTGGGGCTACCCTTTGGCGACGACCTTACCGAGCAATGGCGCACCGCAATTGCCACGGCGAACGCGAGCGAACGCATAACAAGCGGCTGCTCCGTGCATCCACAGGACCCTGATCGCGTGGAGCAGCTCAAGCACTATGCCGCCACCGGCGCCCGCGTGGTCAAACTTCACCCAACCGTCCAGCGCTTTTACCCGGACGATCCAAGCATGATGCCCCTGTATGAGGAGGCCCAGCGACTAGGCATGGTGATCTTCTTCCACGGAGGTCGTGCGGGCATCGAGCCAGAGTCAAGTCAGCGTTACGCGGTACCGCGGCACTACGCAAAGGTTCTGCGGGACTTTCCCAGGCTACAGATCATTTTAGGCCACGCGGGCGCCCGGGACAGCGCAGGCATGCTGGAACTGGCGCTTGCACATCAAAACGCCTGGCTGGGCATTCATGGTCAGGGCGTGCGCAGCCTGGAGACAATCATCCGCCGGACCGGCGGCGAACGACTGCTGTTTGGCACCGACTGGCCCTGGTACCACCTGGGAGCGACACTGGCTAAAGTCCTGATCTGCACCGACAGCCCGCAACGACAGGCAATCCGCAGGACGATTCTTCGAGACAACGCGGTGTCTTTACTCCCGAGTCTGGCGGACTAGACTGCCTTTTGAGCTAAAAATTAATTTTGTCTAACTTCGGTCCAATTTTTAAAAGCTGGCGTATGCTTTGTGAGTAAGGCAAAAAAAGCCTCTAATAAGGAGTCAGGTGATGTTGGTAATAGCGCGTTTATATGATGATGAAGGGCGAGCAAAGGCCGCGGCAAGTGCTCTGGTAGAACTGGGTTATAGCAGCGACGATATTGCGCTGATGGAGGGTCCAAAGGCTCCCGCTCAGCATGAGGGTGAAGTCACTGAGACTGTTAACCCCATAGACATGGTCAACAAAGCCGTACGCATGGGTAGCATGCTGGGCAAACACGCTGACTTTTACATGCAGCGCCTCACCGAAGGTCGGGCACTGGTTGCTGTAACACCCCCGTTTATTGCTTCGCGCATGGTCGAAGTAACCCTGGACGCGTACAACCCCCTTCCGGACTCCCATGTGCCACCGCCGGAGCCTTTTGTACCGCTGAGCGAGCAGGCAACACCCCTGTCTAACATGCTGGGCCTGCCCGTGCTGGTCAACGGGACGATGTCCGAGGCTTTTGGTTTTGACACCAAGCAAGACGGCCTGAGCCATTTTTCGCAGTGGTTTAAGCCTCTGGCGTCGGACTTTACCTTTTCTGGCCTGGTGGGCTGGAAGATCAAGAGCGGCAGCGACACACCACTCTCATCCATGCTTGGCCTACCGGTAAAAAGCGACCGCCTGGAAGGCAAGTCGTCTTCTTTCGGTATGTCCCTGTCCTCAAAAAGCGGAACGCCGTTTTCGTCGATGCTGGGCCTACCGCTGCTTTC
>DS999410.1 GCA_000158155.1 gamma proteobacterium NOR5-3 | reverse complement strand
CTTTTAAAGGCGCATCACTCCCGGAGCATAAAGCGGCGGCGCAGCTCGCGCCGCTCCTGCTCTCCCAGACCCAGCCCGTCCCTCAAATAGCTATTGCGATCACCGTACAGTCGATCCATAGCCTCTATAGCGCTGTGCAAGTAGTCACGCTCGGCTTGCATCATGGGCAGTAATTGCGCATCGCTAAGGTGGTCTACCGGATATTTTTTTCGCACCCGGGGCAATTGCTCCGCAGGCAGATAGTAGTTGCGCGAAAGCAGATAATCCGCGTCGATGTCCTGTGGTGCCACGCCCAGAGCCATCTGTAAAACAGCAACGGCAAAACCCGTGCGATCCTTTCCTGCCGAGCAGTGAAACAGCATCCGCTCGGCATCACTGGCCAGCAGTTGCGCAAAAATGTCCCGATAAGTGTCAGTCTGGGATTCCACAAACTCCCGGTTGATGTCGCACATAAATTGAAACATGGCCTCAGCGCCGCCCAATGAGGTGGAGTCAGCGTAAATGGCGCTACCGTGGCTACCGGGCGTAATGTCCGCACCCACCACAACAACGCCATCAGGCAACCAGAGTCGCATAAGGGAGAGCGTCGACCGATGCCCTTGAGAGCCTTCAACCCAGTCAGCTCCTTCCGGTGGGCGCGGGGCATGACTATCGTCGCCGCACTTATGACTGTCTTCTTTATCATGCAACTCGTAGGACAGGTGCCGGCAGCGCTCTGGGTCATTTTCGGCGAGGACCGCTTTCGCTGGAGCGCGACGATGATCGGCCTGTCGCTTGCGGTATTCGGAATGGCATGTCGGGCAATCGTATGTAGGCGGCGTCCTGTCAGGGCAGTTATGGGATGGTGAGTCCTCTAGTTGCCTTGATATGATGTGGCGCTTGGTTGATCGCCGCGATCAGTGTCCATTGGATCCGCGTGTGACCAAGGTCCTTACTTGGATGGATGAAATGGAGGTCGCGGCGCAGTGGCCCAGTGTATGCGGCGATGCGGCAGCCGAACATGTGCACCTGTCAAAGAGCCGGTTCCTGCATCTTTTCTCCGACAACATTGGCACGCCTTGGAGAACATACCTGATATGGCGCCGAGCCATTGTTGCCATGATAGCGATATTCGACGGGTATTCGGTCGCACATGCAGCCGATGTGGCTGGCTATGCCGATGCAGCGCACCTCTCGCGTCAGGTGAAAGGGATTTTTGGTCTGTCGCCTACCGAGGTGTTGGCCTATGCGCTGGCGGCCAGGGCTGAAATCCCTAATCGCACAACACTGTCAAGCAGCGGGTACGCGGGGCCTCATCTAGCGACGAAAGACCTGCATCACGACTTAGCTGGAGGGGCACTGATGAAGCGTTTCGACTCTCTTTATGGCCGCTGAATCCTCGCGTGGCCATCAGATTCTAATCGTTACTGATCAATGGTCAGCTAGGCATCCGCCGCGCAGATGCAGATAGATGTGCGCATCGTACCGCCAGCCGGCTAGCCACTTC